>NZ_CM145486.1:1960000-4537478 GCF_055521555.1 Sphingomonas sp. BL-S-25
ACAGGCCAGGGGGTAGCGACTGTTTAGCAAAAACACAGGGCTCTGCTAAGTCGGCTTCAAGACGACGTATAGGGCCTGACGCCTGCCCGGTGCCTGAAGGTTAAGTGGAGGGGTGCAAGCTCCGAAATGAAGCCCAGGTAAACGGCGGCCGTAACTATAACGGTCCTAAGGTAGCGAAATTCCTTGTCGGGTAAGTTCCGACCTGCACGAATGGCGTAACGACTTCCCCACTGTCTCCAGGACATGCTCAGCGAAATTGAATTCTCCGTGAAGATGCGGAGTACCCGCGGTTAGACGGAAAGACCCCGTGCACCTTTACTGCAGCTTCAGAGTGGCATTAGGAAGGAACTGTGTAGAATAGGTGGGAGGCTTTGAAGCATTGGCGCCAGCTGATGTGGAGCCATAATGTGAAATACCACCCTGTTGTTTTCTGATGTCTAACCTCGAACCATGAAACTGGTTCAGGGACCCTCTGTGGCGGGTAGTTTGACTGGGGCGGTCGCCTCCTAAAGAGTAACGGAGGCGCGCGAAGGTTGGCTCAGGCCGGTTGGAAACCGGCTGTTAGAGTGCAATGGCATAAGCCAGCCTGACTGCGAGACTGACAAGTCGAGCAGAGACGAAAGTCGGTCATAGTGATCCGGTGGTCCCTCGTGGAAGGGCCATCGCTCAACGGATAAAAGGTACGCCGGGGATAACAGGCTGATAACCCCCAAGAGCTCATATCGACGGGGTTGTTTGGCACCTCGATGTCGGCTCATCACATCCTGGGGCTGGAGCAGGTCCCAAGGGTTTGGCTGTTCGCCAATTAAAGTGGTACGTGAGCTGGGTTCAGAACGTCGCGAGACAGTTTGGTCCCTATCTGCCGTGGGCGTCGAAATTTGAGAGGAGTTGACCCTAGTACGAGAGGACCGGGTTGAACGTACCTCTGGTGTACCTGTCGTCGTGCCAACGGCGCAGCAGGGTAGCTATGTACGGACGGGATAACCGCTGAAAGCATCTAAGCGGGAAGCCTCCCTCGAGATAAGATTTCTTAGAGCGGTCGAAGACCACGACCTTGATAGATCGGATGTAGAAGCGCGGTAACGTGTGGAGCTAACCGATACTAATTGCTCTATTCGCACTTGATGAGTCCCACCATCAACGACAGCCCTGGACGGCTGATCGTCGATCAAGATAATCATCACACCTGTTTGCACGGGCATCGATAAAACCCAATCCAGCTGCACAAGCTTCATTGCTTGGTGACCATAGCGTCTGTGACCCACCCGATCCCATCCCGAACTCGGACGTGAAACCAGACTGCGCCGATGGTACTATCGCTCAAGCGATGGAAGAGTAGGTCGTCGCCAGGCATTGAAGCCTGTGCAGCCAGGATCAGAAAAACCCATTCACTTGTCGCCTCTCACACAGGCACAACCAGGTTGACGCGGGATGGAGCAGCCCGGTAGCTCGTCAGGCTCATAACCTGAAGGTCGCAGGTTCAAATCCTGCTCCCGCAACCAACACAACACACACCAAACCGTCTCAGGATACCCCGAGGCGGTTTTTTTGTGCCGTTTTTGCGTGACTTAGCCTCTCCCAGAGCCGTTCCGAGCGTGTCACCGGATCGCCCGAAATGCCAGGACGTCGGTTTGCATTTGGGGGTATTTTCGGAGGTAATACCCCTGCAACCCGCAGGAGTACCCCCAATGCCCCTCAAGGAGCTGGAAGCGCGCTACGCCACGAAGCGCGCCAAGGACTATAAGCTGGCCGACGGCGAAGGCCTCTATCTGCTCGTGCGCGCCAACGGATCGAAGCTCTGGCGCATGAAGTATCGCTTCGCCGACAAGGAGAAGCTGCTCTCCTTTGGCCGGTATCCGGACGTCAGCCTCGCCGATGCGCGGCTGCGCCGCGCCGAGGCCAAAGTGGCGCTGGGGCAGGGGCGCGATCCTGGCGCAAAGGAAGTGGCCGAGCCGGTCACGACCTTTGAAGCTGCCGCCCGCGAGTGGCATGCCAACCGCTGTGCCTCGCTTGATCCGGGGCACGCCGCGCGGCTGATGACGCGCCTCGAGCGGGATGCCTTCCCGGCGCTTGGCGCTCGTGACCTGCGCAGCATCACCAGTGCAGATGTGCTGGGCATGGTCCGGAGCGTTGAGGCTCGCGGTGCGCTGGACGTCAGCCGGCGGCTCAAGCAGCATGTCAGCCAGATCTTTCGCTTTTCGATCCCGCAGGGATGGGCGGACAATGATCCGGCGGCCTGCCTCAGTGGGTTGCTGAAGCCCAAGCCCCGAACCAAGCATATGGCGCGTGTCGGGCTGCAGGAGCTGCCGCAGCTGGTGCGGGCGATCGACGGCTATGATGGCGATGAGACGCCGCGGCGGCGGGCGGTTACCCGCGCTGCGCTGCTGTTTACGCTGCTGACCTGGGCGCGGACCAATGAGACCCGGCTTGCCCGTTGGGATGAGTTTGAGGGGCTGGATGGTGCCGAACCGCTTTGGCGCGTGCCGGCGGAGCGGATGAAGATGGAGCGTGAGCACCTTGTGCCGCTGGCGCCCGACGTGGTGGCGCTGCTAGGCGACGTGAAGGCGTACTCGACCGAGGGCTATGTCTTTGGCGGCGACAAGCTGGGGCAACCGATCTCCCAGAACACCATGATCTATGGGTGCTACCGCATGGGCTATCGCGGGCGGCAGACGGTGCATGGGTTTCGGGGGCTCGCGTCCACCTGGGCCAACGAGGCCGAGTGCTACCGGCCTGACTGGATCGAGATGGCGCTGGCGCATGCCGATCGGGACGATGTGCGTAGCGCCTATAACTCCGCGCTGTACCTTACGCCGCGGCGGCGGATGCTGGCAGAGTGGGCTGCCTACCTAAGCGCGCTGACGCTCAATGGTGGGAATGCTCAAGCTCACATCTAGACTGTCAGGTCATGGGCCGCTATCGGTCTTGCAGCTTTTGAGTGGACGAGCTGCCAAAGCGGACATTGATGCCCCCGCGGCGACGCTTGCACGCTTGCGAGGTCTAAGCCCGCCGGTGGAGGGGATCACTCGGCGAATGCGCCTGCTTTGATCGTAGCTCTCACGCCGGGCACCCGATGCGAGAAACGCTCGACCATGATCTCGCTCGCACGTTGCGCGCGCCCGTCGAAATGCTCGTCGTCAGGAAATTGCAGCAAGACGGCATCATGCACGGGCAGGATCACCGGCTCTACTCCGAACTCAGCGATGATTCCGTTGAGAGCTTCTTTAAAGATGAGCGACGCGGTGGCCTGAACAGGATGGTTCATAGCCCAGCGCTGCTCCTTCAATGACAGCTGCTCGTCCGTCGTTGTGCGCAGGCGCCGATTACCAAACACGCTCGTGACATAACCGTCTGCTCGCAATGCCTCCTGTTGATTGGTGCGGAAGTGCGCGAGGTCCGGGAAGGCTTGAAAGAAGCTGGCGATCTTCGCAGCATAGGCATCCCGCTCGTTTGCTGCCGCGTTGCCCGCGAGCATCATTGCGATCCGATCCGGCATCATGCCGTAGGAGAAGGCGAGGAAGACTCTCTTCGCAACTGGACGTTGCGCGCTGTCCCCGAAGAGCACCTTGGCGAGTGCTGTATATAGGTCACCGCCGTTATAGGCCGCGATGAGCTGGGCGTCGCAGGATAGGCCGGCGAGTACCCCAGGCTCAAACTGGGCATAGTCGAGATAGATCAGGCGATAATTTGGGTCTGCAACGACCAGTGATCGATAGGCGCGACGGAGTTGCTGGAGATAGGGGTCGGAGACTAGGATACGGCCGCTGACCGTCCCCAGCACTTGGAAAATTGGAAAGAGGCGATCGGATCCGCCGAGCGCCCGGCGGACGATGCTCGCATCACGCCCTGCTTTCATCAATGACACGAACGCCTCGGCAAAAGGCGATGCAGTCGAGGCCATTTCGAGCGAGCTCTGCAACTGCCCGCCAGGATCAAGATCCATCAAGTAGGCCACGTCGGTGTCGCTGAGATGCGCCTGAACGTTCCAGTAGTTTAGACCGGTCGGGCTCTTGTTTAGATGCTCCGCGACGCGGCGGTAGGCAGCGTACTTCTCCGCGGAGATACGTTCGAGGAGCGTTGACGCGCCGGCGGCATCGACCCGAACACCCTCGAACTGACGATAGGCGAACGCGCTTTGCAACGGCCACTCCACGGCCGTCAGCCGGTCATACTCGCCTTGGCGCTTAAGACGGCACACCAGGCTTTCCCAAAGGTCAGCGAGGGCCGCCCCCGCTGCTTCCAGCAGTCGCGACAACTCTTCTTGGTCAGGACGGCTCTCGCGCGACAAAGCGAGGCGCTCAAACCGATCGGCGTCGAGATGGTTGGCAAAACGGCGTTTCAGCACCGGCCAGATATTCCACTGCTTTTCCCCGCCCTCGTCCTTCGGCTGGCCAACGAGCAATCTCAATGCGTCGCCCATGTCCAGAATTTGGGCCGGCGGTGGGTGCTTGAGGCGGCGCAGGTCGTCGATCAACGCCGGCATATCGTATGTGAGCAAGCGCGTCGGAAAGTTGCTCAGCTCTCGCGCATTGACATGGAGACACTCGCCCGAAGGTTTGCGGATAAGGAACCGGGAAGTCTGGACCGCGAACGGGTCCGGCACATAGGCCAGCACTGAAACGTCAGTCATAGTCGCGCTCGGTGTCCAGGATGCGGGTGATCGAAACTGGCAGCGGCGGCGCGACATAGACGCCTTGGCGGTTCAGACCCTTGTAGACGTTCTTCAAATCGTTGCGCAGGCTCGGACGCACATGGTCGCGAATATGCGGCTTGAAGTGGAGTTCCTGGACCGCCAGCAGTGCTACGCGCTGCCCCATGAAGGATTCAAGAGCACCAAACCCCTCCGCGATCGCGATGCGATCATCCTTGGTGCCGAAAGCGCCGGCGTAAAGAGTGGCGCCGCACCGGGTCGCGCAGTCCGGCTGATCGCGAACGACCGTCATCGCATAGGCGACGAGCGCCGGTCGGTTGAACTGCTTTTGCACAAGCAGCGCCCAGAGCCGATAATTTTGCCAGGTGTAATAATTACGCCCACCATCCTGGAGCAGCTGCGCGACTTGATCGAGATCGCTATCGGTCGTTGGTACGGCGCGCAGATACCGCACCAACTCGTCGGTCGAGGCCGGACTCGTGGAGAGAGCATCGATGACGAGAGGCGTGATAGGGGCAAAGTACGCCTCGGGGACCTCGAACTCCGGACAGCTCGCAAGCGCTTCGAGTCTACGAATACAATATCGGAAGGCGCGACTGCCGACCTCTCCCCCGCGCAACAAACGTTGCGACAGATCGCTCAGCAGCGGAAACGAACGGCTGATCGATCGCAGTGACCGCGTTTGCCAGATCGAGTCGATCTGCTGCAGTTCGGGCTCGCCCGCGTCGAGGCATTCCGCAATTTCTTCGGTGTCGGCCACGGGAACAATCTTGGTCTTTCCAGAATTGACCGAAAGACCACGATGACGCAGTTCGAGGCTCAACGCCTTGAGCGCCTTCCGCGCATGATGCTCGCTGTCGCAAGCAATCTTGATATCGTCCATGTATCGAAAATACCGATAGCCTTGAGCGATCATCTCGCGGTCAACTGGCAACATATAGATGTTGGCTAGGAACGAGGATGCATCGCGATTTTGCGGAAGGCCGGCTCGCTCGGAATAGCACCAGCTCTTCAGGCACTCGAACAACGTCGCGATGTGGGTACGTACGATCGCCTTCTCGGCAGCATCGACGGCTAACTCAGGCAGCAACTCGATGAGCGTTTCCCGCAGCTTTTCGAGATCGATATTCTCGAAATAATTGGTGAGATCGGTCGAGAGCAAAACTTGGGCTCCACTCAGCCCGTCGCGCACCACGCCGGTGAAATCCTGCCAAGCGGGGATCGCGCGTCGGAATAGATACCGCCCGTCTGCATTTTCGGCAGCTCGATGACTGAATACGTTCCAGGGAATAAGCGGATCGTATAGCGGCACCAGTCGTGCGGCCAGCGCTTGATAAAGGGCACGTTCGGCGAGACTGATCTCCAAGCCATAGCGCAGTGTGAAGTTGCTTTTGGGAATGTTGAAGAGCGTGCGCTTCTCTGGCTTGAACATTCCTTCATTTCGCTGGAAGTTATCGACGAGAACGGCTTCGACATGATCGATGTCGAGCATGTCCTCAAATCGGCGCGGATCGGGGAACCAGTCGTCCAAAAGGTCGCGGCGCAATTGGCGCTTGATGATCTTTTCGTCGAATTCGATCGGCCCCAATAAGACCGTCACTTACGCCCCCGTCATATCCACCCACGTCAGCGGAGCTTTAGCTGCTTCGTTCATTGTATCCAAGAGGTTGAACTCCGCGACACTGTCCGTCGCCGTCACGCTCGTTAGGCGACAGTCTTGAGCCCAAATACTGAAGCCGGCGCTCGTTGTCGGCAAGGCCGACGTTCGCGCGCTCGTCGCCGCCAAAAAACCCAGATAAATCTATGGCAGCTTTTGGGATCAGCCGCTTCGTCACTGGACGGCAAAGATGGGGCGCATTCCTGACTGGCAGGTTTCGCTGAAAGCGGTCCAGCAGCCCATGAGCCGCTAGCGGCCAGCCGCTTTTAGGCTGGGATCGCGCTATAGCTGTCGTTAGCGCCAGACATCCCGACTGGCCGCTAGCGACCAGAATGCGTCGTTCATAAAAAGGGCCGAGTAGGGCAACGTCGGTCAGGAGCAGCCATTGGGACTGTCCGATATTTTGTGCGCGAGGCCGGTTACCGTCATCAGATGACGAACCGTTCGCCGAAGATCACGGCGAACTGGGTTTTTGCCTCGGCCCACTCGCGCGGCGGCCGCTTCCATTCGTCGGCCGCCTTGTTGAGGACGAGGTATAACAGCTTCATCGCGGCATCGTCACCGGGGAAGTGACCGCGGGTCCGCACCGCCCGTCGGAGCTTCGAGTTCAGCGCCTCGATTGCGTTCGTCGTGTAGATGATCCGGCGGACACCCTGCGGGAACGCGAAGAACGGGATGACCTGGTTCCAGTGCCGCCGCCAGCTCTGGGCGATCGCCGGGTGCCGCTTGCCCCAATGGCCCGCCTCGAACGCGTCGAGAGCCGCCAGGCCGGCGTCGGCCGTCTCGGCGCGATAGACGCTTCGCAGCGCCTGCGCGATCGGCTTGCGATCCTTCCACGACGCAAAGCTCATGCTGTTTCTGAGCAGATGGACGATGCAGGTCTGGACGATCGTTTCCGGGAACGCGGCATTGATTGCCTCGGGAAAGCCTTTCAGGCCATCGACGACCGCGATCAGGATATCGGCGACGCCCCGATTCTTGAGTTCGTTCATCACCCGCAGCCAGAACTTGGCGCCTTCGGTCTGCTCGATCCAGATGCCCAGGATCTCCTTGGTGCCATCGGGCAGGATACCGAGCGCGATGTACACCGCCTTGTTGCGGACAAAGCCCTCGTCGCGGACCTTCACCCGGATCGCGTCGAAGAAGACCAGCGGATAGCAGGCGTCGAGCGGCCGACCCTGCCATTCGGCGACGGTCTCCAGCACCGCATCGGTGATCGTCGAGATCAGGTCCGGCGACACGTCGATCCCGTACAACTCGTCGAGATGCCCGCGGATCTCGCGCACCGTCATCCCACGCGCATACATCGAGATGATCTTGTCGTCGAAGTCCGGGAACCGGCGCTGATATTTGGCGATCAGCTTCGGATCGAACGTCCCAGACCGATCGCGTGGAACGTCCAATGTCACCTTCGACGTGCCCGTCAGCATCGTCTTGCGCGACGTGCCGTTGCGCCGATTTATTGCGCCTTCGGCGCCTTCGCTTTCCAAATGCTCGTCCAGTTCCGCTGACAGCATCCGCTCCGACAGCGCCTTCTTCAACTCGTCAAGCAATCCCCCCGACGCAAACAGCTCCTGCGGATCCCGACCAGCCAGCAGCTGGTCCAGCACTTCCTTGTCGATCGCCATATCGATGGTCCTTCCAATTCCATCTTATGGCCTCACGCACAGAATTCCTGACAGTCCCGCAGCCATTCAGCGCGCTGATAGCCAAGCCGCTAGACCGTCGAGGGTCTGCAATCCATACTCCACCGCTCCAAAGCCGATTACTGTCTGTCGGCGTTCACGACTGGGATGGAGCTGGCGTAGCGTCAGCACGGTCTTCCCGTCTGCCTGCTCGTCAAAGGTGATCGTCATGCGGAAACGATCGGGATCGTCGGAAGCGGACGTGCCGTAGTCCACCACAATCCGCTCGTCTATCGCGATCTCTATGAAGCGCATCAGATTGGGAAAGCGCTGTGGCTTCCCCTCGAAGACGCCGACCATATCGAACCTCCAGATTCCCCCTTCGCGCAAATCCGCCTCAAGTGTTTCGATATGCAAACCTTCCGGACCGTACCACTGGACGAGGGCATCGGGATCAAGCCAAGCTGCGAACACCTTGCTCCGCGGATGGCTGAACACTTTGACGACTACCACTTCACGGTCGAGCGGCCATGCGTCGGACGAGGTCGTCATGCTTCGGTTTCCCTGTTCGCGTCTAGGTAGCTCTCTAGCCGATCAAGTCGCTCGCCCCATTGCCGGCGTTCCGCCTCCATCCAGTCCGCAGCTTCCTCGAAACGTGACCGCGTCAGCCGGCACCACCGACTGCGCCCCCGCTTTTCGCTCGAGATCAGACCTGACTGCTCCAACACTTTAAGATGCTGGGCAAACGACGGGAGCGCCATACCGAAGGGCTGGGCCAGGACGCCCACCGACATCTCTCCCTCAGCGAGACGCGACAGAACGGCGCGTCTCGTCGGATCGCTGAGGGCGTGAAAGGCAAGGTCGAGCGGATTGGTATGGGTCGGCATATCTTCGCGATAGCCAACCGGCCAGCGCCTGCCAATTATAAAGGTAGTTGCCTTACCAATGTCGATCTTTACTAAGGCACCCACCTTAGTTTGGAGAGAATGGCGTGAAAGTGCGTGTCGACCTTCTTATTTCGCTGGATGGCTTCGCCACCACGACGGATCAAACCTCCGGCAACCCGTTCGGTGAGGACTGGTCCCGGCTTGTAGGAGCCTATGTCGCCACCAAGACTTTTCGCGAGCGCGTGCTGCACGATACAAGTGGCGAGGGAACGACCGGCGTGGATGACCGGTACGCACAGCACTATTTCGACAATATCGGCGTTGAGATCATGGGCGCCGGCAAGTTCGGCCTGCACGACCATCCCAATGATCCGGAATGGCGCGGATGGTGGGGCGAAGAGCCGCCGTTCCGCTGCCCTGTCATAGTGCTGACCCACCAATCTCGCCCCCCGTTGAGCATGGCTGGCGGCACAAGCTTCACCTTTATCAACGCCACCCCGTCCGAAGCGCTCGCAAAGGCGAAATCAATCGCTCACGGAAAGGACATTCGCATCGGCGGTGGGCCGACGATCGTTAGAGAGTTCATCAAAGCCGGGCTTGTCGATCACCTTCATGTCGCGATCGCGCCGATCCTTCTTGGGCGAGGCATAAGGCTATGGGACGATCTGCGCGGGTTGGAGGCCGAATTTACGGTCAGTACCGAGGTCGCTGAAAGCGGTACCCTTCATATGACCTTTCGGCGCTGACACTACGACGCTCTCACGGGCGGCATTCAGATGTGTAAGGAACTCGACCCTTCGACGATCAAACGATGATCGGAAGAATGTTAACGGTAATGATTGCGCGATCCGCGCCGGAATGGCCGGGATTGGAGCGCAATGCTGCATTCCAAGATTAGTCGTCTCTAGAATAGAACATTGGGTTGCGCAGCCAAGCGTCAATGGCTGACTCTCGCCAGCCTGCGCAGCGGGTGCTGATCTGGACGTTCGGGGGGAACGTGCCGGCCTGCATCTTGCGGTACATGGTCGATCGGCTGAGGCCGGTGCGCTCGAGGACGGTCTTGATGCGGAGAATCCGGTCTGGCGTTTCGGTCTGCATGGTATCGCCTCACATTGCTTGCGTTTGAGTGGTGCTCCCTTGGTCTAGATGGCCATGAAAGATGGGCGCTGGGCAGACCCTCTCTGGTGCAGCCAAGGGCATGTCGGGACGCGGCGGTGAAAAACGGGTAATAGCGTAGGGTCCATTTTGGGGAGCGCACATGTCAGGGCGTCCCACGCATTGGCGTGGCCGCGCTCTACGACGTTGGCGCGTCGCCGGGTCGCTGTGCGTCTCGGCCCATTCGGGTGGCGATCGCTGACGTGGATCGGCTGGCGCCGGCAGCGGAACGCGGGTTCAACTGGGCGTACGCTGACGGCCTTCTGCGAAGCCGTCAGGGGCCGCGGATCGTTTTGCTCTGGCGCGTAGCGCACTCGATCCGGCCGGAGGGCGCCGCGACGGCTGGCTCACGGGCAGGCGAGCGCACGCCGCGGCGACGGCCGTTCGGATACGAGAGCGCTGCCTTGATGCGGCTCGCAGTTGCGAGCCTGGCGCTGGCGCGCGGGGTCGCTGCGGTCGCCGCGCGGTGCGCGGCGGCGTGTGGGCCTCCGGCACTCGAACTGTCGGGAGGTGGGCGTCGCTGCCCTTAGTCCCGCCGCGGCGGGCAGCAAGCTGCGCTGCGCGCAGCTCCTCCACTATGTTTCGGCCCTCTGGGTGCAGCCCGCCTCTGCCGGCGAGACTGCCGGTCTGCTCCTGCCGCCCACCTCCCGCCATTCCGGCGCCGGTTGCGGTGGTTTTGAGGAGTGAGGAGCATGACTGCCAGGACCGATACCAGAGCGAGCCTCTATGCCGAGGTGACCGCGCGGGTGATTGCCGAGCTGGAAGAGGGACGTCTGCCTTGGGTGCAGCCGTGGGATGCGGCGGCCTGTCCCTGCGCGATGCCTGCCAATGCCGTGACCGGGCGGCGCTACTCTGGGATCAACGTCCTGATCCTGTGGGCTGCGGTGATCGACGGGCAATATGCCTCTCAACGTTGGCTGACCTACCGGCAGGCACAAGCAGCGGGCGGCACTGTCCGCAAGGGCGAGCGGGGCACGACGATCTGCTATGCCGACCGCTTCACGCCGAGGGACGAGGCAGAGCGGGCGCAAAGCGAGGACCGCGAGGCGCGGCAGCTTGCGTTTCTCAAGCGCTTCACTGTGTTCAACATCGACCAGTGCGAGGGGCTGCCGAAGAAGCTCACGCCGGAGGTTCAGGCAGAGCCGGTCGGGCCGATGGACTGCGTGCCGGAGGTACATGCGCTGATCGACGCGAGCGGTGCCGACGTCCGGGTAGGGGGAGGGGAGGCCTATTACAGCCCCGGCGCCGATTATGTCGCCGTGCCGCCGCAGCTGGCATTTCCGGTTCGGATCAACTGGTATCGGACTGTTCTGCATGAGCTGGGCCACTGGACCGGGCATGGCTCGCGGCTGGATCGCAATCAGTCAGGCGCGTTCGGCAGCGCGGACTATGCCCGCGAGGAACTGGTTGCCGAGATGGCGAGCGCCTTCAGCTGCGCTTCCCTGTCGATCCAGCCGAGCGTGCGACATGCTGACTATATCGGCAGCTGGCTCGAGGTGCTGCGGGGCGACGACAAGGCGATCGTCCGGGCAGCGAGCGCGGCGAGCAAAGCAGCGGATTATCTGCTGGCGTTCGCGCCCGACCAGGAGGCTTCGTCGTGATCGGCTGGCTGCGACTGCGGCGCATGCGCCGGGCCTTTCGTGCGCTTCCAGAGCGGGATCGGGCGATCTTCGGGTCGGTGCGCTTTGACAATCTCGACTATGTCCAGGCAGCTGCGCTCCATGGCTGCAGCGTCGAGGATGTCGAGAAGGTGATTGCGCACGTGCTGATTGCGCTCGACCGTGCTGACCGAAGCCAATTCCCATGACCAGCGAGACACCTCGCCCGCTGGAGTCGGGCGAGGTGTACGCCGCGCTGTCTCAACGTTAGGATCGGGATCATGAGGACCAGCCTCGATCATCTGCCGGCTGCCAAGCAGCGCGAGCTTGAACGCGTCGTCCAGATTCTGTTCGAGGAGTTTGGCGACACGACCGCTATCGCGACATGCGACTGGAAGAAGAACGCGCGCATCCTGAAGGTCGTTCTCTATGGCAGCTACGCGCGTGGCGGCTGGGTCGACGAGCCGCACACTGCCAAAGGCTATCAGTCCGACTTTGATCTTCTGATCATCGTCAATCACGACAAGCTGACCGACCGGGTCGAGTTTTGGGCCAGCGCCGAGGACCGGCTCAACCGCGAATTGGCGATCACGAAGACGCTGCGCACGCCGGTCAACTTCATCGTTCACACGCTGCGCGAGGTGAACGATGGGCTCGCGCATGGGCGCTATTTCTTCATGGATGTCGCTCGCGATGGGATCGCGCTCTATCAGAGCGAGGACACAGACTTCCATGAGCCGAAGCCGAAGACGCCAGTGCAGGCGCTGGCGATGGCGCGCGAGTATTTCGAAGAGTGGTTCCCATCCGCAATGAAGCGGTTCGAAATTGCGCAATTCGACGTGTCGAAAGGCTTCCTAAAAGACGCCGCGTTTGATCTCCACCAGACCGCCGAGCGCCTCTACCATTGCGTCCTGTTGGTCTGCACCTTTTACACCCCGCACACCCACAATATCGGCTTCCTGCGCACGCAGGCTGAGCGCATCGACGGGCGGCTGGTTGATGCTTGGCCGCGCGATGTTCGCGCTGATCGATCTCGTTTCGAGAAGCTCAAGGAAGCCTATGTGAAGGCGCGCTACTCGAAGCACTATCGGATCAGCAAAGAGGAACTGGCGTGGCTCAGCGAGCGTGTCGAGGTTCTGGGCCAAGCCGTGCAGGTAATCTGCGAAGAGCGCATCGCTGCGCTTGAGCGGAGCGCGGCTGCGTAAATCGGCGCGCCGGGTGCAGGCACCCGGCGCGGTTTGGCTATGCGTTCTCAGCTGCTTTTGCGCGCGGCTTCCGCGTCTTGGTCGCTGCTGAAGCAGGAGCGGAAGCAGCTGCGTTGCGCGCTGCGCGACCCTTGGCGCCGAGGCCAATCCTGTGCGCCATCGCCCGGCGCGCTTCCGAGTAGCTCGGCGCAACCATCGGATAATCGGCCTTCAGGTTGTAGCGCGCACGATACTCTTCCGGCGTCATGCCGTTGGTCGAGAGATGGCGGCGGAGCGTCTTGTACGGCTTGCCGTCGATCATCGAGATGATGTGATCGTTCGACGCGAGCGACTTACGCACAGACACGGCTGGCGTATATTCGGTCGCTGGCGGAGTTTCTTCACCGGCTCCAGTCGAGGATCCGCCGCTGGCCAGTTCGCTCAACGTCGAATGCATGGTGCGCAGAAACGCAGGCACGTCTTCAGCCGAGACGCGATTGTTCTGATTGCCCAGCCAGGCAATGGTCAGTTCCGTCGCGAGATCGACGGCATTCAAGGTAGTTTCTTCGGACATTAGCGACCTCCCGCTTTATGTTTTTTGCGCCCGCGCTGTTCATGACAAGCGCTTCAGCTTCCCGCTCTGTGTAGCAATGCAAAGGTTGAATCAAGTTTAAGCCATTTTATCAGTTGCTAGCGTGTCGAATGCGCGCCGCCCACGACGACGCCAGAGCACCGTCTTTTGCTCAGCATCGTGCCCGTTCAACATCGCTGCAGCTTCAACCAGGATGCCGAGAATTACAGCGCGATCATCCTCCGTCAGCTCGACCAGCCCGGACTTCACAACCAGGCCGCCGAGCTCGATCAACTGACGGGTTCTTTCGCGACGCTTCACGACCCAGGCTCGCGTGTCATGACGCGCGATCACCGCCTGCAGGCGGTTGCGCGCCGCCAGCATTCGACGCGCCTGGCTGCGCGTCACTGCCAGCGCCTTTGTCAGCGGTTCGTTCGCCGCGAAAAAAGGCAGCACCCCGCTTGCGCCAGCCCTCCTTGGTAGCCGCCTCTTTAGCTTCGACTGCGGTCAGCAACGCGCCGGCAAGCTGCTCGACCGGAAGCGCGTCAGCGCCTGTCGCGATCACCAGCTCGCCGAGCTGCTGCAGCTTGCGGCCCTTCAGCTGCTTCGCCTTGTCGCTAAGCGCCTGCAGCTCCGAATCATAGTCGCGGGGTTTGCGCATGGACTCGTCCTCAATTGACCGTATGGGATGCTTCAATTAGTAACGCGGTCGATCAGCGCAAATGGTGTGAAACATCGTGGGACAAATCAGTCCCGAAAAAGATGAATTCTTTTGAGGGCGCGCTTATACGTCGTGCCGACGTCGCTTGTGTAGTGTAAGTGGATTGCCGCCATGGCGATCTACCACTTCTCCGCCAAGATCATCTCCCGCGCATCGGGGTCGTCGGCGCTTGCGTCTGCCGCCTATCGCTCCGCATCGCGTCTGCACGACCAGCGGCTCGATCGCCATCACGACTTCTCGAACAAACCGGGCGTCGTGCACTCCGAGGTGCTGCTGCCGGAAGGGGCGCCGGACTATCTCTATGATCGGGAGCGACTGTGGAATGAGGTCGAAGCGGCTGAGCTGCGCAAGGACGCGCAGCTGGCCCGCGAGGTGGAGTTCGCGCTCCCGCGCGAGCTGGACCAGGCCGAGGGCATTCGGCTGGCGCGCGAGTTCGTCGAGCGTGAGTTCGTTGCGCGAGGGATGATCGCTGACCTCAACGTGCATTGGGATGTTGGGGCGGATGGCGAGCCGAAACCTCACGGCCATGTCATGCTGACCACGCGCGAGGTCGGCAAGGACGGCTTCGGCCCCAAGAACCGCGACTGGAATCGCACCGACCTGCTGGAGAAATGGCGCGAGCGCTGGGCCGAGCACGTCAACACCCGGCTGGCCGAACTCGATATCGATACTCGGATCGATCATCGCTCCCTGGAGGCGCAGGGCATTGAACTCGAGCCGCAGCACAAGATCGGGCCGGCCGCATCGCGGATGGCAGCCCACGGGCTGGAGTCCGAGCGGCATGCCGAGCACCTTGAGATTGCGCGTTCGAACGGCGCAAAGATCATCGCCGACCCACGCGTTGCGCTGGATGCGATCACGCACAATCAGGCCACCTTCACCACGCGGGATCTGGCGCGGTTCATACACCGGCATATCGACGGCAAGGAACAGTTTGACCAGGCGATGAGCGCGGTTCGCGCGTCGCCGGACTGTGTCGCGCTTGGCAAGGATGGAAGGGGCGAGGATCGCTTCACCAGCCGCAGCATGATCGAGGCCGAGCAGCGGCTTGAGCGCGCCACCGATCGGCTGGCATCTCGGCGTGACCATCATCTCCCGACGGCGATGCTAGACAAAGCCATCAACGCCGCCGGGAGGCGCGGTCTGACCCTCGGGGGGGAGCAGTCAGCTGCTCTCAACCATATAGTGCGCTCGGCCGATATTGCGACGGTCACCGGCTATGCCGGCACTGGCAAGTCGGCGATGCTCGGGGTCGCGCGTGAGGCTTGGGAAGCGGCCGGGTACCAGGTGCAGGGCCTCGCCCTGTCCGGCATCGCCTCGGAGAACCTCGAAAGCGGCTCGGGCATCGCCTCGCGCACGATCGCCAGCATCGAGCATCAATGGTCACAAGGGCGCGACGTGCTGACTTCCAGTCATGTGCTGGTGATCGACGAAGCCGGAATGATCGGATCGCGGCAGATGGAGCGCGTCATCGGCGAAGCCGAGAAGCGCGGCGCCAAGGTCGTGCTGGTCGGCGATCCCGAGCAACTGCAGGCGATCGAGGCGGGTGCCGCGTTCCGCTCCATCGCCGAGCGGCATGGCAGCGTCGAGATCACCGAGATCCGACGCCAGCGCGAGGACTGGCAGCGCGATGCGACGCGGCAACTGGCGACGGGGCGGACGGCCGAGGCGCTGCATGGCTATGAGGAGCGTGGGCATGTTCACGCGGCTGAGACGCGAGAGGCGGCGCGTGCAAATCTCATCGATCGCTGGGATCGCGATCGTGCCGCGGCGCCGGATGCGACACGCATCATTCTGACCCACACCAGGGATGAAGTGCAGGCGCTTAACGAGGCAGCGCGTGAGCGGCTGCGCGAGGCCGGGCAGCTGGGAGATGATGTTGCTCTGCGGGTCGAGCGAGGCCAGCGCAGCTTTGCGGCTGGCGACCGCGTCATGTTCCTGAAGAACGAGCGAAGTATAGGCGTAAAGAATGGATCGCTTGGCACCGTGCAGAGCGTCACCGCCGCCCGCATGGCGGTGATGCTGGACGACGGCCGCGCCGTCGCCTTTGACCTGAAGGACTACAACCAGCTCGACCACGGCTATGCTGCCACCGTCCACAAGGCGCAGGGTGTCACCGTCGACCGCGTGCATGTGCTGGCGACGCCGGGGCTCGACCGCCATGCGGCCTATGTCGCGCTGTCGCGGCACCGCGACCAGGTGGACCTTCATTACGGGCGAGACGACTTCGCCGATCGATCGAAGCTGGTGCGCACGCTGTCGCGCGAACGCAGCAAGGATATGGCGTCGGATTACGCCCCGACCTTTGCCGAGAGGCGCCAGATCTGGCTGCCGGAGCCGATCGTGCGGAAGGCGAAGGCAGCGCCCGCGCGCGACCCGTTTGCCGGACTCGACCTTCGACCCACCTCTTCGCCACAGGCGCGAGGAAGGTTCGATGGCCTGAAGCTTCGCGTCCAGGTGCCGGTGCCTGCTGCTGAGCCGGACAGTTTGGAGCGCGCCGTGCAGCGCTTTGCTCGCGCAACCGATGACATCCTGCGGATCCGCAAGGACGGATATGCCGAGCTGCCACATCAGCGGATCGCCTACGAGAAAGCCTGCGAGGCGATCGACCGCGTCCGCCCGCACGCCGCGCGTGATCTGCGCGCGGCGTTCACGCGCGATATGGGGTTGATCAGTGAGGCCGCTCAGGGCCGAACCAACGCGGCCATCCGCGCGATGGCGCTGGAGGCGGAACTACGGGCCAGCCCTGAACTTCGCGCGGATCGGTTCGTGGAGGAGTGGCAGAAGCTTGCCAGGCAGCACCGCACCCTTCGCCAGGCAGGTGATGAGGGCGGCCTTCGCGCGATCGGGCAGCGGATGAGCGCGCTCGGCAAGAGCCTCGAACGTGATGCTCAGGCTGAGTCGCTGGTGCGGAAACGGCTCCCCGAGCTTGGGATTCGGTCCGGTGGAGGGGGTTCGATATCCCACGACATCCAGGACTGGCTCGGCCCCTCGCGTGGTCGCGGACTTGGACGATAGAAGCTGCCAGATGGACCAGGACAGCACCCAAGACGCCGACGCCAACCTCGCTGCTCACGCCTTCGGCGAGCTTCGCGCAGAGATCAGCCTGCTTCGCCGCGCCATCGAGCGGATGACCGATGAACGCACATCGCAGCCCGATTACGCGCCAAGCCTGGAGGCGATCGCCAAGCGGCTGGAGGATGTCTGCGTCTGGGCAAAGAAGGTATGGGAGCAGCCGGCGATGAGGCTGACGCCCGAGACTCTTGCCAGCGAGATTGACAAGGCTGCGGGCGACGCTCGCTCGAGCGATCAACGCATGCTGGAGAGTGCCACCGCGGCCATCAACACAGCTGCTGGCCGCATCGACGCGATGATCGCAAGATCGCGAGCGGCCGGGGAGCAGGACCGCGAGTTGCTGCACAACCGTATCGCGTTCGCTGTTGCTGGGATGGTGACGTTTGCAATTCTGCCAGGGGCTATCGCACGTTCATTGCCTGCGAGCTGGGCTGTCCCAGAGCGAATGGCAGCGCGAACGTTGGGGACCGATATGTGGAGCGGGGGGCAGCGGATGATGGCAAGGGCTAATCCAGATCGCTGGAACGAGACTGTCGACCGCGAGAAAGCGCACACGCAGCCGACGAAGTAGCGTCGGCTATGCGCCCTAAAAACTGCCGTTCAGCTGCCCAGTTGCTAACCCCGAAAGCTGCCGCGCTCATATACCATCGATTGATTCCATGGGAGGATGGGGGCCAGTTCGCTAAAGCGGGCGTGGCCGTCCGTCACTCACTGGATACGCGTAGCGCATCCAGAACCTCGGTCGTGATCGTGCCTGTGACCGGCAGGTTGCGGGCGCCTTGGAACTTGCGGATCGCCGCGCGCATGCCGGGACCGACGACGCCGTCGATCGCGCCTTGATAATAGCCCTGTGCCAGCAAGGCGATCTGGACGCGCTTGACGATCGACTTGAACCGCTCGGTGCGCCCGCTGAGCGTCGGCAAAGTGTCTGCGGGGGGCGGGGTCGCCTCACCGGGCTGGGCGCTACGCAGCGGCAGGATGCGACGCGGCGGTGGCGGTGTGACCGGTTCGGGAGTCTCATATGCCGGCGGCGTATACGGTCCGCCATAGCTGCCCCCCGTGCTCGAGCGATGACTGGTATGGCTGTAATGGCCGCCGCTACCAGAGCGATGGCTGCTATGGCTGCGGTGACTTCTGTGGCTGCGATGTTCGGCGAGCGTCACCAGATGCCCCTGCTTGAAGATGTCGAACAGCGTCGCCTTATTAGGATCGTCATTACCTGAGCTGAGCTGGGGCGTAGCCGCGAGCGCGTCGGTGGGCGCGCCGAAACCGGCGGCGAAAAGACTCGGGATCAGGAAGCGCGCGCGCCTCATAGCGGATGAACTCCCTCAATTGCGGCAGCGGGATGCCATTCGAAAAAGCCCGTGCAGGCTTCGCGTTCTCGGCAACTCGCGCACGTCTCGACATATCTGCGCTTCCAATCCGAGATCGAAGCGGCCGCGAGATACCGGTATTGCTCGGGCACAGTGCAGCGGGGGAAGTTGAACAGGCGCGCCGGCATGCCATGCAGCTTGGCGTGATCGAGCGCGGCCGCGATCGGCGCGAAGTCGCGGCTGTGATCGACATAGAGCTGTGCCCAGCGGTTGCGCGCGAAGCCGACATGCTCGAGCTGCATGATCGACCAGGCATGGAGGAAGCGCAGCCGCGTAGTGACGTAGCGAGCGAGTGCGGGGAGATTGGCGAGGTTATCCTGAACGAGCACCGTGCGCAGTTCGACGCGCGCGCCACTCATCGCTAGATGTGCGACGCTCTGCTCGAGCCGCGCAAAAGCTCCGATCTTGCCGACGATCGAGTCGTGCAGCCCAGGATCGCGGGCATAGAGTGGAATGCCCCAGAGCACCTTGGCGAAAAGCGGGTTGCGTAATCGCGCGACGTCAGCGGCCTCGAAATGCTGGCCGTTGGTAAGGACGTGAAATGCGAGATCGGGCCGTGCGGCCAGCACACGCTCGATCAGGGAGAGCAATTGTTCCTTGTAGAGCGTCGGCTCGCCTCCCGAGATGCCGATGACGCTGTCGGCCTCCGCGAGCAGGCACGCTTGCTCGAATAATTCGAAGCGGTCGATATGCGTTTTCTTAGGTGGCTGCGAGCACATTACGCAAAGCTGGTCGCAGCGCTCGGTGACCAAGAGTGTGTTGTGCGGCGAGCCGGCGCGCAGCAGGCGCTCGACCCGGCCTCCATCGGGCTGGACCAGCACCACATCGCCATCAAGTGCGGTTGAGGCCATGCCGTCGATCGCAAGCAGGCCATGTGCGCCAGCGAACGTCACGCCCGCATCGTCTTCGTCGCAGAAAAACGCGTCGTCCCGATGCGCGTCGTCCTGACGGCGCGCTCGCAGACGTGCGACGTACGGCAGAGGTGCTTCGGCTAGTGCGGGCAGCGTGAGCTCGATCATGTGTGCGCCACCCCGAACGCTTGTGGAGTGCCGTCGAGCCGGAGCCAGCGGCCAAGCGAATAGCGCACGGCCGGATCGTCCTCATAGATCAGGCTAAACAGAAAATCGAAGAGATGGAGGTGCCTGCGGCAGAACTCGGTCTCGAGCCTCGGCAAGTCGATCCGGCCATAGCGCGCTAGATCGTCGACCAGGTCGCGGCCGCAATAGGGCTGGAAGGCACAGCGTTGGCAGGCAGGATCGTCATAGTTCGAGGCGTGCGCGTTGAGTAGCTCGCGGCGAGCACCGGTCCAGCCGGTTTGCACGTCCCCGATCGCGAGGTCGATCACGCCCGAGCGCGACAGCATGCGCGCTTCGTCGGTGGGATAGACCAGGCCGTCATGGTCGATCACGACATAGTCATGGCCGAGCGGATTGGGGTTGCGCAGGTCGACATGGCGGTCGGCGCCGGGCTGGAAGATCCGTCGCAGGCAGATGCTGGTATAGCTCTCCTCGAGTACCCGGCTACGGTCGTCCCAGTTTCGCGCGATCAGCGCGCGGACGAAGCGCTCGTGATAGGCGCGCCAACTCTCCGACTGCTCGCGCGAATCGCTGTGCCGCTTGCGCGCGAACCCCTGATAATTGATCGGTCTCAGGAAGATGCTGTCGAAGCCCAGAGCGGCATAGCTATCGATCAGCATGTCGATTTCGGGCGGGTTGTGGGGATCGACCGTCGGTAATGCCGAAACCTTATGCGAACCATAGCGGTCGAGGACGAAGCGCAGGTTCGCCAAGAACTGGTCGGTTGCGCTTTTGCTGCCGGTGCGGTGGCGCTGATGGGTCAGCGCGTCTCCGTCGAGCGAGGTGCTGATATAGAGTTCGGGATTGTCGAATAGAGCGAGGATGTTGTCATCGATCTGGTGGAGATTAGTGCAGATTACGAACTGGCGTTCGTCGAATCGTTGGCACCGCTCGATCACTGCGCGGATTAGGTCTGGCCGCAGCGTCGGCTCGCCGCCCTGGAATTCGATCTTGATCCGCTCGCGGGGCAGGTCGTCAAGGATCGTGAGAACCGCGCTTAGCGTCTCGTCGCTCCAGTCAAAGCCGGGCTGCTTGAGCCCGGCCCGCGACACTTGGCAATAGCTGCAGCTCAGATTGCACCGCAGCGTTGGTACCAAGATCAGATAATCGAGTGGTCCCGCATGCGCCGCCCGCTCCGCAAGGCCATAGAGATAGCTGGCATGACCGAGCCCGTCCTCTGCCGCGAGCGCATGACCTTCTTCGTTAAGGAAGCGATGATCGATGGGCGAAAGCTTGTCGGCGGCGAATCGCTCTAGGAAGGGTGGCGTGGTCGTGAAGAAGTGACCGGTGTCGTGTACGCAAAGCACCTGCTCGCCGCCAAGCGGACGCATGCGCAGCGGCACGAAGCTCATTGCGCCAGCATCCTATAGGCACCAGCCCGCTGCGTTTGCGCGCGCTTGTGCGAGGCTTCGTTCGCGAGCGCGGCCGCCCAGATAGCAGAGAGTTCGAGATTATCGTGCTGATCGGACTGAAGTCGAACACTCGTATCGCTCAGTGTCGCCTGTACGCGCGGAGTGAAGCCGCCGAGCCATTGCACCGCGGATGCGGCAATCTCCTGTGCCCCAGCGTCGATCGTGAAATACGCGATAGTCCCCATGCCTGCATCCCCCGTAGACCAACCTAAACGGGGTCGAGGCATTTGGACAAGAGCTTCGCGGTCATTGGAATAAAAACTCAGAGGTCTAAGAGGATCGTACGCAATTACGGGTTGATTGGCACCGATCGCTTCCATAGCTTGTCTTGCGGGGGCGAAGATGGCGAACGAGCAAACGAATACGGGGGCGAGCGGCTGGGTGACGGCGGCGCTCGTGCTGGGGTTGCTTTTCGCGATCGGCATGTGTTCCTCGCGCTCGACAAACAATCCCACGCAGTCCTTCGCTTCACCGACGCTCACCAATCAAATCGAGACGATGCCGGCACCCTCGCCAGCGCCGATTGATGCGCTGAGCCTGGCGAGTGTTCGCAAGGGGCAGCGGCATTTGACGATGGTGCTCCGCGCCGAGGGGCTTTCGGGCGCGATGATCTACAGCCAAAATTGCTATGACGCCCTCAGTCGTGACTTTAGCTGGGTTCGGCTCGACCTTTGTGGCGGCTTCGACATGCTTGCGGTGGCGGCGGTTGAGACAACTGCGACGGAAGGTCTCTCCGGCGAAGTTGCATATTTCGGCTCGGAAGCGGCGGCGGGACGTTACTTGGCCTTGGCGACCAAGGCGGGGCAGGAAGCGGGTGAGGCCGATCTGCGGCTTGAGGCGCTCCGGGCGCGGGTGAGGGGGCTGGCACCCAAGCCCACACCATCGCCATCGTTGGAGCTCGATGATGAGTTCGCGCCGGAGCCTGAGCCGGCGGCCGATAACGCGCTAGTGGAAGAGGAGGCCTGAGGCGGACGCTCTCCTCCGACGGATCGGTATCGCTTTGCGGAATGTTTGCGCCTCGCGCCGGTGCATAATTGCGCTCGAGGGCGCTGCGCATCCAGTGCGGCATGACAGTAACGATCGGTGGCGCGGGGCAAAGAAGGGGCTTCAGGCTTGCGTGGCTGAGGCAGCGCGTCTGCTCCCGGACGGAGATCAGGACAATGCGGTATCTGTTTTAATGGCTCGCCACGGCAGGTATGCGCCTCATTTCGGTCGTTGAGTATCGAAGCGGACGATCGTGAAATCTGCCGTTCGATCATCAGGTTGGTTGAACTACGTCGAAGGCTTGAAACTGGGACTTCAGGGTCAGGTGGCTTGGCTGCGACAGCTCCGAGGTTCGACGTCGTCAGCTCTCTTCTTGCGGATCGAGGCGTATGAACCTCCATGTCCCAATACCGCTCGTAATATCCAGCCGGCACCCCATATCAAGTGCATCGCTTCGCCTTTGCCTCTGAGCTGGAAGCGACTGAGAGATAATTCGCGCTCCCGCTCTTCAGCGTGGAGTTTGCTATGCCCGCGATCCTGCCAACGCGGTTCTCGGCGGATGTGCCCCCAGCGCATCTTCCGCTTCCATCCCTTCCTGGCCCGCGACGGGACCGTGACCAGCAAACCCGCTTCGCCGTCTGGGCAGATGATGGCGGCGCTCCGCCGCGCATGCCAGGCCTCCTGCCGCCGCAGGAAGGCTGACGTGTCGCGCGCCGTAAACATCGACGCCACCGCCGATCAGGTCATGGCGATGTCGGCCAAGCACAATGCCGCGATCAGCGCGATTGAGCCGCTGCTTCCCCAAGGAACCCGCGTCGTTTTCCAGAATGCTGATGACGCCGCCGTGGTCGCGCGGGCCTTTGGCTCGCGTGTGCTGACGGGCACGGTCACGCGCGAGCCGTGGCGGCAACGCCGCATCAACTGACTCCGGCACTTTTTGGCGGCTGCGCGCCGCCCGGGAAGGAATAAAAATGTCTCCAAGAGTTCCCCAAGATGCGCCGCCCACCGAAAACCCGGCGCAAGTGATGGAAGCCTATGGCATCACACGGGTTCCGGTCGATTACTTTCACTGGAACGGGTATCGGTACACCGCGCTCAAGGATGCCGTCGCCGCAGCCCGACGCGCCGAAGCCCGCGGCACGGCCGATGCGTGACCTCTTCCACCAAGTGTTCGGGACGCACACTCCCGACGCCGCGCGGAACCATTGGGAGCGCGGCCAGCTCGCCAGCGTCTGCATTCGTTGCGGGCGGAGCATGGCGCAGCTTCCCGGCCTGCCCTGGCGTGCCGGCCGGGCAGACTGACCGCACGATCAACATCCGGCCCGGCCGCCGGAGCGCCGGACGATCGCCCATCGTTCCGTCTTGAAAGGATTAGCAATGCAACCTTCAGCTCAATTGTGCCGCGCGCAGGAGTCGCGCCAGCTCGCCCTCGCTACCCAGACCACGCTCGCAAATGTCAGGGACGTTGCGAGAGGCGCGGCTGCTGCCTGGGCCAAGGAAGCGGTTGCCGCCGAGAAGCGAGAGGAGCGGAAGGCCCGGCTCGACGCGACACGCGCGGACGCGGCTGCCAAGCTTCACCTGCGGTTCCCGCCGCTCGACGACCGTGCGTTCAGCGAGAACCCCGACCGCGGTTTCGCCGACGCCAGCCCGGTCCGCAGGCTGAGCGCCGTGGCGGCGGATTGAAGGCGCATTGCAATCCGCGCCCGGAACCCCATATCGGGAGGGCTATCGTCGCCTGCGACGGAAATGACGCTTCCGGGCCGACCCTTCCTTTTCTCGCTTCCTGGCTCCGGGCGCATCGGCGCCCGGACATTTCCATGTTTCGAGAAAGGAACATCCCATGCCCACCGGCAAGGTCAAATTCTTCAACAACGACAAAGGCTATGGCTTCATTTCGCCCGAAGGCGGCGGCAATGACAGCTTCGTCCATATCAGCGCGGTCGAACGCGCCGGCATGACGACGCTGCAGGCCGAACAGCGGCTGTCCTACGAGGTCGAGAACGACCAGCGCGGCAAATCGTCTGCAGTGAATCTCCAGGCCGCCTAACCGGCATAGCCGCTGCTTCATCGGGCGGGCCCGGCGCAAGCCGGGTCCGCCCTTTGCTATTCGCGCAGGAAAGACCCCCGAACATGACCGCATACCGAGCCCCCGATTTCAACGAACGCATCGCGCTCTCGCGCGAGACCCGGCGAAAGGCGCTCGACAAGCTTCGCGCCAAGCCGTTACCCAACGAGACCGAACTGGCCGGACGAAAGGAAGTGCGTCTCAAGCGGGAGCAGGCCGAAGCCGCGCAGCGCGCTCTGCGCGCAGCGGAGCGCCAAGCGGCGGCCGATCTGCGCGTGGCGGCGTCCGAAGCCACTGCCCGCGCCGCCGAGGCCGCGAACATTCCGCCGAAAAGCGATGCGGAGAAAAAGGCCGAGCGCGACGCACGCTATGCGGCGCGCAAAGCCCGGAAATAGCGCCCCTACCGGACGGCGATCTCGTTCGGTTCGGCGCGGAACTCGGTGCGGACGAATGCCTTGGCCGCGGTCTGCGTCTTGAATGCGTCGCCCAGCACCTCGCTCAAAACGAGCGGATAGCCCTGCGAGTTGAAGCGCGTGGTGCGGATAGTGACGCGGAAGATTCCTTCCTCGTCCTTGGTCACAAGATAGGGGCGAACGGGAACTCTCGACATATCGGTCTCCTCAAGTGGGTTGGTTGGGTTCAGAAGCCGCCGGCCGGAGCCAGCGCCGGTGACAGGGGCGAGCCATCCGAAAAGGCGACGATCGCCACCTCGGCGGTGAGGAGCAGACCCGCGATCGACGCCGCATCCTGAAGCGCCGAACGGACGACCAGCGTCGGATCGATCACGCCCGCCGCGATGAGATCCTCATAGCGCTCGGTCTGGGCATTAAAGCCCATGTCCTGGTCGTTGCCGTCGGTCAGCCGGGCGGCGACGACGCCGCCGTCGTGCCCCGCATTCGCGGCGATCTGGCGGAGCGGCGCGGACAATGCGCGGCGGACGATGTCGATCCCGCGCGTCTGGTCGTCATTGCCTCCCGCCAGCCCCGCGAGCGCGCGCGACGCATAGAGCAGCGCGGTGCCGCCGCCGGGCAGAATGCCTTCTTCGACTGCAGCGCGCGTCGCATGCAGCGCATCGTCGAGCCGGTCCTTGCGCTCGCGCATCTCGACTTCGGTCGAGGCGCCGACCCGGATGATCGCGACTCCCCGGGTGAGCCGCGCGAGCCGTTCCTGGAGCTTTTCCTGCTCATGCTCGCTCTCGCTGAGCTCGATCCGCCGCTTGATCGCTGCGACACGCTCGGCGATCGCGTCCGCCGCGCCGGCGCCGCCGATGATCGCGGTATCATGCTGGCTGATCGTCACGCGCCGGGCTGAGCCGAGGTGATCGAGCGCGACACCGTCCAGCTTGATGCCCACATCGGGCGAAATCACCATGCCGCCGGTCAGGATCGCAATGTCCTCGAGCATCGCCTTGCGGCCGTCGCCGAACCCGGGCGCCTTCACCACCGCGACCTTGAGGCTGCCGCGCAGCTTGTTCACCACGAGCGTCGCGAGTGCGTCGCCCTCGACATCCTCGGCCACGATCAGCAGCGGACGGTCCGCTTGCGCCGCCGCCTCGAGCAGCGGCAGCAGTGCGTGCAGGTCCGAAAGCTTCTTCTCGTGGAGCAGGATATAGGAATCCTGCAGGTCGGCGGTCATCTTCGCCGCGTCGGTAACGAAATGGGCACTGAGATAGCCGCGGTCGAACTGCATGCCTTCGACAACTTCGAGCTCGAAGTCGATGCCGCGCGCATCCTCGACCGAGATCATGCCTTCGTTGCCGACCTTGTCCATCGCTGCGGCGATCATCCGGCCGATCTCCTCGTCGCCGTTGGCAGCGACGATGCCGATCTGGGCGATCTCGGCATTGCCCGATACCGGCCGCGACCGCGCTTTCAGATCCGCGACGACGTGCCCGGCGGCGAGATCGATGCCGCGCTTGAGGTCGATCGGACTGGCGCCGGCAGCAAGTGACTTCATCCCCTCGCGAACGATCGCTTGCGCGAGCACCGTGGCGGTGGTGGTGCCGTCTCCCGCATGGTCCTGCGTGCGGGATGCGATCGCGCGGATCATCTGGGCACCGAGGTTGGCGAACCGGTCCCCGAACTCGATTTCCCTGGCAACGGTCACGCCATCCTTGGTGATGTGCGGGGCGCCATAGCCCTTGTCGAGCACCACGTTGCGGCCTTTGGGGCCGAGCGTGACCTTGACCGTGTCGGCGAGAAAATCGACTCCGCGCACGATGCTTTCGCGCGCGTCGCGCGCGAACCGAATGTCCTTGGCTGTCATGGGTTTCGCTGTTCCGGTCGCTGGATCGCGACGAAACAGTCGCTTTCACAACCGGAAGCCAGCGCCGCCGAAGTGCGAACTGGCGCGCCTGGGATCGCGCGCCGATCCACCGCATGTGGGGGGCGCCGCCCGCTCTGGCAAGTGCCGGTCAAACGTCCCGCACTCTCAGGGAAGGGTGTTCTCCGGCTCGGCGGCGCTATCGGCGGCGGCCATGGCATCCACTGCTTCGGTCAGCCGGACGCCGCGAGCGCGATACCAGTCGGCATCGGTCCCGTCGCCTTTCCGATTCCCCAGGTTGCGGCAGCGGATTGCCTCCCGCCGAAGGTCATCGATATCCATGGGTCTGCGATACGACCGCGATGCTAACCAAATGAGCGACGCGATGGTGAATCGAATGTGAAACGACGGTCGCCCGCTAAGCTGCGTCGGCAGCAATCGCCGCCGCGAGTTCTTCGGGATCGACCGTGCAGACGCGCATTCCGGACGCCAAGGGCACATACAGCAGCGTGGCGACGCGCCGGAATATGGTTCGCTCGTTCCCTTCGATCGCTTCCTCGTCGGTTTCGACGCGGTAGCTGCCGGGCGGAAGCACTTCTCCGACGCCCTTGAGCCGGAAAGGGGATGCGAAGGTCACCGTCGTGGGCGTGGTTCGGATCGTCATGACGCTCTCCTGCGGCCCCCGCCCGTCAACCCTTGTAGCACAGGTGGCGAAACCCGCAGCGCGTCCCTATATGCCTTGCATCGCCGCTTCACCCGCTCCGCAAGCGCGCGGCGCCAGAGAGAAATCGAATCGCTCCCGCTTGCCGACGGGAGAACGCATGTGCCCAAAAGTCCGGCCTTCAGCGAATTCGAGGCGCCGCGCCGCGCCGTGGCGAACCTTCCCAAGGATGTTTCCGACGCGCTGCTTCGCGTCGTCAGGCCCGGCGGCGCCGCGCCGCTAACCGAACCGCGACCCGATCCGGTGCCGGCCCGCGAGCCCTATTTCGAAATCTACCGCGCCGACCGCGTATCTCTCACGTCGATCCTGTTTTCGGGGGGAGACTGGCGCTGGCGCTATTGCGCGGCATCGGGCGAGCCGATTGCGATCAGCGCCGGCTATGCCAGCGAGCAGGCGTGCACGACCGCAGTCGCTTCCCTTCGCAGCGGGGCCGGGACTGCCAGCGTGCGATCGGGTCCGTCGCGCTGACCCGCCGAATTGCCTGGTAGCGGAAGGCCGCGGCGCCTAGGGTAGGACGGCTGCTCCAGACCGGGTCAGAGCGTTGGCCATCAGGCTCGAACGCGACGAAGGAGCGATCCGATGGCCAAGGGACAACGCAAGAGCAACCGGGAAATCCGCAAGCCCAAGAAGGAAGCGCCGGCCAAGCCGAACGCTTCCAATCCCTCGTTGAAGGGGGTGCCGGTTCCCGTTGCCACCGCGGCGAAGCGCGGCTGATATCCGGCGACGCTGGCGGCGCGGCCATTGCCGCTGCGCCGCGGCGTCCCCACATAAGGGCGGCTATCGTCGCCTGCGATGGGCATTGAGGCCTACGGGCCGACATTCCCTTTCACGCTGCCTGGCGCCGCGCGCATGTCGCGCCCCTTCCTCGCTGGATGGCAGGCCGCATGCTGCTCACGATCGATCATCGCACCACCTATCGCTATGCGCGCCGCGTTACGTTGCTGGCGCATCGGATGATGCTCTCGCCGCGGAGCAGCCACAGCCTCAAGCCGGTGACCGTGTCGCTGAACTGTTCGCCGCCCGCCGAAATCGAATGGACGCAGGACGTGTTCGGCAACCTGATCGCCACCGCCTCCTTTTCCGAACAGACCGATGAACTCACAGTAGCCAGCCATGTGGTGGTCGAGCAGGACGCCGCCGCCTGGCCGGTGTTCAAGATCGCGCCGCATGCGCACCGCTATCCCTTCGCCTATTCTTCGGACGAGCGCATCGATCTCGGCGCGCTGCGGGTACCCGAGCACCCGGATCCCGACGGTAGGCTTCCCGCCTGGGCGCGCGCTCTGGTCGCGGGCGACGAAACCGACACGCTCGCCTTGCTGCAAGACCTCAACAAGGCGGCACATGCGGGCATCCTCTATGCCGAGCGCCTTGAGGAAGGCACCCAGTCGCCGCTCGAGACGATTGACAGCGCGAGCGGGACCTGCCGCGACCTGGCGACCCTGTTCATCGAGGCGGCGCGCCATCTGGGTTTCGGCGCGCGGGCGGTCTCGGGCTATCTCCACGATCCGCCTCTGCCCGGTTCTCCGGAGGAGCCCCAGCATGGCGCGACGCATGCCTGGGCCGAGGTCTACCTGCCCTGCGCAGGCTGGATCGCCTTCGATCCGACCAACGGGCGGATGGGCGAGGCACACCTCGTGCCCGTCGCGGTCGCGCGCAACATCTCGCAAATTCCCCCGCTGGAGGGTCGCTATTCCGGCGCGCCAGAGGATCTGCTCGAAATGACGGTGACCGTGACCGTCCGCTGCGGCGACGCGCTCGATCCCGACCCCCCCGCAAGCAGCGAATATGGCCGCCGGACGCGCCAATGACGTTCAATGACCCTCCCTCTTGCAGCCGCGCCACAACCAGGGCCGGCGGAGAACTGAAATGGAAACGAGATTGATTGTCGCCTACACTTTGATGCTGCTTATGGCGTTGTTCGTCGCCGCCTTTGTGGCCCATCGCATCTACCATTCCCACGAGCGCAGCTATGTGCGGCGTCTGCGACGCGAAGCGCGGACTAACGGCCGACAGGAGCAGGAGAAGAAGAAGATCAAGCGGGGCTGAACATTGAAGCGGCGTCGCGACGATGGGACCGCCCTCGGAACGACGGAGACGACGGACGCGCACTTCAGTAGGATTAACCGTCGCCTCGGGAATCGTGGCGGTTATGTTCTTCGCCGAGCCGAGCCGAGCCGAGCCGAGCCGGTTGGTCGGCGTGCACCCGAAGCCAGTCTATGGGCCCCTGCCTTAACCGCGCCTAATTGGTTCGAAGCCGTCAGCCCGAAGATCGAAATCTTGAATGTCAGCTATGTCCGCCGGTGCACCAAGAGCCGACAGACCGTTCTCGGCCCTATTCCGTTGAAAAACTCGCTCTTGAAGTAACGCCGTTGTCCTGATTCACTCTGTGGGCAAGCGGAGACGAGCCGATGATGGGCGAGCGGACGGTGGCGCAGGAGGCGCTGTTTTACAGCTTCAACCTGGAGCGGCATGTACCGGCGGATCATCTGCTGCGCTCGATCGACCGGTTCGTGGATCTATCGGACATTCGCGAGCATCTGCGGCCCTTCTACAGCGAGACGGGCCGGCCATCGATCGATCCCGAGTTGATGATCCGGATGCTGATTATCGGCTATTGCATGGGCATCCGCTCGGAGCGGCGGCTGTGCGATGAGGTTCACCTCAACCTGGCCTATCGCTGGTTCTGCCGCCTTGGGCTGGAGGGCGGCGTGCCCGATCACTCGACCTTTTCGAAGAACCGGCACGGCCGCTTTCGCGACAGCGGCTTGCTGCGTGAACTGTTCGAGATGACGGTGGCGCGATGCATGGCAGAGGGGTTGGTCGGCGGCGAGGGCTTCGCCGTTGATGCCAGCCTGATCCGGGCAGATGTTCATCGGCAGCGGTCGGTACCGGGCGAAGAGGGGCTCCCGCCCGAAGCGACCGGCCGCGCGGTCACCGAGTATCTCGAAGTTCTCGACGATGCCGCGTTCGGTGGATCGACGCCGGTAACACCCAAGCGCATCAACCTGACCGATCCCGCTTCGCGCTGGACCGCGGCGACACGCGGATCGGCCTTCTACGCATACTCGACCAACTACCTGATCGATCTCGACCATGCGGTGATCGTCGATGTTGAGGCGACGACCGCGATCCGTCAGGCCGAAGTGACCGCCCAGCGCAGGATGATCGAACGCACGCAAGAGCGCTTCGGTCTATGGCCCGAGCGGCTTGTGGCAGACACCGCATACGGCTCCGCGCCGAACCTGGTCTGGCTGGTCGAGGATCGCGGCATCGCGCCACACATCCCGGTGTTCGACAAATCTGCCCGCAGCGACGAGACCTTTGAGCGATCAGCCTTCACCTTCGACCATGAGGACGACAGCTACGTCTGCCCTGATGGCAATCGCCTGCGCCCATCGAACCGCAGCTTCAGCACGCCGCGCCCGCTCGCCAATGCCGATGGCTTCATCCGCTATCGTGCCCGCGAGAAGGACTGCGCAGCCTGCGGGCTCAAGCAGCAATGCACCCCGAAGATGCCCGCGCGTAAGATCATGCGCTCGGTCCATGAAGGCGCGCGCGACATGGCTCGCGATACGCCGTCAGCGGAAGAAGGTCGAGATGCTGTTCGCCCACCTCAAGCGCATCCTGAAGCTGGACCGCTTGCGCCTGCGCGGTCCGAATGGCGCAGAAGATGAGTTCCACCTCGCAGCCGCCGCCCAGAACCTCCGGAAGCTGGCGAAAATACGATCGATGCCGGGGCTCGCAACGGCCTGAGCGGGACTGGACCTGCGTTCGACCGCCATCAAGAACCGCCCCAGACCGCCGCCAACAGAGACTTCTTCAACAGAATAGGCCCAATAGCCGACTTAAATGGGCGGCGTATTCAACCAACATGTCGGCGAGGGCGCGAATGTGGGCGCCAAGGCGTGCCACTGCGTCCCATCGAAGCCGCGAATAATTGTGGGACGAAATGTGGAGGTGAATTTGCCTTTATCGTCGAAAGTGGCGGAAATCTGCCGATTTCCGCTTGACGATGGTGACCCCTACGTCCTCGAACTAGCAGCTGGGGCTAACTAAGGCTCGCCGGCGCCGGAGAAAGCGCTAGGCGCCCTTAATCCGATCGCGCGGTCGGCGGGTTCCGAAACGCGGCCGCTCGTTAAATTAGCAACGAGCGCTGGCGAAGCGACCGACGATGGGGAATTTGCCGCCGTTCGAACGGCTTAGGCCGAATGGTATCTTTTAGAATAAGCGGTCATTCTAAAGTCCAGGTGGCGGGCAGCCCCGGGGCCATTAGCCGAGAGCGCGCGAGGCAAGATCGGCTACGGCGTCACGCGTCGCCTGTGCGGCCTTCCTTTCGGAGTAGCGGTCAACGAGCTGGTCGACGTGCGGGCGGGTCAGGACCGTAAACCGGACCAGTTCCTCCATCACGTCGACGATCCGGTCATAATAGCTCGACGGGCGCATGCGGCCGGCTTCGTCGAACTCCTTGAACGCCATCGCCACACTCGACTGGTTGGGGATGGTGATCATGCGCATCCAGCGGCCGAGCAGGCGCAACGTGTTGACCGCGTTGAACGACTGCGAGCCGCCCGACACCTGCATTACCGCCAGCGTGCGACCCTGGGTGGGGCGCATGCCGCCGAACTCCAGCGGCAGATGGTCGATCTGAGCCTTCATGATGCCGGTGATCTGGCCGTGGCGCTCGGGACTGCACCAGACCATGCCTTCGGACCACAGCGCATGCTGCCGCAGCTCATGGACGGCGGGATGATCATCGCCCTTCACCTGATCGGGTAGCGGCAGGTCGCTTGGATCAAATATCCGCACCTCGGCGCCGAAGAGGATCAGCAGCCGTGCCGCTTCCTCCGCTGCGAGCCGACTGAATGAGCGTTCGCGCAGCGACCCATAGAGCAGCAGAATGCGCGGCGGCGGCTGATCGTCGCCCATGCCAGTGCCGGGCCGGATGATCGCAATGCTTTGATCGAGCGCCGGCAGATCGTCGGGGTCGGCCAGGTCACGTAGGCGGGTCATCCAACATCCTTGACGAGATAGGTCGCGCGCGGACCGCACAGCGACGTGAACTGCGCGGTCGCGGCGATGAACGCCGGCGCCGCGTCACGATCGGCAGCGACGTAACGGAGCCTGCGAAAGAACTTCCCGGTGCCGTTGGTCAGGAGGTGCAGCCGCTCGACCGCGCCATCGACGACGCCTTCAAGGTGCTCGACCAGCATCCGGCCATATCCTTTGCCGCGCCGTGTTGGCAGCGCGACCAGCGAGCGGAGCAGCCGGTCAGCGCCGTTGCCCTCCTGACCGATGAACCCGATCAGTCCTCTATTGTCGGACAGGCTGAAGAACATCCGTTCGGGGCCGCCGAGATCGTCGGTTGGTAGCTGCGCGGCGCCAAGCGCGAGCCGCAGGACATCATCAGCGTGCCGAGCTTCCGAGAGATAGATCTGGGTCATGCCGTCGCTCTCGCTTCGTACCAAGGCCGTGTCCGCTTCACGATCGAGACGACAGACAGCATCACCGGCACCTCGACCAGCACGCCGACGACGGTCGCCAGCGCCGCCCCCGAGTTGAGCCCGAACAGGCTGATCGCGGCGGCGACCGCCAGTTCGAAGAAGTTGGAGGCGCCGATCAGCGCGGCGGGCGCCGCCACGCACCATGCCACCCCGAACCGGCGGCTCAGCCAGTAGGCGAGCCCCGCGTTGAAATAGACCTGAATGAGGATCGGCACCGCGATAAGCGCGATAACCAGCGGGTGGGCGATGATGGCCTCGCCCTGAAACCCGAAAAGCAGCACCAGCGTGGAGAGCAGCGCCAGCAGCGAGACCGGCCCAAGTCGCGCCAACAGCCGGCCCAGTGCAGCTTGTCCGCCCGATCCGATTACCACGCGGCGGATCACCTGCGCGACGATCACCGGCACGACAATGTAGAGCAAGACCGAGATGAGCAGCGTATCCCACGGCACGGTGATCGAGGCGATGCCGAGCAGCAGACCGACCAGCGGCGCGAACGCGAACACCATGATTACGTCATTCAGTGCCACTTGGCTCAGCGTGTAGGTTGGCTCGCCCTCGCAGAGGTTGGACCATACGAACACCATTGCGGTGCAAGGCGCGGCGGCGAGAAGGATCAAACCAGCGATGTAGGAGCTGACCTCCCCCGCAGGGAGGAACGGGCGGAACAGCCAACCCAGAAACAGCGTGCCGAGGAGCGCCATCGAGAAGGGCTTTACCGCCCAGTTGATGAACAGGGTAATGCCGACGCCCTTCCAATGCTGGCGGACCGACCCGAGTGCGCTGAGGTCGATCTTGAGCAGCATGGGGATGATCATCAGCCAGATCAGCACCGCGACCACAAGATTGACCCGCGCAATCTCGGCTGCGGCGATGGCGCGGAACAGGCCGGGCAGCGCGTAGCCGAGAGCGATACCGACCACGATGCACAGCGCTACCCAGATGCTAAGATAGCGCTCGAATGTGCTGATCGCCGGCTTGGCCGGAGCGGCGGTGGTCATCCGCCGATCCTTTGGCCCGCGTCGTCGATGACCTTCTCGCCATCTTCTTTGGTGAACGCACCGCGCTGCCGGGCCGGCAGCAGGTCCAGCACCTCTTCCGAAGGACGGCACAGCTTCACGCCGAGCGGCGAGACGACGATCGGCCTGTTGATGAGGATCGGATGCTCGATCATCGCGTCGATGAGCTGGTCATCGCCCAGCGCCACGTCGCCGAGGCCAAGCTCGGCATAGGGCGTGCCCTTCTCGCGCAGCAGCGCACGGGGCGTGATGCCCATGCAAGCGATCAGCGAGACCAGACGCGAGCGGTTGGGCGGCGTTTTCAGATACTCGATTACATGCGGCTCGATGCCGGCGTTCTGGATCATCGCCAGCGTGTTGCGCGACGTTCCGCAATCGGGGTTGTGATAAATGATGATGTCGACGGTCATGGGAGCCCTTCAGCAGCAGGAATTAAGCTCGGCGATCAGCGGCTCGCAAAGCTCCGCCTTGCCGCCGCAGCAGTCCTTCACGAGAAACAGGGTGAGCGCCTTCAACTGGTCGAGATCGGCACGGTAGTTGATGATCCGGCTGCGCCGTTCGGACCGGATCAGCCCGGCGCGTGCGAGTGTCGCCAGATGCACCGACATAGTGTTCTGCGGCACGTCGAGCGCCTTGGCGACCTCACCGGCGGCAAGGCCGTCAGGCTCATGACGAACAAGCAGGCGAAATGCGTCGAGGCGCGTTCCCTGCGCGAGCGCCCCAAGCGCGCCAATGGCTGACACGTGATTCATCTATCCACGCTAATGGATATATGGATTTATGCAAGGCGCGTCTGACTTCGTCGGAAGCCGATATCAGCCAATTTATCATGAAAGACCGGGTGTCGTCGGGAGCTGCCACTCAGCGAAGAATTTTCACTCAGAAAGTTCTCGCGCTCGTGAATCAACTGGGCGCAGAAATACCCCCATTTGTCGCTTTGAATATGCCTGCGGGGTAGCGGCGGGGGTATTTCTTAGCGCGTCGCGAGAAATAAATACTATTTATCAAATCGTTACATTTGGCGACGAGTTCGAAAAGGTCCTGCTCCCACAGCTGATATCCAGCGCGTTTTGAGATCTGTGCAGACAGCGATGTGTGCTGCTCTTGCTCGCCTGTGGTCTCTCGACATTCGGTCGCACTCGACTTTGGTAGGGTCCGCATCAGACCAATGGCGACTGCCGGCCCTTCGCACTTAACCGTACAGTCTTTGCTCAACACGAGACGAGGCAAGATGCAGGCCACGGTGAAAGGCGGATCGGCGTGACCTCTCCTCCAAGGATGGGTCCCCGCAGCCCGCAATGCTGGCTTTCGCGGGTATCGAGCGCGATTCCAGGCTCGGCTATCTCGCCGCTCCGGTCCGGGGCGGCATTTAGCTGACCTGGGTGAGCACCGCCGGGTCCGACCCGTAGAGACCCGACCCCTCGTGGAACAGGTAGCCGCTGGCCGTCGGGCTCGCGACGTTTAGAAGGAGAACATAAATGCGCCATTTCATCGCTAGTGCGCTCGCCGCGTTGTTCGTCGCCCCGGCGGCGCAGGCACAGTCGGCACCCGACGATGTGCTCTCTAACGTCACGCCACAATTCGCCCAGGCGATTCCGAACATCCCGGGCAAGTCGCTCAAGACGGTGTTGGTAACCTACGCACCGGGCGGGAATTCGCCGTCGCACACCCATGCCAGGTCCGCCTTCATCCTCGCCTATGTGCTCGAGGGCGAGATCGTCAGTGCGTTGAACGGACAACCGCCCCGGACCTACAAGGTTGGCGAATGGTGGACTGAGAGCCCGGGTGACCATCATGGGACGAGTGCGAACGGCAGCAGGACCAAGCCGGCCAGGCTGCTCGCCATCTTCGTCGTGGACAGCAACGACGAGCCGCTGACCGTTCCTGATCGGCACTGACCCGGATGCGGGCAGCGACGGTCGCAACAGTGCGATGTGCATTGCCATGCTGGGCCGTTCGAAAGCGCGTGTCAGCGGAGCGGTGCCACTCTCAGCACGGCATCTGCGAACGCCTGCGGCGCTTCCTGGGGCAGAGCGTGGCCGATGCCGCCCTGAATCAACCGATGAGCATAGGGGCCCGTAAAGCGCGGACGATAGGATGCGGGTGCGGGATGCGGCGCCCCGTTGGCGTCGCCCTCCAGCGTGATGGTGGGAACGGCGATCGAAGGCGCGGTCGCCAGCACGTGCTCAAGGCCGTCCAGCGTCGCGTCGCCTTGCGCCAAGCCAAGCCGCCATCGATAGTTGTGGATCACGATCGCGACATGGTCGGGGTTGTCGAAGGCGGCCGCGGAGCGAGCATAGGTGGTGTCGTCAAATCGCCATTTCGGCGAGGCGAGCTGCCAAATCAGACGATTGAAGGCCGCGCGGTTCCTTGCATAGCCATCCCGACCGCGCTCGGTCGCGAAGTAGAATTGATACCACCAGCGGAGCTCCGACTCCGGATCGAGCGGCGTCCGGCCGGCTTGCTGGCTACCGATCAGATAGCCGCTGGCCGACACCAGCGCGTCGCATCGCTCGGGCCAGAGCGCGGCCACGATGCAGGCCGAACGGGCGCCCCAGTCGAAGCCGGCGATCGTCGCCCGCTCGATCCGCAGCGCGTCCAACAGGGCGACCACGTCCCGCGCGAGCACCGCCTGCTGGCCGTTGCGCATGGTGTCGGCCAAGCGGAAGCGCGTTGCGCCGAAGCCGCGCAGATAGGGAATGATCACGCGGCGACCCGCGCGGACCAGCAAGGATGCGCAGTCCGCAAAGGCGTGGATGTCATAAGGCCAGCCATGCAGGAGGATTACTGCGGGACCGGTGATCGGCCCCAGGTCTAAATAGGCGATGTCGAGCTCGCCAGCGGCGACCCGCTGGAGCCGACCGAAGTCGGTATCGCCTGCTGGCCGTGCGGTCGCGGGAAGCGCGGCCAATGTCGCGCTTGTGCCTGCGAGCAGGTCCCTGCGGCTCATTTGATCACCTTTCCCGCGGTACATGCGGTCATCCTCCCAATCTCGGTCGACCGACAAGCCCCGCAACCTGAATGCTGCGAGGCTCGTCAGCCGAGTTCCGGTGAGGCCGATCGGTGTGTTCCGAGTCGCTTGGGACCTGGCACCCCGGCGGACGGCTTTCCCGAGCGCCCGGTTCGTCAGCGTCGAGCGAATGCCAGTATGTCGCGATTGACCAGGTCGGCATGGGTCGTGATCATCCCGTGCGGTAGGCCGTCGTGGATCTTCAGTGTCGCATTCTTCAGCAGTTTCGACGAAAGGCGGGCGCTGTCGTCGACCGGCACCACTTGGTCGTCGCTGCCGTGAAGCACCAGTGCCGGCACGTCGATCCGCTTCAGGTCGTCGGTGAAGTCGGTCTCCGAGAAGGCCTTCACTCCGTCATAATGGGCCTTGGCGCCGCCCATCATTGCCTGACGCCACCAATTCTGGATGAGCCCGTCGATGGGCTTGGAACCCGGCCGGTTGAACCCGTAAAATGGCCCGGTCGGGATATCGAGATAATATTGAGCGCGGTGCTCCGCGACGCCGGTGCGGAAGGCATCGAACACCTCGATCGGCAGGCCGCCGGGGTTGGCCGGCGTCTTCAGCATCTGCGGGGGGACCGCTGCGATCAGCACCAAGCCGGCGACACGTCCCTTGCCGTGACGCGCGACATAGCGGGTCGCCTCACCGCCGCCGGTCGAGTGGCCGACATGGATCGCGTTGCGCAGATCAAGATGCTCGACGACTGCCGCCGCGTCGGCGGCGTAATGGTCCATGTCATGCCCGCCCTCGACCTGGCTCGATCTGCCATGGCCGCGGCGGTCATGGGCAACGACGCGAAACCCCTGTTCCAGGAAAAACATCATCTGCGGGTCCCAGTCGTCCGAGCTGAGCGGCCAGCCATGGTGGAAGACGATGGGCTGGGCGGTGCGCGGCCCCCAGTCCTTGTAGAAAATCTCGACGCAGTCGCGGGTGGTGACGTAGTTCATCGCTTTGTTCCTTGTGCTGAGTGACGGGGTACGCCTCGCAGAGGGGCCGGCGAGCACTTCGAACGGTAGTGCGGCCACGGCGATCGTGCCGAGCCCTGCCGCGAGCAGGTCCCGACGGGGCAATTCGATCGATCGGGCTCGATACGGGTCAGACATGCGATCCTCCTGAAGGCTGCGGTCGGAAGCCGTGATCGTGCTGCCGATATTCGGGATCATGCTGGGAAGCGGCGCTGGCAGCTATCGGACCGGTTGCGAGCAGAGGCAGGACAAGAGGCTCGCCAGGCCTAGACCAAGGTTCAGCGTGCTTACCGCAGATGCGTGTCGAGGAACGCCCAGCTCCGTTCATTGGCGATCGCAGCTGCGGCCGGGTCGTAGCGGTCGCCGCCGTGCCGGGTGAATGCGTGACCGCAACCGGGATAGCTGTGCACCGTCACCACCGGGTTCGTCGCGAAGGCGTCGGATATCGCGCGGCGCGCCTCTGGCAGGATATATTCGTCTGCCTCGCCCAGATGAACGATCATCGGGGTCGATACGCGATCCGCCTCGTCGAGATAGGTCTCGGCCTGGCCTGGATAATAGACCACGGTCGCGTCGGCCCCATAGCGGGCGGTCGTCAGAAATGCCATCAGCCCGCCCATGCAATAGCCGAGCAGCGCCGCGCGACCGCTGGTGCCCTGGATCGAGCGGGAGAAGGCAAGGACTTCGGCTATGTCCTGTGCCGCCAGATCACGGTCGAATTCGGTGTAGAGCTGATTGATCCGGGGCAAGTCCGCCTCGGTCCATCGCGACAGACTGAAACCCGGCGCAATGCGCCAGTAAAGATCGGGGCAGATCGCCATGTACCCCCGGTCGGCGAGTTCGCGACAGGTGGCGCGAACATCGTCATTTATCCCGAACACTTCGTGGAGCACGACGACCGCCGGGGCGGTATCCGCCCGGGGATGCTCGACGTGCAGGCCAATGCTGCCGCCGTCCATGGCATAGCTGATAAACTCGCTCATGATCGATCTCCTGTGAAAAACCGGTTCAGCCGATGTCGAGCCCGGTCCAGTCGGCCGAGCGCTGCCAGAGGCGTTCCGCCGCAGCGTCGTCCGCGGCCCAGGCGGCGACGCCCTTTCGGCCGAGATCGCCGTGGTTGAGCGGGGCAATGTCGCAGTCTTCGCAATAGACGCCGCCGCGTCCGTCGAGCAGCGCGCTGGTCGCGCACCACAGCGACGTTGCCGCGGCCTGTTCGAGCGTCTTCATGCCCTGAGCCGGGTCGACCCGGGGATTGCCCTGGGCATCGAGCGCGTCGAAGCCCGCAATCTCGTCCGCCGAAAGATGGCGCGCCAGATCGGTCAGCACTTGCCCGGGATGAAGCGAAAAGGCGCGGACGCCTAACGGCGCGCCGCGGCGGTCCAGCGCGCGGGCGAAGAGTGCGTTGGCGGTCTTGGACTGGCCATAGGCGACCCATTTGTCATAGTCGCGCCGGCGGAAATCGATGTCGTCAAAGTCGATTCCGGCAATCTGATGCCCGCGCGACGATACCGCGACGACGCGTGCCCCTTGCGCCGCCAGCGCAGGCCAAAGTGCGCAGGTCAGGCGGTAATGACCGAGATGGTTGACCGCGAACTGCCCCTCATGGCCGTCGCGGTCGCGAATGAGCGGCGTTGCCATGACGCCTGCGCAGCAGATCAGCAGCGACACGGCCCGTCCGGTGTCGAGCAAGCGCGCGGCGAAAGCCTGCACCGACCCGGCGTCGATCAGGTCCATCGGCAGGATCTCGACTCCTTCCACCCCGGCAAGCGCCGCCGCGGCCCTTTCCGTATCGCGCGCCGGGATCGTCACCGTCGCACCGGCCGTCGCCAGCGCCTTGGCGGTGACGAGGCCGAGTCCGGAGTAGCCGCCGGTGACGATCGCGTTTCGACCGGTCAGGTCGACGCCGCGCATCACCTCTTCGGCGGTTGTCGCGGGTCCGAAGCCCGAGGGAATGGGGGTCTGTGGGGTCGTCATCACCGTGGCTATCCTGTCGTGGGGAGAGCGCAACATGTATCGAGCGGCGGCTCCGACCTCTGCCGGGCGATCGTATCGATGATCCTAGACGGAGTGCGAGGTCGGCCGAGCGCGGGGTCTAGGCGGTCAAACGGTTCCACTGGCCGGCAGGTGCGCCACCCTGGCGGGCTGGAGGCTGTGGCGTAGCCAGTCATCGAACCGAAGCGTGCCGAGAAAGGCATTTGGCCCGGGGAGAAGCGACCGCTCCCCCAGCAGCGCGCCGAAGTAGCGGGCGCGCGGATCGGCCACGACCCGGCGATTGTCTTCGAACGCGGTGGCGATCTCCGACGCGACTTCGTCCAATCGCATCTGTTCGGGCCCGGCAATCTCGATCGGTCCGCCGCGCGGCCCGGTGAACGTCATGTCGGCCAGCGCGTCGGCAACATCCTGACCGGCGATCGGCTGGACCCGCGCAGGCGCGATCGGGATATCCCGCGCAGTGCCTTCCTGCACCACGTCACGCACGAATTCGAAGAACTGGGTCGATCGTACGATGGTGAAGTTTAGACCGGACCCGGCGATCATCGCCTCCTGCAGCATCTTGGCGCGGAAATAGTCGATATCTGCCAGTCGATCGAGGCCGACGATCGACAACGCGATATGATGCTTCACGCCGGCGCTTCGTTCTGCCGCAATCAGGTTGAGGCTTGATGCCTCGAAGAAGCGAAGCGGTCCAACGCCGGTAAGGGTCGAAGGACCGGACACGTCGACGACGACCTCTGCCCCCTCCAGCACCCGGGCCAGCCCTGCGCCCGTGACCAGATCGACGCCGTCCCGACGCGACGCCCGGTAGACACGGCAATCCTCCTGGCGGAGATTCGCGACCAGCCGGCTGCCGATGCGCCCGGTGCCGCCGAAGACGACGATCTTCATGGGAGTTCCTTTGGTTGTACGTTCGGCAGGGGGTCAGGTCGTTGCGGCGGCGGGCTGTGCGGCCGGCGACTGGGCGGTGCTTTCGAGCCACCAGTCCAGCGGGGTCGGACCCTGTCGGGCGGTCGATTCGGGCACCAGCGAACCGTGCTTGACCGGCACGCCGAAATAGCGGGCCGCCGGATCGATCACGACGTGTCTCGGGTCGTGATCAAAAGCGAGCACGCGGCCGACGATCGCGCCCATGCTCATGCGCTCGGGGCCGGCGATCTCGATCATGTCATTTGCCGCTTCGCCCAGCGCGAGTTCGGCAAGGATGGCGGCGACATCCCGCGAGGCCATCGGCTGAAACTGCACGTCCGGCAGCCGCACCTGAGTGCCGTCGGTCGATGCGTCGGCGATGGTCCGCACCAGTTCAAAGAATTGCGTCGCGCGAACCAGCGTGTAGGGGATGGGCGACCGCCGAATCTGCTCCTCCTGCGCCAGCTTTGCGCGGAAATATCCGCTGACCTGAAGTCGATCGGTGCCGACGATCGACAATGCGATATGGTGTCCGACCCCGGCCTCGACCGCTGCCGCGGCGATGTTGCCGCCCGCCGTGCGGAAGAAGTCCATCGCCGGCTCGTCCTCGATCGATGGCGAATTCGACACGTCGATCACGACCTGCACGTCCGACATCGCATCGGCCAGGCCTTTGCCAGTGAGGATATCCACCCCGGTGCTGGGGGCGGCGGGGACGGCCCGATGGCCAGCTTGGCGCAGGAGGCTGACGACTTGCGAACCGATCAATCCGGTGCCGCCGATGACGAGAATGTTCATGATGGGTCCTTTCACTCATGGATGAAGTTCAGGCGGGAAGAAGCGAGCGGCGCAGCCATTCCTCGAAGCCGGTGGCGCCGATCTGGGGGTACATCCCGCCGGTCAGAGGCTCGCATCCCACGGCCGCGCCGAAAAACGGCGCTGAGGTGTCCGTGACGACCGGCCGGACATCCTCGCTTGCCGTCAGAAGCTGTTCGGCGAGCGTCGAGAGGGCGTAGGTGTCCGGGCCGGCGATCTCGAGGAGGGCGTTCTCGGGCGAAGAGAGTGCGACGCGGCACAGGGCGCGCGCGGCGTCATCTGCCGCGATCGGTCGAAGTTTCACCGGTGGAACGCGGACCGCAGGCCGAGCGCTCTGTGCGAGGACGACGTCCTGGACATATTCGAAAAGCGGCGCCGATCTGACGATCGTGAAGGGAATGTCGCTGGCAACGAGCAGCGCCTCCTGCGCGTTCTTCGCCCGGAAATAGCCGCTGTCGATGCGATCGCTTCCGATCGCGGAAAAGGTGATATGGTGAGCGACCGCGGCCTGCCGTTCGATTGCCAGCAAGGTTGCGCCAGCCGCCTCGAAGAAGCGGCGCATTTCGGCCGAGGCGCCGTAGCCGGGGCTCGACGTGTCGATCACGGCATGTGCATCCTCCAGAACGCGTGCGAGACCGCGCCCCGTCAAAATGTCGACGCCCGTGGACCGCGCGGCGGCGACCGCTTGATGTCCGGCGGCCCGCAGGCCGTGCACGACGCGCGCGCCGACCATGCCCGTGCCGCCGATAACCACGATCTTCATGACCCGCCTCGCTGTTGAACGACCGCCAAGCGGTCCGCATTGCGTGACGATGATCGGCCGATCGGACGCAGTGGGCCATTGTGCGAACGGGGTGGTGCGGCTCGCCGATCGCCGATGCGACCTCGCCCTTGGGCGAGGTTGATCCCGCGGCAGGGAAACGAGATGATCCAGGCCGGCAGTGTCCCATTGGCAGGCGCACCTAGCCAAGGTCGGGGATCGTCGCCCTGAGAAGATCGAGCAGAGCGTCGCCCGCCACCGGCTTGGTGAACCAGGCGAGCGCGCCGTCCTGCATCGCACGTGCGCGGGTCGCATCGTGTGCGGATGACGTGATGAAGATCACCGGCACCGCGTGTTCTTCCGCGCGCAGGCGCGCCTGGAACTCCAGTCCATTGATGCCAGGCATGCGTACATCGGTGATGATCGCGTCGTAATCGGCGGCATTGGCAGTTGCGAGAAACAGGTCCGCGCTGGCGAAGGGGTCAGGACGGAAGCCTTCGGCAAGCAGGAAATCGTAAAGCGCGTCGCGGACGCCACGGTCGTCGTCCACGATCGCAATCACAGCCTGTCTGGACAAGTACGAGGTCCTTGGTCACGCGGCCGGATCGGCCTGAACCGGTGTCGCGCACGCGCGCGTCGTTCGTAACCAGACCAAGGTCTAGGTCGTTGGCGCTCGGTGTGCGAAGGCTGCCGGCGACAGGTGGACGCCGTGCGTTGGCGTGGTTCTGCGGCCGGCAGGGGCCCCTGCCTCCCGAGTTTCGAACGCCACGCGCCTGTGAACAGAGATGTTCCGGTGCGGCCGCGAATGGCGCCGCCGATCCATATTCTGCCCCAGCCGATGATCCCGTTGCGGATGTCGCTATCGCTAGAGCTCGATGATTCCCCGCTGAAGCGCGGCAGTGACCGCACGGGTTCGATCGGTCACCTCAAGCTTGGCGAAGATGCTCTTCAGATGTGCCTTCACCGTCTCGTCGGACACGCCGAGCAGCGTGCCGATTTCGCGATTGGCACGCCCGAGCGCAACAGCCCGGAGCACTTGCGTCTCGCGATCGGTGAGCGTCATGCCGGTCACGTGCGTCGCGAGTTCGTCCGCCACGTCGCGATGAATGTGGCGCTGACCCGCATATACGGCCTTGATCGCTGCGATCATCTCGGTCCGCAGGCTGCTCTTCAGCAGATAGCCCAGGGCGCCTGCCCGCAGCGCGCGCAGCGCCTGGCCATCGCCGCCATAGGTTGTCAGCACCAGGATCCGCGCGCCCGGTGCTTCGGCGCGGATCGCCTCGATCGCCTCGAAGCCATTGATGCCGGGCATCTGCAGGTCCATCAGGACGACGTCGGGCCGGACCGATCGGAACATCTCGATCGCTTCGGCGCCGCTGCCGGCTTCGCCGACCAGCATGATGTCGGCGCAATTCTCCAGCATTGCGGCGACGCCCTCGCGCAGCACCGGATGATCGTCGGCGATCATCAGGCGGATGCAGGTCGAAGTCTGGGTCATCATTCTTCCTCGACTCGGCGCGGGCCCGTCATCCCGGTCTGCTTGTCGCGCGATATTGCCCCGAAGCGTATCCCCCTCGGCGGGGGGCTGCACCTAACCCGATCGGGGAATAGGATGGTGCTGGCGGATCGGCTAGCTTCACATGATTGCAGCCGATGCGATCGAGCGCCCGTCGCGCGACGGTCCGAGAGCGAGGAAGGGCAAGCGAGGCGTGCCAGCCTATGCCTGGAAGACCGACGCGCGGGGAGCGTTCATCTATCTCGACCCACGGTTCCTGCAGTGGCGGGGCAGGGGGCTGGACCAGCATGGCGTCGACCGGGACGGTTCACTGGCCTATGTCGAGGCCGTGCATCCCGACGACCGCGATGCCGGTCTCGGCCACTGGATCGCATGCCTCGGCACCGGAGCACCCTTCCTCGCCGAGATGCGGCTGCGTGACGCCGGTGGCGCATATCGCTGGTGGCGCGCGGAGGGCCGACCGACCCGGGACGCCTCTGGCCGGATCATCGAATGGTCCGGATCGGTGATCGATGTGCACGATCTGAAGCTGGCCGAGGCGCGGTTGCGGGAACGCGAACGTGAACTGATGTTCCTGGCCGATACCGTGCCCGCCCTGATCTGGAGCGCGTCGGCCGACGGCGAGCCCGTGTTCATCAACCGCCGGCTGTGCGACTGGGCGGGCATCGAAGTGGAGGACTTGAACGACCCCGACCGCAGCCGTCTGGCGGTGGCGGTGGCGAGGACGGTACACCCCGACGACGCGGCGATGGTCGGTGCCGCGCTCGGCGACGCGTTTCGGTCGGGGACTTCATTCTCGATGCGCTATCGCCATCGCTGCGCCGACGGATCCTATCGATGGGTGGAGGGGGCTGCCGAACCGCTGCGCGCTGCCGATGGCAAGATCCTTCGATGGTACGGCGTGTCGCGCGATATCGAGGACGAGATCCGCGATCGAGAGGCATTACGCAAGGCGCGCGAACGTCTGGAGCGGGCAACACAGTTGGCCAGCCTCTCAACGCTGGCCGCCTCGATCGCGCACGAGATCAATCAGCCACTTGCGGCTATCGTGACCAACGCGCAGGCCGCGCAGCGCTGGTTTGCCGCCGACCCTCCGAACCTGGAACGGGTGAGCGCCATCATCGGACGGATCGTCGAGGCGGGACAGGGCGCGGCCGAGGTGGTTCAGCGGATTCGCGCCCTTTTTACGAGCCAGGACCGGCAATGCGAGGTGATTGATGCGAATGCACTAATTGCCGGCGCGGCCTCGTTGATGGCCGATGATATCGCGATGCGACGGGCGACCGTCACCCTCTCGCTGCAATCCGGAATGCCGCCCGTGTTTGCCGATCCGATCCAGGTCCAGCAGGTGATCGTCAATCTGATCCGCAACGCGCTGGAAGCACTGGAGGGTGTCGAGGCCGCTGCGATCGAAGTCACAAGCCGGCTGGAGCAATCCGCGCTGCAGATCGAGGTCCGTGATAACGGGCCCGGGCACGTCGATATCGCCGCGATGTTCGAGCCCTTCGTGACCACCAAGACCGGCGGCATGGGAATGGGCCTCGCCATCTGCCGGTCGATCGCCCAGGCGCATGGCGGCAATCTGCGAGCGGAAAGGGCGCTGCCCGGCATGCGGATGATGCTGACGCTGCCGCTGCGGAGTCCTGACGAGGACGGGCGGACGGAGGGATGAGCGATCAGCGATGCAATCGCTCGAGCCAGCGCGAAACCGGGAAGCGTGGCGCTGCGCGAAACACGATATGACCGGGCAGGTCCAGAGTAACGGTGGTGCCGTTGCCGGTCGTGCTGCCGACCGTGAGCCTGCCGGACAGGCGTTCGATGCGTTCGCGCATGCCTGCCAGTCCGAAATGGCCAGCTTTTCCGCCGCGATCGAGAATTTCGGGGGGAATGCCCGCGCCGTCGTCATGAACCCGGATCGTCAGCCGGCGCCGCGTAAAGATCGCCACGATGTCGGTTCGTCTCGCCATGGCGTGGCGCGCGACGTTGAACAACGCTTCGCTCACCACCGCCGCGATTTCTGCGGCTGCGTCAGGGCGGAGAATGCGCGGCTCGCCTTCGACGACCAGCGTCACCTGGGTTGCGGGTGCCAGCATCGACTCTTCCGCAATCGCGCGAAGCAGCGCAGGCAGGTCGCCGTCGTTGGTTGGTTGGCGCAGCGCAAGGACGCGCTCGCGTGCCTCGATCACCACGGAGTCCGCACGCTTCAGCACCGCCTCGAGCCGCGGGCGTTCGGAAGGCGCGATCCGCTCGGCCAGTGCCTGAAAGCTGAGAATGAGTCCCTGGGCGCCCTGGAGGAGAGTGTCGTGCAGATCGCGCGCGATCCGCTCGCGTTCGTCGAGCCGCTCATTCATCCGGAGCCGGAGCCGCCGCGCGATCTGGCGCGTCCGCATCGCGATCGCCGCCCAGCACAGCAGGAGCACACCAATGCCGATGATCAGCAAAAACCAGCGCGACTGGACGAAGGTCGGCGGAATCTCGAAGCTGACCGTGGCACCTTCGTGGTTCCAGACGCCGTCCTGATTGGCGGCAATGACCTGGAAGCGATACTTGCCCGGCGACAGGTTGGTGAAAAACGCTTGGCGGCGCAGCCCAGCCTCGACCCAGTCGCTGTCCTGCCCCTCCAGGCGGTAGCGGACCTGGACCTCGCGAGGACTAAAGAAGTTCATGGCCGCGAAGTCGATTTCGACGTTGCGGGTGCCGGGCGCCAGGCGGAGCTTCCGGGGGTCGCGATAGGTGCGGTCGGCGATCAACGCGCCGATCGCAACGCGGGGCGGGCTGCTGCTTCGACCAATATCCTTTGGATCGAGCCACAAGGTTCCGGACTGGCTGGAGACCCAGATCCGCCCATCGCCGCCCTCGACGAGGGCGTGGCGACTGTGGCGGTGCGGCGGGCTGAGCAAGCCATCGGGGGCGCCGAACAATTGCGAGGACGGAATTAGCGCGGGACGATCGAAGGCGCGATCAAAGGCGACAGTCTGTAGCCGAACCAGTCCCGAAGGCGTGGCGAGCCATGTCTGCCCGGCGGCGGTCTGCACCATGCCACTGACCCCTCTGAAGATTGCGGCGCCGGGCGGAGCAAGCATTGCCCGTCCGTCGTGGACCCGTGCCATCCCAAGTGGAGTCGCCGCATAGAGAGCGCTGTCCCTGCCGGCTTGGAGTGCAATCTCGTCATTGCGGTGGAGCGCGAAGGGAAGCCGAAGCGACTTGCGGGCGGTGTCGTCGATCCAGCTCAGCGTGCCCGGCTGCCAATGGAGTGCGAGGCGGCCGGCGGAGTCCGCCATCATCGAACGCGGGAGGAATTGTGGCCCAGGCGTACCGCCCAGCCTTTCCCACCTGCCGCCGCGATAGCGCATCAGGCCGCCGCGCGCGGCGCTAATCCAGTAATTGCCCTGGCGGTCGAATGCGCAGTCATACAGCGTGGCATTGGTCGGGACTGCGGGTATATTCCGCGACGCTCGGCCATTCTTCCAGCGGACGACGCGCGTGTCGAACGTCACCCAGACGGCACCGTCCGGCGCTTCGCACAGCGTGCTCGGTTCCAGGCTACTGCGCAGAATCGGCTGTGGACGTTCACCGGGGCCTACCCGGTACAGGGTGGCCGACTGACCGATATAGATTGATCCATCGGACGCCCGCATCAGCAGATCGCCAAAGGCGGCAGGTGCATCGAGTTCCGCATAGCTGCGAACCGTTGCCGGCCAGAAGCGGTCGATGCCCTTCTGACTGGCCGCCCAGACATTGCCCTCCCAATCCTGGAGAAGCTGCGTCGTGGAATTGGAGGAAAGTCCGTCGCCCGAGGTGAACCGCTCGACCGCGCGGCGGGCTTCGGCAGCTGATGCGGCGCCGCGCGGATCGGGCAGGGCGACCCGTTCGATCCCGCCATAATAGGTCGCGATCCACAGGTTGCCGGAACGATCGAACATTGGCTGGCCGCGAACCTGTGCGCCATCGGTCGCATAGGCGTGGCGAAGGGGCGGGGGCTTTCCCCGGCCACCCGGACCAGTCACCGGGTAGCTGCCGCGCCGTTCGGACACCCAGACCCTGCCATCCCGGTCTAGCGAAAGTGCGCCCAGCCCGCGCGGCGTGCGCCGCAGGATGCGAAGCCGGTCGTCGCCCGGGGCCAGGCGAGCGATCGAGCGGCCGAAAGAAACCCACAGGGCGCCGTCCGCCGCAACGACCATTCCGACCGCATTGTCGGGCAAGGCGTCCGGGGCAGCGAAGCGAGTCCAGCGGCCCTTGTGCCAGCGCAGGATCGGCGCCTCAATATGGTCGGTCATTACCCAGACCGACCCATCGAGACCTTCCGCCAACTTCACGACCCTCGCAGGGGCTGGTCCGGCGAGCCAGGTCAGTTCCCCGTTACGATAGACGGCGAAGCGAAGGGAGCGGTCGAAGCTGGTCCACAACTCACCATTGCGCCGCACCAGCAGCGCGGATGGCGCGCCATGCCGTGCCGCATCGGCGCTGCTGGTGATCCGGTCGAACCGTGTGCCGTCGAAGCGGAACAGCCCCTCACCGGTCGCAAGCCAGAGGAACCCGCGTTCGTCCTGCGCCAGCGACGAAACCGGCGCGGGTGTCTCCCCGGCCGTGCTCCAGCGCTGATGGGTGTAGTCGCGGATCGAACGAGACTGAGCGTGTGCTGCTTCGGCGGTCGGCGTGGCGAAGAGCAGCGCAAGCAACACCCCTCTCATCGCTTACCCCCGCGCCTGCCCCGTGAGAGGGCGAAACCTATCGCGTGCCGTGCGAACGGCGAAGCGCAAATGCGACAGCTGTAGATCGATACTGCAATGGATCAGGCGGCCGCGTTGCGCGACGTTGTCGCGTCTCGGTCCGACCCGGCAAGTGCGGGCCAGATGACTTCCCAGGCGCGGATCAGTTCTCCGATGGAAGCCAGCTGCATTTTGCCCATCACATTGCCGCGGTGCAGTTTGACCGTCACCTCGCTGATCTGCAGCAAATAGGCGATCTGCTTGTTCAGCTTTCCCAGGCACACGTGACGCATCACCTCCCTCTCGCGCGGGGTCAGCCGCGCATAGCGTTCAAGCAGCAAGTCGCAGGCGGCGGCTTCCCGGCGCCGTGTCCTGTCCAGCGCGATCGCGGCGCTGACAGCGTCAAGCAGCGTCTGGTCACGTACCGGCTTCACCAGGAAATCGACCGCACCTGCCTTGATTGCCTGGACCGACATCGGGATGTCGCCGTGACCGGTGATGAAAATGACCGGCCGTGCCAGACGTCGCGCGCCCATCATCTGCCGGTGCAGCTCCAGCCCGCTGCCGCCGGGCATCCGCACGTCGAGCACGAGGCATCCCGGCCGGTCCGGAATGTCCGCCGCGATCAGTTCTTCGGCCGAAGTGAAGCGGAGCGAGTCGATGCCGACCGAGGCAAGCAGCTCGCCAAGTGCCTCGCATACGCGAACATCGTCATCGACGATCAGGACGAGCGGAGATTCGCCAGAGCTCATGATCGGCCTCAGCTGCTTGTGGATCGCAGCCATGAATAGCGCCTATGGCGCGTTGCGACGATCCCCGGGCATGGGAGGATTGTCTCCCCCGAACGGGGAATATGGGGTAAAGGACGGCGACTCCGCAGCCTCTTAGTAAAGCTGGCTGGGGGGAGGTGCAGCTCCAGTCGCTGATGCGAAATGTTGTTGCAGAGCGCCGTGTGTAGGTGAGGTGACTTAAGCTAAATCGTGTCAGTCTCGTACCGTCAGGTTATTCGACCCAATTTTTGCACTGCGTACCGCGAAACTTGCTTGGTGGGGTATCTATGGGGGTATTATCGTCGCTTCCCAAAAAGCTTCCTCCACATCTCCGCTACTTATCAGCGATAGTTAAGATCAAAATATCCTGCTCCCGCAACCAACATCACACCCACACACACAGCCGCCTCGGTCTCGCCGAAGGCGGCTTTTTTGCGTCCCACGCTGGAGACGACTGCCATGCTCGTCATGATCTCGGGATGCTCGGGCGGCGGCAAATCCACGCTGCTGCGCGAACTCGCACGGCGCGGATATGCCGTTGTAGATGAACCCGGCCGACGCATCATCGCCGAGGCCAGGCGGACAGGCGACGACCGCACCCTCCCGTGGGTGGACGCCGCCGCCTTTGCCAGCCGCGCGCTTGAAATGGCGGTCGCCGATTTCGAGGCCGCAAAAGGTCTGACCTTCTTCGACCGCGGGATCGTCGACGCCGCAGTCGCCATCACCGCTGCCGGCGGGGATCCTCCGGCAGCACTGGTGAAGCGCTTACGCTATGACCGACTCTTCCTCGCGCCGCCCTGGCCCGCAATCTACGAGAATGACGAGGATCGCCGCCACAGCCTGGACAAGGCGCTGTCCGATCATCGGCGGGTGGAACAGGCCTATATCAATGCCGGCTATGATCCGGTGTATCTGCCGCGCCATACCGTCCAGGCGCGCGCAGAGTTCGTGACCCGAGCGCTTGGCATCGGAGAGTAGGCGATCTGGTTCGATACAGAGCGCCAACCCTGGTTCATGGGGCAGCTGGCTTCCGGCCCTACCGGCCCTTGGCTTGCCCGCCGCTTGCGACCCGCCGGCTCCGACCTCAGCGATACAGCGCCTGCGCATCGCGCTTGAATTCGCTGCCGCTGTCGGGGCGGCTGTAGAACATGTGGCCGCCAGCATAGACGCGCAGCGCCACGCGTTCCTGCTGCCCGAAGGCCGGCATCTGGTCGATGATCAGCCGCGATGCGAAATAGGGGCAGGACAGGTCGTCCCAGCCATGGACGATCAACACCCGCATCTTGGAATCCGCGGCGATCGCCTTTCGCAGGTCGGTCACCGGCGTGTCGGCGGGCTTGCCGCGATCCCATGCCTCGTTCACGTCATAGGACAGCGCATAGTAGCGCGCATCGGTCTTCCATCCCACTTCGCGCGTGATGAAGTCGACCGCGGCGCTGGTGGTCGGCGCGATCAGCGCGTCGAGCAGCGGATCGTTCGAGCGCTGCTGCGGTGACCAGGGGAAGGGATCGAAGGCGGTGACGTTCGAATCATAGACGCTGCCGATCGTCCCCTCGTCGCGGCGGATCTCGCGCAGGAAGGTGCGGCTGTCGACTCGTCCGCCCAGCCGCCGGACCAGCGTGGGGTCGAGGCCGGTGAGCTCGGTCACTCGCTGGACGATGCGTCCGGTCGCCTCGGGGTCAGACCGACCGCGCAGCAGATCGCGCGCGAAATCGCCGCGCGTATAGGCCTCGACCTCCGCCATCGCTGCGGGCGTCAGCCGCCCGTGCCGCTCCAGATTTGCCGCGGCCATCGACGGCAGATCGATCATCCAGGGGAGCGGAGAGAGCGCGGTCGCATCGTCGCCGGATGCGGGATCGAGATAGGGCGACACCATGATCAGGCCATTGACGCCCACCCCGATCTGCGACTGCAACTCATAGGCGATGCGCGGCGCGCGATAGCCGCCATAGCTTTCACCCATCACATATTTGGGCGAGCGCAGCCGTCCCTCCTTCACCAGCCAGTCGAAGACCACCTTCGACAGATAGCGGATATCGGGGTCGTTGCCGTAGAAGGCCTTCTTGGTCTCGGCCTCGTCGACCAGGCTGCGGCTATAGCCGGTGCCAATCGGATCGATGAAGACGAGGTCGGTGAAATCGAGCCAGCTATTGGGATTGTCGATCGCAATCGGCGAGTCAGAGGGGGCATCGCCCTGCGCGCCGAACTGAACCCGCTTGGGGCCGACGGCACCATAGTTGAGATAGACCGACGAGGCGCCCGGCCCGCCATTGAAGGCGAAGGTAACGGGGCGGTTGGGGCCCGCGTTCGGGACCGTATAGGCGGTGTAGACGACTTCGCCGATCATCTTGCCCTTCGCATCGCGCACGGACACGTGGCCGACGGTCGCCTTATAGGCGATGACCCGACCGCCGATCCGCGCCGACTGCGCGATCGTCTTGTCGTCGGGCAGGGGCGGCAGATTGGAGTCCCCATCCTCCTTCTTGGCCTCGGTCGACGCCGGCTTGGCGTCCTGGGCGTGAGCAACCGACGGAGCGATGACGATCAGCAATGCGGGAAGAAGGCGAAGAAACAAGGCAGTGAACTCCGTGGAGGCCGTCTCCCTTGTCGCAGCGCGGAGGGCGTCGCGCAACGCGGATCGATGGCAGCCCGATCCCCTTTTCTACCGAATGAACTCGGAATGCCTCTCGCCCGCGATCGGTGTGCCCCGGTGCTAGACCCTGTCCGGAGCTGGGATGCGGAGCGCGAAGGCGGCGCCCGCATCGCGTCGGACGGCAACGAGCTTGCCATCATGAGCCACGGCAATCTGGCGCGCGATGGCCAGGCCGAGACCCGCGCCGTCGCGCTTGGTGGTAAAGAATGGCAGGAACAGATCTTCGACCGGTTCCGGGAGACCTGGGCCATTGTCCCCAACCACCAACTCGACCTCGGCGCCTTCTGCATGACAATGGAGGGTGATGGTCGGACACCGCGTGTCACGCGCCGCCTCGACCGCATTCTTCAACAGGTTGAGCAACGCCTGCTCGATCAGTTCCCGGTCGACCGAGACGATGAGATCGGATGGCGTGACGGTTGCCTCGACCGTCACGCGGCGATCAAGGGCTCGGGTCAGTGCGGCTAGGTCTTCGACAAGGTCCTTTGCCGGTACGGGTGCGACTTCAGGCTGGGGGAGATCAAGCATCTGCCGATAGCGCTCGACGAAGCGCATCAGGTGTGTGGCGCGACGCGAGATGGTGGCGGCGGCCGCCGCGGTTTCGGCGCGGTCGGGATCGATGTCCGGCTGTTCGGCCAGCGCCACCAGACTGTCGGCGAGCGAGATTACCGGGCTCAGCGAGTTCATCATCTCATGCGCGAGCACGCGGCTGAGGCGGTGCCACGCATCCACTTCCACTGCACCAAGCGCTTCCGAGACGGGCTGAACTGCAATCAGCCGGCGTCTCGCCCCTGCCTGGACGTCAAACAGAACGACCGACGCATGGGCAACGCGGCCATCGGTCAGGCGGATGATCCGGCCGGATACCGGGCCGCCGGTGAGGAGTGTCTCGAGATCGCCGGCGCAGAAGGCAGGGTGGTCCGCGAAGCGTCGCGGGTCGGAAGGCGCAAGCCTGCGAGCCGCGCGATTGGTGCGAACGAGTGCACCGCCTTCGTCAATCACGAACAGCGCGGCAGGGACCGTATCGAGCAGTGCCGCATCGCCGTCCTGCCGCGCGCGCTCGCTTGCCGCGCGGGCCTGAATCGAGCGGAGCGCCCGTTCGATCGAGGTTTCGAGGTCACCAAAGGCGCGCGGCAAACCGATGGGCAGGTCGTCGGCGCCGCAGGCGACCTGGTCGACAAAGTCGCGCATCGCGCGCTCCGCCGCGGCGGCATTGCGGACAAGGTCGAGCCCGACCATCACCGCGATCGCCCCGCAAATGGCGGCGAGCGCGGGCCGACCCGAGAACACCAGCGCGATTCCCGCTGCGATCAGGCATCCGCACACCGCCCCACGGACCGCCAGTCCCGCCGCATAGGACCAGCGGCGGCGCTCAAAGGCCATGTTTGTCCATGCGCCGATACAGTGCCGGGCGCGTCAGCCCCAGCGCCGCGGCCGCCCGGCTGATATTCCCATCATGGTCCTGCAAGGCCCGTGCGATCGCCTGTCGTTCGAGCGCATCGAGACTCATCGCCGCGCCCGCGCGCTGCGTCGCCGTGAGTTCCGCCGCGCGCTGGACCGCATCGACGAGACGGTCGTTGCGCCAGGGCTTGAGCAGGAAGTCGGATGCGCCGCGCTTCAACGCCTCGACGGCCAGCGTGACGCCCCCGAAGACCGTCAGCATCACGATCGCAAGGGTCCGGTCGCTGGCGCGAAGCGTGTCGATGATGTCGAGCCCGGCGCGCCCCTCGCGATCGCCAGGATGAAAGTTCATATCGAGTATGGCGGCGACATAGCCGTCCAGCGCCAGCGGGACCGGGAGGTCGTCCGGCGTGGCGAACGCATCCACCTCGGCAACCCTGCGGAGCGCCAGACGAACGGCCTGCACCACAGCCGGATCGTCCTCGATCAACAGGATTCGGCGGCGTTGCTCCATGGCCGAAGCCTACCCAATGACGCGCCGATACGGAACCACAGCAAAAGCAAGGGCTTGCCCCGGACGCGGTGCGAATCGCGCATTACGGGTGTCCGAAGTCGGACAGCGCGACCAGCCGGCAACCGGGTCCTTTTCATCCAAACGACTGATCTACCGTCGTTTCCGCTTCGCCGCGGTCGAGGCGATACTTGCCGCATGAGGAGATCATGACTCGATGGACGAGCCGCTTCGTCATTCGCGGCTTCGCCGGCACCGCCGCACCGCCGTCATTGCGGTCGCGCTGGCAGTCGGCCTGATGGGCATGATTCTGGCCTTCCGCCACTTCGCCGTGCCATCGCTCGATGTCGCGAGCGATCAGGTGGTGATCGCGCCGGTGGTGCGGGGCAACTTCCGCGACACCATCAGCCTTCACGGGAGCGTCGTCCCGCGCGACACGATCTATCTCGATGCGGTCGAGGGCGGGCGCGTGCGGCAGTTGTTCGTGCGCTCGGGCGACAGGGTGGTCGAAGGCCAGCCCCTCGTCGCATTCGCCAATGCCGCGCTCGAAATCGATATCCTGTCGCAGGAAGGCAGGCTGATCGAATCGATTACCCAGCTTCAGGCCTATCAACAGCAGCTCGAGCAGAGCAGCAGCGACAATGCCCAGTCGCTCGCGGTGATCCGCTACGATCGCGCACGCGTCGATCGTGCGCTTCGGCGACGCGTCCCGCTTGCCGAGCGGGGCTTCGTCGCGCGCGAGAGCATGGATATGCTCCGGGACGAACTGCATTCGCTCGACGACCGATATGCGATCCAGGTCGCCCGCAGCCGCCGCCAGGAAGGACTGCGAAGGCTGCAGCGGCCCCAGATCGAGGCGCAGCTGGCTACGCTTCAGAAGAGCCTGGCCGTCACCCGTTCGAAGCTGGCCGACCTGACCGTGCGCGCGCCGGCAAGCGGGCGACTGGCGGCCTTCGACCTGAAGCTGGGCGAGAACCGCAACCGCGGAGACCGGCTGGGCGAGCTTGTGCTCGATACGGGCTTTCGCGTGACCGCCGCGATCGACGAGTATCATCTCGGCCGCGTGCGGCTTGGTCAGCGGGCCCAGGTGGACGTCAACGGCCGCCCGACGGCGCTGGTCGTGACGCGAATCTATCCGCAGGTGAAGGATGGCTCCTTCGTGATCGAGCTCGACTTTGCAGAGCCCCGACCGATGCGACTGACCGCCGGTGAGGCGGTGCGCGGCCGGTTGTCGCTGGGCATGGATCGTCCGGCACTGCTCCTGCCGGCCGGCGCCTTTCTCGAGGCGTCGGGCGGCCAATGGGTTTTCGTCGTTGCGCCGGGCGGCACGCATGCCGAGCGGCGCGTCATCCGGATCGGCCGGCGCAACGCCGAGCAGGTCGAAATTCTGGCCGGGCTTGCGGCCGGCGAGCGCGTGATCGCCTCCAGCTATGATGGCTGGCAGCGATACGAGCGCATCACCCTTCGCTAGGAGTGGATCATGCTGACGGTCGAAGCGATCTCGAGGGTCTACGAGACCAAGGATGTGCGCACGCACGCGATCAGCGAGGTGTCGCTGACGATCTCGGAGGGCGAGTTCGTCGCGATCATGGGGCCGTCGGGGTGCGGCAAGTCCACGCTCCTCAATATCCTCGGCCTGCTCGATCGCGCCGACAGCGGCCGGATCGAACTGTTCGGTAAGGATATCAGCCATGCGCGCGAGCGCGATCTCACCCGACTGCGGCGCGCGTCGATCGGCTTCGTGTTCCAGAGCTTCAACCTGGTCGACGAACTGACGGTCGCGCAGAATGTCGAGGTGGGGCTGCTTTATCGCGGGGCGCCCTCGCGCGAGCGGCGTGATCGGGTCGAGGCCGCGCTCGACCAGGTCGGCATGCGTCACCGCGCCCGCCACTTGCCGAAGCAACTGTCCGGCGGTCAGCAGCAGCGTGTCGCGGTGGCACGGGCGATCGTTGCCGAACCCCGGCTGATCCTGGCCGACGAGCCGACCGGCAATCTGGACACGGCGAACGGGACGGCGGTGATGGACCTTCTCAAGAGCGCTGTGAGCCGAGGGACCACCGTCGTCATGGTCACCCACTCGCTGGCGCAGGCCGATCAGGCGGATCGCAAGATCCAGCTGCTCGACGGCCGTGTCGTCAGCCAGACCCAGTTGGGGGCCTGAGAGATGCTGCGCAGCTTGCTCGCAACCACCTTCAGTACGCTTTCACTGAACCGCCTCTACGCGGCGGTAACGCTGATCGGCCTCGCGCTTGCGCTTGCCGCTGCGATCGTCATTGGTCTCTTCGTCCGGCAGCAATTCGCCTATGAGCGCTTCATCCCCGGTCACGAGCGGGTCTTCCGGATGACCGCCACCATTGCGCAACCGGGGCAGCCTGAAAGGGCCTCGGCCATCACCCCGTCGGTGCTCGCCGCCGCAGTTCGCGCACGAACTGATCAGGTCGAAGCGGTGGCCAGGATGTATCAGGATACGCCGCTCATTCGCGAAGCGGGCGATCGCGTGCCCGTTCGTGCGCGCGGCTTCGTGTGGGCGGATCCGGACATCTTCCGGGTGCTGCCGCTGCCGGCCGTGGCCGGGGATCCGGCGACTGCGCTGGCCGAGCCCGATACGATCGTCATTACCCGCAGCACCGCGCGTCGCCTGTTCAGGCGCGACGCTCCCATCGGCGCGTCAGTGAATTGGATCGCGCAGAAGGGCGTCACCCGGCGGCTGAAGGTCACGGCCGTCATCCGCGACCTGCCGCCCGAAACGCATCTCGACCTGAGCTTCATCGCATCCGGACGCGGCGCCGATACGCCGCTCGGCCAGGCCGATGCCAATCCGATGCCGACGCTCGGTGCGCCGATCGTCACCTATGTGCGAACCAGGCCCGGCGTCACTGCAGCGACGCTGCAGCCCGCGATCGACGAGATCCTCCGCCCGTTCCAGGCCATGGCTGCGGCGAGCGGTACCAAGGTGGGCGGTTACGCGCTGCCGGTCGCCGGCATCCATTTCGGCCCGACCGACGACAGTCCGCACGGCAAGCCTTCGGTCGACCGCTCGATCGTCATCGCCATCGGCGGGGTCGGCATGCTGATCCTCGTCATGGCGTCGACCAGCTATGTCGCGCTGATGACCGCGCGCTCCGCGCGCCGGGGTGTCGAGGTCGCGGTGCGCAAGGCGTGCGGGGCCAGCCGGCGGCAGTTGCTGATCCATTATCTCGGCGAGAGCCTGATCCTCACGCTCATCGCTATGATCCTGGCAATGGGGCTCGTCGAACTCGTCCTGCCCGCGGTCAACGCGGTTCTGGGGCTGAACCTGACCTTCGACGTGACCCGGGACCCCATGCTGCTGCTGCCGCTGCTCGGCGGATGGCTGATCACCGGCCTGGTCTCCGGGCTGTATCCCGCCCTGATCCTGTCATCCGTCCTGCCGTCGACCGCGCTGGCGGGAGGACCTGCGGGCCCTGGAAGCGCGGAGCGCATCGGACGGGCGATGGTGGTTGTCCAGTTCGCGATCCTGGTCGGCCTGACGCTGGCGACGATCACCCTGTATCGCCAGACGCAATTGGCGATCGCCAGCGCGCTGGGTGCGGATCGCGGCCCGATCCTCACCCTGCAAGCCGATTGCCGGCAGGGTTTCCCCCAGGCGGTGCGCGAGCTGCCCGGTGTTCGACATGCCAGCTGCGTCGCAGTCGGTGCGTTGAACATGGGGCCTCAGGGGGCCGTCACCGCCGTCAATCGCGAGGGGCAGCGGTTCACGCCCGGCTTCGTCGATGTCGATGCCCATTTTTTCCCGGCACTGGGTCTGAAGCCGATCGCCGGGCGGGGCTTTACCATCGATGGCCGCGGCGATGCCGCACGGCAGGAGATCGTGCTCAACCAGACCGCCGCCCGCAATTTCGGCTTCGCAAGTCCCCAGTCGGCGATCGGCGAGCCGATCGGTGTGTCGCTTGAAGTCGGCGCGACGCCCCGACTGATACCGCACAGGATCGTGGGCGTCGTTCCCGATGCGCCGGCGAGCGTGCTGACCCCGGCCGGCGAACTGATCTATAGTCCCGGGATGCCGGAAGGCGGGATTCTCGCGGTCGAGGTCGCGCCCGGCGCGGTGGCAGAAGTGCGCGCGGGTCTTGATCACCTATGGCAACGCATGGGGGATGGCGGACCGCTCGACACGCGATTGCTGTCGCAGATCGAGCATGACCGCTACCGCGCCACCATCGTCCAGGGCTGGGTGATCGCTGCCTGCGCGCTGGTCGCCCTGGTAATCGCTGCCATGGGACTGTTCGCACTCTCGGCCTTCAGCGCGGATCGCCGCACCAAGGAAATCGGCATTCGCCGCGCCATGGGTGCATCGCGCGGCGAGATTGTCCGGCTGCTGCTGTGGCAGTTCGCGAAGCCGTTCCTGCTGGCCTGCGCGATCGGACTGCCGCTGGGCTATGTCGTGATGCGGCGTTGGCTGGAGCAGTTCGTCACTCGTGTCGATCTGTCGCCATGGCTGCTCGGTGCCGTGGTGGCAGTCACCGCAGGCTTCGCGCTTGCCGCGGCGCTGGCGCATGTCGTGGCGGCGGCGCGGGCGAGTCCGGTGACCGCGTTGCGCCACGAATAGCATCGCGGGGCGGCATGGTCTCAGCCGGGTACGGACGATCGCGCCCGCTCGCGCACGCGCCAGATCCGCAGCAAGACGATGAGGATCAGGAGGCAGGCGCCCGCGAGCATCAACCGCTCCGGTGCCGGAATCAGCACACGGAAGTCCGTGGTCATCCCCATGATATTGCCGAGGACATGGAAGGCTGCGGCGGCGAGGATCGATCGCGTGCGGTCGGCGACGAAGCCGATGCCAACGGCGGCGGCGACAAGGATCAGCAGCGCTACCGCTTCGCCGGCAATCGACCGATTGGTGACCCAGGACAGATGCCAGGCATACCAGAACAGGCCGATGATGAGGTAGCGCAGCAGGGGACGACGATCGGCGAACTCACCTTGCAGATAGCCGCGCCAGCCAATCTCCTCGAGGATCGCGTAAAGCGCGATCCAGATGCCCATGTGCAGTCCGAACGCATGAGGGTTCATCCCGAACGGGTTCGGAACGCCGCGGGCGGCGAGGATGGCGGCAGGCGCCAGCAGCATCAGGGCAGCCAGCACCGGATTCGTCCCGCCAAAGCTCAGGGTCGGTCGATATCGGAGCAGCAGCCAGATCGCCAAGACGCCGATGGCCGGGCCGGCGCCTGCGACGAGATGCCCATACATCGCCGCAGGACCTGCCGCTGGCGCAGTTGCGACGCCGGTGTGCCACCAGAGTCGCGCCAGTGCCGACATTGCGACCGCGATCCCGTAGTAGAGCGCGATACGCGTCCAGCGTGCGCCCTTGCGCTCGTCCCTTTCCTGCCCGGCCGCAGACATGCCTGACTCCCTTTTTCGAACCCGACACGGACAAGAATGCCGGATGCGGAAGCCAACTGACAAGACGGCAGGTCAGCGCGTTCGGGCTTCATGCGCGGTGCTGCGCGGGATGCGATCCAAGCCCTCCGCAGTTCGAACGCCGGGGCTGAAGCTGAAGCCGTCACAGCGCTTTTCCGTAGATGGTGTAGACCTTGTTCACTTGTCCGCGGACAGCGTCGGCGACCGAGCGCATTCCCTGATTGTCTTCCAGGACCCAGCCGATCTCGGCCCGGGTTGCGCCATAGTTTTCGACCGCGGCGCGGCGGGTGTTCTCGATCATCATGAAGGCGAGCTGTCCCGCAAGCCGCGACGTCTGCAGCCTGCTGGCCACCCCCATCAGCGGGACGCGCATCGTCCGCACCCTGGGCTTGCGAAGCCACCAGGCCAGCTTGAGCCAGCCAAAGGGAAGGAGCGAGCCGTTGAGCGGCTTCAGCGCCTCGTTGAGGTCGGGAAGCGTGATCATGAACGCCACCGGCTCGCCGTCCAGCTCGGCAATCTGGATCAGATCGTTGAACACCAGCGGCTTCAGCTTCTTGCCGACGTCCCGGATCTCGGGCTCGGTCAGGGGGACGAAGCCCCAATTGGCCGACCAGGCGTCGTTGAGAATCGCGAGGATGATCGCCGCTTCCTCGTCGAACCGGGACTTGTCGGTATCGCGGACGCGAATTCGCGGGTCTGCCTCGCCGGACGTGATGATCCGCTGGACGATCCTGGGAAAGCGCTGGGTAACGTCGAGTTCGAAGGTCAGCAGGCGCTTGACCTCCTCATAGCCTGCCCGTTCGGTCCAGAGGCGATAGTCGGGGCGGGCATGACCCATCAGGATCGTCGGCGACTGGTCGAACCCCTGGACCAGCAGGCCCGGCTCCTCCCAGATCGACATGCTGATCGGGCCGAGCGCCCGGGTCATCCCCTGCTCGCGCAGCCAGTCCTCGGCACGTGCCAGCAGTTCGACGAAGATGTCCTCGCGCTCGGCCTCCATCAGCCCCCATTGGCCGACGCCGGGACCGAAGCCCTGTTCGGATGGAAGCGTGAGCGCCAGCGTGTCGATATGGGCGGAGATCCGGCCCACCACCTTGCCTCGCTCGCGAGCGAGGAACAGCTGAGCCCTGGCATGGCTAAACCAGCCATTTTTTTCCGGGGTGATCGCCGCCATCGCCTCGCCGAACAGCGGCGGAACCCAGTGCGGATCGTCCCTGTAGAGCCGATAGGGAAGCTGAACGAAATGCTTGCGGTCGCGCCGGGACGCGACGCGTTCGATGGTCAGATAGCGCAATGGAAGCCCTCGAAAAGTCGGTTCATCCGAGATATCGGCCCGGTCGGATCCGGCCTATTCCGAATGTTTACGACGGATAAAGTCTTGGGCGGTTTCCGATGAAACAGCTGCTCGGCACGCCTGCGTGAGATCAATATTGAGCGCTACCGCTGAAATCCGAGCAAGCTTTGCGCATTAAAAGCTGGCGCAAAATGTATAGGCTCGCCTGGCTACACGCATCGCTGAGTGCGCTGGCACTGAACTATCGAAAGGAATTCGAGTGTTGCGCTTCTGGTTGGCTTCATCTTGTCTGGCACTCCTGAGCCCGGTGATCCCGGCCCGGGCCGACCCTGTCGACGAGGCAACCCGCGCTGCGCTGTCGGAACCCGTCGCGCTCCGGACGAGGCTGCACAGTTTCTTTCGGGCGCCGGATGTCGAGGCTGTGATCGCTATGGACACCGAAGCGGTGACCGCTGCTGCGCTCGACCTGCTGAAACGCTAGGAATGCGACGCATGGCCGAAGTCGCGATCATGTCAGAACCGGCGCTGACGGGCGGGCGATGGCGGATGATCACCATCGCCGCGCTGGGCGGCGCGCTCGAATATTTCGACTTCATCATCTTCGGCATCTTCGCCCAGTCGATGGCGGCAGCCTTCTTCCCGGCGGGAGACCGGTTCGCGCTGACACTGGCGCTGGCGGTCTTCGCGATCGGCTATCTGGCACGCCCGATCGGCGGCATGATCTCGAGCCATTTCGGCGATCGCTATGGTCGCAAGCGCGTGTTCGTCGTTACCGTCGCGCTCATGTCGGCCTGCACCTTCGCCATCGCCTTGCTGCCGACCTATGCGTCCTGGGGGATCGTCGCCACGCTGTTGCTGGTCGCGCTGCGGCTGGGCCAGGGCCTGTGCATCGGCGGCGAGCTTCCGGGGGCGATCACCTTCGTGGTCGAGAGCGCGGGGCGCCGGCCCGGCCTGGCCTGCGGCGTGGTGTTCGCGCTGGTGAATCTCGGTGTCCTCCTCGCCACCTTCGTCAACCTGTGCCTGACCGCATGGCTCAGCCCGGCGGCGATGCTCGACCATGGCTGGCGGATCGCCTTTGCGATCGGCGGGATGCTCGGGCTGGTCAGCATGATCTTCCGCAGATCGCTCGACGAAACCGCAACCTTTCTGAGCTTCCGACACCGCGCCGCGCGTCAGCCCGTACGCGATGTGTTGCGCACGCACTGGCGCGCGATTCTGCTGGGCTGCGCGGTGGTGGCGCCCACTGCCGGGTTCAACGGCCTGCTGTTCGCGCACATGCCGGCCTATCTCGGTCAGGTGGTCGGCTATGAGCGTCACGATGTGGCGGGCGCGATGAACATCGCGCTGCTGATCATGTCGCTGTCGCTGCTGACCGCGTCCTGGTTGGCCGACCGCATTCCCGCGCGCTATCTGTTGATGGGATCGTCGGTCGCATTGCTGTTCGGCAGCCCGCTTGCCTATGCAGTGCTCGCCGCGGGCGATGCGAACCTCATGCTGGTCCTGCCGCTGTTCGCGATCGCCGCTGCCGGGGCAAATGGCAGCTTCGCCTATCTGATCGCCGGGCTGTTCCCGCCACCGCTTCGGTTCAGCGGCGTGGCGCTTTCGCTCAACCTCAGTTTCACCGTGCTGAGCGGACTCGGCCCGCTGTGCGCCAACGCGCTGATCGATCTGAGCGGCTGGCGCGCGGTACCTGCGCTGATTCTCGTTCTCGTGGCGCTGGCAGGGCTCGGCGCGAGTATCGCGCTCGGTCGCGGCGAGTCCACGCGGGAGGTGCCGCTTCGCGCGTGACTCGATGTCGAGTCCCGATCGGTTACAATTGCAGGCAAGGTCGCATCGACAAGCCCACGCATCCTGCACTTACATCTCCGCCGTCCGGGACTGGCAGACACGCCTGGCCATCCCTTGCCCAAGGAGTGTTTCATGAGGATCGTCGCCCGCCCGCTGTTCGCCGCCTTAGCCCTGATCGCGGGGGTGGCCGCAGGCAGCGCCCATGCCCAGGCACCCCGGCAGGAGGTACCGGCTCGAGCCGTCAAGAATGTCGTGCTGGTGCACGGCGCCTTTGCCGACGGGTCGGGGTGGCGCGGTGTCTATGACGAGCTCACCCGGCGCGGCTACCGGGTGACGATCGTCCAGAATCCGCTCACCTCGCTTGCGGACGATGTTGCCGCGACGAAGCGCGCTCTGGATCGCCAGAACGGCCCGGTCATCCTGGTCGGGCATAGCTGGGGTGGCACGGTGATTACCGAGGCCGGCGTCGATCCCAAGGTGGTGGGGCTCGTCTATGTTTCCGCGCTGTCGCCCGATGCCGGCGAAACCACCGCCCAGCAATATAAGGGCTTCACCACGCCCCCCGAATTCGTGCTCCACACCCATAAGGACGGCTTCGGATTCATCGACGCCGACAAGTTCAAGGCTGGCTTTGCGGGTGACGTCAGCGATGCCGATGCGGCATTCATGCGCGACTCGCAGGTACCGATCAGCATGTCGGCGTTCGAGACGAAGCTGCAGAATGCGGCATGGCGGACCCGGCCAAGCTGGGCGGTGGTCGCCACCGCGGACAAGGCGTTCGATGCGCGAATGCTGCAGGCCATGGCGAAGCGCATCGGCGCGAAGGTCACCGAAGTGGATGCGAGCCACGCGCTGTTCATGACCCAGCCCAAGGCGATCGCCGACGTGATCGATGCGGCTGCGCGCGAGGTCGGCGCGAAGGCGCGCTGATCGCAGGCTTCTCCGCCACCCTGATCGCGACATCGGTAACTGCGCGGCGCGGATCTGACATCAATCGGTGTCCGGTCCGCGCTAACCGGGGACAAGGAAGGCCCATCTTCCGCGGGAGGTGCGTCGGATGGGTCTGCCGTGGTCGACAGGCCATGGCAGGCGCGCCGGTATAAGGCCCGACCCACCGCGCCGGCGCGCCCTTCCCGACCTCAACCCTTGCGCGAAAGCGCGCGACGTTCGCGCTCGCTGCGGCGCAGGCGCACCTCGGCGGAAGCCAGCGCCGCCAGCGATGCAAGCATCTGCCGATCGCGCTCGCTCATCGTTCGCGATCTATAGTCGATCACGCAGAGCGATCCGACCGGAAAGCCGTCGCCATCCAGAATCGGTGCTCCCGCGTAGAAGCGAAACCCCGGCTCCCCGGCGACGGCCGGATTGTCGGAGAAACGGGCGTCGCCGGCGAGATCGTCGACCGTGAAGACCTGCTTCTGCAGGATGGTGTGATTGCAGAACGCCCAGCTTCGCGGCGTCTCCGTCAGGGTGAGACCGACGCGTGACTTGAACCACTGGCGCGTCGGCGTCAGCAGCGTGATGAGCGCGATCGGCGTATCCAGTGCCTGCGATGCCAGCCAGGTCACCCGGTCGAACGCATCCTCCGGCGCGGTGTCGAGGAGGCCGGTGCGCTCCAGCGCGACGAGCCGCTGTGCCTCGTTGAGCGCGACGGGGAAGGGACTGTCGCCCACGGGGGGCGACGGCGTCGCACCATCGGTCAGCGACCTTCTGATCGCGGCGGGGAGTGCGTCGGGGGTGTCGACGGTCTCGACCCGCATGTTCGCATCGTCATGGAGCGCCGTGCGGCCGACCGCGTAGAGCCGGCTGTGGCCCAACGACGGATTGCCCGCCAGTTGCTGGAGGAAATCGCGTCGTGCCGCGTCGCCATCGACCGTTTCGACGACGACTGCATGGGGGTCGAGCGTCGCGACGGCGTACAGCGCGGGATGAAGCGCGTCGAAATACTGGACCCGATATTCCGCCAGATCGGCGAACAGCTCCCGGTACAGATCAATCCGGCCGCCCGGTGCGACGACGACGATATCGGCGGATGACCGCTCCGCTTCGGACCTTCGCCCTTCGATCAGCGTGTCGATATCGCGCCGATAGACCCGGCGATGGCCACCGGGCGTCTTCCACGACGGTACCGATCCGCCTTCGATCAGCAATTGCGCTGTCCGGATTGAGACCCCGAGCAATCGGGCCGCATCGGCGGTCGTCAATATGTCCTTGATCATGCGTGCCCTGTCATCTGCCCCCGATGATTACCAAATCGATCAGACCGCGTAAATTTATCATCTTTGCTATATTTGATAGAATTGATATTCGAGCTCATATCCGGGGGCCACGGGGCCTCGTGCTGTTGTCCATCCAGGACATCCAAGTGGAGGCTCGCAATGTATCATCACCCCACCCGGTTCGATCGCCATACCGAGCCTGCCCTACCGTTCGTCCCGACGGCCCGGATCGGACGCATCCTTCTGGTGGAAGAGGCGCAGGAGGCCCGGCGATCCATCCTCTCGCATTTGCTCGATCGGCAATGCAGTGCCACAGGCTGCGGCGCGATGGACGTGCTGAGGCATCTCCAGCATCAGCCGTTCAGCCTGGTCCTCGTCAACGCGCGATGCGGCGCATTCAGCGGCCTCGACATCCTGCGCCAGATTCGCGGACGCTCGCATGTGCCGGTTATCCTGTATCGCGACGGGCCACCGGCCGACATGGAGCGGATCATCGGGCTCGAACTGGGTGCTGACGATGTCCTGTCAGGGCCGCTCAATCTCGACGAGCTCCTCGCGCGCGCCCGCGCGACGCTTCGGCGTCAGCAGCTTGGCCGGCTCGACCCGGCACCGATGCAGGGCGGCTATCGCTTCGAAGGCTGGGAGCTCAGCCATGCGACCAAGCAGCTGACCTCGCCCTCAGGCCAGGCGGTCGGTCTGACCAAGAGCGACTATGCGCTGCTGAACGCGCTGCTCGAATCTCCGGGCAGACCGCTGTCCCGGCTGCACCTGATGCGGGCGACAAGGGCGCATGAAGACATTCACGACCGCAGCATCGACGTGCAGGTGCTTCGCCTCCGGCGCAAGCTGGGCCGCACGGCGTCGGGCGAAACCTTCATCCGCACCGAGCGCGGCTTCGGCTATGTCTTCGATGCGCAGGTGCAGCCGTTATATTAGGATCGGCTTGCGCTCTTGATGCACCTGCCCTGACGATGCGACCGGCGGCGACCCTGAGCCCGGACGACGCAAACTCCCCGGGGTGGTCCCGGTGACCGCCTTGAACGCGGCAATGAAAGCAGGCGCGCTTTCATAACCGACCGCCAATGCGACATCCTGGATCGCTTCCCCGGCGGCAAATCGGGTCAGGGCGCAGCAGATTCGCGCATGGCGGCGGAATTGGCGAAAGGTCATGCCCGTCCCCGTGACGAACAGCCGCAACAGCGTCCGCCGGCTCGCACCCGATTGAGCCGCGAACGCGTCAAGCGACCGCGGATCGGCCGGATCGGCGAAAATTGCCTCGGCGACGCGCTGCGCCCGTGGATCGATGGGCATGCGGACGCCGCACCGGACGGGCCGGCTGCGCTGCAGGTCCTCGACCAGGATCGACCTGCCATGACGCGTCTCGAAGACCGGATAGTCGCTCTGGAGAATGGCCGTGAGCGTCGGACTGATCGGCAGGAGATCGTCGGGCCCCGCCGCAATGCCGTCCGCTTCGGTCAGCACGAGCGTGGACGGACGTAGCGACGTCAGGCGCGTCAGTCCCGGAGCCGGCGTAACGATCGCGTGACCCGCAGGCACGATCCGGGCCGGGCCGGGCGCCTCGATCCGAACCAGACCCGTCAGGACCAGCGCGATCAGCGGCGACCGGTGCGGCATGAGCTCCACGATCTGGTTCGCCTCGACGCGTCTCCGCTCAAGCCACTCTGCGGGCTCGTCTTCATGGGTCGGGCAGGGCGATGAAATCAGCATAGCGCGATCTTCCTGGCCCGCCCGACCCCGCGCAATTGCAGCGGGGTTACATCTGACACCTCCAGACTACCGGCGGGCCCTGTCGGACTGCGTCGGTAGGTCTGGCACCGCTGCTGTCCCAACCGCGACGGCATTTGGCTCCGGGCGAGAGCGACCCTTTCACGCCCCGCCCTAAGCCGGACTAGCCCGCGGCCGACTGCCGCGGCGCAGTCCTGGAGATACATATGAGACGTCTTGCCTTTCTTCCCCTCGCCCTTGCCGGAGCCTTGATGGTCCAGCCGGCCTTCGCCCAGTCGGACGCATCGTCGGACGAGGACCAGGGCCGCTTCTATGTCGGCGGCTTTGTCGGCGCCCGGTTTGGCGACGATCAGACGTTCCGCGGGGCGACGGTCGCAGGCGATCCCCGCAAGATCGAGACGACCAGCGATGCCGACGTCATGGGCGGCGTGGTCCTGGGTGCAGTGGCCGCTCAGGGCGACTGGGGACGGGCGCGCGTGGAGGGCGAGCTTGGCGCCAGCCGCAATTCGCTCAAGCGGCTCAAGCTGAACGGTACAGGCCGCGAATTGCTCGAGGGTCGCACCTCGATCACGACGACGATGGTCAACCTGATCTACGACACGCCAAAGGTCGGCAATCTCGTACGATTCTCGGCAGGCGGCGGCGTCGGCATGGCGGGCGTCGATTACGACATTCGCTACAAGGTTGCCGCGGCGGGGCCCGCGATCACCATCCCGACCAGCGCGTCGGGGCATCTCGCGTTCCAGGTGATCGGAGGCGCGTCGATCGCCCTCGGAAAGCGCGTCGAACTGACCGCCGACGTCCGTTATCTGCACGTCACCGGGCATCAGGTCGAACGCTTCAACGCGACCGCGGGAACGCTGGACTCGGTGCTGCAGACGCGCAGTCACAATCTGGCAGCGACCGCCGGCTTCCGTTTCTTCCTCTGATCGCCTGATCCGGTGCCGACCTGGATCGGCGAATGGCGGCCCATCGCATGGTGGGTCGCCGCTTTGCGTTACCGATCGTCATGAACTGGCCGATAATCGTTACGGCTGTGATGTGTCCTATTCTGGATCAGCCGCGCCAAACTTAAACAGCCGGGCCTGCTTTTGAGGCGTGTTTATTGTGAGGCTCCAGTGGCATTTATCGATACGGCTGAACTTAGTTCACAGGTCAAGTCCGCCCGCGTTCTGGTCGTCGATGACGACCCGGCGATGCAACGCATGATCGTCGGCTATCTGACCGAGCATAATCTTCGCGCGAATGCCGTGTCGGGCCGCCAGGGTCTCATCCATTCGCTTGTCTCGCGCGAGCCCGATCTCGTCATTCTCGATCTTCATCTCGGCGAGGATGACGGGCTCGACGTGCTGCGCGAACTGCGCACCAAGAGCGTCACCCCCGTCATCCTGATCACGGGCAATCGGCGCGAGGAGATCGATCGCGTCGTCGGACTGGAACTGGGCGCGGACGATTATCTCACCAAGCCCTTTGGCCTGCGAGAGCTGCTGGCGCGCGTCCGCGCCGCCCTGCGCCGACGCTCGATGGATCGTCTCAGCCCCGCGCGACAGCGTGAGGCTGTCTTCACCTTCGCCGGCTGGCGGTTCGATCAGCGCAATCGCGAACTGGTTTCGCCCCCCGGTGACGTCGTTGCACTGACCAAGGGGGAGTTCGCGCTGCTGAGCGCCTTCGTCCAGGCACCGCATCGCACGCTGTCGCGCGAGCATCTGCTCCAGTCGACGCGGGTGCATGAGGACGTGTTCGATCGCAGCATCGACGTCCAGATCCTTCGCCTGCGCCGCAAGCTCGAGGATGACGCCCAGGCGCCTCGATTCATCAAGACCGAGCGCGGGGTCGGATATCGGTTCGACGTGGACGTCGAGGTGCTCTGAAGTGCCGGGGGAGGCCGCGTCTCCCGCCCATGAACGTGTCGCGGCCGGAGCCTTCTCGCGGTTCCGGTCCGCTATACTGCGCAGGGCTCGTCGGCAGGGCATAGGACCGCCGGCAACAGTTCGGCCAATTCCTTTCGTCGCAATGGATAGTGGAGCTTCGCGGCCGGGAAGGCGGCGTGGAGCGACTGGCCCAGCGGCGTGGCCAGCAAGAGCGGCAGGGGGGATGACGCAACCGACAGCGTGCCCGCCAGATCGAGCACGACATCCGCATCCTGCGACGCGATCAGGGCGGCATCGCACTCCGCCAATACCCCCGACATCGCGACCTGGTCCGCGCTCAGCGACATCGAACAGGGTTCGTAACCGAGTTCGGCCAGAAGCTCCTCTTCGACCGGCCGTTCGCCCGGCTGCCCCAGCAACAGGATGCGGGCGCCATCGCCCGGAATGCTATAGGCGTCGCTATCGGCGATTTCGGGAAGCCATACCGTGAAGCGCGCGCCCCGGTCGAGATTCTCGACGTCGATCGTGCCGCCATGATCCTCGACGATCTCCCATGCGGTCGACAGGCCAAGGCCGGTCCCGGCGAGCTTCATCGTGAAAAAGGGTTCGAACAGCCGCGGCCATGCCGTGCTGGCGATGCCAGGTCCGTCGTCGCGGACCGACACCAGCCCGTAACTTCCCGGCGCCAGGACCGCGTGACTGAACTTGCGCGGGGCCACAAGAGTCTCCCGCCCGGTCGTGATCAAGACCGGCTGGTCGCCGCTGACATCCCCTGCATTGTTGCAGATGTTGAGAAACACCTGCTGAAGCTCGCTTCCCGCACCCATCACGAACAACGGGTCGCCGCCGGCCTGAAACTGAAATGCATCGCGGCGCGACGATGCGGTCAGAAGCTGGACCGTCTCGCGCAGGACTGCGATGAGATTGGTCGGGGATTTGCTCGTTCGGCCCTGTTTGGCGAAGTTCAGGATCTCGTCGACCAGATCGCGGGCCCGCTCGACGGCGGTCGATATCTCCGCGAAATGCTGATGCGCGGGCGAATGTTTGCGGGTCCGCTCCCGTCCCATCTCGGCAAACCCGCCGATCGCACCGATGATGTTGTTGAAGTTGTGCGCGACGCCGCTGGCCATTGCGCCGATCGTCTCCATCCGTCCGGCTCTGGCAATGGTGCGCTCGAGGCGTTCGCGCTCCAGCTGCAGCGCCTCGCGGCGCGCACCGTGCGCGATCGCGACGATGGCCGATGCGATGCCGGCCATATGATCCGGGCGCAGGGCGGAAGCGGGACCGTGCGGCTCGAAGCCGATGACGACCTGATGGGGCTCCGGCGTCCGCAACAGCACCAGGTCCCTGACCCCGGCGGCGCGCATCGCCCGGGTCAATCCGGTGTCCGCATGGCACCCGCGTGTCGATATGACGACGCGGTCGTCGACCCAGGCGCCGCTCGTCTCCGCGGTCTGGACCAGCCGACAGAACCATTGCTGATCGTCATCCGTTTCGCCGGCGGAAAAATGAGAATGGCTCGGCACGCCGGAGATCGTCAGGCGCAGCCTCCTGGCGCCCAGATGCGATGCGAGCCGGTCGACCGCACTCTGGACCCGGGCGGTGAACGTCGCGTGTCCGGTATCGATCAGCGGCATCGCGATCGCCGCACTCAGCCTTTCATTGTCGGCCTGGGCCTGCAGGTCTCGCGTCCGTTGCCGGTGTGCCAGGATCAACGCGGTCAGCGTCGCGGCGAGCATTGCCAGCAGGACTCCGAACGACACCTGCAAATGCCGTATCTCGTCCCCTCGAGTGGTAGCTTCGGCGCGCAGCAGGGTCTGCAACCGGTCGACCCGCTCCTCGATCCGCATGCCACGGATCGACTGGAGCAGCGTATCGATCTCGGGCAGGACCCGCACGAGCAATCTGGCGTGGGAAACCAGTTGTGCCTCCGGACCGGTGGCCGAAGTGCGCGGCAGTTCGTCCAACGCGGCGCGCGCCTCGCTGACGGTCGATGCGCTGGTGTCCAGCGTCAGCTTCAGGATCCATGCGGACAGGATATTATGGTCGCCGATCTGCGCGCTGCCATGGGTGGTGAACCGGTTGAGCGAGTTTTGCAGCAGGGCATTGTGGCTCTTGAACCGCTCGACCAGCCTTTCCTGGCGGTTGGCTGCGGCGATGATCTCGCCAAGCACCTTCCGGGCTGGCGCCTCCATCGACAATTGCTCCAGTTCCGCCAGGCTCTCGCTTGCCGCCACCAAATCGGCGTTGACCGGATCATAGTTTCTCAGCAGCCCAGCCCGCGCCGTCAGCAGGTCGACCTGCAAGGTCCGCTCCGCCAGCGAATAGCTCATGATCCCGTTGCTGGCGGCGGTGGACCAGCGCCGCATGTCGCTCATCGTTCGCAGCGCCAGGATCGCGACGACGACCGTAGCAGTCATGAGGATGACGCTGGCGAGCCGGAGAAGCGCAAGCCATTTCATTTCGGTCGTCCCGGCAGGGTGCGGCTGAGAGGCTTGCCCTCGTAATGGCCGGTCAGGGCCGCGAGAAATGCGGCGATATCCTCAGCATCGCGATCGCTGATGGCGAGGTCGAGCTGGGCGCGTCCCATCTGGCGAACCGCCTCGGGGAGCGATGCGACACTGCCATCATGAAAATAGGGAGGGGTGACGGCAACATTCCTGAGGCTGGGGACGCGCAGGTAGCGGGGATCGGGCTTGCCGAGCGGATGGAAGATGCCGCGACGCTGGAACAGATTCCCGCCGAGGTTGGCGCCCTGATGACAGCTCGCGCAGCCTAGGACGTTGAAGCGGTTCAGCCCGCGCTGCTGACGCGAGCTGAGCGCGGTCCGGTCGCCGCGCAGCCAGCGATCGAACGGGGCATCGACTGTGACCAACGTGCCCATGAAGGCGGTCAGTGCCGTGGCGACCGCCATGTCGCTCGGTGGCGCGCGATAGACCTTGCGAAAGCGCGACATCATGTCCGGGTCCGCGGCGAACCGGCGCGCGGCCAGGCCCTTGCCGCCCATCAGATGTTCGGTAGTCAGTGCCTGAAATGTGAAGTCGCGCAGGTTGCGGGAGCTTCCCGTCCAGCCGAAGCGGAAATTATGGACGCTGTTGAACAGCGTTGGCGTGTTCCACGGGGTTGCCTTTCCGGCATCGCCCCGATCGATCGCGGCGGGCGAAGCGCCGTTTGTCGCAAGGTCATGGCAGGATGCGCAGCTCAGCTTCTGCGATCGGGAGATTCGGCGATCGAAGAAGAGGGCGCGTCCCAGAGCGATCTCGGCGGCATCGCCTCGCGGCAGGCCGGGGAGTGGGGCAAAGGCGGTCTGTGACCCCTGGCCCGCCGGGGCCAGAGGCTGAGCGACACTGACCCTGAACAGCAGCGCGCCGAATAGAAGCGCGAATATCCACGCCAGCGGCGAGCCCGCAACGGAGGAGCGGAGGGCTGTCAGCATGCGGATGGTCTCGAGGTTGGCGATTGCTCCCTTCCGGGCGCCTCCGGCCGAATGATCGCAGGTGCATGCCGCGGGCTGCCGATCCTGTCGTGGCGGTATCTTTCGCGCATCTCTCACTCTGGCCCCGTTAAGCTGACCAGCGATCGGTTGTCCGCGCTTCAAACCGATTTCGGCACAGCCGGAGGCGGTTACAGTCGTAGCCCCATCATTCCTGTCTGCCCGTCCAGCGTCGGTCGGCGAAAGCGCTTCTGTCGTAGCCTTTTGGCGGCCCGCTGAAATCGCGACGTAGCTGCTCCCGGCAATTCCGGTCGCCTGTTTCGGGAGACTGTGAATGCGTTCGGGTGATGGCCAGGCTGAAGATCTGCAGGACTTTGAACGCGAACTCGCCGCCGCGGCGATCGAGCGGATCGACATCGCCCGGCCCCGGCTGTTTCAGCTCGGCCTCGCACCACGATATTTCGCGCGGATGCGACGCGAGGCGCCGGTCCATCATTGTACCGATGGCGCCTTCGGCGCCTATTGGTCGATCACGCGGCATCATGATGTCGAACAGGTCGAACTCGACACCGACGCTTTCTCGTCCGACCACGTGAACGGCGGGATCACCATAACATCCCGCCCGGACGATCCCCAATTCCTACCCTCCTTCATCGCCATGGACCCTCCGCGCCATACCCAGCAGCGACGGGTGATCGCGCCTGCCTTCTCGCCTCAGCGATTGGGTCAAATGGGGGGACAGATCCGAACATGGTGCGAGGAAATCCTCGACGGTCTTCCGGTCGGCGAGGCGTTCGATTGGGTCGATCGCGTGTCGATTGAACTTACCGCCCGGACGCTTGCATCGCTGCTCGGCTATCCGCTCGACCGGTCGCGCGACCTGATCCGCTGGTCGGAGGCGATGGTGGCCCTGCCCGGCACGCCGGCCTGTCCCACGCTGGAGGACAAGCTGCGCGTGATGAACGACTGCTTCGCCACGTTCGAGGCGATCTGGCGCGAGCGACTGGCGGCGCCGGCCGGAGACGATCTGATCTCGATGCTGGCGGGGCGACCCGAGACGCGCGACATGGCGCGAGACGAATTTTACGGAAACGTCATGCTGCTGATCGTCGGCGGGAACGACACGACCCGCAGCAGCATCAGCGGCAGCGTTGTCGCATTCGATCGATTTCCGGCCGAACTCGAAAAGCTTCGCGCCGAGCCGGGGCTGATCGCTGGGCTCACGCCCGAGGTGCTGCGCTGGCAGACGCCGATCGCGCATATGCGCCGGACGGCGATGCGCGATATCTCGATCGGGGGGCGCGACATCGCGAGAGGGGACAAGCTGATCCTGTGGTACCTGTCTGCGAACCGCGACGATGCGGTGTTCGAGCGGGCGGATGACTTCATCCTCGATCGTCCCAATTCGCGGCGCCATCTGTCCTTCGGTGTCGGGATTCACCGGTGCATCGGCGCACGACTCGCCGAGTTGCAGCTCCGGACCCTGTGGGAGGAAATCCTCGTGCGTTTCCCGCACATCGAAATGCTGCGGCCGCCGGTGCGAACCTTCTCGACCTTTACCCACGGCTACTCCGAGCTTCAGGTGCGGATCCCCGCGCGGTTGGACTAGACGGCGGGGCGGGGCGTGCCTTGAGCAAGCGCCACCCCGAGCCACAGCGCCAGTCCGGCAAGGATGCAGCCTGCGGCGTGCGGCGCGCCGGGCTGCGCGGCCGAATAGCCGAGCAGGGCGGTGGTCGACAGGGCACCGGGCATCGTCAAGTGGCGGATCAGCAGCATCGGCGTCCCGCCCAGCGCCCATAGGGCGGCCATCGGGCTTGCCGCGGGCACCATGCCGGCACCTGCGAGGGCGCTGGCGTCCGGCACCAGCTGAACAGCGCCGTCCAGCACCACGGTGGCCGCCACCAGGGCAACAAGGCCTCGGCCCATGGCCGCACCGGGCGTGCGACGCGTCGTCAAGCGTGCACCGCAACGAGCTGGATCCCCAGCACCACGAGGATTACGCCGGTGATACGATCGAGCTTCGGGACAACGCCCGGCCGCTTCAGCCACGGGCGAATGCCACCCGTGATGATCGCGAGCACCGAGAACCAGATCACCACGATCAGGCTGTGGGTCGCTGCCAGGAACACGGCTCGGCCCTCGCCGGCAGCGCCTGCAGGGATGAACTGGGGCAGCAGCGTCAGATAGAAGGCGCCGACCTTCGGGTTGAGGATATTGGTGACGAACCCGCGGCCTGCCGCTGCCGTGATGGTGCCGCGCGCTTCGCCATCGCTGATGAAGGTCGGTCGCGGGCGCAGCAGCAGATTGGCGCCGAGCCAGGCCAGATAGGCTGCGCCGGACCAGCGCAGCAGGTCGAATGCCAGCGGCCACGCATCGACCAGCGCACCCAGGCCGAAGGCCGCGGTGCCGCCCCAGCACAGGCATCCGGCGGCAATGCCCACGGCGGCGCCGATCCCGGCCGGCGGCCCCTCCGCCGTTGCGGAGCGGAGAACCATCGCCGTGTCCAGTCCGGGCACCATGGTCAACAGGGTCGCCGTCACCAGGAAGGCGGCATAGCTTTGGGTCAGCATCGAACAGTCTCGCAATCTGGGAGCGCGCACGGCGCCCATTGGATTGCCGGGATGTGCGCTTTGGGGATTGCGGCTCCGCTTCATCGCTGCCGTCGCGCGGCTGCAGTTGTAATGATGCAGCGTCGCGGTTGCGGCGGGTCAGCGCTGGGCGATGATGATCGTGCCTTTTTCCGCTGGCGACAGCACATGATAGCGCACAGTCGAGAAGCCGGCCCGCGCCAGCATCCCCGCCAGTTCGGCATAACCGAAGGTGCGGGTTCCGGTCTCCACCAGCAATGTGAGCCCGAACGCCGCGCCGAACAGGCCGGGCGTGGTCTCCGCCGGATAGTCGTGGATGATCAGCTTGCCGCCATGGCGCATTGCCCTGGCCATATGCGCGAAGATCCGCTCATTCTCCTGAGCGGTCATATTATGTGCGATCGAAAGATAGAGAACGATGTCATAGCCCTCGCCCCAGTCGAGATCGCGGATATCGGCGGGCCGGACCGCGATCCGCTCGGCGAGCCCCGCCTGGCGAATGCGCGCGCTGGTACCCTGGAGTGCGCTGTCCAGATCGACGATCGCCGCCTCCAGCCCGGCATGCTGCCGACACAGGGCGATCGAGTGCACGCCGTGCGAACCGCCCAGGTCGAGCAGCCGTGCGGGGCCATCGGGCAGTTCGATCAACCGCGCGAGATCGGGCGCCAGATGATGGGCGAATGCGCGCATGTACCGAGCAAAGCGCGCGCCCAGCTCGGGCGTCTCGTCCATCCGGTCCCACAACAGCCGCACCGGCTTGCCCTGGCGCACTACCTCGGTGAGTTCGCCCATGATCTCCCAGGCGTCGGCGGTCCAGACGAGCCCGGCCGTATAGTCGGTGTCCCCGCGGCTGGTGAACCAGCGCATCGTTGCCGGCGTGTTCGCCACGCGATCGCCCTGGCGTTTCAGATGACCGGCTTCGATCAGGAAGGTTGTCAGCCGCGCGACGCCGGCCTCGCTCGATCCCAGGGCTGTGGCAAGCACGGCATTCGTCAGCGGCCCGGCCGCGAGCGCCTCGAACAGGCCGATCCGGCCGGCGGTGATCAGCGCCGATGCCCGCATCATGTCCAGATAGGCATGCAGCATCGGCAATGCCTGCGCCGACATTTCCCGCCCGGTCTGCGATGCCCCGTCGGCACGGCAATCGAGGCCGAAATCGAATCCGCTGAAACTCTCATCCATATCGAAACCTCATGCATCCGCGTCTTCCAGCGGACTGCAGGTGAGAGGTCACGACGCGGCTTCACGGCACTTGCATCGCGCTACCTATGAAACAGGGGCGACGTTGCAGATGTTCAAGATATGATGATCCATAAAATGCTGAATGAGCTACTATAGTAGCGATGGATGGCGAATGAATTGACGGTCAACCTCGACATCATGTTCATGGCGAGAGTGTCATTCAGTTGGAATCTGCCGTGAATATTAAGGAAAAACTGATCCGCATCGAAACATCGCACGGCGCTATTGCGGTCGCGGACAATGGTCGGGCGGGGCTGCCGCTGGTCATGATCCACGGCAACTCGACCTGCCGTGGTGTCTTTGCCCGCCAGATGCAGGATGAGGTGCTGGCGCAGCGGCGGATCATTCGGTTCGATCTGCCGGGACATGGCGACTCTGCCGATGCCGCCGATCCGCAGCTAAGCTATACCCGGCCCGGGCTGGCCGACCTCGCGCTCGAAGTGCTGGAAGCGCTCCAGGTGCGCGAAGCCGTCATCATCGGATGGTCGCTCGGGGGCCACATCGGCATCGACATGCTGTCGCAATTTCCAGGCGCAGCCGGTCTCGTGATCACCGGAACGCCGCCGGTCGGCCGAGGCGGGATGGCCGAAGGGTTCGCTGCCCCGCCGCAACAGGGATTGCCGGGCAAGGGCAGTTTCACGATGCCAGAGGCGGAGCGGTTTGGCCGTGTGATTTTCGGGTCGCCTGTCGAACCCTTTGTCGTGGACGCGATCCTGCGGACGGACAGCCGCTTTCGTGAAATCCTGTTTCAGGCGGCGCGCGCCGGTCTGGGACAGGATCAGCGTGCCGTCGCGGAAACCAGCACGGTGCCGCTTGCGGTCATCAATGGCGCCGACGATCCGCTGATCAGGCTCGATTATCTCGACACGCTCGATTACGCGAATCTGTGGGACGGTCGGTGCCACCGCCTGCGCGGCGTTGGTCACGCCGCCTTCTGGCACGCCCCGCGCCAGTTCAACCAGCTGTTGAATCGCTTCCTGAGCGACGTCGGCGCGTGAACCGGCCGCGCCTGATCCCGCCTGTGCGTCAGCGGATGCAATCGCTCAAGGGATCATCGCGCTGCGTGATCCCGCGGCTGCGAAGATCGCTGCCTCGCAGCAGGTCGAGATCGTCGGAACAATAGGAGCGGATCAGGCCGTTGATTGCCCGGGCGGGCGCCGGGTGCGGCGGCGGCGCGTCCGGCCCGGGGCGAGGCTCGCGCGCGGGGCCGTCCTGGAGCAGATCATCGGGCATTGCGACAAGCAGGTTGAGGATCAGCAGCGACCCGATCAGCGACGCCGTCAGCGCGGCTGCAACTCTCGTTATCTTCATGGGCACCTTCGTTCAAAGCGACGGTGCCGGGGTATCGGCGGACAGATGCGATCAGGCTTCAGCCCCGCCCGATCCCGTTTCAGGAGTAAGGCGGGCTCGGGTCAGTCCGCCGCCGCGCGTGGGCGGCCGGCGAGGATCGATGCGAGGATCAGCCCCCCGATCATCCCGACATGCTCGGTCGCGGTGTGAAAGGTGATCGTCCGGAACGGCTCTTCCGTGATCGACCAGAAATGATGGACCAGGGGAATCGTCAGCGCGGTGAAGATGCCGAGCGCGCCGGCACCCAGCCAGGCGAGCCGATTGGTGATGATCAGCAGCGATCCCGCGAGCTGGACGAGGATGGTTGCCGCCGCGATCAGGGCAGGCGGTTCCAGCCCGAAATGGGTCATCTCGGCCATGGCGCCCTGGAAGTCCGCCAGCTTCGACAGACCGCTGCCCCAGAAGGGAAAGGTCAGGGCGATGCGTCCGGCCAGCGCAACGGGTCGAGTTTGCAGGAATTTCTGAATGGCGGCGCTCATGGGCATACTCCGGGAGGTTGGGTCGGGTCGGGGCCGAGGAAGGGCGGGCGAGGGCAGCGGCTTCATGCCCTTCGCCGATCGAAAGTTCCGCGTTCGGGAGAGAAGCTCGATCGATCGCGCGCTCGGATAGTGCGACACCGCATACAGCACGAGCGCATCGATCATGAAGCCGTGGATCGTGGGCGGCTCGACGCTACGGGGATCTGGTTCAGCGGGCATCGCGCCTTTCTGGCGGCCGCCAGCGACGAGGCGATTTCCGGTCCCTCGCGCATGGCTACCGCTGAAACCCGCTTCGCCCGGGTGGCAGATGAGGAGGACGGGCGGCGCAGAAGGCCGCCCGCCATCACGTCAGTCCTGCCGGGGGAGGACATTGTTGACGGTGCGGTCGCCCGCCTGCCAGCGGCGCAGCGCTTCGTGCGCGCTCGCGCGCTGGGCGGCGGTCACCGTGTCCAGGCCCTCGGGCTCGTTGCAGAATTCGAGCATCTGGCCATCGGGATCCTCGATATAGAGCGACCGGGCATAGCCATGGTCGAACATCATCGGCTGATAGCCGGCTTTCTCCAGCCGCTCGCGAAGCGCGGCCTGCTCAGTCTCGTCGGCCTGAAGCGCGAGATGGACGAACAGACCCTGGCGCTTGGCGGCGTTGCGTTCCTGGATCTCGCAGTCGGCGAAATTGAAGAAGGACAGCGCACAGCCGTCGCGAAGCGCATATAGTGCGAGGCTGAACTCATGGACGACACCGCCCAGCGTCTCGCTCTCGATCCAGAAGCCGGTCAGCGGAATGCCGAGCACATCCTCATAGAACTGGCGCGTGCGCTCCTGATCGGCGCAGACATAGGCGGTATGATGCAGGCGGGTGGAGAAGGGGGCGAGCGCATCCGAGGATGCGGCCTTTTCGAGCAGATCGGTCGTCATGGGCAACTCCTTGAACCGGCTTCCTTGCCGGCCCGATCGAGCTACCGGGCGCGTGCTACCGCAACATCACCCCGACACGGCTGCTTGTTTACCGACGTAGCGGGCGCGCGGCCCGCCAGCGCATTCAGCGCGCGACCGGCATCACCTCGCGAACATGCCGGGGCAACCATTCCCACAGCCGGACGATATCGCCCACCGACGAGGCATTCAGCTTGCGCATGACATTGCCGCGATGGAGCTTCACGGTGATCTCGCTGATCCCCAGATCGTGCGCGATCTGCTTGTTCAGCCGTCCGGTCGCCACGGCGTGAAGGACTTGACGCTCGCGCGGTGTCAGGGTCGCGACCAGTGCCTCGTAATGCCGCGCGACATCTTCGGCGGCGCGGCGCCGGCGATCCTGCTCGATCGCGACCGAGACCGCATCGAGCAGCGTCTGGTCGCGACAGGGCTTGGTCAGGAAATCGACCGCGCCGAGCTTCATCGCCTGGACACTCATCGCGATGTCGGCATGGCCGGTCAGGAACACGATCGGCCTGCCGACGCCGTTGGCGATCAGGATGCGCTGGACATCCAGCCCGCTCAGGCCCGGCATGCGTACGTCCAGGATGAAGCAGCCGGGACGGTCGGGCAGGTCCGCCTCCAGCATGTCCCGGCCGGACTCGAATCCGATGGCCTCGATCCCGACCGTGTCCAGCAGCGCGATGATCAGATCGCGAAGCAGCGGATCGTCATCGACCACGACGACAAGCGCGTCCGCCTGATCGTCCCCATCCTGACCGCAGGGGCGGGGAAGGCTCTCGGGCCCGCGCATCGGGCCGCGCGACACCCGTGCGCCGCTGCGATGGGGCAGGCGCACCTCCTGGCGCATCTCGGGCCGGGACCGGGCGGTCGCTTGGGTCATCTCTCGTCACTCCTTCGCCTGATCGGGTTCGCTTCCCCGGATTGACCGTTGGATCGGTGGGCCGACTCCAACACGCATCGATCGGTGGGTCGTCCATCCCGGGCACGCTGACCTGTCCGCGCCGTCAGCCATTGCGCTTCAGGACGATCGTCCGTCGGCCAAAGGCGATGCAGTCGCAGGAATAGGCGCCGGCCCCGAGCAGCAGGATCGCGCCTGCTGCCAGAAGCTGCGTCCCGGTCGCCGCCGGCGGCGTCCCCCTGAGCAATCCCGTCAGCATCATCGCGATCCCGAGCGCGGCGCAGGCGCGGGTCCAGAAGCCCAGAGCCAGGCCGACAACCAGCACGATCCTGATCCAGGGCGGGGCCATCGCGGTCGCGGCATCCGGCGCGAGCAGGATCGAGGCGGCGACCGAAAGGCGGAGGAGCAGGAGCCCCGTGCCGACACGGCCGTCGGGATAAGTGGCGATGATGCCAGGCATGAGCCGATCTTAACCGCGCTGCGGAATGCCCGGCATCCCGATATGGGGTAGTGTCGAACTGACCTTTTGGGGAATGGCGGCGCCACGCGATCGGGATAACCTGGCGCGGTCGCCGTGCCGGTCGAGAGGGACGACATGCTGAACTCCACGAACCGGCCCCGGTGCCGGCGCGGCCGGACTATCCGGCCCATGCTACGGCGAGATCGTCGGGGTGCCGCCGCTTGTTTACCGACGTAACGGGCGCGCCGACCTGTTCCGGCACGGCGACGCTAGGGGCGGGAGGATACGGGGCGGCCGAGCGACGGGGCCGGGAGGCACGATATGGGTGCGGGAAGACAGGGCATGCGTGGCACGAACGAGACGTTGACCGTCCGCACCTGGCTGGCCGCATTCCTCGTCATGCTCATGCTGTTTCCATCGACGGCACGCGCGCTCGACCCCGAGCGCGACCTGCATGAGTATAAGCACAGCCGCTGGACGATCGCCGACGGCGCGCCGCAGAGCATCTGGGCACTTGCTCAAGGGGCGGACGGCTATTTGTGGATCGGCAGTTCCTCGGGTGTCTTTCGTTTCGACGGCGTGAGCTTCGAACTCATTCCGCTTCGCGCCCCGCGATCGGAGAATTGGCGGGCGACCGCGCTGCTCGCGGCTGCCGATGGGACGATTCATGTCGGCTACGACAATGGCGTCCTGGCAACCTATCGCGACGGTGGGCTGATGCCCGACAGCGCAGTGCCCAGGACCGGAGAGTTCACGGTCCGCTTCGCCCAGACGCGCGATGGCGTCATCTGGGCATTGATCGGGCGAAAGGGGCGCGCCTTGCTGCGCTATTCCGCCGGACGCTGGCAGGAGGTCGGCGACGACTGGGGCCTGCCGGACGCGTGGCTCGTCGACGTCACCGCCGCCAGCGACGGGTCGCTTTGGATCACGACGCTGGATACCCTCTTGCGCCTGCGCCCGGGTTCGCACCGCTTCGAGAGGATAGGCGCAACCAGTGGGCACGCTGCGGTCAGCGAGGACCGGAACCGGCGCATCTGGATGTCCGACGACTCCGGAAGCCGGATCGTGGCGGGCCACGCCGTGCCTGGTCGCGACACCGCCGCGACGCCCGGTGCGCGACGGGCCTTCAATACGATGTTCGATCGGGACGGAAACCTGTGGGGAATGAATGGCGCGGGCATTTTTCGCATGCGCGCGCCCCGCTTCTGGGGCGCGCGGACCGCCGCCGATCGGGTGGAGCGTTTCGGTGCGGCAGAGGGGCTGAGTTCGCAGTTCAGCCTCTCGCTCCTCGAGGACCGGGAGGGCAGCATCTGGGTGGGGACTAGTCTCGGTCTGGATCGCTTTCGCCCGGCGAGTGTCATCGTATCGCGGGAGATCGGTCCGATCGGAACCTGGGGTTACGCGCTGCTCGGTGGGCGTAATGGCGATGTTTATGTCGGCGGCGCCGATGGCGTGTACCGCGTCGTGCCGGGCGGACGCCCGGGGCGGGTGGCGGGGACCGGTGCCGATACGCACGACCTGTGCGAGGGGCCGGACGGTGCCGTCTGGGCGATCCAGACAAGCCAGGTGCTTCGGATCTTCGGTGGTGGTGTCGAGCGGTTCGCACTGCCCCCGAGCCAGGATTGGCGACCCTGCGTGGTCGGCGACGATAATCGCCTCGTGCTCGGCGGACGGGGCGGGCTGCGGGTGTTGCAGTCCGGCCGCTGGCGACACGATCCGCCGAAACATCGCCGCGATTATCCCCAGTTTCTGCTGGACGATAATCAGCGCAGGATGCTCGCGCTGATGGAGACCGGCCACCTCGTCGAAATCCAGGCCGATGGCAGCATCTCGCCGCCGCTGGTTGCCGATCGCATCGACGATGTCAGTACGGTCTATGCCGGCGCCCGGCACATCCTGCTCGCGGGAACCTTCGGCATGGCCCGGCTGGCGGCAGGCCGGCTACAGAGGATCGACGGCGTACGCTTCCCGTGGATGGTCGAACCCTCGGGGCTCGTGCAGACGCCGGAGGGCAGGACCTGGCTGATCGGCCGGCAAGGCATTGCCGTCGTGGCGTCGTCGGATCTCGATCGCGCCTTTGCCGATCCGGCAGCGACGCTGCGGCCGCGCATCCTGACGCTCGAGGATGGCCTGCCCAACGTCTATACCCGCGACGGGCGGCAGGACGCGGTCCGGGGAGGCGACGGGCGCCTCTGGTTCGCGACGAGCGGAGGCGTCGTGTGGGTCGACCCGGCGCGCCTCACGCGCAATCCGCTCCCGCCGCCCGTCGCGATCCGTGCCCTCACCGTCGGCGCTCAGCGCTATCGCGACCCGCGCACCATGACCTTGGCCAAGGGCACCTCGAATCTCTCGATCAGCTATGCCGGTCTCAGTCTCGCGACGCCCAGCCGCGTGCGGTTCCGCTACCGGCTGGAAGGCATGGATGAGGACTGGATCGACGCCGGAACGCGTCGCGACGCCTATTACACCAATCTCGGGCCGGGCCATTACCGGTTCCGGGTCCTGGCCGCGAATGACGACGGGGTGTGGAACCATGACGGCGCGACGCTCGACTTCACGATCCCGCCGACCTTCCTTCAGTCGGTCTGGTTCAAGATGCTCCTGGGGCTCGGTGGGCTTGCGCTGCTTGGCGCGCTGTATTTGCTGCGGCTGCGGCAGGTGACCGCGCGCCTCCAGAGCCGGTTCGACATCCGCATCGCGGAACGCGAGCGGATCGCGCGCGAACTGCACGACACGCTGCTCCAGGGCTTTCAGGGGCTGGTGCTCCAGATCAAGGCGGGCGTGAACCGCCTGCCGGATCCGGCGGCGCGCCAGCCGCTGGACGAGGCGCTCAAACGCGCCCAGGCGGTGCTGATCGAGGGGCGCGATCGCGTTCTGGATTTGCGGGCGCCCGATCATGGCGGCGACCTGTCGCAACTGCTCGTCGATGCCGCCCGGTCGATCGTCGGCGAGAAGGGTCCCGGCGTCCAGGTGATCGCCGAGGGACGGGCGCGCGAGCTTCATCCGGTCGCGCAGGAGGAACTGCAACGGATCGCGGAGGAAGCGCTGCGCAATATCGTGCAGCATGCGCGCGCGCAGTCGATCGAAATCCTGTTGATCTGGGGCGGCCGAAGGCTGAGTCTCTCGATTTGCGATGACGGGACGGGCATGCCGGAAGAAATACTCGCGCGGGGAGAACGGCCCGGCCATTTCGGCCTTCGCGGCATTCGCGAGCGCGCCGAGCGGATTGGCGGACGCCTGGCAATATCCAGCCGGGCAGGCGGCGGGACCGAGGTCGCGCTGGTCGCGCCCGGGGGCGCCGTCTATCGCGGCGCCTTGCAGAGCCGGCGGCCGGCGCGCACCTGGCTGGGCAGAATATTGGGGAGGAACAGGGGATGAGGTCCGGCCCGATCCGCGTGCTCGTCGTCGACGACCATATTCTGTTGCGCCAGGGAATCGCCGGCATCCTGACGCCCGAGCCCGATATCGAACTGGTCGGCGAGGCGGAGAACGGCGCCGATGCGATCGAGGCGTTCGAACGGCTTCGCCCCGACATCACCCTGATGGACCTGCAAATGCCGATCCTGTCGGGGATCGAGGCGATCGCCCGCATCACCGCACGGACCCCCAATGCGCGGATCGTCGTCCTCACCACCTATCGCGGCGATGTTCAGGCGGTGCGGGCGCTGAAGGCCGGGGCTCGCGGCTATCTGCTCAAGAGCTCGCTGATCGATGAACTGCTGACCGCGATCCGCAGCGTTCATGCCGGGCAGCGCTATATCCCCGCAGACGTCGCCCAGGACATCGCCATCCATGCCGCCGAAGAGCCGCTCAGTCCGCGCGAGATCGACATCCTGGCGCTCGTTGCCACCGGCAAGGCCAACAAGATGGTGGCCCGCGAACTCGATGTATCCGAACAGACGGTGAAGGCGCACCTGCGCACCATCTTTCAGAAACTGGGCGTCCAGGACCGCACCCAGGCCGTCACCACCGCCCTCAGGCGCGGGATCATCAGCCTGTGATTCGGCACAGCCAGACTGACCCCAGGAACAGGTCACCCTATCCCCGGGGATAGGGTGAGGCGGCCGCGGCCCAGCAGATCCGGCCGAACTTCCCATCGCTTCCGGCCCGGACTCACACGTCCGGCCAAATTGGCCGCGCGGCCGCGGCCCGTCACATTTGCCCTTCTGAGAGCGTGATTTCCCAGAGGAGTAAAGCATGACGAGCGTGACGCACCAGGACGACCGCGAATTCGAGGCGAGAGCCGAAGCGAACCAGGCTCGCCTGGCGGCGGAACTCAAGCCCGCCTATGATTTCATCGTCTGCGGCGGCGGCGCCTCCGGGTCGGTCGTCGCGGCGCGTCTGGCGGAAAACCCCGATGTCCGGGTGCTGCTGGTCGAAGCCGGCGGCAGCGACGCGGTCGAGTCGGTTCTCACCCCGGGTCAGTGGCCGACCAATCTCGGCAGCGAACGCGACTGGGGGTTCCAGGCAGAGCCCAATCCGCACCTCAACGGCCGGTCGCTGCCGATGTCGATGGGCAGGGTGCTTGGCGGTGGGTCGAGCATCAACGTCATGCTCTGGGCGCGGGGTCACCGCAACGACTGGGACTATTTCGCCTCCGAATCCGGCGACAGCGGCTGGGGCTATGACAATGTCCTCGACATCTACCGCCGCATCGAGAATTGGCAGGGCGCTCCGGATCCACGCTATCGCGGGACATCGGGTCCTGTCTGGGTCGAGCCGTCGGCGGACCCCAGCCCGGTCGCATTCGCGATGCTGGACGCCGCCGCCGAACTGGGCATCCCCAAATTCGAAAGCCCGAACGGCGAGATGATGGAGGGGGTCGGCGGCGCCGCGATCACCGATGTCCTGATCCGCCAAGGACGCCGCAATTCGCTGTTCCGTGCCTATGTCCGGCCGCTGCTCGATCGTCCCAACCTGACGGTACTGACCGGCACGCTGCTCCGCCGGATCATCCTCGACGGCAATCGCGCGACCGGCGTCGAGATCGTCCGCGGGGGCGAGCAGCTGACGATCGGCGCGACGAGCGAGGTCATCGTCTCGCTCGGCGCGATCCAGACCCCGAAGCTGCTGATGCATTCGGGCATTGGCGACCGCGAGGAGCTGGATCGGGTCGGCATTCCGGTGGTGACGCATCTGCCGGGTGTCGGGCGCAACCTCCAGGACCATGTCTCCTTCGGCTGCACCTGGGAATATAAGGAGCCGATCGCGCCGCGGAACAGCGGAAGCGAAGCTACGCTCTACTGGAAGAGCAGCCCGGAAATGGACGCGCCGGACCTGCTGTTCTGCCAGGTCGAGTTTCCGGTGCCGAGCGAGCGCACCGCAGCGCTGGGCGTTCCCGAACATGGCTGGACGATGTTCGCAGGGCTCGCCCAGCCGAAGAGCCGGGGCCGTCTGCGGCTGCGCGACACCGATCCGCGGACGCCGATGCGGATCGAGACGGAAATGCTGTCGGATCCGGAGGATGTCCGCGCCGCGGCCCGCTGCGTCGAGCTCTGTCGCGACCTGGGCAATGCGCAGGCATTCCGTCCGTTCGTGAAGTGCGAGGTGATGCCGGGCAATCTCTCGGGCGCGGCCATGAGCGACTATATCCGCGATGCTGCCGTCACCTATTGGCACCAGAGCTGTACCGCGAAGATGGGTCGCGATGCCATGTCGGTCGTCGACGCGTCGCTCAAGGTCTACGGGATCGAGGGGCTTCGCGTCGCCGACGGCTCGATCATGCCACGGGTCGCCACGGGCAACACCCAGGCTCCCTGCGCGATCATCGGCGAGCGTGCCGCCGCGATGATCCGCCTCGCACACAACCTCTAACCCCGGCGCGGCCGGCCGCGTCGCGCGTCAGATCGAGGGCTCTCGACATGTATCACGGTGTCTCTCCCGTCGACGGGAGCTATCGGGACCTGCTGCCCGTCCCACCGACCCGGATCGGCCGGATCCTGGTCGTGGAGGACGATGCCGAGATGCGCCGGTCGATCCTGTCGCATCTGCGCGATCATCAGTGCGACGCGGCGGGCTGCGGTTCGTCCGAGGTCGCGCGACATGTCCAGAGCCAGACGCTGAGCCTGATCCTGGTCGACGCGCGCCTCGGGGCGTTCAGCGGCCTGGACATCCTGCGTCAGATCCGCGCGCGGTCCGGCGTGCCTGTCATCCTGTATGGCGACCGGAGCCAGGCCGATGTCGAGCGGATCATCGGCCTTGAACTGGGTGCCGACGACTTCCTCTGCGCGCCGCTCAACGTGCACGAAGTGCTCGCCCGGACTCGCGCCATCCTTCGGCGCCAGGATCTGGGACGGCTCGGCATCGGCGCGCTGCGCGGCGGCTATGGCTTCAGGGGTTGGGAGTTGCGCCATGCGACCCGCACCCTGACCGCGCCGGGCGGCGAACCGGTCGGGCTGACGAAGAAGGAATATGCGCTGCTCGTCGCGCTGCTGGAGATGCCGGGCCGCCCGCTGTCGCGCCTTCACCTGATGCGCGCCACCCGCGCGCACGAGGACATTTACGACCGCAGCATCGATGTCCAGGTCCTCAGGCTCAGGCGCAAGCTCGAGGCCGACCCGTCGGGGATCGGGCTGATCCGCACCGATCGGGGGGTCGGCTATATCTTCGATGCAGAGGTCGAAGCCCTGTTCTGAGCCTCGCGCCTGGCCGGGAAGCGGCCCCGACGCCATGGCCTGAAAACAAATGCAGCCGCCATGGAGGAGGGGCCCATGGCGACTGCGGGGTAGGGAGGGTACTCCTGCATCCGGAAGCTCCCTTGCCAGGACCTTCCGGATGCTAGTCTTGTAGCGGGAGCGTCTTGCGGCTCCTTCACCGGCCTGTGACGAAATGTTTCCGTCAGGCGGCCGCCAGCTTGTTCATGCGGTCATTGGCACCGTCGAGTATGACCGTGTCGCCGGCCGCCCTGCGACGCGAACACCAGTCGCGCAGCAGTTCCGAACAGGTATGGTCGATCGCGGTGCACCGGCTCATGTCGATCCGCACGTTCGATCCGTTCGGCATGGCGTCCAGCCGCTCCGACAGCTTGGGCAGGCTGACCATCGTCGCCGCACCGTCCAGGGTCAGCGTACGGCCCTGTTCGGTCTCGGTCTCGTCGACCTTCAGACGCAGACGGCGCAGGTTCGGCAGCAGCTCGAGCAGCGACAGGCCGATACCGACCAGAACGCCGGTCAGCAGGTCCATCGTGACGACCAGGATCAGGGTCACCGCCCAGATCAGTGCCGGCAGGATGCCATAGTCCTTGAACAGGTGCTTCGCATGGTCGAGGTTGACCAGCTTCACGCCGGTCACGACCAGCACAGCGCCCAGCGCCGCCATCGGGATCTCGCGCAGCATCCAGGGAAGCAGCGCGACGAAGGCCAGGATCCACGCACCGTGCAGGATCGCCGAGGCGCGGGTGACCGCGCCTGCCTGAACGTTGGCCGAGCTTCGGACGATCACGCCCGTCATCGGCAATGCGCCCGCGACACCGCACAAGAGGTTGCCGACGCCCTGGGCGCGCAGCTCCTTGTTGTAGTTGGTGCGCACGCCGTCATGCATGCGGTCGACCGCAGCTGCCGACAGCAAGGTCTCGGCACTGGCGATGAACGCGATCGCGATCGCGGCGGTGATGATCGCCGGGTTCATGAACTGCGTCAGAAACCCGTCCTGCGGCAGGGCGACTGCGGCGATGATGCTCTCGGGCACTTCGACGCGGGTGACGTTCAGCGACATGAAGAAGGCGATCGCGGTCGCGATCAGCACGCCGACCAGCGCGCCGGGCACCAGCTTCATCGACGCCGGACGGATCTTCTCCCAGCCGATCATCGACACGATCGTGACGATGCCCAGCGCGAGCGCAAGCTCGGTCTGGCGGATGTCCGCCGACAGACCGAGCAGACGGCCGGGAATGGCTGCCAGGTTGGCGAGGCCGCTCGACAGCGGGGTTGCGTCGAACAGGACGTGGAACTGGCCGATCACGATCAGCACGCCGATGCCGGCGAGCATGCCGTGAACCACCGCCGGAGAGATGGCGCGGAACCAGCCGCCGACGCGGAAGACGCCGGCCAGGAACTGGATGACGCCCGCCATCATCAGGATCGGCCCGAGTGCGGACAGGCCCTGGTCGCGGACCAGTTCGAATACGATCACTGCCAGACCGGCGGCCGGGCCGCTGACCTGCAGCGGCGATCCCGCCATCGCACCAACGACAATGCCGCCGATGATCCCGGTGATCAGGCCCTTTTCGGGCGGCACGCCCGACGCGATCGCGATGCCCATACACAGGGGCATCGCGACCAGGAACACGACGATCGAGGCAGTGAAGTCGCGGGCGATCCAGCCCGCCGGCTTCGTCGCTTCGCTACTCATTCAGCGGCCTCCGCATAAGTGTCGCTCGCCAGGCGGCGTGCCGCCGGCAGGGCGACGGGCAGCGGGCTGTCTTCCTTGATCGGCAGGAAACGGCCGCTTACGCCGTCGAGCGCCAGCACCGCGCCGGCGCCGATGTCGAAGAACCAGCCGTGCAGCGCCAGTTCGCCGCGCGCGATCGCCGCGGCGACCGACGGATGGGTGCGCAGATGCGCGATCTGGGCGACGACATTCTCCAGGCTGGCGGTGCGAACCGCTTCGTCATTCTCCAGCTCGGGATAGCCGCGCTCGACGACGCTCTGGGCGGCGTGGCTGTGACGCAGCCATGCAGCGACGTTCGGCATGCCGGTCAGCATTTCCGGGTTCATCAGCGCCTTCATCGCGCCGCAGTCGGAGTGACCGCACACGATGATGTCGCGTACCTTCAGCGCCTCGACCGCATATTCGACGGTCGACGACACGCCGCCATTCTGGGTGGCGAACGGGGGCACGATATTGCCGGCGTTGCGGCACACGAAGAGGTCGCCCGGTGCCGCCTGCATGATGTGCTCGGGAACCACGCGGGAGTCCGCGCAGGAGATCATCAATGCCTTGGGGCTCTGACCATGGGTCGCGAGCTTCGAATAGAGGTCGCTCTGGTTGGAGAACACTTCCTTCGAGAAGCCGTATACCCGTCCAATAAGTTCATTCACGGTGCAATGCTCCATTACACGCCCGGAATTCGGGCACGCTCTAGAGGTAGCGAGGCCAGTTTGCTGCGACGCAGCGTCAGTGTAATGAATTGTTTCCGAGTTTCGCCGGGCCGTTTCAGACTATCGGCAGGCAGATTTCGGCGCGCAGGCCGCCCTTCTCACGATTCGACAGCGTCAGCTTTCCGCGCTCGGCATCGACCGTCCGTTTCACGATCGAAAGGCCAAGTCCAAGCCCGACCGTGTCGCGCGCCCGGGCATGATCCAGCCTGACGAAGGGCTGCAGGACCATGTCGAGCGAGTCTTCCGGAATACCCGGACCATCGTCTTCGACACGGATCAGCGCGACCGTTTCCTGCGCCTCGATCGTGATCCACACGCGCTTGCCGTAATGCAGGCCGTTCTCGACCAGGTTGCTCAGCGCGCGCTTGATCGCGCTGCGCCGGACGGTCAGGTCCAGATGGCGTGGGCCGGCATAGCGGACATCATGTCCGCGATCGCGATAATCGTCGGCGATGGTGGCACACATCACCGCCAGGTCGATTCGCACCGCCGCCTCGCCATTGGCGTCTCCGCCATAATATTCGAGCAGCGAGTCGATCATCGCCTGCATCTCGGTCAGGTCGTCTTCCATCGCCTGATAGATGTCGTCATCCTTGATCGCATCGGCACGAAGTCTCAAGCGCGCCAGCGGCGTGCGCAGGTCGTGGCCGACCGCCGCCAGGGCCTGGGTCCGGTCCTCGATCAGCCGGTGGATGCGCGCCTGCATGCGATTGAACGATCCGATCAGCCGGCGAACCTCACGCGTGCCGCTTTCGGGTACTTCCTCCGCTCCGTCGCCGCCGACATGTTCCGCCGCGCGGGTCAGGCGGCGCAGCGGCATCAGCGTCTGGCGCACCAGCAGGCCGCCGATCAGCACCATTGCCACCGCCGGCGCCAGCCCGAACAACAGCCGCTCGAACGAGAAGCCCAGATCATGGACAGGTTCGCGCGTGGCGAAGGTCATCCAGCTACCGTCGGGCAGGGTCAGGCCGCCGACGATCACCGCGTCGCGCGCCGGACCGGTCAGCCGCAGCCGGACATTCGCCTTGGCGAGCGACGGCTCCCAGGTGACGACCTGGGTGTGGATCCGGTCGAGCGTGGGCGCGATCTTGAGTGCGGGCGGCAGTTTCTCCGACCAGCGCACCTCATAGCGCGAGGTCGTCAGATCCTCGGCAAGCTCCGATCGCTCCGACGCGGGATGCTCGGACAGGAACTTGCGCGCGATGACGAGGTGTTCGGCCAGGCGCCGGGCCTCGTCGTCGCGGACCGACAGCCGGCTCTCGCGCTCGTGAAAGAAGGTGGTGGCACCGAATTCGATCGTGACCGCCAGCAGGAGGATCGCGAAGATCCGGCCGATCAGTCCGATCGACGGATGGGGAATGCCCTTCACTCGCGTTCCACGGGCGCCTTGAGCATATAGCCGATGCCGCGGACGGTCGCGATCGGCGCCGCGCTGCCGGCGGTGGAGAGCTTGCGGCGAAGCCGGCTGATCAGCACATCGACGCTGCGATCCGAGCTGTCGCCCAGCCGCGTGCGCGACAATTCGATCAGCCGTTCGCGGGCGATGACCCGGCCGCCATGCTCGCACAGCGCCACCAGCAGGTCGAACTCGGCACCGGTCAGGTCGACGACCGACCCCTCGGGCGACAGCAGCTCGCGCCGGGGCAGGTTGATCGTCCAGCCGTCGAAGCGGAAGATCCCCTTCGCCCGGTGCACCGTATCCTCGCGCCCGCCCTCGCGGCGGAGCACCGCGCGGATGCGGGCGACCAGCTCGCGCGGGCCGAACGGCTTGGTGAGATAATCGTCGGCGCCCAGTTCGAGCCCGACGACGCGGTCGGTCTCGCTGCCCCGGGCCGAGATGAAAATCACCGGCACGGTGCTGCGCGCCCGCAGCATCCGGCACAGGTCGATGCCGCTGGTGCCCGGCAGCATGATGTCGAGAATGACGAGGTCGACCGGACCATTGTCCAGCGCCACCCACATTTCCGCGCCGGTCGCGGCGGGCCGCACGATGAAGCCGTTCTCCTGCAGCACCCGGGTCGTCAACGTCCTGAGCGCCGGGTCGTCCTCCACCAAAACGATCGTCTGGGCGGTCATGGGCGGCGGCTGGTGCATCCGGAACGAGTTAGGAACCCGTTCCTTCAGGGTCAAGCAAAGTCGCGTCCGGCGGTCATCCGCGCGCCGGCGTCTCGGCGCGTCCCGATGCCGACAGGATGATCCCGACGAGGATCAGGACCATCCCGGCGGCGTGATAGCCATGAAGCTCTTCGCCCAGAAAGCCCGCCGCCAGCAGCGCGCCGAACAAGGGCAGCAGGGTCGAGGCCTGCCCCGTCCGCGCTGCGCCCAGGGTCGCGACCGCCATGTTGAACAGCAGATAGGCGATCAGCGACGGGAACAGCGCGACATAGAGGATGGCCGCGATCGTGCCGGGCGACCAAATGATGTGCCGGCCGGCCAGCGCCTCGCCGATCGCCAGCGGCGTCATCGCGAGCACGCCGACCGCGAAGGTGACCGCGAGGAAGGAAAGCTGCGATACGGCCGGGCGCTCGCGCAGCAGACTGGTGTAGAGCGCCCATGCGGTGACCGCGATCAGCATCAGGATTTCGCCATAGCCCAGCCGCAGGCCGAACAGCGCCAGCAGGTCGCCGTGGAGCACGACGAGCAGCACCCCGAGCGTCGAGACGAGTACCGCCAGGATCGCCCGCGGCGTGGCGCGCAGCCCGAAGAACAACCGGTTGAACAGCAGGACCAGCCCCGGGATCGCCGCCTGGAGCAGCAGGCTGTTCGTCGCCGGCATATGTTCGAGCGCGGTGTAGAGAAAGGCGTTGAACGACGCGACGCCCAGCAAGCCGAGGATCAGGATGCGCTTCCACGCCGCGCGCACGGCCGGCAGGTTGGCGATCAGGTCGCGCCACACGAAGGGCAGCATCACCAGCAACGCACCGGTCCAGCGGAACCAGGCCAGCGTCAGCGGCGGCACCTGGCCGTGGATCGCGCGCCCGACGATCGAATTGCCCGCCCAGAGCAGCATGACGACCACCAGCATCGCATAGGCGCGGCTGGTTCCGGAGCGCGGCGCGGCGGGCGAGGGGGTCAGACGAACGCCCCGAGTTCGGACATGCCCTCGACCACCGGATAGCCGGTGACCTCGACCCCGGCGGCGTCGAGCCAGGCATGAGCGTCGATCGGCTTGTCGGTCGAGCGGCGCGCGCCGAAATGGACGGCGCTGTCGATCCCCCGGCGCTTCAGCATGGCGTGCGCCGCCATCGCCTGGGGCAGGCACACTGCCTCGAACGGGACATGGGCCGCAGCGCGGGTGACGGCCCAGCCGATCTGGCGGGCAGTGCGGTGCTGTGCCTCGGGCGCGTCGGCGCGGCATGCTGCGATGCGCGGATCGCCCGGCGGAACGAAGGTGCCGAGATCCTTCGCGATCGCCTTGAACGGCAGGATGCGAATGCGTAGCCGCGCCGCGGCCAGCTGCGCCGACGCCTCGAGCAGCAGCGCACGTTCGCGCCAATTGACCATGCGCAGGCGCTCGAACTTGGATTTCCAGCTGCGCTTGCGTCTCACTTCCGGCCCCTCGGGCGGAAATTGAGCCGCCGCGACACATTATAATCGACCACCGCCATCACGAAATAGGCGGCGAACTGCTTCACCCGCGTCAACACGCCGGTGCGCGCGCGGTGAATCTCGCGGGTGATTCGCACCGAATGGGCAATCTCGTTGTCGACATAATCGCGGACATGCGCGGCGAAGGCGCGATCCTCGATGCGGAACATCAGTTCGAGGTTCAGGTACATCGATCGGATATCGAAATTGGCCGATCCGATATGGACGACGTCGTCGACGACATAGAGTTTCGTATGCAGCTTGGTCGGCTGATATTCATAGATCTCGACCTGCTTGCGGAGCAGCCCGGCATAGGTGAAGCGCGCCGCCCAGAGCGACGCGGTGTGATCGACCTTCGACGGCAGGACCACCCTTACCCGCCCGCCGCGGCGCGATGCCTTGTCCAGCCGGCGCAGCATCGCGGGATTAGGAGCGAAGTAGGAACTGATCAGGTCGATCCGGTGGGCGACGCGCATCTCGCGCTTCACCACCCGCGCCCAGGGCGACAGGCGCCGCATCGGCCCGCCGAGCAGCCAGCGCGTCGCACCCTCGGGCTCGCTCCAGCTGTTGAGCGTCTTGCCCAGCTTGCGCATCGACGGGCTCGACTGTTTCGCCCAGCGGGACAGCGCGTCGAAATAGCCGACGAGCCGGGCGGCGGCGGGTCCCTCGACCAGCAGGCCCAGGTCGCGCCATGCCTGGTCCTCGGCCGTGCCGAAATAGCTCGCCTGGATGTTGAAGCCGCCGATGATGACGCGCTGCTCGTCCGCCAGTGCCAGCTTCTGATGATTGCGCAGCAGATAGCGTCGGCCCCAGCGCGGCACGAAGCGGCAGACATCGACCCCCGCATCGTGCAGCGGATCGAAGAAGTGCCGGCTGGCGGCATGTTCGCTGCCCAGCCCGTCGACGATCAGCGACACGCTGACGCCGCGTTCGGCGGCGGCGATTAACGCGCTGCGCACCGCTGCGCCGGCCTCGTCATTAACGTAGATATAATAGAGGACCCGCAGCGAATGGCGCGCCGAGCCGATCAGCTCCAGCAGTGCCGCCAGCCTTTCCGGGCCTTCGGTGAGCATCCGCAGCCGATTGCCGTCGACGGTGAAGCTGGGCTGGGTGACGCGGGCGTCCATCGCGGTCCCACATGCGGGCCGCCGCCGCAAAGGGCAAGGCCGGCCGCGGCGGGGACCGCCAACGCCTGCATTTTCTTGACTTTGCGCGGTCGCATGCCTAAGTGCCTCGCCTTTCCCGGACACCATTATTCTAAGGAAGCCAGATGGCGCGCGTCACCGTCGAGGATTGTGTCGACAAGGTTCCCAACCGGTTCGACCTCGTGCTGTTCGCGGCACAGCGTGCCCGCCAGATTTCCGGCGGCGCCGAGCTGACGCTCGACCGCGACCGCGACAAGAACCCGGTCGTCGCGCTGCGCGAGATCGCCGAGGAGACCATCCGCCCCGATCATCTCGAGGAATCGGTGGTCAGCAGCCTGCAGCGCGTCCAGATCGACGACGAGGAAGCACCGGATGCGATCGGCAGCCTGTCGGCATCGGCCGAGGCGCTGCGCCTCACCGCCGCCGCCCCGCCGCGCAATCAGAATCTGGGCGGCGACTACGACGGCTGATTCCGTCGCAAGCCGGTTCGAAAAGGGCCCCGGAATCGCTTCCGGGGCCCTTTTCCGTTTCCGGGATCATTCCGGGTCGCGGTCTTCGTCCGGGGATCCCGTTTCGGCGGTTGTGTCCTTCCGCCCCTTGAAGCCCTGGGCCACGACGAACCACTCGACCGACCCCTTGCGGCTCGATGGCGGCTTGGCGTGTTTTACACTCGTAAAATTACGCTTCATCTCCGCGACCAATGCCGAGTCGGCGCCGCCGGCAAACACCTTCGATACGAAGTCGCCGCCGGGGGCGAGCACCTGCACCGCGAAATCGAGTGCCGTCTCGACCAGCCCCATGGTGCGCAGCGCGTCGGTCTGGGGGTGGCCAACGGTGTTGGCCGCCATGTCGGACAGCACCAGGTCGGGTGCGCCGCCCAGCGCTTCCATCAGCGCATCGGGGGCGGCATCGGACATGAAGTCCATCATCAGGATCTCGACCCCGTCGATCGGATCAACCGGCAGCAGGTCGATTCCCGCAACCGCCGCCTTGGGAATCTTGCGGCGCAGCACCTGGCTCCACCCGCCGGGGGCGATGCCCAGGTCGATCACCCGCTTCTTGCCCTTGAGAAAGCCGAACCGCTCGTCCAGCTCGATCAGCTTGTAGGCGGCGCGGCTGCGATAGCCTTCCGCCTTGGCGCGCTTCACATAGGGGTCGTTCAGCTGGCGCTCGAGCCAGCGCGTCGACTGGGTCGTGCGTCCGCGCGCGGTCTTGACCCGCGTATGTCCCCGGCCACCGCCACGGCTCATATCGTCTTTCCGTTCATCAATCGGCGCAAAATGCCTTCGCGAATGCCGCGATCGGCAATCCCCAGCCGCTCGGCGGGCCACAAGTCAAGGATCGTCTCGAGGATCGCGCAGCCTGCGACGACCAGATCGGCGCGCTCGGCGCCGATGCAGGGCACCTTGGACCGCTCGGCCAGGCTCATTCGCGCCAGCCGCTGGCTGACCGCGCGCATCGACGGCGCGGGGACGATCAGGCCGTCGACGATCGAGCGGTCATAGCTGTCGAGGCCAAGATGGACGCTGGCGAGGGTCGTGACCGTCCCGCTGGTTCCCAGCAGCCGGCGCAGGCCCGGCGGCGGATCGAGGCGGTCGACGAACGGCTTGAACGCCTGCCCGACGCGCGACCGCATCTCGGCATAGGCGGCGGCGCGGCCTTCGGGGCCCTCGCCATGCCCGATCGCCTCGGTCAGCGACACGACGCCCCAGGGCGCGCTGTGCCAGTCGAGGATGCGCGGGATCGGCTCGCTCGAATCGACCAGCGCCAGCTCGGTCGATCCGCCGCCGATGTCGAACACCAGAGCCGGCCCGTCGCCGGGCTCGAGCAGGGCGTGGCACCCCAGCACGGCAAGCCGGGCTTCTTCCTCCGCGGTGATGATGTCGAGTGCGATGCCGGTCTCGCGATAGGCACGCTCGATGAACTCGGTCCCGTTGGAGGCGCGGCGACATGCCTCGGTCGCGACCGACCGCGCCAGCGTCACCCGCCGGCGCTTCAGCTTGTCGGCACAGATCCGCAGCGCGGCAATGGTCCGGTCGATTGCCGCATCCGACAGGCGCCCGGTCGTGGCCAGGCCTTCGCCCAGCCGGACGATTCGCGAAAAGGCGTCGACCACCGCAAAGCCGCTTCCCTGCGGCCGGGCGATCAGCAACCGGCAATTGTTCGTGCCAAGGTCCAGCGCCGCAAAATGGCGCGGTTCGCCCCAGCGCCCACGCGCCGCACGGCCCGGACCGGGCGCGCTTCCCATGATGACGGGTGGTTGAGCCCGCCCCTGGGGTGTTCTGGCTGAGCCATCCCCCATCGTCTCGACTTTCTTATGTTCTCTCCGTCTCGGCGGAAGACCCGCCGTCCGGTGCTTGGATACGAGGCTAGCGCGATGGGGCCGCGGGGGCAAGCGATGGCGCTCAGCATGGTTGACACGACTCGCGCGCTTGCCTAGACGCGCCGCTCCACGGTGCCCCGTCGTCTAAAGGTAAGACTACGGACTCTGACTCCGTCAATTGAGGTTCGAATCCTCACGGGGCATCCAGGTCTTCTCTAAAACCGATCGTTTGCGGCTCCCTACGGAGGGCACCGCCTGTAGCGCGTCGTCTCGCAAACCTTGTTGCCTTACCTCCGATAGCAGCCTACCAACTCAGCAATCGATTGCAGAATCGCTGCAACGGTCAGGAGGGGGTGCGAATGACACCGACAGATCAGGCCGGTTTCCGACCGATGCCGATGTGGCGCCCCGCTCCGCTGCGAACGCGCCTTGCTGCGCCCGTCAGATCAGTTTCGGATTGGGGAAAACGGCCATGAAAAATCATCACTTGCTGACGCTCGCGGCGGGTCTAGCCTGTGTCGCGCTTCCGGCATCGGCGCAGACCGGGCTCAAGGTTGGCGCGGCGAAGGTCGACGTCACGCCGGCGGCCGCCGATCTGCCCAAGACGATGCTTGGCGTGCTCGACCCGCTCAATGTCCGCGCGATCGTCATTGACGACGGGAAGACCCGCGCTGCGCTGGTGACGGTCGATGCCGGTGCGATCTCGAGCGACACCTGGAAGAATGTCACCGCCCGGCTCGAGCGCGAGCTGCGCATTCCGGCGGCGCAGGTGCTGCTGACCGGCACCCATACGCACAGCGCGCCGTTCATGCGCGGCGCGGCCTATGAGGGCCAGATCGTCGAGGCGGTGCGCAAGGCGGCGGCCGCGGCGAAGCCGGCGCGCATGGCCTATGGGACCGGGGTCTCGTACATCAACGTCAACCGCAACATCATCGATCCGGAAACCCACCGCTGGTGGGAAGGGCCGAATTATGACGGCGCATCGGACAAGACGGTCGCGGTGGTCCGGTTCGAGACGCTGTCGGGTGCGCCGATCGCCATCTATTATAATTATGGCGTCCACGCGGTGCTGACCGGCAATCTCGACATGGTGAGCGCCGACCTGCCCGGTGCGGCTTCCAATTATATCGAGGAATCGCTCGGCGACGATGTCGTGGCGGTCTATTCCAACGGGGCGGCCGGCGATCAGAATCCGATCTACTTCCAGCAGACCTACGACCTGCGCGCGATCCGGGTGGCCGATTATGCCAAGCGCGGCGAGGATATCAGTAATGCGATGCCGCCGGGCGGGACTGGCATGGACCGCAACAATCCGCGGGTCGCGACGCTGATGAAGCAGCAGAAGCAGATGACGCTGTCGATGGGTCAGATGCTGGGCGAGGAAGTGCTCCATGTCAGCCGCGCGAACCTCGAACGTCCGACCACCGATGCCCGCATCCGCGGCGCCCAGTCGATCGTGACCTGTCCGGGGCGCAAGCGGCTCGACAAGGGGCGTGCCGGCTATCCCGGCACGTATGAGGATGCCGATCCGGTTTCGATCCGTCTCAGCCTGGTGCGGATCGGCGACACGGTGATCGGCGGCGTCGATGGCGAGGTGTTCACCACCATCGCCCAGCGGTTCAAGCGCCAATCACCCTACAAGCACACGATGATGACGACCGTGACCAACGGCATGGCGGGATCGGGCTATATCCCGAACGACGCGGCGTTCGGGTACAACACCTTCGAGGTGGTGTCGTCGCGGCTCAAGCCAGGCTGCGCCGAGACCGCGATCGTCGATGGTCTGCTCGACCTGATCGACAAGTCCGACGCGAAGTAAGGCAGATGGCCTGTGCCGCGCGCTTGTTCAGCGCGACACAGGCCGTCAGCGCGCCAATTCAGTCGCAGCCGCTTGTGCAAGCGCGATGGCCCCCAATGGGCCGGCATCGGTGCCGAGACCGGCCGGCTGGATGATCGACTCGACGCTGTCGGGCGAGAGAAACGGGAGATAGCTGCCCAGCTGCGCGACGACCTGGGTCCGGATCCAAGGCAGCAGGAACGGCCGGCTTGTGGCGACGCTGCCGCCGAACAGGATCCGCTGAGCGGAACTGGTCAGCAGGATGGTGCCGCACAGCTCGGCGATGTCGGCGGCGGCGTGGCGCCAGCCGGGATGATCGTCCGGCGCCGTCGCGGGGTCCATATCGAGCCGCTTCGCCAGGGCGGGGCCGGACACGAGTCCCTCGATGCAGTCGCCGTGGAAGGGGCAGGCCCCGCCAAATGTGTCGCCTTCCGCCCGGCGCAGCCGCAAATGGCCGATCTCGGGGTGCATCGCCCCATGGACCGGTCGGCCGTCGATCAGCACGCCGCCGCCCAGGCCGGTCCCGATCGTGACATAGCAAAGGCTGGTGCACCCCTGACCGGCACCCCAGCGATATTCGGCCAGTGCCGCGCCGTTGACGTCGGTGTCGATTCGCCAGGGGCAACCAAGGCCATCGGCCAGGATCCCGGCGACCTTCGCCCCGCTCCAGCGGGGCTTGGGCGGCGCCAGCATCTCGCCGAAACCGCGCCGGCGCGGATCGAGCTGGATCGGACCGAACGACGCGATGCCCAGGCCGTCCAACGGGGCCTGCGCGTGCCAGGCATCGAGCTGGCTGCGCAGCGACCTCAGTGTCGCTTCCGGACCGTATGTCGGCTCGACATGGCGTTCGATGATCCGGTCGCCCTCCGCCAGGATCGCGATCGCCTTGGTTCCGCCGAGCTCGACGCCTGAAAATCGTCCGATCGCGCTCATGATGAAGCGACTAATTCGGCTCGCGCGCCGGTCAGACGCAGCTGGAGCATCGGTGCGAAGGTTGCGCCGAAGCGCTTGATACCGGCGTCGTCTGCACCCAGCCCCCAGGCGTCGATGAAGCTCGTCACCTGGAGGTCGGGCATCACCAGCCAGCTATAGGCCTGACGCGGCGCTTCGGAGGGATTGGCGAACACCAGCCCCGATCCGTTCAGCGGCGCCCATCCGCCGTCGAGGCGTTCCGAGACCATCCCATAAAGGCCGGTCGGACCCGTCGGGCCGTCGGGATTGAAGACGTGACGCTGGGTCGACCAGAACAGATAGTAGAGGCCGTCATGATAGACGACGTGCGGGCGCTCGAGTTCGTTGTTGAGCGTGTCCGCGCTCAACAGTGGCGGGCGGACTTCCCAGGCACCGAGCGGGTCGTCGATCGCCACCGCCGATCCCACCACCCCGTTGAATGCGGAGTCCGATTCCGCCAGCGATGCTGCGAAGAAGACATGATGACGCCCGTCGCGCGGATCGCGAAAATAGGCAGGATCGCGAAACGCCTTGATCGTGCCGACCGCACCGGTCCCGGCGTCGCTGGCCATATAATGAGCCGGATCGCGAACGACGAATTCGGTGAGGCCGCGCCAGTCGATAAGCTCGAAGACACCGTTGACGTGGTGCAGGGTCGCTTCGGCGCGGAACAGCCGTTGTTCGAAGGTGAGTTCGGTCTCGCCGCGCCGGCCGGTCGCGGTGAAATAGAGCGTCAGTGAGCGGCGATCGTCCGCGAGGACGGCGGATCCCGACCATTCCCGGCTGCCGGGCGAAAATCCGTCAGGCAGGGCCGGGCCTAGATGACGCCAGCCGGACGTATCGCGCGAGAGCAAATGAATGCGGGCATGGCCATGGCGCTCCTCCGGGTCGTCGAAGCGGGGCGCGCCGAGCGCCATCCACAGCGTCTCGCCCGTCTCCATTGTCGACGGCATCCCATCGGCATCCTGGATCGGCCAGGCGTCCCAGATATCGAGATCGGGGGAGATGCGCACGACATGATTGTCATCGATCAGGCGCGGTGACTCGGGATTGGCGGGTGCGGACCGAAGCTGCGCGGCTGTCCACGCATCGGACGCAGGCAGCGATGGTCGTTGCGACACGCCAGACAGGGATGACCCGGTCAACGCCCGGTTCGCCCGGCTTCAGCCACGACGCAGGCCGCGATACCGGCACCTCTTGTCCATGTGGCGCGCGCGCCAAAGTGCCGGATCAAATCCATCCTCCGCTTGTTTATCGGCACCCTAACCGCAACTTGGCTCGACCACAATCGATTGCATGCAGGTTTTGCGGTAAATCGGTCGGGCGATCGTGCAGCAATCTGAGCCAGAACGGCTGACATCGCCATTTCCGCAATCGATTGCTGAGCGCCCCTTGATCTTGCGAGGCGAAACGCGTCTGATCTTGCAAGCGTATCGAACAGGGTTCAGGCGCGTGGCGTGTGGGAGAGGCTATGATGACGAAACAGGGTCTGGGGTCGGGGCAGGTGGGGCGCCGTTCGCTTCTTGCGGCCGCGGCAGGGCTGGCGGGCCTGAGCGTGGTCGCGAAGGCGCAGGACCTCCCGAAGCTGCCGCCGGTGCCCAAGGCTTGGACCGATGCCGAGCGGATCCCGCTATGGCCCGAAGGACCGCAGAGCGGCGGGTTCGCCGCGCGGTCCGTTCCGGCGAACTGGCCGGACATCTGGATCCGCAATATCGAGCGTCCGGAACTTCACGTGTTCCGCCCTGCGCGTTCGAACGGCCGTGCGCTGCTGTCGATCCCGGGCGGCGCCTATACCTTCGTGTCGATCCTGAACGAGGGCGTCGACATCGCCCGCGCCATGACCGCACGCGGCTATACCGTGTTCGTGCTCACCTATCGCCTGCCCGACGAAGGCTGGGCCGATCGCGCCAATGTGCCGCTTCAGGATGCGCAGCGCGCGGTCCGGGTGATCCGTGCCAATGCCAGGCGGTTCGGCTTCGATCCCGAGGCCGTCGCTGCGGTCGGTTTCTCGGCCGGCGGGCATCTGGGTGCCAGCCTGGCGACCGGCTTCGACGAGGCACTCTACCGGCAGCGCGACGCGACCGATGCGCTCGATGCCAGGCCCGCTGCAATGGGGCTGGTCTATCCGGTGATCAGCGTGACCGCGCCGGTCACCCATGCCGAATCGGCAATGCGGCTGCTCGGCGATCACCCCTCTGCCGACCTGATTGCGCGTCGCTCGCCGGCTGAGCACGTCACGGCGAGGACCCCGCCGGTCTTTCTTGCCCATTCGATCGACGACCGCGCGGTCCCGGTCGAGAACAGCCTGATCATGATGCGTGCGCTTCAGGCTGCCGGTCGCCCGCTGGAGGTCCACCTGTTCGAGGAAGGCGGTCATGGTTTCGGCCTCGGCCCGGCTGACAAGCCGTGCGGTCAGTGGTCGACGCTGTTCGCGGCCTGGCTGGACCGCCATCTCGGCAAGCCGCGCTGACGCCTCGGCTCAGGGCTGGGTGGCCGGGACCAGCACGGCCGCCTCGTCGCTGCGATAATCGTCGATGTCGCGCGCGGCGAGCATCGCGGTGAACGGCGCGCGCGCCAGGTTCCAGCCGCACAGTAGCGCCAGAAGACTCGCGAAGATCGCGCCGAGCACGACGCTATAGGCGCTGTCCCCCAGCCAGTCGCCCAATGCGCCCATCGCCAGCGGCGCCAACACAGCGCTGACGCAGGTGAAGAACAGCAGCAGCCCGGCGATCGAGCCATGGCGGCCCTTGTCATAGCAGCTGATTCCGGTCGAATTGATCGTCGGATAGAGGACCGACATGAACAGGCCGGTGGCCGGCAGCGCGAAGATCGCGACCTCGCGCCCGCCGACGACCGCGACCCACATCAGCAACGCCATCGCGCTGCTGCAGGTGAGCAGGACGGTGCTCCAATCGAACCGCGAGAGCAGCCACACGCCCAGGAAGCGTCCGACCGCGCGCAGGATGAAGAAGATCGAGACGACATAGGCAGCCAGCCAGGTCCAGGATCCCGAATAGCCGGCGAGGTAGGTCGGTGCCCAGACATAGATCGCGGCCTCGGCGCCGACATAAAGCATCAGCGCACCGCCGAAAAACTGCGCAGCGGGATCGCCCGCCATGCGGATCGCCTCGCCGGGATGGACCGGCTCGGCGCGGCTGATGATCGGGCGCGGAAAACGGGCGACCACGGATCCGAGCACGAGCAGCCCGCACAGCATCGCTGCGATCAGGTAAACCCATTTCCAGCTGGCACCGGTGTGCAGCATATAGGCCACGATTGCCGGGCCGATAATTGCGCCTACGCCGAAAAATCCCTCGATCAGGTTCATCGTGCGCGCATGTTCGCGCGTCGAGCGCGACAGGTCGCCGATCAGCGCGAGCGCCCCCGACTTGAAGATGCCGATGCCCAGGCCGGAGACGAACAGGAGGACGACGAAGAACAGAAAGGAATGACCCGCTGCGAACAGCGCCGAGCTGAGACCGAACAGGCAAAGCCCGATCAGGATCGTCGACTTGCGGCCGATGCGGTCCGCCAGGAATCCCAGCGCGATCGCCGAGATGCCGATCCCCGACATGGTGGCATATTGGAACGAGCCGCCTGCGGTCAGGCCCAGTTCGAACTCGCGGATCACCTCGGGAATGACCGTGCCGACCGAGTCGGTCGTCATCGCGAACATCGCGAACATCAGGAACACCAGCGCCTTCAGCAGCGTCGTTCCGCCGGCCGAGTCCGCCCGGGCTTGGTTCTCCATCGTCCCCTCCGCTATATACTTGGCCGAACCGGCACGAAGACTATTGCGCGCTGAATGGCAAAACGCAATCGATTGCGTATCATTGGATGCAGCGGTCGTGCCGATCGAATGACAGGAGGGGACGGAGGATGCGAATTTCGATCTGGGGCGCAGGCGCGCTTCTGCTGACATCGGTGGCGCTGCCTGGCGGCGGGAAGGCGCTTCCCGCCCCCGCGCCGCGCATACAGGCGGCAGAGCGCTGTGCCGCGCTGGCCGGCAAACAACTCGAATCAGGCGTGCGGATCACCTCTGCGAAACATGTCGGCGCGGCGGCGCCGGGGACCGTTCCGAGCGGGTTCGGGGCCCCGATTCCGTCGGGCATCCCCGCTCACTGCCTGGTCGAGGGCATGATCAATCCGCGGACCGGAGCGGGCGGGAAGCCCTATGGCATCGGCTTCGCGCTCGCATTGCCCGACACATGGAATGGCCGGTTCCTGCTTCAGGGCGGTGGCGGCCTGAACGGCAGCGTCGCGCCGCCGCTCGGTGCCGTGGCGGCCGGCGACACCCCCGCACTCGCGCGCGGCTTTGCGGTGATCAGCCATGACAGCGGGCATAAGGGCGCGGTGTTCGACGCCAGCTTCATGGCGGACCAGCGCGCGGCGCTCGACTTTGCCGAGGCGTCGGTCCGCACCGTCACGCTGATCGGCAAGGAGATCACCGCCGGCTTCTACGGCAAGCCGATCGCCCACAGCTACATGACCGGTTGCTCGACCGGCGGGCGCGAATCGATGCTGGCGTCGCAGCGCTATCCCGAGCTGTTCGACGGGATCGTCGTCGGTGCGCCCGCGATGCGGACCGGCGATTCGAACCTCGCCATCGCCTGGTCGGCGATCCAGTTCAACCAGGCCGCGCCGCGCGATGCCGACGGGCTGGCGATCGTCTCGCGCATCTTCCCGGCATCGGACCGCGCGCTGATCCTGAAGGGCATGCTCGACCAGTGCGACATGCTGGACGGCCTGGCCGACGGGATCATCCAGAATGTGGCGCAGTGCCGGTTCCAGCCGGCGAAGCTGCAATGCACCGGCGCCAAGACCGACACCTGCCTCAGCAAGGCGCAGGTTTCGGCGATGGACCGCGCCTTTGCCGGGCCAAAGGATGCGGCGGGCTACCCGGTCTATGCGCCGGTGCCCTATGACACCGGCATCGTCTATGACGGCGCGCCGTTGCCCGGCTATCTCCCGACCGGAGCGCCGGGCGTGTTCGGCCCGGCACCGCGCGAACTGTCGATGGATCTGGATGCGCGGGTCCAGGCGATCCGCGCCGACGGCGTCCAGCGGCTGACCGATACCCATGTCTGGACCAATTTGAGCAGCTTTCTCGGCCGGGGCGGAAAGATCCTGTTCTACCACGGCGTCAGCGATCCGTGGTTCTCGGCATTCGCGACCTGGGACTATTGGGAACGTGCCCGTGCGGCGAACGGGCCGGCCTGGGACGCGGCCAGCCGCTTCTACATGGTGCCGGGAATGGCGCACTGCGCCGGGGGCAATGCGTTCGACAGTTTCGACCTGCTCGGCCCGGTGGTCGACTGGGTCGAGAAGGGGACCGCGCCGCAGGGCGTGACGGCGTCGCGCCAGACGCCGGCAAAGGCATCGCGGCCGATGTGCCCGCATCCCGGCTATGCCCATTATGTCGGCGGCGACCCGGCCAAGGCCGAGAGCTTCCAGTGCCGCATGCCGCAGCGCTGAGCCCGCGGGCTGAACGGAAATAGGCGGAAGTGTGCGTACACTTCCGCCTGTTTCACGGTTACGGTCGCGGGCGACCCGTTACGGGGTGATGCGGAACCGCAGGCCGATCGTGCGTGGGGTCGGACCCTGGCCGGACAAGGGGCCGTTGGTGCCGACAAAGGTCGGTCCGCGCTCGTCGGTCAGGTTGTTGGCGATCAGCGCGATCTCGTAATCGCCGCGACGGATGCCCGCCGTCAGTGCGACGACGTCATAGGGGCGGGCGGTGATGCCATTGGCCTGCAGGCGGTCGCCACTGTGGCTGAGCGAGACGTTGCCGAAGACGTTAAGGTCCGAACCGATGTCGCGGTTGTAGTTGGCATCGAAGCGATAATTGTTCGCCAGCGTGTTGGTCAGCCGCGAGCCCGGCTTCAGCAGCGGCTGGGCCGCGGCGATGACCGGGTTGATGCTGTCATATTTGCTGTCGTTGAAGTTGCCGACGAAGCCGAGGTTCAGCCCCTTGACCGGCGTGTTCCAGTGGAGCTCGATATCGACGCCCTTGGTCGTGGCGTCGCCGAAGTTGGCAAAGCCGTTGACGCTGTCGATTCCGCCGGTGACCGAGGTCTGGAGATTGGTATATTCGAGCTGGTACAGGTTCAGCCCGACGGTCAGCGCGCGGCCGGGGCTGCGCCATTTGACGCCGATCTCGTAGTTGGTCGAGGATTCGGGGCTCAGCGCCACCTGCGCCGGCACGCCGACCAGCGCGAGCGATTCGACCTGCACGCGCGACTGCACGATTCCCGGGCGGAAGCCTGTCGCGGCCGAGACGAACATCGTCAGGTCGTCGGTCGGCAGATAGGAGAGGTTGAGGCGCCACGTCGTGACGTTCTCGGTCGTCGGGACCTTGCCCGTGCTGTCGGCGAAGGCGCGGTCGTCATGATAGGTGCGCAGGCCCACCAGCGGCACCAGCTTGCCGTCGAACAGGTCGTAGCTGATCTCGCCGAACGCCGCATAATTCTCGGTCAGCGTGTCGTTGTCGGCGTTGATGACGAGACCCGGCAGCGTGAGCGCGTTCACCTGCGGTCCCGACCCGTTCTGATAAGATCCGCCGATCACCCAGTGGAGCGGACCCGTGCCGGTGGAGTTCACGCGCAGTTCCTGCGCGAACATCTTGGGCAGGAACTGGCTCGAGAAGGATCCGGCGGGCGACAGGGGGATGTTGATTCCGAAGACGCCCTCCAGGTTGCTGGTGGCGCTGGTCACGCTGAACGAGTCGAAATCGACGTTCGCGGTCAGGCTGTACAGGGTGAAGGATCCGTTCGAGAATCCCTTCTGCCCGGCGGTGTTCTCGAAATAGGGCGGCTTCACCGACGCGGTGAACCCGGTGAAATCCTGTGTCGGATTGAAATTCCAATATTGCGCGCGGATGCTGACATTGTCTGCCGGCTTGAACAGCGCGACGACGCGGATATCGTCATTCTTCGCAGAGTTGACGCCCTTCTGGTCGGGCGTGCCGTCATAGGGACCGAAATAGGCATCGGCCCAGCCGGCATCGCGCGAGAAGCCGCCGCTGACGCGGACCGCCAGCACATCCTTGATGATCGGAACCGAGAGCGCGCCCGCCATGCCATAGTTCAGGCCCTCGGCGCCGCGCGTCTGCGAGGCTTCCGCCTCGAACGCGTAGTCGATTTCCTTCAGGTTCGGATCGCGGGTGCGGAAGATGAAGACGCCGCCCGACGAGCCCTGGCCATAGAGCGTCCCCTGTGGCCCGCGCAGCACCTCGACGCGGTCGATATCGAGGAAGCGGACCGGCGGCGCGATGCCGAAATTGGTCACGATGAACGGCGCGTCGTCGAGATAATAGCCGATCGGCGAATCGCCGTTCTGGGTGACGCTGCCGCGCAGATTGTAGAAGCGCGAGCCGTTCGACTGGCGGAACCCTTCGAAGGCACCCGGAACGCTGGACACCAGATCGCCGATCGAGGTGATGTTGCGTTCCTTGAGGTCCTCGCCGTCGAACGCCTGGATCGCGAGCGGGACGCTCTGGAGCGTCTGGGCGCCGGACTTCTGCGCGGTGACGACGATTTCCTGGCTTGGATCCGCCGCGGACGAGACCTCGGTCTGATCCTCGGGCACATCGCTCTGCGCCCAGGCCGTCGCCGACATCATGCTGAAAGCGACTGCGGCTGCAGCGACGCCGCACTGGAATCTGCTCATAAACCCCTCCCTGAGATTATCTTTTCAATCGATTGCATAAAGTGAGTGGGAGTGGGCGTCAAGAAAGGCCAGCCAAAACTTGCTAACCGGCTAAGACAGGGCGATTATTTGTGGTGCAATCGTTTGCAGGCGGGTGTGGGCGCCCGCTTCTTGCGAGACTATCTCTGCCCGGCACGCGCGGCGCGTGCCGGGTACTGTTCGATCAGCGGCGCGGTGCGTTGAAGGCGCGGCGCAGCGCCTCGATCTTTGCGCGGGTGAATTGCTTCGCCTGTGGGCTGTCGGGCGCGAGCTGGTCGAAGCCATGGAACGCGCCGGGGATGACGAGCAGCTCGGTCGCGACGCCCGCGTCGTTCAACCGCCGGGCATAGTCGATATCCTCGCCCACGAAGAGATCGACCCCGCCGACCTCGATAAAGGCGGGGGGGAGCCCGGCGAGATTGGCGGTGCGGGCGGGCACCGCGCGGGCGGGAACCGACGGCGTTCCCGGCTGCTGCCGCAGAAAGGCGCGCCAGCCATATTGGTTCTCGGACGCGCTCCATCCGATGGTCGCGATGTGCGACGGCACCTGCACCGCGCCGCCGGTCCGGTCGTCCAGCATCGGATAGACCAGCGCCTGGAAGAGGATGGGAATCTCGCCGCGATCGCGCGCGGTGATCGCGAGCAGCGCAGCATGACCGCCGCCGGCGCTCTCGCCGCTGACCGCGATCCGGTTGCGGTCGAGCCCGAGCTGCGCGGCATTGCCGTACATCCAGCGCAGCCCGGCATAATTGTCCTCGATCGAGCCGCTATAGTCGGTCTCGGGCGCCAGCCGGTATTCGACCGACACGATCACGCAGTCGAGCTCGCGCGCCAGCTCCTGAAGGCGCCGGATATCGGTCGCAGCGGTGCCGAGAATGAAGCCGCCGCCATGGGTGTGAAGGATGCCGGGCCGGCTGGTCCCGGCCTTGGCGTTGACGACGTAGAGCTTGACCTGCGGCCCGCCATTGGGTCCGGGGATCATCTGTTCGGCAACCGGCACGTCGCTCAGCCGCTCGGGCGCGGGCGGGCCGCCGCCGCGCTTGCGCGAGGCGAGCACCATCTCCTCGTTGATCGTGCCCATCATCTTGGAAAAGCCCATCGCCTTCAGCGCCGCGTCGCGCAGCTCCGGGGCGATCGGGCGCAGCCTGGCCTCGTCGGCTGCGCTCAGCGGCGCGGCGGCAGGCAGCGGGGCGGTCTGTGCCTGCGCGACGGGGGAGAGCGACAGGGTCAGCAACGCTGCTCCGCACAGCGCCTTAAGTCTTGCCGTCATGTCACTCTCTCCCGTTCATTTCCAGGTTATGGTCAGTGGTCCGACGCCTTCGAGGCGCCGATGCCGGTTTCCGATCGCACCCGCTGCGCAACATAGGCGGCGCGATCGAGCGCTGCGCGCGGGCTGCGGTCCAGCGTCGAGATCAGCCAGATCGCCAGGAAGCCCAGCGGCATCGAGATCAGGGTCGGCGATGCCAGCGGGAAGATCGGCTCGGCCGCGCCGAGCTGCGCCACCCAGATCGTCGGCGACAGCACGGTGAGCACGATCGCGGCAAGCGCGCCGATCGCCGATCCCAAGGCGACGCCGCGCGTCGTGCAATCCTTCCACAGCATCGACAGCAGCAGCGCCGGGAAATTGCTCGACGCAGCCACGGCGAAGGCCAGGCTGACCATGAAGGCGACATTCTGCTTCTGGAACACGATGCCCAGCACGACCGCGAGGATCGCGAGTGCCAGCACGGTCAGGCGCGACAAGCGAAGCTCGGCCGCCGGATCGGGATTCCCCTTGCGCAGCACCGATGCGTAGAGATCGTGGCTGATGCTCGAGGCGCCGGCTAGCGTCAGGCCCGACACCACCGCCAGGATGGTGGCGAAGGCGACCGCCGACACGAAGCCCATGAAGATGTCGCCGCCCACCGCTTCGGCCAGGTGGATCGCTGCCATATTGTTGCCGCCCAGCATCGCGCCGGTCGTGGGATCGAAGAAGGCGGGGTTGGCGCCGACCAGGATGATCGCGCCGAAGCCGATGACGAAGGTCAGCAGGTAGAAATAGCCGATCCATCCGGTCGCCCACAGCACCGAAGTCCGCGCAGTCTTGGCATCGGGCACGGTGAAGAAGCGCATCAGGATATGCGGCAGGCCGGCGGTGCCGAACATCAGCGCCATGCCGAGCGAGACGGCAGAGGCGGGATCCTTGATGAAGCCGCCGGGTGCGAGGATCGAGAGCGCCGACTGCGCGGCTGCGGTCTCGTCCACACCGCCCTGGCGCGCCAGCGATGCCTTGACCGACACTGCCTGGGCGAAGAGCGCGTCGAACGAGAAGCCGACATGATAGAGCACCGCCAGCGTCATGAAGGTGGCGCAGCCGAGCAGCAGCACGGCCTTGATGATCTGGACCCAGGTGGTCGCGATCATCCCGCCGAACAGGACGTAGACCGTCATCGCCAGCCCGACCGACCCCACCGCATAGACATAGGGGATGCCGAACAGAAGCTGGATCAGCTGCCCCGCGCCGACCATCTGCGCGATCAGGTAGAACAGGATCACGGTCAGCGAGCTGAAGGTCGAGGACAGGCGCACCGGCGCCTGGCCGAAGCGGAATGCGGCGGCGTCGGCAAAGGTATAGCGGCCGAGGTTGCGCAGCCGCTCGGCGAGCAGGAACAGGATGATCGGCCAGCCGACGAGGAAGCCGGTCGAATAGATCAGCCCGTCATAGCCATCGGCGAAGATCAGTGCGGAAATGCCGAGGAACGAGGCCGCGGACATATAGTCGCCGGCGATCGCCAGGCCGTTCTGCCGCCCGGTGATCCCGCCGCCCGCCGAGTAGAAATCGGCGGTGGTGCGCGTCCGCCGCGCCGCCCACCAGGTGATGCCGAGCGTGATCGCGATGAAGATCGCGAAGGTGATGATCGCAGGCAGGTTGACTGCCGATCGGGCGCCCGTTGCCGCTTGGGCAGTCGCGGGCAGGGCGAGCGCCGCGACGGCAAGCGCAGCGCGGTTGGATGCGCGGATCATGCCTGATGATCCTGGAGAAGCGCGGCGGTCGCGGTGTCGAAGCGGCGATTGGCGATCGCGACATAGATGCCGGTCAGCACGATCCCCGAGATGATCACGAACAGGCCAATCGGAATCCCGATCGTCGTCGTCATCCGCCCGATCGGCGTTCCCAGGAACGACCCGGCGAACGCCACCAGCAGCATGTAGCCGAAGAAGATCGCCATCACGACGACGCTCAGGATCCAGGAAATCCGTCCCCGCAGCCGGACCAGCGCCTGATAGCGCGGATCCCCGGCGATCCGGTGGAGCCGTTCGTCGTCACCGTTGCGCTGTTCCATGCGCATCTTCCCCTAGCTTGCCGATCGGCTGGCAGAGCCGCCGCGGCTGGTTGACACCGTATTCACAATCGATTGCAAGTCAATGGCACTGCCGCGTGTCGGCGGGCGGCTCAGCTGGTGCCGCGAACGATCAGTTCCGGGTTCAGGATCACCGATCCGGTGGTCTCGCCGGCGATCCGCTTCATCAGGCTGTCGACCAGATGCGTGGCGCCACCGGCGATATTCTGTCGCACCGTCGACAGCGGCGGCGCGCTGGTCTGTGCCATGTAGAGATCGTCATAGCCGACCACCTTCACGTCGCCCGGCACCGAGAGACCGCGGGTTGCCAGCACCTGGATCGCGGTGAGCGCGATCAGGTCCGACGCGGCGAAAATCCCGTCGGGCAGGACCGCGCTGTCGCTGAGAAACTGGGCGATGTCCGAACCGCTGACTTCGGACGCGAAATGGGTCGGGGCGTCGACCAGCTCGATATCGTCGCGGGCGCGGATCGCAGCCTTCGCGCCTTCGAGGCGCAGCGAGGGTTCGAGCGCCTGCGGATTGCCGAGGAATGCGATCCGGCGGCATCCACGATCGATCAGGTGCTGCGTCGCGATCCGGCCGCCCAGGAAATTGTCGGTCCCGACCGAGCAATGGATCTGGCCCTGGACGAAACCACCCCAGGCGACGAGCGGCAGATAGTCGCTCGCGATCCGGTCGAGCACCGGGGACTGGTCCGACTGGCCGATCACGATGAACCCGTCGACCCGGTCGGCGTCGATCAGCTTGGACAGCCAATTGTCCTGGTTGGGAATGACGCGCGACAGCATCAGCTCGAAGCCACGCTCGGCCAGTTCGTCGGCAAGCGACCCGATCAGCGTCATGAAGAAGGGATCGGACAGATGCTGTCCGCGATCATGGCCGAGCGGGACGACCACCCCGATCGCGCCGCGCTGTTTGGTCCGCAGGTTCCGCGCCAGCGCGCTGGGCCGGAAGTCATGCTTTTCGGCAAGCTTGCGGATGCGTTCCGACGTCTTGGAATTGACCATGTTCTTGCCGGCCAGCGCGCGCGACACGGTCGCCGCCGACACGCCGGCAAGTTCGGCCAGATCGTAAATGGTGCGGATCTTTCCGGCCAAACCCAGTCTCCAACAAACTGTCGCGGGGATAGGTTTGCTGCAATTCGATTGCAACCGCGCGTGCGGGTTGCAGTGAAATCGCGACTATTTCGGCGCGAAGATCTTCACGTCGACCGCCTCTGCCATCGCAGCATTGCCCGCATCATTGGGATGAACATGATCGCCGGGGTCGAAGTCCGGCCGCATCCGCGACGGCCGCGCGGGATCGCGCACCGCTGCGTCGAAGTCGATGACCGCGTCGAAGGCGCCGCTCGTGCGGATCCAGCGGTTGACGGCCTGCCGGATGGCCTCGGTGCGCTCGCTGTAGAGCCACAGTCCCTCGGTCGGGGTGATCGTCGCACCCGCCACCTTGATGCCGTGCAGATGGGCCCGGTCGATAAGCTGGCGATAAGCGGCGATCAGCTGCTCGGCGGTCACCGCTTCGCTCGCCGGGATGCCGGGAATCTCGGCGATGTTGATGTCGTTGATTCCTTCCAGCAGGATCATCCAGCGCACGCCGGGGCGCGCCAGCACGTCACGGTCGAAGCGGGCGAGGGCCGACAGGCCGGCGCCATCGCGGCGGACCCGGTTGCCGGAAATGCCCATGTTGAGGACCGAGAGGTCCGCGGTGCGTGGATTGCGCTTCAGAGCCGCGGCGAGCAGGTCCGGCCAGGCGCGCCCGGCGTCCGGGGTGGTCGCATAGCCATCGGTGATCGAGTCGCCGAATGCGACGATCGCGCCGGCGCTGGGCGGGCTCAGCACCTCGACGCCGGTCAGCCAGAAATAGGATCGATTGGTTGCCGCGCCGGGCAGCGCAGCGTCGGCGGTCCGGTCGCCCTTGGCGACATAGGTGGTGCGCAGGCCCAGCGGGTGGATCGTGTTCACCGCGGTCTTACCGGGCAGGTGAATGGAGACGGCGAGGAGATCGAGCGGCGCCACATCGAGCGAGACGGGGTCGCTGATCGCGACGGCCCCCGGCTGGATCGTGACGGACGCCTCACCGCTGAAGCTGACCGCACGGTCGGTTGCTGACACGACTCCGTCCTTGCCGGCGCTCTTGGCCAGATGCGCCCGTCCGATCGTGACCGGCGCTCCGCCCGAGGCGTTCGAGAATTGCAGTCGCAGCTGGCTTCCTCCGATCGACGGGCGGACGATCATCCGCACCGTCTGATCCTCGAGCGTGTCGGGCGTCGGGATGATCGGCGACGGGCCGGAGGGCGGTGGCGGTGCCGGCCGGCTGCTGCCCTCCGTCCGCGGCGGCATGGGCGGCGGGGCCGGCATTGGCGCAAGCTGCTGGGCGGTGCCCCAGCTGCCGACCCAGTGATCCTGCGCGAAAGCTGTGGGGCTCGTCATGGCAAGCAATGCCGCGGCCAGCCGGGCGATCATCTTCGTGCAGGACATGGTCTTCCTTCCCGCGGTGCGCCCGTCGGCGCGCCGCGTCCGTGTTCAGTAATTGACGCGCAGTCCCAGCCCGATCGTGCGCGGCCGCGGCCCGGCGAGCAGGGTGGGGCCGTTCGCGGCGGTCGGTCCGCGCTCGTCGGACAGATTCTCCGCGAAGATGCGCAGCTCATAATGGTCGAAGCGGATGCCAGCACTGGCGCGGTAGAGCTGATAGGGTTTCAGCTCGTTGACCGTCGCATCGCCGTTGCGTGTGCGCCCCACCGCCGTCGCCGAGGCATTGGCGAAGACCCCGATATCGCCGATGTTCCGGTCGAAGCTCGCATCGAAGCGCACATTGTACGGGGGCGTATTCAGCAGCCGCTGGCCATTGGCGACGCGCGGATTGGCCCCGGCAAAGGCCGGGACGACATCGGTGAACTCGGACGAGTTGAAGTTCGCGATCGCACTCAGCGTCAGTCCCTTGACCGGCGTGTCCCAGCCAAGCTCGAGGTCGAGGCCGCGCGTCTTCGCGTCGCCCAGATTGGCGAAGGCCGCCAGGCCGATCGACGTGTTGAACGCGCTTTGCAGGTTCGTGTATTTGATGTCGTAGACGCTGGCCGCGATGTGGAAATTGCCGGCCGATCCTTTCACCCCGAATTCGAGGTTGCGCAGCTTGTCGGGCGTCAGCGACAATGCGCTGGGCACGCCATCTGCGATGACGGCATCGGCCTGAGCCTTTGATTGCAGGATACCGCTGCGAAAGCCGGTGCCGGCGTTGAAGAAGACCATCCAGTCGGTGCTGGGGTAATAGGCCAGGTTCGCGCGCCAGGTCAGCGCATCGGGCTTGGCCTCGCTCGACGCGGGCGCGCCGCTCGACACCGAATCCGAAGATCGATTGTCCTTGAAATAGCGCAGGCCGACGAGCGGCACGAGCTTGCCGCCGAGCAGCTCGTAGCTGATCTCGGAGAAGACCGACGCGTTCTCGGTGCGGGTGATGGTGTTGCCCGTGATCGCCAAGGTCGGGAAGTTGATGCTGAAGTCGTAGAGACCCTTGGCCTTCTGGTAGAAGGCGCCGCCCACCCAGTGGAACGGTCCGGTCCCGGAGGTCGACAGGCGGAACTCGTTGACGAAGCTGCTCGCATCGCCGCCATTGACCAGGGTGCCGATCCCCAGCGGCGGGCCGAGGTTGAGCGCGACCCCGAAGCCGCCGGGCAGCGACTTCTGATAGGCGGTGGCGTTGGTCAGGGTGAGGCCGTCGAATTCATAGGTGAATGTGCCCGAATAATATTCGGCGCTGCGCCGGTCATAGCCCTGAACGTCGCCCTGATAGGCGGCATAGGGCGGATCGACCGAATTCATGACGTTCAGATAATCCTGGTCGGTGCTGAACTTCCATGCGCGCAGCCTCAGGGTCGCGCGGTCGGTCGGCTTGAACAACACGACCGCCTGGAAATCCTTGGCGACGACGTCATTGGCGTCGGTCTTGTACGGCGTGCCGGTCGGCGCGCCCTGGTAGATGTCGTTATAACCGGCACGATAGTCATAGCCGGCGCTCAGCCGGATCGCGAGCATGTCGGGAATGATCGGGACCGAGACCGCGCCTGCCGCGCGGTAGTTGAGATTGCCGGCGTCGCGCGTGGTCGACAGCTCGAAGTCGCCCGCGACGGTGACCTTCTCCAGATCGGGGTTCTTTGTGCGATAGATGATCGCGCCGCCCATCGACCCCTGGCCATAGAGCGTGCCCTGCGGGCCGCGCAGCACCTCGACCCGCTCGATATCGAAATATTGCAGCGGCGGCGCGGTCTGGTTGTTGGGAATGCCGAATGGCGTGTCGTCGAGATAATAGCCGATCATGCCGTCGCCGATCGGTCCGCCGGCACCCGATCCGCGGAAGGAAAAGATGCGATAGCCCGCACCGATCTCCTGCGCCTGCGACGCGCCGGGGATGAGCTGGATCAGGTCCGCCGCGTCGCGGACGCCGCGCCCCTTCAGCGATTCCTCGGAAAAGGCCTGGATCGCCAGCGGCACGCGGTCGAGCTGCTGCTCGCCGGTCTTCAGCGCGGTGACGACGATTTCATTGTCGTCCGCGGCGTCGGGCGCGGCTGGCGGCGCGGTGTCGCTCGACTGCGCCAATGCGGGACTTGCCGAAAGCAGCGCGAAGGTCAGCGCCAGCATGCTCGACCGGAAAGTCCGGCGATGGCGATGTGACGGTTTGGCGAGAGATGCGAGCGTGGATTCGGACGACGGACGCGACGTCATGTTCAACCCCTCCTGAAGCCTCGATTGTCGTTGACCGCAATCGATTGCACATTGGCTATGGCAAGCTTCAACGAATTGCAAGTGCGATCGTGCAATCGATTGGTGCCGCGTGGGGAGGCCGCGCCCGCTCCGGACCCGGCGGCGCGCAGCGGTCGGAGGGTGTGGTTACTTGGCCTCGGCGATCAGCGCGCGGGCTTCGGCACCGGTCCAGTCGAGGCTGCCGGTCATCCGCCAGACTTCCTTGCCCTGCGAATCGTACAGGATGGTCGCGGGCAGGTTCACTCCCATGTTAAGGCTGAATGCCGCGTCGCCATCGAGATAGGGCTGAAGCTTCTTGAAACCGGACTTGGCGAAATAGTCGCCGACGCGCTTCCTGCCGTCGTCGATATCCTGGCTCAGCACCAGCACCTGCTTGGTGTCGCCCAGCTGGACCGCAAGCGCGTCGAGCGTCGGCATTTCCTTCACGCAGGGCGCGCACCAGGTTGCCCAGAGATTGAGCAGCAGCGGCTTTCCGCGAAATGCGGCGAGGCTGGTCTTGGCGCCTTTCGGATCCTCAAAGGCATAATCGGGGGCTGCCTCGCCCTTGTGGCTGCGGTCGAGCGTGCGGGCGCTCTGCGCGCCGCTTTCGCCGCCCGCCGTCGCATTCGCGGCGCCATTGCCCGCGGGTGCGGGGGCGGACAAGTTTTCGTTTGCTTGCTGCGCGCCGTTCGATTGCCTATCGCAACCGCCGATTCCGACACTGGTCAGCAGGAGAAGCGCGATTAGCGGGCGCAAGGACAGCTCCAATAGCATGTGGGGAGGGCGCTTCGCCGAAGGCCCGTCCGCGGTCATGCGCGAGATAAACGCCTCGATCCCCTTCGACAAGCGAATGTGGCAGCAGGATCTGGCGGGCAGCCAGGCGCATGTCGCGATGCTGGGCAAACAGGGGATCATCCCTGCTGAGGATGCCCAGGCGATCTCCGCCGGACTGCACCGGGTCGCCGACCGGTTCGCCGCCGATGGCGTGCCGGTCGATCTGGCACTGGAGGACATCCATATGCTGGCCGAGAGCCGGCTGGCGCAGGATATCGGTCCTGGCGCGGGAAGGCTGCACACGGCGCGCTCGCGCAACGATCAGGTCGCGACCGACTTCCGTCTGTGGGTCCGCGATGCGATCGACCAGGCCGACGCGGCGCTCGCCGCGCTGGTCGATGCGCTGCTGGCCCGGGCGGAGGAACATGCTGACAGCGTGATGCCGGGTTTCACCCATCTCCAGGTCGCGCAGCCCGTCACGCTCGGCCACCATCTGATGGCCTATGTCGAGATGTTCGGCCGCGATCGCAGCCGGCTGAAGGATGCACGGGCGCGGCTCAACCTGTGCCCGCTCGGCTCGGCCGCGCTTGCCGGCACCGGCTTTCCGATCGATCGCCAGGCGACCGCCGCGGCGCTCGGCTTTGACGGTCCGACGCGCAATTCGCTCGATTCGGTCTCCGACCGCGACTTCGCGATCGAGTATCTGACCGGCGCGACGCAGTGCAGCCTGCACCTCAGCCGCCTGGCCGAGGAGTTCGTGATCTGGGCCAGCCAGCCCTTCGGCTTCGTCGCATTGAGCGACCAATGGTCGACCGGCAGCTCGATCATGCCGCAGAAGCGCAACCCCGACGCGGCCGAGCTGGTGCGCGGCCATTCAGGCCGGATCACCGGCAGCCTGGTCAGCCTGATGATGACGATGAAGGGCCTGCCGCTGGCCTATTCGAAGGACATGCAGGACGACAAGCCGCCGGTGTTCGAGGCGCACGACCTGCTGGGGCTCAGCATCGCGGCGATGACCGGCATGGTCCAAAGCGCGACCTTCCGGCTCGACCGGATGCGCGCCGCGGCCGAGGCCGGCTTCTCGACCGCGACCGACCTGGCCGACTGGCTGGTGCGCGAGGGCGGGATCCCGTTCCGCGAGGCGCATCACATCACCGGCCGTGCGGTTGCCGAGGCAGAGCGCCAGGGCATACGCCTCGACCAACTCGATATTGGCGCGCTGAAGGCGATCGACGACAGGATCGACGAACGCGTGTACGACGTGCTCAGCGTCGACGCATCGGTAGCGAGCCGGACCAGCTTCGGCGGCACTGCGCCGGTGCGGGTGCGCGAGGCGATTGCAGCCGCGCGGGCGGTGCGCGAGGAGGAAGAGCGATGAAGCGACTGGTGATTGCTGGACTGGCGCTGGCGCTGGCCGGTTGCGGCTCGCGCGAGATGCTGACTCCGCCCAAAGGCGCCTCGCTGCCGGTCAAACCGGCGGCGGCGCAGGCCCAGCCCACCGCAGACGATCTGCTCAAACCGCCGTCGCAGACGCGCCCCGCGCGCAGCGACGATCTGATCCAGAGTTCGCAGGAGCGTCGCAGCGACGAGTTCGACCTCCCGCCCCAATAATCGAGTTTCCATGTCCGATTTCGACTATATCGACGGCGCACTCCACGCCGAACAGGTTCCGCTGACCCGTATCGCCGCCGAAGTCGGCACGCCGGTCTATGTATATTCGGCCGAGGCGTTCCGCCGCCGCGCCCGCGACTTCCGCGATGGCGTGGCCCAGGCAGGCCGGGTCCATCTCGCCTTCGCGATCAAGGCCAATCCCAATCTGGCGGTGCTGCGGCTGCTCGCCAATGAAGGCTATGGCGCCGATGTCGTCTCGGGCGGTGAGATGGCGCGTGCGCTCGCGGCCGGCATGGCGGCGAAGGACATCGTCTTCTCCGGCGTCGGCAAGACCCGCGCCGAGCTGGCCGCCGGGCTCGACCAGGGCATCGGCCAGTTCAACCTCGAGCTTGAGGAAGAGGGCGTCGTCCTGGCGGAGATCGCGCGGTCCAAGGGGCTGGTCGCGCCGGCAACGCTGCGCGTGAACCCGGACGTCGATGCCGGGACCCATGCCAAGATCTCGACCGGCAAGGCCGAGAACAAGTTCGGTCTGCCGATCGACCAGGCACCCGACATCTTCGACCGGCTCGCGCCGCTGGAAGGGCTGAACCTGCGCGGCGTCGCAGTTCATATCGGCAGCCAGCTCAAGAGCCTCGACCCGCTCGAAAAGGCGTTCGTCCGCGTCGGCGAGCTCGTCGCAGAGCTGCGCGGGCGCGGCCACACGATCACCCATGTCGATCTGGGGGGCGGTCTCGGCGTCCGCTATCAGGATGGCGACGTGCCGCCGACCGCGCAGGAGTTCGGCGCGATGGTCGCGCGCGTGACGAAGGACTGGGACGTCGAGCTGATGTTCGAACCCGGCCGGGTTATCTCGGCCAATGCCGGCATGCTCCTGACCGAAGTGCTGTGGGTCAAGCCCGGCGTGACCAATCCCTGGGTCGTGGTCGATGCGGCAATGAACGACCTCGCCCGCGTCGCGCTGTACGATGCGCATCACGACATCGCCTCGGTGACGCCCAGCGGCCAGCGGGTCTTCGCCAATGTCTGCGGCCCGGTCTGCGAATCGAGCGACGTCTTCGCCAAGGATCGCGAGATCGATTCGGTGAAGGGCGGCGACCTGATCGTGCTCCATTCGGCGGGCGCCTATGGTGCGACCATGGCCAGCACCTATAACAGCCGCGCGCTGGTGCCGGAGGTGCTGGTGTCGGGCGACCGATATGCGGTGGTCGCCGGGCGGATCTCGGCCGAGACGATCATGGGTGCCGAACAGGTTCCGGACTGGCTCTGATGGCACTCACCGCGCTGCCCCTGTTCGTGAAGCTGGCGGGGCGGCCGGTGATCCTGCTGGGCGAAGGCGAGGCGGCCGACGCCAAGCGCCGCCTGCTCGAGCGCGCCGGTGCGCGGGTGGTCGGGGAAGATTCCGACGCATCGATCGCTATCGTCGCGCTCGACGAGCCCGAAGCTGCGGTCGAGCGGCTGCGCGCCCGCGGCATCCTGGTCAACGCGGTGGATCGTGCCGAATTGTGCGACTTCACCCTGCCGGCGATCGTCGATCGCGACCCGGTGATCGTCGCGATCGGCACCGGCGGTGCTTCGGCCGGGCTGGCCGCCGCGCTGCGCCAGCGGCTCGAGACGATCCTGCCGGTGAAGCTCGGCAAGCTTGCCTGGGCGCTGTCGACGGCGCGCGGGCGGATCCGCAGCCGCTGGCCAGATGCCGGCGACCGGCGGCGCGCGATCGGCGCGGCGCTGGGCGAGGGCGGACTGCTCGATCCGCTCGCCGAGCACGACGCGCAGGCAGTGGAGCTGTGGCTCGCCGCGCCCGTGGCTGGTGGTGAGGCGGGGCTGGTCCACATCCGGCTGCGCAGCAGCGACCCCGACGATCTGACCCTCCGCGACGCACGGGCGCTTGCCCGCGCCGATCGCATCTTCCATCGTGCCGGCGTGCCGGCCGCGATCCTCGACCGCGCCCGCGCCGATGCCGTCCGCATCGCCTGCGACGCGCTGCCCGTCGATCCGGGGCCGGGCCTGTCGGTCGATGTGGAGTTTGGCGAATGAGCGGTTTTGCCTGGGTGGTGCAGAATGGCGAGGCGCGGCCGATCGGGGTCAAGGAAGCGCTGGGCCAGCCTGGGCAGCTGGTGTGGATTCATCTGACCGTCACCGACGATCATGCCAAGGCTTGGCTGGGCGGCGAGGCAAACCTGTCAGCGATCGTGATCGACGCGCTGACTGCCGCCGAGACCCGGCCGCGCTGCGACGCCGTGGGCGACGGCGCGGTGATCAACCTTCGCGGCCTGTCGAGCGAGGCGATGACCGCGTCCGATCCGCTCGCCTCGATCCGCATCTACGCCCATCAGGGCCATGTCTTTTCGGTCACGCGCAAGCCGCTGAGTGCGCTCGACCCGGTGCAGAAGCAGGTCGAGGCGGGCCAGGTTCTCGACCCCGGCGACCTGATCTCGGAAATCGCGCAGCAAATCACCGCCGAACTCGATCCGGTGGTCGCGGATCTGGGCGACAGCCTCGACGATTGCGAGGCGCAGATCGCCTCGCATTCGGCATGGGAGCTGCGCCGGCTGGTCAGCGACACGCGCAGCAAGGCGATCGGCTATCGCCGGTTCCTGTCGCCGCAGCGGCTGGCACTCGAACGGCTGGCGACGCTGCCCGGCGACTGGCTCCGCGAGGACGACCGGCTGCATCTGAGCGCCGCTGCCGACCGCGCGGCGCGGATGGCGGAGGAGCTGGAGAGCATCCGCGAACGCTCGGCGCTGACGCATGAAACGCTGACCGACCTGCGCGCCGAGCTGATCGACCAAAGGTCGCTGATCATCGCGGTCGTGGCGCTGATCTTCCTGCCGCTGACCTTCGTGACCGGGCTGCTGGGCATGAACGTCGCGGGCATTCCCTTCGCCCATGCGCCCTGGGCATTCTGGGGCGTGGTCGGCTTCTGCGTGGCGATCGCGGCGATGATCACTCTCTATTTCGTCGGTCGCCACTGGTTTCCGAAATAGCCGCGTTGCGGCGCCCCGAAGCTGACCCTAAAGCAGGGGCATGTGGCAACTCTACCAGTTCCCCCTCTGCCCCTTCTCGCGCAAGGTCCGCCTTCTCCTGGGTGAGAAGGGCGTCGGGTATGAGCCTGTGCGCGAGTCCCCCTGGCTGCGGCGCGACGAGTTTCTCGACCTGAACCCGACCGGCCAGGTGCCGGTGATGGTCGACAGCGAGCGCGGAGTGACGCTGATCGATTCCAGCGTGATCTGCGAATTCTTCGAGGAGACGGTGACCAAGTCGCCGATGCTCAACGGCACTGCGCCCGACCGGGCCGAGATCCGCCGGCTGGTGATCTGGTTCGACACCTATTTCTACCGCGACATCACCGCGCCGCTGCTGAACGAGCGGATGCTGAAGCGGATCGTCTATCGCCAGGCGCCCGACGGACAGGCGCTGCGCGGGGCGATGAAGGCGGCGGTCGAGTATCTCGACTATATCGACTATCTGCTCGATCACCGGACCTGGCTCGCCGGCCCGATGATGAGCCTGGCCGATCTTGCCGCCGCAGCGCAGATCTCGGTCGCGGACTATCTCGGCGGGATCGACTGGAAGAGCCACGAGCAGGCCAAGCGCTGGTATATCGGCATGAAGAGCCGGCCGAGCTTCCGCAACCTGCTGACCGAGCGGATGGACGGGATCGCCCCGCCCGCCGACTACGAGAAACTGGACCTGTAAGCGCGTGCTCGAGCACGTCCCGCACTGGCTTGGGGCGGCGCTGAAGCGGCTGCGCGCCGGTCAGGACAAGCTGGCGATCGCCCATGCCAGTTTGGGCAGTTTCGAGTCGCTCAAGCTCGCCAGCATGGCCTTCGCCAATGGCGACCGGCTGCCCGAACGCTTCACCGCCGATGGCGACGGCGTGTCGCCGCCCTTGTTCTGGACCGGCGTTCCGGAGGGGACCGAGCGACTGGTGCTGATCGTCGAGGATCCCGATGCGATCACCCCCGCGCCGACCGTGCACGCGATCGTCTGGGGCCTGCCGATCGAGGGCGAATTGAAGGAAGGCGCGATCCGCGCCGATGGGGACGGCGCCGCCGACGGCAGCGATGTCGGGCGGCACAGCTTTTTCGGCGAAGGCTGGCTGGCGCCCGACCCGCCGACCGGGCACGGAGTCCATCATTACGCCTTTCAGCTGTTCGCCCTTGGTCCAGGGCCCGATGTCCGCGGCACGCCGGGCCGCGGTCCGGTGCTGAAGGCGATGGCCGGGCGGGTGCTCGCCGCAGGCCTGCTGACCGGAACCTATTCGCGTAGCGAAGAGGCGCCCGTCGGGCCGGTCGGAGCGGTCGCCGCCCTGCGGTAAATTATACGGTCGTACAAGTACCGGGCATATCATTTGTTGCGCGGCAGCATGGATTGCCCCATGCCGCATGGACGGATTTGGGGAGCGCTTGTGGCCAGTCGCGCTGCAACGACATTGTTCGACGCCGGGGTGATCGCCGACCGGTGGATCGCCGACTATTGCGCGGGCGGGCGCAGCGCCGACATGCTGTGCGCGCGCGGTGCGGCCGATCCGGCATGGCGTGCGGTGTTCGAGGAACTGGCGACGCTGAGCGGCGACGCGCTCGATCATGCGCGCGAGCGCGCCCAGCGACAGGCAGCCGAGATCGGTACCGGCTTCCGCATCGCCGGCGAGGGCGAGGAGCGCGCTTGGCCGCTGTCGCCCGTCCCGCTGCTGATCGCCGCGGAGGAATGGCGCGCCATCGCCGATGGTGTCGCCCAGCGCGCGCGGCTGATGGAGGCGGTGCTCGCCGATCTCTATGGCCCGGCGAACCTGGTCGAGGACGGGCATCTGCCCGCCGCGCTGGTGACCGGCAGCCCGTTCTTCCTCCGGCCGCTGGCGCATCTCGTTCCGCCCGGCGGATCGCACCTCCAGTTCGTCGCGATGGACCTGTGTCGGTCGCCTGAGGGCGAATGGCGCGTGCTTGCCGATCATCTGCGCGCACCGGCCGGCGCCGGCTATGCGCTGGAGAACCGGCTTGCCATGGCGCGGACGCTGGGCGGGCTTCAGGTTCGGCTGAACATCGAGCGTCATGCGCCGTTCTTCGCCGCGTTCCGTGAAGGGCTGGCCGAGCGCTGCCGCCGGTCGGACCCGCGCATCGCGCTGCTGACGCCGGGCCGGCTCAATCCCAGCTATGCCGAACAGGCGCATCTGGCGCGCTATCTTGGTTTCCTGCTGGTCGAGGGCGCCGATCTCGCCGTGCGCGACGACCAGCTCTATGTCCGCACCATCGCCGGGCTCAAGCGGATCGACGCGCTGTGGCAACGGCTCGATCCGCGGATGATCGACCCGCTGGCGCTCGATTCGCATTCGGCGATCGGTGTGCCCGGGCTGATCGACGCGATGTCGGCGGGCAATGTCGTTCTCGCCAACGCACCGGGTGTGGGACTGATCGAGGCGCCCGCCTTCGCTGCCTTCCTGCCGGCGCTGGCGCAGCCGATGTTGGGGGAGACGCTGCGCCTCCCCAGCGTCTCGACATGGTGGTGCGGCCGGGACGCCGACCGGGCGGAAGTCGAGGCGCGGCTGGACCAGCTGGTCATCGCACCTGCCTTCGGCCCCAGTCCGCTCGGCCTGCCTCAAGGGGCGCAGCTCGGTAACGCGCTCGGCCCGGAGGAACGCGCGGCACTGCTTGCCGATCTCGCGAGACGTCCGCAGGACTATGTCGGTCAGGAGGCCGTGAGCCTGTCGACCATGCCGGTGGTGGCGGGCGACGGGCTGGAGCCGAGGCCCTTCACCGTACGCGTCTTCGCGGCGCGGGCGGCCGATGGCAGCTGGACGGTCCTGCCGGGCGGTTTCGCGCGGATCGGCGAGCAGCCCGACCCTCGCGCTGCCGTCATGGGGCAGGGCATGTGGTCGGCCGATGTCTGCATCCACGGGCCCGATCCGGTCGCGCCCGTCTCGCTCCTGCCGTCGGGCGATTCGACCCAGCTTCGCCGCAATCCCGGGACCCTACCCAGCCGGGTCGCCGACAATCTCTTCTGGCTGGGCCGCTATCTGGAGCGGGGCGAGGCGCTGCTGGCGGTGCTGCGCGTCCTGCTCGGCCATTCGATCAGTGCCGATACCGGCGCCGCACTCGAAGCCGCGACGGTCGAACGTCTCGTCAATCTGGTCGTGTCGGTCGGTGCCGCGCCTGCGCCGGGCAGTTTCCGCCGGACCGAGCTGCAGCAGCTAGCACGGACCGCGCTGGAGGATGAGGGCGGCTGGTATTCGATTCGCGCGATCAACGCGCAGGCGCGCGATCTCGGCGCGATCTCGCGCGACCGGCTGTCGGCGGACATGATCCAGTTGCTCGATGCACCCTTCCCGACCAAGGGGTCCCTGCTCGACCGGGCGGGCACGCTTCAGCGGCGCTATTCGGCGCTGGCCGGCCTGTCGGCCGAGCATATGGCACGCACCGATGCATGGCGCTTCCACGATCTGGGCAGGCGGGTCGAGCGGGCCATGGCGACGATCCGTTGCATTCGCGCGTTCGGCGGGGCGGAGGCGACCGCGGACGACCTGTCGACCCTGCTCGATCTCGCCAACAGCCAGATCAGCTATCGCCAGCGCTATCTGACCGGGCTGGCCCGCGTTCCGGTCCTCGATCTCGTGATGCTTGACAGCTTCAATCCGCGCGCGGTGGCCTTTCAGATCGGCAAGATCTCGGCGCATCTCAACAAGCTGCCGCTGCTCTCGGATGACGGGCTTGCCGAGCCGCAGCAGGAAGGCGCGCGCGAACTGGCGGCGATCATCGTGACCGCGCGCGCGACCAGCATCGGCGAACCGATGTTGCAGGATCTGGACACCAAGCTCGCGCTGCTCTCGCGCTCGATCGCGTATCGCTATTTCCTGCAGGGCGCGGAGCCGCTGCGCGCCGCCGGGATGACCCTGGCCTGATGCTCTACGCCATCCATCACGTCACCCGGTTCGACTATGCCCAGCCGGTCGGCTTCGCGCGCTGCAACCTGCGGCTGCGGCCGATCATCTGGTCGGGACAGACGATCGAATCCTATGACCTGAAGGTCGAACCCGGTGGCCGCACCTATCCGGCGCGGGCGGAGGCCGGGCTGGCCAACGTCACCCGGCTGGTGGTCGAATCGCCAGCGAAGAGCCTGACGATCGAGAGCGTCGCGCGCATGCGCGTCGACCGCATGATCCCGGTGCCGTCAGCGAGCGACCCGGATCTTGCGACGATCGCCGCGCTGGCGCGGGCCAGCCGCGACATCTCGCCAGCCTCGCCGGCCAGCTATCTGTTCCCCTCGCCGCTGATCCCGCTCGATGCCGAGATTGCGCGCTGGTGTGCGGCGGAGCTCGATCCGCGGCGAGGCGCGCTGGACGCTGCGATCGGGCTGGCGCGGCGGATCCAGCGCGATTTCGCCTTTGATCCGACCGCCACGCTGGTCGACACTACCCCTGCGGAAGCGTTTCGCCAGCGCCGCGGCGTGTGCCAGGATTTTGCCCAGATCATGATTTCGGGCCTGCGCTCGATAGGGCTGCCCGCCGCCTATGCCTCGGGCTATCTGCGCACCCTGCCGCCGCCGGGCCAGCCACGGCTGGTGGGGGCTGACGCGACCCATGCCTGGGTGCTGCTGTGGTGCGGGCCGGAGCATGGCTGGGTGGGGGTGGACCCGACCAACGGAATCTGGATGGCGGAGGATCATGTCGTGATCGCGATCGGCCGCGACTATGCCGATATCGCGCCGATCGACGGGATCGTGCTTGGCGCGGGGGCACAGCGCATGCACGTGTCGGTCGATGTCGAACCGTTGACGGAACCGGCGGCCTGAGGGTTGCGATTTGGCGTCGCCGCGCCGATGTACGCGGCGGACAGAGGGACAAGAATGGCAGATCCGTACGCAACTCTGGGCGTTGCCCGCAATGCCAGCGAAGCCGAGATCAAGAAGGCATATCGCAACCTGGCGAAGGAACTCCATCCCGACCGCAACAAGGATAATCCCAAGGCGGCGGAGCGGTTCAGCCAGGTCACCCAGGCCTATGACCTGCTGAGCGACAAGGACAAGCGCGCGCGGTTCGACCGCGGCGAGATCGACGCGGACGGCAACCCCGCCGCGCCCTTCGGGTTTGGCGGCGGTGGGCCCGGCGGTCAGCAGGGCGGGTTCCGCTCGACCGATTTCGGCGGCGATGGCGGCGAGTTCAGCGATATTTTCGAAGGACTGTTCGGCAGGCGCGGCGGCGGCGGCGGCGGCGGTTTTGGCGGTGGGTTCGGCGGGTTCGGCCGCCGTCCCGCGCCCAAGGGTGCCAATGTGCCCTATCGCCTGTCGGTCAGCTTCGAGGATGCGGTTAATCTGGCGACGCAGCGCGTGACGCTGCGCGACGGCAAGACGATCGACCTCAAGCTGCCCGCCGGTGTCGAGACGGGCACGCAGATGCGCCTGTCGGGCAAGGGTGAGGAAGGGCCGGGTGGCGATGGCGATGCGATCGTGACGATCGAGGTCCAGCCGCATCGCTTCTTCACCCGCTTGGGCGACGATGTCCGCCTCGACCTGCCCGTGACCCTGTCCGAGGCGGTGCTGGGCGAGCAGGTGCGCGTGCCGACGACCGAGGGCGCGGTGATGCTGAAGATGCCCAAGGGCGCGACGTCGGGAAAGACGCTGCGGCTGAAGGGCAAGGGCTTTCACCGCAAGAGCGGAGGGCGCGGCGACCTGCTGGTCACGCTGATGATCGACCTGCCGGCGGACGATGCCGAGCTGCGCGCGTTTGTCGAAAGCTGGCAGAGCCGTGACCAGGGGAACCCTCGCGCGAAGCTGGGCGTCTAGAGGAGGGTGGAGCAGCCGCCTGGAATCTCGCCCGAATCGCCAGAAGCCCGTCGACACGGGTTCGGAAGCGCGGTGCGGGGCGGGCTGAAGTCGCTGGGGGTCGGCGAACGCTTCTTCGTCGTGATGAAGCGGGTGGCGATCGGCACCTATAATGACGGCTTCACCTATGCCGGCAACCTTGCCTATCTCTCACTGGTCACGCTGTTCCCCTTCTTCATCGTCGCCGCCGCGATCGCGCGGCTGATCGGCCAGACGGGGGAGGGCCTGCATGCGCTTGACGCCTTTCTCCACACCGTACCGCCCGAGGTGGCGAAAGTGTTGCGCCAGCCGATGCAGGACGTGCTCGAGGCGCGGACCGGCAATCTTCTATGGTTCGGCGCGCTGGTCGGCCTTTGGACGACCGGCGGCTTTATCGAGACCGTCCGGGGGATCCTGCGCCAGGCCTATGGCACGCAATCTTCGACACCCTTCTGGCGCTATCGGCTCGGCGCGATCGGCGTGGTGGTGGGCTCGGTCATCCTCGCCATGGCTGCGTTCAGTTTTCAGGTGATCCTGACCGGCGTCGAACAGTTCATCTATCGCCTGCTGCCCTTCGCGGTCGATGCGCAGAGAATGGTCAATTATACCCGGCTGGTTCCGGCGCTGGCGCTGTTCGGCGCGCTCTACATGCTGTTCTATTCGCTGACCCCCCGACAATATCGCAAGTCGGGATGCCCGAAATGGCCGGGGCCGGCGTTCGTGACGGTCTGGTGGATGTCGACCACGGCATTGCTTCCCTTGGTGCTCTCGAACCTGGGAGGCTATGACCTTACTTATGGCAGCCTGGCCGGCGTTATGATCGCGCTGATTTTCTTCTTCATCATCGGCCTGGGCGTCGTCGTCGGCGCGGAATTGAACGCGGCACTGGCGGAGACACCCGAGGAAGGTCTAGAGGGGGCGCCGACGAAGCAGGAGAATACACCGTCGTGACCGGACTGATGCAAGGCAAGCGTGGCCTCATCATGGGGCTCGCCAATGACCGTTCATTGGCTTGGGGTATCGCGAAGCAGCTTGCCGATCAGGGCGCGGAGCTCGCGTTCAGCTATCAGGGCGAGGCGTTGGAGAAGCGCGTGCGCCCGCTGGCCGAACAGCTGGGCAGCGAATTCCTGATCGACTGCGACGTGTCCGACATGACGGCGCTCGATGCGGCATTCGAGACGCTGGCCGCGCGGTGGCCGACGATCGATTTCGTCGTCCACGCGATCGGGTTCGCCGACAAGAACGAGTTGCGCGGTCGTTACTACGACACGTCGCTCGACAATTTCCTGATGACCATGAACATTTCGGTCTACAGCTTCACTGCCGTGGCGAAGCGCGCCCAGGCGATGATGCCGAACGGCGGCAGCCTGCTGACGCTGAGCTATTACGGCGCCGAGAAGGTCATCCCGCACTATAACGTCATGGGCATCGCCAAGTCGGCGCTCGAGACGTCGGTCAAATATCTGGCGGTCGATCTCGGTCGCGACAATATCCGGGTCAACTGCATCTCGGCCGGTCCGATCAAGACGCTGGCCGCGTCGGGCATCGGCGATTTCCGCTATATCCTGAAGTGGAACGAGCTGAACTCGCCGCTGAAGCGCAATGTGACGATCGAGGATGTCGGCGGCGCGGGCCTCTATCTGCTGTCCGGTCTGTCCTCGGGCGTGACCGGCGAAATCCATTATGTCGACGCCGGCTATAATGCGATCGGCATGAAGGCCGAGGATGCCCCGGACATGTCACTGGTGTGACCATCGCGATTCGTGGGGCGACCGGCGGCGACGTCGCGGCGATCGACGCGCTGCTGCGTTCGAGCTTCGCCCAGCCGCAGGAAGCGCAGCTCGTCCAGCAATTATGCATCGATGGCGACATGGTGCTGACGCTGGTCGCCGACGATGACGAGACGGGCGAACTGGCGGGCATGGTCGCCTTCAGCCGGATGAGTGTCGAGATCGACGGCAAGGCGATCGCCGCCGTCGCGCTCGCCCCGGTCGCCGTCGCAACCTCGCATCGCAGCCAGGGCGTGGGCGAGGCGCTGATCGCGGCGGGGCTGAAGCATCTGGGCGATGCCGGGGCGATGCTCGCCTTCGTCCTGGGCGAGCCGGCCTATTACGAGCGATTCGGTTTTTCTGTGGACTGGGCAAGCGGATTTGCCTCGCCCTATGCCGGCGACTATTTCATGGCGCTGCCCTTGCAGGGTGGTGCCATGCCCTGCGGTACTCGCGGACAGGCGGTTCATGCGCCTGCCTTCGCGCAACTGAGTGGGGAATTGTGAGCTTCAACAGTTTCGGCCGCCTGTTCCGCTTCACCAGCTGGGGGGAAAGCCACGGGCCCGCCCTGGGCGCGGTGGTCGACGGATGCCCTCCTGGGCTGAACCTGTCCGAAGCGGATCTGCAGCCGTTTCTCGACAAGCGCCGGCCGGGCCAGTCGCGCTTCACGACCCAGCGGCAGGAGCCCGACCAGGTCCGCATCCTCTCGGGCGTGTTCGAAGGCCGCACGACCGGCACGCCGATCGCGCTGCACATCGACAATGTCGATCAGCGCTCGAAGGATTATTCGGAAGTCGCCAAGGCCTATCGGCCGGGCCATGCCGACTATGCCTATGACGCCAAATATGGTTTCCGCGACTATCGCGGCGGCGGTCGCAGCTCGGCGCGCGAGACGGCTGCCCGCGTTGCCGCTGGCGGTGTCGCGCGGCTGGTCATTCCCGAGGTGCGGATCCGCGCCTGGGTCGAGGCGATCGGCGGCGATGCGATCGACCCGGCCAATTTCGATGCGGACGAGATCGACCGCAATCCCTTCTTCTGCCCCGACGCTGCCGCTGCGGCGCGTTGGGAGGCGCTGGTCGATGGCGCGCGCAAGTCGGGGTCATCGCTCGGCGCGGTCATCGCTTGCGAAGCGACCGGGGTGCCCGCCGGCTGGGGCGCGCCGCTCTATGCCAAGCTCGACAGCGAGCTGGCCGCGGCGTGCATGAGCATCAACGCGGTCAAGGGTGTCGAGATCGGCGACGGTTTCGCCGCTGCGACGCTGACGGGCGAGCAGAACGCGGATGCGATGCGCCCGGGCAATGATGGCCAACCGCAATTCCTGGCCAATCATGCTGGCGGGATCGCCGGCGGTATCTCGACCGGTCAGCCGGTCCTGGTGCGCGTCGCATTCAAGCCGACCAGCTCGATCCTGACGCCGGTCGAGACGATCGATCGTGCCGGCGAGGCGACCGAAATCTTCACCAAGGGTCGTCACGATCCATGTGTCGGGATCCGCGGGGCGCCGGTGGTCGAGGCAATGATGGCGCTGGTCCTGGCGGACCAGAAGCTGCTTCATCGCGGTCAGTGCGGCTAAGAAACGTCTAAAATCCGGCGATTACCGCGCTGTTATTCGGCACTATTGTCTCAATTGCTCTCAAGTCTGCAACGCTTCGCCGATGGACTGCGGCGGGCTGGTAGAGTCGGGGGACGGATCGCGGATCTATTTCGCGCCGCGACACCTTGTTTCTGTGACACCACGTCATGGAGTAAACATCACATGCGTATCAAGATGATCATCGGTGCTGCTGCCCTGATGGGCGCTTCGGCGGTCTATGCTCAGGACACCACGCCGCCGGCGCCGCAGGACCAGACGGCTCCCGCCCCCGCGCCGGCCCCTGAGCCCGCTCCGGAACCGGCACCGGCACCCGAACCCGCGCCGACCCCGACCCCGACTCCAACGCCGACCCCGGATGCTCCGGCCCCGACCCCGCCGGGTCGCTAAGTCCGGCATACTGAACCTGGTTCAGTCTGATACGGCCCGATACTTCGGTATCGGGCCGTTTTCATGTGCCGGTCGCTCAGTCGGCGAACGGATCGCGGACCAGGATCGTGTCCTCCCGCTCGGGGCTGGTCGATACCAGTGCCACCGGGCACTGGATCAGCTCCTCGATCCGGCGGATATATTTGATCGCCTGGGCCGGCAGCTGCGCCCAGCTGCGCGCACCTGCCGTGCTCTCGCTCCAGCCCGGCATGCTTTCATAGACCGGCTCGACCGCCGCCTGATCGGCGGCGTTGGACGGATAATAGTCCAGCACCTCGCCGCGCAGCCGATAGCCGGTGCAGATCTTGATCTCCTCGAACCCGTCGAGGATGTCGAGCTTGGTCAGGGCGATACCGGTGATGCCGCTGACCGCGGCCGACTGGCGCACCAGCACCGAATCGAACCAGCCGCACCGGCGCTTGCGCCCGGTGACCACGCCGAACTCGCGGCCCTTGGTACCCAAGGTCTCGCCGATCTCGTTATCCTGCTCGGTCGGGAAAGGCCCCGATCCGACGCGGGTCGTATAGGCCTTGGTGATGCCGAGGACGAAGCCGACCGCCCCAGGCCCGACGCCGCTACCGCCCGCCGCGGTGCCGGCGATCGTGTTGGACGATGTCACGAACGGATAGGTGCCGTGGTCGATGTCGAGCAGCACGCCCTGGGCGCCTTCGAACAGGATGCGCTTGCCGCGCGCGCGGGCGTCGTTCAGCATCCGCCAGACCGGCTCGGCAAAGGGAAGCACGAAGCCGGCGATCTCGCGCAGCTGTTCGACCAGCGCGGCGCGGTCGACCGGCGCCGCGCCGAAGCCGGCGCGCAGCGCGTCGTGATGCGCCAGCAGGCGGTCGAGCTGGGGATCGAGCTCGTCGAGATGCGCTAGGTCGCACACGCGGATGGCGCGGCGCCCGACCTTGTCCTCATAGGCCGGGCCGATGCCGCGGCGGGTGGTGCCGATCTTGCCCGACCCGCTGGCATCCTCGCGCATGCCGTCCAGCTCGCCGTGCAGCGGCAGGATCAGCGGGCAGGTGTCGGCGATCTTCAGCGTATCGGGGGTCACGTCGACGCCCTGGTCGCGCAGCTTGGCAATCTCGGCGCGCAGCGCCCAGGGGTCGAGCACCACGCCATTGCCGATCACCGACGGCGTGCCGCGCACGATACCCGAGGGGAGGAGCGACAGCTTGTAGATCTTGTCCCCGACAACGAGCGTATGGCCGGCATTGTGCCCGCCCTGGAACCGAACGACGACATCGGCGCGCTCCGCGAGCCAGTCGACGATCTTGCCCTTGCCTTCATCGCCCCACTGGGCGCCGATCACCGCGACATTGGCCAAAAGAGAATTCCTTTCGCGGGCCCCCTAAAGAGGGATCGCTCAGTCGTCCAGCGCCGCGCGGATCCGGACGGCCAGTTCATCCAGGGCGAACGGCTTGGCGAGGACTCCCTCGTCGCTGCCGACGGTGTCGCGGGTATAGCCGCTGGTGAAGAGCAGCTTCAGCCCGGGCAGCAATTTCGATGCGCGCGTGGCAAGCTCGCGCCCGGTCATTTCCGGCATCACCACATCGGTGAACAACAGCGAGACGGGCTGGCCCGCCTCGATCAGTTTCAGGGCGGAAGGGCCGTCGGCAGCCTCGACCACGCTGTAGCCAAGCTCGCGCAGCGCCTCGACCGAATAGGTCCGCACCCGTGCTTCATCTTCCACCACCAGGACGATCTCGTCGAGCGATCCGTGGGGCGGTTCGCTCTGCGCCGGCGCCGGGGGCATGTCGGGCACGTCGCCGTCATGGACGGGCAGATAGACGCGCACGATCGTGCCGCGACCCATTTCCGAATCGATCCGGACATGCCCGCCCGACTGTCGCGCGAAGCCGAACACCTGGCTGAGGCCGAGTCCGGTGCCCTTGCCGACGCCCTTGGTGGTGAAGAAGGGGTCGAAGGCGCGCGCCATCACCTCCGGGTCCATGCCGGTGCCGGTATCGGCGACCGCGATCATCACATAGTCGCCCGCGGTAATGTCGAACGCGACCGCCTCCGGCCCGTCGATCGTGCAGTTCGCGGTCTCGATGATCAGCTGCCCGCCGTCCGGCATCGCATCGCGTGCGTTGACCGAGAGGTTGAGGATGGTGTTCTCGAGCTGGCTGGGGTCCGCCATTGCGCGGTGCAGGCTGGCGGGCAGGCGGGTGTCGATCCGGATCGTCTCTCCGATCGTGCGCGACAGCAGTTCGGTCATGCCGCGGATCGTCTGGTTGGGATCGACCGCGACGGGCGTCAGCGGCTGCTGGCGCGAGAAGGCGAGAAGCCGCTGGGTCAGCGCCGCGGCCCTGCTGGCGCCGTCGCGGGCGGCGGTCACATAGCGGTCGACATCGGTCCGGCCCTGCGCGATCCGGCGCTCCATCAGGTCGAGCGCACCGATCACCACGGCCAGCATGTTGTTGAAGTCATGGGCGATGCCACCGGTCAGCTGGCCCACCGCCTCCATCTTCTGCGCCTGGCGCAATTGCTGTTCGGCGGCCATCAACTGGCGCGTCCGCTCCTCGACCGCCCGCTCCAGTTCCTCGCGCGAGCGCGACAGCACGTCGCGGGCGTCGACGATATCCTGGATCTCGGTGCAGGTGCCGAACCAGCGGGTGATGATGCCCGCCTCGTCGCGCACCGGCTGGGCGCGGCCAAGCACCCAGCGATAGACGCCGCTGTGATGCCGCAGGCGATATTCGATATGATAGGGTTCGCCCGTCTCCAGGCAGTGGCGCCATTCGCCCCAGGCGCGATCCTGATCCTCGGGGTGGAACATGCCATTCCAGCCCTCGCCATCGGTGCTGCCATGCGGCACGCCGGTATAATCGTACCAGCGGTCATTATAATAATCGTGATAGCCGTCGGGCCGGGTCGACCAGATCATCTGATCGATCGAGTTGGCGATCGCGCGAAACTTGGCCTCGCTTTCGCGCAGGGCCTGGGTCGCGGTCACCCGCTCGACCGCATCCCATGAGATTTCGGCCACCGCCTCGATCAGGCGAATATCTTCCTCGCTCCAGTCGCGAGCTTCGGCTGCGTTCGTATAGAGCGTCGCGACCCAAGTGCCGCCGCGCAGGAGGGCAACGCCAACGCCGGACGGCGAGGTCTGCGAGATCGGACTGTCGGGAAATTCACTGGCCGAATCGCGCATCACGAGCGTCTCGCCACGGTGATAGGCGGCCTGGGCGGCGGCAAACCTGCCCGCTGGCACCGATCCCTCGAGCATGGGGAGCAACCCGCTGCTCCAACTCGGCCCGAACTGCAGCAGCTCCTCGCTCGTCACCCAGTAGAACCCGACGCGGTCGGCACCGATCCGCCGGCCCAGCGCTTCCGCAGTCAGGCTCATCACCGCCTCGGGCGTGTCGGCCAGTCGCTGACGGCCGGCGAGATCGTGGACGAAGGCCTGGCTTTCGGTCGCCCGGCGCAAATCGTCGACCGCGTTGCGCGCCGCATCCTCGGCATCCCGCCGCTCGGTGACGTCGAAGCTCAGTCCCGAAAACCGGGTCGGGCGGCCATCCTCGTCATAGCGGCAGCGGCCCTGGGCGTTGATCCAGCGGTGCGATCCGTCGCCGCGTCGGATGCGATATTCGATCGAATAGGGCGCGCCTTCCTCGATCGACATCCGGATCGCCTCGCGAACGCGCGGACGGTCTTCCGGGTCGAGAAAGGCGTAGAAATTCTCCATCGCCCCCCGTCCCTCGGCAAGCCGGTCTGCGGGAACGCCGAACAAGCGCGCAAAGCGCTCGTCGCCGCTGACCCGATCGTTGGGAATGTCGATGTCCCAGGTGCCGATGCCCAGCGGCGCATCGAGCGCCAATTGCAGCCGCTCCTGACTTTGGCGCAGCGCCTGTTCGGCCAGCGCGCGATCGGTCACGTCGGTCGCCTGAACGAAGATCGAGCGCGTGACGCCGCCGGCGTCCTTGATCGGCTGGTAAACGAAATCGAGAATGCGCGTTTCGGGCGCTGCGCCCTCGGCGCGCTGAAGCGCAACCGCGGTGTTGATCGCGCGAAACGCTTCTCCGCTCCGGCGGACCTGATCGAGGATAGCAACGAAGCCCTGGTCGACGATCTCGGGCAGCGCGTCGCGCAGGGGCCGGCCAATGACGTCACGCCCGCCGATGAGCGAGGCATAGGCCGGATTGGTCATTTCGAACACATGGTCGGGACCGCTAAGCAGGGCCACCGCGCCCGGCGCCTGCTCGAACATCTCGCGCAGCCGGTCGATCTGCGCGACGCGGCGCTGCTCCGCCAGGACCGAGCGAGTGGTCTCGTTGCCCTGGTTCAGCAGGCCGAGAACGCGTCCCGTCTCGTCGCGGATGGGGGTGAAACTGTAATTCCACCAGGTCTCGGCGATCTTTCCCGCGCGCTCCATCCGCAGCGGCTGGTCATAGGCAGTGAAGCCGCGATTCTGGTCGACGGCCTGCTGCATCTGGGGCCCGACCACGTCCCAGATTTCGGGCCATACCTCGATACCGCACCGGCCCAGCGCATGCGGATGGCGCTCGGCCGGGATCGGGGCCCAGGCGTCATTATACAGCAACCGGAAATCCGGCCCCCAATAGATTGCCGTCGGAAATGCCGATCCGAGTGCCAGATCGATCGCGAAGCGAAGCGGCGCCGGCCAGGTTTCGGGCACGCCGAACGGGTGGTCCGACCAGTCTTTTTCGCGGATGCGCCGCGCCATTTCACCATCATGATCGAGAAAGGCGGGCACGGAGGTCATCGGTTGAGCGTTGCCACCTGCGACGGGGCTGTCAACTGCTCGACATATCGGCGATGCTGGTTATGGAGAGGCCGAGGAGAAAGTATCAAATGAAACTAGCCAGCCTGAAGCAGGGTCGCGACGGCAAGCTCGTCGTCGTATCGAACGATCTCGCCTGGTATGCCGATGCCAGCCTCATCGCGCCGACCCTGCAGGCGGCGCTCGACGATTGGGAGGCGGTGGAAGGCGATCTGCGCAATCTCCACACCGACCTCGAGCATGAGGCGATCCCGATGATGCGCTTTCACGAGCGCCAGGCGGCGTCGCCGCTGCCGCGCGCCTATCAATGGGCCGATGGATCGGCCTATGTGAATCACGTCGCGCTGGTCCGGCAGGCGCGCGGGGCGGAGATGCCCGAGAGCTTCTGGCAGGATCCGCTGATGTATCAGGGCGGCTCCGACGGCTTCCTTGCGCCGCGCGATCCGATCCCGCTGAAGGACGAGGCCTGGGGCTGCGACCTGGAAGCGGAAGTGGTGGTCGTCACCGGCGACGTGCCGCTGGGCGCCACTCGCGACGAGGCGCTGGCGGCGGTCCGGCTGGTCGGCCTGACCAACGATGTCAGCCTGCGCAACCTGATCCCGGGCGAACTGGCCAAGGGCTTCGGTTTCTTCCAGTCGAAGCCGGCCAGCAGCTTCTCGCCGGTGTTCGTCACCCCCGACGCGCTGGGCGACTGGTGGAAGGACGGCAAGCTGCACCGCAAGCTGATGGTCGACCTGAACGGCGCGGCATTCGGTCGGGCCGAGGCGGGCGAGGACATGACCTTCGACTTCGGCACGCTGATCGCCCATGCGGCCAAGACCCGCGCACTGGGCGCCGGCACGATCATCGGCTCGGGCACCGTATCGAACCGCGACAGCGACGGCGGACCCGGCAAGCCGATCAGCGAGGGCGGCGTCGGCTATTCCTGTCTGGCGGAGGTCCGCACCGTCGAGACGATCCAGCGCGGCAAGGCCGAGACCCCCTTCCTGAAGGCGGGCGACACTGTCCGCATCTGGGCCGAGGATGACAAGCACCACCCGATCTTCGGCGTGATCGAGCAGACGGTGACCGCCGGCTGAGACCTTGAGAGCCGGACGAGAACTGGCGAGGGACGAGTGGCAGAGTTGCCCGCGTCATATGGCTTCCCTCGCCAGGGACGCTTTCGACAATCGGGTCGGCTCATCCGGCTTGATCTGAAATCAGTGTGGTCGATCGTCCACCATAGCGCTCTCAATGGAAATCATGCGATTTGATGGGGATGAGATCCTCGTCGCGCGCGTCTTTGCGTGGCGGCCAGGATTCGGCGGTGCGCTGGCGGGGCCAGCCGGGCATGCGGCGATCGGTGGTCTTCCAGCCGACCTTGCGGTCGCGTGGGTCGATCGTGCCCCCATGCGTCGCCCCGTCGCCGGGCATGGTCATGCGCGGCAGGTCGAGCTCGCCCAGTTCGCGCAGCCAGGGGGTAAGGTCGGTGATCGTCTCGGCGACCAGATGGATCACGATCCCCTCGCGCTGGACCCGGCCGCGGATCGCCAGCATCGTTGACGTCATGACGGTGCGGCGATGCGCCTCGAACCGGTCCGCCCACAGCACCGCATTGGCGATGCCGCTCTCGTCCTCCAGCGTGACGAACACCACGCCCTTGGCGCTGCCGGGCCGCTGGCGCACCAGGATCAGCCCGGCGACCTCGACCCGCGCATCGTCCTTCATCTGGGCCAGCGCGCCGCATGGGACGATGCGCCGTGCCGCCAGTCGATCGCGCAGGAAATGCAGCGGATGCTCGCGCAGCGTCAGCTGGGTCGCGCGATAATCCTCGACCACTTCGCGTCCCGCGGTCAGCGGCGTCAGCTCGACGCCGGGCTCGTTCGCCTCGGGCAGGATCAGCCCGGCGCGGTCGTCGGCGGCGCTGAGCAGTGGCAGCGGATCGTCGCGCAGTGCCTTGATCGCCCATAAGGCCTGGCGGCGGTTCAGCCCCAGCGCCTGAAACGCATCGGCGCGGGCGAGCCGCTCCAGCGCCGCGGGCTTCACCCTCGTCCTTCGCCACAGCTGCTCGATCGAGGTGAACGGGCCGCGCGCCTCGCGGTCCTTCAGGATGGCGTCCGCGTCGACCTCGCTCAGCCCCTGAACGATCTTCATGCCCAACCGCAGCGGTCTAAGCGCCGCCCAGTCCGCGGCGTCGCCGGTAAAGGCAGCGGGAGGGCGCGGACGGGGTGCCTGGTCGGGCGTATCGACCAGCGTATCCCACAGGCTGGCATTGATGCAGACCGGGCGGACCTCGACGCCGTGTTCGCGTGCGTCGCGCACGATCTGCGCGGGGGCATAGAATCCCATGGGCTGCGAATTGAGCAGGGCGGCGCAGAAAATGTCGGGATGCCGGCATTTCATCCAGGACGAGGCATAGGCAATCTTGGCGAAGCTGGCGGCGTGGCTCTCGGGGAAGCCATAGCTGCCGAACCCCTCGATCTGCTTGACCAGCCGCTCGGCGAAATCCTGGCTGATCCCGCGTTCCAGCATGCCGCTGATCAGGCGCGGGCCGAACTCGCCGACGCCGCCGGTCGACTTGAACGTCGCCATCGCCTTGCGCAGCCGGTCCGCCTCGCTGGCCGGGAAGCCGGCGCCGATGATCGCCACCTGCATCGCCTGTTCCTGGAACAGCGGCACGCCCAGCGTCTTTTCGAGCACTTGTTCCAGTGCAGGTGAGGGGTACTCAAATTTTCGCTTCGGGTTTTGCCGCAGCAGCTCGCGGCGCTTGAGATAGGGATGGACCATGTCCCCCTGGATCGGGCCGGGACGGACGATCGCGACCTGGATCGCGATGTCGTAGAAATTGACCGGCCGCATCCGCGGCAGCATCGACATCTGTGCCCGGCTCTCGATCTGGAACACGCCCAGCGTATCGGCGCGGCAGATCATGTCGAAGGTATGGCCGTCGTCATCCTGCAGCACCGGTGAGGCGAGGGTCATGCGCAGCTGCTTGTGCTCGGCCAGCAGGTCGAAGCAGCGCCGCATGCATCCGAGCATGCCCAGGCCGAGGATATCGACCTTCATCAGCCCCAACGCTTCGATATCGTCCTTTTCCCATTCGACCACCCGCCGATCGACCATCGCCGCGGGCTCGATCGGCACCAGGCTGTCGAGCCGGTCGCGGGTGAGGACGAAGCCGCCGGGATGCTGCGACAAATGACGCGGGGTGCCGATCAGCTCACCCGCCAGCTGCAGCGTCAGCGCCAGCCGCGGATCGGTCTTGTCCAGGTTCAGCGCATCGGCATGCCTGTCGTCGATCTCGTTCGACCAGCCCCACACCTGGCTCGACAGCGCGGCGGTCACATCCTCGGGCAGGCCCATCACCTTGCCGACCTCGCGCAACGCACCGCGCGAGCGGAAGCGGCTGACCACCGCGGTCAGCGCGGCATGATCATGGCCATAGGTCTGATAGATCCACTGGATCACTTCCTCGCGCCGCTCATGCTCGAAATCGATGTCGATATCGGGGGGCTCGTTGCGATCCTCCGACACGAAACGCTCGAACAGCAGCTGGTGCTTGACCGGATCGATCGAGGTGACGCCCAGCAGGAAGCAGATCAGCGAGTTGGCGGCCGAACCGCGCCCCTGGCACAGAATGTCCTGGCTGCGCGCGAATTCGACGATCGCCAGCACGGTCAGGAAATAGGGCGCGTAGCGCATCTTCGCGACCAGGCCGAGTTCCTTCGCGAGCAACTCGCGATAGGCCGGGTCGCCCGCCATGTCCGGCTGCGCATCCAGCGCCTGCCAGGCCAGCCGTTCCAGCGCCTGTTGCGGCGTGCGATCGTTCATCACGATCTCGTCGGGATATTGGTATTCCATGTCGCGCAGGCTGAAGCCGCTGCAGCGTTCGGCGATCGCCTCGGCGGCATGCAACGCCTGCGGATAATCGCGCATCCGCCGTGCCATCTCGGCCGGCGATTTCAGATGGCGATCGGCATTGCGCTCGCGGCGGAAGCCCAGTTCGTCGATCGTGCATTTCTCGCGGATCGCAGTGACCACGTCCTGCAGCATCCGCCGGTCGGGATGATGATAGAGCGTGTCGCCGGTCGCGAGCGGGGTGAGGCCGTGCCGCTCGGCCGCCAGGTTCAGCTGGTGGAGGCGCAATTCGTCGCCCGGGCGGCGATGATGCGTCAGGCACAGATGGCCATGGCTGCGCCCGAACAGGTCCGCCATCCAGCCGAGCGCGAGATCATCGCCGCTGTCCGCCAGTCCCGGAACCAGTGCCGCGACCAGCCCGTCGCAATGTTCGGCGACATCCTCCCAATGCAGGAAGCAGCGGCCCTTCTCGCCACGCTGCGCGTCGGCGCGCGACTTGCCGAGGGTGAGCAGCCGGGTCAGCCGGCTCCACGCGGCCAGATCCTCGGGCCAGACCAGGATGCCGGTGCCGTCGACCAGGTCGAGCCGGCATCCCGCGATCAGCCGGGTGCCGGTCGCCTCGGACGCGACGAGTGCGCGCACAAGCCCGCCGACCGAGTTGCGATCGGTGACGCCCAGCGCCGCCATTCCCATCAGCGCAGCGGTAGCGAACAACTGGTCGGGCGGCGAGGCGCCGCGCAGGAACGAATAGTTGGTCGTCGTCTGGAGCTCGACCCAACTCATCCGAACACCCCATGGACATACCAGCTGAGATCGCCGGTCACGGTGCGTTCGCCGTCGCCCTTGCGGAACAGCCAGTAGCGGCGGCCCTGATCGTCCTCGACGCGGAAATAGTCGCGCACGCTGTGCGTCTCGCTGGCGCGCTTCCACCATTCGCCATGGATGCGTTCGGGGCCGTCGGCGCGCACGATCCGGTGGGCGATGCCGCGCCAGGTGAAGCGGCGCGGCGCATGGTCGGGCAGTTCGGCCATGACATGATCGACGCGTTCGGGCCGGCGCAACAGCCTGGCGGGCTTGGGCCAGTGCGGATGCCAGGGCTCGAGCGCGGGGCTGCGATCGAGCCTGCGGACATCGTCCTGCTTCATCGGCGCGGCGGATCGCTCGGGCGGGTCGAGCACCGGCGCACGCGCGATGCTGCGTTCGGGTACATCGCTTTCGATCGCGCGCATCCGCCACATGCGTTGAAGACCGATCCGCGTCGCGAGCGTATCCACCAGAGGCGCCAGGTCGGGTACCGCCTCCTCGTCCAGCCGTTCGACCACGGGTTCGGGCCCGAGCAGGTCGGCGCGCCGGACATGCAGTGCCATCGCATCGATGCCGAAACCGGGCTCGATGCTTTCCATCCGCCGCAGCAACAGCCGCAGCAGGTGCACAGGATCGCGGTTCGGGCGGGCCAGGCCGATCCGGATATGCTGGGGCACGCCGTCGACCCGATCGGCGACCAGTTCGATCCGCAGCGCACCGAGGCCCCGTTCGGCAAGCGCGGCGGCGATGCGCGGCACCAGCAGTCCCAGCCAATGCTCGATCGCCTCGGGCGTGGCGATCGGCTCGGCAAAGCGGCGCGTGGCGAGGATCGGTTGCGGCGGAATCACCGGGTGAAGCGGCTCGGGCAGCGTGCCCAGTGCCTGATGGATGCGGATCGCGATCTGCTTGCCGAACCGTTTGACCAGCGGCGCGCGCGGGATCGCGGCAAGCTCGCCGATCCGGTCGACGCCCAGTCGCTTGAGCAGTTCGATATCGCGCTCGTCGATCCGCAGCGCCCGGACGGGCAGGGCGGCGATCGCCTCGGCATGGCCGCCAATGGGGCAGACGATCACCGGATCGGCCCGGCGCGCCAGCGCGTGCGCCGCCCCGAGCGTATCGGCGATGGCGATCCGCGCGGCAAAGCCCAACCGGGCAAGCAGGCGGACGATACGCCGCGCCATCATCGCCTCGCCGCCGAACAGATGGTCGGTCCCGCCGATCTCGATCGCGAGCGTCTCGTCGTCGGCGATGGCGACGATCGGCGAGAAATGCCGCGCCAGCGCGATCGCCAGCCGGTGCAGGTCGTGGCGGTCGCCGTCGGGATCGGCCGGACGGATGTCGAGTCCCGGCACCAGCACCCGTGCCTGGGTGATCGCCATGCCGGGCGCCAGGCCGATCGACAGGGCCAGCGGGCAGGCGGCGCCGATCAGGTTGCGATTCTCGGTCCGAAGTGCGGTGACCAGCGGCGCAGCGCCCGGCCCTGCTGCCCGCCTGACCGGCGGCAGCGCGCTGCGTGAACCGCCCTCGTCAGGGGGCATGGCGCGAAACGGGTGGCCGGCGGCCTCGTCGCGCCGACCGATCTCGTGCTTTGCCGGCTGGCGCGTGTCGGGAAGCGCGGCGACGCGGGCATGGACCCCGTTATCCTCGCGCGCCCAGCGCGCGCCGGGACGCCAGCCGCCACCGCGCGGCACCGAACAGGCATGTTCCTGTTCGGCGGCGACGGCGTCGCGCATCGCATCGAGCGATGCGGGGATGCGCTGTGCCTCAGGCGGCGCGGAGGTTCGCTCGGCCCGCCGCAACCGATCGATCGACCAGTGCGGCAGGTAGAGCGCAGCGACCCGTTTCATCGCAGGCCTCCACAAGCTGGGAAAAGGGCTCGCCGCCCTTCTGGCGGACGAGATCGAGCATCCACCGCGCGCGTCCGACACCCTGCACCTGGCCGGGTAGGGGGGTGGACGGCGCACAGGTCACCCGCCACCGCGTCACCGCGGCCGAGGGCAAGCGCAGCGGGTCGGATGTCTCGCGAATATGCCGCTTCATCAGCAGCGCGATGGTGCGACCGCCCTCGGCGGCCAGCTGCAGCCGGCGGGTCGCGGTCATGTCTGCGCGCTTGGCCTCGCCGATCACCGCGCCCAGGCCGCGATGGCGCAGCCCTTCCTCCATGATCGCCAGCATCTCGTCATCGTCCGATGCCTCGGCATAGATCAGCCGGCTTGCCGACAGTCCCGATTGCGAGAGGCCAGGCGCGAACAGGTCGTGACGGCGCACCACCCAAAGCACCGGTCCCCAGGCGCGCGCGGCGATCCCCGCCATGAAGAGAGTGGCCGCGCAGTCATCGGCAAGATCGGGCGTACCCGCTGCGATCTCGTGCAACGCGTCGAGGCGGAAGCCGCCAGTGGCGAGCCGCGAGTCGATCGCGTCGATGTTCATGGGCAGCACCGGGCGACGCCGGAAGCCCTTGGTTTCCAGCCCTTGCAGCGTCTCTCGCAATTGCTTCAGAACGGCAGGGTCGGCCATTGTTCCACGACTCGGTTGCGACTCGATAATTCACGATGTTCGTATTCTGTTCCAGTTATGTCCCGAGTCAAGCTGCTTCGTTCCGGCCAGTTGCCATTCAGCTCCCGCCAGCTAAGTAGCTGTTATCCCAGTATCAGGAGCAACCATGTCCCGTATGACCCGGCGCCAGGCGCTGCTTGCCTCCGCCACGACGCTCATCGCGTCGCAGTTCGGTGGCCCGATCTCGGCCATCGCCCAGACCCGGAGCGCGATCGATCCCTCGCCCCTGCTGAAGCCCTGGCCGGGCAATTATGGCGGCACCCCGCCCTGGGACCGGTTCACCCCCGCGATGTTCCCGCCGGCGTTCGAGGCGGCGATGGCCGATCTGCGCCGCGACATGCTGGCGATCCGCGATGCCAAGACGAAACCGAGCTTCAAGACGGTGATCGAGCCGATGGAACTGGCCGGCGCAACGATGGACCGGGTCCAGGCCGCCTGGGGCGTCTATACCAGCAACCTCGCCACCAAGGAGGTTCAGGACATTGCGCGGGTGTGGAGCCCGAAGATGGCCGCCTTCTATGACGAGCTGTACCTCGATCCCAAGCTCTTCGCCCGGGTGAAGGCCGCCTATGACACGCGTGCTTCGCAGGGTCTCGATGCCCAGCAGACGCGCCTCCTCGAGCGCAGCTATCGCAGCTTCGTCCGCCGCGGCGCGCTCCTGTCCGATGCCCAGCGGGCCGAGGTGACGAAGATCAACCAGGCACTCGCCTCCGCCTATGCCGAGTTCAGCCGCAAGGTGCTGGCGGACGAGGAGACCTGGATCGTCATCGACAGCGAGGCCGAGCTTGCCGGCCTGCCCGACAGTTTCAAGGCGTCGCTCAAGGCGGCGGCGGATGCGCGCAAGCTGCCCGGCAAATGGGTGGTGGTGAACACCCGCTCGTCGGTCCAGCCGCTGCTGATGAATTCGACCAACCGGGCGCTGCGCGAAAAGACCTGGCGTGCCTTCGTAATGCGCGGCGACAATGGCGACGCCAACGATACCAAGGCGATCATCGCCGAGATCCTGAAGCTGCGCCAGCAGCGCGCGGCGCTGCTCGGCTTCAAGAACCACGCCTATCTGCGCATGGACGACACGATGGCGGAAACCCCCGCCAATGCGATGAAGCTGATGATGTCGGTCTGGCCGGCAGCGCGCGCGCGTGTGGCCGAGGAAGTCGCCGACATGCAGGCGCTGGCCGACAAGGAAGGCGCGAACATCACGATCGAGCCCTGGGACTATCGCTTCTACGCCGAGAAGGTCCGCAAGGCGAAGTACGACTTGGATGAGAGCGAGATCAAACCCTATCTCGAGCTCAACAACATCCTGATGGGCGCCTTCTACGCCTGTGGCCGGCTGTACGACCTGGACTTCAAGGAAGTGAAGGATGTGCCGGTGTTCGATCCGGAGGTTCGCACCTTCGAGGTTACGAACCGCGTGACGCGCAAGAATGTCGGTATCTTCTACGTCGACAATTATGCGCGACCGGGCAAGCGGTCGGGTGCCTGGGCGACCCGCTATCGCGGTCAGCAGGAACTGGGCGGGCACCGCAACGTGCTGGCGTCCAACAACAACAATTTCACCAAGGGCGGCAATGGCGAGCCGACGCTGATCAGCCTGGACGATGCGACCACGCTGTTCCACGAATTCGGCCACGCGATCCACAGCCTGCTGCAGAACGTGACCTATCCGGGGCTGGCGGGGACGCCGCGCGACTTCGTCGAATATCCCAGCCAGGTGAACGAGAACTGGCTGCTGACCCGCGACGTGCTCGACAATTATGCCCGCCACTACAAGACGGGCGAGCCGATGCCGCAGGCACTGGTCGACAAGATCGAGAAGTCGTCGACCTTCAACCAGGGTTTCGACACGGTCGAATATCTCGCCTGCGCGATCCTCGACATGCAGTTGCACGATCGCGAGACGCCGGTGAGCGACATCGCCGCGTTCGAGAAGGAGGCGCTGGGCGCGCTTGGCATGCCCAGGGAGATCGCGATGCGGCACCGCATGCCGCAGTTCAATCACCTCTTCTCGTCCGATGCCTATTCGGCCGGCTATTATTCCTATCTCTGGTCGGAGACGATGGATGCCGACACCTGGGCAGCGTTCGTCGAGACCGGCAATGTCTGGGACAAGAAGACCGCCGACCGTTTCCGCCTGACCCTGTTGTCCACCGGCAACGAAACCGACCGCAAGGTCGCGTATCGCGCCTTCCGCGGTCGCGATCCGGACGTGACCGCCTTGTTCAAGCGGCGCGGATTCCCGGTTACCTGATCCGATCCCGCCGCCCCCGGGCATGCATCCCGGCGGCGGCGGGCCGCATCAGGTGATCGCGGCGAGCTCGTACAGGAAATCGATATAGGCCATCGTCGCCTTCTCCAGACCGGCGACCTTCGGATTGGTCGAGTCGATCACCAGATATTCGTCCGGCGCATGCGCGCCCGCGCCGTGGCCGATGCCGAAATGGCCGGCGGGCAGCGAAACCGGCGCGCTGGTGAACACCGCACCCGGCCAGGACCCGGCGAGCCGCGGGTTCAGCGTCGCCTTCACGCCCTGTCGCGCATAGGTGGCGAGCTCGGCGCGGATCAGCCGGCTGTCCTCGGCGGTCTCGGTCGGGTCATATCCACCGCTGACCTTCGCCTCGATATCGGTGAAGCCGCGCTTGTCGAGATGCGCGCGCAGCTTCGCCTCGCAATCGGCACGCGTCTGGTTGGGCACCAGCCGCATGTCGATCTTGGCCACCGCACGCGCCGGCAACACCGTCTTGCCGCCCGGACCGGTGTAGCCGGCGACCAGCCCCTCGATATTCACGGTCGGCTGCGATGCCAGTCGCTCCAGCGCCTGGACGAAGGGCAGGTCGTCGATCCAGGCGGGCACGCCCAGGCCCTGCTTCATGTCGGCTTCGCTGTCATGCGCGGCATTTTCGGCGATCAGTGCCTTTTCGCGCGCGCTCAGCGGGCGGACCTTCTCGAACCAGCCGTCGATCGCAGGCGTGTTGCCGTCGGGCGTGACCAGCGTCTGCAGCGCCTGGACCAGCCGCCAGCTCGGCGAATCGACCATCGCCTTCAGGCTGGAATGCACGTCCTTCTTTGGTCCGCGGCCCCATTTCTCGCCGCTGGCGATCAGCTCCAGCTCGATGATCCCCTTGGCGCCCAGATTGACGTCGACCGCGCCCTGGCTGTTCTGCCAGCTTGCCGGAAGGAAGATGCCTTCGCAGCGCTTGAGCGCTGCGAGGATATGCGGCTTCGTCACGATCTGGCGGAAATTCGGCGACCCGATTTCCTCCTCGCCCTCCGCCACCAGCACCAGGTTCACCGGCAGCTTGCGGCCCGCCTTTTTGAAGGCGTGGAGCGCCGCGAGGAAGGTCGCCTGCGGTCCCTTCTGATTGACCGCGCCGCGGCCGACGATCGCCTTGCCGAAACCGGGCTTGTCGACGATGCGTGCCTCGATCGGCGGGGACGACCATTCGGCGGGGTCATATTGCTTCACGTCGTACATGAAGTAGATGCCCAGCGTCCGCTTCGCGCCCGAATCGAGCCTGCCGAACACGCCGGGGTGCCCGTCGGTCGGGACGATCTCGACATCGCTGAACCCTGCGTCACGGGCGAGCGCGGCCATATAGTCGGCGCCCTTCTGCATGTCGCGATTCTCGGCGGCGATGGCGGGCGTGCGGATCCAGTCCTGGATGCGCGCGATCGATTCGTCGCGCCCGGCGATCACCGCGCGCTCCAGCGCGGCAAGATCGCCCGACTGTGCCAGCGCCGGCCCGGGTAGGATCAGCGCGCTTGCCCCGATCGCTGCCCCGGAAAGAAGCGACCGTCGATCGGTCGAGAAACCAATGTCGCGCGTCGGCATGCCCTGCTCCCCCTGCTCGGAATGCCGACTATCTCGCGCGCGGGATGAGCTGTCCACCGACGCCATTCCCCTCCCGCTTGCGGGAGGGGCTAGGGGAGGGCCTGTACCCCTTTTCGGCACCGCGCGAGAGGACAGGCCCTCCCCCGACCCCTCCCGCAAGCGGGAGGGGAGAGACAGCAAAAGGGCCCCAAATTTAAGTCAGCAGCTCTGACCTTCTTGCGCGACGATTTGAAATTTTATAACAAGCCAGCGAAACGAGTCCCCGGGCGCTTCGTATAACGGGGGCGGAATTGTTTTCGGAGAGCCCATGTCGGTCGAACGTGATCGTTCCAACCTGCCCCCGCTGTCGCTGCACGTACCGGAGCCCAAGTTCCGGCCCGGCGACGCGGTCGATTTCGGCGAGATCGAGGTGCCACCCGCCGGCGCCCAGCGTCGTCCCGACACGGCCGAGAAGCCCGACCAGTTCCATGACCTGTCCTATACGCTGATCCGCGTCCTCGATGACGAAGGTCGCGCGGTCGGTCCCTGGGATCCCAAGCTCGATCCGGACACGCTGCGCAAGATGCTGCGCAGCATGGCGCTGGTGCGCGCCTTCGACGAGCGGATGTTCCGGGCCCAGCGGCAGGGCAAGACCAGCTTCTACATGAAGTCGAGCGGCGAGGAGGCGGTGGCGGTGGGCGCAGCGACCGCGCTCGATTATGAGGACATGTGCTTCCCCTCCTACCGCCAGCAGGGGATTCTCATCACGCGGGGCTGGAGCCTCGCCGACATGATGAACCAGATCTATTCGAACAAGGGCGACCGGCTGCAGGGCCGCCAGCTGCCGATCATGTATTCGGTCAAGGAAGCCGGCTTCTTCTCGATCTCGGGCAACCTCACCACGCAGTATCCGCAGGCGGTCGGCTGGGCGATGGCAAGCGCGGCCAAGGGCGACAGCCGCATCGCCGCGACCTGGTGCGGCGAAGGCTCGACCGCCGAGGGCGACTTCCACTCCGCACTGACATTCGCGACCGTCTACCGCGCGCCGGTGATCTTCAATGTCGTCAACAACCAGTGGGCGATCTCGTCCTTCTCGGGCTTTGCCGGCGCCGAGGCGACGACCTTTGCGGCGCGCGCGATCGGCTATGGCATTGCCGGGCTGCGCGTCGACGGCAACGATATTCTGGCAGTCTATGCCGCGACGCAATGGGCGGCCGAGCGGGCGCGGACCAACCAGGGCCCGACGCTGATCGAGCATTTCACCTACCGCGTCGAAGGCCATTCGACCTCGGACGATCCCACCGCCTATCGTTCGGCCGGTGAACCCAGCGCATGGCCACTCGGCGATCCCGTGGTCCGGCTCAAGCAGCATCTGATCGCGCTGGGCGAATGGGACGAGGCGCGTCACGCGGCGCAGGACCTCGAACTGGCCGAGATGGTCAAGGCGGCGCAGAAGGAAGCCGAGAAGAACGGTATTCTCGGCCACGGCATGCACCAGCCATTCGACACGATGTTCGAAGGGGTGTTCGAGGAAACCCCCTGGCATCTGAAGGAACAGGCGAAGCAGATGCTCGACGAGCAGAAGGCGGCCGGCCTGTGACGCGGATCGTCGATCGCCGCACCTTGGTGAAGGGCGCGTACGGGCTCGCAATGCTGGCGTTGCTCCCGCCGGGCCTGCTGCATGCGGCCGAGGTCGAGCCGCGTGTCGTCGACCTGCAGGTCTCCCCGAGCCGCTCGACCAAGCTGACGATCTGGGCACCGGCCGCGCCGAAGGGCGTGGTCCTGTTCTCCACCGGTCATGGTTCCTGGCCCGAGCGCTATGCCCGGCTGGTCGACCTGCTGGTGTCGAGCGGCTTCGCGGTGCTCGCGCCGCTTCACGTCGATTCGATGCGCTATCCCGAGCGCGACAAGTTCACCGTGCAGCAGAGCTTTCCCGAGCGGCTGGCCGATCTCCGCGCGACGGGTGCCTATGCGGCCAAGGCCTATCCCGGGCTGCCGCTGGTCGCCGTGGGGCACAGCTTCGGATCGCTGATGGCGCTGTGCCAGGGTGGCGCACTGGGCAACATGGGTCCGTTCCGCAACCCGGCGGTGAAGGCGGTGCTCGCCTTCTCGTCACCCGGCAAGATCCCCGGCCTGATCGGCCCCGATGCCTATGCCGGCGTCGCGGTGCCGATGATGATGGTCACCGGGACCGCCGACACCATTCCGGCCGCGATGGGCTATCCCACCGTTCCGGCCGACCATCTGCTGCCTGCCGAGACGACGACGTCGGGCAGTTATGCGCTGGTCGTCGATGGCGCCGACCATGTGCTGGTCGACGATGCGGCACGCTTCGCGCGCGTCGCTGCGCCGGTACGGCTGTTCGTCGAGGCGTGCGGCCTTGGCAACGCGGCGGCGCGGGCCTCCCTTCAGACCTGGCGCCCCGCCGAGGGCGATCGCTGGGTCATTCGCGAGTCAAAGGCATGAGCGACGTGATCGAATCCGCGGGCGCAACCGTCCGCATGAACATGATCCAGGCGATCAACTCCGCCATGGACGTGATGATGGCGCGTGACGCCGGCGTCGTCGTCATGGGTGAGGATGTCGGCTATTTCGGCGGCGTGTTCCGCGCGACTGCCGGACTGCAGGCCAAGTACGGCAAGACCCGCGTCTTCGACACGCCGATCACCGAATGCGGCATCATCGGCGTGGCGGTGGGCATGGGCGCCTATGGCCTGCGCCCGGTCCCAGAGATCCAGTTCGCCGATTATATCTACCCCGCACTCGACCAGCTGGTGTCGGAGGCCGCGCGGCTGCGCTACCGCTCGGCCGGCGACTTCACCGCGCCGATAACCGTCCGCTCTCCCTTCGGCGGCGGCATCTTCGGCGGCCAGACCCATTCCCAGAGCCCCGAGGGCATCTTCACCCATGTCTCCGGCCTGAAGACGGTGATCCCGTCGACGCCGTATGATGCCAAGGGGCTGTTGATCGCGGCGATCGAGGATAATGATCCGACGATCTTCTTCGAGCCGAAGCGCATCTATAACGGCCCGTTCCACGGCCATTACGACAAGCCGGCGACGACCTGGGCCAATCATCCAGGGGGCGAGGTGCCCGAGGGCTATTATCGCATCGACCTGGGCAAGGCGGCGATCGCGCGGCCGGGCAACGACGTGACGATCATCGCCTATGGCACGATGGTCCATGTCGCCTCGACCACGGTCGAGGAGACCGGCATCGATGCCGAGATCATCGACCTGCGCACGCTCGTTCCGCTCGACATCGACACGATCGAGGCATCGGTGAAGAAGACCGGCCGCTGCGTGATCATCCACGAGGCGACGCGGACCGGCGGCTATGGCGCAGAGCTGGCCGCGCTGGTGCAGGAACGCTGCTTCTATCATCTGGAGGCGCCGATCGAGCGCGTCACCGGGTTCGACACGCCCTATCCGCACTCGCTGGAATGGGCCTATTTCCCCGGACCGGTCCGGATCGGGGAAGCACTCAAGAAGGTCATGGGGAACTGATGGCGCGCTTCGAATTCCGTCTGCCCGACATTGGCGAAGGCATTGCCGAGGCCGAGATCGTCGAATGGCACGTCAAGGTCGGTGACCGGGTCGAGGAGGATGGCCGCCTGGCCGACATGATGACCGACAAGGCGACGGTGGAGATGGAATCTCCGGTCGCCGGCACCATCCTGTCGCTGGCCGGCGAGGTCGGCGACCAGATCGCGATCGGATCGACGCTGGTTGTGATCGAGACCGAAGGCGAGGGCGAGGCACCCGTGCCCGAGCCGGTCGAGACACAGATCGCGGCGGAGACTCCCGGCGTCGAGGAAAGCTCGGTCGCCGAGATCGCGACGCCGGTCGAGGCTCCCACCGCGCCCGAACCGAAGGTGGAGAGCCCCGTCGCCGCCGCTCCGGCCGAGCCTGAGGCTGCGCACGGCCATGGCGACCGCCAGGTGCTGGCATCGCCCGCGGTGCGCCAGCGCGCCAAGGATCTGGGCATCGATCTCGCCTCGGTGAAGACCGATGGCGACCGCGTCCGCCATGCCGATCTCGACGCCTATCTGCGCTACGGCTCGGGCGAGGGCTATCATGCCCCGCATGCCAGCCGTGCGCGCGACGATGTGCCGGTGAAGGTCATCGGCATGCGCCGCCGCATCGCCGAGAATATGGCGGCATCGAAGCGGGCGATCCCCCACTTCACCTATGTCGACGAGATCGACGTGACCGCGCTCGAGGCGATGCGCGCCGATCTCAACGCCAATCGCGGCAATCGTCCGAAGCTGACGATGCTGCCCTTCCTGATCGTCGCGATCTGCCGGACGATCCCGCAATTCCCGATGCTCAATGCCCGCTATGACGACGAGGCGGGCGTGGTCACGCGCCATGGCCGCGTCCATCTGGGCATGGCGACGCAGACGGATGCCGGGCTGATGGTGCCGGTGATCCGCGATGCGCAGGACCGCAATGTCTGGCAGCTCGCGACCGAGATCACGCGGCTGGCCGAGGCGGCGCGCACCGGCAAGGCCAAGTCGGAGGAGCTTTCGGGATCGACGCTGACCGTCACCTCGCTCGGCCCGCTCGGCGGCATTGCTACCACGCCGGTGATCAACCGGCCCGAGGTCGCGATCATCGGCCCGAACAAGATCGTCGAGCGCCCGATGTTCCATGGCGACGAGATCGTCCGCGCCAAGCTGATGAACCTGTCGATCAGCTGCGATCACCGCGTGGTCGATGGCTGGGACGCGGCAAGCTATGTCCAGGCGGTGAAGAAGCTGCTCGAGACGCCGGTTCTGCTGTTCGCCGACTGATCCGGCGCACATCCTGTCTTCAGGGGCCCTGTCTGGCGCGTGTCATATCCGCGCGCTAGGCGGGCCCCATGTATTTCGACCTGATCCAGTCGCTCAGCCTCGCCGGTGACGCGGCGGTTCCCAATGACGACCGCGCCGGCAGTGCCCATACCCATGGCTGGGTGATCGAGGGGGCCACCGATCTCGGACCGCCCGGGCTTGTCGGCCCGCGCGGCGGCGCCGCCTGGCTGGCGGATCAGGCGCAGGCCGCCTTCACCGCGGCGGACGACGCGCCGATCGCGACGCTGTGCCGCAGCGTGGCCGAGCGGATCGCCACTGCCTATGCGGCGGCACGCACGCGCGAGCCCGAGGGCCGCTGGGAGCTGCCGATCGCCTCTTTCCTTGCGGTCCGGCTCGATGGCGACTCGCTGGAGGCCGCGTGGCTCGGCGACTGCGTCGCTTTGCTGATCCGGGGCGACCAGGTGATCCGCCTCGGCCCGGTCCGCGAGACGCGCGATGCGGAGATCGCCATCGCCTCCAGCCTGGCCCATCACGGGCTGGGCGCGCCGAAGAGGAGCGCGCCGATCCTCGAGACGCTGCGTGCCCGGCGCGGCCGGCCAGGCATCCGCGTCCTTTCGGTCGAGCCGGAGATGATGGCGCATCTGGAGACGGTCCGCGTTCCCTGTGCGCCAGGCGACGAGCTGTTGCTGATGACGGATGGTTTCGCGGCTCCGATCGACAGCTATGGCGCGCTGGACGAGGAAGGGCTGGCGGCGCTGCTGCCGGTCGAGGGCCTCGCCGGCCTCGCCATGCGCCTGCGCCGGATCGAGGCGGACGATGCCGCGTGCATGCGGTATCCAAGGTTCAAACAGTCTGACGACGCCACCGCGCTCTGGCTGAGGATCGCCTGACTTTCCGCAAATCGCTAGGTGTCGCCGAGCGTTGCTTGCTTGCCCTCACCGACGTGCCGGGCGATGGGCAGGGCATGTCCGGTGCTTCTCCCTCCCGCGCTTCCACGGGCCTGTTGCTGGCGTTCGGCGCCTATGGCCTGTGGGGCGTCCTGCCGCTGTATTTTCATCTATTGAAGGGTGTCTCCCCGGGACAGATTCTCGCGCACCGCGTGCTATGGTCGCTCATCCTGCTGGTCGGGCTGGTCCTGATACTCAAGCGGGGAGGCGCGCTGATCGCCGCGGCGCGGGGGCGCACCCTGCTGTTGCTGTTCGCCAGCGCGACGATCATCGCGACCAACTGGCTCATCTACATCTGGGCCGTGGTCAACGACCATGTCCTCGAGGCGAGCCTGGGCTATTTCATGAACCCGCTGGTGAACGTCGCCCTCGGCGTGGCCGTGCTCGGCGAGCGGGTGCGCCGGGTGCAGGCCATTGCGATCGCGATCGCCGCGACCGGGGTCGCGGTGATGGCGTTCAGCGGGGGCGGGGCAATCTGGATCTCGCTGACCCTTGCCGGCACCTTCGCCCTCTACGGTCTCCTGCGCAAGGTAATGGCGATGGACGCGCTGGGCGGCCTCACCGTCGAGACGCTGTTGATCGCGCCTTTCGCCGCTGGACTGCTCCTCCTGTCGATGCAGGATGGCAGCAATGCCTGGGGTCAATCGACCGGGCTCGACCTGCTGCTGGCGCTGGCCGGCCCGATCACTGCCGTTCCGCTGCTGCTGTTCGCCGGCGCCGCGCGCAAGCTTCCGCTCTCGACGCTCGGCCTGATTCAGTACACCTCTCCCTCGCTCCAGTTCATGCTGGCGGTGTTCGTATTCGGCGAAGCGCTGCACGTGGAGAATATCGTCACCTTCGCCCTGATCTGGAGCGGGTGCGCGCTCTATGTCTGGGACAGTTGGCGTGCCAGCCGGACAGTGCGACCGGTGCTGCCCGAATAGGAGTCGTCATGGCCCATTATCTCCTGATCTACGATCTCGCGCCCGACTATCTCGACCGTCGGGCCGAGCACCGCGATGCGCATCTCGCGCTGGCATGGGACGCCGTCGAGCGGGGCGCGCTTGTGCTCGGCGGCGCGCTCGCCGATCCCGCCGATGGTGCGCTGTTGCTGTTCGAAGGGGAGGGGCCGGAGGCGGCAGAGGCATTTGCCCGTGCCGATCCCTATGTCACGGCCGGCCTGGTCATCGGTTGGCGGGTGAAGCGATGGACGACCGTCGTGGGCGCTCAGGCCAGCAGCCCGGTCCACCCGGACAATAATTAAACCGATCGGTTGACTATTCAGGCTGGCATGTCATGTTCAACCATATGGTTGAACAACGACTCGACGCGACTTTTCACGCTCTTGCCGACCCCACAAGGCGCGGGATGCTGGCGACGCTCTCATCGGGCGAGAAGAGCATCGGCGAACTGGCCCAGCCCTTCGCGATGAGCTTCGCCGGCGCGTCCAAGCATGTGAAGGTCCTGGAAAACGCGGGGCTCGTCGCGCGGCGCAAGGTGGGGCGGACCCAGTTGTGCCGCCTCCAGCCCGCCCCGCTGGCCGAGGCCGAGCATTGGCTGCGCCAGTGGGAGATGTTCTGGACGACGCGGCTCGATCGACTCGACGCGCTGCTGGGCGGGGAGAAGGCGGAATGAGCGACGCAACCGCCGGCAGTTCGCCTCTATGCCTGGTCGTCACGCATGATTATGCGGCGCCCCCCGATCGCGTCTTCGACGCATGGCTCGATCCGCAGCTCGCGCCGCACTTCCTGTTCGCGACGCCCGGCGGACGGATGATCCAGGTCGAGATCGACGCGCGGGTCGGCGGCCAGGCGTTGATCGTCGAGCGGCGGGACTCTGGCGACGCGCGCCACCGCCTGCGGTTCGAGGTGATCGAACGACCGCACCGGCTAGTCTTTCTCTTCGCGGCGGGCTTGGACGGTAAGGCTGATGCCGACTGGTCGCGGGTGACGATCGACATCGCGCCCCGCCAGGGCGGCGGCTGCACGCTCACCCTGCGCCACGACATGGACCCGGCCTGGGCCGAGTGGGCGGACCGGACCCGCGCGGGTTGGTCGATGATGCTCGATAGTCTCGAACCGCTGACAGGAGACGCGCGATGATCGATGTGGAACGCCTAACCCCCGACACGATCCGGATGGTGCGCATTCTCGATGCTCCGGTGGAAACGATCTGGCGCTATCTGACCGACCCCGATCTGCGCGCGCAGTGGTTCGCCGGTGGCGAGATGGCGCTGTGCGAGGCCGGGGAGGCGGTTTTCGTGTTCGATCACGACCGGCTGTCCGCCGACGACATTCCCTATCCGCCGGAATATGCCGCGCACAAAGGCGCGATCGGACGGGAGACCGTGACGCAAGTGGAGGCGCCGCGCCGCCTGGCCTTCACCTGGGACGGCGGGACCGAGGGTGTGGCCAGCTTCGAATTGGCCGATGCCGGCGAAGGGCGCACCCGGCTGACCCTCGTGCACAGCGGCATCAGCGGCCCCGCGCCGATGGCCAATTTCGGCGGCGGCTGGCACTCGCACCTCGCGGTGCTGCAATCACTGCTGGCCGGAACACCGGTGCGGGACTTCTGGGCGCTGCACGCCGAGTCGGAGGCGGCGGTCGCCGCGGCGCTCAGTCGGTAAAGACCGGCGCGCGCTTCTGCAGGTTCGCCATCACCGCCTCGGTCTGGTTGGGGCTGCGCATCAACGCCTTCTGCTCGACGCTCTCCGCCATCAGGATCGATGCGGCATCGCCCTCATGGCCTGCCAGCCGCTTGGCGGCGCGGATCGCATCGGGGTTGCGACCGGCAATGGCGCGCGCCAGCGTCAGCGCCTCGGCATGCGGATCGCTGGCCAGTCGCGTGACGAAGCCGAAGCGCTCGCCCTCCGCCGCGTCGAACTCGCGCGCGGTATAGACCAGCTCGCGGAGCACATCCCCGCGGACTATCCCGCGCCACAGGGCGAAGCCGGCCATGTCGGGAACGATCCCCCATTTCATCTCCATCGCCGACAGCCTCGTGTCCGGTGCAGCGATGCGGATATCGGCACCGCTGGCGATCTGCAGCCCGCCGCCAAACGCCACGCCGTGCACCGCGGCGATCACCGGTACCTTCAGCGCGCGCCAGCCCCAGGCGACCTGCTGGACGATGTTGGCGGGCCCAGCGGTGCGGGTCATGATGTCGATCCCCGATCCGCCGGACGCCATGCTCGCCATGTCCAGCCCCGCGCAAAAGGCACGGCCCTCGCCCGACAGCACCACCGCGCGAAGGCCCGGCATCGCATCCAGTTCGGCGATCGTCGCGACGATCGCGTCGAACATCGCCGGGTCGAGCGCGTTCATCTTGTCGGGCCGGCTCAGCCGCACATCCGCCACCCCACCCTCGACCGCGATCGTCACCCGCTGCTCGCTCATCTGCCTCTCCCGTGATGCGTTGCACCCTGACTAGGTCAAATCGCGCGCCTTGCCCACCGGGGCATGCCCGCGACCTGCCGATGGGATTTGGCGCAGCGCCCGGCCGTTGCTAAGCGCGCGTCCATGAGCTTCGTCTTCGATCCCGAACGGTTCTTCTCGAGCCGGGTAGCCGGCCATGGCGGCATGCTCGGCATCACGCTGGGCAGCTATGGCGCCGACTGGGCGGAGCTCCAGCTGCCCTGGCGCGAGGATCTGGTCGGCGATCCGGACTCGGGCGTGCTCGCCTCGGGGCCGATCCTGGCGATGATGGACATGGCCACCTCGATCGGCGTCTGGCTGAAGCTCGGCATGTTCCACCCGCACGCCACGCTCGACCTGCGGATCGACTATCTTCGCCCCGCCACGCCGGGCAGGACCGTCATCGGCCGCGGCGAATGCTACCGCGTCACCCGGTCGATCGCCTTCGTCCGCGGACAGGCCCATGACGGCGATCCCGACGATCCCCTTGCCCATGTCGCGGGGACCTTCATGACCACGGGGTCGTACAAGTGAGGGCGCTGCCGCCCTATGCCGACGCGCTCGGCATCACCATCGAGGCGGGGGAGGGCGCGCCGGTGCTGACCCTGCCGTTCACCGACAAGGTCGTCGGCCGGCCCGGATTCCTTCATGGCGGTGCGATCGGCGGGCTGCTGGAGGTTGCAGCGATCGCCGCGCTGCATCAGGCGCTGGAGGCGGAAGGCGGCGGCCGGATCAAGCCGGTCAACGTCACCGTCGACTATATGCGCGGCGGCCGGGAAAAACCGACCCATGCGCGCGGCACGGTCACCCGGCTCGGCAACCGCGTCGCCAATGTCGAGGCGACCGCCTGGCAGGACGATCCTGCCAAGCCGATCGCCGCGGCACGGATGAACTATCTGATCATCCGCTGAAAAGCGGGGCGGTCCTGCCGCCCCGCCTGGTGTGCTCAGCCCTTCGGGGTCAGCTTCAGCATGCGGCCCTGCGAATCGCCGCCATCCTCCAGGACGTAGATCGATCCGTCGGGACCTTCCTCGACCTCGCGGATGCGCGCGCCCATGTCCCACTGGTCGCCCTTGGCTGCGTCGGTACCGTTGACGTCGACCCGGACCAGCGACTTGCTCGACAGGCCGCCGATGAACAGGTCGCCCTTCCACTGCGGCCACAGCTTGCCCGAATAGACTATCAGGCCGCCGGGCGAGATCACCGGGTTCCACCAGACCTTGGGCGCCTCGAATCCGTCGCCGGGCTTGTGGTCGGGGATGTCGCGGCCGTCATAATGGCTGCCGTTCGAGACCTTGGGATAGCCATAGTTGCGGCCCGGCAGGATCAGATTGACCTCGTCGCCGCCCTTGGGACCCATTTCCTGTTCCCACAGATTGCCCTGCGCATCGAACGCGAGGCCCAGCAGGTTGCGATGGCCATAGGACCAGACCGCGGGGTGGAAGCCCTGCGCCGCCAGCGGATTGTTCGCCGCGGGCGTGCCGTCGTCGTTCAGGCGCAGCACCTTGCCGAGCGTCGCCTTGGGATCCTGTGCGGGGTCGAACTTCTGCCGCTCGCCATTGGTGAAGAACAGATGCCCGTCGGGGGCGAATGCGATCCGGCCCGAGAAATGGCCGTCACCCTCGACATAGGGGGCGGCGCGGAAGATGACCTGAACATTCTCCAGCGCTGGCGACGCCCCGTCCTTCAGCGTGCCGCGCGCCAGCGCGACACCCTTCAGCCCCTGCCCATTGGCCTCGGAATAGCTGAAATAGACCAGCCGGTTCTGGGCGAATTTGGGATGAAGGACGACGTCCATCAGCCCGCCCTGGCCCGCGCTGGATACCGTCGGCGTTCCGCTGACGACCGAGCGGGTCTTGCCGTCGGCCGAGACCAGGATCAGCTGGCCGCGCTTCTCGGTGACGAGCATCCGCCGGTCGGGGAGGAAGGTCATCGCCCAGGGCGAATCGAAATCGGCGATTTCGGTAATGGTGAAGGGGGCGGCGCCGCTGGTCGACGGGCTCGACTGGGCGACCGCATCACTTCCCTGGTTGCAGGCGGCGAGCACCGCGATCGTCGGCAACAATAAGGCCTTTGCCTTGCGCATCATCGTCTCCTCTATCCGGGGGGTCGGATGCGCAACGTGTGTGCCGGGCCAGGGGTCCGCGTCAAATGATTGTAAGGGCTATGCTTCCGCCAATCGGGTCAGGCGTCGTCCGCGGGCGACTCGTCTTCTTCCAGGTCGCGCGCGACCTTGGGATCGCGCAGCAGCTTGTCGATGCGCGTGCCTTCGTCGAAGCTCTCGTCGAGCAGGAATTTCAGCCGGGCGGCATATTTGGTGTTCACCCGCTGCGCCACTTCGCTCTGCAGATAGGCGGTGTTGGTGCGCAGCGCCTTCAGCACGACGGCCTCGTCCTTGCCGAGCAACGGCTTCACGAACACGGTCGCGTGCTTCAGGTCGGGCGACATGCGCACCTCGGTGACGGACACCAGATGCTTGGCCAGCACGTCGTCGTGCACGTCCCCGCGCGCAAGGATGTCCGACAGGACGTGACGCACCTGTTCGCCCACCTTCAGCAGGCGGACCGATCGGTTTTCGGGGGTTTCGGCGTGCTTCATTCGAACCTCTTGCCCACATCCGCCGGCAACGGGCCGGTGATGTGGAAAGAGGGCGACGGACCGGCCGTCACCCTCATTTCCTCCCGAGCCGCCGGCCCGGGTCCTGTCCTTCTCCCGCAGGGGGAGAAGGCATGTGTCACAGCGTGCGTTCGCGCAGCTCGACCTCGAAGGTCTCGAGATAATCCCCGGCCTTGATGTCGATGAAGTTGTTGCTGAAGGTCACACCGCACTCGAGGCCGGCGCGGACTTCGGCAACATCGTCCTTGAAGCGACGCAGCGACGCGATCTCGCCCGTGTAGACGATGACGTCGTCGCGGGTGATGCGCGCCTTGAGCGCCTTGCGGATGACGCCTTCGGTAACCAGCAGACCGGCTGCCTTGCCATGCTTGCCCGCGGAGAAGACTTCGCGGATCTCGGCGCGGCCGACGACGGTCTCGAATGCTTCGGGACCGAGCTGACCGGCCATGCCGGCGCGGATCTCATCCGTCAGGTCATAGATGACGTCGTAATATTTCAGCGCCACCTTGTTCCGCTCGGCGATCTCGCGCGCCTTGGCGTTCGGACGGACGTTGAAGCCGATGATCGGCGCGCCCGAGGCCGCAGCCACGTTCACGTCGCTCTCGGTGATGCCGCCGACGCCCGAGTGCAGGATCCGGACCTTGATGTCGTCGGTCGAGATCTTGTTCAGCGAGCCGATGATCGCCTCGACCGTGCCCTGGGTATCCGCCTTGACGACGAGCGGATACTCCATCGCCTGCTTCTCCTTGAGCGCGGAGAACATGCTCTCCAGGCTCGCGGGCGTGTTGGTCGTGCGCTTCTGCTGGATGACGCCGGCACGATAGGCAGCGACCTCGCGGGCGCGTGCCTCGTTCTCGACGACCTGCAGCGGATCGCCCGCCATCGGCACGCCCGACAGGCCCAGCACCTCGACCGGAACCGAGGGACCGGCTTCCTTGAGCTGCATGCCCTTGTCGTTGACCAGCGCACGGACCTTGCCGCTCTCCGCGCCGACGACGAACACGTCGCCGACCCGCAGCGTACCGCGGTTGACGAGGATCGTCGCGACCGGGCCGCGACCCTTGTCCAGCTTCGCCTCGATCACGGTGCCTTCGGCCTCGCGATCGGGGTTGGCGCGCAGTTCGAGCAGTTCCGCCTGAAGCTGGATCTTCTCGATCAGCGTATCCAGGCCGATCTTCTTCAGCGCCGAGACCTCGACGTCCTGCGTCTCGCCGCCCATCTCCTCGACCTGCACATTGTGCTCGAGCAGGCGCTCGCGGATCCGCTGCGGATTCGCCTCGTGCTTGTCGATCTTGTTGATTGCCACGATCATCGGCACGCCGGCCGCCTTGGTGTGGTTGATCGCCTCGATCGTCTGCGGCATCAGCCCGTCGTCCGCGGCAACCACCAGCACGACGATGTCGGTGACGTTCGCACCGCGCGCGCGCATTTCGGTGAATGCCTCGTGGCCCGGCGTGTCGAGGAAGGTGATCTTTGACTTGTCCTTCAGCGTGACCTGATAGGCGCCGATATGCTGGGTGATGCCACCGGCTTCACCGCGCACCACATCGGTACCGCGCAGCGCGTCGAGCAGCGACGTCTTGCCATGGTCGACGTGACCCATGATGGTCACGACCGGCGCACGCGGCTTCAGCGTCTCGTCGGCGTCCGCCTCGGTCTCGACCAGGTCGATATCGGCATCGCTGACGCGCTGAATGTTGTGGCCGAATTCGGTGACCAGCAGTTCGGCGGTGTCCTGGTCGATCGTTGCGTTGATCGTGACGGGCATGCCCATCTTGAACAGCGCCTTGACCAGGTCCGCGCCCTTCTCGGCCATGCGGTTCGCCAGCTCCTGGACGGTGATCGCCTCGGGGACGACCACGTCGCGGACCTGCTTCGCCTGCGGCTCGCGCGGGCCGCCATAGGACCGCTTTTCCTTCTCACGAGCGCGCTTCAGCGCGGCGAGGCTGCGCGCACGCGCACCATCGTCGCCGCCCAGGGCGCGGGTGACGGTCAGCTTGCCCGACTGGCGACGATCGTCGCCCGGACGACCGGCGGTACGTGCGGGGCGAGCCGGTTCGGGACGGCGCGGCGCGGCCGCACCTGCGCCACCCGGCTGGGGGCGCGCCTGTGCCGGCGCGGGCGAACCAGGCGTACGCGCTGCGGGCGCGGCGCTTTCCTGACGCGGCTCGGGCTTGGGCTCGGGCTTCGGGATCTCGGGACGCGGCACCGGCGTGAACCGACGCGGCGCAGGCCGATTCGGGTCGAGCTGGAGCGTGAACGGCTCGGGCGCCGGAGCTGGCGCGGGGGCAGGCTTCGGTGCAGGTGCGGGGGTGGGCGCAGGCGCAGCGGTCGGCGCAGGCGTCGCTGCCACCGGTGCCGCAGGGGCTGGGGTGGCGGCAGGCGCGGGTGCGGGCGTGGCAGCGGGCGCAGGTGCGGCTACGGGAGCCGGTGCTTCCTCCTTGGGCTCGGGCTTCGGCTCAGCCGCTGCCTTTGCTGCCTCGGCTTCGGCGCGCGCCTTTTCCTCGGCGCGGCGGGCGTCGGCCTCGATGGCTTCCTGGCGCTGACGCTCTTCGCGGCGGCGCGCTTCCTCCAGCGCCTGCATGCGCTGTTCCTCGGCCTCGCGCAGCAGCTTCGCCTGGCGCTCCTGCGGCGACAGATTATCGGCCGCCGGACGCGGGGTGGGTGCCGGCGCGGGAGCGGCGGGGGCCGGGGTGGGGGTGGGCTCGGGTGCCGCGACGGCGGGCGCCGCCTCGTCCTGCACCGGCTGGCCCTGCGGACCGAGCACGCGGCGACGCTTGACCTCGACCACCACGGTGTTCGAGCGGCCATGGCTGAAGCTCTGCTTCACCTTGCCCGTTTCGACCGTGCGCTTGAGGCCCAGCGGCTGGCGCATGCCCAGTTTCGGCTTTTCGTTTTCGTTGTCGCTCATGCGCCTGCTCAAAGTCCTTCAGTCAATGCGTCGTGTTCGTCTGTCCGCGATCCATCCGGCGGAAGCGCCGATGTGCCCTGCGAAACGGATTCGCAAGAGCGTGAAGCAGGATCGGGTCCGATAAAGTGCAGCCACCGGTCGAGCGCGTGGCTCACCCGTTTGGCCGCTTTGGCGTCTATAAGGCCGGCATGTACCACATTTTCGCGGCCAAGTGCCATTGACAATATGGTGCGCGGGACCGGCAATGTTAACCCCTTGAGGCCACTGCCTTCGCTGTCGCTGCCCACGCGCCATGCCTGGGCCAGCTTCGACGCGCCATCCGCGCCGGCATCGGCGGCGTGCAGCAGCATGCGCAGCTTGCCCATCCGCGCCGCCTTGTCGAGCTTTTCGCCGCCGGTGACGACGAAGCCGGCCTTTGCCTCCAGCCCCAGGCGATCGAACGCGGCGCGCTGAAGCTGAGCCTCGATCCGTTCGCCAAGGTCGGCGGGAATGCGGAAGTCGCCGGTCTTGAAGGCACGCGCCAGCGCGCCCTTCAGCCTGCCCTTGGCCTGGGCTTCCTCGAGCTCGCTGCGGGTCGTGCCGATCCAGGCGCCGCGCCCGGGCGCCTTGGCGCGGACGTCGGGCCACACTTCTCCGTCCGGCGCGAGCACCAGGCGGACCAGGTGCTCGCGCGCGTCACGGTCTCCGGAAATGATGCATTTCCGGATCGGACCATCGGCGCTGTCTAGCGACGGGTTCTCATCGTTCGGAGTCCGCAACAGCGTCCTCCCCAACGGCAGCTGCCGGCTCTTCGTCCGCGAACCAGTGCGCGCGGGCTGCCATGATGATCTCGTTACCCTGCTCGTCGGTCAGGCCATATTCCGCCAGGATGCCGCCCTTGTGCTCGGGGCGCTTCGGGGCGTCCTCGTTGCGGCGGCGCGGCTCGACGCGCTTCTTCTCGACCAGCTCGTCGGTCGCCAGGTCGGCCAGGTCGTCGAGCGTCTTGATGCCCGCCTGGCCCAGCGTGACCAGCATCGCCTCGGTCAGGTACGGCATGGTCGCCAGATCGTCCTCGACGCCCAATGCGCGGCGCTCCTCGCGATTGGCTTCCTCGCGGCGGTCCAGCGCTTCCTGCGCGCGGCTCTGCAGTTCCTGGCCGAGCTCCTCGTCGAAGCCCTCGATCGTCGCCAGCTCGTCGAGCTCGACATAGGCGACCTCCTCGAGGCTGCCGAAACCCTCTGCGACCAGAAGCTGGGCCAGCGTCTCGTCGACGTCCAGCTCGTTCTGGAACATCTCGGAATTCTGGACGAACTCGCGCTGGCGCTTCTCGCTCGCGTCTGCCTCGGTCAGGATGTCGATCGCCTTGCCGGTCAGCTGGCTGGCCAGGCGGACATTCTGGCCGCGGCGGCCGATCGCCAAGCTCAGCTGGTCGTCGGGCACCACCACCTCGATGCGGTCGTCTTCCTCGTCGATCACGACGCGGCTGACATTCGCCGGCTGCAGCGCATTGACGACGAAGGTCGCGGTGTCGGGCGACCAGGGGATGATGTCGATCTTCTCGCCCTGCATCTCCTGCACGACGGCCTGCACGCGGCTGCCCTTCATGCCGACGCAGGCGCCGACCGGGTCGATACCCGAATCATGGCTGATCACGCCGATCTTGGCACGGCTTCCGGGATCGCGGGCAGCTGCCTTGATCTCGATGATGCCGTCATAGATCTCGGGCACTTCCTGCGCGAACAGCTTCTTCATGAACTCGGGGTGCGCCCGGCTCAGGAAGATCTGCGGCCCGCGATTCTCGCGGCGCACGTTCAGGATGATCGAACGGACGCGGTCGCCGACGCGAACCACTTCGCGCGGGATCTGCTGGTCGCGACGAATCACGCCCTCGGCACGGCCCAGGTCGACGACGATGTGGCCGAACTCGACGCGCTTCACCACGCCAGTGATGATCTCGTTCACCCGGTCCTTGAACTCTTCGAACTGGCGCTCGCGCTCGGCGTCGCGAACCTTCTGGAAGATGATCTGCTTCGACGCCTGGGCCTGGATGCGACCGAACTCGATCGGGGGCAGCGGATCGACGATGAAGTCGCCGATCTTGGCGTCCTTCTGAAGCTTCTGCGCGCCCTTCAGATCGACCTGCTTGAAATAGTCGTCGACCGCCTCGACCACCTCGACGACGCGCCACAGGCGCAGGTCGCCCGACTGCGGGTCGAGCTTCGCGCGGATGTCGTTCTCGATGCCGTAGCGATTCTTGGCGGCGCGCTGGATCGCGTCTTCCATCGCCTCGATGACGATGGCGCGGTCGATCAGCTTTTCCTTCGCGACCGAATCGGCGATCGCGATCAGCTCGGCCTTGTTCGCGGAAATGGCAGTGGCCATCCTCTTACCCTTCTACTTCGATGATCTGGTCCGCGCCTTCGGTCGAGATGGGCGCGGTTGCGGCAATCAGTGCGTCGGTCATGCTCAGCTTGGCATCGAGGACGTGCGCGAACGGCACGGTCACTTCGCGATGCTTGCGGACATCGACGGTAATCGAATCGCCGTCGACACCCATCAGGATGCCGGTCAGCTGCTTGCGGCCGTCCTCGGTGCGCTCGTTCAGATTGACCCGCGCCTCATGACCCTTCCAGTCCTCGAAGTCCTGGAGGCGGGTGAGCGGGCGGTCGATCCCGGGCGAGCTGACCTCGAGCCGATAGGCATGGTCGATCGGATCGCGACCCGCCGCCTCGAGCACGTCGAATCGTTCGGAGATGCGGCGCGACAGCTCGGCGCAATCGTCGATCGTCAGCTGGCGGGTGTCAGGCCGCTCGGCCATGACCTGCAGCGTCGGATCGGACTGTCCGCCGAACATCTTGACGCGCACGAGCGCCAGCCCGAGCGCCTGCGTCTCCGGTTCGATCAATGCGGTCAGTGCGGCGATGTCCGCCATGCGAGTCCTTGCAAACGAGTTATGCGCCTTCGCTGCCGGGAACCTTCCGGTTCCGGCTCGGCATGTTTGACGATGTCGAGAAAGCAAGCAGGGATATACGTCGCCCATGGCCGTGGGGCAAGTCCCAAAGCGGCGCGGACCGGCCGCGGCGCTCAGGCGGGATTGTGCAATGCCAGGAACGCGCCGACCCGGTTGAGGAAGTCGGCCTCGTTCGCCGGCAGCCGGATCGAGTGATATTCGCCGCGATAGGACACGAACTCGTGCGGCCGTCCCAGCCGCTCCAGCGCACGGTGCAGCTTCAGCGACTGGTCGAACGGCACCGTATCGTCGGCGGTGCCGTGCGCGATCAGCAGCGGGATGCGGATCCGCGCCGCCTGCTTCAGCGGCGAGATCGAATCGAGCGGGAAGGCGGTGTCGTCGCCCTGGATCCGGCGCTGCCACCCGCGGAACGACCGCCCGCTCTCGAAGGTCGGCTTGTCGAAGGCGAGCTGCCCGGCAATGTCGGAGACCCCGGCATAGCTGATTGCGCAGCGATAGCGGTCGGGATTGCGGATCGCCGCCCACATCGCGGCATAACCGCCGAACGACGCGCCCATGATGCAGACGCGCTTCGGGTCGATCGTGCCGGTATGCGCCAGCCATGCGACGCTATCGTCGATATCGTCCTGCATCGCCCGGCCCCATTGCCCGTCGCCCAGCGCCTCGAAGGCGCGACCGAACCCGGTCGATCCGCGATAATTGGGCTGAAGCACCGCATAGCCGCGCGCCGCGAGAAACTGGACCCAGCTGTCATAATCGGCGGTGTCGCGCGCGAACGGCCCGCCATGCGGCATTACCACCAGCGGCAGCGCATGGTCGCGCTTGCCCTGGGGCAGGGTAAGATAGCCGCCCAGGTCCAGCCCGTCGCGCGCGACGAAGCGGATCGGGCGGACCGTCGCCAGCCGCGTTTCGTTCAGCGTCGCGCGCGGCCGGGCCAGCAGCGTTGCCCCGCCCGCCGCGCGGTCGAACAGATACCAGGCCCCCGCATCGCCATCGGCAGTGCTCCACACCAGCAGCCGGGGATCGCTTCGCGCCAGGATCCGGTTCTCGCGACCGGGAAGCGCCGAATCGACCCTCTGCTGAAGCGTGCGCATCGCCGGGTCCAGCCAGCGGACTTGCTCGCGATCCTCGGTGAAGATCGCGCCGATCAGCCGCCCGCCGGGATCGGTTTCCAGTCCGTCCAGGTCGACCCGCTCATGCTGATAGATCAGCGCGCCCAGCCGGTTCGCACTCAGGTCATAATGATACAGGCCGATCCGCCCCGTCTGCGTCCCGGCAATGGCATAGCCCTGGCTGGTGCCGCGCACCGGGACGATCTGTTCGATCTCGGGCGTGTCCCCCCGCGCTTCCGGCGTGCGGATGAATTTCTGGTCCTCGCCGGCGCGATAGAGCATCGCCGGCCGTCCGCCGGCCCAGGCCAGCCCGGCGCGCACCACGCCGTCGGCATCGGCATACCAGGTGCGAACCCCCTTTTGCGGCGCAACGATGCGCTCGTCCTCGCCGCTCGACAGGTCGACGCGGATCACCGCGGGCGAGTCCGGATTGCCGCCGCTCAGCAGCAGGAAGCGCCCGGCCCGATCGATATGGATGATGCGCCCGTCGCGCCGGATCGCCACGTCCGCGCCACCGCCAAGGTCGCGCACGACATAGTGAAACCGCCCCTTGGCGTTCAGCCCGAGCACGAGATGATTGCTCCCCGCCCAGCTGAAGCTGTCGAGCTGCTGGCCCGGCGCCAGCGGCAGCGGGGTCGCGGGATGCGCGGCGCTGCGGACATCGACCAGCACCAGCATCGGCACGCCGCGGACCAGCGCGCGGGCGGCGATGCGGCTGCCGTCGGGGGAAAGCAGCGGGTCGCTCATCACCGACGGCGCGACCAGGTCGGCCGCGCTGGGGGCGGTCCGGACCGCAATCGGCGGAGTCACCGGATCGGTCGCACCGGCGCATGCGGCATGCAACATGCCCAGCGCAATGGCGGCGACGATCAGCACTCGCTTCATGACATCGACCCCCGCCGAATGATGAACGCAGCATGACCGGCGGTCTCCGTCCCGGCAAGCACGGGGTGACGCGTATCGCAACCGTTCCGATTCCGACCCCGCCAGAAGGCCCGGAGTCAGGACGGATTGTGCTTGTCGAGAAACGCACCGACCCGTTCGAGGAAGTCGGTCCCGTTGCCCGCGCTCTCGAACCCGTGCGGCTCGTCCTTGTATTCGACATAGTCATGCGCGCGGCCCAGCTTCAGCAGCGCCTGATGGATCCGCCGTGACTGCGAGATCGGCACGACATGATCCTCGGTGCCATGCGCGATCAGCAGCGGGATCGAGATCCGGCTTGCCTGGCGCAGCGGGGAGATGTCCTGAAGGTCGAAATCCCTGTCGCCGCGCACCCGGTCGCGCCAGTCGCGGAAATAGCGGGCCGCGACGAAGGACTCGCGGCTGTAGCGCAGCTGCGAGGGCAGGTCGGACACGCCGGCAAAGCTGATCGCGCAGCGATAGATGTCGGGATTGCGCACCGCCGCCCACATTGCGGCATAGCCGCCATAGGAGGCGCCCATGATGCACACGCGCTTGGGGTCGATCGTCCCGCGGCTCGCCAGCCACTTCACGCCGTCGTCGAGATCGTCCTGCATCCCGCGGCCCCACTGGCCGGTGCCCTTCTCGACGAACTGGCGTCCGAATCCGGTCGAGCCGCGGAAATTGGGCTGCAGCACGACATAGCCACGCGAGGCAAGGAACTGCGCCCAGGCGTCATAGCTCAGGCTGTCGCGTGCGAACGGGCCACCATGTGGCATCACGATCAGCGGCAGGTGCTTGTCGCCCTTGCCCGGCGGCAGGGTGAGGTAGCCGGGGATCTCCAGCCCGTCGCGCGCGGTGTACCGGACAGGCGCGGTCTTCGCGAGGCGCTTGCCGAGCACCTCCGGGATCACCTCGGAAAAGACCTCCATCTGGTTGGTCTTGCGGTCGAGCAGCAGAAACGAGCCGGGATGGTCGACCGCGCCGCTATAGACCAGGATCCGCATCCGGTCGGCGCTGGCCGAGACGATATGGTTGAACCGGCCCGGCATCGCCCGGTCGATCCGCTCCTGCTGGCGCTTCAGTACGGGATCGAACCACAGCACCTCGTCGCGCTCGCTGGTGAATGAAACATTCGACACTGCGCCCTCGGCTCCGGTGTCATAGCTGTCCACATCGACATCGGCATGTTCGTACAGCCGCTCGCCCAGCGAATCGGTGCGGAAGTCGTAGCGATAGAGGCCGAATCGCCCGCTCTTGCCCGATGCGAGCGCCAGCCCCTCATCGGTGCCGGGCATCAGCTCGAACTGGCCGATCACCTCGTCCTTGCGGCTCGCGCTGCGTCCGTCGCGCCGGATCGTCCGCCGGAAACTCTCCTTGCCGGTCGAGCGGTAGATCATCCACCAGCCCGATTCGTCCACGCCCAGCCCGGCGCGCACCACCCCGTCGCGATCCGCGATCCACTCCCAGACATGCTCCTGCGGGTGGACGATCTGGCTCGATTTCCCGGTTGCCAGGTCGATTCGATAGACCGAGGGGTATTCATAGATGGTCGGCTGCGTGCTCAGCAGCACGAAGGCTCCGCTCCGGTCGACATGGACCAGGTCGTCGCCATCGACCCCCTGAAGCTTCGGCCCGATCGGAATCATCTTGCCCGCGGCCAGGTCGAGCGAGAACAGCCGCGTGACCCGCACATCCTCGCCCATCAGCACGTCCATCCGGCTGATGCTGATCAGCAGGCGGTTGCTTCCTGCCCAGCGATACCATTCCAGCTGGTGCTTGGCCGGCAGGCCGCTGGTGCGCACCTTGTGATCGGGCGTCGAGAGATCGACGAGTGCGAGCCGGGTCTTGCCGTCCACCAGCGCGCGCATCGCGATCCATTGGCCGTCAGGCGAGAGCCTCGGGCCCGAAGTCAGCGGCAGCGCGCCGAAGTCCGCCGCGGTCGGGACCGGCAGCGCCTCTTGCGGCTTCGGCTCGACTGATGACGCCTGCGCGGCCACCCCCGTCGGCCATGCCAGCACGAGCACGGCAAGCGCCGCTGCGAAAACTCCGGACCGCATCGATTTCCCCCTTGAATACCCCGCTTCAATTGAGAGCAAGCGGCGGCGGTCCGCAAGGCGTATCCGAACCATTGTGGGGCATCCGGCCTGCGCCTAGGACGACGCAATGGCCAAACTCTATTTTTACTACGCCTCGATGAACGCGGGCAAATCGACCACCCTGCTCCAGGCCGATTTCAACTATCGCGAGCGGGGCATGCGCACCTTGCTGTTCACCGCCGCGGCGCATGACCGCGGCGGGCATGGCGTGATCGATTCCCGCCTGGGTCTGAGGGCGGATGCGATCCCGTTCGATGGCGGCACCGACCTGCGCGTCCTGGCCGAGGATGAGCATTTCCGCGCACCGCTCGCCTGCATCCTGGTCGACGAATCGCAGTTCCTGTCCTCGGAACAGGTCCGCCAGCTCGCCCATCTCGCCGACGAGGTCGGTATTCCGGTGCTCTGCTACGGCCTGCGCACCGACTTTCAGGGGCGGCTGTTCCCCGGCAGCGCCGAACTGCTGGCGCTGGCCGACGCGCTGGTCGAGATCAAGTCGGTGTGCGAGTGCGGGCGCAAGGCGACGATGAACCTTCGCGTCGACGATGAGGGGCATGCCGTGCGCGAGGGGGCGCAGAAGGAAATCGGCGGCAATGAGAGATATGTCGCAATGTGTCGCAAGCACTTCATGCAGCGCACCGGCGTGCCTATCTAAGTGAGCGGAAGGGGGCTGTTCTTGGTCACAGGAAATGCCCGATGAAACTGAAGTCCGTCCTGCTCATCCCCGCACTGCTTGCCGCATTGCCCGTCGCCACCGCTGCCGCTGCCCAGTCGGCACCGCCGGCCAAGGCGCAGGAGGCCGAGATTCCCTTCGCAACGACGATGGGGATCCGCACCTTCACGCCCGACGATGACGGCCACGGCATCTATCTGCAGGATCAGCGCCGCAGCTGGTATCATGCCGACCTGGCCGGGCCATGTTTCGACCTGCCCTTCGCGATCCGCGTCGGCTTCCAGACCTTTGGCGGTTCCAGCAGCCTGTCGCGCGGCGATACGATCGTCGTCGGTCGCGACCGCTGCATGATCACCAGCCTGGTCCGCAGCGACGCGCCGCCGGCGCGCGGTCACAAGGCCGCAAAGCAGGCGACGCAGGGCTAAGCGCAATGGCGGCGGGACGGCGCCGCCATGACTTTATATGATGGGTACCGCTATGGTGCCGATGGAGTGATTTCCTTTTGAACGACCTCGTCTATTCGGTTTCGATCTGGTTGATCCCGCTCATCATCGCGATCGTGCTTCACGAGATTTCGCATGGCTGGGTGGCCAATATGCTCGGCGACCCGACCGCGGCAGAGCTGGGACGGCTGAGCCCCAATCCGGTGAAGCATGTCGATCCGATCGGGACGATCGTTCTGCCGCTGGTTCTCGCCCTGTCCAAGGCGCCGGTCTTCGGTTGGGCCAAGCCAGTGCCGGTCGATGCGCAGCGCCTGCGCAATCCGCGCGTCGACATGATGATCGTCGCGATCGCCGGGCCGCTGATGAACTTCTTCCTGGCAGCGGTTGCAGCGGTTTTGCTGGGGCTGATCGGCCCGGCGGACCCCGGCTCCGAACCCTCGGCAATGATGGGGTTCGTCATCGACAATCTGGCCAATTTCCTTCTGATCAACATCTTCCTGGCGGTCTTCAACCTGTTGCCCATCCCGCCCTTCGACGGTGGGCACGTCGTCGAAGGATTGCTGCCGCGCCCGCTGGCGGCGCGATATGCGGCATTCGGCCGCTACGGCATCCTGCTGCTGATCGGTCTTCTCGTCGTCCTGCCGACGATTTCGCCGCAGCTCGACATTGTTCGCCAGCTGGTCAGCCCAATCGTCCTCGGCATCGCCCGATTCTTCCTTTGGGGTGCCGGCATCACCGTCTAAGGCGCCGCGATGCATGGCTGGATCATTCTCGACAAACCGCTGGGGCTCGGCTCGACCCAGGGGGTGAGCGCAGTGAAGCGCGCACTGCGCGACGGCAAGTACGGCAAGTTCAAGGTCGGGCATGGCGGCACGCTCGATCCGTTGGCGACCGGCGTGCTGCCGATCGCACTGGGCGAGGCGACGAAGCTGGCCGGGCGGATGCTCGACAGCGACAAGGTCTACGACTTCACGCTCGATTTCGGCGTCCAGACCGACACGCTGGATGCGGAGGGCGTGCCGGCCGCGACCTCCGATGTCCGCCCGGCGCTCGGTGCGGTCGAGGCGGTGCTGCCGCGCTTCACCGGTCCGATCGATCAGGTGCCGCCCGCCTATTCCGCCCTCAAGGTGGACGGCGAGCGTGCCTATGACCTCGCCCGCGCCGGCGAGGCGGTGGTGCTGGCCAGCCGCGCGGTCACCATCCACGCCCTGTCGATCCAAGGTGTCGAGGGCGGTGACGGTGCACTCGAATCGGTCACGCTGCGTGCACATGTGTCGAAGGGCACCTATATCCGCAGCCTGGCGCGCGACATCGCGCTGGCCGTCGGCAGCGTCGGCCATGTCACGATGCTTCGGCGGATCAGGGCGGGGGCGTTCGGGCTCGATTCCGCGATTTCGCTGGACATTCTGGCGGATGCGGGTAAGGGCCGCACGCTTGAACATTGCCTCCTGCCGCTGAGGGCGGGGCTGGACGACATCCCGGCTCTACCCCTCGATCCCGACCAGGCAGGGCTGCTCCGCAGGGGGCAGGTTCTGGCCGGGACGCACGCTGACGATGGCCAATATTTCGCGCTGCTGGGAGAAACCCCGATCGCGCTGGTGGAGGCTCAGGCCGGATTCGTCCGGGTCGTTCGCGGGTTCAACCTGTAATGAAGAAAGGACGACGATGTCGATAACTCCCGAGCGCAAGGAAGCGCTGATCACCGAACATGCCCGCGCACAGGGCGACACCGGCAGCCCCGAAGTCCAGGTTGCGATCCTCACCGAGCGGATCACCAACCTGACCGAGCACTTCAAGACGCACGCCAAGGACAACCATTCGCGCCGCGGCCTGCTGATGCTGGTCAACAAGCGCCGCTCGCTGCTCGACTATCTCAAGAAGTCGGACGCGGAGCGCTATGGCGCACTGATCGCGAAGCTGGGCCTTCGCAAGTAACCGGAAAGGCGACCTTCGGGTCGCCTTTTTGTCATTCCGGCGTAACCGCCGGGCCCCAGCGTGACACGCTGGCAACCGTGTTTCCGCCCAGGCGGGAATGCGATGCGGGGAAGGCAATTCGGCCGACCCCAAACGAGCCACTCTCGGCTCATCTAAATCGGACACCGTGCAGGCGTCCATGATTGGCCCCCCGCGCATAGGGCGCGGGGAGTGAAGGAAATCAAATGTTCGACAAGAAAACCGTATCGATCGAGTGGGGCGGCAAGACGCTGACGCTCGAAACGGGCAAGGTTGCCCGCCAGGCTGACGGCGCGGTCATCGCGACGCTCGGCGAAACCGTCGTGCTGTGCGCGGTCACCGCCGCCAAGACGGTCAAGGAAGGGCAGGATTTCTTCCCGCTCACCGTCCATTATCAGGAAAAATTCTCGGCAGCCGGCCGGATCCCGGGCGGCTTCTTCAAGCGTGAGCGCGGCGCCACCGAAAAGGAAACGCTGGTTTCCCGCCTGATCGACCGTCCGATCCGCCCGCTGTTCCCGGAAGGCTTCTACAACGAGATCAACGCGATCTGTCAGGTCCTCTCCTATGACGGCGAGAACGAGCCCGACATCCTCGCGATGGTCGCTGCCTCGGCGGCGCTGACCATTTCGGGCGTCCCCTTCATGGGCCCGATCGGCGCGGCTCGCGTCGGCTACAAGGATGGCGAGTTCCAGCTGAACCCGACCGACGCGCAGGTGGCCGAAGGCGATCTCGACCTGGTCGTCGCGGCGACGCAGGACGCGGTGATGATGGTCGAATCCGAAGCCAAGGAGCTTTCGGAAGAGGTCATGCTTAACGCGGTCATGTTCGCGCATCGCGAGTCGCAGAAGGTGATCGGCGCGATCATCAAGCTGGCCGAGCAGGCTGCCAAGGACCCCTGGGAGCTGGCCCCGGTCGAGGACAAGTCCGCCACCATGGCGAAGCTGAAGGCAGCGATCGGCGACGATCTGGCCGCAGCCTACAAGCTGACCAACAAGTCCGAGCGTCAGAATGCGATCAACGAAGCGCGCACCAAGGCACGCGAGGCGTTCGCCGACCTCAAGGAAAGCGATCCGGCCCAATATCTGGGCACGCTGAAGCTGGTGAAGAAGCTCGAGGCCGACATCGTCCGCGGTGCGATCCTCAAGGAAGGCCGCCGCATCGACGGCCGCGACACCAAGACCGTCCGTCCGATCGAGGCGGAGGTTCACTTCCTGCCGCGCGCGCACGGCTCGGCGCTGTTCACCCGCGGCGAGACGCAGACGATCGCGACCTGTACCCTGGGTACCCGCGATGCCGAGCAGATGATCGACGGTCTGGGCGGCCTCAGCTACCAGCACTTCATGCTGCACTATAACTTCCCGCCCTATTCGGTCGGTGAAGTCGGCCGCTTCGGCGCGCCGGGCCGTCGCGAAGTCGGCCATGGCAAGCTGGCATGGCGCGCGCTGCACCCGGTGCTGCCGACCAAGGAAGAATTCCCCTACACGATCCGCCTGACCAGCGACATCACCGAGTCGAACGGCTCGTCGTCGATGGCGACGGTGTGCGGCGGCTCGCTCAGCCTCATGGACGCCGGCGTTCCGCTCAAGCGTCCGGTCTCCGGCATCGCGATGGGCCTGATCCTGGAAGGCAAGGACTTTGCGGTCCTGTCGGACATTCTGGGCGACGAGGATCACCTCGGCGACATGGACTTCAAGGTGGCCGGCACCAGCGAGGGCATCACCTCGCTGCAGATGGACATCAAGATCGCCGGCATCACCGAAGAGATCATGAAGGTCGCGCTGGCACAGGCCAAGGACGGCCGTGCGCACATCCTGGGCGAGATGGCCAAGGCGCTGGGCGAGACCCGCACCGAGCTGTCGGCGCACGCGCCGCGCATCGAGACCATGACGATCGACAAGACCAAGATCCGTGACGTCATTGGCACGGGCGGCAAGGTGATCCGCGAGATCGTCGCGACCACCGGCGCCAAGGTCGACATCGACGACGAGGGCGTGATCAAGATCAGCTCGTCCGACCATTCGCAGATCGAAGCCGCGATGAACTGGATCAAGGGCATCGTCGAGGAAGCGGAAGTCGGCAAGATCTACACCGGCAAGGTCGTGAACCTGGTCGATTTCGGTGCCTTCGTGAACTTCATGGGCGGCAAGGACGGACTCGTCCACGTCTCGGAGATCAAGAACGAGCGCGTCGAGAAGGTGTCGGACGCCCTGAGCGAAGGCCAGGAAGTCAAGGTCAAGGTCCTCGAGATCGATCCGCGCGGCAAGGTTCGCCTGTCGATGCGCGTCGTCGATCAGGAAACCGGCGAAGAGCTGGAGGACACCCGTCCCGCCCGTGAGCCCCGCGAACCGCGCGGCGACCGTGGTGACCGTGGCGACCGTCGTCGCGAGGGTGGCCGCGGCGGCGATCGTGACCGTGGCCCGCGTCGCGAAGGCGGCGGTGGCGGCCGTGGCGATCGCGGTCCGCGCCGCGAGCGTTCGGAAGGCGGCTCGAAGGACGAGGGTGGCGAGGATATCGGCCTGCCCGCGTTCCTGACCGGCAACGACGACTGAGATCCGGCGAAAGTTCGGAGAGGATGGGGGCCCGGAAGCAATTCCGGGCCCCTTTTCCGTGCGCGAATGCCGGACCTTGATCCGCTTTACTTGCTATCGGCACCGCAGTCGCCATGGTGGGGCGGAGCACCGGGGAGACCATCGTGACGAAGAGCAGCGACTGGCTGGCACGACTGCCGCTGGCGCAGGGCCGGCCGGCTCTGGGCGTCGCGGTGATGCTCGTCCTTGCCGGGACTGCCTTCGCCGTCCGCTGGTTCGCCGATCCGCTGTTGCCTTCCGGCTTCCCCTATGTGACCTTCTTCCCGGTGGTTATCATCACCTCGTTCCTGTTCGGGGTGCAGATCGGCTCGGCCAGCGCGGTCATCTGCGGCGCGCTCGCCTGGTATTTCTTCATTCCGCCGCTCGGCAGTTTCAGACTCACCGTCGCTTCAGGTTTCGCGCTGGCCTTCTACGTCTTCGTCGTGGCGACCGACATCCTGCTGGTCCACTGGATGCAGCGGGCAAACCATAGGCTCGCTGCCGAGCGCGAGCGCAATCGCGCGCTGGCGGACACGCGCGAACTGCTGTTCCGCGAGCTTCAGCACCGCGTTTCGAACAATCTCCAGGTCGCCGCCGCGCTGCTGATGCTCCAGAAACGGCGCGTGACCGATGGCGAGGCGCGCACCGCGCTGGACGAGGGCGCGCGCCGCCTGGGGGTGATCGGACGGATCAGCCGCCAGCTCTATCATATCGAGGGAACCACGCGCGGCCTCCGGGCCCTGCTCGAGCCGCTGTGCGCCGACGTCGTCGATGCGAGCGGCAAGCCGGTGGTGATCACCGTCACGGGGGAACATGACCTGGCGGTGAAATCCGACGCGGCGGTCCCGGTGGCGCTGATCGTCGCCGAAGCGGTCGCCAACTCGATCGAACATGGCTTTGCCGATCGCGAGGACGGCCGCATCGACATCGATCTGGTTCAGGACGGATCGACGATCCGCATCGACGTCCGCGACGACGGCCATGGCTTGCCCGATGGGTTCGACGTCGCTGCATCGGGCAGCCTCGGTCTGGGCATCGCGACGATGCTCGCCGAACAACTGAACGGCCGCTTCGAACTGCTCCCCGGCACGGGCGCGACGGCTCGGCTGACCGTGCCCGCTTGAGGGTCGCATCATCGCCTGAATGGGGAAGTGGGGAGCTTCTGTTGCCCGGTGCTCCCCGTACCGCTGGAATCCGCTTCTGTTGCCCGGTGCGGTCCAACCGCGCTTTTGTCTGTCTAACCTAGTCCGTGAAGACTTGGGTTAGGCCGCAATCGCGAGCGCCTCGTTATCGTTGGCACTTGTGAATAGAGCCGTTGCGGTGGCCCAATCCGAGCGAAAGTCAGCGCTTTTCAACACACGTCGATCCTGGTTCGGCCCCGTCATCACCCGCCATCGCTGGCGGTTGGTGGTGGAGCCGCCGGGTACTGCCCCCGGGTCCGCTGCGCCTATTGCACGCCGTCGTTTATCGCCATAGCCGGCCGAAGCCGGCACCATCAGATATAGGCATTCGGGCGGCGAAGAAAAGAGGCTTGCGCCAAGGGGTTCGGGAAAAGGCTGTACAGGCCTTCACAGCGCCGCAAAGACTTGGCATGGGCTTTGCCACGATGTTGACGCAGCGTTCCCGATACGCCCTCCGCGCGATGCTTTTCCTGGCCACTCAGCCGCCCGGCGGGAAACCCACGCCGATGAACCGCATCGCTGCCGAGGCGAATGTGCCGCGCAAGTTCCTCGAACTGATCCTCGCCGACCTGCGCGAGGCGGGGTTCCTGCACAGCCATCGCGGCAAGATGGGCGGCTATCTGCTCGCGCGTCCCGGCCATCTGATCTCGCTGGGCGAAATCATTCGCGTGATCGAGGGTCCGCTTGCGCTGGTGCCCTGCGTCAGCCGAACCGCCTATCGCCCCTGCCTCGACTGCAAGGACGAGGCTGCCTGCGCGATCCGTTCGGCGATGGCCCGCGTCCGCGACGAGACGGCGCGCATTCTCGATGGCACCAGCCTCGCCGACGCGGTCGCGGTGGATCTCGCCGCGGCCTGATCGACGGGGCGAAGGCAACCTCTTTCATGTCCCGGTGGTTGCGCCATATACAACACCGGTGACATCTCCGGAGGGCAGCCCAATGAAGTTTCGTGTCGCGATCGCCATGGCCACGGCAATGCTGCTGTCGGCCTGTGGTTTGAACAGCGTTCCGACCGCGGAGGAGGATGCCAAGGCGAAATGGGCTGACGTCCAGGCCGCCTATCAGCGTCGCGCCGACCTGATCCCCAATCTGGTCGCAACGGTGAAGGCCGCCGCCGGATCGGAAAGCAAGATCCTGACCGAAGTGACCCAGGCGCGCTCGCGCGCGACTTCGGTCCAGCTTGCCCCCGGCGACCTGACCGACCCTGCCAAGGTTCAGGCCTATCAGCAGGCGCAGCAGGCGCTTGGGGGGTCGCTCAGCCGACTGCTCGCCACGGCGGAAGCCTATCCCGAGCTGAAGAGCCAGGACTCCTTCAAGATGCTGATGCACGAGGTCGCGGGAACCGAGAACAGGATCAACATCCGGATCGAGGCCTATAACGGCTCGGTCCAGGCCTATAACACGCGCATTCGGACCTTCCCGGACGCGGTCGGTGCCAAAATCTTCTACGGCGCCAAGCCGATGGTCCCGTTCCAGGCGAAGCCCGGCGCCGATACCGCGCCCGATATCGGCAAGGAATTCGGCACCTGATCATGCGCGTTGCCGCCCTGTCGCTGCTGGCGCTGCTGTCCGCGTGCGGGGAGAAGCAGCCTGTGGCCAATGAGACCGATCGGGTCTTCGTTCGGCCACCCGCACCGTCACCCTCGCCGCTGATCGCGGTCAGGCATGTGCTGGACGACGCCGAGGTGCTTTCGCCATCTGCCCGCACTGCGATGGAGACGCGCCTGTCCGATGTGGAGCGGCGGACGCAGCGGCGAATCCTGGTCGTGACGGTCGCTTCGCTTCAGGGGCGCTCTACCGAGGAGGCGTCGGAAGCGATCGGCGTGCGCGCCGGAATCACCAACGGCGCCCTGCTCCTGTTTGCGCCGAAGGAACGAGAGCTTCGACTATCCGCGGCCGGGCCATCGGGCACGCTGCTCTCCGATGCGCGCGCACGGCAGATCGTCGAACAGGTCATGCGACCGGACCTGAAGGCCGACCGGTTCGAAGCGGGCATCGTCAAGGGAATCGATCACGTCGCGGCTGTGCTTTCGGAGACCATGGGATGAAGCTCGTCCGACTGTTTCTCACGCTCTTTCTCTTCCTTGTCCCTGCGGCAGCCTCGGCTCAGACCTTCCCCGATTTGACCGGCCGCGTCATCGACGCCGCCAACCTGCTTGATCCTGCGCAGGAGCAGCAACTCACCCAGCTGTCCGAGGGTATTGAGCAGGCGAGCGGGCGACAGTTCGTCGTGGCGACGATCCCCGATCTGCAAGGCTATGCGATCGACGACTATGGCTATCGGCTCGGCCAGCACTGGAAGCTGGGGCAGAAAGAAGCCGACAACGGCATCATCCTGCTGGTCGCGCCGAACGAGCGCCAGGTTCGGATCGAAGTCGGCAAGGGACTGGAGCCGATCATGACCGATGGGCTGGCCGGGCTGATCGTCGACCAGCAGATCGTACCTCGTTTCAAGGCCGGCGACATGGCCGGCGGCATCATGGCCGGCGCGACCGAGATCGGCGAGCAGATGAAGCTGCCGCTCGAGGCGGCCGAGCAGCGTGCCAAGCAGAAGCTCGACGCCGCGCGCGCGACGCAGCAACGGCGCGGCAGCAGCGGCGGCAATGAAGTCGGCGGTGCGATCGTCGGCGCGGTGCTGGTAATGTTCATCCTGTTCCTTTTGCTGCGCGGCCTAAGTGGCGGAAGGCGCCGCGGTCGGCGCTATCGCGGCCGGGGCGGCGGGAGCGGTGTGGGCGAAGTGCTACTCTGGGCCGCGCTAGACGCGGCGATGCGCAGCGGCGGCCGCAGCTCGGGCTCGGGGTGGAGCGGCGGCTCCGGCTGGGGCGGCGGCAGTAGTGGTGGCGGTTCGTCCTGGGGCGGCGGTGGCGGCGGGGGTTTCTCCGGTGGCGGCGGCTCGTTCGGCGGCGGCGGCGCATCGGGGAGCTGGTGATGCCACGGATCAGGTTCGGCGAGGCCGATCATCTGCGGGTGACCGAAGCCGTGGCCGCGGCGGAGCGGGGCACCTCGGGCGAGATCGTGACGATCGTCACCGATCGCTCCGATTCCTATCACGATGTCGGGCTCCACTACGCGGTGGGCGCGATACTGGCGGCGGCGGCGTTCGTCGCGATCTGGCCGGTGCCGCTCGAGCATTGGCTGGGCTGGACCAGCGGGCCGGAGGTCGGCCGAACCGCCTTCTGGCTGGTGATCGCCCAGACGATCCTGTTCCTCGTGGTGCGCTTCGGGCTCGCCTGGATGCCGGCGCGGATGGCGCTGACGCCGCATCCGACCAAGCTGCGTCGCGTACGTCGCCGCGCCGTCCAGTTCTTCCGCGCCAACGCCGAGCATCGCACGCGCGGCCGTGTCGGCGTGCTGCTCTATGTCAGCCTAGCCGAGCACCGCGCCGAGATCGTCGCCGACGCGGCGATCCACGGCAAGGTCACCGACGAATGCTGGGGCGAGGCGATGGCGATGCTCGTCGCCGGGCTGCGCCGCGACGATCCCGCGGGCGGGATGGCCGAGGCGATTGCGCGCATCGGCGAGATTCTGGCAGAGCAGTTTCCGCGCCAGGCGCACGACGTCAACGAACTCCCGGACAGGCTGATCGAATTGTGAGCGACATCGAACCCGTCGAAACCGCCTGGCAGGGCAAGTGGATCTCCGTCCGCAAGCAAGGCCGCTGGGAATATGTCTCGCGCACCCGCGGCTCGCGCGCGGTGGTGATCGTCGCGATCGACGATGACGACCATGTCCTGCTGGTCGACCAGTATCGCGTGCCGCTGGGCCGCCGCTGCCTCGAGCTTCCCGCCGGCCTGGTCGGCGACGATCTTGCCGAAGACACCCCCGAGTTGGCAGCCGTGCGCGAGCTGGAGGAAGAGACCGGCTATACCGCGTCCGACCTGCAGAATCTGGGCGAGTATCAATCCTCGCCGGGTCTGGTGACCGAAGGCTTCACGCTGGTCCGGCTGCGCGGTCTGACGAAGATCGGAGAGGGCGGGGGCGTCGATGGCGAGGATATCGTCGTCCACCGCGTCAGGCGCGCCGAAGTTCCGGCGTTCGTCGCGCAGAAGCGCGCCGAAGGTCTGGCGATCGACGTCAAGCTGTTGCTGCTGCTGGCCCCGACCCTGATCGGTTGACGTCGCCCGATGCGACGCCGACCTCAGCGGAAATTGTCGGCGTAGGCCTGCAGCTTCAGCTTGCGCTCGGGCGCCGGGATCACGTGATAGGCGATACCCTCGCGCTCGGCATAGTGCCGTGCCGCGTCCAAAGTCGGAAAGCTCATGCGCAGCTGCGACGCGGTGTCGCCCGATCCGGCCCAGCCGGTGAGCGGATCGGCGCGCTGCTGCTCGCGCGGCTCGAACTCGAGGATCCAGCTGTCGGTCCGCGCGCGGCCGGACTGCATGGCGTTCTTGGGCTTCTGATAGATGCGTGCGGTCTTGATCATGACGCGAATCCCTTAGCGCTGTCGGGCCGCTCTTGCATCCGCATTTTTGGTGCGCAGCGTCGCCGACGCCGCGGCTGGATCGTCGGGCCAGGGATGGCGCGGATAGCGGCCCCGCATCTCCTTCGCCACCGCGCTCCAGCTGCCCGTCCAGAAGCCCGGCAGGTCGCGCGTCGTCTGGATCGGCCGTCCGGCGGGCGAGGTGAGGCTCAGAACCAGCGGCGTGCTGCCCACCATCGGATGCGCCGCCAGCCCGAACAGCGCCTGGACGCGCAGCTCGACCCTCGGCCCGCCCTCGGCGGCATAGTCGATCTCGTGGCTCGAACCCGCCGGGCTCTCGAACCGTGCTGGCGCAATCCGGTCGAGCGTCTTCTGCCCGTCCCAGCCCAGCCGGCTTTGCAGCGCCTGGGTCAGTGCCCCCGCCTCGATCGCATCCAGCCGCCGCTTGCCCGCCAGTACCGGCGGTAGCCACTTGTCCAGTTCGGCGATCAGCGCCTCGTCGCCCAGTTCGGCCATGCCCGCATAGCCGGCCCGTGCGCGCAGCGACGCCGCGGTACCCGACCAGGGCAGCAGCGCGAGGCCATGCCGCCGTACCGCCTCGAGGAGCGCCGATTCGATCTCGCGCGGATCCGCCGCGCTGTCGGGGCCGGAGGAGAGGCGGATCGCGCCCAGCCGTCGTTCGCGCAGTGCCTCGACCCGGTTGGTCGCCGGATCGAAGCGCACGCTGCGCCGCGTCTCGATCCGGTCGGCGAACAACGCCTCGACCGCTTCCTGCTCGATCGGCGCGGCCGACAGGATGCGCGCACCCGCCGCCATGCCCTGGGTCTCCGCGACCGCCAGCCATTCCGACTGGGCCAGCGACGCGGTCGGATCCAGCCGGAAGCCGCGCCCGCCCGCCGACGCCCAGCTCTCGCCGCTCGCGTCGCGCCGCTTCGCGATCCGGTCGGGAAAGGCCAGCGCGATACAGGTCGCGACATCGCCCGGGCTCGCCTCCGCATCGCCCTTCGCCGGCACCAGCTTTGCCCAGCGCTCCGCCAGACGCCGGCCATTGTCCGCGCGCGGCCCGCGCTCGCTGCGCCAGCGCCGCAGCCGGTGGTCGAGGTCGGGATCGTTTCCGCCCAGCCCGCGCTCGCCCAGCAGCACCGCGACCTGCGCGGCCGTGCGCGCCAGCCCGATCTCCCCGGCGCGGACCAGCATATGGCCCAGCCGCGGCGGCAGCGGTAGTCGCGCGATCGCCTTGCCATGCGCCGTCGGTCGCCCGTCGCCGTCGATCGCATCGAGCGTCGCCAGCCGCCGCAGCGCCTCGCTGATCGCGGCATCGGGCGGCGGGTCGAGCCAGCGCAGCGTCCGCGGATCGCTGACGCCCCACAGCGCGCAGTCCAGCGTCAGCGCCGACAGGTCGGCCTCCAGAATCTCCGGCGGATCGAATCGCGGCAGTCCGGCGGTCGCCGCGGCTTCCCACAAGCGATAGGCGACGCCCGGCGCCTGCCGCCCGGCACGACCGGCCCGCTGCGTCACCGCTGCCTGGCTGGCGCGCTCGGTGACCAGCCGGGTCATCCCCGCGGCGCGGTCGTAGCGCGGCCGCCGCGCCAGCCCCGAATCGACCACGATGCGGATGCCGTCCAGCGTCAGGCTTGTTTCGGCGATCGAGGTGGCGAGCACCAGCTTGCGCGCACCGCTCCGCTCGGGCGCGATCGCCGCGCGCTGGGCGGCGGGGTCGAGCGACCCGTGCAGCCGATGCAGTATGATGTCGGGTCCGAGCTCGCCCAGCCGCTCGGCGGTCCGCTCGATCTCGGCGACACCGGGCAGGAAGGCGAGCAGCCCGCCCTCCGCCTCGCGCAGTGCCTGGCGGATCGCGGCGGCCATCGAGTCCTCGATCCGTGCCTCCGCCGCCCGGCCGATATGGCGCAGTTCCAGCGGGTGGCTGCGCCCCTCGCTCTCGATCACCGGCGCCTCGCCCATCAGCGCCGAGAAGCGCGCCCCGTCCAGCGTCGCCGACATCGGCACCAGCCTCAGGTCGGGGCGCAACGCTTCCTGTGCATCCAGCGCCAGCGCGAGTCCAAAATCACTGTCGAGGCTGCGCTCATGGACTTCGTCGAACAGCACCGCCGCGACCCCCGACAATTCGGGATCGGCCTGGATGCGGTTCACGAAAATGCCTCCGGTGACCACCGTCACCCGCGTGTCGGACGAGCGTTTGCTGTCCATCCGCGTGGCATAGCCGAAGGTTCTGCCGACCGGCTCGCCGGCCAGGCTCGCCATCCGCTCGGCTGCGGCGCGCGCCGCCAGCCGCCGCGGCGACAGCAACAGGATCTCGCGCCCCTCGACCCAGGGCTCGGCCAGCAGGGCAGGGGCAACCGCGGTCGTCTTGCCCGCGCCCGGCGGCGCGACCAGCACGGCGCTCGACCGCGCGCGAAGCGCGGCGAGCAGGTCGGGCAGGACGGCATGGATCGGCAGGGTCATGGGCGACGCGCCTTCTACGCATCGCCCGCCCGCGCGTCACCTGCCGTGACGCGCTCCGGTCAGCCGGCGTCCGGCGCCGCCTTGCTTGCAGCCTTGGGCGCGGCCTTGGTGTGGGGCACCGCACCCTGCACAAGCGAGTCGATCGTCGATCCGTCGAAGCCCAACTCGCGCATCAGCCCGTCGATCACGGGTGCCTGCGCGCGGTAGCGCAGCGCCGCCCCGACCGCTGCGCTGGCCAGATTCTCGTCTCCACCCCCACCGCCGGCACCTGCGCCCGCGGAACCGTCGCCGCCGCGGCCGGTGATGCCGTCGACCTGGACAATCTTGATCGAGTCGATCGCCTCCAGCGGCTTGGCGGATTCGCGCACCAGGTCGGGCAACACCTTGAGCAGCGCCAGCTTGGTCTGGAGCGAGACCTGGTCGGACGACAGCAGGTTCGCCGCCTCGTTGACCGCGCGCTGGCCCGCCGCCTCGACCTCGAAGCGGACCCGGTCGGCCTCGGAACGCAGCTTGGCCGCTTCGGCCTCACCCTCGGCCTGAACGCGTGCCGCCTCGGCGCGGTCGGCGGCGGCCTGCTTCTCGGCCTCGGCCTGGACCCGGATGCCGATCGCCGCCCGCTCGGCTTCGCGCGACGCGTCGATCAGCTCGATTCGCTTGGTACGCTCGGCGATCTCGGCCTCGCGGGCGGTGCCCACCTGTTCCTCGGCGACCACCGCCTCGGCACGGGCCTTGTCGGCCTCGGCGCGTGCCTGGCTCTCCTCGCGGCTCTTGTTCTGGACCGCGATCTGCTGCTCCTGCCGGGCAAGCGCCAGCGCCTGGTCCTGCGCGATCCGCGCCTGCTGCACCGCGCGATCGGCTTCGATCTGCTGCGAATCGACCAGCTTCTTCGCCTCGATCCGCGCCTGATCCGCTTCCTGCTGGCGCAGCGCCTGTTCGCGCGCCACTTCGGCCACCTGTCCGGCGCGACGCATCTCGACCTCGCGCTCCTGCTCCAGCCGCGCGAATTCGGTGTCGCGGCCGATCAGGAAGGACTGGCGCTGCGCCTCCAGATTCTTGGTCTCGATCTGGACGCGCGTATCCTGCTCGATGTCGTTGCGCGCCTTCTTGCGCAGCTCGATCTGCTCGGTCAGCTTCGTCAGGCCCTCGGCGTCGAACGCGTTATTGGCGTTGAAATGCTCGATCGACGTCTGGTCCAGCCCGGTCAGCGATACCGATTCCAGCTCCAGCCCGTTCATCGCCAGATCGACCGACGACACCTGCTGCACCTTCTGGACGAACTCGCTGCGCTGCTCGTGCAGCTGCGCCATCGTCATCCCCGCCGCGACCGATCGCAGCGCGTCGACGAACTTGCCCTCGACCAGCTCCTTCAGCGCTTCGGGGTTCATCGTGCGCAGGCCCAGGGTCTGCGCGGCGATCGCGATCGACGGACCGTCGGGCTTTACCCGGACATAGAATTCGGCCTTCACGTCGATGCGAAGCCGGTCGAGCGTGATCAGCGCGTCGGCATTCTTGCGCTCCACCGCCAGGCGGACCGTGTTCATGTTGACCGGCATCGTCTCGTGGAAGATCGGCAGCACCAGCGCGCCGCCGTTCATCACCACCTTTTCCCCGCCCAGGCCGGTGCGGACGAAGCCGATCTCCTTCGACGCGCGCTTGTACAGGCGCGCGACGATCAGCCCCAGCACGATCAGCAGGATCAGCGACGTTCCGCCGATCACCAGATAGGGGATCAGGGACGGGGCTTCCTGGACGGCGGGTAGGTTCAAATCTCTTCTCCTCGATTGTCGTTGTGACGGTCAGATCCGGGGCAGATAATGGTCTCCGCGAGAGACGGCCCGGAACACCGGTCCCTCATGGCGGACGAGAAGGACGGCTTCGCCTTCCTCCAGCACCTGGCCGTCCTCATTGGGCTCGACCATGACGAAATGAACCTGGCCGTGATGGTCGATCACCCGCGCACGCGCCGGCGATCCGGCACGGGCGCGACCGGTGACGATCGTCGCGCCGTTGCCGACCAGTTCCTCGACCGAGATGGCGGTCGTGTGGTCGCGCGGCATGACTCGTGCCAGCAGGTTGGCGGTGACCCCGGTGACGGGCAGCGCCGCGACCAGCGCCGCGGGCGCCGCGACCCACGGGTCGATCAGATGTCCCAGAAGATCGGTCGACAGTTGCTGGCCCAGCAGGCCGATGATCCCGAACGACGCCAGCAACAGCGTGACCAGCATCAGGAAAGGAATTCTGCCGAAACCGAGCCAGCCGAGCAGGTCGGTATCGGCATCCAGGTCGAAATCGGCATCGCCGCCCAGGCCCAGCAACTGGACCAGTCCGATCAGCACCATCAGGAGAATCGCCGATACGAAGGCGATGTTCTCCGGTGCCAATACGAAAGCCAAGTGATCCTCCCCGATTCGGATTTAGTCTAGGGAGGGATTGGCCGGTTCCCTAGCGAAAACGGTCCCGAATCCTCCGAAGAGGACATATTTGCCGGCGAGATCGAGCCGCGCGCCGTGGTCCGTGTCAGACCCGCTCGGCGGAACTGACGCAGTCGGCGGCACGCAGCGCGGCGAGCAGTCTCATCAGATGCGCCGCGTTGCGGACCTCGACGTCGATCGTGTTCGTGTGGAAGGTCGTGTCGCGGCTGTCCATCTTCAGCCCCAGGATGTTCGCCTTTTGCTGGCCAATCAGCGTGGCGACCGCACCCAGCGCGCCTGGCTCGTTCTTCAGCGTGACCGCGATCTCGGCGACGCCGCCTTCGGCCTTGTCGCCCCAGGTCAGGTCGACCCAGTCCTGATCGTCGGTATCCGCCAGTCCGGGGCAATCGATCCGGTGCACCTCGATCGGCTGGCCCGCGCGGCGCACGCCGACGATCCGGTCGCCGGGCACCGGTGCGCAATCCTCGGACAGGGTGAAGGCGACGCCGGGAGTCAGCCCCTTGATGTCGATCGCATGCGCCTGGGGCGGCGGCTCGCCGGTATCGAGCCCGTCGGTCGATCCCGGCATGATCGCTTCCATGACCTGGGCGTCGGTCAGCTTGCGCCGCGCGATCGCTTCCATCAGCGCCGCCTCGTCGCTCAGCTTCAACCGCTTCAGCGCGTCGCGCATCGCCGATTCGCCGGCCCGGATCGGGAGGCGCGAGACGATCTCGTCATAGAGTTTGTGGCCCAGCGCGATCGTCTCCTCGCGCTCCTTCAGGCGGATGTGACGCCGGATCGCCGCGCGCGCCTTGCCGGTGATGGCGAAGTTCAGCCAGTTGGCCTGGGGCTGCTGCGCCTTGGACCGCAGGATCTGGACCTGGTCGCCCTGCTCGATCTCGGTGCGCAGCGGCACGACGCGGCCGTTCACCTTCGCGCCGACGGCCTGGTCGCCGATATTGGAATGGACCGCATAGGCGAAATCGATCGGCGTCGATCCCTTGGGCAGCTGGATCAGCTCGCCCTGGGGGGTGAAGGCGAAGATGCGGTCCTGGTACATCGCCATGCGCGTATGCTCGAGCAGCTCCTCCGCGCTCTCGGCATGTTCCAGGATCTCGACCAGGTCGCGGATCCAGCTGACCTGGGTGTCGGGCCGGACATTGTCCTGCTTGTACGCCCAGTGGGCGGCCAGGCCGAATTCGGCCTGGGCGTGCATCGCCTGGGTGCGGATCTGGATCTCGACCCTGGTGTCGCCGGCATGCATGATCGTGGTGTGCAGCGACCGATAGCCGTTGCGCTTGGGCGTCGAGATATAATCCTTGAACCGCCCCGGGACCATCGGCCAGCGGCGATGGATGATGCCCAGGGTGCGATAGCATTCCTCCTCCGACCCGACGATCGCGCGGAACGCCATGATGTCGCTCAGCTGTTCGAGGCTCACATGGCGCTCGGACATCTTCTTCCAGATGGAATAGGGATGTTTCTCTCGGCCGGTGACCTCGGACTCGACCCCGCCGCGCGACAGCAGCAGCTTCAACCCGGAGGAGATCTTCGCGATCCGGTCCTCGCCCTCGACCTTGAAGCTGTCGAGCCGCTTGGTGATCGATTCATAGGCTTCGGGTTCGAGTTCGCGAAAGGCGAGCGTCTGCATTTCCTTCATGAACTCGTACATGCCGATCCGCTCGGCGAGCGGGGCATAGATGTCCATCGTCTCGCGGGCGATCCGGCGGCGCTTCTCCTCATTCTTGATGAAATGGAGCGTGCGCATATTGTGGAGCCGGTCCGCCAGCTTCACCAGCAGGACGCGAATGTCGTCCGACATCGCCAGCAGGAACTTGCGCAGATTCTCGGCGGCGCGCTCGCTCTCGCTCTGCGCCTCGATCTTCGACAGCTTGGTCACGCCGTCGACCATCCGCGCGACATTCTCGCCGAACAGCCGCTTGATCTCCTCCGGCGTGGCGACCGTATCCTCGATCGTGTCGTGCAGGATCGCGGTCGCGATCGTCTCGTCGTCGAGATGCAGGTCGGTCAGGATGCCGGCCACCTCGATCGGATGGCTGAAATAGGGGTCGCCCGACGCGCGCTTCTGCGTGCCATGGGCATTAACCGAAAACACATAGGCGCGGTTGAGCAGGGCCTCATCGGCCTCGGGATCGTAGCTCAGGACCCGATCGACCAGTTCATATTGACGCAGCACAGCCCCTAGATGGCGTGCATGTGCGCTGCTTTGCAATAAATTCGTGTCATTTTACGGTGATGCTGTGCGCTTTACGCAACACGGGCCCGCGCTCCGGTGCGGAGGGCGGGCCCGGTTGGGCAGTCGAACGCAGTCGCGCTTACTTGGCGCGGGCGTTGCACTTTTCCAGCGACGCGGCGTCGAACGCCTCGCCCTTGACGGCGAAGGACGACAGCTTGCCGACTTCGCGCGCAACCAGCTCGCACATGATCGCATCGCGCGCTGTCGCCTTGGGCGCGGTGCAGGTCGCGTCGGTGCAGCGCCAAATCGTGCTGCGCGTCACGACGCTCGACTTGGCGGGTGCCGCCTCGGCGGTGGCGGTGTAATAGGCGCCGCCCGGCGTCTGGGCGATGCCGGCTGCAGGGGTGAGCGCCAGCGTTGCTGCGGCGGCTGCCGCAACGGCAAGGAAACGGGTCATGAATGCCTCCTGGGGAATTTCAGATGCAACCGCGTTGCGGCCCAATAGCTAACTGACCTAAATGTAAGTTGCAAGCAGAAACTATTGCTGCAATGCAACGAGTTATGCCGTTTCCGTCCCGGATCGAAATGGGTTAGGATCGATCATGGCGTTTACCGGACTGCGCGAAGATCTGGCTGCCGAGTGCAGCCTGCCCGCCGCTCTCGAGGCAATGGGGGAGCGTTGGTCTTTCCTGATCCTTCGCGCATCCTTCAATGGACTGCGTCATTTCGAGGAATATCAGTCGACGCTGGGCATCGCCCGCAACATCCTGGCCAACCGTCTGGCACGTCTGGTCGGCCATGGCATCCTTCAACGGGTGCCCTGTCCGGATGACCGCCGGAAGATCGAATATCGCCTGACCGACAAGGGCTATGCGCTGCTCCCGACCATGGTTGCACTGCGGCAATGGGGCGAGCAATGGGAGACCGGTGTCCCCGCCAGCCCGATCCTGGTCGACCAGCGCGACATGAAGCCGATCCGTGCCGTGAAGGTGCTGGCGCATGACGGGCGCGAGCTTGAAAAGACCGATCTGTGCTGGGCACTGCCCGAGGATGTTGTCTGGGACGCGGAGGCAAAGGCCGCGGAGTGAAGCGACGCTTCGCTGAATGAAGCGCGTGACGGGGGAGCGATGACAATGACTGGCACGGCCGCGGCGCCGCGGCAGGACGCCCGCCCTCGCCGGTCGGCTTGGTGGACCTGGCTTCGCCGGATCCTCATCGCTTTCGCGCTGCTCCTGATCCTCGCTGCCATCGCGCTTGCGACCTGGGAACCACTGCTCGCCGAACGCATGACGCCGCCGCCGGCGCACGCCTATGATGTCGAGATCGTACGCGACGATTTCGGCGTTCCCCATATCTTCGGCGGGACCGATCCCGATGTCGCCTATGGCATCGCCTATGCCCATGCCGAGGATGATTTCGTCACCCTGCAGGAGGTGCTGGCGATGACCCGCGGGCGGCTGGGCGCGATCAGCGGCGCGGACGGTGCGAAGACCGATTATGTCGTCCACCTGCTCGACGCACGCGCGACCGTCGCCCGCGACTATGCGGCCCAACCGGCGGATGTCCGCGCGCTGCTCGACGGCTATGCCTCGGGACTCAACCGTTATGCGGAGAAGCATCCGGACGAGATCCGGTTGGCCAGGCTCTTCCCGGTCAACGGACAGGATATCGCCACCGGTTTCGTCGTGCGATCGCCCTTCTTCTTCGGGCTCGACGCGGTGCTGGGATCGATCTCGGGCGACAAGCCGCTGCCGGTCGAGCGCGCCGGGCCGCTCGACGCGCCCAACGTCACGCCGCTCGGTGCCGAACCGGGGCAGGCGGGGTCGAACGCCTTTCTCGTCGCGCCCCGCCGCTCGTCCGATGGCGCCACGCGGCTCGTCTCCAACTCGCACCAGCCCTGGCGTGGCGGTGCCGCCTGGTACGAACTGGTCGTCCATTCGAAGACGGGATGGGATTTCGCCGGCGCCACCTTCCCCGGTGCGCCCTATCCGCTGCTGGGTCACAACCGCACGCTGGGCTGGACCAACACGGTCAACCGACCCGACCTGATCGACGCATACCGGCTGGTGCTGAACCCGGCGCGCGACGCCTATCGCTATGATGGCCAATGGCGGCCGATCGAGAAGCGTACGGTGTGGCTGCCGGTAAAGCTGTGGGGCCCGTTCACCCTTCCGGTGCCGCGCAGTGTCGAGCGGGCAGTGCAGGGGCCGGTGATGCGCAATGCCTCGGGCGCCTATGCGATCCGCTATGGCGGGGCCGACCAGTTGCGCATGGTCGAGCAATATTATCGCCTGATCAGGGCGCGCGACTTCGCCGAATGGCAAAGGGCGATGGCGATCCAGGGGGTGCCCGGCACCAATTTCATCTATGCCGACCGCGCCGGCAACATCGCCTATTTCTACAACGCCGCCTTCCCGAACCGAAAGCCCGGCTTCGACTATGCCGGGCTGCTCCCCGGCGACACGTCGCGCGCCTATGCGCCGGGGACGGTTCCCTGGTCGATCGTCCCGCGCAACATCAATCCCGGCTCGGGCTTCCTGATGAACGCCAACAACTCGCCCTATCAGGCGGCGGGGCAGGGGTTCGAAATCCCGGCGCAGCCGCCGTTGCTCGGTGTCGAGACCGACACGACCAATCGCGGCACCCGTGCACTCGAATTGCTGGGTGCCACTCCGTCGATCGGCGAGGCGGAGCTGGAGCGGATCAAATATGACAGCGGCGTCGCGCGCGACAGCTATCTCGGCCGCTGGTATCGCGACCTGCTGGCGGTCGACCCCAAGGGAGATCCGCTGCTGCGCCGGGCGCACGACCTGCTGGCGCGCTGGGACTGGAATTACGACGGCAAGGGGCCGGCCGACAGCCTGGCCTATTCGATCCTGCGCGTGCCCAATCGCTGGCATTATGAGCGACAGCCAAGGCCCGATCGACGCACCGTGCTGGCGGAGGCGGCGGGCTATCTCCAGCGTCATTTCGGCCGGCTCGACCTGCCGCTGGGCGAGTTCATCCGCCTGCGGCAGGGCAAGGTCGACCTGCCGCTGGACGGCGGACCCGACGCGCTTCGTGCCGCGACCAGCTATGACGAATTGCCCGATGGCCGGCTGGCGATCCGTCACGGCGACAGCTTCATCATGTTCGTTACCTGGGACCGCGATGGGCGGGTCAGTTCACGCTCGATCCAGCCCTTCGGCGCGGCGACGACCCGGCCGGAGTCGAACCATTATACCGATCAGGCGCGGATGTTCGTCGAGCATCGGCTGAAGCCCGTCCGGTTCGATCCGGCGCAGCTGCGCGGACATGTCGAGCGGCGCTACCGCCCCTGATCCCGCGCAGGCGGGGGTTACCTGGCGCCCGCCGGCTTCTTCGCCCGCGGCTGACCGGGGGCGAAGCGGTCGCCATATTCATTGCCCTCGTACCAGCGCGGCGCATCCTTGCCGTCGGCGATCTCGCGCGCGATCAGATAGTTGATCTTCGCGAACTTGGCGCCTGCCTGCCAGTTGAATGGCAGCGTCACCTGGTCGCTGACCTTGTGATAATGGGTCGACAGGAACGACTTGAACGCGTCCTTCCCGCCATTGGCCCAGCCGGTGACCAGGAACACCGACGGCACCCCCGCCTGGACGAAGCTGTAATGGTCCGAGCGGACGAACAGATTCTCCTCGGGCATCGGATCGGGCGACAGCTTGACCCCCATCTTGGCGCCGGCGCGCTCGACGATCGGGCCCAGGGTCGAATGTTCGGCGCCGAATGCGACGACATCGGTGAAGTCATAGAGCAGGACCGGCATGTCCAGATTGACGTCCGCGACGACCTTGCCCGACCCGACGACCGGATAGCGGGCGAGATATTCGGAGCCCAGCAGCCCCTTCTCCTCCGCGGTCAGCGCGACGAACAGCAGCGACCGCTTCGGCCGCTTGCCGCTTTCAGAAAAGGCGCGCGCGACCTCCAGCATCGTCGCGACACCCGCGGCATTGTCCATCGCGCCATTATAGATCTTGTCGGGGCCCGGCAGCGACGGGTCGACGCCTTCATGGTCGAGATGCGCCGACAGCACGACATATTCCGCGGCCAGCTTCGGATCGGATCCCGGCAGGATCGCCATGACGTTGGGGCTGCGGATGGTGCGCACCTTGCTGGTCCGTTCTGTGACCACCTTTGCCGGCAGCGCGAACCCTTTGGGCCGCTGGCCCGCCGCGGCTGCCGCGAAGATCTGCTCGGCGCTTTGCGGCGCTCCGGCGAACAGTTCGGTGGCCACTGTCGGCTTCACGTAGCTGTTGATCGCGATTCCGGCGTCGGCTCCGCCCGGCGCGCCATTGGGGCCTAGCCAGCGCATCTGCGGCGACATCATATAGTGGGCGATCTCGCTCCACGAGATACGGTTCATGTCCGATGGCGACAGGAGGTAGATCACGCCGGTCGCCCCGCGCGCGCCCGCATTCCTGTCCTTGTCCTCGGCTTCCGCCGCCTGTGCTGCCGCACCCTTCAGACCGGCGGGCCGCCCGAGCAGGACCGCGACGAATTTCCCCCTCACGTCCAGCCCGGCATAATCGGTGGCCAATCCATAGCCTGCGAAGACCACGCCGCCCTCCAGCCGCTGCGCGGTCGTGCCATAGCGCGGCGAGGCGCCGATGATCGCGTCCTCGCCATTGGCAAAGCGCTTCGTGCCGACGGTAAGCGATGCCGGCGCCGCCGGGTCGAGCGAATATTCGGAAAGCGGCACCTGTTGGTACCAGCTGCCATTCGGCCCCGCCGGCCTCAACCCCAACGCTTCGAAGCGGGTGGCGACGTAGCGCGCAGCAATGTCATAGCCGCGGGTGCCCGCATCGCGTCCCTCCAGCAGATCGTCGGCCAGGAAGGTGACGTGCGCCTTGACCGCTTCGGCCGAGAAGGTCGGTTCGCCGGCCGGGGGCGCGACCTGCGCCAGCGCGGGCGAGGCGAGGCCGAGCGAAACGGCGGCAAGAAACGGACGAATGCGCATCTGGTGAGGGTTCCCGGTCAGGCGTGATATCCAGACGCTAATCCAATGCCCGCGCCACATAAAGGGCCGCTCGCATCCGCATACTGTTTCGGTTGCAGCCGACTGGTCGCGCGTTATGCTCGGCTCATCCACCATCCGGTGACACGAGGTTCCATCATGAAATCCTTCCTGACCTATTGCGGTGCCGCGTCCTGCGCGCTTGCCGTCGGCGCTTCGCCCGCGGTCGCGCAGCAGGCGACCGCGTCGCGCCCCGCCGCCCCCGCCGCCAAGCCCGCTCCGGTGTCCGAAATCGCCAAGGCGATCGACATCCCCTATGAGGAATTCAAGCTCCAGAACGGCCTGCGGGTGATCGTCCATACCGACCGCAAGGCGCCGGTCGTGGCCGTCTCGGTCTGGTATGATGTCGGCTCGAAGCACGAGCCCAAGGGCAAGACCGGTTTCGCCCATCTGTTCGAACATCTGATGTTCAATGGCTCGGAAAATGCGCCGGGCGATTTCTTCAAGCCGCTGCGCGATGTCGGCGCAACCGACTTCAATGGCACCACCCATTTCGACCGCACCAATTATTTCGAGACAGTCCCGGCGCCGGCACTCGAGCGGGCATTGTATCTGGAAAGCGACCGGATGGGCTATCTGCTCGGCGCGATCGACCAGGGCGTGCTCGACGAGCAGCGCGGCGTCGTCCAGAACGAGAAGCGTCAGGGCGACAATCAGCCCTATGGCCTCGCCTTCTACAGCCTGCTCAAGGGCGTCTTCCCCGGCGAGCAGCCCTATAGCCATTCGCCGATCGGCTCGATGGCCGACCTCGACGCCGCCAGCCTCGAGGATGTGAAGAACTGGTTCCGCAGCCATTATGGCCCGAACAATTCGGTGCTGGTGCTGGCCGGCGACATCGACGCCAAGACCGCCCGCCCGCTGGTCGAGAAATATTTCGGCCGGATCAATGCGGGTCCCGAGAGCCATCTGCCCAAGATCGCCGTCCAATCGCTGACCGCGCCCAAGGCCGAGGTGATGAAGGACCGCGTCGCCACCACGCGCATCTATCGCGCCTGGCCGATGCCAGGCCTCAACGATCCGGACTCGGTGCCGCTCGATGTGTTCGGCGGCGTCCTGGGCGGGCTGTCCTCGTCGCGGCTCGACAATGCGCTGGTCCGCAAGGAGAAGCTGGCGGTCAGCGTCAGCACCAGCTCGATGGCCTTCTCGCAGGGCGGCGTCTTCCTGATGGTGGTCGATGTCGCACCGGGCGTCGATCCGGCACTTGCCGGCCGCCGCGCCGACGAGATCATGGCGGACCTGCTCAAGAATGGTCCGACCGCCGACGAAGTGACCCGCGTCGCGACCAACAGCATTTCGGGCCGCCTCTCGGGCCTGGAATCGGTCGGCGGGTTCGGGGGCAAGGCGGTAACGCTTGCCTCGGGCGCGCTCTATTCGAACGATCCGGCCTTCTACAAGAAGCAGCTTCAGCGCCTCGCAACGGTAACCCCGGCGGAGGTGCGCGACGCCAGCACGCGCTGGCTGGCCAAGCCCGCTTACTCGCTGACGATCGAGCCGGGCGCGCGCGAAGGCTATGAGGAAGCCAAGGCGCCGGTCGCCAAGACCGCTGCCGCAGCGCCCGCAGCCGCCGGTGCCGCGCAGGCCGCCCCGGTCGCGCGCAGCGAGGAGCCGATGAACACCCGCGCCGAGAAGATGCCTGAGGTCGGCACGATCGGCGATCTCGACTTCCCGAAGATCGAGCGGGCGAAGCTCTCCAATGGCGTCGAGCTGGTCTATGCCCAGCGCACCGCCGTGCCGATCACCCAGGTCGTGATGAGCTTCGATGCCGGCCAGGTCGCCGACCCGGCGGACAAGCTCGGCCTGCAATCGCTTGCCCTGTCGGTAATGGACGAAGGGACCACCAGCCTCGATTCGATCCAGATCGCCGAGGCGAAGGAGCGGCTGGGGGCTCGGATCGGTACCGGCAACTCGGCCGACCGCACCTATGTTTCGTTGTTCACACCCAGCCCGAATCTGGGCGGCTCGCTCGACCTGCTGGCCGATGTCGTCCAGCGCCCGGCCTTCGCACCGGCAGAGATCGAGCGGGTGCGCGGCCAGCTGCTTGCCGGCATCCAGCAGGAACTGGCCAGCCCGCAGGGCATGGCGCAGCGCAAGGTTCCGGCGGTGCTCTACGGCAATTCGCCCTATGCCAAGCTGGCGGCGGGCAGCGGCGATCCCGCAGCGGTCAAGACGCTGACCCGCGCCGACCTGACCGGCTTCCACCAGGCGTGGATCCGTCCGGACAAGGCCAAGATCTTCATCGTCTCGGACCGCCCGCTGGCCGAAGTCCGCTCGGCGCTGGAGTCGCGCTTCGGCAAATGGGTCGGCACCGGCACGGCGGGCGTGAAGGCGTTCGACGCGGCACCGGTCCAGGCGGCGCCGAAGATCGTGCTGCTCGACCGGCCCCAGTCGCCCCAGTCGATCATTGTCGGCGGCCAGGTCACCGCGCTGCCGCCGACCGGCGACCTGCTCAACGTGCTGACGTCAAACGAGGTGCTGGGTTCGGGCTTCCTGTCGCGGATCAATATGAACCTGCGCGAGGACAAGCACTGGTCCTATGGCGTGCGCGGCGGTTTCAACCGGCTCGAACATGCCGTGCCTTATGTGATCTCGGCCCCCGTTCAGGCGGACAAGACCGGTGCGTCGATCCAGGAGCTGCGCAAGGACGTGCGCGAGTTCCTGACCAGCAAGGGCATCACCCAGGTCGAGTTCGACCGGACGATCAACGGCGAGACGCGCGAGCTTCCGGGCACGTTCGAAACCTCGACCGCTGTGCTCGGCGCGATGCAGAGCAACGACTTGTACAAGCGGCCGGACGATTATTACGACACGATCGCCGCCCGCTACCGTGCGATGAAGATCGCCGATCTCGATAGCGCAGCGCGCGGGGCACTGGATCCCGACAAGTTCGTTTGGGTCGTGGTCGGCGATGCGGCGGTGGTAAAGCCGCAGCTCGACTCGCTCGGGCTCCCGATCGAGGTCGTGCCGGCCCCGGCGTCGGCTCCCGCACCTGCTGCCAAGCCGGCGGCCAATTGAGAATCTGAAGGAGAGAAGAACATGGCGAATGTGGATGGCAGCTGGGATACGCTGGTGAAGTCGCCCCTGGGCGACCAGAAGGCGACGTTGAACATCACCAGCAACGGCGACACCTTCAACGGCACCTATTCGGGTGCGATGGGCAATGCCGAGGTCAAGGACGGCAAGGTCAATGGCGACACGCTGACCTGGAAGCTCGACATCAGCGTGCCGATGCCGATGACCCTCGATGCCGAGGCGACCGTCGATGGCGATTCGATGACCGGCACCGTGACCGCGGGAGCGTTCGGCGCCTTCCCGCTGACCGGAACCCGCGTCGGCTGAATCAGCGGACATCTAACGAAAAGGGCCCGCTTTCCTGGCGAAAGCGGGCCCTTTTTCATTCGGCGCGGGAGGCGGTCAGCGCCGCAATCGGGTGACGTGCCCCATCTTGCGCCCGGGTCGCGATTCGCGCTTGCCGTACAGGTGCAGATGCGCACCGGGCTCGGCGAGGAATTCGGGCCAGCGATCGACATCGGCGCCGATCAGATTCTCCATTTCCGCCTTCTTAGCGGTCAATTCGGTCGAGCCCAGGGGCAGGCCGCAGATCGCGCGGATATGGTTCTCGAACTGCGACGTCTCGGCGCCCTCGATCGTCCAGTGGCCGCTGTTATGGACCCGGGGCGCCATTTCGTTGAACACCGGGCCGTCGGCGGTCGCGAAGAACTCCAGCGTCAATACGCCGACATAGTCGGTTGCGTGTGCAACCTTTTTTGCCAGCTCGAACGCCTCTTCAGCCTGCTCGGCGATCTCGCGCGGTGCCGGAACGCGCGACAGGTCGAGGATGCCGTCCTTGTGCAAGTTCCACGGCGCTGCCCAGGTCGCAACCTCGCCGTCCGGGCCGCGCGCGATCAGGATCGAGAATTCGTGGCTGAACTCGACAAAGCCCTCGAGGATCGACGGCGCGCCCTTCACCGCCTCCCAGGCCTCGGCTGCCTGGTCGGCGGTGGTCAGGCGGACCTGGCCCTTGCCGTCATAGCCCATCGACACCGTCTTCAGGATCGACGGCGTGCCGATCTCGGCGATCGCAGCCTCGAGTTCGGCGAGGCTGTTCACCGCCGCGAATGGCGCGGTGCGGCCGCCCAGCCCGCGGACGAAATTCTTCTCGCTGGTGCGGACCTGCGCGATCTCCAGCGCCTTGACGCCGGGGCGGATCGGAACCCGGTCCGCGATCGCCGCCAGCGTGGCGAGCGGGACATTCTCGAACTCATAGGTCACGACATCGCAAGTCCGGGCAAAGGCGATCAGCTCGTCCTGCTCGAGATAGCCCGCGCGGGTAAAGGCCGAGGCGATATCGTTCGCCGGCCCACTCTCGGGGGCGAAGACATGGATTCGATAGCCGAGCTGCGCCGCGGCGACGCCCAGCATCCGGCCGAGCTGGCCGCCGCCCAGGATACCGATCGTCGCGCCGGGAGGGATCGTGGTCATTCGGGGTCCACCGCCACGCCGTCGGTCTGCTTCGCGCGCCACGCCTGGAGCCGCCCGGACAGCTCGGCATCGCCGGTCGCGAGGATCGCGGCGGCCAGCAGCCCGGCATTGGCGGCGCCAGCCTTGCCGATCGCCAGCGTGCCGACCGGGATGCCGGCCGGCATCTGGACGATCGAGAGCAGGCTATCCATGCCCTTCAGCGCCTTGGACTCGACCGGAACGCCCAGCACCGGCAGGTGCGTCATCGACGCGGCCATGCCGGGCAGGTGCGCCGCACCGCCCGCGCCGGCGATGATGACCTTCAGCCCGCGCTCGGCGGCCGAGGCGGCATAATCATAGAGCCGCTGCGGCGTGCGGTGCGCCGAGACGACCCTGGTCTCGTGCGCCACGCCCAGCTCGGCGAGGCGATCGGCGGCGTGGCGCATCGTCTCCCAATCGGACGTGCTGCCCATGATGATGCCGACAACCGGGTTCGTCATTCCTGTTCCCCTGACGGAAACGCCGTCCCTAGAAGGCGACGGCATGTCCTTCAACCATCGTCGCCGCGCTCAGCGCTCGCTCAGATAATAGCGGTCGGTGGCGTTGAGATCGGCGTCGAGCTCATAGACGATCGGCTGGCCGGTCGGAATCTCCAGGCTGGCGATCTCGTCGTCCGAGATGCCCGAGAGATGCTTGACCAGCGCGCGCAGCGAATTGCCATGGGCGGAGATCAGCACCCGCTTGCCGGACTTCAGCTCGGGCGCAATCCGCTCTTCCCAATAGGGCAGCACGCGCTCGATCGTGTTCTTCAGGCTCTCGGTCTGCGGGATCGGCACGCCGCGATAGCGCAGGTCCTTGGCCAGATCCCACGGCGAACCTTCCTCGGGCAGGGGCGGCGGGATGTCGAAGCTGCGGCGCCAGATCTTGACCTGATCATCGCCATGCTTGGCTGCGGTCTCCGCCTTGTCGAGGCCGGTAAGGCCGCCATAATGGCGCTCGTTGAGCTTCCAGCTCTTCTCGGTCGGCAGCCACAGCCGGCCCATCGCCTCCAGCGCGAGGTTAAGCGTCTTGATCGCCCGCGACTGGAAGCTGGTGAAGGTCAGGTCGAAATCGAACCCCTTCTCGCGCAGCATCTCGCCCGCGGCCCAGGCTTCGCTCACGCCCTGCTCGGTCAGGTCGACGTCCCACCAGCCGGTGAAACGATTTTCGAGGTTCCAGGCCGACTGGCCATGGCGGATCAGGACGAGCGTGGGCATGCGGATCTCCTTGTCGCGGTCCTCTTAGCCGGGCCGCGCCGGAGCGCAACCGCCAGCGCCGACAGGAATCCTTGTGACATGCGAAGCGGCCGCCGGTCGGATGGCTGGCGGCCGCATGCACGTCGCGATCCGGATCAGACCTCGTGGATGAACCCCGCCAGCGTGTCGAGGCAGGCATGGGCCAGCGTCTTGCAGCGCGCCGGCGACCAGGCGAATTCGGGATCGGCGTTGGCCTGGTGATCCTTGAACGGCATTTCCAGCGTCATCGACACCGCGCCGAAGCGTTCGGCGAGTTGGTTGGTCGACATGGCGAGATTGGCGGTGCCGGGGGCCGACTTGTCATAGCCGAGCTCCAGCTGGAAGTCGGGCGTGGCCGCGGCGAGGCGGCGGCCGAATTCGTAGAATTTCTCGCCGAATGCGTCGGTCCAGCTGGGAATGCCCTCATAACCGGCCAGGAAGTTGGCCGGGATCGCCTCGTCGCCGTGAATGTCCATCGCGAAGTCGACGCCGGTCTCGTCCATCCGGTTGCGGACCAGCAGGACCTCGGGGCTCTGCTCCATGGTCGGCGTGTGCCATTCGCGGTTGAGGTTGATGCCCGCGGCGTTGGTCCGCAGATGGCCGCGGCGCGACCCGTCCGGATTCATGTTGGGGATCAGGTGGAAGGTCGCCTTGGCGCGCAGCGCCTGCGCCGTCGCGTCACCGGCGTCGGTCAGCTTTTCCAGCGCGCCTTCCATCCACCATTCGGCCATCGATTCGCCGGGATGCTGGCGGGCATAGAGCCATACCTGCTTCGGGCCTTCGCCGACCGAAAGATAGTCGATCGGCTGACCGTCGAGCGTCTGGCCGAGTTCGCGGTGGCTGACGCCGGGCTGCAGCGCGATGCGGCTGACCAGGTCATGGTGCCGCTCCATCGAATAGGGAGCGAAATAGGCGAACCAGACCAGGCCGCTGTCGATCTTCTGGGTGAAGGTCAGGATGCCGTCGGCATAATCTCCCGTCTCGGTTACGCGCCACGCCTCGCGGTCGGCACTCCACCGCGCCTTGTAGCCTGGCCAGCCGAACGCATAGGCGGCGGCGGCCGCGTTCAGGATGCGGAAGGTCAGCGTTCGCCCCTTCGCGCCGGCGACGCGGAAGTGGAACCATTGATAGAAGTCGGACTGATGGTCCTTGACGATCTCGAGGTCGACGCGGTCGCCCTCGATACCGATCAGGCGGATGTTGCCGCTGTCGAACGCGGCATTGATCTGGATGCTCATTTCACCGTGATAGTGATGCCGCTTTCGCCGGGGAAGCCCTTGAACAGGGCACCGGCCAGCCGCTGCGCGGTCGCACCAGGCTGGGTCGTGGGGGCATTGCCCAGCGTCTCTGTCGTGGCGCGGCCTTCCCACACGACGGTGTTGTCGCTGCGCCGCTTGAGCTGGACGCGCAACTCGGTCGCGACCACCTCGTCCGCCCGGCCGCCGCCGACCGGCACGCTCACGCCCCCGCCCAGACCGACTCCGCCACCACCGCCGCCGGAGAAACCGCCGCCGCCGATGCCGATGGAAACCGGCGAACGCCGGCGGACATAGCCGCGCGAGGTGCGCAGGAACGATACCGCCGCAATATAGTCGGACGGCGCGCCGGCCACTGGCGAATAGCCCAGCCGCGATAATTCGGTGCGAACCGCATCGGCATAGGTCATGAATTCGGGGCTGACGCTGGCCGCGTTGGTCGTCATCGGCTCGATCGCCACGCTGGCCATCGCGATCGGCTGGCCCAGATGATAGCGCGTCGCCTCGACCGGGCCGAGGCTGGGTCCCGCCATGCATCCCGACAGCAGGACTGCGGTGCCAAGGGTTGCGATGCCGAGCCTCACGCGCATGATCATTCCTCTCGAACGCGGCCATTCGGACCGCCGACCGGACGCCACCGTCCATCGCGCTCCAACACGAGTCATGCCGAGTCGGTTCCGTAACGGATTTGCGGAGCCACGCACCTTGACTTCCGGGGCACCCGACTATAGGCGAGCCCCTCTTTCCGGCATTCCCAATCAATCGAGAAGCGAATCGGTCATGAAGATCGTGAATTCATTGAAGTCGCTCAAGGATCGTCACCGCGAGAACCGCGTGATCCGTCGTCGCGGCCGTATCTACGTCATCAACAAGACCAACCGTCGGTTCAAGGCCCGCCAGGGCTGATCCGGGTGGGAGCGCCGTCTGCCGTCATCTTCGATGTCGGCAACGTCCTCTATCACTGGGAACCGCGACGTCTCTTCGAGCGCCTGATCGATGATGATCGGGCGCTCGACGCGTTTCTGAACGAGGTCGTCACCAAGGAGTGGCACTTCCAGCACGACGCCGGCCGGCCTTTTGCCGAGACCAGCGCCGAGCTCATTGCGCTGTACCCGCAACATGCCGAGCTGATCGCCTTGTGGGGACCGGAGTTCAACCAGACGGTGCCGGGTCCGATCGAGGGCATGCCCGAGATCGTCGCCGATCTCGATGCGCGGGGCGTGCCGATCTTCGGCATCACCAATTTCTCGGGCGAGTTCTGGCCGCCGTTCCGCGACCGTGAGGCGGCGCTGTTCGACCGGTTCCGCGACATCGTCGTGTCTGGCGACGAGCGGCTGGTGAAGCCCGATCCGGCGATCTACGCGCTGGCGCTGAAGCGATTCGGGCTGACCGGTCCCGATGCGGTCTTCGTCGACGACAGCCTGCCCAATGTCGAGGCAGCTGCAGCGGCGGGCATCCACGCCGTCCTGTTCACCGACGCGGCGTCGTTCCGCGCGGAACTGCAGCGGCTCGGGCTGCTCTGATCCACTGCCCGGCGGGGCGGCAATGCCAAATGGACATCGCCGCCCGCCAGAGGCGGCTTATTCGCCGCCGTTATAGTTCTTCAGCTCGTCGCCGGTCAGGCTCACGACGTGAAGCACGTTGGTCGAGCCCGGCGTGCCGAAGGGAACGCCGGCGCAGACCACCACCCGGTCGCCCGCGGCGGCGATGCGGTGGCGCAGCACCATCCGCTTGGCCTTCGCGATCATCTCCTCGAACGATTCGACGTCGCGGGTGTGGACCGCATGGACGCCCCACAACAGGCCGAGCCGGCGCGCGGTCTCGATTCGCGGCGTCAGTACCACGATCGGCACCGACGGCCGCTCGCGCGCGATCCGGCGCGCGGTCGAGCCCGAGGTGGTGAAGCAGAGAATCGCCGAGGCCGAGACGGTGCTGGCGATGTTCTTCGCCGCCTCTGCCAGCGCGTCGGCAGTGGTCGGATCGGGCTTGGTTACGGTGAAGTGGACGCGGTCGCCATGCGCCGGGTCGCGCTCGACCGCATCGGCGATCGAATTCATCATCGCCACCGATTCGATCGGCCATTCGCCTGCGGCGCTTTCCGCCGACAGCATGATCGCATCCGCGCCGTCATAGACCGCGGTCGCCACGTCCGACACTTCGGCACGAGTGGGCGAGGGCGAGGTGATCATCGATTCGAGCATCTGCGTCGCGACGATCACCGGGCGGCCCATGCGGCGCGCGGTCTCGACGATGCGCTTCTGCAGCGGGGGCACCGATTGCGGCGGCAGTTCGACGCCCAGGTCGCCGCGGGCGACCATCACGCCGTCGCACTGTTCGACGATCTCGTCGAGGCGGGCGATCGCCGACGGCTTCTCGATCTTGGCGAGCAAAGCGGTCTTGCCGCCGATCAGGCGGCGCGCTTCCATCAGATCCTCGGGCCGCTGAACGAAGCTCAGCGCGATCCAGTCGACTTCCTGCTCGACCGCGAACGACAGGTCGCTGCGGTCCTTCTCGGTCAGTGCCGCCATCGGCAGCACCATGTCGGGGACGTTCAGCCCCTTGGAGTTGGACAGGGTGCCGCCCACCTCGACGATCGTCGTCATCTGGTCGGGCCCGTGGCTGATCACGCGCAGCACCATCTTGCCGTCGTCCAGCAACAGGCGGGCGCCATCCTGTGCCGCCTCGAAAATCTCGCGGTGCGGCAGCTCGACGCGGGTCGAGTCGCCCGGCGTCGGATCGCGGTCGAGCACGAACTGGTGCCCGGTGACCAAAGTCACCTTGCCCTCGGTGAACTTGCCGACGCGAAGCTTCGGCCCCTGGAGGTCGGCCAGGATCGTGCTGGGCCGGCCCAGCTTCTTTTCCAGTGCGCGGATCGCCTGGATCACCGGCACCTTCGATGCCTGGTCGCCATGGCTCATGTTGATCCGGAATGCGTCGGCGCCGGCGTCGAACAGCCGTTCGATCATCTCGGGCGACGAGCTTGCCGGACCGAGCGTTGCGAGCACGCGTACCTTGCGGGAACGCGGTTGGATCGCTTGTGTCATCGTTGTCAGGTCCTCGGCTTGTGCCTGGCTGCCTCTAGCTTCTATTGCGCTGGGATCAACCTAGGAGGTTTGCATGGCGACGCTCGAAACGCTCGACGACAAGATTGCGGCCCAGGCTTTCCGGCGGCTGGTGCGGCATTTGCGGCATCGGTCCGACGCGGAGAATATCGACCTGATGGGGCTGGCGGGCTTTTGCCGCAACTGCCTGGGCGACTGGCTGGAGGCGGTCGACCCGACGATGAGCAAGGCCGAGGCGCGCGAGATCGTCTACGGCATGCCCTATGACCAGTGGAAGGCGCTGCACCAGGGAGAGGCGACGCCCGAGCAGATCGAGCGGATGAAGGCGTCAGTCGCGAAGAACAGGCAAGAGGACGCGCTCGACGAAGCGCTGGACGAAAGCTTCCCGGCAAGCGATCCTCCCGCCATGACGGAGCCGAACCGCTGAGTCCAAGGCGGACGGGCAAATAGGGGGACAGAGGATGATCCGATCGTTGATCGCGGCTGCGGCACTGATGACGGCCGCGCCGGTTTATGCGCAGGGCACGCCGCCGGCTGCATCGAAGCTGACCTATATCCATGCCGGCACGCTGCTCGACCGGCCGGGGCAGAAACCGCGCGGCAATTCGACGATCATCGTGCGTGACGGCAGGATCGTCGAGATTCGCGACGGGTTCGTCGCGCCCGAGGGCGGGGCGACGCTGGTCGACCTCAAGAGCGCCTTCGTCCTGCCCGGGCTGATCGACATGCACGTCCATCTGTTGTCGGAGGGCGATCCGCTGCGCGAGCGGATGGAAGCGCTGACCCGCGACGATGGTGACGCGTTCATCATCGGCACGCAGAATGCGCGCCGCGACCTGGAAGCCGGGTTCACCACCGTGCGCGACCTGGGCAGCGAACCGCGCGCGATTCGCGCGCTGCGCGACGGGATCGATCGCGGCGCGATCGCCGGGCCAACCGTGATCAATGCCGGCCGGATGATCTCGGTCTCGGGCGGTCATGGCGACAGCCAGAACGGGCTGGCCGAGCCCTGGGCCGAGGCGGTCGCGGCGCATCAGATCAACACCTGCAACGGCCCCGACGACTGTCGTCGTGCGGTGCGCGCCCAGATCGGGCTGGGAGCGCTGGTGATCAAGTTCGCCGGCACCGGCGGCGTCCTGTCCAACGTGGCCGGCGGCCTGGGCAAGCAGATGACCGACGACGAGATGAAGGCCGTCGTCGACACCGCGCACAGCTTCGGGCGGCGCGTCGCGGTGCACAGCCATGCCGACGAAGGCACACGCGCCGCGGTGGAGGCAGGCGTCGATACGGTCGATCATGGCACCTTCCTGACCGATTCGACGATCGCGCTGATGAAGACGCGCGGCACCTGGCTGGTCCCGACGATGCTGGCGCCGCAGACCGCGGTCGAGGCGGCTCGTGCCGGCAAGCTGCCGCCCGCGACCATCCCCAAGGCCGAGGCGGCTGCCGCGGCGGCAAAGGACAGCCATCGCCGTGCGATCCGTGCGGGGGTGAGGATCGCGTTCGGCACCGATACCGGCGTGTCGCGCCACGGCGACAATGCCCGCGAATTCGCGCTGATGGTCGGGGCGGGGATGACGCCGATGGCGGCGATCCGCGCGGCGACGCTCGACGCCGCCGACGCGCTGGACCGCAAGGCCGAGATCGGATCGATCGAGCCCGGCAAATGGGCCGACATCATCGCCGTCACCGAAAGCCCGCTGGAGGAAGTCAGCCGGCTGGAGCGGGTCGATTTCGTGATGCGCCACGGCGTGGTGCACAAGGCCGGGGGCAAGCGCCAGGTTTTCCCGCTGGACTGAGGTTGAGCGCGTCGGGCCAATCGCCTAGACGCGCAGCCTTCCACACAGATTCGAGAGCGGGATTTCATGAGCGACAATATTTCGGCCGAGCAGCTGCGCCTTTTCATCGAGCGCATCGAGCGGCTGGAGGAAGAGAAGAAGGGCATCGCGGACGACATCAAGGACGTCTATGCCGAGGCCAAGTCGACCGGGTTCGACGTGAAGACGATGCGGTCGATCGTCCGCCTGCGGAAGATGGAAAAGCATCACCGCGACGAGGCCGAGGCGCTGCTCGAGACCTACAAGAACGCGCTCGGCCTTAGCTGAGGACACTGAATGATCCTGATCACGACCAGCCATGTCGATGGCCGCCAGGTGACGCGGTACCATGGCATCGTCACGTCCGAGGTAATCCTGGGCGCCAATATCTTCCGCGACCTGTTCGCGGGGATTCGCGATATCGTCGGCGGGCGCTCGGGCAGCTATGAAAAGCCGCTGCGCGACGCACGCCGCACCGCGCTGGACGAGCTGGAGGCGGAGGCGCGCGATCTGGGCGCCAATGGCGTGATCGGGATCGATTTCGATTATGAAGTGATCGGCAAGAACGGATCGATGCTGATGGTATCGGCATCGGGCACCGCCGTCACCATCAGCGGCGTCTGAGCCACAGCAGGATCAGGAACTTCCCATGGCAGGCCATTCCAAATTCAAGAATATCATGCATCGCAAGGGCGCGCAGGACAAGAAGCGCTCCAGCATGTTCTCCAAGCTCAGCCGCGAAATCACGGTCGCGGCGAAGATGGGTCTGCCCGACCCGGACATGAACCCGCGCCTGCGCGCCGCGATCAATGCGGCCAAGGCGCAGTCGATGCCCAAGGACAATATCCAGCGCTCGATCGACAAGGCGAGCAAGGGCGACGGCGAGAATTACGAAGAGATCCGCTATGAGGGCTTCGGCCCCGGCGGCGTCAGCCTGATCATCGAGGCGCTGACCGACAATCGCAACCGGACCGCGACCAATGTCCGCACCGCCGTCGCCAAGAATGGCGGCAATCTGGGCGCGTCGGGTTCGGTCAGCCACGGCTTCGATCGGATGGGCCTGATCAACTATCCCGCGACCGCCGGCGATGCCGACACGGTGTTCGAGGCGGCGCTGGAGGCCGGTGCCGAGGACGTGACTTCGTCCGAGGACGGGCACGAGATCTGGACCGCGCAGGACGCGCTGCACGAAGTCGCCAAGGCGCTCGAGCCGGTGCTGGGCGAAGCCGAGGGCGCGAAGCTCGCCTGGCGCCCGCAGACGATGGTCTCGGTCGCCGAGGGCGATGCCGCGACGCTGTTCAAGCTGATCGACGCCCTGGACGATGATGACGACGTCCAGACCGTCTGGGGCAATTACGAAGTCTCGGACGAGGTCATGGAGAAGCTGGGCTGATCCTGCTCGGTCTCGATCCGGGCCTCGGCACGACCGGCTGGGGCCTGATCCGTGCCGAGGGCAACCGGCTGAGCCACATCGCCAATGGCCGGCTGAAGACCGACAGCGCCCAGCCGCTGCCACGGCGGCTGGCGCATCTCGACGCGCAGCTGGCGGCGCTGATCGTCGATCGCGCGCCCGACGGCGCCGCGGTCGAGGAAGTCTTCGTCAATTCGAACCCGCAATCGACGCTGAAGCTGGGCCAGGCGCGGGGCGTGGTGATCTGCGCCGCGGCGCGGGCGGGCATCAATGTCGGCGAATATGCCCCGTCGGTCGTCAAGAAGGCGGTGGTCGGGGTCGGCAATGCCGACAAGGCGCAGGTCCATGCGATGATCGCGCGGCTGCTGCCGGGGGCGAAGATCGACGGTGCGGACGCCGCCGATGCGCTCGCGGTAGCGATCTGTCACGCGCATCATGTGGCGAGTGCGCGGCGAGGGGTGCTCTAGGGTTGGTGATGGTGTTGCAGTGCGCTCGGTTCTTCCGCCACTCCCGAAGCCAAAGGGATGACGCCGGAACAAAACGGGGCTAACCCCTCCGCATGATCGCGCATCTTCACGGTAAGCTCGCCACCACCGGTATCGATTCCGCAGTGATCGACGTGAACGGCGTCGGCTATCTGTTCGGGGCATCGGCGCGGACGCTGACCTCGCTGGGGCAGCCGGGCGATGTGGTGACCGTGCATACCGAGATGCTGGTCAGCGAGGATTCGATCCGGCTGATGGGTTTCGCCACCGCCGATGAGCGCGACTGGTTCCGGTTGCTGACCAGCGTCCAGGGGGTCGGCGCGAAGGTCGCGCTGGCGATCCTGTCGATCCTGCCGCCCGAGGATGTCCAGAAGGCGATCGGGCGCGGCGACCATGCGATGATCGCGCGCGCCAATGGCGTCGGGCCGAAGCTGGCGCAGCGCATCGCCAATGAATTGAAGGACAAGGCCGGCGGGCTGGCCGCGGGCGGGATCGGCATCACCGCGGCCGCCCCGGCAGGCGGCGCGACGAAGGATGCGGTGTCGGCGCTGCTCAACTTGGGGTTCAAGCCCGCCGAAGCGTCGAACGCGGTCGGCGCGGCCAGCGACGAGCTGGGGCCGGGCGCGACGCTCGACGCGCTGGTCCGGCTGGCGCTGCGCAAGGCTGCCAAGTGACGCGCGGACCGGCATGCCCGGCCCCTCGACATCGGTGGCGGCGAACAGGTAGGGAACGGCGCAATGACGCAGGACCCGACCGCATGATCCGCCCGAACTCGGGAGCCGCCGCGCGATGAGCGAGGGCGAGCGCATCCTGGCGCCCGAGCGGCGCGGCGACGATATCGACGCGGCGCTGCGCCCCAAGCTGCTCGACGAGTTCGTCGGGCAAAAGGCGGCGCGCGAGAATCTGCGCGTGTTCATCGATGCGGCGCGCGGGCGCGGCGAGGCGCTGGACCATGTGCTGTTCTTCGGGCCGCCGGGCCTGGGCAAGACCACGCTCGCGCAGATCATGGCGCGAGAGATGGGCGTTGGATTTCGCGCGACCTCCGGCCCGGTGATCGCCAAGTCGGGCGACCTGGCGGCGCTGCTGACCAATCTCGAGGATGGCGACGTGCTGTTCATCGACGAGATCCACCGGCTGGCGCCGCAGGTCGAGGAAGTCCTGTACCCGGCGATGGAGGACCGCGCGCTCGACCTGATGATCGGCGAGGGACCCTCGGCGCGGTCGGTGCGGATCGACCTGCCGCGCTTCACCCTCGTCGGCGCGACGACGCGCCAAGGGCTGCTGACCCAGCCGCTGCGCGACCGGTTCGGCATCCCGATCCGGCTGAATTTCTACACCGTCGACGAATTGCAGCGGGTGGTGACGCGAGCGGCCGGGCTGCTTGGGCTGGCGATCGCGCCCGATGGCGCGGAAGAGATTGCGCGGCGCTCGCGGGGGACGCCGCGCATCGCCGGGCGGTTGCTGCGCCGCGTGCGCGACTTTGCCAATGTGCTGGGCGAGGCGGTGGTCCATGCCCGGGTCGCCGACCAGGCGCTGACCCGGCTCGAGGTCGATTCGCTCGGGCTGGACGCGATGGACCGGCGCTACCTCACCATGATCGCCGATATCTACAAGGGCGGGCCGGTCGGGGTGGAGACGCTCGCCGCCGGCCTGTCCGAGCCGCGCGACACGATCGAGGAAGTGATCGAGCCCTATCTGATCCAGCTCGGGCTGGTGGCACGCACTGCGCGCGGCCGCTGCCTGAACGGCGCTGCGTGGAAGCATCTGGGCATCGAACCGCCCCAAGGTGCGCAGGACGGGCTGTTCGACTGAAGCGGCGCGGCGCTCAGCCGAGCAGCGTGGCGAAATAGACGGCGCCAGCGGTGATGAGACCCAAGATGCCGGCGATGAGGAAGCCGAGCAGCGCCGAGAGCCACGAGCCCTGGCCGCGCCTCTGAAAGGTCGAACGCGGCGCGGGCTTGGCGTTGGCGACCTCCAGCGAGCCCACCAGCCAGCCGGTCAGCGCGGTCATGCCGAGCGTGATCGCACCGCCGACCGGGGTGTGGAGTGCGACGACTACCGGCAGGATCAGTCCGATCGGTGCCGCCATCGCCAGGGCCGCCATCAGCTTGCTCTGTTCGATCTCGGCCTTGTCGACCGGTGCGACCGCGATCAGATCGGGCGTGTCCTCTGCAGCAACCGTCAGCCACGCCAGGCTGGCGACGAGCTGGCCCGCGACCAGCACATTGGCGAAGGCAAGGCTGGGCGCGAGCAGCCCGATCTCGCCACCAGCATTGCCGGCGATGAAGAAGAACGGCGCCAGATAGATCAGGCGCATCAGCACCTGAAACAGCAGCGCCGGGTCGCGTGCGAGCAGCCGCCATTCCTTGGCAAAGGTCGCGGCGAACAGCGACGTGCGGAAATGTCCGGCAATCGCCGTCCGTGCCGCGCGTGTGCGCCCGCCGAGCCGCATCCGTCCGGCCTGATACCCGACGAGGAACCAGCGCTGCATCGCCCAGGCGGTAAGCGCGAAGACGGCAATGCCGATGCCGAGGATCAATGCGAGCGCCAGCGGATCGCCCAGCGCCGCCCGGCCGGGCAGGGTGGCGGGGCCGTGCTGCAGAAAGTCCATCTGCGCCAGCCGGTCGAAGAAGGACAGCGGGTCGCGGTCCGCACCTCGCGCCATGTCGCGGCCGGGGCCGCTATAGAATTGGGTGGCGACGAACACGCTGCCGCCGGCGAGCGCCGCTACGATCTGGCCGACGGTGCGCGCCGCGCGCGGGCCCGAGACACGCGCCAGCGCCAGCGTCAGGCCCAGGCCGACGCATCCGCCGACCAGCGCCAGCGCGACGATCAGCAGCGCCGCGCCCAGCAGTCCGGGGTGGCCGAGCAGCGCGATGGGCAGCAGGATCGGCAGGATCAGCACGGCATAGGTCATCAGCACCGCAGCGACGATGCCCGACAATTTGGCGGCGACGACGATGCGCGGCGGCATCGGTGCCGAGAAGAGCAGGTCGAGATCGCCCGCCTCGTACAGGGTGCGCTGGCTGCCCAGCATGCCCTGGGTGATCATGAAGGCGAGCATCGCCGCGCCGGTGACGAAGAAGATTGCGTTCGAAAGCGGACCGCCGGGGATCGGAACCCCGCGCAGGGCGAGGCCGGCGGCGAGTCCGACAAGGATCCAGAAGATCATCAGCGCGATCGACAGGCCCTGCTGCCAGCCGGTCGGACGCGACGCCCAGGCAGTGCGCAGCTCGGCCAGGGTCAGCCAGGCGAAGCCACCCGGCGCCAGGCGCCGCATCGCCCAGGCGATCATTCGTCCGCGCCGGCGCTGCTGGTCAGGCGGATGAACGCATCCTCCAGCGTCATGTCGTCCGACCCGGCCTGGGCGCGCAGTGTCTCCAGCGTGCCCTCGGCCAGCAGGCGGCCATCGGCGATGATCCCGATCCGGTCGGCCAGCCGCTCGGCGACCTCGAGGATATGGGTGGTGACGATGACGGTCTTGCCCTGATCGACCGCGGCGCGCAGCGCGTCCTTGACCGACCGGGCCATGGCCGCGTCGAGGCCCGTCAGCGGTTCGTCGAGGATCAGCAGCCGCGGATCGTGGATCAGCGCGCCGGCCAGCGCGACCTTCTGCTTCATGCCGCGCGAAAAGCCTTCGCAGCGTGTGTCGCGCACTTCCCACAATTCGAGCCAGCGCAGCAGCCGCTCGGCCTCCGGCGCGGCGCGGTCCGCGGGGATGCGCCACAGACCGGCGACGAAGCCGAGATATTCCGACGGTGTCAGCTTGTCATAGATCATCGGATCGTCGGGCAGCCAGGCGGTGATCGCCTTGGCCGCCAGCGGATCGCGCCGCGCATCGATGCCGTAGATCTCGATTACGCCACGGTCCGGCTGGGTCAGGCCGACCGCCATGCGTAGCGTGGTCGTCTTGCCCGCGCCATTGGGGCCGAGCAGCGCATAGAGCTGGCCGGCCTCGACCGTCAGGTCCAGGTCGCGAATGACGGGGTGGTCGAACGTCTTGGACAGGTGCGACAGGCGCAGGGCGGGTTGGGTCATCGCTGCCAGCCTAGCGCAGTCGCTGCGCGCGTCCAGACGGCACGCGGGGTTCCCCGACCGGAGCTGGTGGGTTAGGGCAGGGCGATGGACGCTTTGACCGCCCTGGGCCGGATTTCCGGCAACGAGCATCGCCTGGTCCTGCGGGTCTATTTCGAGGACACCGACCTGACGGGCGTGGTCTATCACGCAAATTATCTGCGCTACATGGAACGCGCGCGGTCCGACATGCTTTTGGCAGCGGGGATCGACCAGCGTGCCGCGTTCGAAGCGGGGGAGGGAGCCTATGCCATTGCCGGCCTGTCCATCCGCTATCGCGCGCCGGCGCGGCTGGGCGACGAACTGACGATCATCAGCCGCGTGATGCGTTTGCGCGCGGCGTCCGTGGATATTCATCAACGAGTCATGCGGAACGATACCATAGTGGCAGAGGCGGACGTGGAAGCCGCCTTCGTGCTGCCATCGGGTCGGCCGCGCAGGCAGCCGGCGGCGTGGATGGCAGCATTCGCCCCGCTGGTGTGGAAGGGAAATTAAGCCGATCATGAGTGTTGCGCCCACCGATCCGAGCAGCAGCCTGTCGCTGACGCACCTGGTTCTGAATGCGAGCATCGTCGTCCAGGTCGTGATGGCCGGGCTGGTGCTCGCCAGCCTGTGGAGCTGGGCGATCATCTTCAGCTTCAGCGCCCGCATCGGCAGCGTCCGCAAGGCGATCGACGCGTTCGAGATCGAATATCGCGAAGCCGACGACATCGACGAATTCCATCGCCGGGTGTCGGTCCGCGACCAGCCGATCGCGCGCATCTTCTCTGCCGGCGTCAGCGAATGGCGACGCTCGACCGCGGGCAAGTCGATCGACCGCGAGGCGACGCGCGAGCGCCTGGCGACCGCGATGGGCGCGGCGACCGCCAACGAGATCGACCGGCTGGCCGACCGGCTGAACTTCCTGGCGACGGTCGGATCGGTCGCGCCGTTCGTCGGCCTGTTCGGTACCGTGGTCGGCATCATGAACAGCTTCATGGGCATCGCCGGCGCGGAAAGCTCGTCGATCGCCGTGGTCGCGCCGGGCATCGCCGAGGCGCTGTTCGCTACCGCGATCGGCCTGGCCGCCGCGATCCCGGCGGTCATCGCCTACAATGCGTTCAGCCACCGCATCAATCGCGTCGAGCAGCGGCTGAACCGCTTCGCCGACGGCTTCCACGCGACGCTCAGCCGCAGGCTCGAGCTGGAGGCGTAACCGCGATGGGAATGAACCTTCCCTCGAAGCGCGGCCGCGGCCGGCGCTCCCCGATGGCGGAGATCAACGTCACGCCGCTGGTCGATGTGATGCTGGTGCTGCTGATCATCTTCATGGTGACGGCGCCGCTGATGAACGCCGGCGTTCCGGTGAACCTGCCCGAGAGCAAGGCCAAGCCGCTGGAGCAGGACAGCAAGCCGGTGCAGGTGTCGATCGATACCCAAGGGCAGATCTTCATCGATTCGGACCCGGTGACCGAGGCGGCGCTGGGCGCGCGGCTGAGCGATATCGCCGCCAATCGTCGCGATGCCGATGGCCGCCCGCCGCTGATCCTGATGCGCGGCGACCAGGCGATCAACTATGGCAAGGTCATGTCGGTGCTGGGCGAGCTCAATCGCGTGGGGCTGAACCGGGTTCAGCTGGTCAGCAACCCCGCTGGCAAGAAGTGACCGGGAGGCCGACCTGATCCGTCGTTCCGAACTGGGCGGTCTTGCGCTCTCGACGGTCGCGCATGGCGCGATCGTCGCCGCCCTGCTCTATCTCGCACTCACCCAAGTGACGCCGCCGCCCGAGCCGACCGAGCAGCCGATCGAGGTGACGCTGTCGGACGATGTCGGGCTGGTCAGCGCCGCGCCCGATCCGAGCAGCGAGCCTCCGGCGCCACAACAGGGCGACGAGACTGCCACGCCCGACAGCGCGCCCGTGGAAGCTGCGCCCGAGCCGGAGCCGCAGCCCGAACCCCAGCCGGAACCGAAGCCCGAGCCGAAATCCCAGCCTCAACCAAAACCCCAGCCGAAGCCCGAGCCTGCCAAGCCGCAGCCGAAGCCGGCGACGAAACCGCAGCCCCCGCGCCCCGAGCGAACGGCGGCGGCAAAGCCTTCGACCCGGCCCGCCCAACAGGCGAGCCGCAACCCGCGGGTGAGCGACGATTTCCGGCAATGGGGCAGCAAGCTGGGCACCGGCCCGGCGACGCAGCCCAGCCAGGGCACGGGCCAGAAATCGCAGGCAACGGCGACCGGGCAGGACCAGGCAAATTTCATCTCCGCAGTTATCCGCCAGGTCCAGCCTTGCGCTGACCGGCAGAGGATCCCGGCGCCCGAAGCGCAGTCAATCAAGGCGATCGTGCAACTGCGCTTGAGGCCGGATGGGTCGCTTGATGGCCCGCTACGCATCCTTAGGCATGAAGGCGTGACAGATGCCAATGAGCGCTACGTCACCCGGGTCGATGATGCGGTGCAGGCGATCTTTAGGGGATGCACGCCGTTTCGCGGGCTCCCGCCTGCCCTGTATGAGGTCAAGAATGGGTGGAAGACGCTGAACTTCCGCTACCAATTGTCGAACTGAACTCCTGGAGATGATGATGCGCAAACTCATGGTGATCGGCGCGGCGAGCCTCGCTCTGGCGGGCGGCGTCTGGTCGGGGGCTGCCGTCGCGCAAACCCAACCCCCGCTGCCTGCCCCGACCCCCACCCCGACGGCGCCGGACGATGAAGGCGGGCCGATCATCGACCTGAAGGGCGGTCAGGCAAGCGCGCTGCCGATCATCATTCCGGTCATGCCGACCAACCAGGTCGCCTCGACCCCGGCGGGATCGACCGACGATCTGGGGCGCCAGCTCGCCCGGATCATCGACGAGGATCTGCGCAACACCGGTATCTTCAAGACGGTGGGCCCGAACGCCGCGCGGCCGATTCCCTTCTCGGAAGTGAATCAGCCCAATTTCGACAGCTGGAGCGCCTATGCCTCGCAGGCGCTGGTCCAGGGCTATGTCCGCGCCAATGGCAATGGCACGCTGACGGTCGGTTGCTATGTCTATGACGTCGCGTCGCGTCGCGAGCTGATCCGCGAGGGCTTTGTCGTATCGCCGGGCGAGTGGCGCCGTGCCGCGCACAAATGCGCTGATGCGATCTATGCCCGGCTGACCGGCGACGGCCCCTATTTCGACAGCCAGGTCGTCTATGTCGCCGAGCGCGGGCCGAAGAACCGGCGCATCAAGCAGCTGGCGATCATGGATTATGACGGCGCCAACCATCGGTTCCTGACCAACGGCCAGACGATCGTGCTGACCCCGCGCTTCTCGCCGGACCAGCGCTCGATCGTCTATATGAGCTATCAGAACCGCAAGCCCGCGATCTACATCTATGACATGGGCAGCCGCAATTCGCGGATGGTCGCCTCGAACGTCGCGCTGAACTTCGCGCCGCGCTTCTCGCCCGATGGGAAATGGGTGCTGTTCTCGATGTCGGTCGCCGGGAATATCGACCTGTACCGCGTGGCTGCGGCGGGCGGCGAGCCGGTTCGGCTGACCAACTCGCCGGGCATCGACACCGGCGGCAGCTATTCGCCCGACGGCCGGCGGATCGTGTTCGAGAGCGACCGCAGCGGCACGCAGCAGCTCTATGTCATGAATGCCGACGGTTCCGACCAGAAGCGGATCAGCTTCGGCGGCGGACGCTATGCGACGCCGGTATGGAGCCCGCGCGGCGACCTGATCGCCTTTACCCGCACCGGCGGCGGCGCCTTCCGCATCGGCGTAATGAACCCGTCGGGCGGCGGTGAGAAGCTGTTGACCCAGAGCTGGGGCGACGAGGCGCCGAGCTGGGCGCCGAACGGCCGCGTGCTGATGTTCTTCCGCGCGTCACAGGGATCGGGCCGGCCCGACCTGTGGTCGGTCGACGTCAACAGCGGCTTCGCGCGACGCACGCCGACGCCGATGGATGGCTCCGATCCGAACTGGGGACCGATTCGTCCCTGAAACGTTATGGCCGGGCGTGCGCGCATGCCCGGCAGCGGGTAATCGAGACTGAAGAGGAGAAAGAAGCATGGCCAAGACCCTGACCGGCGTGATGCTCGGCGTCGCGCTGATCGCGACCGCAGGTTGCGCGAAGAAGGTGCCGCCGACCGCGGTCGCGCCGAGCGAGCAGGGCCCCGTCGTCGACAATGGCGGCAGCGGCGACGAGATTGCCGGACCGCTGAACGAGCGGTTCAAGCGCGAGGTGATCAGCGACACGGTCAATTTCGGGTTCGACCAGTTCGACCTCGACCCCGAGGCGCAGCGTATCCTGGAAAGCCAGGCGCAGTGGCTGACCGCCAACCCGAATGCGCGCGTCACGATCGAGGGCCATTGCGACGAACGCGGCACCCGCGAGTACAACCTCGCGTTGGGCGATCGCCGCGCCAATTCGGCCAAGAATTATCTCGCCTCGCGCGGCATCTCGCCGAGCCGCATCACCACGATCAGCTATGGCAAGGAACGCCCGATCGCGCTGGGCTCGGACGAGACCAGCTGGCGTGCCAACCGCCGCGCGGTGACCATCGTCCTGAACTGATTCCGCCCGTCCGGGTGCGTATCGAAAGCCGTCGGAGCCCCGTGCTCCGGCGGCTTTTGCTTTGCCGCCGATACCGCTTGCACCGCGATCTGAAGCGATATAAAAGTGATATCACATTATAGGGAGGAAGAAATGGTCGATACCCATGGCAGCGGTCCCGCACTGCGCCAGAGTAGCGAGACACAAGCACGGACGGCGAGCGGCTATGGCATGCTCGTGCTGATGCTGGTGGCGCTCGTGGTGCTGGTCTTCTCGGCGACGCAGCTCGAGGCCCAGTCCTGGGCGCCATGGGCGTTGATCGCGTCGGTGCTGATATTCACCTTCGTGTCGATCGGCTTCTATCTGCTGCAGCCCAACCAGGCGACGGTAATCACGCTGTTCGGCGACTATAAGGGCACCGACCGGACGACCGGCCTGCGCTGGACCTGGCCGTGGATGACCAAGAAGAAGCTGTCGGTCCGCGCCAACAACATCATTTCCGAGCGGATCAAGGTCAACGACCTGCGCGGCAACCCGATCGAGATGGCGGCACAGGTAGTGTGGCGCGTGACCGACAGCGCACAGGCGCTGTTCGACGTCGATGATTACAAGTCGTTCGTGGTGGTCCAGATCGAGGCGGCGGTGCGCACGATCGGCTCGCGCTATCCCTATGACGATTTCGAGCATCAGGAAGTGACGCTGCGCGGCAATCACGACCAGGTTGGCGGCGAGCTGCGCGCCGAGTTGATCGCCCGGCTGCGGGTGGCGGGGATCACCGTCGACGAATGCGGCTTCACCCATCTGGCCTATGCCCAAGAGATTGCCGGGGCGATGCTTCGGCGTCAGCAGGCGCAGGCGGTGGTCGCGGCCCGCCAGACCCTGGTCGAAGGTGCGGTCGGCATGGTCGAGATGGCGCTCGACCAGCTCAGCGCTAAGAACGTCGTCGAGCTCGACGACGAGCGGCGCGCGGCGATGGTGTCGAACCTGATGGTGGTGCTGTGCGGCGAGCGCGATACCCAGCCGATCGTCAATGCAGGGTCGCTGTATCAGTAAGATGGCCGCGTGACCGTACCCCCGAAAAAGGCGTTCCCGCTCCGCCTCGATCCCGCGCTCTATGCGGCGATCGAGCGGTCGGCGGCGGCGGATCTGCGCAGCGTCAACGCGCAGGTCGAATGCCTGCTGCGCGAGGCGCTCAACCGGCGCGGCGTCAAGCTGGCCGCCCCGGTACGTGCGAAGCGCGGCCGTCCGCCCAAGCCCCGGCCGGGCGGGGAAGACGAGATCGATCCGTTCAACGAGGAGGAGACGCAATGATGTTCATGATGGTCCATTCCAGCCCCGAGCGGCTGAAATTCCTGATCGCGGCGTCGGTCGCCTTTATCGGCATCGGCGTCGGCATGTTGTGGATGTGACGCGCATGACGGGCGATATCCGCGGACGCTCCGGGCGCCGGTCGGGCGCCGAGGGTGGCAGGCCCGACTATTGGTTCAGGCCGAAGCGCCTGGGGATCGGTGCCAGTCCTGCCTCGTGGCAGGGCTGGGCCGCGACTTTCGCGTTTCTGGCGGGCGCAGCGGCGGTCGCCAAGCTGGGCCGGCAGTTCGATCCGCTATTGTGGATCCTGCTGCTGCCGCTGACCGTCGGATTCGTCGCGCTGGCTGCTGCCAAGACCGAGGGCGGCTGGCGCTGGCGCTGGAGATCGCGCGACTAGTAGAGGCTCTCGTCGGCCGCGTCGCGGCGGTCGGAAATGCCGCGCCGCGGACGACGGTTCAGGCGAAGGCCTCGTCGAGCAGCCGCGCGAGGCGAATGCCGCCGCGCTCGACCTGGAGCCGGGCGGGCTCGACCAGCTTCTCGATCGTCGCATCGTCGAGCTGGACGCGTTCCGGCACAGGTCCGCAGGGATCGCCCTTCAGCGCGCTGGCATAGGCGACGTCGTGCGCGATCTGCCAGCTTTCGCGGCTCCAGTCCTCGACGCTGCCGGCGCCGATCGTCGCGCGCTCCTCGGCGGAATAGACCCGGACCAGCGAGGGCGGGGTGGAGATGGCGCGCTCGGCGAGCCAGCCGTCCCACAGGCTGTGGAGGTTGAACCGCTCCGGCGCATAGATGCCATAGGCGGCGCGGACGCGGTTGCCGCCCAGATCGTCGCGGTCGCCGGCATGGAGCGGCATGTGCAGGTCGCCGACGAAGTGGACCAGGAAGATCACCGCCTGCAGCTTCTCGCGCACCGGGACCGACGGGTCCTTGATCAGCTTCATGTCGCGGGTGATCTGGGCCGACACGCAATTGCCGTCCTTGCATGGCGCCTTCAGGTCGAACGGCTTGCAGATGTTGACGTTCTGATAATGCCAGGACGAGGCATAGTTGAACCGCTCGCCCAGCTTCTTGACGCAATCGGGCCAGACGCTCGCCTGCTCGATCGAGCGGGCAGGACAGGTCGGGGTCTCGAGCAGGCCCTGACGCTTCAGCAGCGCATCGATCGCGGCGCGGGTCCTGGGCGTGATGTTCTTCCAGGCGATGGCGGCCACGGTTTCATGACCATATTCCCAATAGGCGCCGGCCGGAGTCGCTGCGGTGACGGTCGCGACCAGTGCCGCCAGGAACAGGAAGATACGCTTCACAGGTCGTCTCCATAGAATGCGATGACCCGCTCGCCGGTCGAGGCTGCGCGGGCACGATACATGCCGGGGGTGGTGAAGCTCCAGGCGGTTTCGCCGTCCGGACCTGCCACGATCACGCCGCCGGTGCCGCCCAGTGCCTTGGTCTCCGCCATCACCGTATCGGCCGCCTGCTGGAGCGATTCTCCGAGGAAGCGGACGCGGGCGCAGATCTCGTGCGCGACGCCTTCGCGGATGAAATATTCGCCGGCACCGGTCGCGGAGATCGCGGCGGCGCGATTGTCGGCATAGGTGCCCGCGCCGATCAGCGGCGAGTCGCCGATCCGGCCCCAGCGCTTGCCGGTCAGGCCGCCGGTCGAGGTGGCAGCGGCGACATTGCCTTCGCCGTCGCAGGCGACCGCGCCCACCGTGCCGTATTTCAGGTCGACATCGAACCAGTTCGACTTGCGCGCCTTGAGCTCATCGAGCTGGCGACGACGCTCGGTCGTGGCGAAGAAGCTGTTGTCGACCTGTTCGAGATCGTGGTCGCGGGCGAATTCGTCGGTACCCTCGCCGCTCAGCAGCACGTGCGGACTGTGCGCCATCACCGCGCGAGCGAGCGCGACGGGGTGGCGCGTCGTCGTGCTGCCGGCGACGGCGCCGGCCGCGCGGCTGCGTCCGTCCATGATCGCGGCGTCCAGCTCGTTGCGCCCGGCCCAGGTGAAGACCGCGCCGCGACCGGCGTTGAAGGCAGGATCGTCCTCCAGCGCCTCGACCGCAGCCTGGACCGCATCGAGCGCGGAGCCGCCGGCCTCGAGAATCGCGGTGCCTGCGCTCAGCGCCGCGTCGAGCCCGTTATGGGCGGCCTCGGCCTGTTCGGGCGTCAGCCGGTCGCGCTCGATAATCCCTGCGCCGCCATGGATCATGAGGCTCCAGCGAGGGGTGGGGTCGACGGACATCAAGGCTACTCCGAAACACGCAACGAGGACCGGGCAGGGTATCGCCGCGGCCGAAGCGGCGCCCTTAGCAGATCGATCCGCGCTTGCCAGCCGCGGGCCGATCCTGAAGGGAGCACGCCGCCTGCAACGGGTCTGCGCGATCATTCCACTGCCTCTCGATCCTGCGTCCAGACCCTGCGTCGCTTGCCCGTTTCCCTGCCGGGGCCGAACGGCTATAGCGCGAGCATGTCGGTACGCCCCTGGAGAGACATTCACCGCCGCCAATCGCGGCAGATCATGGTCGGCAACGTGCCGGTCGGTGGCGATGCGCCCGTGACGGTGCAGACCATGACCAACACGCTGACGTCGGACGTGCGCGCGACGATCGACCAGATCCGCCGCTGCGAGGATGCCGGGGTCGATATCATCCGGGTGAGCTGCCCCGACGTCGAATCGACCGCCGCGCTGAAACAGATCGTGCGCGCGTCGCGCGTGCCCATCGTCGCCGATATCCATTTCCACTATAAGCGCGCGCTGGAAGCCGCCGATGCCGGCGCCGCCTGCCTGCGGATCAATCCCGGCAATATCGGCTCGGCCGACCGGGTGAACGAAGTGGTGAACGCCGCCAAGGCGAATGGCTGCGCGATCCGCATCGGCGTGAACGCAGGCAGCCTCGAGAAGGACCTGCTCGAGAAATATGGCGAGCCGTGTCCCGAGGCGCTGGTCGAGTCGGCACTCGACCATATCAAGCTGCTGCAGGACCGCGACTTCCACGAATTCAAGGTCGCGGTGAAGGCGTCGGACGTGTTCCTGGCCGTCGCCGCCTATCAGCAGCTGGCCGAGGCGGTCGACTGCCCGCTGCACCTGGGCATCACCGAGGCGGGCGGCTTTGTCGGCGGCACGGTGAAGAGCGCGATCGGCATCGGATCGCTGCTGTGGTTCGGCATCGGCGACACGATCCGCGTCAGCCTGTCGGCAGAGCCCGAGGAAGAGGTTCGCGTCGGGTTCGAGATCCTGAAGGCGCTGGGCATCCGCAACCGCGGCGTCCGCGTCGTGTCGTGCCCCAGCTGCGCGCGTCAGGGGTTCGACGTGATCCGCACCGTCCAGACGCTGGAGGAACGGCTGCAGCATATCCGCACGCCGATGTCGCTGTCGGTGTTGGGCTGCGTCGTCAACGGTCCCGGAGAGGCGCGCGAGACCGATATCGGCATCACCGGCGGTGGCAATGGCAAGCACATGGTCTATCTGTCGGGCGTGACCGATCATCATGTCGAGGATGCCGACATGGTGAACCACATCGTCCGGCTGGTCGAGGCCAAGGCGGCCGAGATCGAGGCGGCAAACGAAGCGGCCGCTCAGGCGGCCGAATAAGCCCCCTCGTCTTTCGCCGGGCGCCGCGCTAGGCGGCGGCCATGGCCGCATCCGAACCGATCGCCGCGCTGGGCGACACGCTGACCCTGGTGTCGGCGCTGATGGTCGGGCGCTATGCACTGATCGCGATGCGCGGCGATCATGGCGGCTGGGGTCTGGCCGCCGCATGGCTGCGCCGCATCGCCATCGTCGCGATCCTGCTGGTGGTATTGCGGCTGGCCAGCATCGCGGCGGGGCGGCCAGACATCGCCGCGCCCGTGGCGGGAATCGCCGGCGCGATGCTGTTGGGCGGCATCCTTCTGGTAATCGGCGATCGCTGGGCGACGCGCCTCCTCACCGCGCGCCGCGGCAGCCAGTGACGGACACCCGGTCGCAGGTCGTTCCCGCCTTTCTGGCGGCATGCGCCGGCATCGCCTTCTATGCGGTGATGGACGCGGTGATGAAGGCCGGGTCGATCCAGATCGGGGCATACAACATGCTCGTCTGGCGGCTGGGCGCCGCGTTGGTGCTGACGGGCGTGCTCTATGCGCTGGCGCGGCCGAAACTGCCGTCCCGGGCGACGATGAAGGTGCATTTTGCGCGCAGCATCCTGGTAGCGGTGATGGCGATGGCGTTCTTCTGGGGGATCGTGCGCGTGCCGCTGGCCGAGGCGATCGCGCTGTCGTTCATCGCGCCGCTGATCGCATTGGGGCTGGCGGCGCTGGTACTGAAGGAGAAGGTGGGGGGGCGATCGGTCCTGGGCTCGCTGCTGGGGCTGGCCGGGGTCGGCGTGGTCGTCGCCGGGCGGATCGGCGGGACGCATAGCCACGAGACGTTGCTCGGCATGGGCGCGATCCTGACCTCGGCGATCTTCTATGCGGTCAATCTGGTCGTCGCGCGGCACCAGGCGCAGATTGCGAAGCCGATGGAGATCGCCTTTTTCCAGAATCTGTTCGTGGTCGGGTTGCTGGCCATCCCCTCGCCCTGGCTATTGACGGTGCCGGGCGTGCAGCATTGGCCGGGGATCGTGGCGGCCGCGGTGCTGGCGGTCGTGTCGCTGCTGCTGCTGTCCTGGGCCTATGCCCGGGCCGAGGCCCAGGTGCTGGTGACGGTCGAATATACCGCCTTCATCTGGGCGGCGCTGATGGGCTGGATCTGGTTCGGCGAGCCGGTGACGGCGGCGACGGTTGCAGGTACGCTGCTGATCGTCGCAGGATGCCTGATGGCGGTGCGGCGGCAATCGGGCGCGCCGGAAGCGGAGGCGGGACTGCAATGATCGAGATACGCGCGGCGGGACCGGACGACCTGAACCTGGTCGCGGACTTCATCCGCAAGCTGGCCGAATATGAGAAGCTGAGCCACGACGTGCGTTTCGATCTCGACACGATGGGCCGCCACCTGTTCGGTGCACAGCCGGCAGCCGAGGTGATCATCGGCGAAGTCGATGGCGAGCCCAAGGGGTTCGCGCTGTTCTTTCAGACCTTTTCGACCTTCGAGGGCAAGCCGGGCATCTATCTCGAGGATCTGTTCGTCGAGCCCGAGGCGCGCGGATCGGGGCTGGGCCGGGCCTTGCTGTCGCGGCTGGCGGCGCTGGTGGTCGAGCGCGGCGGCGCGCGTCTCGAATGGTCGGTGCTGGACTGGAACGAGCTGGGCAAGGGGTTCTATCGCTCGATCGGCGCGACCTCGGTCGATGGCTGGGAACGCTGGCGGATGGAAGGCGAATCGATCGCCCGGCTGGCCGATGGCGGTTGATACCGGGCTGATCGACTGGGTTGCCGAGGCGGTCGAGCCGATCGGCACGGTGACACACCGCCGGATGTTCGGTGGCGCGGCGCTCTATGCCGATGGCGTCGCGTTCGCGATCGTTGCCTTCGATTCGTTGTGGCTGAAGGCGGATGCCGAAAGCGACGCGCTCTGGGATGCCGAAGGGTGCGAGCGCTTCACCGCGCAGATGAAGGACCGGGTCGCGACGATGAACTATCGGCGCGCACCCGAGGACGTCTATGACGACGCCGATGCGCTGCGCCGCTGGGCGATGCTGGCGATCGAGGCGGGACGACGCGCGCCGGCGAAGAAGCCGAAGCGCAAGCGCGGCTGAGGCGTCAGGAGCCGCCGAGCACGTTGATCGTGAAGGCGATAACCCCCAGGTTGAACACGAATGCCGCCAGACAGTGGAGCGTGACCACCCGGCGCATTCGCCCGCTGGTGATCGACACGTCGCTGGTCTGGAAGGTCATGCCCAGGCAATAGGCGAAATAGATGAAGTCCCAGTAATCGGGCTCGGGCGTCTTGGGGAATTCCAGCCCGCCTTCATCGCTGCCGTCGTCGCTGGTGTAGAAGATGTGCGCATAGTGCAGCGCGTAGATCAGGTTGGAGAACAGCCAGCTCATCGCCAGCGTCCCGACGATCATGACCAGCGAGACCGGATGCGGCGCCTGGCGCTGCATCAGTTCCGACGCGATCGCGACGAGGATGACGACACTGACCGCGCCGGTGATCAGCAACAGCATGACGCGGTTGGCGTCGTTGCGCCGCGCCGAGGCGCGCATGGCGTCCGATTCGTGCGAGAGCAGCGGGCTGAACGCGATCAGGAAGGCGAGTGCGCCGGCGTCGAACCCGGCCATTAGGCCGTGCCTCAGCCCCAGCGGCGGAATTGCCAGCCAGCAGCCGATCGCGAAGATGAGGAGGAACAGCAGGAAGCGCGGCGGGGCGATCAGATTGCCGATGCCGCGCGGTTCGCTCTGGGTGGCCATGGCGCCACGCTAGGCCTGTTTTTCACGGGCCGCCAGAGGATGAGCGGCCCGGCGAGCACAACCCGCCGGGCCGATCGAACTTATGCGTTCTTGGCGTTCTTGGCAGCCTCGATCGCCTGCAGGACGATCTGGCGAGCCTCTTCGGCGTCGCCCCACTGGCCGATCCGCACCCACTTTTCGGACTCGAGGTCCTTATAGTGTTTGAAGAAATGCTCGATCTGCTGGAGCACGATCGAGGGCAGGTCCTGACGCTCGCCCACATCCGCATAATAGGGGAAGGTGGTGTCGACCGGCACGCAGACCAGCTTCTCGTCGCCGCCGGCCTCGTCCTCGAGCTTCAGCACGCCGATCGGACGGGCGCGCACGACGCAGCCCGGCACGAAGGGCGAGCGCGCGATGACGAGCGCATCGAGCGGATCGCCGTCGGGCGACAGCGTGTGTGGCACGAAGCCGTAGTTCGCCGGATACCGCATCGGCGTGTGCAGGATGCGATCGACGAACAATGCCCCCGACGCCTTGTCGAACTCATATTTGACCGGCTCGCCGCCGGTCGGAACTTCGATGATCACATTCAGGCTGTGGGGCGGATCGTCGCCCACAGGAATCAGGTCGATGCGCATCTTCTTACCTTGCTAGAGGCGATGCTCGTCCGCGTCACCGCGGGGCGAGCAACCTGTCCAGACCAGCCTCTCCCTCGGCCGTCTTTTCGAGGCGCGGATAGCGAAGTCCGCCATGATAGTCGATGGCTACGTCGCGATAGCGATCGCCGCTCTTCACGGTCAGCCGGATCGGATCCTTCGACGTCGCCGCCTGGCGCACCGCGGCCTTGATCAGGTCGGCCGAATAGGCCTCGCCGGCAACCGCAACGACTTCGTCGCCGACCACCATCCCGACATCGAATGCCGGGCTGTCCCAGATGACGCCGGCGACCGAACCCGACTTGCCGAGCGCCAGGCCCAGGCCATAGCTGAGATCGGTCTGGCCACGCGACTTCTCGCTTGCCTTGAACCACGGGGTCGGGGTGTCGGTGAACACCAGCTTGTACCCGTTTCCGGTCAGGCCGTTCAGCGGGGCGCGGTCGCCGGTCTCGGTCAGGCGCTTTACCAGAAAGCCCTTCCAGTCATAGGGAACGACATCGTTCAGCCCGCGCGCGACATCGTCGAGCGTATAGGTGACGACGCCCCAGTCGCCGTCGCGCAGGCCGAGAAAGGCGCGGGCGAAATCATCGATCGACTTGGTGCCGTTCGATCGGGCGCGCAGCATCGAATCGATCTCGAGCCAGACCAGCAGGCCTTCATTGTAATAGTCCTCCGATCGCTGCCAGCTGACCCAGCCCTTGGGCCGGCGCGCGGAGATGATCGGGTCGTTGGTGGTGTCGACCAGGTTGCGCCACTGGCGAGCCGGGCGATTGTCGAGGCTGGCGGCGATGCCGGCCAGTGCGTCGAGCGTCTCCTGCTTGGTGAACAGGCCCGAGCGTGCGCCCAGCACATAGCCCCAGAACTGGTCCTGCCCCTCATAGGCCCACAGCAGGCTGTTGCGCATCGGCGTGCGGAAATCGGGGGTGAAGGCATCGGCCCCGCGGCGGAACTTGCCGATCCAGCTATGGCTATACTCGTGCGGCAGCAGGTTGCGATCGGTCAGCCCGTCTTCCCACTTGATGAAATAGCCCGGCTCGACCTGGTTTTCGGAACTGCGATGATGCTCCAGCCCGATGCCGCCGATCTTGTCGGAGATGGCGAGCAGAAACTCGTAGCGGTCATAATGTTCGGTGCCGAACGCCTTGACCGTCTGCTCGACCAGCTTCTTGTGCAGGTCGATCTGCCAGTCCTTGGCATTCAGTTCCTCGGCCGTGTCGGCGAAGACGTTGAGGTCGACGCGCGGAGACAGCGCGAACTCGCGATAATAGCGGCCAGCGAAGACCGGCGAATCGACCAGCGTGTCGTAATCGGTCTTTTCATAGGTATAGACCTGCCCTTGGACCTTGGCCGGCAGGCCCGAGGCTGCGGTCCAGCCCGCCGGATATTTCACCGTCGCCTGCACCGGGATGCGGCGGGTGAAATAGCCTGCGGGGTAGAGGCTCATCGAGTTGAACTGGAGGTTGAGCATCGTCGGCGTCATGACGATGCGGCCCTGGTTCGCCGCAGTCGCCGAGATGAACTGGAAGTCGAGGTCGAGCTTCCGTACGCCCACGGGCACGTCGAGATGGAAGGCGAAGACGTCGACCGTGTCGCGCGTCCAGGGCACGACCTTGCCATTGGCGCGGATCTTCAGCCCGGCCAGCTTGTCGATCTCGCCGCGCGGGGAATGCGCGCCGGGCAGCCAGGCGGGGAAGAGCAGCACCATATGGCCGGCCTTTGCCACCGGGATTGTCTGCTTCACGCGAAAGATGCCACGCTGCGTGTCGGTGGCATCGATGTCGATCAGCATCGTTCCCGGATAGGCACGGTCCTGTGCTGCGGGGATGGTATCGACGATCGGGAGCGGCTGCGGAGCTGAATTCTGGGCCAGCGCGGGAGTCGCGGAAGCAAGAAGAAACATGGCGAAGAGGGTCAGGCGGCGCATCCGGGGCCTTTCGAAATTGGGGATGTCAGGCAGATAGGCAGGTGAATGCGCGCCAGTAAAGCCGCACAGGTTGCTGGCGGATTTCCGCACCGCCCGCAGTCCGCTCGGTCTTCCTAAAAACCTGGCCCGGGGCTCAGAAGCGTGCCTCGTCATAGACGCGCGTGATGTCGCCCGCCCAGTCGCCGTTGAACCGGTCGAGCAGGATCTGGGCCGGTACCTTGCCGGTGCGCACGATCTCGCGCAGCGGATCGAGGAAGCCGGTCTCGTTGTCGCCCGACGAGTTCAGCCGCGCGCGCGCCGCCAGGCCGGCATGGGCGATGTCGAGCACCTGCCCCGCAATGTCGCGCAGCTTGCGGCCGCCCGGCACCGGGGCATCCAGAGCAAGCGCGGGCACCGAATCGCGCAGCGCCTGGCGCTCGCTCATGTCCCAGTCCTTGACCAGGTCCCAGGCCGCGTCGAGCGCACCCTGGTCGTAGAGCAGGCCGACCCAGAAGGCGGGCAGCGCGCAGATCCGGCCCCAGCGACCGCCGTCGGCGCCGCGCATCTCGAGGAAGGTCTTGAGCCGGACCTCGGGAAAGGCGGTCGAGAGGTGATCGGCCCAGTCGTCCATCGTCGGCTTGTGACCGGGATAGGCGGGCAACTCGCCCTTCAGGAAGTCGCGGAAGCTCTGGCCGGCGGCATCGATATATTTTCCGTCACGGTAGACGAAGTACATCGGCACATCGAGCGCATAGTCGGCATAGCGCTCATAGCCGAAGCCGTCCTCGAACACGAAGGGCAGCATGCCGGTGCGTGCAGGATCGGTGTCCGACCAGATATGCGAACGGAAGCTGAGCAGCCCGTTGGGCTTGCCCTCGGTAAAGGCGGAGTTGGCGAATAGCGCGGTGGCGAGCGGCTGGAGCGCCAGCCCGACGCGGAACTTCTTCGCCATGTCCGCTTCGGACGCATAATCGAGATTCACCTGGATGGTGCAGGTGCGCAGCATCATGTCGAGGCCCAGGCTGCCGACGCGCGGCATATGGTCGAGCATGATGCGATAGCGGCCCTTGGGCATGATCGGCAGCTCGGCGCGGGTCTTGTCCGGCCACATGCCGAGACCAAGGAAGCTGAGGCCGAGCCGGTCGCCGACCGCCTTGACCTGTTTGAGGTGGCGTCCCGCCTCGGCGCAGGTCTGGTGGAGATTGTCGAGCGGCGCGCCCGACAGTTCGAGCTGGCCGGCGGGCTCGAGGCTGACCGTGCCGTCGGGGCCGGCCAGCGCGATGACCTTGCCGCCCTCCTCGATCGGGGTCCAGCCGAACTCGGTCAGCGCCATCAGCAGGTCGCGGATGCCGCCGGGCTCGTCATAGCTGGGGGCATGATGATCGGCAGTCGAGAAGACGAATTTCTCATGCTCGGTGCCGATCCGCCACCGGTCGACCGGCTTTTCGCCGCCCGAAAAATAGTCGATCAGCTGACTGCGGTGCTCGATGACCGGCGCGTTGCTGTCTGAAACGGTCTTCGTGCTCATGTCGCGCCTTTAGCTGCGGCCGAATGACCGCGCCAGAGACAATCTGTACCGGTCGGTCACCAGTCGCCTGCGGCGCCCATCCAGAGACTCAGGGCGGCCGCGGCGGCTGTCTCGGCGCGCAGGATGCGCGGGCCGAGGGCAATGCCGACCGCCTGGGGCAGTGCGCGAATCGCCTCGCGCTCGGCCTCGTCGAATCCGCCCTCGGGGCCGATCAGGATCGCCGCCGGGCCGCGCCGGGCGCGCATCGCTTCCAGCGCTGGCAGGCCGCCCGTCTCGTCGGCGAAGAACAGCGCGCGGTCGGCGGGCCAGTTGCGCAGCAGCGCGGTCAGCTTCACCGGTTCGTCGAGCCGGGGCAGGGCGGTGCGGCCGCATTGCTCGGCTGCCTCGATCATATGGCTGCGCAGCCGGTCGAGGTTGAGCCGGTCGACCACCGTGCGGCGGGTGAGCACCGGCATCAGCCGGTCGACGCCCAGTTCGCACGCCTTTTCGGCGACCCAGTCGATCCGCCCCTTCTTGATCGGCGCGGCGCACAGCCACAGGTCGGGCACCGTCTCGCGCTCGCGCAGCCGCTCGACGAGGTCGAGGGTCAGGTCACGCTTGCCGACCTGTGCCGCGGTCGCCAGCCATTCGCCGCTGCGATCGTCGAACAGCTTGACCGGGTCGCCCGCCTTCATCCGCATCACCGACACGAGATAATGCGCCTGACCGCCGTCGATGCGGACCTGCGTCCCCTGCTTCAGCGGCTGATCGACGAACAGGCGGGGGGTGGATTGCGGCGGCCAGGCGGGAGTAGCGGGCATGACGCCGCTTACCGCGCGGCGATTGCCGCGTCACCCCGTTGCCGGCCGGCTCATTCGGGCCGCCGGCGCGGGCGTCCATCCCCACGGGCGGGTCGCAGCCTTGGCAATTCTTCCCGCGTCAGCTTTCCATCGCGATTGAGGTCGAGCATCGCGAAGCGTTGCCGGGCGGCGAAGGTAAACTCCTCGGGATCGATCCCGCGGTTGAAATTGCGGTCGGCGGCGATCACGGGTTGCGGATAGTCGAGATAGCCGAAGCGGCCCGCGCCCTGTTTCCCACCGCCCGTTACCGGGCCGCGCGACGTGATTCGGCTGCCGCCTCGCCCTTCGCCGCCGCCGGGACCGCCCCCATCGGGGCCGCCACCGGGTCCTCCCGGCCCCCGCTGTCCGCCTGCACCCATGCCGCCGCCCGCGACGCGGATCTCGGGCAGCAGGACGGTCTCATAAGCCTCGATATCTTCCGGATCGATCTCGCCATCGCCCTTGCGATCGAGCAGCTTGAAGAAACGCTGCGCATCCGCGACGAATTCCGCGAGGGTGATGGCCCTGTCGCCATCGCTGTCGGCGCCGACGAACCAGCGCTCCTGCGGTGCGGTGTCGCCGGGCTGAGCGCGGAAGGGCTCGCCCATCGGGCTGACGAACAACAGACCGCCGCCAGCCGGTCTCATGCCGGGGCCGGCGCCTCGCGGCGGCATGCCGGGTCCTCCCATGGGCGGACCGTGGCGAAAGTCCGGCCCGCCATTATGGGCCGAGCAACCGGCGGCGGCGAGAGCAATCATCAGAAGGGCGACGTGACGCATGGTTTTCCCCGAAGGCGATCGATGGGGGGACCACTATCGCGGGCGGATCGCAGCATTGTTCCCGAATGTTGCGACGCGTTTCAGCGCTTGACCTGCGGTCGCCGCGGGCGAAGGACGGGCCATGGCCCCGACCGACGCAGCGCCCGAGATCGTACCCGATACCGAATATCGCGGGCTGACGCGCCTGCTGCCCGCGCGGGTGCGGCCGTTCGCGTTGCTCGCCCGGTTCGACCGGCCGATCGGCTGGTGGCTGTTGTTCTGGCCCGGCGCCTGGGCGATCGCGCTGGCGGGTGCGGCGATCGAGCGTTGGGACCTCATCCTATGGTTCCTGCTGGGCAGCATCGCGATGCGGGGCGCGGGCTGCGTCTATAACGACATCGTCGATCGCGACCTCGACCGGCAGGTCGCGCGGACTCGCAGCCGACCGCTGGCCAGCGGCGCGGTAAGCCTGAAGGCGGCCTGGGCCTGGCTCGTCTTCCTCTGCCTGATCGGTCTGGTCGTGCTGGTCCAGCTCAACCTGACCGCGGCGATTGTCGCTCTGGGCAGCCTGGCGCTGGTCGCGGCCTATCCTTTCATGAAGCGGATCACCTGGTGGCCGCAGGCCTGGCTTGGCATGGTTTTTTCCTGGGCCGCGCCGGTCGCCTGGGCGCAGGCGGGGATCGGCAACTGGGGCTGGACGCCGGGCTTGCTCCTCTATGCCGGGTCGATCTTCTGGGTGATCGGCTATGACACCATCTATGCGCTGCAGGATGTCGAGGACGATGCGCTGGTCGGGGTGCGCTCGTCGGCGCGGCGGCTGGGCAGCGGTGTGCGCCCGGGTGTCGCCGGATTCTACCTGCTCGCGCTGATCCTCTGGGGCGCCGCAATCTGGCAGTTGCGGCCTGAGGCGCTGGCGCTGGCGGCCTTGCTTCCGGTGGCCGGTCACCTGGCTTGGCAGGTCGTGACCCTGCAGCCGCAGGACGGCGCGGGCGCGCTTCGCCGGTTCCGCGCGAACCGCTATGCCGGGCTGCTGATGTTCGCCGCCTGCTTTGTCGTGGGCCAGACGGTTTGACCCTGCGCCTGCGCATACCTAAGTCCCGGTGATGCTGACCAACGAACAGGCCTGTGAGCGCGTAGCCGACATCGTCGCTCGGGCGCGCCGCGCCGGCGCCGATGCCGCCGACTCCGTGCTGATTGCCGACCGCCAGCTGGGCGTGTCGGTCCGCATGGGGGCGCTGGAGGATGTCGAGCGGTCCGAGAGCGAGGAACTGGGGCTCAGGGTGTTTGTCGGCACCCGGTCGGCCAGCGTCTCGACCTCCGACCTGGCGTCCGATTCGATAGACGCGCTGGTCGAGCGGGTGATCGCGATGGCGCGTGAGGCGCCCGAGGATCCCTGGGCAGGCCTGGCGCCCGAATCGCGCCTGCTCCATGGCCGCCCGCCTCTGCTCGATCTCGATGACGGCCATGATGCCCGGCCCGAGGCACTGCGCGACCTTGCGCTGGAGGCCGAGGACGCGGCCCGCGCGGTAGCCGGCGTCACCAACAGCGAGGGCGGCAGCGCGTCGGCCAGCGGATCGGTCACCGCTCTGGCGACCAGCCATGGCTTTGCCGGTGCCTATTCGCTCACCAGCTACATGATCTCGGCCAGCGTGCTGGCGGGCGAGGGCGGCGCGATGGAGCGCGACAGTGCCTGGCATTCGGTGCGCCATGCGAACGCATTGGAGGCGGCCGCGGTCGTCGGTCGCCGCGCGGGCGAGCGCGCGGTGGCGCGGGTCAATCCCGCGCGGATCGCCAGCGGCGCGATGCCGGTGGTGTTCGATCGCCGCGTGTCGGGCGGGTTGCTCGGCCATCTGGTCGGCGCGATCACCGGATCGTCGATCGCGCGCAAGACCAGCTTCCTGCTTCACGCGCTGGGCGAGCAGGTATTCGCGAAGGGCGTGACGATCTGCGACGATCCGCATCGCCCGAGGGGGCTGCGCTCGCGCCCGTTCGACGGAGAGGGTTTGCCGGTCCTGCCGCGCTCGATCATCGACAATGGCATGCTCGAGACCTGGTTGCTCGACAGCGCATCGGCGCGTCAGCTGGGCATGGACCCCACCGGCCACGCTTCGCGCGGTATCGCCGGGGCGCCGGGCGCGTCGCCCAGCAACCTGTACATGCAGGCGGGGCTGATCCCGGCGGAGACGCTGATCGGCGAGATCGATCGGGGCATCCTGGTGACCGAGCTGATCGGCCAGGGCGTGAATGGCATCACCGGCGATTATTCGCGCGGTGCCGCCGGCTTCCTGATCGAGAAGGGGGAGATCACCCGGCCGGTGTCGGAGATCACCATCGCCGGCAATCTGCGCGACATGTTCCGCGCGCTGGTGCCCGCCAACGACCTCGAGCATCGCTACGGCATCAACGCGCCGACCGTTCGGATCGACGGGATGACGATCGCCGGTGACTGAACTGGGCGCCCGGGTCGCGTCCATCGCTGCCGAAGCCGGTCGGCTGGCGATGTCGCGCTGGCGCACGGACTTCAGGCGTTGGGAGAAAGTACCGGGGAGCCCGGTGTGCGAAGTCGACCTGGAAGTCGACGCGTTCCTGCGCGACCGGTTGATGGCGCTCCTGCCCGATGCCGGCTGGCTGTCGGAAGAGACGATCGACAATGCCGAGCGCCTGGCGCGCGAGCGGGTCTGGGTGGTCGACCCGATCGACGGTACGCGCGACTATATCCGCGGCCGGACCGGCTGGGCGGTTGCGGTCGCGCTGGTCGAGAAGGGGTATCCTGTGATCGGCGTGCTCGACGCCCCCGCGCGCGACGAGCATTGGGTCGCCGAAATGGGGCTGGGCGCGCGCCGCAACGGTGCGAAGATTGCCGCGGCACGGCGCGATGTCCTGGCCGGATCGCGGGTGCCAGCCGACCAGCTTCCCCGCGTCGATGCGGACCTGATCGCGGTGACCAAGCCCAATTCGATCGCGCTGCGCATCGCGATGGTCGCGGCCGGAGAGGCGGACCTGGTCGCCTCGCTGCGCTGGGGCAATGAATGGGACATCGCCGCGGCGATCCTGATCGCGCGCGAAAGCGGCGCAGCGGTCAGCGACGCGCTGGGCGAGCCGCTGAGCTTCAACTCGCCCAAGGCCGAGGCATTCGGCGTGCTGGCCAGCGTACCCGGCATCCACCGCGCCGCCGTCGATCGGCTGCGCGAGCGCGCGCTATCGGCGATCGATCGCTAGCGCGTCGCCACCGCGATCAGCGCGGTGGAGGCAATAGGCAAGACGGTCGCGCCTGCGGCACGGCGGCGAACCTCGGCGATCACCGCTGCCTGCTGCGCCTCGTCCAGCGCCAACCAGTCTGGGCTCATCCCGAAGAGCTTGTCGGCAGCATCGAGCCCAGGAAGCTCGAGCCGATAGTCGTGCGTGCGAAACTCGAAGCGCACCTCGCGAAAGCCAGCAGCGCGCAGTTCGGCGACGAGAAGTTCGGGTTCGCCCAGCACCGTGACGCCTTCCGGCATCGCGGCAACCGGTGGTCGCTCGGGGTAGAGATCGCGCAGGATCCGGCGCAGCAGCAGGAAGGTCGCCGCGCCCTCTTCTCGCCAGGTCGCAATCACGCCGTGACCGCCCGCCCGGGTAACGCGTGCCATCTCGCGCAGCCCGCTGCGCCAGTCGGCGAACAGGACGACGCCGAAGATCGAGAATACGGCGTCGAAAGTGGCGTCGGCGAGGTCCAGCGCCTCGCCGTTCATCGGCCGTCCGGTAAGATTGGGTGGCCCGCCCGCAATTGCCCGTTCGACCATGGCGGGCGAGAAATCGGTCGCCAGCACCTCGGCACCCAGCCGCGCGGCACCGCGTGCGAGCGCGCCGGTCCCGGTCGCGATATCGAGTACCCGTTTGCCCGGCCCGACCGGCAGCATGGCAAGCGCGTCATCGGCGAACTGGACGGTGAAGGGGTGGGCGGTCTGTTCGTAATGCGCGGCGGTCTGGTCCCAATGGTCGGGATCATGCATCCGCCCGGTCGGCTTGGCGGCCATCGGATTCCTTTCATGATTGATGTAACATCATAAGTATCATGAGTGGTCGCCATTGGCTAGACTGACGATGCCTTCAACCGAGCTGACGTGCGCGCGGCCTTGCCAAGTCGGGTGCGTCGGCGAATATCCGCGGCATGCGCAACGACAGCCGCCTCTCCCGCATGCTTCACGTGCTGCTCCACATGGCGCGGCATGACGGGCCGATGACCTCGGAGCGGATCGCGGCGATGCTCCAGACCAATGCGGTAGTGGTGCGGCGGACGATGGCCGGGCTGCGCGACGCGGGCTATGTTCGTTCGGAAAAGGGGCATGGCGGCGGCTGGGCGATCGCCTGCGACCTCGACAAGGTCACGTTACTCGACGTGCACCGCGCGGTCGGCGGCCCCCGCATCTTCGCGATCGGCAACGAGCATTCGGATCCGTCCTGCGCGGTCGAGCAGGTCGTCAACGAAGCCGTGGCGGACGCGCTGGCCGACGCCGAGGCGCTGCTGGTCGCGCGCCTGGGGGCGGTCAGCCTGGGCGAACTGGCGCGGGCGTTCGATCAACGCTGCGGCAACTGCGATACGCATCTGACGGCGATCGCGTCGGACTAGCGCACGCCGGGTATGCCCCGGTTCAGGCCGGGCCGTCTTCGTCGCGGTAGCGGATCTGGAGATAGCGGCCGCGAGTGGCGAGTGCGTCCAGGTCGCCCTGCGCGATCTGGGTGGTCATCTCAGAGATTTCGCTGTCGATCAGCTGCAGGCCCTGGGCAAGCTGCTGGTCAGGGCTGAGGCCGTTGCGCTCGACTTTGCGCAGCGGTTCGGGGACGCGGGCATACCCCTTGACCAGTTCGGGCAGTTGCTCGCCGATCAGCTTGCGCACTTCGGCCGCGGCGGGGGTGCCTTCGTCGAGCGTCGCCAGTTGCGGCGCCAGCGTCTCCAGCTTCACCCCGATCGAATCGACCAGCGTGCGCATCGGCGCAGGCAGGGCCGGGCGCTGCGTTTCCAGCCAGCGCTCGGTATTGGCAGGCAGCGCCTTGAGCGGCACCTGGGCAAGCGCCTCGGCGGTCGGCGGCGCGCTCGCCGGGAAGACGGCGAAGAAGATCGTCGCCAGGATCAGCAACAGCCCGACGCCCAGTGCCCCGAACATCCCGATGCCATTCGGCAGCATGAAGCCCAGCACGATCGCGCCGATCAGGATCAGCGCATCGGCGGCCGCGATCCGGCCGACGCGTTTCGCGAACTCGACTTCCTTGGTCCGCCGGCTGCGCTGCGAGACATAGCGGTCCCGCGTGCGGTCGAGCAGGGCCTCGGCCCGGGCGAGTTCGCGATCGACGTCGGTCGGCATGCGGGCTTACATCGCCTCCAGCTTGAAGGTCTCGGCCGGGCCGGAAACCTGGTTCTTCGCCGCACCCTCGGCGCGGGCGATATAGCCCTTCGACTTCTCGACCTCGTTCGAGAGCACGGTGACCGTGCTCTTCATGCTGTCGAGCGCCTTGAGCTTGAACGTGTCGATCGCGTCCATCGTGTCGTAGATGTTCTGGAATGCGCGCTGCAGCGTCTCGACGGGAATCGTCGAGCTGGCCGCCTGTTCATGGATCGCGGCCGACTGGCTCTTCAGCAGGCTGCTGGTCGAATCGATCAGGTTGGCGGTCGTCGTGTTGAGCGCCGTCACCTGGTCGAGCACCAGCTTCTGGTTAGTCAGCGCCTGGGCGACGGTGACCGCGGTGCGCAGTGCCGACACGGTAGTGGTCGAGGCGCGATCGACGCCCTTCACCAGCTCGACATTGTTCTTCTTGACCAGGTCGAGCGCCAGATAGCCTTGGACGGTCACCGCCATCTGGGTCAGCAGGTCCTGGCTGCGCTGGCGGACATAGAACAGGGCGGTCTCGCGGATTGCCTTGGCCTTGGCGGGATCGGTATGATCCAGTTCGTTGGCCTTGTCCTCGAGCCGGCTGTCCATCTCCTTCGACAGATAGATCATCTGCTCGAGGCGACCCATCGACGCCCAGAGATTGGCGCGTTCGGTGTCGATCGCGGCATTGTCCATCAACAGCTCGTCCTTGCCGTTGGACAGCGCCTTGAGGATGCCGTTGATGTGCGTTTGGGACGACTGGTATTTGCGGAAATAGTCGGTCAGCCCGCCACCGCCGAACAGCCGCGACAGGAAGCCACCCTTGCCGCCGATCAGCTTGCCGTTCTTGCTTGGGTCGAGATCCTCGACGGTGCGGCGCAGCTGGAGCAGGTCGGCGCCGACGCCGGTTTCCTTGTCCATCGCGTTGACCGGCCGATCGAGGAAGCGGTTCGACTGGCTCGCTGCCTCGCGGATTTCCTTGGCACCCATGGCGGTGATCGCATCGACGCGCTTCCCGAATTCGGGCGAATTCACGTCCTGTGCGATCAGGTCGTCGATGAACTGTCCGACCCGGTTCTGCAGCTCGGTCTTCTTGCCCTCGTCGACCGGCACCAGGCCGGCTGCCTTTTCCGGCTTCACCACCGAAACGGGTTCGGGCGGCGTGAGTACCAGATCCGCCTCGGCCACCTGCGTCGTGCTCGCCATTCAAAACCTCCTGGAACTGTCGCGCCTACCTCTAACGGCCTTCACGGCAGCATCAAGTGTATCGGTAATGTAATACACATGGGTATCGGCGCAAGGGCGCGCCGACCCAGACGCTATTCGCGATAGGTCGCCTGGCTGCGCACAATCTGCTCGCCCTTCACCAGCGGCTGGAGCCGGCAGCCATTTTGCGGCGCGTTTTCCTGAAGGCAGAATTGCGTGTCGGGGGTCAGTCCGCCGGCGGTCGCGGTTGCGCCGACCTTGGCTTCCACCCGCGCCAGCTGCTTGCCGGTGACGAACAGGACGTGACAGCTGCCGCTGCTCGATTCGCGGCAGGTGAGCAGGGCGTTGCCCGCTGCCGGGTCGGCTTCGATCACCGCCGAGATGCTGTGGCTGACGGTCTTGCCGCCGCATGCCGCGAGCAGCAGCGCCGTCGCCAGAATTGCCGTCCGCTTCATCCCGTTCGTCCCTCCATCATCGTCTTGGTGGCGGTCAGTCCGCCCGCCGGGCGGTCGCCAGCGCACGGCCCCACCAGCCGAGTTCGTCGAACAGCCGGCCCAGGCGGCGATTGTCTGCCTCATCCGCCGCCAGCCGCTCGCCGTCGCGCTTGGTCCATATGCCCATCAGGTGAAGCGCACTTTCGAGCGGCGCCATCTGAAGCTCGCGCGCGACCATGGTGAGCTGCTCGACCGATCGCGCGCCGCCCAGGCCGCCATAGGCGACGAAGCTGACCGGCTTGCGATTCCATTCGCGGTACACCGTGTCGAGTGCGTTCTTCAGCACCGCCGGGATGCCGTGATTATATTCGGGCGCGATCAGGATATAGCCGTCTGCCTCTGCCACCTTCGCGCCCCAGGCCGCCTGTTTCTCGTCGGAATAGTCGCCCGACGAGGGCGGCTTGGCATGCGGATAGAAGGGCAGGTCCCAGCGTTTCAGGTCGACCAGCTCGCAGTCGATATCGTCGCGTCCCGCCGCCTGCTCGACTACCCAGTTGCCGACCGGTAGGGCCATCCGCCCCTCGCGCACCGAGCCGATGATGACGTGGATCTTGAGCGGGTCGGTCATGAGGCACGGGTCTCCTTTTCGGGACGAAACGCTTGGGATAATTACCCGGCTTCCCGCAATGCACAAAATCCTGTAGGGGCGCGCCAACCTTTTCCAGGAAACACACATGAACCTTCGCAACGTGGCGATCATCGCCCACGTCGATCATGGCAAGACCACGCTCGTCGACCAGCTTTTCCGTCAGTCCGGGACGTTCCGCGACAACCAGCGCGTGGAAGAGCGCGCGATGGACTCGAACGATCTCGAAAAGGAGCGCGGGATCACCATCCTGGCGAAGCCGACCTCGATCGAGTGGGAAGGTACGCGGATCAACATCGTCGACACGCCGGGCCACGCCGACTTCGGTGGCGAGGTGGAGCGCATCCTGTCGATGGTCGACGGCGTCGTCCTGCTGGTCGACAGCTCCGAAGGCGCGATGCCGCAGACCAAGTTCGTGACGGGCAAGGCGCTGGCGCTGGGCCTGCGTCCGATCGTGGTCGTGAACAAGGTCGACCGTCCCGACGAGCGAATCCAGGAAGTGCTGGACGAAGTGTTCGACCTGTTCGTGTCGCTCGACGCGACCGACGAGCAGCTTGATTTCCCGGTGCTCTATGCCTCGGGCCGCAACGGCTATGCCAATGAGGATCCGACGCTGCGCGAGGGCACGCTGCGTCCGCTGTTCCAGAAGATCGTCGACCATGTGCCGCCGCCGGCGCTGGACAAGGACGCGCCTTTCACCTTCCTCGTGACGCTGCTCGACCGCGACAACTTCCTGGGCCGCGTGCTGACCGGCCGCGTCACCTCGGGCAAGGTCAAGGTGAACCAGGCGATCCACGCGCTCGACATGGACGGCAACGTGATCGAGACCGGCCGTGCGTCGAAGATCCTGTCGTTCCGCGGTCTGGACCGTGTTCCGGTGGACGAAGCCGAGGCAGGCGACATCATCAGCCTCGCCGGCCTGACCGTCGCGACCGTGTCGAACACGATCGCCGACACCTCGGTCAGCGTGCCGATCCAGGCGCAGCCGATCGATCCGCCGACGCTGTCGATGCGCTTCGCCGTCAACGACTCGCCGATGGCGGGTCGCGAAGGCACCAAGGTGACGTCGCGCATGATCCGCGACCGTCTGTTCCGCGAAGCCGAGAGCAATGTCGCGATCAAGGTGACCGAAGCTGCCGACAAGGACAGCTTCGAGGTCGCCGGCCGCGGCGAGCTTCAGCTCGGTGTGCTGATCGAGACGATGCGCCGCGAGGGCTTCGAGCTGGGCATCAGCCGTCCGCGCGTGCTGTTCCGGGATGGGGAGAATGGCCGCGAAGAGCCGTATGAGACGGTCATCATCGACGTGGACGAGGAGCATTCGGGCGCGGTCGTCGAGAAGATGAACCTGCGCAAGGCCGAGATGACGGACATGCGTCCCTCGGGCGGCGGCAAGACCCGCATCACCTTCAGCGCCCCGTCGCGCGGCATGATCGGCTATCATGGCGAGTTCCTGTCGGACACGCGCGGTACCGGCATCATGAACCGGCTGTTCGAAAAGTACGGCCCGTACAAGGGCACGATCGAAGGCCGCAAGAACGGCGTGCTGATCTCGAACGGCGCCGGCGAGGCCCAGTCCTACGCGCTCGGTCCGCTCGAAGAGCGCGGCATCCTGTTCGTGGGCCATGGCGAGCCGCTCTATGAGGGCATGATCATCGGCGAGAACGCCAAGACGGACGACCTCGAGGTCAATCCGATGAAGGCGAAGCAGCTGACCAACTTCCGCGCGTCGGGCGGCAAGGATGACGCCGTCCGCCTGACCCCGCCAAAGAAGATGACGCTGGAGCAGGCGATCGCGTATATCGACGACGACGAGATGGTCGAGGTGACGCCGAAGAAAATCCGCCTTCGCAAGCGCTTCCTCGATCCGCACGAGCGCAAGCGCCAGAGCCGCGCCAAGGCCGCAGCCTGACATTCAGAATGGGGGAAGGGGGCCGGGTGCCCCCTTTCTTTTGCTTGTCGCTGACACCGGTTTCCAATAGCGTTTGCAAAAGCGCTGGAGAGGGTGATGATGCGTAGGCTCTTGATCGCGGCGGGGTTGATTCTGGCCATGCCGGCATGGGCTCAGCCCGCCTCTTCTGTCGGCGAACGGCCCCCGGTTGCCCGGATCAAGGCATCCAAGATCATTCTGGTGGGCGACTCCACCACCCAGTCGCTCAGCGGCTGGGGCGGCAGTTTCTGCGCGAAGCACGTGACCTCGTTCCTCCACTGCGTAAACATGGCCCGCGGCGGACGCAGCACGTACAGCTACCGGGCCGAGGGCTCGTGGGACCTTGCGCTGTCGGAGATGAGGGCGCCGGGGTTCGAGACGGTCTGGGTCCTCATCCAGTTCGGCCATAACGACCAGCCGGGCAAGCCGGGGCGCTCGACCGACCTGGCGACCGAATTCCCCGACAATCTTCGTCGCTATGTCCGCGAGGCGCGCGCCGTCGGCGCGGTGCCGGTGCTGCTGACGCCGCTCACCCGCCGGCAATTTGTGGACGGCAGGCTGGAGCGCGACCTGGAGTCCTGGTCCGCTGCGATCCGCAAGGTGGCGGGCGAGCTGGGCGTGCCGCTGGTCGATCTGAATGCGCGCAGCGCCGAGGCGGTGCAGGCAATGGGGCCGGTGCTGGCGAACCGCTTCGCGCAGGTCGCGCCCGGCCGCGACGCTGCTGCTGCGGCGCTGACCGGAACGACGAAAGCCAATAGTCCTGGTCCGGCTCCCGCGGCGTCACCATTGTCCGCGACGGCAGCGCCCGCATCGACGGCGGGGCAGAACAACGCCGCCGTCGAGCCGCTCGGCGATGCGAAGCTGGCGTTCGACTATACCCATCTCGGGCCCGAGGGTGCCGACTTCTTCTCGGCGATGATTGCCGCTGATCTCGCCATTGTGGTTCCGAAACTTCGATCGATGCTGGTGCCCTGAGTGGCGGCGTGCCACCATGCCGGCCCGGTCGAAGCCGAGGTGCCGATGCTCGCGATGTTGCTTCTGCTTGCGCTCCAGGATGTTCCCGGCCCACCGGCCGATGATGGCGCGAGCGCGGCGGCCCCGCGCAGTTTCGACACCCGGATCACGCCGCGCTGCGTCATCGATCCGGACGCGATCACGGTCTGCGCACAGCGGCCCGACGCCGATCGGCTGAAGCCGATCGATCCGCCCCAGGATCAGCGCGCGTTCGGCCCTGCGGCAGTGCAGCTGTCGCCCAATTCGCGGCTCAGGCTGCGGGTGGAGAATAGCGGCAATCCCACCCTGTCGGCGCCGCGGGCGATGATCGACTTCACCTTGTCGTTCTAGCGCGGTTTTCCGCCGGTTTCGGGGCCCGCAACGCACCATTTTGCTTCCGTTTCGTGACGGTCGTACCTATATGCTCCACATGGCAAATACCGATCCCAGCACGCCCGAAAACACCCCCAATTCGAACAGCTATGGCGCCGACAGCATCAAGGTCCTCAAGGGCCTGGACGCGGTGCGCAAGCGGCCGGGCATGTATATCGGCGACACCGATGACGGGTCGGGCCTGCACCACATGGTGTTCGAGGTGTCGGATAATGCGATCGACGAGGCGCTGGCCGGGCATTGCGACCGGATCATCATCCAGCTGAATGCCGACGGATCGGTGTCGGTCGAGGATAATGGTCGCGGTATCCCTACCGGCATTCATGCCGAGGAAGGCGTGTCGGCAGCCGAGGTCATCATGACCCAGCTCCACGCCGGCGGGAAGTTCGAGAACACGTCGGACGACAACGCCTACAAGGTGTCGGGCGGCCTGCACGGCGTGGGCGTGTCGGTGGTGAACGCGCTCAGCGAGTGGCTGGACCTCAACATCTGGCGCGACGGCGAGGAGCATTATATGCGCTTCCGCCACGGTGATGCCGAGGCGCCGCTGAAGGTCGTCGGCCCCGCCAATGGCAAGAAGGGGACGCGCGTCACCTTCCTGGCCAGTCCCGAGACGTTCAAGATCACCGAATATGATTTCGAGAAGCTCGAGCATCGCTACCGCGAGCTTGCCTTCCTCAACTCGGGCGTGCGGCTGTTCCTGCGCGACGCCCGCCACGAGGAGGTCAGGGAAGTCGAGTTGTTCTACGAAGGTGGCATCGCCGCGTTCGTGAAGTGGCTCGACCGCAACAAGCAGCCGCTGTTCACCGATCCGATCGCGATCGGCGGCCAGCGCGACGATATCGGCATCGACGTCGCGCTGGAGTGGAACGACAGCTATTACGAGAATGTCCTCTGCTTCACGAACAACATCCCGCAGCGTGACGGCGGCACCCATCTCGCCGCCTTCCGCGCTGCGCTGACCCGCACGCTCAACAGCTATGCCGACAAGTCGGGCTTGTTGAAGAAGGAGAAGGTCAGCCTGACCGGCGACGACATGCGCGAGGGTCTGACCGCGATCGTCTCGGTCAAACTGCCCGATCCGAAGTTCAGCTCGCAGACCAAGGACAAGCTGGTCTCGTCAGAGGTCCGCCAGCCGCTGGAAAGCCTGATGGCGGACAAGATGTCCGAATGGCTGGAGGAGAACCCGGCCTCGGCCCGCGCCATCATCGGCAAGGTGATCGACGCCGCCGCGGCGCGCGAGGCTGCCCGCAAGGCGCGTGAGCTGACCCGGCGCAAGGGCGTGATGGACATCGCATCGCTGCCCGGCAAGCTTGCCGACTGTCAGGAGCGCGATCCGGCCAAGTCCGAGCTGTTCCTGGTGGAGGGTGATTCGGCCGGCGGATCGGCCAAGCAGGGGCGCGACCGTCATTATCAGGCGATCCTCCCGCTGCGCGGCAAGATCCTGAACGTCGAGCGCGCCCGCTTCGACCGGATGCTGTCGTCGCGCGAGATCGGGACGCTGATCCAGGCAATGGGCACCGGCATCGGCCGCGACGACTTCAAGCTGGAAAAGCTGCGCTACCACAAGATCGTCATCATGACCGACGCAGACGTGGACGGCGCGCATATCCGCACGCTGCTGCTGACCTTCTTCTATCGGCAGATGCCGGAGATCATCCAGGCGGGGCATCTCTACATCGCCCAGCCGCCGCTGTACAAGGCGAGCAAGGGCCGGTCCGAGGTGTATCTGAAGGACGATGGCGCGCTCGACCAATATCTGGTCGACGCCGGTATCGGCACCAACGTGCTCGAAACCCAGGGCGGCGTTCGCAGTGGCGAGGATCTGCGCAATCTGGTCGAGCATGCCCGCCGCATGCGCACGCTGATGCGCTATGTCCCGCGCCGCTACGATCCGACGATCATCGAGGCGCTGGCGCTGGGCGGTGCCTTCGATCCGGAGGCGAGCCGCGAGGCTCGTGCCGAGCGGCTGGCGACGGTGGTCAACCGCCTCGACGCCGCCGATACCGAGGCACGCTGGTCCGCCCGGATCAGCGAGGAGGGCGGCTATCATTTCGAACGGCTGTGGCGTGGCGTGACCGATCACCACATCGTCGAGGCGCCGTTCCTTGTCTCCGCCGAGGCGCGCAAGCTGCACGCGCTGGCTGCCGAACAGGCCGAGAGCTATCTCACCCCGTCCAAGCTGGTCTCAGCCAAGGGCGCGGTGGCCGAGGCAGATGCGTCGGCGGAGGGTGTGGACGACGGCGAGGAAGCGATCACCATCGGCAAGGGCGAGGCACTGGTCTCGCGCCCGTCACAGCTGCTCGACGCAATCCTTTCCTCAGGCCGCAAGGGCCTGTCGATCCAGCGCTACAAGGGGCTGGGCGAGATGAATGCGGAACAGCTGTGGGAAACCACGCTCGACCCGCAGAATCGCTCGATGCTGCGCGTGGCGATCGACCAGGCCGACGTCGCCGACGAGATCTTCACGCGCCTGATGGGCGACGTGGTCGAACCGCGCCGCGAGTTCATCCAGGAAAATGCGCTGAGCGTGGCCAATCTCGACGTGTGATCGAATAGTGCGGCATCACTGAGGTGATGCCGCCGGTTGGACATGGGGATCGGACGGGCCTTTGCTACCCGCGGACCAGTTTGCGCTCACGCGGATCCAAGGTGCAGAGCTGCGTCCGCGCATCGGCCGCTCACGACAGGCTGACGGATACACCCGACCGGGCAGGCGGTTTTGAGCAGGGATGAGCGTATCCGACTTTCTGAAACAATATCATGCGAGTGGCCGTGACAAGGGGGACGGCTACTCCGGCGCGATGTTCGAGGATCTGACTGCGGACGAACGCCGATGGGCGCTCGTACTGTTGCTGGAGCGAGGACTGGCCGGTGATACGGTCGATCTGGCAGGTCTGCGCTACGTTGCGGACGCAGATGCCATCGCTCGACTCCGCGCTGCTGAAGGACAGGGCCCGTTTTTGCATCCCGAGCGGGACATGGTGCGGTGCGAGACATTGTTTCGGCTAACTGGCGAGCCGGCCGAGCTCATGCCGCTGCTGGCCTATATCGACGGCCGCGCGGACCAGCCGCGACGCCAAGCCGCCGAACTGCTGGCCCAGCTTCCCCTGCCGTCGGCATTTGCCGACTTGATCGCCCTTCGTCTGATGTCCTGGCGGTGGCGTGACCTTGCGTTGCCGCTCGCCACAGCCTGGCTGAACAGCCAGGGGCAGGTCGCGTACGATGTTTCAGGCTTTCAATCGTCGCTTCCGCTGGTGCGAGCGATTGTCGACCGCCCTTGGTGGCGCCGCGCAGCGCTGCTGCGCGAGATCACGACCCGGCTACAGTCTCAAGACCACCCTTAGACGCGCATCGGCATCAGCACGTACAGCGCCGGTGACTTGTCGTTTTCACGGATCAGCGTCGGGGCTGCGGCGTCGGCGAGGTGAACCTCGACCAGGTCGCCTTCGATCTGGCCGAGAATATCCATCAGATAGCGGCTGTTGAAGCCGATCTCGAACGGCTGGGCGGCATAGTCGCCCGGCACTTCCTCGGCCGCTGCGCCATTCTCGGGGCTGGTGACCGACAGGATGATCTTGTCGCGTTCCAGGCCGAGCTTCACCGCGCGGGTCTTTTCGGTGGCGATGGTCGACACGCGGTCGACACCTTCCATGAAGCTGCGCGGATCGATCTTCAGGATCTTGTCGTTGCCCGTCGGGATGACGCGCGAATAATCGGGAAAGGTGCCGTCGATCAGCTTCGAGGTCAGGATCGCCTGGCCCAGGTCGAAGCGGATCTTCGAGTTGCTGAGCGACACGCCGACCGAGCCGTCAACCTCGTCGAGCAGCTTGCGGAGCTCGGCGACGCATTTGCGCGGAATGATGACGTCAGGCATCGATTCGGCGCCATCGGGGCGGGCAACGGTAACGCGGGCCAGGCGGTGGCCGTCGGTCGCAGCTGCCTTCAGCACCGGCGTGGCTTCGTCCGAGACGTGGAGGAAGATGCCGTTCAGATAATAGCGCGTCTCCTCGGTCGAGATCGCGAAGCGCGTCTTGTCGATGATCTGCTTCAGCGTTTCGGCCGGAAGCTCGAACGTCGTTGGCAGCTCGCCCTCGGCGATCACCGGGAAATCGTCACGCGGCAGCGTTGACAGGGTGAAGCGCGCGCGGCCCGCGGTCACGACGATCCGGCCCTCGGCGGCGCTCAGTTCGACCTGCGAGCCTTCGGGCAGCTTCCGCACGATGTCGAACAGCGTGTGGGCGGAAATGGTGGTCGCGCCGGGCTGGTCGATCGCGGCGGCGATCGTCTCGTCGATCTGCAGATCGAGGTCGGTCGCCATCAGGCGCAGCGTGCCGCCGGGCTGAGCATCGATCAGCACGTTGGACAGGATCGGGATCGTATTGCGCCGCTCGACCACCGACTGGACGTGGCTGAGCCCCTTGAGCAAAGTTGCGCGTTCGATCGTCGCCTTCATCACGTTCCCCCGGGGCAACGCCCCATTCCGCCAGCTGCGGTAATGATCAGTTCTCAATCTCTAACGCGAAAAAGGGCCGGAGCAAGCGCTCCGACCCTTCGATTCACAGCAAATTGTGCATTGCGTCGAGTCTTCCGGCCGACAGCGGGACGGTAGGGCCGCCCGATGCCGGCCGACCGGCTCAGAAGCGGATGCCCACGCCGCCGACGACCTGGTGACGGTCGACGTCGATGTCGATGTTGCTGTTATCCACGCGGCTGTAGTTCGAGTAGCGATACTCGCCCTTCAGATAGATGTTGTTGGCCAGGGCGTACTCGACACCGGCACCCAGGCGCCAGCCATCCGCATTCTCGCCGATGGTCGTCGTGGTGTTGCCATTGGTGTAGCGGGTTTCCAGCCGGGCGTTGGTGTAGCCGCCCTTCGCATAGATCAGCGCATTCGGGCCGGCGAGGAAGCCGACGCGGGCGCCGAGATACAGGTCGCGGCCGGCGCCGACGCGCAGCTCGTCGTTCGGGGCGAGGATGCCGCGGTAGCGCTGGCTGTTGCTCGAACCGGTGATTTCGCCTTCGACGCCGATCACGGCACCGCCGGTCTGGAAGTCGTAACCGATAGCGCCACCATAGACGACGCCGTCGCTTGCCTCGGTGCCGGAATTGGCGCCGTCATCGACGCGGTCCCAACCGACGACACCCTCGACGCGCGGGCCGGTGAACGGCGCGTTGTCCTGCGCGAAGGCCGGCGCGGCGAGCGCGGTGCTGGCGGCCAGAGCGGCAGTGATAAGAGCGATACGCATATGAACTCCTTGGTACTGAACACGCCCGAATTCCGTTGGGCGGGACCAATAACTAGGTATTCTCGCGGAGAGTTTCATGAACGCCGCATAAACAAGGAAAAGCGTTGCTTTCCGGCCACAGGGACTTGAAATGGCGGCTATGCCGACCGTCTCCCCCGATCCCCTCGCAACACCCCCTCGCAAAGGCCGCGATTTCATCGCTAGGCACGGCGAGACGGTGTATAATACCGCACGCCGAATGCAGGGAAATCACCCGCACACGCCGCTGACCCGCGCCGGATTCCGCCAGGCCGAAGCGATGGGCGAAGCGTTGCTCGGCCTGCTCGGACCTCGACCGAAGCTGACATTGTGGGTGTCGTCCGCGGGTCGCGCGCTGCAGACGCTTGCGGTGATCTGCGAATATCTGGAACTCGACTGGCATCAGGCGCGCCGCGACGACAGGCTCGTCGAGATCGGCATGGGGGAGTGGAGCGGCCTTTATTATCACGAGCTGGGCGACCAACTGGCCGGCTTTCTCGACGCCGAGCACAAGCTCTACCGCCACGCCGCGCCGGGCGGCGAATGGTATGATTCGATCGCGACCCGCCTGTCTTCCTGGCTCGCGGATACCGATGACGATCCGGGCGACCGGCTGGTGATCATGCACGGCATGTCGAGCCGGGTGCTGCGCGGGGTGATGACGGGCATGCCGGCGCTGCCGCAATTCGATGCCCCTGCCGCACCCGACCTTCCGCAAGGGTCGGTCGCGATGATCGAGGGCGGTCGGGAAAGCGTCGTCCATTGGGGCCAGGGGGCGCTCGCCAACGCGGCGGTATGATCGGCGCGCTGATCCTGAGCGCGGTGATGGCGACGGGTGTCCCTCAGGCCCAGCCGCGTACCTCGCTCGGCATCTTCCAGAATTGGGGCGCATTTCGCGATGCGTCGCCTCGGCGCTGCTTCGCGATCGCGCGGCCGGTCGGGCCGGCTGCCGCATCGCAGCCCTTTGCCAGCATCGCGACCTGGCCGGGCGACGGCGTTCGCGGACAGCTCCACATCCGGCTGAGCCGCACGCGCAATCCGCGTTCGCGCGTCATGCTGTCGGTCGGCGAGCGCCGGTTCGAGCTGATGGCGGGTGAGCGCGACGCCTGGGCACCCGACACGCAGACCGATCTGGCGATCGTCGCCGCGATCCGTCAGGGGCGCAGCATGAGCATCGAAACGATGGGGACCAATGGCGGTGCCTTTGCCGACACCTATGCGCTTCAAGGGGCGGCGACCGCGATCGACGCAGCCGCGCTGGGATGCCTTCGCCGCTAGGTCAGGCCCGACCCCAGCCGATATAGTGTCGAAGCCCCGCAACCAATGCATCGAACGCCGCCCTAACACGGGCGACATTGCGCTGGTCCTCGTGACACACGACCCAGGTTTCCAGGTCGAGGTTCAGCGCCTCCGGCAGCAGGCGGACGAGGTTGGGATCGCGCGCACCGATCGGCACCTGGCAGATGCCGATGCCAAGGCCGGCGCGAATGACGGCAAGCTGGGCGAGGTCGCTGTCGCTGCGGAACGCCATGGCGCTGCGATCGACCATCTGACTGTCGCGCTGGAGCTGACGCAGGATCGGCGAGTCGCTCTCCACGCCGATAATCGCGTGTTGCGATAGATCGCCGAGCGAGCGGGGCGTACCGCGCGCCGCCAGATAATCGCGATGCGCATGCAGACCCAGCGGGATGGCACCGATGCGCCGGGCGACCAGCGCCTCCTGGCGCGGCGGGACCATCCGGACCGCGATGTCCGCCTCCCGCCGCAGCAGGTCCTCGTTGCGGTTGTTGGGGCTCAGTTCGATCGCGAGTTGCGGGTGGCGGCGGCACAGATCGGCGAGGATCGGCGGCAGCACCTCGATCGCGACGATCTCGCTGGCGCTGATCCGCACCGTGCCGGCGACGTCCGCAGCACCCGCCGATGCTGAGCGGACGAATGCCTCCGCAGCCAGCGCCATCGCCTCCGCATGCTCGCGCAGCGCCAGCGCGCGTTCGGTCGGCAGCAGGCCCATCGGGGACCGCGTGAACAAGGCGGTGCCCAGGCTCGACTCGAGCTCCTCGATCCGCCGCCGCACCGTCGGCTGCGCCGTGCCGATCAGCCGCGCCGCGCCCGACAGGCTCCCCTCGCGCAACACCGCCAAAAAGGCGCGCTGGCGCTCCCAATCGTCCGACAGGCTCATCAATTTCGTATGAGCGGATCATCAAGGATCGTCAATTTTAGATCATCGACGGAGCGCGCATATCGGAGTTCAGACGGAGGCGACGATCATGAAGACGGCTTTGATATTGGGTGCGAGTGGCGGGGTTGGCGGCGAAACGGCGCGGGCGCTGGTTGCGCGCGGATGGCAGGTGCGCGGGCTGACCCGCATCCCGCGCAGCGGCGACGGGATCGACTGGCGGATCGGCGATGCGATGGTCGGCAGCGACGTTCTGGACGCGGCGCAGGGCGTGGACGCGATCGTCCATGCAGTGAACCCGCCGGGCTATCGCAACTGGGCGACATTGGTGATGCCGATGCTGGAAAACAGCATCGCGGCAGCGCGCGCGAACGATGCGCGGCTGGCCCTGCCGGGCACGATCTACAATTACGATCCGGCGACCACTCCGGTAGCATATCCCGACAGCCCGCAGACACCGCGCAGCCGCAAGGGCGCAATCCGCAAGGCGATGGAGGCGCGGATCGACGCATCGGGCGTGCGCGGCCTCGTCCTGCGCGCCGGCGATTATTTCGGGCCCCGGCTTGGAAACAGCTGGCTGTCGCAGGGCATGGTACGTCCGGGCAAGCCGGTCGCATCGATCCTTTCGCCGGGCTTTTCCAGGGTCGGCCATGGCTGGGCCTATCTGCCCGATATCGGCGAAACCTTCGCGCGGCTGATCGATCGCGACGCGGATCTGCCGCGCTTCGCCCACTATCATTTCGCGGGCTATTGGGACGAGGACGGCGCCGGCATGGCCGATGCGATCCGGCGGACGATCGGGCGGCAGGTTCCGGTGCGCCGGCTGCCCTGGCGTCTGCTGCCCCTGATCGCGCCTTTCAACCCGACGATGCGCGAGATGATCGAGATGAAGGACTATTGGCGCCGTCCGGTGCGGCTCGACAACCGCTCGCTGATCGAGTTTCTGGGCGAGGAGCCGCACACCCCGATCGACCAGGCGATGGGCACGACGCTGAGCGCGCTGGGCTGCGGATAAGCACGAGGTGGAAAAGTGCGGCCGGATCCCCTATGTGCGCCTGTATGCAGACAGTTTCGGCCGCCCCCATGCCCATCCCCGGGCACATCGATCCCGTGCCGGTCCCGCGGGCGCCCAGCCTGCGCCCCGATGGCCGCGTCGACCTGATCGGACTTCCGCGCGACGACATCCGTGCCGCGCTGGAGGCGGCGGGCATGGAGCCGCGCCAGGCGAAGCTGCGCTCGAAGCAGCTGTGGCACTGGATGTATAATCGCGGCGCGACCGAATTCTCGGCGATGACCGACATCGCCAAGGCGCAGCATCCCTGGCTGGAAGCGCGCTTCGTCATCGGCCGCCCCGACGTGGTCGAGGCACAGGTGTCGATCGACGGTACCCGAAAGTGGCTGCTCCGTTCGCCCGACGGACAGGATTACGAGATGGTCTTCATCCCCGATGCGGACCGCGGCACGTTGTGCGTGTCGAGCCAGGTGGGCTGCACGCTCAATTGCACCTTCTGCCACACCGGCACGATGCGGCTGGTGCGCAACCTGACTGCAGGCGAGATCGTCGGTCAGGTCATGCTGGCGCGCGATTCGCTCGGCGAATGGCCGAGTCAGCCCGAGGGGCGCATGCTGACCAACATCGTCATGATGGGCATGGGCGAGCCGCTCTATAACTTCGACAATGTCCGCGATGCGCTGAAGCTCGTGATGGACGGCGACGGCCTTGCCCTGTCGAAGCGGCGCATCACCCTGTCGACCTCGGGCGTGGTGCCGATGATGGCGCGTGCCGGCGAGGAGATCGGCGTCAACCTGGCCGTGTCGCTTCATGCGGTCACCAAGGAAGTGCGCGACGAGATCGTGCCGCTGAACCGCAAATACGGCATCGAGGAACTGCTTCAGGCCTGCGCAGACTATCCCGGCGCCAACAATGCCCGGCGCATCACCTTCGAATATGTGATGCTGAAGGACAAGAATGACAGCGACGCCGATGCGCGCGAGCTGGTCCGCCTGCTGCGTCACTATGATCTGCCGGCCAAGGTGAACCTGATCCCGTTCAACCCTTGGCCGGGCGCCGCCTATGAATGTTCGACGCCCGAGCGCATCCGCGCCTTCTCGAACATCGTGTTCGAAGCCGGAATCTCGGCGCCGACGCGCACCCCGCGTGGCCGGGACATCGACGCGGCCTGCGGCCAGTTGAAGACGGCGGCGGAAAGGAAGAGCCGGGCCGAACTCGATCGGATTGCTGCGGAGAAGCAGGCCGCGCTGGGATGACGGCCTCGATCGGGGACGTGCTCCTGCGGTTCCGTCAGCTCCAGGACGAGCTGAACGCCGAGTCGAGCGAGAGCGAGCGCGACGCGGGTGCCGCAACGGGCGACTCGATGCGGCTGTCCGAACCGGATCTGATGTGTCCCCGCGTGGCGGTTGCCGATGTCGGCGGCGCGCTGGTCGTCGATTATCGCGGATCGGACTATCTGGGCTGGGATGCGTTTCTCGCGGCGCTGGCGGAGCCCGGAATTGCCGGACAGATCGTGCAGCTTCGGATCGGTGGACCCGATCAGGGCGCCAATGGGCTGAAGACCTGGGACTTCGCCGCGTTGATCGACGCAGCGCCTGACTTTTCTCGACTCGCCGAGTTGCAGATCGAGATTTCGGATCCGGGCGATCATAATCAGAGCTGCGTCGAGGATGATCAACTTCCCGGCCTGATCGCGCTGATGCCGGGGCTGCGCACCCTGACGCTGCCTCAGGCGCCCGAGCCCGGCTTCTTCGATCTCGACCTGCCTCGGCTGCGCGCGATTCGCACCGGGGGCGACTGGCGCACGCGCGGGTTCATCGCTCACCTGGCCGATGCAACGCGCCTGCCGGGACTGGGCTTTGTCGACTTCACCGATTCGAGCGCGCCCTGGATGTCGACCGAGCCGACCGAGGATCCCGAATGGGATTCGACGCCGTTCGAGGATTATGAACGACTGTTTCGATCGCCGGTGATGGAGCGGGCCTGGGGCTTCAGGCTGCGCAACGCCCGGCTGACCGAGGCGCAGTATCGCGCGCTTCAGGCGATCCGCCCGCAATGCCAGTTCAGCGTCGTGCTGTCGGCGCCCCATGTCTATGTGTCCCATTGGGGCCGCACCGAGTTTCCGTTCCGCCACCTGCTTCCCTTCGGCTAGGCATCGGGCATGGGGGCAGACTGGATCGAGGGGGCGTCGCTTGCGGCGGGCGCGGGGCTGGTCGGTGGCGTGATGAACGCGCTTGCCGGTGGCGGCACCTTCGCGACATTGCCGGCGCTGATCGGACTGGGGCTTCCCGCCAATATCGCCAATGCCACGTCCAACGTCGCGCTGCTGCCCGGCGCGGCTGCCAGCGCCTGGGAATTCCGCGACGAGTTGGAGCCGGTGGGCGGGCTGCCGGTGCGGCTGCTGGTCGCGATCACTTTCGTCGCCGGGCTGATCGGCAGCATCCTGCTGGTGCTGACGCCCAGCCGGGCCTTCGACTTCATCATTCCCTGGCTGTTGCTCACCGGCTTCGTCGCCATGGCTTTGGGGCCCCGGGCGTCCGAATGGCTGCGCGCCAGGGTGGTCATCGGCCGTCGCACGTTGATGGTCACCCAAGGGCTGCTCGGCGTCTATGGCGGCTATTTCGGTGGCGGCGTCGGGCTGATGACCACCGCCGCCTATGGCCTGCTCGCCGGCGCGCATCCGCGCTCGCTGTTCGCGATCCGGACGCTGATGCTGGCGGTTTCGAACCTGGCCGCCGCCTTCATCTTCGCGGCCACCGGGATGGTGCGATGGGCATTCTGCATCCCGATGCTGCTGGGCGCGATCCTGGGCGGGGTGATCGGCGCGCGGATCGGCAAGCGGCTGCCGCACGGGATGGTCCGGGTCTGGACCCTGCTCGTCACCGGCGCAACCACCTTCGTCTTCTTCGTGCGTGCCTATTCCTGATGCGCTACAGGGGCGGGATGGAGCCTGTTGCCCCGCCCCGACCTGACGATGCGCCGATCGGTCCGCAGCGCGTCTATCGGCACGGGCCCTTCACCCGCATCTGGCACTGGATCAACGCGGTGACCGTGATCATCATGATCGCCAGCGGGCTGATGATCTTCAACGCGCATCCCCGGCTCTATTGGGGGCAATATGGCGCGAATTTCGATGCCGCCTGGCTCGAGCTGCCGCGCTTTCCCTGGTTCGTGACTTTGCCCTCGACCTACAGCCTAGCGATCGCGCGTCACTGGCATCTGTTCTTCGCGCTGGTGCTGGCCTTCGCGCTGGCGATCTACATGATCTGGAGCCTGATCAACCGTCATATCCAGCGCGACCTGCGCATCCGCCGCGGCGAGTTGACCATGGCGCACATGCGCGCCGACCTGAAGGCGCATTGGGATCTGCGGTTCCACGACCCCGCCCGGCCGCGGGCCTATAACCTGTTCCAGAAGCTCAGCTATGTCGGAGTGATCTTCGTCCTGCTGCCGCTGCTGATCCTGTCCGGCCTCGCGCTCTCGCCGGGCATGGATGCTGCCTGGCCGTGGCTGACCGACCTGTTCGGCGGGCGTCAGTCGGCGCGGTCGGTGCATTTCATCGCGATGGCGCTTCTGACCTTGTTCGTCGTGATCCACCTGACGCTGGTGATCCTCGCCGGACCGATCAACGAGGTGCGATCGATGGTGACCGGCTGGTGGCGGGTGCCCGAATGAGGATCTCGCGCCGATCCTTGCTGGTGACTGGGGCCGGGGGGCTGCTGGCCGGATGCGACGCGGCCGTGCGCAACCCGACGGTCCAGTCGGTGCTGTCGCGCGGCGACGATGCGCACCGCTTCCTGCAGCGCTCGATCCTCGACCGGACCAGCCTCGCGCGCGAATATCGTGCCGACCAGATGAGCCCGCGCTTCCGGGTCAACGGCACCGCCGATCCCGGAACGCCCGACTATGCCGCGCATGTCGCGAGCCGCTTTGCCGACTGGCGGCTGAAGGTCGAGGGGCTGGTCGCCCGCCCGCTGTCGCTGTCGCTCGCCGATCTTCGATCGATGCCGCAACGCGCGCAGATCACGCGCCACGACTGTGTCGAGGGGTGGAGCGCGATCGGCAAGTGGCAGGGGCCGCATCTGGCAAGGCTGCTTGATCTGGCGGGCCTCAGCCCGACGGCGCGGTTCATTGTCTTTCACTGCGCCGATGCGATCGGCGGGGCGCCCTATTATGAATCGATCGACCTGGTCGATGCCTGGCATCCCCAGACGATCCTGGCCTGGGCGATGAACGATGCGCCGCTGACCGTGGGTCATGGCGCACCGGTGCGGCTGCGCGTCGAGCGGCAGCTAGGCTACAAGCATGCCAAATATGTGATGCGGATCGAGGCGGTCGCCAGCCTTGCGGGGATCGGCGGGGGCGGCGGCGGTTTATGGGAAGACCGCAGCGGATATGAGTGGTATGCGGGCATCTGATGAACAGGCATCGACCCGGGGGGGAGCTGATACTGTACTGGAGCGTCTCGATTAAATGTCGCTTATAGACCGGTTTTTCGCCCGCGCCGTTCAAAAGGGCCAGCTTACCGTCATTCACCATAATGGTCGCACGATGGAGTTCGGCGCGCCCGATCCCGGCATCGCTCCGGTCACGATCCGGATCGGCAAGGGTGTCGAAGGAAAAATCCTGCGCGACCCGTCGCTTGGCGCGGCGGAAGCCCTTCTCGATGGCAGCCTCTCGATCGAGCAGGGCGATATCCGCGACCTGCTGTGGCTGGTCACCTCGAACAACCGTTGGGAAGACGGTACGGGCAATCTGGATCCCAGCCTTTTGCGTCGCGCTGTCTCCGGGGTGGTATTCCGGCTGAACCGGATCAACATGCGCCGCCGGTCGAAGCGCAATGTCGCGCATCATTACGACCTTTCGGACAGACTCTACGATCTCTTCCTCGACGCCGACCGGCAATATAGCTGCGCCTATTTCACCGATCCATCGAACAGCCTGGAACAGGCCCAGTCGGACAAGAAGGCGCATATCGCCGCCAAGCTGGCGCTGAAGCCCGGCATGCGGGTGCTGGACATCGGCTGCGGCTGGGGCGGCATGGCGCTGTACCTTCACGAAAAGACCGGTGCCGAGGTGCTGGGTGTCACCCTGTCCGAGGAACAGCTGAAGGTTGCGCGCCGTCGTGCCGAAGAGGCGGGCGTGTCGGACAAGGTGAAGTTCGAGCTGATCGACTATCGCGACGTCACCGGTACCTTCGACCGGATCGTGTCGGTCGGCATGTTCGAGCATGTCGGCCCGCCCATGTACCGCGCCTTCTTCGCCAAGTGCCGCCAGCTGCTGAACGAGGACGGCGTGATGCTGCTCCACACGATCGGCCGCGCCGGCGCGCCGGGTGTGACCGATGCGTTCACCGCAAAGTATATCTTCCCCGGCGGCTATATCCCGGCCCTGTCGGAGATCGCGCGCGGCTATGAGGGCATGCGCTACTTCATGACCGACGTCGAGGTCCTGCGCGAGCATTACGGTCACACGCTGAACCACTGGTACGACCGCACCGTCGCCGCTCGCGACGCGATCGTGGCGCTGTACGACGAGCGCTTCTACCGGATGTGGACCTTCTACCTGGCCGGATCGATGGTCGCCTTCTTCAATGGCGGGCTGGTCAACTACCAACTGCAGTTCGCGCGCTCGCGTCGCGGGCTGCCAATGACGCGCGACTATATGGTCGAGATGGAGCGCGAACTGCGCGAGCCCGCCCGCAGCGACTTCATGCTTCAGGACGGATAGGCGGCGTCCACCCGGTCGAGGGCGCGGCGGATGAGCTGATCGAGCACCCCCGCGTCCACCTCGCCCAGCCGCTTGACGTACAGGCATGACTTGCCGGTGCGGTATTTTCCCAGCTGCGACAGCAGCTCCGTATCGTCGGTGGCGCCGGTCAGGTACAGCACGAGTTCAGACTTGCGCGGTGAAAAGCCGATCCGGAAACTGTCGCCCTCGCGCCCGCTGTCGTAGCGATAACGATACTGGCCGAAGCCGATGATCGAAGCTCCCCACAGCGTGGCAGGCTTGCCCGAAATCTCGGCCATCAGCCTGCACAGGCTGTGCGCATCCTCGCGCCGTACCGGATCCTCGACCCGGTCGATGAAGGCGGCGACATCCCCGTCGCCCGGCACGGTCTTCGCCTCGGCCATCCGCGTCTCCTGCGACAGCTTTGCGCCGCTCGCGCAGCGATGTCCATGCCGGCCGCTGGCGAAGCGGGCGGCCGGGCTGTAAGCGCGCGCCATGTCGTCGCTGCCGCTCACCCGCCGGTCGATCTTCGCCCAGGCATGGCCGATCATGCTGGGCCAGGCATCGGTGCCGCTGGTCGGGTTCGTCGATACCGCGGTGATCGGGCGGACCGGCAATGCCGCCGAACTTGCCGGAGTCGCGCTGGGTGCCACGGTGATCAACCTGATCTTCTGGAGCTTCGGCTTCCTGCGGATGGGGATCACCGGCATGACCGCACAGGCGGCGGGCGCGCGCGACGAGGACGAGGTTCGCGCGATGCTGGTCCGCGGGCTGGCCGCGGGGTTCGCGCTGGGCATCGGCCTGTTCGCCGCGCAGCTGGTGCTGATCCCCGCAGCCTTCGCGGTGCTTGCCGGCAGCCCGGAGATCAACGCCCCCGCGACCGCGTTCGTCGAGGCGCGATTCCTTGGGGCGCCGGCGGCGCTCGGCTTTTACGCGCTGATCGGCTGGCTGTTCGGCCTGGGACGGTCGCGCGATGCGCTGGTGCTGCAGATCGTGATGAACGTCGCCAACATCGGGCTCGACATCCTGTTCGTGTGGCATTTCGGCATGGGCGCGCGCGGTGTCGGCTATGGCACTGCCTGCGCGGAGTGGATCGCGCTGGCGACCGGACTCATGATCGCGGCGCGCGTGCTGGGGCGGCCGGCTCTGGTCGCAATGCGCGGGCGGATCCGCGGCTTCTTCGCCCTGGCGGCGATGCGGCGCATGTTTGCGGTCAATGCCGACATCATGATCCGCACCGTCGCGCTGCTGATCCTGTTCACCTGGTTCGCCAATGCCGGTGCTCGGCTGGGCGCGGCGCCGCTGGCCGCGAACCATGTGCTGATGCAGTTGGTGTCCTTCGCCGCGTTCGTCCTCGATGGGTTCGCCTTCACCGCCGAATCGCGCGTGGGGATGGCGGTTGGCGCCGCGTCGCGGGCGCAGTTCCTGAAGGCCATCCGGCTGACCGGCGAGTTCAGCCTCGGCGCGGGGCTGGTCTTCACCCTCGCCATCGCGCTGGCGGGCGGACCCTATATCGCGTTCATGACGCACGATCCGCAGGTGCGGGGGGCCGCGGCGGCGCTGATCCCCTATGTCGCGATCCTGCCGGTTCTGGGTGTCGTGCCCTGGCTGCTCGACGGCATCTTCATCGGTGCGACTCAGGGGCGGGCATTGCGCAACGCTGCCCTGGTGTCGACCGCGCTCTACATCGCGACGGACCTGCTGCTCCGGCCGCTGGGCGCCCAAGGCGTATGGCTGGCGATGCTGGCCGCCTATGTCTATCGCGCGGGGGCGCTTGGCTGGCATTTTCCGGCGTTGCTCAGGCGGGTGGAACGCGGAGAGGTTGCGCAACACCCCGCCGGACCCTAGAGCGCCCGCGTTTCCACGTACGGAGTTGCTCGCACCATGACGGACAAGATCAATCGCGTCGTCCTCGCCTATTCGGGTGGACTGGACACCAGCGTGATCCTGAAATGGCTGCAGCAGACCTATCAGTGCGAAGTGGTGACCTTCACCGCCGACCTCGGCCAGGGCGAGGAGCTGGAGCCCGCGCGTCGCAAGGCGGAGATGGCCGGCGTGAAGCCCGAGCACATCTTCATCGACGATCTGAAGGAAGAGTTCGTCAAGGACTTCGTCTTCCCGATGATGCGCGCCAACGCGCTGTACGAGGGGCTGTACCTGCTCGGTACGTCGATCGCGCGCCCGCTGATCGCCAAGCGCCAGATCGAGATCGCCAGGATGGTCGGCGCCGATGCGGTCAGCCACGGCGCCACCGGCAAGGGTAACGACCAGGTCCGCTTCGAGCTGGGCTATTATGCGCTGAACCCGGACATCAAGGTCATCGCGCCGTGGCGCGAATGGGACCTGACCAGCCGCACCCGGCTGATCGAGTTCGCCGAGCAGCACCAGATTCCGGTCGCCAAGGACAAGCGCGGCGAGGCGCCCTTCTCGACCGATGCGAACCTGCTGCACACCTCGAGCGAGGGCAAGGTGCTCGAGGATCCGTGGGACGAGGTCCCCGACTATGTCTATTCGCGCACCGTCAATCCCGAGGACGCGCCCGACGCGCCCGAGACGATCACGATCGATTTCGAGCGCGGGGACGGTGTCGCGCTGAACGGCGAGGCGATGTCGCCGGCCACGCTGCTGGCGGCGCTGAACGAGCTTGGCCGCAAGCATGGCATCGGCCGCCTCGACCTGGTCGAGAACCGCTTTGTCGGCATGAAGTCGCGCGGCATGTACGAGACGCCGGGCGGCACCATCTATCATCTGGCGCATCGCGGGATCGAGCAGATCACGCTCGACCGGGGCGCCGCGCACCTGAAGGACGAACTGGCGCCGCGCTATGCCGAGCTGATCTATAACGGCTTCTGGTTCGCGCCCGAGCGGGAGATGCTGCAGGCGGCGATCGACCATAGCCAGGAGAAGGTTACCGGCACCGTCCGCCTGAAGCTCTACAAGGGCAATGTGATCGTGACCGGCCGCAAGTCGCCCTACACGCTCTATTCGGAAAAGGTCGTGACCTTCGAGGACGACCAGGGCGCCTATGACCAGCGCGACGCGGCGGGCTTCATCAAGCTCAACGCGCTGCGGCTGCGCCTGCTCGGCCGCCGCGGCGGCTGAACGGCCGATGCGACCGGGTGGTCCGCCGCCCGGTCAGCGTCCCGGCTGATCGAGCAAGCCGATGAAGAAAGCGGTGACCGCCGTCTGAAGCCCGATACAGCCGAGCAGCATTGACGGGATCGTCAGGCGCATCAGCTCGGCAGGGTTCAGGTTGCCGAACCCACTCGATGCCCAGATCGCGGTCGCAGTCACCGCGCCGGCGATGCCGCCCGTGAGCATCAGCCCGCCCAGGATGCAGGCGCGCTCGACGCTGAACCAGTTGCGGACCCGGCGCATCATCCCGGTTTCGGGCCACATGCCGGCGACCGCGCCATAGCGCTGCGCCATGACGCTCAACCCGACAAGCTGCGATCCCATCAGCACCGCCATTGCGGCGAAGATCATCGTGTGCACGCCCAGTTCCACGCCGCCGATCCGCACGTCTCCGCCGACCAGCCCGAGCACGCCGACCAGGCCTGCCAGCGCCAGCGCCAGGCCGGGATAGAGGAACAGGAATTTCGGCGCATAGATCAGCAGGAAGCGCAGGTGGCGCCACCCGTCGCGCCAGGTGCGTAGATGCGGCGGGCGACTGCGCCCGTCGGGCTGCAGCGTCGTCGGCACTTCGCGAATGTCCAGCTTTCCGATCGCCGACTTCACCACCATCTCGCTGGCGAATTCCATTCCCGGCGCGGTCAGGCCGAGCTCGCGGATAGCGTCCCGATCGAACGCGCGCAGCCCGCAATGGAAATCGCCGATCGGCGTGCCGAAAAAAGTGCGGCCAAGGAAGCTGAGCACCGGATTGCCCAGATATTTGTGGAGCACCGGCATCGCGCCGGGCGCGATCCCGCCCTGGAACCGATTGCCCATCACCAGCTCGGCCCCGCCGCGCAGCGCCTCGACGAATGGCATCAGCCCGCCGAAATCATAGCTGTCATCAGCATCACCCATCGCGACATAGCGGCCGCGCGCCGCCTCGATCCCGCCGATCAGCGCTGCGCCATAGCCACGGGTCGGCACGGCAATGATGCGCGCACCCATGGCATTGGCGATCTGTAGCGATCCGTCGGTCGATCCGTTGTCGGCGACGATCACCTCGCCGCGAATGCCATGGTCGCTCAGGAACGCCTTGGCCTTTTTCAGACAGACGGCGAGCGTCTCCGCCTCGTTGAGGCAGGGCAACACGATCGAAAGCTCGATACCTTCCCACATAGATTCGTCGCTCGGCGCGACTGGGGAGCGCGGCTTGATCACGAGGGCGGTGTTCACGAGCGCAACTCCATGGGGCTGCTATGCTGTGCGACGTCGACCGCCAAATTTTGGTTAATGCTCAACCGAATGTTAAACGGACAGCGGAAATAGGATGGCGATGCTCGCCGCCTTCCAAATCGCGCCCGCCGCGCCCGCGGGCACCCGCGCAGCAGTCTGGAGCCGGCTGTCGCATGTCGCGCTTGCGGTCGTCATCGCGACTCTCCTGACGATCGCGTGGACAATCAACGACTGGAGCAATCTCGCCCTGCTCCGGCTTCCCGACAATGACGACATGGTTCGCCTGGCGCAGGTGCGCGACTGGCTGAACGGGCAGGCGTTTAACGACCTGACCCAGTATCGCCTGGGACTTTCCGCTGGGGCGTCGATGCACTGGTCGCGACTTGCCGATATGGGGCCAGCGGCGCTTATCCTGCTCTTTCGCCCGCTCCTGGGGACAGAAGGCGCGGAGATCGCGATGGCGGTGACCTACCCGGCGATCCTGTTCGCCTTGTACCTCGCGCTGGCGGTGCGCATCGCGATCCGCTTGGGCGGCGGGCGGGCTGCGCTTCCGGCGCTGCTGCTCGGTGCGATAGCCTTCCCGACGATCAGCCTGTTTCTGCCAGGCCGGATCGATCATCACGGACTTCAGATCGTCCTGACCCTGGCCCTGGTCGATGCGCTCGTCGCGCCGCCTGACTTCCGGCGTGGGGTCATTGCCGGGATCGTAGCGGCCCTCAGTCTGTCGATCGGACTGGAGGTTGCGCCCGAAGTGGTCGCAGCGATGGCGGCCATGGGCGTCACCTGGCTGTTAGGGGGTGCAAATGATGATCGCAGGGCGGCCGGCTTTGGTCTTGCCTTGGGCGGGGTGACATTGGCACTGCTCCTCTTTGTCCGACCCCAGATCTGGACCGAACAATGGTGCGATGGGCTGACCCCGGCGTCATCACGGGCGACGCTCACCTTGGCGGGCGCATGGCTGCTGATGGGCCTCTCCGGCCCGAAGGCGTGGGGCTGGCGGTCTCGGTCAGCGGTCGCCGCGATCTTGGGCGTCGGTGTGGCAGTGATCGCGTCACAGCTATCATCCGTCTGCTTCGCGGGACCCTATGCGGCACTCGACCCCTTCCTCCAGCACGTCTGGATGCGCAACGTCAGCGAGGCGCGCGGCCTCTTCGTCGGACAGGACACGATCGGCGTCAGCTTAGCTCATGGCGGACTGGTGCTGGCGGGCACCGCAGCGGCGCTGACCTGCATTCGCGACCCGCGTTGGCGCGGTTTCGCGATTTTCATGGTAATATCGGCCATCGCCGCGGTCCTCGCGATCCGCGTCACCTACGTCCTGGCGGGGGTTGCGGTCATCCCGTTCGCGGTGATGCTGGCGAACGAGGCCCTGCCCATACGTCGTGTGGCGCTATGGGTGACGGGAGCGGGGATTAGCTGGAATCTCGCGGCAAGTATGATCGAAGACGCCTTCGCCGGGCCAGTCGTCGCCCCGAGACGGGTTGAGCAGCAATGCACCGCCGCAGGACCGTTTCGGCGTATCGCGGCGCAGCCACCCGGGACCATCATGGCGCCCCTTCAGCTTGGATCCTATCTGCTCGGGATGACGCCGCATCATGTCACGGGTGCGGTCTATCATCGCTATAACGCGGGCAATCTGGCGATGTATCGCTTCTTCCTGTCCCACCCCGAAAGCGCCGAGCGACAGGCACGGGCGCAAGCCATCACCTATGTCGCGATCTGCGATGACACCTTTCGTGACGATGGCCTCGCCCCCTATCGCCCCGGCAGCCTTGCGGAGGCGCTTCAGGCCGGACAGGTACCCGATTGGCTGGAACCCATTGCCACGGGCGGGGCAATCCGGTTCTTCCGTGTCCGTCAAAGCCGATCCCCGGCTGAGCCCGCGGCGGCAACTCGTCGCACGCGGGCCAACATCCGCTTGCCGCGCCTGCCTGCCCTCTCCTAAAGCGGCGCAATGGACAGGGGCGAAGCGCTGCGTTGGTGGCAGACACGATGGTTCGTGGCATTCTGCACGATACTGGCAGCAGTGCCGCTGATCTGGCCCGACGTCCCGCCGCTGGTTGACCTGCCGGGCCATATGGGGCGCTACCGCGTCCAGCTCGAATATACCCAGCATCCCTGGCTCGCCGAATGGTATGACTTCAAGTGGAGCCTGATGGGCAATCTGGGGGTCGACCTGCTGGTCATCCCCTTTGCCAAGATCTTCGGCCTCGAACTCGGCGTGAAGCTGATCGTGCTGGCGATCCCGCCGATGACGGTGGCGGGGTTCCTGTGGATCGCGCGCGAGGTACATGGCCGCATTCCTGCGACCGCGCTGTTCGCGCTGCCGCTGGCCTATGCCTTTCCGTTTCATTTCGGCTTCGTCAATTTCGCGCTGTCGATGGCGTTCGCGATGCTTGCCTTCGGTCTGTGGCTGCGGCTCGGCCGGTTGGGCAAGCTCAAGCTGCGGGCGATCCTGTTCCTGCCGATCTCGGCGCTGATCTGGCTCACCCACACTTTCGGCTGGGGAACGCTCGGCCTGCTCGCCTTTTCGGCCGAGCTGATCCGCCAGCATGACATCCGTCCGCGGCGCGAGGGCGGCTGGCGCCAGGATTTCGTGACCGCCTGGATCGTCCCCTGGTTCAAGGCGGGGATCCAGTGCCTGGTGCTGGCGCCGCCCGTCATCCTGATGCTCGCCTGGCGCAGCGGCGGCAACGTGTCGGGCCAGACCTTCGACTGGTTCAACTGGATGGCCAAGTCGCGCTGGGTGGTCCAGGTGTTCCGCGACCGCTGGCAGCTGTTCGATATCGCCAGCGTCGGCGTGCTGTTCCTGCTGCTGTTCAAGGCGGTGCGCGACCCCAATATCCAATATTCGCGCAACCTGACGCTGTCGGCCCTCTTCCTGCTCGCCGTCTATATCCTGTTGCCGCGCGTCGTGTTCGGCTCGGCCTATGCCGATATGCGGTTGGTGCCGTTCATGATCGCGGTCGCGATCCTGGCGATCCGGCCCAAGCCGGGCATGTCGATCGTCGGCGCATCGGTGGTCGCGATCCTGGGGTTCGGCTTCTACACCGCCCGCATTGCCGCGACGACCGCCAGCTTCGCCATCTACGACGCATCCTATGACCGCGAACTGGAGGCGCTGAAGCATCTGCCGACCGGCTCGCGGCTGCTCAGCTTCGTCGGCGAGACCTGCTACAATGAATGGACGATGACGCGCCTTCAACACGTCCCCGGCCTCGCGCTGGAGCGTAATCTCTCCTACACCAACGACCAATGGTCGATGGCGGGCGGCCAGCTGATGACGGTCAAATATCTCCAGGACCGCGACCGGCTGGCGCGCAGCTTCACCCATGACCCGTCCGAACTGGTCACCGACGTGAAGTGTCCGCGCGAATATTGGCGCCCGGTGGCGCGCGCGCTGGTGCTCTTTCCGCGCGACGCGTTCGACTATGTCTGGCTGATCCGCCCGCCGCATTACGACAAGGAACTGGAAGCCGGCCTGACGCCCGTATGGCGCGGGGGAGAGGGCAGCACCCTGTTCCGCGTCGATCGCCGGGTCGAGCGACCCGACCCGGCCGAGGTCATGTTGCCGATGCCGGTCTGGGAGCGGCAGATGCCGGTCCCGACCGAATATGAGCAGCTCGTCAACTCGATGGCGCCGCAATAAGCGACCGGCTGCTCAGCCCCCGCGCTTGAACGGGGTCAGTTCGCCCAGATAGTCCTGCTCCTGCCGCACCGCCTCGCGCTCGCGCTCGAGGAATTCGGCGACGGCCGCGCGAAAGCCCGGATCAGGCAGGTAATGCGCCGACCAGGTCGGCACCGGCACATAGCCGCGGGCGAGCTTGTGCTCGCCCTGCGCGCCCGCCTCCACGCGGGCCAGGCCGCGCTCGATCGCCGCGTCGATCGCCTGATAATAGCACAGCTCGAAATGGAGGAACGGTACGTCCTCCACTGCACCCCAATAGCGGCCATAGAGCGTGTCGGCGCCGATCAGGTTGAGCGCGCCCGCAATCGGTCGCCCGTCGCGCTCGGCCAGCATCAGCAGCACCTTGTCGCCCATCGCCTCGCCCAGCATCGAGAAGAAGCTGCGGGTCAGATAGGGGCGGCCCCATTTGCGGCTGCCGGTATCCTGATAGAATATCCAGAAGGCGTCCCAATGCGCCTCGGTGATCTCGCTGCCGGTCAGATGGCGGACGGTCAGCCCGTCCAGCGCGGCGGCGCGCTCCTTGCGGATCGCCTTGCGCTTGCGGCTGGCCAGCTCGCCGAGAAAGTCCTCGAACGCGGCATAGCCCTGATTCTGCCAGTGAAACTGCGTCCCCTCGCGCAACAGCCAGCCGGCCGCCTCGAACGCGGGCACCTCGCGCTCGTGGAGAAAGGTGACATGCGCCGAGGACAGCCGGTTCTGGTCGGTCACCGCCTCGATCGCGGCGATCAGCGCGGGCGCATCGGCTTCATCGCGCAGCAACAGCCTCGGCCCCGGCACCGGCGTGAACGGCACCGCCACCTGAAGCTTGGGATAATAGCGTCCGCCCGCCCGTTCCCAGGCGTCGGCCCAGCCATGGTCGAACACATATTCGCCCTGGCTGTGGCTCTTGCCATAGGCGGGCGCGATTCCGGCGGGGCGGCCGTCAGGACCGTCGATGATGATCGGCAGCGGCTGCCAGCCGGTCTCTGCCGTCGCCGATCCCGACCGTTCGAGCAGCGACAGGAAGTCATGGCTGACGAACGGGTTGCCCGACCCGGCGCAGGCGTCCCAGTCCGCCGCGGGAATCGAAACGACGCCATCGGCGATGCGGGCGGTGATCGAGGAAGAGCGCACAGGCCCGATATAGGATGGCGGCCGCGGCGATGGGAGGGGGGAGTGGCGGCGGCCCTAGCCGACGGTCTCCGGCGCCTTCACCGTCACCACCCGCTGCGGGAAGGGAATGACGATGCCGTGTTCCTTGAACAACAGCCAGAGCCGGTTCAGCACGTCGCTCTTCACATTGCCGACGCCGCTTTCGGGGTCGCTGATCCAGGCGAGGATGTCATGCTCCACCCCATTCTCGCCGAACGCGGTCAGCCAGACATTGGGTTGGGGATCCGTCAGCACGCGCGGGCTCTCGACCGCGGCCCGCATCATCAGTTCCTGCGCCAGTTTCAGGTCGCAGTCATAGGCGACGCGGACGGGAATGCGGACACGGACGTTCCGGTCGGTATAGGACCAGTTCTCGACCTCCTGAGTCATCAGGATCTCGTTGGGGATCAGATGCTCCTTGCCGTCGCGGGTGATGACGCTGACCGCGCGCACGCCGATCTTGTTCACCCAGCCGAAGCTCTCTCCGACCACGATCACGTCGCCCGGCTTGATCGACCGGTCCATCAGCAGGATGATCCCCGCGATCAGATTGCCGATCGTCTTCTGCAGTCCGAAGCCGATCGCCAGGCCGAACGCACCGCTGAACAGCGCGAAGGCGGTCAGGTCGATTCCCAGCACGTCGATGCCGATGAAGAAGGCGAGGATGACGACGCCGATCGCGGCCAGCTTCTGCGCCAGCAGCCGCTGCGTGGGGTCGAACCCCTTGGAATGGGTCAGCGCCTGGCCGACCGCGCGATTGATCAGCCGGACTGCGGCGAACAGCGCGACGAAGGTGATGAGGATCGTCAGCAGCGACAACAGGCTGAAGCGGGTCGATCCCACTTCCAGCGCCACCCGGTCCAGCGTGCCGCGGATCGTCGCCAGCCCGCCGACCGCGCGGCTGAGGATCGAGGTGAAGGCGATGCCTGCCATGCCCCAGGATGCCCAGCGCGGCAGGTGCAGCCCGCGCAGCACCGACACGACGAGCAGCGCGACCGCCGAGCCGAGCGCAAAGCCGAGTCCCAGCTTCGACAGCGGCGTCCAGGGCCAGGCGACCGAAAGGATCGCCAGCAAAACCGCGGCGGTGCCGTGGCGGCAGATCGAATGGAGACGCGCGCCGAGGCCGTCGGCCTCACCGCCGATGCGTTCGGCCCATAAAGCGTTCAGCCAGTTGCCGAGGGTGCGGCCGACTGCCCAGCCCGCTACCAACGCGAGCAGGGCAAGCGCCAGCGCCACCCCATTCTGGGCCAGTTCGTCGCTGCCCGGGGCGCCGAGCCCCAGCGACGCGAACCAATGGCCCAGCCGGTTCACCGGTTTGCCTCGCGGAAGCGCGTCAGTGCTTGGTCGAGATCGGCGATCAGGTCGTCCGGATCCTCGAGGCCGATCTGCAGGCGGACCAGAGGCCCGGCGGCGTCCCAGCGCGTCGCGGTGCGATAGCGCTGCGGGTCGACCGGAATCGCCAGGCTCTCGAACCCGCCCCAGCTATAGCCAATGCCGAACAGCTCGAGCGCGTCGATAAAGGCGGCGCGGGCCGCCTCGTTGCCACCGTCGAACACGAAGCCGAACAGGCCCGCCGCGCCCTTGAAGTCGCGGGCGAACAGTTCGTGGCCGGGGCAGCCCGGGAGGGCGGGGTGCAGCACCGCCGCCACTTCGGGCCGATCCGCCAGCCAGCGCGCGATCGTCAGCGCAGCCTCGCCATGATGTTTCAGCCGCAGCGCCATGGTCCGCAGGCCGCGCGAGCCCAGCCAGGCATCGTCGGGGCTGGCGGTCTGGCCGAGCTGATAGGTCGCATCGCGCAGAGCCGCGTATTTGCCCTGCGCCGCCGTCACCGATCCCAGCATGATGTCCGAATGGCCCGAGATATATTTGGTGCAGGCCAGGATCGAATAGTCGATCCCCATCGCAATCGCCGGCAGCAGCAGCGGCGTGGCCCAGGTATTGTCGAGCAACGTCGCGATGCCCCGCGCCTTCGCCACCCCGATGATCGCCGGCAGGTCCTGAACCTCGAAGGTCAGGCTTCCCGGGCTTTCCATGAAGATTGCGCGGGTATTGTCCTGGACCAGATCGGCGATGCCGGCGCCGATCATCGGGTCGTAATAGCTCGTCTCGACGCCGAACCGCTTGAGCATGCCGTTGGCGAAGTTACGCGTCGGGTCATAGACGCTGTCCGCCAGCAGCAGATGATCGCCCGGCGACAGTACCGCCAGCAGTGCGGTCGACACCGCCGCGACGCCCGACGGATAGAGCAGGGTCGCCTCCGCGCCCGGCTCCAGTTCGGTCAGCGCATCGGCCAGCGACCATTGGGTCGGGGTTCCGCGCCGGCCATAGAACAGGCGATGATGCGTGTCCCGCGCGCCCGCTGCCCGCAGGTCTCCGACCGAGTCGTAGAGGATGGTCGAGGCACGCCAAATCGGCGGGCTCACGATTCCCCGGGTCCACTCCTCGCGCCGGCCCGCCGTGACGACGCGGGTGGCGTCCTTGCGCTCGCTCATGCTGCTCCTGTTGCCTTGGGCGTCGTCGGATCGCCGCCCCATTCCGCCCAGCTGCCATCGTACAGGCGCGCCTGATGGCCCAGCAGATGGGCGGCAAACACAACGACGGCAGCGGTAATCCCCGATCCGCAGGTTGCGACGATCGGCCGTTCGACCTCGATCCCCTCGCTCTCGAACACCGCGCGCAGCGCCGCGTCGCGCTTCCAGCTGCCATCCTCGTGGAAAAAGTCGCGATAGGGCAGGTTGCGTGATCCGGGAATGTGACCCGGCACGACGCCCGGGCGCGGTTCGGGCTCCTGACCCGCGAACCGGGCCGGCGAGCGCGCATCGACGATCTGACCGGTCTCGGCACGCATTCCGTCCAGCGAGACGATGCCCTGCGGCGCATGGCGCGGGGTGAAATGGCGCGGGCGGATATCCGGCGCGGTCCGTTCGATCGGCCGTCCCTCGGCCCGCCATTTGGCAAGCCCGCCGTCGAGGATCGCGACATCGGGCGTGCCGAAGGCGGTCAGCATGACCCAGGCGCGCGCCGCGGTGTGGAGCGGGCTGTCGTCATACAGGACGATGCGGGTGCCGTCGCCGAGGCCCAGCGCCCCCATGCGTACCGCAAGCTGCTCGGCGGACGGCATCATCGACGGCAGCGCGCTGCGCTTTGCCGCGAACGCGTCCAGGTCCATGAACACCGCGCCGGGGATATGGCCCGCCGCGTAATCGGCGCGCGCGTCACGGCCATGTTCGGGCAGGAACCAGCTGGCATCGGCGATCCGCAGATCGGGGGAGCCCAGCTGAGAGGCAAGCCATTCGGTGGTTACCAGCGCATCCATGGATCGCTCCTAGAAGGATGCAAAGCGCGCATCAAATGCTTACATGGCCGGCATGACCCCCATGCATCTCGGCCAGCAGTCCGCCCTTCCTGCCTCTCCCGAAGAGGCGCAGCTCGACTATGTCCCCAATCCGCGCCCCGGCACGCGCTATCTGGTGCGCTTCGCCGTGCCCGAATTCACCTCGCTGTGCCCGATCACCGGCGCGCCCGACTTCGCGCATCTGGTGATCGACTATGTGCCCGACCAGACGATCGTCGAGTCCAAGTCGCTCAAGCTGTTCCTGGGCAGCTTCCGCAATCATGGCGCATTTCATGAGGACTGCACCGTCGGCATCGGGGAGCGGCTGTTCACGGAGATGAAGCCGCTGTGGCTGCGAATCGGTGGTTACTGGTATCCGCGCGGCGGGATCCCGATCGACGTATTCTGGCAATCGGGCGAGCCGCCGGCCGGCCTGTGGGTGCCCGATCAGGGGGTATCAGGCTATCGCGGCCGGGGCTGACCGACGCGATCCAGCCCTTTGATCCGATTCATTTTTTTGCAGTGCAACAATCCTGCAACTATATGATACATGGAGAGTTGGGAGGCGGATACGGCTGAACAGGCCCTGTACGAAAGTGCATTCGCGAAAGGACTATCCATGGCGGCCCAGCAGGATTTTCAGGCACTGCGACACATTGCGCTGATCGGGAATTTTCTGCCCCGCAAATGCGGCATCGCGACCTATACGACTGACACCTACAATGCGCTGAAGGACCGCTTTCCGGATCTCAAGGTCGACGTCTATGCGATGGACGACCATCCGGGGCTTTACGATTATCCGCCCGAAGTGACGCGTGCGATCGCGCAGAATGACCGCACCGCCTATCTCGACGCCGCGCGCCAGATCGAGGCAAGCGGGGCGCAGGCGCTGTGGGTCCAGCATGAATATGGCATCTATGGCGGTGCTGCCGGCGACCTGCTGCTGGCGCTGCTCGACCGTATTTCCATTCCCGTCATCGCGACGCTGCACACCATCCTCGAAAAGCCGAGCGCCGACGAGTACCGGGTGATGGAAGCGCTGCTGCGCCGCGCGTCACGTGTCATCGTCATGGCCGAGAAGGGCCGCGACATTCTGAAGCGCGTCCACGGCGTCGAGGATGCCAAGGTCACAATGATTCCGCACGGGGTTCCTGATCGACCGCTGGTGGATCCGGCTACGTTGAAGCCCGCCTTCTGCTGGGAAGGGCGCCAGGTCATCCTGACCTTCGGCCTGCTCGCGCCGAACAAGGGGATCGAGGCGATGATCGAGGCGCTGCCCGCCGTCGTCGCCAATCATCCCAAGGCGCTCTACGTCGTGCTGGGTGCCACCCATCCGAATCTGGTCGCGCACGAGGGCGAGCTCTATCGCGACCGGCTGAAGGCGCTGGCCGCCGAACGCGGCGTTGCCGGGCATCTCCAGTTCATCGATGCATTCGTCGAGCAGGAGGAGTTGCTCGACTATCTCCAGGCGGCCGACATCTATGTCACGCCCTACAGCAACCCGGCGCAGATCACCTCCGGCACACTGTCCTATGCGGTTGGTGTCGGCAAGGCGGTGATCTCTACTCCCTATGTCCATGCGACCGAGATCCTGTCCGACGATCACGGCGTCCTTGTCGATTTCGGCGACTCGGCCGCGTTCGCGCGCGAGATTGATCGGCTGCTGACCGACGGCAATGCCCAGGCCGAACTGTCGGCCCGCGCCTATGCCCGCGGACGGACGATGCTCTGGCCGGTGCTGGCCGAGGCGGCAGTGACCCAGATCGTGGAAATCCTGGGAAAAAAGCCCCACCGCATCGGCGGGCCGACGGCTGAACTGTCGGTACTGGTCCCCGACATCGCCGCGGTCGAGCGGATGAGCGACAGCACCGGCATGCTCCAGCATTCGATCTATTCGATCCCGGATCGTCGTCACGGCTATTGCATCGACGACAATGCGCGCGCGCTGATCCTGATGTGCCGCATGCCGGAACTCGACGAGGTGGTGCGCGATCGCTGGACCAGCATCTATGCCAGCTTCGTCCAGCATGCCTGGAATGCGGATCTGCGCCGCTTCCGCAACTTCATGAACTTCGATCGCAGCTGGTGCGAGGATGTCGGGTCCGAGGATTCGAACGGCCGTGCCATCTGGTCGCTGGGCGTGACCGCGCGTGACGCCAGGGCGCAGAAGCATCGTGACTGGGCCTCCGCCATGTTCGATCAGACCGCATCGATCGCGCTGGAGCTGGGCAGCCCGCGGGCGCACGCCTTCGCCATGCTCGGCGCCGCTGCGATGCTGGAGGCGCATCCGGGCCACGCCCTGTCGCGTCAGATCCTGACCCGCTTCGGCGACGAGCTGATCGCGCTGCTCGACACTGCGCGGCGTCCGGAATGGAAGTGGTTCGAGATCGTCCTCGCCTATGACAATGCCCGCCTGCCGGAGGCGCTCCTGCGCGCCGGCCGGGCATTGGGCCGCAGCGACTTCGTCGATGTGGGCATCGAGACGCTCGAATGGATCGTCTCGCGCCAGACCTCGCCCGAGGGTCGCTTCCGCGCGGTAGGCAGCGAGAGCTTCAACCGTCCCTATCAGCAGCCGATGCAGTTCGACCAGCAACCGTTGGAGGCACAGGCGACGATCGAGGCGTGCGAGGCGGCGCATGACGCCACCCGCGATCCCCGCTGGGTCGAGGAAGCTGTCCGCGCCTATCGCTGGTATCTGGGCGCCAACGACCTCGATCTGCCGCTCGCCACTGTCCAGGACGGCGGCTGTTTCGACGGTCTGACCCCCACCGGGCTGAACCGCAATCAGGGCGCCGAGTCGATTCTGGCGCTGCAACTGGCAAGTTGCGCCATTTCGGGGCTTTCAAAAGCGCGGACGATCGTGGCAGGACCGGAGCGCGTCGTCGCTTGAATCGAGCGTGCCGGCGCGGGGAACGGCCGATCGAGAGGCGTGCGAATGCTGGAATTGTTTAACCACGCGCTTCGGCTGAAGGCGGACCCGTCACGTGTGGTGGTGCGGCCCTTTCACATCGCGTGGCAGTCGAGTGGCAAGGGCCCCAGCCGCACCGAGCGGCTGGTGCGCGAGGTGCTGGAGATGTCGCCCGGCGAGGCGCGCACCCAGCTGGCGCTGGTGCTCAAGGATTTCGAGGCGCGCCACTGGCAGACGCGGCGCGTCTTCATGACCCGCTATGACGAGATTGAGCAGCTGCTCGGCCTCGACGGCAGCCAGATCGGCGACGAGAAGCGCCAGCTGATCGGTGCCTATTTCTGCCACGAATACAGCTATGCCGCCGCCGCGCTGATGAACCCCAGCGCAGTGCCGCATCATGATCAGTCGGGCATGCCCAAGGGCAGCCTGCGCATCCTGATGAGCCTGCGCGCGGTGGGCGAGGGGCATATCTCGTCCGTGGCATTCCGCGAGGGGATCATCACCGATCGCAACGAGCTGAAGCTGGCGCCCGAGCCGCCCTTCGCCACGGCCGCCGACACCTATGGCAATGAGGAGGAGATGCCCGAGGGCCCGGTGACGGTCCATCGCCACCGCGATTCCACCCTGTCGGGCACGGTCATCTTCCCGATCACCAAGGCGCAGTCGAACGGGCTGGAGGATCTGCGTATCTGCCACTTCACCCATGATGACGGCAGCCAGGAGTGGATCGGCACCTACACCGCCTATAACGGGTCGCAGATCCAGTCGGAACTGCTGCGCACGCGCGACTGGCGTGCCTTCGACCTGGTGCCGATGACCGGCGGGGCCGCGCGTAACAAGGGCATGGCGCTGTTCCCGCGCAAGATCGGCGGGCGCTACATGATGCTCGGCCGCCAGGACGGCGAGAATATCTTCCTCCACAGCTCCGAGAGCCTCACCGAATGGGAAGGCGGCGAGACGCTGATGACGCCGCTCTATCCCTGGGAGCTGGTGCAGATGGGCAATTGCGGTCCGCCGATCGAGACCGATGCGGGCTGGCTGGTGCTGACCCACGGCGTCGGCGCGATGCGCAAATATTCGATCGGCGCCGCGCTGCTCGATCTCGACGATCCGTCGAAGGTGATCGGCCGGACGAAGGAGCCGATCCTGGCCGCCGCCAATCAGGACCGCGAAGGCTATGTGCCGAACGTCGTCTATACATGCGGCGCCATCAAGCATGGCGACAAGCTGTTCATCCCCTATGGCGTGGCCGACAGCTCGGTTGCGTTCGCCTTCGTGCCCGTCCAGTCGATGATCGACCAGATGGTGTGATCCGGCGGGCGGGGCGCCAACCGTCCCGCCCACCCGGTCGTCACGCGGCGCGGCGGAACTGCCGCACCGTGTTGCGATAGAGCCAGGCGGTCAGCGCGATGAACAGCGCGGTGCCGCCGATCAGCGCGATGGGCTCGAACCCCTCGCCGACCAGCGCAAGCGGGCTGTCCGAGCCGCTGCCCGCGACGATGCCGGCAAAGGCCACACCCCACAGGCTTTCCCCGACGATCATGCCGGTCGCGGTCAGCACCCCGAAGCGATGCGCCAACTCCGGATTGGCGGTCCGCTTCGCCCAGCGGTCGTAGAAGGACCCAACGACCGCGCCGATCGTCACCGGCAGGATGACCGCCATCGGCAGGTAGATGCCGATGCCGATCGCCAGCGGCGGCAGGCGCAGCAGGCGGAACTTGCCCAGCAACTCGTCGAGCACCACGAAGCCGACACCGGCCAGTGCGCCATAGCCGATCATCGGCCAGTTCAGGTCGCCGCCCAGCACGCCCTTGGCGAGCGCCGAGATCAGACCAGCCTGCGGTGCCGACAGTGCGTTGGGCCCGGCATTGGGCGCACCGACGAAACCGAAGGCGGTATTCAGCAGGTCGAGCACCGGCGGGATCACCAGGCTGCCGAAGATGACGCCGATGATCAGCGCGACCTGCTGCTTCCACGGCGTCGCGCCCACCAGCTGGCCCGTCTTCAGATCCTGCAGATTGTCGTTGGAAATGGTCGCGACGCCGAACACGATGCCGGTGACGATCAGCGCATAGGCGATCAGCGCCTGGGTCGTGTCGGGGCTGGTGTCGCGGCCGAACAGCCCGACCAGCATCAGCGACGCCGCCAGCACCGACAGGATGCCGATCGCCGAGACCGGCGAATTGGACGCGCCGATCAGGCCGGCCATATAGCCGCACACCGCCGCGATCATCAGGCCGATCACCACGACGAAGGCAAGCGAGCCGGCGATCAGCAGACCGGCCGAGGCAGACAACGGCCCGCCGGCCAGCACGCTCCACAACAGCCATGCAATCGGCAGGAGCAATGCGATCGCGCCGCCGAAGACGATCCCGATCGGCAGGTCGCGTTCTTCCAGTGCCAGCGTTTCCCCGCCATGCCGCGCCCGGCTCGCGGCCAGCGCCGATCCGATACCGCGCACCACCGGTCCGGCGATCTTGATCAGCGTCCAGATCGCGGCGACGGCGATCACGCCGGCGCCGAAGAAGCGGACATCGCTGCGGAACACCGTGTTGGCCCAGGTTTCGACATCGCCGGGCATCGGGCTGGCGGCGGTCAGGATCGGCAGCAGGATCCACCAGCCGATGACCAGCCCGGTCAGCTGCGCCATGCCGACCGACAGGCCGACCAAGTGTCCGACGCCAAATAGGGCATAGGACAGGCCGCCCGAGATTCCCGTGGCACCCGCGCCGGCGCGGAACCAGGTCGATGCCTCGGCGACCGCCAGCTTCATCTGAGTCAGGATAGCGAAGCCGGTTGAGACCAGCCCGTTCCACACCAGGATCGACAGGCCGCGCGAGCTTTCCTCGGCGCCTTCGCGCGACTGCGACCCGACGCGCAGCACCTCGGCCGCGGCGCGCCCCTCGGGATAGGGCAGACCGCCGCCGACCACGAGGGCGCGACGCAGCGGGACCGAGAACATCACCCCTAGGATCCCGCCCAGCGCGGTGATCGCCGCGGTCGTGACATAGGGGAAGCCCTGCCACCAGCCGATGATGATGAGGCCGGGCAGCACGAAGATGATCGCCGCCAGCGTTCCCGCCGCGCTCGCGATCGTCTGGACGATATTGTTCTCGAGGATCGACGCTCCGGGCAGGAAGCGCAGGATCGCCATCGAGATGACCGCGGCGGGGATCGAGGTCGCGAAGGTCAGACCGACCTTCAGCCCCAGATAGACGTTAGCCGCGGTGAACAGGATTGTGATGAAGCCGCCGAGCAGGATGCCGCGGACGGTAAGCTCGGCGAGCGGGCGGGTTGAGGCGGTAGCCATGAAAGCGCTCCGAAAGCGGAAGACGGGGGCAGGACTTCAGGCGTGCGCGCAATCCGCGATCGAACGGGGAAAAGTTGCAGCAGCACCTGCATCGGGCCACCGTGGCAGGGCAGCCGCCGATCGGCAAGCGTCGCCGGAGGGCGACGGGTCAGCGCCCCTTGAACAGGCCGCCCAATATGCCGCGCACCAGCCCGCCGACCACGCTCGCACCGCCGCCGCTCTTCCGGCCGAAGATCGCCTTGGTCACTTCGCCGGCAACCGCGCGGCCGGCGGCGGAACTGGCGCTCCGCGTGGCCGAGGTGACCGCGCGGTTCCACGGGTCATTCGCCGCCTCGCGTTCGGCCTGACGCTTGGCCCTTTCGTCGAGGCGCATCTGGCGGTCCGCGTCGCGCTGCGCCGCCAGCCGGGCGCGCTCGGCTTCCTTGGCCAGCCGGGCATCTTCCTTCGCCTTGGCCGCCGCCGCCTTCTCGGCCTCGTCGCGCGCCTTCGCCTCTGCCGCGGCGGCGGCGGCTTCGCTGGACTTGGCGCTCAGCAATTCCTCCGCAGACTCGCGGTTCACCGGGACATCATATTTGTCGCCGATCGCGTCGGTCTGGATAAGCACGCCGCGTTCGACCGGGGTCACCGGTCCGACACGCGACCTGGGCGGCTTGATCAGCGTCCGCTCGACCGGGGCGGGCGCGCCATCGTCCTGCAGCAGCGAGACCAGTGCCTCGCCGACCTTCAATTCGGTGATCGCGCTGGTGACATCGACGCCGGGATTGGCGCGGAACGTCTCGGCCGCAGCCTTAACCGCCGCCTGGTCGCGCGGCGTGAAGGCGCGCAGTGCGTGCTGGACGCGGTTGCCCAATTGTCCAGCAATGCTTTCGGGCACGTCGATCGGGTTCTGGGTGATGAAATAGACGCCGACGCCTTTCGATCGGATCAGCCGGACGACCTGCTCGACCTTTTCGAGCAGTGCCTTGGGCGCATCGTCGAACAACAGGTGCGCTTCGTCGAAGAAGAAGCACAGCACCGGCTTGTCCGGGTCGCCCACCTCGGCAAGGCTCTCGAACAGCTCGCTCAACAGCCAGAGCAGGAAGGTGGCGTAGAGCCGCGGACTGGCCATCAGCTTGTCCGCGGCCAGGATGTTGACGATGCCGCGTCCCTGGTCGTCGCGGGCGATGAAGTCGCCCATCGTCAATGCCGGTTCGCCGAAGAATGCGTCCCCGCCCTGGCTGCGCAGCTGCAGCAGCGACCGCTGGATCGCGCCGACCGACTGTTTGGAGACATTGCCATAGCTGGTGGTCAACTCGTCGGCACGCTCGGCGCAATGCACCAGCATCGCCTGCAGGTCGTCGAGATCGAGGAGGAGGAGCCCCTCCTTGTCGGCGACGGTGAAGGCGATGGTCAGCACGCCCTCCTGCACCTCGTTCAGCCCCATCAGCCGCGACAGCAGCAACGGCCCCATTTCGCCGATCGTGGTACGGACCGGATGCCCCTGCTGGCCGAACAGGTCCCAGAACTGGACCGGGCTTTCGGCATAGCTCCAGCTGTCATCGCCAATCTCCCTGGCGCGGGCCGCGAACGCCTCATGTGTCTTGCCGGTAGCGGAACCGGCCATCGCCAGGCCGGAAAGATCGCCCTTCACATCGGCGACGAAGCACGGCACGCCCGCCGCGGACAGGCTTTCGATCATGCCCTGGATGGTCACCGTCTTGCCGGTGCCGGTTGCGCCGGCGATCAGCCCGTGTCGGTTCGCACGTCGCAACGGCAAGGTGATCCGCTGTCCGCCGCCCAGCCCGACGAAAATGCCCGTGTCCTCGGTCATGCGCGCTGCCTCTCCAGTGTCACGCGACAATAGCCGCCTTTGATCGCGCTGGGGAGAGCGTTCGGTCGTTCCGGTCAGGCGGCCTGCAGCATGCGCCGGCGCTTCACCGAACACGAAAAAGGCCGGAGCGTCGCCCCGGCCTTTTCCTTTCTAGTCGTTCGGTCCGCCACAAAGGGCGGAGAGATCACGAACCGATATCGATCGCCACGAACCGGCCCAGCGTGCGACGCTGGACGAACAGCAGGATCTGGTTGCGACCCGCTGCCTTGGCGGTCTTGATCGCCGCGGCGATCTCGGCGCCGCTGGTGACGGGCGCCCGATTGACCGAGACGATGACGTCGCCGCGAGCCAGACCCTTCTGGCCGGCGTCGCTCTGCGGATCGACCTGAACGATCACCACGCCCTTGGTCGTCGCGTCGAGCCCGAGCGTGCGTGCGATCTGCGGGTTAAGCGGGGTGACCTGGACGCCGATCGAAGCAGCCGCCGTGTCCGGGTTGGCCGGCGCCGAATTCTCGTCGCTCGGATCGAAATTGCCGCCGGCCAGCTGCTCCTCGGGCGGGCGCGTGCCGATCGTGGCGGTGACCGACATCGTCTTGCCGTCGCGCACCACGCTAAGCGGGACGCGGGTGCCCGGCTTCACATTGGCGATCAGGTAGCTGAGCGTCTGGTCGCGGGTGACGTCGCGGTCGCCGACCTTCACGATCACGTCGCCTTGGCGCAGACCGGCCTTCTCCGCTGCCTGACCCGGCTCGACGCGCGCGACCAGCGTGCCGCGGCCCTTGGGCACGCCCAGCGCGTCGGCGATGTCGTCGGTCACGTCCTGCATCGCAATGCCGAGATAGCCGCGGGTGACCGAATCGCCCTTCATCAGGGTCTCGATGATCGGGCGCGCTTCCTCGGTCGGAATGGCGAAGCCGATACCGACATTGCCGCCGGTCGGCGACAGGATCTGCGAATTGATGCCGATTACATTGCCCGACAGGTCGAACATCGGGCCGCCCGAATTGCCGCGATTGATCGAGGCATCGGTCTGGATGAACCGGTCATAGGCGCCGCCCTGACCGGTGACGCGGTGCACGGCCGAGATGATGCCGGCGGTCACCGACCCGCCCAGTCCGAACGGGTTGCCGATCGCGACCACCCAGTCGCCCACCCGCGCGCTGCGCGAATCGCCCAGCTTCACGAAGGGCAGGTTGGTGCCCTCGATCTTGAGCACCGCCAGGTCCGACTGCGCATCGCGGCCGATCAGCTTCGCGGTGAACTCGCGATTGTCGGGCAGCGTCACCTTGATCGATTCGACCACCGCGCCCTGCGCACCGGCGGAAATAACGTGATTGTTCGTGACGATGTACCCGTCGGCCGAGATGATGAAGCCCGAACCCAGCGATTCCGCCGGACGCGTTGCCTGACGGCCGCCCGGCGCCTGTTGCGGGCCGAACATCTCGAACGGGGTGCCCGCGAACGGATTGGAGCTGACCGGCACGCGCTGCGTGGTCGAGATGTTGACCACGGCCGGCTGCAGCTTCGCGACCATGTCGGCAAAGCTCATCGGCGCGCCGGGCCGCGGCGCGGATGCGGTCTGGATCGCGCCGGGCTCGTTCTGCGCGGTCTGCGCGCCGGCGGGCTGCTGAACGGCAAGGGTAACCGCGGTGCCGCTGAGCAGTACGGCGGTCGCTAGGGCGTAGGCATAACGCAAAGGGGCATTCCTCTTAGAAAATCAGCGGAAGCGTTCGGGCGAAATTGTGTCGCCCGAAAGCTGAACCGCGATTGAATATGAACGATCCCGCAGGCTCATCGTTGCCCCATAAATTCCCTGAGATAGCTGTTTTGCGGAGACAGGATGATCGAGCTGCTGCCCTTGCCGGGCTGATCGGCCACGAAGGTCGATCGATAGGACTGCATCGCACGATAGAAATCGTAGAATTGCGGGTCCTTGTTGAACGCCTGGGCATAGATGCGCGCGCGTTCGGCTTCGGCATTGGCGCGAATGATCTGCGCGTCACGATTGCCCTGGGCGCGGATCGTCGCCGCCTCCTGGCCGCGGGCGGTCCGCATCCGTTCATAGGCGCTGTCCAGTGGCGATCCCTCGGGCAGGTCGGCATGCTTGATCCGCACATCGACGATCTCGACACCCATCTGGGCGGCGCGGACCTGCAGCGCGTCCTGGATCTTGTCCATCACCTCGCCGCGCTCCGGGCTCAGCAAGGTCGCGAACGGCACCTTGCCCAGCTCGTTGCGCAGCGCCGACCCGAACAGCCGCTCGAGCGACGAGCGCGCCGCGCTCTCCGAACGGACCGTCTTGAACATGCGCAGCGGGTCGACCACGCGGAAGCGGGCAAAGGCATCGACCTCCAGCCGCAGCTGATCGGTCGACAGCACCGGCTGATTGTCGAGCTCGATGTCCAGCACGCGTTTGTCGACCCACACGATCTGGTCGATGAACGGGATGCGGAAGATCACGCCGGCACCGGTATTCCCATATTGCTCGCCAGGCTGATAGGCGTTGATCGGCCCACCATAGGGCTCGTTGAGGCGCAGGATGATCGCCTGGCGCGTCTCCGGAACGACCACGAACGAGCTCATCACCAGCACGATCAGCAGCACGGCGCCGATGGCGAGCGTCAGCGGGGTACGGAACAGCGCGCTCATCGGCTGGCTCCCTGATTGGCTTGGGCCTTGGGCTCGGCGGCGGCCGGCTCCTCGACCCGGCGGCCCAGGCTGGGCAGCGGCAGATAGGCGTTCACGCCCGGTGCCTCGATGATGGTCTTGTCCGTCTTGGACAGCACCTGTTCCATCGTCTCGTAATAGAGGCGGCGGCGGGTGACCTCGGGGGCCAGTTTATATTGTTCGTAGATCTTGTCGAACTCGGCGGCCTCACCCTGTGCGGCGGCGATCACCTGCTGGGCATAGGCATTGGCGTTGTTCTTGGCGGCCTGCGCACCCTGCTGGGCGGCGGTGACCTGCTTGAACGCCTCGTCGACCGCGGCCGGTGCGGAGGCGTTGTTGATGCCCACGCTCTGGATGCGGACGCCCGCGCCATATTCGTCCAGGATCTGCTGCATCGTCTGCTGCACGCGCGCCTCGATCCGGGTGCGGCCGGCGCCGATCGTGTCGTTCAGCGTGGTGGTCGCAACGACCGCGCGCATCGCCGTCTCCGCGGTCGCGCGCACGGTCGCCTGGGGATCACGGAACTGGAACACGTAATCGGCCGGGTTCACCACGTCCCAGCGCACCGAATAGGCCAGGTCGACGATATTCTGGTCGCCGGTGATCATGAGGTTTTCGCCCGCATTCTCGGGGAAACTCTCGGTGCGATAGGTGATGTCGACGGTCTCGGCCGTGCTGATCGGATAGGGGAGGGTCCAGCGATAGCCGGGCTCGAGCGTGCCCGAATAGCGGCCCAGCGTCTGGACGACGAGCCGCTCCTGCTGGCTGACCGAATGGAAGGAGGTGACGGCCAGCCACAACAGGACGATCAGCCCCGCGATCAGCACCCACACCTTCGGGCCGAAGCCGGGCAGGTTGCCGTTGAACGGGTTGCCGCCACCGCCACCACCGCCGCCATTGCGGGCGCGCTTCAGCAGTTCCTCGAGCGAGGTGACGTTGCCGCGATTGCCGGGACGACGCCCCTCGGGCGGGACATTCCACGGGTTGCGCGGACCGCTGCCGCCGCCGCTTCCCTCGCCATCATTGCCGTTGCCGCCGCTTCCGCCGCCCCAGGGGCTTTTCGGACGCTCGTTCATGAAGATGCCGGCCAGAAGGGGCCAGCGAGATCGTTTCGCCATCCCGCCTTTATAGGGGTGCTTACGCAGAATTACAGTGGCGCGCGCGAATTCGCGCCCTATGTCCCGCCCGATGACGGACAAAAGCACGATCGAAGCCGAACTTGCCCCGCTGACCGCTGGCCGCGCGACCGCGCGCGTCGAAGGCGCGCGCGCCAGCATCGTGCTGGACGTAACCGGCCTGTCCAACGAGGTGCGCGAGGAACTGGAAGCCGATGTCCGCCGCGTCGCGGGCGCGCTGCCCGGCATCGACGAGGTTCGCGTGCTGCAGACCAGCGAACGGCGCACCCGGCGCATGGTCGCGGTCGCCAGCGGCAAGGGCGGCGTGGGCAAGTCGACCGTCTCCGCCAACCTCGCGATCGCGCTGTCGCGCGCGGGGCGCAAGGTCGGCATGGTCGATGCCGACATCTATGGCCCGTCGCAGCCGCGCCTGCTCGGTGTCGAGGGCGTGCGACCGAAGGCGCGCGACAAGACACTGATTCCGGTCGAGACGAAGTTCGGCGTGCCGCTGCTGTCGATGGGCGGGCTGGTCGCGCCGGATCAGGCGATCGCCTGGCGCGGCCCGATGGCGGGCGGCGCGCTGGGCCAGCTGGTCGATGGCGACTGGGGTCAGTCGGAGCTGCTGGTGCTCGATCTGCCGCCCGGCACCGGCGACGTCCAGCTGACGATGATCCAGAAGCACAAGCCGGCCGGGGCGGTGATCGTCTCGACGCCGCAGGACCTGGCGCTGATCGATGCCCGCCGCGCGATCGACCTGTTCGTCAAGGCGGGCGTCCCGATCATCGGCCTGGTCGAGAATATGTCGGGCTATGCCTGCCCGCATTGCGGCGAGGTCTCGGACCCGTTCGGTCGCGGCGGCGCCGAGGCGGCGGCGGCCGAGCTCGGCATCGCCTTTCTCGGTCGCATCCCGCTCGAACTGGAAATCCGTCAGGCGTCCGACGCGGGCGAGCCGCCCGCCGCCGGGAACGGCCCGGGCGCCGCTTCGTTCGCACAGATTGCCGGCAAGGTGGATGGCTGGCTGAGGCAGAACGGAGGCTGACCATGCCGCTGACGCGGGACGAGGACATCAAGGCGCTGCTCGAAGGCGTGCGCACCATCGCCCTGGTCGGCGCATCGGACCGCCCCGACCGGCCCAGCAACGGCGTGATGGCGTTTCTCCAGCGGCACGGTTACCGCGTGATCCCGGTCAATCCGCAGATCACGGGCGAGCATATCCATGGCGAGTTCGTGTTCCGCGAACTCAGCCAGATCGGCGAGCCGATCGACATGGTCGACATTTTTCGCCGCCCGATCGCGGCGGGCGAGGCGGTCGACGAGGCCATTGCCACGGGTGCAAAATCGGTCTGGCTGCAACTCGGCGTCATTAACGAGGAAGCTGCGGCGCGTGCCGAGGCGGCTGGGCTCCAGGTCGTGATGGACCGCTGTCCCGCGATCGAGATTCCCCGGCTGGGGCTCGCACCGATCGCGGACTGATCGGCGTCACAGCCGCGACAGGACGGCCAGCAACGCCTCGACATCGCGCTTCGTCTGGTACAGCCCGAACCCGATGCGCAGCACGTCGCCGCGCACATCGGTGACGATGTCCTGCTCGATCAGGGCGGCCTGAAGCGCTGCGGCCTTATCGTGTCGAAACGCAAGGAAACGCAACTGCGAGCTTGCCCCGGGCGGGTTGAGCAGTTCGGCATCGCGCAGCGCCGTGCTGGCGATCCGTTCGAGCAGCGGCGCTCTCAGCGTCTCGACATGCGCGCCGATCGCCGCGGTCGACAGTCCCTCCTGCGCCAGCATGTCGCGCACCGCGACGAACCGGTAGAGCCCCGACGGATCGAACGTCGCGCCCATGTAGCGTCGCGCATCGGGCGCATAGCCGACGCTACCCGGCGGCAGCGACAGATCGTCGAACTCGGCATACCAGCCGGTGATCTCGGGCCGTGCGCCAAAGTCCGGCGGGGCATGCATCAGCGCGACGCCTTCGCCTGCCATCGCATATTTATAGCCGCCGGCGAGATAGAAGACGCGGTCGGCGATGTGGGACAGGTCGGTCTCGACCGCCATGAAGCCGTGATAGCCGTCAATGACGACCCACGGCCCCTCGGGCCGCGACAGTGCGGCAAGCGCATCGAGACTGCCGAAGCGGCGGCCGCTGCCGAAAAAGACCTGGCTGACGAAGATCAGGTCATGCTCGCCCGATGCGGCGCGCTCGATCAGGCGCGCCTCGTCGCCTGCCGCGATCGTTTCCAGCACGATCCGACCGCTTTCGACCCAGCGTGTCGCCTGTCGGCGGAAACTGTGAAACTCGCTGTCGGTCGACAGGATGCGGACGGGATGGCGGCCAACCGCCGAGACGATGCGCAGCAGGAAGTCGTGCGTGTTTCCTGCGAAGACCACCGAAGCAGGATCGGGCAGGCCGAGTTCGGCCGCAACCTGTGCCTGGGCGGCGGGCCAGATCTCGCCCATCACCCGTTCCCATTTGCGATCCGCCAGCCGGATGCCGTCTTCCCACGCGGCAATCTGTCCGAGGAACGAGGCATCGGGCCACAGATGATGGCTGTGCGCGGCGAAGTGGAGCCGGTCCGGCGCGGCGGCGAGCGCGCGCTGGAACAGATGCTTGTACCCGCTCACAGCTGGGTACGGAGCGACCAAAGCTCCGGAAAGGCGCGCTTCACCAGCGTCGATTCGAGATAGGGAACGCCCGCAGTCCCGCCGGTGCCGGTCTTCATGCCGATCACCCGGCTGACCGTCAGCACATGCTTGTGGCGCCACGTCGCCATCGCATCGTCGATATCGACCAGCTTCTCGGCCAGCTGATAGAGTTCCCAATGGCGCTCGGTGTCGCGATAGACCTCAGCCCAGGCATCCTCGACCGCCCGGCTGGGGACATAGGGTCGCGCCCAGTCGCGCTTCAGCGCCTCGACCGGCACGTCGAAGCCCGCACGGGCAAGCGCTGCATTGGCCTCGTCCCACAGGCTAGGGCTTTGCGCGACCGTGTCGGTCAACGGTCCCGGCACCCCGCCGCCGCGAACGCCCAGCAGCGTCTCGACTGCGCGGAACTGGTCAGACTGGAAGCCCGACGACGTGCCGAGCACCTCGCGGAAGCGGCTGTAATCGCTCGGGGTCATCGTCGCGAGAATGTCCCAGCTCAGCGTCATCACCGCCTGGATCCGGCTGACCCGCGCCAGGCCCTTATAGGCCTCGACCGGCTTGTCGGCGCGGATCAGGTCGATCGCCAGGCGGATCTCGGCGATCGCCTGCTTCAGCCACAATTCCTTGGTTTGATGGATGATAATGAACAGCAGTTCGTCATGCCGGTCCGAAATCGGATGCTGCGCGGCAAGAAGCTCGTCGAGCGCAAGATAGCGCCCATAGGTCATGTCGGAAGCCATGCCCCGCTTCTATCGCCGCGAATGCCGGGGCGTCACGCGATATTCCCGCTTGAGATGGTTTATCGTCCGCTTTGCTAAACGAATGTGCATTCGACTTGAGCGGGTCATGCAAGCCGCTGATCAAGAATATTCAAGGGCAAAGGGGACAATGATGTCAAAATTTTACGGCGCGCTGATCAGCGCGCTTGCGCTCGCGGCCTGCTCGGGTGGTGGTTCTAGGCTGTATCGACATTCAGGATTCCCGGGACTGTCCGATATTTTGTGCGCGAGGCCGGTTACCGTCATCAGATGACGAACCGTTCGCCGAAGATCACGGCGAACTGGGTTTTTGCCTCGGCCCACTCGCGCGGCGGCCGCTTCCATTCGTCGGCCGCCTTGTTGAGGACGAGGTATAACAGCTTCATCGCGGCATCGTCACCGGGGAAGTGACCGCGGGTCCGCACCGCCCGTCGGAGCTTCGAGTTCAGCGCCTCGATTGCGTTCGTCGTGTAGATGATCCGGCGGACACCCTGCGGGAACGCGAAGAACGGGATGACCTGGTTCCAGTGCCGCCGCCAGCTCTGGGCGATCGCCGGGTGCCGCTTGCCCCAATGGCCCGCCTCGAACGCGTCGAGAGCCGCCAGGCCGGCGTCGGCCGTCTCGGCGCGATAGACGCTTCGCAGCGCCTGCGCGATCGGCTTGCGATCCTTCCACGACGCAAAGCTCATGCTGTTTCTGAGCAGATGGACGATGCAGGTCTGGACGATCGTTTCCGGGAACGCGGCATTGATTGCCTCGGGAAAGCCTTTCAGGCCATCGACGACCGCGATCAGGATATCGGCGACGCCCCGATTCTTGAGTTCGTTCATCACCCGCAGCCAGAACTTGGCGCCTTCGGTCTGCTCGATCCAGATGCCCAGGATCTCCTTGGTGCCATCGGGCAGGATACCGAGCGCGATGTACACCGCCTTGTTGCGGACAAAGCCCTCGTCGCGGACCTTCACCCGGATCGCGTCGAAGAAGACCAGCGGATAGCAGGCGTCGAGCGGCCGACCCTGCCATTCGGCGACGGTCTCCAGCACCGCATCGGTGATCGTCGAGATCAGGTCCGGCGACACGTCGATCCCGTACAACTCGTCGAGATGCCCGCGGATCTCGCGCACCGTCATCCCACGCGCATACATCGAGATGATCTTGTCGTCGAAGTCCGGGAACCGGCGCTGATATTTGGCGATCAGCTTCGGATCGAACGTCCCAGACCGATCGCGTGGAACGTCCAATGTCACCTTCGACGTGCCCGTCAGCATCGTCTTGCGCGACGTGCCGTTGCGCCGATTTATTGCGCCTTCGGCGCCTTCGCTTTCCAAATGCTCGTCCAGTTCCGCTGACAGCATCCGCTCCGACAGCGCCTTCTTCAACTCGTCAAGCAATCCCCCCGACGCAAACAGCTCCTGCGGATCCCGACCAGCCAGCAGCTGGTCCAGCACTTCCTTGTCGATCGCCATATCGATGGTCCTTCCAATTCCATCTTATGGCCTCACGCACAGAATTCCTGACAGTCCCGACACTTTTGGCCGACCGGTGCGCTTCATTCTGACCGGCGGCAATGCCAGCGACGACCGCTCGGCCATCCCGCTGCTTGCCGGCCTCCCCGCACATCACGTCATCGCAGACCGAGCCTATGACAGCCACGCCATCCTCGATCATATCGAAGCCAGCCAAGCCGTTCCCATCATCCCCCAGCGCACCTGCATGCCCAGGCCCCGCGCCTTCGACCCCGCCAAATACAAACTGCGAAACCGCATCGAGCGCACCATCGGCAAGCTCAAGCAACTGCGTCGCATCGCCACCCGATACGACCGCATCCCCCAGAACTACCTCGCCAGCCTCCACCTCGCTGCCATCGCATTCTGGTGCTGATTGTCGATTCAACCTAGTGGTGGCGGGACGGTAGTCACCCCGACCCCGACCCCGACCCCGACGCCCGTACCCACGCCTACGCCGATCCCGACGCCCACATTTAGCTACACCAAGCTGGTCGATCTTACGGGTAACTGGAACTTCCAGTCGGCCTGTTCGCGCTTCGGCGCGAATAAGTCGGTGCCGCCGGAGACGATCCCGTACGGGAGTGGGCCGGTGATCGCCTATGACGCTGCCACTCAGACACTGTCGATCGCTGGCGCTGGGCTGGACAGCAGCTTCGGTCCCGCCGACTGGATTGCCGCAAACAAGCGTTATCAGAATAGCGTTTCCGGGACAGAATATATTCTCGAATTTTTCAGTCCTCATGAGCGGCCGGCCCCTGCCATGCCAACCGACTCGGATTATTCGGGTGGGCAATATTCGCGAGGATATACGTTGTCGATCGGCGGCAAAAGGGTCCTGTGTGTATATGGCGCTAAAACTGCCTCTGCGGATCTTCCAGGGGCTGGTTTACTAGAGTTCAAAAGGGGCAGTAGCCAAGCCGATGCCGAGCAGATCTATGGGGCGAACGCATTCGAGCTCAAATACTACATGTGGAACGCGCCTAATGTTACTTTGGACCCAGCGACTGGCAAGGTTGGTGTTAAGATTACGATACTTGGTATGCCAACGTTCATAGCCACAAGATATGAACGTTGGCTGGGTGAGATGTCGGGAGAGGCGTTGCTGAACCCTGAGACGGGCACGTTCGAAGGCGAATGGACCAGTGCCAAATGGGACAATGCCGACCAAGGCGCATATGGGCGTTTCTCCGGAGCCTTTTTCGGCCCCGCAAAAAAGGAAGTAATGATCGCCTATGACGTGCATACGCGTCGAGAAGGCAGCATAAGCTTCGTCGCGCGCGGTGTGGCCGGAGCGTTCCGCTGATCATGACCCCGGGGCGGCCTATGCCGCCCCGGATCGGTGCGATTGACTCAATCGCGCAGCAGTTCGTTGATGCCGGTCTTGCTGCGGGTCTGGGCGTCGACCGTCTTGACGATCACCGCGCAGTACAGCGCCGGCTTGCCGTCGCCGCCGCCGATGTTGCCGGGGACGACCACCGAATAGGGCGGGACGATGCCGCGATGGACCTCGCCGGTCGCGCGATCGATGATCTTGGTTGAGGCGCCCAGATAGACGCCCATCGAGAGGACCGCGCCTTCGCCGACGCGCACGCCTTCGGCCACTTCGGCGCGCGCGCCGATGAATGCGCCGTCGCCGATGATCACCGGATCCGCCTGGAGCGGCTCGAGCACGCCGCCGATGCCGACGCCGCCCGACAGATGGACGTTCTTGCCGATCTGCGCGCAGCTGCCGACCGTCGCCCAGGTGTCGACCATCGTGCCCTCGCCGACATAGGCGCCGATATTGACGAAGCTGGGCAGCAATACTGCGCCCTTGCCGATGAAGGCGCCGCGGCGCGCGACGCTACCCGGCACCGCGCGGAAGCCGGCGTCGCGGAAGCGCGCCTCGTTCCACCCGGAGAATTTGCTCGGTACCTTGTCGAACCAGTTGGCGCCGCCCGGCCCTTCGATCACCGCATTGTCGTTGAGGCGGAAGGACAGGAGCACCGCCTTCTTCAGCCATTGATTGACGCGCCAGCCCTCGCCATCGGGCTCGGCCACGCGTGCCTCGCCCGAATCGAGCAGCGCGAGCGCCTGTTCGACCGCGTCGCGCACCTCGCCCTGCGTTGCGATGCTCAGGTCGGCGCGCGCCTCCCAGGCGGCATCGATGGTCGATTCAAGGGTCACGAATTGTCCTCCAGAATGTCGTGCAGCCAATGGCCGAGATCGGTGATGGTATAGTCGATGAAGTCGCGTTCGGCCTCGGGGCCCTGTTCGGACCCGTTGTCGATCCACACGGTGGTCATGCCGATCGCCTTGGCCGGTTTCAGGTTGCGCGCCATGTCCTCGACGAACAGGCTCTCGCGCGGATCGATGTCGAACGCCTCGCACAGCCCGGCATAGGCAAGCGGATCGGGCTTGGGCCGATAGGCGGTCGAATGGATATCGTGGATCGCCTCGAACGTCTCGCCCAGGCCCAGACGGCCGAGCACCCGGCCGGCATACAGCACGTCGCCATTGGTAAAGATCAGCTTGCGGCCGGGCAGCCGGGCGAGCGCGGCGATCAGCATCTCATTCTGCTCAAGCACCGCCATGTCGACGTCGTGGACATCGTCGAGATAGTGCCGCGGATCGATGCCGTGCTCGGCCATCAATCCGGCCAGCGTGGTACCATGCGAATGGAAATACGCCTTCTGGATCCGGTGCGCCTCCTGCGCATCGACCTGCAGCAGGCGGGCGACATACTCTCCGATCCGCGCATCGATCAGGTCGAACAGGTTCGCGCTGGACGGATAGAGCGTGTTGTCGAGATCGAAGATCCAGTTGCGGACATGGGACAGCTCGGGGCGCATGGCCGCGCGCTTAGGCGGAGGCGGCAAGCGTCGCAAGGAAGGATCGCTTGAGTGGCTGACAGTCGGGCGTCGCGCCCACCGCGTCATGGCGACAAGCTTCGTCTTGTCGTGCTGAAGGATGAACTTGGGTAGCAAATCGAGACCAAACTCCCCATTTTCCGGCCATGACTGCCTATTCCCTGCTCGATCTCGTTCCCATCCTCCAGGGCGGATCCGCCAGCCAGAGCCTGGCCAATGCCGCCGATCTCGCGCGCCATGCCGAGGCGCTGGGCTTCAATCGCTACTGGGTCGCCGAACATCACGGCATGCCCGGCATCGCCAGCGCCGCGACGTCGGTCGTGATCGGCCATATCGGCCAGGCGACCAGCACGATCCGCATCGGTGCCGGCGGCATCATGCTGCCCAATCATGCGCCGCTGGTGATCGCCGAGCAGTTCGGCACGCTCGATGCGCTGTTTCCCGGTCGCATCGACCTGGGTCTGGGCCGCGCGCCGGGATCGGATCAGAAGGTCGCCCGCGCGATCCGTCGCACGCTGGACAGTGACGCGAACGCCTTCCCGCAAGACGTCATGGAGCTGCAGAGCTATTTCGCCGATGACGGGCGCACCGGCATCCGCGCCGTCCCCGGCGGGGGCGCCGACGTCAAGCTGTGGATCCTCGGCTCCAGCCTTTTCGGTGCGCAGCTCGCCGCCGCGCTGGGCCTGCCCTATGCCTTTGCCTCGCACTTCGCCCCGGGCCTGCTCGACGAGGCGATCGACGTGTATCGCCGCAACTTCCGCCCGTCCGCGGCGCTGGAGAAGCCGCACGTGATGCTGGGCTTCAACGTCTTCGCCGCAGACAGCGATGCGGAGGCGGAGCTGCTGGCGACGTCGCAGCAACAGGCCTTCGTCGCGATCCGTACGACCGGCACCGGCATCGAACTGCCGCCGCCTGTGCCCGGCTATCTCGACCAGCTGGGTCCGCAGGGCGCCGCGATGCTGTCGCAGGTTCTGTCGGCCAGCGCGATCGGCGGGCCGGATCGGGTCAAGGCGCAGATCGCTGCGTTCGTCGACCGGACCGGCGCCGACGAGTTGATGATCACCAGCGCGATGTACGACCATGACGCGCGCAAGCGCAGCCTGTCGATCACCGCGGAGGCGATCCGCTCGCTTTGAACCGCCTCCCTGCCTATAGCGGCGGGCGATGACCGACCCACTCGATCGTATCGCGGCGGCGCTGGAGCGCCTCGCTCCGCCGCCGCCGCCCGCGGCCGATCCGCTCGCCCACCCGGCCTATGTCTGGCGCGAGCATGTGCTGACCGCGGCGCGGGCGTTCGAACCGCTGTCGCTGGCGATGCTGCACGGCATGGACGCGCAGCGCGACGCGCTGGTCGCGAACCTCACGCGCCTGGCCGGCGGTCATGCCGCGCAGGACGTGCTGATGTGGGGCGCGCGCGGCACCGGCAAGTCGGCGCTGGTCAAGAGCGCGGTCGCCGAGGTCCAGGCGCAGGGCGGGAATCTCGCGCTGATCGAGGCGGTGACGCTACACCTCGACCAATTGCCCGAATTGTTCGCGGCGATCGCGAAGGTGCCGCGGGCGTTCGCGATCTTCCTCGACGATCTCGGCTTCGATGCGGCCGGAGACGCGCGTGCGCTGCGATCGATGCTGGAGGGCGGGGCCGAGGCGCGGCCGGCCAATGCGCGGCTGCTCGTCACCTCCAACCGCCGCCACCTGATCCCGCGCGACCTGGCCGAACAGGCGAGCGCGATCAATCCGCGCGACTCGATCGACGACAGCCTGGCGCTGGCCGACCGGTTCGGCCTGTCGCTCGGCTTCCACGTCATCGACCAGGACACCTATGTCGAGATCGTCCGCGGCTATGCCGAGGCCTATGGGCTGAGCTTCGATCCGGCCGAAGCGGTCAATTGGGCGACACGGCGCGGCAGCCGTTCAGGCCGTGTCGCATGGCAATATGTCGTCGACCTGGCAGGGCGGGAGGGGAAGCGGCTCTAGGCCGCTGCCCGGCGGCTATCAGCCCAGCGCCTCGACCATTTCCGCCAGTTCCAGCCAGCGCAGTTCCGCCGCATCCTTCTCGTCGCGCGCCGAGGCGACCGCCTTCATCAGCGCGTCGAACTTCTTCGGGTCGCGCGTGTAAAGCGCCGGATCGGCCATCGCTGCCTCGTCGCGGGCGATCTCCACGTCCAGCTCCTCGATCCGCTTCGGCAGCAGGTCGTAGTCGCGCTGATCCTTGTAGCTGAGCTTGGTGACCTTCTTTGGCGCGGCGTCCGCCGCCGGTGCAGCTGCGGCTTTCGCCACAGGCTTTTTCGGCTCGGTGGGCTGCTTGCGGCGCGCCTCCCAGTCGGCATAGCCGCCGATCACGACATCGACCGAACCCGACCCGTCGAGTCCGAGCGTCACCGTGACGGTGCGGTCGAGAAAGTCGCGATCGTGGCTGACGATCAGCACCGTGCCGTCATAATCGGCGATGACTTCCTGCAGCAGATCGAGCGTTTCGAGATCCAGATCGTTGGTCGGCTCGTCGAGCACCAGCAGGTTCGATCGCCGCGCGAACTCGCGCGCAAGCAGCAGGCGCGACCGCTCGCCGCCCGACAGCGTGCCGATCTTCGCGTCGGCCAAAGTCGGCTCGAACAGGAACTCCTTCAGATAGCCGTGGAGATGCTTCTTCACTCCCAGCACGTCGATCCACTCGCCGCCCTGGGTCAGCACGTCGCGTACCGTTTTCGCCGGATCCATCAGGCTGCGCTGCTGGTCGATGATCACGCCGTCCAGCGTCTTGGCGAGCCGGACCTCGCCCTCATCGGGTGCCAGCTCACCGGTCAGCAGCTTCAGCAGGGTGGTCTTGCCCGCGCCGTTCGCGCCGACCAGGCCGATCCGGTCGCCCCGGGTGATGCGCAGCGACAGGTCCTTGATGATCGTCCGGTCGCCGAAGCGCTTTGTGACGTGCTTGGCATCGATGACGACCTTGGTCTTGTTGTCGTCGGCGCCCAGCGCGATCTTCGCCGCGCCCTGCGGCCCTTCCATCGCGGCGCGCTCGGCGCGCATTTCCTTCAGCGCGGTCAGCCGCCCCATGTTGCGGCGCCGGCGGCCGGTAACGCCGCGGTGCAGCCAATGCTCCTCGATCTTCAGCTTGGCATCGAGCTTTTCCGCAGCGCGCTGTTCCTCGGCATAGACCTGATCGGTCCATGCCTCGAACCCGCCAAAGCCGATTTCCGCGCGGCGCACCGTCCCGCGGTCGAGCCACAGCGTCTGATTCGTCAGCCGCGTGAGGAAGGTACGGTCGTGGCTGATGACGATGAAGGCGCCGGTGTAGCGGCCCAGCCAGGATTCGAGCCAGTCGATCGCGGCGATGTCGAGATGGTTGGTCGGCTCGTCCATCAGCAGGACATCGGGATCCTGCGCCAGCGCGCGGGCGATCGCGGCGCGGCGGCGCTCGCCGCCCGACGCGGTCGAGGCTTCGCGCGAGAGGTCGATGCCCAGCTGGTCGGCGATCGCTTCCGCCTCGTACCGCTGCGGCGCATCGTCGCCCGCCAGCACGAAATCGAGCAGCGTGGCAAAGCCCGAAACGTCGGGATCCTGTTCCAGCATCACCACATGGGTGCCCGGCTGGATCGTGCGACGGCCCTCGTCGGAATCGATCTGGTCGGCGATCAGCCGCAACAGGGTGGACTTGCCGGCGCCGTTGCGGCCGATCAGCGCCAGCCGGTCGCGCGCGCCGATATGCACGTCGAGGCCGCGAAACAGCCAGCCGGAACCCTGGACCAGGCCAAGGCCTTCATAACTCAACACAGGTGCAGCCATGCCGCGCCACCTAGGGCCGCCGGGACGCAACGGCAAGGTTACAGGCGGCTGACCCCGATGTTCAGGGGCTATTCAATGCCGCAACCCTATGCCATGCCCCATGTCGATGCTGGTCAAGCCTGTTTTATGTGCGTGTCTGTCGGCGCTTGCGCTGGGCAGCGTGGGCGTATCGCACGCCAGCGACTGGCAGGACGGCAGCCAGGAAGCGGCCCGCCAGCGTCGCCAGTCGGGGCACAATCTGCCCGTGCGCGAACTGGAACGGCGCGTCATCCCGATGATGAAGGGGGCCCAGTATCTGGGTTTCGACTTCGACCCGTCGTCGGACATTTACACCTTCAAATTCCTGCGCAATGGATCGGTGATCTGGGTGGACGTGGACAGCCGCAGTGGCCGTATCCTCCGCCAGAGCGGCCGGTAAGCGCAGCCACGCATCGCAGGACGAGGATATTCAATGCGACTTCTGATCGTCGAGGACGAACCGAATCTGGGCCAGCAGCTGAAGAATGCGCTGGAAGGCGCAGGCTATGCGGTCGACCTGGCCACCGATGGCGAGGAAGGTCATTTCCTCGGCTCGACCGAGACCTATGACGCGGTCATCCTCGATCTCGGCCTGCCCGAGATCGACGGCCTGACGGTGCTCGACCGCTGGCGGCGCGAGGGCAGGGCGATGCCGGTGCTGGTGCTGACCGCGCGCGACAGCTGGTCCGACAAGGTCGCCGGGCTCGACGCGGGCGCTGACGACTATGTCGCCAAGCCGTTCCAGACCGAGGAGCTGATCGCCCGCCTGCGCGCGCTGATCCGCCGCGCCTCGGGCAATGCCTCGGCCGAACTGATCGCCGGCGACATTCGCCTCGACACCCGCTCGGGCAAGGTCACCAAGGGCGGCGAGCCGGTCAAGCTTACCGCGCAGGAGTACAAGCTGCTCAGCTATCTGCTGCATCACAAGGGCAAGGTCGTCAGCCGGACCGAGCTGATCGAGCATATCTACGATCAGGATTTCGATCGCGATTCTAATACGATCGAGGTCTTCGTCACCCGCATCCGCAAGAAGCTGGGCCCCGACGTGATCACCACCATCCGCGGGCTCGGCTACAGCCTCGAGGAGCCGGCGGGCGTCGCCTGACCGGTTCCGCGTCGCAAAGGTTTGCGTATCCTCGGGGGGCGGCCGGTCTGCCGGCTCCCGTTCACCCGTCCCGAGCGTCCGCCGGGGCGAATGGAGGTCTGAATTCCGGTGGCCGATAACGAGCCGCAGCCCCGCCCCTATGTCAGGGTGACCGGATCGGTCAGCCGCCGGATGATCTTCATCGCGGCGGGCTGGATCCTGTTGCTGCTGGTCGGCGGCGGCTATGCGCTCGACAAGGTGTTGGTCTCGTCGGTCACGCGCAATTTCGATTCGCGGCTCGAACTGCTGATCAAGTCGATGATCGTCTCGGCCGAAGTCGGTCCGAACGGCGAGGTCTGGCTGAACCGCGAACTCGCCGACCAGAGCTTTCTCGAACCCAATTCCGGATCCTATTGGCAGATCAGCGGCAAGGGATATGAGACCTTTCCCTCGCGGTCGCTCTGGGACCGCAAGCTGAAGGTTCATCCAAGCCACAACGACCGCGACATCCATTATTATGACAGCGACGAGTTTCCCGAGCAAAAGCTGCGTATCGCCGAAATCGACCTGAAGCTGCCCAATTCGCCTGTGCGCTGGCGATTCCAGGTGACCGACAAGCGCGACGCGTTGGATGAGCAGATCGGCGAGGTCAGGCGCACGCTGATCCGCAGCTTCCTCCTACTCGGCTTCGGTCTCGTCTTCATGGCCGCGCTTCAGACCTGGTTCGGGCTTAGCCCACTTCGCAAGATTCGCGCTGAGCTATCGCGGCTGCGCGCCGGACAGATCACTCGGATCGAGGGCAGCATGCCGGCCGAGGTCGCACCGATGGTCGAGGAGCTGAATGCGCTGGTCGAGCACAATGACCGACAGGCAGAAGAGGCGCGCCGCCACGCCGGCAACCTCGCGCACGCGTTGAAAACCCCGCTCAGCGTCATCATGAACGCCGCCGCAGCCGGCCAGGACGATCTGGCCGAAACGGTGATCCGCGAGGCGCGGACGATGCGGCGCCAGATCGACCATCATCTCGCCCGCGCTCGAGCGGTCGGTCGGCGTGGCAGCGCGCACAGCCGCGCCGAGGTCTGGCCGTCGATCGAGGCGGTCGAGCGCGCGGTCGCGCGGCTCTACCCCAATGTCCGAATCGACATCGACGGCGCGAAGGACATTGTCGCGCATATCGAGCGTCAGGACCTGGACGAGATCCTTGGCAACCTGGTCGAGAACGCAGCCAAATATGGCGGCGGCAGCGTGTTCGTCACGGCGGCCGTGCAGGCCGGCTTCGCCGAGATCCTGGTCGAAGACGACGGCATGGGCATTCCCGAGGCCGACCGGATCCGCATCTTCGATCGCGGCGTGCGGCTCGATTCGGGCAAGCCGGGCACCGGCCTCGGCCTGGCGATCGTGCGCGACGTCGCCGAAATCTATGACGGCACGGTCAGCCTCGAGGAGAGCGAGGACCTGGGCGGCCTTCTCGTTCGCCTGCGCCTCCCGGCTGCCGCTCCCACCGCCTGAGCGTCGATTCTGTCAGGGTTGAAGGTCATAGGCCTTCATCAGGTCATAGAGGGTCGGGCGGCTGACCCCGAGCAGTCGGGCGGTGCCGGAGATATTCCCCTCGGCACGTGCCAGTGCCTGGCGGATCGCCTTGCGATCCGCGCTTTCGCGCACTGACTTCAGGTTGATCGGCAGCACCTCGTCCTCGGCCCCGGCCAGGTCGAGGTCGGCGGCGGTGATCGACTTGCCGTCGGCCATGATCGTCGCGCGCTTCACGCGATTCTCCAGCTCGCGGACATTTCCGGGCCAGCCCCAGGCGTCGATCGCTGCCAGCGCGTCGGGGGCGAAGCTGCGCACGCCACTGTTCATCGAGGTCGCATATTTGCGAAGGAAATGCCGGGCGAGGAGCGCGGCATCGCCGGGCCGTTCGGCCAGCGCTGGAATGCGCACCACGATCTCGGCCAGCCGGTAGTAGAGGTCCTCGCGAAACCGGCCCTCAGCAACCATCGCGTCGATGTCCTGATGCGTGGCGCAAACGACTCGGACATCGACCGGGATCGGCTTTCGCCCGCCGATGCGCTCGATCACCCGTTCCTGAAGGAAGCGCAGAAGCTTGACCTGAAGCGCGAGAGGCACGTCGCCGATCTCGTCGAGGAACAATGTGCCGCCCTGCGCCAGCTCAATCTTGCCCTCGGTCGTCTTCACCGCGCCGGTGAAGGCGCCCTTCTCGTGGCCGAACAGTTCGGACTCGAGCAGTGTTTCGGGGATGGCGGCGCAGTTGATCGCGACGAATGCACCCTTGCGTCCGCTCGCCTCGTGCAGCCCGCGTGCCAGCAGCTCCTTGCCCGTGCCGCTGGCGCCGAGCAACAGGACCGACACATCAGTCGCGGCAACCCGCTCGATCGTGCGGGTGACCCTCAGCATTTCCGGCGCAGCGGTGATCATCCCGCCCAGGACCGCATTGCCTTCGACCCGTTGGGCGAGGCGCCGGTTCTCCGCCTCCAGCGCATGGACGTGAAAGGCGCGGGCGACGATCAGGCCCAGCGCATCGATGTCGATCGGCTTCTGGTAGAAATCCCACGCGCCCATTTCGATCGCACGCAGCATCGATTCGCGCGCGCCATGCCCCGATGCCACGATCACCTTGGTATCGGGCTGAAGCGCGAGGATCGCCTCCAGCGTCGCAAAGCCCTCTGTGGTGCCATCGGGATCGGGTGGCAGCCCCAGATCGAGTGTGACGACCGACGGTTCCTCGGCGCGGATCGCCGCAAGCGCCTCTTCGCGGGTCGCCGCGGTCACGATGTCATAGCCGTCATAGGCCCAGCGAAGCTGGCGCTGCAGGCCCAGATCGTCCTCGACGATCAGCAGGGTCGGCGGCCGGTGGGTCGTCTCTGTCATGCCGCATGCTCCATGCAGGTGTCGGTTGCGCCGGGCAGGGTGATGCAGAACCGGCTGCCTTCGCCCTCCCGGCTGGTCACGTCGATCCGGCCGCCCATCTGCTCGACGAGTTGGCGTGCCTCGAAGACCCCGATCCCGAAACCGCCGGATTTGGACGAGACGAAGGGCCGGAACAGCTTGTCGCGTACGAAGGTCGGGGACATGCCGATACCTTGGTCGACGACGTCGATGATTGCCTGCCCGCGCTCGGCGGACAGGGCGATCACGACCGGGTCGCCCGACCGGCTGGCGTCGATCGCATTCTGGACGAGATGGGCAAGCACCTGCTCCACCGCCGTCGGATCGGCGAGCGCGCTGATCGCATCGCCTGATACCAGGACCGGGTGCTGCGCCCGGCGGTTGCCTGCGATGCGCTCGGCCAGCGGCAGGATCGCGACCGGCCGAAGCGGTTCGGCGCGGCGCGGTCCGTGCTGAGACAGCCTGGCCAGCAACCCGGTCATCTTCTCTGCCGAATCGCGTAGCGTTTCGACCATGTCGGCGCGGAATTCGGGCTTGTCCGCGTGACGCTCGGCGTTGCGCGCGGTCAGCGTCAGCTGGCTTACCAGATTCTTGATGTCGTGCAGGATGAAGGCGAAGCGCCGGTTGAACTCCTCGAATCGTTGCGCATCGGCCAGCGCCTGTTGCGCCCGCTGTTCGGCCAGATAGGATCCGACCTGGCGCCCTGCGACCTTCAGCAGGTCGAAATCCTCCCAGTCCAGCGCCCGGTCGAGCGGTGGGCGGGAGAGCAGGATCGCGCCGGCAAGGGCCTGCTGATGCGGCAGCGGCACCAGGATCCAGGCGTCGGCACGCTCGAACATCCAGCCTGGCACCAGCGCCGCCTCGACGCTGTCGGACTGGCGCAGCGCGTCCAGCTCGAGGATGCGGCCGCTATGCGCCAGATGCTGGACCAGCGCCGCCGACGCTGCGCCGGTGGTATCGCGGTCCCAGTTCCAGATCGCACCATGGCCCAGTCCGGCGCCTTCCGGAATCAGCAGCGTGCCACCCGGCGAGTCGATCAGGTCGGCGATCGCCTTGATGCTGCGTTCGTCGAGCGGGGCGGTACCGGTGGGCGCGCCAAGCGTCTCGGTAAAGCGGATCCATTCGGCGCGATAATCATAGCGGTGGCGGAAGAGGTGCTTGGCCAGCTTGACCTTGGTCCAGGCTCGAAGCCAGCTGGACGAGGCGAGCGTCAATATGGCGGCCGTCGATCCGAAGACGAAGGCGGTCTGCAGAATCCGGGCGCTCGACCCACCGACGGTCGCGATCGCGCTGGTGGCGAGGGCAAGGACTGCGAAATAGACTGCGACCGCCACGAACGAGAGCGACTGATAGGCGATCGTCCGCGATACCTGGACGCTCCAGCGGTCCTTGCGCTGGAGCCCTGCCGCCATCGCCGCGGCGACCATGATCATGCACAGGCCGCGCATTGCGGCCATCGATTCCGGCCAGCCGGCAGTCAGATAGGCGACACTGAAAAGGTTGAGATCGATGAAGATCAGCCCTGCCAGCGCCGTCAGGATCCAGCGCAGCCCGGTACTGGCGGTCGGTGCGACCGCCTGGTGCAGGGCACGAAGCATCACGAGGGTCGCGACCGCCGCCAGCATGCGCAGCAGCAAGGCAGCGTTCGACAGTTCGGGACGAGTGGCACCGGTCGCGCCGATGATGTGCAGCCCGACCGCGACGATCGAGATCAGCGCGATCGCGCTATAGGCCGCACCTGGCGCCGCGGGCTGACGCAGATTGCCGTCGCGGCGCATCAGTACAAGCATGAAGCCAAGCCAGCTGAAATCGCGCAGCAACTCGGCGATCCGGGTACCGGCTTCTGCGCCGCCGATGCCCGCCACCGCCAACGCCCAGAGCGCGGTCGCCGCCAGCGCGACGGCAAGCGGGCGCCCGGGAATCGCCCGTCCGCCGCGCCGCCAGGACCAGATCGCAAGCAAGCCGAAAAGAAAAGCGGCCAGCGCGTGCGACCATAAGATCAATCCGGCGGTCACCGGTGTGCCCCGCGTGAGCACGACGCGCCCCGGGCGGTGCGGCGCAGCGGCGGGAGATCGCTTACACGATAAATAGATGAGCGGGTCATGGCACGCCGAACCTAACGGCCAAGTGTAAACAAATCCGACACGTCGTGATTTTGGATCGCATCGGAAACGAAATCATGGCCAGCGAGTTTGACCCCGGGGGCATTCGCCATCATCACCCTACGAAAAGCTGAGGACCATCACGCATGCCGGACTCGACACCGATCATCCCAGTCATCCTGTCGGGAGGATCGGGGACGCGTCTCTGGCCCGAATCGCGTCCGGAACGGCCCAAGCAGCTTCTGGCCCTGACCGCCGAGGAAACGATGCTCCAGCTTACCGCCCGCCGCACTGGCGGGCGCGAGCGGTTCGGCAAGCCGATCGTCGTGGCAAATGCTGCGCATGCCGACATGGTCGAGGACCAGCTCGGCGAAATCGGCGAGACGGCCCAGGCGCTGATCCTCGAGCCGATGGGTCGCAACACTGCGCCCGCCATCGCGCTGGCGGCGCTTGCCGCCGCCGATGGCGGCGATCCGTTGCTGGTGATGCCCTCGGATCATGTCATTGCCGATGTCGAGGCGTTTCATGACGCGATCCACGCCGCGCTCCCGCTGGTCGAACAGGGCTGGTTGGTGACGTTCGGCATCACCCCCGACGCTCCCGAGACCGGCTATGGCTGGATCAAGGTCGGCGACGCGATCGCCGCGGGCGTCCACCGCGTCGATCGGTTCGTCGAGAAGCCGCCGCGGGACAAGGCGGAGGCGATGCTGGCCTCGGGCGATCATGCCTGGAATGGCGGGATCTTCCTGTTCCGCGCCGACGCCTTCCTGTCCGCGCTGGAGCAGCATGCGCCCGACATCCTGACGGCCGCGCGTGCGTCGATGGCGGCGGCGCGGCGCGAAGGCAGCCGCATCCATCCGGACGCCGACCTGTTCGCCGCGTCGCCGTCCGACTCGATCGACTATGCGGTGATGGAAAAGGCGGACCGGGTTGCGGTGGTGCCGGTCGCGATGGGGTGGAGCGATGTCGGGAGCTGGGACGCGCTGCACGGCATCAGCCAGTGCGACGGCGAGAATAATGTCTGCTCAGGCGATGTGGTGATGGTCGAAACCACCAACTGCCTCGTCCGGGCTGGCGCGGGCAAGCGGGTCGCGCTGGTCGGCGTCGAGGATCTGATCGTGGTCGCGCACGGTGACGACATCCTCGTCCTTCCCCGCGGACGCAGCCAGGACGTGAAGAAGCTTATCGAGGCGATGAAGAAGCACTGAGCGCCAGAAGTCGCGCATGAATGCCGTCGAGATGCTTCTCGGCGGCGGCGCGGATCTCGTCGGTCGCCTCGGCCTGCTTCGCTGAGCTGTCCTGGCTGAACGTTGCGTGCGGCGCCTTGGCATCGCGCTTCGATGCCGCTTCCATCGCGGCGCGCTCGTCCGGTTCCAGCGTCACGCCGAAATGCGGCAGGATGCGATCGAACAGGGCATCGGGCAGCGTGCGATAATCGACCATCAGCCCGCCGCGATCGACCTGGTCGATCGCCGATTGGCAGGTGCGCGCCAGCACCTGCGCGATATAGTCGGCATCGGCGATCCCGACCCGCTTCGGATCCAATCCGAAGACCTGCGGGGCGATCACCCCCGGAACGGTCTGGGCGCCGCGCATGCGCGCCTGCGACACCAGCACCTCGACCGGATCGCGGTACAGGAAGATCCAGGGCGTGCCCGGGAAGGCCTCGAGCAGCAGGTCGAGCGCGAACATGTGCCAGCTGTCGGTCTTGAGGAACAGCCGGTGCGCCTGTCCGCCGCGGTCGCGACCGAGCGCCTTGAGCGTCGCGCGGGTCGCCGCGACATGCGCATCGCGGGCGATGTCGGGCACGAACTGCGGCATCTGGACGATCGCATCGAGCGGCGAGGGTTCGGACAGCACGACATTGGCCGGGCTGGCCGCGAGCATCTGCGCGGTCAGCGTCGATCCGCAGCGCGACATGTGGAAGATGAAGCCGGTCGGCGCGATACTGTCCGCATCCGCTGCCCCGTCCACCAGGCCCGCAAGGCTCGTGCGCACGCGAAAGGCGCGATTGAACGGCAGCGATCCGTGCTTGAGCACGCATCCTGAGTAGAATGGGCTGTCGAGCGACGCGTCCCCGAAATGGGTCCAGTCGATGGCAAAACCGGCGTCCGGAGAAACGCGCGTCGGCAGGAAAGGGCGTGGCGGCCAGTGATCGATCGCGGTCGGCGGCTGCATCAGCGCGCGAATCCCCAGCGGATCCGGCCGGGTCTCCTCGCGCAGCTCCGCCAGGGTCAGTCCGATGCCCTTGGCTTCCGCCATGGCCAGCGCCCGGGTTTCGAACTCGGCGGGATCGAAAGGCTCGGCCAGCTGCGCCATCGCTGCCTCGTCGGCAAGCATGGCGTCTCGGAAACGGGCGATCGATGTGGCTTCGCTGTTCATCGTCCCTGCATCGCCCGCCGCCTCGCGCATTGCAATCGTCCCGACATCGGATAGCGTCACCGGAACAGGGGGAAGTCGATGGAAATGATCATGCATGTCGAGGAGTGGCGTATCCCTGATCGCGTCCGCCTCCCGCTCGATTTCGATGCCGATCGTCTCGCCGCCGATCTGGCGCGGTTCGACGGCGACGACTGGATCGCCCATTTCGTCCGGCAGAATTACGATGGCGACTGGAGCGTGCTGCCGCTGCGCTCTGCGGCCAGCGCGAAGCATCCGATCATGATGATCTATTCCTCGCCGGGCGAGACCGAGTTCGTCGATACGCGCTTCCTGGCACGGACGCCCTATTTCGCCGAGGTGCTGGCGCAGTTCCACTGTCCGCTGACCAGCGTCCGGCTCATGCGGCTGACGCCGGGATCGGTCATCCTCGAGCATCACGACCACGACCTGTCGGCCGAGCACGGGACGATTCGCATTCATATCCCGGTGACGACCAACCCGCAGGTCGAATTTCTCGTCAACCGGACGCCGGTCACCATGCTGCCCGGCGAGACCTGGTACCTTCGCCTGTTCGACCCGCACAGCGTCGCCAATCGCGGCGAAACCGACCGCGTCCATCTGGTGATCGATGCGAAGATGAACGATTGGCTCGAGGCCATGCTCACCGCCGGCTGACAGCCGCGAGAGCTGCGGCGACGGGCCGCCGCCGCGCTCGGGTTTATCCGATCAGCGCCTCGGCCTGGTCGAGCACGTCCTTGAAGTTGGCGATCAGCGCCTGGTACGGCGCCGGGGTCGCCATATCGAGGCCGGCGCGCTTCAGGATCTCGGTCGGATAGTCCGATCCGCCCGCCTTCAGCACCGACAGGTAATTGTCCCGCTCCTTCGGACCGCCCTTCAGGATCGCGCGCGAGAAATAGCCCGCGGCCGAGATGCAGGTGGCGTACTGATAGACATAGAAGCTGTTGTAGAAGTGCGGGATATAGGCCCATTCATTGCCATAGCTCGCCTCCAGCTTCACGTTCGGGCCGTGATAGCGCTTCAGCAGGTCGAAATAGACCGCGGTGAACTTCTCGCCCGACAGGCCCTCGCCCGCCTCGGCCAGGTCGTGCGCCTTCAGTTCGAACTCGGCGAACATCGTCTGGCGGAAGAAGGTGCCGCGGATATTCTCCATCTGCTGGCCAAGGTAGAACAGCTTCTCTTCCTTGGTTCTGGCGTTCTTCAGCATGTACGCGACCAGCAGGTCCTCGTTCAGCGTCGAGGCGATCTCGGCCAGGAAGATCGGATAATCCGCCTTCTCATAGGGCTGGGCCTTGTTCGCCAGCAGCGAGTGCAGCGCATGGCCCCATTCATGCGCATAGGTGCTCAGCCCGTCATATTTCTCGGTCAGGTTGAGCAGCAGATAGGGGTGAACATCGAACGCGCCGGGGTTCATATAGGCGCCGGGGCGTTTGCCCTCGCGCGGCCAGGGGTCCATCCACTTCGCCGCGGTCGCCCGGGCAATCTGGTCCTGATAGTCCTTGCCCAGCGGTTTGACCGCCTCGAGCGTCAGCGTGCGCATCTGGTCCAGCGTGAATGGGCGGTCGAGCGCAACCAGCGGCGGGTAGATGTCCCAATAGCCGAGATCGGGCAGCTTCAGCATCTTGCGGCGCAGCTCGAAATAGCGATGCAGCTGGGGCAGGCCGTTGTTCGCTTCGGCCACCAGGGTGCGGTACACTGCCTCGGGGATGTTGTTGCCGGAAATGGCCGAGGCCAGCGACGACTTGTACTTGCGCGCCTTGGCATAGAACACGTCGCCTTTCACCTTGGCATTGTACGCGGCGCCGAACGAATTCTGGAACTGGCCATGCGCCTTCCAGAAACTGTCGAACACCAGCTTGCGGTCGGCCCGGTTGGGCGCGTCGCGATTGGCGCCATAACCCTGGCTGTCGAGCCGGACCTGCTTGCCGGTCGACAGGGTGACGGTCGGCCAGGGAATGTCGGACGAACGCAGCTGTCCGGCGATCTCGCCCGGCGCCGACAGCGGCGATCCTGCGCCGGCCAGCAATGCCTCGCCTTCCGCCGACAATGTGTGCTCCGCCTGGCGGACGATGTTGGCGAGATAGAAATCGAACCGCTGCTTCAGCGTCGCATTGGCCGTGACGAAGCCGTCGACCTTCGCTTTGCCCAGCGTCAGCAATTCGGGGCTGAACCAGGCGGTGGCCTCCCCGAAGGCGGTGTAGAGATCGATCGCCTGCGCCTGGCGCTCCTGCCAGCTCGACACGCGGACATCCTCGTCGCCCTTCAGGCTGACATAGACATAGACGCGCGAGATGGTCTTCGACAGGTCGGACTGGAGCACCAGCGCCTCGGCCAGCACATCGGCGCTTTCGCCCAGCCGACCCTTGTATTTGGCGATGCCGGGCAGCGCCGCCAGCGCACCCTTGCGCGCCGCATCCCAGGCGGCCTCATTCGGGTAGATCTCGGTCAGGTCCCACAGCGCGCCCGCCTTGCCGGCATCCTGCGCCCAGGCGGCGCTCGCGGGTACGGCGGTGGCAAGCGTTGCCAGCGCGGCAGCGGTCAGCGCCTCGCGGCGCGATAGATCGGTCATGTCTTGGCTTCCCCGGAAAACTCGCTCGATGCGACCAATCTGCGCAGAATCGCGCGTGATGGGAAGTGCTTTGTTGGGCTAAGACACATGGTGGAAACATGTCGGGGCGCGCTTGCGAAAAAGGGCCGGAAGCTCCCGCTTCCGACCCTCCCTCATTCGTCTCCCGTCGCCTGGCTGAGCGCGTAGGACGCGGTGTATCCCGGCAAGGCGTTGCCGACCGGCCGGACGTCGCGAAGCAGCATCGACCACGCCTTGCCATCGGCGGTCAGGTCGCGGTTGCGGCGATAGGTGAACAAATACCGGGTAACCTCCCTCGGCAGCGTCGCCAGCCGGAGCCCGACCTCCCTGTCGGACAGGCCAGCCAGTTCGGCCGCGACTTCGCCGACCCGGTCGATCCGTGCCTGTATCGCGCCCCGCAGCAGCCGGACGATCTCGTCGAAATCCCACCAGAACTCTTCCGGGATCACGCGCCGCATCTCGTCCAGCGAATCGCCCGCGACCATCGCATCCCAGATGCCGAGCGGCGTCACGCGGGACAGGATCGCGTGGATCCGGCTATATTCGGCGCCCTTTAGCTTTACCCGCTGACCACCGGCAAAGCGCAGGACATAGCCCTCCGCATCTGCCGGCAGCATGCCCGCGCGCGCGATCAGATCGTCGATCCCGGCGAAGCGGATGCGACCCGCCGCGCGCCAGCCCAGCGCCTGCGCGGTTGCCTCGATCGAATCGAAATCGAGCTCGAACCCCTGCTCGTCATAGGCGGCCAGCAGCACGAGTCCGCTCTCGTCGTAGCGCACGACGATGCGGTTCTCGGCATAGAGCGCCTCGGCGAGATAGGTGGTACCGGGAACCAGCGCGGAGAGGTCCTGGTCCCGCAGCCGCGCCTCGGCCCAGAGCGCCTGGCTCGAATCGAGCGCGCCCTTCGTCGCGGCTCGCCAGCGGCCGTCGTGATGGAAGATCACGATCAGGCTGCCATCGACCTTCTCGAAGGCCTCGCACGGCCCGTCGGGCACCGGTGTGCCGGCCTCACCCAGATTGAAGAACTTGGGGAAGGCAGTCGCGACGACGCGGCGTTCCTCGACGTCGAGGATCAGCCCGCGCGCGGCGAGCGTCGCCGGCGACCAGAGCCGGTCATAGACCGCCTTGGACGTGTAGCACCACAGCTGCAGTGGGCCGTCGCGCCGCGAATAGACTGCGCGTTCGGCACGCGCGGCATGCAGCTCGGCGACCAGCTGGTCGAAACCGATGGTGCGGGCATAGTGAGGAGTGTCGGTCATCGAAGGTCTCCATTTGGGTGGAGCCGGTCCGTCGACGATGCGGCTGGGAGCTGGACTGCCGTGCCGTCATCGAAGACGGAGCGCGGCAGAGGTGCGTTCAGATCGTGCGCACGTGTCCTCGCTCCGCGACTGCGAAGCAATTTTTCACGGCGTAGGAATGGACCTGTTGCACGGCTGGCCTCGTGGCGCGTGCGTTGCGCCGAGTAAAGCCAGGAAGAAGGTTAATGGGGCGCGTGCAAGTAAAAAGGGGCCGGAAGCGATGCTTCCAGCCCCTTCTTGTTAGTTCGACCGGTCGGTCGAGCGGTGCGGACTTAGAAGTCCATGCCGCCCATGCCGCCCATGCCGCCGCCGCCCATGGCGGGGGCCGGCTTGTCTTCCGGCAACTCGCTCACCGCCGCTTCGGTGGTGATGAGCAGGCCGGCGACCGAGGCTGCGTCCTGCAGTGCGGTACGAACGACCTTGGTCGGGTCGATCACGCCGGCGGTGACCAGGTTCTCGTAGGTGTCGGTCTGTGCGTTGAAGCCCAGCGACGTGTCGCTGCCGTCGAGCAGCTTGCCCGAGATCACCGCACCGTCATGACCGGCATTCTGCGCGATCTGGCGGACCGGCGCGTAGAGCGCCTTGCGGATGATGTCGACGCCGCGGGTCTGGTCGTCATTGGCGCCCTTGAGGCCTTCGATCGCCTTCGTCGCGTACAGCAGAGCCGTACCGCCACCGGGGACGATGCCTTCTTCGACCGCAGCGCGGGTCGCGTGCAGCGCGTCGTCGACGCGGTCCTTACGCTCCTTCACTTCGACTTCCGAAGCGCCGCCCACCTTGATCACGGCAACGCCGCCGGCCAGCTTGGCGAGACGCTCCTGGAGCTTCTCGCGGTCATAGTCGCTGGTGGTGACTTCGATCTGCTGACGGATCGCGTCGGTGCGGCCCTTGATCGACTCGGCTTCACCCGCACCGTCGACGATGGTGGTGTTGTCCTTGTCGATGGTGACGCGCTTGGCGGTGCCGAGCATGCCGAGCGTGACGCTCTCGAGCTTGATGCCCAGATCTTCCGAGATGACTTCGCCCTTGGTCAGGATCGCGATGTCCTCGAGCATCGCCTTGCGGCGATCGCCGAAGCCCGGTGCCTTGACCGCTGCGACCTTCAGGCCGCCGCGCAGCTTGTTGACGACAAGCGTGGCCAGAGCCTCGCCCTCGATGTCCTCGGCGATGATCAGCAGCGGGCGGCCCGACTGGACGACAGCTTCCAGGATCGGGAGCATCGCCTGCAGGTTCGACAGCTTCTTCTCGTGGATCAGGATATACGGATCGGCGAGCTCGACCGTCATCTTCTCCGGGTTGGTGATGAAATAGGGCGACAAATAGCCGCGGTCGAACTGCATGCCCTCGACGACGTCGAGCTCGAAATCGAGACCCTTCGCCTCTTCGACGGTGATCACGCCTTCCTTGCCGACCTTGTCCATCGCCTCGGCGATCTTCTCGCCGACTTCACGATCGCCATTGGCCGAGATGATGCCGACCTGGGCGACTTCGTTCGAGCCCGAGACGGGCTTCGAGCGGGCCTTGATGTCCTCGACCACCTTGGTGACGGCGAGGTCGATGCCGCGCTTCAGGTCCATCGGGTTCATGCCGGCCGCAACCGACTTCATGCCTTCGCGCACGATCGCCTGGGCGAGAACGGTCGCGGTGGTCGTGCCGTCACCGGCGAGGTCGTTCGTCTTCGACGCGACTTCGCGGATCATCTGCGCGCCCATGTTCTCGAACTTGTCCTTGAGTTCGATTTCCTTGGCGACGGTGACGCCGTCCTTGGTGATGCGCGGCGCACCGAACGACTTGTCGATGACGACGTTGCGGCCCTTGGGGCCCAGCGTGACCTTCACTGCGTCGGCGAGGATGTCCACGCCCTTGAGAATGCGCTCGCGCGCGTCGCGCGAGAATTTGACGTCCTTGGCTGCCATCGGGCTACCCTTTCAGTTGAATTGGTGGTGGGAAGTTCGCGTCCGGGGTCGGCTCAGCCGACGATCCCCAGAATGTCGCTTTCCTTCATGATCAGCAGGTCTTCGCCGTTCAGCTTGACCTCGGTGCCCGACCACTTGCCGAACAGGATGCGATCGCCGGCCTTGACGTCGAGCGGGGTCACATTGCCCTTCTCGTCCTTGGTGCCGGCGCCGGCGGCGACGACTTCGCCTTCCTGCGGCTTTTCCTTGGCGGTGTCGGGGATGATGATGCCGCCAGCAGTCTTCTCTTCAGCCTCTACGCGGCGAACGAGAACGCGGTCGTGCAACGGACGAAAGCTCATTGCCTGATCCTTCTAGTAAGTGAATTTCGAGTCGTTGGCACTCAGTGGGTCCGAGTGCTAACTGGCGCTCATATGCGATCGCACCCCTGTCGCGTCAACGCCCGAGCGCAACCATTTTTCGCCGGATCGGAACAAAATTGCGACCGGCAAAATACAGGCTGCCGCATCCGTCGATGGCCTGTCGTGCGACCGTAATACACCCCGTTTACTCTTATGGAGCACTCTCCTACCAAGGGTGGACGGAGTCCCCGTGTCGAGGAGCGACAGAGTGAAGCTAGTCAAGGGTGCCTGGAAGATTCTGGTCGGGATCAAGGACGCCCTCGTCCTGATCTTCATGCTGCTGTTCTTCATTTTCCTGTTCGCCGCGCTGTCGGTCCGTCCCAACCAGGCAGCGATCCGCGATGGCGCGCTGCTCGTGACGCTGGACGGCACGATTACCGAACAGCCGCAGGATCCCGATCCGCTCGCCGCGTTCAGCAGCGCGTCCGACGTGATGAAGGAACATGCGCTGCGCGACATCGTCCGCGGGCTGGATGCGGCGGTGAAGGATGCGCGGGTCAAGGCAGTGGTGCTCGACCTCGACCGCTATGTCGGCGGCTATCCCGCCGCAGTCGCCGAAGTGGCGGCCGCGGTCGGCCGAGTGAAGGCCAGCGGCAAGCCGGTGCTCGCCTATGCGACTGCCTATACCGACAGCAGCTACCTGATCGCGGCCAATGCCAGCGAGGTGTGGGTCCATCCCTTTGGCGGCACGCTGTTCGCGGGGCCGGGGGGAAACCAGAGCTATTACAAGGGCCTGATGGACAAGCTGGGCGTCAACGTCCACGTCTACAAGGTCGGCAAGTTCAAGTCGGCGGTCGAGCCCTATACGCGTGCCGACATGTCGCCCGAGGCGCGCGAGGCCAATCAGGCGCTCTATGGCAATCTGTTCGACCAGTGGAAGGCGGCGGTCGCCAAGGCACGCCCCAAGGCACAGCTCGCCGATTATCTGACCAAGCCCGACGAGGTGGTCGCCCGGGTCAAGGGTGACATCGCCGAGGCGAACGTCGCGCTGGGCATCGTCGATCGCAAGGGCGACCGGCTGGCCTTCGGCAAGCGCGTCGCCGAGATCGTCGGCGCGAAGAGCGGCAAGCCCGCCGGCAATTTCAACGCCATCCGCTTCGCCGACTGGATGCAGGCCAACCCGGTCAAGGCGAACGGCGACAAGATCGGCGTGATCACGATCGCCGGCGAGATCGTCGACGGCGAGGCAGGGCCGGGCACCGCGGGCGGCGCCACCGTGTCGAAGCTGCTGCTCGAGGGGCTCGACAAGCACAAGATCAAGGCACTGGTCGTCCGGGTCGACTCCCCCGGCGGATCGGTGATGGCGTCCGAGCAGATCCGACAGGCGATCCTCCAGGCCAAGGGCCAGGGCATTCCGGTGGTCGTGTCGATGGGCAGCCTTGCCGCCAGCGGCGGTTATTGGGTGTCGACGCCCGGCCAGGTGATCTTCGCCGAACCCAACACGATCACCGGCTCGATCGGCATCTTCGGCATCCTGCCCACCTTCGAGAATACGCTCGCCAAGATCGGCGTTACCAGCGACGGGACCCAGACCACGCCGATGTCGGGCCAGCCCGATGTGCTGGGCGGCATCAACCCGGTCACCGACCGCGTGCTCCAGTCGGCGATCGAGCAGGGCTATGGCAGGTTCGTCGGTCTGGTCGCCCAGTCGCGCAAGATGACGCCCGAGCGCGTCGACGAGATCGCGCAGGGCCGCGTCTGGGTCGGCGGGGTCGCGCATCAGCTCAAGCTGGTCGATCGCTTCGGCAATCTCGACGCCGCGATCGCCGAGGCGGCGAAGCTCGCGAAGATCCAGGGCAATGCCTATTATCCGGTGTTCTTCACCAAGGACCCGGACCCGTGGCGCGCCTTCCTCGCCGGCCTGTCGCAAAAGGACGACAGCGACAGCGACTGGGTCGACTCGCCGGGTGGTCCCGACGCGTTTGCCCGGATCGCGGCGGGCCAGCGCGCCAGCTTCGCGATGGCGCTGGGCGATGCGCGGCGGCTGGCCATGTCGGGACAGGTCCAGGCGCGTTGCCTGGAATGCACTGGCATGATCCCGGTCGCGCCGCAGGGTGCTGCCGAACAGTCGCTCTACCAGCTGCTCGTCGCGAAGCTGTTCGGATGATCGTCATCCGGGCTGCGGTGCCCGAGGATGCCGCGTCGATCGCCGCCATCTATGCCCCGCATGTGCTGACCGGCACGGCGAGCTTCGAGACCGATCCGCCCGACGCGCGCCAGATGCGCACGCGCATGGCGGCCAGCGACGGCCTCTATCCCTGGCTGGTCGCGACCAGCGGGGACGAGGGCGGCGTGATCGGCTATGCCTATGCCACCCGCTTCCGCGAGCGGCCGGCCTATCGCTATGTCGTCGAGACCTCGATCTACGTCGCCGACACCGCGATGCGCCAGGGCGCGGGGCGCCTGTTGTACGAGGCGCTGGTCGACACGCTGCGTGCGCAGGGCTTCGTCCACGCCATCGCCGCGCTGGCGCTGCCAAACGGTGCGTCCATCTCGCTGCACGAGGCGGTCGGTTTCCGCCGCGCCGGCGTCTACCGGGAGGTCGGCTACAAGCAGGGCCAGTGGATCGACGTCGGCATCTGGCAGTGCGAGCTGAACGAACCGAAGAGTCCGCCTGTCGAACCGCGCAAGTTCACCGAAACGGGTGTTGTGCGGGGTTGAGGATTCCTCGCCTGAGCAGCGCTTCGCATTGTCCTTGCGAGGCGTCTCAGTCGGCTGGATGGCGATAGGCGGGGAGCGCCAGTTTCCAGTGGATCGCCGCGCCGCGTAGCGCGAAGCCGGCGGCCGCGGCGATCAGGCCGGCCGCGAGCTGATCGAGACCCAGCAAGGTCAGCACGACATGGGTCGCCGCCGCCAGCGCCGCGGCGGTGACATAAAGTTCGGGTCGCATCAGGATCGAGGGCTCGCCCGCCAGCATGTCGCGGATGATGCCGCCCGAACAGGCGGTGATGACGCCCATGAACGCGGCCGGCACCGGCGGGATGCCATAGGTCAGCGCCTTGGCCGCGCCGAATGCGGCATAGGCGCCGAGCCCGGCGGCATCCATCCAGTCGAAGGCGGCGTCGCTCCACCAGCGGTGCGGCGTGAACCAGACCGCCAGCGCGACGACAAGGCACAGCCCCGCGACCCGGCGGTCATGGACCCAGAAGACCGGAGCGTCGATCAGCAGGTCGCGGATCGCCCCGCCGCCGATCCCGGTGATCAGCGCGAAAAAGGCGAGTGTCACGAAGGTCTGTCCCCGCCGCGCGGCCGCGATCGCGCCGGTCGCGGCGAACACCGCGATCCCGAACAGGTCGAGCCAGGGCAGGAGCGTGCCGATACGCGAGGCGGCTTCGAGCGGATCCATGCGCCGATCTGTTCCACCGTGGAGGCGCAACGTCAAACCGCCTCTGGCGAGCGGCGGACGGCTGCGGCAAAAGGGGGTCATGCACCGTACCGAACCGACGCTCGCCGCCACCGCAGTCTGCCTGTCGGCGCTGGCTGGATTCGTCGACGCGCTCGCCTTTACCAGCCTGGGCGGTTTCTTCGCCTCGTTCATGAGCGGCAATTCGACGCGGTTCGGCGTGGGGCTGGGCCGGGGCGGCTGGGATGTCGCCGCAATCTCGATCGCCCTGGTGTTCAGCTTCGTCAGCGGCGTGATCCTGTCCAGCATCGTCAGCCGTGCCCGGCCACGACACGATCGGCCGATGGTGATGGGACTGGTGACGATCCTGCTGGTCGCGGCCGCCGCTGCTGCACCCTTTGCCCCGGCGACGATCGTCGTGCTGATGCTGGCGATGGCGATGGGGGCCGAGAACGGCACGATCCAGCGCGATGGCGAGGTGGCGATCGGCCTGACCTATATGACCGGATCGCTGGTCCGGCTGGGCCAGACGCTGGCCGGCGCGCTGATGGGCGATGCCGATCGCTGGAACTGGGTGCCCTATCTGCTGCTGTGGATCGGGTTCGTCGCCGGCGTCGTGCTGGGGGCGGGGGCACAGTTCAGCTACGGACTGCAGGCCTTGTGGTTCGCCGCCGGCGCTGCGGCGGTGCTGACCCTGCTCGTCGCGAGGGTCAGCCGCCGCACCTACCAGCCATAGGATTTGCGCAAGGCAGCCGCCTCGGCCGGTTTCATGTGCGGCAGGACGACGCGGGTCGTGTAGTTGCCCTGCAGCACGCCGTCCCGGATGTAGCTCCAGTCGATGACGTCCGACTTGCGGATTGTCACCTGCTGCCCCTTGGTAAATCCGGGCGCGCGCGGCGTGTTGATCAGCCGCGCGACGATGGCCTCGCCCTTGTGCGAGATGATCTCGGCCCAGATGAATTCGGCGCGGCCGGTCGGGTTGATGTTATATTTCACCAGGAAATAGCGCTCCCCCGGGCCGGGGGACGAGGCATGGCCGAAGAACACGGGCAACTCCGCGCGGGCGCGGGCGATGGCGCGGGCCATTTCCGGGTCCGCCCTGGACACCGTGGCAGTCTGCTCTCCCGGCGCGGTCTGCGCCAGCGCCGGCAGGGGCAGGGCAAGCGCGAGGCCGATCGCCGTCAGCGCTGCGGAAACACGCATCGTCACTCTCCTTCACGCGCCCGTCCGGCGCATCCAACAATCGTTGCGCCCTGTTAGCCTCGCGGACCTGAATCGTCGCGTCCATGGGATGACGGTTCGGCTCGGCTCGTCGTGCTTCCTGCCGCGCTCACCGCGCACCCCGCCCCGACAAATGAAAAAGGGGCGACCCTGGCGGGCCGCCCCTTTGCTTTCGCTTTCCGGAACTCCGGGCGATCAGACGTGGATCGGCTTGCCCGTCACCGCCATCGCGGCTTCCTTGATCGCCTCGCTGTGCGTCGGATGCGCATGGCAGGTATAGGCGATGTCCTCGCTGGTCGCGCCGAACTCCATCGCCTGTGCCACCTGGGCGATCATCGTGCCGGCGACCGAGGTGATGATCCAGGTACCCAGCACGCGATCGGTCTTGGCGTCGGCGATCACCTTCACCCAGCCGGTGGTGTCGTCGATCGCCTTGGCGCGGCTGTTGCCGGCCATCGGGAACTTGCCGACCTTGATCTCGCCGCGCTCCTTGGCCTGTTCCTCGGTCAGGCCGACGCCGGCGATCTCGGGATGGGTATAGACCACGCTGGGGATGACATCGTGATTCACGATGCCGGTCAGTCCGGCGATGTTCTCGGCAACCGCAATGCCCTCGTCCTCGGCCTTGTGCGCCAGCATCGGACCCGGGATCACGTCGCCGATCGCCCAGACGCCGTCGACCTTGGTCGCGAAGTCGTGATCGGTCTCGATCTGGCCGCGCTGGTTCACGTCCAGCCCGATCTTGTCGAGGCCGAGACCTTCGGTGTTCGGCCGGCGGCCGATCGACACCAGCACGACATCCGCCTCGATCGTTTCGGCAGCACCACCCGTGGCGGGCTCGACCGTTACGCTCGCCTTGTCGCCCTGAACGGTCACACCGGTGACCTTGGTCGACAGCTTGATCTCCATGCCCTGCTTCTTGAAGATCTTTGCGGCTTCCTTGCGGACGTCGCCGTCCATGCCGGGCAGCAGCTGGTCGAGATACTCGACCACCGTGACCTTCGCGCCCAGGCGCTTCCAAACCGAGCCCAGCTCGAGGCCGATGACGCCGCCGCCAATCACGACCAGATGCTCGGGCACCTTCTCCAGCGCGATCGCGCCGGTCGAATCGACGACCACCTTCTGATCGATCTCGACGCCCGGAAGCGGCGTGACCGACGAGCCCGTCGCAATGACGATGTTCTTGGCGGTGACGGTCTTGCCGGCGATCTCGACGCTGTGCGCGTCCTTGAACGTCGCCATGCCCTTCAGCCATTCGACCTTGTTCTTCTTGAACAGGAACTCGATGCCGCCGGTCAGGCCCGACACGGCCTTGGCCTTGTCCGCCATCATCGCGCTGAGGTCGAGCTCGACGCCCGACAGCTTCACGCCATGCTTGGCCAGCACGCCGGACACGGCCTCGTCGAACTTCTCCGACGCGTTCAGCAGCGCCTTGGACGGGATGCACCCGACATTGAGGCAAGTGCCGCCCAGCGTCTCGCGCGATTCGGCGCAGGCGGTCTTCAGGCCCAGCTGTGCCGCGCGGATCGCCGCGACATAACCGCCGGGTCCGGCACCGATCACGAGGACGTCGAAGTCGTATTCAGCCATGTTCTGCTCCGTCGTGCCCCCGCGCAGCGCGGGGGCCCAGGGTCGTGTGTCTTACAGGTCGATCAGCAGGCGGGTCGGATCCTCGATCGCGTTCTTCAGCGCGACCAGGAAGGTCACTGCCTCGCGGCCGTCGATCAGGCGATGGTCGTAGCTCAGCGCCAGATACATCATCGGGCGGACCACGACCTGGCCGTCACGGACGACCGGGCGATCCTCGATGCGGTGCAGGCCGAGCACGGCCGACTGGGGCGGGTTGATGATCGGGGTCGACATCAGCGAGCCGAACACGCCGCCATTCGAGATGGTGAAGGTACCGCCCTTCATCTCGTCCATCTTGAGCGAGCCGTCCTTGGCGCGCTTGCCGAAGTCGCCGATCGTCTTCTCGACCTGCGCCACCGACATCTGGTCGGCATCGCGGATCACCGGCACGACCAGGCCCTGCGGCGCGGAGACCGCGACCGAGATGTCGGCATAGTCGTGATAGACGATCTCTTCGCCGTCGATGCGCGCATTGACCGACGGAATGTCCTTCAGCGCCTGGCATGCAGCCTTCACGAAGAAGCCCATGAAGCCCAGCCGGACGCCGTGCTTCTTCTCGAACAGGTCCTTGTACTTGGTGCGCGCCTCGATGACGGCGGTCATGTCGACATCGTTGAAGGTGGTCAGCAGCGCAGCGGTGTTCTGCGCGTCCTTGAGCCGCTTGGCGATCGTCTGGCGGACGCGCGTCATGCGGACGCGCTCCTCGGCACGGTCGCCGCCGGTCGCGGCCGGCGCGGGCGCTGCGGCCGGGGCCGGGGCAGCCGCCGGGGCTGCCGGCTTGGCGCTGGCTGCAGCGACGACATCGTCCTTGGTGATGCGGCCGTCACGACCGGTGCCCTGGATCGACGAGGGGTCGACGCCATGCTCGAGCACCGCGCGGCGCACCGATGGGGACAATGCGGCCGGACCGACATCGCCCGAGGGCGCCGGAGCGGGGCTTGCCGCCGGGGCCGGGCTTGCTGCCGGCGCGGGAGCCGCTGCCGGGGTCGGGGCGGGGGCTGCGGCTGCGCCGTCGCCTGCCTCGATCGTCGCGATCACCGCGTCGACATTCACCGTGTCGCCCACGGCGAACAGCTGCTGGCCCATCACGCCTGCGACGGGGCTCGGCACCTCGACCGAGACCTTGTCAGTCTCGAGGCTGGCGATCGGCTCATCGGCCTTCACCGGCTCGCCGGGCTTCTTCAGCCACTCACCAAGGGTTGCTTCGGTGATCGATTCGCCCAGCGTGGGCACCTTCACTTCGGTCATGTGCAGATCAGCCTTTCCGGGTCCTGCGGATTTCTTCACGAACGCTGTGGCCGAGCGCGTCGGCGATCAGCGCGCCCTGCTCGGCCTGGTGACGCTTCATCAGGCCCGTCGCGGGCGAGGCGGCGGCGGCGCGACCGGCATAGCGGGCACGCTGCGGCTTGACGCCCGCGTCCTTCAGGCACTCCTCGATGAACGGCTCGACGAAGAACCAGTATCCGTTGTTGCGGGGTTCTTCCTGCGCCCAGATCACTTCCTCGACATTGACCATGCGCTTCAGTCGCTCGGTCAGCGGTTCGCCGGGGAAGGGATAGAGCTGCTCGATCCGGACGATCGCGGTACTCCGGTCACCCGCGGCGTCGCGCGCCTCGATCAGGTCATAGGCGACCTTGCCGGTGCACAGGACCAGCCGCTTCACATCGGCATCCGCCGGCGCCGAGGGATCGGACAGGATGCGACGGAAATGGGTGTCGCCCTGGAATTCCTCGGCCTTGGACACCGCCATCTTGTGCCGCAGCAGCGACTTGGGCGTCATCTGGATCAGCGGCTTGCGGAAGTTGCGGTGCATCTGCCGGCGCAGCAGGTGGAAATAATTGGCCGGCGTGGTGATGTTCACCACCTGGATATTGTCCTGGGCGCACAGCTGGAGGAAGCGCTCCGGACGCGCCGAGCTGTGCTCGGGGCCCTGGCCCTCATATCCGTGCGGCAGCAGCATCACCAGGCCGTTGGCACGCAGCCACTTGGCTTCGCCCGACGCGATGAACTGGTCGATCATGATCTGCGCGCCGTTCACGAAGTCGCCGAACTGCGCTTCCCACAGCACCAGCGACTTGGGGTCGGCCAGCGCATAGCCATATTCGAAGCCGAGTACGCCATATTCGGACAGCGGACTGTCGAGCACCTCGAACCGGCCGTGCGGGATCTCACCCAGCGGGATGTACTTGTGCTCGTCCTTCTGATCGACCCAGACCGCGTGGCGCTGGCTGAACGTGCCGCGGCCCGAATCCTGCCCCGAAAGGCGCACGCCATAGCCTTCCGACAGTAGCGAGCCGAAGGCCAGCGCTTCGCCGGTCGCCCAGTCGAAATTGCTGCCCGACTTGAACATCTCGCGCTTGGCATCGAGCACGCGCGACAGCGTCTTGTGGATCGTCAGGTCCTCGGGAACCTCGGTCAGGGTGCGACCCAGGCTGTCGAACAGCTTCTTGTCGATCCCGGTCTCGAGATTGCGGCGCGCGCCTTCGCCGTCGGTGGGCGCCGACAGGCCCGACCAGCGTCCGGCAAACCAGTCGGCCTTGTTCGGCAGATAGGTCGCGCCGGCCTCGAACTCGCCTTCCAGCAGCTCGGTGAATTCCTTGACCTTGGTGTCGACGAAATTGCCGTCGATCACGCCCTCGGCGGTCAGGCGCTTGGCATAGACTTCGCTGACAGGCGGATGCTGCTTGATGCGGGCGTACATCAGCGGCTGGGTGAAGCTGGGCTCGTCGCCCTCATTGTGGCCGAAGCGGCGATAGCACCACATGTCGATCACGATGTCGCGGCCGAAGGTCTGGCGGAACTCGATCGCCATCTTGCAGGCGAAGGTCACCGCCTCGGGATCGTCGCCATTGACGTGGAAGATCGGCGCCTGGACGCCCTTGGCGACGTCCGACGGATAGGGCGACGAGCGCGCGAATTGCGGGCTGGTCGTGAAGCCGATCTGGTTGTTGATGATGAAGTGGACGCAGCCGCCGGTATTGTAGCCGCGGATGCCCGAGAAGCCGAGGCATTCCCAGACGATGCCCTGGCCGGCAAAGGCCGCGTCGCCGTGGATCAGCACCGGCAGCACCTGCTGGTGCTTCTCCAGGTCGCCGCGGAACGTCTGCTGCGCGCGGACCTTGCCGAGCACGACCGGGTTCACCGCCTCGAGGTGCGACGGGTTGGCGACGAGCGACATGTGGACGTTGATGCCGTCGAAATCGCGGTCGGTGCTTGTGCCGAGGTGATATTTCACGTCGCCCGAGCCGCCGACGTCATCGGGGTTGGCCGAGCCGCCCGAGAATTCGTGGAAGATCACCCGGAAGGGCTTCTCCATGACATTGGCGAGCACGTTCAGCCGGCCGCGATGTGCCATGCCATACACGATCTCGCGCACGCCCTGCTGGCCGCCATATTTGATGATGGCCTCGAGCGCGGGGATCATCGCCTCGCCGCCGTCCAGGCCGAAGCGCTTGGTGCCGACATATTTGCGGCCCAGGAACTTCTCCCACTGCTCGGCCTCGATGACCTTGTTCAGGATCGCCGTCTTGCCGTTGGCGCTGAACTCGATCGCCTTGTCCTTGCCCTCCATGCGCTCCTGGAGGAAGCGGCGCTCCTCCACATCGGCGATGTGCATGTATTCGAGGCCGACATTGCCGCAATAATTCGCCTGCAGGATCGCGACCAGCTCGCGCACGGTGGCCTTTTCCAGACCCATCGTGCCGCCGAGATAGACCGGGCGGTCGAGATCGGCGCCCGAGAAGCCGTGATATTCCGGCGTCATGTCGGCAGGCAGGTCGGCGCGCGCGAGGCCCAGCGGATCGAGATTGGCGGCCAGATGGCCACGCACCCGGTAGGTGCGGATCAGCAGCATCGCGCGGATCGAATCTGCGGCGGCGCGGGCGATGTCCTCGACCGAAGCGGCCGGGGCGGGGGCCGGCTTGGCCACGCCGCCCTTGGGCTTCGCCGGGGCCGGCTCCATCTGGGTGGGATCGAGGGCCGCGGTGAGCGCGTCGGTGTCCTTGGGCGGCCAGGCCGGGTTCGCCCAGCTGGGACCGGAAGCAGTGCTCTCCAGGCCTTCGAACCAGCCGCGCCAGCCCGCTTCGACGGATGCGGGATCCGCCTTGTACTTCCGGTACAGAGTTTCGACGAAGGCAGGGCTTACGCCGCCGGCGATCTCGTCGAAGTCCAGGCCCTCATAGCCCATGGTATCACCACCTAGTGTTAGCGCTCACGCTGGCAGCGTGCAGCCGCCCCGATATGGGGTGGCGCACGCCTGAATTCAGCCCTTCAGAACCTCGACCAAAGTCGAGCCCAGTTCGGACGGGCTGGCTGCAACCTTGATCCCGGCCGCTTCCATGGCCGCAATCTTGTCCTCGGCGCCGCCCTGGCCGCCCGACACGATCGCGCCGGCATGGCCCATGCGGCGGCCCGGAGGCGCGGTACGGCCCGCGATGAAGCCCGCCATCGGCTTCTTGCGGCCGCGCTTGGCCTCGTCGATCAGGAACTGCGCGGCCTCTTCCTCGGCCGAACCGCCGATCTCGCCGATCATGATGATCGACTGGGTCGCCTCGTCCGCCAGGAACAGTTCGAGCACGTCGATGAAGTTGGTGCCGTTGACCGGGTCGCCGCCGATGCCGACCGCGGTGGTCTGGCCCAGGCCGGCATTGGTCGTCTGGAACACTGCCTCGTAGGTGAGGGTACCCGAACGCGACACGACGCCGACCGAACCCTTGGAGAAGATGCTGCCCGGCATGATCCCGATCTTGCACTCGCCCGGGGTCAGGACACCGGGGCAGTTCGGGCCGATCAGGCGCGACTTGGAGCCCGACAGCGCACGCTTCACCTTGACCATATCGAGCACCGGAATGCCCTCGGTGATCGCGACGATCAGCGGAACCTCGGCGTCGATCGCCTCAAGGATCGAATCGGCGGCATAGGGGGGCGGAACATAGATGACGCTGGCGGTCGCGCCGGTCTTCTCGACCGCCTCGGCGACGGTGTCGAAATTGGGCAGTCCCAGTTCCTCATGCGTCGTGCCGCCCTTGCCGGGAGTCACGCCGCCGACCATCTGCGTGCCATAGTCGAGCGCCGCCTTGGTGTGGAAGGTGCCGGTCTTGCCGGTCATCCCCTGGGTGATGACCTTGGTATTCTTGTCGACGAGAATGCTCATTCGGAAACCTCCGAGAGGAAGGTGAAAGACTGGGTGTTCATTTGGATCCGCCATTCGCTTCGGCGACGAGCACGCGGCCCTGCAGGCCGGTCTTGCCGACGCCGGGATGGTCGGCGGGAATATAGGCGGCCTCGATCGACATGCCGTCGTGCCAGCCGGGCTCCCATTGGCGCTTCATGATGCCGGCCTGGTCCTGGCTGTGCGTCGCCGCCTTGCCGGCCCAGCGATCGAGCGCATCGACCGCGAAGGGCGTGGTGGCGGCGAAGTCGTAGGCGCGGCAGCCATTGCCCCAGAAGCCCGACGAATCCTCGAAGCGCGACAGCACCAGATAGACCGGACGCCCCTCGAAGGTGGCGCGGTAGGTGCTGCCGCTGATCTTGCCGATATCGCCGATCGCCTCGCGGCCAAGCTTCAGCAGAGCCGCGAGCCGCGGCTCGGCGTCCTCGGCGACCGGCTGCCATCCGGCCTTGGCGATGTCCGCCTGGGCGCTGGCGAAGTCCTCGACTCGCGAGCATGCCGCCTTGAATGCGTCGAGCAGCGGCGCCTCGGGCGAGGCGCTGCCGATCAGCAGCAAGGCGGCAAGCGCGGACATCAGGCCAGCGAGCCGTCGATGCCCTTGCAGGCGACCAGCAGTTCCTTGACCGCATCGACCGACACGGTGAGGTTCGCCTTGGCTTCGTCGCTCAGCTTGATCTCGACGACCTTCTCGGCCCCGCCGGCGCCGATGATGACCGGCACGCCGACATAGAGGTCGTCGACGCCGTACTGGCCGGTCAGGTGGACCGCCGCCGGAAGGACGCGCTTCTGGTCATACAGATAGCTCTCGGCCATCGCGATCGCGCTGGTGGCGGGCGCGTAGAAGGCCGAACCGGTCTTCAGCAGCGCGACGATCTCGCCGCCGCCGCCGCGGGTGCGCTTGACGATCTCGTCGATGCGCTCCTGGGTCGAGAAGCCCATCTCGATCAGGTCGGGAACCGGGATGCCCGAAACGGTCGAATATTCGATGACCGGGACCATCGTGTCACCGTGCCCGCCCAGCACGAAGCTGGTGACGTCCTTGACCGATACCTTGAACTCCTCGGCGAGGAAGTGGCTGAAGCGTGCCGAGTCGAGCACGCCGGCCATGCCGACGACCTTCTGGTGCGGCAGACCCGAGAATTCGCGCAGCGCCCATACCATCGCGTCGAGCGGGTTGGTGATGCAGATGACGAAGGCGTCGGGTGCGTTGGCGGCGATGCCCTCGCCCACGGCCTTCATGACCTTCAGGTTGATGCCCAGCAGGTCGTCGCGGCTCATGCCCGGCTTGCGGGCGACACCGGCGGTGACGATGATGACGTCTGCGCCCGCAATGTCGGCATAGTCGTTCGAGCCGGTGATCTTGGCATCGAAGCCCTCGACCGGGCCGCACTGGCTCAGGTCCAGCGCCTTGCCCTGGGGCACGCCCTCGACCACGTCGAACAGAACGATATCGCCAAGGCCCTTGAGCGCGGCGAGATGGGCGAGCGTGCCGCCGATATTGCCTGCGCCGATAAGGGCGATCTTCTTGCGGGCCATGGTAACTCCTTGGGTCTGTGATGCGCGCGACTGTGGCGCGAAACCGCGGAAAAACGAGCGTCGCTTAGGCGCATTGCTCGTTTGCCGCAACCCAAAGGAGTCCCGAGCGGGTCATTATCTTTGCGATTAATTCGCAAGTGCAATAGGGTGGGTTGATCAACTCTGGGTGCGGAGGCCGTCAAGGCCGCCACGCCTGCAGGACGTGTCCGCGTCTAACGCATCATATCGCGGAGAGGTCCTGATAGAACATCAGTGCGTTGCCGTCGGGATCGTAGAAAGTCAGCAGCCGGACCATGTCGGGCACCTCGTCGATCCCCCCATCCTGACGCACGCCCGTTGCATCGAGCGCCGCCTTGGCTGCGTCGATATCAGTCACGCCGAAGGTGAGCGTGGCGCCGCCGGGGCCGCCGGCGGTCTCGGTCTGCGACAGGCCAACCGTCACGCGCGCCACGCTGGTCGCGAACTCGCACCAGGCGATGTCGTCGCGGCGATAGAGCAACTCCATGCCCAGCACGTCGCGGTACCAAGCCAGCGACGCGTCGAGATCGGTGACCGACAGCGCGCAGGCAAGGCCGCCGTCATAGGGAATTGTCGGTGCTGGGGTCTGCGCGATCGGCTGGGGTTGGGCGATGCTTGTCATTCGAGGCTCCCGACTCTATGGTTCCGTTTATATAGTCGATATCATTACGGAGCCGATGTCAACCGCGTTCGATCCCGACACGTTGAGGCTGCTGACCGCGAATCGCTGGGCGCTGCCGGTGATGGCGCTGCTCAGCGAACGGTCGGGCGCGCGCTTCGCGGTGATCGCGGCGCGGTTCGGCCTGTCGAGCCACAGCCTGACCCGCTGCCTTCAGCATCTGCGCGACGCCGGCTGGGTCATGCCCAATACCGGCCATGGTCACCCGCTTCGTCCCGAATATGTGCTGACCGATAATGGCAGGGCGGTCGGTGGGGCATGCGAGCGGATCCTTGCTGCGCGCGAGCGACTCGGGCTGTCGCCTGGCGACCTGCCGCGCTGGGGGCTGCCGGTGGTGGCGGGGATCGGGGACGACTGGACGCGCTTCGGCACGCTTCAGATGCGGCTGGCGCCCGTCACGCCGCGCGCGCTCTCGATGACGCTCCAGACGATGATCGAGCAGGATCTGGTTGCGCGGCGGCTGGAGGATCGCTTTCCGCCGCTCCCGCTCTATGCGCTGACCGGCCGGGGGCAGGATCTGGCGGGGGCAGTCCTGGGCTGAGCGTCAGCGCGAGTCGCGGATCCGGGCATATTCCTGTGCCAGCACCTCGAACGCCTGTTTGCGCTCGCCGGTCGGCGAGATCAGGCCCTTGCGGTTCCAGCCTTGCTGATAGACCGGATGCTGGCGGCGCGGCGAGCGGAAGTCCTTCAGGATCCACGGACTCATGCCGCGCAGGAACGGCACGCGGCGCGCCATCGCCAGCGTCTGGCGGTAATAGTCGGCCTGATATTCCTCGCTGAACTTGTGCGGGCTCGCGGCGGCGTCGTGATAGCCGGCCTGCGCATCGGCACCGAATTCGGAGAAGATCATCGGCTTGCCGATGTCGGATCGCCATTCGAGCGACGGCAGGCTAGCGAGCGGGTCGTCCGTATACCAGCCATTATAGGTGTTGATCGCCAGCACATCGAGATCGGCGGCCAGCGGATCGTCGATCGTCGAAACCATGCCCTCGCGCTTGCTGAGCAGCGCGGCGGTGACCAGCCGCGTCTCGTCCTGCGCCCGCACCGTGCCGATCAGCGCGCGCAGGAAGGCGTTGCGCGCCTCGCTCACCGGGGTTTCGTTGGCGACGCTCCACAGGATGATCGAGGCGCGGTTGCGGTCGCGCCGGATCGATTCGGTCATCATCGCCTGCGCAGTGGCGAGCGTCTCGGGCTTGTTCCAGTTGACCCGCCAATAGACCGGCACCTCGCTCCACACGAGCAGGCCGAGTTCGTCCGCCATCCGCGTCGTCACCTCGCTGTGCGGATAATGGGCCAGACGAACGAAATTGCCGTTCAGGCCATGCTTGATCTCGGTCAGCAGCGCACGCGACGCGGCGGGCGTCATCGCCCGCACCGGATCGGCACCCAGCTCTTCCTCGTGCATCGAGATGCCGCGCAGGAAGATCGGCTTGCCGTTCAGCAGGATCTCGGTGCCGCGAACCTCGATCGTGCGGAAGCCGATCCGCTCATGGACGGTGTCGCCATCCGCCTCGATCTCGACGTCGTATAGCGTCGGGCTCTCCGGCGACCAGCGCCTCAGGCCGCGCGGCGCAGCGATGCTGCCGGTACAGGCCTGGGCGTCACAGCGAACCGGGATCGTCGTGCCGAGTGCGGGGATTCGAACGCGCAGCACCTGCGCCTGACCACCGCGGACCTGCATCGTCGCCGCGATCCGTCCATCGCGGGTCAGCCGCACCCAATAATCCTCGATATGAGTTTCGGGCACGGTGATCAGCGAGACCGAACGGGTGATGCCGCCATAGGTTTCCCAGTCGGTGACCGGCGGCGGGACATCGTCGTCGGTGCGGGCCGAGTCGGCGCCGACCGTGATCTGGTTGCGTCCCGGCCGCAGCAGGTCGGTCACGTCGAAGGCGAAGGGCGTGAAGCCGCCGCGATGCGATCCGACGGGCTTGCCGTTCAGATAGACATCGGCGCGGTAATCGACCGCCCCGAAGCGCAGATAGGTGCGCTTGCCCGCAGGCGGCGGGGTGAAGTCGAAGTCACGCTGATACCAGACCAGCCCCTGATAGAGCCGCATCTCAGGGGCGTGACCGATCCAGCTGCCGGGCAGGTGGGTGACCGGCGATCGCTGCATGTCGAACTCGAACAGCGCGGACGGGTCACGCTGCGCCTCGTCCGCGACGATCAGGTCGCCCCAGCGCCGCGTGCTGCGGTTGGGCGGGCCGCCATGGAAGCCGGCAATCCCGTCGCGATAGGGATCGATCGACCAGTGCCAGGCCCCGTCCAGGCTCTGCGCCGGCCGCAATTCGGCGCCGGTCAGCACAATGCTGCGATCCGTCTGGGCCGCAGCGATGCCGGGCAGCATGGCACAGAGACTCGCAAGGAACCACAGGGCCGGCCGCATCCTCATCCCCTTGAATCCGCGGCGTGACTCGCCGCGCCCCACAAGGAACCTAGCCGATCCAGCGCAGCTGTCGCCCGAAAAGCGCGGAGGTCAGGCCTCGCCATGCCCCTGGGCGAGATATTCGTCCGACCGCATTTCCATCAGCCGGCTGATCGTCCGGTCGAACTCGAACCGACCGTCGCCCTCCTCGTAGAGATGCTCGGGCTGTGCGTCGGCGGCGGCGAGCAGCTTCACCTTATTCTCATACAGCGCATCGACTAGCGTGACGAAGCGCGCCGCCTCGTTGCGATTGTCCGGGCCAAGCTTGGGGATGCCGACCAGGATGACTGTGTGGAAACGCCGCGCGATCGCCAGATAATCGGCCGCGCCCCGCGCCTCGCCGCACAGCCGCCTGAACGAGAAGACCGCGACACCCTTCAGGCATTTCGGCACATGCAGCTCGCGCCCGCCTTGCACCGCAATGTCGCATCCGGGGACATGCTCGCGATCCTCGGGCGGATAGTCGGTCAGGCGGAAGAACGCCTCGGACAGCGCCCTGGTCGCCTCCGCGCCATTGGGCACCAGCCAGGTATCGACGCTGCCCAGCCGGTCGCGGCGATAATCGACAGGGCCATTCAGCGCGAGCACGTCCATCTGCGACTCGATCAGTGCGATGAACGGCAGGAACAGCTGGCGGTTGAGCCCGTCCTTGTAGAGCTCCTTCGGCGCACGGTTCGAGGTCGCGACCATCGTCACGCCGTGGCGCATCATCTCGGTGAACAGCCGCGACAGGATCATCGCATCGGGCGGGTTGTTCACCACCATCTCGTCAAAGGCGAGCAGGCGGATGTCCTCGACCATCGCCTCGGCGACGGCGACGACGGGATCGCGCGTATCCTTGCGCCGCTCGACCTCCAGCCGCTCATGCACTTCGAGCATGAACTCGTGGAAATGGACGCGGCGCTTGCGCCGGATCGCCAGGCTGTCGAACAGCAGGTCCATCAGCATCGACTTGCCGCGCCCGACCCCGCCCCACAGATAGACGCCGCGCGGGGGCTCGGGACGCCGACCCAGCGCACGCCACAGGATGCTGCCCTTTCTCGGCACGGCTTCCAGCGCCTGCGCCAGCTGGTCCAGCCGCTCGGCCGCCGCCGCCTGTTCGGGATCGGTGCGCAGCTCGCCGGCCTCGACCAGCGCGCGATAGCGTTCGAGGACCTGGCTCATGCCACGCCGGCGCTAGGCTTGCGGATCGTCCCGCTGAAGCTGGCGACCAGCGCCTCGGGCGCGTCCTGCACGATCAGCCCGCGCAGGAAGATCAGCCGCCCCGTCTCGCGCAGTAGCTCGACCCGCGCCTCCAGCGGGTCGCCGATCCGGCTGCCGCCGATGAACTGGGTCGACAGGTCCAGCGTCACCGCCGGGCCGTGCAGCACCTCGAATGCGCGCGCGGCGGCGAACAGCGCCAGGTCGATGAACCCCAGCACCACGCCGCCGTGGACATTGTCCTTGATGTTCGAATGCTGCGACTGCGGCAGCATCCGGATGCGCGCGACGCCATCCTCGACGCGGATCCGCATCGGGCCGATAAAGTCGTTGAACCGGCCGCTCTCGCGCAGGCCGTATCGCTTCCAGCCGGGCGCCTCGGGATCGTCCTCATAGAGGAACAGGCCGTCCTTCATGCCGTGCGGCGGCCCGGCCCGATCCCGACAGTACGCCCCCGCATTACAGCGTGCGCTCGGCTTCCATGATCTTGATCTCGGCGATCGCCTTAGCCGGCGACAGGCCCTTGGGGCACACATTCGCGCAGTTCATGATCGTATGACAGCGATACAGGCGGAACGGATCCTCCAGCGCATCGAGTCGCTCGCCGGTCATCTCGTCGCGGCTGTCGGCCAGCCAGCGATAGGCCTGGAGCAGGATCGCCGGGCCCAGGAACTTGTCCGAATTCCACCAATAGCTGGGGCACGAGGTCGAGCAGCAGGCGCACAGGATGCACTCGTACAGCCCGTCGAGCTTCGCGCGCTGTTCCGGCGACTGGAGCCGCTCCTTGCCCGACGGGGTGGTCGACACCGTCTGCAGCCACGGCTTGATCGACGAATATTGCGCATAGAAATGGGTGAAGTCGGGGACCAGGTCCTTGATCACGTCCATGTGCGGCAAGGGCGTGATGCGGATATCGCCCTTGATGTCCTCGATCGCGGTCGTGCAGGCCAGGCCGTTGCGGCCGTCCATGTTCATCGAGCACGAGCCGCAAATGCCCTCGCGGCACGAGCGGCGGAAGGTCAGCGTGCTGTCGACCTCGTTCTTGATCTTGAGCAGCGCGTCGAGGACCATCGGACCGCAATCGTCCAGGTCGATCTCGAACGAATCATAATAGGGCTTCTGGCCGCTCTCGGGATCGTAGCGGTAGATCTTGAACTTCTTCACCCGCTTCGCGCCGGCCGGCGCCTTGTGGGTCGTGCCCTGCTTGCTGTCGATGCGACTATTCTTCGGCAGGCGAAATTCGGCCATTCCACTCGTCCCTTGCGTGCGCACCAATGCCTTGGGGTGCGCCCGGGCGGGCTATGCCTTTCGCACCCGCAGCGCAACCCTTAGCTGCAGAATCCGCAGCCAGGCCTGTCAGATCACGTCGAGCACCAGCCCCAGCGCGCGGGCTTCATCGGCCTCGATATACCAGTTTTCGGGCGCCCGCCGGCGGACCTCGTCCAGTTCGATTCCGGTGCCCGCGATCAGGTCGCGGAACCCTTCTTCCTCGATCCGCATCGACTCCTCGATCTCGTGAAGATTTGCCTTCAGCTCGGCGATGCAGGTCTTCAGCGGGCCGGATATGTCGAGCGTCTTGGTCAGGAGTCGCTCATGGATCATGATCCGCGTCCCGCGCGTCAGGAAGCGCTTGTCGGCGGGAAAACCCGCCATGAAGGTCGCACCGGCCGAATAGACCGCCACCTTGCCCAGGAACAGAATCTCGCGATCGTCATATTCGCGGATCAGGCGAATATCGTCGGCCATCAGCCGCGCGACCTCGGGATCGCCGCCCAGGGTCGAGATCGACACGACCAAACTGCCCTGGTCGGGCGCCGCGGCCAGCTGGTCGCGAAAGCTCTGGTACATTGCATGGTCGACGGTGCCCGACAGCATGACATGCGGCTGGCCCAGCAGCGGGTAGCGGGCCGCGCGGCTGCCGTCATGCTCGGCGATCGGTTCCAGCACGGGGGAGGCGGGGGTGTCGGTTGAAAGGCTCATGGCCGGCGCAACCGACCTGGACCCCGCCCGGTTCCCTCGCCCTATTGCGTCAATGCCGCGACCGCGGGCTTGCCGACCGGCTCGGTCGCCGCCTTGGGGATCTTCGCCTCGAGCGGTTTCAGCCAGTTGTCGACATTCGCGCCGACGCTGATCTGAGGGTCGGACGGCTGCAGATTGGCGCTCGATTCCCAGCGGGTGATCAGCCCGTGCGCCTCGCTCGCGGCGGCGCCCAGCGACTGTGCCTTGCGCAGTCCGTGGTTGATCATCGCGTCGCCAAAGAACGTCCAGTCATTCTCCGCCATGCAGCCGAAGGACGGGCGGCTGTCCGATGCGGCGGTGAACAATGCGGTGTCGGGGCTGGCCAGCGCCGGCACGAAAATGCCCGAATAACAGGCCGACAGGATCAGCACCCGCCGCTTGATCCCCAGCTCGTCGAGCATTCCGGCAAAGCGCCGCGGGGTCAGCACTCCGAACCCCTCGTCACCGTCATGATAGGCAAGCCCGATCTTCGCACCGTGGCTGGTCGAATAGAGCACCAGCACATCCTCGGCCGGGTCCATCACCTCGGCGATCCGCGCCAGCGCCAGCGTCAGCGAGCTCAGGCTGCCGACCGGAAGCTCGCTCGGCGCCTTGCCGGTCGATCCCGCCAGCACGATCGATCGCCCCCTGGCGTCATAGCGCCGCTCGAGCACCTTGCCCGCCTCGCGCGTTTCGCGTCCGAAGACGGGATCGCTGTCGAGCGCAACCGCGACGACATAGACGTCGACCACCCCCTTGCGCTGCGGCTGGATCGCGGCGAGCGCCCGATCCAGCCGGCGATGCTCGGCCAGCGACCAGCGCGCGGGGCGCCCGCGCTGCAACTCGGGGCCCTGATCCAGGCTGGCGGCATTCTCCTCGGGTGTCTGACCCGAGACCATGCCGGGCCAGCCGGAAACATGCTGGGGCGCCTGATAGGGTTGGGCCGAGGCGAGTGGGGTGCCGACGGCCGCGGCAGCCAGTCCAACGATCAACGCGAAACCGGCAAAACGCATTCACGCCCCCATCAACGATGAGCCGACAGTCTCGCGGGCGGCGAGGGGAAGTCAAGCAGTGTAGGGGCGCCCGAGGCGCATCCCTCACGGATTCCCTTCCTTCCAGGGCAGGGCAATTGCGTCTGGTCTTGAGCAGCCTGTGCTCCGGCGAAGGCCGAAGCCTGGCTGCGGTGCACACGAGATTTTGCGAGAGCCGAAAGGCTTTCCCGACTGGGTTCCGACCTTCGCCGGAACACGGATTTCCTTGTAGATTCGCGCGGAATTCCAAATGCGATTGCCCTGCTCCCAGGGGAGTGAGCTCGCGGAAATCACCCCAAACAAGACGGCCCGGAAGCGTCAGCTTCCGGGCCGTATCTCTCGTCTCAGTACACCCGCTTCTTCGGCTCGATATACGCGACGTCGTCGGTCAGCGTGTAGTCGTGGACCGGGCGGAAGCCGAGTTCGGTCTTGCCGCCCTTGCCGCCCCAGCCTTCGAAGGTGGCGATGGTGTGCTTCATCCAGTTCGCGTCGTCGCGCTCCGGGAAGTCCTCGTGCATGTGCGCGCCGCGGCTTTCCTTGCGGTTCTCGGCGCCCCTGATCGTGACCAGCGCCTGGCCGATCAGATTGTCGAGCTCCAGCGTCTCGACCAGATCGGTATTCCAGATCAGCGAGCGGTCGGTGACGCCGACATCCTGGAAGCCCTGGTAGACCTGCTCCATATGGCCGACGCCTTCGCTCAGCAGCGCGCTGTCGCGGAACACGGCGCAGTGGCGCTGCATCGTCTTCTGCATGTCGGCGCGGATCGCCGCGGTCGAGGTTCCGCCCTTGGCGTTGCGGAAATGGTCGAGCCGGGTGAGCGCGAACTCCTCCGACTTCGCCGGCAGCGGGTTGTGCGGCGTGTTGGGCTTCAGCGTTTCCTTCAGGCGCAGGCCGGTCGCGCGGCCGAACACCACCAGGTCGATCAGCGAGTTGGAGCCCAGGCGATTGGCACCGTGCACCGAAACGCAGGCAGCCTCGCCGACCGCGAACAGGCCGGGGACCACCGCATCCGGATCGCCGTCCTTCGGGAAGACGACTTCGCCATGATAGTTGGTCGGGATGCCGCCCATATTGTAATGGACCGTGGGCACCACCGGCAAAGGCTGGCGGGTCAGGTCGACGCCCGCGAAGATCTTGCCGGTCTCGGTGATGCCGGGCAGCCGCTCGGCCAGAACCGCGGGATCGATATGGTTCAGGTGAAGGAAGATATGGTCCTTCTCCTTGCCCACGCCGCGGCCTTCGCGGATTTCCATCGCCATCGAACGGGCGACGACGTCGCGGCTGGCCAGGTCCTTCGCGCTGGGCGCATAGCGCTCCATGAAGCGCTCGCCCTCGGAATTGGTCAGATAGCCGCCTTCGCCGCGCGCGCCCTCGGTGATCAGCACGCCGGCACCGTAGATGCCGGTCGGGTGGAACTGGACGAATTCCATGTCCTGCAGCGCCAGGCCGGCGCGCAGCGCCATGCCGTTGCCGTCGCCGGTGCAGGTGTGCGCCGAGGTCGCCGACTGATAGACGCGGCCGCCGCCGCCGGTGGCGAGCACCACCGCATGGCTGCGGAACCGGTGGATCGACCCGTCTTCCATGCACAGCGCGATCACGCCGCGGCACGCGCCATTCTCCATGATCAGGTCGAGCGCGAAATATTCGACATAGAAGTCGGCGTCATACTTCAGGCTCTGCTGATACAGCGCGTGAAGCATGGCGTGGCCAGTGCGGTCGGCCGCGGCGCAGGTGCGCTGCACGGGCGGGCCGGCGCCCATATTCTGCATATGGCCGCCGAACGGCCGCTGATAGATCTTGCCTTCTTCGGTGCGGCTGAACGGCACGCCGGCATGTTCCAGCTCGTAGACTGCGGCCGGCGCCTCGCGCACCATATATTCGATCGCGTCCTGGTCGCCGAGCCAGTCGGACCCCTTGACCGTGTCGAACATGTGCCAGGTCCAGTGATCCGGACCCATATTGCCCAGGCTGGCGGCGATGCCGCCCTGTGCCGCGACAGTGTGGCTGCGCGTCGGGAACACCTTGGTGATGCAGGCGGTCTTCAGGCCGCTCTCGGCGATGCCCATGGTGGCGCGCAGGCCCGAACCGCCGGCGCCGACGACGACGGCGTCATAGGTGTGATCGATGATCTTGTAAGCAGCAGGCATTATGCGGCCCCGGCAGTGAAGGCGATCTTGAGGATCGCGAAGATGGCGGTCGTGGCGACCGCGACCGAGAAATAGTTCAGCAGCACCATCAGGATCACCCGGCTTTCGCCCTTCTGATAATCCTCGATCACAACCTGGAGGCCCAGGCGGAAGTGATAGACGACGGAGATGATCAGCAGGATCAGCGGCACCGCGGTCCAGGTCGAGGCGATCCAGTCGCGCGCGATCTCGAGGCTGTAGCCCGGCAGCAGCGCGATGCTGACCATGAACCACAGCATCAGCGCCAGGTTCGATCCGGCGGTGATCCGCTGGTGCAGCCAGTGATGCGTGCCCTCGTGCGAGGACCCCAGGCCGCGGACGCGGCCGATGGCGGTGCCGCTGGTCATGACATCTTCTCCAGGATGACGAACCAGAACCCGATGGTGGCGACGACCGAGAACAGGAAGGTCAGCATCGCGCTGGTCTTGTTCGACTTGAGTTCGAAATTGGCGCCCACGTCGAGGAAGAAGTGGCGCACGCCGCTGGCCATGTGCTGGAACAGCGCGAAGGTCAGGCCGATGCCGATGACATAGCCGGCGACGTTCAGGTGGCCCGAGTCCCTGGTGAAGACGTCGACGAAGCGGGCATAGGCCTTCTCGCCCGATGCCAGCGCGACCAGCCACCAGACCAGCAATGCGGCGCCGACCGTCGCCATGCCGCTGCCGGTGGCGCGGTGGACGATCGAGACCAGCATGCCCGGCCCCCATTTCCAGATGCCGAGGTGCGGCGAGAGCGGACGCTCCTTGTTGCGGACGTTGGCCAAGTCAGGCTCCCCAAGAGTCAATGGGGCATCCCTTAGTCCGGCTCGCCGATGATGCAAGTCGCATCGCTGTCACGACCGGACGAGTGCCGATGGCTAACCGACCCTTAAACCTTTCGCGCGACAAGGGGCGGCACGATCGCGGCGCAACCGCCGCAACCAAGAGGACGCCGTCAGTGACCATGCCCGCGAACACCGCCTCCCTGCCCGCACCGGGAACGCTGGCCGCCCGAATCGATGTGCGCGCGCGACTCGCGATCTTCGACTTCGACAATTCGCTCATGGCCTCGGCGCGCGAGGCCTGGGAGCTACTCGAACCCGAGATGCGCCAGGTCAGCGAGGCCTATTGGCAGCAATGGCTGCGCTGCTTCGCAGACCAGCGCGCCTGGGCGCCGCAGGAAACTCAGAAGATGATCGATGTCGGCATCGTGTTCCTGCGCGATCGTTTCCTCGATACCGCCGGGCGCGCCTGGATCGAGTCGATCGAGCGATCCGTCGCCGCGGCCTATGCCGCCGAGGTTCCCCCGCTGGCGCTGCTGTCGATGATCAATGCCAGCGACCGGGCGGCACTCGACGCGCTGATGCGCCGGGTCGGGGCGGACGATCCCCGCCTGCCCAAGCTGATCGATACGCTGATGCGGCTGTCGGCGCTGGAGGGCGACATCATGGTCGAGCTCTACAACATGCATCGCGAGCACAGCGCCCAGGTGGCGCGCGACCGGCTGGCGACCGATTTCCGCGACTCGATCGGATCGACCGTCGAGCGCGCCTCGCGCGAAGGCGATCAGTTGCGCGTCCAGGCGGTCCACACCTCGGCCTCGGCCCGCGGGATGCTGGGCAAGGCGAGCGAAGTGGCCGCCGCCGCCGAACAGTCCGCGGTCGCGATGCGCGAGGCGGCGCAGACCGCCGCGGGCCTGATCCGCGCGATCGAGGATGCGCGCAGCGAGGTGGAGGCCGCCGCCGAGATCGCCAATCGCGCCTCCAGCCAGGCCGGCGCCGCTGTCGGCATGTCCGAGATGCTGTCCGATCATGCCAAGTCGATCGAGTCGATCCTGGGCCTGATCCGCGACATTGCCGGCCAGACCAATTTGCTGGCGCTGAACGCGACGATCGAGGCGGCGCGGGCCGGCGATGCAGGACGCGGCTTTGCGGTGGTCGCGCAGGAGGTGAAGAGCCTCGCCAGCCAGACGGCGCGCGCGACCGACGACATCGCCGCCAAGATCGCGGCGATCCAGTCGGCCACCCGCTCGACCGTCGAGACCAACGCCTCGATCCGCGATACGGTCAGCGAGGTTCAGGATAGCGCCAACCGCATCCGCGGCGCGATGGAGGTCCAGGCGCAGACCGTGACCGCAATCACCGCCGCGGTCGACGAAACCGCGCTTGCCGCCGATTCGATGTCGGCGACGATCGGCGCGATCCGCGAGGATACCGAAACGGTCGCAAGCGAGATCGACCGGGTCGGCCAGGGCTTTGCCGCGCTCGACGGGCAACTGGGGACGCTCAAGACCAGCGCCGGCGATTTCATCGCCAAGGTCGCGGCATAGCATGGGAGGGAGAGGGTGATGAATCGCAGCGTGAAGGACGTCTCGGCGGAACTGTTGGCGCGCTATGACTGGGACGGCCAGCTGGCGGCGGGAACGGCCGAGGTGGCGACCGCGCTGGAGGGGAAATACGAGCATCTCGCGACGGTGTTCTGGAACCGCTATTTCTCCGATCCCGCCTTCGCCCATATGCGCGAGGCGTTCACCGAAGAACGGCGCGAACGCCAGATTGCCAAGAGCGCGCGCTATGCCCGCACCAAGTTCAGCCGGCCGCTCGATCCCGAATGGATGCGCATGGCCTGCAAACATGCCGAGAAAGCCTATAATTCGGGGATCTCGCTTTCGGCCCAGCTTGCGGCGCTGTCCTGTTCGCATCAGGCAACGGTCGAGGCGATCGCCGAGCATTTCGCCGGTGATGCCGCGAAGGTCGTGATGCTGGGCGATGCGGTCCAGCGGCTGGCGCTGGCCGAATCCGACCTGCTGTTCGCACGAACCTCCGAACTGGAACAGGACGTCGCCCGGACCGAGCGGCGTGAGCGCAGCACCCATTTCCGCGAGGCGATTGCGGGTACGATCGGCGGCGCGGCCGAACTCGGCAACCGCATCCGCATCCAGGCGCAGGGCGCCTCGACCTCGGCGCGCGGCATGCTGGGCAAGACCAGCGAGGTCGCTGCCGCCGCCGAACAGTCCGCGGTCGTGATGCGCGAGGCGGCGCATACTGCCGCCGGCCTGATCCGCGCGATCGAGGATGCCCGGGTCGAGGTCGAGGCAGCCGCCGGCATCGCGACCCGCGCTTCGGCCCAGGCCGGCGCGGCAGTCGGCATGTCGGAAATGCTGTCGGATCACGCCAAGTCGATCGAGTCGATCCTGGGCCTGATCCGCGACATTGCCGGCCAGACGAACCTGCTGGCGCTGAACGCGACGATCGAGGCGGCGCGCGCGGGCGATGCCGGGCGTGGCTTTGCGGTCGTGGCGCAGGAAGTGAAAAGCCTGGCCAGCCAGACGGCGCGCGCGACCGACGATATCGCCGCCAAGATCGCGGCGATCCAGTCGGCAACGAAATCGACCGTCGAAACCAATGCCTCTATCCGCGAGACGGTCAGCGAGGTCCAGGCGAGCGCCGACCGAATCCGCAGCGCGATGGAGGTCCAGGCGCAGACGGTGACCGCGATCACCGCCGCGGTCGACGAGACCGCGCTGGCGGCGGATTCGATGTCCGCGACGATCGGCGCGATCCGCGAGGACAGCCGGTCGGTCACCAGCGAGATCGACGAGTTGCAGCGCGACGTGACCCAGGTCGATGATCGGCTCCATCAGCTTCGCGACGCGGCCGAGAATTTCTCTTCCTCTGTGGCGGCCTGATCCGACAGCGGCTAGTGGGGGCGGATGACCGCTCCCCATATTCTCGTCACCGGATCCAGCCGCGGCATCGGTGCCGCGATCCTCGATGCGCTGAGCGCCGCCGGCGCGCGCGTCGTCGGCCAGGGCACCCGCTCGGGCATCGCCGCCGACTTCACCGATCCCGCCGCGCCGCGCGCGCTGTGGGACGCGGCGCTCGATCAGCTGGGCGGGCGGATCGATGTGCTGGTCAACAATGCCGGCATCTTCGAGGCGGCGCCGATCGACCTGGACGACGATTCCTGGGCCGATGCCTGGGACCGCACGATGCAGGTCAATCTCAGCGCCTCGGCGCAATTGTGCCGGTTCGCGGTGAAGCATTGGCAGGCGGGCGCGCGCGGTGGCCGGATCGTCAACATCGCCAGCCGGGCCGCCTATCGCGGTGACAGCCCGGCGCACTGGCATTATGCCGCGTCCAAGGCGGGCATGGTCGGCATGACCAAGTCGATCGCCCGCGGCTATGCCGCGCAGGAGATCCTGGCCTTCGCCATCTGTCCCGGCTTCACCATGACCGGGATGGCCGAGGATTATCTGGAAAGCCGCGGCGGCGACAAGCTGCTCGCCGACATCCCGCTGGGCCGGGTGGCGATGCCCGACGAGGTGGCGACCATGGCGAAATTCTGCGCGCTGGAGGCGCCGGCCTCGATGACCGGCGCAGTCCTCGACGTGAACGGTGCAAGCTATGTCCGGTAATCCGTCACCGACCGGGTCGGGCGCCTTTTCGCGGATCGTGATCTGGGGCTTCGCCGCGGTTGGATTGCTGGCGGCAGCGGCGGTGATCTTCCTCGCCCTGTCGGTTTCATTCTGGGATCGCGGCAGGCGGCCGGAACCCGCTCCGATCCAGGCCGGCACCGACGCCGCCGACATCTTCAGCATCAGCCAGACCAACCCCCTGCCGGGGACCAGGTTCGACGAGCTCGTCGTCGCTCGGTTCGATGCCCGGACCTACGACCGCGGTTCCTACTCGTCCGGCGGCAAGGAGGCGGACGAGCGCAACGTCATCCTGCTCGATTCGACGAACGGGGTCAGCCGCAAGCTGCTGCCCGACAACAGGCGCAGGATCGTCGGACGCACCTATCTGCGTGCGGTGGCGGGGCGTGGCGGAGACACGAATGCGGACGGCTATGAGGTCAAACCTGCCGAGACCCCCGGGCCGCCGCTTGCCTATTATGTGATCGAGGTCGAGGCGGTCGACGGCAAGTCCCGCGACGTCCTGATCGGCGATCTCGGCACCGGGCGCCAGGCGATGCTCCTGCGCGGGATCGACGGGGTCGATCGCGTCTGGATGCAGAGCGCGACGCGCATGGGCATGCTGATGCGTCAGGGCCGCAAACTTCATTATCGCGCGATCGAGATCCCCGATCTGAAGATCGTCGCGCAGCAACAAGTGGCGATCGACTGATGGCAAGCTGGAAACTGACCTTCCCCTGCACCCGCGACGAGGCCGAGGCGATCGACTTCGAGGGCGCCGAGTTGCTCGACATCGATCCCGCGCCGGTGCTGCTGACCAGCGAGACGATTCCCGACGATCCGTCCAGCTGGCAGCTGGAAGCCTATTTCGACGGCAAGCCGAACAGTGCGGCGATCACCGCGGTCCAGAATCTGGTGCCCAGCAGCGCCGGCGTTCGCCCCGCGCTGGAGAAGCTGCGCGACGAGGACTGGGTGACGATGAGCCAGTCGGGGATCGAGCCGGTCCATGCCGGTCGCTTCTATGTCCATACCGAGAGCAATCGCGGCACGGTGCCGCCCGGCGCACGCGCGTTCCGGATAGACGCCGGGCTGGCCTTCGGCACCGGCACGCACGAGACGACCGCCGGTTGCCTGCGGACGATCGACGAACTCAAGGTCGCGGGCAAGCGCGTCCGCAACCTGCTCGATCTCGGTACCGGCACCGGGCTGCTTGCCTTTGCCGCGATGCACTTGTGGCCGGGCGCCTATGCGACCGCATCGGACATCGACCCGCGCTCGATCGAGGTGACGCAGGAGAATGCCCGGCTCAACGGCGTCGCGTTGGGCGACGGCATCGGCCAGCTCGCGCTCGCGGTCGCGCCGGGGATGCAGCATCCGCTGCTGATCGGCCGGGCGCCCTATGACCTGATCATCGCCAACATCCTGGCCGGGCCGCTGGTCGAACTGGCGCCGACGGTCAGCATGGCGCTGGCAGAAGGCGGGACGCTGGTTCTGGCCGGACTGTTGCAGGATCAAGCCGAAACCGTCGCGCGCGCCTATCGGCGACAGGGGCTGCGGCTCGCCGGCCGGATCGACAATGGCGCCTGGCCGGCGCTGCGGCTGGTCAAGCGCAGCCGCTACGGCGCCGATCGCGTCACCCGCCCGGGGCCGGGCGGGGTCGGCGAAGCGCCGGGCTTCGGCAGCTGGTAAGCCGTCCCGACCGCGGCCGGGACGCGCTCAGAGACCATTTGAAAAATCGCGGAAGAGCGATTTTCAAGGCGCCGCAATACGCCGACAGGCGTATTCTCAAACGGTCTCTCAGCCCTTCGACCTCGCATAGGCCTGGGTGCCGCGGGTGATCACCGTGTCGCCCGGCAGGATCTCGGCGATCGGGATGTCGGGCTGCGCCATGATCTCGTGATAGAGCGGAGCGAAGTCGGTCTCGACCGTCGCGCGCAGCAGCTCGTCGAAACTGGGGATGACGAAGTAATTCTGCTGGAAGTCGTCGATCCGGTAATCGGTGCGCATCACCCGCTTCAGGTCGAAGCCGATGCGGTTTGGGCTGGGATCGTCGAGCGCGAAGATGCTCTCTGCGCTGCTCGACACGATGCCCGATCCATAGATGCGCAGCCCCTCGGGCTCGGCGATCAGGCCGAACTCGACCGTGTACCAGTAGAGGCGGCCGAGATGCTTGAGCGCGCCCAGCTCCAGCGCGCGGTTGCCGCCGCGGCCATAGGCTTCGAGATAGTCGGCGAACACCGGATCGGCCAGCATCGGCACATGGCCGAACACGTCGTGAAAGACGTCGGGCTCCTGGATATAGTCGAGCTGGTCGGGCCGGCGGATGAAGTTGCCGGCGACGAAGCGGCGATTGGCCATATGATCGAAGAACACGTCGTCGGGCACCAGACCCGGCACCGCGATCACCTGCCACCCGGTCAGCTTCATCAGCCGCTCGGACAGTTCCTCGAAATTGGGAATGCCCGATTCGGACAGGCGCAGCGCCTCAAGTCCCTTCAGATAGGCGTTCGACGCGCGACCGGGCAGCAGCTTCGCCTGGCGGGCGAACAGCGTGTCCCACGTGGCATGTTCCTCGGGCGTGTAGGCCTCCCAGTTCTGCGGGATCGACCAGTCGGCGGATGCCCCCTCGGGCGGACGGTCCAGTACGTGCGTTTCTTGAGCCATGAAGAGGGCATAGCATGGCCGAATGATCGGGCGAAACCGGGTGCACGACGGATGACGGTTGCAACCAATCGATCGGCCAAGCGCTGACACAGGTTAGGTCGGACAGGTGCATGCGGATCGATCGGAGTGAAGCGATGGGTATGGAAGGCAGTGAAGCGATCCGGGCACCGCACCCGCTGGCGGCGATGGCCGAGCCGGCGCGCGCCGCATGGAACGTCGCCGAGCTGATCCTGGCGCAGCAGCAGCTGAAGGCGGCACCCCGCGGCGACGGTCGCCCGATCATGCTGTTGCCGGGTCTGTTCAACTCGGACCGCTCGAACATCGTGATGCACGGCTTTCTCGAGAAGCTCGACTACCACGTATTCGGCTGGGAGCTCGGTCGCAATTTCGGCGTTCGCGCGGTCGGCCCGGAGGCCGAGCGGCTGATCGAGCGGGTCGAGGCGATCCGCGATCAAACCGGCGAGACGGTGACGATGATCGGCGTGTCGCTGGGCGGGATCATGGCGCGGATCGTCGCGCACCGCCGTCCCGACCTGGTGCGCGAGGTGATTACGATCAGTGCGCCCTATGCGGGTTCGCCGACCGCGACCAACGTCTGGAAGGCCTTCGAGCTGCTGACCGGCGAGAAGATTGGCGACGAGGCCGTCAAGGCGCGGCTGGCCGAGGCGGCGATGCCGCTGCCGCTGCCGTCGACGGCGCTGTGGAGCCGCAGCGACGGGCTGGTCAACGGGCTGATCTGCCGCGACGACAGTTGCCGCGCGATCGAGATTCATTCCAGCCATATGGGCGTCCAGCTCAAGCCGGAGACGTTGCTCGCCATCGCCGATGTGCTTGCGGGGCGGGCGCCCGATCAGCGATAACGGTTGCCGCCCTCCGGATGGGCGACGAACCCGGTATAGGGACCGCAATCGGGATCGCGGCGGCACTTCTTCTCATGCTCGCGCCGCTCGCGCCGTTCGCGTTCCTCGGCCTTGCGCATCTTCTTGCCGTAATTGCGATCGGCCTCGCTCTGGCTCGTGGTTGCCAGGTCGACCGCCTTGGCGCCTGCCTTTACCGGCAGCGTGACGACGTCGAACGCGGTCTTGGCGACGCAGCCGCCGGTCGTCAGCGCCGCGACGCCAATCAGGGGCAACAGGATCAGGCGCATCTCATTTCCTCACCGCGCGGCCGGCCGGGCCGTCTCCCGGGCTTCATAGCCGATCGCGGGGAAATCGGTGAAGAATCCGTCGACACCAAGGTCGATGAATGTCCGGATCTCGGCAGCCAGGTCGCCATGTGCCGCCGGATCGGTGCCGCGGCGCCAGGCCGGCAGCAGGAAGAAATTCTCGGCGCGGAAGGTCCAGGGATGGACGCGCAGCCCCGCGGCGTGGGCGTCGGCGACCAGCGATGTCGCCTTGCCCGACGCGGGCAGGATCATCGTCCGCTCGGGGCCGATGCCATAGGCATAGGTGGCGATCGCCTTCAGCCCTTCGGGCGTCATCATCGCGGCATAGCTGGGCGCGGCATGGTCGGCGGGCGCGCCGCTTCCCGCCACCAGCTGGATCAGGCGGATGCGGGTCATCGCATGCATTGCCTTCAGATTGTCAACCTCGAACGACTGGATGAACACCGGCGCGTCGGCGCTGTCCCAGCCGGCGGCGCGGAGCGTATCGACCAGCCGCTTTTCCAGCGGCAAGCCGATCGAGGCGAAATAGCTGGGATGCTTGGTCTCGGGATAGATTCCGATCGTCCGCCCGGTCTTTGCGCTCGCCGCCTTCGCTAGCGCGATGATCTCCTCCAGCGTCGGGATGGCCGCCTGGCCGTCATAGGCGGTGTTGCCCGGGCGCAGCTGCGGCAGCCGTTCCTTCGCGCGTAGCGTCCGCAGTTCGGTCAGGGTGAAATCCTCGGTGAACCAGCCGGTCATGGTCGCGCCGTCGATCGTCTTCGTCGTCTTGCGGTCGGCGAATTCGGGATGCGCCGCGACGTCGGTCGTCTCGGCGATGTTGTTCTCGTGCCGCGCGACCAGATGCCCGTCCTTGGTCGGCACCAGATCGGGCTCGATCACGTCGGCGCCCTGATCGATCGCCAGCTGATAGGACAGCAGCGTGTGCTCCGGACGCTCGCCGCTGGCGCCGCGATGGGCGATCAGCAGGACGCCGGGCTCTTTGGCGGCGGGGGCAGATTGGGGCATCGTCACATCCTGTACGGTCGTACAACTAGCCATCATCAATAAGATCGGGAACAGCAATCGTCTCGCCATCCGGGGCACCTCCCTGTAGCAGCCGGATAGAGGCGCGATATGACAGGAGCGAGGCGTGGCGGACAATGACGGCGTGCTGGCCGCGGCATCGGCCTGGCGGGGCGGACGCATGGCGCTGGCGACGGTGGTCTCGACCTGGGGATCGGCACCGCGGCCGCGCGGCAGCCACATGCTGGTCCACGAGGATGGCCGGTTCGAGGGATCGGTCTCGGGCGGCTGTGTCGAAAGCGATATCCTGGCGACCGCGGCCGAGGTCATCGCGGGCGCACCCGCGGTGGTTAAATCCTATGGCGTCGCCGATGCCTCGGCCTGGGAAGTCGGGCTGCCCTGTGGCGGGACGATCGAGGTGCTGGTCCAGCCGGTCGGGCCCGAGGGCTTTCCGCCCGAGCTGTTCGATGCGATCGTCGCCTCGCGCGCCGCTGGCGAGCCCTATGAGGTGGCGACCGACCTCGCGACCGGGCGCAGCGGGGCGGGCGGCGGGTTCGTCAACCGGTACGACCCGCCGCGCCGGCTGCTGATCGTGGGCGCGGTGCAGATTGCCCAGTCGCTGGCCGGACTGGCGCGCGAACTGGGCATTTCGACGGTGGTGATCGATCCGCGAGGGAGATTTTTGACGCCCGAGCGTTTTCCCGGCGTGACACTCGACGACCGCTGGCCCGACGAGGCCGTGACCGCCCTGAAGCCCGACCGCGCGACCGCGCTGGTGACGCTCAGCCATGACATCAAGATCGACGACCCCGCGCTGATCGCGGCGCTGGCGCGTCCGACCGGATATATCGCCGCGCTGGGATCGCGGCGCAGCCATGCGGCGCGGCTGGAGCGGCTGGCGGCGCAGGAAATTTCCTACGATGATCTCGCGCGCATCGAAGGGCCTGCCGGCCTCTCGATCGGCGCGATCGGCCCCGCCGAGATCGCCCTGTCGATCGCGGCATCGATGGTGAGGCGCTTTCATGATTGATCCGCAACAGGTCGCACTCGTGTTGCTCGCTGCCGGCCACTCGCACCGCTTCGGCGCGGTCGATAAGCTGGCCGAGCCGTTCCTCGACAAGCCGCTGGCCTATCACGTCGTCACCGCGCTCGAGACGATCCCCTTCATGACGCGGATCGCGATCGTGTCCGACACGGTCCTCGACTTCGGCGCGCTGGGCTATGAGGTGGTGCTGAACCCCGACCCCACGCTGGGCCAGGCACGGTCGGTCTGCCACGGCGTCAAGCGGGCGCAGGAGCGCGGCGCGCAGGCAGTGCTGATCGCGCTGGCCGACATGCCGCGCGTCACCGCCGGTCATGTCTATCGCCTGTTCGACGCGTTCAATGGCGACGATGCGGTCGTCGCATCCAGTGACGGGGTGAAGCCGATGCCGCCCGCGCTGGTCGGCAAGGGCAGGTTCCCGGAACTGCTGGCGCTTGAGGGCGACCAGGGCGCGCGAGACCTGATCCGCGGCGGCAAGCATGTCGTGACCAGCCCCGCGGAGCTGATCGACATCGACACCCAGGACGACCTGCGCAAGCTGCGCGAGACGTTCGGGTTGAAGACCGATCATGTCGAGCCGCGCTTTCCGATCGACCCCGCCGGCCTGGCCGGCGCCGCGGGCGCCAGCCCCTCCAGCGACTGACCTATTCGTGACGCAGCGCGTCGATCGGGTTGAGCCCGGCGGCGCGCCGCGCGGGGAAATAGCCGAACACCACGCCGATCGCGGCCGAGATCATGAAGGCGATCAGGTTGATCTGCGGGTCGAAGAGGAAGGGCAGGCCACCGGCATAGGAGAGGCCGGCGATCGCCAGCTGGCCGATCAGCAGGCCGATCACCCCGCCCAGCATCGACAGCACCACCGCCTCGACCAGGAACTGCATCAGCACCTCGCTGGCAACCGCGCCGATCGCCAGGCGGATGCCGATCTCGCGCGTGCGTTCGGTCACCGACACCAGCATGATGTTCATGATCCCGATCCCGCCGACGATCAGGCTGATCGCCGCGACCGCAGTGACGATCTGGGTCAGCAAGGTCGTCGTGCCGGTCAGCGTCGCGCTGATCTGCGCGGTGTCGAAGATGTTGAAGTCGTCCTGCTTGCCACCGGTGATCCGCCGCCGCTCGCGCAGCAGGTCGCTGATCGAATTCTGGACCTGGTCGCTATCATAGGCGGGATCGGTCCCGACCAGCATCAGGCGGATGTCCTGGTTGCCGGTGAAGCGGCGCTGGACCTGCTTGATCGGCATGATGATCACATCGTCCTGGTCGCCGCCAAACCCCGCCTGGCCGCGGGTCGACAGCACGCCGATCACGTCGCACGAGATGCCGTTGACGCGCAGCCGGTGGCCCTCGGCCCGGCCGCCGCGGAACAGGTTGGTGCGGATCGTGCTGCCGATGATGCACACGCCCTTGCCGGCCTGCTCCTCGGGAAGCGTCCAGTAGCGGCCCTCGACCAGCGGCCAGGGCTGGACCTGGAAAAAGGCGTTGGTCGTGCCGTTGATCGTGGTCGACCAGTTGGCGCCTTCATAGATGACGGTGGCGGTCGTCTGCGCCTGGGGCGCGACTGCGGTGACGCCCTCGATCTGTTCGGCGATCGCGTCGACGTCGCTCTGCTCGAAATCGGGCGGGCGCGGCCCGCCGCCGCCGCGGCCGAAGCCCTGGCCCGGGCGGATCTGGAGGATGTTGGTGCCCAGCGCCGAGATCGACTGCTGGACCGCGGCCGTGGTCGCCTTGCCCAGCGTCACCATCGTGACCACCGCGGCGACGCCGATGATGATGCCCAGCGTCGTCAGGAACGAGCGCAGCTTGTGTCGCGAGATCGAGCGGACCGCGAGGACGAAGGTGGTGCCGAACATCAGGCGTGCGCTCCGGCCATGCCCTGTTCGATCCGTTCGACCAGCCCGTCCTTGAAGTGGATGATGGTGCGGGCGAATGCCGCCATCTCGGGCTCGTGAGTGACCATCAGCACGGTGATGTTGCTGCTCCGGTTCAGGTCGGTGAGCAGTTCCATGATCTCCACCGACCGTTCGGAATCGAGGTTGCCGGTCGGCTCGTCCGCCAGCAGCACGTCGGGATGGGTGACGATCGCGCGGGCGATGGCGACGCGCTGCTGCTGTCCGCCCGACAATTCGGCAGGGGTGTGGTCCCACCATTTCTTGAGCCCGACCTTGTCGAGCGCAGCCATCGCTGCCTCGCGACGCGCCTGCTTGGCGTCGCCGCGATACAGCAGCGGAAGCTCGACATTCTCGAGCGCGCTGGTGCGGGCGAGCAGGTTGAAGCCCTGGAACACGAAGCCAAGATATTTGCGGCGAAGCAGCGCGCGCTGGTCGCGGCCCAAGCTCTCGACATGGATGCCCTTGAACATGAACTCGCCGCCCGAAGGCACGTCGAGACAGCCCAGGATGTTCATCGTCGTCGACTTGCCCGACCCCGAGGGGCCCATCACCGCGACGAAATCTCCTGCCTGGATGTCGAGATCGACTCCCTTCAGTGCCTGAAAGGCAGTCGCACCTTCGCCATAGCTCTTGGTGACGCCGCGCAGCCGGATCAGCGGCAGGTCGGGATCAGCCACCGCTGGGTGCTCCACCCTGACGCCCGCCGCCGGCACCGCCGCTGCTGCCGCCACCGCCACCCTGACGGCGCTGGCCGCCGCCCTGGCGGCTCTTGCTGGCCTCGCCGCTGGCCATCTGGCCGGTGATCACCTTCATGCCGGGCTTCAGGTCGCCGCCGGTAACTTCGGTCACGCTGCCATCGGTCTCGCCGGTGGTGACGGCGACCGGCTGCGGCGTGCCGTCATCGCCCAGCACATAGACCTGCTGCTGGGCACCACGGCCGCGGGTCGCACTCTTCTCGGCACCGCCACCGCCGCGGCGCGGGCGGCTCGGGACCAGCGCGCCGGCAATGCCCTTGTCGTTCGCCTTGCCGGCCGAACTGTCGGCGGCGGCTGGGGTGAAGCGCAGCGCGGCATTGGGCACCAGCAGGACATTGTCGCGCGCCTTGGTCGTGATCTCGGCGGTCGCGGTCATGCCGGGACGCAGCTTCTGGTCCGGGTTGGCGACGCTCAGGATCGCGGCATAGGACACGACCTGCGACTGGGTCGAGGTGCTGCTGGTGCTGCTGCTCGAGGTGGAGGACTGGGCCGACAGGTTCGATCCCAGGTCGACGCGGGTGATCCGCGCCGGGAAGGTCTGGCCCGGGAAGGCGTCGACGGTGAAGGTCGCCGGCTGGCCGTCCTTGACCGCACCGACATCGGCTTCGTCGATCGCGACCTGAAGCTCCATGTTCGTCAGATCCTCGGCGATGACGAACAATGTCGGCGTGTTGAACGAGGCGGCGACCGTCTGGCCGGCGTCGATCTGGCGGGCGAGCACGACGCCGTTGACCGGCGAGCGGATGACGGCGCGGTCGCGCTGCGTCTGGTTGGACGACAACTGCGCGCGCTGCGACACGACATTGGCCTGCGCCGCGCGGAGATTGGCGATCGCACGGGCCAGGTCGGCCTCGGCCTGGTCCATCTCGACCTTGGCGGGAACGCGGCCGCCCGACAATCGGCTGACCTCGCGCAGGCGGGCGAGATTGGCGCGTGACTGCTCGACGGTTGCCTCGTTCTGCTGGACCGTGGCCTGTGCTGCGCCCAGCGCAGCGCGGCTCTGCGCGATCGCGTCGTCGAGCCGGGCGGTGTCGATCACCGCGAGCGCCTGGCCCTTGGTGACGCGGTCGTTGACCTCGACATAGACGGCGGTGACCAGGCCCGACAGTTCGGAACCGACATCGACCTGGTTGGTCGGCGCCAGCTTGCCGGTGGCCGAGACGGTTACAGCGAGATTGCCGCGCTGAACTTCCTGTGTCGCATATTGAACCTTGTCGCTGCCGCCGAATATCCGGCTGATCAGGAGGACCAGCAACAGAAGCGCCACTGCCGCGACGATCCACTTCATATAGCGGCGCCACGCCGGGGTCTTGGGCTGGCCCAGGAATTCGTCGAGAGTCTGATCAGCCATTATCGTTGCCCAGTTCGGGAATGGAGGTCGCGTCCCAGCCGCCGCCCAGCGCCAGATAGAGCTGGATCAAAGCGGTCGACTGGTCGGCCTGAGCCTGAGCCAACCCGTTGCGGGCGGACAGGAGCTGTGCCTCGGTGGTGTTGAGCGTGGTGAAGTCGGTCAGGCCGGTGCGATATTGCGATCGCGCCAGAATGGCACTGTTGTTCGCGGCATCGAGCGCGATGGTGAGTTGCTGGACCCGTTGCTTGGCGGAGTCGAGCGCGACAATCGCATTCTCGACATCCTCGAGACTGGTCAGGATCGTCTGTCGATAGGTGACGAAAGCGCCTTCGGCCGCCGCCTCGTTGGCGCGGACCTGGCTGCGCAAACGCCCGCCGTCGAAGATGACCTGGGTCAGGCCAGCGAACAGCCGCCCGCTGATGACATCGAACAGATTCTGGAGCGCGCCCCCGCCCGAGCTCAGGCTGCCGCCGATCGACAGCGCCGGATAGAGCTGCGCCTGGGCGACTCCGATGCGCGCGGTGGCGGATGCGAGGCCACGCTCGGCGGCGCGGACGTCGGGCCGCTGGCGGATCGTCTCGGCCGGGATGCCGGTGGCGACGCTTTCCGGCCCTTTTGGAATCGGCTTGACCGCCTCCATCTCCGCCTTCAGCGCGCCGGGCGCCTGGCCGAGAAGGACGCCCAAGCGCGAGACGAAGCCATTATAGCTGGCCTCGATCGTCGGGATCGTCGCCGCGGTCTGGGCACGCGAAGCCCGCGCCTGTTCGGCATCGAGCGACGAGACGAGTCCGGCCTGCACGCGGAAGCCGGCGATTTCGAGATTGTCGTCCTGGATCGCCAGGCTGGCGCGCGCATTGGCAAGCTGGAGCTGGGCGAGGCGCGCGAGGACATAGTTGCGCGCGATCTCGGCCTGGACCGAGATCAGGACGTTGGCGAGGCTGTATCCGGTCGCCTCGAGATCGGCCTGCGACGCTTGCACGCCGCGTCGGATGCCGCCGAACAGATCGACCTGATAGCTGGCATCGGCGCCGGCAGAGAAACTATCATTCTGACCGCCGACGTTGAAGCTCTGTCCGGCGATGTTGAGATTGCGCGAATAGCCGGCCGACCCGCTCAGCTGGGGCAGCAATTGTGCGCGGGACTGGATCAGCGACTCGCGTGCCTGGCGCAGGCGCGTGGTCGCCAGCGCGACATCGAGATTGGCGGTGCGCCCCTGTTCGACATAGCGCGCCAGCAGCGGATCGTTGAACCGGTTCCACCAGCGGGTCAGATCCTCTCGCTCGGCGCCCGCCGGAGTGGGAACCGAATAGCGATCGGGAACGCCCAACTCGGCCGCGCCCTTCGGCCGGTACTCCGGGCCGACGCTGCACGCGGCCAGGGGCAGCGCGCTCATCAGAAGCAGGGCGATCGGACGGTTGATCATGGCTGGCAAGATGGCCGCGCCCCGGCGGGGACGCCAGAAAAACTATGTCGCAATTTGTCGCAAGTCCCAGACAAATGAGGATCGGAGCGATACCGTAACGGAAACCGTGGCTTGCACCAGCCGCTCCGCTTGATCAGAAGGGCCGCAATTCCCGACCGGTCCGATCTGGAGGCAAGAGCATGAGTGAGAGCGTCTATCCCGTCCCCGAGGCATGGGCGCGACGCGCGCGCGTGACGGAGGACGGATATGAGCAGCTCCACGGCCGCTCGCTGGCCGATCCCGGCAGCTTCTGGCTGGAACAGGCCAAGCGGCTGGACTGGGTCAAGCGCCCCGAACTGGCAGGCGACTGGTCGTTCGACGAGGCCGATTTCCACATCAACTGGTTCGCCGACGGCAGGCTGAACGTCGCGGCCAACTGTATCGACCGGCATTTGACGGCCAGAGGCGATCAGGTCGCCATCATCTGGGAACCCGACGAACCGTCGGAGGAGCCGCGCCGATACACCTATCGCGAGCTTCATGCCGAGGTGTGCCGCTTCGCCAATGTCCTGAAGGCGCAGGGCGTCCGGAAGGGCGACCGCGTCACCGTCTATATGCCGATGATCCCCGAGGCGGCCTTCGCGGTGCTGGCCTGTGCGCGGATCGGCGCAGTGCATTCGGTGGTGTTCGGCGGCTTCTCGCCCGAGGCGCTGGCCGGGCGGATCGTCGATTGCGACAGCAGCATCGTCATCACTGCCGACGAGGGGCGACGCGGCGGCAAGAAGGTGCCGTTGAAAGCCAATGTCGACGTGGCGGCCGCGCATGCGCCGGGTCTCGAGACGGTCATCGTCGTGCAGGCGACCGGCGGTACGGTCGAAATGACCGAGGGCCGCGACCTGTGGTATCACGAGGCGGCGGCGGGCGTGACCGCCGACTGCCCGGCCGAGCCGATGGCGGCGGAGGATCCGCTGTTCATCCTCTATACCTCGGGCTCGACCGGCAAGCCCAAGGGCGTGCTGCACAGCAGCGCCGGCTATCTGCTCTGGGCCAGCTACACCCATGAGCTGGTGTTCGATTACCGCCCGGGCGAAATCTACTGGTGCGCGGCCGATATCGGCTGGGTCACCGGGCACAGCTATATCGTCTACGGCCCGCTGGCGAACGGCGCGACGACGCTGATGTTCGAGGGCGTGCCCAACTGGCCCGATGCCAGCCGAATCTGGCAGGTGGTCGATCGGCACAAGGTCGAGATCCTCTATACCGCACCGACCGCGCTGCGATCGCTGATGCGCGAGGGGGACTCCTATGTCTCGGCAACCTCGCGCGCCTCGCTCCGCCTGCTGGGCAGCGTCGGCGAGCCGATCAATCCCGAGGCATGGCGCTGGTATCATGACGTGGTGGGCGAGGGGCGCTGCCCGATCGTCGATACCTGGTGGCAGACCGAGACCGGCGGCATGCTGATCTCGCCGCTGCCCGGTGCGACGCCGCTCAAGCCGGGCAGCGCGACGCGTCCGCTGCCCGGGGTGGACCCGCAGATCGTCGACGCCGAAGGCAAGGTGCTGACTGGCCCGACCGAGGGCAATCTGTGTATCGCGCGCAGCTGGCCGGGACAGATGCGGACCGTCTGGGGCGATCATGAGCGCTTCTTCCAGACCTATTTTACCACCTATCCCGGCAAATATTTCACCGGCGACGGCTGCCGCCGCGACGAGGACGGCTATTACTGGATCACCGGCCGGGTCGACGACGTGATCAACGTGTCGGGCCACCGCATGGGCACCGCCGAGGTCGAAAGCGCGCTGGTGCTGCACCCCAAGGTGGCCGAGGCGGCGGTCGTCGGCATGCCGCACGACATCAAGGGGCAGGGCATCTATGCCTATGTCACGCTGAACGCGAATTGCGTCGCCGACGAGGATCTGCGCCAGGAACTGCGCAACTGGGTGCGCAAGGAAATCGGCCCAATCGCCACACCCGACGCGCTACAATTCGCGCCCGGCCTTCCCAAGACGCGGTCGGGCAAGATCATGCGCCGCATCCTGCGCAAGATCGCGGAGAATGACGTCGGCAGCCTGGGCGACACGTCGACGTTGGCCGATCCGTCGGTGGTCGATGATCTGGTGAGGAACCGGGTGGGGTGAGCGAGGCGCGCTGGTAACGCGTACGAGCTGCCTATTGACGCCGCTGCTTTCCTCCCCCGGATGCTGTGCATTTGGGGAGGGGGACCATTCGCGCAGCGAATGGTGGAGGGGGGCACCACAGCTGTTTCAGCCCCCTCCACCACGCCCTACGGGCGCGGTCCCCCTCCCCCGGAGCCGCAGGCTCCTGGGGAGGAGAGGGGCGGGGCAAATCGCGAGCGAATCCCGTTGCTCGGCGCAACCCAACCCGATATGCTCGGCTAATACACCAGAGTGGGGACAATTCTCGTATGAAGATCAAGACCTTGGTGCGGCTGTCGGTCGGCGCTGCGCTGCTGGCGGTTGCGGCGCCTGCGCTGACGAACGTCGTTGCCGGCGACCCGCGCTACGGCGCGTTCGGCGTCGACCTGACCACCATCGACAAGAGCGTGAAGCCGGGCGACGATTTCTGGGCCTATGTGAACGGCGGCTGGGACAAGCGCACCGCGATTCCCGACGATCGCGCGTCGACCGGCTATGGCTGGGTCCTGGTCGAAGAGGCCGAGGTCAATGTCCGCAAGATCCTGGACGACATGGCGAAGAACCCGGCGCAGTTCGGCGCCAAGGGCAAGCAGCTGGGCGATTTCTATGCCAGCTGGATGGACGAGGCCGGGATCGAGGCGCGCGGCACCGCGCCGCTGAAGCCCTATCTCGCGCGCATCGACGCCGCCAACGACAAGACTGCGCTGCAGACCCTGTTCGCCACCACCGGCTACAGCTCGCCGGTCGGCCTGGGGGTCATCCCCGATCTCGCCGATCCGACGCGCTACACCGCGATTGCCGGACAGGGCGGGCTGGGCATGGCCAGCGACTATTATCTTCTCGAGGGCGAGAAGTATGACGGCATCCGCAAGGCGTACCGCGCCTATATCCAGAAGATGCTCGAGCTGGGCGGCATCGCCGACGCCTCGGCCAAGGCCGATGCGATCTTCGCGCTCGAGACGTCGCTCGCCAAGGTTCATTGGACCCCGGCACAGAGCCGCGACATCAAGGCGCTCAACGATCCGCAGACGGTTGCCGGCCTGACCGCAAAGGCGCCCGATTTCGACTGGCCGCTGATGCTCAAGACCGCGGGCCTCGACGGGTCGCGCACCGTGCTGATGGCAAACAACACCGCGCTGACCGCGTCGGGCAAGATCTTCACCGCCACGCCGGTGCAGACCTGGAAGGACTATCTCGCCTTCCACTTCATCAGCGACAATGCCGCCTATCTGCCCAAAGCGTTCGACCAGGCGCGCTTCGGCTTCTATTCGCAGACGCTGTCGGGCACCAAGACGCAGCGCGAGCGCTGGAAGCGCGGCGTACAGCTGATCAATGGCGCGATGGGCGAGGCAGTGGGCGAGATCTATGTCGCACGGCACTTCCCGCCGGCGGCCCAGACCCAGATGACCGAGCTGATCGAGAATCTGCGCGGCGCCTACCAGGACCGGATCAGCAAGGCGTCGTGGATGGACGAGCCGACCCGCCAGGCGGCGCTGAAGAAGCTCGCCGCGTTCGAGCCGCGGATCGGCCACCCGAACAGCTATATCGATTATGGTTCGCTGAAGGTCGATCGGAACGACCTGCTCGGCAACATGATGCGTGCCGGCGAATTCCAGCATCAGCTTCAGCTGTCGCGCTTCCCCAAGCCGGTCGACCGCAGCTTGTGGGAGATGAACCCGCAGGAAGTGAACGCCTATTACAATCCGCTGGCCAACCAGATCACCTTCCCGGCCGCGATCCTGCAGCCGCCCTATTTCGATCCGAATGCGGATCCGGCGGTGAACTATGGCGCGATCGGCGCGATAATCGGCCATGAAATGGGCCACGGGTTCGACGACCAGGGCAGCCAGTTCGGCCCGACCGGCAAGTTCGAGAATTGGTGGACCGAGACGTCGCAGGCTGCCTTCAAGAAGCAGACCGCGGCGCTTGGCGCGCAGTTCGACAGCTATGAGCCGATCCCGGGCACCAGGATCCAGGGCGCGCTGACGATGGGCGAGAATATCGGCGATCTGGGCGGCGTCGAGGCGGCCTATGGCGCCTATCAGCGCTATCAGGCGAAGCACGGCAAGGCGAAGGTCATCAACGGCCTGACCGGCGACCAGCGCTTCTTCCTTTCCTATGCCCAGGCCTGGCAGTCCAAGGCGCGCGAGGGTGCACAGCGCCAGCAGCTGCTGACCGACCCGCACAGCCCGGCCAAGTACCGGGTGAATGGCATCGTCCGCAATGTCGACGCCTGGTACACCGCGTTCAACGTGAAGCCCGGCGACAAGCTGTACCTGCCGCCGGAACAGCGCGTCCGCATCTGGTAAGTCGCCGGATGGTTTGAGGTCGAGAGCCCCGGTGCGGAATGGTCCGCGCCGGGGCTTTGCGTTTGTGGATGCGTACCATCGGCTGGTGTCGCCCGAGACGTGCCCGCTAATCCCGTCATGCCGGCCGAAGTGCCGGCATCCACCGGGCGGCACATCCCAGAGCCGAGGGTGGCTCGCAACGTCGCGTCGGAACGCGCTTTCAGGCGGCGTTGGCTCCTATCCGATCGTCCGGGAGGGAGGAGGTGTGGGGCCCGGCACTTCGGCCGGGGCGACGAATTAAGAGACTTGTGTAGGCGCAGATTGGTTCGTGCGGAGGCGGAGACTGGGCAGCCCTGCGTCTTCGCGGATTTCCAACCTTCAAGCCATCATGGAAAAAGGCGGCCCTGCCGTGTGACAGGACCACCTTTTCATGCCGGTAAGGGCGCTTACTTGACACCGTTCATCCAGTGCTTGAGCGGCCAGCTCAGCAGGAACAGGACGCCGCCGCACACGATCGCGGCCCAGCCGATCGTCCAGAACACGCTGATATAGCTGTTCAGGCTGACCTGCAGGTTCGTCACCTGGCCACCCACCGTCTCGACGCTGGCGAACTGGGCGACGACGCCGGCGACATATTGTGCGCAGCTGATCGAGAGGAACCAGACGCCCATCATCAGGCCGACGATCCTGGCGATCGACAGCTTGGTGATCATGCTGAGGCCGACCGGCGAGATGCACAGCTCGGCGAGCGAGTGAATCAGGTACAGGCCGGCGAGCCACCAGATCCCGACCTTGAAATCGGGACCGGCGAATTGCGAGCCCCAGACCAGGAACAGGAAGCCGAGGCCGACCCCGGCAAGCGCGATCGCGAACTTGATCGGGATGCTCGGCTCCAGCCCGCGCCGCGCCAGTGCGGTCCACAGCACCGACAGGATCGGCGCGAAGAGCACGATGAAGAAGGCGTTGAAGAACTGGGTCTGCCCGGCGGAGATGGTGAAAAGGCCGAATACCGACAGGTCGGTGTTGCGATCGGCGAACAGGGTCAGCGACGACCCCGCCTGTTCGAACAGCGTCCAGAAGACGACGTTGAACACGATCAGCACCATGGCAGCGAACATCATCTGCATCTCGACCTTCGTGCCGACGCGGGCCGACCAGATCAGGATCGCCGGCACGCCGAGCAGGAAGGTGCCGAACAGCAGCTTGCCCATGATCGGGAGCGACGCGAGATAGCCGATGAAGCCAGCGCCCTCGGCGGGCGGGGCTGCGTTCATCAGGTTGTTGAACAGGAACAGGATGACCGGGATCGAAACCAGCGCGCCGATATAGATGACCATCGAGCGGTTGGGCGCATCGCGCGGCGGCTCGCCATAGCCGCGCAGACGACCGCCATCGAACTGGATCAGCGCCCAGGACGCCAGCATGCCGATCGCGGCAAGGCCGAAGCCTGCCCACCAGCCGACATATTCCTGAAGGAACGGGCAGAGCAGCTGGGAGAAGAGCGAGCCCAGGTTGATGCCCATGTAGAAGATGGTGAAGCCGCTGTCGCGGCGTCGATCACCGGGTTCGTAGAGTTCGCCGACCATGGTGGAGATGTTCGGCTTGAAGAAGCCATTGCCCATCGTGACCATCGACAGACCGGCCAGCAGGATCATCGTGAAGACCCAAGACCGGTCTGCGCTGAAAGCGAGGCCGCCCTTTTCCAGGGTCCGCGATACGGTGCCGTCCGGGGCTGTCAGCTGGATCGTGCCGTCCTGCTGGCCCTTGATCGCCAGCCGGCTGCCATTGCCGTCGACGATATATTGCTGCTTGTCGGCGCTCGCCTTGTCGACGACCACTTCATAGCGCTGGCCATCCATCGTCGCGAACGGCTTGGCTTCCTGGCCCAGGCCGGCACCGATGCTGAGCGTCAGATAGCCCAGCGACATGATGATCGCGCCGAACTTCACCGAGCGCTTGGCGCCCAGATAGCGGTCCGCGAGCAGGCCGCCGATCAGCGGGGTGAGGTAGACCAGCGCGGTGAAGCCGCCATACAGGCCATTGGTGGTACGATCGTCGAACAGGAAATAATTGGCGAGATACAGCGTCAGCAGTGCGCGCATCCCGTAATAGCCGAAGCGTTCCCACATTTCGGTGGTGAACAGTCGCGCCAGCTGGCGTGGATGGCCGAACCAGGTATTCTCCTTTGCAGGATTGATGTGGCTGATATCCGGTTCCGCCGGATTGTCGGCTGTTGGCGTGTCGACCATGCAGTGAATTGCCCTTTGATAAACGCTCTGTCCCGGCGCTCGTGGCCGGCGAATGGCGGCGGAGACTAGACGGAAAGCGCCGGCTGTAAAGCTAGGGGATTGGCGTGCCACAGGTCACCGCCTAGACGTCGCGGCATGTTCAACGACCGCACCACGCCGCTCGATCTGCTTCGCACCCGCCGCTCGGGCAAGCCGCGCGACCTGGCCGAGCCGGGGCCGACTCTGGACCAGCTGCACGAGATGGTCGCCATCGCCGGGCGGACGCCCGATCACGGCAAGCTGTTTCCCTGGCGGTTCGTGATCGTCCCGCCCGAGGCGCGCGAGACACTGGCGACCAGTCTCGGCGAGATCTTGATGGCGGAAAAGGACGGCTGCGGCCCGCGCGACGTGGAGGCGGCGCATCAGTTCGCGACCCAGGCGCCCGCACTGGTCGTGGTGCTGTCCGCGCCGGTCGTCGGGCACAAGGTGCCGGCATGGGAACAGGAGCTGTCGGCGGGTGCGGCGTGCATGAACCTGCTCCACGCCGCGCATGCCATGGGGTTCGCAGGCGGCTGGCTGACCGGCTGGGCCGCCTATTCGGATGCGGTGCGCGACCTGTTCGGCGCGGCGCCGCAGAAGATCGCCGGGTTCGTGTTCATCGGCACGCCCTCGCGGCCGCTGGAGGAGCGGCCGCGACCGGTGCTGTCCGAAATCGGACGGGTGTGGTCGCCGCGGGACTAGACCTCGATCCGAATCGGTGTATTATCGAGGCATGACAGCGCTCGATCATGACGATAGCCCGGTTTATCTGAAGCTCCGCGCGACGATCGCAGCGGCGATCCTGCGGGGCGAATATCGCGCCGGCGACCAGCTGCCGTCGGTCCGCGCGCTGGCCGCCGAACATGGTGCCAACCCGCTGACCGTGGCCAAGGCCTATCAGACGTTTCAGGACGAGGATTATGTCGAGGTGCGCCGCGGCGTGGGGATGTTCATCCTGCCGGGTGCGGTCGAGCGGTTGCGCGTTGCCGAACGCGAGCGGTTCCTGACCGGCTACTGGCCGCGCGTGCGCGATCACATCGCGCTGCTCGGCCTGAGCGTCGAGGAACTGCTGGACCGCGAACTGGCCTGAGGCGATGAGCGACGCGGTGCAGCCCGCATCGACTGCGCCGGACAAGGCGTCCGGCGACTCCTGGGCCTCGACGATCCGGTTCGTCGTGCTGCTGGTGGTCGGGGTGTTCACCTTCCAGACCGTCGCCGCCAAGCCCTTCTACATCCCCTCCAGCTCGATGATGCCGACGCTGCGCACCGGCGACCGGCTGGTGGTGAGCAAATATCCCTATGGCTGGTCCTATGCCTCGCCCTCGATCCATGGCGCCACGCCGATCCCGGGCCGGCTGTTCCCCGGCATGCCGAAGCGCGGCGATATCGTCACCGTCGCCCGGCTGAGCGACGGTGCCGATCTGATCAAGCGCGTGATCGGCCTGCCCGGCGACACGGTCGAGGTACGTCACAGCATCCTGTACCTGAACGGCAAGCCGGTACCGCGCGGGCCGAAGCGCATGCTCGACCTGCCGGTCGATGCCAACCTGCCGTGCGACGGCCGGCTGGAGTCGTTCCGGACGGTCGCGGCGGACGGGACCGCGGTGTGCCGCCTGCCGACCTATCGCGAGACGCTGCCGGGTGGCGCCAGCTACGACACGATCGACCTGGGCGACGGCGACCTGCCCGGGGGCTTCTTCAGCGTGGCGGACATGTATGCGCCGGTGACGGTTCCGGCGGGCCATGTGTTCCTGATGGGCGACAATCGCGACGAGTCGGCCGACAGCCGCTTCCCGCTGTCACGCGGCGGGCTGGGCGGCCCGGTGCCGGTCGAAAGCCTGGGCGGGCGGGCCGAGTTCATCACCCACAGCTATGATGGCAGTGCCTCGCTGCTGAACCCGATCAGCTGGGTGTCCACCCTGCGCAGCGGTCGCTCCGGCGTAAGTCTGCGGCCGACGCAGGATTGAGGTGCTGACGTGAGGTTGGACGAAATCGACATTCGCACCAGTTCGGTCACGATGTACCTGCGGTATTTCAAAGATAAGGCGTAATATCACCCCCGGTTGATTTGCGGAGGTGTCATCATGTCGAACACAAGAGCGCTTCGCCGTTCGGCGATTATACTTTCGACCTCTGTCGTCGGTCTGTTCGCGATATTGTCGGTCAGCCCCAACAAGGCTGCGGTGCCCGAGGCTGTGCAGGCGCAGATCTGCGTCAATCCGGCGCCAATTCCTGCCGGGTTCGATTATCCCCAAGCGCAGCCCGTGGTCGAAGGATGGGTGAGCCGGCGAGACGAGGCGCGGGCACGCGAGCATGGCTGGTATCTGTGGGCGGCGCTGAACACCCAGGCGGCGGGGCAGCCCGTCTGGCGCAGCTGGTGCACCTCGACCCAGGCCTTTGCCGGCAGTGGGCCCTCGCCCAGCCCGAGCCCAAGTGGCGGTGTGGGTGGCGACGGCACCGCGCTCAACATCGGGCCGATCGCCCAGCCGGCGACGCTGCCCATGCGAACGCGCAAGTTCCTGAACGGCGCCGAGCCGATCAACTTCCCGGTGGCGCCGGTCTATGCGCTGCCCGACGCAGTGCTGCGGCGCTACGCCGGAACCGGCTGTATCGCCACGTCGTCCAGCGGCGTCGCATCGCTGGTCGATGGCCCGAGCTATGAGAATAACGGCGACATCATGATCGCCGGCGTCACCTACAATCAGACGGCCTATGACTGGATCCGCAGCCAGAATCTGTATCGCACCGGCACTTTGTCCCGGATGATACCGCCGGCGGGGATCACCGCACAGATGCCGGCAATGCCGCGCGGATCGGTCGTCCTGAAGCCGATGATGTGGCCGGTCGCGCGCGGCGGCTTTACTGCGCTGCCGGTCTGGGACCATCCGCCGTCGGACGATGACCGCTATGCCGGTTACGAGATCCAGTCGAAATGGCCTCGCGCGGTGGCACTGACCACCACACCTCAAGCATTGGTTCGGCCTGCATCGGTGACCTTCCTGCACGGCGTCACGATGGATGGTGAAGCGCTGGGCCCGAACACCTATCAGCGGCCACTGGTCGTGGGCACCGACCGTTTCTATCGCTCGACGCCGGATCTGGCGACGATGCATGCCTGCGATCGCGCGATCCTCGATGCCTCGGCCTGGTGGGCCTATGGCCGGATGTTCGAGCAGGGCGACCAGTTGGTGATGGTCGCGATGCACATCATGACGAAGGAGCAGCCTGCCTGGACCTTCCAGTCGGTATGGTGGCACGACCGCGCGGATCAGGGTCCCTATGCGGCCAATCGTCCGAACATTCCGGTTTCTCAGGCACCGGGGCCGTGGCGGAATTATCTGATGACCTCGACCTATGGCATTCCCGCCGCGCCGGGAGGGAGCACATGGCCGGTCGCCTATAATCCCTATATCGAACTGGCGGCCGATCACCCGATCGAAACCAACTGCATGAACTGCCATCACCGGGCAGCATTTCCCAATACGACTACGCCGCCCAAGCGCCAGTCGAGCTATCTGCAGAAGGGCGGGCCGGGCGCGCTTGACATTTACGACCAGCGCAACCCGATCTTCTACGGACTGCTCCAGGTCGATTCGATGTGGGCGATCAGCGACCGGGTGCCGAGCCCGCCATCAAGTTCGATGCCCTAGGCGTCTCCAGGGTGCCTCTACGCGGCGAAGGCGTCGGCCTCGACGGCGTAGAGTGCATCGGCAGGCGCCAGTGCCGCGGCCTTGAGGCCCAGCGCCTCGGGGACGATCTGCTCGACGTGGAAGCGGGCGGCAGCCTGCTTCATCGCCAGGAAGGCGGGGTCGCCGTCGGACCGGGCGGCGATGCGGCCCGACTCTTCCATCAGCCAGCCGCATACCGCGGTCGAGAGCATGGTGAGAAACGGATAGCTCGCCGCCAGCCGGTCGTCGGTCGATGCGGCCAGCAGATGCTGCGCCACTTCCTCGCAGGCGTCGATCAGGCGGATCAGGTTCGCATCCTCCGCCGCGCCGCGCATGTCGGCGATCAGCGCGAGCAGGGTGGCGCCATTGTCCATGCTCAGCTTGCGCCCGACCAGGTCGGCGGCCTGGATGCCGTTGGTGCCTTCGTAGATCGCGAAGATGCGCGCGTCGCGGTAATGCTGGGCGGCTCCGGTCTCCTCGATATAGCCCATGCCGCCATGGACCTGGATGCCGAGGCTGGCGACCTCGCTGCCGATATCGGTGGCGTGCGCCTTGGCGAGCGGGGTTAGCAGTTCGACGCGGGCCTTGGCGGCGGCGTCGCCGACATGGGCGCGGTCGAGCTGGCCAAAGGCGTAATAGAGCAGCGCGCGTGCAGCCTGCGTTTGCGCCTTCATCCGCATCAGCATGCGGCGGACATCCGGATGCTCGATGATCGCGATCGGATCGCGACTGGGCGCGCCGGCGCGGGCCGACTGAATGCGTTCTCGGGCATAGGCGACGGCACGCTGGGTCGCGCGCTCGGCGACCTCGACGCCCTGCAGGCCGACGTTCAGGCGGGCGTTGTTCATCATCGTGAACATCGCGACGATCCCGCCCATTTCCTTGCCGATCAGTTCGCCGACACAATCATCATGATCGCCGAACGACAGGACGCAGGTGGGCGAGGCGTGGATGCCCAGCTTGTGCTCGATCGAGACCACACGAACGTCATTGGCCTCGCCCGGGCTGCCATCGGCATTGAGACGGTATTTCGGGACGAGGAATAGCGAGATGCCCTTGGTCCCCGCCGGCGCACCCGGCGTGCGGGCCAGCACGAGGTGGACGATATTGTCGGCCATGTCGTGGTCGCCGAACGAAATGAAGATCTTGGTCCCCTTGATCGACCAGGTCCCGTCGCCGCGCGGCGTCGCCGTGGTGCGCAGCGCGCCGACATCGGACCCGGCCTGCGGCTCGGTCAGGTTCATTGTCCCGGTCCATTCGCCGGTGGCCAGTTTCGGCAGATAGAGCTGCTGCTGCGCGTCGCTGCCATGATGGACCAGCGATTCGATCGCGCCGACGGTCAGCATGGGGGCAAGCGCGAAGCCGATATTGGCGGTGCCCAACGTCTCGATCACCGCGGTCGCCAGGCTGACCGGGAGGCCCTGCCCGCCGAATGCGACCGGTGAGCCGATCGTGCCCCAGCCGCCCTCGACATAGGCCTTGTAGGCGGCGGCGAAACCCTCCGGCATGACCACGCCCTGCTCGGTCCATTTCGCGCCGACGGTGTCGCCGATCCGCTCGAGCGGCGCCCATTCCCCTTGCGCAAACTGGCCGGCGCCTTCCAGAACCGCCTCGACCAGGTCGGGCGTCGCCTCGTCCGAAAGTTCGGCGATGCGGGCGATATGATCGAGGACGAAGCGCTGCTCGGCGATGGCGGGCGTGAAGGTCATGCATCCTCTCTCTTGTCGGCGTCTTGCCGGGCCTATAGCCCCGGATCGGTGAGCGCGACAAATCCTCGAATCTTACCCTACGGCACGGCGGCGATCGAGGAAGCCGCGCGGCTGATCGCCGAGGGCCAATGCGTCGCGGTGCCGACCGAGACCGTCTATGGCCTGGCCGCCGACGCGACCGAGTCGCGGGCGGTTGCGGGGATCTACGAGGCGAAGGGGCGTCCCTCGTTCAACCCGCTCATCGTCCATGTGCCCGACCTTGCCGCGGCGGAGCGGCTGGCGGAGTTTTCCGAGGTTTCACGGGACCTTGCGCTGCGCTTCTGGCCGGGGCCGCTGACGCTGGTCCTGCCGGTGCGCGCCGATGCCGGCCTGTCGTCGCTGGTGACCGCGGGGCTCGACACGGTCGCGATCCGCGTGCCGCGCCACCAGGCGATGCAGGCATTGCTCGCAGCCACCGGGCGACCGCTGGCCGCGCCTTCGGCCAATGCCAGCGGGTCGATCAGCCCCACCCGCGCGACGCATGTCGCGGCGAGTCTGGCGGACAGAATCCCACTTGTGATTGATGACGGGCCGACGCACGCGGGGCTGGAATCGACGATCGTGCGCGAGCGCGACATCCTGCGCCCGGGTCCGCTGACCGCCGAAGAGCTGTTTCCCGACGAGGACCGGCCGGCCGACCTGCCGGAGGCGAAGCGGCCGGGCGAGGTGGTCGCGCCGGGACAGCTCGAAAGCCATTATGCCCCCGCCAGTCCGGTGCGGCTGGAGGCGACCCGGGCGCGAGACGGGGAGTGGCTGATCGGGTTCGGCGCGATCGCCGGCAACGATACGCTGTCGGCGAGCGGCGACCTGGTGGAGGCGGCGGCGAAGCTGTTCGACGCGCTCCACCGTGCGGATGCCAGCGGGGCGCCATCGATCGCGGTGGCGCCGATCCCCCGGCAGGGGATCGGCATCGCGATCAACGACCGTTTGCGCCGCGCCGCCAGCCCGCGCTGAGGCAGGCCTGGATCAGGCCTGTGCCTCGGCGGCGCGCTTGCTGCGCGCGGCGAAGCTCTTGCGCAGCTTCTGCAGCTTGGGCGGGATCACCGCCAGGCAATAGGGATTGCTCTGACCTTCGCCTTCCCAATATTGCTGGTGATAATCTTCGGCCGGCCACCAGGTGCCGAGCGGCTCGATCGTGGTGACGATCGGTGCGGGCCAGTCGGGCTGCGCGCGCGCGATCGCTGCCTTCGCCTCGGCTTCCTGCTCGGGCGAGTGGGGAAAGATCGCCGAGCGATACTGAGTGCCGATATCGTTGCCCTGGCGGTTGAGCTGGGTCGGGTCATGCGTCGCCAGGAACATGTCGAGCAGTTCGCCATAGCTCAACTGATCGGTGTCGAAGGTGACGCGGATCGCCTCGGCATGGCCGGTGCTGCCCGAACAGACTTCCTTGTAGGTCGGGTTTTCCTTGCTGCCGCCGATATAGCCGCTTTCGACCGACTGGACGCCGATCACGTCTTCGAACACCGCCTCGGTGCACCAGAAACATCCGCCTGCCAGCGTCGCGGTCTCGATTGCCATGCGCTACTCCTTGCCAATGCCGCCTAGATAGGGTTGGGCGGCGCAGGAGCAACAGTGGAGCGGAAGATGCAGCGCGGTACGGTACTGGTCACGGGCGGTGCGGGCTATATCGGTAGCCATGCGGTGCTCGCACTGCTCGATGCGGGATGGAATGTCGTGGTGTACGACAATCTGTCGACCGGCTTCACCTTCCTGGTCGATCCGCGGGCCACGCTGGTGCAGGGCGAGATCGAGGACGAGGCGCTGATGCGCGCGACGCTGCGCGAACACGGCGTGGTCGCGATCATGCATTTCGCCGGCTCGATCATCGTGCCGGAATCGGTGAGCGATCCGCTCAAATATTATCGCAACAACACGGTCGCCAGCCGCTCGCTGATCGAGAGCGCGGTCGCGTCGGGGGTGAAGCATTTCATCTTCTCGTCGACCGCCGCGACCTATGGCATGCCCGAGATCGTGCCGGTGGCAGAGGATATGCCCAAGCTGCCGATCAACCCGTACGGCACGTCGAAGCTGATGACCGAGATGATGCTGCGCGATGTCGCGGCGGCGCATGACTTCAACTATTGCGCGCTGCGCTATTTCAACGTGGCCGGCGCCGATCCGCAGGGCCGCTCGGGTCAGTCGACCGCGGGCGCGACCCATCTGATCAAGATCGCGGTCGAGGCGGCGATCGGCAAGCGCGACCATGTGACGGTGTTCGGGACCGATTACGATACGCCCGACGGTACCGGAGTGCGCGACTATATCCATGTCAGCGACCTGGCGGCGGCGCATGTCGACGCGCTGAGCCTGCTGATCGATCGTCCCGGCGAGAGCCATACGCTGAATGCCGGCTATGGCCGCGGCTATTCGGTGCTCGAGGTGCTCGATGCGGTGGACCGGGTGACCAACCTGCATATCGAGCGCCGCCTGGACGCGCGCCGGCCGGGGGATTCGGGGACGCTGGTCGCCGACAATAGCCGCATCCTCGCGACGCTGCCCTGGCGGCCGCAGCGCGACGATCTCGACGGGATCGTCAAGGATGCGCTCGCCTGGGAACGCAAGCTGACCGAGATCCGCGGACAGGATTGAGCGAACCGGACCGGTGGCCGGCACATCCCGCACTGGATACGAGATGTGCCAGCCGGAGTGAAGGCCGTCAGAGCGCCAGTCGTGCGGTCAGGCGGATGTCGCGGCCGGCGAGCGGGGCATAATCCTTCAGCACGCTGGCGTGGCGGCGCGCCTCGACGTCGAAGATGTTGTTCGCCGACAGGGTGAAGCTGGTGTGCCGCGGACCCCAGGGGCTCCACGCGACCGACGCATTGACGAAGGTGAAGCCGTCGGTCCGCGTCTCGAATGCGGCCAGGCGATCCTGCTCGAAGCTGTGCTCGACCTCGACCCGCGCATTGAGCTGATCGGACTGGGCCTCCAGCCCACCCATGATGCGCAGCGGCGGGATCCGCGGGGCGGGACCTTCGCCCACGATCGTCGCATGGACCATGTCCGCCATCGCATCGGCGTTGATCGAGAAGCCGCCGGCCCGGGCCAGCCGCTTCGACGCCTCGATCTCGAAGCCATAATAGCGGGCATCGGCCTGATTATACTGGAATACCGGCAGGTCGTCCTCGATCTCGCCGGTGGGCGCGTCGTAGATGAAGCCGTCATACCAGCTGTGATAGGCACTCGCCGCCAGGCTCCAGCCATCGCCCGACCCTTTCAGCGTCGCCTCGACGCCCCAGGCCTTTTCGGTGCCGAAATCGGGATTGCCGATCTCGAATGCCTGGGTGCCGGCATGCGGCCCATTGGCGAACAGCTCCTCGGCCGAGGGCGCGCGTTCGCTGCGCGACACGTTCACGCCGAAACGGACGCGCGGCGCCAGTTCGTAGCTGGCGCCGAACGACGCCGACAGCGTGTCGAAACGACGATCCGAATCGGGATTGCCCAGGTCCGAATCGGCAAAGGCGCGGACCGCCGAATGCTCATACCGCAGCGCGGCCTCGGCCTTCAGCGCACCGGCATCATAGGATTGCAGGGTGAACAGGCCATAGCGGTTGCTGCGCGTCTTCGGCAGGAACTTCTCCTCGCCGTCGATGTGCATCGCCTTGGTCGCGAACTGCGCGCCGATCAGGCCGTCCCAGCCGCCGCGCGCGACCTGGACCAGTTCCAGCCGGCCTTCATAGCCCTGATTGAAGAAGGTCGTGCCGACCTCTCCAGTGTTCTCGATCTCGCTGTGCTGATAATCGGCCGCGCCCAGGCGCAGGCGCAGGTTGCTGAAGATGCTGCCCCCGGTGTTCACCTCGCCGCGAATGTCGACGCGAGTCTGCTTGACCTGAAGCTGCACCGCCTCGGCCTCGACGGAGGGATCGAGCGAATAGCGGATCGGGACGCCGTACAGGCTGTCATAATGGCTGACGGCGAAGCCGAGATTACCGCCCTCGTTGATCACCGCCGCGCCGCCGGCGACGTTCCAGGTGCGTGCCGCGGTGTTGGGAACGGTGCCGCGCAAGTCGGCGAGCTCGGCGATCTCCGGATCGGCGCTGGCAGCCGCCTGGGCGCGCAGCGCGGGGGACAGGACATAGTCGCCGGTCTTCATGTCGTCCGTCTTCGACCAGCTGCCATCGGCGTGGACGACCAGCCCGCCGGTGACGGGCACATCGATCACGCCCGACACGGCGCGCTCGTTCGCGGCGGAGCCATAGGTTGCGATGCCATCGGCATGCAGCGGCATCTCGACGTGGCGCGGGATCCGGCTGTCGAGGACGTTGACGACGCCGCCGATCGACGACGGCGCGAACAGCAGTGCGGCCGGACCGCGCAATATCTCGATCCGGTCGGCGGTCAGCGGATTGATTACCGCCGCGTGATCGGCCGAGGTGTTCGACACGTCGATGCTGCCGATGCCGTCGGTCAGTACCGGCGCCCGATCGCCGGTGAAGCCGCGCAGCACGGGCTTCGACGCATTCGGACCGAACGAGGTCGCGGACACGCCGGGCTGCGACGCCAGCGTCTCGCCGATCGTCGGACGCAGGCTGCGGGTCAGTTCCTCATTGGCGAGCACTGCGGTGCCGCCGAGCAGGTCGTTGGCCGATCGCGCGCGGGTGCCGGTGACGACGATCTCCGAATCGGGCTGGTCATGATCGTGCGCATGGTCCTGGGCCTGCTGGTCGGCCGGCGTCGCGGTTGCGTCCGCCGCCGGGTCGTTCGAGGCAACGCGTTCCTCGGCATGGGCGGGCAGGGCGATGAAGGCGGCGGTGGCAAGCAACAGGCTACGGATCATCAAATACGCACTCTTGTTCGGGAAGATGCGCGGGCGATAGACGCGATGATATAAGGTATCAACCTTGAATGTCGGCTGGCGAGAAAAGTCCTCGATGACTGATGCATCCGCGCAACCCCGACCGCGTTTGGCGGGCATGGACGTGACGATCGGTACGGCAGGCTGGAGCATTCCACGCCAGGAGGCGGCGTCATTCCCCGATGACGGTTCCGCTCTGGAACGCTATGCGCGCATCTTTCGCGGCGTCGAGGTGAACTCGTCCTTCTACCGGCCGCACCGGCCGGCGACCTGGGCCCGCTGGGCGGCCAGCGTCCCCGACGGGTTTCGCTTCTCGGTGAAGATGCTGAAGGCGATCACGCACGAGGCGCGGTTGGTCGATGCCGAGGCGCTGATCATCGACTTCGCCTCACAGATCGAGGCGCTGGGATCGAAGCTGGCGGTCGTGCTGGTTCAGCTTCCGCCCAGCCTGGCCTTCGATCCGGCCATCGCCGAGCGCTTCTTCGCCAGCGTCGCGATGGCGATCCCCGCGCTGATCGCCTGCGAGCCGCGCCATGCGAGCTGGTTCACCGACGAGGCGGACGCGCTGCTTGATCATCACCAAGTGGGGCGAGTTGCCGCCGACCCCGCAATCGTACTATCCGCGGCCGAACCCGGCGGTTGGCCGGGGCTGGCCTATTGGCGCCTGCATGGCTCGCCCGCCATCTATCGCTCGCCCTATGACGCGGCGGCGCTGGCGCATTATGCGCAGCGGATCGAGGCTGTCGCGAGCGCCCCGGCCACGTGCTGGTGCATCTTCGACAATACCGCATCGTCCGCGGCAACCGGAAACGCGCTCGACCTCGCCGCGCGACTTGAGGTCGCTGGTTCCGGACCGGTCAGCGGCGGTCGCTGACCAGGCGGATGTCCTTGCCCAGGATCGTTTTCACATAGATGCGCTGGATCGCGACATAGACCACCACGGTGATCGGTGCCGCCAGCAGCACGCCGAGGAAGCCGAAGACGGTCCCCGCGGCGACCACCGCGAACAGCAGCACTGCGGGCGGCACGTCGACCGCCTGCTTCTGGATCATCGGTTGCAGGAAATTGCCCTGCAGCTGCTGGATGATCAGGAACAGGCCGATCGTCCACAGCGCGGTCGCCGGCGAGACGGTGAAGGCAAGCAGCACGGCCGGGATCGCCGCGATGATCGGGCCGACCATCGGGATGACGTCGAGCAGGCCGGCGATGATGCCCAGGCCGCCGGCCGCGGGTACGCCCAGCAGCGCGAGTCCGGCCCAGGTGAGGAAGGCGACCAGCACCGACGAGACCGCCTGGCCCATCATCCAGCCCTGAAGCCCGTGGGCCATGTCGTCGAGCGACCGGTCGACCACCGGCTCGACCCTGCGCGGCATCAGCAGCAGCAGTCCGCGGCGATAGACGGCAGGATCGCTGGCGATGAAGATCGCGCCGACGAACACCAGCACGAAATCGGCGACGCCGCTGCCCGCCGCCAGCACATAGCCGCCGGCCTGCGACATCAGCCGCGATACATCGCTGCTGCCCTTGTCGAGCAGTTCGCGCACCCCTTCGCTGACGCCGAACCGCGCGAGCAGCGCGTCGACCTGGCTGATCGCGGGGGGAATGCTCTTCACGATCGTGTCGAACTCGCCGGCCATCTGGGTGCCGAACAGGGTGAAGGCGCCAGCGAACACGCCGATCAGCGCGAGGATTGACAGACCCAGCGCCAGCCCGCGCGGCATGCGGGTCGCGGCGGTGACCCGCGTCGTCAGCGCGCTGAAGATCACCGCCAGGATCAGCGACGCAAAGACCAGCATGAAGAAGCGGGTGAGCTCCACGAACAGCCACGCGACCCCGACGATTGCAATGATCGTCACCGTCGCCGCGGCGATCCGTGCCGGGCGGAAGCCGGACTCGGCCCCTGCGGGCCCGGCGGGCGCAGCGACCGGTTCCACCGGCGGGGCCGCCGTCGGGTCGCCTGTCGGTTCGGTGATCGGATTCGTCATGGATCTGCCCCCCGCGTGTCGGTCAGACCCGCTTGTAGATAAAGTACCACACTTCGTGACCCTTGCGACGCGCTTTGGATTCATAGCGTGTCTGGGGCCAGTCGTCGGGGCGAACGAGGAAGTCGGCGGGTCGTTCCGCCTGCCACACGAAATCGCGCCGCGCGTTCATCACCATCATCGACCAGCGGCAATAGGTCGGGTCGTCGGTGCCGAGACGGAACTCCGCCCCCGGCTTCAGCTTGCGCGCGATCATGTCGACCGGGCCGTGATTGACCATGCGCCGCTTGGCATGGCGTGCCTTGGGCCAGGGATCGGGATGGAGCAGGTATAGCCGGTCGAGGCTGGCATCGGGCAGCCGCTCGAGCACCTCCAGCGCGTCGCCCATGTGCAGGCGGACATTGGTCAGCGCGTCGTCGCGGATATGGTTCAGCGCGCCGACCACGCCATTGAGGAACGGCTCGCAGCCAATAAAGCCGTGATCGGGGCGCATCCGCGCCTGGCCGGCGAGATGCTCGCCCGATCCGAATCCGATCTCGAATTCGAGCGGACGATCGTTGCCGAACAGCGTGACGGCGTCGAGCGGCCCGTGGTCGGGCACGCTGAAACGGGGGAGCGCGTCCTCGACCAGGGCTGCCTGCCCCTCGCGGAGCTTGTGGCCCTTGCTGCGGCCATAGAGGCGGCGCAGCGTGGTGGGGTCGCCGGGCTTGTGTGCGGTCATGCGCGCGGCACTAGCGCGCTGGCCGGGGGAAGCAAGGTTGGCGTGCCGCGAGAGGCCGTCTGAACCCGCAAGAGAACGGCCCAGAAAAGCGAAACCCCCGCCGCGGCGGGCCGCGACGGGGGTTCGGTGTTTGGGCTTTATCGCCGATCAGGCGGCGAGCGCTGCCTTCAGGTCGTCGACCAGGTCGGTCTTCTCCCAGGGGAAGAAGTCGCCCTCTGCCTTGCGGCCGAAATGGCCATAGGCGGCGGTGCGCTGGTAGATCGGCTTGTTCAGGCTCAGATGCGTGCGGATCGCGCGGGGGGTCAGGCCGCCCAGCTTCTCGATACCCTGGATCGCGGCTTCGATCCGGTCGTCGCCGACGGTGCCGGTGCCGTGGGTGTCGACATAGAGCGACAGCGGCTTCGAGACGCCGATCGCATAGGCGAGCTGGATCGTGCAGCGCTTGGCGAGGCCGGCCGCGACGATGTTCTTCGCCAGATAGCGGGTGATGTACGCCGCCGAGCGGTCGACCTTGGTCGGATCCTTGCCCGAGAAGGCGCCGCCGCCATGCGGAGCTGCGCCGCCGTACGTGTCGACGATGATCTTGCGGCCGGTCAGGCCGGCGTCGCCGTCGGGGCCGCCGATCTCGAACGAGCCGGTCGGGTTGATGTGATATTCGGTCGCATCCGACAGCAGCTCGGCCGGGAGCACGTCGGCAACGACGCCCTTCACATAGGCCTTCAGCTCGGCTTCGTTGTCGCCCTGATCATAGCCCTTGCCATGCTGGGTCGAGACGACGATCGCCGTCGCGGCGACCGGCTTGCCGTCCTCGAAGCGCAGCGTGACCTGGCTCTTGGTGTCGGGCTCGAGGAACGGCGCGGCGCCCGAATGGCGGTCGGCGGCCATGCGCTCCAGGATCTTGTGGCTATAGTCGAGCGTCGCCGGCATCAGGTCCGGGGTCTCGTCGCAGGCGAAACCGAACATGATGCCCTGGTCGCCCGCGCCTTCGTCCTTGTTGCCCGATGCGTCCACGCCCTGCGCGATGTGCGCCGACTGCGGGTGGAGGTTGTTCTCGAAGCGCAGCGTCTCCCAGTGGAAGCCGTCCTGCTCATAGCCGATGCGCTTGACGGTCGCGCGGACGGTCTGCTCGACCTCCTCCTGCACGCCCGGGGCCCAGTTGCCGGCCTCATCCATGATGCCCTTGCCGCGGATTTCGCCGGCGAGGACGACCAGCTGGGTCGTGGTCATGGTTTCGCAGGCGATGCGCGCCTCCGGATCCTTGGTCAGGAACAGGTCGACGATGGCATCGCTGATCTGGTCGGCGACCTTGTCCGGGTGACCCTCGGAAACCGATTCGGACGTAAAGAGATAGCTGGAACGCATGGAATATCCTCTAGGTGGGAGAGGAAAGCCCGGGCCGTTGCCATGCCCATATAAAGCTTTCCTTATATCAGCATCGAGCCCTAGCGGCGGGCGCGCCGGATGGCAATCGCAATCATCAGGAACAGCGCCGCGACGATCGCCGCCATCCAGTTGCCCAGGCGGCTGAACGGGGTCGGCGGCAGCGGGCGCGGCATCGGTGCTTCGGCGGCGCCCTCCTGGCCCGGCGGGACGAAATCGACCAGCCTGCCATGCGCGTCGATGATCGCGGAGATGCCGGTCGGCGTGGCGCGCAGGATCGGCACGCCCTCCTCGATCGCGCGCATCCGCGCCTGCGCCAGATGCTGGGGCGGGCCCCAGGTACCGAACCAGGCGTCGTTCGAGGGGTTGAACAGCATGTCGGGGCGGTTGGCGGGATCGACGACCTGGCCCGAGAAGATGATCTCGTAGCAGATCTGCATCCCGATATTGCCAAAGCCCTGGACCGGGAGGGTGCGCGGGCCGGGGCCGGGGACATAATCGACATCGCCCATTACCAGTCGCGCCAGCCCCAGCGGCGCCAGCAGCGTGCGCATCGGCAGATACTCGCCATAGGGCGTCAGATGCGCCTTGTCGTAGCGCGGGCCGAGCATGCCGTCGGGGTCGACCGACCAGATCCCGTTGCCGACACCGGTCGCATTGCCCTGCTGGTCAACGAACAGCGCGGTGCCGCCGATCAGCACGCGATCGTTCGGGCCGAGCCCGCTGGCGATCTGGGCACGGACGGCGCGCGGGTCGACCCGGTACCAGTTGCGCGGATAGCCATCCTCGACCCAGTCGTTGACCATGCCCTCGGGCCAGACGATCAGCCGGGGCCGCGCACCGGCGCGGCCGCTGCCCCAGACGAGCCGGGAGAGCAGGCGTGCATTATAGTCCGGCGCACCGACCGCTTCCTGCCCGATATTGGGTTGGACCACGCGGACCAGGCGTGTCGCATCCGCTGCGGGAACGGCCGGGACGATCAGCCGTGCGGCGATCCCCAGTGCGCCGATCGCGATGGCGAGAGCACCCGCCGCGCGATAGTCGCGCACGAAGGCGAGATAGAGCACGCCCGCCGCCACGATCATCACGCCGGACAGCGCATAGGTACCGACCAGCGCGCCAGCCTGGGCGATCGCATGGAGCGGCAGCCAGGCGACACCGAGCGGATTCCAGGGATAGCCGGTGAAAATTACGCTGCGCAGCCACTCGGTCAGGATCCATGCGGCGGCCGCAGCAAGGACGAAAGCGGCGTCGGCCCCCTGCCACCCGGCGCGCGACGTGACCTGGCGCGAGAAGCGCCAGGCGAGCCCCATCGCCATCGCGGGATACAGCGCCAGGAACAGCGACAGGACGACGACCGCGAAATAGCCGAGCACCGGCGGCATCTTGTCCTGAAAGTCGAAGGCGTGCTGGATCCAGTTGTTGCCGACGGTGAAATGACCCACTCCGAAGATCCAGCCGCGCAGCAGCACCGCTTTCAGCGTCGGCGCCTCGTGCGTCAGCCACAGCAGCACGGCCAGCCCCAGGATCAGGAGCGGCCACAGGTTGAGCGGCGCGAAGCCGGTCGCGGAGGCCATGCCGGCGACCAGGGCGATGAGGAGGGGGCGGGAAGACATCGACGCCGCCTTACATGATCCTCCCCCTCGGGGTGAAGATCGGTTAGGGGCATTCGCCATGTCGTCGCTACGCCCCTTCCATCTGGCCTTCCCGGTCCATGACCTGGCAGCCGCCCGCCACTTCTACGGTGCCGTGATGGGTTGCCCCGAGGGGCGCTCGTCCGATCACTGGATCGACTTCGACCTGTTCGGCCACCAGATCGTGGCGCATCTCGATCCCGGCGCCCATCCAGTCGCGGTCGAGAATTCGGTCGATGGCCATGACGTGCCGGTGCCGCATTTCGGCGTCGTGCTGACGATGTCGGACTGGCAGTCGCTTGCCGATCGGGTCGAGGCGGCCGGGATCCCGTTCGGCATCGCACCGCATATCCGCTTCCAGGGACTGCCCGGCGAACAGGCAACGATGTTCTTTCGCGATCCCAGCGGCAACGCGCTGGAGTTCAAGGCGTTTGCCGACGACGCGAAGCTGTTCGCCACGGAGTGAGTTGAATGCCCGAACCGATCAAGGTCGATATCCCGCACAAGCTTGGCCGCGAGGTTGCGAAGACGCGCATGGCCGGCGGGGTCGGCAAGCTCGCCGATATGGTCCCGGGCGGCGGGACGGTGCAGCATCGCTGGGACGGCGACACGCTCCACTTCACGCTGAATGCGATGGGGCAGACCATCGCGAGCAAGGTCGAGGTCTTCGACGCCCATGTCCATGCCGAAGTAGACCTGCCGCCGATGTTGATGCTGTTTGCCGGCAAGGTGCGCGACAAGTTACTGCAAGTCGCGCCCAAGCTGCTCAAGTAAACAGGATGAGCCGGGTCCGTGGCAGGTGCCGACGGAACGGGCGCTTGTCTGGCGGGTTGTCTGCCGCATGCCTCGCTGGGTCCACCGGATGTTTTCCAGTCGCCGCCTCGCTCTGGCGGCGGTTGGGATGACATCGGTTGCCGCCCTTGGCAGTCTGGGCGGGCTCGTGCTGGGCAATTACACCGTCGCGGGAACCGCGATCCCGAGCTACCGGCCGGTCGAAGCCGTTGCCAGTGCGCCGATGCGCGAGCCCGATCTGGCCGAACGCGCGGCGACCGAAATCTTCGGAGAGTCGCGCACGGCGTATCGCCCGGCCAGCTATGTACCGGCCTCGGATCAGGCGATGCCCGCCTTCGATCGATAGGCGGGGCATCGCGCGCGGTTGCCAAAGTCGCCAAGGGCGGCTCTTAGACGCGTTCCATCCGATTATTTCGAGGCCCGGACTTGCGCACACTCGTCATCGAAACTGCAACTGCCGCCTGTTCGGCTGCGCTGGTCGAGGATGGCGTGGTGATCGCGTCGCAACATGAGGTGGTGGGCCGCGGCCATGCCGAACGGCTGGTGCCGATGATCGCCTCGCTCCCGGGCGATGGGCGCGCCGACCACATCCTGGTCGATTGCGGACCGGGCAGCTTCACCGGTGTCAGGGTCGGGCTTGCCGCGGCGCATGGGCTGGCGATCGGCTGGGGCGCGACGGTGTCGGGCTATTCCTCGCTCGCGCTGATCGCTGCCCAGGCGTTCGCGGCGCGTCCCGGCCTTTCGCAGCTTGTCGTCGTGCTGGAGGGTGGGCATGGCGAGGTATTCGTCCAGCCCTTCGGTGCTCCTTTCGCTGCGCAATGTGACCTTGCGTCGCTCACGCCCGAAGCTGCGATTGAAGCGTTCGGCGCGCGCCCGGCTTTCGGCAATGGCGTGCGGTTCCTGCAGGCGCTGGATCCGACGCTCGATCTGACCGAGATGCTGCCCCGCGCGGCTGACGCGCCATTGCTTCCACCCGATTTCGCCGATCTTTCGCCTCGGCCGATTTATGGCCGCGCGCCCGATGCGAAGACGCTGGCCGAGCGGGGGCTGGCATGAGCGTGAACTTCGTCGAGCTGCGCGAGGGCGGGGCCCAGGATGTCTCGGCCGTCGCCGCGATCATGCAGGATGCGTTCGACCCGCGCTTTGGTGAGGCCTGGACCGCTGCGCAGTGCCTTGGAATGATGGCGCTGCCGGGCGTCTGGCTGGTGATCGCCAGCCTCGACGACCAGGATGTCGGGTTCGCCCTGTCGCGCGCCGCGGGACCCGAGGCCGAACTGCTGCTGCTGGCCACCCGACGTTCGGCGCGCGGCAGGGGGGTGGGGTCCGCCCTGCTGCGCTCGGTCATCGCCGAGGCCAAAGCACGCGGGATCGAAGATCTGCATCTGGAGGTGCGATCGGGCAATGACGCAGTCCGGCTGTACCAACGCGAAGGCTTCGCGAAGGTGGGGGAGCGGTATCATTACTATCGCGGACGCGACGGCAATTCGTACGACGCGCATAGCTACTCGCGAAAATTAACCTGATTTCCGCAACCGGTTCACGCGCGGGACTTGCGTTCGGTCCGTTTTGGTCCGATAGCGCCGCGTTGAGGTGGCACTTAAAACAACACCCCGGGTCGAAGGAAATTAGTCGAAATGGAAAACCAGAACGATATGCAGGAAACGCTGGTAACGCTGACCGCCGATATTGTCGCGGCTCATGTCAGCAACAACAGTGTTGCAGTGTCGGATCTTCCCGTGCTTATTCAGAATGTTCACGGTGCCCTGTCCGGTCTCGGAACCGTCGCACCTGAACCTGAGATTAAGCAGGAGCCCGCCGTCTCGGTTCGTTCGTCGGTGAAGCCCGACTACATTGTCTGTCTCGAAGACGGCAAGAAGCTGAAGATGCTCAAGCGCCACCTGATGACCCATTATCAGATGACGCCGGAGCAGTACCGCGCCAAGTGGAACCTGCCCGCCGACTATCCGATGGTCGCACCGAACTATGCCGAGCAGCGCCGTAGCCTGGCGAAGAAGATCGGTCTGGGCACCAAGCGCCGCAAGCGCTGATCCGCATCGTCTGATCGACACAGCATGAGGCGCCGGCCCGGCACATTGCCCGGGCCGGCGCTTTTGCATTCTGGCTTGCCCTTTCCCCGGCGGCCTCAAGTCGCTACATCGGCGGCACGTTCCAAGCCGGAAGGACTCATGGCCCGAAAGATCGATCTCGAAGCGCTTTGCCACGAAAAGGGCCTGCGCATCACCGAACAGCGCAAGGTGATCGCCCGCGTGCTTTCGGACGCCGACGACCATCCCGATGTCGAGAAGGTCTATGAACGTGCCTCCGCGATCGATCCCGGCATCTCGATCGCAACGGTGTACCGCACCGTCCGCCTGTTCGAGGAAGCGGGCATTCTCGACCGCCACGATTTCGGTGACGGTCGCGCGCGCTACGAGCCCGCGCCCGAAGCGCATCACGATCACCTGATCGATGTCGAGAGCGGCAAGGTGATCGAGTTCGTCGATCCCGAGCTGGAACAGCTGCAGAAGCAGATCGCCGAACGGCTGGGCTTCCGCCTGGTCGATCATCGGATGGAGCTCTACGGCGTCAGCCTCGAACGCAAGAACTGACGGCCCGTTGGGGGACGGGCCGCCCGACCGGAGCGACGCGAAGGCGACGGTGCGCGCCGAAGCTGCGGCCGGCGTACCGACGCAGCTCACGCTGCGGGAACAGGTCCGTATGTGGCGCCGCGTGGCGATGCTCGTCGGCGCCGTCCTGCTGCTCGTCCCGCTTCACTATCTGTGGCGGTTGTTCCGCCTTTCCTCGCCCTGGCCGCGCATCTTCCTCGGGACGTCGGCGCGGATCGTCGGCGCGCGGGTAACGCGCAACGGCGTGCCGTTGAAGCGCGACGTCTTCTACATCTCCAATCATCTCAGCTGGATCGACATTCTCGCGCTGGGCGGTGCAAGCGGGACGGCGTTCGTCGCCAAGGCCGAGATCGGCACCTCGCCGATCGTCGGCTGGCTCGCGGGGATGAACCGCACCGTCTATGTGAAGCGCGAGAACCGGTTGGGCGTCGCCGAACAGATCAACCAGCTGCGCGACGCGCTGGAGGAGAATTGGGCGGTAACCGTTTTCCCGGAAGGGACGACGACCGACGGTCAGTCGCTGCTGCCGTTCAAGACGCCGATGCTGCGCGTCCTCGAACCCCCGCCGCCGGGCGTGATGGTCCAGCCGGTGATGCTCGATTACGGCGCGGTCGCCGAGGAGATCGGCTGGATCGGGGTTGAAAGCGGCATCAACAATGCGAAGCGGATCCTCAGCCGCAAGGGCAGCTTCGAGCTGAAGGTCTCGTTTCTCGATCCCTTCCTCCCGCAAGACTATCCGGGCCGCAAGGCGATCGCCGCCGAGAGCCGACGCCGGATCGAGATTGCGCTGGTCGAGGCGCTGGGCAAGCCGCTGCGGCCCTTCGCCTATGCGCTGGCGCCTGCACAGCCTGAGGCATCCGCCGGGCCGGACGCTTCGTAGAAGGCCGGGGTGACGAACGAGCCGGCGACGACTATAGCCGCGCGATCATGAACGCCCCCAAATCTCCCAAGACCTTCCACGTCAAGTCGTTCGGCTGCCAGATGAACGTCTATGACGGGGAGCGTATGGCCGAGCTGCTCGGCGCAGAGGGCATGGTCGCGGCCGGTGCCGAGGATGCCGAGCTGGTGGTGCTCAATACGTGCCACATCCGCGAGCGCGCGACCGAGAAGGTCTATTCCGAGATCGGGCGGCTCAAGCATCGCGAGGCGGCGCCCGCGCCGATGATCGCGGTCGCCGGCTGTGTCGCACAGGCCGAAGGCGCCGAGATCGCGCGGCGCGCGAAGATCGATGTCGTCGTCGGTCCGCAGGCCTATCACAACCTGCCCGAACTGGTGTCGCAGGCGGCGGCGGGCAGCCTGGCGCTCGATACCGACATGCCGGCGATCGCCAAGTTCGGCAGCCTGCCGGCGCGGCGAAAGGTCGGCGCTTCGGCATTCCTGACGGTGCAGGAAGGCTGCGACAAATTCTGCACCTATTGCGTCGTCCCCTATACGCGCGGCGCCGAGGTCAGCCGTCCGTTCCAGGCGATCGTCGACGAGGCGAAGGCGCTGGTCGATGCGGGCGCCTGCGAGATCACCCTGCTCGGCCAGAACGTCAACGCCTGGGACGACGAGGCGGGTCACGGCCTGCACGGGTTGATCCGCACGCTCGACCGGATCGATGGGCTGAAGCGGATCCGCTACACCACCAGCCATCCCAACGACATGAGCCAGGGGCTGATCGACGCGCATGGCGATGTCGAGAGCCTGATGCCCTATCTCCACCTGCCGGTGCAGGCGGGGAATGACCGCGTCCTGAAGGCGATGAACCGCAGCCATAGTCGCGACTCCTATCTGCGCCTGCTCGACCGCGTCCGCGCGGTCCGACCCGATATCGCGCTGTCGGGCGACTTCATCGTCGGCTTTCCCGGCGAGAGCGATGCCGAGTTCGAGGATACGCTGAGCCTGATCGACGAGGTGCGCTATGCCGCCGCGTTCAGCTTCAAGTACAGCCCGCGCCCGGGCACGCCGGCGGCCGACATGGACGGGACGGTGCCTGCCGAGGTGATGGACGAGCGGCTGCAGCGGCTCCAGGCGGCAGTGCTGCGACACCAGGCGGCGTTCAATCAGGCGACGGTTGGCAAGACGTGCCAGATCCTGATCGAGCGCAGCGGTCGCCAGCCCAGCCAGATGCTGGGCAAGTCGCCCTGGCTTCAATCGGTCCATCTGGTGACCGACGCGCGGATCGGCGACCTGATCGAGGTGCGGATCGAGGCGGGCCTGCCCAACTCGCTGGCGGGCGTCGAGACGGTACGGGAGGCCGCCTGAACCGCGGCCGATCGGCCCCGGTGTGACATCGATCGCACAGCGGACGCCTTCTCCGACGCCAGCGCATTTCTCCCCTGTGCAGCCCCGGGCGCTTCTGCCAGTCTCGATGCCGCACATGCGCGATGGAACCCACAGCCTCCGGTCAGGTTACGGCCTTCAGTGTCGGCAGTCCCGCTCATGTCACATCTGCCGCACAAGGGGGTGCCGGCCGCACCGCCAGTCCAGCCAGCAAGGAGCCGCATGAGCCGCAAGCCTGTCCAAGCGCAATCCGGGGAACGCAGCCGGGTCGAGGTGACGTTCGACAAGCCCCAGCTCCTGCCGCGACTGTTCGGCGAATTCGACAGCAACATCCTGGCGCTCGAGGAGCGGCTGGGCGTCTATATCCACGCCCGCGGCCAGCGCGTCGTGATCGAGGGATCGGCCGAATCGGTCGCTCATGCGCGGGAGGTGCTGCAGGAACTGCACAGTCGGGTGATTCGCGGCGAGGACATCGATACCGGGCTGATCGACGCCGTGATCGCCATGTCGAGCGAGCCGACGCTGACCGGCATCATCAGTGCCGACACCGGCCAGTCGCCGCCACCGATCATGATCCGGACGCGCAAGAAGACGATCGTCCCGCGCAGCCTGGCACAGACGCATTATATGCGCGCGCTGGTCTCCAACGACATGATCTTCGCGCTGGGGCCGGCGGGCACCGGCAAGACCTATCTCGCGGTGGCTCAGGCGGTCGCCCAGCTGATTACCGGCAGCGTGCAGCGGCTGATCCTCTCGCGTCCCGCGGTCGAGGCGGGCGAGCGACTGGGCTTCCTGCCCGGCGACATGAAGGAAAAGGTCGACCCCTATCTGCGTCCGATCTACGACGCGCTGTTCGATTGCATGCCGCCCGAACAAGTCGAGCGGCGCATCGCCAGCGGCGAGATCGAGATCGCGCCGATCGCCTTCATGCGCGGCCGCACGCTGGCCGACGCCTTCGTCATTCTCGATGAGGCGCAGAATACCACGCCCGCACAGATGAAGATGTTCCTGACCCGCTTCGGCCAGAACAGCCGGATGGTGATCTGCGGCGATCCCAACCAGACCGACCTTCCCGGCGGCACCAATGCCTCGGGCCTGAACGACGCCGTCCGCCGGCTGGAGGGGGTCGAGGGGATCAATGTCAGCCGCTTCAGCGCGGCCGATGTCGTCCGTCACCCGATCGTCGGCCGTATCGTCGAAGCCTATGAGGGTCCCGATGCTTGACGTCGCGGTCCAGGCCGAGGGCTGGCCAGAGGCGGACTGGGAGGCGATCGCCACCCGCGCCGCCTCGACCGCGCTTGCCCAGTCGGCCTTTGGCGAATGGGCGAACTGGCCCGTCGTGATCGAGGTGGCGGTCCGGCTGACGTCCGATGACGAAGTGCACGAACTGAACCGCAATTATCGCAAGAAGGACAAGCCGACCAACGTGCTGTCCTTTCCGATGATCCAGCCCGACCTGCTGGAAGCGGTGACGCAAAACAGCGACGATGGCGAGGTTCTGCTCGGCGACATCGTGCTGGCGCACGGCGTGTGCATGGCCGAAGCCGAGGAACGCGGCATTTCGACCGAAGATCATGCCGCGCACCTGATTGTCCACGGCACCTTGCATTTGCTAGGTTATGACCACCAAGGGGATCACGAAGCCGAGGTCATGGAGGAAATGGAACGAGTCGCGCTCCGCGAACTCGGCCTTCACGATCCCTATCCCGTACGCGAGGACTGACACCACATCATGCCCGAGGGCCAAAGTAGCACCGGCAACGACGATGTTTCCGAAGGCGGAGGCATATGGCGGGGCCTTCGCACCTTGTTGTTCGGCGAAGCGCAGGAAGAGACGCTGCGCGACAAGCTGGAAGACGCAATCGACGAGCATGAAGGCGGCACGAACAGGGCGCCCGCCGGCGACCTTGCCCCGATCGAGCGGCAGATGCTGCGCAACCTGCTCCATTTCGGCGAGCGCGACGCGGGCGATGTCGGCGTGCCGCGCGCCGACATCATCGCCGTTGCCGAGGATACCTCGTTCGCCGATCTGGTCGCGCTGTTCGCCGAAGCCGGCCACAGCCGACTGCCGGTCTATCGCGGCCGGCTGGATACCGTCATCGGCATGGTCCACATCAAGGACGTGTTCAACATCCTGGCGACCGGCGCGCCGCCGCCGGAGTCGATCTCCGCACTGATCCGCCAGCCGCTCTATGTGCCCCAGTCGATGGGGGCGCTCGACCTGCTGGCGCAGATGCGCGGCAGCCGCACCCATCTGGCGATCGTGCTCGACGAATATTCGGGCACCGAGGGGCTGATCACGATCGAGGACCTGATCGAGGAGATCGTCGGCGAGATCGAGGACGAGCATGACGAGGCGCCGGTGCAGATGCTGGTGCCGCTCGACGGCGGCGGCTGGGACGCCGATGCCCGGGTCGAACTGGAGGATGTCGCGCAGACGGTCGATCCGCGCCTTGCCGAGGTGGACGAGGATATCGACACGCTGGGCGGCCTCGCCTTCGTGCTGGCAGGCCATGTGCCCGAGCCCGGCGAATGCCTGACGCATGACAGCGGCTGGACGCTCGAAGTCGTCGATGCCGATGGGCGGCGGGTGACCCGGCTGAGGCTCCACCCGCCGGTAGAGCTGGCGGTTCCCGAGGAGTAGTCGCGGGGGCCGCCGGGCTGCGCTTTTGTGTGGAACATGCGCGGGGGGCGGCCTATTCCTCGGCCATGCGCCGTTATGCCCGTCACATCATCCTCATCCTGATCGCGCTCGCCGCGCTGATCTTCGCCATCGTCTATTGGGTGACCCGTCCCGATGTGGCGCGGCTCAGCGTTCAGGATGTCAGTGGCGTCCGGCCCAAGCTGAGCGCGGCGCGCCCGCAGACGATTCCGACGATGGAGGTGGCCGAGGCGGTGGGCTGGGCCAATGGCGCCAAACCGGTCGCCGCCCAGGGGCTGAAGGTCGAGGTCTATGCCAGCGGCTTCGATCATCCCCGCTGGCTGTACCGCCTGCCCAATGGCGACATCCTGGTCGCCGAAAGCAACTCGCCCCCGCGCGACGTCAGCGGGATCACCGGCATGGTGATGGGATCGCTGATGAAGAAGGCGGGGGCGGCGACCCCGTCGGCCAATCGCATCACCCTGCTGCGCGACACCAATGGCGACGGCATCGCCGACGCCAAGTCGGTGCTGCTGTCCGGGCTGAACTCACCGCACGGCATGGTGCTGGTCGGTGACTGGCTCTATGTCGCGAACACCGACGCGCTGGTGCGCTTCCCCTACAAGACCGGCGATACGAAGATCACCGCCAAGGCCGAGAAGATCGTCGACCTGCCCGGCGGCGGCAATCACTGGGCGCGCAACGTCATCGCTGCGCCGGACGGCAAGAGCCTGTTCGTCAGCATCGGTTCTGCCTCGAACATCGCGGAAAACGGCCTGGACGTCGAAGGACCTGCCTATGTCGCGTCGAACGCGCGCGAGCGGATGATCGCCGCCACGCGGCCGAGCCGTGCGACGATCTATCAGGTGTTCCCCGATCGCAAGGCGGGGCAGATCTTCGCCTGGGGCATCCGCAACGCCAATGGCATGGCGATCGAACCGAATAGCGGCGCGCTGTGGGCGGTGGTCAACGAGCGCGACATGCTGGGGTCGGACATGCCGCCCGACTATCTGTCGCGCGTCGATGTCGGCAGCTTCTTCGGCTGGCCGTGGAATTACTGGGGCGGCTATGTCGACAAGCGGGTGAGCCCGGGCCGGCCGGACCTGCGCGAATATACCAAGCGTCCCGACTATTCGGTCGGCCCACACACCGCGCCGCTGGGTCTCGCCTTTGCCGAGGATGCGCGGCTGGGCGGCCCGTTTACCAACGGCGCCTTTATCGGCCTGCACGGGTCGTGGAACCGCGATCCGCTGGCGGGCTACAAGGTCGTGTTCGTGCCCTTCGGGCCGAAGGGATTCCCGCTGCCCAATTCCAAGCCGATCGACGTGCTGAGCGGATTCCTCACCCCTGACAACAAGGCGCAGGGGCGGCCGGTGGCGGTCATTACCGACGCGACCGGCGCGCTGCTGGTATCCGACGATGTCGGCAATCGCGTGTGGCGGGTCAGCGCCGCGCGCTGAACCCGCACGCGTCCGGGAAGTCGAGAGAATCACAACGGCCCGCTTGCCTGACCCGCCCCCTGGATGCTGTCCGTAGGGAGGTAGGCCGGGCAAGCGGGCCGTTGCGCGTCCGCCGGGGGGCGGAACGAGCCGGTTACCGCACGCGGTTGAACTGATCGAATTCGGGCCGCGGCAGGCGATCATGGATCGTCGACGGATCGGCATGGCCGAAGGTCGCTATGAAATTGGTCTTCACCGTCGGCTGGTCGGCGAAGAAATGCGCGTCCACCTTGTCATGGTCGAAGCCGGACATGGGGCCGACATCGAAACCGAGCGCGCGGGCGGCGATGATGAAATAGGCACCCTGCAGCGACGAATTGCGCATGGCGTGGGTGTAGCGGACCTCTTCGGTCGGGAACCAGTTCTTGGCGTCCGGCGCGTGCGGGAAGAGCCAGGGCAGCTGCTCGTTGAACGCCAGGTCCATGCCGATCACGACCGCGGCCGGCGCGGCGCTGATCTTGGCCGAATTGGTCCCGCTCGAATAGCTGGCGAGCGCATCCTTTTCTTCTTGCGACAGCAGCCAGACGAACCGCGCCGCCTGCTGGTTGGCGGAGGTCGGCCCCATCTTAACCAGTTCGTAGATCGCGCGGATATCGGCTTCGCTGACCGGGTCGCCATTATAGCCGTTGGCGGTACGTGCGGTGCGGAAAATGGTGTCGAGGCCGTCGGCGTCGAGAGGCTTGCCCATGGTTTCGGTCCTGCTGTGCTGCGCGCTCAGACGGCGCGGACTTCGGTGACTTCGGGGACGTAGTGCTTCAACAGCTGCTCGATCCCGTTCTTCAGCGTGGCGGTCGATGATGGGCAGCCCGAACAGGCGCCCTGCATCTGCAGGAAGACCTTGCCCTGCTTGAAGCCGCGATAGACGATGTCGCCGCCATCGTGCGCAACCGCCGGGCGGACGCGGGTGTCGATCAGCTCGCGAATCTGCGCGACGATGTCGGCATCCTCGGGATCGTCGTCCAGCCCGTCATCCTCGGCAGGCGGTACCGCAAAGCCGGCAGAGGGGGCGCGGAACAGCGGCATGTTCGCCGAGAAATGATCGAGCAGGATCGCCAGCACATCGGGCTTCAGCCCCGGCCATTCGACGCCCGGCGCCGCGGTGACGGAGATGAAGTCGCGCCCGAAGAAGACGCCGGTCACGTCGCCCAGGTTGAACAGCGCCTCGGCCAGCGGCGAGGCTTCGGCCTCTTCCGGAGTCGCAAAATCCCGCGTGCCCGCTTCCATGACGGTGCGGCCCGGCAGGAATTTCAACGTCGCCGGGTTCGGCGTCGGTTCGGTCTCGATCAGCATGGGCGCCATGTGGCGCTTGCGCGTGTCCGGATCAAGGCACGTCGGGGAAACCCTACGTTGCCCCGGCCGGTTTCAGATGAGCCGTTCGGCCAGCCAGCGCACCGGCTGCTTCAGCGGCCGGCGGAATTGCAGGTGCAGGACGGTGCGGCCGGCGCTCGCCTCGTTCCACAATTCATGTTCATAGCTGTCGTCGAACACCAAAGTCTCGCCTTCGGACCAGCGCAGCACGCGGTCGGCCAGGGCCATGCGGACATCGCCGTCACGCGGCACCTGGAGCGCCAGGTGACAGGTCACCAGCCCCTTGGTGGCGCCGCGGCGGCGTGGAACATGGATGCCCGAGGCGAGCGTCGAATAGCGCGCGCTCACCAGCCCCGGGATCTGTGATAGCGCCCGAGCCGTCTGCGGGCAGTCTTCCAGTCCCTCCGCCGCGCCATGTTCGAACAGGGCGACACGTTGCGACTTGCCGGTCCCTGACAATTTCGCGGCGGCCTCGTCGCGGATCATCCGCCAATTGGCGCGCAACATCGCAGTCCAGGCGAAGTCGCGCATGTCGAGCACCGGATCGTTGGGAATCAGCGACGATGCCGCGAGCAGCCGGTCCACCATGTGACGGAAGGGGAATGCGGACGAGTCCGGGGCCAGCGCGATCGCACCGCCCCGATCGCGCCACATTGTCCCACGGTCCTGAAAGCTGCCGACGCCCACGCGCGCTGTGCCCCTGTTCCTGTGATTCTCCACCGGATTCCGCGGCGCCGCTCTCCCTGCGACATCCCGGAATCCGCTCTCGTTGAGGTGAAAACTAGCCCCGTGATGGGTCCAAAACATGGCGCAACTGTCCGGGAATGCGGCCCTTTTTCGCGCAGTTGCGGGGCGGGGATTCGGCGCTTACACAAGGGCGCATGTTCCCGTACCTGCGCAGCGCGCGCTCCGCCCTCCTCGCCCTGTCGGTCTTTGCTTTCGCGGTTCCCGCAATCGCCCAGCAGACGCCCGCGCCGACCGCCAGCGGCCAGCGCCCGATCCAGACGGCGGACGATCCCTGGCTCTACAAGAACAGCGATCTTGTCCATGACGATGCCTGGAATTTCGGCCGCCTGCCGAACGGCGTGCGCTATGCGGTGCGCAAGAACGGCGTGCCGCCGGGCCAGGTCGCCGTGCGGGTGCGGATCGATGCTGGCTCGTTGATGGAGACCGACAGCGAGCGCGGTTTCGCCCATTTGCTCGAGCATCTCTCCTTTCGCGGATCGGTGCACGTTCCTGATGGCGATTCGAAGCGGATCTGGCAGCGGCTGGGCGTGACCTTCGGGTCGGACAGCAATGCCAGCACGACCTTCACCCAGACCGTCTACAAGCTGGATCTGCCGAGCGCGACGCCGGCGGGGCTCGACGAGAGTATGAAGATCCTGGCCGGCATGATGTCCGGCCCGAACATCACCCCCGAAACGCTGAATGCGGAGCGTCCCGTCGTGCTCGCCGAAGCGCGCGAGCAGCCGGGGGCGCAGACGCGTTTCCAGGACGCGATGTTCGACCTGATGTTCGCCGGCCAGCCGCTGGCCAAGCGCAAGCCGATCGGCACGACCGAGACGCTCAATGCGGCGACGGCGCAGACGGTGAAGGCGTTCCACGACCGCTGGTACCGCCCCGAACGTGCGGTGGTGATCGTGATCGGCGATCTCGACCCCGCTTTGCTCGAGCAGATGGTGGTCAAGCATTTCTCCGACTGGAAGGGCGCTGGCCCCGCCCCGGCGACGCCGGACTTCGGCAAGCCCAGCACCAGCGGCCCGACCACCGCGACCATCGTAGAGCCGACCATCCCGCAGATGGCGATGCTGTCGGTATCGCGTCCCTGGACGGTGTTCTCCGACACGGTGATCTTCAACCAGAAGCGGATGATCGACCTGGTCGCGATCCGCATCATGAACCGTCGTCTCGAATCGCGCGCGCGCGCCGGGGCGACCTTCCTGGCCGCCGGCGCCGGGCTGGATGACATTGCGCGTTCGGCCAACGTGACAAGCGTGCAGGTGATGCCGGTCGGCGAGAATTGGGAAGCCGCGCTGAAGGATGTGCGCGAGATCATCGCCGATGCGATCGAGACTGCGCCGACCCAGGCCGAGATCGACCGCGAACTGGCCGAGATCGAATCCTCGATGAAGAACCGGATCAGCACCGCCCCCGTCGAATCGGGCGTGTCGCTGGCTGACGATCTGATCCAGGCGGTCGACATCAACGAGACGGTGACCACGCCCCAGGCGAGCTACGACATCTTCAAGGGCGCGGTGGACCAGAAGATGTTCACGCCCGCGACCGTGCAGGAAGCGTCGAAGCGCGTGTTCCAGGGGACTGCGACCCGAGCGATCGTCAATCTGCACAAGCCCGACGCCCAGGCGGCAGTGAAGCTGAATGCAGTGCTGAGCGCCAAGGTCACCGGTACCGGCAAGCCGCGTGCCGATCTGGCGCACGTCAAGTTCGACGCGCTGCCCAAGCTGGGTGCGCCCGGCACGGTCACAGCGCGTCAGATCGTGCTCGACGAGCCGAAGATCGAGCGCGTGACCTTCTCCAATGGGGTCACGCTGCTGGTGCGCGAGAATTCGTCCGAGACCGGCAAGGTCTATGTCAATGTCCGCTTCGGCCGCGGCCTGCGGGCGCTGCCGTCGAACCGGCCGACTCCGGCCTGGGCCGGGGGCGGCGCGCTCGTCGCCAGCGGCCTCGGCAGCTATGGCCAGGAGGAGCTCGATGCGCTGACCGGCAATCGTCAGATCGGTTTCTCGTTCAACACCGATGACGATGCCTTCGTCCTCAACGCGCAGACGAACATGACCGACCTGTCCGACCAGCTGAAGCTGTTCGCGGTGAAGCTGGCGGCGCCTGCCTGGGATCCGAACCCGGTCAACCGGGTCAAGACGGGCACGCTGTCGACCTATGCCGGCCTGTCCTCCTCGCCCGACGCGGTACTGAGCCGCGATCTCGACGGTCTCCTCCATTCGGGCGACCCGCGCTGGGGGACGCCGTCGCGCGAGCAGATCGCCGCGCTGACGCCGCAGAATTTCCGCCAGCTTTGGGAGCCGTTGCTGGCAACCGGCCCGATCGAAGTCTCGATCTTCGGCGACCTGAAGACCGAGGAAACGATCCAGGCCGTTGCCGCGACCTTCGGCGCGCTCAAGCCGCGTTCGGCCAGCCCGGCGGTGTCGGGTGGCGCCAAGTTCCCGGCACATGTCGACAAGCCGGTGGTGCGCACCCACACCGGCCAGCCCGACCAGGCTGCGGCGGTCATCGCCTGGCCGACCGGCGGCGGCAGTGCCGGCATTTCCGAGGGACGCCGGATCGAGGTGCTCGCCGCGATCTTCCGCGATCGGCTGATCGATCAGCTGCGCAGCCAGGCAGGCGTCAGCTACTCGCCGATGGTCGCCAGCGACTGGCCGGTGGGGATGCCCGACGGCGGCAAGATCATGGCGCTCGGCATGATCCCGCCGGACAAGACCGACTTCTTCTTCAAGCTGTCGCGTGAGATCGCAGCCGACCTGGCCGCCAAGCCCGTGACCCAGGACGAGCTCGATCGCGCGGTGAACCCGCTGTGGCAGACGCTGCTGCGCCGTTCGAGCGGCAACATGTTCTGGATGATGCTGACCAATGGCGGCGCCGGCGATCCCGCGCGGATCGAAGCGGTGAAGACGATCGGGATCGATTATCGGCAGATCAGCCCGGCCGACATCCAGGCGCTTGCGGTGAAATATCTGGTCCCGTCCAAGGACTGGTCAATGGTCGTGCTGCCGGAAAAGGCCAAGAAGGCTCCCGCGCGCCGCAAGTGAGCGCGCAGGCCGAGGGGGAGGGGGAGGTGATGATCGACCGACGCTCGGTGCTGCTCGGCAGCGCCGCGATCGCCGGATCGGCGCTGCTTCCCCTTCCCGCATCGGCGCGAAATCCGCTGATGCCCGGCTGGTATGCCGATCCGGAGATCCACATCTTCGCCGGCCGCTACTGGATCTATCCCACGCTGTCCGATGATCTCGCAGCGGCCGAGCCGAGCGGATTGAACTCGGCGCAGCAGGCGATGCGCGCGGCCGACGGCATCCGCCCCGCCTTTCTTCGCCAGACGCGAATGGACGCATTCTCGTCGCCCGATCTGGTCAGGTGGACGCGACATGAGCGCATCCTCGACCTGTCTCGGGTCGACTGGGCCGGCTATGCGCTATGGGCGCCCTCGGCGATCGAACTCAATGGCCGCTATTATCTCTTCTTCAGCGCCAATGACATCAAGACCGACACGCAGCTCGGCGGGCTTGGCCTGGCCGTGGCGGACCGGCCGGAGGGGCCCTTCGTCGATGCGCTCGGCGCCCCGCTGATCGGCGAGATCCGCAATGGCGCCCAACCGATCGACCCCTTCTGCTTCCGCGACGATGATGGGCAGCATTATCTCTTCTATGGCGGTTGGGGGCATTGCAACGTCGTGCGGCTGGCTGCCGACCTGCGCAGCGTCGTGCGGCATCCCGACGGGACGTTGTTCAAGGAAATCACCCCGGCGGGCTATGTCGAGGGATCGTTCATGGTGAAGCGCGGTGGCCGCTATTACCTGATGTGGTCGGAAGGGGAGTGGACCGGGCCCGACTACCGCGTCGCCTATGCGATCGCCGCGTCGCCGACCGGTCCGTTCGAGCGGATCGGCACGATCCTTGAGCAGGACTTCACTGTCGCGCGTGGCGCGGGCCATCATTCGCTGCTGCAATTGCCCGGCACCGACGACTGGATCATCGCCTATCACCGCCGCCCGCTCGACACCGACCAGGGCGACCAGCGGGTGCTGGCGCTGGAGCGGCTCTATTTCGAGGACGATGGCCGGATCCGCCCGGTCAGGCTGACCGAAACAGGCGTCGGCGCGCACCCGCTGAGCTAGGCTGGCGCCCGCCCTTGCCGGGACGGGCGCGTAGCGGTTCAGTACAGCGCGTTCAACCGCTCGCCATAAGCCTGCTTCAGCACATGCCGGCGGATCTTCAGGCTGGGCGTGAGCTGCTCGTTCTCGATCGTGAACGGCGCATCGGCCAGGATGAACTTGCGGATCCGCTCGATCACCGACAGGTCCTTGTTCACCCGTTCGACCGCTGCGCCGAGCGCCGCGCGATAATCGCCGTCGTGCGCAAGCTTGCGGAAGTCGCACTGGTTGCCGGTGCGCGCGCACCATTCCTGGGTCCATTCGGGATCGGGCACCAGCACCGCGGTCATGTACGGCTTCTTGTCGCCATAGATCATCGCCTGGACGATCTCGGGCTGCAGCGTCAGCATGCCCTCGATCTTCTGCGGGGCAACATTGTCGCCCTTGTCGTTGACGATGATGTCCTTCTTGCGGTCGGTGATCTTGATCCGGCCCTTGTCGTCGATCAGGCCGATATCGCCGGTGTGGAGCCATCCGTCCTTCAGGACGCGCGCCGTTTCTTCCTCGTTGCGCCAATAGCCGTGCATGACCAGTTCGCCGCGCACCAGGATCTCGCCATCGGGCGCGATCTTCACCTCGACGCCTTCCAGCGGCGGGCCGACCGTATCCATCTTCAGCCCGACCTTGGGACGGTTGCACGAGATGACCGGCGCGGCTTCGGTCTGGCCATAGCCCTGGAGGAAGGTGAGCCCCAGGCTCTGGAAGAAGATGCCGACCTCGGGGTTGAGCGGCGCGCCGCCCGATACCATCGCCTTGATCCGCCCGCCGAACTTCTTCGCCAGCTTGGGCTTCAGCGTCGCCTTGAGGAACAGGTTCATCGGCATGTCGGCAATCGGCAGGCTACCCGCGGCCTTCTTGCCGCCGATCGCGACCGCCCGGTCGAGCAGATAGCTCGAGAAACGGCCCTGTTTCTCGACCTGCTTGGTGATCCGGGTGCGCAGCACCTCGAACAGGCGCGGGACCACGACCATGATCGTGGGGCGCACTTCCTCGATATTCGAGGCGAGCTTTTCGAGCCCTTCCGAATAATAGATCTGCCCGCCCAGCGCGATCGGGAAGAACTGGCCGCCGCTATGCTCATAGGCGTGGCTGAGCGGCAGGAACGACAGGAACACTTCGTCGTCCCAGCCGAAATCCTCGCTGATCACGGTGCAGCAGCCCGAGACATTGTGCAGGATCGCGCCGTGATGCTGCATCACCCCGCGCGGCGCGCCGCCGGTGCCGCTGGTGTAGATGATGCAGGCCAAGTCCTCGCGGCGGAAGGTGATGCCCGCGGCGAAGCTGTCGACGTCGGTCGGGTTCTCCGCGATCAGCGACCGGAAATCGTGGAAGTCGATCGTGCCCGACTGGCCGACACGGACATCGTCGATCCCGATCACCATCCGCGTGCTCGACGCACGCAGCGCGGCGGGCAGCAGCAGCTTGGCGAGCTTCGTGGTCGACACGATGATCGCGCACGCGCCCGAATTCTCGATGATGTGCTGGTGATCGCGCTCGGTATTGGTCGTATAGGTGGGGACGGTGACGCAGCCCGCGGCCATGATCGCCAGGTCGCTGATGCAGAATTCGGGACGGTTCTCCGACACCAGCATCACCCGGTCGCCGGGCTTCAGCCCCATCTTAATCAGGCCGGTCGCCAGAGCGGCCACCTGCCGCGCCGCCTCCGCCCAGCTGGTGGGATGCCAGGCCCCGCCGCTCTTGTGCCACAGGAAAGGGGCGTCGCCCTTCTCCTTCGCGCGCACGAAGAACATCTGGACCAGATTGTCGAAATGCTCGAGCTTTCGGCTCATCCCTTCCCCTTCTCTCCCCCCGGCAACGCATGAGCACAGCATCGCGTTGCCTGTTCTGAAGCCATTCTTAGAGGGCATGGGAGACAAGCGCCAGCAGGCGTGGACGCGGGCGACCGGGGTGGCTATCCGCAGAGGAACCGGCCAGCCACGCAAGTTCCAAGCGCGAGGAAGCACTTAGCATGACATTCTTCTCCCGGCTCGTCGCGGCTGCAATTGCCCTGTCGCTCGGTGCCTGTGCGACGGTGCAGACCGCGGGGCCCTCGCAGCCGGCGGCAGCGCCAGTCCGTGCCGAGGTCGCGCAGCCGCAGATTTTCGTTGCGGCCGCCAACCCGCTGGCAACCGAAGCCGGCATGGCCGTCCTGCGCCGCGGCGGGAGCGCGGCCGACGCCGCGGTGGCGGTCCAGGCGATGCTTTCGCTGGTCGAGCCGCAAAGCTCGGGTGTCGGCGGCGGAGCCTTCCTGACCTGGTATGACGGCAAGTCGCGAAAGATCACCATCTACGACGGCCGCGAAGTGGCGCCTGCCGGCGCGAGCGAAGGGATGTTCCTGGCCGCCGACGGCAAGCCGATGCCGTTCGGCACGGCCGTCCTCAGCGGCCGCGCGACCGGCGTCCCTGGCGCGGTAGGCATGCTGGCGTTGGTCCAGCGCGAACATGGGGCGCTCGCATGGCGCGACCTGTTCGGCGATGCCGAGCGGACGGCCCGCGACGGATTCACCGTTACGCCCCGGCTCGCGCGGATGATCGGTGGCCGCTTCCCCCAGAATGCCGCTCCCGATGTCCGCGCCTATTTCACCAACGCGGATGGCAGCCGGAAGGCCACCGGCGACCGGCTGGTAAACCCGGCCTATGCCGAGTTTCTCGGCCGACTGGCGGCCCAGGGGCCCGACGCGCTCTACAAGGGGCCTACGGCCCAGCGGATCGTCGCGCGAACCCAGGCCGGACCCGATGGCGGATCGATGACCCTCGCCGATCTCGCTGCCTATCGCCCGGTCAAGCGCGAGCCGCTGTGCGGCCGCTACCGCGTCTATCTCGTCTGCACGCCGCCGCCGCCCGCCAGCGGCGTCGGCCTGCTTCAGCTGCTCGCGATCCTCGAACGGACCGACATCGCCGATCGCGGGCCGCAGGATGTCCAGGCCTGGTTCCTGTTCGCCGAGGCCAGCCGCCTGATGTATGCCGACCGCGACCTCTATGTCGGCGATCCCGCCTTCACCCAGGTTCCGGTCAAGGGGCTGCTCGATCCTGCTTATGTCGCGTCGCGCGCGAAGCTGATCGGGGACCGCGCCGGCGCGCCGCCGGTGGCTGGCACGCCCGCAGACGCGCCGCAGCTTGCCGCCGACCGCACGATGGAGCCGATGGGAACGTCGCACTTCATCGTCGGTGATGCGCAGGGCAATGTCGTGTCGATGACGACGACCGTCGAATCGATCTTCGGATCGGGCCGGATGGTCGACGGCTTCTTTCTCAACAACCAGATGACCGACTTCTCGCTCCAGCCGCGCGACGCGCAAGGGAGGCTGGTCGCCAATGCCCCGGCGCCCGGCAAGCGTCCTCGTTCGTCGATGACGCCGCTGATCTTCGTCGACGATCAGGGCAGGTTTGTCGGCGCGGCCGGATCGGCCGGCGGCAATGCGATCCTGGCCTATGTCGGCAAGACGATGGTCGGCGCGGTCGACTGGAAGCTGCCGATGCAGGACGCCATCGCGCTGCCGAACCTGATCGCGCGCGGTGCGACCTTCAACGGCGAAGTGACCAGATTCTCGCCCGAGTTGCTTCAGGCGCTGCTCGATCGGGGAATCCGTGTCGTGCCGGGGCAGGGCGAGGATTCGGGGCTGCAGGGCGTGATGATCCGCGATGGCCGGTTCGACGGCGGCTATGATCCGCGGCGCGAGGGGCGGGCGGTCGCCGAGCCTGCGCCGGCGCGCTGACCGCGCTCAGCCCAGCGCGCGGGCGAGCTCGCGGACCAGTCCAGGACCTTTGAACACCAGCGCGCTATACACTTGTACAAGACCGGCGCCGGCATCGATCCGGCGCTTTGCCTCATCGCCGCTGTCGATCCCGCCGGCGGAGATCAGCGGGAGCGCATCCCCGGCGATGTCGCGTGCTTCGATCAGCTTCGCCCGCGCCAGCTCGCGCAGCGGCGCGCCCGACAGGCCGCCGGCTTCGCCGGCCTGGGGCGAGCGGAGCGGGGGGCGGGAGATGGTGGTGTTGCTCACGATCAACGCGTCGATGTGGTTGTCGATCGCCGCGGCGATCGCGCCTGCCAGGCCCCGCCGGTCGAGGTCGGGCGCAACCTTCAGGAACAGCGGCCGGCGCGTGCCGTTGGGCAGGACGCGCGCCGCGTCGCTCGCCGCCAGCAGTTCGTCGAGGGCGGGACGCGACTGCAGGTCGCGCAGTCCCGGCGTATTGGGCGAGCTGACGTTGATCGTGATATAGTCAGCAAGCGGTGCCGCCTTGCCGACGCCCAGCGCATAATCGGCGACGCGATCGTCCGAATCCTTGTTGGCGCCGACATTGATGCCCAGCACCCCGCGGCGCGGGCCGAGCTTTGCGATCCGCGCCAGCGCGGCGTCGATCCCGCCATTGTTGAAGCCCATCCGGTTAATCACCGCCTCGTCGGCACTCAGGCGGAACAGGCGCGGCTTCGGATTGCCCGGCTGCGGCCTGGGGGTCAGCGATCCGACTTCGACAAAGCCGAAGCCAAGACCGAACAGGCCGGAAATCGCTTCGGCATCCTTGTCCATCCCGGCAGCGAGTCCGACTCGATTCGGAAAATTCAGCCCCGCAAAGCGCACTTGCGGCGATTCCTCCGTTTCGGACTTTAAATTCACATTCAGGGCACCAGCAACGCGAAGCGCGGCGATGCTGGCGCGATGCGCCCGTTCGGGGTCGAGCGCGAACAGGATCTTGTGTGGGTTGATGGCCATTGCGGCCGATCCTTTCGCATCCGTGCCGGCCCAGGTCAAAGCCCGCTTTCCAGCCGCTCGAATCTCCGACCCGCGGTCGAATGTCCAATTTGTCCAAGCCAGTACCGGGGAGTGTTGCGTACAGCCGGCTTGCGACCCGAGGGTCCCGCTAACGGGGGATCCTTTCTTCTAAGGCCCGGCCAGGCAACTGGCCGGGCCTCTTTTCATGTCCGTTGCTTCCCGCTACCCAAATTCCTGCGGATGGGCATATCCGCAGACAGGGGACATCATGCGGGTCGCAGCGCGCCCGGCCGGACAGATCGCGTCATGAGCGCGGCGCGGCCGGAGGTCGAATTCCATCAGCCGACAGGGGCGCTCATGCCCTTCGTCGAATCCTTCTACCTGTTCCGCTACGATGCGCTGAGCATCGACGGCGTGGAACGCGTCGATATGGGACAGATCCGCTTTGTCCTTGCGGGCACCGGGACGATGACCTTTCCCGACGGCCATTCGGAACCCTCACTGCCGGTCATGGTCAACGGGCCGGGCAGCGCTGCCTCATCCTATCATGTCGATGGGCCGTTCCATTGTTTCGGGATCTCGCTGCGCGCCATCGGATGGAAGTCGATCATCGGCCTGCCGGCGGACCAAGTGGCCGACCGGGTGCTCGACGGGCGTGAGATTCTGGGCCCGGAAGTCGACGCACTGCTCGAGCAAATACGCGCGATGACATCGCTCGACGAGATGATCGCCGCGGTAGAGCCGCTGCTGCTGGCCCGCCGCCGCAAGGTGCCGAAGGCGCATCTGGAACTCGCACGCGCGGTGCGTGAATGGGCGGCGAGCGGCGATCCCGAGATCGAGGCGTTCTACCAGGCCGTCCCGATGGGCAGGCGTCAGGCAACGCGACTGTGCAACGAGTATTTCGGCGGCCCGCCCAAGCATCTCGCGCGCAAGTTCCGTGCGATCCGCGCCGCGATGCGCATCTATCAGAAGGGCGATCCGGGCGAGACGGCGGACCTGTTCTATGACGAACCGCACATGATCAAGGAGATCAAGCACTTCACCGGGCATACCCCGACCTCGCTGCGCCAGCGGATCGACCCGGTGCTGGCGATCACGCTCGATAATGAAACCTTCCATTTCCTGCCCGATGTGATCCCGGAATCGGTTGACGTCGCGGGCTGAGACGCCCACATGGCCAATCGGAACGAAATTGTCCGATTGGAGCCGATGCGCCTTTCCAGCCTTGCAGACTATGCGGTCGTGATGATGTCCGCCGCGGCGCGCCACTGCGGCGCGAGCGGGCGGCTGAACGCGACTCTGCTCGCGGAGGAGACCGGCCTGCCGCTGCCTACCGTGCAGAAGCTGGTCAGTCGCCTGTCGTCGGCCGGCCTGATCGAGAGCGCGCGCGGCGCCGGCGGCGGTTTCCGACTGGCGCGGCCGCCCGCGGCGATCAGCCTGGCGGACATCGTCGAGGCGATCGAGGGCCCGATCGCGTTGACCGCCTGTGTCGATGCTGCGAAACATGACTGCTGCATCGACGAGAGCTGCCGGGTAAAGCCGCACTGGAACGTCGTGAACGGCGCGGTAAAGGGTGCGCTCGCCAGCGTCAGCCTGGCGATGCTGGCCTCGGGCCGGTCCGATCCTGCCCCGGCGGTCGCGATGCCAGCGGCACCCCTGATGATGAATACGGAGACGCTGTGATGGCGACGAAGAACGCCGAAGCGCTTGCGGCTGCGAACAAGAAATATGAATGGGGCTTTGCCTCGGACGTCGAGCAGGAGTTCGCGCCTAAGGGCCTGAGCGAAGAGACGGTCCGCTACATCTCCGCCAAGAAGAACGAGCCCGAATGGATGCTCGACTGGCGGCTGAAGGCATTCCGCCTGTGGCAGACGATGACGCCGCCCGACTGGGCGAAGCTGAACGTCCCGCCGATCGATTATCAGGACGCTTATTATTACGCCGAGCCGAAGAAGAAGCCGACGATCGCGTCGCTCGACGAGCTCGATCCCGAGATCCGGCGGACCTATGAGAAGCTGGGCATTCCGATCGAGGAGCAGAAGGTCCTGGCCGGCGTCGAGGGTGCGCGCAAGATCGCGGTCGATGCGGTGTTCGACAGCGTCTCGGTCGCGACCACCTTCCGCAACGAGCTGGAAGAGGCGGGCGTCATCTTTCGTTCGATCAGCGAGGCGATCCGCGAATATCCCGAGCTGGTGAAAAAGTGGCTCGGCAAGGTCGTGCCGCAGCATGACAATTATTTCGCCACGCTCAACTGCGCGGTCTTCAGCGACGGCACCTTCGTCTATGTCCCCGAAGGCGTGCGCTGCCCGATGGAGCTGAGCACCTATTTCCGCATCAATGCCGAGAATACCGGCCAGTTCGAGCGCACGCTGATCGTCGCCGACAAGGGCGCCTATGTGTCCTATCTCGAAGGCTGCACCGCGCCGATGCGCGACGAGAACCAGCTGCACGCCGCAGTGGTCGAACTCGTCGCGCTGGACGATGCCGAGATCAAATATTCGACCGTCCAGAACTGGTATCCCGGCGACGAGAACGGCAAGGGCGGCATCTATAATTTCGTCACCAAGCGCGCGCTGTGCCAAGGCAGGAATTCCAAGGTCAGCTGGACCCAGGTCGAGACCGGATCGGCGATCACCTGGAAATATCCCAGCTGCGTTCTGGCGGGCGAGAACAGCGTCGGCGAATTCTATTCGGTCGCGGTCACCAACAACCGCCAGCAGGCCGATACCGGCACGAAGATGATCCATCTCGGCAAGGGCAGCCGGTCGACGATCGTGTCGAAGGGCATTTCGGCCGGGCGCAGCGACAATACCTATCGCGGCATGGTCCGCGTCGGCCCCACCGCCGAGAATGTCCGCAACTTCACCCAGTGCGACAGCCTGTTGCTGGGCGACCAATGCGGCGCACACACCGTGCCCTATATCGAGGTCCGCAACCCGTCGGCGCAGATCGAGCATGAGGCGAGCACTTCGAAGATCAGCGAGGACCAGCTGTTCTACGCAATGCAGCGCGGGCTCGACCAGGAAGCGGCGGTCGCGCTGATCGTCAACGGCTTTGCCAAGGAAGTGCTACAGCAGCTGCCGATGGAATTTGCGGTCGAGGCGCAGAAGCTGCTGGGCATCAGCCTGGAGGGAAGCGTCGGGTGATCGGCTGGGCCCTGCTGCTGCTTGCGGCGCAGGACGCGCCGCCGTCCGCGGCTGCTGCCGCCGTGCCCGATCCGGAAGCGGATCAGGCCGAGGAGATCGTCGTGCGCGCCACCTATGGCCGGACGACGATGCTGTTCGACAAGGGTCGCGACGGGAAGCTGTATAATTGCCGGATCATGGTCTCCAGCGGCAGCCAGCGGCGCGACACCGACGCATGCAAGGCGACGCCGGTGTGTTTCGAGAAGACCCGGGACGAAGTGACCGAGTGTGTCGAGCTGACCGCGGTCCAGCCGGCGCTGCTCGATCCGACGCCGCCCGCCAAGGACCCCGCATCGATCGTGTTCGACGTGACCCAGCCGCTGCAGCCCAAGACGCAGATCGCGCCGGTCGCGATCGGCCCGAGCGAAACCGGCGGCGAGGATCGCGAGACCGAGCGCCAGCGCGTCAAGCTGGGTCCGGTGCCCAAGGCGCCGACCGACGGTCCGGTGATCCGCTTTTCCAATGGATCCGAACCTGGTCGCGAGGATCGGAAATGAGGACCGCCAACCGTGGCATTGCCGCGTCGGTGCTGACGGTAACGATTGCGGGGTGCACCGGCGAGCCGGCGCCGGAGGTCTACACCTATCACGACGTTAGCGCGTATGTCGGATGCACGGATCGCGCGCGCTCGGGTAGGGATCCTGCGACGGTGAGCGCAGCGCAGGCATCGAGTATCGTCGATCAGTGTGAGGCGCACCTCAACCGAGCCGCACAAGCGCTTACCGCGCGCTACGAATTTGAAGGTGGCGAAGCCTCGCGCTCAATTCACCCCGATTTCCCCTCGACTCAATATTATCGGGTGAAGCGCAAGTCGCTTCGGGATGTCGCCATGTGCGCAACTTCTGTCGAAGTCCGAAAATCTCTTTGCGGAACAACTGATTAATGCTGAAAATCGAAAATCTCCACGCCGAAATCGACGGCAAGCCGATCCTCAAGGGGCTGACCCTGTCGGTCGATGCCGGTCAGGTCCATGCGATCATGGGACCCAATGGTGCGGGCAAGTCGACGCTCGGCTATGTGCTGGGCGGACGTCCCGGCTATGAGGTGACCGAAGGCTCGGTCACCTTCGACGGCCAGGACCTGCTCGAACTGGCGCCGCACGAGCGCGCTGCGATCGGCATGTTCCTGGGCTTCCAGTATCCGGTCGAGATCCCCGGCATCTCCAACGTCCAGTTCCTGCGCGAGGCGCTCAACTCGCAACGCCGCGCCCGTGACGAAGCGCCGCTGTCGGGCGGCGAGTTCCTGAAGCTGGCCCGCGCCCAGGCCGAGGCGCTTGGCATGAGCATGGATATGCTCAAGCGCCCGGTGAATGTCGGCTTTTCGGGCGGCGAGAAGAAGCGCAACGAGATGGTCCAGATGGGCATCATCGGCCCGAAATTCGCGGTCCTCGACGAAACCGATTCCGGCCTGGACATCGATGCGCTGAAGGCGGTGGGCGAGGGGATCAACCGGATCATGCGCGCGCCCGACAAGGCGGTGCTGCTGATCACCCATTATCAGCGGCTGCTCGACTATGTGAAGCCCGACGTCGTCCATGTGCTGGCCGACGGCCGGATCGTGAAGACCGGCGGTCCCGAACTGGCGCACGAACTCGAAGCCGAAGGCTATGGAGCGATCGCCGCGTGACGCCTGCGCTCGAACTTCCGACTCCGCGCATGGAGGCCTGGCGCTGGGCCGACATGGAGACGCTGCGCGCCGCCGCCGGCTCCGCGCCCCGGGTGTCCGGAATCAACCCCGCGTCGCTGTTCCTCGACATTGACGGGCCGCGCCTGGTGTTCGTCGATGGCGCGTTCGAGCCGGCGCACAGCATGCCCGGCAAGGTCCAGGTCGCACGGATCGAGTCCTCGACCACGCACCCGCTCGGCGGGCTCGCCGCGGGTGAAGGCTGGGCGCTGTCGCTCGACCGCGAGGAAGCGGTATCGACCGTCCAGATCGTCCATCTCGGCAGCGGCGGGGCGAACCATGTCCCCGCACGCATCATGCTCGGCGAGGATGCGGTTGCGTCGGTAGTCGAGACCTATGCCGGGTCCGGCTGGGCCAATCGACTGGCCGGCATGACGCTCGCCCGCGGCGCACGGCTGATGCGCGCGGTCCGGCTGCTGCAGGATGACGGCTTCGTCTCGATCCGCGACGAGGCGGAAATCGGCGAGGCGGCCAGCCTCGTTTCGATCTTCCTCGGCGCCGGCGGGATGGGCAGCCGGATCGACGGCGCGCTGAACGTCGTCGGCAAGGGCGGCTTTGCCGAGATGGGCGGCGCCTTGCTCACCAGTGGCGCCCAGCGTCAGGAGGCCGCGGTCGCGGTGCGCCATGATGCGCTCGACGGTACCAGCCGCCAGATCTGGCGCGCGGTCGCCGCCGACCAGTCGGTCGTCAGCCTGGCGGCCCGTGCCGAAGTGGCGCGCGGCGCGCAGAAGACCGACGGCGAACAGTCGCTGCGCGGCCTGTTGTTGAAGCGTACCGCCACGGTCAACCTGAAGCCCGAACTGGAGATTTTCGCCGACGACGTGAAATGCGCGCACGGCGCCACGGTTGGCGAACTCGATGCCCGCGCGATGTTCTACCTCCAGAGCCGCGGTCTGCCCGAGCCGCGCGCCAAGGCGCTGCTGACGCACGCCTTCGTCGCCGACGCGATCGACCGTATCGGCCAGGACGCGGTGCGCGACGCCTTCGCCGCGGACGCCGAGCGCTGGCTGGAGGCTGCGCTGTGAACGTCACCACCGAAACCCGCCCGCTCGACCTGCTCGCCGACTTTCCGGCGATCCCCGAGGGCTGGGCCTATCTCGACACCGCCGCCACCGCGCAGAAGCCGCGGCCGGTGATCGACGCGATCCATCGCGGCTATGCCGAGACCTATGCCACGGTCCATCGCGGCGTCTATCAGCGCTCGGCCGACATGACCTATGCGTTCGAGGCGGCGCGTGAGCGGGTGGCGCGTTTCATCGGCGGCAAGTCGCAGGAGATCGTGTTCGTCCGCGGCGCGACCGAGGGGATCAACGTCGTGGCGCAATGCTGGGCCGGGACGCACCTCAAGGCCGGCGACCGCATCCTGCTGTCGATGCTCGAGCATCATTCGAACATCGTGCCATGGCAGATGGTCGCCGAGCGTGTCGGCGCCGAGATCGATGTGGTGCCGATGACCCCGGATCACCGGATCGACCTCCACGCAATGGAAGCGATGCTGACCGATCGGCACAAGCTGGTGGCGCTGGCCCATGTCTCGAACGTGCTCGGCTCGACGCTCGACGCGCGGCGCGCGGCCGAACTCGCCCACGCGGTCGGCGCGAAGCTGCTGCTCGACGGCTGCCAGGCGGTGCCGCGAATGACGGTCGATGTCGGCGCGCTGGGCTGCGACTTCTACGTTTTCTCGGGGCACAAGCTCTACGGCCCGACCGGCATCGGCGTGCTGTGGGGCCGCTACGACCTGCTCGATTCGATGCCGCCCTATCAGGGCGGCGGATCGATGATCGACCGAGTGACCTTTGCGAAGACGACCTATGCACCTCCGCCGGGGCGGTTCGAAGCGGGGACGCCGCACATCGTCGGCGTGCTCGGCCTGCATGCCGCGATTGATTATGTCGACGGGATCGGGCTCGATCGAATCCATGCGCATGAGCTGGCGCTGGTGCGCGAGGCGCGGAGTGCGCTGGCGGCGATCAACAGCGTGCGGTTGTTCGGCCCCGAGGACAGCGCGGGAATCGTCTCCTTCGCGGTGGAGGGGGTGCATCCGCACGATGTCGCCACCATCTTGGACGAAGGCCAGGTGGCGATCCGCGCGGGCCATCATTGCGCGCAGCCGCTGATGGACCAACTGGGCGTGCCCGCCACGGCGCGGGCCAGCTTCGCGGTCTATAACGGGCTCAGGGATATCGAGGCGCTGGTGAAGGGCGTCGAACGGGTGACGAGGATTTTCGGGTGAACGAGCAATCGAAGTTCGAGGTCGAGCAGGTCGACAGCGTCGCGGCGCCGCCCAAGGCGCGGGTCGAGGACGGCGCGACCGGCGAGGGCGTCCGCGAGACGTTCGAGCGCAAGCGCGACTATCTCGACGGCTTCCTGGCGCAAAAGCCCCAGCCGCTGTCGGGCGGTGAGCCGGGCGGCGCGCTGTACGAGGCGATCATCGATGCGCTGAAGGAAATCTACGATCCGGAAATCCCGGTGAACATCTATGATCTCGGCCTGATCTACGGTGTCGAGGTGACCGAGGACGGCCATGCGGCGGTGACGATGACGCTCACCACTCCGCATTGTCCGGTTGCCGAATCGATGCCGGGCGAGGTCGAGCTGCGCGTCGGATCGGTGCCGGGCGTCGGCCATGCCGAGGTCAGCCTGGTCTGGGATCCGCCCTGGGACCCGCAGAAGATGAGTGACGAGGCCAAGCTCGAGCTTGGCATGCTGTGATCAATTCCCTTCCGAATTTGGGGAGGGGAGGAGTTGAATGATGACCGAGACCAAGCTTCGCGCCCGCCCTGCGGCGCTCACCCTGACCGGGCGCGCCGAGCAGCGGATCGCCGACCTGATGGCCAAGGCGCCGGACGGGACGGTCGGGGTCAAGCTGTCGACCCCGCGCCGCGGTTGTTCGGGGCTGGCCTATTCGGTCGATTACGTGACCGAGGCCAAACCGTTCGACGAACGGATCGAGACCCCGGGCGGCACCTTCTTCGTCGACGGCGCGTCGGTGCTGTACCTGATCGGATCGACGATGGACTGGGTCGAGGACGATTTCACTGCCGGCTTCGTCTTCCAGAATCCCAATGCCAAGGGATCCTGCGGCTGCGGCGAGAGCTTTACCGTCTGAACGGCCGGGCGTATCCGGCCGCTCCGACCGATCGTTCAGGAGCGCCGCATGCCCTATCCCCAGCCCTATGTCGCCGATGCCCAGCGTTATGACGGGCGCATGCCCTATCGCCGCTGCGGCCGATCGGGCCTCGACCTGCCGGCGATCAGCCTTGGCCTGTGGCAGAATTTCGGCGGCGCGGACGTGTTCGAGACCGGTCGTGCGATGCTGCGCCGAGCCTTCGACCGCGGCGTCACCCATTTCGATCTCGCGAACAATTACGGTCCGCCCTACGGATCGGCGGAAGAAAATTTCGGCCGCGTCCTGGCGAGCGACTTCGCCACCCACCGCGACGAACTGGTCATCTCGACCAAGGCCGGCTGGGACATGTGGCCGGGGCCGTACGGCGATGTCGGAGGCTCGCGCAAATATCTGATCGCGTCGTGCGACCAGAGCCTGAAGCGGATGGGGCTCGATTATGTCGACATCTTCTATTCGCACCGCGTCGATCCGAAGACGCCGCTGGAAGAAACGATGGGCGCGCTGGCCCATCTCCACCGTCAGGGCAAGGCGCTGTATGTCGGCATCTCCAGCTACTCCGCCGAACTGACTCGCCGTGCCGCGGCGATCCTTGCCGAGCACAAGGTGCCGCTGCTGATCCACCAGCCGAGCTACTCGATGCTCAATCGCTGGATCGAGGAGAGTCTGCTCGACACGCTGGACGACCTCGGCACCGGCTGCATCGCCTTCTCCGCGCTGGCGCAGGGCATGCTCAGCTCGAAATATCTGAACGGTGTCCCCGCCGACGCCCGCGCCGCCAAGGGCGGTTCGCTTGGCCAGCGGTTGCTCACCGAGGACAATCTGTCGCGCATCCGCGAGCTCGACCGGATCGCCCAGGCGCGCGGCCAGACGCTGGCGCAGATGGCGATCGCCTGGGTGCTGCGCGACCCGCGCGTGACCTCGGCGCTGATCGGCGCGCGCACGGTCGAGCAGCTCGACGATTCGCTCGATGCGGTGAACAATCTGGACTTCTCGGCTGAAGAGCTTGCCTCGATCGATCGCTTCGCGACCGAGGGCGGGATCGACCTGTGGAAAGTGTCCTCGGAACTGGGCGAGGCGTCATGAGCGTCGCCTTCCGCCGCGAAAGCGACGAGGAGCATCTCGAGCCCAAGTTCGAACTGCCGCTGCCCGCGGGGCCGAACCTGGTCACCGAGCGCGGACCGGCGCTGATCGCGGCGAAGGTCACCGAACTCGAGGCGGCGATCGCAGCCGAACCGGACGAGGAGGCGCGCAAGGTTGTGAAGCGCGAACTGCGCTATTGGCATACCCGCGCCGCCACCGCCGAGGTGGTCGCTCCGCCCGAGGACGATGTCGTCGGCATCGGCTCACGCGTCCGCATCCGGCTGGCGGGAAAGGAACGGGTGATCGACGTGGTCGGCCATGACGAAGCCGATCCTGCCGCCGACCGCGTCGCCTTCCAGGCCCCGCTCGCCCGTGCGTTGATCGGGGCGGAGGTGGGCGAGAAGGTCGACTTCAACGGCAAGGCCGAGGCTATCGAGATTCTGGAGACGACGCCGATTCCTTGAAGGCAAGGGCCTCTGTCAGCTTCGGTTGAACAGCCCGCGCAGCCAGGGCGATGGCCCCTTGGTCGCCTGCCGCCAGTCGTCGAGACTGTCCGGTTCCGGCGTATAGCCCGAAGGGTTGAACAGCTTCACCTTGCCCGTCTTGAACGCCGCCGTCTTGCGCGTCACCAATGTCAGACCCTGCTCCAGCGCCGTCGCCGCGAGCAATGCATCGCGCATATCGGCATAGCCCAGCCGCGCGGCACGCCGCATGAGTGCGGCATCCAAAGCCAAAACCCGGCCTTCGAACGCGCGCGCCACCGGCCCCTCGATCCAGTCGCGCAGCGCGGCCGCGGCCGCCTTGTCGCGGCCGGCTGCCAGCCGGGTCGCCCCGGTTTCCAGTTCGAGCAGGCTGAGTGCCGACAGGAACAGGCTCTGCCGCGGCACTCCGCCGGCCCAGGCGCTCAGCTTCGCATCCGCACCACTGGTCTTCGCGCCCCGCAACTCAAGCACGATCGGGGTATCGAGCAGATACATTTCAGCGCCGGTCCCAGGCTTCGGCCGTGCGCAGCGCTGCGGGATCGAGATCGATCGGGTCGGGCGCGGCGAGCAGGTCCACGATCGTCTCGTTCTTGCTGGTCAGCTGGCGGAAGGTCTCGATGCTCATCAGCACATGGGTCGGGCGTCCGCGATCGGTCACGAACACCGGTTCAAGCTTGGCGAGTCGCTTCGCCTGGCTGACATCCTGATTGAATTCGCGGCTGCTCACGACCTTCATCGGTGCCACCTGCCCCATCGTTTGACCACGCTGTCATGTAGGTACGTACCTAGCTTGTTGTGCCCACGCAACACAATCGACCGCGAACCGGGAAATCGACCGGTCCGGTGCATTTTCCGCATTGCGTCGGCACCCCGCTTTGCGCTCCCTCATGGTGCCTGGCGCGGAAAATCGTCCCGCGACAAGGCGATGGGGGAGGTGAGATCGATGCTGAGCGACTTGTGGAATGATGCCGTTCGGGCGCTGGGGGACGTATTGTCGCCCCATGGTCCGGCAGTGAATGCGGTCAAGAGCTACGCGCCGTCGGACTACAGCATCCACTTCTTCCTTCAGCTGGCGGTGATCATCCTGGTGTGCCGGGTCGTCGGCTGGCTCGGCAAGAAATTCCTTGGGCAGCCCCAGGTGGTGGGGGAGATGATCGCCGGCGTCGTGCTGGGGCCGTCGCTGTTTGGCCTGCTCTTTCCCGATCTGCAGCTCGCGATCTTCCCCAAGGAAACGCGCAATGTCCTCTATGTCGGGGCCCAGCTCGGTGTGGGCCTCTACATGTTCATGGTCGGGCTGACGCTGAGGCTCGACCATTTCCAGTCCAAGGCGAAGAGCGCCGCCAGCGTTTCGGCGGCCGGCATCGTCGTTCCCTTCCTCCTTGCCGCGCTGGTCGCGCCGATGCTGATGGGCGTGCCGGGCCTGTTCGCGCCGGGTATCTCGCAGGGCAATGCGACCTTGTTCCTGGGCGCCTGCATCGCGCTGACCGCCTTCCCGATGCTCGCCCGCATCATCAACGAGCGTGGCCTGGCCAATTCGTCGCTCGGCACGCTGTCGCTGACCGCCGGCGCGTTCGATGATGCCACCTCCTGGTGCGTGCTGGCGATCGTGCTTGCGACCTTCGGCGGCGGGCCGGGCCTGGCGGTCATCGCGATCGGCGGTGCGGTGCTCTACACCGGCTTCATGCTGCTCTATGGTCGCCGCCTGCTGGCGCCGCTCGGCCGCATGGTCGAGGAAAAGGGCGAGATGAGCACCCAGATGCTCGCCATCGTCATGATGCTGTTCTGCGCATCCTGCTTCGTGATGGATGCGATCGGCATCCATGCGATCTTTGGCGGCTTCCTGCTTGGCGCCTGCATGCCGCGCGGCCTGTTCGTCGAGGAGCTGAAGCGCAAGGTCGAGCCGCTGGCGGTCGTCCTGCTGCTGCCGATGTTCTTCACCTATTCGGGCCTCAACACACGGATGGATATGGTCAACTCGGTCGAGCTGCTGCTGATCGCGCTGGGCATCCTCGCCGTCTCGGTGCTGGCCAAGTTCGGGGCCTGCTATGCCGCTGCCCGGCTGTCGGGCGAGGATAATCGCACCGCGCTCGGCATCGGCGCGCTGATGAACTCGCGCGGCCTGATGGAACTGATCATCATCAATATCGGCCTGCAAAAGGGAATCATCGGCCCGACTTTGTTCTCGATCCTGGTGCTGATGGCGATCGTCACCACGGTGATGGCGACCCCGGTGTTCGAGCTCGTCTATGGCCGCAAAGCGCGTGAGAGCGGCGAGCTCGACGCGCTGCCGCAGGATAGCGAACGCCGCCCGCTGGCCCGCGCCGCCTGACCTTCCTCCCTGGACCGGCTCGCCGCGCGAACGGCGAGCCGGACTTTTTTTCGGGAAACCAACCATGAAGATGCTGGCGGTGCTGCCGGCGGTGCTGAGCTGCGGCACCGCCTGGGCTCAGCATGTCTCGATCAAACCCAATGTCGATCTTCGCCTGCGCTACGAACATGTCGACCAGGACGGGCTGCCGCGCGAGGCCGATGCCCTGACCCTGCGCGCGCGGCTTGGCGTCACCGCCGCGCGCGGCCCCTGGTCGGCGCTGGTCGAGGGCGAGGCGGTGCTCGCGCTGATCGACCGTTATAATGACGGGCTCAATGGCCGAACCGCCTATCCGGTGGTGGCCGATCCGGGCAATCTCGAACTCAATCGCGCGCAGCTCCGCTATGCCGACAAGGGCGGGCTGGCCATGACGCTGGGTCGCCAGCGGATCGAACTGGCCGACCAGCGCTTCGTCGGCTCGGCGCCCTGGCGACAGAGCGAGCAGACCTTCGATGCGGTGCGGGTCCAATATGGCAAGCCGAAAGGGCTGCAGCTCGATCTCACCTATGCCGGCAGCGTGCGCACGCCGAACGGCCGCCAGGGGTTCGGCGCACGGCCGGCATCGGTCGATGGCGACAATGTCTTCGCGCTTGTCGGCTACGCCCTGAAGCCCGGCACGCTCACCGCCTTCGCCTATCTGGTCGATCAGGACATGCCCGCGCTTCAGGGCTATCGCCTGTCCAGCCAGACCTATGGCCTGCGCTTCGCCGGTTCGACCCCGATCGGCAAGGACATGAAGCTCGGCTATACCGCCAGCTGGGCACGGCAGAGCGACTGGCACCACAACCCCAACGACTATGCGGCAAGCTATGCGCTGGGCGAGGCGACGCTGGCTGGCGGCGGGTTCAACGCCGTGGCGGGCTATGAAGTGCTGGGCGCGGACAAGGGTGCGGCGCTCACCAGCGTCCAGACGCCATTGTCCTCGCTGTTCAAATGGAATGGCTGGGCCGGCAAGTTCGCCACGACCCCGCCGGATGGCCTGCGCGATGCCTATGCGACGCTTGGTCATGGCTGGAAGGGGGCGGGGCCTTTCGACCAGCTGAGCCTGACCGCAACCCTGCACCGGTTCGACAGCGACCGCATGGCGCGCCACTATGGCGACGAACTCGACCTGCTGATCAGCGCCCGGCGCGGCAAGGCAACCGTCTCGGCCCGCCTCGCCCATTACCAGGCGGACAGATGGGCGACCGATACCGACAAATTCTGGCTCCAGTTCGACTGGAGCTATTGAACTACTCGCTCGCCTGTCACGAAGGCGTCGCCAACGCCCCGCAACTACGTGCCGTGCAACAGGCGGGTCGAACGTCGTGTCGGCGTCTTGCGTCAACGGGCGCGGGCGGACATTCCGGTCGGCCATTTCAGCGGGAGAATGCGATGACGGTTCACAGCAATCTGGAACGTTTTGCCGGAAAGCCGGTGGTCGATTTCCGCAAGTCCGGCGATATCGCCCGCTTCGCCGAGACCGCGCCGCGACTGCGCTGCGAATATGACGACAAGGCCACGCTGGGCGAGCTTCTCGACTCGATGCTTGCCGAACCCAATTCGGGTGCGACCCAGGCACTGGTCTTCGGCCTGTGGGCCGAGAATGGCGAGACCTATGAAGTCGGCCCCCAACCCGCGATCGACAAGCTGATCGCCGCGCGCGGCCAGCTTCCCGAGCTCTCCGCCCTGTTCTTCGGGGACATCATTTCCGAAGAAAATGAGATTTCCTGGATCGAGCAGGGCGACTATTCCGCGATCTGGGCGGCCTTTCCCCGGCTCGGCCATTTCGCGGTGCGCGGCGGTAATGCGCTCAGCCTCGGCAGCATCCAGCATGACCAGCTCCACACGCTGGTGATCGAGGCGGGCGGCCTGCCCAAGACGGTGGTTACCCAGGCGCTGGCCGCCAAGGCGCCGATCCGCCATTTTGAACTCTGGCTGGGATCGGACGATTATGGCGCCGACACCTCGGTCGACGACTTTGCCGACCTGTTCGCCGGCGCGCTGTTCCCGCAGATCGAGACGCTGGCGCTGCGCAACTCCGAATATAGCGATGCTCTAGCCGAGGCGGTCGCCGCTGCGCCGATACTCGACCGGATCAAGAAGCTCGACCTGTCGATGGGTACGCTGACTGACAAGGGTGCGCGGGCGCTGATCGCGTCGGGCCGGCTGGGCAAGCTGGAGACGCTCGACATCTCGCACCATTATGTCAGCCCGGACGTCGTCGAGGAACTGCGCGCCGCGACGCCGAACCTCGTCGCCGACGAGCCGCAGACCGCGGAGGAATGGGACGGAGAGCTGCAATATTATATCGCGGTCTCCGAATGACGGCAGCGCCGGGCGGGGCGCCCGGCCGTATCGTCGTGCTCGACTCGGGTGCAGGACCTCGCCACGAAAGCTTCGTGGCGGCGTGCGTCGAATGCCTTGGCACGGCGCCGGCGAGCCTCGCCTGGGACCAATTTCTCACCGATCCCGATCGGCTGGCGGGGATGTTGCGGCCCGGCAGCTATCTGCGCATCGACACGCCGGACCAGCAGCCGGGCCCGATCGCGGCGCTGTACCGTGCGGGTCGCGAAACCGCGGCTGCGGCGGGGTTCGAGACGCTGTCTGATGCCGGGGTCGATGCGCTTGTCGCCGGCGAAATCGGTTCGCCCGCCCAGCTTGCCTTCGGCCTGGTCGCGGCGACGGCCATGGCCGAGGCAATTGGCCGCGGCTGCGGCGCGATGGTTTCGACCTCGGCAACGGATGTCGCCTGCGCCTTCGATAAATCCGCCGCGCTCGATCGGCTGGCGCAGGCGGAGGTGCCCGTGCCGCTCGCGCTGTCGGCACCCATGAGTTTCGATGACCTTGTCGCAGCGATGTACGCTGCCGGCCTTTCGCGCGTGTTCGTGAAGCTGCGTCACGGGTCGGCGGCAGCCGGGATGACCGCATTGGCCCGGCAGGGCGACCGCTGGATCGCGACGACCACTGCCGTCGAAGGGAAGCGCGGACGCCTTCTCGCCAGCCGCAATCTGAGGCGGATGACCGACCGGGGCGAGATTGCTCGTCTCGTCGACCGGCTCGCTCCGCTCGGCCTGCATGTCGAGCGCTGGCTGCCCAAGATCGGGATCGACGGGCGTGTCGCCGATATTCGGCTGGTGATGCTCGATGACGGCTCGATCCGTCCGGTGCTGCGGACCAGCCGCCATCCGATGACCAACCTGCATCTGGGCGGCGACCGCGCGCCGATCGACGCGCTGGTTCGCCGGATCGGCGACGCGGCCTGGCAATCGGTGCTGGCATCGGCACGGTCGGCGGCGCGCCGCTTTGCCGATAGCCATGTGATCGGGCTCGACATCGCCGTGCTGGCGGACGGCCGCCGCCATGCGGTGCTGGAGGCAAATGTGTTCGGCGATTTTGTCAAGGACTTCGCCCCCGGCGCGCGTAGCCCGCACGCAGCCCAGTTCGACCGGATCGCTGCCAGGCTCGCGCCGGACAGGGCTGCGGCATGAGCGTGGCGATCGACGCCGCCGCCTGTCTCGGCAGCCATGACATGCTGCTGATGACCTTCGACACGCTGCGGCTCGACGTGGCGCGCGAAGCGCTGGCGCGGGGCGACACGCCGAACCTCGCCGCGCTGCTGCCTGCTGGCGGTTGGGAGCATCGCCATTCGCCCGCCAGCTTCACCTTCGCGGCGCACCAGGCGTTCTTCGCCGGCTTCCTGCCGACACCCGCGATTCCGCGCGAGCAGGACCCCGACGCGCATCGCCGCCTGTTCGCGGCGCGCTTTCCGGGCAGCGAGACCACGGCCGACGGCACGCTGGTGTTCGATGCGCCGGACATCGTGACCGGGCTGTCCGGGCAGGGCTATCGCACGATCTGCGTCGGCGGTACCGGCTTCTTCAACAAGCGCTCGCCGCTCGGCTCGGTGCTGCCCGACCTGTTCGACGAAAGCTGGTGGGACGAGAGCCTGGGCGTCGCCTGCCGTGATTCCGCCGCCAATCAGATCGCGCGCGCGGTCGAGCAGATCGGGTCGCAGCCCGCGGATCGCCGCCTGTTCCTGTTCGTCAACCTGGCCGCCTGCCACCCGCCGCACCATTTCTACCGGGGGGAGGGGGAAATCGACTCGCCCGACAGTCAACGCGCCGCGCTGGCCGATATCGACCGGCACCTGCCGCCGCTGTTCGCGGCGCTGCGCCGCCGCGCCCCGCTGCTTGCTATCCTGACCTCGGATCATGGCACCGCCTTTGGCGAGGACGGCTATCACGGGCATCGCATCGGCCATGCCAGCGTCTGGGACGTGCCCTATGCGCAGCTTTTGCTAGAGCAGGACCGAGGCGCCTGATGGCCAGCATCGTTCGCACGCCTGCCGGCCCGGCCGATCTCGGGCCGCTCTACCAGGACTATGCCTATGGCTATCCGCACAAGAACGCCTATCGCGCCTTCGATCCGCCGATCCCGCTGAGCCAACTCTGGGCGACCGAGCGCAAGGATCGGATCTTCCTCTATCTGCACATCCCGTTCTGCGAGATGCGTTGCGGCTTCTGCAATCTCTTCACTGTCGCCAATCCCGACGGGGATCGGGTCGACCGCTATCTGGCCGCCTTGACCCGCCAGATGGAGGTTGTCCGCGATGAGATTGGTCCGGTGCGGCCGGTACGCATGGCGATCGGCGGCGGCACGCCGACGCTGCTCGGCGCCCCGGCGCTCGATCGCCTGCTCGACACGACCGCAAGGCTGATGAACGCCGACTCGCGGCTGCTGCCGACCGCGATCGAGACCTCGCCCAAGACCGCCACGCCGGAGACGATCGCGCTGCTGTCGGATCGCGGCATCGACCGGATCAGCATCGGCGTGCAGTCGTTCATCGAGGCCGAGACCAAGGTCATGGGCCGGCCACAGGATCCCGCCCGCCTGGCCGCCGCGCTCGACACGATCCGCGCCCACCGCTTCGGCCGGTTGAACATCGACCTGATCTATGGCGCGGCCAACCAGACGCCGGACAGCTGGTGCCATTCGCTGCGCCGCGCGCTGGCGTGGCAGCCCGAAGAGATCTTCCTCTATCCGCTTTATGTCCGCCCCCGCACCGGACTGGACGGACGTGGCAGCGTGGAGGACGAGCATCGCCGCGCGCTCTACCGCATCGGCCGCGACCTGTTGCTGGCCGAGGGCTATGTCCAGAACTCGATGCGCGCCTTCCATCGGCCGGTTGCCGCGGTCGATCCGGAAGAGGAATTCAGCTGCCAGGAGGACGGAGTGCTCGGCATCGGCACCGGCGCGCGCTCCTATACCGCGACCGCGCATTATGCGACGCGCTATGCCGTCACCCGTCGCGGCGTGCTCGACATCATCGATGATTATGCCGCCAGCTCCGCCGACGCCTTTCGCTTCGCGCATCACGGCATCACCCTGACGCAGGACGAGGCGATGCGCCGCTATGTCCTCAAGTCGATCCTCCGGCGCGACGGGCTGGACTGCGCGCGTTTCGCGCAGCTCTACGGCATCGCGCCGGCCGAGGCCTTTCCCGCGCTCGATTTGCTTGGCGAGATGGGACTGCTGGTCGAGCGGGACGGCAGGCTTTGCCCGACCGATGCCGGGCTGGAGCATGCCGATGCGATTCCGCCGCTCTTCTATTCGGACGCGGTGCGCGCGCGGATGACGGGCGCAGCGGTGCGGTGAGCGAGGCGCTGACCATCCTGTGGCGCGGTCCGCTGTCGGGCTGCAACTATGACTGCGGCTATTGTCCCTTTGCCAAGCGTCGCGACAGTCGCGCCACGCTCGCGGCCGATCGCGCGGCGCTGGAGCGGTTCACCGACTGGGCGATCGCGCGCGGCCGGTCGACCTCGATCCTGTTCACCCCTTGGGGCGAGGCGCTGATCCGCCGCTATTATCGCGACGCGATCACCCGCCTGTCGCACGTGCCCCATATCGACACCGTGGCGATCCAGACCAATCTTTCGGGTTCGATCGACTGGATCGCTGACTGCGATCCGCGCGCCGCCGCCTTCTGGGCAACCTATCACCCCGGCGAGACCGATCGCGGCCGCTTCATCGCGAAGATCCATGCGCTGGCGACGATGGGGATTCGCTACAGCGTCGGTGTCGTTGCCCTGCGCGAACATTTCGAGGCGATCGAAGCGCTCCGCGCCGACCTGCCGTCCGACGCCTATCTCTGGATCAACGCCGAGGAATCGCTCCAGGGTCGCTATTCCGATGCCGAGGTCGAACGGCTGGCCGCGATCGACCCGTTGTTCGAACTGAACAATCGCGCCTGGCCCAGTCGCGGCCGCGCCTGTGCGGCGGGGGACAGCGTGATCTCGGTCAGCGGCGACGGCACGGCGCGGCGCTGCCACTTCGTCGAGATGCCGATCGGCAACATCTACGATCCCGGCTTTGAGGCACTGCTCCGCCCGGCGCCCTGTCCGCAGAGCGCCTGCAACTGCCATATCGGCTACAGCCATCTGAAGGATCTCGATCTGCCCGCTCTGTTCGGCGACGGCATGGTCGAGCGGCGTGCGAGCCGGCCGCTCCGGTACGACGCCCGCCGCACGATCGCCCGGTTCGAGCAGGCGACGCCGCGGCGTGTCGCCTGACCCCGTTCAGGACCGGCGCATCACCTCAGCTGGCACAAGTCGAGCACGTTCATGTCGGAATAGTCGAGATTCTCGCCTGCCATCGTCCAGATAAAGGCATAGGCGCGGGTGCCGACGCCCATATGGATCGACCAGGGCGGGCTGATCACCGCCTCGCCATCCCGCAGGATCAGGCTGCGCGTCGCTTCGCCTTCGCCCATGAAATGGGCGACCCGGTCCCGCGCCGCCTCGGGCAGGTCGAAATAGAAATAGATCTCGCTGCGCCGTTCATGGACATGCGGCGGCATCGTGTTCCACACGCTGCCCGGCTCGAGAATGGTCAGCCCCATCGCCAGCTGCGCGCTGTCGCAGGTGCCGGGCAGGATCATCTGGTGGATGCGCCGGGCATTCGCCTCCTCGCCGGTCCCGCGCACCAAGACTTGCGCATCGTCCAGTCCGATCCGGCGCGTGGGGCAGGCACGATGCGCCGGGCTCGACGCCAGATAGAAGCGCGCGCCGCTGCCCGAAAAGCCGACCTCATGCTCGCCCATCCCGACATAGAGGCAGTGTTTCGGCGCCAGCGCGAAGGCGGTGCCGTCCACCGTCACCAGTCCCTCGACCACGCCGACGTTGAAGATCCCCAACTCCCGCCGCTCGAGCAGCGAGCGTCCCGCGGCGGAGGGTGGTTCCGTCTGCTGCGGGAGCGATACCGGCTCCGACCCGACCCACACCCCGCCGATGATCAGCCGATCGGCATGGGTGTAGACCAAGGTACACCCACCCTCGCGGAAAAGGTCCTGGATCAGGTAGCGATCGCGCAGGTCCGCATTCGACGCCCCCGCCATCATGTCCGGATGCGTGGCGTAATAGGTGCGCGCGAACATGCTCCCCCCGGACCCGCTCAGCGTGCCGGCGCGAGCCGGTCGACCTGGGTCGCGGCCAGCAGGAACGCGCCGACCGCATAGTCATGCGTATCCTCGTACCGCACCAGCATCGGCCGGTCGCCGATCGCCTGGACCCAGCCGAGCCGCCCGTCGGGATGGACGGTCCGGGTGAGCGCGGTCCAGCCCTTGCGGATCGCCGGCAGATAAGTCGCGCGGTCGAGCAGCCCTTCGTTCACGCCCCAGGCGAGGCCATAGACGTAAAAGGCCGTCCCGCTCGATTCGGGCAGCGACTCCGCCGGGTCCGCCAGCAAGGACGGCGCCCAGAATCCGTCGGGCTTCTGGATGCTCAGCAGCTTGCCGGCCATCTTGCGATACAGCTCGATCAGCCGCGCCCGGTCGGGATCGCCCTTGTCGAGCAGCGGGATCATCCGCGCCAGCCCGCCCAGCACCCAGCCATTGCCGCGCGACCAGAACAGCTTGCGCCCCTTGGCATCGCGCTCGTTGAAGAACGAACTATCGCGGAAGAAGAGATTCTCGCTGGGGTCGAACAGATAATCGGTCGTCGCCCAGAATTCGCGCATCGCGAAATCGCGGTAGCGCCGGTCGCCGGTGACCTTGCTCATCTCCAGCCAGGCCGGCGGCGCCATGAAGAGGGCGTCGCACCAGCACCAGCGATCGACGCATTTCGGACCCGCCCGCTCGAATTTCAGGTCGACGGTCGAGGGGTTGGCGAGAATCCGGTCGAAGGTCGCGCGCATCTTCGCGATCGCCTGCTCGCCGATGCCGTTGCGGCTGGCCCAGAAATAGGTCTGCCCGACCATATGGTCGTCGGCATGATAGAGCCGGTCGCCCAGCGCCCAGTCATTGGCCACGCCGCGCTGGATCAGCATCTGGCGATAGCGCGGCTCGCGGCTGAAATCGGCGAACTGCGCCAGCCCGATCAGGAACGCCCCCTGTTCCCAACCCTTGGGGTCGAGCGGATAGCGATTGCCGGTCTTCACCTTGGGATAGGCGCTGCCGCCCGCGAGCTCGGCAATGTGATAATCGGCCACCTTCTCGCCGATCGCCAGGATCGCCTTGCGGTTCCACGGCGCCGGCGCGTTCAGGCGGATCCCGCTCGCGGCCGGCGCGGTCTGCGCGGCGGCGATGGGGGCGGGCGCCAATGCGGTCGTCGCCAGCGCGAGCAGCAGGGTGGCGGTCAGGGGGTGTTTCATCATTTCCTCTCGGTCGCGCGCTGCGCAGGGTCGGGGTGGAAGGGGTTGGGCGGCGCAACGAAGCGCGACGCCCAGCCGTTCGGCCGTTCGGCCATGTCCAGCTCGAGCACGCCGCCCGCCGCCAGCTCGCGGTGGGTGATCCACGCCCGGTCGATTGCCCGCCCGTTCAGCCGCGCGCCGGTCACATAGCGGCGCTCGGGCGAGGCGCCGGGTGCCCGCACCTCGAAACTGCGCCCGCCCTCCAGCGCGATGCGCGCCCGGGTGAAGACCGGCGACCCGATATAATAGAAAGGCTGGCCGGCATTGGGAAACAGCCCCATCGCGCTCCACACATACCAGGACGACATCGCCCCGGCGTCGTCATTGCCGGGCAGGCCGTCATGCGTCGGACGATATTGCCTGGCCATGATCGCGCGCACCCGTTCCGCGGTGCGGTCCGGCCGCCCGGCATGGATATAGAGATAGGCGGCGAGGAAATCGGGCTCATTGCCATGATCATATCCGCCTGAATGCGCATCGGTCTCGAACAGCGTATCGAGCCAGGCGACGAAGCCTGGCGCACCGCCGGTCTTGCCGATCAGCCCTGCGACATCATGCGGCACATAGGTCGAATATTGCCGGCTCGACCCCTCGTAAAAGGGCGCGTCCCACCAGGCGGTCGTGTTGTCGGGATAGAGATGGTTGCAGTCGAAATCGGGCATCCAGCTGCCATCGGCGTGGCGCGGGCGGATGCAGCTCAGGCGGTCGTCCCACAGGTTGCGCCAGTTGCCTGCGCGCTTGCCGAACCTCGCCGCCTCGTCGCGCTTCCCCATTGCGACCGCCACCTGGGCAATGGCGAAGTCGTTATAGGCATATTCCAGCGTGCGCGACGCCGATCGGGTCTCGTTCTGCGACATGTAGCCCAGCCGCAGATAATCCTTCAGCGCACGGCCCTGGTTGATCGGATCGTCCGAATCGACATCGCCATTCTTGACGATCGCCTGCCAGGCAAGCGCCTGATCGAACCCGCCCAGGTTCTTCACCACCGCGTCGGCGATCAGCACGTCGCTATTCGATCCGCCCTGGGTCATGCCGTTCGCCCCGGCGATGCGCGCATCGGGCAGCCAGCCGGTCTGCTGATAGGTGTCGAGCAGCGATCCGATCATGTCGCGCTGGCGCTTCGGCTGGATCAGGGTGAGCAGCGGGTGCAGTGTGCGGAACGTGTCCCACAGCGTGTAATAATCCTCATAATGCGGCCGCCCGTCCGGGGTACCGCCGACGCGCTCGCCGGTCACGTCGTGCGGCATGGTATGGCTGCGGTACAGCGCGCTGTAGAAATTGCGGCGCTCGTCCTCGCTGCCGCCGGCGACCTCGATCTGCGACAGCGCATCGCGCCACTGTTTCGCCGCCGCCTGGCGGCTGGCGTCGAAGTCCCATCCGGGCAGTTCGCCAAGGTTGGCACGCGCCTGCTCGACGCTGACGAACGATACCGCGATCTTCATCCGCACGACCGGATCGGACCGCGTGTCGAAGCTGGCAAAGCCGCCCAGCCGGTTGGATGGATTGCTCCGCTGGTCGCCGCCGGTAGCGCCCGCGGCTGGGTGCAGGTCCAGCGAGCCGCGCGTCGCATTCCACCCGCCGATCCGCATCGGATCACGGTCGAAAGTCGCGGCGAAATAGAGCGTCAGCGGCGTGACATTCCATCCGCCGACGAACGATGCCGTCCCGCCCAGCGTGCGCGGGTCGAGCACCCGGACCTCGGCGGTCGTTGCCTTTGGCCCCTTGCCCATCAGCTGGATCGCCGATGTCGCATCGACGATCAGATTGGCGTCGGCAGTCGCCGGAAAGGTGAACTGCCCCATGCCCGCCATCCGGCTGGCGGTCAGCTCGCTGCGGACCTGGCCGATCCGCGTGGCGTAATAGCCGGGCGCGCCGCGCTCGTCGGCGCGCGCGAAGACCAGGTTGCGCGGATCGACCGGACCGATCGTCGGCGTCACGCGGAAATTGCCATATTTGCTGTCGCCGCCGGTGCCGCTGACATGGGTGACACTGAAGCCGGTCAGTGCCGACTTCCCGTCATAGCCGTTGGTCGATCCGCGCACCGTATCGGGGCTGAAGGTGACGAAGCCGAACGGCACGCCCGCGCCCGGCACGGTGTTGCCGTTATTGTCCGCGCCAACGAAGACATTGACCGCGGCCACCGGATCAGTCTCGGGCGGGGCCTCCTGCGCTGCGCCCGAGGAGACCAGTGACACTGCGGCCACCACCGCGCCGAAGCGTGCAATGCGTTTCATTGATTTTCCCCCGCGGGCGAAAAAAAATGGCGGCCACTCGTGCGGGTGGCCGCCAGTTGGGGTCAATAGCGGTACGAGATGCCGAAGGTGAACGTGCGTCCGACATGGCTGTCGAACAGCGTGTCCTGCCGCACCGAGTCGACCAGGATCGTCTGGTGCTCGTCGGTCAGGTTCTGCGCCTCGAAGGTGAGCTTGAACTTGTCGGTCAGCGACCAGGAAGCGGACATGTCGACATAGACCGTGCCCTCGACCGTATCGACATCGCTCAGCGAATTGATCGACGGCACCGCGCGGATGAAGTCCGACCGATAGGCGGCCGAGCCGCGGATGCTGAACCGGTCCGTCTCATAATAGAGCGTCGCGTTGACCTGGTCCTTCGACATGCCGGCCAGCGGTGCCTTCCGGGTCGCGCCCGTGGTCGCGTTCAGGATATACTCGATGTCCGACGTGACGTGCGTGTAGTTCAGCAGGATGCCGGTGTTCGACAGGAAGCCGGGCAGGAAGCGCAGCTGGTGCTGGTAGTTCACCTCGATCCCGTGGATCGGCCCGCCCTTGGTATTGTCCAGGTTGGTGACGGTGAACAGGTCCTGCGGCGTCGCCTGAGATCCCTGCAGCAGCTCGGGCGGCAGGCCGGTTTCGGTGAAGGGGATCAGCCGCTGCAGCGTCTGGATATAGGTGTCGATGTCCTTGTAGAAATAGCCGACCGACAGGATGCTGCCCGGCGCGAAATACCATTCGGCCGACAGGTCCAGCGTCTTGGCGCGGATCGGCTCGAGCAGGGCGTTGCCCACTGACACGGTCCGGATCGTCGGATTGAACCCGCCGCTGGGCGACAACTGGCCCAGGTCCGGCCGCGCGATGACCTTCGCGCCGGAAATGCGCAGCAGCAGATTGGGGGTCACCTCTCCGGTGAGGTTCACGGACCACAGCCAGTCGTCATAGTCGCGATCGACAGTGACGGGGGAGAAGGTCTTGCCGTTCACCGGCACCGGCAGGGTGACATAGCCGAACGAGCGCTGGTCGGTGGTGACATAGCGCAGGCCGACATTGCCGCGGATCGGCATGAACGTCGCCACTTCGAACTCGGCCTGGGCGAAGGCGCCCTTCACCGTCTCGTCGACCGAGAAGTTGCCGCCCAGCGCAGTGCCGTTCTCCGGCCCGCTGAACGCGTAGTTGCCAGTGTTGCTGTCCAGTCCGAACAGGTCGTTGAACTTGGCATGGTCGGCCTTGATCCAGGCGTTGGGCAGACCGTCGCCCAGCCCCTTGCCGAACCCGCCGACGCGCGTCGTCAGGTCGGCGAGCGTGACGCCGGCGGGGAGGCTCGGCGTGAAGCTCGATATGGCCGCGGCGCGCTGCAGTTCGCGGCTGGTGAAGTTGTTGACGCGCACCTCGCCGCCGATGCGCAGACGCAGCGCCGGGTCGATCGTGATCAGCGCGTTCAGCGCATATTGCTCGTTCTGGAACTCGGTGAAGACCTTGCGCGCGCCATAGGTGCCGCGCACCGTCCCGTCGGGCAGCATCGGCCCGAAGACGAAATTGTTCGGATCGGTGATGTCGAACCCGAAATTGATGACCGGGATCCGGCCGCCGCCGCGGAAGTCGTAGGAAAAGCCGTTGCTGTTCACCCGGTCCAGCCGCAGGTCGACGCGGTACGGCTCGTCCATGTTGGTCCGGCCGATCCCGGCATAGGCATCGACGCTCAGCCAGTCGCTGAACTCATGTTCGGCGGTCAGCGCGACCTGCTTGAAGGTCGAGGTGTACAGGTCGCGCGTCGACCAGGAGGACACGTCCATCCCATTGTACAGCGCGTACTGAACCGTCTTGTCCGGCGACACGACCGCATCGACAATCGAGACATGCGGCTTGCCGTTGTTGCCGACGCCGCGCCCGGTGGCGAGCGCGCCCATGAACTCGTCGTACCGCTCCATGTCATAGCGGGCATAGAGGCCATCGATCGCGATGTTGGTGCGCTCGGTCGGCTTCCACTGGACCGACGCCGTGAGGCCAAGCCGCTCATAATCCTGGTCGCTCCGCATGTAGCGCGGGAAGCGGGGATGGAAGCCGCCGCCGCCGACCACCGCTTGATAGGCGGCGACCGATCCGGTGCGCGGCACGCCGGTGGCGCAATTGGCGGCGTCGGTTCCCTTTGCCGGATCGTTGGCCGGGTTCTGCGGCGTGATGCCGATCGGGCTGCAGAAGCCGCCATCGACCAGCGCGGGCATGATGCCGGCGGGCGAATAGCCCTCTTCGCGCGTCTTGCGCTGGGTATAGGCGGCGGAGACCAGCACGCCGAACGTGCCGTCGGCAAACTGCTTCGACAACAGCCCGGCCAGGCGCGGTCCCGCATCCTGGTTGAGGTCGTTGTAGATGACCTTGGCCGAGGCAGCGAGGACGAAGTCCTGCTTATAGTCGAGCGGGCGCGGCGAGCGCAGGTCGACGGTGGCGCCCAGCGAGCCTTCCGACGTGTCCGCGGAATAGGTCTTCCGCACCGTCAGGTTTTGGAAGATTTCGGACGCGAAGACGTTGAAGTCGAACCCGCGGCTGCGACCGCTGGTACCCTGGACGTCCGACCCGGAAATGCCGCTATTGGCTTCCATGCCGTTGACGCGGGTGCGGGTGAAGATCGGGCCAAGGCCGCGTACCGTGATCGCGCGGCCCTCGCCGCCATCGCCGCGGGTCAGCGCGACGCCGGGCACGCGCTGCATCGATTCGGCCAGGTTCGCGTCGGGAAACTTGCCGATATCCTCGGCCAGGATGGTGTCGACGATGCCCGCCTGATTGCGCTTGATGTCGAGCGCACGGCTCAGGCTGCCGCGAAAACCGGTTACGACGATCTCGGAGGCCGGGTCTTCCGGCTGTGCCTCGGCCTGATCCTCGGCCGGGGCCGATTGCGCCAGCGCGGCACCTGACTGCAATGCCAGCGCCAGCCCCAGAAGCGATGCGCCGACCCGCCATTCGCGCCGCAGCGCCGACACAGGTTTCCCGTCGAACCTCATGCAAACCTCCCCTTTTCCCTGCGACCTGCCCGGCCTGCATGCCGAGTCGTCCGATCGTTGTCCGGCACCTAGCCGATGCTTCATGAAAGGGCAACAAGTTGTAGTATAACTTTTTACATGTGCCCATATCCAGTGCGCTATACGGAGGAGGAGTGCGCGTCATATGGTTGTGAAATATCGGTAAATTGCCATTCTGCACAAAGCATGACAGGTGCGATAAGTTGTCGTATAAGGCGATCTGCAAGGTTGAGGAGGGGATATGAACAGGGTTGCCGGCGCGCTTGGCTGCGCTGTGATCGTCGCGCTTGCATGGACGACACCTGCGGATGCGCAGACCCCGGATGCCGCGGCCGCACAGACCGCGCGGCCGCCGATGAAACCGGCGCCCGATCGCACCCCGCGCGCGACGGTGACCATCGCCGACTATCGCTATGACGATCTGCTCTGGGAGAATGACCGGACGGCGCATCGCATCTACGGCGCCGCGCTCGAGGCGGTCGAGCCGCCCTCGACCTCGGGCATCGATGCCTGGGGCAAGCGGTATCGCTGGCCCTATATGGACCGTCAGCTGCGCACCGGCGACCAGCATGCCGACCATGGCGAAGGGCTCGACTTCTACAACGTCAACGAATTCCGCGGCGCCGGCGGCCTGGGCATCTGGCAGGACAACAAGCTCTGGGTTTCGCGCAATTATCGCGGTCACCGCATCCTGAAGAACGGCCCGGACGAGGCGCGGTTCGAGGTCGACTATGCGCCCTGGCCGGTCGGGACCGAGCGCAAGGTGTGGGAAACGCGCCGCTTCTCGCTGCCGCTCGGTACCAATTTCACGCGCATGGTTTCGACGCTGCATTCGGACCAGCCGGGGTCGATGATCGTCGGCATCGGCATCAGCCGAAAGGCCACGTCCGACCGGCCGGGGCACCTGACCGTCGACCGAGAGCGCGGGCGGCTGGTGTGGTGGGGGCCGGACGAGCCGGGCAAGGGGGCGATGGGCATCGCGCTGATGGTCGATCCGAAACGGATCGAGGCGATCCGCGACGATGCCAATAATCATCTTGTCCTGATCCGTGTCGAGGCGGATCACCCCTTTGTCTATTATATGGGCGCCGCGTGGAGCGGCGGACCGGATTTCCGGACCGAGGCGGACTGGGTGCGGCATGTGTCGGGCCAGACGCCCGATTTCGATCCCGCCGCGCACTGATCCACCGCTCAGCGTTTCAGAAGAAAGATTGCCGCCATGTCGGACTCGCTTACCGACCGTCTCTATGAAAGCCTCGAACGCCAGATCCGCTCGGGCGCCTGGCCCCCGGGCTCGCGCCTGCCGTCGCAAAAGGAGGTTGCGGAGACCGAGTCGGTCAGCCGCACCGTGGTGCGCGAGGCCTTTGCCCGGCTGTCGGCGCAGGGACTGACGCTCTCGCGCCAGGGCTCGGGCGTCTATGTCGCCGAGAGCGCGCCCTATCGCGCATTCCAGGTCACGCGCGAGGAACTGGTCGAGCTTGCCGACGTCATCAAGCTGCTTGAGATCCGACTGGCGGTCGAGGCCGAGATGGCGGCACTCGCCGCGTCGCGCCGGACCACGGCGGACATCGTCGCGATCCGCGACGCGCTGGAGCGCATGGCGCAGACGGGCGGCGATGCCGAAGCTGCGGCGCGTGCCGATTCCGAATTTCACCTGGCCATCGCCCGCGCGACGCAAAATGATTATTATGTCCGGATCATCGATTTCCTCGGCGTCCGCCTGGTCCCGCCGCGCACCCTGTATCTGCGAGACGAAAGCGAGGAAGGGCATCGCCGCTATGCCGAGATGATCCACCGCGAGCACGACGCGATCCTCGACGCGATCGTGCGCATGGACCCGGCAACCGCCCGGCAATGCGCTCGCCAGCATATGCAGGAAAGCCTCAACCGGCACTCGCGGCTCAGCACGGTCGCACGCTGAAGCAGGCGGCTAGACCGCCAGCCGCAGCCCGCCGCCGGCGTTGATATGTTCGATCAGCGCGCGGTGCGGCGGCAGGTCGTGCGCCGCCCGCTCGCTGAACGCGCGCACCCGCGCGAAGATCGCCTGCGCTTCGTCGACCAGCGGAAAATCCTCGCGGACCGGGCCCAGGTCCGTCTGGAAGCCCATGCCGTAGAGGATGTACTGATAGTTGAAATAGGCGAAGCTCTCGGTGTCGAGCGTGAAGTCGAACCGGCCGGGCGGGCGATAGCGCCATTGGTCGAGCAGGTCGCGCAGCCGCTCCGGGATCGTCGCCGGATCGGCGTTGCGCCGCCAGAACGGCTCCTCGCGCCGGCTGAGGCAATAATGCAGCTTCAGGAAGCTGACGATATTGTCATAACGCGCGGTCATCAGCTCGTTGAACCGCCGCGCCGGGGCATCGACCGGGCCGTTCAGCGGAAACAGCTCGGCGATCATCGCGATCGCCGCCTCGATCAGGACGACCCCGGTCGATTCGAGCGGCTCCATGAACCCGGCCGCCAACCCGACCGCCACGCAATTGCGCTCCCACTGGCGGGTGCGATAGCCTGCCTCGAACGCGATCCGCCGCGGCGACATCTCGGCGATCCGCGGCCCGACATAGCCGGCCAGGATCTCCTTGGCCCGGGCGTCGCTGACATGGGCGCTGGAATAGACGCAGCCGATCCCGCGCGCGCGCGCCAGCCCGATGTCCCAGATCCAGCCGCCCTCATGCGCGGTGGCGACGGTGTAGCTTTCCAGCGGCGCGTCGGGCCGGTCATAGGGCAGCTTGCACGCCAGCGCCCGGTCGGTGAACAGCGTATCGCCGACCGGCTTGAACGGCACGCCCAAAGTCTGCCCGATCAACTCGGCGCGAAAGCCGCTGCAGTCGATATACAGGTCGGCCTCGAACGCCCCCTCGCGCTCGGTGACGACCCGGGCGATGCCGCCGCGATCGTCGCGCTCGACCCGATCGATCCGGTCGGCGACATGGCACACGCCCAGCTCGACCGCACGCTCGGCCAGCACCTCGGCCAGCCGTACCGCGTCGAAATGATAGGCATAGTTGAGCGGCCCGTCGAAATCGCCTTCGTGCGGACGTTTGGGCGCGCGCTGTGCCTCGGCCACCCGGTTCTGGATCGTCACCGCCTCGGCGAAGGGCGGTCGCGTCGCCTCGTTCTGTAACAGCCAATAGGGGATCAGGCTGGTCTCGTCGCTCTGGAACGGCGCTTCGAACGGGTGGAAATAATGATTGTGGCGCCCGTTCGCCGGCGTCTCCGCCCAGTCGACGAAGCGGATACCCTGCTTGAACGTCGCCGAGGTCGCGCGGATGAACTGCGTCTCGTCGATGCCGAGATATTTCAGCGTGCTGCGGATCGTGGGGAAGGTGCCTTCGCCGACCCCGACGATGCCGATCTCCGGAGACTCGATCAACGTGATCGAAACCCTGGCCCGGTCCGCGACCCCCAAGTGGCGCGCCAGATAGGCGGCCGTCAGCCATCCCGCCGTGCCGCCGCCCACCACCAGGATCGATCGCCCGTTCCGCATGGCGCAATCATAGGGGACGGGGCCGGGCTTGCCCACGTCAAAAGCGTCTTTCCTACCCATCGGAATAATGCTACTCGCCAGTAACCAATGGCCAGCGAATCTGCCCTTGCCAGCTCGCCTTTCCGCTCGACCCGCACCAATGCCGCCGAGCGTGAGGAAAAGCGTGATGCGCTGTTGCTGGCGGCGGTCCGGATGTTCAACGAACGCGGCTTCCACGCCACGTCGCTCGACGATGTCGCCGCGACGCTGGGTGTGACCAAGCCGGTGATCTACCACCATCTCGGCAACAAGGAGCAGGTGCTGTTCGAGTGCGTGCGCCGCGGCATCGAGAAGCTGCATCGCGCCGCCGATCAGGCTCGCACCGAGCCGGGAAGCGGTCTCGACCGGCTGCGCTCGTTCCTGCGCCTCTATGCCCAGGTGATCATGGGCGAGTTCGGCCGCTGCGTCATTCGTACCGGCGAGGAACTGCTGTCGCCCGATGCGCGTCTGAAGTTTCGCGCGCTCAAGCGCGAGATTGACGATGCGATGCTGGCGATGATCGTGCTGGCGGCCGAGGACGGGTCGGCGCGGATCGCCGATGCCCGGCTGACCGGTCTGGCGTTCGCCGGATCGCTCAACTGGCTGGCGCGCTGGTATCGGGTCGATGGTCCGCTGCCCCCGTCCGAGATGGCGGCGCAGCTGGTCGATATTCTCTGCGCGGGGATCGAGCCGCGCCAATGACGAAGGTGATGCGATGAAGATAATCGTGCCGGTCAAGCGTGTGCTTGATTACAATGTGAAGCCTCGTGTGAAGGCGGACGGGACGGGCGTCGATCTGGCGAACGTGAAGATGAGCATGAACCCGTTCGACGAGATTGCGATCGAGGAAGCGGTTCGCCTGAAGGAAAAGGGCGCTGCGACCGAGGTGGTGGTGGTGACGATCGGCGTGCCGAAGGCGGAGACCGACGTGCTGCTGACCGCGCGTGCGATGGGTGCCGACCGGGCGATCCTGATCGCCAGCGAGGACGAGGTCGAGCCGCTGGGTGTCGCCAAGCTGCTGAAGGCGGTGTGCGACGAGGAGCAGCCGGGCCTGGTGATCCTGGGCAAGCAGGCGATCGACGACGACAGCAACCAGACCGGCCAGATGCTGGCCGCCCTGCTGGGCTGGCCGCAGGGCACCTTCGCCAACAAGGTCGAGGTCAATGGCGAGCGGATCGTGGTGACGCGTGAGGTCGATGGCGGGCTCGAGACGGTGGACCTGAAGGCCCCGGCGATCGTGACGACCGATCTTCGCCTCAACGAGCCGCGCTATGCGACCCTGCCCAACATCATGAAGGCCAAGTCCAAGCCGGTGGCGAAGAAGACGGTTGCCGATTACGGCATCGACGTATCGCCGCGGCTGAAGACGCTGAAGGTCGAGGAGCCGGCCAAGCGCCAGGCGGGCGTGAAGGTCGCCGATGTCGACGAACTGATCGGCAAGCTCAAGGTGCTGGGAGTCGCGAAATGAAGACGCTCGTCTGGGTCGAACATGACAACGCCTCCGTCAAGGACGCGACGCTCGCCGCGGTGACCGCCGCTGCCCAGCTGGGCGAAGTCCATCTGCTGGTCGCCGGCAGCGGCGCGGCGGGCGTGGCCGACGAGGCCGCGAAGATCGCGGGCGTGACCAAGGTCCATCTGGCCGATGATCCCGCCTATGAGCACGCGCTGGCTGAGAATGTCGCGCCGCTGATCGTCAACCTGATGGCCGATCATGATGCGGCGGTGTTCCCGGCGACCACCACCGGCAAGAACATCGCGCCGCGCGTCGCCGCGCTGCTCGACGTGATGCAGATCTCCGACATCCTCTCGGTCGAGGGCCCGGACAGCTTCACGCGTCCGATCTATGCCGGCAATGCCATCGCCACCGTCCAGTCGAGCGACGCCAAGAAGGTGATCACGGTGCGCGGCACTGCCTTCGCCAAGGCGGAGGCCAGCGGCGGATCGGCGAGCGTCGAGACCGTCGGCGGCACCGGCGATGCCGGCCTGTCGAGCTTCGTCTCGGCCGAGATCGCCAAGTCCGAGCGTCCCGAACTCACCAGCGCCAAGATCATCGTCTCGGGCGGCCGCGCGCTAGGCTCGGGCGAGCAGTTCCACGCGCTGATCGAGCCGCTGGCCGACAAGCTGGGCGCTGCCGTCGGCGCCAGCCGCGCCGCGGTCGATGCCGGCTATGTCCCGAACGACTATCAGGTCGGCCAGACCGGCAAGATCGTCGCGCCCGAAGTCTATATCGCGGTCGGCATCTCCGGCGCGATCCAGCACCTTGCCGGCATGAAGGACTCCAAGGTCATCATCGCCATCAACAAGGACGAGGACGCCCCGATCTTCCAGGTCGCCGACGTCGGCCTGGTCGGCGACCTGTTCAAAATCGTCCCGGAGCTCACCGAGAAGCTGTAAGAACGTCTTTCCTCCCCGGGGCCGCAGGCTCCCGGGGAGGAGATTACCCTACCGCTTCCGCCGGAATGGATACAGGAACTGCGCCCGATACCCCTTGGGCACTTCCTCCGGCACGCCATAGCCGGTCGGCCAGCGGCCCTTGGGGAAATGATAGGTCCCGAAGAGCCGGTCGAGGAACGGGAAGTGGATCGCGAAATTCTTGTCCACTCCCTCGGCCTCGATCGCATGGTGCCAATGATGGAAGCGCGGCGTCACCAGCACTGCGCCGAGCCGGTCGAAATCGCCGCGCAGATTGGCGTGCACCATCGACGAATAGACGTACACAAAGGCGATATAGGCCTGCATCACCGAGGGCGCGAAGCCGAAGGTCAGCAGCGGTAGCGACGTCACGCCGCGCAGCAGGATGATCTCGAAGAAATGCATGCGCGCGCCGGCCAGCCAGTCCATCGACTTGGCCGAATGGTGCACCGCGTGGAAGCCCCACAGGAATGGCACCCGGTGGAAGGCGCGGTGGAACCAATATTGCGCCAGGTCGGTCAGCAGCATGACCTCCAGGAACTGGAGCAGCCAGGGCTGGCTGGCGATCGCGGCGCGGATGTCCGCCAGGCTGCCGGTCTGCGCCATGATGAAGGTCGACGGCGCCAGCGCGAGGAAGGTGATGACCTGCACCATCATCGAGCTGACCAGATAATAGAACAGGTCCTCGCGCCATTCCGCGCGGAACAGCCTCTGGTCGCGGTGGCGCGGGAATAGTCGCTCGATCGGCGCGAACATCAGTCCGGTGGCGATCATGTTCACCGCGAAGAAGTCGAGCCCGAAGAAGATGCCCCAGGCCTGGCTCTCGCTCGGCTGGACCTGCGCGCCGCCCAGCAACGTCGCGGACAGCGCGATCACCAGCGCCGCCGCGCCGATCGCCTTGCGCGGCCGTAGCAACAGGCTGAGCAATGCGAGCGCATAGGCGGCGATCAACAGGCCGTGCACCAGCGCGCGCAGCCCGCCCCAGGCATAGACCGGCGCCAGCTCGGGCATCGAGAACCAGCCGGGCCAACGCAGCGCCATGACCAGGCACAGTCCGGCAATGGCGAGGACCAGCGCGAAGAAGCCGGCGAACCATCCGCTTCCGAACCGCCGTACCGCGATCGGCGATTGCAGATCCCGCTCCAGCGCCTCGAACCAACCTCGCATGTCCGTCTCTCCCCCGGGGCAATGCCTGCAGCGGTGCGGATAATGACGGGGACTGACAAGGGGATAATCGACGAGTGGTTCATGGCGGCGGCGCGGAACGCAGTGCGGGGCGGTTCGTATCGCGCTAGAGATTGCCTTCCCGCTGACCCGATGAGGCCCCCATGCCCGCACCGAAATTGTTCGAGCCGCTCACGATCGGCGGTCTCGGCCTGCGCAACCGGATCGTGATCGCGCCGATGTGCCAATATTCGGCGGTCGATGGCCAGATGACCGACTGGCACCTGATCCATCTCGGATCGCTGGCGCTGTCGGGTGCCGCGCTGCTGACGATCGAGGCGACCGCAGTCGTGCCCGAGGGGCGGATCAGCCACGGCGATGTCGGGCTGTGGGACGATGCGACCGAGGCAGCGCTGGCGCGGACGCTGGAGAGCGTGCGGCGCTGGTCGGACATGCCGATCGCGATCCAGCTCGGCCATGCCGGGCGCAAGGCGTCGACCGACCTCCCCTGGAAGGGCGGTGGCCAGATCGCGCCCGACGCGGTCAATGGCTGGCAGACGGTCGCGCCCTCCGCGCTGGCGCATGGCGAGGGCGAGAACCCGCCGGTCGCGCTCGACGAGGCGGGGCTGGCGCGGGTGCGCGATGCCTTTGCCGAGGCGACCATGCGCGCGGCGCGGCTGGAGATCGATGCGGTGCAGATCCATGCCGCGCACGGCTATCTGCTCCACCAGTTCCTCTCGCCGCTCTCCAACCATCGCCGCGACGATTATGGCGGGAGCCTGGAAAACCGGATGCGGTTTCCGCTCGAGATCTTCGACGCGGTGCGCGGCGCGTTTCCTGCGGACCGGCCGGTGACGGTGCGTGTGTCGGGCAGCGACTGGGTCGAGGGCGGCTGGGACGAGGCGCAGACGATCGAGTTCGCCAAGGCGCTGGAGGCGCGCGGGTGCAGCGCGATCCATGTGTCGAGCGGCGGGCTGGATCCGCGGCAGGACATTCCGGTGGGGCCGGGCTATCAGGTGCCGATGTCGCGGGCGGTGAAGGCGGCGACCGGGATGCCGGTAGTCGCGGTGGGGCTGATCACCGAGGCGGGGCAGGCGGAGCAGATCCTGGCAGACGGGGACGCGGACCTGATCGCGCTGGCGCGGGGCATTCTCTACGACCCGCGCTGGCCCTGGCATGCGGCGGCGGAACTGGGGGCGAGCGTGGTCGCGCCGGATCAATATTTGCGATCGCAGCCGCGACAATATCGACACTTGTTCGAGCAGCGGGAGAGCGTGTCTGGGTGAGGGATGCGGAATGCACCGTAGGAAATTTCCTACGCTTTTGTGCAGATTTCCGGCTTGCGACCCACCGGGCGGATGCTAGGTTTCGCGGCGGCATGAACGGGGGCCGGGATGGCGAGCGAACCGATCCGGCCGGATGCGATAGGATCCTCCGAGGACCTGGTCCGGCAGCTCTATGACGAACTCCACCTGATCGCGCGACGCGAGCATCGCCGCGCGGGCAGCCCGGTGACGCTGCAGCCGACCGCGCTGGTCGGCGAGGTGTATCTCAAGATTCAGAACCGCGCCGACTGGCAGAGCAAGTCGCACTTCCTGGGATGCGCCGCGACCGCGATGCGCCACGTGCTGGTCGACGCCGCCCGCGCGCGGCTGACCGCGAAGCGGGCGGGGCAGCGCGAGAGCCTGACCGGCGTGCTGGCGACCTTGGCGGAGCAGCCGCACGGCGACGAGGAGCTGGTAAGGCTTGGCGATGCGCTGGCCGAGCTGGCACGGCACGACCCGCAGCTGGCCAAGGTGGTCGATTGCCGCTTCTTCATCGGGCTGGACGAGCGCGAGACGGCCGAAGTGCTGGGGGTGACTGACCGCACGGTGCGCCGCTGGTGGACGCGCGCGCGGGCGTGGATCTATTCGGAGATGACCGCGCTGGAGGCGTGAACCCTCACAGCGCGGCGATCCGCGCCTCGACCTTCGCCACCGATTGCAGCCCGAAGGCACCCGCCGGACCCAGTGCGGCAAAGCCGCTCCGCGCCCGCCCGAGCGCCGCCACGGCCTCCGCCTTGCGGCCCTGCTTCATCGCCAGCACCGCCTCGGTCAGCGCGAATTGCGGGGTCAGCGGCGTCTGAGGCAGGGCGGAGATCGCGCCGCGCACCTGGGCGAGCAGCTGGTCGGCCTCGGCGAACTCGCCGAGCTCGGCCAGCACCTGCACCAGCGTCATGTCGAGCCCGAGCACCGGCAGCGACTGAGCACCGAGGAAGCGGACCGCGAGCGGGCGCGCCTCCATCAGCGACACCCGCGCCTCGGCATAGCGGCCATTGGCGAGCTGTGCCTTGGCAAGCTGCGAGAGGTCGGTGGCGAGGCCCGGCGTCTCGCCGAACAGGCGGCGGCGGCGCTCGACGATGCTGGTGGCGATCCGCTCGGCCCCGGCGCTGTCGCCCTGGCGCAGGCGGATGACGCTGCGCAGCTGGTCGATGCCGAGCGCCTGGATCATGTCGCGCTGGCCCGTGCGCGCCAGCAGCCGGTCGACCCGGGCGAACACCGCCCCGGTCTCGTCCAGCCGGTTCGCCTCGATCAGATAGACGATCAGGTTGTTGTAGAGCGTCATCAGAGCGCTGTCGTTGGCGGCCAGCGCGCGCTCGCCATTGGCGAGATTGTCGGTCAGCAGGCGGATCGCGGTATCGTAATCGCCCTTTCGCCGGGCGATCGCGGCGCGGGTGCGGATGATCTGCTGAAGGTCGCTGCCATAGCGGCGCGGATCGCGGGCGAAGACGGCTTCGGCCGAGGCGAGCAGCGCCGGGACATCGTCCTTGCCGCCGGTGGACAGCGCCGCGTCGGCGAGGTTCGCCTTCATCCGCGCGGTCATCTCTTCGCTGTCGCCGCCGATGCCGCGGGCCAGCGCGCTCTTGAGCAGATCATAGCTGCCCTTGGCATCCTGCATGTTGACGTAGAGGTCGCTGAGCGCGTTGACCGCGGAGCCGGAGCGCGCGCTGCGATCGAGCGTGGCGAGCATGCGCAGCGCAGATTCGTCGAGCGTCTGCTTGAGCGTCAGGTCGCGCGAATAGCCGGACTGGGCGAACATCAGCGTCAGCGTCTGGACGATCGAATCCGATCGGCGCGCCTCGGCCAGCGCGGTGTCGCGCTCGATCGCGGTGCGGTGCGCCTGGATGGCGATGCCGGTCGCGCCGACGATCAGCGCCGCGAGCACCGCGGTAACCGCGGCGATGCTCCAGCGGTTGCGGCGCACGAAGCGGCCAAAGCGATAACGGCTCGACCCGTCGCGCGCGCGGACCGGAAGCGACGCCTGATAGCGGGCGACATCCTCGGCCAGCGCGGGGACCGAGCCATAGCGGCGCGCGGGATCCTTGCGCAGCGCCTTGAGCGCGATCGCGTCGAGATCGCCGCGCAGCCGGGCAGGGGGAATAGCGATGCCGGGATGCGCGGCGGCAGTGCGGCTGGGCGGGGCGGGATCCTCCTGCGCGACGCGGCGCACCAGCATCGACAGCGTGCCGCCATCGCCGGCCCAGGGGGTGGCGCCGGCGAGCAGTTCGTAGAGGATCAGGCCGAGCGCATGGACGTCGGTGGCGACCGTGATCGCGCCGTTGCCCAGCTGTTCAGGCGCGGCATAATCGGGCGTCATCAGCGCCGCGCTGGTGGTCGCCGCGACCGGGGCGCCGTCCGCCCCCTCCTCGACCAGCCGGGCGATGCCGAAATCGAGCAGATGGACCCGCCCGGCACCGTCGATCAGGATGTTCGACGGCTTCAGGTCGCGGTGGACGACCAGATTGGCATGGGCATAGGCGACCGCGTCGCAGATGTCGGAAAAGACGCGCAGCCGCGCCTCCAGCGGCGGGCGGTCCTGCTGGATCCAGCGATCGAGCGGGCGCCCCTCGATGAACTGCATCGCCATCCAGGGGCGGCCATCGGGCGCGAGCCCGCCGTCGATCAGCCGGGCGATGCCGGGATGTTCGAGCCGCGCCAGCACCTGACGCTCGCGCGCGAACAGCGATTCGCTGGGCACCGCATCGACGCGCAGCAGCTTGAGCGCGACGCGCTGTTCGAAACTGTCGGTGCGCCGCGCGAGATAGACTTCGCCCATGCCGCCGCGCCCGACCAGCCGGTCGATGATGAATGCGCCGACCCGCGCCCCGGCAGCGAGCGAGGCGCGCGGCAGCGGCATCTCGCTGTCCTCCAGCGCGGGCGCGGGTGCGTCGAGGATGCCGCGCCGGGTCGAGGCGGCCAGCATCGCCGCAACGCGCTCGGCCACGGCTGGCGAAAGCGCGGCCAGCGCGGCGGGACGGGCGGACGGGTCCAGCGCCTCGATCCGGTCGAACGCCTCGAGGATCTCGGCCAGGCCGGGTGCTGCGGTATCTACGGTCATGATGCCCCTTCTCATCTTCCCGAAGACGCAGATTAGCGCGCAATGCGGACAGGGGGGAGAGGCGTTTGCGCCGATCCGAACGGGTCATCCTGCCCGGTGCGATCGACGCGGCCACTGGAAAGCCGGGCCGCGATGCCGCAGGGTCCGGGCATGAAGGCACAGGACGAAAGCATCCATCCGGGCGCAGCGGTCGCGCCCGGCTATCTCGCCAACCATGCGGCGCGGGTGTTCAATCGCGTGGTCGATGCGGCGCTGCGTCCGCATGGCGTGTCGCTGGCGCTGATCGGGCCGATCATGCTGTTGTCGTGGAAGGGGCCGATGCTCCAGCGCGACCTGGTGCGCGATTCCGCGGTGAAGCAGCCGGCGATGGTCGCCTTGCTCGGCAAGCTTGAGGCGATGGGGCTGATCGCGCGCGAGGCGCTGGCCGAGGACCGGCGCGCGGCGATGGTGTCGCTGACCGAGCGCGGTGCGGAGATCGCGGCGATCGGCGGTGCGGCGCTGATCGATGCCAATGAGCGCGGCGTGGCGGGGATGAGCGCGGCAGAGGCGGCGCAGCTGGTGCAGCTGCTCCAGCGGCTGATCGCCAATCTGGAAGACTGAGCGGAACAAATATATCAGATGTGATGTTGTTCGGGTCCTGGAGGAATGCCCATGACCCGACGCATCTTGATCACCGGCGCGAGCATTGCCGGCACGACCGCCGCCTGGTGGCTGGGCCATCACGGCCATGACGTCACCCTGGTCGAGCGCGCGCCCGAGTTTCGCGACGGCGGCCAGAATGTCGATGTGCGCGGGGTCGGGCGCGAGGTGCTGAAGCGGATGGGGCTGGAGCAGTCGGCGCTGGACCGCGGCACCGGCGAGATCGGCACCGCCTGGGTCGATGACGAGGGCGAGGTAGCGGCCGAGTTCCTGACCGACGAGACGACCGGCGACGGGCCGACTGCGGAGATGGAGATCCTGCGCGGCGACCTGGCGCGGTTGCTGTACGATGCGGCGCGCGACCGTGCCGGGATTCGCTTCGGCGACGCGATCGCCGAACTGCACGACGCGGGCGATCAGGTGCAGGTCGTGTTCGAGAGCGGGCGGCGCGAGGCGTTCGACCTGGTGATCGTCGCCGAGGGCGTCGGATCGGCGACCCGCGAGATCGTGTTCCCGGGCGAGAATGATCCGCGCTGGATGGACATGACGATCGCCTATTTCACGATTCCGCGCGCGCCCGACGATGACCGCAAATGGCGCTGGTACCATGCGGCGGGCGGTCGCAGCGTGTCGCTGCGCCCCGACCGGCACGGCACGACGCGGGCGATGCTGAAGATCCAGAAGCCGCCCGAGGGTGAGCATGAACTGAGCGTCGAGGCGCAGAAAACATGGCTGCGCGAGCGGTTCGCCGATGTCGGGTGGGTAGGGCCGCGCGTGCTGGCGGGCATAGCGGGGACGGAGGATTTCTATTTCGACGTGCTGCGCCAGGTGCGGATGAAACGCTGGTCGAAGGGGCGGGTCGTGCTGACGGGCGATGCGGCCTGGTGCGTCACGCCGCTGGGCGGGGTGGGCGCGACGCTGGCGGTGACCGGCGCCTATGTGCTGGCAGGCGAGCTGATACGCACGGCCGATCCGGCGGAGGCGCTGGCGGCCTATGAAGCGGCGATGCGGCCGATGGTCGACTAGGCGCAGGGCGTGCCGAAGATCGCGCCGCGGCTGATGAACCCGCACAGCCGCCTGGGCATCCACCTCCTCCACGGCGTGCTGAACGTCGCCAGCCGGCCGATGCTGCGCGATCTGGCGACGAAGCTGTTCGCGCGCGACCAGAAGGAGCCCGACCTGTCGCGCTATCCGCAGGGATGAGATGCGCATGGGTCGGGCGCGCGAGCGGCGAGCGGTGCCGCGACCCTCACGCCGGCTCGTCAGTCGTCGATCGCGAGGATGCTCAGCTTGCGCTCCAGCTCGATCGCGCGGTCGCGGACCAGCGCGGTCGCGTCGGCGGCCTGCATGGCGACGTACATCGTGCCCTGTCGCGTTTCGTAAAAGGCGCTGCTGCTCTTCAGCTCGGCATCGCGGAAGGCGATCCAGCTGCGCTGCGCCGCGCGAAGCTGCGCCGCCGCCCCGGCGGGCAGGCGCCGCATCAGCGCGGTATAGGCAGCGTTGAGGCGCCGGTCATAGGCCTTGGCCGCTTCGCCCTCGCAAGCGGTCTGGCCAGCGGTCGATGCGTTGCTTTCCTTGGCCAGGCAGGCGGACAGCGCCGCCGCGGTCGGATCGGGCCTCTGACCCGCGCCGGGCGATGCCGCGGCAAGCGCGGCGATCAGGGAGAGGGTGAGCACGGCCTCACGACCCCCGGCGACGCTGGGCCACGCCCATCCCGCCGACGATCAGCAGCGGCAGGCTGAGTCCGATCAGGAACAGCGACAGCATGTTGCCGCCGACCTCGCTGTTGTTCGCGGCGCTGATCGACTGGGCCGCGGCCTGGGCATCGGTTGCGGTCATGGCGGTGGCGAAGGCGCTTTCCTGACATTTGGCGATCATGTCGGCGCCCTGATCGCGCACCCGGTTCTCGCACTGGGCGATGGTCGCGGCATCGGCCTTGGGCGGTCCGCCGTTCAGCTGGAGAGAGATGCCGACGATCAGCATCGCCGCCCCGATCACGAGGAGCAGTACCGGATTTTTCTTCATGTCAGTTCCCGCCAGTGGTGAGTCCGGCATCGAAACGATTATCGCGCAGTTTCTATCCGCGCGGATGCGACCAATGGCGGGCGGGGTGGCACCGGTGGCCCGGGCAGAACGCGCTTGCATCGGCGTCGGCGCACTTGGATATGTCGCATGACAAAGGGGAGGCATGGCGATGACACAGGCAAGTTCGACGGCAGCGCGGCCCGGTATCCTGCGCCGCCTGTCCCTGGCGTTCGGCGCCGCCGCGGCCATCCTGATCGGCGCGCCCGTGGCGATGGCCCAGTCCGCCCCGGCGCCCACGCTGACCTATGCCTTTTCCGCGCGGGTCGAGGTGGCGCCGCCGGTCGAGCAGGGCGAGATCGACGGCGGGCGCAAGCGCTTCATCCCGATCACCGGCGGCAAGGTCACCGGGCCGCGCATGACCGGTGAGGTGATGGCCGGCGGCGGCGACTGGCAGACGATCTTTCCCGGCGGCGTGACGCGGCTGGAGGCGCGATATTTCCTGAAGGCGGCGGACGGCACGGTGATCGGCGTGCAGAATGTCGGCGTGCGCGTGGCGAGCAGCGACGTGACCGAACGCCTGGCGCGCGGCGAAAAGGTCGATCCCGCGGCCTATTATTTCCGGGCAACGCCGGTGTTCGACCCGCCGCCGGGCGCGCATGCGTGGTTGCGGACGAAGACGTTTGTCGGGCGGGGGATCCGGATGCCGGATCATGTGGTGATTGATTTTTACGTGGTGGAGTGAGCGCTCGGGGGGCGGTTGCCGCTGGGGCAGCTTTGCGCGCGATCCTGGTCTTTCCCGATCCCGTGAGTGGATCCTGAAAGCTGCCGTCCCTTCACATCCGACGCGAACGGCCAAGACTCGGCTATTGCGGTCGGTCCGGCGAGCCATCGTTCGAGATCGATGCCAAGTGCTTATCACGTGCGCCGCTGTTGGACGGTATACGGCCCGTCTGTACCTCGGGCACTCGAGCGGACGGGCCGCTCAAATTGTCCTACGCGTCGGAAATCGCATCCACGATCGCCTGCTCGACCGGCGAGTAGCCTCCGTCCCGCCGATGCAAAGCGAGTGGCTCGCGCGGTATCAAAGGCGGTTGCGCCATGAACCGCGGCGCGGTTCCCCGATGCCGCTGCGCAGCGTGCACGAGAAGCGGATGGCATAAATAAACCGTGCCCGCATTGCCGACGGCCAATTCCTCTCTCCTCTCCGCCGAGTTGGCGAAACCATCTGCGGCAAGCTCGCGAAGGGTCAGGCCAGCTTCGCCTGCGGGAGCGAGTTGCCTTGCGATATCGGCATGAGAACCCACGCGGATGCGCGTCGGCGCATCATCGACACCAACGTCTGAAAAAAGGAAGAGCATGAGCAGGGCTCGCCCTTTGCTGCTGACATTGGCGCGCCATTCCATGAAGTCCGGGTGTTCGGTCCCAAAGCTAGGTCGTGTTGACAAAGTGGATTCCCAAACGACCTGATCTCTGATTCAAGGCTGCTCTTTGCAGGGGGCGGCGATGGCGCGTGGCGATCTGACGGACGAGGAATGGTCGGTGCTCGAAGGGCTGCTGCCGTCCGAGCGAGGCCGAAAGGCGCGCCCTGCCCATGACAATCGGCGATTTCTAAACGGGATGCTGCATGTACTGCGGGTTGGCTGCCCCTGGCGCGACATGCACGAGCGCTACGGCAAGTGGAACTCGGTCTATGTGCGGTTCCGGCGTTGGGCGGAACAAGGCGTCTGGGATGCGATGCTGGCCACGCTGGTCGAGTTCGGGCTGACCGACGACTGGCAGCACATGATCGACAGCACCACGGTTCGCGGCCATGTTTCGGCAGCGGGCGCTAAAGGGGGACTCATAAGGAGGCTTTTGGTCGATCACGCGGCGGCTTTACGTGCAAAGTCCACGCCCGTTGTGACAATCAGGGACGCCCTCTTGGCTTCATCCTGACTGGCGGGGAGGCATCGGATTATAGCGCTGTCGATGACCTCATGGCGTTGCCTGTCGACAAGCCCAAGGCGCTGCTGGCCGATAAAGGGTATGACGGCGATGCGGTCCGGGCGAACCTGTTGATGCGCGGCATCCTGCCGATCATCCCGCCAAAGGCCAACCGGCGCGAACACATCGCCTGCGACTTCCGTCGATACCGAGACCGTAACCGCATCGAGCGCATGTTCGGCCACCTCAAGCATCAACGCCGCATCGCCACCCGCTACGACAAAACCGCGCTGTCGTTCGCCAGTTTCCTCAATCTTGCCGCTATCCGCAGGTGGTTGCCTAACTTTGTCAACAGCGCCTAACATCAATGTGCCAGCCATCGTCGCCGACCGACTCTTGAGAGGGAAAGCGCACAGGAAAGGTGCCAAGGCCTCCGCAAGGACACCAGCGGCCAGCACCGACAAGCCGATCAAACGCCGCACGCAGTTTCGGCGTATTTGCGGCCTCCCGGAACGGGGCTTGATTGAATTGGCCCAGTCGCACGACCGGCTGGGTCCATGTTGAACGATCGTCGGGGTCGCAGCCGGTGGCTTTCCACAAGATTGCGCGCGCTTGTGCCGCTGTCTCTTCGCTGAAGGCCTCGTCGATACGGATGAAGCCGTCGCGCAAGAACGCGGAAATGTCATCTGCGCTCAACGCAGGATTTGATTGGTTTCGCATGAAGTCTCTCGCAAGGCGTGGGTCATCGGGCGGCAAAGCCGCCCACGGAGCCGAAACCGGCCCGCTCAGATCAGCGGGAAGGCGAACGCGCGATTGAGAGCGATGAATTTCATACGTTCATTCATAAAGCGATACGTGGCGGGCGCAACTGCGCAACGCCAGGCTTTAGACATTCTAACATTAGCTGATATCCAATTCAGACGCAAATCCGCGCAGTGGCCAGCGTCGGAAACTGGTCGCGAGTTGCCGTTGGATGTGACCGGCGCGGGATCGCAGCTTTCCTGAGTCGGGCGCCTGTATCCGCCAATCCGCTGTCGGCCCAATTTCTGATGTTTGCTCGACGTCGATTCCCGCGGGCAGACCTCGCGAACGTCATAACGAAAGCATGCAGAGAAACTGGCGGCCGATCATTCGCGCCGAGATGGACGCTGCTTTTCATACCGCCTGGGATCCACCAGATTTTTGCGACGGCTGAAATCGACGGTGGTAAATGGTTCGCACGTCGGGCCGCGGAGGTAGATCGCACGTCAGAACGAAATTATAGACCCGTATCCCGTGCTGCCCTGATTGGACTGTTTTTGTTGAGCGGGTGCTCGGATGCGTGGTCCGTCACCAACCAGAATGCTGGCAACCGATCAGAGACGAAGGCGCCGGTAGGACAGGCCAATGAGACCGTGCCGGAGTATCTGAAAGCAAAATTCATTCCGACCCGGAAGAAATGCGCGAGCGACGCGCTGGCCCAGTCGAGCTGCATGATTCATCTGATCCTGGAGGATCTCGATGAGAATTATGACCTGAGATATGCGGGCGGCATTTCGGGGATCAAGAAGGGCTTGCCGATGACCTATGTCGTCTCGCTGCCGCAGGAGGAGCGGATCGACCTGCTCACCTACACGTTCGAACGGCGCGGCGACATGATCGGCATCAAGAGCAAAGTGATGGGCACCGAACGATAGCTCGTGCTCCGGTTCGAGGCAGAAGCTTTCTCCACGAACGACGGGCGAATTCGAGCGTGCTAAACTCCTGCGCACGTCACTGCCGGGAGGGGGACCGCATGTCTGAACGGAGCTCGACGCCCATAATGCGCACAGCCCTGATTGGCCTGGTCCTGTTGAGCGGCTGCTCGGACGCGGGATCCGTCACCAACAACGATGCCGGCAACGGATCAGACAGGAAGGCACCCATGGAACAGGCCAACCAGACCGTGCCGGAATATCTGAAAGTCGAGTTCGTTCCGACCCGGAGGACATGCGCGAGCGACGCGCTGGCCGAGTCGAACTGCATGATCAAGTTGATCCTTGAGGATCTCGACGAGAATTATGCGCTGAGATTTGCGGGGGGCATTCCGGGATCAAGATGACCTTGCCGATGACCTATGTCGTCTCGCTGCCGCAGGAGGAGCGGATCGACCAGCTCACCTACACATTCGAACGGCGTGACGGAAAGATCGGCATCAAGAGCAAGGTGATGGGCGCCGACTGGTAGCTGATGCCGTCGCTGCGTGACGAGGCGGCAGCAATTGCGTGGCACAAAGGGTCGCGGCGTGCCCGGGACCGGATCGAGGCGGCCGGCAATCGAACCTCAGGGTCGTTGCGGTGCGTGTCGAATTGTGGATGCTTCGCGGGCATGAGAGACATTGCCGATACCGTGCCTACCAAGGGCCCCGGCCGGGCGTTCCAGTGTTGCGAGCCCTGTCGGCCGATGACAGCGGCCTATCGGGATGCGTGAGACCATGAAGAAGGACGCGTCCCCTTCGAATCTGGCCCGGCGGCAGGAGATCGGGCGCGAACGCCGCATGCGAACGCGCGCGCGGATTATCGCTGCGACGTTCGAACTGATGGGCGAAGAAAATGGCCTTTGGTCGCGCGTCGAGGATGTGGCGGCGCGCGCCGGGATCACCCGCGCGACATTCTACGATCATTTCACCGGTCTGACCGAACTGCGGGAGGCGTTGACCTATGAGTTGACGCACAGTTTCCAGACTGCGGTGTCGGAGGCCATCGCGACGCTGCCCGACCCCCGCGAGCGGGCGTGCGCGGCGACCCGCCTCTATCTGGAGCGCGTTCGGCGGGACAGGCATTGGGGCTGGTCGATGGTTAACCTGAGCGCGACCGGCTTCATCTTCGGTGCCGAGACGTTCGGGCGGGCCGAGGCGACGATCGGCGAAGGGATCGCCGCGGGCCGGCTGACGATCGGGGATGCGAGACTGGGCCGCGACATGCTGATGGGCGCAGCATTTGCAGCGATGGTTACCATGCTGCGCGAGGACACCAAGGAGGATTATCCGGCGCGGATCGCGTGTGGAACGCTGATGGCGATGGGCGTCAGCGCGGCGGATGCCTGGGAGATTGCGGTCCGACCGCTGCCGGCCATCGAATAAGAGAATCTTACAGCCCGTAAGATTCGATTGCCCGATCTTACAATCTGACATAGTGTAAAATTCGAATCTGCACCAAGAGGCCGAAACGCCTCGTCGGCGGTGATCGGGCCAGTGGACACCATGGCCTGGTCTCCGGGAACGCCGCTGCAGTACCGGTGGGAGATGGGTGATGGATAAGGAACTCAATGGCGTCCTCGACAGGTGGAGCGGGCCATCTTCCGACATCGATCTCTATAGCGACGACGCGCTGGCGGATCCCTATACGCGGTATCGAGAATTACGGGACCTGGGCAGCGCGGTGTATCTGACGTCGGTCGATGCGTGGTTCATCGGACGCTTCGCGGATGTGCGGGCGGCGCTGGCCGACTGGCGCAGCTTTTCCTCACAGCAGGGGATCGGCCTCAATCCCGTTATCAACGCAGCGTGGAGCGAAGCGCTGATCTGCCAGGATCCGCCGGTGCATACATATCGCCGCAAGTTGATGGCGGAGGTGCTGGGTCCCGCAGCGCTAAAACCGCTGGAAGCGACGATCGCAGCACGGGCGGATGCCCTTGCGCTCAAGATTGCCGAGGCGGGCGTGTTCGACGGCGTTCGGGATTTCGCGCACGATCTGCCCATCAACATCGTGATGGACTTGATCGGCTGGCCGGAAGATGTCCGGCCGCGGCTGCTGGCGATCGCCGACGGGGCGTGGAACGCGGCCGGCCCGATGAACGCGCGAACCGAGGAGGGATTGTCCACGCTCGAGGAGATGATGACGCTGATCGCTGACATCTACGACGCAAATCGCGTCATCCCCGGCGGGTTCGCGAGCCAGTTGATCCAGGCGTCGCAAGCCGGGCAGATCACGCGGGATACCACCATCGGGATGCTTGCCGGCTACATCGTCGCCGCATTCGAGACCACCATCGCCGCCGCCGCTTCCGGCCTGGCGCTTTTTGCCGAGTATCCGGAGGAGTGGGAAAAGCTTCGTGCCAATCCGGCGCTGGCGGTGCAGGCGGCGAACGAGATCGTGCGCATCGATCCGCCGATCCAGCGGTTCGCGCGCGTTACCAGCGTCGACGCGACCTTGTCCGATGGCAGCCTTGTCCCTGCACAGGCGCGCGTGATCCTGTCATACGCCAGCGCAAATCGGGATGAACGGGCGTTCGACTCGCCCGATATCTTCAGGATCGATCGCCGGGAGCGAATGCAACTCGGGTTCGGCCACGGCCCACATGGCTGTCTTGGGCAGGCGCTCGCCCGGATGGAACTGACCGCGATCTTCACCGCGCTGGCCGGGCGGGTCCGCCGGCTGGAGCTTGCCGGCGAGCCCAGCCGCAGCCTCAACAATGTGACGGCGGGTTTTTCGACACTGCCGATGCGCGCGATCGTGGCATAGTCCGACGCAGGCGCGTCATTCCTCCAGCGCCAACATACCGTGCCGCAGGCGGTGTGCGCTTACTCCTTCAACAACCCCGCCGCCCGCAGCGCATGGTTGATCACCCGCAGCGGATCGAGGCGGCCACCCTCGATCGGGGCGAGTTCGGGGGCTTCGTCGGGCGCTGCGGTCGGCGCTGGGCCGGCGGGCTTCGGGGCCGGCGCGGGCGCTGCCTCTGGTGCGGCGGCCTCGGCGGGGACGAGGCCCCAGCCGGCGGCGATGCGCCACGTCGAGGAGATGCCCATGTCGAGCATATAGGGGCCGGGCACGCCGCAGGCCTCCGCGGTGCCGGTGGCCAGCGGCACGCCGTGGCCCATGCCGGCGATGGCATATTCCTCGACCGCCAGGCTGCCGTCGGGGTGGTGCCAGGCGCGGTGGGCGTGGCCGTCGATCCGGTCGACCCGGTCGGGGGCGGCGATGCCGTGCAGCTCGGTCCATTGATGGAGGATCATCGCGGCGCTGACCGCCTCCACCGTGCGATCGGCGGTGCCATGCCAGACCGCGACGGTGGGCCAGGGGCCGCGATGCGGCGAGGCGGCGCGGACCAGGCCAGCGAGCGCGGTGCGGTCATAGCCCTGGCCGCGCATTCGGTCGAACGCCTCGGGCACGGTGCCGGCGACGCCGTAGGGCAGGCCGGCGATGATCGCGCCGCCGGCGAAGAGCTCCGGATAGGCGGCGAGCATCACCGACGTCATGGCGCCGCCCGCGGACAGGCCGGTGACGAAGACGCGCGCGGGATCGATCGCGTGGCGCTCGGTGGCGGTGGCGACCATCTGGTGGATCGACTCCGCCTCTCCGCCGCCGCGGCGGATGTCGGCGGGGGCGAACCAGTTGAAGCAGAGGTTCGGATTGTTCGCCCGCTGCTGCTCGGCATAGAGCAGGGCGAAGCCGTAGCGGTCGGCAAGCTGCGACCAGCCCGAGCCGCGGTCATAGCCGGCGGCGGTCTGGGTACAGCCATGAAGGACGAGGACGAGCGGGCTGCCGGGCGGCAGGTCGGCGGGGACGTGCATCCAGGCGCGAAGCTGGCCGGGGTTGGATCCGAAGCGGTCGAGCGGGGTGAGGCTGCCGGGATCGGCGGCGGGATCCAGCGGGTCGATTCCGGGCGCAAAACCCTTCAGACGGGACAGGGTGTCGGACAGAGTACGCATCGCTAACCCCTTGATCCTTCATGGGTGCCGGCGCTTCCGGAGTTGCCATGAGAATTATTGTGCAATGCAGCATAGCTAGGCTTCCTCGGCGCGATTGCAACGGCAATCGGCGGCGGTGCCGGCCAAAATGAGTGACCCGGCGCGATTGGCCGCGGTGGGTGTCCGCTTTGGCGGGCGGGGTCCGTCTTCCCCTTCGAGAGGCAGGCAGGGGACGGGATATGGGTGAGGATGCGCGCATGCGGCGGATGGTGGTGCTCCTGTGCGGCGTGATCGCCGCGTCGCCGGCCCCGGCGCAGGTAGTGGTGCTGAACGGCAAATCGACGATCGGATCCGATTCGAGCGCGGGGCAGCTGTTCACGGTCGTCTCGGCCAATTCGGGCGGCGCGCGGGTGTCGATCCGCACCGGACCCGACGTGGCGCTGATCTGTGACCAGAAGGCGCCGGTCACGCGCTGTTCGGCATGGGTGAAGACGGGCGCGCGGATCCTGATCGAGATGCGACGGCCGGCGTCGCCGCTGGTGCCGCCGGGGCGCGGCACGCCGCCGACGCGCGAGCAATGGGGGCGCAGCGGGTGTCCCGGCACGCTGACGGGCACGGACTGCACCGTGGTGATGAGCGCGGCGCGGACGGTGGCGGTCGACTGGTCGAAGTGACGGGCAGGCAGGGAGTGGGACGATGAGAGACGGGGTGGTGGGGCCGGTTCAGGTGGCTGGGCCGGTGCCGCTGCCGCCGGCGGAATCGCTGTCATGATCCTCTCCCTCGGTGCCGCCGCCGGCGCCCGATCCGCTGCCATGGACCTCGCCGGTGGCGGGATCGAAGAAGGCGCGGCGGCCGGCCTCGGGCGGGTCGTTGGGGTCGTTCGGGGCGGGGGCGCGATCGGCCCTGGGATCGACCTCGCCGGCGGGGTGGCGGCGTCCCTCGGCCTGTTCGCGTTTGAGATGGTAATCCTGGCCGGAATAGCCGTCGGTCGCGTCGAAGGAGTTGGCGGGATCGGGTGTGTTGCGGTCGGTCATGATGCTGGTCTGCGCCTTCGCCAACACGGTGGGCTTGTGGGGGGTTCCGCTCGCGACGTGCTGGACGTAGCGGCGGCGAGGCCGCACAAGGCGGGCGCGGGCGGCATCGGGCGCTCGCGGTCAGGAGCGCGGATCCGACGATGCAGTCCACTCTGTCTGAAATCCGCGCCGCGCTGGACGACGAGCGGCTGCGAGTGGCGATGGCCGAGCGGCGCGCGCTGCATCTCCCTTCCGTACTGGCGGCGCCGGGCGGCGTCTGGACCATGGAAGATCTCGACGCAGTACTCGCGCGCGGGGCGGTGCCGGCGTCCGAGATCGCGATGTATCTTGGCGATCGCGGCGTCGATCTGGAAGCGATGCGGATCGCGGACAAGGGATGGATCCGGCCGGCGGCACTTGGCGCGGTGGCGCGGCAGGGCGCGACGCTGGTGGTCACGAACCTTCAGCAGCATAGCGATCGGCTGTGGTCGCTTGCCTGCGCGGCGCAGGACTGGCTGGGCGACCGGGTGACGATCGGCGCGATCGCTTCGTTCGGGCAGGCCGGACTGAAGCTGCATTATGATCCCGAGGACCTGATCGTCCTGCAACTGGCCGGCAGCAAGCGCTGGCGCTTCCACGGCGAGGCGGCGCGCGACAGTGCGCGGTCGCGCGGGCCGGCGGACGAGCGCGATCATCCGGTGACGAACGAGCTGGTGATGGCGCCGGGGGACATCCTGTATGTTCCCGCCGGTCTGCGCCATCGCTGCGAACCCCAGGGCATGTCGCTGCATCTCGGGCTGCTGGTCGATCACTTGTCGGGACGCGACCTGCTCGCGCAGTTCGTCCGATCGGTCCGGGACGACCCGGTGCTGAATGAGCCGTTCCAGCGTTTCCTCGGCGAAGACGCGGTCGCGCAACAGGCCGAGCGCGTGAAGGCGCGGCTGATGACGCTGATCGGCGCGAGCGATCCGATGGGCGCGGTCGCGGCGCTCGCAGCTGGGCGCGAAGGCGTGCCGACGGCCGGCCTGCCTACCGAGAAGGACAAACCGCTTCTCTCGAACTGATCCACGAATCGGCTTGCCGATTCGCATCGGCTGCCCTGGGTCCGGGCGCTGCGTGTCGCGGATCCATTCCGTGCCCCCGATTAAAGCTCGGCAAAAATGTGGCTGATCCGGTTCGGTTGCGGAACAATAGGCGGTGCGCCGAGTTTTCGTCGCCGTCCGGGTGACCGGCGACAAATGCCTGTTCTGGTCCGCTTCAGAGTTTCTCCCCCGATTTCAAGACGTCAGCAGTTGTGAGGCCAAAGGTCAACTCGCCTCGCAGTCGATTGACTTAGGTAACAAACGGGAAGTAGCCCTGACCGGGTCGACGTTGTTCGGTGGCGCCGGTTCGTAATGGCGGCGTCACAGATCAGGCGTTTGCATGCCTTCGAAGGGAGAATCGAAAGGTGGGTGAGCAGCGTGGGTACGGCAGGGTTTTGTCATGCGCCGGATTTATATTGGCGTCCCTTGCCTGGTGCGGCAGCGCCTATGCTCAGAATGTTCCGCCGCCGAGTCTTCCGTCGCCCGAACAGGTAACGCCGCCGACTCCGGAACTACGCCAGCCCTCGACCGTGCAGGTCGATTCGCGCGCTGCGTTCGAGCGCGAAAGCTGTCCGTTCGACAATTCGCCACTGCGGCTGAACCTGCAGCGGGTCGAGTTCACCCGGGTCGATGGCAGCGCGCTGCCGCCCGAGATCGCGGCGATCATCGCCAAGCTGAAGCAGCCGAGCGGAGACCAGTCGATCCGCGTCGTGTGCGACCTGCGCGACCAGACCAACGAGGCGCTGCGCCGCGAGGGCTGGGTGGCATCGGTGCAGGTGCCGCCGCAGGAGATCGCCGACGGCGTGCTGCGGCTGCACGTCGTGACCGCGCGGATGGTCGAGACGCGGGTGCGGGGCAATGCCGGGCCGTATGAGGCGCTGCTGCGCGAGCGGCTGGCGACGCTGCAGGCGCAGGATCCGCTGAACGAACGGGTGATCGAGCGGCTGCTGCTGCTGGCGGGCGACGTGCCGGGGCTGGACGTACAGCTGGCGCTGCGCCCGGCCGGCGGGCAGCAGGGCGATGTGATCGGCGAGGTGACGATCAGCTATCGCCGCTTCACCGTGCTGGCCAATGTCCAGAACTACAACTCGCGCATCCTGGGGCGCGAGACCGGCTATGTCCGCGCCGAATATTACGGCCTGACCGGGCTGAGCGACCTGACCTATCTCGGCTTTTCCAGCACCGCGGACTTCAAGGAACAGCGGATCCTGCAGGGCGGCCATATCATGGGACTGGGCCCCAGCGGCACAACGGCGGGCATCCGGGCAAGCTATGCCTGGTCGCGGCCCGACCTGGGGGCGCTCGACTATCGCACCGATACTCTGATCCTGGGCTTCGACCTCACCCAGCCGCTGGTCCGGTCGCTGAACGGCAATATCAGCCTGGGCGCGGGCTTCGACTATATCGACCAGCTGACCGATATCCATTCGGGCGACCTCAAGCTGCCGCTGACCGGCGACAAGATGCGCATCGCCTATGCCAGCGTCAGCGGCGACACGCGCGAGCTGCGCCGCGACGGCAGCATCATCTGGTCGCTGCGCGGCGCGCTGGAGCTGCGCAAGGGGTTCGACATTTTCGGCGCGTCGCAGCCGGGCTTCAGCGGCGGGCGGACCCAGTCGCGGATCGACGGCCGGTCGGACGCCTTCGTGGCGCGGGCCAGCCTGGAAGGCATAGTGGGCCTGACGTCCAACTTCCGCATCGTCGGGCGCGCACAGGGTCAGTGGACCAACGACTCGCTGCTCAACTACGAGGAATTCGCGCTCGGCAATCTGACGATCGGCCGTGGCTATGATCCTGGCGCGAACAGCGGCGACCGGGCGGCGGCGATCAGCGGCGAGGCGCAGTTCGACGTGCCAGCGTTCAACTGGCTGACCACCCAGGTCTTCGGCTTCTATGATTTCGTGTATCTCGACAATCTGGACCGCGGATCAACCGAGCGCGACCGGAAATTCTCCAGCTATGGCGGCGGTCTGCGCCTCGGCCTGCCGGGGCAGGCACTACTGGAAGTCACCTATGCCCGGCCGATGGACCGGGCGCTCACCATCGATGAGGCGCGGCCGACCGACCGCGTCCTGGTTTCCCTGTCGCTGAGGTTTAGCGACTCGGTACGGTAGTAAGGAGTCGAGGACGTGACGAACGCTGGACCCGCCCGGACATCGCGATCCACCACGCTTGAATCCCTGCTCTGGTCGACCGCGCTGGCGGGCACGATGGTGCTCGCCGCGCCGATGGCCCGGGCGCAGAACACCCCGTCGGGGCAGACCGTCGTGTCGGGCACCGCGACCTTCAACGGCAGCAATGCGTCGTTGCCCGGAACTGCGACCAATCTGGAGATCAACCTCCAGACGCAGAACACGATCATCAACTGGAACCGGTTCAGCATCGAGAACGGCAGCAAGGTCGATTTCAAGACGCCGACCACCGCCCAGGCGGCGGTGCTGAACCGCGTGATCGGCAGCTCGGCGACCGAGATCAAGGGCGCGCTGACCTCGACCCCCAATATCGACGTATTCCTGGTCAATCCGAATGGCATCCTGATCAGCGGGACGGGCAATGTCTCGACCGGGTCGTTCGTCGCAAGCACGCTGGCGATCAGCAACGCCGACTTCCTGTCGGGCGACCTGCATTTCACGTCGGGCCTGACCGGGTCGGCGGGCGTCCGGCTGAACGGGGGGACGATCAAGACCACCGGGACCGGGCTCGGCTTGATCCTGCTCGGCAAGCAGGTGCAAGTTAACGGCACGGTGGACTCGGGGGCGCAGGACAGCGCATTCGTCGCGGCGGACGACGTGACCCTGTCCTACTCGACCGGCAGCCCGCTTGCCATCCAGATCGAACGCGGCACCCCGATCGAGGAAGCGATGAAGATCGTCGGCGGCACGATCCGCGGACGCAACGTCTATTTCGCGATGGCGACGCGCAATTCGCTGACCGACTCGCTGCTGCAGATCGATGCAAACGTCACCGCGGTGGCCGGCACCAAGGGCATCGTCATTGTCGGCGGACGATCGTCGGTCGACCCGTCCGTCAGCGTCAACTCGGCGCCGTTTTTCGCGGATCGGCCGGTCGAGGTCAGCGTCGGAGGCACGCTGATCACGACTGGCAGCGGCGGCGTCGCGATCGGCGGGACCGCGGACGTGACGGTTTCGGGCGCGGTGACCAGCGCGGGTCGATACACGGTGCGCGGGTCCGAGGTCACGCTGGGCAAGGCCGGCGCGACGGTGGAACAGGTCGCTGCGGGTGCCGTGTCGATCACCGCGACCGACGGCAATGTGTCGGGGATCGGCAATTTGCGGCTGCGCGCCGACACCGACGGCACCGGCGGACAGAATCTGACGATCGATGCCGATGACGATATCGATTTCGGGCTGACCACGATCCTCGAGAGCGGCGGGGCCGGCCTGGCGTCGGACCTCAACCTGTTCACCTCGAGCCGCGCGGATGCGATCCGGCTGGGCATCGTCCGCGCTCGGACGCTGGATGGCGGATTGTCGGGCGGCGCGCTGGAAGGCAAGCTCGACCGTGTCGGCGGAAGCGGCGCGGGCGACGTGTCGGCAACGCGGTTCGAGCTGGGTCAGGGCGCGACGATCGAGGCGCGCAACCTGTCGTTCGACAGCCTGACCGGCGCGGGAACGATCGCACTGACGGCGAACAGCCTGCGCGCCAACACGATCACGTCGACCGGCGGCGCGGTGTCGATCGATGCGGGCAGCCTGGCCGGGCTGAATTCGGGCACGCGGGCAAGCGTGACCGGGTCGGGGACGGTCGATGTGGACGTGACCACGGATGCGCTGCTCGGAACGCTCCGCTCGACCGGCGGCGGCGTCGTGCTGGAGGCGGGTGCCTTCGACGTCAGCAGCGTCCAGGCGGTGAGCGAGGCGTCGCTCGTCAGCCAGTCGGGCAATGCGCGGGTCGGGGCGCTGACCGTCGAGGCAGGCAATGCGTCGATCACCGCGGACGATGATGCGATCATGGCGGGCCCGGTCAGCGTGTCGGGCGATTACAGCGTGCGCGGCCGCAATGTGGCGCTGTCCGGCGTCCAGTCCGCGGGCGGCGCGATTTCCATCACCTCCGCCTCATCCGGCCAGATCACCAATCCGGGAACGCTGACGCTGACCGCCAATTCGGACGGCGTCGGGACCGAGAGCCTGACGCTGAAAGGCCGTATGGCGCTGGGCGGCAACAGCCTGTTGCGCGGCGGTCCGGCGCGCGAATCCGCCGTGATCATCGACAGCGGGGTCGCGAACGACATCACGCTCGGCAATGTCGAGGCCGCGTCGCTCTCGATCGCGAACGGCGCGATCCTGAACGCCGACCTGACCATCGGCAACGTGACCACGACGGGCAACCTGCTGCTGCGATCGAATGATTCGATCGATGCGGGCGCGCTGACCTCGACCGCGGGATCGGTCGCGCTCCAGGCGCCGGTGCTGAGCACCGGGGCGATCAGCGCGGCGACGCTGGCATCGCTGTCGGGTCGCCAGGTCGACTTCACCACCATCCAGGCGGCGACCGCCAATCTCAATACGACCGGTGGGGGTAGCGGCACGCGGCGCCTGCGCGGCACGTCGGCAACCACCAGCGGCGCGATGACGATCGGATCGGACGGCGGGCTGGTCGATATCGGTACGCTCACCTCCGGCGGTCCGCTCAACGCCCTGTCATCGGGCGGGCTGCGCTTCGGCACGGTCGATGCGGCCGGCACGGCGACACTGCGCAATACGGGATCGAACAGCGATCTCGTCATCACCAACCGGCTTGATGCGGTGAGCTCGGCAACGCTTGCCTCCGCGCGCGACGTGATTGCGACGACCCTGGGCAGCGACACCAACCTGACGGTGACCGCATCGCGCGACGTGACCGGCGGCGGCACCAATCGCACGGCGATCACCGCAGGCGGAACCGCGACCGTCGATGCCGGCGGCGTGGCGCGGCTGGGTGTGGTGACCGCGAACCGCATCCTGGTCGAAGGCGGGAGCGTCGACACGAGCGCCCTGGCGAGTGCGACGACGGTCAGCGTCCGCGCGACCGGCGGCAATGCGATCGTCGCGGGGCTGTCGACCACCAACGGCAATGCCAATGTCACCGCGACGGGATCGGCGCGAATTTCCGGGCCGGTGGCGGTCACCGGGACCTATACGGTGTCGGGCAACGGCGTCGTGCTGGGCGGCACCCAGTCCGCAACTGGCGCGGTCGACATCACCGCGACGGGCGGCACGATCGGCAGCGCGCCGGGGCTGGTCCTGACCTCGAACAGCGACGGGGTCGGCGGCGAATCGCTGATCCTGCGCGGTGCGGCGGATCTGGGCAGCGACAGCCTGTTGCGCGGCGGACCGGCACGCCAGTCGCTGGTCGTGATCGACGGCAGCGCGAACGGCAATTTCCGGCTGGGCGATGTCGCGGCGAGCAGTCTCAGCATCGCGGGCGGCGGGCCACTGAACGGCAGCCTGACGCTGGGCGACGTGACGACCACCAGCGCGATCACGTTGACCGTCAATGGCGGACTGACGGCCGAGGGGCTGACCAGCGCGAACGGCGGAATTACCCTGCGCGGAGCCGGCGGCGCGACGATCGGCGAACTCTCGGGCAGCGGTCTGGACGTGGCGATGGGCGGACCGGTGGCCGTCCAGCGCTTCACCGCCTCGGCCGGAGCCGCGCGTTTCGGATCGTCGAACGGGTCGGTCACGATCGACAACGGTACGGCGACGGGCGAGATTCGGGTCCAGGCCGATGATCTGGCGAGCATCGGTACCGTGACCGGGAGCAGCCTGACGGTGGTCGGCGGCAGCGTGCAGGTCGGCGACGCCCAGGTTACGGGCGCGGCGACGCTGAGTGCGGCGGGTAATCTGGTGATCGACCGGTTGAGCAGCGGCGCGACCTCGCTGGTGGCGGGGGGCGACCTGACGATCGACGAGCTGACCGCCGGCGCGCTTGCGGTCGATGTCGACGGTCCAGCGCGGTTCGGGACGACCAACGCGCAGTCGCTGAACGGCACCGCGGGCAGCGTGGCGGGGGGGACGATCATCGTGACCGGTCCGGCCGGGCTGACCGTGACCAACGGGTTGACGCTCGCCCGGCTGAGCGCCGGCGGCGACGTTCAGCTTCGCACCGGTGCGGGCATGGCGATCGACCGGCTGGATGCGGCAGCGGCGGTGCTCGATGCCGGCGCCGAGACGCGGCTGGGCACGGCAACGGTCAACAGCGTGACGGTCACTGGCGGCTCGGCACGGATCATCGACGGCAATGTCACGGGGCTGGCGTCGATCGACGTGGACGGCGCGATCGACATCGACAGGCTGAGCGCGGCGAGTGCGACGCTGAGGGGTGACCCGATCTCGGCCGACACGCTCGCAGTCAGCAACAGCCTGACGGTGACCGGCGGATCGGCGCGGATCATCGACGGCACGGTCGGGGGCGCCGCGTCGATCGACGTCGACGGCGCAATCGACATCGACAGCCTGAGCGCGGCGGGCGCGACGCTGAAGGGCGGCACGATCGCTGCCGACCGGCTGGCGGTCGCCAATGCGCTGACGTTCGACACGATGGGCACCGCCACGCTGGGCACGGTGACTGCCGGAACGCTCACCGGAACCGCCGGGATCATCGATGCGACCGACCTGACCGCAGGCGGCGCGCTGGCGCTGACCAGCAGCGGGGCGATGACGGTGCGCAAGGCCGGTGGCAGCACGATCACGCTCGACAGCGGCGCCCTGGCGACGCTCGGGACGATTGCGGGCAGCACCGCCGTGACGGTGCGCACCGCACAGATCGACCTGACCGGCGAACTGCGCGCGCCGACGGTGACCATCTCGGCTCGCACGCCGCAGGCAGGGATCCAGCTGGGCGGCACCGGCAGCGGCGCGGGCCAGACGCTGAGCCTGTCGGATGCGGAAATGGGGCGGATCAATGCCGATACCGCGGTGTTCGACGGCGGGACCGGCACGGTGACGATCGATACGCTGAACCTAGGCGCCAATACCGGGCGAAACCGGGTCGACATCCTGACGACCGGGGACGTGTCGGTGATCGGCACGGTGTCGGGCAGCGGCGCGGGCCGCACCTTCCGCATCGGCGGGAGCCAGGGTTCGGACACCGATCTGGCGCAGACGATCCGCATCGTCGCGACCGCAGAGGGCGGCGGGCGGCTGTTGTTCGGCGATGCCGATGTCGAGCTGCGCGGCGCGCGGATCGGGTTGGGCAATAGCGGGCTGACCGACACGCTGTTCGCGGGCGACGGGCTGACCGCGGCCGAGGCTGCGGCGCTGATCGCCGACTCCAACTCTGCGCTGTACAGCGCGCTGGTCGGCGGGTCGCCGTTCGTGCCGGGACGCGACACGGTGCTGAGCGCCGGGCGCCTGACCGTGCGGTTCAGCGAATTCGCCCTGTTCCAGAATACCGGTCCGCGCGGGCTGAACACCGGCGTGGTGCTGGGCGGCAATCCCGCCGGGCCCGCGCTGACGCTGGTCGGACCTGGGACCGGCGCACCCAGTGCCTTTGCGCTGTTCGGGACGATCAACGGCATCGGCGGCACGTCGACGGCGATCCTGGGTTCGGGCGTGGTGTCCGCGGACGGCATCGATTTTGCCAATGCCCGGATCAACGGCTGTGTCATCGGATCGGCGGCGGGGTGCCTGACCACGACCATCGCCCAGCCGACGCTGAACGTGTTCGATCCCGGCCGCCTGATCGTGGTGCGCGGCGAGCCCGATTTCACAATCCCCTTCGATCCGGTGATCGGCAGCAACAACGAGGCATTGTTCGCCAGCGAGGCGACCGCTGCCGATCGCCCGGCCGACTGTATTCCCAGCGAAGATCAGAGCTGTCGCCCTGCCCAGGAGAACCGCTAGTGCGCGAACGGACTTTCTTTGCCGGACTGTTCTCCTGCACGGGCCTGGCCATGCTGGCCGCCCTGTCCGGCTGTTCCAACGAAACCCGGCCGCGCACGCTGATCGACACGGTCAGCCTGGGCCGCAACGCCGCAAGCGAGCCATGCAGCGCCAGCCGCAACTGGAAGGATGCAGGCGCGACCGACATGTTCGACAGCGCCTATGTCATCACCTGTCGCAACGCGGCGGCCAGCCGCGCGCTGGGATCGGTCCGCGTCGTCGCCGAAAAGCCCGAGACGCTTTCCCGGATCGACGCGCTGTATGACTGTGGTCAGCCTGCAGCGGTGACGGTGCGCGGACGCCCCGGCCAGGCGCGCCGCTGCACCGACAAGGCGCTGGGCCTGGAGACGGTCCGGCTCGACGTACCGATGGGCGATACCCGCGTGATCGCGAGCGCCGATCCCTCGCTGATCGGCCCGCTGGAGGAAAGCGTCGCGATCTTTACCGGGCGCGCCTCGGCGACCGGCGATCCGCAGCGCGAGCCCAAGCCGACGATCGACATTGCCGCGCTGCCCGCCGGTCCGGCGTCGCTGCCGGCGGAGACTGCCGGTTCGGTCGATCAGAACAGCGCGCTGCGCCAGGGCATCGCGCTCAACCATAATGGCCGCCATGCCGAGGCGTCGCGCATCCTGAACGACGCGATCAGCCGGCTGTCGGCCGATGCCGATCCCTCGACCCGCGCCGAATTGCTGCTCGAGGCGGGGCTGGCCGATTCCAATGTCGGGTTCGAGGACAGTTCGCAGGCGCGCTTTGCCCAGGCCGAACCGCTGATCGCGGCGTCGAGCCCCGAACGGGCCAGCTTCCTGCAGCGCAAGCGCGATTCCTATATCGCGCTCGACCTGCTCAACCGCCGCGATTTCCGCGGCGCGCTCACCGCGCTCAATCGCCTGGTGTCGGCCGATGTCAGCGCGACCGAGCCGCTGATGGACGTGTCCACCGTGCGCCGGCTGAATCAGGGCGGGACGGACCGCGTCGCCCAAGCGGTCGCGGTGCCCGATACGCGCCAGCTGTCGCAGCTCGTGCTCGATGCACAGGCCAATTGGGCGCGCAGCGTCGCCTATCTCGCGCTGGGCGACGAAGCGCGGTCGACCACCGCGCTCGATGCCGCGACCCGCGCCTATCGCGCGCTGCTGGGCGAGCGGATCGATCCGACCCAGTCGCTGTGGCTGGGCGCGCGGATCGAGCGCCAGCGCGGCCGCATCGCCGAGCGGCGCAAGGACTGGCCGACCGCGCTTGCCGCGTTCGACCTGGGCATCCGCTATCTTCAGCGCAGCGCCGTCGGTAATCTGGGCACCGCAAGCGAGCCGGCGATCGCCGAGGCGCGGCTGGAGCGTGCCGGCGTGCTGGCGCGCAGCGGTGCGCCGGCGGAGCAGATCCGCCGCGACTATGCGGGTGTGGTCGATGCACTGATCGCCGCCAATTCCAGCGGTACGATCACGCCGACCGGCCTTGAGAATTATCTCGACCTGCTGGTCGGCGAAGCGGCGCGCACGCCGCGCGCCGACACCTATGAACTGTTCTTCCGCGCGCTCCAGTCGGGCGGACAGCCGGGCGTGGCGCGGCAGCTGAACCAGTTGCAGACGGTGGTCGCAGCCGACCCCGCGCTTGCCCAGCTCATCCAGGACAAGGCGGGGATCGAACGCGACCTGACGCGGCTTCGCTATGCACTGGCCGACAATGAGGAAACGCCCGGCGAGTCCGAACGCACGCTGGAACAGCAGAGGGTCCGTGCCGAGGCGCGGCTGCTGGCGATCAACGCCGCGCTGTCGCGCAATCCGCGCTACCGCGCGGTCGACGACAGCCCGGCGACGATCGCCGATATCCGCGCGGCGCTGAAGCCGGGCGAGGGCTATCTCAAGCTCTTCCAGCTGAGCAATCGGCTGTACGGCATCTACGTCACGCAGAGCCAGGCGTTCATCTACACGGTCGCCAAGAGCGCGGCCGAGCTCGACCAGGTCAATCAGGTCTCGACCGCGGTGCGCGGATCGATCGACGGGCGCCTGCAGGACGGGCAGCTGGTCCCCTATGACGTCGCACGGTCGCACGTGCTGTTCCGCATCATCACCGGACCTGCGCGCGACACGATGATGCAGAGCAAGTCGCTGATCGTCGATCCGGCCGGTCCGCTGACGACGATTCCGATCGGCGCATTGGTGACCGAATTCGATCCGAAGGTCGTGCGCGAGGATCCGTTCGATTTCTCGCAGACCGCGTTCCTGGCAGCGCGCAGCACCATCTCGACGGCATTGTCGCCGCGGTCGTTCCTGGTCGCGCGCGACCTGGCACCGTCGCATGCGCCGCGCGAGTTCATCGGCTTCGGCGCGCATATCCCGCCCGCGGCGGCGAATACCGACCGGGTGGTCGATGTCGGCTTCGGCTGCACCGTCCCCTATAGCCGGCTGGCGGTGATCTCGCGCGCCTTCACCCCGATCGACCGGCGCGAGCTGACGGTCGCCGCGCAGGCGCTGGGCGATCCGCAGGCGCCGCTGATCACCGCGGCCGACTTCACCGACACGGCGATCGAGCAGCGGGGCGACCTGACCCAGTATCAGATCCTCCACTTCGCAACGCACGGCCTGCAGGAGGGGCAGTGGGGTTGCGCCAAGTCGCCGCCGGCACTGGTCACCTCTTTCGGCGATGCCCAGTCCGACGGCTTGCTGAGCTTCTCCGAAATCGCGCAGCTTCGGCTCGACGCCAATCTGGTCGTACTGTCGGCCTGCGACACGATCGCGGGCGTTCGCGACCAGGCGCTGGCGCGGGCTTCGGGTCAGGAGGAAGCGGGCTCGACGCTGGAAGGGCTGGTTCGCGCCTTCCTGGCGGCGAATGCGCGATCGGTGATGGCGACCTATTGGCCCGTATCGGCCGAGCAGGAATCGATCGACCTGATGCGGGAGTTCTACGCCGCGGCGCGGACGCAGACGATCGGCCAGTCGCTGCAGACCGCGCAGCGCACGCTGATGCGCGAGCCGAAATATTCGCACCCCTTCTACTGGGCGCCCTATTTCATCGTCGGCGACAGCACCAAGCCGATGCTGACGCCGTCCGCGCGTCCGCAGATCGTGGCCGCACGCTGAGCCGTCGTCGGAACCGGCGCGATGCCCAGCACCCATCCCGGCGTCGCGGCCGGCGCCTCGCTCGTCCTGGGCGGCGGCGTGATGGCGGCCCTGCTCGGCCTGGGGCCGGGACTGGTCGAGCGCCATATGCTGCCGGTCCTGGGACAGGGGGCCAGCGAGGCGGCGGCCGAGGCACTGTTCGTCGTCGCGATCTTCGGGATCATGGGTTTGCTCGCGCTGCTGGCGGGCCGGATGTCCGGGATCGCCACGGCGACGCCGGGTCGCGCGCCGGGGCGAGCCTTGGCGATCGGCGCGGCGAGCGGGCTGGCGGGCATCGGAATCGCGATCAGCTATTCCGCGATCGCCGGCCTGGTCCACAGCGGAGCCGGCCAGGCATCGACGCTGCCGATCCTGGGCGGCGCACTAGTCGTCCTGATGCAGGTCACGGGCGAGGAGCTGTATTTTCGCGGCTGGTTGCAGCCGGTGATCGCCCGCGCCTGGGGCGCACCGGCGGCGATCGGTATCGTCTCGGTGCTGTTCGCGGCGCTGCACCTGCTGGGCGGGGCGCTGTCGGCGGTGTCGCTGATCAACCTGCTGCTGGGTGGAATCCTGTTCGGCCTGCTGGCGGCGAGAACCGGCGGGATCGTCGCGCCGATCGCGGCCCATTTCGCGTGGAACGCTACCGAACAGCTGGTCTTCGGCCTGGATCCCAATCCGGGCGTGGGGCCGTTCGGATCGATCTTCGACCTCGACCTGTCGGGCGCGGCGCGCTGGGGCGGATCGGGCGAGGGGCTGAACGCCAGCATCGGCATGACGATGGCGTTGCTGGTGGTGCTGGTGCCGCTGCTGATCGCCGCGCGGGGAACGGCGGAGTCCGCCCGTGCCTAGACTCCGCCGGCTGCCCGCTTCGCATCGATCCGGTCGCGTTCCTTGCGGAATGCGGTCAGCGCGGATCCAGTCAGCGACTTGCCGGTTCCTGTCTCGATGCTGAGCGGATCGACGGGCTGGCCATCGATATGGACCTCATAATGGAGATGCGGACCGGTGGAGCGGCCGGTCGTGCCGATCTCGCCGATCTGCTGTCCCTGCGACACATGCGCGCCGGCCTCCACGCCGGGAAGGATGCGGTTCATGTGCAGGTACAGCGTCTCCCAGCCATTGTCGTGGCGCAGCCGGACGAAATTGCCGTTGGCGCCCTTCATTCCGGCAAACTCGACCGTCGCGCTGCCCGAGGCATAGATGGGCGTGCCCGTCGGCGCGGCGAAGTCGGTGCCGCGGTGCATCTTTTGATAGCCGAGGATCGGGTGCGTCCGCATGCCGAATTGCGAGGTGATGCGCGCCGAATCGACCGGGGTGCGCATCAGCGCACGTACGGTGCTGTAGCCATTGCCGTCGAACCAACCGGCCTCGCGCTCGCCGGGGGGCACGAAGCGATAGAGCGCGCGCGACTTGGTCGCGGTCTGCAGCGAGACATAGACCAGCCGCGGCACACCCACCGGCTCGCCCGCCGGGTTGTAGCTGCGCTCGAACGCGACCTCGAAAATATCGCCCGGCGCGACCTCGCGCTGCATGTCGAAATCGAAGCTGAAGGCATTGGCGAAATCGCTGATCAGGCTGTCGATCACGCCGGCCGAGACCGCCGAGCTGTAGAAGCTCTTGCTGTCGATCTCGCCGCGGACGACCGTCACGCGGGACTTCAGTTCGGCGGAGAGCTTGCGGCTGTCGAAGCTGCCATCCTCTGTGCGCTGAAGCACCAGCCCCGCCCCGTCGGCGCGGGTCGCCTCGAGCGCGGTCAGTGTCGCCTGATCGCCACTGGTGCGCAGGTCGAAGGTCAGCCGGACCTCCCCCGCGCCCTTGCCCAGTGCGGCGCGTACCTGACCGGCGGCGTCCCCGGCTTCGGCAGCGGCGATGCCCGCGGAGGTCAGCGCCTCCTCAAGCTCGTCAGCGCTGGCCAGAACCAGAGTGCGCCGGCTCGTATAGCCCTTGGCATCGCCGGCCGGCTGGACCTCCGGCAGTGCGGCGACCGGCGCAGGCGTGGCGTCGCGATCGACATAGGCGACGCCAGCACCCGCCAGATAGAGCAAGGCGCCCGCGCCGAGCGCGAGCAGCAACGGGTTGCGTCGGGCAGGACCGTGCCGGGCGGGTGCGGCGGGCGACGCGGGCGGCCGCGTGCGCTCGGGCGCCACGGTGCGATCGGCGCGCGGCGGCTGCGGGACGGCCGGGGGTGCCGGTACCCAGGTGCGCGGGTCGAACGAAGTCTCGTCACGATCGTTCATGCGCGGTGGCCTTCAGACTTGCACAAAAAGCCGCTGCGCGGCCGTCCGACCCGCAGTAACCTTGCTTTATCGAATTCGGAAGCTGTGCTTAAACAGGTTAGCGTCTCAGGAGTAGGAAGCTGATGGCCGGGAACAACCGAGTGGCCTGGCGCGAAGGGATGTTTCTGCGCCCCCAACATTTCCAGGCGCAGGACCGGTTCATCGATGCTCTGGTGCGGGCGCGGGTTGACAGCGTCTGTCCCTGGCCCTGGGGGTTCACCGAACTCGTCATCGACGAGGATCTGGCAAGCCTCGGCAAGTTCGGCGTGACGCGCGCGGCGGGCGTACTGCCCGACGGCACGCCCTTTTCGATCCCCGACGACATGCCGCCGCCCGAACCGCTCGACGTGCCGGCCGAGGCGCGCGATTCGATCCTCTATCTCACCGTCCCCGCGCGGCAGAGCGGCGCGACCGAATTTCGCGATGTCGAGAGCAATGCGGCCGATGCCCGTTTCCTGGTCGACGAGCGCGAGACCGCCGACGCCTTTTCCGACGACCGAACGACCGAGCCGATCGACTATGGCCGGCCGAACCTGCGCTTCGGCATCACCCGCGACCAGATTTACGGCCGGGTGACTCTGGGCGTCGCGCGGGTGCGCGAGGTGCATAATCGCCGGCTGATGTTCGACGACCGCTATATCCCGCCGACGCTGGACAAGAATGCGGCGGCGCGGCTGCGCGGGGCGGTAAGCGATATCCTGGGCCGCGCCGAGCAGCGCGCCGAGGAACTGGCGCTGCGCGCGGTCGAGGCGACCGATGGTGGTGCGGAGACCTTTGCCAGCTTCCTGCTGCTCCAGTCGCTCAACCGCTGGGTGCCGGTGCTGCAGCACAGCGACCGGCTGCCGATGGTCCATCCCGAACGGCTGTACGAGACGCTGATCGGGATGGCGGGCGAGATTGCGACGATGATCCGGCCCGAACGCAAGCCGCCGCCGCTGCCGCTGTACGATCACGAAAATCCGCAGACCTGTTTCGATCCGGTGATCGACCTGCTCCAGTCGATGCTGGCCGCGGTGTTCGACCGGTCGGCAGTGCAGCTGCCGCTCGAGAATGCCGGGCCCGGGGCCTATGTGTCGAAGATCACCGACCATGGCCTGTACCAGCATGGCTATTTCTATCTGGCGGTCGCGGCCGCCGCGCCGCTCGACGAGATCCGCGGCCTGTTTCCGTCGGTCGCCAAGATCGGCGCGATCCAGAAGATGCGCCAGATCGTCGACAGCGCGCTGCAGGGCGTACCGCTCCGCCACACGCCGACCCCGCCGCCGCAGATCCGCGTGCTGCCGGGCTATGTCTATTTCGAGCTGGATCGCGGCGTCGCCGACTGGCGCGACTTCGCCTCCGCGCCGGCGCTGGGCCTGCATGTCGCCGGCGACTGGCCGCAGCTCCAGCTCGAACTCTGGTGCGTGAAGAGGGCAGGGCGATGAGCAACGAGGGCGACGACGGCGCGAACCGCACCGTGTTCCGCCCCTCGCCGTTGCAGGGGCTGCGCGACCGCGGCGGCGGTGGCCAGTCGCAGGGTGGCGCCGGTTGGGGCACGCCGACGCCCGCGTCCGATTTCGGCATCCCCGGCGGATCGCCGCAGCCGGCGACCGGCGGCAACCAGGGCTATGACGCGCCGCCGCCGCTGTCGCGGGTCGGCCCGGCGCAGCAGGGTGTGCGCTTCGATCCCTCGCGGCTCGCCGAGGACGATGTGCCGCGCCCCGCCACCGAGCGGCAGGTGCGCAACATCATGCTGACCGAGGCGGCGCCGGTGCTGGCGCTGGCCGCCGGCATGCGCGCCGGGCGGGTGCGCGCGCCGTTGCCGCAATTCCACCGCGAGGCGACCCAGCTGATCGCTGCCTTCGACCGGGCGATCGCGCCGCATTACCGCGAGGAAGTGCGGCAACGCGCCAAATATGCCGTGTGCGCGACGATCGACGACATCGCGCAGAACCTGCCCAATGTCGGGACCGACGGCGCCGAATGGGCGCGGCGATCGATGGTCGTCCAGTTCTTTCAGGAGAATATCGGCGGCGACCGGTTCTGGCAGCTGACCGAGGACATGCTGCGCGCGCCGGCCGACAATCGCGACATCATCGAGCTGTATCACGCCTGCCTGGCGGCGGGGTTCGAGGGGCGGTTCCGGGTGATGCCCGACGGCCGGCGGCGGCTGCACGAGATCATGTCGCAGCTGCAGGGCGGGCTGGACCATGTCCGCGGCCTCTCCGGCACCGAATTGTCGCCGCATTGGCGCGGCGAGGCGGCCCCCTTGCGGCGGATGGGCATGTGGAACCTGCTGGCGCTGGGCGCGGCGGCGGCCGCGGTCCTGCTGCTGCTGGTCTATATCGTGCTGCGGCTGGTGCTGATGTCGGGGGCGGAGGCGCCGTCGACCGCATTGTCGGGCGTCGCGCCCGAGGACCGGCTGACGCTGTCGCGGCCGGGTGCGGCGATGGCGACCGGCGACAGCGCGCAGGCATCGGCGCTCAAGAAATTCCTCGAGCCCGAGATTCGCGAAGGGCTGGTGACGGTGGAGGAGGATGCCCAGACCGTGCGCGTGCGCACCACCGTCGGGCAGCTGTTCCGCTCCGGATCGGATCAACTGGAGCCCGGCCGCGAAGCGCTGTTCCGGCGGATCGGCGAGGCGATCGAGCGCGAGAAAGGCGGCGTGCTGATCGAGGGCCATGCCGATAGCGACCGCGTCGCGTCGCTGAGCTTCCCCGACAATATGGCGCTGTCCGAGGCGCGGGCGAAGACCGTCGGCGACATCATCCGCGCGACGCTGAGCGATGCGGGCCGGGTGACGATCAAGGGCATGGGCGAGACGGTGCCGATCGCATCGAACGGCACGGCGGACGGCAAGTCGAAGAACCGGCGCGTCGAGATCATCGTGCCACGGCGTTACTGACAGGGGTCCGGGATGCGTGTGCTGAAAAACTGGTGGTTCGTCACCATCACCTGCGCGCTGCTGGTGGCCCTGCTGCTGGCGCTGGGGCTGCCGCTGTTCGTCGCGTTCCTGCGGCCGCTGTGGATCCGAATCACCTGCGTGCTGGTGGTCGCGGCGATCTGGGGGCTGTTCGCCTATCTGCGCTATCGCAAGGCGAAGAAGGCGGCGGACGCGCTGGCGGCGGAGATCGCGCCGGATCCGGGCGACGAGGAAAGCCGCGCGCTGGGCGAACGGATGCGCAGCGCGGTCGCGCAGCTGAAATCGGCGTCGGGCAAGCGCCGCAACTATCTCTATACGCGACCCTGGTACGTCATCATCGGCCCGCCCGGTGCAGGGAAGACCACCGCGTTGCTCAATTCGGGACTTCGTTTCCCGTTCGGCGACAGCGCGGTGCGCGGCGTCGGCGGTACCCGCAACCTGGACTTCTGGTTCGCCGACGAAGCAGTGCTGGTCGATACGGCCGGTCGCTACACGACGCAGGATTCGGATCAGCATGTCGATTCGCGCGGCTGGGCCTCGTTCCTGTCGCTGCTGCGCAAGCATCGCCCGCTTCAGCCGGTCAACGGCGTCATCATCGCGATCGGCGTGGACGAATTGCTCGCCTCCGACTGCGCCCGGATCGATGCCAATGCCGCAGCGGTGCGTCGCCGGCTGACCGAACTGCGCAAGACGCTGGAGATCAGCGCGCCGGTCTATCTGCTGCTCACCAAGGCCGATCTGCTGGCCGGTTTCGTCGAATATTTCGAGGATCTCGACGTCGAGGGGCGTCGCGCGGTGCTCGGGCACAGCTTCACCCATGGCGAGGGGCGGCCGACCTCGGAAATGGCAGCCCGCGCCTTCGATGCCAGCGCGCAGGCGGTGGCCGATCGCCAAGCCAAGCGGCTGTTCGAGGAAGTCGATCCGCTGCGCCGTGCATTGTTGCTGGGTTTCCCGGCACAGTTCCAGTCGCTGCGGTCGCGCCTCGTGCGGTTCGTCGAGGGCGCGTTCACCGCAGGCGACGAGGCCAATGGCATCTTGCGCGGCTTCTACTTCACCAGCGGCGTCCAGCAGGGTGCACCGCTAGACCGCATTCTGGCCGGGATGGCCGATATCTATGACCGGCCGGTGGAAAGTGCCGGCGGCCGGGCGGGGTCGGGTCGCGCCTATTTCCTCAATCGCCTGCTGGGCGACGTCATGTTCGGCGAGTCGGGACTGGTCTCGATGGATCGCGCCGCCCGGGTGCGGCAGCGCACGCGGCTGATCGGCGGGCTGGCGGCGATCGGGCTGGCGGTGCTGGCGGTGTTCGCGCTGTGGGGCGTGAGCTTCGCCAACAACCGCAGCTTCCAGGCCGACCTGCTCGCGCGGATCGAGGTGGCGCGCGGGCAATTGCGCGAGGCCGGCATCGACATGAAGCAGGTCCGCGCCAGCGACGGCGACCTGCGCGCGGCACTGCCCGCGCTCGACACGCTGCGCACGCTGCCGCGCGGCTATACCGCGCGCAAGCAGGGCGGACCGCCGCTGATGTGGACCTTCGGCCTGTATCAGAGCAGCCTCAGCCAGGAGGCGGAGGAAAGCTATCGCGAGGCATTGCGGCGGATCATGCTGCCGCGGCTGATGCTGCGGCTCGAGGATTATATGCGGGGCCATGGTGGCGATGCGATGGCGCTCTACGACCCGCTGAAAGTCTATCTGATGCTTGGGCAGCAGGGACCGATGGATGCCAAGCTGGTCCAGCGCTGGGTGACGAACGACTGGGCGACCGAGGTTTACCCAGGCGCGGACAGCGCGGCAGAACGCGGACGGCTGGCCCAGCATCTTGCGGCGCTGCTCGAGGACCGCAACCTCGCCAGCGTCTGGGCCAATCGCAAGCCGCCGCTGGACGGCGCGCTGGTGGCCTCGGCCCGCGGCGCGATCGGCACGCTGTCGCTGGCCGACCGCGCCTATGCGGTGATGAAGCAGAAGGCGGCGACCGCCGGCCCCGACTGGGAGGCGGCGAATGTCCTGTCGCAGGGGGATGCGCTGGCCTTCGCCAATCGCGACAAGGTGCTGTCGGTCCGCGTGCCCTATTTCTTCACCCGCGAAGGGTTCGAGAAAAGCTACACGCTGGGACTCGCCACGGTTCAGGAGGATCTGAAGCGCGACCTGTGGGTGATGGGCGGCGATGCCGACACCGGCGGCGTCCGCGAGGAGATGAGCAACATTCGCCCCGGCGTCGCCGGGCTGTATGCCAAGGATTATATCGCGGCCTGGGAGGGCGTGATCGCGGCAATGAAGCCGGGCGATTATTTCCGCGATCCGGCGGCGTTCGGCGCGGTGACCAAGAGCCCGTCGCCGCTCAAGCGCGTGCTGATGGAGCTGCGCAAGAACACCAGCTTCAAGGGCGGCGCGCGCGCGATCGGCAATCGCATGGTTCAGGATCGGATCAACCGCTCGCGGATCGGGCGCTATGCGCGCGACGCCACCGACGGACGCGCGGCGGGCCTGGACGCCGGGAGCGAGATCTCGGGCTATTTCCAGCCGATCCACGACTATGTCGGCGACGGGAAAAGCACCGCGCCGATCGACGAGTTCGTCGCCGCGCTGAAGGAAGCGGGCCAGGCGGTGATGGCAGCCCGTTCGGTCGGCGGGGGCGGCGGATCGGACGCCACCCAGGCACAGATGGCGACCGCCATGGCTTCGGTGAAAGCAGCCGCGGCTGGGGCGCCGCCGCAGCTCCAGGGCTTCGTGAAGGCCGCGACCGGCGGCGGGTCCGAAGCCCAGCTGAGCGCCGCCAAGGGCGCGGTGTCGGAAGCCTATGCCCAGAGCGTGCTTCCTGCCTGTCAGGAGGTTGCCCAGGAGCGGTTCCCTTTTTTCGGAGCGGCCGACGCGGATGCGCCGGCGGTTGATATGCTGCGGGTGTTCGGCATGGGCGGCACGATCGATGCGTTCGTCCAGCAGCGGCTGAAGCCGTTGATCGACACCAGCGGCCCGGTGTGGCGCTGGAAGTCGGACGATCCGGTCGCCGCCACGCTGGACCCGTCGACGCCGGAGCAACTGGCCAAGGCGGCGCAGATCCGCGACCTGCTGGCCGGCGGCCTGCCGATCAAGGTGTCGGTTGCTGCTTTCGGCCCCGGGGTCAGTTCGGTCGAGGTGTCGAGCGGCGGATCGAGTTACAAGTTCGACGCGACCAATAACACGCCTCGTCCGCTGCTCTGGTCGGTGTCGGGCGGCTTGCCCGAGGCATCGGTCGTTCTGTTCCAGGCGGACGGCAAGGAATTGCGCCGGTTCGAGGCCGAGGGTCCTTGGGCGCTGTTCCGGCTGATGGGCAAGGCGGACAAGGAAAATGCCGGCGCCCAGGCGATCCGCGCCCGCTTCGGCGAAGGCGCGCTCAGCGTGACGCTGGCGGTGCGGCTGCCGTCGCAGCGCAATCCGTTCAGCCGCGGCGATCTCTGGTCGTTCCGGTGCCCATCGGCGCTGTGAGCGCGGTCCGCCTGTTCGGCAAGCTGCCGAGCCATGGCGACTTCGTCATGCGCGGCATGGCGATGTCCGAACGCGATGCGCTCGATGCGTGGCTGTCGGCCAGCATCGCCGATGCGCGCAACCGACTGGGGGAGCGGTTCGATGCGCTGTACGATCATGCGCCGCCCTGGAGATTCGCGCTTCCCGATGGCGACGCCTGGGTCGCGGGGGCGCTGGCGCCGTCGATCGATCGGGCGGGGCGACGATTCCCGCTGTGGCTGGCGCTCGCCGGTATCGAGGAAGAGGCGGCCGAGGCAGCGGCCTCGGCATGCGAGGCCTTGCTGTACCAGGCATTCGATGAAGGCTGGGATGCCGACCGACTGACCGGGGCGGCGGGGGCGATTGCGCCCGACCGGGGCGAGGCTGCGCCAATCGGCGCCCGGTGGTGGACCGAAGGCGGGATCGATTTTCCTCCCTCGACACTTCAGGGCGAGCGTCCGCGGCACCTGTTCCGCGCGATGCTGGCATCGGAGGAACAGGCATGATCGCACCGCTTCGCCTCGACAGCGTCGGCGGCACCCATGTCGGCTGCAAGCGCACGAATAATGAGGACAGCCTGTGCCTGCGCCCCGAGCGCTGCCTGTGGGCGGTGGCCGACGGGATGGGCGGGCATGAAAATGGCGAATGGGCATCGGCGCGGATCATCGAGGCGCTCGAGCGGCTGGTCGTGCCCGACGACTTTGACGAAGCCTGCACCGCGATCGCCGATGCGGTGCACCAGGCCAACGCCGCCATCTTTGCCGAGGCGCAGTCGCGCGGCGTGCGGATGGGGTCGACCGTGGTCGTCCTCTATCTGAACCACGGCCGGTTCGCGCTGTTCTGGGTCGGCGACAGCCGCGGCTATGTGCTGCGCGACGGAACGCTGCACCAGCTGACCCGCGACCATAGCCAGGTCCAGGCGATGGTCGACAATGGGCTGATCACACCCGAGGAAGCGGCCGGCCATCCGATGGGGCATGTGCTCGCCCGCGCGGTCGGGGTGCAGTCCGGGCTGGAAATCGACGTGATCGCCGACGATGCCGAGCCGGGCGACGTCTTCCTGCTGTGCAGTGACGGCTTGACCGCGCGGCTTTCGGACGATGATCTTGCGGTGATGCTGAGTGACCGTGCCAGCCAGGAGACGCTCGACCGGATGATCGCGACCACCCTGGAGCGCGGCGCGCCCGACAATGTCACCGCGATCCTGGTCGGGGTCAGCGCGGCGACGGCATTGACGCTGAGCGGTTCGGGAGCGGCGATGCAATGAACGGCGACGACAAGCCCGACGAACCCAGAACCATCTTCATGGCGGGCGGCGACGCAGCGACCGAGTTCCAGCCCGCCGCGACCGGCCTTCCCGGGCCGGTGATGCGCAGCGACGCCAAGGGCATCCAGGTCGGCGACGTGCTCAATCATATTTTCGAGGTGAAGCGCTTCATCGCCCGCGGCGGCATGGGCGAGGTGTTCGAGGGCGTGAACGTCAACGCCGACGAACGCGTCGCGATCAAGGTGATGCTGCCCGCGCTGGCCGCGGACGAGAATGTCATCTCGATGTTCCGCAAGGAAGCCCGCACGCTCACCCGGCTGCGTCACGACGCGCTCGTCCATTACCGCGTGCTGGCGCAGGAGCCCCAGCTTGGCGTCCTCTATATCGTCACCGAGTTCATCGACGGGGTGAACCTGTCCACCGTCCTCGGCAAGATGCATCCGAGCCAGGGCGAGTTGGCGGCGTTCCTTCGCCGGCTCGCCTCTGGCCTGGATGCCGCGCACAAGCTGGGCGCGATCCACCGCGACATCGCCCCCGACAATGTCATCCTGGAGGATGGCGACCTGCTGCGCGCCAAGATCATCGACTTCGGCATCGCGAAGGAGATGGATCCGGGCACCGCGACGATCGTCGGCGACGGCTTCGCCGGCAAGCTCAACTATGTCGCGCCCGAGCAGCTTGGCGACTTCGGGCGTGAGATCGGGCCATGGACCGATGTTTACAGCCTGGCGCTGATCGTGCTGGCGCTGGCGCAGGGCGGTGATGTGAAACTGGGCGGGTCGCTGGTCGACGCGGTCGACAAGCGCCGCGCCGGCCCCGACCTGTCGGCGGTCGAGGAACCGCTTCGCTCGTTGCTGGCGAAGATGCTGCGGCCCGATCCTGCCGAGCGGCTGCGGTCGATGGACGAGGTGCTGGCCGAGCTTGCGCGGCTGGAGGCGACCGAGAATCTCCCCGTCGCGCGACCCGGGCGGCGACGGCTGTTCTGGGGCCTGGCGATCGCCGCCATAGTGGCGGTGGTCACAGCCGGCATCTTCTATCTGATGCGCACCCCGGTCGAGCAGACCAAGCCGGGCAAGGCCCCGGTGGCCGGGCAGGATCCGACCGATCTGGCACGCAGCGCGATCGACGCCGCGCTCCCCTCGGTGGGTTGCACCTGGCTGCGCATCGTCGATGTGACCGAGAGCAAGGCGGGCCCGGCGGTGAAGCTCACCGGGGTCGCAGGCAATCCATCCTCGGCGCAGAACGAGATTTCGGAGGTCCTCGCGCAGCGCAACATCCGCGGCGCCAGCATCGACTTCAGCGAGGTGGCGCAGATCACTCAGGCGGGCTGCGCGGCGCTCGACACCTATCGCCAGATCCGCGCGCCCGATTCACGGCAATTGTCGGTGCCGCAGCGCGTGTTCGAGATGCGGACCCAGCCCGATGATCCGTCCCAGACCGGCTATCCCGGCGAGAAGGCGGCAAATGTCGTGCTGCAGCTCGCCATCGAGAATCCCAAGATCGACTTCGCGCTGATCGGGATCGAGCCATCAGGCGTGATCGATCCCGAGTTCGCCGGACCCGGTACCGGCGTGCTGGGGCGCGACCAGTTGAAGGCGATCGCCAAGCAGAGCCGCATCGTGACCGATCGCGGCGACGACAGCTATCAGATGCAGCTCGACGTCAACCATCCCGGTTGGTCGGGCGTGCTGCTGCTGACCGGCAAGGGCCCGTTCGATCCGAAGCTCATTGCGCCCGCAATCGGGGCGCGGGGTCCCGAATGGACCAACAAGTTCGTTTCCGAAGCCGCGGCCAAGGGGTGGCAGGCGCAGATGGTGTGGTTCAAGACCGTCGACGAGGTCCGCGAATAGGGTCAGCGGCCGCCGCGCTTTTCGGCGCGCGACTGCTCGTCATAGGCGCGGCGGAATTCCTTGGCGAAGACGTCCATGAACGCCTCGTCCGATCCGGCGGCGACGCCGCCGAACTCCTTTTCATAGGCCTGCCACAGCGCGGCGTCGCGCGCGGCGGGCAGGATGCGGGCGAGCAGGCCGCGACTTTCCGCGCGCTGGCGAATCGCGGTCGGCGAGAAGCGGTCGAGCGTTGCACGCAGCGCCCCCTGCATCGCGCGCAGCGTGGCGATCTGGTGCGACTGAAGGTCGAAATAGGCGCTTTCGATCGCCTGGCCCGCCTCCATGAAGCCGGGTGCGGGCGGCTCGAGCAACGCTGCGATCGCGTCTTCGGGTGCGCGGGCGAACTTGATCGGGTTGTTGCCGCCGATCTCGAAGGCGGTCGACTCGGCGCCCATCTGCGACTTGGCCCGCGCCCGGGCTTCCACCATCAGCACCAGCCCGGCGACCAGCCGGTGGAACAGCCGTCCGGCACGCTCGACCAAGGCGGGATCGCGCTGTGCGACGCGCTGATCGACGCCCGCCGCGCGCAGAAATGCTTCCACCAGCGCGGTGTCCGGAACCAGCGGCGCCGCAGGGGGCGGTGGCGGGGCCTGCGGAACGGGCGGCGCGGCCTGGAAAAATTCCGCTGGGGCGGCGGCAGGGGCGGGCGTCTCCGATGGCCAGACCGACGCTGCGGCGGGGTCGGGGCCCGCGACCGGCGGCATTGCGAAATGGCTGTCGGCGGCGGTCGCACCGATCGGGGTCGGGGCCGGGGCGGACGGCGCGGCGAAGCTGCGCGCGGCGACGCCCAGGCTTTCCTCGGTCGGGCGCTGGCGCAGCCCCAGCGGATCGGGGTTGACGTCGATCGGCTGGCCAAAGCCGCCGCGCGACCAGTCGACGACATTGCCCTCTGCCAGGCGGCCCCAGATGTCATTGGGCGCTGGTGCGGGCGGGCGATCGGGAGCCGCGCTCGACCAGCCCGACGCCGATTGCTGCTGCGGCATCGGAGTGTCCCAGGTCGACGCCGCCGCGGCAGGCGCCGGGGCGGGAGCGGGCGTCCATTCGGAGGCACTGCGCGATCCCGCGCCGACCGGCGCCCAGCTGTCATTGTCGCGCTTGGCCGGCGCGACCGGCGGGGCACCCCAGCCGGCGGAACCGGAACCGGAAGCGGGGGCGGATGGGGGCGCCGCGGGCGCGCGGCCCCAGCCGTCCCAGTGCGAGCCTGCGCCGCCATTTTGTGGCGCGGCCTGCGCGACGCCGCCATCCTGGCGCAGGCCAGCGCGAATCCGATACTGGCCGATCGTCACCACATCGCCGTCCGCCAGCCGGTGCGGCCGCGCCATACGATCGGGCTGATCGTTGAGGAAGGTGCCATTCATGCTGATGTCGTTCAGCAGATAGGAATCGCCCTCGAATCGGATCTCGCAATGACGCGACGAGATATGATTGCGCGGGTCGGGCAGGCACCAGTCGCAATTGGGGGAGCGTCCGATCAGGGCGCCGGACCGGTTGAGCACCAATTCTGCGGGCAGCCCATTGTCGAGCCCCGAGCCTGCGTTGAGGATCGTGAGCGTGAGGGTCATGCCGCGTCCGAACGGTCGCGCATGCTGCCATTCCGGGATCGGGAGAGAACGTGTTGCATGCGGGACCTGACTGAACCGGTTCGAAATGCCCCCTGCCAAACGGTCGATCCGGCCAAAGGGTTTCCGGTCCCGGCGGGGAAGCGTGATCGACCGAACACCGTCCCCGCCCTCGTTCGCCTAGTTGATCTTCACCAGGCCGCCGGTCAGCGTCAGCGTGGTCGCACCATCCACCGAGGTGTCGGGAGAGCCGGCGGTGATCGTCTCAGTCCCGGTGATGACGATGTTGGGGGATTTGATCAGGATCGAGTCGGGCTTCATCTGAATTTTAGACTCGCCCACGGTCAGCACGATACTGGTCTTGGCGGTGACCTGAAGCGTCTGGTCGACGTCGAGAATGTCGTCCTTGCCGATCTTCGTCTGGCGCTGGCCGGTGACCTTCAGGTCCTTGTTGTTGCCGATCGTCACCGATTCATCGTTATGAACGGTCTCGGTCCGGTTGTTTCCGACCATCACCGACTGGTCGAGCCCGACATGGTGGCTCTCGTTCAACCGGATGCGCGAGTTCATGTCGCGCTCGGCATGGACATAGATTTCCTCGGCGCCGCCCTTGTCCTCGAAGCGGATCTCGTTGGCGCCGGGCGCACCGCTGTCGAGTGACTTGGCGCCGGCATAGTCGCCCGGCGGTCCGTAACGCTTGGTCCGCCACAAGGCCCGCGTCTTGTTCTCGGGCAGCGGGTAGATCGGCATGTGGTTCGCGTTGAACACACGCCCGACGACGACCGGACGATCGGGATCGCCACCCAGGAAATCGACCAGCACCTCATGCCCGACGCGCGGCAGGATGACGTTGCCCAGGCCGCCCGTCTGCGACACTCGGATCCAGCAGGTCGCCGCCTCGCCCGGGGTCGAGCCGCGATCCCAGTGGAAGCGGACTTTCACCCGGCCATATTTGTCCGTGTAGATTTCCTCGCCGCTGGGGCCGGAGACGACCGCCGTCTCCAGGCCCTGCACCACCGGGCGCGGCGTGACCTGAGGCGGGTGGAAGCGGGTTTCGGCGGGGATCGCGTCGAACTCGACATTGAACGAGGTCTCGCGGCTATGCGGTCCGCTGCGATAGCTTTCGGCGACGATGCTGTGATGCGCCGAAGTGATCATATAGTCGCCGTTCATCCGGCCGACCGGATGCTGCGTCACCCCGACCTTCGCCCCGCATTCGAGGCCAGCCGCCTGCGAGGTGCCGTGAAAGGTCCGTCGCTGCGACCGCATGCCGTTCAGCAGCGTCTCGCTGCGCTCCGACCCGTGCTTCTCGATCTCTCCGGTGCCGATCGATTCATGATAGAAGCGACCGGGATAGATATACACTTCGCGGTCGTCGCGCTCGTGCTGCCCCTCGCTCTCGAACTTGGCCTCGACGAAGCGATCGGGTGCGCGAAAATCCCAGTCGCGCACCGTGACCTTCGACCCCGCCTGGGTGCTGACGCGCTCATGCCAGCTCTGCAGATGGTGCTTGCCGCCGCTGGCCCGCTCGACCGAATCTGCCGAGAAGACCGAGACCGATGTGGGCGAGTATGTCAGCGAGGGCGGCTTGCCCGACACGTGCGATGCCGGGGAGTCGCAAATCACCATCACATGCTTGTCTGCGCTGTGCTGGAAGAAATAATACATTCCTTCCTCTTCCATCAGGCGCGAGACGAAGGCGAAATCGCTTTCCTGATATTGCACGCAGTAGCTGCGCGGGCGCGGACTTGCCGACAATTTGAACTCGAAGTCGGAGACTCCGGCGTTCTGCAACACCTGATTGATGATGTCCTTCGCGTTCAGATCCTGGAAGATCGCCATGTTGCGATTCTGCGCCAGGAAGAAGCTCCAGGGCTTGAGCACGAGACGATAGCGATGGCCGGTGGGGCTCTCGTCGATATATTCGCCCGACACGACGAGCCCGTGAAAATGGCGCAGCAGCTCGCCATCCTCCAGCACCTTAAGTCCGCAAGGTTTTCCCAGATGCGGCTGAAGGTCGATCTCCAGCGGGGCAAAGATATCGATGGTGATGCTGAATGGAGTGCTGAGCGACTCCAGACTATCGATTCGCTCGAGCAGGACGTTCTCATCGCCCAGATCGATAGACATTTCCGAAAGTCTCGACGTGCCTGACAACGCGGCCTCCGACCTCACAGTTGACGCGCTTTTCGCCTATCACGTCGTCGGGTTCAAGCGCAGGAATGAGGCTTCTCGCCTTATTTGTGTTTGTTCAGCCTTGTGGCGAGAAGGGAGCCATTTTAAGGCTGGAGCGTTCTGGTTGAGTCGAATTGAATCGGAAACGAGGGCGTATGCGTATAGCGATCCTTTCGTCGGCGGCGGTTTTCTGCGCTGTTTTGGTGACTCCCGCGGCGGCCCAAAGCCAGCCCGAACCCAGTGTTGAAGGCTATCTCTGCACTTTCGCAGGCAAATGTGATGGTGTTGCGCAAACCGAAGAGGTGACGCCAACCCGTGCGGCCCCCGCGACAAAGGGTTTTCGTCTGGCGCGTGCCAAGGCTGAGCCGGCGGCCACCGCTGCCGCACGACCGGCGCCGCGTCCTGCAGCGCGCAGCTATTCAACCGGGGCGCGCGGTGCCGTGGCTTCGCGCGGGTCGCGAGCCCGGTCGGGCTATGGCGCCGCCGGCGGCTCGCGTGCCATGGCGGATGCGCCGCGCGCCGACCTGATGATCGGGTTCGAACTCAACTCCGCGCAGCTGACCTCGGACGGGGTCGCCAAGGGGCGAATCTTTGCCCAGTCGCTGCTGCGTCCCGAGCTTCGCGACAAGCGGTTCCTGATCGAGGGGCATACCGATGCCCGCGGCGGTGTGCCGTTGAACATGGACCTGTCGCGGCGCCGCGCGGAAGCGGTCGCTCAGTTCCTGGAGAGCCAGGGCGTCGAACGGTCGCGGATCGAGATTCGTGGCTTCGGGCCAAACGTGCCGCTTCCCGGTCGCAATGCCTATGACCCGCGCAACCGCCGGGTGGAGGCTCGACTGATCTCCTGAAATCCAGCTCTTCGTCGTGGCGTGAAGGAATTGCGCGTGTATCCAGCAGGAGCGAAGATTTGTTGATGCAGGTGGGTCAGCTGCTTGCGCCTGTTTCCGACGAGGCGCCGGGCGGGGAGGATCTGTTCGATCACCCCGAGCGGCACCAGATCGAGCAGGCGTTCGAGGACGATCCGGCCACCGTCGACTGGCGCGGCATCGTCTCGCTGATCGAGGCGCAGAGCCAGCGGACCAAGGATGTCTGGCTGGCCATCTATCTCGCGCGCGCCGGTACGCGGATGGGTCAGCTCGATACGGTGGTTGCCGGCTGCGAGATGCTGGCCGGGCTGCTTGAGACCTATTGGGACGTGCTTCACCCCTCGCTTGAGGAATATGGCTTTCAGGGCCGCAAGGGTGCCTGCGAATCGCTGACGCGGATTGGTACCTTTCTGGGGCCGCTGAAGCGCATCGTCCTGATCTCGCATCCGCGGCTCGGCGACTATACTGCCGAGGATCTCGAGCGATTCGAGCGTGATGGCGATTCCGCCGACGGGTTCGGCATGTTCCGTCATGCGCTGGCGGAAACCCCGCAGGAGGCTCTGGTCCACTCGCTGTCGGCGCTGGGTGCGATGAAAGCGGCGATCGGTCGCGCCGATGCGGCGCTGACCGCGCATGCCGGCGCCGATACCGGTACCGACTTCAAGCCGACCTATCAGGCGATCGACAGCATCCAGCGCTCGCTCGCGCCCTACATCGCGCAGCCCGAAGCGGCGGCTGACGCGGCCGGCGACGCGAGTGGCGAGCCGGGGGCTGGAGAGGTCCAGCGCGGGGTCGGGCGGATCGACAGCCGCGAAGATGTCGGCCGCGCGCTCGATGCGATTGCAGAATATTATGCGCGCAGGGAGCCAACTAGCCCGATACCCGTTGCGCTTCGTCGTGTGCGGGGTTGGATTAACATGGATTTCATGGCCATCCTTCGCGACATCGCGCCGGGAAGCGTCAATGAAGCTGGATCCGTCCTGCTGGCGCGACCGGAAGAGGAAAGTTCGTCCTACTGAACCGAAAGAGTCATCGTTGAAGTTTCTCGTATCAAGGCCGGCATGGCCATCGAAAGGCGGATCCAATGGTTGCTAAGAGCGGACAGCGCTTCATCAAGGAAAACAGGGCGCCGCGCGTCCATATCGAATATGAAGTCGAAACCTATGGCGCGCGCCAGAAGATCGAGCTTCCGTTCGTGATGGGTGTTCTGTCCGATCTGTCGGGCAAGAGCCATGTCGAGAAGAAGGATCTGACGAAGCGCGACTTCGTCGAGTTCGACATGGATAATTTCGACGAGCGCATGCAGGCGATCGCGCCGCGCACCGCCTTTACGGTGCAGAACACCCTGACCGGCGAAGGCAAGCTGGGCGTCGATATCACCTATAACAACATCAACGATTTCTCGCCTGGCGAGATCGTCAAGAAGGTGCCCGCCCTCGCCAAGCTGCTCGAGGCGCGCCAGCAGCTTCAGGACCTGCTGATCTACATGGATGGCAAGGAAGGGGCGCAGGACCTGCTCGAAAAGGTGCTGAAGGACCCGGACCTGCTCTCCGCACTGTCCGCGGCCAAGCCGCAGGACGAGGCTTCGGCGGCCGAAAAGCCGACCGAGCAAGCTTGAATTCCACGGAGGGACCATGAGCCAGGAAGCACTTCAGGGGCAGACCGAACAGCCTCTTGCCGAGACGACCCAGGCGGACGACTTCGCATCGCTCCTCCAGAAGGAATTCAAGCCCGCCGACGATGTCCGCAAGAACCGGATCGAGGAAGCGGTTCAGACGCTGGCACAGCAGGCGCTGCAGAATGCCGCGATCATCGGCGACGACGTTTATACCACCGTCGATGCGATGCGCGCGGCGATCGACCGCAAGCTGACCGAGCAGGTCAACCAGATCATCCACCATCCCGAGTTCCAGCAGCTCGAATCCGCCTGGCGCGGTCTCCACTATATGGTGATGAACACCTCGACCGGTAAGGACATGAAGGTCCGGGTGATGAACATCTCGAAGGAGGAATGTCGCAAGATGTTCCGCCAGTATCGCGATGCCGCCTGGGACCAGAGCCCGCTGTTCAAGAAGGTGTACGAGTCGGAATTCGGCCAGCTGGGTGGTCAGCCCTATGGCGCGTTCGTCTGCGACTATTATTTCGACCACACCGCTCCGAACCTGGAAGTCATGAAGGGCCTCGCCAAGATCGGCGCTGCCTCGCACGCGCCGTTCATCGCCGCCGCGGCGCCGCCGCTGTTCGGCATGGAAAGCTGGACCGAACTCGCCAATCCGCGCGACCTGGGCAAGCTGTTCGACGCGCAGGAATATATGGCATGGCGTTCGTTCCGGAATTCCGAGGACAGCCGCTACATGGCGCTGACCATGCCGCGCTTCCTGGGCCGTCCCGCCTATGGCGCGAAGACCGAGCCGGTCGACGAGTTCGATTTCGAGGAGGATACCGGGGGTGAGCATGATCATCACCTCTGGCTGAACGCGGCCTATGCGATGGGCACGCGGATCACCGAGGCATTCAACACCTATGGCTGGTGCACCCGCATCCGCGGCGTGGAATCGGGCGGCACCGTCGAGGACCTGCCGACCGCGACCTTCCCGACGGACGAGGGTGGCGTCGACCAGAAGTGCCCGACCGAGATCGCGATCTCCGATCGCCGCGAGGCCGAGCTGTCGAGCGCGGGCATGATCGCGCTGATCCACCGCAAGAATACCGACCAGGCGACGTTCATCGGTGCGCAGACGCTGCACCGCCCGAAGAATTACGAGAATGTCGACGCGACGGCCAACGCCAACCTGTCGGCGCGCCTCCCGTACATCTTCGCGAGCTGCCGCTTCGCCCATTATCTCAAATGCATGGTGCGTGATTGGGTTGGCGGAAGCCGTGAGGCGGATCAGTTGCAGCGCGACCTGAATAACTGGGTTCTCCAATATGTTGACGGTGCACCCAATTCTTCCAGCGAAGAAACCAAGGCTCGCCTTCCGTTGAAGGACGCCAAGGTCGAGGTGGCGCCGGACGAGGAGAATCCCGGTTATTACCAGGGCAAGTTCATGTTTGTGCCGCATTACCAGCTGGAAGGCATGGACATCGCGCTCAGCATGGTGTCTAGACTTCCGAAGGCGAATTGATCCAGATTTCATTTCGCCTGCGGACTGAATAGTCTCCGCAATGTCATATTCTATACCGATAATCGTAAGTGCGTAAGTACCGCGTAACTATGGAGGTTGATGATGGCAGTTGATCTGTTCCTGAAAATCGATGGCATCGACGGTGAGAGCCAGAAGAAGGGCCACGAGCAGGAAATCGATATTATCTCGTTCAACTTCGGGGCGGCCCAGCACGGGTCGTTCCATACCGGCGGCGCCGGTGGTGGTTCGGGTAAGGCCGAAATTCGCGACATCTCGGTCGTGAAGGAAGTCGACAAATCCTCGCCGAAGCTGTTCGGCGCGTGCGCTTCGGGCAAGCACATCAAGGAAGTGATCATCTATTCGCAGAAGGCCGGCGATAACCAGAATCCGCTGACCTACTACAAGATCAAGCTCGAGGACGTGATCGTCTCGTCGGTCGACAACCAGGGCGCGAGCCATGGCGACTCGATCATGGAAACGATCGTGTTCAACACCGCCAAGGTGACCTTCGACTATCAGCCGCAGGGCAAGAGCGGCGGCAAGGAAGGTGGCGTGGTCACCGCCAGCTATGACATCCGCCAGAACGTGGCTGCCTGATCCGACGACGGTTCAGCAGCGATGGCAGATGCCGACAGCCTGCTTCGTTCGGGCGATCTCGACGGTGCGCGTTCCGCGCTCGTCGAGGTCGTCCGCACGGACCCGGCCAACCAACAGGCCCGCATGTTCCTGTTCCAGCTGCTGTCCGCGGCGGGCGAATGGGACAAGGCGCGGCGACAGCTCCAGACGCTGGCGCAACTGTCCGGCGAGGCGCAGATGCTCGCCGCAGCCTATGGGCAGGCGATCGATGCCGAGGCCGATCGCGCCGCGGTGTTCGCCGGGCGCGAGCGCGCGCGGCAGCATGAGGCGGTAGACTGGGTCGAGGGCGTCATCGACGCGATTCAATATTTTGCCAAGGGCGATGCCAATGCCGGAGCCGAGGCGCGCGATGCCGCGTTCGAGGCGGCCCGAGACACGCCCGGCACGTTCAACGGCGACGCGTTCGAATGGATCGCCGATGCCGATTCCCGCTTCGGCCCCTGTTTCGAGGCGATCATCGGCGGCCGATATGGGCTCCAGGCGTTCGAGGCGGTCGAGCGCATCACCAGCGAGGGGCCGCGTGACCTGCGCGACCTGATCTGGTTCCCCGTGCAGATTTTCTTCAAGTCGGGCCAGTCGGTCGCGGCGTTTCTTCCGGCACGCTATCCGGGATCGGAAGCGGCAGCTGACGTCGCCGATCGGCTTGGCCGCGCAACCTCATGGGCCGAGGCTCCCTGGGGCGAGGCCGGATCGGGACAGCGGCTGTGGACCCTGTCGAATGGCGAGGATCACGGGCTGCTGACGCTTCGCGACCTGAGCTTCGGCTGACCGCCATGGCGGTGCGCCATCGGCTGACGCCGACCCTGTTCGACAAGCTGGTCGCCGATATCGAGATTTCCGGACTGCGCGACATTCATTCCGAGGCGCCCGAAGTCTCGCGTGAGAAGTTTCGCCACTACGCCGTGCCCAAGCTCGATCGGTTCAACGAGGCGGCGCTGCGCTCGACGATCCGGCGCGAGCTTGCCTGGCTGCTCAACACCACGAACATCGAGGCGCTGCACGATCTCGAACCCTATCCGCACGTCCAGTCGTCGGTGATCAACTATGGCCTGACCGATCTGGCGGGCAAGACGCTGACCCGGCGCGCCGTGCTCCAGCGCGCGCGGGAAATCCGCAAGGCGATCCGCCTGTTCGAGCCGCGCCTCTCCGAATCCTCGCTGACGGTCGAGCCGGCGGAAAATCCGGAAAAGCCCAATACGATCACCTTCGTGATCCGCGGCGATATCACCGCGGCGGCTCAGGCGATGCCGGTCAAGTTCCGGACCGAAGTCGATCCCGAAACCGTCGCCGTCGACGTGCGGGAGTAGCGCGATGGATCCTCGCCTGCTGCGCTATTATAATGACGAGCTTGCCTATCTGCGCGAGTCCGCGCGCGAATTCGGCGAGGAACATGAATCGGTCGCGGGGCGGCTGGGGCTGAAGACGCCGACCGATCCCGATCCCTATGTCGAGCGGCTGCTGGAAGGCGTCGCCTTTCTGGGCGCCCGGGTCCAGCTGAAGCTGGCCGATCAATATCCCGAATTCACGTCGCACCTGCTTCACGCGATCCAGCCGCATTATCTGGCGCCGATGCCCTCGATCTGCGTCGCGGAGTTCCAGCCGACCGAGGGGGATCCGATCCTGATCAAGGGGCACCGCGTCCCCCGCGGAACCCAGTTGACCGCGATCGCCACCGATCAGGACAATGCCCCGGTTTTCTTCAAGACCGGCCACGACGTGACGCTATGGCCGCTCAAGATCGTCGAGGCGGAATATCTGTCGACCCGCGCCGCCGTGGCGCCCTATGCCGCTGCGGCGCAGGTGCGGGCCGAGGCGGGCCTCAGGCTGCGGTTCGCCGCGACCCCCGGCGTCGACCTGCCGCAGGTGGTGCCCAAGGAACTGCCGCTATACCTGCACGGTGCCGAGGCGGTGCCGAACGAACTATATCGCCAGATGATCGGCGAAACGCTGGCCGTCCTCGCGCGATCGGCCGATGCGCCCGTCAATGGCAGCTGGATGTCGCTGCCGATGCCCGAGCAGATGGGGTTCGAGGATGACGAGGCGCTGCTGCCGGCCGAGCAGCGCGCCTTTCGCGGCTATCGGCTGCTGTCCGAATATTTCGCCTGCCCCGAGCGCTTCCTGTTCGCGAAGCTCAAGCAACTCGACCGGGCTTTCAAGGCGTCGCCCAAGGCGTGCGACGTCGTCCTGCTGTTCGGCCGGTCGGCGCCGGCGCTTGCCCGCGCGGTCGACGCCAACAATTTCCGGCTGTTCGCCTCGCCAGCGATCAACCTGTTCGAAAAGCAGCTCGACCGCGTCCAGGTCCGGCCGCACGATCATGAACTCCATGTCGTTCCCGACCGGACGAAGCGGCATGATTTCGAGGTCTTCCGGCTGCTCGACGTCAAGGCCTATGCCCGCGACAATCTCGATGCGCGGACGGTGGCCCCGCTCTATGCGTTCGGCGCACTGCTCTATGACTGGCGCGAGGCGCTGTTCTATTCGACGCAACTCCGGCCCCGACGCCTGTCGACACGCGAACAGCGTCTGCGGCGGCGCGGCGAATATGTCGGCACGGAAACCTGGATCAGCCTGACCTCGCCGGGCGATCCGCTGCGGCTGGACGATGTCCATGAATTGTCGGTGCGCGCGCTGGTGACCAACCGCGAACTGCCCGAATTGCTGACCTTTCGCGGCGACCAGCATTTCACCGTGACCGGCGTCCCCGCCCGTGCAGTGTCGGTGCTTCGCGCGCCGACCCGCCCGCGCCCGCCGCTGGGGCTGGGCGATGCGGCCTGGCGGGTGATCGCGCATCTGACGCCCAATTATGTCACCCTTGCGCCCGAGGATCATGACGACCCCTCGGCGCTGCGCGACCATCTGGCGCTCTATGGGCGGCAGGACGATGCGGTGCTTCGGCGTCAGATCGACGGCGTGCTCGCGATCCGCTCGAACAAGGTGATGCGCCGGGTACCCAGGCTCGACCGCATGGCGCTGGCGCGCGGACACCGTATCCGCATCAAGCTGGACGACGCCGCCTTCAACAAGGGCGGGATGTTCCTGTTCAGCGCGGTCCTCGAACGGTTTCTGGCGGAGTTCGCCAGCATCAACGCATTCACCGAATGCAGCTTCCACAGCCCGAACGAAGGAGAGCTGGCGCAATGGCCGCCGCGGATGGGCCGTCGACACAATATCTGACCTTCCTTCGGCAGGTCGGGGCGCAGGCGAAGCGCTTCGGGATGTTCGCGGCGGTGCGCGGCGCGGAGGCGCGCGCGCACCACTTGCCGCGCGTGGGCCGCGCTCGCCGGCCGAGCCAGAGCGTAGTCGATCTGGCGCAGGTGCCGGCAATGCACTTCCCCGCGCCGACGCTTGAATCGGTCGAGTTCCGGAACGACCGGGCACAGCTCAACGGCTATTGGCTGGGCCTGACCGGGCCCAATGGCGCGCTTCCGATCCATCTGACCGAGTTCGCGACGTTCGAGCGGCGCTATGCGAAGAAGCGGCCTTTCGGCGGGTGGCTCGACGTGCTGGCGAACCGGATGCTGCAATTCTTCTTCCGCGCCTGGGGTGACTCTCAGCCGGTGGTCCAGGCCGACCGGCCCCAGGACGACAAGTTCGCCCATTATCTGGCGATGCTGTCGGGGGCCACCGAAGGCGTTTCGGATCGCGCGCTGTTCTCCGCCCATGCGCGTGTCCACTATGCCGCGCTGTTCGCCTCGCGCCGCAGCGCGATCGGGATCGAGGATGCGCTGGCCCATCTGCTGAACCAGCCGGTCCAGGTAATCGAATATCAGCCGCGCTGGCGCGACATCCCGGTCGAGGACCGCAGCCAGCTGGGCCGCAGCTTCGCCGGCCTGGGCCAGGATCTCGTGCTGGGCAGCCGGGTGAGGATGGCGTCGGACGCGTTCAGCGTGGTCATCAAGGCGCGGTCGCGCGACGAATTCGACAAGCTTCTGCCCAGCGGTCCCCGCTTCGCCATCGCCGCGGAGGCGCTGGACGCCTTTTCGCCCAGCCATCTCGAATGGGACGTCCGCATCGAGATTGCCGAACGCCATGTTTCCGGCGCGAGGCTGGACGGGCGCGCCCGGCTGGGCTGGACCAGCTGGATGAGCCCGGGTTCGGGCGACACCATTCGTTCCGACGTTCACCTGCGCCGGCCGGTTCCGGTGCACGCTGCTGCCATTGAGGGGATGCAATGACCGAGATCAGCCGTACCGCCCTGTTCGGACGCCTCAACCCGACCGCGTTGAAGGCGATCGAGACGGCGACGAGCTTCTGCAAGATGCGCGGCAATCCCTATGTCGAGCTAGTCCACTGGGTGCATATCCTGCTGCAGAACCCCAGCAACGACATCGCCTCGATCCGCAGCGCATTCGGCCTCGACGATACGAAGCTCAGCGAGGATGTTGTCGCTGCGCTCGATGCGCTGCCGCGCGGCGCGACCGCCATCTCCGACTTCTCGCCCCAGATCGAGGAAGCGATCGAGAAGGGCTGGCTCTACGCCTCGCTGCAGTTCAACGCGGGCAAGGTCCGCACCGGCCATCTGCTCTACGGCATGCTGAAGACGCCGACGCTGCGCAACGCGCTGTTCGCGCTGAGCGGCGAGTGGCGCAAGGTCGCGGTCGAGACGCTGGGCAGCGACTTCGCGCGCCACGTTCACGCATCGACCGAAAGCAACGAGGCGGCCCCCGCGGGCTCGGTCGATGCCGGCGCGGCGGACGGTGCGGGCGGGGGCGAGGCGCGGGCGGGCGAAGCGCTGGAGAAATTCTCGGTCGATCTGACCGCGAAGGCGCGGTCCGGCGCGCTCGACCGGGTCGTCGGCCGCGACGCCGAGATCCGCCAGCTGGTCGATATCCTGCTGCGCCGGCGTCAGAACAATCCGATCCTGGTCGGCGAGGCAGGCGTCGGCAAGACCGCAGTAGTCGAGGGCTTTGCCCGACGGATCATCGATGGTGACGTGCCGCCGGCGCTTGAGGGTGTGACGCTGCGCGCGCTCGACATCGGGCTGATGCAGGCCGGCGCCAGCGTGAAGGGCGAGTTCGAGAAGCGGCTGCGCCAGGTGATCGACGAGGTCGAGGGCGCGGCGTCGCCGGTGATCCTGTTCATCGACGAGGCGCATACGCTGATCGGCGCTGGCGGGCAGGCCGGGACCGGCGATGCCGCCAATCTGCTGAAGCCGGCACTGGCCCGGGGCCGGCTACGCACCATCGCCGCCACGACCCATGCCGAATATCGCCAGTATTTCGAGAAGGACCCGGCGCTCACCCGCCGGTTCCAGACGATCGATGTCGGCGAGCCGGACACCGCCAAGGCGATCGACATGATCCGGTCGGTCGCGCCATTGATGGAGGGGCATCACGACGTGGTGGTCCTCGACGAGGCGGTCGCCGCCGCAGTGCAGCTGTCGCAGCGTTACGTGCCGGCGCGCCAGCTTCCCGACAAGGCGGTAAGCCTGTTGGACACTGCCTGCGCGCGCGTGGCGGTGTCGCAGCATGCGATCCCCGCTTCGGTCGAGGATCGTCGTCGCAGGGTCGAACTGCTGGAGGTCGAGCGCGAGGTCGTCGCGCGCGAGGCGAGCGGCCAGTATCGCAGCGACGACCGGCTCGACCGGATCGACGAGGAGCTGGACGAGGCGCGCGCGCGGCTGGAGGCAGTCAACGACAAATGGGAGCGTGAAAAGGCCGCGCTCGAGCAGGTGTCGAACGCCCGTACCGCACTGGGCGACGCACGCTCGGCCGAGGGCGAGGCGGTCGACGAAGCGCCGCTGCGCGAGGCGCTGGAGGCGGCGATTGCCGCACTGCGCGACGTCCAGCAGGATACGCCGATGGTATTCGGTGTCGTCGATCAGGACGCGGTCGCCTCGGTTGTTGGCGACTGGACCGGCATCCCCGTCGGTCGCATGGTCAAGGACGAGATCCAGAGCGTGCTGACCATCGCCGACCAGCTCAAGGCGCGCGTCGTCGGCCAGGATCATGCGATGGACGCGATCGCCAAGCGTATCCAGACCAGCCGCGCGAAGCTCGACAATCCGAACAAGCCGGTCGGCGTCTTCATGCTGTGCGGCCCGTCGGGCGTCGGCAAGACCGAGACCGCACATGCGCTGGCGGAATTGCTGTTCTCGGGTGATGACTCACTGATCGTCATCAACATGAGCGAGTTTCAGGAGGCGCATACCGTCTCGACGCTGAAAGGCGCGCCGGCCGGCTATGTCGGCTACGGGCAGGGTGGCGTCCTGACCGAGGCGGTTCGCCGCCGGCCCTATTCGGTCGTGCTGCTCGACGAGGTCGAGAAGGCGCACCCGGACGTCCATGAGATGTTCTTCCAGGTGTTCGACAAGGGGTTCATGAACGACAGCGAGGGTCGCTTCATCGACTTCAAGAACACGATCATCCTGCTGACCTCGAATGTCGGTACCGATCTGGTGATGGGCCTGTCGGAGGATGAGGAGATGAAGCCCGAGCCAGAGGCGCTGGCCGGCGCGCTGCGGCCCGAACTGCTCAAGGTGTTCCCGCCGGCGCTGCTGGGGCGGCTGCTGGTGCTGCCCTATTATCCGCTCAGCCCCGACATGCTGGGCGGTATCGTTCGGCTTCAGCTCAAACGGATCGAGCGGCGGATCGCGGAGAATCACAAGATCCGCTTCGTGTACGACGACTCGGTCGCCGATCTGATCGTCTCGCGCTGCAACGAAGTGGCATCGGGCGGACGCATGATCGACGCGATCCTGACCAACACGATGCTGCCCGAAATGTCGATCGCGCTGCTCGAGCGGCAGATCCGCGGCGAGGAAGTCGAGGCGATCCGCGTGTCGGCCGGTCCGGACGGCTTCAATTACAGCTTCGATCAGAAAGGCGCGCGTCCCGATGTTGCGGTCGTCGAGGAAGCATCGGCGCCCGTCGAGGAGCAGGTATAGCCGGGCGTTCTAGAGTTTGGGCGAAAAGTGCAGCATAATCGAAACCTATCGTGACTATGATTCGTCCTTGGTAATTGTAACGGGAGAGTATCAATGTCGGCGGCGTTGAGGAGTTCGGTCGGCCTGAACGGCAGGAACATTCGAGAAGACACGATTACCGTGCAAAATCTTCTGACTCGAGCCGGGCTGAGGCTCGGGCTGATCGACGGGCGATGCGGCCCGAAAACCATCTCGGCGATCATCAACTATCAGCGCGCGTTCCTGCGCAATCCCGACGGGTTGATCGAGCCGGACCAGACGACCTGGCGGCACCTGACCGGCCAAGGCGGAGGACGCGGTATGCCGACCCCGGTGCGCCAAGTGACGCCAGTCCGCACCCCGACGCGCGTCGGCGGCCCACCCGTCGCGGCCGCACCGATGCCCGCGGCGCCGCCAACCCCCGCCCGCAGCAGCTCGACCTCCTACACCACGCTGCTCCCGCGGCCCGATCGCTCGACGATCAACCGCAATCTCCGCTCGGCACGAAACGAGTTGCTGCTCGCCAAGTTCGGCGCGCCGCGCCAGAATTACAGCCAGAATGACCTGCCGATCACCAATGAGAAGCTGAAGCGGATGATGGTCACCGAATCGGTGGGCCCCTTCCGGGTGACCGGGCTTAAGCCTGCGGTCGACAGCCTTCGCCAAGTCATGTCGGACATCAACGCCGTGCTTCCCACCTTGCACAATGCGCTCGGCAGCGCGGGAATGAAGGTGTGCCGCCTGCAGCGCAACTCATCGACCAAGATCTCGAACCACAGCTGGGGCACCGCGATCGACCTCACGATCAGCGGCCAGCTCGACGCGCGCGGCAACAACAAGGTTCAGCATGGGCTCACCTTGATCGCTCCATATTTCAATGCACGCGGCTGGTATTGGGGCGCGGGTTTCGACACCGAGGATGCCATGCACTTCGAATGCAGCGCTTCGCTGATCCAGGGGTTTCCGTCGGCATGAAACTCCATCGAGTCCTGGGCGGCGCGGCCGCCCTCGCGCTGCTCGCCTCGCCGTCGCTGGCGGGCGAGCCTGCCGGTCAGAGCTGGTCGCAGGACCCGGGTAGCAAATGCCGGTTCGTGGCGCCTGCCTCGCTGACGGCTGGCCCGACCTACTGGACCGGTGCCTGTCCCGGCGGCAAGGCATCGGGGATCGGCATGCTCCGCCGCCGCGACGGCGCGAAAAGCGGTCCGGCCTTTTACGGCGAGATGGCGGCCGGCGTGCCGAAGATCGGTGTGGTCGATCTCGACGGCCAGTACCGCGTCGGACGCTTCGTCAATGGCGATATCGGCGGCAAGGAACTCGAACCCAATGAGCGGCTCGACGCGTTCCGGACCGCGGCGCGTGCGGCGCGGGCGGTAAGCGCGCGCTTCGCGGCACAGAAGAACAGCGCCTCGGCCAGGCTCTATGCCGATGTCGCGCGCACGCTGGACATGCAGATCGAGTGATGCGCGCCGGCCGAATGGTCGGAACAGGGTGGAACGGTTCGGATGAATGAGGCCACGCATACCGCCTATGACGAGGTCGCCTATCCCAGTGCGATCTTCGCTCAGACGGCACCCGATCGGATGGCGGTCATCGCCCGGCTGGCCGGGCTGACACCGCCACCGATCGCGACGGCGCGCGTGCTCGAGATTGGCGGCGGCGACGGGATGAACCTTCTCGCGCTTGCCGCCGCCTGGCCCGATGCGCAGTTCGTCGGTTTCGACCTGGCATCGACCGCGATCGAGCGGGGCGAGCGCTGGCGCCGGCTTGCCGGTATCGAGAACGCGGAACTGCGCGTGCTCGACATTCTCGATGCGGGCGATCGGCTCGACGGGCCGTTCGACTATATCATCGCGCATGGCATCTATGCCTGGGTGCCCGATGCGGTCCGCGAGGCGACGATGGCGCTGATCGGGCGACTGCTCTCGCCGGACGGCGTCGCCTTTCTCAGCTATAATGCGATGCCTGGCGGCTATCTGCGGCTTGCGCTGCGCGATGCGCTGCTGCTCCAACTCGGCGATCTGGAAGGCGCGGCGCGGGTCCAGGCGGCGCGCGACTATCTTGCCGCTCTCGCGGCGGAGCCCGAGGGGCACGAGAACCCGCCCCAGGCGGCGCTGCGCGACGCCGCGCGGCTGACGCTCGACAAGCCATGGTCGGTGCTGTGCCACGACGAATTGGGGCCCTGTTTCCATCCCCAGTCGCTGCTCGACGTCGCCACCGCCGCGCGCGGGGTCGGTCTCCAGTTTCTGGGCGATGCCGACCGCGAGCAGATGGGCGACGCGTTCCTGCCCGACGGTGTCGTGCCGCAGGCCGACGCCACGATGCAGCTGGTCCGCCTGCTCCAGGCGCGCGACCATCATGATTTCCGCTTCTTCCGCCAGACGCTGCTGGTGCGCGACGGCGTGACGCCGAAGCGGCGCATCGACGTGTCCGCCCTGTTCGATCTCTACGCAACCAGCCGGTGCCAGCGGACCGAGGAGGGCCTGTTCCGCCTCAACACCAGTGCGTTCGAGGTTCAGGACGCCCCGCTTGCCGACGCGCTTGGCCGGCTGGTAGACGAGCGGCCGGCGCGGCTGCGGGTCGGAGACCTGGTCGACACGCCGACGCGCGCGATTGCGCTGTTCGAAATGTTCGATGCCGGGCTGGTCGACCTGTCCACCATTCCTTCGCTCCATGCGGTCGATATCAGCGACCGGCCGGTCGCCAGCCCGCTCATCCGGGCTATGCTGAGCGAGGGTATGGAGACGATCTGCACGCTCGATCACCGCTTGATGACGATCGTCGAGGAAGGCCCGCGCCACGTGCTCGCGCATCTCGACGGTACGCGCGACCGCGCGGCGCTGATTCCGGTCGGCCGCGAGGTCGGGCTCGACAGCGACGAGGCACTCGACCGGGGGCTGCGGACCCTGGTGAAGGAAGGGTTGATCGTCGCATGATCCTGTCGCTCGCCCCGCTCATCCTCGCGGTCATGCCCCAGGCGGTGCAGCCCGTCGCATCGACGCTCCCGCCGGACGTGACCGCGTTCATGACCCGCCGAAACGAGTGCGACCATTATCGCGGCGAGGAGTCGTCCGATCCCGCCCGCCGCGCCCAGATCGATGCCGAGCTGACCCGTTTGTGCACTGGCAGCGACCGCGAGCTGGCGCGGCTTAAGCACAAGCATGCGCGCAACGCAGCCGTCCAGCGGGCGCTCGATGTCTATGACCTGAGGATCGAATAGCATGCCGATCACCGGCTCTGTCGGGCGCAACGGCGCCAATGCTCCCGCCGATGTCGCGGAGGTCCAGCGGCTGCTCAACCTGCGCGTTGGCGATATGGGGCTTGGCCAGGTGCGAACCGACGGCGTCATCGACGACGCGACCATCGCCGCGATCTCGCGCTATCAGACGATGGTGCTGGGCGCGCGCGCCGATGGCCGGGTCGACGCCGGTGGCCGGACCATCACCGCCCTGTCCGACAGCTCGCCGGCTCGGATCATGCAGGACCGGCTGCGCGCCCAGGCGGCGCTGCCGCGGCTCAGCGGGGCGGCGTGGTTCCGCGCCAATGAGGCGCGCTTTCCCAATAGCGCGCGAGTCGCCGATCTTGCTCCGGGCTTCGCGACCCAGGTGAACAGCTTCCTTGCCGCGCTGCGCCGGGCGGGAGCGTCGGTCCGGATCAGCTCGACGCTGCGCAACCGAAACCGCGCCTGGATCATGCATTATGCCTGGCGCATCGCCAATTCGGATATCCAGCCGCGCGACGTGCCCGCCAATCCGGAGGTCGACATCATCTGGGACCATGGCGACCTGCGCACCTCGCGCCGCGCGGCGCAGGCGATGGTTGACTTGTTCGGCATCCGCTTCAAGCCGTCGCTGACCTCGAACCATATCGAGGGGACCGCGATCGACATGACGATCAGCTGGGACCAGCCGATCGACATCGTCGATGCCAATGGCCGCACCCATCGCATCGATCAGCCGCGCTCGGGCAATACCAATACCAGCCTGCACGCGGTCGGCGCGACCTTCGGCGTCAACAAACTGCTCAGCGATCCGCCGCACTGGTCCGCCAACGGCCGCTGACCGACGCCACGCGCGCGGTCAGCGGAACGCTTGCGCCGTCAGCCCTGGCAGCTGTCCGCGATCACCGACAGCGCGCTCTCGACGCGCGCCGATGCATTGCCCAGCGGTTCGGGCTGCTCGCCGCCCGGCACACTGATCACATGGTTGTCGACCGGAAGCTCCCAGCGGTCGCCATTGTCGCGACCGGCGAAATTGCCGACCTTGCGCCAGTCGATCGAGCTCGTGCCGTCGGCGGTGGTGAACACCGTCTCGCACTTGCCGCGCAGCTCGAACTTCGTGATTGGCTTGCCGTCGAACGTGCCCGCCTTCAGGAAGATCTGGTTGAGGACGCCGGCGCCGGTCTGGTTGCTTGCATCATAGCTTTTCGCATCGGCCGACTGCTCGTTTGCGGCGGCTAATTCCGGCGCTGCCGCAGGGGCAGGGGCCTCGGCCGCGACGGTCGACAATTCGCCGCCGTCATTGCCGATGCTGTTGGTCGCGGCGATACTCTCCGGCTGCGACCCGCAGGCGGCGACCGCCAGCCCAAGTCCCAGAATCCAGGCGCGCGAAAGGCTCATTGATATTCTCCGTAGATGAACATGCGTGCCTCGGCGTCGCGCCGACGGACCAGGCTTCGGATCATTTCGCCCTTCGAATAGACGTGGCGCTTGATCTCGACCATCGCATCGTGCGGCTGACCGTCGTTGATCAGGTTGGTCGTCTTCCGCCATCCGCCGCCGGGATTATAGGCATAGGATACCAGGGCATCGAATTCATGCTGGTGCAGCGGCACGCGGATCGCGCGCTTCACCATCGCCTCGTAATGCGGAACGATATGGACCAGCAGCGCCTCCTGCTGCGCGCGGGTCAGGTTCAGCAGGTCGCGATTGTTGCGAACGAACGCGGTCGCGGCGCTGCCGGTCAGCGTCGCGCCCTCGGCCGCGGCACGCGCCGCGGCTGTCGGCACCTGTACCGCTTCCAGGTCGCGCTGGATCGCCGCGCGCGTCCGGTCCTTCATGTCATAGCCCGGACCGATCGTGACGCCGCTGCCCGAAGAGGGATGGTGCAGCCGGTGGCTGACCCCGACCTGTGCTTCGTGGTCATAGATGAACCGCCGGCCGAGCCGCGACATGTGCATGCCGCCGACCGGGGTTGCGACGCCGCTCGGCATCGGCGCGCTCTGGGCCCGGGTGCGCGACCGGTTGACCGCGGCGCCCAGCGGACCGGTCGCACCACTGGATCCGCCGCCGGTCTGGGCGCTGCGCACGGCTGCCGAGCGTGATGCGGGGATCGGCACCGACCGGGTCGGCGTGACGCTCGAGGCGCCGCTGCTGCTTCCGGTCAGCGCCCCCATCGTCATCGGGCCGGCAATGCCGTCGGGCGGATACAGTCCGTTGCGACGCTGGCTCAGCCGCACCGCGCGCTCGGTGCGCGGGCCGAACACGCCGTCGGCGCGAAGCGTGGGGTCGTAGCGTTGCAGCAGCCGCTGCAGGGCCATCACTTCGTTCCCGCGACTGCCGATGCGCAACATGACCATGACGCCAACTCCCTTCGTCGATCACACGACGCGGCCCGTCCATCGGCGAAGCGACGGTCTGGATCGCGCCACAGGCGGAACGTCGATACCATGAAAATGATCCATGTTACCGGCATGTCGCCGCGCCCGGCGCCCGCTCTGTCGACTCGCGCGTCAGTTCAACAACGCGCGCTTCAATGCAGGGTAGATGAAGTCATTACCGTGACCGCTCAGATGGTGGCCGTCGAAGAATAAACGGCGCGCCTCGCCCGGCTAACGGCGCTCCAGCGCCTCTACGAGATCCTTGCTATCCTTGAGCCCCATCCGGGTCGCGTCCTTCACGACCTTGATCGCCTCGATCTTGCGCCCTGCCGCGATCAGCGCAACGACCTCAGCCTCGACCTCGGGCGAAAGCGTTGTTGTGCCGTCGCCGACCGGCGCGCTTGCCGGCCGCTGATAATGCGGCGCCGCCGGCCGATAGGCGGGCGGCTGCGCGCCGAGGAGCGGGTCGCGCCGGCGCGACGGACGCAGCGCCAGGGCCAGCAACACGAGCAGGATCACTCCGATCGCGACGAGGACGGGAATGGGGACGAACATCGCGGCTCCTGAACGACGGAGGCTGGCTGATACCGCAGCTGTCAGGCGAAAGCACGGGACGCTCCGCCCAGGCCGCGCGGGCCAGACACATCTGCGCGATCACGAAAGGAGAAAAATGGTGCCCAAGGGCGGGATCGAACCACCGACACTACGATTTTCAGTCGTATGCTCTACCAACTGAGCTACTTGGGCACACCGGCGAAACCGCCGGGGAGCGGGCCTCTTAGTCGGCGTCCGCTTCGCTGTCCAGCCCGCTTCGCACATGATTTTCGGCACGCTCGCCCGGGATGCGATAGCCTTCGCCCAGCCATTGCAGCAGGTCGCGGTCCTTGCACCCGCGTCCGCAGAAGGGCTTGTTCGCTGGATCGGTCGGCTTGCCACAGATCGGGCAGTCGTCACGCTTCACTGTCTCGATGCTCCTCGTTCGCCGCTGCCGCTGACCAGCGCCACGTCGCCGCCGATTCGGCGGGCCAGGTCGCGGGTCCAGTCGCGATGCGCGGCGATGCGCCGGCGCACGGCTTCGGATACCATATGGGTAGCCGGCAGCGGCGGTGAAAGCCGCTCCATCCGCCGCAGTTCCGCGCGCGCATCGGCCCCCACCGGATCGCCGAGCAGCAGTTCGGGCAGCGAGGCGCGGGTGCGTTGGCGGATGATCTGGAGGAAGCCGAAGCCGTTGACCGCGGTCCGCTCGAACGGCTGGGGCAGATGCGCGTCGATCGCATCGGCCACCGCCTGGCGCGCGGCCTTGTTGGTCATCGTCGGAAAGTCGATGCCGACCGATCCGGTCACCCCGTGCCGCTCCATCGCCGCGCACACCGCGCGCGCGGCAGCCAATGACAGCGCGTCGAGCGGCCCGCTGCCGTCGACGTCGAAGATCGTCATCGCCGGCGTCACCGCCATGCGCAGCGCACCGCCGGGAAAGGCGATCTCGCCGGTGCGCGCTTCCTCCAGCACCTCCGACCAGCCGACGGCCTCCAGCGCATCCGCCTCATGCGGGCGCGGCAGGCGCACGGGCAGGCCCGACGCCGCGATCTGTGCCGCCAGGTCTGGGCCGGGGGCGGGCGGCAGGTCGCTGACGATCGCCTTGGCCAGCTTGGCGCGGCCGGGTTCGGGGATCACCTCGCGCACGATCGCGACGCGCAAGCGTCCGCCCTGCGTCACGCCCGGCGGTGCGCGATCGAGCAGGACCTCGCCGCCCTGGTCCAGCTCGACGCGATTGTCGGCGCGCAGCCGGCCGTCGGCGATCGTGCCCGCGCGCAGCCCCGGCAGCTCGATCCGGGCCTTGAGGATCCGGCCCTGCTCGACCAGCGCGGCTCGGGATTCACCGATCCCGGCCTCGTACAGCCACTCAGCCAACCGGATAGCCGGCGCTGGCCAGCAGTGCCCGCGTCTCGAACACCGGCAGCCCGACGACGCCCGAATGGCTGCCCGACAGGAAGCGCACGAACACTTCGGCGCGGCCCTGGATGGCATAGCCGCCAGCCTTGCCCATGCCCTCGCCGGTCGCGACATAGCCATGGATCTCGGCATCGCTCAGCCGCTTGAAGGTGACGACCGTGTCCGAAATCCGGGTGCGCTGAACCCCGTCGGTGCCGATCACGCTGACCGCGGACAGGCAATGGTGGCGGCGCCCCGACAGCAGGCCCAGCATCCGGCGCAGATCGGCCTCGTCCGCGGGCTTGCCCAGGATGCGGCGGCCCACCGCGATCGTCGTGTCGCCGGCCAATATGATCTCGTCCGCCTCGCGCGGCACCGCCTGCGCCTTGCCCTCGGCGATGCGCCGGACATAGTCGCGCGGCAGTTCGGCCTTCAGCGGATTCTCGTCGATATCGGGCGCGGCAATGCGCGCGGGCTCGACCCCGATCCTGCGAAGCAGGTCGAGTCGGCGCGGGGAGGTGGAGGCAAGGACAAGGCGCATCGCGGGCGGCTGCTATCGCGTCGGATCGGGACGCGCGGCGGGGCGGCCCGCGGCGCGGATCACTTGAAGCGGTAGGTGATGCGGCCCTTGGTCAGGTCGTACGGCGTCAGCTCGACGAGCACTTCGTCGCCGACCAGCACGCGGATGCGATTCTTGCGCATCTTGCCCGCGGTGTGGCCCAGGATCTCGTGATCATTCTCGAGCCGGACACGGAACATCGCGTTGGGAAGAAGCTCCACAACCTGCCCGCGCATCTCAAGCAGTTCTTCTTTGGCCAAAAATAACCTCATGGGTGGGCGCCGAAAGTCGGGTGCCCTTACTCCTGCACGAAGCAAAAGGAAAGGCGCGATCCGCGCGGCTTTGCCACTGGTCACACCCTGTGGTCATCCTGCATCATGTCGGCGGCTTTACGGGGGTGGATATGATGATCTTGCGCACAATGACCGCGCTCGCGATCGTGACGGGCGTCATGCTGGTACCCGGCATCGCCGCGGGACAGACCGCAAACCCCAGCCTGACCGCGACTGCCGACGGGGTACGTACCGACCAGGCAGCGCGCAAGATCGCGCTGCGGCGGATCGACTTCTCGGTCATCGTGCACGGCGCTCTGGCCGAGACCGAGGTGACCGCGGTTTTCGCCAACCCCGGTACGGAGGCACTCGAGGGCGATTTCCGCTTCGCCCTGCCGGAGGGCGCGGTCGTCACGGGCTATGCCCTCGATGTCGCTGGCACCATGATTGACGGGGTGCTGGTCGATCGGCCGCGCGCCAAGGCAATTTACGAAGAGCGGGTACGTGGCGCGGTCGATCCGGGACTGGCGACGGTCGGCAATGACGGCGTCTTCCACACCCGTGTTTACCCGGTGCCGCCGCGCGGCGAGCGGCGGATCCGCCTGCGCTTCGTCGCGCCGCTGGCAAGCGCTGCGCAATCGGACGAGACCTGGCTGCTCCCGCTGGATATCGCGCCGCGCGATGGCTGGTCGATTTCCGTTTCGGTCGCAGGCGACGGGCCGGCACCCTCGATCAGCTGGCCCGGCCGGTCGGTCGGGCCGATGGCGCGCGATTCGGCCGGCTGGCGCGAACGGGCCGAGGGCAGGGCGCCGCTGTCGGGCATGCTCGCGATCGGCCGCGGCGCCCTGCCTCCCGCTCTCATGAGCCGAAATGCCCTCGGTGAGCGCTATGTCCAGCTGTCCGGCGCGCTCCCCACGGGTCAGCCCGGGCGCAGTGACAGTGTCCGCATCTATTGGGATCGCTCGCGGTTGCGCGCCCGCGGCCGTCACGATGACGAACTGGCCCTGCTGCGCCGTACCCTGATCGCGCGGGCGCCGAAGCGCATCGAGCTGGTGGTCTTCAACAGCAGCGGCGCCGAGCGTCGTACGGTGTCGAGCATCGACGCCGCGATCGCCGCGCTGAAGGCGGTGCGCTATCGCGGCGCGAGCAGCATGGCGGCGCTGACCCGAGAAAGCGCGCCGGTCGACCGCTGTCTGTTGTTCAGCAACGGCCGGCCGTCGATCGATCGCGCTGCGAGCCTCGATGCGGCATGCCGCCTTGATGCAGTCACCACCGCTCCGGATGCCGACCTCGCCTGGCTGCGCCGGCTGGCCGCCCGGCATGGCGGCGAGGCGCATCGGTTGGGGGCCGATGCATCGCTCGTTGAAAAGGCGCTGGCCGCCGACACGCCGGGCGTGACCGGTGTGCTCGACGCGGCGGGCCGGCCTTTGGAGTGGCTCGCACTGCCCAGCCGGGCCGGGCGCTGGATGGTGCTGGCGCGAGCACCCGAAGGGGGCGCCGTCGCGGTTCGGGTCGGTGCCGAGGCGCTACAGGTCGACCTGCCCGCCGGCACCGCGCCGGCGTTGTTCGATGGTGAGGGCGAGATGCTTGCGTCAGGTGCGCTGGCCGATTTGGGCGCCCCCGAGCGCCGCGCCGACTATGTTGCGCTAAGCCGGCGATATGGCATTGCGAGCCCCAGCCTGTCGTTTCTCGTCCTCGAATCGCCTGATGATTATGTCGACGCCGATATCGCGCCCCCGGCCAGCTATCCTGCGACGCTGCGCAAGGACTATGACGAGCAGCGCCGCGAGGCGGATGACGAGAAGGCGCAGGTGCGAAGCGAGCGCCTCGAAACGGTGATCGAGTCGTGGGCCGAACAGGTCGCATGGTGGGAACGGCGGTTCGATCCCAGGGCGAAACCGTCGCGGCGACCGGGGCAGCGCGGGGAGGGTGTGCTGGCCGAGCCGATGCCCGCGCCCGTTCCCGCGCCGCCGTCGACGTCCGCGCCAACGTCGATGCCCACAGGGGCAGATCCAACCCCGCCAATGGCCGACGAGCGCTCAGGCCAGGACCAGGTGTCGGCAGATGACAACCAGGAGATTGTCATCGTCTCCACTCGCAACAATGCCGTCCATATCGCGATCGACGCCTGGCAGCCCGACCGCCCTTATCTCAAACTGCTCGACGCTGCGCCCGATGCATTCGACACCCGCCTCGCGGCGATCGAGGCCGAACATGGCGGGGTGCCCGCCTTCTACTTCGATGTCGCGGCTTGGCTGGCCAAGCGCGGACGCACCGCAGATGCGGTCGAGATGGTGCTGGCTGCGCTCGACCTTCCCAGCGCAGATGAACGGACCCAGGCGATCGTTGCCTCGCGCCTGGAACGCTATGGCGCGATCGATCGCGCGATCGAGTTGCGCGAGCGTGTCGCCATGCTCGAATCCGAGCGGCCGCAACCCAAGCGCCTGCTCGCGCTTGCGCTCGCGCGCCGGGCAAAACTGCGCCCGGAAACTGCGAAGGCGGATCTGACGCGCGCGGTCGCGCTGCTCGGCGAGGTCGCGCTGACCCCGTGGAAGGATGACTGGGAAGGCATCGATCTGATCGCCCTGATCGAGGCGAATGCGCTGATCCCGAAACTTCGCGCGCTGGGTGGCGACACGTCACTGGACCCTCGCCTGATCAAGCACCTCGATGCCGATCTGCGCGTCGTCGCCGACTGGGACACCAATGCCACCGACCTCGACCTTTGGGTCGACGAGCCCAATGGCGAGCGTGCGATCTACAGCAACCCGCGGACCGCGATCGGCGGCCGGCTGTCGAACGACATGACCTCCGGCTACGGACCCGAGGAGTATCTGCTGCGCCGCGCGCCGGCGGGTAAATATGGCGTGAAGGTCGACACCTATGCCAGTGACCGGATCGATCCCAACGGCGCGTCGGTGGTCACCGTCCGCCTGATCCGCAACTTCGGCCGCCCCGACGAAAGCGAACAAAGCGTCGATATCGAACTGATGGGCGACGATGATGGGGAAAAGCAGGTGGGGACGATTACCGTAAGGCCGCGGTGATCATCGAGCTGGGTGGAAGCTTACTGGGAGCGGTTTGCCCGGAAGTGCCCAACTGTCGCCTTTCGAAAGCGCCCGGACGCGGGCATTCGTTCAAGTCTGTGGCCTGTACGGAAGCCAATACTTGCCATAGCGAGCCACGTCGATCGCGCCATCGCCATGGTCAACGAGATTAATCCCCCGGCTAGACCGAAACATCAGTCGCGCGCCCTTGTAGACGCAACGCACGATAACATTCTTGGCTAGGTCAGATCCATATTCGACGCAGAGGAACTGGCCGAATTTCGCTCCAATCGGTGGCGGGTTACACAAGGTGAACCCATCTGTATCGATGCATGCCTGGGACGTGGCCAATGCCGAGCCCAGCTCTTCCTCCGATGGAAGCTGTGCAGCAGCAATGGCCATCGCAACAATAAGTGACATAATGCTATCCGGCCAACGCTTGTCTAAAGATGAGTAAATCTGCGGCCGGCAATTTGCCATATGACGCCATGATGCTCAACCGGCGCGCCACTGGCGAACTCAGCCGTTCGCCATCGTCGCGATGTCGATGACGAAGCGGTACTTCACGTCGCTCTTCACCATCCGGTCATAGGCGCGGTCGATGTCCTGGGCGGCGATGGTCTCGATCTCGGCGACGATCCCCTTCTCGGCGCAGAAATCGAGCATTTCCTGCGTCTCGGCGATGCCGCCGATCAGCGATCCGGCGATCGACCGGCGCTTGAAGATCAGCGCCGATACGTCGGGGGCGGGATGCTTGTGCTCGGGCACGCCGACCAGCACGAGCGCGCCGTCGCGCTTGAGCAACGCGGTATAGGGGTCCAGGTCGTGGCTGACCGCGACGGTGTTGAGGATCAGGTCGAAGCTGTTGGCATGCGCCGCCATCTCGTCGGCGTTGCGCGACACGATCACCTGGTCGGCGCCCAGGTCGAGTGCGTCCTGGCGCTTGGCCTCGGAGGTGGTGAAGGCGACCGTCTCGGCGCCCAGGGCATGGGCCAGCTTGACGCCCATATGGCCCAGGCCGCCGATCCCGACGATGCCGACCTTCTTGCCCGGCCCCGCCTTCCAGTGGCGCAGCGGCGACCAGGTGGTGATGCCCGCGCACAGCAGCGGCGCGACGGCGGCAAGCTGGTCTTCGGAATGGCGGATCTTCAGCACGAATTTGTCGCTGACGACGATCCGCTGCGAATATCCGCCCAGCGTGTGGCCCGGCGCATCGGGGGTCTGGCCATTATAGGTCGGAGTAAAGCCGTTCTCGCAAAACTGCTCGAGTCCCTCCTCGCATGAATGGCAATGCTGGCAGCTGTCGACCATGCAGCCGACGCCGACCGTCTCGCCGAGGGCGAAGTTGGTGACCGCACTGCCGACTGCGGAGACCGTGCCGACGATCTCGTGGCCGGGGACGCAGGGATAGCGGGTGCCGGCCCATTCCGATCGGATGGTGTGGAGGTCGGAGTGACAGACGCCGCACCAGGCGATGTCGATCTGGACGTCGTTCGGGCCCGGCTCGCGGCGCTCGATCTCGATCGGCTCCAGCATGCGGTCGGCGGCATAGGCGCCATAGGCCTGAGTGACCATGTATGTCCCTTTATTCTGTTTGATTTCAGGCAACGCGCCTGTCGACGGTTGCGATTGAAATATGGGGACCAGGTCGCCGGAGATTAGGGCGGCTGCGCGGCATGCAGTGATGAACCCGGTTCATCACTGGACGACTATCCGCGCACGCGCAGCGCATCGACCAGCAGCGCGAAGGCGGGGGAGGGCTGTCGCCGGCTGGGGTAGTAGAGATAATAGCCGGCAAAGGGTTCGCACCAGTCCTCCAGTACGCGGACCAGCCGACCGTCGGCGATATAGGGCAGCACCTGGTCCTCGACCACGCAGGCCAGGCCGAAGCCGGCGCATGCCGCGCGCAGGATCATCGAGACATTGTTGAACACCAGCTGCCCGTCGACCCGCACCTTGATCTCACGGCCGCCCTTGCTGAACTCCCACGCGTAAAGCCCGCCGAGCGTCGGCAGGCGCAGGTTGATGCAGTTGTGCGCGGTGACGTCCTGCGGCGCCCGCGGCCTTCCCCGCCGCGCGAGATAGTCGGGCGAGCCAACGACAGCCATCCGCTTCTCGCCGCTGACCGGCACCGCAATCATGTCCCGCGCCACATGCTCGCCCAGCCGGATGCCCGCGTCGAACCGCTCGGCGACGATGTCGATCAGGCCCAGGTCGATGCTCACCTCGACACACACGTCCGGATAATGCGGCATCAACCGCTCGATCGCCGGCCACAGGATCGCCTCGGCCGCATGCTGCGCGCAGGTGATCCGCACCGTGCCCGCCGGCTTGTCGCGAAGCTCGCTCAGCGCCGACAATTCGTCGCTGATCCGGTCGAGCGCGGGTCGCAGCGTCGCCAGCAACCGCTCGCCCGCCTCGGTCGGCATCACCTGGCGCGTGGTACGGGTGAGCAGGCGCACGCCCAGCCGCGCCTCCAGCCGGCGCAGCGTATGGCTGAGCGCCGATTGCGAGGTGCCCAGCTTTGCCGCCGCCCGGGTGAAGCTGCGATCCTCGGCCACCGCGGCGAAGGCGTTCAGGTCGAGCAGGTCCTCGCGCTTCATTGATGAATCTCCAGCATCGCAACATGCGCATCTATAAACCTAATCGCCGACTGTCACCGCGCCCATATCCAGCGCGAAGGAGACACAGGCATGCGCACACGCAGTTTGGGAAAGAGCGGGCTGGAGGTTTCGGCGATCGGGCTGGGGTGCATGGGGATGAGCCATGCCTATGGCGCGCCCAAGGATCGCGGCGAGATGATCGCAGTGCTGCGCGGCGCGGTCGAGCGCGGCGTGAGCTTCTTCGACACCGCCGAAGTCTATGGCCCCTATACCAATGAGGATCTGCTGGGCGAGGCGCTCCAGCCGCTGCGCGACCGGGTGACGATCGCCACCAAATTCGGTTTCGCGATCGGCGATGCGTCGCGCGGGTCGGGCGTCGACAGCCGGCCCGAGCATATCCGTGCCGTGGCGGAGGCGTCGCTGAAGCGGCTGCGCACCGATGTGATCGACCTGTTCTATCAGCACCGCGTCGATCCCGCCGTGCCGATCGAGGATGTCGCCGGCACGGTCGGCGACCTGATCCGCGAGGGCAAGGTGCGTCATTTCGGCCTGTCCGAGGCGGGCGCGGATACGATCCGCCGCGCGCACGGCGTGACCCCGGTCACCGCGTTGCAGAGCGAATATTCGATCTGGTGGCGGTCGCTGGAGGCGGAGATCCTGCCGCTGATCGAGGAGCTCGGGATCGGGCTGGTGCCGTACAGCCCGCTCGGCCGCGGCTTCCTGACCGGTGCGATGAGTGCTGACACCGAATTCGCCAAGGGCGATTTCCGCGCGGGCCTGCCGCGTTTCTCGGCCGAGGCACGCGCGGCGAACCAGGCGCTGGTCGACCTGATTGCCGGGCTCGCGGCCGGCAGAGGAGCGACGCCGGCGCAGGTTGCGCTTGCCTGGCTGCTGGCGCGCAAGCCCTGGATCGTGCCGATCCCGGGCACCACCCGGCTCGACCGGCTGGACGAGAATATCGGCGCGACCGAACTGGTCCTCGACGATGCGGACCTTCGCGGGATCGACGAGGCTGCGTCGCGGATCGAGGTCCAGGGCGATCGCTATCCCGAGGCGCTGGAGCGCATGACCGGACGCTGACGCCTCCGGAATGAACCAAGACGGCGCACGGCGGTTTGATGAACATCGGATATGACCGCATGCTGCCCGCACGGGCTGGTCCTGCCTCTCGAGCTGGGGCAAACTTGCCTGTGACGGGCCGAACAGGGAGCAAGGCGGAATGACTAACGGATCGCCGGCGCTGTCGAGGCGCGGGGTACTGGTCGGCAGCGCGGCGACGGCAGCCGCTGTGGCGGTGCCGGGTGCCCAGGCTCAAACGGATGAGGATGCCGGCATGGAACAGGCTGCACCCACGCGCATGCCGGTCTCGTTCGAGGTCAATGGCAAGGTGCGCCAGATCGAGGTCGATACGCGCACGACCCTGCTCGATGCGCTGCGCGAGCATCTCCACCTGACCGGCAGCAAGAAGGGCTGCGACCATGGCCAATGCGGCGCCTGCACGGTGATCGTCGACGGGCAGCGGATCAATTCCTGCCTCAGCCTGGCGGTGATGCACGAGGGCGACCGGATCACCACGATCGAGGGACTGGGTACGCCCGACAAGCTGCATCCGATGCAGGCGGCGTTCGTCAAGCATGACGGCTATCAATGCGGCTATTGCACGCCGGGCCAGATCTGCTCGGCGGTCGCGGTGCTGGGCGAGATCAAGGCGGGCATCCCCAGCCATGCGACCGCGGACCTGAACGCGAAACCGCGCGCGACCAATGCCGAAATGCGCGAGCGGATGAGCGGCAATATCTGCCGCTGCGGCGCCTATTCCAACATCCTCGATGCGATGACCGAAGTCGCCGGAGGTCGCAAATGAGGCCCTTCACCTATGAGCGCGTGACCACGCCGCAGGAGGCCGCTGCCGCGGCCGCACGCGTCCAGGGGGCGCGCTTCATCGCAGGCGGCACCAATCTGCTCGACCTGATGAAGCTCGAGATCGAGACGCCGACCCATCTGATCGACGTCAACGGCACCGGCCTCGACACGATCGAGGCGACCAGCGAGGGCGGACTGCGCATCGGCGCACTCGCGCGCAATACAGCGCTCGCGGCCGACAAGCGCGTGCGCAAGGATTATGGGGTCCTCTCGCGCGCGGTGCTGGCCGGCGCCAGTGGCCAGTTGCGCAACAAGGCGACGACCGCGGGCAATCTGCTCCAGCGGACGCGCTGTCCCTATTTCTACGACACGCGCCAGCCCTGCAACAAACGCCAGCCGGGCTCGGGCTGCGCCGCGATCGGCGGCTATAGCCGCCAGCTTGCGGTGATCGGATCGAGCGAAGCGTGCATCGCCACCTATCCCGGCGACATGGCCGTCGCGATGCGGCTGCTCGATGCGCGGGTCGAGACGGTGAAGGGCGACGGTGCGACGCGCACCATTCCGATCGCCGAGTTCCACCGCTTGCCGGGCGACACGCCGCAGGTCGATACCGTGCTTCAGCCCGGCGAGCTGATCACCGCGGTCACGCTGCCGCCACCGATCGGCGGGCGGCATGTCTATCACAAGGTGCGTGATCGCGCGTCCTATGCCTTTGCGCTGGTCTCCGTCGCGGCGGTCATCCAGCGCGAAGGCAGCGGGCGGGTCGCGGTCGGCGGGATCGCCCCTCGTCCCTGGCGGGTCGAGGCGGCCGAGGTCGAACTGCCGCGCGGCGCGAAGGCGGTTGCCTCCGGGCTGCTGGCGGACGCGAAGCCGACGCGCGACAATGCGTTCAAGGTTCCGCTGGTCGAGCGCACGCTCGCCGCGGTCATCGCCGAAGCGAGGGGCTGAGCCATGAAGTTCGAAAAGCCCGAAGGCGCCAATCCGATCGACCGCATGGCCGTGGTCGGCAAGCCGATCGACCGGATCGACGGCAAGCGAAAGACTACCGGCACCGCTCCCTATGCCTATGAACGGCACGACGTCGTGCCGAACCAGGCCTATGGCTATATGGTCGGATCGGCCATCGCCAAAGGCAGGATCCGCCGGCTCGATATCGCCGAGGCGCGGCGCGCGCCCGGCGTGATCGCGGTCGTCACCTCGGAAAATGCCGGCAAGATCGGCCTGTCGCAGAGCAATGTCGCCAAGCTGCTCGGCGGGCCGGAAATCCAGCATTACGATCAGGCGATCGCGGTGGTGGTCGCCGAAAGCTTCGAGCAGGCACGCCATGCCGCCCAGCTCGTGCGGGTCGACTATGCCCGCGACAAGGGCAGTTTCGACCTGGCCGGGACGCGCGAGACTGCGCCGATGACGAGCAGCTCGGGCCGGCCGGTGTCTGAACCCTATGTGATCGGCGACTTCGGCGGCGCCTTCGCCCGGGCACCGGTGACGATCGACGCGACCTATTCGACGCCCGATCAGAGCCACGCGATGATGGAGCCGCACGCCTCGATCGCCGCATGGGACGGCGACCGGCTGACCTTGTGGACCTCGAACCAGATGATCGCCTGGGCGGTGCGCGACCTGGCCAAGACGCTCGACATGCCGGCGGACAAGATCCGGATCGTCTCGCCCTATGTCGGCGGCGGGTTCGGCGCGAAGCTGTGGATCCGCGCCGATGCGGTGCTGGCCGCGGTCGCGGCGCGCGTTGCCGGACGGCCGGTGAAGCTGGCGCTGGCGCGGCCGCAGGTGATGAACAACACGGTGCATCGTCCCGCGACGATCCAGCGCATCCGGCTGGGCGCCGGCCGCGATGGCCGGCTCACCGCGATCGGGCACGAGAGCCTGTCGGGCAATCTGTCCGGCGGCCGTCCCGAGGGCGCGACCGCCCAGACCCGGCTGCTCTATGCCGGTGCCAACCGGATGACCGCGCTGCGGCTGGCCGAGCTCGATCTGCCCGAGGGCAATTCGATGCGCGCGCCGGGCGAAGCGCCGGGGATGATGGCGCTCGAGATTGCGATGGACGAGCTTGCCGAGAAGCTCGGCATGGACCCGGTCGCGCTGCGCATCCTCAACGATACCCAGACCGATCCGGAAAAGCCTGAGCGGCGCTTTTCGGAGCGCCAGCTGGTGAAATGCCTGGAGGAGGGCGCGGCGACGTTCGGCTGGAGCCGGCGCAATCCGAGACCGGCGCAGCGGCGCGAGGGCAGCTGGTGGGTCGGCATGGGCATGGCCGCCGCCTTCCGCAACAGCCCGACGATGAAATCGGGCGCGCGCGTCCGGCTGGAAACCGGCGGCGCAGTGACGGTCGAGACCGACATGACCGACATCGGCACCGGCAGCTATACGATCATCGCCCAGACCGCGGCCGAGATGCTGGGCGTGCCGGTCGATAAGGTCACCGTCCGCCTGGGCGATTCCGCCTTCCCGGTTTCCGCCGGGTCGGGCGGGCAGTTCGGCGCGATGAACTCGACCGCGGGCGTCTACGCCGCCTGCGTGAAGCTGCGCGAGGCAATCTCGGCAAAGCTCGGCTTCAACGCTGGCGACGCGGAATTTGCCGGCGGGCGGGTCAGGGCGGGCAATCGCGCGGTGCGGCTCGCCGATGCGGCGAAGGACGGCCCGCTCTCGGCCGAGGACTTCATCGAATATGGCGACCTGACCAAGACCTATCAGCTGTCGACCTTCGGGTCGCACTTCGTTGAGGCGGCGGTGCACGCCCATACCGGCGAGATCCGCGTGCGTCGGATGCTGGCGGTGTGTGCGGCGGGACGGATCCTCAATCCCAAATCGGCGCGCAGCCAGGTGATCGGGGCGATGACGATGGGCGTCGGCGCGGCGTTGATGGAGGACATGGCGGTCGACAAGCGCTTCGGCTTCTTCGTCAACCACGATCTGGCCGGATACGAAGTGCCGGTCCATGCCGACATCCCGCATCAGGACGTGATCTTCCTCGACGAGGCGGACGAATATTCCTCGCCGATGAAGGCCAAGGGCGTCGGCGAACTCGGCATCTGCGGCGTCGGCGCGGCGGTGGCGAATGCGGTCTACAATGCCTGCGGCGTGCGGGTGCGCGACTATCCGGTTACGCTCGACAAGCTGATCGACAAGCTGCCCGCGGTCGCCTGAGCCGGGGGAACGGCGGGCCTGCGGGCGGGTTGATCCCCGACGGAGGTGATAATGGCGAATGGCTGGGCGCCCGATGGCGCGGTGCAGGATCAGATCGACGACACGGTGGCGGACGCGGTTCGAGGCGCGCGGGCGCGGATGCCGGCGGGCGAGGGCGCGCGGTTCTGCGACGATTGCGGCGACGAGATTGCCGAGGCGCGGCGCAAGGCGCAGCCGGGCAGCCGGACCTGCATCGCCTGCCAGCGCGAACGCGACGCCGGCGTCGCCCATTCCTTGATCAACCGCCGCGGCAGCAAGGACAGTCAGCTTCGCTGATGGCGAAGGCGCATCCGGTCACGCCCGACGGCCGATATTTCGTCGTTCGCGGCCGATTATGGCGCCGCCGGAATCCCGCGCTTTCCGAAAGCCGCGCGGCCGAACTCGTCAGCGAGCTCATGCGCGCCCGCCGCGCGGTCCAGACGAGCCGCAAGGCGGGCGACCGCGATGCCGAGGATGCGGCGCACGCCGCGGTCGATGCCGCCAAGGTGGCGCTGGGCGAGCGCGGGCCGGTCTGGTGGAACGACGGCGCGCCAGATCTCAACCGGCACATGGCAAGGACGACCGTCTATGCCGACTGGTATGCCGGCCTCGATTAAGCCTGTTATACGATCGTAAAACAAGCCCCGCCCGGGGTGGATCCGGGCGGGGCTCGAAGTCGGTCAGATCGCCCCGCCACCCGCAAGTGCGGCGAGCAGCAGAAGCGCGACGATGTTGGTGATCTTGATCATCGGGTTCACTGCCGGACCGGCGGTGTCTTTGTACGGATCCCCCACGGTATCGCCGGTCACCGCGGCCTTATGCGCCTCGGATCCCTTGCCGCCGTGATTGCCGTCCTCGATATATTTCTTGGCATTGTCCCATGCCCCGCCGCCCGAGGTCATCGAGATGGCGACGAACAGGCCCGACACGATCACGCCCAGCAGCATCGCGCCCAGCGCGGCGAAGCCTTGCGACTTGCCGCCCACTTCGGCGATGATGAAATAGACTGCGATCGGGCTGAGCACCGGCAGCAGCGAGGGGATGATCATCTCCTTGATCGCCGCCTTGGTCACGATGTCGACGGTGCGGCCGTAATTGGGACGGCTGGTCCCTTCCATGATGCCGGGATTGTCGCGGAACTGAGTGCGGACATCCTCGACGACCGATCCCGCCGCACGGCCGACCGCAGTCATGCCGAACGCGCCGAACAGATAGGGCAGCAATGCGCCGAGCAGCAGTCCGACGATGACGTACGGATTGCTGAGCGAGAAATCGACCGGACCGGTCAGGCCGAGCGCGACCGAATAATGGTCGAGATCGGTGGTATAGGCACCGAACAGTACCAGCGCCGCCAGCGCGGCGGAGCCGATCGCATAGCCCTTGGTCACCGCCTTGGTGGTGTTGCCGACCGCATCGAGCGCGTCGGTCTTGTGCCGCACTTCGTCCTCGAGCCCCGCCATCTCGGCAATGCCGCCGGCATTGTCGGTGACCGGGCCATAGGCGTCGAGCGCGACGACCATGCCGGCCAGCGCCAGCAGCGCGGTCGCCGCGAAGGCGACGCCGATGATGCCCGCGATCTGATAGGTGGCGATCACCGCGACGACGATCACCAAAGTCGGCAGCGCGGTCGATTCCAGGCTGATCGCCAGGCCCTGGATGACGTTGGTGCCGTGGCCGGTGACCGAGGCCCTGGCGATCGACTTGACCGGGCGATAATTGGTGCCGGTGTAATATTCGGTGATCCACACCAGCAGCCCGGTGACCGCCAGGCCGATCATCATGCAGTAGAACAACTTCATGCCGGTGATGTCGGTGATCGTCAGATTGGTCGGCGTCTCGCCGCCGATCGAGCCGATCGCGTCGTTCATCCCGACGCCGGCGCTGCCCAGCGCCCATTGGGTCGCGAAATAGATGGCGGGGATCGACAGGATCACCGTCGTCCAGAAGCCCTTGTACAGCGCGCCCATGATCGACTGGTTCTTGCCCAGGCGGACCATATAGGTGCCGATGATCGAGGTGATGATGCACACGCCGCCGACGATCAGCGGCAGCGCCATCATCGCGATCAGCACATTGCCGACCAGGGTCTGCATCAGCAGCGCGATCGACACCATGGTCAGGCCGATGGTGACGACATAGGTCTCGAACAGATCGGCCGCCATGCCGGCGCAGTCGCCGACATTGTCGCCCACGTTATCGGCGATGACCGCCGGGTTGCGGGGATCGTCCTCGGGGATGCCTGCCTCGACCTTGCCGACCAGGTCGGCGCCGACATCGGCTGCCTTGGTGAAGATGCCGCCGCCCAGGCGCGCGAAGATCGAGATCAGCGAGGCGCCGAACGCGAGCGCGGTCAGCATCTCGATCACGACGCGCGAATTCGCTTCCTCGCCCGCGACCGCGACGAAATACCAGAAGAGCCCGGCGATCGAGAGGAGGCCAAGGCCCGCGACCAGCATGCCAGTGATCGCGCCCGAGCGGAACGCGAGGGTGAGGCCACCCTGGAGCGAGCCGCGCGCAGCCTCCGCGGTGCGGACATTGGCGCGGACCGAGATGTGCATGCCGACAAAGCCCGCGACCCCCGACAGGACGGCGCCGACGAGGAAGCTGACCGTCGCGATCCAGCCCAAGGTGGACGCAAGTACGATTGCGACGATCACGCCGACCACGGCGATCGTCAGATACTGGCGGCCGAGATAGGCCTTCGCCCCCTCCTGGATGGCTGCCGCGATATCCTGCATCTTTTCGTTGCCGGCGGGTGCCCTGAGCACCTGGCCGCTGGTTATTATTCCGTACAAGACGGCGAGCACGCCGCAGGCAATGGCCGCATAGACGATCGTCATACGCTTGGATCCTTCCCCTAGTCCTGCCGGGCCCTCGCTTCGTTGACGGCGAGATCGCCCTTGGACCTTCAAGGTATAGAAGGGAGTGGACCGAGCGCAAGCGCCTCAGCTTGCGTGGGAAAAGCCCAGCGATTCCGGCAGCATCACGGGGCTTCCTGCCGAGGTCAGGGTCAGGCCCGCGCCCGGATCGAACCGGCCGATGCACGTCGCCGGGACAGGCGGGGAGAAGTCTTCGGATGCCGCGAACAGCAGTTCGTAATCGTCGCCAGCGGTCGCCGCCTCGATTGCCGATCCCGGATAGTCGGGGGCGAGCGGGATACGATCGAGATCGATCTCGACCGCCAGCGCGCTTGCCTCGGCCATGCGCTGCGCGTCGATCAGCACGCCGTCCGACACATCCATCATCGCGGTGACCAGAGGGGCCAGCAACAACCCCTCGGTCAGGCGGGGCTCGGGCCGGCGATACCGCGCCAGCAGTCGCGCCGGCCCAGCATCGCCGCGTGCCAATGCCAGGCCTGCGCCGGCGTCGCCGATCGTGCCGGTGACCCAGAGCCGGTCGCCCGCGCGCGCGCCGCTGCGCACCGGCACCCGCGCGCCCGCACGGCCGATCGCGGTGAGGCTGTAGCTGCGCGGCGCGCCCTTCGGCATCGCGACCGTGTCGCCGCCCAGCAGCGGCATGGCGTAGCGCGCCAGCGCTTCGCCGAGGCCACGCAGGAACGCGGCATCCCAGCCGGGCTCGCCCGACAGCGCGTGATTGAGCAGGCAGCCCTGCGGCGTCGCGCCCTTGGCGGCCAGGTCGGACAGGTTCACCGCCGCCAGCTTCCAGCCGACACTCTCGGGCGGGTCGGTGGGGAGGTAATGGACGCCCTCGACCATCGTGTCGGTGGTGAGGATCAGATCGCCCAGCCGGGCGGTATCGTCGCGCAGCGCACCGGCGCCGTCATGGAGCGGCAGGGTGCGCAGCGCGGCGATGAATTCGGCCTCGTTCAGGCGCGGACTTCCTTGGCGAGCGCGTCGAGCAGGCCGTTGACGAAGCCCTTTTCGCGGCGGTCGTAAAAGGCGTCCGTCACGTCCAGATACTCGTTGATCACCGCGCCGACCGGTACGTCCTTGCGCGCGATCAGTTCATAGGCACCGGCGCGCAGGATCTGGCGCATCGGCTTGTCGAGCCGGTCGAAGCTCCAGTCGTCGGCCAGCTTGCCGGCGATCAGCCCGTCAATCTCCTCGCGGCGGGCGAAGACGCCCTTCACGATGTCGTCGAAAAAGGCGACATCGGCCTCGGCATATTCGACATCCTCGATCGTCGCGCCCAGCCGGTGCTGGTGGAATTCGTGGAGCAGCTGCGTCAGGACGGGCTTCTCCATCTCGAGCTGATAGAGCGCCTGGACGGCGGCGAGACGCGACGCGGAGCGCGCCTTGGAACGGGATTTTGCGGTCGGGCTAGGCATGATTCGAATTCCCTTACTCCCTTCTGGCCGCTTGTCGAAGTCGCGGCCTCCGCGCGGCAGTGCCGGCGAAGGGGGCCATCGACCGATCGGCAGGCGCAGAACGGGCTATTGATTCAGGCGGATGGAGACGGATCTGGCATGCGCCGGCAGGCCCTCGGCCCCTGCGAGCGCGACCGCCGCAGGTCCGATCGCGGCGAGGCCGGCCTCGTCGAGTGCCAGGAAGCTGGTGCGCTTCATGAAGTCGAGCACCGACAGGCCCGAGGCGAAGCGCGCCCGGCGGCCGGTCGGCAGGACATGGTTGGGACCCGCGACATAGTCGCCGATCGCCTCGGGCGTGTGGCGACCGATGAACACAGATCCGGCATGGCGCACGGCGTCGAACAACGCTTCGGCATTGTCGCAGGCAAGCTCGAGATGCTCGGGCGCGAGGCGATCGACCAGCGGGAGTGCGTCGACCAGATCGGCGACGACGATGATCGCGCCATTGGCGTCCCAGCTGGTCCGCGCGGTCGCGCCGGTGGACAGTTCGGCGATCTGGCGATCGACGGCCGCGGCAACATGGTCGGCAAAGGCTGCGTCGTCGGTGAACAGGATCGACTGGCTGGTCGGATCATGCTCGGCCTGGCTCAGCAGGTCGGCGGCGATCCATTCGGGGTCGTTCTTCGCATCGGCGACGACGACGATCTCCGACGGACCGGCGACCATGTCGATGCCGACCACGCCGTAGAGCTGACGCTTGGCCTCGGCGACCCAGGCATTGCCGGGACCGGTGATGACGTCGACCGGCGCGATCGTCTCGGTGCCATAGGCGAGCGCGGCGATCGCCTGTGCGCCGCCGATCCGCCAGATTTCGTCCACGCCGGCAATGTGCGCGGCGGCGAGGACCAGCGGATTGATCTCGCCATCGGGGGTCGGCGTCACCATCACCAGCCGGCCGACGCCGGCCGCCTTGGCGGGCAGGGCGTTCATCAGCACCGAGCTGGGATAGGCGGCGCGGCCGCCTGGGACATAGACGCCGGCGGCATCGACCGGTCGCCAGCGCGCGCCCAGGCGGATGCCGGCCGAGTCGATCTCGTCGCGATCCTCGGGCTTCTGCTTGAGGTGATAGGCGGCGATCCGCTCGGCGGCGAGTTCGAGCGCGTCGCGCAGCTCGTCCGACAAGCCTTCCCAGGCGGCGAGGCAATCGGCGCGGTCGATCCGCCAGTCAAGGCTGTGGCGGTCGAAGCGCTGCGTCAGGTCGCGCACAGCGGCATCACCTTCGTCGCGGACACGCCGAACGATCGCGGTCACGTCGCGCGCGACATCCTCATCGGCTTCGCGCCGGGCATCGACCAGCGCGGTGAAGGCGTCGGCGAAATCGGCGGCGGCGGCGTCGAGGCGGATCATGCGACTGCCTTCCGGAAGGCGTCGACCAGCGGCACGACTTCGCTGGCCCGCGTCTTGAACGCGGCGCGATTGACGATCAGCCGGCTCGTGACCTGGGCGATCACCTCGACCTCGACCAGGCCGTTTTCCTTCAGCGTGCGGCCCGACGAGACGAGGTCGACGATGCGCGGCGCCAGGCCCAGCACCGGTGCCAGTTCCATCGCGCCGTTCAGCTTGACGCATTCGGCCTGCACGCCGCGCGCCTCGAAATGCGCCTGGGTGACGTGCGGATATTTGGTGGCGATGCGGACATGGCTCCAGCCGCGCGGATCGTCCTTCGCTGCCAGATCGACCGGCTCGGCAACCGACAGGCGGCAATGACCGATGTCGAGGTCCACCGGCGCATAGAGCTCGGAATATGCGAACTCGGCGATGACGTCGGACCCGACGATGCCCAGCTGCGCCGCGCCATGCGCCACGAAGGTGGCGACGTCGAACGCGCGCACCCGGATCAGGTCGATTCCCGGCGTGTTGGTGCGAAAGCGCAGCGCGCGGCTACCCTCGTCGGCAAAAGCAGGTTCGGGGATGATGCCGACATGCGCGAGCACGGGCAGGCATTCTTCGAGGATGCGGCCCTTGGGTACGGCGAGGATCAGCGGCTCTTGCATGGTGGGCGGGCTTTACTTGTGGGGGGATGCAGGCGCAACACGCAGCGCAACCGGAGGTGCGCATGACGGAAGCGGTACGGGCGGCGTTCGAGAACCAGATCGACTATTGCCGCAAGAACGACGCCCCGATCACCGCGCGGGTGGTCGAGAGCATCGCCGCGGCGCTCGATCAGGACACGCCCTTCACCAACGCCATTCGCGACTGGCCCGGACCCCATCCGCTGTCGGATGCGCTGCCGCTGCGCGCGGCGGGCGGCCTGCATGCGCTGTTCCTGTCGGGCGCCGAGCCAGCGCTGGGTCCGCTCTATCGCGGCGAGGCCGAGGGCATTGCGGACGCCGAGTCACTGGTGCGCGCGGCGACCGCGGCGCACGGGCCGGCGCTGATGCCATGGCTCGACGGGCCGCCCCAGACCAACGAGGCGGGGCGGTCCAGCAATTATGCCGCGGCGATGCTGTGGCTGGCGGCGCAGGGCCTGCCACCGCGGTTCGACTGTATCGAGATCGGGTCGAGCGCCGGTATCAACCTGATGATGGACCGGTATCGCTATGATCTGGGCGGGGTGACGATCGGGCCGGACGATGCCGAGATGGCGTTCGCGCCAGAATGGCGCGGGCCGCCGCCGCCCGCATCGCCGGCCTCGGGACTGGAGATCGCCCGTCTGCGCGGCTGCGACGTCGCTCCGGTCGATTTGAGCGATCCGGCGCAGCTGCTGCGGCTGAAGGCCTATGTCTGGCCCGAACATCACCAGCGTTTCGCGCGGCTGGAGATTGCCGGCCGGCTGGCGGCGGCGAAGGCGCCCGACCTGGTCCAGGCGGACGCCGACGCGTTCGTCGAGGCCGAACTGGCCGGGCCCCAGGCTGCAGGCACCACCCGCATCGTGATGCATTCGGTCGTCTGGCAATATCTTGGCGAGGCGCGGCAGGAGCGGATCACCCGCGCGATCGAGTCGGCGGGGGCGAAGTCGGATACCGACCGTCCGCTGGCATGGATCGCGCTGGAGGCGAACCGCGACACCTATCAGCACGAACTCGTCGTGCGCCACTGGCCGGGCGACGGGCAGCCGCAGATACTCGCGCGGTCGCATGCGCACGGCGCGTGGGTCGACTGGCTCGCCTGAACGGGCGGGCGGCGGGGCTTATCCCTCGCCGGCAACCGGATTGGCGGTCAGCCACTGCCGGATCGCATCGTTGACCGCTTCGGGCTTCTCCCAGGGCACGAAGTGACCCGCATCGATCTTGACCACGGTCAGCTTCGGCACCTGCGCGTCAAGGCCGTCGAGCTGGCTGGGCAGCAGGGCGGCGTCGTTCATCCCCCAGATTACCAAAGTCGGCTGGGTGACCGGCGGGAAGGGGCCGTCGAGCCAGGCCGGGCGTTCGGGATCCTCGTCCATGGCCGGCACCTTGATCACGCTGGCGCGGTACCAGTTGAGCATCGCGGTCATCGCGCCCGGCTGGCGCCACTCGTCGAGATAGGCGGATTTCTCGGGCGCGATCAGTGCCGGGTCGACATGCTTGGCGAAGCTGGTGTCGAAGAAGGTCTCCAGCCCGATCCGGTCGATATGCTTCTCGATCTCCGGGTTGCGGAAGGCGGTCATATACTGGCTGGCGGCGCGCTGGCCCGGATCGTCGAACAGGGTGCGCTGGAAGATCAGCGGATGCGGCGCGTTGAGGATGATCAGCCGTTCGACGCGGCCGGGATTCTGCAATGCCGCCATCCAGGCGATGGCGCCGCCCCAGTCATGGCCGACCAGGGTGAAATTGCCGATATCGAGATGGTCCGCCAGCGCCAGCAGGTCGGACACGACCATTTGCGGCGCGTAATTCTCGACGCCTTCGGGCTTGGACGAGCGGGCGAAGCCGCGCTGGTCGGGCGCGACGACGAAATGGTCGCGCGACAGATCGGCAAGCTGGTGGCGCCAGGTGCGGTGCGATTCGGGAAAGCCATGGAGAAAGATCATCGCCGGCCGGGCCGGGTCGCCAGCGGTGGCGACGTCGAGCTCGACTCCGGTGGGCAGCGCGATACGGGTCAGGGCGTCGGGCATCTGTCTCTCCTGTCTTTGCGCTCTTCTGCGGCGCTCTTTTCGGGGCGACGCTGTCGTCACCGCCGCTGGGTGGTCGGGGAGGGCGGGCGCCCACCCCCCGGCCCCCTCCCGCATGCGGGAGGGGGAGAAAGGTCACGGGTAGCTGACGGTCTTGGGGACTTCGGGGATGGGGATCCATTCCTTGTCGTCGCCGGGGACCGTCGGGAAGCGGCCTTCCTTCCAGTCGCGCTTCGCCTCGTTGATCCGGTCGCGGCTCGACGAGACGAAATTCCACCAGACATGGCGCGGCGTCTTGAACGCCTCGCCGCCGCACAGGGCGACGCGGCCGCCCGTCTCCGATCGCAGCGTCATCGCGGTGCCGGGGCGCAGCACATAGAGGGTCTGGGGTGTCATCGGCATGCCATCAACGCTGGCTTCGCCGATCGAGAGATAGAGCGCGCGCTCGTCGGCGCCGGCATCGATCGGAATGCTCGCGCCGGGCTCCAGCTGGATGTCGGCATAGATGGTCCCGGCATAGACGGTGGTCGGCGCCGATTCGCCCCACAGGCTGCCCATGATGATCCGCGCCCTCGCGCCATGCGCGTCGATCACCGGCAGGCGCGCGGCGGCGACATGCTCGAACGCCGGCGCGATCTCCTCGTAGCGTTCGGGAAGCGCGAGCCAGGTCTGGATGCCCGACAGGTCGGGGCCCTTTTCGCGCTCGCCCGATGGCGAGCGTTCCGAATGGACGATGCCGCGGCCGGCGGTCATCAGATTGACCGCGCCGGGCTCGATCGTGGCGTAGGTGCCGAGCGAATCGCGATGGTCGAGCGCGCCGGCATAGAGATAGGTCACCGTCGCCAGGTTGATGTGCGGGTGCGGGCGCACGTCGACGCCATTGCCCACCTCGAGATGCGCCGGTCCCATCTGGTCGAAGAAGATGAACGGTCCGACCATGGTGCGCGGGCGCGAGGGCAGAGTGCGGTGGACCTTGAACCCGCCCAGGTCATGCGTGACCGGCTCGATCGTCTGGATGAAAAGATCGTCTTCGGTCATGCGGCAGGCTCCATGATGTCCAGCAGGACCAGCAGGTCCTCGGGAAAGATCGGCTCGTCATGTGCGAGAATGGCATCTCGGTCGAACCAGCGCCACTGTTGCATGACGCGTTGTTCCAGCGGGGTATGGCCGCTGATGTCGATATCGATCTCCGCTTGCTCCGCACGGTCCAGCCGGACGCGAAAATAGCGTTCGTCGGCAATCACCGGCACGCCTTCGATCGTGACGAACTCGACCACGCGGCGGGCAATCTGCGGGCCGGGATCGGCCTCGATCCCCGTTTCCTCGATCAGTTCGCGCCGCGCCGCCGCCTCATAGCTTTCGCCCGGATCCAGCGCACCGCCGACGGTGCACCAGAAGGGCGGGCGATCATCGGGGGTGAAGCGGAACAGCAGGACGCGCCCCTGCGGATCGGTCACCAGCAGTCGTGCGGCGGGGCGGGGCGTGCGCTCGCTCATTCGGCGTCGAGTTCGGGATAATGGCGGAAGATGCCGTCCTGGTTGAACGCGATGCGCCGCTCGCTTTGCAGATAGGCGGCGATGCCGGGCAGCTCGGCAACCCGGTCGCGGATCGCGATCAGCTTCGGATGGTCGGGCTCCAGCGTCTTCATCCGCCGCGGGAACATGTAGCGCAGCCCCTCGACCAGCTGGAAGATCGAGGTGTCGCCATAGCTACAGCGATCGCCGAGCAGCCAGTCGCCCTCGACCGCGCGTTCGAACCAGCCGAGGAATTTGGGCATGCGCTCTTCGCGAAATTCGGTCGCGATCCGTGCCGCCTCGAGCTTCTGATCCTCATAATAGGCGCCGACGCCGACCGGGTGATGGACCTGATGCACCTCCGCCACGAAATCGGTGACGGTCAGCTGCACCTCGTTGAGCCAGGCGCGGCCGGCTTCATCCTGTGGCGCGATATCGTGATGTCCGCCCAACCACTGGAGGATGTTGGCGACCTGCGCGATCACCTGGTCGCCGGTGTCGAGATAGGGCGGGGCGAAGGGTGCGCGCGTCGTGCGCGTCTTCATGTCGGCGATCAGCGCGTCGCTGCCGCGCTCGCGCGCAGCGTCGACATAGTCGATCCGGGCCGCCTCCATCGCCAGGCGGACGAATTCGCCCCGGCCCTGGATTTCCGCCCAATACCAGAGCGTGTACGCCATCGTCATTCTCCCGGGGCGCGGGCCTTGATCGCAAGCGCATGGATGCGCGATTCGAGCAGGTCGGCGAGCGCCCGGTTCACCAACCGCTGGCGCTGAACGCGCGACTGGCCGGCAAAGGCCCCGCTTTCAACGACGACCGTCCAGTGCGACTCGCCGGTGCCGTCGTCGCCGAGATGGCCCGAATGATGATGGCTGTCGTTGATCACCTCGAGGTGCGACGGGGCGAGCGCGTCGGTGAGGCGGGCAGTGATGATCGGGGCCAGCGGGCCGGTAGCAGGATCGGACATGGCGCCTATATAGGCGGTTTGTTCAAGGGAGTAAGCGTGGCGTCGGGACACCCCAGAAAGGATCGGCCCAATACCCGGTTCCATGGCCGGGTGGAGGCGGAAGGACGGCTGTGCGCCGAACCCGGCTGCAGCGAGCCGGGGGAATTTCGCGCGCCCCTGGTCGAAGGTACGACGTCGGGGCGCGACGGCCCGGCGCCGTTCCGCTGGCTGTGCCTGGACCATGTGCGTGCGTTCAACTCGGGCTATAATTTCTTCAAGGGCATGAGCACCGAGGAGATCAACGAAGCGCAGCGGCCCTTTTCAGGTTGGGAGCGCGAGACTCGCGCATTCAACGCCGCCGGCGGCGCGGACCGCCCGCCGCGCTGGGCCGACTTCTCCGATCCGCTCGATGCGATCCAGGCGCGCTTTCGCGACCGGATGCCGCAGGAGCGCAAGGACGGAAAGCCGCTGTCCGGCCGAGATCGCGAGGCGATGCGCGTCCTGGAGCTGGAGGTCGATGCCGATCGCGGGATGTTGAGGCGGCGTTACTCGGACCTGGTGCGGCGCTATCACCCCGACCGCAATGGCGGCGACCGCAGCTTCGAGCAGCGGCTGCAGCAGGTGATCGAGGCGTATCAGCAGTTGAAGGGCTCGCCTGCGTTTGCGTGACGCGTTTCCTCCCTCGGAGCAAAGCTCCGGGGGAGGGGGACCAGCCGCGGGCTGGTAGAGGGGGTTTGCGGTGCTTCATATCCACGCCATCGGTGGAGGCGGCCGGGGTGCCCCCTCCACCACGCCCTACGGGCGCGGTCCCCCTCCCCCGGAACTACGTTCCGAGGGAGGAGATTAGCGGGCGGATGCGGTAGCTAGGATGTGGGCGATGACTTCTTCCAGGTGATGGAGCAGTTCTTTCGCCGGGACGCGGATTACCTGCACGCCCTTCGCGGCCAGCCAGGCATCCCGCGCCGCGTCCCGCTCTGGCTGATCCCCGCGCGAGTGGATTTCACCGTCCACCTCGATCGCCAGCCTTGCCGGGGCGCAGTAGAAGTCGAGTACATAGTCGCCGGCCTCGTGCTGGCGCCGGAAGGTGAACCCGCCGGGGGATTTGCGCAGTTCCTTCCAGAGGCGGATTTCAGGTGGGGTCATGCGCTTGCGCAGCGTGCGGCCTAGGCCCCGGATGCGGCGCGTGCCCTTGAGTTTCATACGTCCCCTCCCGCGACTGAACCTCAAGCCGAGCGGCACCAAGATCAAGAGCACTTTTCCTCCCTCGGGCCGCAGGCCCGGGGGAGGGGGACCGCGACGCGCAGCGTCGTGGTGGAGGGGGCATGCGGTGCGCTCAATATCCAAGCCATCGCTGGAGACAGCCGGCCCCCCCTCCACCATGCTTCGCATGGTCCCCCTCCCCCGCTTCGCGAGGGAGGAGAAAGTCAGGCCGCTCCCGAATTCTCCGGCGCCACCAGGCCGAAGAAGACGCCCTCGGGGTCGGTGCAGTGGAGGGTCCATTCGCCGCCCGGCACCTGATCGGGGCCCATCAGGATGGCGCCGCCATTTGCCTCGACCTTGGCCTTCGCCACGGCGATGTCGGGGACGCGGAAGTAGAAGTTCCAGCCGGAGTGGCCGTTCGGGGTGACGGGCATGATCGCGCCAATCGCTTCGCCCGCGCTCTCGGTGTTGGCGATGAAGCTGTATTCGCCAAGTGGGCCCATCGGCATGCCGCCGACCTTGGTGATGCCGAACTGGGCTTCGTAGAAGGCGAGCGCACCAGCGTCGTCGGGGGTGGTCAATTCGTTCCAGCTGACATGCTGCAGCCCGTGGCGCTGATAGGCGGTGCTGTCGGCACCCTCGGTGCTGCCGCGCATCACGTAGAAGGGCACGCCTTGCGGGTCGGCGACCATCGCGATGCGGCCGGCGCCGGGCACGTCGAACGGGGGCAGATGGACCTGGCCGCCGGCCGCGGTGATCGCGGCGACGCTGGCATCGACATCGTCGACACCGATATAGCCGAGCCAGACGGGCTTCGCCCCGCCGGCGATCATGTCGGCGTTGAGCTGCATCACGCCGCCGGCATGGCCGTCGGAGGTGTGGATCATGCGATAGTCCATCCCGCCCGGCGGCGCTTCGGCATCGATCGTCCAGCCGATCACTGCGTCGTAGAACGCCTTTGCGGCCTTCGCATCGGCGGTGAGCAACTCGTACCAGATGAAGCTGCCATGCTGCTTGCCCATATCGTCCTCCGGTGTCCGGCTCAGTTGCGCTCGTCGATGATCGGGGCGAAGCCGCCCCACATCATCCGCTGACCGTCGAACGGCATGTCGCCCTCGGGCTGCATCCGCTCGTCCGACATCAGCTTGCCCCAGCCGGCGTCGCGGGTCGCCTTGTCGGGCCATTCGATCCAGCTGTAGACGACGCGCTCGCCGTCCTTGCGCAGCACCGCGCGATTATAGTCGGTGACCTTGCCGTCGGGGACGTCCTCGCCCCAGGTCTCGACCACGCGGATGGCGCCGAATTCCTGGAACAGGGCGGCGGTCTTGCGGGCGAGCGCGATATAATCGTCCTTTCGAGCCTCGGGCACCGCGAGGACGATTCCGTCGACATAGCCGGGGGTGGCGCCACTGCCCTCGTCGAGGATCGGCTGGAAGCCGGCGAAGATCATCCGCTTCGCATCGAACGGCATCTCCATGTTCATCATCGATGCGTCCTCGCCCATCCGCTTGTTGGCAGCGTCGCGCGTCTCGCGGTCGGGATATTCGATCCAGCTGAACAGAACCGCCTCGTCGGGCGTCGCCTGCACCGCCTGCTTCAGGTCGTTGACCTTGCCGTCGGGGACGTCGTCGCCCCAGGTTTCGACGAAGCGGGTCGCGCCCAGCGATCGGAACAGCGGCACCGCCTCCCGCGCATGTTTGAGATACTCATCCTTGTTGGCGATCGGGACGGGGGTGAGGAATCCTTCGACGAAGGTCATGATCTCTCTCTCCTGGTCTTATGTGGCTATCGGGTCAGTTAGTCGCGGGCGCTCCATCCGCTGCCGCCTCGATCGCCGCGATGTCGATGCGCCGCATGGTCATCATCGCCTGGTTGGCGCGGCGGGCGCGATCCGGGTCGGAATCGACCAGCAATTCCATCAGGCGGCGCGGGGTCACCTGCCAGTTGAACCCCCAGCGATCCTTGATCCAGCCGCACGCGCTTTCGGCGCCGCCATGATCGAGGATGGCGATCCACAGCCGGTCGGTTTCGACCTGATCCTCGGTCAGGATCTGAAAGGACACGGCCTCATTGGGCTTGAAGTTCGGACCGCCGTTCAGCCCCGAGAATTTCTGCCCGGCCAGGGTGAACTCGACCAGCAGTGCGTCCCCCTCCTTGCTGCTGGGATTATCCGACGGGGCGCGGACGACCCGGTCGATCCGACTGTCTGGCAGCAGCGAGGTGTAGAAGGTGGCCGCTTCCTCGGCCACCATGTCGAACCACAGCATGGGGGTGATCTTCTGGGTCATGTCGCTCTCCGTTCTGGTGGCGGCGTCAGGCGTCGCCTTCCCGTTTCATGCCCTTGAGCAGCGCATAGATCGCCATGGCGTGGCCATGGCCGAGGTCGAATTCCTGCTTCAGCGCGTCGGTGAGAATACCGGCTTTCACCTCGGGGCGCAGCAGCCCGCCGGCCATCCAGCCATGCGCCGATGCCCAGTCGCGAAACTGTGCCGGGCCCTTGCCGGTCTTCGCCTCGATATTGGTGAGATAGGCATGGAAGGACATGGTCGCGCCTCCGCCTCAGGCCGCTTCGGGCTGGCCGGCAAAGGCCGCCATCGCCGCGTCCATGTCCATGAACATCGGCTCGAACATATGGCCGTCGGGATCCTCGAACGCGCGGCTGTACATGAAGCCCATGTCCTGTGCCGCGCGGATATCGGCCTTGCCGCCCGATGCCGCCGCGGCATCGACGATCGCATCGACCGCCTCGCGGCTGTCGAACGACAGCGCCAGCAGCACTTCGGTCCCGGCATTGGCGTCGGCGACGGGCTTGGGCGTGAAGGTCGCGAAGAAGTCGCGGTGGAGGATCATCAGCGTGATCGTGTCGGACCAGACCATCGCCGAGGCGTGCTCGTTGCTGAACCGCAAATCCTTGGTGAAGCCGAGTGCTTCGTAGAAGGCCGTTGATTTCACGACATCGGCCGTGGGCAGGTTGACGAAAATCATCTTCGGCATCTGGCATCTCCTTCGATCGTCGCGTGGCCGGGTTGGTCCCGAATCGCTGCGTTTGACTTTGATGCCCTTGTGAGTTACAAAAAACAACCATGAAGTTAAAAAAAGTGACCAAAGAGGAAAAGGCGGGTCGCGGCCGCTGGTATGACGATGCGTGCGGGACGGCGCTGGCGATGGAACTGGTCGGCGAGCGCTGGTCGATGCTGATCGTGCGCGAACTGATGTTCGGCGGGCGGCGGTTCAGCGAATTGAAGGCGGCGCTGACCGGGATCAGCGCCAATATCCTGACGCAGCGGCTGGAGGGGCTGGAGTCATCGGGCGTGCTGGTCCGGCGCAAGCTACCGCCGCCCGCGTCGGTACAGATCTATGAGCTGACCGAATGGGGCTATGAGAGCGAGGAGCCGATCAAGGCGCTGGGCCGCTGGGCAGTGCGGTCGCCGCTGCATGATCCCACGCTGCCATTGTCGGCGGCGTCGATCATGATGTCGTTCCGCACGATGATCTCGGCCGAGCGGGCGGGGGCGCTCGACGCCCATGTCGGCTTCCGGTTCGGGCCCGAGCCGTTCCTGGCGCATGTCGCGAACGGCGGGATCGCGGTGCGCCGCGCCGAGCCCGATGCCGCACAGGTAGTGTTCGAGACCGATCCGATGACGCTGGCCTCGATCGTCTATGGTGGTCGTCCGATCGACGATGCCGAGGCGGTCGGCGCGCTGACGCTGAGCGGCGACCGAGCACTGGCCGAACGCTTCGTCACCCTGTTCGTCCTGCCGGACAAGTTCGGGGCCTGAGTCGCCTTAGGCGTTGCGATGCGGGGGCCAAGCCTCTACCTCGCAGTCCGAGTCCGCCGGTCCGCGCGGACGGGAATTGAGAAGACCATGGCCGATATCCCGAACACCCAGCCCGACAGCCGCGACACCACGATCCTGTCGGCACCCGACAAGACCGTCAGCGTGCGCGACCTGTTCGGCATCGACATCGACATGGAAGTGCCGGCGTTCAGCGAGGCCGACGAGCGGGTGCCGGATCTCGACCCCGCCTATGTCTTCGACGGCGACACGACGCTCGCGATCCTGGCGGGCTTTGCGCACAACCGCCGCGTGATGATCCAGGGCTATCACGGCACCGGCAAGTCGTCGCACATCGAGCAGGTGGCAGCGCGCCTGAACTGGCCGTGCATCCGCATCAATCTCGACGCGCATATCAGCCGCATCGACCTGATCGGCCGCGACGCGATCGTGCTGAAGGACGGCAAGCAGGTCACCGAGTTTCGCGAAGGCCTGCTGCCCTGGGCGCTGCAGACGCCGACCGCCCTGGTGTTCGACGAATATGACGCCGGCCGGCCCGACGTGATGTTCGTGATCCAGCGCGTGCTGGAGACCGAGGGCAAGCTGACGCTGCTCGACCAGAACCGGGTGATCCGCCCGAACCCCTGGTTCCGCCTGTTCGCGACCGCCAACACGGTCGGCCTGGGCGACACCAGCGGCCTGTATCACGGCACGCAGCAGATCAACCAGGGCCAGATGGACCGCTGGAACGTGGTCGTGACGCTCAACTATCTGCCGGCCGCGGTCGAGGCGCAGATCGTGCTCGCCAAGTCGGGCGAATATGACCAGCCCAACGGCAAGGCGACGGTCGAGAACATGGTCCGCGTGGCCGAACTGACCCGCCGCGGCTTCATCAACGGCGACATCTCGACCGTGATGAGCCCGCGCACGGTGATCACCTGGGCGCAGAACGCGCTGATCTTCAAGGATGTCGGCTTTGCCTTCCGCCTGTCGTTCCTGAACAAGTGCGATGAGGCGGAGCGCGCGCAGGTGGCGGAATATTATCAGCGCGTGTTCGGCACCGACCTGCCCGAGAGCGTCGTCAGCAAGGGCTGATCCGGCCGGCCGGCGGGAGGGTCAGTCGTCCGCCCGGGCGGTGCTCGTGTCGGGGCGTTCGCGCGGCAGGATCTCGACCAGCAGCGAAAAGCCGAGCCAGACCGCGAGCGTCAGCTGGAGCTGCGGCGGAAGCTTCGCGCCCGGCGTCAGCACGACCTCCAGCGCATAGGGATAGACGGCGATGATCACCGCCGCCATCAGCGCATAGCTGAAGCGGTGATGGCTGGAGTTCACGTAAAGGATCGTGATCACCATCGTCGCAGTGAAGAACAGCGTCATCGCGAAGTCGCGCGGCGGCAGCGTCTCGACGCTGGCCATCACGAAGCCGAGCACCGCGCCGAAGAAGATGCTGAGTCCGTTGAGATTGGCGCGATATTCGGCCTCGCTCATCCGGCTCCAGCCGGGAAGCACCAGAAACCTCCGCGCTCGTCCCGCCAGTCCGCGCCAGTTCATGTCGATCCCCCATTGCCCAGCGGCTGCATAAGCCGGGTCGCATCGCTTCGCCAACCCCGTCAGCGGCCGTGACAAGGCCGATTGGGCTTGCATCGGGCGGGGGCTGTCCCCCATCTGCGCGTCATGGCTGCCGACTCTCCGATCGAACGACTGCGCTCCGTGCTGGGCGGGACGGCGCGCGCGCTGTCCGACAATGCCGAGGTCGAACTCGCCTTCACCGCCGATACGCCGTTGCAATCCGGCAAGAGCATCAAGGTGCCGCTGCCCTCGCGCGCGCTGCCGGCCGATCAGGTGGCCGAGGCGCGTGGCTTCGCCGACAGCTTCGCGCTGCGCATGCGGCTGCACGACACCGGGCTGCACAATCGCGGCGCGCCCAAGGAGGCGGTCGCACGCGCCGTGTTCGACGCGGTCGAGACCGCACGGGTCGAGGCGCTGGGATCGAAGGGCTATGCCGGCATCGCCGCGAATCTCGATCATGCGCTGGACCTGCGGCTGCGCTCCGACCCGATCAGCCGGGCGCGCAACCGCGACGAGGTGCCGCTGTCGACCGCCATCCAGCTGATGGTGCGCGAACGGCTGACCGGCCAGGAGGCGCCGTCCAGCGCGGCGCTGGGCCTGGCGATGGTGCGCGACTGGATCGAGGAGCGCGCCGGCAAGGATCTCGACGCGCTGCAACTCGCGATCGACGACCAGCAGGCTTTCGCCTCGCTCGCCAGCCGGATGCTCCAGGACCTGGAGCTGACCGAGGGCGAGATGCTGCCCGACGAAACCGACGACAGCGGCGGCGAGGATGAGGGGACCGACGAGCAGGACGACAGCGGCGACGACCAGGGCGAGGCCGAAGCGCAGCAGGGCGAGGGCGAGGTCGAGGCGCGCGGCGAACAGCGCGAGGGCGACGAATCCGATCAGCAGGGTCAGGAAGACCAGTCCGACAGCGTGGACGATGGCGAGGGTCAGGAAGGCGACGAGGGTGAGGACGGCATCGTTCCCAACCGCCCGAACCGTCCCTGGTCCGACCTGCCGCCGCAATTCGAATACAAGCCCTATACCCGCCAGTTCGACGAGGAAGTCGCGGCGACCGACCTGTGCGACCCCGAGGAGCTCGACCGGCTGCGTTCGTATCTCGACCAGCAACTGGTTCATCTCCAGGGCGTGGTGACGAAGCTGGCCAACCGGCTGCAGCGCCGGTTGATGGCGCAGCAGAATCGCAGCTGGGACTTCGACCAGGACGAGGGGATCCTCGACGCAGCGCGGCTGGCGCGCGTCGTGGTCAACCCGATGCTGTCGCTCAGCTACAAGGTCGAGCGCGATACCGAGTTCAAGGACACGGTCGTCACCATCCTGATCGACAATTCGGGGTCGATGCGCGGGCGGCCGATCTCGATCGCCGCGATCAGCGCCGACATTCTGGCGCGGACGCTGGAACGCGTCGGGGTGAAGACCGAGATCCTGGGCTTCACCACCCGTGCATGGAAGGGCGGGCAGGCGCGCGAGAAGTGGCTGGCCGACGGCCGCCCGGCGCAGCCGGGCCGGCTGAACGACATCCGCCACATCATCTACAAACAGGCCGACGAGCCGTGGCGCCGCGCGAAGAAGTCGCTGGGCCTGATGATGCGCGAAGGGCTGCTGAAGGAAAATATCGACGGCGAGGCGCTGCTATGGGCGCATAACCGGATCATCGCGCGGCCCGAGGATCGCAAGGTGCTGATGGTCATTTCCGACGGCGCGCCGGTCGACGATTCCACCCTGTCGGTGAATTCGGGCTCCTATCTGGAGCGTCATCTGCGCCAGGTCATCGCCTGGATCGAGGGCCGCTCGCCGGTCGAGCTGGTTGCGATCGGCATCGGCCACGACGTCACCCGCTATTACCAGAAGGCAGTGACGATCATGGATGCCGAGCAGCTTGCCGGCACGATGATGGAACAGCTGGCCGCCCTGTTCGACAGCAATGATTGATCCGCCTCCGGGCGGTTTTCATGGCCCGGTGAAGCGGTCGGTGACGATCGCCGGGCACCAGACGTCGATCAGCCTCGAGCCCTTGTTCTGGGAGGCCTTGGAGGCCGCGGCGGAAGGTCGACACCTGCCGCTCAGCGCGCTGGTCGCCGCGATCGATCATGCAAGGATTGGTGGGGAGGACCCGCCCAATCTGGCCAGCGCGATCCGGACCTGGTTGCTGGCCGAGGCTCGCGCCGCGTTCAATTGAATCTTCTCTTCTCCTCCAGAAGGGGAGCCTTGCAGTGCTTATCGCGGCGACAATTTGATACAATGCTGCGACCAACTCGCATTAGCGTTGACAGTGCGAACGACTCGCAATAGCTGCACCCGCAACGAAAATCGGAAAACCCGACTCGAAAGGGGTGCAATCTTGATCAAGTCCAGTCCCGCGGCGCGCCAGGGTGCGTCGTTCCTCGCGCTTGCCTGTGTCGGTTTCATCGCCACCGCTCCGGCCATGGCGCAGCCGGTCGGAGACCCCCCGGCAAGCGCCAGCGACGAGGATCAGGACGCCGCGCGTCAGGACCGCGACCAGATCGTCGTCAGCGGCCATGTCTATGAGAAGCGCCAAGCCAGCCCCAAGGCGACCCGCAGCGTCCGCGACACGCCGCAGACGGTGACGGTGATCTCGGGCGAGGCGATCGAGCAGCAGAATCTGCTGACGCTCCGCGACATGTTGTCGACCGTTCCGGGCATCACCTTCGGCGCGGCGGAGGGCGGCAGCCCGCCGGCGGACTCGATCAACCTGCGCGGCTATTCGGCGGGCAGCGACATCACCCAGGACGGCGTGCGCGACAGCGCGGCCTATAACCGGTCGGACTCGTTCAACCTCGAACAGCTCGAAATCGTCAATGGCGCCAATTCGGTCAGCAACGGATCGGGTTCGGTCGGGGGCACGATCAACATCGTGACCAAGCGTCCCAAGGCCGAAACCCGTGTTCTGGTCAGCGGCGGCGTTGGGACCGACGAATATTATCGCGGCACGCTGGACGCCAATGTGCGAGTCAGCGATCTGATCGCCGTCCGCCTGAACGCGATGGTGCATCAGAACGACGTGCCGGGTCGCGATGTCGAGAATTATCGCCGCTGGGGCGTCGCGCCGGCGGTCACCATCGGTATCGACAGCCCGACCCGATTGATCTTCCAATATGTCCATCAGGAAGACGACAACATCCCGCAATACGGCGTGCCCTATTACAAGAACGCGGTCAGCAACGGCGCGCTGCCGGGCGTCGATCGCAGCGACTATTTCGGCTATCGCAACGTCGACACGCAGGAGATCACGGTCGATCAGGCGACCGTCACCTTCGAGCATGAGATCAGCGACACGGTGTCGGTCCGCAATCTGGCGCGCTGGCAGAATGTCGAACAGCTGACCATTGTCGGCCCGCCCCAGGGCACCTTCTGCCTGGCGAACGGCCGTACGCCCACCGGCGCGGCTTGCGCCGTCACCTATAACGGCGCCGCGAACGTTACGCTGCCGACGGGCTATTATCTGATCGGCGGCCCGCGCGGGAATGTGCGCGATTCACAGAATCAACTGATGTACGACCAGCTCGATCTGCGCGCCGTGTTCAATACCGGGGCGATCGAGCACACGCTGGTCGTCGGCGGATCGGCGATGTGGGAGAAATATCTCCTCTCCACCGGGAATCTGTACCGCAATGCGAACCGGACCGCTGCCTATAATTCCTTCCCGCTGGTCAACATCGCCAACCCCAACGAGGTGGTGCCGGGACCTGCCGGCTTCACCTATGGCAGCAACGTCTACACCGGCCCGCAGAATTTCATCGAAAGCGGGCGCCAGCGCGGCGAGGTCACCAACTACGCGCTGTACCTGTTCGATGCGATGAAGCTCGGCAAGTTCGAGCTGAACGGCGGCATCCGCTGGGAATCGAACAGCGGCAACTACCGCACCGACGCCGCCGCAACAGCCGCGACGATGACCACCCCGCAGAGCGCGGTGACGCCCGGCCAGACCTTCTACAACAAGGCCGAACTGTTCTCCTATCGGGTGGGCCTGGTGTACAAGCCGGTCGAGGCAGTGACGCTCTATGCCGCGTTCGGCAATTCGAAGACGCCGTCGATCACCGCAGTCAACGGCGCCTGCGTCGCCACCAGCTGCAACGTGCAGCCCGAGGGCGCGAAGAATTACGAAATCGGCGCCAAGGCGGAAGTGGCGGACGGCCGGCTGCTGCTGACCGCGGCGCTGTTCCGCAACGAGCGGGATACCTACCGCGTGCCGTCGAACGATCCAACGATCCCCGATCAGGTGCTCGACGGCCATTCGCGCGTCGACGGCATCGCGCTGAGCGCGATCGGCAAGATCACGCCGAACTGGTCGGTCACCGCCAACTACACCTATCTCGAACCGAAGCTGCTCCAGTCGGTGTCGGATCGCTGCCTTGCGAATCCCGGACCTGTGTCCAGCAGCAGCGGGCAGCCGCCGGTGGTGACGATCACCAACCCCTGCGGCAACAACAGCCTGGTGCGCGACCCCGCGGCCAATGCCGAGCTGCAGAACACGCCGCGCCACTCGGGCAGCCTGTTCACGACCTACGCCTTCCCGTTCGGCCTGACGATCGGATACAGCGTCACCTATCAGGGCGATTTCGCGCTGAACCTCCCGGCGCTGGCTACGCCGCTCGCCACTACGCCCAGCAGCGCGCTGACGCCGGTCTATCGCTCGGACGACTATCTGATCCACAGCGCCTATATCGCGTACAAGGTGAACGAGAATTTCAATCTGGCGCTGAACATCAAGAACTTCACCGACGAGCTCTATTACACCCGCATCCGCAACAATGGCTGGGCGACCCCCGGCGATAGCCGCGCGGCGGTGCTGACGCTCAACCACGGCTTCTGATGCCGGGCGGGATTTGATCCCGCACAAGACCTGCGGCAGTCGGGACGGTACACCGTTCCGGCTGCCGCTGCCGTTTCGAGGACCCGACGCCGATGATGATCGCCATTCCCGACCTGCTCGATGCTTCCGCAGTGGCGCGGGTGAGATCGATCATCGATGCGGCCGAATGGGTCGACGGCAATGTGACGTCGGGCCATCAATCGGCGCTTGCGAAGCAGAACGAGCAACTGCCGGAAGCCAGCGCCGCCGCGCGCGAGGCGGGCGGCATCGTGATGCAGGCGCTTGGCGCCTCGCCTTTGTTCTTCGCCGCGGCGCTGCCGCTCAAGGTCTTTCCACCGCTGTTCAACCGCTATGGCGAGGGGCAGACCTTCGGCACGCATGTCGACAATGCGATCCGCATCCAGCGCGGGACCGAGTTCCGCATCCGCAGCGACCTGTCGATGACCGTCTTCCTGGAGGATCCAGCCGCCTATGACGGCGGCGAGCTGATCGTCGAGGATCATTTCGGAGTTCAGCGGGTGAAGCTGCCCGCGGGCCATGCGGTGCTGTATCCGTCGTCGAGCCTGCACCATGTGACGCCGGTGACGCGCGGCACGCGGGTGGCGAGCTTCTTCTGGCTGCAATCAATGATCCGCGACGACAGCGCGCGTCGCATCCTGTTCGACCTGGACCAGTCGGTGCAGCGGCTGACGGGGCAATTGGGCGGGGACGACCGCAGCGTGATCGAGCTGACCGGGGTGTATCACAATTTGCTGCGGCGCTGGGCGGACGCGTAGGGTCCGGGGTTGCCGATAAATCAATCGGCCAGCATTGCCTCCAGCGCGGGCGACATCTCCTCGCGCAGCACACCGCCTTCGCGCCAGACCCGGTGCACCGCCAGCTTCTCGCGTCTCGCCACCGCCATTGCGTCCGGACCCAGTACGGTCAGCGCGGTTGCCCAGGCGTCGGCCAGCATGCAGTTCGGATGGATCACGCTCACCTGCACCACGCCATTGGCGATCGGTCCGCCGGTGCGCGGGTCGAGCGTGTGCGAGTAGCGACGGCCGCCGACGGTGAAGTTGCGCTGGTCCGCGCCCGAGGTGGCGACGGACAGGCCATGAAGCGCGATGCGAACCGGAGCGATGCCAGGCAACGGGGCGAGGTCTACCCACCAGGGCTGGCCGTCGGGCTTGACGCCTTCGCCGAGCAGCTCGCCGCCGATCTCGACCAGGAAATCGCCATTGCCTGCGTCGCGCAGCGCCCGGGCGACCGCGTCCACCGCATGACCCTTGGCGATCCCCGAAAAGTCGAGCGCGGCGGTGGCGGTGCGGCGCGCCATCTTCCCGGCGCCGTCATGCTCGACCCGTCCGCCTTGCGCAGCGCGGATCTCGGCCAGCGAGGGCGTGTCGTCGCGCGGACCCGGCGGACCGAAGCCCCACAGGTCGACCATCCGTCCCATCGCCGGATCGAACGCGCCGTCGCTGGCGTGCGCGACCTGAAGTGCGGCCGCCAGCACATCCGACAGATCGGGCGGAAGCGGATGCCAGAGGTCCGGCGCGGCGCGATTGAATCGGCTTAGATCGGAGTCGGGAGCCCAGTGGCTCATCTGCCGCACGACGCCATCCAGCACCGTCTCGACCGTGGCCACTGCCTCCGGTGCCGGATCGACGATGCGCACCGACCAGCTTGTACCCATCGTCTCGCCGCCAAGCTGCGACACGCCGGACTCGCTGCGCCGGCGGTGGAATGCCGCCGGCGACAGGTTCTGAGGGAGGACGATGCGCGCCGCGGTCAGGGAGCAAGCACCTCGAGCGTGGTCATGTAGTTGACCCGCCGCGCCGGCGGACCGGCAGGTGCGGCGCCCGCGGCGGGCGCTCCGGCGCCCTGGCCGCCCGCACCGGGGCCGCCGGGACCGCCTTCGCCCCGCGCACCGGCCGGGCTGACGCTCATCCAGTACATGCCGGCCTCGGGCCAGGTCACGGTCACCTTGCCCTGGGCGTCGGTCTTCGCATCGATCTGCTTCAGCGCGTCGCGGTAACGAATGCCGCCCGGGATCACGGTGACGGTCAGCCCGGCTGCCGGCTTGCCGTCGAGCAGGAACTGGAAGGTCGCCGCCTCGCCCGCGATCAGGTCGTTGGGATGGGTGACCGGGGCCAGCTCGATCCCCTTGCCGGTCGGCTTGAAGATCGTCGTCGTCGGCGCGCCCTGAGTGATGAAGATCTCGTTGCGGCCAAGGCTCTCCGAGGTCCGGACATTGGTCGCGCCCGCGGGGATCGCCTGGGCCAATGTCGCCGTCGTCGTGCCGCGCGGCAACTGCCTGGTCTCGCCGTCCAGCTGATAGCTGCCGAACACGCCTTCGTTGATGATCGCGACGCGGTAGGTGCCCTGTTGCGTGAGGTGCAGGTCGAAGGTGGCGCGAAAGCGGCCGACTGCATGGTTCTCGACCGCTCCGACGCTGCCGTCGGGCTGGGTGACGGTCGGGATCGCCGACAGGGGGCGATGGTCGAAGAAGAACAGGTCGTTCGACGCGGCGGCATCGACCGTGACCCAGTTGTCCTGACCCGACACGACGGTCGAGGACGGGAGCATCCAGGCGCGGTGCGCGAAGGCGGCGGGTACCGCCAGCGTTGCGACGGCGGCAATGGCGATCAGCGAGGTGCGCAGCTTCATCATGGGAATCGGACCTTTCAGCGCTTGAGCGTGAGCGAGACGGTGCCGAGCTCGGCACTGCCGGCGGCCTTGGCGGAGACGGCGGTGCTGCCGTTCCAGGTGAAGGGGAGGCGCAGGATCTCGCGACCGCCGACCTCGCGCGCCGCCTCGATCGACAGCGTGTACTTGCCCGGGCTGAGCGTCGGCATGCCGCCGCGCCCGCCCACCAGGGTCAGCTTGTGCGATCCCGGTGCCCGCGTCGCGCTGCTGACGCCGTCGGCGGGAAACTGCATCGTCCGGCCCGAGGCGCGCCACCACATGCGGATGTCGCGAAGCCATTTCGTGCCCTCGCCATTCTTCATGTCGAAATCATACCAGACGACGATCGTCTTGGTCGGCCCGCCCTCTTTCTCGAGCCAGATGGCAACATAGGGCCGGTGATATTCGGCAACGCTGAGCCGCGGGATCGCGACGTTCAGGTCCAGCGTCTGCGCCGCGGCGCTCCCGGGCAGCAGCGCGCCGGCGCCGAGCGCGACGGCGGTCATTCCGGTCAGGCGATACTCCATGATGTCGGTCCCCCTTGATAGGATCAGTGGATCAGGAAAATGGCGATGAGTGCCGGGATCACGAGCCCCGCGCCGACGAGCGGCCAAGTGCTCTTGCGGTGCTTCGAATGCATCCACAGCAGGACGAGCCCGGTCAGCGTGAAGACCATGCAGGCCAGCACGAAGATGTCGATGAACCACTTCCAGGCGGTGCCCGAGTTGCGGCCCTTGTGAAGGTCGTTGAGATAGGCGATCCAGCCGCGGCTGGTGTTTTCGGTCGTCACCTCGCCGGTGGCGCGGTCGACCGAGATCCAGCCGTCGCCGCCGGGGCGGGGCAGGGCCAGGTAGATCTCGTCCGCGGACCAGTCGGCATCACCCGAGGCGCGGCTTTTGAGGTTCGCTTCGAGCCAGCTGCGGACCTCGTCCGGAAACGGTTTCTTCGCATCGGGCGCATCATCGGGCGCAATCCGCGGCAGCAGCGCCTTGGGCAGTTGCGCCTTGGCTTCCTGTGTGACCGGCGACCCTTCGATGTCGGCGGCATGATTGAGCGTGAAGCCGGTGATCGCGAACAGCAGCAGGCCGATCAGGCTGATTGCCGAACTGATCCAGTGCCAGGTGTGAAGCTGCTTCAGCCAGAAGGCTTTCCGGCTGCGCTTCTTTGCGGGTCGAGCCGGTGGGGCGGGAGCATGCATCGGGTGGCGGTCATCTCGGGAAATGATGACCGCGCGATAACGCGAACGATTCGCAATTGCAACGTGATAGGCGTGATTTTCGGAAGGTCTTTGGCCCCCGAAGCACCGGCTCCGGGGGCCGTGACTTTCAGGCCCGGCCGAGCAGCACGCGCGCTTGTCCGGCGATCTGCGCCAGCATCGCCGCATTGGGCGTGGGGGCAAGGCGCGCGCGCGCGACCAGCGCCGCGAACTGGGCGACGCGCGCCTGATTCGCCTCCAGCCAGTCGTCGACGCTCGCCTGCGGGTCCTTGGCATCGACGCGCGCCAGGAATTCCAGGCGAAGCTGCTGGAAGTCGCGGGCGAGCCCGGCGATCAGCAGCCGTTCCCATACATCGCCGGTGGTGATCCGGGCGGCGGTCGACTGGGCCCAGTCGAGGCCGAGCGCCTGGCCCAGCGCGGTGAAGGCGCGGGTCAGCACCGTCTCGTCGATGCCGCGGCGTTCGCCCAGATCGGCCAGGCCGACCGCGCCGTCCAGCTCGAACAGGCGGACGACCTTGGCGACCAGATCGCCCGGCGCGCCGGCCGCCTCCAGCCGTGCGGAGATGCGGTTCGACTGGGCGCGGACCTCGTCGAGCAGCAGCGCCTTGGTCTGGCGATCCAGGCTCTCGATCCCGGGCTTCAGCCTGGCGATGACCTCGGCCGGGCTCGCGCCTGGGCGGCAGACCCTCAGCAGGTCGGCGATCTGGCCGCGCACCGCGACCGCGACTTCCTCGAGCAGTGCCAGGCGTGCGCCCTCGCCGATTTCGGCCGTCTCGATCGCTTCCCAGATGTCGGGCAGGCCGAGCAGCTTTTCGGCGACGACGAACATCGCCGCGATGTCGCGCATCGACGCGCCTTCTTCCTCGGCAAGCTCGAACGGATGGAGCACGCCCAGCCGGTTGACGACGCGGTTGGCCAGCTTCGTCGCGACGATCTCGGCGCGCAGCCGGTGCTCGTCGATCGCCGTACCAAAGCGTTCGCGCATCGCCGACGGGAAGGCATCGTGCAGATAGTGCGCGAGCTCGGGATCGTTGCCCAGATCGCCATGCTCGACCGCGTCCTGGATGCCCAGCTTGCAGCTGGCCAGCAGCACGGCGAGTTCGGGACGGGTCAGCCCGCGGCCTTCCTGCGCGCGGCGCAGCAGGTCGTCATTGGTGCCAAGCCCCTCGACCGTCCGGTCCAGCCGTCCGGCGGACTCGAGGATCTCGATCACGCGGACATAGGAGGGCAGCGCGACCGCGCCGTCATTCTCCATGAACGACAGCGCCAGCGTCTGCAGCCGGTTATCCTCCAGCACCAGATGCGAGACGTCGTCGGTCATCGCCGCCAGGAAGCTGTTGCGATCCTCGAACTCCAGCCGGCCCTCGATCACCTCGCGGTTCAGCGCGATCTTGATGTTGACCTCGTTGTCCGAGCAATCGACGCCGGCCGAATTGTCGATGAAGTCGGTATTGATCCGGCCGCCGCGGGTGGCGAAGGCGATGCGCGCCGCCTGGGTGACGCCCAGATTGGCGCCCTCGCCGATGACGCGTGCCCGCATCTCCTCGGCATTGACGCGGAGGCGATCGTTCGACGGATCACGCGCGTCGAGATGGCTCTCGGCCGCCGCCTTCACATAGGTGCCGATGCCGCCGAACCACATCAGGTCGACCGGCGCCTTCAGGATCAGGTTGATCAGCCCCGCCGGATCGATCGACTCGATCGTGACGCCCAGCATCTCGCGGACCTGGGGCGACAGCGGGATCGACTTCTCGGTCCGGGCATAGACGCCGCCGCCTTCGGAGATCAGCGACGGATTATAGTCCGCCCAGCTGGAGCGCGGCAGCGCGAACATGCGGGCGCGCTCCGCCCAGCTCGCGTCGGGATTGGGATCGGGATCGAGGAAGATGTGGCGATGGTCGAACGCGGCGACCAGCTTGATCGCCTTCGACAACAGCATGCCATTGCCGAACACGTCGCCCGACATGTCGCCGCAGCCGGCGACGCGCACCGGCTCCGACTGGACGTCGATGCCCATTTCCAGGAAGTGGCGCTGGACCGAAACCCAGCCGCCGCGGGCGGTGATGCCCATCGCCTTGTGGTCATAGCCATGGCTGCCGCCCGAGGCAAAGGCGTCGCCCAGCCAGAAGCCCTTGTCGACGGCGATCGCATTGGCGACGTCGGAGAAGGTCGCGGTCCCCTTGTCGGCGGCGACCACGAAATAGGGGTCGTTGCCGTCGAGAATCGTCACGCCCTCGGGATGCACCACCTCGCCCTGGACGATATTGTCGGTGATCGACAGCAAGGTGCGGATGAAGATGCGATAGCTCTCGGTCCCCTCCGCGAACCAGGCGTCGCGGTCCAGCGCGGGCGAGGGGAGCTGCTTGGCATAGAAGCCGCCCTTGGCGCCGGTCGGCACGATGACGGCGTTCTTGACGCGCTGCGCCTTCATCAGGTCGAGGATCTCGCTGCGGAAATCGTCGCGGCGATCGGACCAGCGCAGGCCACCGCGCGCGACCGGGCCGGCACGCAGGTGGATGCCCTCGACGCGAGGGCTGTACACCCAGATTTCGCGCCAGGGCAGCGGGCGAGGCAGGCCGGGTACGCGCGCGCTGTCCAGCTTGAACGCCAGCGCCTCGCGGCCGGCCGGGGCATAAGCATTGGTGCGCAGCGTCGCGAGGATCACGCCGCGCAAGGCGCGCAGGATGCGGTCGTCGTCGATCGCCGAGACATTGGCCAGGCCCGCCTCGATCGCAGCGTCGGCCGTCTCGATCGCGGCTTCGTCCTTGCCGGCGCGCTCGGGATTGTGCGCGGCGTCGAACCGTTCGATCAGCGCAGCGGCAACGGCAGGGGCGCGGCGCAGCGCGTCGACCACGGTGACCATGCCATAGCTGAGTCCGGTCTGGCGCAGGTAGCGGAACCAGGCGCGCAGCAGCACGACCGATTCCGGCCGCATGCCGGTCTCGACGATCAGGCGGTTGAACGCGTCATTCTCCGCCGTGCCCTCCAGCACCGCGGCGATCGCACCCTGGACCAGCGCCGGGTCGCGCGTCAGGACGGGTGCGGGGCCGGCAAGCGCAACCTCGAAATCATGGATGAAGATGCCGTGGTCGCCGCTCAGCTCGGTCGGGATCTCCTCGATCACGCGGAAGCCGAAATTCTCGAACACCGGGACCGCGTCCGACAGCGCGAGCGCGCCGCCCTGGGCATAGAGCTTGATGCGGAAGCCGTTGGGTTCGCCCTCGACCGGCGAGATCCGCACCGAGCGATCGCTGTTCGACTTCAGTGCGGCAATGCGCGCAATGTCGCGCGCGGCCTCTTCCGGCGCGCTGGTGGCGCGATAGGCCGCGGGGAAGGCGGCGGCATAGCGGATCGCCAGACGGGTCGAGCCGCCATCGCCCTGCTCGTGCAGCGCTGCCTCGACCGCGGGCACCCAGCCGCGCACCATCTTCTTCAGCCGCTGATCGAGCGCATGCGAATCAGGCATCTGCCCGCCGCCGCGCAGGTCGAGCGTGTAGCGCAGCAGTGCGACCACGCCGTCCTCCAGCGCGATCGTCCAGTTGATCACCTTGGCGTTCGCCGCCTCGCTTAGCATCTCGCCGATCGCGGTGCGGCGGCCGGTCGACACTTCGTCGCGCGGCAGCCAGACGAAGGCGAACAAATGGCGCTTGAGCGGGCTGGCGACCAGCACCAGCTTCGCGCGCGGCCGGTCGGCGATCGACATCGCCGTCAGCACCAGCTGCTCCAGCGCGGCGGGCTCGAAGGCGGTGGTCAGGTCGTGCGGCAACGCGGTCAGCGCATGCGCCATCGCCTTTCCGGTATGGCCCTTGGGGTTGAAGCCGAACTTGGCCTCCAGCGCCTTCAGCCGTGCGCGCAGCACCGGCACTTCCTCGGGTAGCGAGAACAGGGCGGCGCTGGTCCACAGGCCGGCATGGATCGACAGGCCGGTCACTTCAGCGCCGGTCAGGATCGGCAGCACGACAATGTCGAGCGGCGCGCGCCGGTGCACGGTCGAGATGCAGTTGGACTTGAGCAGCAGCGGTGCCTCGCCACCCTTGGCGAAATAGTCGACGGCTGCCTTGCGCGATGCGTCTGCCAGGATCGGCGCGCTCTGCGAATAGCGGATGATGCCCAGCTGGTCGCTGCTGGTGCCGTCGGTGCGCCACTTCTCATGCGCCAGCAGCGTCATCGCGCCGCCCTGGAACCAGCGCAGCAGCGCCTCGCCCTCGGGCGTCGGCAGGTGCGCGGCGTCGGCACCGATCGCCGCCTGCAGCGCGCGCCAGTCCTCGACCGCGGCGCGAACCTGCTCCAGCGTCCGCTCGATCTCGGTCGCGGCGGCGCGGCGGGTCTTGGCGTCGGCGCGCTCGGTTTCGATGAACACCATCGATTCGGGGCGGGCGCCGGCCGCATCGGGGCCGATATCGGTCAGCTGCCCGGCTTCGTTTCGGGTAACCTTGAGCACGGGGTGAAGAATGCGGTGGATCGCGATGTCGTGCGCGGCCAGCGCGCCCGAGATCGAATCGACCAGGAAGGGCATGTCATCGTTGATGACCGTCAGCCGCATGCGGCGGCGCTCGTCCTCATAGCTTTCGAGCACGACCTTCGCGGTGCCGGGCGGCCGCTCGGCAGCGGCTTCGGCGACGAACGCCGCGGCAGCTTTCCGCTCTTCCTCTCCAAATCCCTCGAGTTCGCCGGGGAGTGCTCCATCGAGCAGCCGGGCTTCGAACGCTTGCTTGAGCGCGCTTATATTCTTCGGCATGCGGGCTCCTATGCGCCTGCCCTCTGGCCTTCTCAAGTCCGACAGCGCTGGCCGTTCACAATCGCAATTAACGTGCGCTTGGTTCCCGCCATGGCTAATTAAAGGTCGCTACATGGCGAGCTTTTGCACGGCCTGTTCGAGCGCGATCGGGGCTACACAGCGGACCCTGTCCGGCACGCCGCGGCCATTTCCGTTTCCAGCCGCCGTTGCGTTTCGGCATCGACCAACTCCATCCAGTTGATCACACCATAAATATAATCGACCCGATCCTCCCTTGCGGAGAAAGGCAGCAGGACCCCGCGGTACAGCGTCGTGCCGCTGCGCAATCCGGCGAACTCGCCCTCGAAGCCGATCGGCTGTCGATTGGAGATGATCCGGCGGCATTGGTCTGCCAGTCGCGGCAGCAGCGACCGGCGGACGGGCCGCGTGGCGCGGGTCACGCTTCGATCCGGCGCGATTCCCTCGCGGAGCGTGCGGCCGAGATAACGGATTCGCGGATCGCCTCGGCTCCGCATTACCTCCAGCAGCATCGAATGCGGGCCGAAATTGGCGATTGCATGCGGGTCGAGATCCAGGATCGACGGCTGATCCCGCCCCCGCAGGAGGGACACCCAGTAGCGATAGGCACGCAGGTACATGCGGCGGTCGTCGCCGCCGATCCCAAGCGGATACGCCCCGTCCGGACCTGTTTCCGAGTCGCCTACCGGCCCCCGACCGGCGGCTCCGTACGACATATGCATTCCGCGTGCTCCACGCTCTGGCAGGGCCGTTCCAATGGCGGACTCGTGCGCCGGGCGCGGTAAAAGCCCCGTAAACCCCGGCGCCATCGGCCCGTGCACCGGAATCTCGCCCGCCAAGCGACAAAGGTCGCGGCAATGCTTGTCAGTGGCGAAAGAGGCTGGTAAGCGCGCCGCCTCCCCGACGCGTTCGCGCCGGGCGGGCCGCTTTAGCTCAGTTGGTAGAGCATCGCATTCGTAATGCGGGGGTCACAGGTTCGAGTCCTGTAAGCGGCACCAGTACGTATAGAGAACATCTCTAGAAAATCGCGCGTTTATAAGCTATTATGGGCTCAGCGCGGTCCCATATTTTCCCATTATGTTCCGCCGTGGCCCACTCAAAAGGGGCCATAAAACGTGGGGCCACGAACATGCAAGGAGGCGTGGCCCCATGCTTAACGCGGTACAGATTCGAGCCGCTCAGCCGAAAGAGCGTGCATATAAGCTCTTCGATTCGGATGGGCTCTATCTCCTGGTTCAGCCCTCCGGGGCATTTCTCTGGCGATTTCGCTATCGCTGCTGCGGGATCGAGCGGAAGTTGTCGCTTGGCCGCTTTCCCGACGTCACGCTCCAGCAGGCTCGCCGCAAGCGTGACGAAGCCAAGGCGGAGTTGGATGACGGGCTCGATCCGGTCGAGGAAAAGCGTCAAAAGCGATTGGCGGCCGAACTGGCGGCAAAGACAACCTTCGAGCTCGTCGCTGTCGAGTATATCGAGAAGATGGAGCGGGAAGGACGTTCGCCTGCGACGATCAAGAAGGCGCGTTGGTTCCTTGAGCTATTGGGCGGGATCGCCAAACGACCGGTTGCGGCGATAACGCCTCATGAACTGCTCGACGTGCTGAAGCGGGTGGAGCGGCGCGGCCACCATGAGACGGCGATCAGGCTGCGGTCCTTCGCTGGCCGGGTGTTTCGATATGGCTTTGCGACGTTGCGCACCGAGCGAAACCCAGCCGACATCCTGCGCGGCGCCCTGACGGTCCCGAAGGTGAAGCATCATGCCGCGATCGTCGATCCGAAGAAGGTCGGGGAGCTGCTCAGGAGCATCGAGGACTATAAAGGACGGCCCGAGACCCTCTACGCGCTCCGCATCGCGCCTCATGTGTTCCTGCGCCCTGGCGAGCTGCGACAAGCGAAGTGGAACGAGATCGACTTTGCCGAGAAGGTCTGGCAGGTTCCCGCGGAGCGGATGAAGATGAAGCAGCCGCACGCGGTGCCCCTTTCGCGGCAAGTGCTTTTTCTGTTGCAGGATCTGCGCGGGCTTGCTCGCGCAAGCGAGTACCTGTTCCCAGCGCTTCATACGACGCAGCGGCCGCTCTCCGACAATACGCTCAACGTGGCGCTGCGGCGGCTTGGCTTCGAACATGACGAGATGACGAGCCATGGGTTTCGCGCGATGGCCAGCACGCTACTCAACGAGTCAGGTCTTTGGCACCCGGATGCGATCGAGCGCGCCTTGGCGCATGGCGAGCGGGACCGGGTTCGTGCCGCCTATCATCGCGGAGCTCATTGGGAAGAGCGTGTACGCATGGCGCAGTGGTGGTCCGATTATCTCGACCACCTTCGAATTGGCGGGAAGGTGATCAAGGGCAAGTTCCGCACGCAGGCTTGAAATTGTCGAGTGGCGAGGAGGGGTGGGCGCGGATCGGGCATATTGGAGCGGAGTTTCGGAAGTGAAGGTCTGCATCGAGTCACAGATAAAGCACTGTAAATGGCGTTACTGCGGTGGGATGAGTGCATTCTATAAATTTGCCATTGCGCAGCGCGACCAGTTTGACGCATAGTCCAAGTCAGATAGTTGCATCGGGGCATTTGCAGCGGGCGCCAGGGGGTTTATGCGCTTTGTTAACCGATTTGTATACCTAGGAGCATGCTTGCCGCGTGCGTCATGATCCTCGTGGTTATGACGCCAGATTGGAGCATGGCTGCTTACAATGAGGCCATCAATTGCTCCCCCGACGCTTGCAGTCGACTGGTTCAAGCTCGTATTTTGGCCGATCAACGACGGCGTCCGCGCAAAGTACACATGCTATAAGGCTGGCAATCGAGAATGGGTAAACGTCACCAGCGCCCTATGATTGGCAGTCCAAGATAATCGCTAAGAGGGGCTTGAGACCCCAGTTATGCGCCGGAGTGTTTAATGATACGGATCATTCTAGGCGGCGTGGACAAATTTTGAGTTAGGGTTGGGCCTGGCTCGCGTTCAGCCGGGCTAGCACGTCGGCCGGTGGCAAATCATAGCCCGTCGCCGTCTTGCCCGACCAATTGAGCCCGCATTGGAGACCATCCTTTGCCGGCCCTGGAAGCCATTTTTCGGCGAACAGTGACAGAGCGATCGGTACCGGTTCAAAGTCGCGATATGCCGAGACAGTTTTGATGACCGACATTGCTCTCGTCTCCGACGACCAAAAGGGCATAGCCGTTTCACCGGACGCATTTGTCGACGTAGGGAAGCCACCCTTGTCTTTGATTCCCCAGACCTGCGTGCCGCGAAGCACCTCGGAAACAAAGGCATCGGCGTTGATCGAGGAAATGCTCATCGCTCAAGAATGAGCAGCAAACTCCGACCTCTGCAAGTGAGCGGAACTTAGATGTGCTCGTCTGATGAGCTTGACGCGTCGCGAAGTGATTGATTCAAGGCTGCCTTTTGGAGGTAAGCTTGAGCAGAGGCGATCTCACCGAGCCAGAATGGCGCATTCTGAAGGACTTGCTGCCGATCGAGCCTGAGAACCGTGGCCGAGGCAGACCACCCGAGCAGAACCGCTCGATCATCAACGGCATACTCTGGCGGCTCCGGTGCGGTGCGCCGTGGCGCGATGTCCCTCCCAAATATGGCAGTTGGAACACGATCTATCGCCGGTTCCGGCGGTGGAGCGAAGCCAGGGTCTGGGAGACCGTTGCCGTGACGCTTGCCGAGATCATGGCGGACAGCGGCCACTACAGCATCGACAGCACCACAGTCCGTGCCCACGTCTCGGCAGCGGGCGGAAAAGGGGGACTCATCGACGCGCTCTTGGCCGCTCGCGGGGCGGGTTCACCAGTAAGCTTCACTGCTTGGCTGATGCCTTGGGACGACCAGTTGCCTTCCATCTGACGGGCGGCGAAGCGGCGGACTGCAAAGCCTATGACGCTTTGATCGACCTGCCCGAGCGCGCGCCCGACGCTTTGTTGGCGGACAAGGGTTACGATGCGGACGCGATCCGAACCGATCTCGCCGACCGAAAGATCAAGGCCGTCATCCCCGGCCGATCAAACCGCCGCGTGAAGATCGAGCATGACCGGACGCTCTACAGGCAGCGCAACCGCATCGAGCGCATGTTCGGCCACCTCAAGATCAACCGAGCAATCGCCACCCGCTATGACCAACTGGCCAACAGCTTCCTCGGCATGGTCCACGTCGCTACCGCCAGATACTGGCTCAAATTTGTCCACGCCGCCTAACAGGTTTGCCCATTGTTCTGCTGCCAATCTCAGCCTTTGCGCAGCAGGAAATCGTAACGCTCACCGGTAATCTCCCTGCCGACAAATATCATATTGGCGAAGGTGGCGTGGATCTCCGCACTGGACGCTACATATATAGCGAGACTGACATCAAGACAGGGGAGAAAATCGAAGGAGGCATCGAGCTAAACCGAACCAATCCCGATTACACGGCAAATCATGCGAACCCGTTCGAGAACTTCTCGCATAACTGGGATATCCGGATTGTCGAGATGCGGCGTGGCCTGCAGGCAAATGAGCGCTACGGAAGCGATTTCCGCTTGAATGTACATCATAGCGGTCGATCATTTACTTTCGACGCCTACCAGAACTCACCGACTACGGTTACAAATCAGAGCGGTCCGATAGAGAGGATCACATTAAGCGGCGCGACCAACAAGGCTGACGCCAATGCAATCTGGACCTACGAATCGTCGGATGGCACGATCATTAAATTCCGTCCGATGGGCAGTTTCGATTGTGGTGCTGGGATGTGGGGCATTCATGCCCGTCGGTGCGCCTACGCTTCCGAGATGATCGAGCCGAATGGGACGAAGTTCCTGTTGACGTGCTGACGTGCTCCCCTGAAACTCCGCCAGTTTGAGCTAGAGTCCTTCATTGAGGAGGACGGAGATGAAGCGCAGCAGGTTTAGCGAGGAGCAGATCATAGCGATCCTGCGTGAGCAGGAAGCTGGGTCATCGACAGCGGACGTGTGTCGCAAGCACGGCGTGAGCAGCGCGACGTTCTACAAATGGAAGGCGACCTATGGCGGCATGGATGTGTCGCAGGCGCGCAAGCTGAAGTGCTGGAGGATGAGAATGCCCGGCTGAAGCGATTGCTGGCCGATGCGATGCTCGACAATGCGGTACTGAAGGAGGTTGCCTCAAAAAACTGGTGAAGCCTGCCGCTCGCCGAAGGGCTGTCGAGGATGTGCGGCAGACCTTCGGCATCAGCGAGCGTCGGGCGTGCGCCATCCTCAGCGTGGATCGATCGTCGATGCGCTATCCGCATCGGCGTAGTGATGATGGCGACCTGCGGTCGCGTCTTCGCGAGATCGCGCTCGAGCGTCGCCGGTTCGGTTACCGTCGGCTGGGGATCATGCTGGCGCGCGAGGGTCTCGTCATGAACCACAAGAAGCTGCTGCGACTGTATCGCGAAGAGAACCTGCGGGTGCGTCGCCGGCGTGGTCGCAAGCGGGCGATGGGCACGCGAGCACCGATGACCTTGCCGCAAGGGCCGAACCAGCGCTGGAGCCTGGACTTTGTCAGCGACACGCTGGTCTGCAGCCGGCGTATCCGCATCCTTGCCGTGGTCGATGACTTCACGCGCGAGAATCTCGCGCTGGTGGTCGACACGTCGCTGTCGGGCGCTCGTGTCGCCCGTGAGCTCGATGCGATCATCGCGGCTCGCGGCAGGCCGCTGATGATCGTGAGCGACAACGGGACCGAGCTGACCAGCCTGGCGATCCTGCGCTGGGCGCAGGACCGGCAGATCGAGTGGCATTACATCGCCCCGGGCAAGCCGCAGCAGAACGGCTACGTCGAGAGCTTTAATGGTCGCTTGCGCGACGAATGCCTGAACGAGACGCTGTTCGCGTCGTTGAGCCATGCCCGCTCGGTGCTGAGCAACTGGCGCGACGACTACAACCATGTGCGGCCGCATAGCGGAATAGGCGGGCTGACGCCCGCCGATGCTGCCAGGCGGGTTGTGCAGCCCCGCCCGCAAGGGCACGATGATAACCCCGGACTCCAGTTATGACTGGAGGAGTTTTGGGGAGCACGTCAGTCAGGTCTCTGGCATCCGGATGCGATCGAGCGCGCGTTCTCGCATGGCGAGAGGGACCGGGTTCGTGCTGCCTATCATCGCGGAGCGCATTGGGAAGAGCGTGTGCGCATGGCGCGGTGGTGGTCCGATTATCTCGATCACCTTCGGATTGGCGGAAAGGTGATCAAGGGCAAGTTCCGCAAGCGCGCTTGAAATTGTTGGGAGGCGGCAAGAAGGAACGCAGATCGGGCACATTGGGATAGAGCTTTGAATGAACAGGTACCCATCGCGTCATAGATAAGCACTGTAAACGCGGCTGCTCGCTCCTGAGAAGAGTGCGTTCTGGGAATTTCCATTGCAAAGCGCGGCAGGTTTCACGCATAGTCCCATTTAGCTGGCTGCATCGGGGCATTCGCAGCGGCAAGCAGGGGGATTCATGCAATTTGTTCGCCGATTCATCATGCCTGGAAGCGTTCTAGTTGCGTGTGTCATGATCCTTGCGTCCACGTCGCCGGGGTCGGGCACGGCTGCCTATAACGAGATGATCAATTACCGTTACGACGCCCGCGGCCGATTGGTTCAAGTTCGCCATTCGGGCTCGATCAACAACGGGGCCCAGGCAAATTACACCTACGACAGGGCTAACAATCGAGAATGGGTAAACGTCATCAGCGCTCCCTGATTGTCGGCGTTGACCCACTTTAATTCACTAAAAGGGGCTTGTGGTCCCAGTCATTTTTGGAGTGCCTCATGCTTCGCGTCATTTTCACAGGTCTACCACTCATTCTGCTGCCGGTCTCGGCATTCGCACAGCAGGAGATCGTTACGCTCACAGGAAATCTTCCTGCGGACAAGTACCATATTGGCGAAGGTGGCGTTGATCTTCGCACTGGACGCTACATATATAGCGAGACTGACATCAAGACAGGGGAGAAAATCGAAGGAGGCATCGAGCTTACCCGAACCAATCCCGATTACACGGCAAATCATGCGAACCCATTCGAGAACTTCTCGCACAACTGGGACATCCGCATTGTCGAGATGCGGCGGGGCCTGCAGGCAAACGAGCGCTACGGAAGCGATTTCCGCTTGAACGTGCATCATAGCGGTCGATCATTTACTTTCGACGCCTACCAGAACTCGCCGACTACGGTTACCAATCAGAGTGGCCCGATAGAGAGGATCACGTTGAGCGGCGCGACCAACAAGGCTGACGCCAATGCGATTTGGACCTACGAATCGTCGGATGGCACGATCATCAAATTCCGCCCGATGGGCAGTTTCGATTGCGGTGCTGGCATGTGGGGCATTCACGCCCGTCGGTGCGCCTACGCTTCCGAGATGATCGAGCCGAATGGGACGAGGTTCCTGTTCGACTATGACTATAATGGCGGCGTTGCCGGCAACCGGGCGCGCTTGCGCAGGGTTACCAGTTCGACGGGCTTCGCTCTCGTCCTCGAGGGAAGCGGGACCAGGGTGACCAAAGCGTGTGCGTTTAACCTGGCAAAGCACACGCCACCTGCGGATAATAGCTGCGGCAGCGCCGTTCCGTCAGCGACCTACGCCTATGCCAATGCGCTTTCCAACAATGTCTGGACTGCAAAATTGTCGACCGCGACTCGCCCGGATGGCGGGCAGTGGCAATTTACCTATAGCGGCAATCGAGAGGGGTACCTGCGACCAAGTGACAGTGCTGCTTGGCTGGTGAACACGATCAGCTATGTGGCGGACGAGGAAGAGGGGGTCCATGAGGTTGTTGATCGCCAAGATTATTCCAGCGGCCAGACTTACGTCTATGGGTATCAGTACACACCCTATTCCGAAAATGTAGACATCCCGAAAATTGTTGGGGGATGGTACAGCGCGGCCCAGAATAATGGGGCGTCGGTGGAGTATGGTTTCGAAATTCTGCCAGGTACTGGAATCAATGCGCTAGTAAACTGTCCAAATAAACCTTGCCAACTGCCAATGCCGGAAATGACGTTCCGGACTACCTATCAAACGACATCTGGGCCTATCAGCGTCGTAGATCCGCTGGGCGGTGTTACCAGATACGAATATTGTGATCCTGTGGCGATGGCTAACTTGCCCATTATCTATCTAGATCGATGCTTCCTGCTGCCCAATCCGGTCCATGTCATTGATCCGTCTGGACGGAAGATACTTTTCGAGTATGATTCTTCTCGAAACGTCACGAAGCTGACGACGCACCCTGCTCCGGGGAGCAGCGATCCGATCCAGGTTCAGACGGCGACGTACAATACGTCCCAGCCCAAGTTTCAGACGAAGCCTCTTTCGGTCACCGACGCCCGAGGTAATGTGACGACGTACAGCTACGCGCCTGAGCATGGCGGGGTGCTTACGGAGGTGAAGCCGGCGGTGGCGGTGCAGCAGGCTGATGGGAGCGTTGTGAATGTCCAGCCGGTGAAGCGCTTCAGCTATGGGCAATTCTATGCCTGGACGAAGTCCGGCGGAGGATATGTGCAGGCGGCGACGCCGGTTTGGCTGCTGTCGCAGGAGCGGACGTGCCGCAAGACGGCGACGGTAAACGGAGCGTGCGCGGGCGGCGCTGCCGATGAGGTGGTGACGAGCTACGAATACCAGGCGGGCAATGCGTCGACCCCCAGCAACCTGTTGCTCAAGGGGGTGGCGGTGACGGCGGACGGGACAACGCTGCGGACCTGCTACGGTTATGACGAGTGGGGCCGCCGGATCAGCGAGACCAAGCCGCAGGCCAATCTGACGTCGTGCCCGCAGTGATCGGGGCCAGGGGGGGGTAGCATCATGAATTGGTTTCCGGGCAGTTCGGCGGTGGCGATCGCCTTGTTGGCTATTACTGGGGCGCAGGCGCAGACTTCGCCATCGCCGCATACATACGCCACGCGGTACGACGTCGCAGGTCGGGTGGTGGGCACGATCGCTCCCGATCCTGACGGCGCCGGGCCGATCCGCTTTGCAGCGGTCCGCAACAGCTACGATCTCGCCGGACGGCTGACGAAGGTGGAGAAGGGCGAGCTTGCGCAGTGGCAGTCACAGGACGTCCTGCCCAAAAACTGGGCCGGGTTCACCGTCTTCGAGTTCGTCGACTATGGCTATGATGCGATGGGCCGAAAGACCAGCGAGAAGAAGTCGTCCGGCACGACCGCCTATACGCTGACGCAGTACAGCTATGATCTTGCCGGCCGGGTGGTGTGCACGGCGCAGCGCATGAACCCCGCGACGTTCGCGTCACCGCCTGCCGATGCCTGCCAGCTCAGCGCGAATGTCGGACCGATGGGGCCCGATCGGATCACGCGCAACAGCTATGACGCGGCCGGCCAGCTGATCAAGGTGCAGAAGGCCTATGGCGTAACGACCGCCAACGGTTTCCCCAAGACGCTCCAGATCGATTATGCGACCTACAGCTACAGCGTCACGGGCAAGCAGACGAGTGTCATCGACGCCAATGGCAACAAGGCGGCGTATGACTATGACGGGCACGACCGGCTGTGGCACTGGCGCTTTCCGTCCAAGACGACTGCCGGCCAGGTCTCGACCACCGATTACGAGGAATATGGCTATGATGCCAACGGGAACCGCACGAGCCTGAGGAGGCGCGACGGGCGGACCATCGGCTATCAGTATGACGCGCTCAACCGCAATACGGTCAAGACCGTGCCGGATGCCTGCGTTGCCGGCTATGCCTGCACCAATGCGCCGGCCGGTGCGACGCGCGACGTCTATTCCGGCTACGACCTGCGCGGATTGCTGCTCTACGCCCGGTTCGACAGCCACACGGGCTCTGACTCGGTCGTCAACGGCTATGATGGTTTCGGGCGCCTGACGTCGACGACGACCAGCTGGGGCGGTCTGTCGGCTCCGGCAACGTTCCAATATGACAAGAACGGCAACCGCACCCAGGCATCGATCAGCGGAAATGCCGTCAACTATGAATATGATGGCCTCGATCGGCTCGTTGCGGTCAGGGATGGGGCGGCGGCACTCCTGAAGACCTACAGCTACAATGCGGGCGGAGACCTTGCCGGCGCCGCGCGAGGCGGCGTGACGAGCTATGGCTATGACCCTGTCGGCCGGCTGGCGTCGCTTGCCAACGATTTCGGCGGCAGTGCGTCCGATGTCACGCGCACCTTCGGATATAATCCGGCGAGCCAGGTCGTTAGCCAGACCCGGTCGAACGACAGCTACGCCTTTACGGGCTATAGCGAGGTCACCCGCAACTATGCGGTGAACGGCCTGAACCAGTATACCAGCGCCGGTCCTGCCAGCTTCGCCTATGATGCCAATGGCAACCTGACCTCCGACGGCACGACCAGCTATGTCTATGACGTCGAGAACAGACTCGTTTCGGCGAGCGGCGGGATGTCGGCGGCTCTTGCCTATGATCCGATGGGGCGCCTGATCCAGACATCGGGCGGCTCTGCCGGCACGATCGTCTACCAGTATGACGGCGACCAGCTGTCTGTGGAGAGAAACGGCAGCGGCGGCGCCATCCTGCGGCGCTACGTCCACGGCGTGGGCGAGGACGATCCGATCGTCTGGTACGAGGGGGCGACGCCGCGCTGGCTCCACGCCGATCACCAGGGATCGATCGTCGCGATCAGCGATGTCTCGGCCAACGTCATCAACATCAACGCCTATGACGAATACGGCATCCCCAGGAGCGGGAACCTGGGGCGCTTCCAGTATACCGGCCAGGCCTGGATCCCCGAGCTCGGCATGTACCACTACAAGGCCCGCATCTACTCGCCGACCCTCGGACGCTTCCTCCAGACCGACCCCATCGGGTACAAGGATCAGATCAACCTCTACGCCTATGTCGGGAACGATCCGCTGAATCGGCAAGATCCGACGGGCGAACAACAAACCTTTGTACAGAGATGTATACACCTCGTACTCGCGATTGTTTGCTGGGTCGAAGGTAAAAATCCTCCAGCGCTGCCTGCCCCACCTTCTAAGCCTTCAGTGACCAAGCCAGCGCCGGGCGGCGGAAGGCCTGGCGGAAATTCCGGTGGAAAGCCACCCGCGAAGCCGGCCCCGAAACCGAAAGCGGAAGGAATGGTCCCGCAGGCGCCGTTGCCAGAGCTCCGTCCCCCGCCAGTGCCAGAGTTCCGTCCCCCGCCAGTGCCAGAGTTCCGTCCCCCGCCAGTGCCAGAGTTCCGTCCCCCGCCAGTGCCAGAGTTGCCGCCAGAGGTGCCTCGGCCGGTACCGGAAACCCCTCGCGCGTCGATAAGCGAGGACATGCTGCGTCGTAGGGATTGATTGCTGCTAAGCCCAACTCGTAAGATCAATTAGATGGATATGCTAATATGACTTCGGATGCCGCCGAAGAGCGAGCCTTTTCCGCTTATGCTGAGGGCAAATATGAATTCGCTTATCCGAAATTGGCCCAGTTGGCGGAGCGGGGTGATGTCCATGCGCTGATGGCAGTAGGTTGGATTCATGAGTCCGGCGTGCTGGGCGAGAAGAAATTAGAAGTCGCTAAATCATTCTATGAAAAGGCTGCTATTATGGGTTCATTGGATGCCATAAATAGGCTCGGAAGATTGGTCATAAATCAAGGAAGTATTCAAGATGCCGTTTCAATATTTAGAGAAGGGTCTTCCAAGGGCTCGGTTGCCTGCAAATTTCACTTGGGAAATATATTAACATCATATGATGAATACAAAGAAGAGTATGGGAGGGGGGTCTTGCTATTAGAAGAGGCCGCATCTCAGGGGCATTTATTTGCTACGAGGCGTCTTATATCAATAAATTGGGCCAAAAGTACAAGCTTAGTTGAAAAAATTCACCTATCTCTAAAATTTATTTCAACTACATTTCGATTTATTAAGCAAACTTGGTCGAATCCAAGTTCAGACAACATAGCATAAATTGCTCTCTTCATAGTCCAGAATCAAAAAATGATACATTAACTCGTCCGGTCTGTAATTGTTCGATCCGGAATTATAGCTTGGCCATACTAAGTGTTGGATCCCCGCAACCTGTTGCTCAAGGGGCGGTGATCACAGCTGACGGCAACGCTGCGGACCTACTATTTCTATGGCGATTCGGGTCGCCGGATCAGCGAGACCAAGCTGCAGGGTTACCTGATTTCGTCCCCGCTGTGATCAGTGCGAGGAAAATCGGCCTTCCTCAAATACTCATCGATCGTTTGACTTTCACGATCAGGGCGGTGAAAATTAGCGCCTACACGAGTTATCGCAAGGGGTGGGCGGTGGGGGGTGGATCCTGGCTAGCTACGCTATTTTGTGGCGTCATTTGGTTCGTTCCTGCGAACGCGCAGAACTTCCCGGGTCCTGGGGAGGACTCCTCCAACATCACCGATATTTCTCCGCCGCCTGACAAGATATTGGTGTCTTCGGGAAATGTTGATCTTCGCACTCAGCAGATGGCCTATTCGGTCAAGGATCTCGAGTTGGGAGATGGTGCTGCCACCTCCAGAATCAGCCTGATCAGGAATAGCCTTCTGGGCATTCCGGGTCACAAAAGCCCGCTCGGCAATTTCAGTCATAATTATGACATTCTCCTATTGGAGAGCCGCGTCGATATTGCCAAAGGGAACTACACGCACAACGCAGGTACCGATTTCAGGCTGACGGTTCGATTCGGAGGGGTTTCTGAGACATTCGAATCTCCGTTCAGTTCCGGATCCAGTGAATCGGATCACAAATCAAGTGGTCCACTTGCACGCCTGTCAGTTGCAGGAAATCGAGCGGGACCCGCGCCAATCTATACATATTATACGGCAGATGGGGTTGAAGTTGTATTTCGGGCGCTGGGCGCCTTCGAGTGTTCGCAATATAATAGGTGTGCATTTGTTGACCGTATTCGTTATCCTGATGGATCATATCTTAATTTCAACTACGAGAATTCCCAATCTGGCGCAAATCGTACCCGCTTGAAGACAGTCGTGAGCAACACCGGATATATCGTGTTATTCGAGTATGGTCATTCGTCGTGGAACGCCGTATCGAAGGCGTGCATTTTCAACTTATCGCGAACTCAAGTGCCAAGCGATGGGCTTTGCCCTATGGCTTCTCAATTAGCAGTCTACGGATATGGATCGTTGTTAGGTGAGCCGGCTCTGGAATCCGTGGCCCGATCGATAGGAAGCGAATCAGCCGGCGTTGAGCGATTCACTTATGCACCAAGTCAGAATACTCAAATGACTAGAATGGGATTTATTCTTCCTGGTCAATCCAGTCCATGGCTTACGAACGAGATACTTGCAGGATACAGCCTGGATGGCGGTCGAGTCGATTATGTGCTTGAGCAAAATTTTGCTGATGGCGCTGTAATAAGCTATTCATACCATGACCCCTCGGCAGAGACGGGTGGAGCGATCACGTCGATGGCGGGTGGCGAGTACAGCGATCAGTTCGGAACGGTAAGAGTCGAGTACGGTTTTTATCGGTATCCGATCTCCCTGCTTCCTCCGGTTCCTGATCCTACCGGTGCTTACTCCCCCAACTTTAATGATCAGCGATACCAGGTGACCCCGGGGCCTGTTCGGATCGTTGATCAACTGGGCAGGGAAACCAGCTTCGATTATTGCGATCCCTATCTAATGGCCCAACTGGTCAATGATCAGTTCAAGTGCGTTGTCCGGGAGCAGGTCTCAGTCACGGATCCTGACGGGTCGAAGACGTTCTTGTATCGCGACGCCAGGCGCAATGTGATCCAGACCAGGAAGGTCGCCAAACCCGGTTCCGGAATGGCGGATATACAAACGTACCAAACCTATGACAGTGCCAATCCGAAGGCTGCGACGAAGCCGGTATGGATCAAAGATGCCAATGGCAATGTGACGACGTACAGCTACGCGCCTGAGCATGGTGGCGTGCTTACAGAGACGAAGCCGGCGGTGGCGGTGCAGCAGGCTGATGGGAGCGTGATGAATGTCCAGCCGGTGAAGCGCTTCAGCTACGGGCAATTCTATGCCTGGACGAAGTCCGGCGGAGGATATGTGCAGGCGGCGACGCCGGTTTGGCTGCTGTCACAGGAGCGGACGTGTCGCAAGACGGCGACGGTAAACGGAGCGTGCGCGGGCGGCGCTGCCGATGAGGTGGTGACGAGCTACGAATACCAGGCGGGCAATGCGTCGACCCCCAGCAACCTGTTGCTCAAGGGGGTGGCGGTGACGGCGGACGGGACAACGCTGCGGACCTGCTACGGTTATGACGAGTGGGGCCGCCGGATCAGCGAGACCAAGCCGCAGGCCAATCTGACGTCGTGCCCGCAGTGATCGGGGCCAGGGGGGGGTAGCATCATGAATTGGTTTCCGGGCAGTTCGGCGGTGGCGATCGCCTTGTTGGCTATTACTGGGGCGCAGGCGCAGACTTCGCCATCGCCGCATACATACGCCACGCGGTACGACGTCGCAGGTCGGGTGGTGGGCACGATCGCTCCCGATCCTGACGGCGCCGGGCCGATCCGCTTTGCAGCGGTCCGCAACAGCTACGATCTCGCCGGACGGCTGACGAAGGTGGAGAAGGGCGAGCTTGCGCAGTGGCAGTCACAGGACGTCCTGCCCAAAAACTGGGCCGGGTTCACCGTCTTCGAGTTCGTCGACTATGGCTATGATGCGATGGGCCGAAAGACCAGCGAGAAGAAGTCGTCCGGCACGACCGCCTATACGCTGACGCAGTACAGCTATGATCTTGCCGGCCGGGTGGTGTGCACGGCGCAGCGCATGAACCCCGCGACGTTCGCGTCACCGCCTGCCGATGCCTGCCAGCTCAGCGCGAATGTCGGACCGATGGGGCCCGATCGGATCACGCGCAACAGCTATGACGCGGCCGGCCAGCTGATCAAGGTGCAGAAGGCCTATGGCGTAACGACCGCCAACGGTTTCCCCAAGACGCTCCAGATCGATTATGCGACCTACAGCTACAGCGTCACGGGCAAGCAGACGAGTGTCATCGACGCCAATGGCAACAAGGCGGCGTATGACTATGACGGGCACGACCGGCTGTGGCACTGGCGCTTTCCGTCCAAGACGACTGCCGGCCAGGTCTCGACCACCGATTACGAGGAATATGGCTATGATGCCAACGGGAACCGCACGAGCCTGAGGAGGCGCGACGGGCGGACCATCGGCTATCAGTATGACGCGCTCAACCGCAATACGGTCAAGACCGTGCCGGATGCCTGCGTTGCCGGCTATGCCTGCACCAATGCGCCGGCCGGTGCGACGCGCGACGTCTATTCCGGCTACGACCTGCGCGGATTGCTGCTCTACGCCCGGTTCGACAGCCACACGGGCTCTGACTCGGTCGTCAACGGCTATGATGGTTTCGGGCGCCTGACGTCGACGACGACCAGCTGGGGCGGTCTGTCGGCTCCGGCAACGTTCCAATATGACAAGAACGGCAACCGCACCCAGGCATCGATCAGCGGAAATGCCGTCAACTATGAATATGATGGCCTCGATCGGCTCGTTGCGGTCAGGGATGGGGCGGCGGCACTCCTGAAGACCTACAGCTACAATGCGGGCGGAGACCTTGCCGGCGCCGCGCGAGGCGGCGTGACGAGCTATGGCTATGACCCTGTCGGCCGGCTGGCGTCGCTTGCCAACGATTTCGGCGGCAGTGCGTCCGATGTCACGCGCACCTTCGGATATAATCCGGCGAGCCAGGTCGTTAGCCAGACCCGGTCGAACGACAGCTACGCCTTTACGGGCTATAGCGAGGTCACCCGCAACTATGCGGTGAACGGCCTGAACCAGTATACCAGCGCCGGTCCTGCCAGCTTCGCCTATGATGCCAATGGCAACCTGACCTCCGACGGCACGACCAGCTATGTCTATGACGTCGAGAACAGACTCGTTTCGGCGAGCGGCGGGATGTCGGCGGCTCTTGCCTATGATCCGATGGGGCGCCTGATCCAGACATCGGGCGGCTCTGCCGGCACGATCGTCTACCAGTATGACGGCGACCAGCTGTCTGTGGAGAGAAACGGCAGCGGCGGCGCCATCCTGCGGCGCTACGTCCACGGCGTGGGCGAGGACGATCCGATCGTCTGGTACGAGGGGGCGACGCCGCGCTGGCTCCACGCCGATCACCAGGGATCGATCGTCGCGATCAGCGATGTCTCGGCCAACGTCATCAACATCAACGCCTATGACGAATACGGCATCCCCAGGAGCGGGAACCTGGGGCGCTTCCAGTATACCGGCCAGGCCTGGATCCCCGAGCTCGGCATGTACCACTACAAGGCCCGCATCTACTCGCCGACCCTCGGACGCTTCCTCCAGACCGACCCCATCGGGTACAAGGATCAGATCAACCTCTACGCCTATGTCGGGAACGATCCGCTGAATGGAACGGATCCAACAGGGACGAGTTGCGAAAATTCGGGGGAAGGCTACGCATGCAAGGTTGACAATGTCGATCGCGAAAAGCTCAATAAAACGCAGAGACAACAGCTTGCAAATTTCGAGCGCCAGTATACCCGGGTCGTGAATCGACTTATGAGTTTGCCAGATAAGCGGATTTCGGTTGGTCCGTCGGGAACCAGTCATAACGGCAAGCCGCTGGGCACTTTTAGCATCACGCGGCGCGAGGCTGCGCAGAACCTAATTGGCAGAACATTCTCATATAAGCCAGGCGATACCGCTGGAGGTCCAAATGCTAGGGCGTATACGTCAGGGGGCTATGACCCATTAGGCCGCGGACGGTCACCAATAACCCATTTGCAAGATAGCGGCTTGAGAGATGCTGCCACTTCAACCATAATTCACGATGGAGCAATGCATGCAAGTAGACAGGAGTATCGCGGCGGATTGGCGACTCCGGGACGGTCTTTGCTTGGCATCGAGCCTTACAAAAAAGGGCATCAAGACCCGTACGCAAAAGCAAGCTGTGAGCTGATCGGTGACTGCTAAACGGCATATTATTGTTGTGATGATGGCGGCTGCGTCGTGCAGACCGGCGGCTGTAAACGAATTATCTAGAGACATTGTCTATGTAGATAGCCGAGGAGATAGTGCTTGGATATTTACAGAAAAAACAAGTGCCTCCGACGATATTTCAATTCGTTCGGATCAGGTGGGGGTGGATCGTTACTCTTTTCAAACGAAAAAAGTTGACGGTGTAAGTTGTGCAATGTTCTCCGATGGGTTGATGGCATTAGGCTTCCCAGAAAATTCTAGAGAAGGTAAAGAATTTAAATGTGGTGACACCTCATTTAAGATAACAAAGTGCTTCGATGAAAAATGTCGAGCGTCTCTTATTGCCGGGGAGTGGAGGACTGGCATTAGTCCTGATTATCGCTTGGTGCCCTTTAGTTATATATATAGTCGATGCTTCGGTGTAACTTCTATTTCTTTAGTGAGTTTCAATCATAACCGAGAATACGTGGGAACTGATTTGAATTTGCGTAGTAAAATGGGAATCATTCCTGATGTAGACGGCGTTCAGTGCAAAGAAAGCCCGATTGCTAAATTATTTTGAGGTCGTAGCCGATGAATGCTGCAATTATTTCTCACTATAATTAAGATTAGTGCAAAAACTTATGGGATAACTTGTTAATCGAGCAAACAACGAAGCTATTTGGGAATGGCGAATACTAGTTCATTCAATTCAAACAGCATGACGGCAAATGATATATCCGTAAATCTCATCTTAATAGCGTGAATTGCTGTTTTGGCAAATTTATGTCGCTCCAGATGGTTAACCGTCGACAATTGCGAGCGCACCTGTATCAAGTTTCACGCTTGAGAAAATTTTAAACCGTATAAGACTCGATACGAGCGAAGCTGTCAGCGGCTAGGCGTATACTAGGTATTGCCAAATATCCTACTGGCGAAGGGTGGTGCGACCGCCGTAATCAGCGTGATATTAAATAAAAGCCAGTAGTTATATTGGTAGTATATAGATCGCAATATCATTGTTGACCAGTAAACGGGGCGGTGCTGTTCCTGACTTGCAAATTGCTCGCGAACCACGCACGGTGCGAGGTGGGAGAAGAGGGAATCATGTCATTGCGTTCAGTTTTGTGGTTTGGAAGCGCGAGCGTCGCCTTCATGGTTGCGGGGACTCATCCGGCACTCGCGACGGTGGCAGACCCGCAGGGCTCCGGCGCCGTTGTGTCGGCGGTGCAATGGCTTCAGGGTACATTGCTGGGAACCGTCGCGACCGTCGTGGCGGTCATAGCCATCGCCGCCGTCGGCTTCATGATGCTCACCGGCCGGATCAACTGGCGTTACGGCGCGACCGTGATCCTCGGCTGCTTCATTCTCTTTGGCGCTGCCTCGATCGTCGGTGGCATTCAATCGACCGCGCAGATGGCGCATTGAGGCGATGAACGGGCTCGAGCGCGACACGCTCTTCGTAGCGCTCACGCGGCCGCAGATGTTCGCAGGCGTCACCTACAGCTATTTCATTGCCAACGCGGTAGTCGCGACCGAGCTGTTCCTGATCTTCAAGTCGGTCTGGGTTTTGCTCGCCGCGCTGGTCATCCACCTCGTCGGCGTGCTGTTGTGCGTGCGCGATCCGCGCTGCTTCGACCTGTGGCTGACGCGGATGGGCCGCTGTCCCCGGGTGAAGAATTATTCGGTGTGGAAGTGCAACTCCTACGCCGCCTGAGCCCCAATCCGAAGGTCGCCGAACGAGAGACACCCGCCGGCAAGCATCTGCCCTATGGCAGGCATGTCGACGATCGCACGATCGAGACGCGCGACGGACTGCTGATCCAGGTCGTCCACCTGCGCGGCCTGTTGTTCGAGACGGCCGATACGGACGAGCTCAATTATCGCAAGCGATTGCGCGACGCGATGTTGCAGGCGATCGGATCGTCACGCTTTGCGCTCTATCATCATATCGTCCGCCGCCGGATCGACGCGGAGATCGCGGCCGACTATCCCGACGCCTTCTCGCGCAACCTCGACGCAGCCTGGCGCAAGCGGCTGGCGGGCAAGCAGCTCTATGTGAACGATCTGTTCCTCACCCTGGTGCGGCGTCCGCTTCAGGGGCGGATCGGGGTGCTCGACCGGATCCGCGACCTGCTTGGTCGCCCGGCGAATGGGTCGGGCGAGGGCGAAGGGCAGGGGGCCTATGAGCGCCGCCAGCTCGACGTTGCGCGCGACGGGGTGATGGCGGCGATGGCTGCCTATGATCCCAGGGTACTGAGCGTGTACGATACCGATCAGGGGCCGTGTTCCGAACCGCTCGAATTCCTGTCGTCGCTGTATAATGGCGAGATGCGACCGGTGTTGCTGCCGGCGCAGGACCTGGGCAGCTATCTTCCCTATCGTCGTGTCAGCTTCGGGCAGGAGACCGTCGAGCTGGGCCCGACCGGGGCCGCGCCGCGCAGCTTCCTGGGGCTGGTGTCGATCAAGGATTATCCCGGTCAGACCGCGCCGGGAATGCTCGACGAATTGCTGCGATTGCCATTCGAGCTGACCGTCTCGCAAAGCTTCGGCTTCGTCGAACGCCAGGCGGCGTTGTCCCGGATGAACCTGGCACTGCGCCGGATGAAATCGGCGGAAGACGAGGCAGTGTCGCTGCGCAGCGACCTGGCGAGCGCGAAGGATGAGGTCGCTGCCGGCCGCGCAGGCTTTGGCGAGCATCATATGACGATCGCGGTGCGTGGTGACAGCCCGGCGCACGTGGACGAGGGGGTGGCCGAGGTGCAGGCGGCGCTGGCTGATCTCGGCATCCTCGCAGTGCGTGAGGAAATCGGGCTCGAACCTGCCTTCTGGGCGCAGTTCCCGGGCAATTTTCGCTACATCGCGCGCCGCGGTCTGGTTTCGACCAGCAACTTCGCGAGTCTGGCGAGCGGACACAACTTCCCGCTGGGACAGGCCTCCGGCAATCACTGGGGCGATGCCGTCACGCTGCTGGAGACGACTGCGGCTGGCCCCTATTATTTCAACTTCCACCAGGGCGATCTCGGGAATTTCACCGTTATCGGCCCCTCGGGGTCGGGCAAAACGGTGGTGCTGAACTTCCTGCTGGCGCAGAGCCGCAAGTTCAGCCCGCGGATCATCTTCTTCGACAAGGACCGCGGCGCGGAATTGTTCATCCGCGCGATCGGCGGACGCTATGACCAGCTGCGGCCGGGCGTGGAGTCAGGGCTCAATCCGCTTCAACTCCCCGACACGCCGGTCAATCGCCAGTTCCTGATCGACTGGGTCGCGCTGCTCGCAGGTGGCGCCGATATCGATGAGACCACCCGCATCAAGGACGCGATCGACGCCAATTTCGAGCAGCCGCTGCCGCACCGCCGACTTCGTCATTTGGCGGAATTGTTTCGCGGCGGTCACCGGCCCCATTCCGCCGATCTCTGGGCGCGACTGCGTCCCTGGTGGGGTGACGGCGAACGCGCCTGGATGTTCGACAACCCTCAGGATCTGACCGACCTGTCGGCCGATGCGGTCGGGTTCGACATGACCCAGATCCTCGACGATCCCGCACTGCGCACGCCGGCGATGATGTATTTGTTCCACCGCGTCGAAGAGCGGCTAGACGGCACCGCCGCGATCATCGTGGTGGACGAGGGCTGGAAGGCGCTCGACGACGAGGTGTTCGTCCGGCGGATCAAGGATTGGGAAAAGACGATCCGCAAGCGCAACGGCATCGTCGGCTTCGCGACGCAGAGCGCGCAGGACGCGCTGGAGAGCAAGATCGCCAGCGCGATCATCGAACAGGCCGCCACCCAGATCTTCATGGCCAATCCGAAGGCGCGAGCCGCCGATTATGTCGACGGCTTCGGCCTGACGCCGCACGAATATGAGCTGATCCGGACGCTGCCCGATAATGCCCATTGCTTCCTGGTGAAGCATGGGTCGGACAGCGTCGTTGCCCGCCTGAACCTGACCGGTGAGCGCGAGATCCTCACGATCCTGTCGGGACGCGAGCGGACCGTTCGGCTGCTCGACGAAATCCGCAGTGAGACGGGTGACGATCCGGCTGCCTGGATCCCGCGCCTGCTGGATGTCGCGTGATGGCGACCTGCGAGCCCCTGAGCTATGAAAGCGGCTTCGTCACCGGCGTCCTGAACTTCGTCGATTGCCAGGCGCAGAACCTCGGCGCCGGCGGCTATCAGGCGCTTGCGGCACCAGGGTCGACCCTGTCGATGCTGGTCACCGCGCTGCTGACGATCTTCATCGCGCTATACGGTTACCGGATGCTAACGGGCCAGACCCCGGCGTTGCGGGACGGAGTCATGGCGCTGGCCAAGATCGGCATCGTCCTCGCTCTGGTGAGCAGCTGGCCCGCCTATCGAACCCTGGTCTATGATGTCGCGCTGCGCGGGCCGGCGGAGCTCTCGAGTGGCGCCGGCGGCCCGGCCGGCCTGCCGGGTGCGGGGGGTGGCATGATCGCGCGACTTCAGGGGGTCGATATCGGGTTGATCGAACTCGCCCGGGCTGGTGTCGGGGGGATCGAGCAGCGCACGCAAATTGCTCGCACCCGGATCATAGACGGCAAGCCGCAGATGATCGTCGAGCCTGAACGGACGACCGACAATTTTGAGCCGACTGCGCTGGGATGGGCACGGGTGATCTTCCTCACAACGGTGCTCGGCGGCTTTGCTGCGGTTCGCATTGCGGCGGGCCTGCTTCTCGCGATCGGTCCGTTTTTCATCGCCTTCCTGTTGTTCGCTGGCACACGCGGTCTGTTCGAGGGATGGGTTCGCGGGTTGGCGGCGGCGGCTCTGGGCGCAGTCGCGGTCACGATCGTCCTCGGCGTCGAGCTTGCGCTGATCGAGCCCTGGATCACGGATTTGCTTGCGCGCCGGTCGATGCGCCTGTCGATCGTCGGCGCGCCAACCGAGTTGCTGGTGACGACGCTGGTGTTTGCGCTGGCAATGCTGGGCACGCTTGCCGCGACCACGCGCATCGCGCTGGGCTTCCGCATTCCGGATAGCTGGCTGCAGTTGGGCGAGCGTTTGTCGGCATCGATGCGCGATGGGTCACAAGCTGCGCGGCCGGCCTTCGCCGGCCCTCAGGTCCCGGCCGAAGAGCGGTCGCGTGCTGCCGCGGTCGCTGAAGCGGTAGCGGCCAGTCAGCGCCGCGAGAGCCGGGACGCCAGCGGTGACACGAGAACTGTCATTCGCCAGACCGTCAGTGGGCAGGCGCGGGATCTACCTCCGACATCGCCCGTGCCCTTGGGCCAGTCCAACATGCGCCGTACTCGCGGCCGCGTCAGCGGAAGCGCGGGTAAGCGGGATATGAGAACATGAAAAAGAAGTCGCGCGAAGCGCTGGACGCCTATTACGAGCGCGCCGAAAGCTGGGGGCAGGACCGGCAGGAGACCCTGCGCGGCTCTCGCCGGGTCGCCTGGATCGTGGCGGGCGTGTTCGCCCTGATCGCGCTGCTCGAGGCCTTTGCACTCTACGCGCTGACGCCGCTCAAGACGGTCGAGCCGGTGACGTTGCTGGTCGACCGGCAGACAGGATATGTCCAGGCGCTCAAGCCGCTGGACCCGCAGCAGATATCCGGCAACACCGCGCTGACGCAAAGCTTCCTCGTGCAATATGTCATCGCCCGCGAGGGCTTCGACATCAACGCGATCCAGGAGAATTACCGCAAGGTCGCGCTTTGGTCCGAAGGCGCGGCGCGCCGGCAGTATCTCGCCGGTGTCCAGGCCTCGAATCCCGACAGCCCGCTCGTCCGGCTGCCGCGAACGACGATCGTCGAGGCGCGGGTCAAGAGCGTGACCCCGATGACGAACGGTGCCGCCATGGTCCGCTTCGACACGGTTCGCCGCGACGCGGGCGGTCAGGTCTATTCTGCCCAGCCTTGGGTCGCGGTGATCAAATATCGCTATTCGGGGGAGCCGCTGCGCGTCGAGGATCGGTTCGTCAACCCGCTCGGCTTCCTGGTGGCGAGCTATCAGCGCAATCCGGAGGCGCTCCCGATCGCCGAGCCCAGTCCGGCTGTAATTAATCCGACACCGTTAACGACTGGCGCTCCTCCGGCGCCCAATCAGCCGGGCGTACGGCGATGATCCGGTCGTGCCTGATCGCGGTGGCACTGCTCGCATCGTCGCCGGGCCTGTGCCAGATCATGCCTCAGGCCACTGGCGGGGACCCGCGCGTGCAGGCGATCGACTATCACGAGCAGCAGGTCGTGACGATCCAGGCAGCGCCCGGATATCAGGTAACGATCATGTTCGCGCCGGATGAGCGGATCGAGAACGTCGCGCTGGGCGATAGCGGTGCCTGGCAGGCGACGCCGAACCGGCGAGGCGACTATCTGTTCCTGAAGCCCGTCCAGGGCGGCGTTGCGACGAATATGACCGTCATGACCGACACGCGCGTCTATGCCTTCGATCTTCGCCCGCTTCCCGGGCCGCAGCCGGACATGGCCTATACCGTGCGATTTCGATATCCGGGCGCGACCGGAACGGACGCTCAGGAAGCGGCGGCCGCTGGCTCCCCGGATGCTGCGTCGCCCGGACGCTACAAGGTGACCGGTGCGAGGGCGCTTCGTCCTGTCGGGATCGACGATGACGGCGCGAAGACGTTCATCGAATGGCCCCCGAGCACGACCCTTCCGGCGGTCTATTCGATCGATGCGAACGGCAAGGAAGCCTTGGTCAACGGCTATATGCGTGACGACATCTATGTCATCGACAGTGTCGCAGCACAGCTCGTGTTTCGCCTCGACCGGCAGGTCGCGCGCGCGACGCGGATCGAGCCGCGCTGATGGCGAGCATCAGCCCTCCAGGCCGCGATCCCCGCACGGCAACTGCGCCCGCAGGCAGTGAACAGAGCGTCGCACCCCAGGTGCCGGTGCCTCGCGGCGGGCCTTCCGGGATTGTGATCGCAATCGGTCTGGCCATCCTCGCGGTCATTCTCTTCACGACGCTCGATGCCCGCCGGCGCGCATTGCAGGCACCCGCAGTTCGATTGGGCTCCGCGGACCGCGCGGCGGTGGGGGCAGTATCCGCGCCCCCGCCGGCACTTTTCATACCGCCAACTCCTGAGCCCCAGCCGATGATCGTCGAGGTCGCGCCGCCCGTCCAACAAGCGCCCGCGCGAATGACCCCGCCTCCTGCGCAGCCACAGATCGTCTACGTCCCCCAACCTGTAGCACCGCAGCAGCCAGGACCGATCGAAGCGCCGGCGCCACCGGCACGGGCCAGCACCGGCTCGGCGCTTGTCTACGACGCCGGCAGCAACCAGCAGGGTGGGGCCGCCACGACGCCGGACAAGGCAGGGGAAGGTGCCGCCAGCGAAGGGCAATCCGGTGCGCCTGCTGCCGGCTCGGTTGCGGGTGCCCGTGTCCGGGCCGGTGTCCTTGCGAACCGCGCCGCTACCGTGCCGCAGGGGACGCTGATCCCGGCTGTTCTCGAAACGGGGTTCGATTCGACCCGACCAGGCCTCGCCCGTGCGATGGTCACGCGTGACGTGCGCGGGTTCGACGGCTCCAGGGTCCTGATCTCGCGCGGCAGTCGCCTGATCGGCGAATACCGGTCCGACACCCAGCCGGGGCAGAAACGTGCCCTGATCAACTGGACGAGGTTGATCCGCCCCGACGGCGTGACGATCGCGATCGGCTCCCAGGCTAGCGATCCCGTCGGGCGGGGTGGCGTCGCCGCTCGGGTAAACAATCACTTCTTCGCCAGGTTCGCCGGTGCGATCCTGCAGTCGAGCCTCGACATAGGCGTCAATCTCGCCTCGCGGTCCGCGGGATCACCGGTGATCGTTGCGCTCCCCGGGGCGGTGCAGAACACGACCCAGCCGCTCCGGCAGAACCAGCAATATACGCCGACGCTGACGGTCCGTCCGGGCACGAGCATCACCATCTTCGTCGCGCGTGACCTGGACTTCACCGGTGCCGGTGCAAACCGGTGACAGAACCGTCGGCCGAGGACCGGGTTTATCTGCGAAGTTACCTCGCGCCGTTCGACTTTATCCTCGATCGCGACGACGTAACCGATATTTATGTGAACCGTCCGGGGGAGATCTGGGCGGAAACGATCGGCGGGGCGATCGAGCGGCACGAGGTTCCCAAGGTCGACGAGGCAACGCTCGGCCGCCTTGCACGCCAGATCGCGGCGCTGTCCCACCAAGGCATAAGCCGAGAACACCCCTTGCTTTCCGCAACCCTGCCAGATGGCTCGCGTGTCCAGATGATCGCGCCGCCCGCGACGCGGGGCGGCATGGCGCTTGCGATCCGCAAGCACATCAGTTCGGATCTCACGCTCGACGATTATGTTGCGGCTGGTGCGTTCGATAGCACGCGTCGTGGCAGCGTCCTGGAGCGATCGTCGATCGACGTGGACCTTGCCGAGCTGCTTGAGGGGGGCGAGGTCGCCCGGATGCTGTCGCTGGCAGTCCGCGCCCGAAAGAACATTCTCGTCTCGGGCGGCACTTCCACAGGCAAGACGACGTTCCTCAACGCGCTGATCCAGGAAATCCCACCCCATGAGCGGCTGATCTTCATCGAGGATACGCCGGAGGTGCGGCTGCATCATGCGAACGCGCTGGGCCTTCTCGCGGCACGAAGCGAGTTGGGCGAGGCGCGGGTGAGTGCCAACGACCTTCTGGCCGCTTCGCTGCGGATGCGCCCTGACAGGATCATCCTCGGAGAGTTGCGCGGCGATGAAGCTTACGCTTTCCTCCGTGCGGTCAACACCGGCCACCCGGGATCGATGACGTCTGTTCACGCGGATTCAAGCGACCGCGCAATCGAGCAGATCGCCCTTCTGGTGCTTCAGGCTGGCACCCAGCTCAGCCGTGACGATGTGCGGCATTATGTGCGCGGCACCGTGGACGTCTTCGTGCAACTCGCGCGGCGGGACGGCAGGCGCTTCGTCGAAGAAGTCGCGCTGAGCCGCCAGTGAAATTGCGGCCGCAGCGGTACAACCTTAGTCCCTGATCAGAGATGCGCCGGCATAAGGGTCGGAGGGGGGCTCGCGTCGCGTCACGACGATCGGGGGGGAAGGTTCGGGTAGCGCCGCTACCATAGGTCCGCCGTCCAAATGAGCTTCCAGCAGCATCGACCGCAAGCCGCCAGCGATGACTGGCGCGCCAAATATTATGAAACAGCCCAAGACGACAGTCGCTGCGCGACGCATTTCCATTCGCCCGGCGAGTGCCAGGAAGCCGACCCACGCAATGGCCAGGGTGGCCAGTGACAGAGCTACTGTTCCCAGTAGAGTGCCTTGAAGCCAATTCGCTGCACCGAGCAATACGCTGTCCGGATGCGGGCTGCTACTGAGATCGTAGTTAATCACTTGGTCTCGCACCATGGTGGATATGGGTCCCGAAGCGGATGCCCTTCTGGCGCATGAATCGTCACTCAAAATTACCAAGGCGGCAGCAGATGAGCATACTGACTCTAGTAATATCCGACCTTATCGACGTTAATGTAGGCTTTTGCCTTATAGTGGGTGCGAAACTCGAGGTGATGGCCGACCTGGGCACTCGTCACTATGAACGGCAACTCGAATATCTCGTAAGCGAAAGAGGCGGAGAATGAACGCCAGGTGAGGCTTCGGCTGGCAAGGACCTGACCCGTCGTCGCATCTGCAACATCGAGCACGACGACCGTGTCCGTTGCGGCATAGGTGTGATCATCCGTCATCATGCGCCACACCGCCGTCCTCGAACCTGCTGCGACAGTGTTGGTGTATGGACCATAGGTCACCGCACCTTGACCGTGATAGACGCTGGCGCCCCATCCGGACCATTCGGCCGCCCCAATCTGATGGGGAAGGGTCTCAGCCTCCCACATCGCGGTCGGAACTTGTACTTTGAGGTTAGCCCGGTTTCCGGCCTTATCGTACTCGTAGGTTGACTTCTCGCCCTGTCCCGACTCGACGGTGGTCAATCTCCCCAGGGTATCATACTGATAAGACGTGACTGTTTGCGCGGTAGCTGAATTCGAGGCCAAACCTGTCAGCGCAATTAGGCCAAGCGGAGTCGCCGCCCAAGCGAAATTCTTACTACGGTGTTGCATTCATCGTCCCCTTCTTTGTATGTCATGGACTGTAAAGCGGACGTGAAGCAAGCGTCTCGTTGTACGGGCGCATCTTATGTCGACCGGCGGTGCACCAAATCCCAGGCAAGATGCTTGTTCGGATCTTGGCGTATTGCGTTCCTGACAATCTCTTATAGTATTTAATTTTCTTGCGGCACGATGGGGGTGAGGATGCTGTTTAAAAAGGCTTGGTGGCTAAAATGCGCCGTTCCATCCGCACTGGTGCTAAGTAGTTCTGCGACGCGTGCTAACCCCGGCATTTACTATGAGTATGATGCACTTGGTCGGATAAGCTCAGTTTGTGACGCCAAGTCCGATAAGGGCGATTTGACAAAATACTCATATGATTCTGCAGGCAACAGGACTCAGTACGTCCATACGCGCACCGAGCTCACTATTGGAGTCGACCAATCGGTCTATTCGGCAAACGGAAAGTTCATGTTCCGGATGCAATCGGATGGCAACCTAGTCGTCTATGGAAATCTCGGGAGTGGTTGGGTGCCCATGGGATGGTCAACGAATACGGTTGGATCCGGCGCGAATTTGGCGGCCTTCCAGAGTGATGGAAATCTGGTGCTGTACCGTCCTGGGGGTTCGGTATGGTCATCGAATACGGCGCAGAATTACTGTGCGACTCTGTCGATAGAGAATGACGGCAATGTACTCGTAAGGAAAATGTCCGGGCAAATCGTCTGGTCAACCGGCACCGGCGGGCATTGACGATTTTTTTATCAAGTATTTAATATAGAGGCGTTTTCACGCGCATAATAATTAAAAATCACTATGCTGCGGCTTTGCTACCCAAGTTCCTTGCCGGTGCCACTAGGCCTGGGCGGCACGAGCACCGACCAAGATCGGGGGGGGGGGGGGTAGTTGCCGCGGTTGATGGTGGAATATCTGCGGGGTTGCAGCAGCTTTTCGGGCGGGCGCGGCAAGCGCGATCCGCCGGCTTCAGTTGGCGCTTCGGCGCGCCACAACAGCGGTCAACCGCAGGGTGGCGACCGCGGCTCCTCCAGGATCGACAAGCACGCGTACCTCGTTCTGGATGCCATTGGAGTCAAAGAACGACATCACGTGGTTCAAGTTGCACAAGCTGTTTGCGCGAGACGTACACCTGCCGGCATCCGCGGCGGCGAAAAGGGAGATTGAGATCATTGCTACGGTCGCTCCCGAGGTGGCTCACGACCAAAATCCATGCGGTAGTCTATGTGCAGGCCCTCCCCGATCCGGCTCAGCCTGACCGCTGAGCAGGCATATGATGGGCTAGTCTCGGACGATCTGCTGAACCACCTCGGTCCGAATATGATCCTGCTCGCTTACAATGCTTTCAATGCTGGTCGTATCCGCATACTGATCGGGGAGCAGCGCGCCAGGCCCAACATCCCGCCCAAATCCAAGCGAAATTGGAAGCCTTGCTTCAGCTAGCGGTTCGATTGGAGCGAATCTGAGCGAGCTCGTCTTCTCCAGACTTAAGTATCTTCGCCGCGCCGCCATCCGCTGCGATAAGTTGGCGGAAAATTCCCTGACCCTGGCCAGATCGCATCAATGCGCCGGTGGCTTCGCGCTACGAGCCTACGGCGGAGATAACGTGGATGTCGCTAGCAAATCGGGTGCTTGGACTTCGAAGCGTTAATCTACATATTGAAGCTCATCCGCCCACTGTTTCGGCTGATGGGACCGTCAGTCGGTAGTTTTATAGCTGGGCTTACGGGAGGCGCCCGCGCCAGCGCGTGCTGCAAGTGCGAACATGGCGCATTTGAAAGAAGAGTATAATGTTAACCTTGCAGGTTATTGTTTTATGTTGAAAGTGCCCCGCTACCGATTATAAGCAAGTATCACGAAACAGTCTGCGCATTCGCAAGAATGCCTAACGATATCATAATGACTTCCATTCAGCTGTTGAGATGGCAAAACGGGGGAATCGATGCCGGATAGCAACCAATGCGCAAGCGCTAAAATTCAAAAATCACGCGCTCTAATGCTGGCAACTACCATTTTGATGTGTGGGTGGTGCTGTAAGGCCTCCGCTCAAGAGTACCGAAATCGAGACGAGAACGGGGTGGATCTCGCTAGGGGTGATATCGAATTCAGTCTTGAAGAGGGCTCAATCGGGACCGGACAAAATAAAATTTCCCTTATACGTCAAAATAACGGAAATTATCCCCTTCAGTGGGATGGATTGTTTTTAACAAAGACAGTCAGCGGTTCAATAACAACAGTTAGGGTCGGGCAGTATAATAGATCGGTCGACATATTTGTTAAAGTGGGCAGCGGCGCATACGAGCCAACTAAATCGGACGGATCGAGCCTGACAGGGGCGTTTGTATATACAAAGTCCGATGGCACGAGAATCCAATTTATAGATGGATCAGGTGGAGACCAAGGGTATAATAACTTCTGTGGGTCTGCTGCGCCTAATCAGAATACATGTGACATGATACCGCAATCCGTTACATATGCAGATGGGCGCAAGTTCGACTTGAACTACCAGCTCTATGCTTATCCTGGAGTGCCCTACGCTGGTCAAACGACACGAACCTACGCCTGGCGTTTAAAAAGCATAATTACGAACTTCGGCTACCGAGTGGGGTTTGGGTATTCCACATTGGGCGGGGGGAGTGGCGCAGCGCCGCCGAGCACGGGGTGGTATCAAAGGCAAAACGCAAAATTTTACAATGATTCGATAAGCGCCTCGACGGTTCAATCATCCGTCGCCTACGTCTATCCAGCCGAAGACACGACCGATATTACTGACACGGCGGGCAAACAGTGGCGGGTCACGTCAACGAGCATCAGGCGCCCTGATGAGATAACGCCAAGTTTCATGGTTAGCGGAAGTCCTTCAAATGTATCGTCAGTCACTAAAGACGGAATAACTTTCAACTACGCTCGAACAGTCAACGCGACCGCCGTCACTATGGTCCGAACGGGCGGGCCTAGCGGTCAGATTACCGTCGTCTCAAATCCGGCGACGGGACGGCCAAACACTGTCACAAACGCACTGGGGAAGACCGAGACTTATTCATATGATTCATCTGGACGTCTTGAACGAATAACCCGGCCTGAGGGAAATTATACGGCGTATACGCTAGACTCACGTGGCAATGCAACAGCCGTTAGGTACGGTGGAAAGACTGGGACTGCACAAGGAGAGATCGGATACGCATTTACGTACGAGGCAAATTGCACCAATCCCGTGACGTGCAACAAGCCGACGACGGAGATCGACCCGTCAGGAGCCGTAACCAATTATACCTACGATCAGATTAGCGGACTTGTCACATCGATAAAACAGCCAGCTTCGCAAGCGGGCGCGGTTCGCCCGGAAATTAGATACAGTTATACTATGGTTTCAGGTGTATGGCGCTTGACCGGTATTTCGCTTTGCTCGACGCATGCTGCGCCAGCATGTGTCGGGAGTGCGGATGAAGTGCGGATGAGCGCGACATTCGATGCCAACGGGAACCAGACTAGTGTCGCAAGGGGGCGTGGCGACCAGCCTTTAAATGTGGCATTATCTATGTCGTACACGCCATCAGGCGATATCGCCAGGGTGGATGGCGCCTTACCGGGCAACGAGGATTCAACCCACTATCGCTACGATATGGGCCGCCGTCTTGTGGGAATTATTTCCCCGGATCCGGACGGCGGAGGCCCACGGAAGCGCCGTGCCGAACGTCGATCCTATGATGCGGTTGGTCGGAGATTGTCTGTAGAGATCGGGTCGGTCGCAGACAGTACTGACGCTGCTTGGCAGGCATTCGTCCCAAGATATTCGAGCATTGCACTTTACCAATCAGGACGGCTGCAGTTCGTGAGGGATCTCTCGGGAACGGATACCGAGAGTGTGCAACAATATAGCTATGATAATGAAGGCAGGATGCAATGTTCTGCGGTTCGAATGAATATCGCTCCTGATATTGTCTATCCAACGTCCGCATGTGACCTCGGTCCGGAGGGGGAGTTCGGACCTGACAGAATTACAGTGGCTTCATATGATCAAGTCGGACGCAAGGTGTCCGTGACAACCGGTTATAGCACGAGCGTAGCTTCGGTTGAATGGAGTGGGAGATATACGGACAATGGAGCCGTACAGTCCGTTACCGATGCCCGGGGCAACACTACCACTTATGCATATGATAGATTAGACAGGCTATACAGAACGTATTATCCATTGACATCGGCGGGAGCCGGGCAGAGCTCCGCGACAGATTACGAAGAACTGCAATATGATAGTAGGAACAATATCGTATTGCGACGTCTTCGAGGGTATGCCTTGGACAATACTAAGTATATAAGCCAGCAGTATGACGCCTTGAATCGGTTAGTGTTCCGAGACACGCCAGGGCCGGGTTCAGATGTGTCATATGGGTATGATCTACAGGGCAGAATTGTAAATTCCACGAGAGGCGGGCTATCGACGGCGACAGAATACGATCAAGTTGGAAATATCATTTCCGAGACAGGATCTTTGGGGTCGGTTAATTATGAGTTCGACTCCGTTGGGCGCCGCACGTCTATAAGGTGGCCGGACAACTTCAAAGTCAATTATCAATATGACGTAGCTGGAAATCTAACACAAGTCCGCGAGGATTCGTCGACATTTAACAATGGTTTGCTTGCGAGTTATTCTTACGATGATACTGGACGATTAACGAAGATTTCGCGCGGGAATGGGATTGGGACCAATTTTGATCTAGCGGGGGGCGGTCGATTATCTTCACTACGCCACACATTGTTGAATGGGTCGGACGAGCTTAGCAAAAGCTTCAATTATAATCCTGCAAGCCAAATAGTAAACCAATCCAGCAGTAACGATGCGTATGGATGGCATCCTACTGTCCAAACGAATCGTTCATATGCAAATAATGGCTTAAACCAAGTAAGCTCAACGTCAGGGGGCTTATTTGTTCATGATAGTCGTGGTAATTTGCAGAATTATACGTCGACAACTGGTCCGCTCATCTCAGATAACTACTTATACGATTCCGAAGACCTGCTCACCAGTATGACTCATTCTGTCAGCGGTGTAGTGGTAAACTCGTCCCTGAAGTACGACGCGATGAACAGGCTAATCGAACTCAATCAATCGTCTACGTCTAAGTTTATATATGACGGTGAGCAGATTATTGGCGAATTTGATGCAAGCAACTCTCTTGTAAAGCGATATGTCTATGGTTACGGGCAGATTGCGCCAATCGTTGAGTACTCGGGATCAAGTCTAAGCTCAGGCGTTAGGACATTCCTACTCGCAGATGAGCGTGGCTCCGTTATAACGCGAGCGAGCGAAAGCGGCAGTGTGGTCGCTCGTAACAAGTACGACGAATTTGGCATACCGTCTTCTGATAACGTAGGCAGATTTCAGTATACAGGTCATCCTTGGTTCAATGAGCTGGGATTATATTTAGCTAAATCGAGATTTTACTCTCCTACACTGGGTAGGTTTGTGCAGGCAGATCGCGCTGGTTACGCTGATGGTCTAAATATGTACGCCTACACCGGGAATGATCCAATAAACGTAATAGATCCGGATGGTAGTCGCGGATATTTGATCGTCTATTCAAGAACAGGCAATGTCAATAACAGTCACGCGTGGATTGTATATGCAAAACGTACATCAACAGGATGGACTTTCACCTCGTATGGAACCTTTAACGCGGGTACAGGAAACGGTCGAAGGGGCCTCCAAGTAAATACTGAATTCAAAGACAGCTGGTACAAGGCCGACTACGGGCGCGGGAAGTGGATATCGGACTCGCAAGAGGCCGAATTGATGAAATTCCTGTCTGAAATGTCCAATGACGGAGATAGTGCGTGGGAGTATTGGTATAACTGCGCGTGGTTCGCGAATGAAGCCTTCAAGAGGGCGACCGGCGAGGATCTATCCGATCCGCCCGCGACTGCTCTCTGGACAGATGGCCCGAATTCACTCGCGGGCGGAATATATAAGCGAAACGGGGGCAGACCGTTCAATTGGCGAATTGTTAAGCGAACTTTTGTGCGGTTCCCGGAAACAAAGCCGCCTCATGGGGTAGTAATCTATGAGCCTGTTGAAGAGAAGGAGGAAAATGGAAACTAGTATCAGCAGGAGGGCCGTTTGGTCATTGGTATCCATGATCGCTGTTGGTGCAGCTGCCTGTGCTATAGTTGCGCTGGCAGTTTCATTTGGACTATTGCAGGTTGGCGGTGGTCGGATTGGGCGGGATGGTCTTGGAAATCTTGAGGTAATTCGCTTACGCACCAACGGAATCAAGTTAATTGTATTACGAGGATATTACCCTGGCCACATCGGATCACCAGGTATGCTCTCGATTGCTAGGGCAGGCGACGTTTGTGATTTTAGACTTGACGTGATTTATGGTTCGAAATCTCGCAAGTCGGGTTTTTTCTACAGGGCGATCGAAGAAGACGAAAAGTGTAAAAAGTACAGCTATTCAGGTAATGTGCTCAAATTGGTCGATGTTAGTCCGCCTATTTAAGTTCGTTCTGCCGGGCGGGCTGGCTAGAGCGGTTTCAGGGCGTTTTGAATCGTGAGGATGCCCGCGGCATCGATTGTGATTCAGGCTGGATGCCGGGATCAGGAGGTCGGTGTGGATCCCACAATTGCTACCTCAGGATCTTTGCGAGCGTTGTTTCCGCGATCGAGGGAGGGATGTCGTGCCGGGCTGCTGCGTCGCGGTTCGGGGTGAGCGCGGCAAGCGCGATCCGCTGGCGGCAACTTGTCGTCAGAAACGGTACGCCGGCGGCCAAGCCGCAGGGCGGCGACCGCCGCTCCTTCAGGATCGACGCGCATGCGGCCTTCATCCTGGATGCAATCGAGGCGAGGGATGATATCACGCTGGTCGAGTTGCAGGCGCTGCTGGCAGAACGCGGCACGCCGGTCGGGATCGGTACGCTGTGGCGGTTCGTCGACCGTCACGGGATCACGCGCAAAAAAAGACTGGCCACGCGATCGAACAAGACCTTCCCGACGTCCTGAGGCGATGCCAGCGGTGGTTCGACGGCTAGATCGATCTCGAGCCCGAACGCCTCGTGTTCATCGACGAGACTTGGACCGCGACAAACATGACCCGCAGCCACGGGCGCTGCGCCAAGGGCGAGCGATTGCGGATGGGCTTCCCGCATGGCCATCGCAAGACCACAACGCTGGTCGCCGGCCTGCGCATGACCGGCATGGTCGCGCCTATGGTGCTGGACGGGCCGATCAACGGCGATTGGTTCGAAGCCTATGTGGCGCAGGTCCTGGTGCCAGAGTTGCGGACCGGCGACGTCGTCATCATGGACAACCTCTCCAGCCACAAGCGGGCCGCCGTGAAAGAGCGGATCGAAGCGGCCGGAGCAACCCTGCGCTTCCTCCCGTCCTACAGCCCCGACTTCAATCCCATTGAAAAGGCCTTCTCCCGCCTCAAGGCCATACTGCGCAAGGTGGGCGAACGAACCGTCAGCGGGCTGTGGGGGTTGATCGGCAGGCTCGTCGACATCTTCCAGCCCGCCGAATGCGCCAACTACTTCAGCTCATGCGGATATGAACCGGAATGAGTGGAAACCGCTCTAGAACGGTTTCCGGGCGTTGTGAATCGTGAGGATTCCCTCGGCGGTGATTTTGTGATTCAGGCTGTATGCCGGGATCAGGAGGCCGGTGTGGATGCCACGAGTACTATCTCAGGATCTTCGCGAGCGGGTCGTCGCCGCGATCGAGGGCGGGATGTCGTGCCGGGCTGCGGCTTTGCGGTTCGGGGTGAGCGCGGCAAGCGCGATCCGCTGGCGGCAACTTTTCGTCAGGAACGGTACGCCGGCGGCCAAGCCGCAGGGCGGCGACCCCCGCTCCTTCAGGATCGACGTGCATGCGACGTTCATCCTGGATGCAATCGAGGCGAGGGATGACATCACGCTGGTCGAGTTGCAGGCGCTGCTGGCAGAACGCGGCACGCCGGTCGGGATCGGTACGCTGTGGCGGTTCTTCGACCGTCACCGGATCACGCGCAAAAAAAGACGGCCCATGTCGCGGAGCAGAATCGACCCGACGTCCTGAAGCAGCGCGAGACATGGTTCGACGGCCAACTCGATCTCGATCCCGACCGGCTGATCTTCATCGACGAGACCTGGGCATCAACTAACATGGCACGGCGGCACGGTCGCTGCCGCCGCGGCGAGCGGCTGCGCTCGGGCGTGCCGCACGGGCATTGGAAGATCACCACCTTCGTCGCTGGATTGCGCCGCACCGGCATGATCGCCCCGATGGTAATCGACGGGCCCATCAACCGCGATGCCTTCACCGCATATGTGCGCCAGCTACTCGTGCCCGACCTGGCGCCCGGCGACATTGTCATCATGGACAATCTGTCCAGCCACAAGACGCCTGCCGTCCGCGAAGCCATCGAGGCGGTCGGCGCGACGCTCCTCTTCCTCCCGCCCTACAGCCCCGACTTCAATCCGATCGAACAGGCATTCTCCAAGCTCAAGGCCCATCTGCGCAAAGCTGCAGAGCGAACCATCCATGGCCTCTGGAACGCCATCGGACGCATCATCAACCTCTACTCGCCCGCAGAATGCGCAAACTACTTCGCTAATGCCGGGTACGATGCAGAATGATCGGAAAAAGCTCTAGGTCGTGTTGACAAAGTGGATTCCCAAACGACCTTATCTCTGATTCAAGGCTGCTCTTTGCAGGGGGCGGCGATGGCGCGTGGCGATCTGACGGACGAGGAATGGTCGGTGCTCGAAGGGCTGCTGCCGTCCGAGCGAGGCCGAAAGGCGCGCCCTGCCCATGACAATCGGCGATTTCTAAACGGGATGCTGCATGTACTGCGGGTTGGCTGCCCCTGGCGCGACATGCACGAGCGCTACGGCAAGTGGAACTCGGTCTATGTGCGGTTCCGGCGTTGGGCGGAACAAGGCGTCTGGGATGCGATGCTGGCCACGCTGGTCGAGTTCGGGCTGACCGACGACTGGCAGCACATGATCGACAGCACCACGGTTCGCGGCCATGTTTCGGCAGCGGGCGCTAAAGGGGGACTCATAAGGAGGCTTTTGGTCGATCACGCGGCGGCTTTACGTGCAAAGTCCACGCCCGTTGTGACAATCAGGGACGCCCTCTTGGCTTCATCCTGACTGGCGGGGAGGCATCGGATTATAGCGCTGTCGATGACCTCATGGCGTTGCCTGTCGACAAGCCCAAGGCGCTGCTGGCCGATAAAGGGTATGACGGCGATGCGGTCCGGGCGAACCTGTTGATGCGCGGCATCCTGCCGATCATCCCGCCAAAGGCCAACCGGCGCGAACACATCGCCTGCGACTTCCGTCGATACCGAGACCGTAACCGCATCGAGCGCATGTTCGGCCACCTCAAGCATCAACGCCGCATCGCCACCCGCTACGACAAAACCGCGCTGTCGTTCGCCAGTTTCCTCAATCTTGCCGCTATCCGCAGGTGGTTGCCTAACTTTGTCAACAGCGCCTAGGGTTCGGCTCGTACCAGCATGTCAATTGAGATGCAGGAAAGTAGTAACTTGGCTTGCAAGCCGAACGCGTCCTTAGATGCGCAATTCGGGAGGTAATGCTTTCGGAAGCTCCGGTCGGGTGTTTCTAACCACGTCGAGGCTGTTCCAGCTTGCGGAACGTTGGAAGTCGTGAGCGAAGCGAAGGTAGCGTCTAGGTCGAAGTAATAGAGTAGGCTGCCTGTTTCCCCAGGCTTCGCGCCTTCCCCGAAGACAAAGTAGGAGATCACGATCGACTTTCCCGAACCGGAAGGCGAGTCCACGATCGTGACGGTGGGGTTGCCGAAAGAGACGCTACCTTCGGTGTTCCCTGGCAGGTTAGCTGCATGAGTCCGCGGCGAGATCAGCGAGAATGTACCGATGCCTGTCGGGTAGGCGTTGCCGTCACCGAATTTGTACAGCCAGATACGCCACTTGTCCCAACTAGCGGCAGGGAGCCCAATATTCCCTTCCTGGATATTGAACCGTGCACTCGTCGTTATCAGCGTGTCGCGGTCGCCGATGTTTCCGGTAACGCCCTGCGCCATCAGCAGGCTATTATATGCGTCGGCTACCGACGGGTATGTCACCGTGATGTTGCGCGGATCGAAAAGCCGCTGGATCGTCGTCACCGCATTTACATCGCGGGTACCGTTCCACAGGTGAAATCCGAACTGCCCACTGACGCTGTAGTATCCGTTCCAATATTCGAGATGGGCCTCGTAGATGCTGGGCGTACCATTCAGCGGGTCGACAAACGACGGCGCCGTCCAGGTCGCGCGCACGGTTCGATTGATGAGGTCGCTTTCGTTATAGAAAAGCTTGTATCCGATGCGGGCGGGCCCCGAGGAATAGGCAGTTGCTCCAAGCCATTGCTCGTGAGCGACCATGATCCAGCTGGAGCCCGAGACCCGGACGATCTTTGGCATGTCCGCGTTGTCGAGTAGGAGGCCGATAAACGTCCAGTTCTCCAGGTCATTCGAGCCGGCCAGGTTCACCTTGTATCGAATGCCGCCTGAAACCTGGTAGGGCGTATGATAGACAGCCGCATATTTGTAGGCCTGGCCCGAGACCTGCAGGATCGAAGGGTGATGCATGATGTTGCCAGCACTGTCCGTGAGATTGTACCTGGCGTGCGTCGTCGCGTCGGGCCGGCTCAAATAATAAGCGACCTGGGCGTCGGTCAACGGTGCGGGGTAATCATTGTTGAGTGCCCGAGCTTGGACGCTGATGAGCAGTAACGGGGCTAGCAGTGCCCAGAGAAATACCAAAGCCCTGCCCATGTCCGCGCTCCCTGCTGCAAATGCCTCAAGCGCGACCTTGTGACGTGCTCCCCGGAAACTCCGCCAGTTTGAGCTAGAGTCCTTCATTGAGGAGGACGGAGATGAAGCGCAGCAGGTTTAGCGAGGAGCAGATCATAGCGATCCTGCGTGAGCAGGAAGCTGGGTCATCGACGGCGGACGTGTGCCGCAAGCACGGCGTGAGCAGCGCGACCTTCTACAAATGGAAGGCGAGCTATGGTGGCATGGATGTGTCGCAGGCACGCAAGCTGAAGGTGCTGGAGGATGAGAATGCGCGGCTGAAGCGCCTGCTGGCCGATGCGATGCTCGACAATGCGGTACTGAAGGAGGTTGCCTCAAAAAACTGGTGAAGCCTGCCGCTCGCCGAAGGGCTGTCGAGGATGTCCGGCAGACCTTCGGCATCAGCGAGCGTCGGGCGTGCGCCATTCTCAGCGTGGATCGATCGTCGATGCGCTATGCGCATCGGCGTAGTGATGATGGCGACCTTCGGTCGCGTCTTCGCGAGATCGCGCTCGAGCGTCGCCGGTTCGGTTACCGTCGGCTGGGGATCATGCTGGCCCGCGAGGGCATCGTGATGAACCATAAGAAGCTGCTGCGACTGTATCGCGAGGAGAACCTGCGTGTGCGTCGCCGACGGGGTCGCAAGCGAGCGATGGGAACAAGGGCACCGATGACGTTGCCGCAAGGGCCGAACCAGCGCTGGAGCCTGGACTTTGTGAGCGATACGCTGGTGTACAGCCGGCGTATCCGCATCCTTGCGGTGGTGGACGACTTCACGCGCGAGAACCTCGCGCTGGTGGTCGATACGTCGCTGTCGGGCGCTCGTGTCGCCCGTGAGCTCGATGCGATCATCGCGGCTCGCGGCAGGCCGCTGATGATCGTGAGCGACAACGGGACCGAGCTGACCAGCCTGGCGATCCTGCGCTGGGCGCAGGACCGGCAGATCGAGTGGCATTACATCGCCCCGGGCAAGCCGCAGCAGAACGGCTACGTCGAGAGCTTTAATGGTCGCTTGCGCGACGAATGCCTGAACGAGACGCTGTTCGCGTCGTTGAGCCATGCCCGCTCGGTGCTGAGCAACTGGCGCGACGACTACAACCATGTGCGGCCGCATAGCGGAATAGGCGGGCTGACGCCCGCCGATGCTGCCAGGCGGGTTGTGCAGCCCCGCCCGCAAGGGCACGATGATAACCCCGGACTCCAGTTATGACTGGAGGAGTTTTGGGGAGCACGTCACAGGCTGTCTTCCCGCGGCGCCATTCTCGATTCAGTTCGGTGGAGTTCTCATCGTAGTGACCACGGGAGGTGTCACACTGACCCGATAATTCTGAGCTGCCTGGTTGTTTGACAAGTCGAAGCGCAGCGAGGATGCGCCCGGCCCCTGATATTCGATGTTGGTCTCGCCGAGCTTGGTGACAAAGTCGAAACCGCCGACATACCATTCGACGATGTCGGCGAATGCCCGGTCATCTCGCGTCTTTCGAAGGACGACCCAGAATTCGTACCAGCTCGAGGTGTTCATCACGAGAGATGTGGTCGTCTCGAAGAGAACGCCGCCGGGGCGCCGGCATTGTCCATGGATCGCATTGCCGCGGATCACGAAGCCGAAGCCGTTGCCGGTCAGATCGCCCTTATAGGCGGCTCCATAGGCACGATCCGACGTCATCAGGACATGAAGCGTACCCGACGCGGCATTCTGCTGGAGGCGCGCACGAAACTTGAACCCGCCAATCGCTGCGAGTTGCCGAACGGTCGGTGCCCCTCCTGCATTGTAGACCGGGTTGTCAGGGTCGTTCACATAGGCAACCACGGTCGAGGAAGCAGTGCTGCCCGTGCTCAGCGGTAGCACTCCTGCGGCCGAGCGGGTCACTGCCGCGCCCGATCCGGTGACCAGGCCGCTCCAGCTTTGCTGGCCCATGTCATAGACGCCAGGCTGCAGCCCCAGCGCCGCCACATTGTTCGCCGCCAGGGGCCGGCGCGATCGACCGTTGAAGACCGCGGCTGTATCCGCAGGGCCGCCGGTTTCCCTCGTCTTGGGGAGATATCCCCGGATTGAGGACCACTCGGCCAGGCTCATCTCGGTAATCTGGCGGCTCCAGTGAATATTGTCGCCATTCAGTCCAGCCTTCGTCGCCGATGCGAGACCGCCCACGACAGCCATGTGGTCGAGCACGTCCCAGTCGAGCCGGCTCTGCGCGAACTGCCAGCAATAGTCGGTCGCCTCCGCGATCGACAGGTCGTTGAGCGGCCCGTTCTGGTAGAAGGGGTTGCGCTCCAGAATGACGGCTGGCGGATAAACCATCCCGGATTGCGCGATCGCGGCTTCGAGGCGCGGAAGGAGGGCCTGGTAGTCCGCGAGCCGGTCGTCGCTGACCGTCCAGATGATGTCCGGCTGATAATCGCGAATGAGGGCCGCCATGATTGGTATCGATGCATCGGTGGTCAGCGACCAGCCGTTGCTCGACTGGCCGACCAGATAATAGCTGATCGATGCCGCCGTACGGACCTGGTTGCCTTGCCAGAGAATGCGAACGGTCGCGCTGCCGGTGTTGGTGATCTTGAGGTTCCGGATCAGGATCGCGCCGAACTTGAGCTTCACCGTGGTGAGGCCCCGCGCGCCGGCCGCACTGACAATGAGCTCGGAACCGGTGAGCGAATGAGCGCTGTCGATTTCGCCGGCAGTCGGGCTGTTCCAGGGACCTGCCGCGGTTGCCGGCACGAGGCTGTTATGCTCGATCTTCACCGACCCTGCTCCGGGTTCCGTGATGATCGGCAGCGCCACATAGTCGCCGAGCATCTGAGAATTGATCACGGCGTGCTGCCCGGGTGCGATCTCGATGAACGAGCCATCGAACGCGTAGCTATAGTCGAACTTCTGCCGGTAGCTGGCGGTGCTCTGGGCAGGGCTAAGGCCGACGACGGAGCTCGCGCTCGTCAGCGACGGCGCGCCATAACCTCCGTAATCGAAGTTCGCGCCCGGATAGAAGGTGTAGACGGGCTCTGACTGATAATGCTGCATCAGTACCGACTGGAACACGAACTGGCCGACCTGATTGGTCGCCAGGCTGTCGCCCAGCACGAGAATTCGGGTTTGGTCGGTCATGCGATTGCGCAGCTTGTGCAGGTGGTACGGGATCCGGATCCCGGGCGGACGCGTACGGAGGGTGCCCATTGGCGCGATGGGCCGGCCGAGGATGTCGGCCTCGAGCTGCATGGGGTCGCCCGGGGCAGTCGCCGGGTTGAGTTCGGATGTAGTCGGGGTGTCTGACATGAAATGCTCCTGCGAATGCATCACGCAGGGAGCTGGCGATAAGCTGGATCCCTGCGTTGGCGCAGAGCTAGGGCGCAAATAGACGACAGGGCTCGGTTTTGCACGAAGACGGCGTTCGGTTTGCCCTGATGGCGACCGATTGGCGAGCGAACGGCCGGCTTGGATCATTGCCGCCCCGGGTTACATTCTGGAGCACATGGCGCGATTACCTGGCACCCGTTCCCGAGCTGCTCCACCAGGGGCTATCGCCGGGCTTCGGCTCCGTAGGACATCGGGTTGTCGAGCCACTCGTTGATGGCTGACTCGCGCCAGCCCGCGCAACGGGTGCTGATCTGCACATTCTGGGGGAAGGTGCCGCCTTGCATCTTGCGGTAAAGAGTCGAGCGACTGAGGCCGGTCCGGGCGAGGACGGTCGTGATCCGGAGGATGCGGTCGGGGGTCTCGCTATGCATTGGGTGTCTCCTCGCCCGAACTGGGGGTTGTTGGCGCTTCCGGAGAAAGACTGGTCGGAAGTGCTGTTGGCGGGAAGGCTCTCTCTGGTGTCCCCGGGGGAATCTCGAGCCGTGGCGTCATAAATAAGCGTTGGCGAAGATTGGCTGGGACGGTTCGAAACGACAGGCTCGTGTCAGGGCGTCCCACGCTTCGCGTGACCGCGCTCTACGCCGCTGGCGCGTCGCCGAGCCGCTGCGCGTCTCGGCCCGTTCGGGTGGCGATCGCTTGACGCGGTTGGCTGGCGCCGGCAGCGGAACGCGGATTCAGCTGAGCGTACGCTGACGGCCTTCTGCGAAGCCGTCAGGGGCCGCAGATCCTTTCGTTCTGGCGCGTAGCGCACTCGATCCGGCTGGAGGGCGCCGCGACGGCTGGCTCACGGGCTTGCGAGCGCACGCCGCGGCGACGACCGTCCGGATGCGAGAGCGCTGCCTTGATGCGGCTCGCGGCTGCGAGCCTGGCGCTGGCGCGCGGGGTTGCTGCGGTCGCCGCGCGGTGCGCGGCGGCGTGCGTGCCTCCGGCACTCGAACTGTCGTGAGGTGGGCGTCGCTTCCCTTAGTCCCGCCGCGGCGGGCAGCAAGCTGCGCTGCGCGCAGCTCCTCCACTCACGTTTCGGCCCTCCGAGCCACCCCATTGCGCAGGCGCAATGCGGACCCCGGGGTGCAACCCGCCTCTGCCGGCGAGACTGCCGGTCCGCTCCTGCCGCCCACCTCCCGCCATTCCGGCGCCGGTTGCGGTGGTTTTGAGGAGTGAGGAGCATGACTGCCAGAGCTGAGAACAGAGCGAGCCTCTATGACGAGGTGACCGCGCGGGTGATTACCGAGCTGGAAGAGGGGCGCTTGCCCTGGGTGCGGCCATGGGACGCGGCGGCGTGTCCGTGCGCGATGCCTGCCAATGCGTTAACCGGGCGGCGCTATTCGGGGATCAACGTTCTGATCCTGTGGGCAGCAGTCATCGACGGACAGTACGCGTCTCAGCGTTGGCTGACCTACAAGCAGGCGCAGGCGGCCGGCGGTAATGTCCGCAAGGGCGAGCGGGGCACGACGATCTGCTATGCCGATCGCTTCACGCCGAGGGACGAGGCCGAGCGGGCGCAAAGCGAAGATCGCGAGGCGCGGCAGCTTGCGTTTCTCAAGCGCTTCACCGTGTTCAACATCGACCAGTGCGAGGGGCTGCCGGATAAGCTGACGCCGGAGGTTACGGCCGGGCCGGTCGAGCCGATGGATTGCGTGCCTAAGGTGCATGCGCTGATCGAGGCTAGTGGCGCGGATGTGCGGATTGGGGGCGGCGATGCCTATTACAGCCCGGGTGTCGACTATGTCGCGGTGCCGCCTCAGCTGGCATTTCCGGTTCGGATCAACTGGTATCGCACCGTGCTGCACGAGCTTGGCCACTGGACCGGGCATGGCTCAAGGCTGGACCGCGATCAGACGGGGGCATTCGGAGGCGCCGACTATGCCCGCGAGGAACTGGTTGCCGAGATGGCCAGCGCCTTCAGCTGCGCTTCCCTGTCGATCCAGCCCAGCGTTCGGCATGCGGACTATATCGGCAGCTGGCTCGAGGTGCTGCGGGGTGATGACAAGGCCATCTTCCGGGCCGCGAGTGCGGCGAGCAAGGCAGCGGACTATCTGCTGGCGTTTGCGCCTGACCGGGAGGCGGCGTCATGATCGCCTGGCTACGCGTTCGCCGGATGCGCCGCGCTTTTCGCGCGCTGCCTGAGCGCGAGCGGGCGATCTTCGGATCGGTGCGGTTCGACGATCTCGACTATGTCCAGGCAGCCGAGCTCCATGATTGCAGCGTCGAGGTTGTCGAGCAGACAATTGCTCGCGTTCTGATTGCGCTCGACCGTGCTGACCGAAGCCAATTCCCATGACCAGCGAGACACCTCGCCCGCTGAAGCCGGGCGAGGTGTACTGCGCAGTGTCTCAGCGTTAGGATCATCCACATGAGGACCAGCCTCGATCATCTGCCGGTTGCCAAGCAGCGCGAGTTGGAACGCGTCGTCCAGATCCTGTTCGAGGAGTTTGGCGACGTGCTCTCGACCGCAACGGTCGAGTGGAAGCGCCAGGCGCGCATTCTGAAGGTCATCCTGTATGGCAGCTATGCTCGTGGCGGCTGGGTCGACGAGCCCCACACCGCCAAGGGCTATCAGTCGGACTTCGACCTGCTGATCGTCGTCAATGACGAGCGGCTCACCGACCGGGTCGAGTTCTGGGCTAACGCCGAGGAGCGCCTTAATCGCGAACTGGCGATCACCAAGACGCTACGCACGCCGGTGAACTTCATCGTCCATACGCTCCGCGAGGTGAACGATGGGCTCGCGCATGGCCGCTATTTCTTCATGGACCTCGCTCGCGATGGCATCGCGCTCTATCAGAGCGAGGATACCGATTTTCACGAGCCGAAGCCAAAGACGCCGGCTCAGGCGCTGGCGATGGCGCGGGAGTATTTCCAGGAATGGCTGCCCAAAGCACAGAGCGGATTCAAAGGATATGAGTTCTACCTCTCGCAACGAGAGGTGAATGACGCCGCATTCCTGCTGCACCAAACAGCCGAGCGGCTTTACCACTGCGTTTTGCTGGTCTGCACTTTCTACACGCCGCACGTCCACAACCTCGGCTTCCTGCGCACGCAGGCGGAGCGGATTGACCCGCGCTTGGTTGATGCGTGGCCGCGCGATAGCCGGGCTGATCGCGCGCGTTTCGAGAAGCTCAAGGAAGCTTATGTGAAGGCGCGCTACTCGAAACACTACCTAATCAGCGAGCAAGAACTGGCGTGGCTCGGCGTGCGCGTTGAGGCTCTTGGCCAATCGGTGCAGGTGATCTGCGAAGAACAAATCGCAAAGCTCGAGCGAAGCGCGGCTGTGTGACGAGCTGCTTGGTAAGCACGTCGTTTAATGGCGTAATGTGGGTCGCCGGCATGTCTCATCGGCCAGTGTTTTGGCCCCTATGCGTCTGAGCCGTTTAGTCTGTCCGCCCTGAGGCCTCAAACCTGCCGTATGTTAATCTACCTTACGAGGTGTCTCGAACGACTGAGATTGGGGCAAAGCCGTCATTCCCAGTTCAGCACTTGAATGACCGCTTTTGTAGAATGCGGACGCTCCAGCTTTGAGCGGGAGTCGTGGTCGATTGACTGACGTTGGGCCGGTTGCCGACTGACGGCTTTTGGACTTCCGCGTCGGGAGAGCTGCCATAAACTCGACCGTGAACAACTGAGATTACGGCGCATTCCAGGCTGGCAGCTCACGCCGCTACCCACTGGGCAGCTTTCGGGCCGTTACCGGTCAGTGTCGATCAGGCGGCAGGCGTGATGAATAGTGCGGCCGGACAAAGCTGATTCTCTTTACCCCGGCACGGTCTGGTCGAAGCGCTCTGTGAGTTTGCGCACATATCCGCAATCCGCGTTGCTGGCCGTGTCACCGCATGCCAGTCTCGCATGGCAGCCGGTGTATGCTGATCGGAGGCGGATGATGGAACGTGAGTCTAGCAGCAAGAATATCGACGGCATCACCGACCTCGTGGTCGTTGCGCCGATCCGCGAAGGCTTCATCGACGCCTACGAGAATGTATCTTACGCCACGCGGCTGCGGATCGTCTCCGAAGCGCTGAACCGTGTCCGCGTAAGCGCGCGCGAGCGTGAGCTGATCGCACCCTTTTCGGATGTCACCGAACGCATCCTGACCCTCCTCGATTTCCGCGTGGGCGTCATCGACGAAGAGCTGTTCGCAATGCCCGACAAGCCACGAGCGAGCGGCGGGCTGCGCAGTCGACGTTTCCTCTATCTCACCGCGACATTCGATGGGGCGTGGGAGCCCTATATGCGCCTCATCTGGAGTCCGCTCGGTCCTTTCCTCGATCTGCTGTTCTGCAATTGCGAGGGCTATGTCACCGCCTCCGAGCACAGCTTCGATGAATATGCGCAATGGGTGCGCGACAACCAGATGGACAGTGCGATTTTCTATGCGACTACCGGATTAACGGTACGCGACCATCTGTACTTGAACCGGCTCGAGCAGATCCAGCGTGTACAACCGGCGCACCAGGCCGCCCAAGCAATTGCGCGGCTAACAATGCCACAACCCGAAGCCGCATCCGCCGAAGAACGGATTCGGGCAGTTGCCAAGCGGGATGCGGGCGATCCTGTCCAGTATCTCAAGATCGTCGAACTGGGGCTGGAGGCACTGACCGTCCTCTACCGCCTCACGGATTATTTCCCGCCCGAATGGCTCACTGGCCAGCCGCCGCGAGGCAGGGACTGGGCGGGAAAGCCACTCCGCCTTCGGGAGGGTCGGTATCTCGCGCGCGCGACGCGGGACCTGCTGCTCGGCTGGGAGGAGTTGGTCCCGCTGCCGGACCATCCCGCCTACTCGATGTGGGCAGCGATCAAGAGCGCCTATACCGATCCGCTCCACTGGTTTGAGACCGGCTGTGCTTATGTCGCCGCGCTTGATGCCGAACGCGATCGGCGGCGGCCAAAGGATCCAGTTCTCGATCGCAGCGAAGTCCAGGGCGGCATCCTCAAGCCGCTTGGCAGCGCGACTGAACCGATGCGGCACGGCGCGCTGTTGCTGATGACGATCACGGACGCGGCAAAAGCGCGCGACTTCCTCGGGCTGAACCTCGTCGTCCAGTTCGGGGATGCGAAGGCGGCCAGCCCGTCCGATCCCTTTTTCCGCACGATTGGGTTCACCGCTGACGGCTTGCGTCGGATCGGACTGGAGACCGGTGTTATAGACCGGTTTCCGAATGAATTTCGCGAAGGTATGGAGGTGCGTGCCGGACTGATCGGCGACATGCGCGAGAACCATCCGCGCGAGTGGATGTTGCCCGAGCGCAACTGGCCGCCGCTCCCGCCTAATGCCAATCCCTTTGCGCGTGCCCGTCCGCCGGTCGAAATGAGCGAAATCGATATCGTCGTTCAAATCCGGACGGCGAGCGAAGGTGAGGACGGCGTAGTGGCCGAGCTAACCCGGTTGGCGACCCTCGGGGAGCAGTCGGGGCTAGTACTTTTGGCTTATGAAAAGATGGCCAGCGATTTTAACGCCGACGGCGCGTTCATCGACCATTTCGGCTTCCACGACGGGTTGAGCCAGCCTAAACCGGTTGCAGGTCTCGACGATAGCTGCCGAAAGACCGACGAGGTCCGGCTCGGCGAAGTGCTGCTCGGCTATCGCAATGACCGCGACGACGATGCGCCTCGGCCTTTCGTCAATGAGCGGCATGGCGCGCTGCGATGGCGCGGCAGATTGCGTGCCAAGGCGCGGCGTTACCAACAGAATGGCAGCTTCCTAGTAATTCGCAAGCTGAGGCAGGACGTCGAAGCCTTCGACGCATTTCTCGACGCCGAAGTGAAGCGCATCAAGGCCGAACATCCCGGGCTTCCCAGACCAGTGACGAAGGAGCGGCTCAAGGCGCTGATGCTGGGCCGCAATACCGACGGCACCCCGTTACTGCCAGCCGGGCCCGGTGGCGAGAATGACTTCGACTACCGCAGGGATGCGGGAGGGGAAGTCTGTCCGTTCGCATCGCACATCCGGCGGACCAACCCGCGCGAGCCTTTCCAAGGGCGCCGTGCGCCGCGTATCTTGCGCCGGGGCATGTCCTACGGTCCCAGCTGGGAAGCCGGTGCGCAGGGCCAACGCGGCATGATGTTCATGGCCTACAATGCCAGCATCGCCGAGCAGTTCGAGACGATCCAGCGCTGGATCAACGGCGGCAACAGCAGCTGGGCGGCATCGGGCCATAATGATCCGCTGATGGGCGTCTCGCCCCGATCGAGTACGCTCTATCCTGCAGATCGCGTGTTCCGCTTCGTCGAGGGCGACGAGATTATCCAGGTGCGGTTGCCAGCTTTGCCGACACAGTTCGTGTCGCTCCAATGGGGCCTGTACCTGTTCGTGCCATCGCGTGCTGCGCTGATGGCGCTGACGAGGCTAAAAGGAAGCTGGCAGCCGATGGAAGAGCCACGCGAGGCGGTCGGTCAGGCCGTGCTCGACCGTCTCGAACGCCTAGGCGAAGCCGAGCAGGGAGAGGAAATCAAGCTGCTGGTCGAAGACTATGACGTCAAGGATCCTGCGCTTCGCAACATCACGCCTGATATGTGGTCGGCAATACGCTATTCTGCGGGCGGATCCTATTCGACGAAGGGTGTGCCGGTCGTGACCGTTCCCCATGATTGGGAAAACCCGCCGGACCGTGCGAAGCAGCGCGTTGTACTTTCAGCATCTTACAAGCATGTGATGCGCGTATTGACCGATTGGAAGCAATTTACGACCGAAGAGCAACTGCGGCGAATCGAACGCAATAGCGGGCCGATCTACGTTACTCAGCAGCCGGATGATCGATATTATAAGCAATCGTTGAAAGGAAAGTATCGCTACCGGGAAGAATCGGAGGCGACCAACGTCATCCTCATGCGATACGACGAGGAGACTGGATTCGGCGCCGGCTATGCCGCCGCGCAGAAGATCTTGGACCTGTATCGATCGCGCGCAGGTGCACGCGGCTATTACAAGATCGAGCTACGTCGCCAGTTCCTGCTTCCGGCGCTGGGGGAGCTCTGCAAGATCTGGTACGGCCTGCCCGACGGCGTCCACATGCAGGCGACGGGGTGGCTTTGGGAATTGCCTGCGAAGCGTACGGCGCCGCAGGCAGGCTGCCCGGGGGATTTCTTGTCACCGTCGCGCAACGCCTTCTATCCGCGGCCAAGCGACACGGTCGACTTTTTCGCCGAGGCCCATGGCAAGGCGATCCTCGCCGCCAGCAAGGCATTCGTCGAAGCGCACCGATTGAATAACAATGGCGCGCATACCGGTTCAGTGGCCCGGGAGATGTTCGCTGCGATAACCAGCAACGATGTGCTCTCGCGCAACCTGATCGGCACGATGGTGGGAGCGATCCCGCCGATGGACGGTAATCTGCGGGGCGTTCTGCTCGAATGGCTCAATGAGCGGACATTGTGGCGCCACCAGTCAGCGCTACGTCGAACGCTGGGCGATAAGCCCGCATTCGCCGATTTCGCCAAGGCCAGAGCAGTGCTGTTCGGTCCCGTGTCGCAGGCAATGTGCAAGCGGCCTGCGCCTGACCTGCTGTATCGCACAGCCACCGATCATGAGAAGCAGACCGGCGAACCGATCATCCTGCGGGCGGACAGCGCGAACCGCGAATTCGACGTCCATGTCCGCGAAGGCGATCTTATCGTGGTCAGCCTCGTCTCGGCGGCACAGCGGTCGCTGGCAGACAGGAAAACGCCCGACGGCAACGTCTCGATAGTTTTCGGCGGCAAGCGACGCGCGGCCTGGCAGCCCCAACGCAACAATATCAATTATCCCGTCCATGCCTGCCCCGCGCGCGACATGGCGATGGGAGCGATCATCGGTATTCTCTCGGCGCTGCTCGATGCGGGTCGCATCCAGGCGCTGCCGGCGTCGCTGATCGTGCGGATCAGCGATTGGCCAAGGCCAGCGCCCGCACCTGGCTGAGAAACGGCCTCAGGCGGAGCGCCTCGAAGGTGGCGGTCGCACGACCGAGCAACGATCGGGCGCGGTCGTGGTCGCCGGCCCCCCAAGCAAGCTCCGCCTCGCAAAGCTCGGTGTGGGCGCGCTCGCGAGAAGAGCGGCGCAGCGCAGCCGAGCGATAGGCTGCGGCGAGATGCCGCTCGGCCGGGCGATGAGCGCCGGCCGCCGCAGCGAGCCGCGCCATGGCGCGACATGCCGTCGCTTCGCCGAGTCGGTCTCCGCTACGATGGACTCGCGACAAGGCGCGTGCGGCATAGTGGCGCGCAACATCGCGCTGGCCGGTCTGCACCATAATCTCCGCCAGCCAGCCATAGACCAGCGAGGTCCGTTGCTGACTCGCATCGCCCGCGAACCAATTGGCCGCCCTAACCAACGTATCGACTGCCGCCGGGTCGCGGTCGATCTGCCAGCGGGCGAACGCTTCCAGCGCTGCCGCCATCATGGCTTGGTAGCGCGCGTGCGTACGGCTACAGGCGGCGAGACATTGGCGCGCCTGTTCGATTGCCGTCTGCCACTGTCCGCGCATCAGGCACACCGCGGCACGCTGCGTATGGTAGGAGGTAAGAAGCGCCGGCGTGGCGCGGTCGAGGATCGTCGCAGCCTCGGCATAGCGCGCGTCCGCCGCGATGAAATGGCCCTGATCGGCAAGCAAGAACCCGTGGCAGCACAGCGCATAGGCGAGCGTCTCATGATCGTTGCGCCCCTCATGGCACCGGATGACCGGAAGGATTTGCTCGAACAACGCATCGGCTTCCGCATAGGCACCCGCCGCAAACAGCGACTGGGCCAGCTTGGTCTCGACCTGCGCTACCAACCTCTCACCCCCGAGCCCGATTGAAGTCGCTCGCGCCGCCGTCAGATAGGTCACCGATCGCCGTCCATCTCCCAACCCGTAAGCGATCGCGCCGATCCAGTAGTTGCTGCGGGCCATCGCCTCGGCCTGGTCGAGCGTCTCCAGCCGCGCCGCCATGGCCTCGAGAACGGGAAGCTGTTCCGGCGAAGGATCGGCGATGCACGCCAAACCATATTTGTTGACGAGCTTGAGGACTCCAGCGACCGCGGGGTGGCTCAACGGCAATGCGGGAAGCCCCTCGAATGCCGCTTGGAAATGGGCGCGGGCACGATCGAGTGCCCCTGCCGCCAGTGCGGCCTCGCCCGCCCTGATCGCATGCGGCACAGCGCCGCCGGTACGGCCGGCAGCGGCATGATGATATGCCAGCGCCTCGGGATTGGGCGCGTCGCTTTCCTCGCCCAGCGCAACGATCACGCGGAGGTGGAGCGCCTGTCGCTTCTCGAGACCGATGGTCCGGTAAACCGCGTCGCGGGTGATGCCGTGCTTAAAACGCAGCGTGCCCGCTATATCGCCAGGATAGAGGAAATCGGCTTTGGCCAGCCGTTCGACCACCGGGTCGTCGGGGACAATCCCGGCTACCGCGGCGAGCAGGGTAGCGGGCATGGCATAGCCGATCACCGAAGCGCATTGTACGATCTCCGCCTGACGCGGAGACAGTTCGGCAAGGCGCGCCTGAATCAATATGTCTAGCCAGGCGCTCGATCCGACCTGCGTTGTGACTGGCCTGCGTCGCCGGCTGGAGGCATGGCAAATTTCTTCAAGGAATAGTGGATTGCCTCCCGACTCCGCGAAGATCCGTGCCGCTTGGGTCGCATCCGATGCCGGCAGCAGCTTATCAACGACATTCTGCGCTTCAATCTCTAGTAAAGGCGGGACGAGAATGGCGTCCGAGAGGCGCGTCGCCTCCAATTGCGTGTCACACTCACGGGACACCAGCAGGAAACGCGCGCGGCCATCGCCTGCTGACACTAGTTCGTCGAGCAGCTTGCGGCTGGCGTCGTCAGCCCAATGCCAGTCATCGATCGCGAAGATGGTGGTGCCTTCGGAAACGACATGGCCGATCAGCTGCTGCATCATCCGGGTCAGGCCCACGAGATCCATGTCCCCGCCCGCCCCTGTCACTCCGGCGTTGTGAGCGGTGGTCGGCTCCTGTGCCGCGATCGATGCCGCTAGCTGGACGAAAGGTTGTAGCGGCGGTGCTCCCAGATAGGCCTCGCAATAGCCGCGATGGACCTTCACCCTGCGCGCCATCGCTTCGGACAGAAACTCGCTGAGCAACCTAGATTTGCCGATGCCAGGCGGCCCAGCGATCAGCGCAGGTCCGTGGAAGCCGGAGCGACCATCGCCCAGCCAGGCATGGAGCCGGGCGCGCTCGGTGATCCGGCCAGTGAAGGGCGTCAGTCCCTGACGAACGCGGGCATCGAAGCGGGTCGATGCGGCCTCGCGATCTTGAACGGCGACCACCGCGAGGTCAGCTGCATGACCGGAGATTCGCACGAAGCGCCGCGGTCCGGTGCAGAAGAGCGCCGCGTCCCGACCCAGCGTTTCCTCGCTGACAATGATCTCTCCGGGGCCCGCTACTTTCTTGCCCAGCCATGCCGCGACATTGGTCGCATCGCCCAGCGGTTCATAACGCCCGCGGACCATGTCACCTTCACGCACCAGCGTCATTCCCGCATGAATGCCACTATGGTGGCGGATCGGCGCACCGGCGGGAGTTGTCGTGTGGTCCATCGCGGCAATGGCAAAATGCAGGTCGAGCGCCGCTTCGGTCGCACGCCGACCGGAATCCTCATGAAACTGGGGGTAGCCGAAGATGCAGAGGGCACCGTCGCCGTCCAGCCGGGCGATCTCGCCGCCGTGCTCCACGACGGTGGCGGCGATCAGATCGCGCAGTGGCTGCAGCAGTTCGGCATAATGTTCCGGCTCCATCGATGTGGCGATGCGAGTCGAATCGGACAGATCGGTGAAGAGTATTGCGATGTTTCGGCGTTCCCCCGCTGGAGACATGGGCATGGCGCTGCCGCTCATGACCGACCAAAACGATCGTACAACGCGCGCAGCTTGCCGATCGACAGGATCTCTGCCCGTCGCCCCGCCTGTCGGACGACGCCTTCGCGCGCCAGCAGGTTCAGCTCGCGCGTGACCGCCTCGCGGTGGGTGCCGATACGCGCTGCGATCTCGGCATGGGTCGGCATCGGCTGAATGACGGCATGGTCCCGTTCGACACCGGTCTCGAGCGCAAGGCGCAGCAGCTCACGCTGAACGCGGCCTGCAACCGGAAGCGTCGCGAGGTCGGTGGTTTTGTTGGTGAGATCGCGAACCCGCGACGCGAGTTGTACCGCGATCCATAATCCCGCCTGCGGTACTTCGCCCAAGAACGACAAAAATTCGTCGGCCGTGAGCCGTGCGAGCGCCGTTTCCTCGATCGCGCAAACGCATGCCGATCGCGGCGATCGGCCGATCGCCGCAATCTCGCCGAATATCTCGCCGGGGCCCATGTCGCGTAGGATGGTTTCGCGTCCTCCATCGGAGAATCGCGAGATGCGGACCCTGCCGGTCTGGATCAGGTAGACATCGCCTGCCCAACTTCCCTCAGCGATTACAGTCTGGCGGGGGCGCACCCTAGACAGATGAGCGCGGGCCAGAAAAGCATCGCGCAAGTCCGGGGGCAGAAGATTCTCGCTTCCTTTCGATAGTTCTTCTGCCTGCGACTCCACTTGCTCGACCCCCTCATCAATAAAATTGTCGCAAAGTGCAGTTTCTCACAACGGCTTTGTGATGAGTGTCACCGAAAAAACTGCGCTCGGTGACTAGGCAGGCCAAGCCACGCCATTTCGACGTGGCCGGACATTCAGAGGATCTGACATGGCGGATGGGATGGGCCGCAAGGCGGCTAAGCAATTGCGTAGCGGATGGATTGCCCGCGTCGCCGCGGGCATGGTCGCAGCGGCGCTACTGGCGGGCTGTACCAACTTCACGGGAAAACGGTTCGATCTGTCGTCAAACCCTGCTGACAAGCCTGCCGGGCTATATGTCTTCGACGAGGTGCCGCTGCTGGTTGTCGCGAGCGGTCAGATCAGCGTGGTGATGGTCAAGAGCGCCGATCGCGGCACCGCCATCCAGTTCAATGCATTTCTTGCCAAGCACGACGTTTCGCTGGAGTTCTTCAGCACCGGCGGGCTGAGCAAAGTCACCAGCAACCAAGACGCGACAGCGCTGCCGCTCAAAATTGTGGAGGTGGTGAAGAGCGTGATCGACGAGTTGCCCGCTGGCGTGGGCCTGAGTGGATCGGCGGCTGGCAGTTTCCAAGTTTATAGCATCACCTTCGATAATGGTAGAATCACCGGCCTGACGCCGTTGATCACGGGCGATGCCGCCGACTTCGTCGCATTTGCGCCGGTCACGGGCGATTGGCTCGGCGACGTCGGTGGCACTGCCGCGCCAGCATGCGACTCGACGAAGCTGAAGCCCGGAGAGACCTGCCCCGGTGTTGTTTCGAAGAAGTGAGGCGGCGATGGCAACGAACGAACTCGTACCGATCGCCGCGCAAGGAGGGCGGGCGACGAACTTCCCCGGCAGGCGCCGGCCGCGCCTGCCACAGACGCTTGCCGCCGCGGCCGCCGAAGCGGCGGAGGCGATCGCGAGCCTCGACAATGTCTGCTACGTGACCGTTGGCGAGAAGCAGGTGGCTGGCGCGCCTAGCGGGGCTATCGCCTTGATCGCCTATGTCAGCAAGAAGGGCGACATCAATCGCGAACAGCGAGTGCCGCCGAGCGTGCAGGTCCGCTACGGCAACGGCCGCAAGCGTGACATTCCGACCGACGTCGTCGAATTGCTATCGCCGCCCCGCCTGCTAGGGATGCGCGCTGGCAATGTCATCGTCTCTGCCGACCGCGAGCAGGGTATGTGCGGCCTCACCTTTGAGCATCAAGGGGCGCGCTATGCCGCGACCAATGCGCACGTCGTCTCCAATCTACGTACAGGTAAATTGCCGGGTCAGCCTGGGGTGATCGATCCGGCAACCCATCGAGCGCGATCACTCGGCACCACGCTCTATTACAGCCGCGTCCAGCCCGGCGGCGATACCGCGGAGGATCTAGCGCTCATTCACGTGACCGACGTGCCAGTTGATCCGCTCGGCCTCGTCGGCGAAGCGGCACCCATTCGCGCGTTCGGCGATTTCGCCAGAATGCCCGGCGCGCGCTTCTGGTACAACGTAAACGGGGCGAGAATCCTGCTCGAATCCCCGCAACCCGTAATCAATCAGCGGGTCGAGATCACCGTCGATCACGCCGTCTTCTACTACAACAGCTTCTGGGCGCTTCGGATCGTGAGCGGCCTGATTACACCGGGGCATTCCGGGTCGCTGGTCTGTGAGGGAAACGGTAACCAGATCGTGGCGTGCGGAATGCTGTTCGGCGGCGCACCGCCCAACTTTGCGTTCGTGTTCCCGATACAGGGCATCTGGGACCGGATCGTGGCGCATCTGCCATAGCCTAAGACTACCGGCGCGGCACCCGCGTCAGCTTTCGGGGCGTAGTCACCAAGCCGCCACGTCCGCAATAGGCGAGCTCGCATGCGCGCCGGGGGTGCCCCGGGCGCGTCACGACGCTCAGGCGTCGGCAGCCGCCTTGGCGCGCGGCTTACGCGTCTTGGTGGGTGCCGGGGCGGGTGCAGGGGTTGCGGTACCCCGTGCGGCGCGGCCCTTGGCGCCGAGGCCGATCTTGTGCGCCATCGCGCGGCGCACTTCGGAATAGCTGGGCGCGACCATCGGATAGTCGGGCTTGAGATTGTAGCGTGCGCGATACTCTACCGGCGTCAGGCCGTGGGTCGAGAGATGCCGGCGCAGCGACTTGTAGGGCTTGCCGTCGATCAGTGAAATGATGTGATCGGGCGAGGCAAGCGACTTGCGTACCGATACCGCGGGCGTGAATTCCTCGGCGGATGCCGCGTCTTCGGCAATCACCGACGATGTGCTACCTGCAAGTTCGCTGACCGTAGCATGCATGGTGCGCAGGAAAGCGGGCACGTCTTCGGCGGCGACACGATTATTCTGGTTGCTCAGCCACGCGATCGTGAGTTCGGTGGCAAGCTCTACAGCATCGATGCTGGCTTCTTCAGACATTTTTGGCGACCTCCTGTTATGGTTGCGCTGCGGCTTGTTTTGGTCTGCAGCGGCGTTTGCGGTCCTGAAGTAGTTCCGTCCAGGTATCAAGGCGATATCGCTGCTTGGCACCTGGTGAGACGCGGTGAGACTAGTAAATCGTGCTGTTGCCAAGGCTAACAGCGGAATTTGGCTGGGCGATATGGTGGTAGGTCTCTGCGCATCGGCACACCTTGCTATGATCGAGATCAGCTTTTTGCTCGATCGCTTGCTGTTCGGGACCGCATGAAGCCCCGGTCGCTTTCCAAAAAGGCCGTCAGCATTGCCGGAATGAGTTCCGCCACAGGTTCCTCGACCTGGTAGGTCGATGCATAGGCAGCCGCATAGGCCTGCAGCGCGGACTGCAGGTCCGGCGTGATCGTGATGGTCAGCTTGACCGGTGTGCGATCGGGCAGTCTGCCCAGCTTGAGGTCCGCCATCAGCCTTCCTTCCCGTGCCAGGGCGCAAGCGCCAGATCCCGGGTCACCAGCACCCGCACCGGCGCACCGGGGCGGATCGTGATGGTGGGCTGGATATCGAGGTTGCGCTGGGTGATGCGGTCGGCCGCGCGCGCGCTGTTCGACTGGGCGGATTCGCGCAGCGCCTGGACGAGGTCGCTTTCGCCCGAGATCGTCAGCTCGGTGCCGACCCCGAGCAAGGTTGCGATGGCGACGCCCTTGAGCAGCGACCAGGTGTGGAAGTCGACCTTGTCGGACAGCCCCGCATAGCCCGACGGGTCGGTCGCCGGCATGTCGTCAAGGCGCAGCGAGCTGCCGTCTGGCAGGATGAGGCGTTGCCACAGGACGAGAGCCCGGCGCTGCCCGAAGGCGACGACATTGTCATATTTGCCGATCAGCCTGGTGCCTTGCGGCACGAGCAGGATGCGGCCCGTGGCGGTGTCGTACAGATGCTCGGTCACCTGGGCGGTGACCATGCCGGGCAGGTCGGAGTTGAGGCCGGTGATCAGGCTGGCGGCGATGACGCTGCCGGCGAGCACCATGTTCGGCGAGCTCGCTCGGGTCAGCCGATGCGCATTCTGGTCGGGATCCGGCGATCCGCGTCCGGCAGGTGCGATCGGGGGCACCTGGCCGACCTGATCCGACGGGCCCGCCGCGGACGTCGCCGGTTCGGGCGATGCTGGCGCCGCCGCGCCCTTGCCGCGACCTGCGTCCTGGAGCTGGACCATCAGCCCGCTTTCGCGAGCCGCCTTGAGCTCGGCGAGCCGCTGCTGGCGGCGGGCTGCCTCACTGTCGGCTTCGCTCGGCGGGGGAGCGGGCTCGACCTGCCGCCCCTGCGCCCTGAGAATCGGGCGTCCGAGATCGCCGGGAAGGGGCGGCCCGAGCTTCGGGATATCGCCATAGGTAGCCGGAACCTTGCCCAGCGCATCGGCCGCCGCCTGCGCAGCCGGCTGGGTCGCGTCGTTCTGCTGGGCCATCTGCCGGGTGATCCGCGGCTGCAGCGCAAGCCAGGCAACGCCGGTGACACTTGCCGATCCGAAGGCGGCGACGGCGATGATCACGCCGCGGCGGAAGCGGATCGCGCGGGCAGGCTGCGCCCGCAGCGCCACTGCCTCGGGCGCGAGCTTGGGCGGCGCGGGTGGGGCTTGAGGCTCGTCGGTCATGACCGCCCCCGGGTCCGCGCGATGCGCACCACCTGCTGCTTCTTCAGGCCGAGGCGGAGCTCGGCCATGTCGAACAGGCGATCGACGATGTAGAAGCGGCCGCTGACGCGGTAGTTGACCAGCTCCGCCTTCTTGTCCGCGCCGACCAGGAACAGCGGCGGCGCCTCGCCTTGCGCCAGGCTTGGCGGGAATTCGATGAAGGTCTGGCGACCGTCATCGAAGGCGCGCAGCGGGCGCCAGACCGGCTTGTCGCCGGAAATGGCATAGCCGAAGTTCAGCTGCTCGACGCTCAGCCCCTGCGCCATCGGCTCCGCTGCGCGCTGCGCCGCCGCCTTGGCATTCAGTGCCAGCAGCGTGTCCTGGGGATAGGTCCAGCGCAGCGCGGACACGGCGACCCGCGCATTGCTGGTGAGGCGCAGGTGATAGGCGCGCCGGTCGGTGGTGATGACGAGATTGGTGGCGAGGCCCGCGGCGAATGGCTTGACCAGGACATGGGTACGCTTGGTGTCGCCGCTGCCGCTGGTCGTATCGCCGATCGTCCAGCGGGCGGTATCGCCGGCGGCGACCGCGATCAGCGTCTCGCCCGGCTGGAGCGCGATGTCCGTGACCGCGCCCGGCGCGGTGTGCGCCTGGAAGATCGTGCCCTCGGCAAAGGCATAGACCTGGACCGCGTTCACGAAGCCCTGCGTGGCAGGCGCTTCGGTTGCCGCGCGATTGGCAGCCTGTGTTGCGCGCAGCGAGGCGTCCTGGGCATGGGCGGTGGGCAAGCCGGTCGCGGCGATCGCCACCGGCAAGAGCATCAGTCTCATCGGGAAGTCTCCTTAACGGTCTGGGGAAGGGGGCCGGCAAGGCCCGGGTCGAGCGGCGAGCCGAGCGGGATGTTGGAGGGAGGGGGCGATGGTGCTGGCGGTTGCTGCTGCGCAGGCGCTGGCGTCTCCAGCTCACGGCTCCAGTCAATCGCATCGACATAGATGCCGAGCGGATTGCGGCGCAGCATGTCGGCGCTGGCGGGTGTGCGCTGGACGATGGTGAGGATCGCGGTCCACCGGCTGGTTCCGGCTGGCGCGCCGCGCTCATAGGCGCTCTCGGTCCATTTGACCTGGAAGGAGCGGTCCGATGCGCGCACGACGCTGGTGACCTGCACCGACACGGTGCGCTCGCCGATCCGCTCGAACGGATTGGCGCTGCGGGCATGATCGCTCAGGAATTGCGCCCCGCGCCTAGTCATGAAGTCATAGGCGCCCAGCCAGTTCCGGCGCATCAGCACCGGGTCGAGCGACACCGACCGGATGTCGGTGATCAGCTTCGCCAGGTGCCACGCGATCTGCGGGTCGGTGGGGCGGTAGTCGCGCTCGGCCGGTTCGACCGAGCGTGCCTCGCCCAGCCGGTCGACCTCGACGACATAGGGGACGACGCGCGACTGGGTCGACTGCCACAACAGGCCGCCCGACGACGCTGCCGCCAGTCCCAGGCAAGCGAAGGCGACGAGGCGCCAATTGCCTGCCTGCACCCGCGCCGATCCGAGCCGCTCGTCCCATAGCTGGCCGGCGCGGTGATAGGGGGTCTCGGCGGGCGGGGTCCGCCCATAGCGTTGCACGCTGCGCTTGAAATACATGGCTCAGTCGTTCCTTTCCTTGATGTCGGGAGTGGCCGAGCCGCCGCCGCGGTCGCCCTGGCTCAGCCCATGGATCGCCATCTGGCGATGATGCCGGCCGGTCTGCTGCGCGCGCATCGCCTGCGCCCAGGCGGGTGCGCTCTCGCGAGACGACGACGGGGCGGCGCCTGTCTCGTTGAGGGCGTTCCAGGCGGCCTGCCGCCCCGAGCGCGCCGCCTCGCCGATCCCCATCGCCTGCGAGGCGCGGCTGCGCATCGCATTGCCAGCGGCCCGGGCGACGCCGCCCATGCCGGCCGCGACCGAGGGGGAGGGGGCGGTCTCCTGGCCGAGCTGATAGGCGGTCGATGCCGCCGACCCCATCGATGCGCCGGCGCGCACCGCGCCGACCGCTGCCCCGCCGAGCGCGCGCGCGCCGCCGATGCCGGCCGAACCTGCCACCATCGCGATGCCCGCGGCACCGGCCGCGGTGCCGAGCGCAGCCCCTGCGCCCAGTTGCGGCGCGCCCGAGACGAGCCCGGAGGCGATCGACGGGCCGAAGATGCCGAGCCCGAACAGCGACAGCGCGGCAAGAACAAGGCTCATCGCCTGGCCGATATCGGGCTCCTGGCCCTGCAGCGCGGCCGTGAATTCCTGGAAGAAGTTCGAGCCGATGCCGATGATGACCGCGAGCACCATCACCTTGATGCCCGAGGACACGACATTGCCGAGCACGCGCTCGGCGAGGAAGCTGGTGCGGTTCCACAGCGCAAAGGGCACGAGGACGAAGCCGGCCAGGCTGGTCAGCTTGAACTCGAGGATGCAGACGAACATCTGCACCGCGAGAATGAAGAAGGTGATGATCACGACGGCCCAGGCGAGCAGCAGGATCATGATTGTCAGGAAATTGTCGAAGAAGCTGACAAATCCGACCATCTCGCTCGCCTGGTCGAGCAGCGGCCAGGCGGCCGTGAAACCGGTGGCGGCGAGGCGCCCGGGCTTGAGCAGGTCATCGGCTGCCATCGTGCCGCCCCCGGCGGTCAGGCCGGCCTGGGCGAAGGAGCGGAAGATGATGTCGGAAAGCGTCGAGAAGCTGTTCAGGATCAGCGCGAAGACCCCGACATAGAGGATCTTGCGGATGAAGCGGCCAAGGATGTTGTCTTCGCCGCCGAGCGCCCAGAACAGGCCGGCCAGGGTGATGTCGATGCCGACCAGCACGCTCGTCAGGAAGCCGACATCGGGCCCGAGCAGCCCGAAGCCGCTGTCGATATAGGCGACGAACTGCGCCATGAACCGGTCGATGACGTTGAGGTCGTGCACGTCTGGCGCCTTTCGTTGCTCGTCGAGGTGATGATCGCGGGGCGCGGCAGGGGAGCAGCGCCGCACCCCGCGACCGCGGCGAGGGAGGGGCCTCGCCGCTGGCCGGGTCGGGCCTTCGCCCGAGGGGGCTAGTCGGGCGTGTAGGCCGACCCGGTTCCCAGGAAGCGTTTGGCGGCTGCCCTGGCTTCGGCAGCCTGGGTCGCGCGGCGCGCGGCCTCGACCGCTTCGCTGCGAAACTGCGCGGCCATCATCTGCTGGAGCTGGAGTTGCTGCTTGGCGGTGAGCGCGAGCAGCTGGTTGGTCGCCTGCTGCGCCTGCAGCGAGCCCTCCGCGCCCTGGCTGCGCGCGACGATCGCGGCCAGCGCCTGGGTGTCGTCGCGGACATTCTCGACGATCTGCGACTGGAGGGTCATCGCCTGCCGAAAGCCGTCGAGGCTCGCATCCAGCCGCTCGCGTGCGGCGCGGATGCGCTGGTCGCGCTTGAGGACGTCCTGGAACTCGCGCGGGAACATGCGGCGATACTGCTCGTCGAGCCGGTCGACCCTGAAGTCGATCGCCTGGGCCTGGCCCATTAGCCGGTCGATCGACTCCATCTTCTGCCGCAGCGCGTCGAGCTCGGGAAAGTCGATGCGCCTGAGCTGCTTGTCCATCGCGAGGAGCATCTGGGCTTCGTTCTGCAGCTGCTGGATCTGCTGGTTGACCTGCTGCAGCGTTCGCGCAGCGGTCAGGATGTTCTGCGAATAATTGGTGGGATCGAACACGCTGATCTGGGCGCGGGCGGGCGAGGGCGCGAGCATGAGCGGTCCGCCGAGCGCGCCTGCGAGGACGAGGGCAAGGGCGCCGGCGGGACGTATGGGGGTGAGGCGATGCATTACAGGTCTCCTAGGTCGAGGGTGAGAGGCGAGGGCGGGAAGGGAAGAAGGTCGGCTGCCCAGTCGAGCCCGGCCTCGCGCAGGAAGCGGCTGGCGAACCCGTCCTGGCCATGTTCGGCGAGCAGCGCGTCGATGCGGGCCTGGCTTGCCGGATCGGAAGCGCCGCACAGCGCGAGCGCGATCGGGCCCAGGCCGAGCTCGAACAGGCGGTTGCCGCGCGCCGACTGGAGGTAATAATGCCGCTTGGGCGTGGCGCGGCTGATTAGCTCGATCTGGCGCGCGTTCAGCCCGAAGCCCTCATAGATGCTGCGAGACTGGGGCTCGATCGCCCGGTCGTTGGGCAGCAGGATGCGCTGCGGGCAGCTCTCGATGATCGCCGGGGCGATCGACGAGCCGGCGATGTCGGCGAGGCTCTGCGTGGCGAACACCACGGCCACGTTCTTCTTGCGAAGCACCTTCAGCCATTCGCGGATGCGCGCCGCGAACAGCGGGTGGTCGAGGAACACCCAGGCCTCGTCGAGCACGAGCAGCGTCGGGCGGCCGTCGAACCGCGCCTCGAGCCGATGGAAGATATAGCTCAGCACGGGCGCTGCGACCGACGCCTGCCCCATGAGCGCCTCGGTCTCGAAGCACTGGAGGTCGCCGAGGGCCAGCGCCTGTTCGGCGGCGTCGAGCAGGCGGCCATGCGGGCCGTCGAGCGTATAGGGCTGGAGCGCGGTGCGCAGCGCATTCGACTGCAGCAGCAGCGCGAGGCCGGTCATCGTCCGCTGGTCCTCGGGCGCCGATGCCAGGCTCCCGAGCGCGGACCAGATCATGTCCTTGATGTCCGGGGTGACAGCTATGTTCTCATGATCGAGCAGGGCGGCGATCCAGTCGGCGGCCCAGCTGCGCTCTGCCGCGTCGTCGATTCCCCGAAGCGGCTGGAAGGACAGGCTCTGCGCGTCCGATGCGCCCAGCGCATGATGCTCGCCGCCGCAGGCGAGCACGGCCGCCCGCGCCGAGAAGCCCTTGTCGAAGACATAGACCTGTGCGCCGGGATAGCGCCGGAACTGGAGCAGCATCAGCGCCAGCAGCACCGACTTGCCGGCACCGGTCGGGCCGACCACCAGCATGTGCCCGACATCGCCGACATGGGTGGAGAGGCGGAAGGGGGTGGCGCCGGCGGTCTTGGCAACCATGAGCGGCGGACCGTCCAGATGGGCGTTGCGCGACGGCCCCGCCCAGACCGAGGACAGCGGCATCAGATGGGCGAGATTGAGCGTGTGGACGAGCGGTTGCCGGACATTGGCATAGACCTGGCCGGGCAGCGACGACAGCCAGGCCTCGACTGCGTTCACGCCTTCGCGGATCGTGGTGAAGCCGAGCCCGTTGACGATCCGCTCGACCCGCCGGACCTTCTCCTCGACTGCCTGGCCGTCCTCGTCCGACAGGGTGATCGTGGTGGTGAGATAGCCGAACGCGACCTGGTCCTGGCCGAGCACCTGCATCGCCTGGTCGGCATCGAGGACCTTGTTGTCGGCATCGCTGTCGAGCAGCTGCGCCGGCTGGTTGTACATCACCTCCCGCAGCAGGGCGGCGACCGACTTGCGCTTGTTGAACCATTGGCGGCGGATCGAGCCGAGCGTTTTCGTCGCCAGTGCCTTGTCGAGCGCGATGAAGCGCGTCACCCAGCGATAGTCGAAATCCTCATGGTTCAGCGCGTCGAGGATGCCGGGCCGGCTGAGATTAGGGAAACCCAGGATGGTGAGCGATCGCAGGTGTCGCGCGCCCAGCCGAGGCTCGAGCCCGCCGGTCAGCGGCGTGTCGGCGAGCAGGCCGTCGAGATAGAAGGGCGTCTCGGGCACGGTGACGGGGTGCGCTCGCTCGGAGACGCAGCCATGAAGGTAGGTCAGCGTCTCGGCGTCGTTAAGGGGCCGGACCTCGGGCATGAAGCCGGCCATCAGGTCGATGATGCGATCGGTTTCCGACACGAACCCGGCAAGCGCTGTCCGCCAGTCGCGGCCCTGCTCCACGTCAGGCCGCTCCACGAGCCCGCGGCCCGCCGCGTCGGTCGTGTCGGCGGGCGGCAGCCAGGTCAGGGTCAGGTGGTACCGGCTCTCATAATGTGCGCCTTCCTCCTCGAAGCCGGCGCGGCGCTCGCGGTCGACCAGCGCGCTGACGGGGTCGGGGAAGTCGCTTGCCGGATAGTCGAGCGCCTCTCGGCGCTCGGCGTCGAAGAACAGGGCCCAACCGCTGCCCAGCCGGCGCATGACATTGTTCGCCCGCGCACTCGCGGCGATCAGTTCGGCCTCGGTGGCGGACTCCAGGTCAGGCCCGCGGAAGCGGACCGAGCGCTGGAAGCTGCCGTCCTTGTTGAGCACGATGCCCGGCGCTACCAGCGCCGCCCAGGGAAGGTGATCGGCAAGCCGATCGGCCCGCTGGCGATATTCGCGCAGGTTCAGCATGACAGGTAACCCCTCTGCCGAAGGTGGCGCAGCAGGACGGGCGCGAAGCTCGGGTCGCGCTTCGTCGCAAGCACCGCGACGCTGTGGCCGACAGCCCAGATCACGAGCCCGGCGAGCCATTGCTGCAGCCCCAGGCCGATCGCTGCGGCAAGCGTGCCGTTGAGGATCGCGATGCCGCGCGGCGCCCCGCCAAGCAGGATCGGCGCGCCGAGGCTGGCATGGATCGGCACTTCGAAGCCGTCGAGATGGCCGGCGCCGTTCATCCGACCAGCGCTCCGCCGCCGAAGCTGAAGAAGGACAGGAAGAAGCTCGAGGCGGCGAAGGCGATCGACAGGCCGAACACGATCTGGATCAGCCGGCGAAAGCCGCCCGCGGTCTCGCCAAAGGCAAGCGTGAGGCCGGTCGTGATGATGATGATCACGGCCACGATCTTCGCGACCGGGCCCTGAACCGATTCCAGCACCTGCTGGAGCGGCTCTTCCCAGGGCATGCCCGAGCCGGCGGCCCGGGCGGTGGCGCACAGGGCAAGAAGTGTCGCCAATGCCGGGACGGCGAGGCGGCGCGGGCGAGGGGAGTGGAGACGTGCGATCATGGTCAGGCTCCTTCGGGCTTGGGGGGAAGCAGGTTGGCGAGGCGGTAGCCGCCGGTGGCGGGGTCGAGCCCCTCGACGCGGGCGATCTCGGCGATGCGGCGGTCGATGCCGCGGCCAGCGATGAAGACGATGATGTCGACCGCCTCGGCGACCAGCTGGCGCGGCACGGTGATTACCGCCTCCTGCACGAGCTGCTCGATCCGGTAGAGTGCGGCCAGCGCGCCATTGGCGTGAACCGTGGTGATCCCGCCGGGATGCCCGGTGTTCCAGGCCTTGAGCATGTCGAGCGCCTCGGGCCCGCGGATCTCGCCGACGACGATGCGGTCGGGGCGCAGGCGCAGCGTCGAGCGCACCAGGTCGGTCATGGTGACCACGCCGGCGCGCGTGCGCAGCGCAACCGTGTCCGCCGCAGGGCTCTGCAGCTCGCGCGTGTCCTCGATAAGGATGACGCGGGCATCGACTCCTGCCATCTCGGCGAGCAGAGCATTGGCAAGGGTGGTCTTGCCTGAGCTCGTCCCGCCGGCGACGAGGATGTTGAAGCGCTGTGAGACCGCGCTGCGAAGCAGATCGGCGGCGATGGCCGACATAATGCCGTCGGCGACATAGTCGCCCAGTGCGTACAGGCGCTGCGCCGGCTTGCGGATCGAGAAGCAGGGCGCCGCTGAGACCGGTGGGAGTAGGCCCTCGAACCGCTCACCGGCATGTCCCTCGCTGCTTGCCGGCAGCTCGGCCGAGACGATCGGGCGGCCGTCATGCGCTTCAGCCCGGGCGTGGCTGGCAACGAGGCGGATGATCCGCTCGACCTGCGCGGCGCCCAGGCGCCAGCCGGTATCGATCCGCCCCTCTCCGAGCCGGTCGATCCGGAGCGCGCCGTCGGGATTGACCATGATCTCCTGGGTCAGCGGGTCCGCCAGTGCGGCTGCGATGTCCGGCCCCATGGCGGTTGCGAGCATCGCCCGGCGCCGTTCGGCCGAAAGGGTCGGTGCAGCGGTCATGCCTCGGCCTCCGCCGCAAAGGTCCGGCGCCCGCTGGCGACCTGCCGCCCGACGCGTGTGATGAAGGCCTCGAACCGCTTCGCGCCGAGCGCGCGGCCGGCAGCGTCATCCTCGGCGAGCGGCGTCTGGATCGACAGCTCGAAGCGGATGAAGAGCGCCAGCGTCTCGAGCAGCACATGGGTGTCGGCGTCGATCCGGCCGATCGCGCGGGTCAGCCGGTCAAGACGGAGCGCGAACCGGTCCTCGAGTTCCGAAGCGCCGCGCCGATTGAGCCAGGCGGTGACCGCATCCTCGAGAATGGCGGACTTGGTCGCGCCCGGCTTGGCGGCAAGTGCCTCGAGCCGGTCGCTGAGCGGCTTCGAGAGGAACAGCTGATGCCGGATCCGCTCGGTCATCGCCCCAGCTCCATCTGCAGGTCGGCGGCGCGGCCCGAGGCCGTCTCCAGCGCATAGACCGTGCGAACGGCAGTAAGGCTGCGCGCCTCATCCATGGCGCGCTTGTCGCCGGCGGCGTCGCCATCATCTTCGGCGAAGCCGAGCACATCGACCGGCTCCAGCTCGTGGGTGGGAGCCTGCTCGACCTGGATTTCGGGTTGGCGCGCCTGCTCGCGACCCTCGGGCTCGCCCGGCCCATCGGGCTCGCAAGCCGTGGCAAGACGCTCATCGCTCCCGGCTGGCTTGGTCGCCCAGTCGTGCTTGCGCAGAGCGGGCAAATCGCGCTGGGCCGCGCCGTCGAGGCTGGGCGCGGGCCGCACGCGACCCGCAAAGGCGGGATCCTCGAAATAGCGCAGCTTGGCGGCGCGGACCGGCGGATGGCCGGAGACGAGGACGAGCTCGTCGGTCGGCGCGAGCTGCATGACCTCGCCCGGGGTCAGCAGCGCGCGGGCGGTCTCCTGCCGGCTGACCATGACATGCGCGAGCCAGGGCGCGAGCCGGTGTCCGGCATAGTTGCGCATCGACCGCTGCTCGGTCGCGGTCCCCAGCGCGTCGGAGACGCGTTTCGCCGTGCGCTCGTCATTGGTCGCGAAGGCGATGCGGACATGGCAATTGTCGAGGATCGCATTGTGCTCGCCGTAAGCCTTCTCGATCTGGTTCAGGCTCTGCGCGATCAGGAAGACGCGGACTCCGTATCCTGCGAGAAAGGCGAGGCTGGTCTCGAAGAAGTCGAGCCGACCTAGCGCCGGGAACTCGTCCAGCATCATCAGCAGCTTGTGACGGCCAGGCGCCGCATTGTCGGACGTCGGCGCGTGCAGCTGCTCGGTCAGACGACGTCCGATCTGGTTGAGCACCAGCCGGATCAGGGGCTTGGTGCGGCTGATGTCCGACGGCGGCACGACGAGGTAGAGCGATACCGGGTGGGCAGCCTCGACCAGGTCCGCGATCCGCCAGTCGGAGCGCGACGTGACGGCGGCGACGGTCGGGTCGCGGTAGAGGCCGAGAAACGACATCGCGGTCGAGAGCACGCCCGAGCGCTCATTCTCGGACTTGTTGAGCAGCTCGCGCGCCGCCGACGCGATGACGGGATGGACTGCGGGCGTCTCTTCGTCGCCGAGATGATTGGTCGTCATCATCAGCCGAAGCGTCGAGGCGAAGGGGCGCTGCGGATCTGAGAGAAAGGTCGCGACGCGAGCGAGGGTCTTCTCCTCCTCGGCATAGAGGATGTGCAGGATCGCGCCGACGAGCAGCGAGTGGCTGGTCTTTTCCCAGTGGTTGCGACGTTCCAGCGCGCCTTCCGGGTCGACCAGGATGTCGGCGATGTTCTGGACGTCGCGCACCTCGTCCACGCCGCGACGCACCTCGAGCAGGGGATTGTATCGTGCCGATCGGGCGTCGGTCGGGTTGAACAGCAAACAGTGCGAGAACAGCTTTCGCCAGCCGGCGGTCAGCTGCCAATTCTCGCCCTTGATGTCGTGGATGACGGCGGACCCGGTCCAGGAGAGCAGGGTGGGGACGACCAGGCCGACGCCCTTGCCCGAGCGGGTCGGCGCGAAGGCGATGACATGCTCGGGTCCGTCGTGGCGAAGGTAGCGGCGCCCGATGCGCCCCATTGGGATGCCGCGCTCGCCCAGCAGCCCGGCGGCCGCGATGTCGCGCCGGCTCGCCCAGCGCGCCGAGCCATAGGTCGTGACGCTGCCTGATTGACGCGCCCGCCACAGCGAGCCGAAGATCGCCGCGCCGCAGCCGACGAAGCCGCCTCCTGCGGCGATCGCGCCTGCCTCGTCGAAGACGGCCGGCGCATAGGCATCGAAATGGTACCACCATGGGAAGATTGCCCAGGGGCGGTAGATCGGCTGTCCCAGCAGGATCAGCGAAGGCGATCCGAGCTCGGGCTGATAGCCCAGCTGCGATGCTGCCCATTGGGTCGCGATCCAGATGCCCGCGACGACGATCGCGAGTACCACGAGGATCTGTCCGATGAGCAGCTTGGTCGGGGTCATGCGGGCCTCCGCCCGCATCAGACTCGGTTGTCCGCGGGCTTGGCTCAGGGTCCCAGAATCCCGTTCGGACTGTCAGATACCCGCTGGGGACGGGAGGTACCTGCGCGGTGCCAGCCGCGCGGGCGCTTGCCAATGTCTGGCATGACTACGGCCATGGAGCATATCGCGCTCGCGGGAGCCTTCGGTGAGGGTCCGGGGACACTTCGAGGTTGAAAAGTGTTCATGCTTTGTTCTAGCCGGGCGGGGCCGCCGATTCGGCGCGAAACGCAATGGAGCTCCAGCATGCCGCGTCATCCTGCCCGTCAGTCGCCGGTGCTTGAAGGGTGGAGCATGGGGTCGTCGGCGATGACGTCGAGCGCTGGGGCGATGCTTGCCGCCGGGAATCCGTCGGAAATGTCGCGACGCGCCAGGTGGTGGGCGTGGTGTTGTCTGCGGGACCGGCGATGATGGAAGCGGTCGAGAAGGTAAACTGGCTCGCGCATCGCTGGCCGGTCACGCTGGAAACATTCCACTACGGGACCTGGCTGGTCCATGTCGGTAAGGTCGAGGGCCACCGGATTGCACAGGCGACCTCGCGCGAGGAATATGACACTTGGCTCGCCAGTGCGCGGCCGCTCTGCCTTGCGCGGTTCATTGCCTCACGGCCCGCGCTTCACCCCGCTGTCGCCCTGGTCACCGCGGGCACCTACCGGCTTGGGCGCATCCCGGCCGAATTATGGTGCGGTTATGACGTGACGCCCCTGCTCGACATGCCGGTCTCCACGCTGCTCTCGGCCAAGGTTCGGGCGATGTTCCCGGCCTGGCCAGGCGTCCTCATCCGGGTGGTTCGCCAGGACCAGCTCGGGTCGCTCGACCTGCAGCCCGCCCCCGATCCCCAGGGGCCAAGGCTCAAGGTGGTGGGATAGCGATGGGCCGATACGATCGCGAGGGCGGACAGGTGCCGACCACCTTGTTCGAGTGCGCGGCGTTTCATCGCACGGTCGAGGTGAAATGTCCCGGCTGCGATCGCACAGAGGTCTTTCATGCGGCTGCCTTGTGGTGGCTGTTCCACCGCAAGCGCTGGCGTGATCATCTCGACTTGGTAGCGCCCCGGATGCGCTGCACCAGCTGCGGCAGGCGCGGCGTGCCGGTGCGACCGAGCCGCCAGCCGCCGACCATCGTCCATCTGCCGCTTCCTGAGGATAGCGAATGGAAGCGCGCGGTCAGCCGCTTCCGATCATAACAGGCCGGGCTGAGTTGCGGGAGCGACGGCCTTGCGCCACGGCTCGTTGGTGCGGTCGACGACGATGAGATCATCGGGAAAGCAGCGTTCCTGGAACCCCACGATCTCGTCGAAGCTGCCATGCAGCCATCGATCATGGTCCTCGCGGTGCAGCAGGACCGGCATGCGGTCGTGGACCGGTCGGATCGCCTCGTTGCAGTCCGTCATGACGCCCGAATAGACGGGCCCCCATTCGGCACTGTCGCGCCACAGCCCGGCCCAGGCGAAGATCGGCTCGTCCACGACGGAGAACCACGTCCGGGTCTTGGCACCCTTGGCGCCCTCGGCTTCCGCGAACGCGGTGAGCGGGATGAGGCAGCGCCATTCTGGCTTTCGGGCGAGGCCGATCCACATGTTCTTTCGCAGGTCGGCGATGTTGTTGACCGGCTTGGGCTTGGCGGCCGGGCTCATCGTCTTGAGCCGGAGTGGAAACCCCCAGGTCATCGACTGCATGATCCGGCGGCCCTCGGTCTCGCGGATGACCATGCCGGGATAGCCGGGATAGACTTCCTCGCCGGCATTGGACTGGACCGGCGTGTCGACCCCGAAATGGGCGGCCACCTCGGCTGCGGACTTGCGGACGGTGTAGAGGTTGCACATGTGTTCAGGCTAGCCTGCGTCGGGTCGCAGGCGCAACGCGCAGCCTTCGACTTGCATGATCACAGCAGTCCCAGCTGCTCGCCCTCGGGCGGCGGACCGCCGCCGCGCCATGGGTCATCGGTCACGATCCGGTCGATCTGGTCGGCGTCGACCGGTGCGCGAAACTGGAATCGGATCACATCCTGGATGCCGCCCTGCAGCCAGAGGTCATGCTCGTCGGGCTCCAGCAGCACCGGCATGCGATCGTTGGTCGGCGGGATCGCCGAATTGGCTTCCATCGTCATGCCGGCATAGCTCGGGCCGATTTCGGGAATGTTGCGGCAGAAACCGGCCCAGGCCATGATCGGCCGGTCCTTGAGTGCGAACCAGGTACGCGTCTTGGCGCCAGGGTCGCCATCCGGATTTCCGAAATGGGTGATGGGGATGATGCAGCGGTAGCGCGGCTCGACGACCATCTGTTCCCACATCGGATTGGTGAGATCTGCGACCAAGCCGATAATGTCCGCTTCCTTTCCCTGCAGCCTCACGTCGCGAATATGCCTTGGGAAGCCCCACCGCATCATGCGCAGGCGGCGCCGCCCGTTCGCCTCGAACATGACCAGCCCCTGTCGGCCTTCGGTCACATCCGGCGGGATCGCGATCGGCTCCTGTGGTTCTGCATTCAGGAAGGAGGCGACCTGGTCGAGCGAAGCCCTGAGGCTATGCAGGCGTGACATGGCTGTTTCCACTCCCGACCTCGCTCCTGATCCAAGCTCCGGCGCCGAACGCCAAAAACCTGGCAATCGCTCAACCTGACCAGCAGCAAGCTGCTTGCTGTCCAGGCTTTGGGCTCCGATCGCTTGATCGGAGGAGTGCTCGAACAAATAGTGAACGAGCGCAAGGGGAGTCAAGATAAGCGCGGCGGTATGATGGGCTCCGTGGTCGCATGCGGTTCTGGCGGGTGAGTTTCGGCCATACCGGCGGCTCCCGCGATCAGCACTCTCGCGCACGACAGTGCCTGACAGTCTGCAGCAACCTGGTCCTGCCACGTCTCAAGCTTCGGCATGTCCGAGGCGTGTCCTCCTGGACAGTCGCTCGAAGACGCCTCCACGTTGCCTCGGCAGCCAGCCGCGCGCAGCAAAAAAATCGCGAGCGCGACCCCGTAGTTCGCCGAATGCCGCGTCAATCCCTTCGAGCGTCGGGCCGATCCGACGGAACGAGGGGAAGAAACGATGTCGAAAAAGGTCATTCTCGCAGCGTTGCTGGTCGCGCCGATGATCCATCCGGGCCTGGTGATCCAGAACGCGCATGCTCAGGCGGAAGCGACCGTATTCGATATGCCGCCGCAGGATCTTGCCGTGACCCTGCGCGCGATCGCGCGCCAGGGCGGACGCGAAATCCTGTTCGCCGACGCCGATGTGCGAGGGCTCCGCGCACCGGCGGTACGGGGCAGGCTCACCGCCGAACGGGCAGTTCGGCTCGCGATCGCCGGCAGCGGGCTGGAGGCGGGCGAGCAGGACGGTGCGCTGGTCGTCCGACCTCGGACGCAGAGCAGTGGCGATGCGGATGCGGAAGGAACGATCACTGTGACCGGCACGCGCATCCGCGGCGCGACCGGGCCGTCGCCGGTCACGGTCGTCAGCCGCCGCGGGCTCGAGGAGCAGGGCATCCCCGACCTGACCGGTCTCTCGCGGATCCTGCCGCAGAACTATACCGGCGGGCAGAATCCGGGGGTGGCCGGCGGCGGCGACCAGGGTGGCTATAACAACCTCAACAATTCCACGACGCTCAATCTTCGCGGGCTGGGTTCCGACGCGACTCTGACGCTCATTAACGGCCACCGCCTGCCCTATGACGCCCTCAACCAGGGCGTCGATATCTCGACGATCCCGCTTGCCGCGCTCGAACGGATCGAGGTTATCACCGACGGCGCGTCGGCGCTTTACGGCTCGGATGCGGTCGGGGGCGTCGCCAACATCATCCTGCGCCGCGACTATGAAGGGCTGCAGGCAAGTGCGCGCCTCGGCACCTCGACCGAGGGCGGGAACACCCAGCAGCAATATTCCGGTGTGACAGGTGCGCGCTGGCCCGGCGGCGGTTTGATGGTCGCGCTCGACTATGCCAAGGCCACGCCGATCTATGCGGACGATCGCCCGTATAGCAGCCAGCTCCAGCCGACCCAGATGCTCGCGACGGGCAGCCGCCAGGTCAGCAGCGTCCTGGCGGGACACCATGATCTCGCCTCGTGGCTGTCGTTCGAGGTCGATGCGCAGCTTGCGGATCGCAGGTCGCGCAAGGCGAACGTCTTCTCGGTGACTGCCCCCGTCACCTATTTCGGCCAGATCAGCATGCCGATCGTCAGGTCCTATGCCGTCACGCCGTCGCTTCGCATCCAGCCGGGCGGTGGCTGGGAGGCGGTGCTCGAGGCGACGCAGGGCGCGAGCTCCACGGTGAACAATGCCCGGCGCTATACCAGTGGCGTGCTGCTGGTCGGCTATTCGGCCTATGACAATTATCTCAGCAACTATGAGGTCAGCGCCGAGGGGCCGCTGCTGCGCCTTCCCGGGGGCGATGCGCGCCTTGCCTTTGGCGGCGGCTATCGGCGCTTCCGCCTCGACATCCTTGTGCGCACGACAACAGGAGGTGTGACGCGGGTGACCCGCGATACGGAGGAACGGCGCGAAAGTCTCTTCGGCTATGGCGAATTGTCGGCGCCGCTGGTCGGCGAGGCCAATCGCCGGCCGTGGCTCGAGGCCCTGCGCCTGAGCGCGGCGCTCCGCTATGAGCGCTATGAGGGAATCGACGCGGTGGCGACGCCCAAGCTGGGCCTGGTCTATGCACCGCACCGCGATGTCACGCTCAAATATAGCTGGGGTCGCTCGTTCAAGATCCCGACGCTGAACCAGGTCAACCAGAACCGCGAAGCGGTCCTGCTCGCCGCGAGCCGGTTCGCGCCGCAACCGACGCCACCGCTCCCGCCGGGATCGACCGTGCTGCTGGTCGGCGGCGGCAACCCGGACCTGCGTGCCGAGCGGGCGACGAGCTCCACCTTCACTGCCGAATTCAGGCCTCGTTTCATCGACGGGCTGCGCGTGGAGGCCAGCTGGTTCGACATCGATTATCGCGGGCGCATCGCCTCGCCGATCAGCGACACGCTGTCTTCGCTGACGAATCCCGCCGCGGCAGACTTCGTGCTTCGGTCTCCGACCAGGGCCCAGCTCGATGCACTCATCGCCTCGGCCCCGCTCGGCCTCGGCAACCAGAGCGGCGCGCCGTACGACCCAGCCCTCGTTGCTTTTGTCGTCGATGCGAGCCTGCGCAATACGGCTCGCGAGCGGGTCCGCGGCGTGGATATCGCGTTCGACTATAGCGCCCCGCTCGGTACCGACAGCCAGCTTCGGCTTTCGGGGTCTGCAAGCTATCTCGATGCCAAGCGCCAGGGCGCCGCGAGCCTGCCTTCGGAGCGGCGGTCGGGCATCATCTTCACCCCTCCGAAATTCCGGGCGCGAGCCACGATCGGGTGGGAAGGAGCGGCGGTCCAGCTGTCGGGCTCGATCAACTATGCCGACGGCACGCTCGACAACCGCTTCCCGCAGCGCGTCGAACTGCCGGCAACCGCGACCGTCGACCTGAGCGGCGCCTACCGTCCGGAGGGGCAGGGCGTGTTCTCCAACCTCGAGTTGAGGCTCAACGTGCAGAACCTGCTCAATCGCGAGCCCGATTTCATCCGGACGTCGGATCCCTCATCGGTCGCGTTCGACAGCACCAACCAGTCCCCGATCGGGCGGTTCGTGAGCGTCTCGGTGACGAAGCAATGGTAAGGGGGCGCGCCGTGGCGGCCTTCGCCATGCTCGGCCTCGCCGCGTGTCCGCTCGTGGCCCGGGCGGAGCCGGGCTGCGCCGACATCGTCCCGGCGACGACCGCCGGTCCGCAGGACGTGCGTGCCCTGGTGCCGGAGGACCTGGCGCGCCTCCGCGATATCGGGCCGGCTGATCCGACACAGCGCTCTGACGGCCTGTTCTCGATCTCACCGGATGGGAGGCGGGCGGCATTCCAGCTGCGCCGAGCCGATCCGGCGGCCAACGCCTATTGCCTGGCAATGGTGGTGGTCGACCTGAACGCCAAGAAAGAGCCCGTGGTCGTTGATCGCGGTGGCGACTTCATCCGGCGGCCGGTTGAGTTTCGGGGCATGGCCAATTTCCCGAGCGGGGTCGCCGATCCGATCACGCCGCGCTGGTCGCCCGACGGCAGGTGGATCATGTTCCGCCGCCGCGACGGCGGCGCGGTGCAGCTCTGGCGCGCCCAGGCTGACGGCAGCGGCAGTTCGCCGCTGACGGCGAGCCAGGATGATATCGACGACTTCCGCATCTCGTTGGATGGGCGCACCATCATCTACTCGACGAGGCCGGGCCTGCGCGCGGCCCTGGCCTCGATCGATGCCGAGGGGCGCTCGGGGTTCCGGTATGACGAGCGGTTCTCGCCGGCGTCGAGCAGCCGACCCTTTCCACGAGCGCCACTCGAGCGAGCGGTCTGGGCCCTCGACCTCGCAGGCTTGGCGACTCGCCCTGCGACAGAAGCGGAGGCGGCCCTGCTCGATCGGCCGACGATGCAGGAGGGTAGCTGGACCTCGTCTGCTGGGGCGGGAGGAGCTATCGCACGGATCGAGGGCGCTGCCGGCGAAGCCGCTCTGATACTCGGTCGGCTGGTTGTCGAGCGGAGCGGTCGCCGAATCGAATGCGGTGCGGCAGAATGCGCGGATGCGAGCTCTCCCTGGTGGGAGGGCGATGCAATCCGCTTCATGCGCCGTGAGGGCCATGCGCGGAGTGCGACCGCAATCTACGAATGGCAGCCTGGCTCACGCGTGGTGCGACGTCTCTATGCGACCGAGGATGTGCTGCTCAATTGCGTGCCCGAGCGCTCTGGCCTCGTCTGCCTGCGGGAGGCGTCGCGCCAGCCACGTCGGCTCGAGCGAATCGAGCTCGCCGACGGCCGGCGCAAGGTGCTCTTCGATCCGAACCCCGAGTTCGGGTCGCTTCGGCTCGGCGCGGTCGAGCGGCTCGCATCGACGAACCGGTTCGGGCTCGATGCGTTCGCGGACCTGGTGCTGCCGACCGCCTATGTGCCCGGCAGGCGATATCCGCTGATCGTCGTCCAATATCGTTCGCGCGGCTTCCTGCGCGGCGGGACGGGCGATGAGTATCCGATCCAGGCATTTGCCAATCGCGGCTATGCGGTGCTCAGCGTCGATCGCCCCAGGCCGGTCGGGGCGGGAGATGCCGCGCGCGCGCTGGACATCGACAAGGGCAACATCAAGGGTTTTGGCGATCGGCGCAGCGTGCTCGACACTGTCGAAGGCTTCGTCCGGGTGGTGATCGAGCGTGGGATCGCGGACCCTGATCGCATCGGTATCACCGGCCTGAGCGATGGCTCTGCCACCGCAGTCTTCGCCCTGCTTCACAGCAACCTGTTTTCCGCATTCGCGATGAGCAGCTGCTGCCCCGACACCAGCCTGCCGGTGCGGGTCGGGCCGGGAGCGGCGAAGCAGTTTCATTATATGGGCTATCCTGCCCTGACGGACGACGGCGCGGCTGCCAAGGCGTTCTGGCGCGAGATTGCGATCACTCCGAACTCCGCCGCCATCCGGGCCCCCATTCTGGCGCAGGTCTCGGATGACGAGCATTGGGGCGCGCTGCAGAGCTACACTGCGCTTCGAGAGCAGGGGCGGCCGATCGACCTCTACATCTTTCCCGGCGAGCACCACGTAAAATGGCAGCCGGCGCACCGGCTCGCCGTCTACAAGCGGTCGCTCGACTGGTTCGACTATTGGTTTAAGGGCGAACGCGCGTCCGACCGGGCAGAGGACGTCGCCCATTGGGACCGGCTGAAGCTCGAACTCGAAAACCAGTCGGACGTGGCCGGGTCGTCCAGGCCGTATGAGGGGCGCGGCGATCCATGACCGTGGCGAGCGGGCGCGCGCAAGCGCCCGCTCGCTTCAGTTCAGTCTTCGTCGAGACACGTCGGCATCATCATCCCGAACTCGCTCTCGGTGATGCCGACCGTGAGTCCGCGCGTGTCGGTGCTCACCTGCCCGAGTTCGATGACGGTCGCCTGTTCGTTGCGCATGATATTCTCCTTTCGATGCTACCGACCCTTCACGCTCGGGATTCGGTCGGTGATGGGATGCCGTCGTCGTGATGCCATGGCGGTCAGCCATGCCTCGACATTGGCCAGCCCGAGCAGGCGCACATTCTCCTCGCCGGTCGTCGCACGATCCGGTCGAAGGACTTCATCGATCGCGCCCCGATCGATGAGATGGTGGGCGGCGAGTTGGCCGCCCTGCAGCCGCTCGCGCAGTTCTGCGCGCTTGTGCCGGACGATCTCGCCGCAAAACGGGTCGGGGGTCCCCTTGATCCTGCGTTCGACGATCGCCGGGGGCAGGGCTGGCGCGAACGCGCTTCGAGCGACGGACCGGTCGCGACCGCCCTCGCGCCACTGCCAGCTCGGTATCGAGAGGCATGTCTCGATGATCGGCTGGGAGAGCAGGGGGTGGATGACCGGCGCGATGCGGCTTCGGTCGGGCTCAAGCGTCAGATGGGCGCGGAGCAGGCCGGCGATATGGGCGGCCTTTCCGGGCAAGGCCCAGGGCGGCGCATCGAGCCACGGATGATCGAGGGCCACCGCTCCGAGCGATGCGAGCAGCTCCGGGTGGAGCAGCGCGGCACTTGGCTTCCATTGGTAGCGCGGCGACTGGCGCGCGATGCGGGCTGCCGCCCGAGTGACGCGCAGCGGACCGGCCCCGGTTTGGCGACAGATATCGCGCAGCGTCGCGAAGGCGCCGGCGCCGGGTCCCTCGTGCAGCGCGCGATCGGCCAGCGCTGCCGCGGATTGCGAATAGCCAAAGACACTGTCGCCGCCATTGCCGGTGAAGAAAGCGTCGGCCCCGTCACGGGCTGCGATCTCGCGGTGCGCGCGCTCATAGGGTTGGGCCTCGACGCGACCGGCGGGCCGGGGAAGATGCGCGCCAAGCGCTTGGCCAAGATCGACCTGTGCCAGGTCGTAGCGCCAGTCGCTGAGCGGCAGGCCGAGCGCCTCGCACAGAAGGCGAGAATAGTCTCGCTCGTCGCCGGCGGCGTCGTCGGTGAACAGGGTCAGGCATGACGCGGCACTGCCGGTGTCGGATAGGCATGCGGCCACGATCGATGAATCGAGGCCGCCCGAGACGCTGAGCAGCGGGTGCCGGTACAACGATGCCCACGAGGCGACGCAGTGGGTCACAACGCGGCGCAGTCGCTCCGCGGTCTCACCGGGTTGTTCATCGCGCGGTTCGACATGGTCCCAGGGCGACCAGCGGTGCTCGCGATGCTCGACGGCGTCGGCGAACCGCATCGCGGCTCCGGGAAGCAGCATGGTGACGCCTTCCAGGGCGGTTTCGATGGTCGGCAGGCCGCCCGAATGAAGGTGGCGGCCCAGCGCATCCCAGGCAACGTCGCCGATCGGAACACCGGCGCGCTGAAGCAGGTCGAGGTCGGATGCGAACAACCGCGTATTCCCGGCCCGAGCGGCATAGCAGGGGAGCGCGCCCGAGGGATCGCGCAGGAGTTCATCGCCATGCCCGGCTGGCCACAGCGCGACATAGCCTCCCCAATAGTGCGCGAGCAGCGTGGCTTGGCCGCCGCCCACCAGCGCAGCCTGCTCCGATGGACTGAACGCCTCGATCGAGCGTGCCGGGCCGTGCCGACGAAACAGCGTGCCGATTACACAGGCGTCGGAACCGATGGCGAGACAGGTGCAGCCGGCATTGGTGAGGGCGATGATCCCGTCGGCACGCCAGGCGATGTCTAGCCCGGCTCCTCTGACCGGTTGCGCCTGCGCTGCCAGATCCGGACCGGGGCCTGCGAGGATGAGGTAGCGCGGCCTCACGGGATCACCAGGATCGGGGTGTAGAGGCGCACCTGTTCGAGGTCGCCGACGACCACCGCGTCCGCAGCCTGGACCCAGCTATGTGCCGCGAAGGGATGAAGGCGTACGCCGAAGACCAGGGCGGCGCGCTCCCCATGTCGGTTGCACAGGGCGCGTGCGGCAATGGCGCGCGGCAGGCATTGATCCTCGGCACGCAAGGCGATTGCGCTCGCGGAAAAGGCACGCGCGATGTGCACGAGCCCGTCCGCGCGTCGCGGCACTGTGCGGCCGAGCGGGCGATCCCGGCTGAGCCGGCCGATCGCCTCTGCCAAGCTGCCGCGCCTCAGCCGGCGCCGGGCGCGAAGCTGCTCGGCCATTGCCGTCACGATCGTCATCATGGGCGCGCGGCCACCCTGGGCCAGTGCGAGATCGCGGGCCGCGAGGCGATGGTCGGCGGGACTGGGTTGGCGGGCATTTCCGGGGCTGGCGACACCGACCGCGATCAGCGCTTCCGCCGCCGCGGCATCGATCGCCTCTCCGTTCGCCCAGCGCTGGAACTTTCGGTCCAGAGGCTCGGGCAGGGCGAAGTAGCGATCCCCGGGCAAGTCGAGGAACACCGCCTGTGCGGCGCACCGGCACCAGGAGATGCCGTCGGGAAGGTGAATTGGAGCGGACATGGGAGCGCGGGGGAAAAGGCGCGTGTCCAGGGGACACGCGCCAGGTCCGTCAGTCGTCGCTGAGACCGGACTTCAGCTGCTCGCCGAATTCCTGGTCGACGATGCCGGGTGCGACGCCCTTGGTATCGGCGCTCACCACGCCCAACTCGACGGTGCTTTCACATTCGCGGTTCATGGCATTCCTCCATTTGCGAGAGAACGTCATGGCCATGACCATCCAGAAGGTAGCGATGGTTCAAATAATGAGAAGGTTATAATCGGGATGTAACCCGATTGTTTGCAAATCCTGGATCGATCCGGCTAGGATCGGGAAAGTGGATCGCCGTCAAACGGCCGGGTTGCCGCCGCCATGTCCAGGCGTAGCAGCTAAAAGCGGTGGCCTCATGCCTCTGGGAGCATGAATTTTCCGCCCGGCTCTGGCTTCGTTCATGAGGGAGACGGCTTTGATGATGGCTAGACCAGAGGTGGTACGCATATCGGCAACGTCGTCCTTGGCCGCGCCTCCGGAGCTGCGGCCGCGCGTCAGTCCCCCTGAGACACCGGGGCCCGATGGCTCGTCAGCCCGGTGAATCGAGCTCGCTCGCGCAAGAGGCCCCGGAATCGAAGAAGCACCGCTCGGTTCCGACGCGAATGCATCGGGCTCCCATGCGTCGCAGCAGCCAACTTCGAATTCAGCGCGCGTCACCGCCTCGTCCGACCTGGGACCAGCACGATTTCGCGAGGATCTTCGGTCCGGACCTCCTGGTCGAGCAGGGCGCCAAGCCGCCGCGCGAGCAATTCGGTGTCGTCGACCCGCAGGCGACCCGAAACCCGGATCGCCGCAACATTCGGGTCGGCCAGCCTGATCGGGCGCGCACTGTCCCGGTTGGCGAGCGCGATCACCTCGGAGACGGGCACCGAGTCGAAATCCCGCGCTTCGGCCGATGCCGAGCTCGATCGATCTTCCATCGCTCCCTTGTCCTGTGCAGAGGAGAGGCCGGCAAAGGACAGGCGCTCGCCGGCTTTCAATCTGCGCAGCTGCGATGCGTCGTTCGTGGCGGAGGACGGGCCCGGCGAGGCTTTCGGCAAGCTGACATCGACTGCACCTTGCAGCAGACGTACATCGACCTTCCCCGAACCCGCCAGCGATACGTCGAAGACGGTACCGCGGGCGGTGACGCTGCCGCCACCTGCATAGACGACAAAGGGCCGCCCTTCGTGCGCAACCTCGAACCTCGCGGTGCCGCGCACCAGCGTGAGCCGCCTTTCCCGGCTTCCGATCTCGGTCGAGAGCCCGGTTTCCGGGCCGAGGTGCACGGTCGAGCCGTCGGCCAGGCGGATTGTCCGCGCCTCTCCAGCGACGGTAACGAAGTCGCGCGCTTCGATCGTCGTGGCTGCGACGACCTCGCGCTCTGGCTGGACCAGCTCGTGCGACCGGGTCCACCCAGCGAAGACAAGCGCGGCAGCCGCAGCCACCGCGAGTGCTGCGACGAGGAGCCTGTTGCGACGCGGCGCAGGGGCAGCGTCCGCTTCCCCCGGCTCGGCAAGCAGCTTGCCCATCGCGAAGATCTCGGCCGCATGTGCATAGGCGCGGCGATGCTCCGGTCGCTCGGCGAGCCAGGCCTCGAACGCCTGGCGTTCGTCGTCGGCGTCCGGCCCGCGCATTCGGGCGAACCAGTGGGACGCAGCGCTCGCCAGTATTTCCTCGTCCCGCGCCGGCCGGCGGTCGTCGATGCTCATTGCTTCAGGTCCATGCCGATTTTCAGCAGTGCTTCTCCGACATGCCACTCGACGGTGCGGATGCTGATGCCCAGCCGAGTCGCGATGTCCTTGTAGCCGACGCCTTCCACCCGGTGCAGCAGGAACACCTCCCGCGTCCGCGACGGCAGGCCATCGACCGCCGCTCGGTAGCGCCGGCGCATCTGCTCGAGCTCGATCGCGTCTTCCTGCGTCGCCCGGCTGATCAGTGCGTCGACCTCGTCGATCGGGACATGCGCAGCCTTGTTCGACAGGCGGCGCGACCGATCGATCATGAGGTTGCGCACGATCCGGTTGAGAAACGCCTCGGGCTGGCGCAGGCCCTGTCGCTTGTCTGATGCCAGGATTCGCGCGAAGGCGTCGTGCACGACATCGCTGGCGTCGTCGCCGGAGCGAAGCCGCTTGTCGAGCCATCGACGAAGTCTGGGCGCCTGCTCGCGATAAAGCGCGTCCATCTGCGACTGGCCGTCGCGGTCGCGCGCCGTCTGCGCCGGGCCATCCTCGGACCTGCGCACGCCTCAGCGCCCAGCGTCGTACCCGCGCATCGCGCGGGCAGGAATAGTGTAACGCACGAGGATCGACCCCGTGCCGGGCATTGCCTTGGGAGTTGCGTCCGGCCGGTCCGGGCGGACGTGCTTGATGCCTGGCGGTCATTACCGCAGCGCGCTGCCGGCATTGACCGCACTGCGTGACGAGTCTGCGTCACATCGCCGCGACATGCAACCAAGGTCGTGCGCGAGGCTATGGCGGGGCCGCTTCGCTCGCAGCGTCGGCAGTGAGGTGCTGTGCTCGTGTTCTCGGCTGGGCGGGCCAGGTTTCCGGCCGCCGGGCGACTATCCCGCGGAGGAACGCCGGCGGCATGCCACCAGGATTTCCGGGACCGCCTTCGCGCGACGACGATGATAAAGGGTCAGGCGTCGTACCAGCTCGGCAGGGTGGCTCGCCGCGTCGTGCAGCAGCGCCAGTTCTTCCTTCACGTCCGGGAGGGTGGCGGCCTCGGCACGGCGATAGGGGGCGAGGCGATCGCTGGTGCGCGCGACCGCGTCGCACTGCTCCTCGCTACCGGTGCTCTCGGCGAGCACACGAAAGAAACGAGTCGTGGCCGCCGCCGTGTCCGCGGCGTCGGCAACCTCGAAGGCGGTCGAGGCGCTGTCGAGGCGTCGGGACCGGGCCGCGAGGACCAGAAGCCGCCCGTTCCATTGGTAAAGGTCGCGCAGGCCCGCCTCGGTGGGCAGCGGTACCCGGAAGCCGTTATGATTGGGCGCCTCCACGAGCAGCTCGCCGGTCAGCCTGTGCAATGCATCGCGGACCGGGGTTATGCTCGAGGCGATGGTGCTTCCGATCTGTGCCGGCTCGAGCGGCGCACCGGGCGGCAGCTCGCCCTCGACCAGCATGCGCCTGAGTTCTCGGTAGACCCGCTCGAAGGTGACACCCGGGCTCATCGCCTATCGACCGAGTTCGGCGACATGCGCCTCGACCAGTCGTTGCTGGTCCGGTCTCAGCGCGTCGATGGCTGCGAGATGCTCGTCCACCACGTCGTGCAACAGGATCGAGGGGCACTGGCCCTCGTAATTGCCGAGATTGGGCCGGTGCTGCCGGTAGCCGACCAGGTCCGCGAGTGGCGGGCTGAAGCGGCGGGCGACCTCTGGCGGATAGGCGAGCCACTGGTTCTCATAGGGCTTCAGCCATCCCAGGCAGTAGCTGACGATTGCCCCGCGGCGCTGCATCTGGCTGCGGTTCGCACCGGCCCCGTGGAGCGTCGAACCCAGAAAGACCAGTGCATCCCCCGGCTCCATCTCGATGGCGAGCGGCGGCACCTGGGGATCGAGTTCGCAGGCTGCCGCGCCGTGGCTTCGGCGCCACACCAGGGTCGCGCCGTTCTCCTCGCGATAGGGCGTGAACGGCCACATCACATTGACCAGATATTCGATCTCGCCGACCGGTCCACGCCACATGTCCTGGTCCCGGTGCGCCATCTGGGCCGGGGCGCCGGGTTCGAGCAGGATCGCCTGGGTCAGGTTGAGTTGAAGGCAGTCGCACCAGGGCGCCATGATCCTCCTTGCGATATCGAGGATCGCGGGATGCATCACCAGGGTCTCGGCATGGCGACTTCGCGCCAACAGGCGACCGAAGCGGCGGGTACGCTCCCCGTAGAAATAACCCTGGCACAAGGGCGTGCGGGCGAAATCCTCGGCAAGGTCTGATTCGAGCGCTTCGATTTCGACCGCGGGGAGCGCCTCCCGCAGTACAAGAAAGCCGTCGGCCTTGAGCCGATCGATCTGGTTTCCAGGCAAAACCGTCATCATGCTGCCTCCGCCAGTGTATCCAGCCCGGCTGCGATCCCGTTCTCCGCGAGGAGGCCGGGGGTCTGCGCCGTGATGTCGATACGCAGCGCCCCGAGCATCATGCCGCCGACGGCCCGTGGCGGACCAAGCGGTGCCGCATCCCATCCGAAGGCGAGGATCTGGTCCCGCCAGCCCGGTTCGGCGACGCCGGTGTATGTGGTGATCCCTCGATCGAGCGCATAGCGGGCCAGCGCGCCCACAAGCATGTCGCGGCAACGCCTGCGCTCCGGCGCCCTCAGCCGGCGGTCCAGGGAAAAGCGGGTGATCTCATGGACAGCGCCGCCCGCGGGCGGCGGGCCGTCGCACAGCTCCGCGAACAGCGTGTCCAGCAAATGCGGGCGAACGGTGGGCAGCAGCCGCGCCGAGGCGAGGTGACCGCCCAGTCCGTCGGTCAGGATCAGATAGGAAGCATGACTATCGTCGAAGCGATCGACCTCGTATCTGCCGCCAAGGACCGGCAGGTCCCATCCCAGCAGGTCGATGAAGACGCGCTTCCTCGCCTCGAACATTGCGCGCATCACCGCGGGGTTCGCGGTCTCGACCTGGTCCTGGATCATCAGCATTGACGGCCCCCTTGCTTGTGGGAGCCATGATGCTCTGCCTGGCGGGCGGCGCTGGCCACTCCCCAGTATTGGGGAGTTTCAACGCCTGAGCGCGTCGGTGAAGGTAATCGCCCCGTCATAGAGGGCGCGGATCGCGAGTTGGGTCCGGTTGGTGACCCCGTAGCGGCTGCGGGCCTCCTTCATGTGCTGGACTGCCGTGTCATGCCCGATGCCGAGGATCCGCGACGTTTCCCAGTCCGACTTGCCGCGGGCGGCCCAGAACACGCAGTCGTGCTGGCGCGGGCTGAGCGGCGAACGGTCAAGCATCGGTCGTACGCCCGCCAGGCGCCGCGCGCCCTCGAACGCGCTCGCACCGACATATTGCGCCAGCGGCAGCCAGTCGCTGCGGACCTTCGAGCCTTGGCGGGTCGCGAACGAGCAGGATCCGGCCGATTCTCCCGGGATATGGGCTGGCACGGTAAAGCCATCGGCAAGGCCCATGCGGCTCGATCTTGCCAGGATCTCGCGATCGCGCCGCGTCAGGTCGATGAGGTCGGGGAGGCTCGACCAGCGAAACCCGACATTCGTCAGGTGACTGGCGCGGTGGACGGGATCGGAGGGGCCGAGCCGCTCGGCGTCGAAATAGGCTACCCATTCCCGCGGATAATTGTGCACCCGGATGGCGGGGCGCGGGGCGCGCGGCACATCGACATGATGGGTGAGCGCGAAATGCTCGAACCCCATCTCGTGCGCGATCGCCTCGATCAGACCGGCCAGCTCGCCGATCGTGTCTGCGCGCTCTGCAGCGAGCGCGAATGCCTGAGCTGTCTTGATCACCATTTGCCGTGCCACACCAATGCGGGACGCGCCCCGAGCCGCGACGTCCAGGCTTCAGTCATGCCGGCTCCGCAACCTGCGCTTTTCCCTCGCAGCCGCGGTCGGATCGAAGCCGCCAGCGTATCGCGATCTGCCCATTTGGGCAAATCGGGGTGGGAGGAACGTCGCGCAGGTGCTTGTTCGGCCAAGGCAGGCATGTTGACCGGCCATGGTGGGGACGCTGACTGAGGGGCGTCCCGACTGGCAGGACAGCGCGCCCTATCGCGCGCTGTCGGGGATCGACCGTGCGGGTCTCGCCTGGGAATGGCTGCGACGAGACCCGGGCTATGCGGCGATGAGCGGAAAGCTGCGGGAGTCGAGCACCGGCTCCGATGGACCTGTGGAAACGGAGGCGGGCGCCCGGGAGTTCGGGCTGTGCTTTCGCGGAGCACGCCGCTCGCCCGGCCCCTGCCGCGCGTCTGCTCTGGCATGCGGATCTCGATCCGTTCGTGCTGCAGGTCCGGGCGGTGCCGGTACAGGGTTCGGACCCGGAGGCGATCGACCTGGCGCGGCTTGCGCGCTGGGCAACCATCGCGAGGGGTGGCGGACATGAGCACGTCTCCTTCTCCGATGGCTGGCACCGGATCCGGATCGACGTGGTCGAGGGTACGCTGGTCGAGGAAGGCCCTGCTCGGCTGGACTATCTCCTGTCGGGGCTGACGCGCGTCGATGCCCATGTCCTGACGTTGCGCCGCGTGCTCGGGCTCTGGCGCAGCGGGCAATTCTCCAGGGCGCTGTATCCGTGCGAGCCCGGCCTGCATCGCCGCATCGAGGCGCTACGCGTCGGCGACGCGCTCCATGCAGGCGCATCCTATCGCGACATGGCCATCGCGCTGTTCGGCCGCGATCGCGTGGCTGCCGACTGGGGCGACTCCGACCATCTCAAGTCGCGCGTGCGCCGACGCGCGGCCGAGGCCAGGGCAATGGCCGCCGGCGGGTGGCGCGACCTGCTGCGCAGCGGCGGGCAATCGGCCGGCTAGCTACCGGACCGGTGGACTGGACTGCGGCGCCCTCGCGCGAGCGAATAATTTTCCGCGCAAGCCGGGCCGTGGCTGCCGCAGCCGCGAAGTTCGGCTATCGAAGGGGCATGGGTATGCGCTCGATGCTCGCTTTCGTCACGGCCGCGCTTCTTGCCGGCTGCACCATGTCCCCGCCTGCCGCCTCGCCGGACCCGCAGCCCTCGTCGAGGCCGTTGCGCGTCGCGAGCTGGAACCTGGAATTTCTCGCCGAGAAGGACGGGGCCGGATGCGAGCCGCGTACCGCTGCGGATTATGCGGCAATGCGCGCCATCGCCGACAATCTCGACGCGGATGTCATCGCATTCCAGGAAGCAGAGAATCCCAGGGCCGCAGCACGGGTGTTCGATCCGGCTCGCTACACGATCGTCATGGAGGCGCGTTTCGGTCAGCCTGGGGGAAGCTGCGGCGGTGCCCATCCCGGACAGATGTTCATTCGCCAGGCCGTGGGGTTCGCGATCCGCAAGACGCTGGCCTTCGATCGCGCGCCCGATGTGACCGACCTGCAGCTCGGCAATCCGAACCTGAGGTCGGGCGTCGATATCATCGTGCGTCCGGCCGGTGGTCGCCCGCTGCGCCTGCTGGCGGTCCATTTGAAGTCGGGCTGCTTTTCCGGAGACCGCGCGTCTGCCTGCCAGACCTTCCTGCAGCAGGTCGCGCCGCTTGAGCGCTGGATCGATGCGGCGGCGGCCGGGCCGGACCGGTTCATCGTCCTTGGAGACTGGAACCGCCGGCTGGGGGCGCCGGGAGACCCGGTCTGGGCCGAGCTCGACGATGGCGATCCCGCCAATGCCGACCTGCTGCTTGCGGATGCAGGTACCAAGCCCCGGTGCGATCCGCGCTATGGCGAGTTCATCGATCATATCGCGCTCGACCGGCGGGCGAGTCGCGATTTCCGGGCTTTCGACGAAGTGCAGTACGGGACCGCGGTCCATTATTCGGATCACTGTCCGGTAATGGCCTTGCTCGACCGCTGAGCTTGCCGGGCTGCACCGAGAGCCCGGCTACAGGCCGGTGCAGGGGTCACGTGTCGCGGAGCGATCTTGGCGCGCGCCGACGGACTCCCGATGTCTGCTCCTGTCTCCCGTCGAACCGAGCAGCGGAGTATTAAAGCGAGAAGGGGAACATGGCGAGTACGCCGTTTCCATCGGCGGGCGTTCCCAGAACCTGATAGTAAAGCGAGGCCCCGTTATAGATAACGCTGTTGCCGATGGTTGGCGCCATGTTCTGATAGCCCTGGTACCACGCGAAAATGATGGCGTAGTCGCCGGACGGCAGGTCGTCCCAATCCTGATTGAGCGGAGCTTCCGTGGATGCCTGTCCCGACCACTCGTAACTGCCGGAAACTCCCATGACCCGTACTTCAACGACGCCGGGGTTCGAGGGGCTCACTTTCACCGATAAAGTCGCCATCGCCAATTCCTCGAAAAATAAGACAAACGCCCAAATCGGTTCAAATCATTCTATCGCCGACGCACCCGAAGCAATACACGGATCTGCAGTCGCCATAAACAGAAGCAGTAGAATTTTAGGTCGGATTTGACATCAATTTCGATGCAGGCGCGTCGGAAATAGTCATATCATGTCCTAAATCTTCCAGTTTATATCCGGGCACTATGGCGATGCGCAGGTCGCCAGCAAAGGGGGCAGTCGTGTCGCAACCGGCCTATAGCGTTTCCGCAACCAGCGCGCTTAGCGACGACTTCATCCTGACAAGTGACGTGCTGGTCGACACTGCGTCGACGGCGCCTGTCGCGGTCTTCAACGTGGGCGGCGTTCCGCAGGCGCTGTTCGTCCGGGCGGACGGCGTGCTGTGCCAGATCAGCCCCACCGTCGGGGCAAGCCAGGCCGGTTGGGCCACCGTCCCTGTCGGCGGTACCGCCGGGGTCACCGGAGTGGTTGCCGGTATCCAGAGCGACGGCACGATTCACGCCTTCTACACCGATGCGAGCGCCACACGGCATATCTCGCTCAGCAATGGTCAATGGTCGGCACCGGACGCGCTGGCGCTGCTGAGTTCGGTCGCGATCACCGTGAACGGCACGACAGGCGAACTGGTCGCGTACGGCATCGACGGCGATAACCTCGCCCTGATCCGTCAGCAGGGCCCCGGGGGAGCATGGTCGCTTGCCTCGATGCCGGCGGCGGCCGGCCCCCTGGCAGGTACGACCCCGGTGCTGGTGCTCACCGATGCCGCAGACGACTGGATCATGGCGACGCCGGGCTCGTCCGGCAGCAAGACCGGCCTCCAGCTCTACCAGGGCTCCGCCACCGCAGTCGTCTCAGGACCGCAACTCGTCACGGTGGCGAACGGCGTCAAGCAAGTCGTGCTGGGCTATTATGCGAACAACGCCGCCCAGTTCCTGTTCGTGGACTCGAAGAATGGACTGTATTCCACGATCGATGGCGCACAGGCTGCGGTGCAGATCGCGGGCGGCACCGTGGCGAACGCGGCAGCAGTGATCGACGAGAGCAACATGCTTCACGTCTATGCCGCCGGGCCCGATGGCAGCGTCTCGGCGCTTCATCAGACGGGCTGGAGCGATGGTGGTCCGAGCTGGGCGCCGATGATTCCCCTCGACAGCGGCCTGCAGGCACTCTTCACCGACAGCAGCCTGCTGGATGTGAACGCCTTCTTCGCGATCGATACCGAGTCCGTCCTCTGGCACTATGTCCAGGACGCCGTGACCCAGCATTGGGTTGCGGCCAAGGCGCAGACCCCCGGCGTCGAGAGCTACCGTGTGCCGCAATATCGCACCGATCTCACGATCGTCGACGAGAATGGCAGCCCGGCCGCCAATGTCGCGTTCAGCGTTACCGCGTCCTCGCCGGGTGCCGTCCTCCACGCGGGACTATTGTATCCGATCGGCCCGACGACGCCCCTGTCGGTCACGACCAACCCGCTCGGGCGGGCCACCCTGTCGAGCATCGCCTCCGGGCTTTCGGCACCATCGCTGACGGTGTCGCTCGGCGGCGTCGATCTGCTGGCCGGCATCAACCCGGCAAGCGAGGTCCATGGTTTCCTTTCAGGGCAAAATGCGTCGCTGAACGAGGGCAGCGCCTCGGCGTTCGAGAAGCCCTTCGACGGGCCCATGATCCAGGCCGGAACCGTCGACGGCACGCCGATCGCGCCCGCGACCCAGGATAGCCAGTCGGGACTGGCACTGGCCAATACGGCGAGTGGCGGCATCCAGCAGCTGTTCCAGGTGAAAGTCCCCGGCAACACCGTGACGCCGCCATCGGCCGACGTGATCGGCTTCGCAGTCGACATGAGCGACCGGCTCAATCCGAAGCTGACGCTCTTCCACAGCGACGAGGAATATCAGCGTTACCGGTCGGGTGATGCCGGCATGCCGCAGACCGCATTCGATTCGGACTGGTGGGACAGCGTCAAGGACTTCTTCGGAGACGTCTGGCACGGCATCAAGCAGGGCGTCATCGCGGTCACGAAGTTCGTGGTGCACATCGCCGACAAGGTGATCGACCTGGCGGTGCAGGTCTATGACGAGGTGAAGAACATCGTCGGGGCCGCGATCAACGGGATCGAGGACATCGTCGCGGCGATCCACGGCATCTTCGCCTGGATCGGGGCCGAACTGGACCGGCTTATCGACTGGCTGAAGATGCTCTTCGACTGGGGCGACATCATGAACACCTCGAGCGCGATCCAGAGCGCGCTTGGAGGGATCTTCCCCTATGTCCAGGACGCCATCACCCAGAAGGCGGAGCCGCTGGTCTCGGGTTTCTTCGCCAAGCTCGAGGGCCAGGTCACCGCCTCCTTCGACGCCGCCGCGGCCAGCTACCGGCAAAGCGGTGCAGCACTGCCGTCGCTGGTTCCCTCGGGCTCGTCGCGCTACGCGCCCGCTGTCGGCCTGTCGCTCGGCGCGAGCACCGGCGCCATGGCGCTGGCGGACTTCAAGCGCTGGGAAGGCAGCGTCCACAACAACTGGCTCATCGAAAAGCTGGAGGCGCTGCTCGGGATGCAGCCCTCGCTGCCCATGGTCGATGCCCTGGCGGGGGATTTCGCGACACTCGCCGCCGATTTCGATACGGTCGCGGACGACTTCCTCGATGCGCTCGACAATTTCGCAAGCTTCTTCACCACTGCCCTGACCGATCCCAAGGATCTGTCGACCATCGGTGTCGCCGACCTGATCGAGGCGGCAAAGGACGTCGCCCTGGCGGTGCTGACGTTCCTGGACGGGATCATCGAGAGCCTGCTCGCGCTGATGGCGACTGCCGTCGGCGCCGCCGGCAATGTCGTGACGGCACCGCTCGACATCCCGTTCTTCACCTCGATGTTCGACGAGATTGCCAGCCTGTTCGATATCGAAGCGCCAGATTTCAGCGTCTCCGGGCTGTTCTGCACCGCGATCGCGATACCGATCACGATCCTGTACAAGATCGCGAATGGGAGCAGTACACAGCCCTTCCCGGGCGGAAGCCTGCCGACTGCCGATGCACTGCGCGCTTCGCTCGCCCCCGACGCCCTGGGCTCGCCGGCATCCTTGGGCATCCAGTATACCGCAGCCGGCATTGCCAGCCTGTGGGCGCTCATGGACACCGGCCTGGACTGCGTCCCCACCTGCGACCTCATGATATTTAATATCCTCGACCTGGTCGCGCCGTCGCTGCTCACCGTCTTCACCTGGCCGGGCGGGATCCCGTTCGAGGCCCCGCCATTCGATACGAGCGAGGAGAAGGCATCCTTCGCCAACTGGATCATCGGCATCTGCCCCGTCCTCATCGGCATCGCGACACTGTCGGCGGGCAAGATCAAATGGTCCGCCACGTCCAAGGTCCCGCGCTATATCGACCCTGCTGGCAAGGTCCTGTTGACCACCTTCGGTGCGATCAACCTGGTGTCCGGCATCGTGGCCGCGTCGCGTGGCGCCAGTGGCGGGAGCATCGCGGGCGACATCGTCGGGCCGCTTCCCGTGCTCTGCCAGTTCCTGCGGCTCGACAGCCTGCAGGAAAGCAGCGAGGGGCTCACGCTGGCGATCAAGCTGGTGATCGATTTCTTCGCCGGCGAGGGCCTCGCCGTCGCGATCGCGGCCAGCTGAGGTGGAGCGCGAGCTGCGCGCCCTGCTCGCCTGGTTCGAGCCCGCGGATGCCTTGTCTGCGTTGCTGGGCTTCCGGCTGCCCGATCCGGGGGAAGACGTTCGGGCACAACGCGCGGTCCACGAGGCAAAGCGCCGCGCGGTCCTGGAGCGGCCCGACCATGCGCCCGGAGCGGTGGTCCATCCCCTGCCGCCCGAGCTTGTCGCGCCGGGCGAGGCGATGCTTGCGTCGCTGCTTGCGGCCGAGCCCCCGGAGGATCGCCAGCGCTACCGCGTGGCCATGGTCGACCTGGGCGAAGTCCTCGCCTTCCAGAAGGTGATCATGCTCGACCGGCGCGATCCGCGCCTCGAAACGGTCGCGCCGGGCGATCTGCAGCAGCTGTTCGATATCTGCATGCCGAGCGGGCGGGTCGAGGAGGATCTGGACGGCACCTATGACAAGGATGGGCGCGGCGTGACGATCACCTCGCCCAATCCCAACCTGCGGCTCGGCCCCGTGCAGACGATCGAGTTCCCGCCCGGGTCCGGCAACCGGATCATCGGCTGCGCTGTCCTGTTCGGATCGCCCTTCATGCATGTCGTCGAGTATCAGGGGCGATATGTCCTCAAGGACGGCTATCACCGCGCCTTCGCGCTGCTCGCCCGGGGCATTCGCAAGGTCCCGGTGATCCTGCAGTCCGCCCGCACCTTCGCCGACATTCACCGCGGCGGGACCACGCTCATTGCCGCCGAGCATCTTCTCGGCCCGCGGCCGCCGCGCCTGCTCGATTTCCACGACCCCGATGTCTCGACGACGGTTCGACAGCGCGTCTTCCGCAAGGTCGCCCGCCTGCGTGCCGAGGAATTCGTGATCAATATCTGACAGGTGAAAGGGCCTCGACATGTCCAATCCCAAGGCAAGCGTGCTCGCCACGATGACGAACAAGACCTATACCCTGGGTTGGGACGTCCTCGTTGCCTACAATGCCGCGGCAGTGAACGACCTGTTCGCTGCGCAATATGTCGCCAACGTGCGTGCCAACCAGGACTTTCCGCCGATAACCGAAACCATCGCGCTCACGAGCGGCGCAGCGGTGCAGGTGGCAGGACTGACGCTCGGGCCGCCGCTCATCTCCTTCTCGCCCAGCACGACGGACCAGGAGTCGATCCTCACCCTCAACTTCGTTGCCGGCACCCTGTTGCAGGTGAACCGGTCCGGCAAAATCTCCTATGTCACCGGCATCCAGACCATCGTGCCGGGCGACGACTATCAGCTCCGGGCGGTGGTCCCGCTGGAGCAGGTCACCGGAAGTGTCTCGTCGCAAAATAACGTGACCGTGAACTTGAAGAACGCGACCAGCGTCACGACGAACCTGCTGCCCGGGACCAGCGCCGCGAGCTATCTGGGGCAGTATTTCGCCTCCTTGTTCGCCAAGGCGTCGACAGGCGGGCTGAGCTATCAGCTGGGCCAGCTGCTGATCACCTCGGGCGAGGGGCTGGTCCCGACGTCCTTCAGCATCCGGACCCAGGTCTATCCCGGCACGCAGGGCCCCGATGGCGCCGTGCTTCTCCTCGTGGCTACCAAGTATAACGAGGCGGGCGGGAATTATCCGGGCGCCAAATTCCCCTATCTCATTCCCGACGGCAACACCTGTGCGCTCGTCCTGGCGAGCAAGACGCTGTTTTCGAACATCCTGGCTCCCCACTACTCAGCCACCATGAACGGAAGCCCGTCCTTCTCGGTCAATCAATTCCCCGCCAGTCAGGCGGCAAGCTATATTGTTGCGAGTGGGGGCACGCTCTCCACGTCGCCCATATCGGGTAGCTGGTCGACGGGGGTGGTAGCCTATTCGGTTTGGTCAGGTAATTGTCCGAAAGGACCTCAGAATGTAGCCATTCCTTACAACGGTTGTTCGATCGAACCGGAAAACGACCAGCTGGCGATCGCCTGGAACGGCGCGCAATTCACGCAAGAATTCGCGGGCCAAAGCACGATGCGCAATTCCTTTTGCCATACGAGCTATGTCCAGCTGACTCTGAACGCATCGATGAAGGCCGCGCTGGCCGTCTCGGCACAGCAGGAGATTTCGCTGACGCAAATCGGCTCGCCCAGCATCGACTTCAGCTTCAAGCAGAGCAGCTGGGTAGACAAGTTTCTCGGCAACGGCGCCTTTCGCGACAAGGCGGCCTCCACCTTATCCGATAATATGAAGCCGGTCGTGGCGACCGCAATGGCGGTGCCACTGACAGAAGTTGACGCCTTCGCGGTAAGCCACCTCCTGTTCCCCGCGATGAACGCGCTCAGCTATTCGAGCGCGCACCTTCCCGGGGACCTCGCGGTATTCGGCCAGATCTCCCCGAAGATGACCCAGTTCAGCCTGTCGCCGATCCAGGCCGACCTTGGGCCGGGGCAAGAGCAGCAATTTACCGTATCGGACAACGAAAGCGTAACCTGGTCGGTCTTCCCAAGGCTGGGGACGATTTCGTCGACCGGAGTCTATACGGCGCCTGCGACGGTCTCCTCGGGTATCCCGGTGGTGGTTACGGCCACGAACGCAAGCGACGATGTCGCGACGGCAGTGGTGACCGTCGTGCCCTCGGCGATCGCGGTCAGTCCGGCGTTCGGTATCGTGTTTCCCTCCACCGAATCGATCCAGCTCCAGGCTGCGGTACTGGGCGGAGCGTTGGCGACCTGGAGCATCACGCCGGATGACGGGTCTCTCGGTACGATCAGCGCATCGGGACTCTACACGCCGCCGGCGGAGCTTCCCTCCACGCTCGAGACCGTCCAGGTCACTGCGACTGCCGCGAATACCAGCGCGACCTGCCTGCTGTGCCTGGCAGATGTGATCATCGGCGTCGGCGTCACGCCGATGAATGCCCAGCTTGCTCCCGGCGGGACGCAGCAGTTCTCCGCGACTTCCAGCGACCCTGTCACCTGGAGCGTGCAGCCTGAGCTGGGTAGCATCAACGATACCGGCCTCTACACTGCGCCCTCGACGGTGACGGAGCCCGCAATCGCGCTCGTCATCGCGTGCACGGGCGACTCGTTCTACGGATTTGCGCCAGTGTTGCTCACGACCAGCTGACGAGTGACCCAAGCCCGCCGCCGTCGCGAGGCCTGTTGCAAAGGACTGCTCAAGGCATTGGTCGTTCGCTCAGCGAGACTGGCGGTCGTCGCTTCCGAAGCGCTGCCTTGCAACCGAAATGGACCGGACCTGTCTCGACTTTCAAAGGACGCCCTTGCAGCTTGCCCGCGGGGGGATGCATCATGAAATTGCTGGCACTTGCCGCGCTGCTGGCGCTCGGGCCGACGACGTTCAATCCGTGCCTTGGCATCTTCGCCGCTGCCGGCAGCCAATGCTGCAAGCGCTGCAGCGCGGGCAAGGCGTGCGGTGACAGTTGCATCTCGAAGGACAAGACCTGCCACAAGGGAAAGGGTTGTGCCTGTGACGGTTGATCTTCGGCCATGACGCCGGACGAAGAGCGGTTCGCGGAGGCGCTGGCGGTCGAGCGGGTGCACGGCGATAAATCCGCACTCTTCGTCGCCGAGCGGATCGGCGCGCTTGCGCTTGCGAACGATGCCGCCGGAGTCGAGCGCTGGCGTCAGATCGCGGTACGACTTGATATCTTGTGGCACGGAAGACCTGGGTGACGACAGTCGGCGCCGCATGGTCGCTCCCGCTGTCGCTGGCACGGGCGCGTGCGTATCGACATTGTGTCACTGGATCAGGCGGGGGCAGCGCTCGGACGATCTTGGGAAGGGGAATTTGACGTCCCGGGTCTTGGGCGACGCGCCGGGTTCTCCGGCGGGCTGCGCCGGAGACCTGGATCGTGGTTCGGGTGGGAAGCCTGTGTGGAGATTTGCACCGCCTGGCACCGTCTGGCGATCAGATCCCCACCTGGATCCTGATCCTTGTTGGAGGGGGCGTAAATGAACAGGAAGCTGGTGGTTCTGGTGACCGCAATTGGCATGTCGCTGGGATGGGCGGGTTCGTCCGCCGCGCAATATCTGAGCGGCAGCGCACGCGGCGAGTTCAGGACCTTCCTCGGGCGGCTCGAATATGATCCGTCGCGACCGTGCATCAAGCCGACGCGGCCGTTCTCGGACGATGACTATGCCCGGAACATGTATGTCTCCCGGGCACGGGAGTATCTGCGATGCCTCGGTTCTGCCGCCGACCAGGATCTGGACTATGCGCGGGCGGTGATCCTTGCCGGCCGCCAGAAGGCGGTCGATGACTATCTGGAAGAAGTTCGCAGGGGCTACTGAGCCGTCTTGGCGGTAGTGTGTAGCCGCTGTCGTGCACATGGGCATACGCTGTCAGGCCTTGCAGCGCGATGCCATGGTGGTGCGCGGGATCCGATGGGCGCACGCTGAGGCTGCGGGCAGCCACAGGGTGCGCGCGCCGGTTCGCCCGCGCATGCGCGCTTGCCTTTGACCGGGGGGCGGGGCGGCGGCTGGCGCACGGCTTGCGCGCGCACGCCGCCCCGCCGCGGTGTCGACAAGAGTGCATATTGTTCCTGCATCGGATCGCTGCAACCGCGCTCTACGGCACTTCGCGCCGCCGGGCCGCGCCGCGTCCCGGCCTGTCGGTGACGATCGCTGGCGCTTGAGCAGCGGACGGCGCGTTCGCGCCGGCGCTCGTCTGGCCGGTCCCGGAGAAGCGGGATGGGCGCCGCGCCCTTCTAGGCCCGCTCGGGCGGGCCGCAACCCGGGCGCGGCCCGGGTCCTCCACCTGCGTTGCGGCCTTGCGGTGCGTCCCGCCCGCCGCCGCGGGCCTTCCAGGGCTTCCTCGCCGCCCACCCCGCTTTCCGGGGCCGGGCGAGGGATTTGGGAAGGACTGGATCATGCGCGCATGGCGCACGAAGCAAGTGGCCGACGGGCTGGGCGGGCTCGCGCCGACGATGGCAGCCGGTGGCGAGGCCGAGGCGGCCGCGTCGGGTTTCGCTGCCTGGCTGGGCTCGGGATCGTGAGCCTGCTCACCCCCGGGCTCCGTGCGGCGCTGGTCGCCCAGTATCGCGACAGCGGCGAGGCCAGGCGCCCGCTGGTCAAATTGTTCAACCCGCTGTCGGCCGCGACGTGGCTCGCGAGCGAGCTTGCCGAGGACGGCGATGCGCTGTTCGGGCTGGCCGACCTCGGCTTCGGCTGTCCCGAGCTCGGCTGGTTCTCGCTCGCCGAGATCGCGGCGCTGCGGCTGCCGTTCGGGTTGCGCATTGAGCGCGACCGCCACTTCTCGACCGACATCGGCCTTGCCGAATGGGCGCGTCGCGCGCGCTCGGCCGGCTCGATCCTCCATGACGAGGCGCTGCTGCGCCACGAGCGTCCGGCGGGCGACCCGACAGACTGGTTTCCGCCGTCCGGGTGATGGCGCGGAAGGCGCGCGGCGCGCCCTCCCGCCGCATCCCTGCGACAGGCCCGTCCCACGATAAAGGCGCGGTGCCGGTCCGCTTCGAAAGGAAGACCGACATGAAACTCGACTTCATCGCCATCGACCGTCTCTATGTCGACAAGGCCAATATGCGCATCGCCAAGCGACCGCCCGACGTTGCCGACATCCTGCCGAGCGTGCGACGGCGCGGCATCCTCCAGCCGCTGATCGTGCGACCGGGCGAGGGCGACCGGTTCGGCATCGTCGCGGGCGCGCGGCGCTTCCGCGCTGCCTGTCTCGTCACCGAGGAACGCTGCGCCGATGACCAGGGCGCGTCCGATCCTTCAGGCGAGCCGACGCTCTTGCCCTGCGCGATCCTCGACGAGGGCGACGATGCCGATGCCGTCGAGGCGTCGCTGATCGAGAACATGGCCCGGCTCGATCCCGACGAGGTGACCCGCTGGGAAAGCTTCGTCCGGCTCGTCCGCGAGGGACGATCACCGGAGGAGATCGCCGATACCTTCGCGCTTCCGGTGCTCGCGGTCCGGCGGACGCTGGCGCTCGGCAACCTGCTGCCGCGCATCCGCGACCTGTACCGCCGGGGCAAGATCGACGCGGCGAGCGCCCGTCACCTGACGCTTGCCAGCACGACGCGGCAGAAGGACTGGCTGGCGCTGTGGGACTCGCCCGACGCCCATTGCCCGACCGGCTGGCAGCTGCGCGGCTGGTTGCTCGGCGGCGAGGCGATCCGCGCCGACCATGCCCTGTTCGACGTCGAGGCGAGCGGGCTGGCGCTGGTCGCCGACCTGTTCGACGAGCAGCGCTACATCGCCGATGCCGCCGCCTTCTGGCGCGCGCAGGATGAAGCGATCGAGGCGCGGCGCATCGCCTATCTCGATGCCGGCTGGGCCGGGGTGGAGGTGGTGCCGCCGGCGCGCCACTTCCATGGCTGGGAGCATGAGAAGATGCCGCGGCGCAAGGGCGGGCGCGTCTATATCGACGTGCGGTCGAGCGGCGAGGTCGTGTTTCACGAGGGCTATCTGACCCGCAGGGAAGCGAGCCGGATCGCGCGCGGCGAGGCGGCCGGGGCCGGTGCGCCGCCCGCCCGGCGCCCCGAGGTGACCGGGCCGATGCAGGCCTATATCGACCTCCATCGCCACGCCGCGGTGCGTGCCGCCCTGCTGTCGCACCAGCGGGTCGCGCTGCGGCTGATGGTCGCCCATGCCATTGCCGGGTCGCATCTCTGGCGCGTCACGCCCGAGCGACAGGAGGCACGCAGCGACCGCATCGCCGAGTCGGTCGAGACGTGCCCCGGCGAGACGCTGTTCGACGAGCATCGCCGCGGGATCCTCTCCGTGCTCGCGCTCGACCGCGACTCGCCGACCCTGTGCGGCGCACCCGGCCCGGACGGGGTGGTGACGCTTTTCCTCGAGCTGCTGAGCTGGCCGGACGGCGTGGTGCTCGACGCGATCGCCCTGCTCATGGGCGAGACGCTCGCCGCGGGAAGCCCGGCGGTCGACGCGGTCGGGGCCGAGATCGGCATCGACATGGCGCAGTGGTGGCAACCCGATGCCGCGTTCTTCGAGCTCCTGCGCGACCGGGAAGTGCTCGGCCGGATCGTCGCCGAGACCGCTGGCGAGGCGGTGGCCGAGGCCAATTCCGGCGAGAAGATTGCGACGCTGAGGAAGATCGCGACCGATGCCCTTGCGGGCGCCGACGGTCGGGCGAGGGTCGAGAACTGGGTGCCGCGATGGATGGCGTTCCCGCCCTCGGCCTATACCGGACGCGGTGGGATCGGCAGCGTCGAGGCGCATGCCAGGGTGGCGGCCGCGCGCGCTGCGCGTCCGCTGGAGCCGGGTGAGGGCGAGGCGCTGGCGGCCTGAAGTGATGCGGGGCGGCAGGGGCCGCCCCGCTTGTTCGCGCGCGGAGCGCGCATCGAATCGCCGGTCAGCGGCCCGCGTGGCGGGGCCCCCTATTCGTCGCGCCACATGGCGGGCAGGGGGGCGGTGCCCGCTCGAATCCACCTCGTCCGGCGAGCTCGCGGGGCTTGTGGTTGGCGTGTTGCCGGACGCCGGGCCCATGACATTCGGCGATGCAGTCGTCGCACGCCGGCTCGGGCGACAGTCGTTCGGCCGAGGCCCGCGCCTGGTCCAGTACCTTCATGCAAGCGCCCCTCCCGGCCTTCGGCAAAGGCGGGCGCGCGCATGCGCCGGGCGCGCCGGGGAAGGCGGGTGGCGCACGCGGATGGCTGGGCGAGAGGGTGCCACCACCTGCTCCCCACGACTGTCCAAAGCCGCATGCGGCCTCTTCCACGATGGCCGTCTGGCAGCCCGCGCCCTTGGCCCGCAACGGCGTCGCCGACTTTCCTCCCCGGCTTGGGGCGCTGCCCCGTCGCCTTCCTCGCGAGGCAGGAAAGCCGGCTTTGGCCGTCCTTCGCTGGCGCTGCGGCCCTGCTCTGCGGGCCGGGTGCAGGCCGGTCGCGTGCTGCCCGCGCGACGCCATCGAGGCCGCACTGGCGCGGCTTCGACCCACTGAGGAGAATGATCATGGCGACCATCGGCAGCTTCACCCGCGACGACAACGGCGTCTTCACCGGCACCATCCGGACCCTGACGCTCAACGCCAAGACGACCATCCGGCCGGTCGGCAAGGACAATGACAAGGCCCCGGACTACCGCGTGATGACCTCGGCGAATGTCGAGTTCGGCGCCGGCTGGACCAAGACCTCGCGCGAGGACCGGACCTATGTCTCGGTCAAGCTCGACGACCCCTCGCTGCCCGCGCCGATCTACGCGACGCTGGTCGAGGGCGAGCAGGGCACCCACAACCTCATCTGGTCGCGCTGAGCCCAAGGCGTCCCGTGCCTCCCGGCGCGGGACGCTTCCCGGCGGGGGGTGTCGAACTCGGAGGGGCCGTGTTTCGACACTCCCGGGCGGATGCCCGGCGCGCCATCCACGGTGTCGTTCGACACATCGAGGATGCCCCCCATGACCGACGACCAGATCGACCGGGCGACGCGCGCCAGGCGCGGCTCGCCCTTCCTCAACACCGAGCAGGCCGCCGCCTATCTCGGCTTCTCGGCGCGGCTGATGAAGCGTCTGCGGGTGAGCGGCGAGGGACCGGTCTTCCGCCGGCACAGCCGGTTCGTCCAATATCATATCGACGATCTCGACGCCTGGAGCCGCGACCGCAGCGCCCGGGGAATCCGCTCGTGAGTGGGCGTCTGGCGCCGGGCGCCACGCCGCTGCTGGCCTGGGGCGAGGCGCGCGATGCGCGCCGCGCGGCCGGGCTGCGTCGCCTTCGGCTCGGCCTGCTGGGCGGCGGGGCGCTGCTGTTGCTCGTCGCGCCGACCCTTGCCCGCCCGTCGCCGCGCCTGGTCTGGAATGCAAGTCGCAGCGCGCCCACCGGGCTCTACTGGGTGTGGCCGGGCGGGGCGGTGGGGCGCGGGGACATGGTCGTGGCGCGACTGCCCGAGCCGTGGCGATCGCTCGCCGCGCGACGCCGGTACCTGCCCGCCAACGTCCCGCTGGTGAAGCGCGTCGCCGCCGCCCATGGCGACCTGGTCTGCGCCTCGGGCACGCAGGTCAGGGTGAATGGCGTCGTGGTAGCGACCCGGTTGCGGCGCGATTCCAGCGGCCGGGCATTGCCCTGGTGGGAAGGCTGCGTGACGCTCGGCGCGGGCGATATGCTGCTGCTGATGCCGCCGCCGGGCTCATTCGACGGGCGCTATTTCGGCATCAGCCGGGCGTCGGATGTCGTCGGCCGCGCGAGGCTGATATGGGCCCGCTGAGCCTCGTCCTGCTCGCCGGGTTCCTGGCGCCGGCCGGCGATCCTGGCGGCGCTGGGGTGTCGCGCTGGTCGCCCGAGATCGAGGTGGCGGCTGCGCGCTGCGCTGTTCCCCGCGCCTGGATCGAGCGGGTGATGCGCGCCGAAAGCGGCGGGCAGACTGAGCTCCGCGGTCGCCCGATCCGCAGCACCAAGGGCGCGATCGGGCTGATGCAGCTGATGCCCGCGACCTGGGCGGAGCTGCGCCGCGAACTGTCGCTCGGCGACGATCCCGACCTGCCGGCGGACAATATCGTTGCCGGCGCCTGCTATCTGCGCCGCATGCACGACCGCTTCGGTTATCCGGGGCTGTTCGCTGCCTATAATGCCGGGCCGGCGCGCTACGCCGCCTGGCTGGCGGGCAAGGCGCGGCTTCCGGCCGAGACGATTGCCTATCTGCGCCGGGTCAGCGGGGACCGGCCTGGACCGGTCTCAGGGCCCGAGCCGGCGGCACGGGATCCGCTGTTCCTGATGCGCCGCGAGGGGCGTGCGGCGAGGGTCCAAGCGCCCGATGCGAGCGGCCGGGCATCGCTCTTCGTCTTTGATCGAGAGGACCGGTGATGGACCGGGCGGATGGCAGGACGGTCGCGCAAGCCGCGCGCCGGAGCGGGTACGGTAGGGCTACGGGAACGCGCGGGGTGGGGTTTTGGGCAGCCGTTGGCGCCAGCAAGTGGTGCGCATCGATGGTGCGGCAGCCCGACGGGGGAGGCAGCGCGTGGTGGGCGCAGACGGTGGACAGGGGGGAGGGGGCAGCGAGCGGTGGGTACCGAGGGTGGAGAGGCAGACGGGGGAGGGGGCTCGTCGTGAAGTCCGAGCATGACGGGCGGCGCGGCGGCCCTCAAGGCCCATGGGTACCCCCCGATTTGCTGCGCAAATCGGCTCCCCCCATGTCCGCTTCGCGGCGCCTGCGCCATGCGCAGGCGGCCCTGACCGCCGCCGCGCCGCCCGTCTCCAGCCTGGGTGTCCTCGATGGCGGGGACCGCAAGCGGAGACTGATCATGGCACAATTCATTTCCATCTCGGACGCGACCGACCGGGTCATGGCGGCGCTCGTCGGCGGGCTCGAGATCGAGTTCGGGCGGGTTGCCGCGAGCGCGTTGGCGCAGCGCTTCCTCGATGCCGAGAAGTGCGATTTCCACTGGGATGCGCGGGTCGAGGAGCGCTGGCTCGGCAGCTATTTCGGCGAAGACGAGACGCAGGTCGAGCTCGACCGGGTGCGAATCCTCGGGCGGATCGGTGGCCGTTGGTTCGTCGCCGTGATGCTCGTCGATGGCGAGGGCGAGGCGCGCGGGATGCTCGGCAAGCGCTGTTTTGCAGGCGCTGGGCGGGCGCGAATGGCGTTCTCGGATGCGTGAGGATCGCCTCGACAGGAGCCGGGATGCGCTGCCGGACTGGCGGCGTGTCCTGGCTTTCTTTTTGCGCTTGGAATGGGGGGTAGGAAGGGAGAAGGAGAAACAAGATAAAGGCGGTGTCTCGCGACACTTCCTAAGTGATTGTCTGCACATCGTTTTTTCGGGAGACAGCAGCCCGCAGCTGCGAGACTGTCGCGAAGAAAATGTTGGAAATCCGCCATTTTACCCTCGAAATCGCGAGACTCCGGAGCACTTCGATGCCTGATGACGACTTCAAGCCGAAGCTGGGCCGAAGCCGGAGCAAAGACGGCAAGCGCACCGCGAAATATGGCGGCCGCATCCTCGCCGCTGCGCGGCTTGCCGGCACCAAAACCGGCGGGAAGGCGCTGCGTTTCGACGGCAGCCGGATCGGTCGCGGCGCGAGCGTCGGGCGGCTGCTTTCCAGCCGCGATCGCTTTACGGGCATGCGCGCGCGGCGGGCGGTGGTGAAAGCCAGCCTGATCCGCATGCAGGGCAAGGCGGGCCAGGTCGCCCGCGCGCACATGCGCTACATCCAGCGCGACGGGGTCACACGCGAGGGATTGCCAGGAGAGCTTTACGGTCCCGACACCGACCGCGCCGATGGCGACGATTTCCTCAAGCGGACGGCTGGCGACCGGCACCAGTTCCGCTTCATCGTCTCGGCCGAGGACGGGGCCGAATATCGCGACCTCAAGCCCTATGTCCGCCGCCTCATGACACAGGTCGAACAGGACCTAGGCACCAAGCTCGATTGGGTCGCGGTTGACCACTTCAACACCGAGCGACCGCACACCCATATCGTCCTGCGCGGGGTGGACGATCGCGGCGACAATCTGATCATCGCGCGCGAATACATCGCCCACGGCCTTCGCGAACGCGCGTCCGAGTTGGTGACGCTCGACCTTGGTCCTCGCACCGATCACGAGATCGAGGCGCGCCTTCGCCACGATGTCGGCCAAGAAAGATTGACCGCGATAGACCGGCGACTGCTTCGCCGCATGGATGCCGACCGCACAGTAGCGGCGACCGACAACGATCCGCTCCAGCAATCGGTCACGGCCGGAAGGCTGCGCAAGCTCCAGGCGATGGACTTGGCCGAGGATGTCGGCGGTGGCCGCTACCGGCTCGCCGACGGCCTGGAGGATACGCTGCGTCGGATGGGCGAGCGCGGCGATGTCATCCGGCTCATGCAGCGCGAACTGACCGTGCGGCGGCTCGACCGTGCAGGCGTCGAGCAAGTGGTGTCCAATGAACTGCGCGAGCCTCTGGTGGGTCGCGTGATCCAGCGGGGATTTTCCGACGAGCATCGCGACCGGCACTATTTGATGGTCGATGGCGTAGATGGCCGCGTCCACTACGTCGATATCGGCCGGGGCGATGCGGTGCCGGCCGTACGGGAAGGTGCGACGGTGCACATCACGCCGTCGCACGTGGAGGCGACGCAGGCCGATCGCACCATAGATGCGGTCGCGCGCGCCAACGGAGGGCATTATTCGATCGACTTGCACCTACGCCACGATCCAAATGCCAGCGAGGCTTTCGCGGCCAGCCATGTCCGCCGCCTGGAAGCAATGCGACGCGCAGGCGCTGGTCCGGATCGCTTGGCGGACGGGGGCTGGACGATCCCCGACGACCATCTCGCCCGGGCGGAAGCTTATGCCGCGCGCCAGCAGAAAGACCGACCCGTAACCTTGTCGGTGATGTCACGCTCCCCGGTTTCCGATCTTGCTATCAAAGATGCGCCGACTTGGCTCGATCGGGAGCTTGCCGAAGGCGGACATGGCGCCATCCGCGATGTTGGTTACGGGCGTGAGGTTCGGACGGCTCTGGCGGCGCGGCGGCAGTGGCTGATTGAGCAGCAACTGGGCGACGGAGAGCGTTCGGCTTTCAGGTATCGCGACGGTGCAATCGACAGCCTTCGCCAGCGCGAATTGCACGAGGCTGGCGAGAGGATCGGCACCGAGCTTGGCAAGCGGTTCGAAACTGCCCGAACAGGCGACCGGATCGAGGGCCGAATCGCGCGTAGGGTCGATCTTGAAAGCGGGAGCTTCGCGGTCGTCGAACGGTCGCGGGATTTTACTTTGGTGCCGTGGCGCGACGTGCTCGAACGCAACATTGGCAAGACGGCGTCCGGGATCATGCGCGCGGACGGCATCAGTTGGCGGTTCGGTCGCGCGCGATCGGGGCCGACGATCTCGTGAGGCAATCACAGTGCCCTCGGCCAATGAAATCGTCACAGTCTTATATCGGGCATGCCGATTGAAAGTCCGCATTCCCATATTGCTGAGCGTAACTCCCCCACGGCCTCGTTTCGACGGCGGTATGGCGGTGCCCGTCCTGGAGCGCGCAACGGCTGCGCCGATCTTCTTCCCCGGCCTGTTCAGGCCTCCTCGCGCGACAAGAAGTTCGGCTGTCGCCGTCCTCCGCTGTGCTTCGGCCTAACGGTGCGCGCCGTCCGAGCCACCGCCCTTGACCGCCTGTCGAGGCCGCATGGGGCGGTTTCGCATAAGCAAAAATGGAGGCTCACATGAATAAAATCGGCACTTTCCTCAAAAGCGGCGACGGATCGTTCATCGGCGAGATAATCACCCTTTCGGTCCAGACCAACAATGTCCGGATCGTTCCCGAGGCGACACATACTGTCGAAAATTCGCCAACCCACCGGATTATGGTCGGTCGTGCCGAAATCGGTGCCGGTTGGGCAAAGACCTCCGGTGATGGGCGTGCTTATCTTAGCCTTACGCTCGACGATCCTAGCTTCATTGCGCCTATCTACGCGAACCTGGTCGAGGATCCGGACGGCAAAGCCCATACCCTGATTTGGTCGCGCTGAATGGCCGATCGCCGGGGCCGCCCGTCCTATCGGGCGGCCCCCCTTTTCCAACTCCAAGGATCACCCGGTTTTCCCATGGCGGTGATTTCTAACCATCAGCGGGTCTGTGACCACAGAGCGTTAGAATGAGGCTGCACAAGAAGGGGCATTGCGCTATATAAGTCGGAACAGAAAGAGATCGGATCACGTGCATGGCCATCGCCGCAAATTTGGACTTCAAGAACGAGAGCGATCTGGTTTTCTCCGACATCTCCAGCGAGGCGTGGCGCGAGTATCAGTTTGAATCAGGCGCGACCGTCAAGATCGAGAACCCCGTCAAGCTCAATGTCAGCGACAGCGGCGGTCACCGGATCTTCGACGGTCAGGGCCTGTCCCACTATATACCCAAGGGCTGGATTCATCTCGTCTGGGAGTCCAAACCCGGCCAGCCCAATTTCGTGCGCTGATCCATAGCGCGCGAAACCGGGCGCAAGGGCTTAAGGGGGCGCCCGTGATCGTCTTCATCTCTTCATCAGCGCGGCCGCGCTACGCCGACGACATTATTCGCATGCTGGCGCTGCCCAAGGGCGGCCAGATGCAGTTCCGCTACAGCGCCAACTGGCTTGCCGATGACGTGTGCTCACGTGTGCCAGGCATGCAACTCGCCGACGACTATGGCCTGGTCTGCTTCGTCGCACCCGATACCGCAACGACACCCTATGAACTGATCCCGGTGCGGTTCGTCCGGGTCATCCGCGCTGAGCGCGTGGGTACCTCCTATATTCTGACCCTAGCCGCGGATGCCTATGCCGCCGGCGTCACCGACACTGCACTGCGCGCGGCAATTGCTCCCGAGGAGCGCGCACGACTGCCCAGCGCCGCCAAGGCGGCGGACGAACTCTATTGTCTGGATGCGGCCTTCAACGCCCGGTCCCACGAGCGGTGGGACTATCAGGCGTTCGAGGCGACCGCGGAGCAACTGAGCAAACAGCCGACGTTCGCGACCGAGGAAACCGCGTTCTTCGCGGTTCGGCAGATCAGCAAGGTCGATGGCTGGAGTTGGTTCGGCACTTTCGCCAGTCCGTCCGCAATCGACCGCGGCGCATTCAAGCTCAGGACCGGCAATCGCTATGAATGCGAGGTCTATTGCTTGCGGCTCTTCGAGAAGGACAAGGACGCGGCCGGCGTTCGGCCGCCCTTGAAGGAACTGGCGCTGGTTGTCGAAGGCAACGACGATTCCATCCAGTTCGCCTCGACCAAGCGCAGCGTCATCGATTCGCGCTATGATATCAAACGGTATGTGTTTGCCGTCGAACTGGAAGCGATGCGCCGGGTGAGCGGCATTCGTCTGTTCCTGTCGGCAGCCGGCGATGCCGACGAGATCGCACGGCAGGACGTGCCGTTGCAAATTGTGTTCGGCGGATCGATCGTGATCGCGATTCTCAAGATGCTCTTTATCGGCGTGGCTACCGCCGGGCCGGGCATGACCGCCGCCGGGCTTGCCGGCAAGCTTACGCCGGGCGTTGCGGTCGCGATGATCGCTATCGGTATGCTCGCCGGCGTCGCAGCGATTTTTCCGGCGTTCCGCAAGCCATAAAGTCGGTCGCGCGAAGTTTTTTCGCACGCCCCACGCACATCAGGCAGTCTGCCTGGTCTAAGTGGGGATGTCACCGGCGGCCAAGTGCCGCGATCAAAGGAGGACACGATGACAGTAGATATCAATGCCGACGATCGGCTCCTGACCGAGGTCGAACGTCAAGAAAAGTATCTGGCCAAGCTGCCCGACGATTTTCCGTTCCCGCTGTTTAACGCCGCCCAGGCGCTAGAATCCCAGCGGCGCAGCGGCTATCGCAACACTGCGGCGGCTGCCCGCGAGATTGTCGATAACGCGATCGAGGCGAAGGCGACCCGCATCGACATCTGCTTCGAGCGCCCCAAGCAGTTGAAGGCGCATCAGCGCTCCGAATCCATCCACGCCATGGCATTCATCGACAATGGCTCTGGCATGCTGCCCAAGATGGCCCGCTACGCCCTTTCCTGGGGGTCGGGCACCCACTTCGAGGACCCGGCCTTCATCGGCAAGTTCGGCTTCGGCCTGCCCAACGCGTCGATCAACCAGACCAAGCTGGTCGAGGTGTACACCAAGACCGCCGATGCGCCGGCGATCACCAAGGCGACGCTCGACGTCCGCCGCGTTCGTGAGCACGGCCTCCACACCATCGAAGCGCCGGTCGAAGCCGCGCTGCCCGACTTCGTGCAGAGCTATCTCGACAAGGCGGGCCTAGCCTTCGATCACGGCACCGTCGTCGTCTGGATAGAGCCCGATCGGTTGAGCTATCGTACCCCGGCGCTGATGAAGGAGCATCTGCTCGACGATTTCGGCGTCACCTACCGCTACCTGCTCGATAAAGTCGAACTCCATGTCGACAAGACCAAGATCGCCGCGGTCGATCCGCTCTTCCTGACCCCGCACGCCCGTTACTATCTCGACGAGAGTAAGGGCGGCTCGAAGATGAGCGCGGACTACAACATTGCGGTCAAATATGCCCGCGATCCCGAAACCGGCACGCCCGCGCTGACCAAGGTCGCCGACCTTGCCGAACTGGACCGCAGCGACCCCAACCTCGAAGCCGCCGGCGCGATCTATGTCCGCGTCGCACGCTTTCCCTATGGTTTCGCCGAAGCCGCGGCCAAGGGACAGAAGGCGTCGAGCGATGCCAATCGCCGTTTCGAAATCCGCAAGTCGCGGCGCGGCATGTCGTTCGTTCGGGCCGGCCGTGAAATCGAGACCGTGGATGTCTTCCCCAAGTCGGTGAAGGATCAGTCCAAGGGGCTCGGCGACTGGCCGCTGCTCCAGTCCTACGCCTATCACTGGGGTGTGGAGGTCCGCTTCGATCCCGATCTTGACGAGGTGTTCGGGATCACTAACGACAAGCAGACCGTTCGGCCGATCGAAGACCTGTGGCGGCTCTTTGCCGGCGAGGATATCGACGATCAGCTTGGCCGCGAACAGTCGCACCAGCGCAAGATGCGCAAGGACGAGCGCGCTAAGCAGGACATCGCCAAGGCCGAAAAGAGCGCCGAGCCGACCGCCGCCGAAACCGCGGCGGCGGCTGCGGATGCCATGGCTGGACAGAAGCCGCGCGTTGCTGAGCGCCTGAAGGCCAAGGTCCGCGAGAAACTGGAGGAGAAGGTCGCCGAGCGGTCCAAGGTCGATGACAGTTCGATCGAGGCGGCCCGCAAGGCGCTGGAGGATGAGGCGAAGCGGCGGCCCTATATCGTAGATTTCTACGACGAACCGCGCGGGCCATTCTATAAGCCCGAATGGTTGCTCGGCTCGCAGGTCGGCGTGCTGATCAACCGTCAGCATCCCTTCTTCCAGACTCTCTACGGCCCGTTGCTCGATCTGCCCCATGGCGGCCAGGCCAAGCAGGCGCTCGATATCCTCTTGATCGCGCTGGCACGTGCCGAACTGGCGGTCGAACATGAAGAGACCGCCAATTGGTATGTGACCCAGCGCGAACGCGCCTGGAGCAGCTTCCTGACCGACGCCTATACCTCGCTTCAGCAGAAGATGGCGCCGATCGACGAGGAGACCGCAGATCCGGCCGAGCCCGAAGGCGATGCCGATCAGCCGGAATTGGAAGCGGCGGAATGAAGTGAGGCGCGGGGGCGATCAGCCCCCGCGCCGCCATCTGGCCAACCGCCCAGGTAATTGGTAGGATGGTGCGTCGAATGTTAAGCATATCCAGCTCGAGACCAGTGTAGGCGCGGCCATGAGCCGTCATGTCCCCCGGACGCTGCAACGGCCTTCAAGCTGATTTTGAAGGCAACTGCAGCGAACAGGAGGACTCCGTCATGCGCGGTGTCATGCTCAATGATCTTATCGAAGCGGCGCTCATGCAGCGTCCCTATCACCAGCAGCGCCTTGGCCTTCAGGCCAAGCGCTATTGCCGGGCCATCACCAGCCGGTTCTGTGCCGATTTTCCAGAGGATCGCCATGAGGAGGTCTTGGGCCAGGCCTTTGCCGAATTGATGGCGGTCGGCCCTGCCGCGCTGGATGCCCGCTCGGGGCTCTCGTTGTTCCGCCGGGCGATCTTCGCGTCGATCCGTATCGTCCGCGCCTACTATGCAGCGCCAGGCAAGCGCACGCGGCGGCCGGGCATGACCATGCCTCAGCCCCGGATCGCCGCGGAGGATATTGGCCGGTTCGCCGATGTCGAGGCGATCGAGCGCGCGACCGTCAGCCATCCCAAGGGCGCCTATCTGGACTTCGACGCTTTCGAAAGCACGGCAGCCGCTGACGCGATCAAGCAGTGCGAGGATCGGGTCGACGCCGAATTGGCCTTGCGCCGGGCGCCGCCTGGCGTAGCGGTGGCGCTTCGGTTAATCCACCTAGACGATGAGCCGGTAGCGAAAGCGGCAGCGGCGGTCGGCATGAGCCGGTTCGATCTCTACCGGCATACCCAGGCATTCGCCGCAAACTGGGCGAAAGCAGCCTGAGCCATGAACATGTCTCGATCCATGCGGGGGGCGGGTATCAGTTCGGTACTCTCCGCCCAGCGCGCCTATGCCGAAGCACGCCGCGAGCGCTCGAAATATGGCCTGATGGTGCCGGAAGCTTTTGTCCGGGGCATTCGCGATCTCGGCTATCGCAGCAATGGCGACGCCATCGCCGAACTCATCGATAACGCCCTCCAGGCCTTCGCCGACCGGGTCGATATCGTGTTCGGCTATGATGGCACCACCTCCAGCAAGAAGCCCGTGCAATTGGCCGTGATCGACAATGGTCACGGCATGGAGCCGGACATGATCCGCATGGCGGTGATGTGGGGCGGCACCCATCGCGAGGATGATCGCACCGGTCTCGGCCGCTATGGCTATGGTCTGCCCTGCGCATCGGTCAGCCTTGGCCGCCGGTTCGCCGTCTATTCGGCGGTCGCAGACGGCGACATGCATGCGGTCTCGCTTGACCTCGATGCGTTGGCCGCTGGCGAATATACCGATCGGACCGGCGAGATCGTCGTGCCCGAGGCCGAGCGGATCGAACTTCCGACGTTTGTCGCTGATCACATCGCGATCGCGCACCCGTCAGGCTGGCATGCCGGCACGGTCATCCTGATCGACAAGCTCGACCGGCTCGAATGGGCGACGACCCAGGGCCTGCGCGAAAATCTGCGCCGGCAGTTCGGAGTGACCTATCACAAGTTGCGCGGCGAGGCCGCGCTGTTCGTTGACAACGAATATGTCGACCCGATCGACCCGCTGTTCCTGACACCGGAGTTCCATCTCCACGATCTCGACAATGATCGCGCTCATGCGCTCAATCCGATCCGAGTCGAAGTGCGCGATCCCGAAACCGCCACCTATCGCGGGGCGATGACGCTGAGATATGCTTGGTTGCCGCCCAGCTTCGGCTCGGTGGACAAGGAACGTGACGCGGTTGGCCTCAACGCCAATCCGCGCTTCGCGATCTTGAAGGACTATCACGGCATTGTGTTCAGCCGGAACGGCCGCCTGATCGACGTGCAGACCCGCACGCCCTGGACGACCTTCATCAACAACGACCGTTATATCAAGGTCGAGATCGAATTCTCCGCCACGCTCGACGAAGCTTTTGGCGTCACCACCTCGAAGCAACAGGTGACCGTCTCTCCCTTCATCTGGGATCTTCTGCGTGAGGCAGGCCTACCCAAAGCAATCGAGCAACTGCGCGCAAAGGTGAAGGACGCGAAGCTGGCCCGGCGGCTGGCTGCTTTCAGCCCCAAGCCTGGCGAACGACTTCTGTCGGAGCGCGCGATGGGTGGCATTGCCCGCCTCGGGGGCTTTGATCGCGAGCATCAATACGATTTCGGGCTCCGGGTCTCGCCCTATCGCCTCCAGTTCGAGACTGAGCCCGGCCAGCCCTTCTTCCGGGTCGATCGGCAATCGGGCGCGCGCACCCTCCACATTAACACCGCACATCGCTTCTACGAGGATCTGTATCAGGCGCCGTCGACCACAGCGGAGTTCCGATCGGCCCTCGAAATCATGCTGTTCTGTTATGGCGACGTGCTGCTCGATGCTGGCGACGGTGCCCAGGGCGCGCTGTTCGGACAGGTCAAACTCTGGTCGCGGCGGCTCGAACAGGCGCTCGGAATGATGGCCTCACACCTGATCGCGAGCGACGACGAAGATGTGGGTCCACTGCAATGGCACGACTAAACGAGGTGGCTAAATCGCTGCCATTATGCAATAAGAGACGGGGCCGCGCGAGCGGCTCAACTAAATTCTGGAGGCGGGGTGGCCGCGAACGACGAACTCTTTGGTCCCGGCCGAATACGTGCTTTTTCGCCATTTCTTGCGCCTGAGGAACGTCATGAGCTGAACAAGGCGATCGACTATGTCGGTCCGCCGGTTCCCAGCTACGCCGACGCGATGCGCGCCCTCGCGCGCAGCTACGTCGATGACGGCGACAGCTTGAAACTGCGTGCGCTGCTGCTCCTGATCGCCGATCTCTCCGAACAGGGCTGGCAGGTCACGACAAAGGGCGGCGCGATCACCTTTCAGCCGCCTGGGCTGGCCGCCAAGGGCGAGGAATCAATCGACGACATCAAGGCGCGCGTGCGCGATGCCTTGCAGTCAGCGCGCCGCCGTCAACTCGCCGAACCATCGGTCCGCGCTTTCCTCGACCGGACCGAACGCCGCCGCGCCCGCAAGGATCATGGCAATACCTCGATCCTGGACCTGATCGATGACGGCGCAGACCTCGCTAAAGCGCTGGCCGCGGTTAACGAACTGCCGGAAGATCAACGCGAAGCAGCCCTCGCTAAGGTCGTCGATCCCGTCGTCGAGGTCTGCGATGCCAGCGCGCGCTGCGCCGACACCGGGTTGCCGCTGAACGATATCTGGCGGTATTTCCGTCATACTTGGGCACATGAATACCGCTCGATCCCCGGGCGGCAGATGCTGGTGCTGATCCGCAATGCGGCGCGCCCAAACCGCCCAATCATGGGCATCGCCATGCTGGCAAGCCCGGTCATGCGCCTGACTGCGCGCGACCAATGGATCGGCTGGCTGCGTGAATCCGCTCAGCAGCGCATCGCCACCGGCGAATGGGATGCCGTCGAATTCGCCGAAGCACTGATGGCGCGCGTCGATGCCTCGATTGCCGAGGTCCGCTGGGATGATCTGGCGTCAGCCACCGAGATAAAGACGCCGAGCGAAGCGGTCGCCATGCGCCTCGAACAGCGCGCAGCCGGCGCCAAGTTCGCCCGCGAGGCCGAACTCAAAGCCCATTTTGAGGCGCAACGTGAAGAGGGCGATGAGGTGCGGCCGCATCGCGGCATGCTCAAATCGGCGACGCCCGATGCGAACTGGATCGCGGCCTCGGAAGACCTGCTGTTCGTCGGCAAGCGCGCCGAAAGCCTGTCGAAGCTGCTTTTTGCCAAGCAGATCTTTCGCGCGACGCGCTTGAAGCGCTGGCCGGCGCAGGCGCTCGATCGGCTCTTCCAGACCCGTGACGGGAAGCGCGCGCTCGACATCGTCTTAGCCGAGTTCCGCAAGGCCGGTCTTTCCAGCGAAGTCGCCGACGTCAGCATCTGCGGCGCCGTGCATCCGTATAACGAACTGCTCGCAGGCAAATTGGTGGCATTGCTGCTGGCGTCACAGGACGTCCGCAATGCCTATGCCCGGCGCTATGGCGGTCAGATTAGCGTGATCACCTCGCAGATGGCCGGGCGCCCCATCATACGGTCGGCCGATCTGCGATTGGTCACCACCACCAGTCTCTATGGTGTGGGGTCGAGCCAGTATAACCGGCTCGTTTTGCGCCAGAAGGATCATCCGGGCCTGCCGGCTGATCTGCGCTGGAGTGCGATCGGCAAGAGCCTGACTGGCGGCTTTGGGACGATCCATCTCGGCAATGAGACAGCCCAGGCGCTGCGCAGCATGGCCTTTGCTCGGCACGACTCGCGCCGGGTCAACAATCGGTTCGGCGAGGGCACCAGCCCGCGCCTGCGCCAGATTCGCGAGGGTTTGGATGCGCTTGGCTTGAAAAGCGACGCGATCCTGCATCACGCTACACCTCGCATCTTCTACGGATGCGAATTAGTACCGGTCGCACGATCGTCACTGCTTGGACTGAGTAGCGCCACCGCTGAAGCAGCCTCCAGCGTCGATGTCGCAGTTGCGTGGCGTCAGCGCTGGTTGGCCGCGCGCGTGATGCGGCCCGAAACCCTCGAAGCTTTACGGCGCCTAGGGCCAACAAGCATTCGGGCTAGTCTCCACGCCGATGTCCATGGTCAGTTTTCGCTGCCCATCGATTCGGGGTGAGCGCTGTGAGCGACCATTGGCTGATATTTTACAGCAAAAAGCCTTAGCCTTGCCCTAAACGCGGCTGTAACTTGCCGGTGAAGTTTATATCCAGATCATCCTGGAATTTCAGCCACTTAATTGTCCATTTGCGTCCACTTTTTCGCCGGGTGGCACCGTCATTCGGTTCCTAATCACCCACTTCTGATCCTCGGGTATATTGAGCAACTTCGCCGTCTCGAACATGCGACGTCAAACAGACGAGAACCGCGCACATCAATTTCGACCACTTTGGTGAATGAGCAAAGTTTTCGTTTCCGCACATCATTATTCGAGGCATCATATTGGGAATGGGGCAGTGGCGTTGTTCTGGCGCCGATGGGGGAGGCAATCGAGAGCGACGCCGAGATCGAGCGACTACACGCGATGTTTGCCGCGCACTTTGCCGAGGTGCGCGCGGCGCGCAGTGATGCGCCGTTATATTTGCTTGAGCATGGATTCGAAGGCGCAGACTTGGCGCATGTGATGGGTGCGGTTCGGTCCGCGCTCGGTCGGCACCGCGTCGAAAGTGGATGGTGGGCCAGTCACCCTTTGCCGCTGCTCATCGCCGCAACCGAGATCGGCTACGTGTATCGCGGCACCGGTACCGATTTCTGGCCGATCTTCGCCGAACGTCTTGTCGATGTGTCGCTGGGCGACCGCGCGGCACTTTCGACCCTGTTCCACCGCTGGGCTGCGAAAATCGGTCTCGCACAACCGCCGGACAGCCCATGGAACCAGGCCTTCTGCCACATCGCCTGGCCAGTCCTCCATGCAATTCTGCCGATCGAACTGCATCAGCCCCTTGCGCGCGCACTGCGTGATGTCCGCGCGCATCTTGATTTGAGCGGGAGCGACGCAGCGCTGCTGGCGCCCGTGCGCAACCGAGCTCAACTTGCTGGCGGCGTGCGATTGATCGGCTGGCTGGAAGATCAGTACACTGCGGCGGCGGTCATCCGCCAATTCCTGCAGCCGTCAGGCGAACATGGCATCTCGGCCTCAGCACTCACGCGCATCGCCGCCGACCTTGCCCGTGACGAAACTGCCAACACGGCCCTCCGCGAAGCACGCAAACGACAAAAGGCGCTCGAAGCTCAACCCAAGGCGCGGTCTCGCCGTCGGGTCGAAATTGGCCCACGCTTCGCGCCGCTGGTCTTGCGCAGGGTCGAACAGCAACTGACCCTGGCGCTCAAGATCCCGCAGATGGAGCAATCGACGCGGGAATCTGCCCGCAGCGCGCTAGATGCCTTGCGCTGGCGTGCGTATCTGTGGGGCGAAGGCCGCCCCGTCCCAGGCAGGAATATCTTCAGCGACTTTGCTCTGCCGCTTCAAATCGACGCGCTCCCGGCGACCGACGCGCCGCTGTTTCCAGACATCGCCTCGCTTCCGCTCACGCAAGAGGCAAAGGACTTTCTGGGCAGCCTGCGCGTGGCGACAACCGCGCCTTTACTGTTTTCCGACTTCAGCGACGATGGCGATGCATTGCAGCGTAGTTCGGCCAGCATCGCTGACAGCGGCAATTGCATCATTCTCGTCGGAGCCGAGCAGGTTGCGGCACCCCAAGCAGAAGCGCTTGGCCGCGTCGCGGGCTTGCGGGCCTATCGTCTCGAGGTCGCCGATACGGCTAATCATGCGTGGCTCGCCAGTCTTGGCTTTGCCGCCCGTCAGACCAGCCGACTCGCCTGGATTGGTGATGCCGAAATCGAACAGCATCGCCCGATACGCCGATATCGCACCGGGAGCTTTGTCGCGTTCGAACTGAGCAGCGCGGGTGGATCGTGCATGGCAAAGCTCTTGGCACCTGATGGAACGCAAAGCTCGGTTGCTGGCACCAACCGTCTGCTCGCCGGCTTCGTTGTTACAGTGCCGGGTTTGTATCGTCTTCACTACGGTGCCGGCGAAGAACAGGCGTTCGACGTCGTCGAGGGTGAAGACGACACTCGCCTGCTGAGCGTCGATATCGACGCCGGCAGCGGTTCGACCGGTGATCTGGCCGACCGGCAGGTTACGCTGCGCTTCGATAGTGCTGCGATGGTGCAAGAAGCTGAACTCGAACTCGCTCTTCGTTGCGATGGCCGCTTGGTCAGCCAAGTTCGGGACATTCTCCCCGACACGCCCTGCCGTCTCGATGGCGATCACTCGATATGGGAGCGGCTTCTTGATCGCGACGCGGTGGAGCAATTGCTCAATGCCCGTCGGGCCGAAATCTGCGTGACTGTTACCGGGCTGATTACGGCGTCATTCGCATTCGAGCAGGTGACCGCCCCATTTGGTTGGGTCAGGCAAAGCGACGGTCGGCTTACTGCGAGCGACGAAAGTGGAGAATTGACGGTGTTCGCGGCCCATCCGCAACATCCTCTTGCACTCGCCGAGACCGGTGGGACACTGGCGGGCGACGACATCCTGCTGCTGCGAGCCGGTCATGGCCGCGCGCTGCAGGCAGGAGGGTTCTGCACGGGTCCTCGGATCTGGCGCACCGGCGACACGCAATCCGCGCGAAAGCCCGATCGGTTGCTGCGCCAATTCGAGGGCGCTCGCGAGAGCGCTGTAGACGGGCGCGGGGTCGTCGATGCCCTGATCGGCTGGGCCGCGGCTGGTGTCGATCATCCGGTCACGCAATATCGCCGCGGGCAGGTCGTGCGGCAGCTCGAAGGCTGGATGGTCGAGCAATTGTGTGGGGATGCCTGGGCCGCGCAGGAAACCGCCCTAGCAGAGCGTCGTGGCACCAGCTTTGTCGGCGCATTCCTGACGGCCTGCGCGCGTCTCGGGATTGGCTATTGCGATGTCGGCCTGTCACGCGGGCAACGCGCGCTGCTCGACCGGATATTGATCCGCCTGATTGAAGCGCGCTCGCTGCCAATCAGGCTCGAGATCAGTCGGGAGCCTATCGATGAAGACCTTGGGCTCGCGCTCGATGACCTGTTCAACGATGGCTATGCCGCACTCTGCGAAGAGATCGAGTCCGTAGGTGACACATGTTCGTTCAGCCCGGACGACGATATTGATGTAGGCGAGGTCAGCGAGAACTGGGATCGCGCCCTGCGCGCCGCAGCCAGTGAAGCCGCCCTGATCGATCTGGTCGACCTGCTTCGGCCGCTCGAAGCTGGCGACACCCTCAGCCTAGCCGATTTCGAGACGATGCTGCCTGATGACGTTGTCGATCTACTCGCCGACTGGATCGGCAAGAACCGGCCCACCCATCACGCTCGCGCATGGAACCGCGATCTGGTCGAAGCCGCCTATTGGTTGTTCGCCAAACCTGCGGTCGCTGCGCGCCTGTCGTGGAAAGCGGCGACCGAGCGTCTGCTCGCCGACAGCTTCTCGGCACGCGCCATCCGCTATGCTGCGCTCAGGGCTGGGGCTGGAAGGCCGCCCGAATGAGCGATCCGTATATCGATCTCTGCCTTGGCGTGCAGGCTGTTCGACGCAGGGTCGAGCGCGAAATCGCAGGGCTTGGCGGGGCCACGGGTGTCGCCGCAGCGCCGTATCCGCATCAACTCGCGAACGTGCAGCGCATCCTCTCCGACAGCCAGATCCGCCACCTGATCGCCGATGAGGTTGGTCTCGGGAAGACTGTCCAGACATTGATGATCCTCAATGCGTTGCGCCTGCAAAATCCGCGACACCGCGCACTCATCCTCGTGCCCGAGAATATCGCACCCCAATGGCTGATTGAATGCCAGACCCGGGGTCATTTCACGCCGCTCGACCGCGCACCCGAGGAAGAGGAAAGCGGCGCTCACGTCCGGCTGGCCTATTATGAGCAGCTGGGCTCGATCACCGAGATCGACCCCAATATTTACGACCTGCTCATTGTCGATGAGATGCAGCGCCTGCAGGCGAATGCCCGTCAGCGCATCGCGGATGTCGCCGGCGACTTCCGGCAATTGCTGCTGCTGTCCGCTACCCCGAAACTGGAGGATGTCGACGCATTCCGACAGTTGCTGACCATCCTCGAGCCTGAGCGTATGGCACTGGCGGCAAGGGAATCAGATTCGCCAGAAGCCATGCTGCGCGACCGCGAAGCCAAAGCCGCCCAACTGGTGGGCACCGGTGCGACCGACGCCTGGGAGGCACTTGGATTGGCGCGGCCGCCCGAGCGCGCACAAGGCGCAACGGTGGCGGCGACACATAGCGTTTTGCGCCGGGTCACCCATACCAATCGCCGCGATTATCCCGATCTCCTGCCGCAGCGCGTGCTCCACCGTATCGCGATCGAGCCGACCTCGGACGAGGTCGCGCGCCAGGATCAGGTCTGGCAGTTCATCGGCCATGCCGGGCGCACCGCTGCCTCGACCGACCTTGCGCGCCTCGGTCAGGTCGCGCTGCGCTCGCCGGGGGCATTGCGTGAGCGCATCAACATCCTTCGCGGACGCGACCAGCGTGATCCCCAAGGCTTTCTGGCCGCTGCGACCAAGCATCTCGAAGCCGCCAATGGCGACAGCCGCGTCGAAGCGCTGATCGACCTCCTGGTGGAGATCTGGAACGACGATCCTGAAGAGGCGGTGCTGGTCGTCGCGGAGGACAATCCCACCGTCGACTATCTTGAGCGCATGATACCGCAGTTTCTGCCCACCATTGGCCCTCGCTGTAAGCGGCGAGCACTATCCCTCGCCGTCAACCGCAACCGCGACGCGGCTGCAACGTCGGACCTGATCGACCTGTTCGACGAATATGATGATGGCATTGGTGGCTTTGTCGATGGGGACGATCAACTGCTGATCGCTGCAGATGTGGCGCAGGTCGGCCTCAATCTGCAGCACGCTCGAAAGCTCATTTTCTTCAGCATGCCGTGGTCACCGGTTGCGGTCGAGCAATGGATCGGCCGCCTCGACCGTCTCGGCAGCGCGGCGTTGGCTGATCAGCCAGGCGAGCGCACGATCGACATCTACGCCATATACCAGCGCGGGCAGGTCGATGAGCGGGTGGTTTCCGTTCTCGATGATTTCTCGATCTTCAAACGCAGCATTCGGCTCGATGGCGATGAGATCAATGTCGTCAGCCAGCACATCGTTGATGCCGCACTGACGCCGCATACGATCAACTGGCAGGCACTGTCCCAAGAGGCGCGCACGATCGCCAACGACAATAGCGACGCACTCGCGACTCCGCTTTCGAGCGCCTTGCCCTGGACCACCGAAAAGGCACGCGCGCTGGCCGAGCAGTTCGACCGGACGGGCGCGATCGGTCCGATGCTTGAACGGTCCACCGCCCGCCGAGCGATCGTGCGGATCGAGACGGGTCTACGCGGCTGGATGCGTCTGATAGGCCGCGCTGACGAAATTCGACTGTGGAAGGCCAAAGACTCAGACGAGCCGGCGCGCAGCTTCCGACTGCTGCACTATTTCCGCTCGCGCTATGCCACCGGCCCGATTGAACCACGCTTTCCCCTGCCTGGTCTCGATCCGCGCGATGGTCAGCGCTATGCCTATCTCGATAGTCGGCAAACGCTGGAGTCCCCACCGGTGCCGACCGTGGCGCTTGACGAGAACCCGGCGACCCCGCTCAATTTTCTCGATCATGGTGACCCGGTCCATGAAGCGCTCGTCGCTGAATGGGCGAAAATCGGGAAAGCAGCCCCGACTTGCATGAAAGTGAAGCTCCCGCCGGATCATCGACTGGCTAATGATGCCGGTCGCGGAAATTATCTGGTTGCTATCCTGAACTGGGTGCCTGGCGAGCGGCATTTCGCCGAGCTTGATCGCAGCCATATCGTTCAACTGCTACAGGAGGGGCGGACCAGACAGGAGCAGAAGCCGTTCTGGGACGCAATTCAGGACATGGAAGAGGCGCTGCGTGCCGATCGGCGCTGGCTCAGCAGCTTGTTCACCGCCCGAATGGATGTGCTGGCCGCGCGGCTGGAACGCGGTGCCTGGACTCTGCTCGAACCAGATCAGGCCGACGCCCTGTTCATCCCATGGGATATCGGAGCGCGCGGCGAGAAGATTGTCCTTGGGAGCGGCCAGCGCGTGCCGCTGGCGCCCGAGATCAAGGCTGCTCGCCCTGCTGGCGCCGAGATGCTGCTTCAGGAATTTGCCCGGCGTCATCAGCGCTCGGTAGGCGAGTGCCCTGACCTGCGGCAGCGGATTGCAAGTCGGCGCTATCTCGTCGCAGCGGAAGCTGAGAATATAATCGCGGCACGGCAGGCGCTGCTCGACGATGCGACAGCGCAGGGCATGGAGACGAGCGAACAGGGTTTCGCGCGCAGCCGTTTTCGAGCCATTCGCAACGCCCGCGACATGGCGATCCATGCACGGGATGTGCGTCTCGACAGGCTTGATGGATTGCTCGAAGCGCTCGGCGAACCGCGCTACGAAGAATATAAGTTCATGGTGATGACGCTCGAATAGGCGTCAAAGTTCGCCGTCGCGCCATTGGCCAAAGGCGGTGTGCGCGTCGTCGGTCAACTGCCAGGTCCAAGCCCATTTGCCGGGCACGCCCAACAGCCGCAATCCACGCAGGAACTGCGCTGGAACGGGATGCTCGAATGAAATGGTGCCGGAAGCCCAGGTCGAGCGCTCGGGTGCGCCATTGGCTGCGCCGCGTGCGAGCAGCGCCCAGTTCCACTCATCCCAGTCGAACAGATCGAGCGACGTGACTTCGGCTCCCGCCACGCGGACAAGGATGGGATGCCATTCACTGGGGTTACGGCCGGGCCGCACCGCGCACCACGTCCCGTCCGGGGCTGTTGCCTTCCAGCGCCCGGAGAGTTGCGGCTGGTTGTGACGTCCGAAACGGCCATCATGAGAACCGGGGGGATCGACCACCGCGCGGATGAGCGCAGCGTCAAGCGGCTGACCATCATGGCGCACGGCAGAACTGAGTATCGACCAGAACTCGGCAAGCGTGCCATCGCCCGTGCCGCTGGTGCGGCGCGCAAGGTGGCGTCGATATCCGGGCGCGCCCATATATGCGGCAAAATCGATCGGGTCTGCCGCCTCGTCGGTCGCTGCAACCCTTCGAACAAACCCCTGCGTCGAGGCGATCGGCTGCGAGTCTGTGTCCTGCTGACCCAGAACTGCGAAGTCGCCGTCGGCGATACGAATCCATTGCGGCCGCGACAGAACGAGACTTGCCTTGCCGCTCAGCCGCACCGGCGTGACATCGCCAACCTCGATCAAGGCGTCGATTACCTCGGCCACGCGCGACCGAACCACTTCCTCGTCAAAGCCGGCTGCTATAAGCTGGCGATGCAGATACGCGGTCACGCGCGCCCGCGCGGGCGATCGCCATGAATGGACGCAAGCGCGCGCGGCCTGCGCAACCGAACCGATTGCCGGCGCTCCGGCAGCATCAGCCGCGAATCCCAGACGGTCGCGCAGGGTCTTGGGCGTCAGCGCTTCAAGCATCGGCGCGACTGACTGCCTCGGCGTGTTCAAGCAACCCGCGAATCCGCTCGTCATGCGTGATGAGGATCAACACATGGCGCGCTCGGCTGCACGCCACATATAGGTCTGCCGAGGTGAAGCTGGGACTGAGCGCGGCAAGGTCATAGGCGATCACGACATCGGCCTCGAGCCCCTTGAATGATCGCGCGGTCGAGCAGAGCACGCCCTTGCCGTTTCGCCAGTCCGCCGCGGATGTTACAATCCGCACACCGGCGACATCATTCAGTCCTTTCAGGCTTCCACGGTCTTTCGCGGCGGGTCCGATCAGCACGATCTGCTTCGGCGACAGTTTTTCCGTTTCGAGCAGGCGCCTAAGCTCGCTCGCGACCAGTCCCGCTTGCTGGGATGGTGCAGCGGCGCGCAGCATACGGACATCGACCCCGGTTGGAGCGCCCGCCGGCGAAATCGTCTCTAGCGGCACGACCTGGGCACTCATGCGAGCGATGCGCTTGGTGTTGCGGCAATTGACGTTGAGCACGAACCGCGCCGGAAAAGCGAAAGGCGGCGGGGTCGACTGATCGCGCAGGCTCTGGGCAAGATCCATGAAGACGAAGATCAGCCCTTTGTCGCTATTCTCGATAAGCGGGAACAGCGCGTACCACCAGAGCTCGGCGAAATCCTGCGCTTCATCCACGACGAGGGCGCCGTAGCGCGGCTCCTCCATCCCGAAGAGGCTGGCACTGGCCGCCTCCAGAATGGATGCGGCCTCCTCGTCCCAAAATTGACGCTGCTCTGCCGGGGCCGATGGAATCTCGAACGGCAGCCCTGCTTCACTTGCGAGATTGGCGGCTAGGGCGTGAAAATGATAGACTTCGATCAGCTTCGCGGTCTCCGCCCGATCGGGGTCGGCAGCAAGCTGCTCTCGAATCCACTGCGCGAGTTCTTTGTTGTAGCAGACGAACAGGCAGCGGATGCCCTGCCGCGCAAACGCTAGTGCGCGCTCGGCCGCTAACAAGGTCTTGCCCGACCCTGCCACGCCTTCGATGAGCAATTGCGGATTGGCGAACAGGCCGCGAAAGGCGAGCGACTGGTTGTCGGTCAATTCGAGAAGCTTCTCGCGGCCCGCCGCGATCTGAGGCGAGAGTGGCCGCATGATCTGAAAGCGCGGCAGCAGCACGTCGAGCATCTCGATGAACTCGGCACGCTGGAGCTTGCCGACCTTCTGGGGGAATGCGTTGAACGCCTTCTCGATCATCCGCTCGAGTTCGGGCATCCGATCGACGTCGATCAGCACTTGATCGGCAACATCGAGCGGCAGCGTGCCGCTCGCCCGGCCATGGGGGAATACGACTGCATAGCCATAGACATAGCGGTTCGATTTTAGCCTGCCGCCGGTACGTTCCTCGACGGCATTGGTCAGCGCGTGCATGTTGCGGCGCGCCTGATCGAACGGATTGGTGATCGGCTTGTCGCGCTTGGGCAGTCTGCGGAACCATTGCTGGCCCCGTGCGAACATCTCTTCGCCGCCCTTCACTTCGAGAACAAGCAGCCCGTAATCCGGGTGGAAAATGACGAAGTCGGCTTCGCCCTCACGCAGCGGAGCATCAGCAGCGTCCCGATCGGGCCGCAACCACGGAAGTGAGTGCACGACCCGGTAGCTGTCGGGCAATTGATCGCGAAGCGCGATATATACGTCACGTTCGGAGCCGTGGATGATCTGGTCGGGCGCGACATCGGGATGCATGATCGCCATGGCTCAGGCTCCCAACGCTTTATGAAACGCGCCGAGCAGTTCGACCGCATCAACATTGACCTGTTCGGCCCGCGCTGTCGGTCGGAGCGAGCCGTATCGCACCCGGTAACGCTCCATCCCGCTTTCCTTCATGCTTTCTCCGACGATACCGAACGTGACTTCGCTGCCGGAGGCCTGAAAGGATTTCCCGTCGATCCGGCGAAGGAGCATTGGCGCTTTGCCCGGAGCGCTCGCGCGGGTGAACATATGCCAGGTGTGGCGGATGAATGGTCGCGCCTCGCCGAGCTTCGTATTCTCCATCGTCTCGACATCGAGTTGGACGATGAAGCTTCCCTCTGGCGCGTCTGGAATATCGGCGAACTCATTGGTCGCCGGCAAATCGGCGCCCGAACCGGCCAGGTCCGCGAGCGACCGGTAAACCGGAATGCCGGTGGCGGCCAATTCGAACGGCGGCGCTGCACCGATGGCGCTTGCCGACGCGTCTAGCGCCTGCAGAATTGCCGCAGGCAGCGCGCGATCGACCAATAGCTGATCAAGATATCGATCGGTTGGTTGCTGCCCTCGCTTGTAAGCACGCTGTGATCCCGGCTTGTCCCGCATAAGGGGGTGGCTGATGACGAGCGTGCGACCACCGAAATCGGGCAAGCGCAGTTCCCCGTCGCTTGGGCGCTCGACCGTCTCACCCTTGTCGATCAGGTCGGTCGCGAGCAGGTCGAGCAAGCGCTTTTCGACTACGTCCGGCACCCATGGGCGCTCGCCGTACAGGATGTGCCGCAAGAAGGTCGCGCCGAGGTAGCGATCAAGATCGGCATGATCCCAGCGGTTTTTGTGCGAGCGCAGGCACTCGTAGCAGGACGACGAGCATTTGCAGCCCTCCAGCAGTTCCAGTGCGCCCTTGAGCAAAGCCTCGGGCGCGCGCGCAGCTGCGCGCACGAATCCGGCACCACCGGGGGCCGTATCATAGAGGAAAACCTCAACTTCGCTTCCACGGGCGCCGCCCTCGTTAAGCGCCGCGCGGTGACCACCTCCGATGTCGGCTGCATCGACATCGAGCAAGGCAGCAGCGGCAATGCTCAGCGCCTCCGCGATCGTCGTGAGCACGATGCGAGCGGCGGTCGATCCGGCGGGCACATGCAGTTCGGGCGAGAGCTTGAACGAGAACAGAGCAATGTCGGTAAGGAATTCGTGGCCGAGCACGAGCGCCCGTCCGCGACCGTCACAGAATTCCGGCTGCTTGCCATGGTCGGGATAAGGTCGTGGGTGCGGCTTGCTGCTCGCGAGCTTTCCTTCCTTCCAACCGGTCGGCTCGGTCCGTCCGCATGCCGGACAATAGAGAAAGCCGGTCTCGGGACTTCCCGCCTTGCGAACGCCGAGGTTGGTGACCATCAGCGTTTGCTTTGATGCCCAGGCGGCAAACCCGCTTCCATCGGCGCGTTCGAGCCTACCCAGTTCATGCTGCTGGTCGAATTGCGGGGCGCTCAGCTTCGCGCGCGTCGGGCGGGTCGGCAGCGGGGTTTCATCGCCTGCAAGTTCAAATGCCTCGTCGTGCGGATGCGCAAAGCCCACCGGCACGATCCAGCGCTCCGCCGGCCCCATGCCAGCCTTCTTCTTACACGCGGGGCAATCCTCGGTGTCGCCGCGCCGATGATTGTCATCGACATCCTCAAGCTTGGCATAGCCGCATTTGCCGCACTCGAAGTACAGGCGCTGGGCGCGGTAGGCATTGATGCGATCCTTATGGAATCCGGAATAGATTGCCATGGAGCGGAACTTGCGACCGTCGACCCAGACTTCGCGTCCGGGCGCATATTGGCTGAGCGCCTGCGTCAGGCCTGCCTGGGGAGAATAGGCGATCTCAGCACGATAGGGCGTGCTCGACGGGTCGAACACCGTGAAGGAGACGACGTCGGTCGGGAAGGCATAGCGAGGCAGGACCGCTTTGGTGAACAGGCGATCGAGCAAATTCTGCGGCTTGAGTGGCGCTTCGGGGTTTATCTCGCCACTCTCGTGGGCCCCTTCGGCGAGTGTATCTTCGGCGGGCGTGTCGAACATATCGGCGTCGCCGCCAAATTCTTCAATTCCAAAGTCGAACGCCGGTCCCTCCTCAGCGACAATCACCGGATCGGTTGCAGTCAACTCCACTTCGCCCGTTCCAGCGCCGACCGCCTCAAGTGCAGCAAGTAGTTTTCCGGGCATTGCTGCGAAGAAGTTGCTGGCATCGCCTTCGACAGCGGCGCTCGGGATGACATCACGCAACGCAGCGTCGATCGCGCCGGCATTGGTGATCAGCCAGGCCTTCAGACCCGCGTAAGTGAAGCCATCGACATTAGGATCGCGAAAATCCGTCAGCTTGCCCAGCGACTCAAAGATGTTTGAAGCCTGAGCATCTCCATCGATCGGGGGCGTCTCGATCCTCTCCTGCTGGAAAAGCGATAGGATCAACGCAAAGGCGTGCCGCTGGACGATCTCGCGATTGTCCAAATTGAGGACCGGATCGGGCACCGGGCCGCCGACCATCGCCTGGGGGTCGGCGAAGAAGCGCTGGTCGTGGCTGTCTGAACCGGCGAAAGTTAGGACTGTCGATAGCGATGATCCACGACGCCCAGCGCGACCCGCGCGCTGCTGATAATTCGCGCGGCCCGGTGGCACATTCCGCAGTGCGACCGCGGTCAGACTGCCGATATCAATGCCAACTTCCATCGTCGTGGTGCAACTGAGCACGTCAACAGCACCTGCGCGCTCGCCGCGCGGTCCCGGGACGTCGAGGTCCTGAAAGCGCAGTTCATACCATTCGGCGCGCGAGAATGCCTGATCCTGGCCCGCATCATTGAGCTGAGCGGTGTGCTCCTCCGCGACGAAGGGATAGGGCACATAGCCTTGATCGCCTTCGGCTTCGAGCCGCTCCACCAGCTTTCGGTATAGATATTTGCGCGTGCGGAAGACTGTATCTTGTCGCGGATCAAGGGCTTCGGTTTCCTTACCGCATTTGACGCAGGTTTTGCCCATCAACGTGTTGGCAGGCTGGGCTAGCGTGCAATGCCCGCACCGCCGCCAGTCTACCTCGGCTTCCGGGCGCAACCGGACCTTGGCGGCGTTGACGAAGAAGCCTTGAGCGTTGTGGTTTTGCGCGAACGTGGTGGTGAGAAAATCGATCCAACTGGCGTCCGGCTTAGCGTTTGCGCCGAACTGGGCGCGATGCCATTTACCGGTAAGCAGTTTCTCGAGGACTGAGGTGTGACGCCCGCTGCTACGCTTAAGTGACGGGCCTTCCTTTGAATCGATCCATTCGCTGGGTGTGCCCTCCACCAGAACCGAACCCGCCGATAACGACAGGCTGAGCCACAGATCGAGCAAGGCGCGACGCTTCTCGTCGTCGGTTCCGGTCCCGGCTGGCGGCACCGACAGTGCGTTGAGGCGCTTGATCTGATTGTCGGTAAGCACGGCCTCGGGCGCCGCTAGTGCCAGCGGCTGCAAGCCAGTATGGCGATTGGCGAGTACACGAGCGAGCGGTGCTCGGACGGATTTCACATGCGTCTTGTTCAACGTGTCCGCGAGATCACGGAATTCATTATAGTCACCGTCGTCCCTGATAAAGCCGTGCAGTTTGCGTAGATCACGCGCGAACTCTTCATGTTCGGTGCCCGGTAGGCGAAAATTCACGTCGAACTTTGCGCAGGCGTAAAGAATTGCGGGATAGGCGTATCCTAGCGGGACTGGCACCTTGAACCGCTCTTCAAGCATTCTGAATCCGGCGAGCAGTAGTGGGCGTATGCTGTCCTGCAAGGAGAAATTCTTAAGCTTTCCGGAAAGCCGCGAGGCTGCCTGCCGACCATCGGAGAAGATCAGCGACTTGCGCCCCTTAAGCGGTGATGTCGCCTCGACCCGCGCTGGCTGATCGAGCAATTGGACACTGATTAGTTCTTGGAAGGGCTCATCGCCCTTGGTCTGATGGTCCATGATCTGTGAACCATTTGCCTCGCAGTGCGGGCATTTCTCGAAATGACCCGGCTCGATGTCCTTAGAAGGACGCGGCAGCCAGATTTCCCTCGCTTCAGGCGATTTTGAACCCACCCGACCGGTTAGTGGATCGAGGTAGCTCGTGGTGCAATATTTGTCGGCGTCGAAGCCGGGATCTTCCAGCAGGATCTGAACCGGACGAACCACGCCATCCACATCATCGATGTCGCCGATATCTTCTGCCCAGAGAAAGTCCGGCTGGCTGGGATTAAGCGCGAAGGCATTGAAATAGGAGACGCCACAGTCGCGGCATGTATGCACTTCGAACACCCGTGATCGGCACCCACACTCTCGAGTTGATTGCGAGTAGAGCATTCCCGTTGGCGCCGGCGTCAAGCCGGGCGGGACAAGAGCGCAATTCTCGTCGGCACAGCCCCATAGGCCTGGAAGTCCTCTGAAAAGCGCATGGACGCGAGCAGCGAGCAGTGGCTGCCCATCCGGTTCAGCCTTCGCATAGGAAGCGAGTTCAAGCAGCGCATCGGTCGCGGCTACCCGAACGCCCGGCTCGATGTCCCCTTCGAACAGCAGCGCACCGATGGCGTCCAGGGCGATCGGCGCCTTTGGCTCCAGCGTCATCGCGTCGCTATTGGTCATTGCACCGCCCGTCAGATTGACAAGACGGCCGATCACCGGCAGCGACTCGAGCGCGGCATAGATAGCACGCTGCAACCCATCGCGAACTACGAGCGCCTGCCCATCGGCGATCGTGATGTCAGGCAGTTTAGCGGCCCGACCGACACTGACGCCATCGGGGCCGTTCACCTCGGTCAAAGCGAGATAAGCCTTGCTGGTCTCGACGGAGCCATGTGGCTTAACCGTCAGAGTCTCGCTCACCGGCTTCAGCGCCGCATCGACACCGGAGATCGTAACCTCGACCGTTTTCGCGATCGCTGACGCCACGACAAATCGCTGCGAGGTCAGCGCGCCGCCGCGGAATGTAAGCAATGGCGTCAACGCGTCGATCCGCTGAGAAGAGTCGACGTCTTTCAACTGTTCGGTGCGGCAGGCAGCGAGCGCCTTGGCAAGCGGCAGGTCGCCCGATGCTGACGGGAGGCGCGCGTGCTTTTTCCCGCGCAAAACTTCGATCATGTCGACTTCACGCCCGACAAGTCCGCCGATGAAACGCTGCGCTGCCTCGCCGTCCGAAAACGACGCGCTAGTCGCGATGACCTGCATCCTGTCCGGCGTGAGGCCGAGACGATTGCGCAGCCGACGGATCAGCAGCGCGACTTCTGTCCCGCTGGCGCCACGATAGAGATGGGCTTCGTCGAGGACGAACAGCAGCCGCTCGTCGGGATTCGCCTCGAAGAACGCCCGCGTCCGTTCGAAAATCGATCGCTCGATCGGCCGCAGGAGCATATATTCGAGCATCGAATAGTTGGTGATGAGCAGGTCGGGCGGCTGATCCTGCACCTCGTGGCGGAGCAGCAGTTCGGGATCTTCGCGCCGCTCGATCGCTCTCTGAAACTTCTGGTCGGGTCCAAGCCAGCGCTTCCCGCTGCCGAGCCATTTGGTCATGCCGTTTTCGCCGTCGATATCACTCGGCTTGGCGGGCCATCGGCCAAGCGATCGCAACTGGTCGATCTGAGCTGCGACGCCTTCATCGGTTTGCGCGGATCGTTCGAGGTCGCGGTAAAAATTCAGGCTCTTCAAGCGGCGCTTGTTTCGATCCTCGGTGCGCTGTCCGGGATAAAGTGACCGTCCGGTGTAGCGCGCAAACTTGGCAGGGCGACCCGCATGCTCGGTGAACCAATCGCACACCGACGGAGCGCCAAGCAGTCGGCGCAGGCGGCCCAACTGGTCGTTCACCAGCGCATTCATCGGATACAGGATGATCGATCGAACGGCGCGCTGCTCGAACTGCTGAGGGCGGGTCGCGGCCTCATCGGCGAGTTTCATCAGGATCGGCAGGAGAAAGGTTTCGGTCTTGCCCGAGCCTGTGCCGGTGGTGGCCAGCAAGCAGCGGCCAATGGGGTCGGCGATAATTTCCAGCGCGTCCGCCTGGTGAGGATATGGCGGATCGAACACCAGCCGTCCTCCGGACTTCGTGCCGATGTAAGTAAGAAAGTCACGTGCCTCTTGAGGTATGGCGAGATCTGCGAACTTCTTGTCCCCCTGGTAAATGGGCGTACTCTCGATATAGGCGCGCTGCGAAATGGTGCCCGACTGATCGAGTATCGATCTGCGCAAATCGACCAGGCTTGGATTTGAGATATGATAGGTCGCCTCGATATAGGCGCTCAACGCTCGATGAAGATTTCCTAGTTCGCTGAACATCCCGCCCCCGAGTTAGGCACTTGCCTGCCTGTCTTGGGCTCAAAGGCCATAGACGCCCTTGTGATGCAACCACGACATCAGATCTGATGTGTCATATCGCGTCCAATTTGGGTCCCGGCAATCCCGTACCTTGGTCGACGGAAATCAATTTCGATCATGAGAAACTCGCAAACCACGGGATCACCAACTTCACTACGAACCAGATAGACACCTTCGCTTAAGTGAGAATTGTCGCGACAATTGGCCATGCCCTCGCCTCGTCCACTCACGTCCACCCTTTTCCACATGTCCTGATCGTGCTATTAATGCCCTCGGCGACTTCGCAAGTCCATGATTTTTCTGCGAAATCAATCGCTTAACTGCTCAGCGATCAAGCTCTTCTGGGCATAGATTTCCGCTGGCAACTGCGGTGTCCGGTAGTCAGTTGGTCGAACTGGCATAGTTCGGTCGGATTACGAGTAGAGCCTATCACCAGCGGAGGACTCGCCCCCGAATCGCTCCGCTCAAGCTGCCGCGCTGTCCTCAAGAGTGGCTATGCGCTCTTCGCAGATTACCTGCACCGCTCGGCCGAGCGCTTCAACGCGCTCGCCGAGCCACGCCAGCTCTTCCTCGCTTATCCGGTAGTGCTTCGAGTAGCGCGCCTTCACATAAGCTTCCTTGAGTTTCTCAAAGCGTGCGCGATCAGCTCGGGTGTCGCGCGGCCACGCGTCGACGAGGCGAGGATCGATGCGTTCGGCCTGAGTACGGAGAAAGCCGAGATTGTGGACATGCGGCGTATAGAAGGTGCAGACCAGCAGTACGCAGTGGTAGAGACGCTCAGTCGCTTGATGCAATTCGAACGCAGCTTTGCTCTTGCGGCCCCGGTCTAGATTAGAACGAAAGTCGTCGAAAAACTCGCCTGCGCTCGGAAACCATTGTTCGAAATACTCCCGGGCCATCGCCAGCGCCTGCGCGGGCGTCTTCGGCTTAGGCTCGTGGAACTTGGTATCCTCGCTCTGATAGAGCGCAATCCCGTCCCGTGCGACGTCCATGAAGAAATAGCGCCCATGCGCGAGCCCATCGTTCACCTCGCGGAGCGTGTGGACGATGAAGTTGACCGGCGTGCGCAGCGTTCTGGTGATCGCCAATTCGCGGTCGAGGCGCTCCTCGGCAGTGGCCCAAAACTCGACCGGGTCAGTCAGCCGCTCGTCGTTGACGACGACCAGCAGATCGAAGTCGGACTGATACCCCTTGGCAGTGTGCGGCTCATCGACCCAGCCGCCGCGCGCGTAGCTTCCATATAGGATTATCTTGAGGATGCGGGCGTGGCGCTTCCAGTCGACGGTGGCGTTCGCGACCCTGTCGCCAAACTCTTCGAAGAGGATCTGCACAACGCGCTCGAGTTCGCGCTGTTTGGCTGCCGGCAGGTGATCGAGGCTGGTCCTCATGATCTCGATCCTAGCGCCCAGACGCGGTACAGTACACCTTACCGGGCGAAGGTGTGCCCGGAATGGAGCCAACGGCGCCGCGGTCCGCAGCCGAGGGGGGCGTCTTCCTCTGTTTCCGCCGGGTATCAGTGCTAGACGATTCCGTCGGCACTGAATCGTTTCGAGAATGCTCATATTGTCCCGGATTCGAGTCCGGCTTTCGGACCGAATTAGGGGTGGGGCCATATAGGGGCCACGAATTGCCCAATGGAAACAAAATGTATTAATTGCAATTAGTTATTGCTGAGTTGTGAGTCCTGTAAGCGCACCATCGTCATCACCGATAATGTTCGAGCCACATCGTTCGATCGATGGTTCGATGCAGCAGACAGGACTGACGCTCCAGATCCGACGCCTGGCCTCCACCTGCCGCGTCATAGGCATGCTGACAGGCTTGGTCGCGGGTTTTGATCCAGTTCCGCTGGCTGGCGCGAAGCGTGGTGCGGCGCGGAGGGGTCAGGCTGGTCATCACCATTCGATAGGCCTGATTGAGCCTGGCATCCTGCCTGTCGTGCTCGGCCATGACGCACTCGAGCGTATCCGGCACGAGTCCTGCCGCAGCCTTGGTGCATTCGTAATAGGTGCTGCTGAGTCGACGCTCCTGGGCGGGCGTCCATTCTTGGGCGGCGGCAGCCGTCGAGAGCGCTAGAAACGTCGCCGAAGCGAGCAATGAAATGGTCCTCATGGGTTTTTCCTGTTCAAGAACTCACTCGTCGCCGCTGGCGAGCAGCGCCAACAATGTCGTGCCCTCGGCGCGGATGTCTTCAAGTTGCCAGCTTCCATCTCCTCGGGGAGACCAGATGGCCACCATGTCGCGTGGTCCTGCGGACGAGATCGTCCGGACGCTGACCTCCATGCCTGCGGTGGTCGGTTTCGAGGTGATCGACGCAATGCGCAGCGACGTGGCTTCCTGCATGCCGGTCAGGAAATCATGATCATAATTGCCGACATCGTCGCGGCTCTGGTTACGGCGATATGCCACAAGCAAGTCGGGAGCGAGCGGCAGCGTCGTCAGCCCGTCTCCGTCCCCCGACGCGGAAACGGCAATCGCGGCACGCATCGCTTCGACTGGGTCCGTGACCACGGGGTAGGTGTCCGGGGCGTTTGTCTTGGACCGTGACTGCGACTCCTGGGGCACGGGCATTGTGGTCGGCGTGTTCGCCAGGGAATCCACCGCACTGAAGTCGGGATTATTGGCCTGCCGGGCCAGCGCTTTCCGTTCCGGATCGAGTGCGGCGACATTATTGGAGGATTGTGTCGACCCGCACGCCGCCAGCAGCGCGCATCCGATGATCAGAGTTGCTCGTCGCATCATGACCTCTCCTATCGCTGTTCTCAAAGATAGGTGACTCCCACTTGCGCGAAGATGAATATAGTTTCGGAGCGGCTGAGCCGAACTATTCTTGCGACGAGCGACCTCTTCTCGTCACGCCCGCAGGATATTCGATCGTGACCAGGCGGCAGGATGCGGAACCCTGCTGACACCAGATGGGCCGCCACCTTTCCTTGGCTGCAACTCGCGATGACGCAAAGTTGCGCGCCGAAAGCGGCGTGCCGACTGCACAAATGGCGCCGCCCCCAAAAACCTCAGTCAGAGCTTGATATCGTTGGCCTGCGCCTGGCGTGACGCGGCTGTGAGCGCGGATGCCTCAGGCCCGGAAAGGGCCAGGACTGGGCGAACCGTCCGATTCCGATGGTCATGGAAATCGTTATGGGCACGATGGGGCCGAGTGCTCAGTTCCGCTAACTGCAAGGTCCCGTAACTCTCCATTGCGCGGATATTCCGGCGGACATGGTCGCGGGAGAAGCGTGCGACTGCCTATCCATTACCCCAGTTCTTCATCGGTTTGGGGGCGTACTCAGGATGGGCGAGCGCAGTCGCGTTCAAGTGGTCGTGGTCGGCGCGGGGCCTGTCGGTTGTGTCGCGGCAATGCTGTTGGCACGTCAGGGCATCGACGTGATGTTGACGGAGCAGGGCGCCGATTGTGCCGCCGACATGCGCGCATCGACCTTTCACCCGCCGACGCTGGAGATGCTGGAGTCGCTGGAGATCACGCCGCGGCTGATCGAGCGTGGACTGAAAGCCCCGGTCTACCACTGGCGCGATCGTCGTTCCGGCGAGGTGCTGGCGTTCGACCTGAGCGAGATCGCCGACGCGACCCGTCACCCCTATCGCATCCAGTGCGAGCAATATCATCTGTCGCGCATGCTGGCGGAGCGGCTTGAGGAGACCCCGAACGCCGAGGTCCTGTTCAACCACCGCGTCGTCCATTTCGAGCAGGATGAGACGGGCGTCAGCATTGCGCTGGAAACGCCGATGGAGATCCGCCATGTGCGCGCGGATTACATGATCGCCGCCGACGGGGCATCGTCGATCGTGCGCAAATGGCTGAGGGCGGAGTTCGACGGCTTCACCTATCCGGAGAAGTTCCTCACGCTCAGCACCGACGAGCCGCTCGAGGAGACGATCCCCGACCTCGCCTATGTCAACTATGTCGCAGATCCGGACGAGTGGCTGGTGCTGCTGAAGGTACCCAAGCTCTGGCGGGTGCTCGTCCCGACATTCGATCAGAGTGACAATGGCGTGCTGATATCGGACGCGAACAAGAATGCGATCTTCGAGCGACTGATCGGACATGGCCATGACGTGCGGACGTTCCACCGCACGATCTACCGCGTGCATCAGCGCGTCGCCAAAAGCTTCGTGCACGGTCGCGTCTTCCTCGCCGGCGATGCCGCGCACCTCAACAATCCGCTGGGCGGGTTCGGCATGAACAGCGGCATCCATGACGCGTTCAATCTGGTCGAGAAGCTTGTTCCGGTGATCAATGGGAACGGCGATGGGGAGGCGCTGGCGCGATATGACCGCCAGCGTCGCACGGTGACGCACAACTTCACCCAGCATCAGACGATCCAGAACATGGAACTGATGCGTGCGGGACAAAGCGAGGCCTATCGCATGACCCGCGACCAGATGCGCGCGCTGACCGAGAATGATGACGCGCGGCGCACCTATCTGCTGCGCCAATCGATGATCACGAGCGTGCGGGACGCGGCGGCGATCGCCTGATCGCCAGCATCGGGCGGGAGGACAGGAATGACGGACATACTGGGCTGGCGCAAAGTCTTCGGGGTGCTCGGCCCCTCGACCAACACCGTGGTTCAGCCCGATTTCGACGACCTGCGCGTACCGGGTGTCACCAATCACTATAGCCGCATCATCGTGCAGAACCCGACGGCGCTGTCGGACGCGGACTTCATTCGCGGAACCGATGCGATCGACGCGGCCACGCACGACGCGGTGCGCGCGGTGATGACGTGCGAGCCGGATTATCTGGTCCTCGGCATGTCCGCGGTGACCTTCTATGGCGGGGCCGAAGGCTCGGCGAAATGGACCCGTGCGGTGGAGGACGTCGCCGGCACCAGGCTGTGCACCGGGTCGGCCTCGCTGATCGAGGCGTTCAAGGCCTATGGCGGGATCAGGCGGATAGCAGTGCTGTCCCCCTATTTCCCGGTGGCCAACGAACAGGTCCGCAACTTCATGAGCGATCACGGGATCGAGGTCGTGCGCGATACGCCGCTGCGCTGTCAGAGCTGGCTGCACATCGCCCGAGTGACGCCGGCGAAGCTGCGCGAGACGATCCTCGATCTGGATGGCGATGACGTCGACGCGATCGTCCAGGTGGGCACGAATTTGTCGATGGTGCGGCTGGCAGCGGCGGCCGAGACGTTCCTGCAAAAGCCGGTGATCGCGATCAACGCCGCGACCTATTGGAACGCGCTGCGCCAGAACGGCATAACCGACCGCAAGGAGGGTTTCGGTCGGCTGATGGCCGAGTTCTGACGCGAAGGAGTGACGGGTTGGCGCATGTCGGGCCATGACTGTGGTCCGACATGCGCCGATCAGTATCGATGGATCAGCCGGCCTTCGCGATCGCCGCCATCGCTTCGGCCTCGCCGATCACCTCGGCAACCTTTGCCTGGATATCGAACAGGTTGGCGTCCTGGACGCGCGGATCGCGGTCGCCGCATGCCTCACGCACCACGAACGGCAGGAAACCGTGGCATAGCGCATCCAGTGCGGTGGCGCGGACGCAGCCCGAGGTCGAATAGCCGGTGATGAACAGCGTATCGATACGCGCGGCGGTCAGGATCGCGGCGAGCGGCGTTCCGAAGAATGCCGACGGGAACTTCTTTCCCAGGACCAGATCACTCTCGAGCGGCTGGAGGCTGGGCGGAAACGCGCCGAGCGGCGAGCCTGGAGCAAATGCGCGGAGCGCCGGCACCTTGCGATAGAACATCCCGCCGTCAAACCCGTCGGCCCGGTATTCGATGTTGGTGAAGATCACCGGGATGCCTGCCTTGCGCGCCGCCACCGCCAGCCGCTCATTGGCGGCCAGCTCGGTCTCGACCCCGGCATAGAGGTGCGATTGCGGGTCGAGATACGCCATCACCAGATCGATGATCAGCAGCGCTGGCCGCTCGCCCGGGGTCAGCTTGCCGCCGAAACCGGCGGCGGCATAATCGCCGTCGAGGTTCTTTTCGTCGGTCATCGCGATCAGTCCAGCTGACCGGGAATGTGGCTTTCATGATTCTGGAGATACCAGTCGGCAATCTCCTCGCGCGTCGCCCACCACACGCCGGGCAGCGACTTGGCATGTTCGATGAACTCGCGGATCGCCCGGATGCGGTGCGCCCGGCCCGACACGTGCGGATGAAGGCCGACATTCATGATGCGGCCCGACGTCGCGCCTTCCTCGTGCAGCACGTCCAGCTCCTCGATCAGCGCCTGGGCGAACTGATCGGTGGTGAAGTTCTTGCGCGTGATGAAGGTGAAGTCGTTGATCTCGTTCGAATAGGGCGTCGAGACGATCGGGCCGTGCGGCGTCTTCAGCAGATAGGGCTGATCGTCGTTCATGATGTCGCAGTAGAAGGTGCAGCCATATTCGGCGAGAATGTCGGCGGTCTGGAGCGTGCCGCGCAGCGACGAGCTCAGCCAGCCCTTTGCCTTGCGACCGACGAACTTCTCATACTGGTCGAGCGTCCGCAGCACGATCTCCCGCTCTTTCGCGGGGTCCTTGGCGAAATCGGTAAGCAGTTCACCCTGTTCCCAGTTATGGGCGAGCAATTCCCAGCCACGTTCGAGCACCGCGTCGGTCATCGCCTTGCGCCGGTCGAAGGTGACCGCGTTGGTGGTGCAGCTGGCCTTCACGCCCAGTTTGTCGAGAAGCTCGATCAGCCGCCAGATACCGACACGCTGGCCATATTCGCGCCAGGTGAAGTTGGGGAAATCGGGCGTGTCCCCCGGGAGGATGTCGGGCAGGATCGCCGGGCCGCCCGCATAATAGGGCTTGCTCGTCTCCTTGGTGAGATCCCAGGTTTCGAGATTGAAGGTGAGAATGAGCGCGACGCGAGCGCCGTTCGGCCATTTGAGCGGCTGGCGATCGGGCAGGGCGCTATACTTATAGTCCACGAACATGTTCTCCCGGAACGAGCATACGCGGCCAGAATTGCCGCGACGCCGCTCAGGGTCACGCCCGCGCCGGCCGAGTGGTCAACAGGTGGCTATTCGGCTGCGGCGATATTCGGCGCGAGCTCCGTGGTGATCATGAAGCCGGTTTCGCGCAGCGGCTCGACGAACTGTGCGACCGCGTCGGTCATGCGGATCGCCGACGAGAAGAAGGCGAGCGTCAGCGCGCCGGCGACACGGCCATGTTCGAAGATCGGCACTGCGATCGACGAGGTCTTGCCGGGGTTGCGCGTGAAATGGTTGTTGCCGCGCGTCGCATAGCCCTGGCGCCGGATGTCCTCGAGCAGCGATTCCTCCTCGATCATGCGCATCGTATGGACCGGAATCCGATCCGGCAGACGCTTGAGCGAGGCGAGGATACCGGCGCGTTCATCCTCCGGCATGTGAGCGAGGTAGACGAGGCCCGAGGCGCATTCGAGGATCGGCAGAGAGTAGCCGGGATAGTAATCGTTGAAGGTCAGGGTCGTCAGCGAGTGGGTGGAATCGCGGATCACCATGTTCGAGCCGACATGGGTCGACAGCGAGATCGGCCACATCACGCGTCGAGTCAGTTCGACGATATGGGGTCGCGCGGTCTGGACGATACCCGCATGTCCCTGAAAGCCATGCGCCAGCGTTTGCACCAGCCCGGTCGGCCGATAGCGTTTGCGTACGGGCTCCTGTTCAATCAACCCTTCGAATAGCAGCGTCTGCACGATGCGACATGCGGTCGGATAGGGAACGCTGGAAGCGCGGGCGATCTCCATCATGGAGAGAGAACCACCACGGTTGACTGCCTGAAGGACGGCAATTCCCCGGGCGAGCGAGCGGATCGGAACACCTTTTTCCATGACCGCAGGATGACTCTTTTATGTCGGCTACGCACGCGCAAAATGCGCATTCGTTCCATCATTCGGCGTATTTTTTTCCCATTATATCGTCGAGGCGGTTGCGATGCCGAAAATTGATGCAAGTCCCCGCGGACAATGCCCGTCGGATGGGCAGCGGTGGCCTCATTCCGATGTGCGGGCGACCGATTCGGCGACTTGCCCGAGCGTGTGAAACTCGGTGTCGCGATTGCCGTCGAACCAGCTCAACAGCCTCTCAAAGGCGTCGATCCGGTAGGGGAGACCCATGACGTAGGGGGTGACGTGCAGCGGCAGCAACCGCCCGCCATATCGACAGGCCTCATTTGTCAGCAGCGTGTGCGCATCCTGCATTTGCTGGACGTAGGAATCGGCGGACTGTTGCTGGACGATAATGATCTGCCGGTCCGAGAGCTCGTGATTGACCGGGACGCTGACGATCGGACCGGCTTCGGTATCGAAGCGATAAGGGAGTTCGTCGTTCACCCAGTCGGCCATGTAGCGCAGGCCGGCTTCGGCAAGCAGTCGGGGCGTGTTGAACGATTGCGACCGAGCGATCGACATCCATCCGTCCGGTCGCCGGCCAGAGACCTGCTCCAGCGTGTCGAGCGACCGGGCGATCAGGGCGCGCTCTTCATCTTCGGCCAGGCCGGAGGCGATGGTGCCGTTCATGTCGGTCGAATGGGCGACGATCTCATGCCCGGCGGCCCTGATGTCGGCGATGATCGAGGGATAGCGCTCGGCGATCGCCGCGTTGGTCGCAACCGATACCCGGGCACCGACCCGCTCGAACGCATCGAGCAGGCGATAGAAGCCGACCCGCGTGCCATAGTCGCGCGAGGTATAGTGGCGATAATCGGGATAGGGGGTGGCCATATGCCCCGGAGCACGGAACGGCGCATCATTGGGCAGGATCGGAAACCATTCCAGGCTGACGACGACCGCAACCGCAACCGATACGCCCGATGGCCAGGCAATCGGGGGGCGTTCGAACAGGTTCGACCACGGATAATGGTCGTGATCCATGCCGTGGCGACGGCGCGGATAGTCGAGATAGGCGGGATCCAGGCTCATGCCGCCACCTGCGCCATATAATGATCGGCAATGTCCCCGCTGCGTGTGATCCAAGCCCGGCCGTCTGCCGCGATGTGGCGCAGCACATCCTCGAACGCGCCGATGCGATGCGGCTGGCCGATCAGATAGGCGTGCAGCGGGATGCACATGACGGTGCCGGAACCTGTCCGTTCGCCCTCGTCCGCCAGCCGCTCATACTGACGGATCAGCGTGTCGGCATAATCGCGCGGCGACATGTTGTAGACGAAGAAGCCGTAATGATCGTTGACCTCGAGGCTGTACGGCATCGAGATCAGCCTGCCCCTGGCGACATGGACTTCGCCCGGCTGGTCGTCATGATAGAGGTCGCAGGTATAGCTCAGTCCATATTCGGCAATCAGGTCGAGCGTACGCGGCGTGTGGGTCAGCGCGGGGGCGAGCCACCCCTTGATCGCCTGCCCCGTCGCCTCGCGCACGGTGCGGATCGAATCCTCGATGATCGCGCGCTCCTGCTGCTCGTCCATCCCATAGCTGTACCGGGTGTTGTAGATGCCGTGGCTGAAGAACTCCCAGCCGCGCGCATTGGCGTCCGCGACGATCTCGGGATGATGCTGGCACATCGCGACCGACAGGCTGACGGATCCGGGAAAGCCGTGCCGCGTCATCGCCTCGGCGAGGCGCCAGTGGCCCACGCGGTTGCCATAGTCGCGGTGCCCATAGCCGACGACGTCCGGGTGCGGCTTCGCCCAGCTCTTGCGGTTCGGGTTGGCGGGGGGATCGAGTTCGTAGAATTCGATATTGGGCGAGACCCAGACCGCGACCGACTTCCCGTCCGGCCAGGCAAGCCCGGGCCGGCCGCGATAGGGGCGGAAGTCGTAGAGGCCGGGATCCTTCTCGCCCTCACGCATCGGGCTGCGCCTCTAGCCAGTCGATCACCGTCTGCACCGGCTCGACATCGGCATATTTGAGCTGAAGGTCGGTCAGGTTGGCGAAGTGATAGCTTTCATGCTTGTCGGCGCAGGTCTCGATCGGGACGATCGTGCGATAGCCGCGGCTCAGGCTGTCGACCGCGGTAGCGCGCACGCAGCCCGAGGTGGAACCGCCGGTTACCACGACCGTGTCGACCCTGTGCCAGACCAGCAGGCTTTGCAGCGGCGTTTCGAAGAACGCCGAGGGCATGCGCTTGGTGTAGATCGCGTCCCGGCCGGCATCGATCTCGCAACGCTCGTCCAGGGCGTGGCGACGGCTGCCGACCTTGATGTTCTGCAGGCTGTCGGGGGTGTTGGTGCGCGTGCCCCATATGCCCGCGTCGCTCGCATCTTCCATGAAGGCGACGTGCGTCCAGACAACCGGCATCCCCTTGGCGCGGGCGAGCCGGGAGATCGCATTGCTATGCTCGATTTGACGCGGATCCGTCTCGTAGGCGGTCTTGAACTCGTCGATCCGGGTATAGGCGTTCTGGAAATCGACATTGACGATCGCAAGCTTGCTGCCGAAACCGAACTTCGCGCGCGCCGGGTTCGCCATCACCTCGTCGAACAGCTGCCGCGCGGTCTTGCCGTCGCTCACCATCCGCGTGCCGACCATGGGACGATCCGACATCATGCGACCTCCGCTACGCGCGCCGGCATGAAGCCGAGCGGTACTCTTGCGTCGGGGAGGAAGCCGAACATCTCCTCGCCCGGCAAGGCGGCGGTCACGATTTCCCGCACTGCGAGCAAAGCGTCGATATCGATCCCGGTGCGCAGGCCCATCGCCTCGAGCATGAACACCAGATCCTCGGTCACGATATTGCCGCTGGCGCCCGGTGCAAACGGACAGCCGCCGATGCCCCCCAGCGAGGCGTCGAGCGTGGTCAGTCCCGCGTCGAGTGCAGCGAGCGCGTTCGCGAGACCAAGTCCGCGCGTATTGTGCAGGTGGATGCCGGTCAGCGCCGCATCGCCGGTCACGCCGCGCACCAGTGCGATCATTCGCCTGACCGCCGCGGGATCGGCATAGCCGGTGGTGTCGGACAGCCCGACCTCATCGCATCCCGCCGCCATCAGCGCCTCGGCAAGCCGCGCGATTTGCGCGTCGGGAATCCGGCCTTCCAGGGTGCAGCCGAACACGGTCGACAGGCTGCCTTCGAAATGTGGGCGCCGATCGGCCGGCAGGGCGGCGATCAACGCGCCAATCTCGCGCGCCTCCGCGATCACCTGATCGTGCGTGCGGCGCAAATTGGCGAGGCTGTGCGTCTCGGATACCGATAGCGGCAGGGTGAGCTTGTCCGCCCCGGCTTGGATCGCAGCGGCCGCGCCCCTGGCGTTCGGCACGAGCACGGCGACGGTCAGGTCGGGGATCGTCTTGGCATAGGCAACGATCTCCGCCGTATCGGCGAGTTGCGGGAGCAGCTTTGCCGGGACGAAGCTGCCGACCTCGATCTCTCGCACGCCGGCGGCTGCCTCGGCGGCGATCCACGCCTTCTTCGCCTCGGTCGGCATGATCGATTTGATGCTTTGCAGGCCATCGCGCGGCCCGACTTCGCTGACGAGGATATCGATGTCCGACGAGCGGTCAGCCATGCTCACTTCCTTGCTCATTTGTATTCAATCTATATCAATTGAACCGAGGCTGTCGAGGAGCGAAGATGGAACGGGAGGCATTGCCGCTTGCGGGTATCCGCGTGGTGGAGTTCTCGCACATGGTGATGGGGCCGTCGGTTGGCGTCATCCTGGCCGATCTCGGCGCCGATGTGGTCAAGGTCGAGCCCAAGGGCGGCGATCAGACGCGCAAGCTGCTCGGGTCGGGCGCGGGCTATTTCCCGATGTTCAATCGCAACAAGCGCAGCCTGTGCCTCGACCTGAAAAGCGAGCAGGGCCTCGAGGTTGCGCGGCGGCTTGCGGCGCGATCCGATATCCTGATCGAGAATTTCCGGCCCGGTACGCTCGCCAAGCTCGGCCTGGGCTATGACGTGCTTGCAGCAGACAATCCCGGCCTGATCTATTGCTCGGCCAAGGGCTTTCTCGCCGGTCCCTATGAGCATCGCACCGCGCTCGACGAAGTGACCCAGATGATGGGCGGGCTTGCCTATATGACCGGTCCGCCGGGCCGCCCGCTGCGTGCGGGATCGTCGGTGGTGGATATCACCGGCGGCATGTTCGGGGTGATCGGCGTGCTCGCCGCGCTGGAGCGCCGGCATCGCACCGGCAGGGGCGGCGAGGTGAAATGCGCGCTCTATGAAACGACGGCGTTTCTGGTCGGCCAGCACATGGCGCAGAAGGCAGTGACCGGAAAGGCGCCGCAGCCGATGCCGGTGCGCGTCTCTGCCTGGGCGATTTACGACGTGTTCGAGACCGCGAACGATGGCGAGCAACTGTTCGTCGGCGTGGTGAGCGACGGCCAGTGGAAGACATTCTGCGACGCGTTCGGGCTGACCGAGCTGGGCGGCAATCCCGACTTCGCGCTCAACAACCAGCGTGTCCTGGCGCGAGACGTGATCTTGCCGCAGGTGCGCGCGCTGTTTGCCGACATGCCGCGTGACGCCCTGATCGCGCATCTCGAGAAGCTCGGCCTGCCGTTCGCGCCGATCGCCCGGCCCGATGAGCTGTTCGACGATGCCCATCTCAACGCCGGCGGGCTGGTCGAGGTTACGATCCCGGGGGGCGCGCGCACGAAACTCCCGGGCCTGCCGGTCGAGATCGACGGCGAGCGTCCGGGTTTGCGGCACGATATCCCGCAGATCGACGCCGACGCCGATGCGATCCTGGCGGAGCTCGGCTATTCCGCGGACGAGGCTGCCGCGATCAGAGCGTGACCGCCGGGCCGCTGCGCCCGTGCAGGTCGAGGTTCAGCCGGTAGCGATCCGCGCGATAGTCGGCGACGGTGCGCAGGATCGGCGCGCCGCCCGCGCCGGTCACGACCCGCTCGACGCGCAGGACTGCCGCGCGCGGCTCGATGGCGAGGGTGGCGGCGAGTGCGGGGTCGGCGGAAAGCGCGGAGATCGTCTGGTGCCCGCCCTGGAGGGTGTGGCCAAGGTCCTGGAGCAGCGCCAGCATCGGCTTGGCAGCAAGCGCGGCGGCGTCGATCCTGCCCATTGCGGCTGCGGCCGGGACGTGACTGGTCACGCGGCCCAGCGGCTCGCCATCGAGCAGGCGCAGCCGCACCGCGCGTACGACCGGCGCGCCCGGCGCGAGCGCCAGTGCAACCGCCGCGTCGGCGTCGGCCAGTTCCTCGCCGATCGACAGGACGCGCACCTGCGTGTCGCGCCCGAAGGCCAGCAGCGCCTCGACCGCATGATCGAGATGGGCTTCCATCGGCGGCGCGGCGGGCCGGAAGATGACGCGCGTACCGATACGGCGACGGCGTTCGACCAGCTTGTGCTCGGCCAGCTCGTCGAGTGCGCGGCGCGCAGTGATGCGGGAAACGCCCCATGCTGCGGCAAGCTCATGCTCGGTCGCCAGCGCCGATCCCTCGCGTCGCTCGCCGCGCAGGATTTCGTCGCGCAAGGCGAGGAAAATCTGGTGATAGAGCGGCACCGCGCCCGCGCGGTCGAGTCCGGGGCTGTTCATCACGTCTCCGCTGGTCGGATGCAATTGTTATAGAGTGATGGCAAAATCCGCCACCGGCAACTAGATGCGGGTCATGGTGGAACCTCGCACGGCCTTCGACAAGATGTGGGACGCGCACCTCGTCGCGGATCTCGGCGGGGGGACCGGGCTGATCCTGGTCGACCGCGTGCTGCTGCACGAGCGGACCGGCGGCGTGGCGCTCAAGAGCCTCGAGGCGGCAGGCCGGGCAGTGACTGCACCGGCTCAGGCATTCGCGACGATGGACCATGTCGTCGATACGTTGCCGGGCCGCACCGACCGCACCATCATGCCGACCGGGCGCGACTTCATCGTGGCGACGCGCCAGGCGGCGAAGGCGGCCGGGATTACGTTGTTCGATCTTGGCGATCCGCGCCAGGGCATCGTTCACGTCATCTCTCCGGAACAGGGCATCGTGCTGCCGGGCGTGACCCTGGTTTGCCCCGACAGCCATACGTGCAGCCAGGGCGCGCTGGGGGCGCTCGCCTGGGGTATCGGGTCGAGCGAGGCGGAACACGCGCTGGCGACATCGACGCTGAGGGTCAGGAAACCCCGGACGCTGCGCATCACCGTCGATGGAACGCTCACGCCGGGGGTGACCCCCAAGGACCTGGCGCTGCATCTGCTTGCCCGTTTCGGCTCAGCTGGAGCCAAGGGGCATGTCATCGAATATGATGGCGAGGCAATCCGCGCGCTCGACGTCGAGGGGCGCTTGACGCTGTGCAATATGGCGACCGAGTTCTCCGCCTTTACTGCGCTGATCTCTGCCAACGAGAAGGTGTTCGAGTATCTCAAGGGCCGCCCCTATGCGCCTCGAGGCTCGGCCTGGGACGCGGCGGTCGCACACTGGCGTACGCTGGTCAGCGATGATGGCGCGCGATTCGATCTCGATCTGCGGGTGGACGCAGCCGATGTCGCGCCGATGGTCAGCTGGGGCACCAGTCCCCAACAGGCCGTGAGGCTTGACGGCGTCGTGCCGGGGTTCGACGCCGTGGCCGGCCGGGATACGCGCGAGGCCTATGATCGCGCGCTCGACTATATGGGGCTGGACGGCGGCACGGCGCTGACGGGGCTGCCGATTGGTGCCGCCTTTATCGGATCGTGCACCAACAGCCGCATCTCCGACCTGCGCCGCGCGGCGGCGGTGCTGAGGGGGCGCAAGGTCGCGGCCGGCATCCGCGCGATCTGCGTGCCGGGATCGAGCCAGGTCAAGGCGGCCGCGGAGGCGGAGGGGCTCGACGCCGTCTTCCGCGAAGCCGGCTTCGAGTGGCGCGAGGCAGGCTGCTCGATGTGCTTCTTCTCCGGCGGTGAAAGCTTCGCGGCACAGGAGCGGGTGATCAGTTCGACCAATCGCAATTTCGAGAGCCGGCAGGGGCCGGGGACACGGACACATCTCGCCTCGCCCGAAACGGTCGCGGCCTCCGCGATCGCCGGCGCGATCGCCGACCCGAGGATGCTGGCATGATCCCGTTCGCCACGCTGACCTCGCTCGCGGTGCCGCTGATCCGCGACAATATCGATACCGACGCCATCATCCCGTCGCGCGAGATGAAATCGGTCTCGAAACATGGTCTGGCGGACGGTCTGTTCGCCGGGTGGCGCTATGCAGCGCCGGGGTCGCGCGACCCCAATCCCGACTTCGTGCTGAACGACCCGCGCTACGCCGAGGCAGCGATCCTGCTCGGCGGGGCCAATTTCGGGTGCGGATCGAGCCGCGAGCACGCCGCCTGGGCGCTCGCCGAATATGGGTTTCGCGCGGTGATCGCGCCCAGCTTCAATCCGATCTTCCGCGCCAATTGCGTGCGCAACGGCATCGTTCCGGTCGAGCTGGATCCGCTGCCGATCGCGGCGGAGGCGGGCGCGGTGACGGTCGATCTGCCGGCGCAGGTGGTGTGCGGCGCATCGGGCGCGACCTGGGCGTTCGAGATCGAGGCGGAAGCCAAGGCGATGCTGGTCGGAGGGCTCGACGAGATCGGGCTCACGCTTCAACGCCGCGGCGAGATCGAGACGTTCCGCGCCGCCGATCGCGCAGCGCGGCCCTGGGTCTATCTCGACAGCTGACGCGCTGCCGACCGGCCCGCGATACGGCCGAGCGTGACCGCGGTGCAGAGCCCCATTGCCGGGATGTAACCCCAGGAGGACGGTCCCGATACGCTGCGCGCCGCCCCGCCGCCCGCGAACAGATTGGGCAGCGGCGAGCCGTCGGGGCGCAGCACGCGTGCGTCGCCGTCGATCTGCAGGCCGCCCTGGGTATGATAGAGCGCGCCCACGATCCGCAATGCGAAATAGGGCCCCGCCGGCGGCTGGTCGTCGCCCCAGTCACGCCCGAAACCGTCTGGCCTGCCGGCGCGCTGGGCCTGGTGCGCTTCATCGAGGGACGCTGCCAGTGCCTGAGCATCGACGCCGATCCGCGTTGCAAGCGATTCCAGCGTATCGGCGCTTTTGGCTGCGTTGAGTTCGTTCAACTCGCGCGCTTCCGGAATATGCGCGGTCGCCGCGTCGATGCGGGCGTCATAGACCACCCAGCAATGATCGCCCGGCTGTGCCAGGACGGGACGCACCATCCCAGCAATGTCCGCGCATTCGTCGACGAAGCGTCGGCCCTGCATATTCACGATCACGCCGCCTTCCATGAGGACGCCAGGCGGCACACTGATGCCGTGCGGATCGGTGAGCATCGCATAGCCCTGATAGCTGCCCATGTCCCCGACCGCCGCGCCGATCGCGCGACCCAGACGAATTCCGTCGCCGCGGCTGCCTTCATGCGCGTTGAGTTTGGCTGCGGTGACTTCGGGCATGTGCTCGGCGACCATTGCCGCATTCGCTGCGAATCCTCCGGTCGCCAGGATCAGGATTTCGCAGCCGATGCGCTCGATCTCGCCATCGACGCGGGCGATTTCGACCCCCAGCACCCGGCCGTGCGAATCGGCAATGATGTCGCTCAACCGCGCACCGGTCACCACGTCGACTCCGGCGTCGCCGAGTCGCGCATGGAGCAGGTCGATCATGTCGCTGCCGCTATGTCCGGCCCAGCCATGGACGCGCAGCCGGCTGTTGCCATAGGCGGCACGAAAGCGCGTATCGAGGTCCCATGGCAGGCCGATCTCGTCGACGAGCCAGTCGAGTGTCGGCCCCGATTCATAGGCCAGCGCCTGGGCGATGACCGGGTCGGTCTGACCATGGGTCTTCGCCAGGATGTCGGCCAGGAAAACTGCGCCGTCATCCTCAACGCCATGCGCCGCCTGCGCCCGCGTCCCGGCTGCGGCGATCAGTCCCTGCGACATGGCCGTCGAACCGTGCGGATGCGCGTCCTGTTCGATCAGCAGCGGGGAGACACCCTCGGCATGGGCGGCAAGCGCGGCAACCGCACCGCATGCGCCGCCGCCCGCGATGAGGATCGGGACGGTCAGGTCGAAATCGGTCATGATCTTTCGTCTCCGCCGAATCGGTCGTCAGTGTCGTACGCCGGCCTTTAGCCGAGGCGGACGCCCCCCAATCAGAGCCGGATCAGGACCTTGCCGACATGATCGCCAGTCTCGAGATAGCGATACGCCTCCAGCGCGTCGTCGAAGGCGAACTCACGATCGATCACCGGCTGAATGCCGTGCAGGTCGATCGCCCGTACCAGCCGGGCCATCATCGCCCGGCTGCCCTCGGCGATGCCGGTCAACACCAGATTCTTTCCGATAATGGTGCCGAAATTGGACAGTCCCTGGCTGGCAGCGCCGGCGAGCGCACCGATGATCACGATCCGCGCATTGGTCGCTGCGGCGTCGATCGACTGGCGCAGCGTGACCTGGCCGCCCGTCTCGACGATGACGTCGGCGCCCGCGCCAGCGGTGGCCTCAAGCAGCGCCTTCTCCCAGTCGGGCGTGGTGCGATAGTTGATGGTGATGTCGGCGCCCAGCGTGCGCGCGAAGTCTAGCTTGTCGTCGCTCGACGAGGTGATGGCGACTCGCGCGCCCGCCGCCTTGGCGATCTGAAGCGCCCAGATCGACACGCCGCCCGTGCCAAGCGCCAGCACCGTGTCGCCCGCCTTGACCTTGCCGACCTCGACCACTGCGTTCCAGGCGGTCAGCGCGGAAGAGGCGAGTGCGGTGACCTGAACGTCGCTGAGGCTGTCCGGGACCGGCACCAGCGCGGCCGCCGGCACGCGCACCTGCTCGGCGAGCCAGCCGTCATGCGTGATACCGACGTCATGGGCGAACGCGCTGCGCTGGAAATCGCCGTCGATCCAGGTGACGAAGTGCGGCGCGACCACGCGCTGGCCAATGGCGAGACCGGTCACGCCTTCGCCCATTGCCAGAATTTCGCCCATGCCCTCCGATACGGGCACGCGATCGTCCGGGCGACGCGGCCCATAGCTTCCCTTGAGCACGAGCATGTCGCGATGGTTGAGGGCGACAAGGCGAACCTTGACGATCGCCTCACCGGGGCCGGGAACGATGTCGGGCCTGGTGACCGGGGTAAGCGAGTCGAGGCCCGTCTGAGGGCCGATCTGAAAAGCTTTCATATGGCTGGATTCCGATAATCAGTTGGCAGGCTGGGGCAGGGGGCGCGTCTCGCCCCGCTTCCAGTCGATGCCGTTCAAAATGAGATTGGGCAGCACGCTGTTGTCCCATTCGGGCTGCTGCGGAGGATTGTCGCCCATGCGCAGCACGACCGTCCTGGCCGCGCGCGAGATGAAGACGGTCTGGTTCGAGTTTCCGTCGAACAGGATCAGGTCGCGGTCGGCATAGGGCTGGGAATGCAGCACCTTGGGTCCGGGCTTGTCCGGGGCCGCAAAGCCGCGACGCTGCACATAGGGCCCGGCGACCCAAACGCCGAGGCCGTAATGCGGGTTCGCGGCGGTACCGGTCGCCATCTGGGCGACATAGCCGAACGGCAGCAGCCGCTTGCCGCCCGCCATACCGTCATTGGCGAGCAGGATGCCGAGCCGCAGGAAGCTCTCGGCGGGCAGGGTCATGCAGCATCCGGAGTGGGCGAGCCCGCCGCGCTTGCTCACCCAGATCTCGCCGCCGGGCGCACCAACCGCGGCAAGAATGCGCTTGCCGACGAAATCGGCATAGCGCTCCCCCGTCGCGCGCTCGATCAGGAGAGCGACGAGTTCGGCAGTGGCATTGCCATAGCCATATTTTTCGCCCGGCTTGCTGGTCAGGGGATAGGCGATCAGCGCCGAAGCGAGGTTCGGTGAGATATAGGCGCGGTTGACCGGATGATCCGGATCGCTGCTGACCATCTGTTCCATCAGCCCGGCACGCATATCGAGCAGGTGCCGCACGAGGATCCCCGCCTTGGGCGTGCCGCGCCATTCGGTGATGAAATCGGCAACCGGCTGGTCCAGCGACTTGATCTTGCCGAGCTGGATTGCATGACCGACCGCGATCGCAGTCAGCGGCTTGGACAAGGATTTGGAGACGAGCTGGCTCTTGGCATCGCGGCCTTTGAAATAGGCTTCGCGCTCGATCCGCCCGTTGCGCCACACGATCAGCGCGGTGGAGTTCATCCTCGCGGCATAATCGACGGCAGCATCGAGCGCCTTGGGTGAGATGGTGTTGCGACCCGGCGCCACGACGGGCAGGGGGCGAGCGGTCGGCGCGCCCGGCAACGGTTCCATCGGATCGTACTTCAGAATGACGCCGCCATTCTTCATCAGCGTGGCGAAACGCTCCCGGTAGAGCGCCTCGTCGTCCGGGTCGGTCGATGCAGCCGTCAACATCACCGCCGCAGCGGAGATGCTCAACATGAGCGCGATGCCTGCGCCGCGCGATCGGTTCAGCCCTTTTCTCATGAGGCGAGCATCCCGTTCGTACCCCCTGAACGCAATCGGACGCGGGCGATTGTTCGTACAGCGGACAGTGGGCGACATGCCCGATGAACGCCTATCGAACCCGCATATGTCAGTAATGCGACAACCGGATTGTACGGAACAGGAACCCGGGCTGGATGCGGCGAACAGGGACGCCGCGGCACGCCAGCGAAGGTCTGCCAATCCTCGTCGGCCCAATGACAACGACGCCGGCGCATAAGCGGGCATATAGGGAGGTCTGACAATGAAGCGAATTCAGGGAGTGGCGCTAGCCAAGGTTTCGGCACTGGCACTGATCTGTGCCTTCGGCACGCCGCAAGTCGCGTTTGCGCAGGACGCTGCAGCGCCGGAAGCACCGGCAGCCGACGAGGCGGCGGGCAACGAAATCGTCGTGACCGCGCGCCTGCGTGAAGAGAATGTCCAGACGGTGCCGATCGCGATCGTCGCGCTCAGCCCGGAAGACCTCACCAATCGCAACATCGCCAGCCTGGCCGACCTCAGCAACAGCACGCCGGGCGTTGCGATCACGACGATCTCGGGCGGCACGCTGACCAACATCTACATCCGTGGCCAGGCGCCGGCGAACACTGCGGGCGATCTCAACGTCGAAGCCAATGTCGGCGTCTTCATCGACGACATCTACCAGACCAGCCGCAACACGCTCGACATCCTCTCGGTACTGGACGTCGGGCAAGTCCAGATCGCGAAGGGCCCGCAGAGCGCGCTGTTCGGCCGGTCGACGTTTGCAGGCGCGATGTCGATCTCGACGCGCCGCCCCTCGACCCGGTTCGAAGGCAATGTCCAGGCGACCGTGGGTGTCGACCAGGATTATCGCGTCCGCGGCTCGGTCTCGGTGCCGATCAGCGACACGCTCGCGCTGCGCGTCGGCGGCGGCTACCTCCATTATGGCGGTTACGGTGAGAACAGCGCGGATCCGGACAACAAGCTTGGCGGAACCGAGAAATATGCCGCAACCGCGTCGCTCGAATATCGCCCGACCGAGGAGCTGACGGCGCGTCTGTCAGGTTTCCTGTCGCATTCGAAGACCGAGCTCTCGCCGGTCGTCGGCCTGCCGCTCGGTGAGTTCAACTGCGGCACGGTGAACGCGGCCAGCGGGGTTCGTACCCTTTATTGCGGTGAGTTGAAGGCGAGCAAGGTCAGCGCGATCAACCCGGGCCAGCCCGACACGGTTGCACAGGCGCGGCAGGTCGCGCTGAACCTGAACTGGCGGCGCAACGGGGTTTCGTTTACCAGCGTCACTGGCTTCACCGAGGCGGAAAACGAAAGTTACGGTGACTATGACATGACCGCGGCGGGCACGCTGATGGGTGTCTGCACGGCGGGCGTGGCGTGTCTGCCCAGCGGCCCCTATTCGCGGCTCACGCGGGTCAATACCTTCAGCTCTGGCCGTGAGCGGGTGCGTACCTTCAGTCAGGAAATCCGCTTTCAGTCGGATACCGACGGGCCGTTCCAGTGGATCTTCGGCGGCAGCTACTTCAACTCGCGCATCCCGCTGGCCGGTATCGGCATTTCGGTGGACGGCAGCGGTCTCGCGCCGAACGAGCGGCTCGTGCAGGTCAGCCAGACCACCACGCCCCCTGCAACCGGCGTAGGCGCCTATGACTTCACGGCCAACCCGTTCCTCACGCCAGGTCTCGGTGGCCCGCTCTGGACGTCCTATTCGAGCGCGAGCACCAAGACGATGTCGGTGTTCGGGTCGCTGGGCTACAGCTTCGGTGACCTGCGAGTCAGTGCCGAGGGTCGCTACAATATCGATCGAAAGCGGGCCCAGGTGTTCTCGGTCTCCAACCCGCTGAGCCAGCCCGGCATCCTCCAGCCGATCTTCGGCACCCAGGTCCCCGCGGCCGGCACCTTCCCGGTCGCCGGTCCGATCTTCGCCCGCACGTTCGAGAGCTTCGCGCCGCGCTTCACGGTCGATTACCAGGCGACGCGGGATATCTTCCTCTACGCCAGCGCAGCGAAGGGCGTCCGCTCCGGCGGCTTCAACACCGCGACCCCGGTGAGCCCGACGGGCATTCTGGCGGACGAGGTCGCCTATGAAGAGGAAACGAACTGGACCTACGAAGCCGGCATCAAGAGCGAGCTGTTCAACCGCGCGCTCCTGCTCAACGCGTCGGTCTTCCATGTCGACTGGACCAACGCCCAGGTCTCGGCCTTCACGCTGAACCCGACGACGGTCAATCCGGTCCGCATCGTGCGCAATGCCGGCGGCATCAAGACCAACGGCTTCGAAGTGCAGAGCGAGCTGCGGTTCGGCGACTATTTCAAGGTCGGCGGCAGCGTCGTCTATGCCGATCCGAAGTTCCAGGCCGGTGCCTATGATGCGTCGATCGTCGCCCAGTGCGTGATCGGCACCGGTGCGACTGCGACCGCGGCGCCGGGTTGCCCGGATGTCATCGTGATCAATACGCCGAGCGGCCCGCGCGCGGTGGTGTCGCTCGAAGGCAAGCGGCCGCAGCGCGCGGTCAACCTGTCGTGGAACCTGAACGCCAGCATGGATGTGCCGCTGAGCGACGACTGGAAGCTCTTCTCGCGCGTCGATGTCAGCCACACCGGTGACGCACCGATGAACCTGCCGAACACCACCCTGTTCGGCGAGCGCACGCTCACCAGCGCGCGGATCGCGGTGGAGAATGACCGCTACAGCATCGCGCTGTGGGCCAACAACATCTTCGACGTGACCTATGTGGCGAACTCCATCGCGCAGCCGCGAATGGGCGTGCCCTTCGCGTTCAGCGTGCCGGAAATCTACCTCGGCGAAGGACGCCGCTTCGGCCTCACGGTCGGCGCGAAATTCTGATCGCTGCCGGGCGCAGCAAGGGGGCCGGGAAACCGGCCCCCTTCTTTTTCGTGGGGAGAGTGACTGATGCTGTTCGATGCCATGCAGAATGCGGTTTCGCGCCGCGGTGCGTTCGGGAGCCTGTTTGGAATGGGCGCCGGGATCGGGTTGAGCGCGGGGATCGCACCGGCATTCGCCGCGACGCAATCGCGCCCCGACATCCGTCCGCTGGACATCATGGATCCGCGCGAGAATCTCTACGGCTTTGGCAAGATGTGGAGCACGCTGGGCCCGAAGGCGGTGAAATCGGGCTATTACGGCGTGCAATATGCCATCGTCGGCAACAAGCGTGCGATGCCGGTGTTCGGTTATTACGGGTTCGGCAACAGCCGCTACATCGTTCAGCCCGACGGGTCGCTGAAGGTGCTGGGCAAGGAATGCGGTTACTTCACGGATCTGCGCACCGGTGAGATCATCGATCATTGGGACAATCCCTGGACCGGCGAACGGGTCGAGGTGTTTCCGTTTCTCAACGATCGGTGGCGCGGGACGCTGGGCCTGACGCAGAAGGTGTTCAAGATCGGCGATGGCGAGACGCTGAACAACGACATGGGCGAGGGCGCGAGCGCGAAGGAGCAGCCCTTTCGCCTGCCGTGGAACCGGGTCGGCGACCAATATCTGCTCGGCTGGGACTATGCGCACGAATATACCAATCCGGTGACGCCTGAGGGCTGGCCAAAGGCATCGAGCGGCAGGCGGGTAAACCCGTCAGAACATTTCGTCGTGTTCACCCCGACCGCCCAGATCGACGACCGATCGCTGGATTCGGCCCAATTCCATGCCGGGTTCACGCGTCAGGCCCCCTGGTGGCCGTGGATGCGCATGGGCAAGAGCGGGGTTCAGGGCGTGCTGATGGGCCGCATGTTCAGCTACAAGATCACCGGCACCGAAGACGATATTCCGAAAGTCGTCCTGAAGCGCGTGGAGCGCGACCGGCCCGATCTGCTCGAAGAACCGACCGATGGGCCGGACGAGGGCGTTCGCGGCACGCTGGAGGCCTATGCCGAGGACGTGCCGCCCGAAACGCCGGGCTATGTCTCGCCGCTCGCCGAAGCGCGTAAAAAGGCGCTGAAGAAGTAACAGCGCCGCGGATCACAAAAAGGGGCGCCGACCGCATGGTCGGCGCCCCTTTTTTGCGCTGCAATGAGATCAGTCCTTCGGCGCACTGTGGTCGGTGAAGTTTTCCCAATCGCGCGTGATAAAGCGCTCGTCGATCAGCGTGCGCTGATAGCAGATGCCGTCGCGGAACCACTGCCAGGTGCGCGAACGATGGGTGCGCGCGTCGTTGTTCTGGATCATCTCGTACAGATAGATGCCCGGCTCGTTCTTGCGGATCCAGTTGAGGCAGGTCGAGCGATTATTGTCATCGGGCTGCATGTGCGCCGCCCAGCCCTTGATCAGGTCGTTGTCCCACCAGATGCGGCCATCCTCGTACCAGGCGGGGAAGTCGCGGACATCGGTACGGCCATCGTCCCAGAAATAATAATTGGTCTGGTGATAGCGATCGACCCCGTTCTCATCGGTGAACAGCCGGCAGATCAGGCGCGAGCGATGCTCGTCGGTCATCTTGCCGGTCTTGGCATCGTAATAGCGATACCAGCCTTCCCACACGCCCTCGTTGCTGGCGAGGATCGGCATCGCCTCGCGAACGCCGGGCTTGTTCTTCTCATCGATCATCTTGGCTCTCCTGTCAGGTTCAGAGGTTGACCATCACCTTGCCCATCGAGCGGCCCGACAGGAGCCACTCGACCGCGTCGTGAATGGAGGTGAGGCCGTCGAAGGCGCGCGCGTCGCGTGTCACGGCGATGCGGCCGGCCTCGTGCAGCGCGAACAGCGTCTCGCGCGCGGCCGGCCAATGCTCGGTCAGCAAGCCGTTCATGAAGCCGCGCACCGAGACGCCCTTATAGTAGATCGAATGAGCGATCCGCGGCTGCGTGACGAGCTCCGGCCTGCCGTCGAGATCGGCGGCGGCCCCGGCGACGACGAGGCGGCCGTGCGGCGCCATGTTGGCCAGGAACGCGTCGAAGATCGCGCCGCTGACGGTATCGATCGCGACGTCGAGCCCGCGCGGAAATTCGGTGCGCAGGACCTCGCCGACATCCTCGCTGCGATAATCGATCACGCGATCCGCACCGAGGCTGCGCAGAAAGTCGCCCTTGGTCTGTCCGCCGGCGATGGCGATCACCGTGCAGCCGCGAAGCTTGGCGAGTTGAACGAGCAGGTGGCCGAGACCGCCGGCTGCCGCGGAAATGGCGACGGTCTCGCCATCCTTCACCTGGCCGATATGTTCGAGCGCGAGCAATGCGGACACGCCGGTCGACGCCAGCGCGAGCATATCCGGCGTCGCCGCGGGCACCGCGACGAAGTCGCTGGCCGGGCCGATCGCCACTTCGCGATAGCCACGCCCGAACCGCGTGGTGACGACGGAATCGCCGACCGAAAAGCCCGTGACACCGGGTCCGACCGCCTCCACGATGCCAAGCGCCTCGACGCCGGTGAAGCACGGCACGGTCAGCGTGACATAGTCGACCGCATTGCGCGCGATCTGCGTGTCGAAGATGCCGTTCACGCCGCAGAAGCGGTTGCGCACGCGAATCTCGCCGGCTGCCGGATCGACGACGGGCAGCTCGATCGCCGCGCACCCCTCACGGAAGGTCTCGGCAAATCGCTGAAGCTGAATGGCGCGATAGCTGCTCATTCGCGAAAGCCGAGATTGCCGCGGCTCAGGATGTTGCCGGGATCCAGCACGGCCTTGACCGCGTCGAGCAGCGCGCTCGAGGCGTCGTCGCGGCTTTCGCGATAGGGATAGGTGCGCCCCACCTGGAAATGGGCGCAACCGAAGCTGGCGGCGATGTCCTTGACGCCCTGACGCGCCCGGGCGACGACAGCGGTCGCGGCAGGATCGGGCGGCAGTTTGGGCAGCCGGGCAAGATGCGACGGCTCGACCATCGAGGCGTGGACCGGACGATAGCCTTCCGGCCAGAAGAACACCGGCTCGATCGTGATCGCGTTGGTCGACAGGGTGGTGAAGAGATAGCCGGTGTGCACGCCGTGCGCGTCGAACTCCGCCTTCATGTCGGCGAACAGCGCCTCGATCGCTTCGAACATCACCGGCGCGTTGGACAGCGAGCAATGGCCGTGCACCGGCGCCCAGGATTCGCCCTTGGGGCCGAGCATCGAATTGGGCTCGGGAAAGGGCTGGGCGCGAATGACCTTGGCGATGGTGTTCTCGATCTCCACCCCCTCTTCGGCGGCGGCGATGGCGCGGATCGCGGCCATGTCGGCGGCGACACCCTCTTTCGAGCGCCCCTCGGCAATCACATGAAGCGAATATTCCTCTTCCTCGACGAACTTGCGCCCGCCCAGCGCGATCTTCGCTGCGGCGAGCAGGCCCTTGCCGAGATTCCTTTCCTTGCCGATCACCGCGCCGAGCGTCTTTACATCGCTCAGCAGCGACATGCGCTGAAGCCGGACCTTGGTCAGGCCCGGATCGAAGGCACAAGTTTCGGCCGCCACGTCGGCGCGCGAGATCGCCGCCATGGCGCGCAGCAACTGCTTGCCGGTCTTGAACGAGAAAGAGGCGTGGTCCTCATGCGGCGGACGCGGGATCAGCCGCAGCGTGATCTCGGCCTTGACCCCCAGCGCGCCATTGTCACCGCAGAACAGTCCGGCATAGTCGGGCCCGAAATGGCGGTAGAAGGGCGTGTCCCCATCCGGGCCGCGGGCCCCGGTGCGCAGGATCTCGCCGGTGCCCGTCACCACGGTCAGCGCGACCATGGTCTCGCTGCTGGTGCCGTAGCGCGCTGCGCCGAACATCGCGTTGAGCTGCGACAGGCCGCCGCCGATGGTCGAGTAGCGGCCCGACATCGGCCCCCAGAAGGGCGTCCGCAGGCCATGTGTGGCAAGCGCCTCGTCAAGCTGCAGCCAGGTGCAGCCGGCCTCGACCGTGACCAGCATGTCCTCCGGGCTGATCCGCAGGATGCGGTTCATCCGGGTCATGTCGAGCGACAGGGTGAGGTCGTCGGCCGGAAGGTAGCCGCCGGTATAGCTCATGCCTGCGCCACGCGGGGCGATGGCGACGCCGGCCCTGCTTGCGGCGGTCACGACGTCGGCGAGTTCGCGAAGAGACCCTGGTGCCGCGATGAGCGCCGCGACATGCTCGCCCTTGGCCCAGATGTCTTCGCTGAACAGCTCGAGCGACGCCGTGTCGTCTCGGACATTCTCGGCGCCGACGATATCGGAGAGCGCCGTCTTGAGATCGGGGATCGGCGTATTGGCGATCCGGACCGGGGCATCCGTCTGCATGCGTTTCCTCACCTGAACTTCTGGGGATTGGCGCTTGCGATAGCGCGCGCCGCCTGGGCTGGCGCGACCGGCATCGAGGCGTGTCCGCAGAGTGGATTGAAGGACGGTGTCGACCTTTGTTCCGGCGTTTTCCTCCAGTGATGCGCGCGCTATCCGTTGTTCGGATAGCGTGGGGCGAGGGCGTGACGCCGCCCGCGTGGCGGCGCAGCTTTCGTCGCGAACAAGGCATGATGGGAGAAGCGTGATGAAGAACGGGATCACTCGCCGCGAGGGGCTCGGCCTGGCCGGTGCCGCGATCGGCATGGCGGCGGCTCCCGCGTTTGCTGCGGGTCAGAAGCAAACGTTTCTCACCACGCTCGACTTCAAGAACCCGAAGTGGAACCGCGATACTTTTGCCCGGCTGGAAGGGGATCTTGATCTCAGCAAGGAGAAGTGCGGCTGGATCAAGGGAACGGCCTATGGCGTGCGCGACAATGAGCGCAACCGGCCGCTGTTCAAGGTCGAGGGGTTCAGCTTCGTCCGGTATAAGAAGCTCGAGGACGGCAGCTATCGCAAGCTGCTGCGCGAGATCGTGTTCTATCGCAATATCGAAACCGGCGAGATCATGAAGACCTGGCGCAACCCCTATACGAACGAGGATGTTCGCGTGGTGCCGATCGCCAATGACCCGTTCAACTTCACGATCAGCGAATGGGCGCCCGAGCCGCCCTCTTATGGCGGACTGAACAAGGACAAGCCGCCGCGTCGCCCGCTGCTGTTGAACTGGAGCGAAGACGGCGAGGGCAACGTCCTGCTGAACACCGCGATCGACCTCTATTATCCGAACGCGCTGAACCCGGAAAAATGGGTGCGGGAATCGTCGGGCTATATGAACCGCGTCTCCGAATATTTCACCTATTACATGAAGAAGGCCGATGTGCTGAATCCGCGCCTGACGCATATCCCGCATGTGGGGTCGTGGTCGCGCATCACGCCGTGGCTGCCCTGGATGCTGATGGGGCAAGCCCTCGGCCATATCGCCTATATCTGCAACTATGGGTCCGAGCCGCTGGGCGAGAAGGGCCTGTCGCCCGACATCGTCGCCGCCGCTCGCGCGATGGACGAGAAGTGGCTGCACGCGCCGACCGAGGATTACGGCCCGTCCTATTCCAGCCTCGAAAACTATGCCCGTTTCCAAAAGCCGGCACCGGTTCCCCCGGGCTGGACGCCGCCTCAGCCGCCCGCGGCACAGCGGCCGTCGCAGGGATAATCGGTACCAATGGGGCGGCGCGGTGCCGCCCCACGCATTTCAAGGGGGAGCGTGATGGCAGGGATGGATCGCCGCGGAGCAATGGGCCTGATGGGGGCGGGTGCGTTGTCCGCGGCCGCGATGCCGGCTGCTGCAGCCGGCAGGAGCACGCTCGATCTGACGAGCGCCGAGGGCAAGCTGCGCGCCTATATCATGATGCGCGGTGCGCTCGATGAGCAACTCGTCATCAGCTATATCGACGGTTATTATTTCGGGGTCGTAGGTGCCGAGATCACCCCGCTATGGGATGTCGTGGGTGTCACCTTCACCCGGTATCGCCGCCGGAGCGATGGCGGCTATGACGTGTTCAGCGGAGAGGTCGCGCATTTCTTCGATTCGGGTACGAGCAAGGTGCCGGGCGAATTCCACAATCCTTATACCGGCAAGCGGATCAAGGATCCGCGAACCAACCTGCCACCCACGCGCTACACGATCCTGCCGGACCTCAAGTTCCAGTTCGACAGGCTGATGCCGGGAATGACGGTCGACCATGTCGTTCGGGCGCCCGAAGTGCGCGGCGACGACATCTGGTTTCATGACATCACGCGCACCTCGGGTTCGGTACCGGGTGCCGCCAAGCCGTTCCGCTATGGCGAATCGGTGACGATGCACGCGCGGATCAGCGATTTCAAAGCGGGTGCGAAACGCGTGCCGACCGAGTCCAACTTCACCAATTTCGTCGATTGGCGACCCTGGATGCAGATGGACGGCCATCCCGGGCATTTGACCGCCGTCGGGGCGGGCCGGTTCGGTGTGGCAATGAGCGAGCTGCCCGAGCGCTGGACCAAGGCGACGCGCGACAAATGGCCGCAGGTGCTGGAGAATCCGGCGGCGCTGCTCGATCCGGTCTACAAGCCCAGCTGATCGAAGCGCACATGAAAAAGGCCGGATCGCCGTCCAGGCAATCCGGCCTTTTTTCGTTTCGGCGTGTCGCGCTTATTTCGCTTTCAGCGAGCTCAGATAGGCGATCATGTCGGCGCGCTGCTGCGGGTTCGACATCCCGGCGAACGCCATCTTGTTGCCGGGCACCAGCTTGGCCGGACGCGTCAGCCACGCATCCATCGTCGCCTTGTCCCAGCTGAGGTTCGCCTTCTTCAGTGCCGGCGAATAATTGTAGCCCGGCCGCGTCGCAGCCTTGGCCCCCATCACGCCGGCCAGGTTCGGCCCGACCGTATGGGCGGCACCGGGTGCGACGGTGTGGCAGGCGCGGCACTGGAGGAACAGTTTTGCGCCGGTTGCGGCGTTTCCTTGCGGCGCCGGCTCGGCGGCAGCAATCGGTGGCGCCGCGGCGTCAGATCGCGACGATGCGATCCCGGCGGCGAATGCGCCGACCGATAGCGTCAGGGCAAGCAGATGGAATTTCGAGTTCATTCGTTTCATCCCATGGTACTGGCCCATATTGTCGCGGGGCGCATTGCTCCGAACTGAACCGATGGGCAATGCCGGGCGATAGGATCGGGCGCGCGGCGGTCCAATCGCTGCGCCGGGGACTATCCGACAAGCGAGCATGGATCGACGCTATCTCGACCGTTTCCCGACGATCATGCACGCTGCGATCCAACGGAAAGCCGGGAGACTTGCAGTGCAGCTGACGCGTCGTGGATTCAACCTGGCACTGGCCGCAACCGGCGCGACGCTGGCGATGGGGACGGCTCGCGCCCAGGGGAAGAAGGACCGGGCGATCGACACGATCGTACTGGGCGCCGGCGTCTCCGGCATGAACACCGCAACCTTGCTGGAGAAGGAAGGGCAGAAGGTCCTTGTCCTCGAGGGGCGGCAGCGCGTGGGCGGACGGGTGTTCACGCTGATGGATCAGCCCGGGCATCCCGAGATGGGCTTCAATTCGATGGGCGAAGGCTATGGCCGCGGCCTCGATGCTGCAGCGCGCGCCGGGGTCGAAATGGTCGATGTCGGCCCGCGCTTCTATGGCGGCCCGCAGCAGGAATTGTGGCTCAACGGCAAGCGCCTGACGCGCGAGGAATGGGCGCGCTCCCCGCTCAATCCGTTTCCCGACGCGCTCAAGGCCAATCTGCCCGGCGAGGTGGTCGGCAAGATCGTCGCGCAGCACAACCGGCTGGCGGACTTCAGCACCTGGAACGACCCGGAGAACAAGGCGCTCGACATCTCGCTCAACGCGTTTCTGAAGGCGCAAGGGCTGAACGATCAGGCGATCCGCCTCGCGAGCGACCTGTCGCCCTATTATGGACAGAACTCGTTCGAAATGGCGCAGCTGCAGATGGAGTTCAACGACGGCTTCATCAAGACGCAGATCGCCGCGGGCAAGAAGACGCTGGCGGTGAAGGGCGGCAACTTCAATCTCGCGCTGGGCATGCGCAAGCTGATCAAGGGCGATGTGCTGCTGGGCAAGGAGGTCGTCGCGATCGACAGCCAGGCCGATGGCGTCGAAGTGCGTTGCCTCGACGGGTCGGTCTATCGCGCAGCTCGCGTGGTGTGCTCGCTGCCCTTCTCGACCCTGCGAAACATTGCGGTGACCCCAGGCTTCAGCGGCGCGCAGGCCGAGGCGGTGCAGACCTTGGGCTATAACGCGCTGACCATCGCGTTCCTGACGGCGAGCGAACCCTTCTGGCTGAGCGACGGCCTGTCACCGTCCATGTTCACTGACGATCAACTGGGCGTCGTCATGCCGCAACGGTTCGGCGATGATCCCAGCCAGATCACGGGGTTGATGGTGCAGGCGCGCGGCAATCTCGCGCAATTATGGGACGCGATGGGCAAGGAAGCGGCGCTGGCGCACGCCGTATCGCGGCTCGAGACCTTGCGGCCGGCGGCCAAGGGCAAGGTGAAGGGCGCGGCACTCTTCAGCTGGGCGCAGGAGCGCTTCACGCTTGGCCAGATCGCCTATTTCAAGCCTGGTCAGGTGACGCGCTTCGCCAAGGCTATGGCGTCGCCGCACGGCCGCATCTATTTCTGCGGCGAACATACCGCTGAGGGCGCGCGCGGGCTGGAAGGCGCGCTGGAATCGTCCGAGCGTGTGGCGCTCGAAGTGCTCACCGCATGAGGCGGGCGCTGGCGCCGTGGGTGGGCGCGGTCTTGCTGACCCTGGGCGGCACCGCCGCGGCGCAGGGGTTCGATCCGGCCAAGTCGCCACCCGAACCGGACTATGCGCAGAGCGACAGCTGGGCTGCGCGACCGGGGCATGAAGGCGCCGCGGCTACCGTCGCCCCAGGGGCAACGCCAGCCGCCAGGGCACCGAACGTCGACGTCTTTTACGTCAACCCGACGACGTTCCGCAGCCAGACCGAGTGGAATGCGGCAGTCACCGATACCGCCACGAACGCCTGGACCGATGGCAGTGTCGTCGCGCGTCAGGCGGCCATCTTCAATGGCTGCTGCCGCGTGTTCGCACCGCGCTATCGCCAGGCAGCAAGCCGCGCCGTTTTTCAACTGGACGGGGAGGGGCGCAAGGCGTTCGACCTTGCCTATTCCGACGTCGAACGGGCGTTCGACGCGTATCTCAAGCACGACAATGGCGGGCGGCCGTTCATTCTGGTCGGCCACAGCCAGGGCGCGTGGCACATCGCGCAACTGCTCGAGAAGCGGATCGACGGCACCCCGCTCGCAAGGCGCATGGTCGCCGCCTATGTCATCGGCATCAATCTGTATGAAGGCGAGTTCGGCAAGCGCTACCGGTCGCTGAAGCCGTGCGACACCCCGGCGCAGACAGGCTGCGTGGTCGGCTGGAATGCAGTGTTGCCGGAAATGGACCGCGCAAGCGCGGTAGCGATGCAGCAAAAGGCCTATGTCGCGAAATATGGCGATGATGCCGGCAAGCGCGCGCTGTGCATCAATCCGCTGACCTTCGATCGTGCGAAGCCCGTGGCCGGTCGATCGGCAAGTCTGGGCGCGGTCCCGGGTGACCCGGGCGATGGCCCGGTCCTGCCGCTGCGCACGGGTGCGGTCGGGGCGCGGTGCGAGGCAGACGGCTATCTGGTGGTGGATCCCGATCCCGCGCTGGCGCTCAAGCCCCTGCCCGGCGGCAGCATGCATTTCCACGATATGGGACTGTTCTACGCCGATATCCGCGCGAACGCCGCGAAACGTGTCGCGGCGTTCCTGAAGGTCCGGCGCTGACCGCGCTCAGCTTTCGCGAAGTTCCGCGCTGATATCGGCGAGCGGCCGTTCGGCGGTCTGCATCGCCTCCATGTCCTGCTGCATACCGCGCATGATCCGCGCGACATATTCCTTGGTCATGACGCTGCGCTGATAGGCGGCATCGGTATCGGGCATGTAGGATTCGATATCCGCGCGGTCGATCGACCCCTTGGCCTCGAGCAGCCGCTCGACCGTATCGAGCCGTTCCTTAAGGACCGACACCTCGCCCGCCACCGCGAGCAGGATCGAGAGCATTCGCTCGGCAACCGGGTCGCCGAGGAAATCGGGTCGCTTGCCCTTGGCGCGGGCACCGGCGCGGGCGATCCAGTCGATCTCGCTCATGCCGCCGGCTTCCACGCGCCATAGGCGTTCCATTTGGCCGTGCGCCCGAAATCCTCTTCCTCCGGTGCGGGCGCATCGGGAAAGATCGTGCGGTCGGCGACGGCGCGAACGCCGGTGACGAACTGACAGCTGTGCGGCAAGCCGGCATCCTCCATGATCTGCTTGAGGTCGAGCGCGTGCATCGCCGACCAGAAAGGCTCGTTGTTGTTGAACGCGTCCCAGTCGCGAAGGAACTGTTCGAACAGGGGCATGTCGTCGCTATACTGGGGCTGTTCGAGGTGGAACATCAGCCCGCCCGGCGCAAGCACGCGCGCACCCTCCTTGATCACTGCGGGCAGCGACTTTCCCGACAGTTCGTGCAGATACATCGTCGTCTGCACCCAGTCGAAATGCGCGTCGGGGAAGCGATCCATATGCTCGGCATCCATCTGCACGAAGCGGATGTTGCGAACACCCAGTGCCTGGGCCCGGGCATGGCCATAGCGCAGGACCGGCGCCGCGGTGTCGATCGCGATCACCTCGGCGTCGGGGAAAGCCTGGGCCAAGGGCACGATATTGTGGCCGACCGTCGCGCCGAGATCGAGGATACGGCGGGGCGTCCAGCCCGGCTTTTCGCGCCTGATCCATTCGACCAGCGCCTGGCCGCCGCCATCATTGAGCGCGCCGAGCTGGCCTCCGGTCGTGGCGAACAGACCACTGTCGTAATTGGCGCCGGCGGAAACGTCGCCGGGCCGTTCCTCGCCATGATAGCTGCCGGGCATGCAGTGGATGTCGACCGCGCCCTGATAGCGCGGCACCTTCACCGCCGGATCGAGCTCCAGCGTGTCGCGTCCCTCGTTGAACTGTCGTGCCCTGGCATCGAGTTCGTCGAGCTGTCGCAGCACGACCGAGCGGCCGTTCTGCTGACGCATCTCCATCGAATTGCGGCGGCACGCCGACCATAGCCGGTGCCAGGGATCGCGGTTCATCGCATGGCGGATCTCGAACCGGTCCGTCGGATCGCGGCCATGCTCGGCGCGGAACGTCGGCAGCACGCGCGTGTCATAGGCAAGCTTGTTGCCGGCGCCCAGCGTCCCAGACATGTGCTTGTTGAAATTCGCTAGGAAATTGTAGCGCGCGGCCTCGTCATGGCTCGGCGTCGGAAACACCGCGTGCCGGGTGACCGCGGTATAGGGGGGAGGGACGTCCTGTCTCATCGCTTTACTCTGGTTCCGAAAGGTCAGGCAAGGGTTGCGGCGGCGTGTCGGGGATAGCGGCCGAGCGTCAGCAGGAGCGCGCCGCCCACGGCGAACAACAGGCTCGCGGCCATCAGCATCGGATCATAGCTCCCCGAACGGTCGCGGACGACGCCGTAGATGATCGGCGATATCGCCGCGCCTACGCCGAACGGCATGTAGAGCATCCCGTAGATTCGTCCGAAATGCGCCATCCCGAAATATTTGGCGGTCAGAAACGCGATCACATCGGCTTCGGTCCCCGCCGCGACGCCGAGCAGGAAACCGGCGGTGACGACCAGCGGCAGCGACGTGTCCGTCCCCATCAGCATGAAACAGGCAAGCGCCGGCAGCATCAGTGCCGGAAAGGCGACACCGGGCGCCCAGAGCCGGTCAAAGAAAAACCCGACGATCAGGCGGCCCGACAAGATGCCCAGCGCGACGACACCCATCACGCTCGCCGCGACCTGGGGCGAGAAGCCATGCAACTGGACCATCTGCGCCATGTGGATATGCGCGCCGCCATAGGCGAAGGCGATGAGCAGGATCGAGGCGAGCAGCACCCAGAATCGATAGTCGCCGGTCGCCTGACGGAGCGTGACACCCCAGACCTCACCCGACGCGGTTTCGACGCCGGCGGGCCGCTCATGCGATTTGGGTTCGCGGAACCATAGCAGTGCGACCGGCAAGGCGATGAGGAGCGGCATCAGCGCCACCGCCGGAAATGCCGCGCGCCAGCCCCCGGCGTCGATCGCGCGCTGCGCGATCTGCGGCACGATCAGCGCCGCAAGGCTGGTGCCCATCAGCATGATGGCGAGTGCCAGTCCGCGATGCCGGTCGAACCACAGGCTGATCGCGCGGCTCCAGGTCACCGGCGTGGAGCCGATGCCGATCAGCCCGAGCGCCGCCCAGCAGGCGATGTAGCCGACGGGGTTGGCCGGAATGAAATAGAGCGCGGCAAAGCCGACCGCGAAGGCTGCGAGCGACGACAAGGCCACCCTGCGCACGCCGAACCGGTCGGCCGCACCGCCATAGACGGGCGCGAGCAATGCCCCGATCACGCCGAACACGGTTACGCCCGCGCTGATCAATGCGAAATCCCAGCCCAGCTCCGCATGGATCGGCCCGATCATCAGCGGCAGGACGTTGAACGGCAGCGGCGACGCGCCGCAGGTCACGCCGAGCAGCGCCGCGACCAAAGGCTTGGTACCCAAGCGGAATTCCGATCGTGGCGCTGGTCCGTGCATCGCTTTCCCTTCCACTTTGAGGGCGCAGGCTATGTCGCGCGCCCGGCCATGCCAGCGGGCAATCGATTTTGTCCGGCAGGCGGCGATCCGGCGCGACCGGCATGGAGGGGCAGGGCACCGGGCGGCAGAGTCGCTCGCCTGTCTCGTCGCGATCGTGCCGATACCGTCACCGCCCTCTGGAGCATGGTTCATGAGCGCAACCGCCCGTCTGATCGACTTCGCGCGTGCCGATTATCGCCTGCCCCCGTCGGTGCGCGCGGCGGCCGAAGCGATGCTGGCCGATACCCTGGCCGTGGGCGCCGCCGGGTCGACCGCACCGGGTGCGGCAGGCGTGCGGCAGGCAGCCGCGCGCTGGGGAGCGGGGACCGACAGTCGCCTGCTGGGGGTCGACCAAAGGCTGCCGGCGGCGGGCGCGGCGTATGTCAACGCGTTCCAGATCCATTGCCTCGAATGGGACGCATTGCACGAGCCGGCGGTCGTGCATGCGCTTTCCAGCGTCACTGCCGCGGTCGGCGCGGCGATCGATCGGCGCGGCGGCTGCGATCCCGATGAGGCATTGGCGGCGATTGCCGTGGGGGTCGACGTGGCGAGCGGACTGGGGGTGATCGCCAGGACGCCCGTCCGCTTCTTTCGCCCGGCGACCGCGGGCACGGTCGGCGCCGCGCTGGCGGTGGCGCGCATCATGGGGGTCGATCGGTTCGAGGACGTGCTGGGCCTCGCCGTGGCGCAGATCGCCGGCACGATGCAGGCGCATGTCGAAGGGTCGATCGCATTGCCGCTGCAGGTCGCCAATGCAGCGCGTGCAGCAGTCGCCGCGGTCGATCTGGTCGAGGCAGGGCTGACCGGCCCGCATGACGCGCTGGAGGGGCCGTTCGGCTATCTCAGGCTGTTCGATGAAGGCGAGCTCGAGGATTACGCGGGTCAGCTTGGGAATGTGTGGCGGATCGCAGAATGCTCGATCAAGCCATGGCCGTCGGGGCGCGCGAGTCATGGACTGCTCGCCGCATTGAACGACATGCTGAGCGAGGTCGCCGTTGAAGACATTGCAACGCTGGAGCTGTTGGCCCCGCCGCTGATCCCGCGACTTGTCGGCCGCGCGTTCGGGCCGGACATGAGCCCCGCCTATGCGCGGCTGTGCCTGCCGTTGCTGACCGCGCTGATGCTGAGCGATGGCCGGATCGACCCGCGCCGGTTCACGCCCGAGCATTTCCGCGATCCGGCGATTGCCGAACTGGCCGCCAAACTCACCATTACGCTGGACGGCAATCCGGACCTCAACGCGCTCGGACCGCAGCGCGTGGTCGCAAATTTGAAGGACGGCACCAGGGTCGAGCGCGATATCGCGCGCACCCTGGGCCATCCCGACGCACCCATGAGCGAAGCGCAGACCGCGGCCAAGCGGGCGCTCGCCGCCGAACTCGCGCCGGCCGCAGATCCTCAGATCTTCGCCGCACCGCTCGCCTATTTCTGCGGGCCCACCGACCGTCCGCTTGCCACCGCCTAAGGAGACTCACCGATGCGCATCGTCGTCCTGTTCAATCTCAAGCCGGGCGTCGATCCGGCAGTCTATGAAGCATGGGCCACCGGCACCGACATTCCCGGCGTCAATGCGCTGTCGTCGGTCGATCGCTTCACCGTGCATCGCACGACCGCCCTGTTCGGCAGCGACCTGCCGGCACCCTATGACTATGTCGAGATCATCGACATCGCCGACATGGACCCGTTCGTGGCGGACATCTCAACCGAGGCATTCACGAAGGTGGCGGCCGCTTTCGGCGATTTTGCAGACAATCCGCAGTTCATGCTGACGCAGGATCTGTGATGGGACGCTTTTCGGGGAAGACGATCGTCGTGACGGGATCGGGCCGCGGAAAGGGTCTCGGCCAGGCCATCCTCCAGCGCTTCGCCGACGAGGGCGCGAACTGCGTCGTCTCCGACCTTGCGATCACGGCTGAGGCCGAGGGCGTCGCCGAGGACTTGCGCGGGCGCGGGGCCAGGGTCGCGACGGTCGCGTGCGACGTCGGCAAGGCGGCTGACTGCACCGCGCTGGTCGATGCGGTGGTCGCTGAGTTCGGCGGCGTGGACGTCTTCGTCAACAATGCCGGTATCGGCTTCATGATGAAGCCGCTGCTCGACGTCGAGACGCCGGACTGGGACAAGGTCATCGGCGTCAATCTGTCGGGCGCCTTCTACTGCACCCAGGCCGCGGCGCGGGCGATGGTCGCGCGCGGCCAAGGCGGGCGGATCATCAACATTGCTAGCCAGGCGGCGAAGTCGGGCTTTCCCCATCTGGCGGCCTATGTCAGCTCCAAGCACGGCATGGTCGGCCTGACGCGGGCGAGCGCGATCGAACTCGGCGCGCATGGCATCACGGTCAACGCGGTATGCCCCAACCATGTGACGACGGCGCTCGGGGCTGAGCAGAATGCGTATTTCTCCAAGCTGCTCGGCTTTGCCAGCGTCGAAGCCTATATCGAGAACATGAAGACCCGGAACCCGCTCGGCCGCCCCGGTCTGCCGAGCGATACGGCCAATGCGTGCGCCTGGCTGGCGTCCGACGATGCGGTCTATGTGACGGGCGAGGCGCTCAACGTCTCGGGCGGCGAGGAAATGCATTGATGCGCGCGCCGCGCAGGGGGACTGCCGCAGCATGATGGTCGCGACGCACGGCACGATCCTGGGCGGCGTGGTCACCGTCCCGAATCTCGAGGTGGCGATTGCGGATTATCGGGGGCGGCTCGGCCTGACCTTGATCGAGCAGGGCGAGCTCTCCGCCGGGATCGCGGCGAGTTGGGACTGCCCGGCCAGTGCCGGCGCGCGCATGGCGACGCTTCAGCCGCAAAGCGGAGCGCCCTGCTTCATCCGTCTGATCGAGGGTGAGGTGCCGGACGATTTCCGCCCGATGCGCAGCTATGGCTGGGCGGCCTATGAGCTGACCGTGCAGGACGTGTTCGGCTGGCCCGAGCGGCTGGCGGGCAGCGGGTTCGAGGTGGTGGGCCCGCCGCGCATGATCGCGTCGATGCCGTTCTTCGTACCGATGCAGGTGTTCGGGCCGGGGCACGAGATGCTCTACCTGAACGAGGTCGCGGCGGACATGCCCAATTGCGACCTGCCCAAGGCGCGCTCGCCCGTCGATCATATCTTCGTTGCGATCCTGGCGACGCCCGATCGCATGGCCAGCGTCGACTGGTATGCGCGCACGCTCGATCTCGACATCATGGATACGCATGTCATCCCCTATACGATGATCAACAAGGCGTTCGACCTGCCCGAGGATCACCTGACCACCATCACCGTGGTCCAGAAGGGGCGGCTCCCGATCCTGGAGGTCGATGATTTTCCGGAGGCAACCGTGCAACGACCGTGCCGCCCCGGCGCACTGCCGCCAGGCAATGCGCTGGTGACGCTGGCAGTCGCCGATCTCGATGCGCTGGATATCGCCGGTATCGGCGCGCCGGTCGCGCGCGACGGGCCGCTCTACGCCGGCTGCCGTGCGGTGACACTGCGCGGGCCGGCCGGGGAACTGATCGAGCTGATCGAGACCGGTTGAACCTGTCCGCATGGCGATCAATCCGGGTGCGGTTTATGCGTGGAACGGTGCGCCGGGTCCTACAAGCGGACATCAGCGCGGGAGCGAATGAGTGAGCAAGAAAATCGTGATCGTTGGCGGCGGCATTGGCGGCCTGACCGCAGCCACCGCCATCGCACAGGCCGGGATGCAGGCCGTGCTTCTGGAAGCGGCACCGGTATTCGGTGAGATCGGCGCCGGCGTCACCCTCTCCCCCAATGCGATGAAGGGCCTCGATCATATCGGCATCTGCGAGGCGGTCGCCGCGGCCGGGATCGAGCCGAGTCGCCAGCGGATCCAGCATTGGCAGGATGGACGCATCCTGGTCCCGATGGAGCGCGCCAGCCAGCGCGCGAAATATGGCGCGCCCTATGTCACCGTCCACCGCGCCGATCTGCACAAGCTGCTGCTCGACGCGGCGCGCGAGACCGGCGTCGAATTGCGCAACGGTGCTGCGGTTGTCGACAGTGACGGCAGTAGCGCGATCCTCGCCAGTGGCGAACGGGTCGAGGGCGATGCGCTGATCGGCGCGGACGGCGTCAAGTCGGTCATCCGCAAGCGCTTCGAAAGCGGACCGGCGATGTTCACCGGTCACGTCGCGTGGCGCGCAATGGCGCCCGTGGACGACAGCATCCGCGACCTCACCGAATATCCCGGTATCCATATCGGCCCGGGCCGCATGGTCACCCGCTACGGCGTTCGCGGCAATCAGTGGCTCAACATGGTCTTCTTCGCGCGGCAGGACGGCTGGACCGACGAGGGGTGGACGATCCCCGCGGACCCGGCGGATCTCGCCGCGACCTATGACGGATGGAGCGAGGACGTGCAGCGGCTCATCGCGGCCGCGTCGCGCCAGCCCCTGTTCAAATGGGCGATCAACGCGCGTCGACCCCTGGCCGACTGGATCGTTGACGAGCGTGTCGCGCTGATGGGCGATGCGGCGCACGCGATGACCCCGTTCCTCGGTCATGGCGCGGCCTGTGCGATCGAAGATGCCGTCGTCCTGGCGCGCGCGCTCGCGGCTGCGAACGATGTACCCGAAGGGCTGCGCCGCTATGTCGAGGCGCGACATGACCGCGCGACCTGGATCCAGGCGGAAAGCAATGCCAATGCCGATCGGATGCAGGGTGCGGACAGCGACCTGTTCGGTCTTGGCCAGATGAAGGACGAGGAATCGCTCGGCCTGTTCGACTATGATTGCAGGACGGTAGCGGTATGAGCGGCGTGCTTCCCTTTGACGGCCATGAGATCGCGCCGGAAACGCGCGCATTTCTCGCCCGGCCGCATCGCCTGTTGATCGGCGGCGACTGGGTCGAGGGAACCGCTTCGCACGAGACGCGCGATCCGGCGACCGGGTTGCGGCTCGCCGAGGTGCAGCTGGGCGGTGCGCGAGAGATCGATGCCGCGGTCGCATCGGCGCGGCGCGCGTTCGAGGGACCATGGCGGCGCATGTCGGCAGGCGATCGAACCGCGCTGATGTCGCGTCTCGCGCGGATCATGCAGGACAATGCCCGCCTGCTCGCCGAACTGGACGTGATCGACAACGGCATGCCGATGTTCATCGCCGAGCTGACGGTGGCGAACAATGTCGAGATGATCGACTATTATGCGGGGGCGATCTTGCGCATCGAGGGCGCGACCATGGCCCCGCCGCGCCATATCGCGGCGGGCGGGGAAGCGCTCACCTACACGCTGCGTGAGCCGGTCGGTGTCGCGGGCCAGATCGTGCCGTGGAACGTACCGCTGTCGACCGCCATCCTGAAGCTCGCGCCTGCATTGGCGGCCGGCTGCACCGTGGTGATGAAACCCTCGGAGGAGACTCCGCTGTCGGCACTGGCGCTCGGCCAGATGATTCTCGACGCGGGCTTTCCCGCGGGCGTCGTCAACATCGTCAACGGGCTCGGCGTCGATGCCGGTGCGGCGCTCGCCGAGCATCCGGGTGTCGACAAGATCAGCTTCACCGGATCGACCGCGACCGGGCGCCGGATTGTCCAGGCGGCGATGGGCAACCTCAAGAAGGTGTCGCTCGAACTGGGCGGCAAGTCGCCCGTGGTGGTGATGCCGGACGCCGATCTCGACCGTGCCGTGCCGGGCGTCGCGATGGCGACCTTCTTCCTTCAGGGCCAGAACTGCATGGCCGGGACGCGCATCTTCCTGCACGAGGCGATCCATGACGCCTTTATCGAGCGGCTTGCCGGGTTCGCGCAGGCCATGACCCTGGGTCATGGGCTGAACCCGGGCACGATGCTGGGCCCGATGATTTCGGACGCGCACACCGCCAAGGTGATGGGCCATATCGAGGGGGCAAAGGCGGCCGGAGCGACGCTCGTGACCGGTGGCGAGAAGGTCGATCGCGCCGGCAATTTCATCTCGCCGGCGATCTTCACCGCGACAACGCCGGATATGGCGGTGGTGCGGGAGGAGATTTTCGGGCCGGTGATGGCGGTACAGCGATTCGCCGGCGACGATCTCGATGCGATCGCGGCGATGGCGAACGACACGCCCTATGGCTTGTCCGGCAGCGTGTGGACGCGCGATCTGTCGACCGCGCACCGGCTGGTGTCGCGCATTCGCGCCGGACATGTCTCGATCAACTGCCATGGCGCGGTCGGCACGAACGTGCCGTTCGGCGGCTTTGGCCAGTCGGGCTGGGGGCGCGAGTTCGGCCAGGATGGCCTTGACGCCTATCTCGAAACAAAGGCGGTGACGGCGCAGCTCTAGGGGGCCGCGCCGTCACCGCTGTTCCCGGCTGCGGACAACAGCCGGCATGCCGCCCGATGGTTGGGCAAAGGGGCGGCAAGGGCCCCCGGCGAATTCGCCGCGGGGCCGAATGCACTTACTCCACCGCGAGCGCCTCCGGCAGCTCGACGTCCGACCATAGCCGCTGGCGCGGCGCCGGCAGGCCGGTCTCGGCCTCGCAATTGGCGCGCAGCGTCTCGATGTCCGGACCGAAATCGAACGTCTGCAACTCGCCACGTCCTCCGCGGATCTCGCTGCGCAGCGCCTCTGTCGCCGCCGCATCGACGCCGCCGTCGACGATGACCACGCCATAGGCACGGGCGCCATCAACGGTGACCAGGCCCTGGCGGATTTCCTTCTCGACCAGCGCCGGGTCGCGCTCCAGCGGGTCGCCCCAGCCGCCGCCGCCCCAGGTGATGAAGTGGAGCTGATCGCCGGCTTCGACCGGGATGTCCTCCTGCTTGTTGCCGACCATGTGCTGGGTGCCGTCGGCCTTTTCCAGGATCTTGCGCGCGCGTTGTGCCGGCTTGCCGCCATTGACGCCCCAGGGCGGCACGAACCACCGATCGTCATGGATCGCGATGTTGCCGGGCTCGAGGAAGCGATAGGTCATGTGGATGCCGTTGCCGCCGCGATGCAGGCCTGCACCGCCCGAATCCGGCGCGGTCTCGTAGCGTTCGATCACCATCGGGAAATAGCGTTCCAGGAACTCGTTCGGAACATTGGTGAAGGCCGGGAACAGCGAGTGGCCGTCCGGTCCGTCACCCAGCGGGCGGCCGGGCACGCCGCCAAAGCCGATCTGGAACAGCTGGAAATATTTCCCCTTCCGGTCCGTGCCCGAATAGAAAAGGTGCGGCGAGGACGAGAAGCCTGCGGCGTTGAGGAATTCCGGGGTCTTCTGTCCCAGCAGCGCGCCCAGCACGTCGAAGATGCGGCCCAGCGCATGGGTGCGGCCCGACAATGCGGCCGGGAATTCGGGCTTGAGCAGCGATCCCTTGGGAATGCGCACGTCGATCAGGTCGTAGAAGCCGTCGTTGAACAGGATCTGCGGGTCGAAGACCATGATCATGTAGATGCCGAAGAACATCTTCAGCATGTTCTCGTTCAGGAAGAAGTTGATCGACGCCGGGCTCTGCGGATCGGTGCCGGAGAAGTCGAGCACGACCTTCTCGCCTTCGCGCCACATCGTGCATTTGATCTTGTACGGGCCGTAACCCATGCCGTCGTCGCAGATATAGTCCTCGAAGCTGACGGGCTCGGACCCGACCGACGTCGCGATCAGCTGCTTCATCGCGCGATAATTGCGCTGCAGCAGCTCCTCGGTCGCGGCAACGAACACGTCGTCGCCGAAGCGCTCGGCCATCTCGACCACGCGGCGCGCGGCGACGCGGCACGAGGCGATCAGCGCGTTCAGGTCGGCCTTGCACCAGTCGGGCGTGCGGACCTGGGTCATGATCAGCTCGATCAGGTCGGCATTATACTCGCCCTTCTTCCAGATCTTGACCGGCGGGATGCGCACGCCTTCCTGGAAGATCGACGTGGCGTGGATCGGCATCGATCCCGGCACCATGCCGCCGATGTCGCTCTGGTGACCGAACATCGAGGTATAGGCGATCAGCCGCCCGTCCTTGAACACGGGAAGCAGCACCAGCCAGTCGTTCGAGTGGCTGATGGCGCCGCCGACCGAATAGGGGTCGGACAGCATGATCATGTCGCCGTCCTCGATCGTGCCGTCATAGCCGTCGAGGAACGGGCCGATATAGGAGCCGAACTGCCCCACGATCATGCGGCCCTGATGGTCGGCGATCAGCGGGAAGGCGTCGCCCTGTTCGCGAATGCCGGGCGACATGGCGGTGCGCACCAGTGTCGCGTCCATCTCGACGCGCGCGTTGCGCAGTGCATTCTCGATCACCTCCAGGGTGACGGGATCGATCGGCTTGGGGTTGAACGGAGCGGGGTTGCTCTGGACGATCGTTGCCATCGCTCGGGCTCCTTATGCGTTGGTCGGGTTGATGAGGATGTTGCCGACAGCGTCGACGGTCGCGGTGCAGTCGGCCTCGATCAGCGTGGTCGAATCCATCTCGGTCACGATTGCGGGACCGGGGAGGCGGTCGCCCTGGCGCAGCTTGGCGCGGTCGTAGATCACCGCCGGGCGCAGCTCGCCGTCGATCCACAGCTGGTGATCGCGGATCTTCGCCTCGATCGGATCGCCATTGCCCTTGGGCAATTCGGCCGCCTCGAGTTCGAGCGGCTTGCCCAGCGCCACGGCGCGCAGGTTCACCAGCTCATGTGCCGATTCCATGTTGAAGGTGAAGAGGCGCTTGTGCTCCGCATCGAAGCGCGCGGTGATGCCCGCCAGCCCATCCTTCGCCAGCGTCTCGGCGTCGATCGACAGCGGCACTTCGAACGCCTGGCCTTCGTAGCGCACGTCGATCTCGAACAGGCTGGAGATCTCCGCTTCGGGCACGCCATCGGCCTTCAGGGCGTCACGCGTCTGCGTCGCCATCTCGTCCAGGATCGCGCGCACTTCCGCTTCGTCGGTCTCGCTGAAGCGGCGCGAGAAGGAGCGGGCGGTTTCGGAGCGCATCTGGGTGGTCGCATCACCCAGCGCGCACAGAACGCCGGGGCTGACCGGCGAGATGGCGGGCCAGCTGCCCATCAGCCGCGCGACCGAATTGACGTGCAGCGGCCCGGCGCCGCCGAAGCCCATCACCGCGAAGTCGCGCGGATCATAGCCCTGCTGGACCGAGATCATGCGCAGCGCGCCGAACATGTTCTCGTTGACGATGTCGATGATGCCCCGCGCCGCCTCGTACAGGCCGATGCCGAGTGCGTCGGCGATGGTCTGCACCGCCTTTTCGGCCCCCGCCTTGTCGAGCTTGAAGGTGCCGCCGAGCAGCGCCTCGGGCAGATAGCCGAGCACGACATTGGCGTCGGTGACGGTGGGCAGGGTGCCGCCCTTGCCATAGGCGACCGGGCCCGGGACCGCCCCCGCCGATTGCGGGCCGACGCGCAGCGCCTTGGTCAGTTCGGGCACATAGGCGATCGACCCTCCGCCTGCGCCGACGGTCTTCACGTCGAGTGCCGAGGCACGGACTGCCAGGCTGCCGACCTCGGTGGTGCGCACGCGGCGCGCTTCGAGATTTTCGATGAGTGCCACGTCGGTCGAGGTGCCGCCGACGTCGAGCGTCAGGATGTTGCGGATGCCGGCATTCTTGCCGACCCACAGCGCGCCGGTAACACCGCCCGCCGGGCCGGACATCAGCAGCGCGACGGGGTGCTCCTCCGATGCCTCGGACGACATCAGGCCGCCGTCCGAACGGAGCAGCGAGATGCGTCCCGCCATGCCCGACTCGCGCAATTTGCTGCGCAGGTTGCGGACGTAGCGGCCGACGACTGGGCGCACCGCGGCGTTGGCGACGGTGGTCAGCGTGCGCTCATATTCCTGCATTTCGGGCAGGACGATGTGGCTGAGCGAAATCGGCACGTCCGGCAGGATTTCCGCCGCCAGTTCCGCGACCCGCTTTTCGTGCGCGCCGTTGATGTAGCTGTTCATCAGGCTGACGGTCACCGCTTCGACGCCGCGCGCCTTCACCTTCTCCAGCACGGCGCGAATGTCGTCATCGTCGACGGGGCGCAGCTCGTTGCCGAACGCGTCCATCCGCCCCTTGATCTCGAACGTATCCTCCAGCGCGGCGAGCGGCTCGGGCTTGGGCCATACGATCCAGCCGGCAAGACCGCCGGGCACGAAGCTGCGTGCGATCTGCATGATCTGGCGGTGACCCTCGGTCACGATCAGGCCGACGCGCGAGCCCTTGCCTTCCAGGATCGCGTTGGTCGCGACAGTCGTCCCGTGCAGGAACACCTCGACCTCGGCCGGCGTAACGCCGGCCTTGGCGCAAATCGCCTCGACGCCGGTCAGGATGCCGACCGAACTGTCGGCAGGCGTGGACGGCGTCTTGTGCCGCCAGAACTCACCGCTTTGCTCTTCGAGTAACAGCAAGTCGGTGAACGTGCCCCCGACGTCGACGCCCAGGCGATATGCCATAGCAACCCCTTCCAGTTCGCTAGCTTGAGGGGCCATTCAGTGCGGCCCACGATCGGCTGATTGTGTCGCCTGGCGCGCGCCGCGACAGGGGCGGCCGCCCGACTCTCCGCTATGCGAACATGTCCGGTCGCACCTCGGTCAGATGACGGCGCAGACGGTCTTCCATTCGAGGTAGCTGTCCATCGCCTGCCGCCCGCTGTCGCGGCCCCAGCCCGAATGCTTGATCCCGCCGATGGGCAGTGATGGGTCGTACATCGCGTGGCAGTTGATCCAGACCGTCCCGGCGCGGATGGCGGCGCTCATGCGGTGCGCATCGGACAGCGACTGCGTCCACACGCTGGCGGCCAGGCCATAATCGCTGTCATTGGCCGCGTTCACCACTTCGTCGAGATCGTCATAGGCCTGCGCGACCAGTACGGGGCCGAACACTTCCTCGCGCACGATCGCCATGTCGGGCGTCACGTCGACGACGACGGTCGGCGAAACGAACGTCCCGGCCTCACCCAGCCGCTCGCCGCCGGTCAGCAACGTCGCGCCACCGCTGCGCGCGCCCTCGACGAAGCCGGCTACCCGCTCGGCATGCTTGGCGGACACCAGGGGGCCCATCTGCGTTGCGGCATCCAGACCGTGGCCGATGGACAGGCCCTTGGCATAATCGGCGACGCCCTCCACGACCCTGTCGAAGATCGAGCGGTGCGCATAGAGGCGCGACCCGGCGATGCACACCTGGCCCGCATTGAAGAAAATCGCGTTCGCCACACCGGGGATCGCGAGGTCGAGATCCGCGTCGGGCAGCACGATGGCGGGCGACTTGCCGCCCAGCTCGAGCGTCACGCGCTTGAAATTGCCCTTTGCAGCATCGAGAATCGCGCGCCCGGTCGCGGTCGACCCGGTGAAGGCGACCTTGTCGACATCGCGGTGGTTGGCCAGCGCGGCACCGGTCGCCGAACCGAGACCCGTCACCACATTCAGTACGCCTTCCGGCAGGCCGGCCTCGAGCATCAGCTCGGCGAGCCGCAACGCGGTCAGCGAGGTGTCCTCGGCCGGTTTCAGCACCATCGTGCATCCGGCGGCGAGCGCGGGCGCCAGCTTCATCGCGGTCAGCACCAGCGGCGAGTTCCACGGAACGATGGCGGCCACCACGCCGACCGGCTCGCGCACCGTCCAGGCCGATACCTGCTTGCCCGCCGGCTGATAGTCGATCGAACTGTTCAGCGTCTGCCCCTCGATCGCCATCGCCTGGCCGGCATAGAAGCGGAACTGGTTCACCGCCCCGGGAATCTCGGCCCAGCGCCCGACGAACAGCGGCTTGCCCTGATCCAGCGTCTCCAGCTCGGCCAGTTCGTCGATATGAGCCTCGATCAGGTCGGCGATCGCCCACAGGATCCGGGCGCGCTTGACCGGCGTCGTGCTGCGCCAGCCGTCGAACGCGGCGCGGGCGGAGGCGACGGCGGCATCGACGTCACTGGCCGTGGCCGCGGCGATTCGTGCCGTTTCGCGTCCGGTCGCGGGGTCGACCGTTGAGAGCGTTGCGCCGTCGGACGCAGTACGCCAGCCGCCCCCGATCAGCAGACCCTCACCCCTTCCACGACGGTCGAGGAAAGCCTGGACTTCAGGGCGGAGCTGGGGCTGGCGAATGTCGAGCATGATCAGATAATCCTCAGATTTCGTGGTGCCAAGCCACCACGAAAGGGCGGGAGCGAGAAGGGGAGGGCACGCGACGTCTCCGGCAGGCGGATAGTTTAACCGCGCATGCTCGCGATGGGGGCGCTTGCGTGCGGATACTCCCCGATACATGCCGTTGCACTGCAATGTCAGCGGGGGAGCTGTCCATGCGTTCTGAGTCCGACATCGTCTCGCGCCGCCTGCTGCTTCAGGGTGCTGCCGGGCTGACGCTGCTCACTGCGTGTGGCGCGGCTGCGGCGGGTGCGACGCCGGCGAGCAAGATCACGCTGACCACTGCCGAAGGCCGTTCCGTCGATGTGTGGCGCTGGGCACCGATCGGACGCCGCAACGGCGTGATCGCCTTCTCGCACGGGGCGGCGTCGGCACCCTGGAAATATGAGCGGCTGCTGGGGCCATGGGCCGATGCCGGCTACGAGATCCTGGCGCCGCTGCACGTCGATTCGACCGATCATCCGCAGACCAAGGACTTTGCCGGCCTTGCCAGCTGGAAGGCGCGGATCGAGGATATGCGGGCGGTCTCTCAGGCGATCCCGGCCGAGCGCTTCATTGCGGCGGGCCATAGCTATGGCGGACTGACCGCACTCACGATGGGCGGCGCTCAGGCGATGATGCCCGAAGGCGTCACGAGCACGCAGCGCCAGCCGCGGGTGGCCGCGGTCGTCGCCTTTTCGCCGCCGGGCATCACCCCGCCGCTGATCGACCTGGCGGGCTATGCGAAACTTGCCGTCCCCGCATTCATTCAGACCGGCGACCGCGACGTGCCGCAGGGATCGACCGACCCCGCCGGCTGGCGCGGGCACCTTGCGGCCTATGATGCAGCCAGTGCCGGCGGCGACCGCTATGCGCTCGTGCTGGGGGGCGTCGACCATTATTTCGGCGGGCTGATCTGCCGCGAGATCGATGGCGTACGCCAGACGGCGCAGCTGGCGACCGCGATCCACCTCTCCACCCTGTTCATGAACGGCTTTTCGGGGCGGGACGCCAGGTCGCGCCGCGCGCTCGACGGCCGCCTGGCGGCTGCCGGCCCGGTTCAGCTGACTCGCAAATGACATACTCCAGCCAGTTGGAACGACAGCCATGACCGCGACGACGATGACCGATCCGATGGCGGAGACGCCGGCGCCGCGTCTCGCGATGGCGCCGATCGTCGCCTATAGCTTCGGCCAGGTCGCGGGCCAGGTATTCCGCGATTTGCCGTCGCTGTTGCTGCTGTTCTTCATGACCTCCGTGCTCGGCATCGCGCCGGCGATCGCCGGCACCGCGATCTTCGTGCCGAAACTCGTCTGGGGCGTCGGCAGCGACTTGCTGGTCGGCGTGATGTCCGATCGCTGGAAGCGGCGCTTCCCCCGCCGCAACTGGCTTCTGGTCGGAGCGCTCGGCGCGCCGGCTGCGATGCTCCTCCTCTTCCATGTGCCGCAGGCCTCGACCGGCGTGCAGATCGCCTATGTCGCGGCGGTGTTCAGCCTGTACATGATCGTCTTCGCCAGCTTCTCGGTGCCCTATCTTGCGCTGGCCGGCGAACTGACCGCGACCCCGCGTCAGCGCAATGTCCTGATGGCGTGGCGGCTGGCGTTCACCGCCGCGGGCGTCATGCTGTCCGGTGGCATCGCGCCTGGACTGGTCCAGCATTTCGGCGGGGGCGCCCGCGGTTACGAGCTGATGGCGGTCGTGCTGGCGATCATCTGCCCCGTCGCGCTGCTGATCGCGTGGTTCGGCGCGCGCAGCGCGTCTCGCGGCCGGACCGAAATCCTTCCAGATGGCCCACGCGTGCGCATGTCCGCGGGCGAGGCGGTGCGCGCGCTGCTGGCGCCGAAATTCTCGATCATGCTCGGCGCCAACCTCATGCAGTTGGTCGGACAGGGCATGTCCTATGCCGCCATCCTCTATTTTCTCAGCTACAATATGGGCCGAGCCGATGCGCTGACGCTGGTAGGTGGCATCGTCATGGCCGCATGCGTCGGCATCCTCGTCGCGCAGCCGATCTGGGTCGCGCTGGCCGCGCGGTTCGGCAAGCGCAACTGCTATGTCGCAGGCGGCCTGTTCCACGGCATGTGCTATTTCGTCTGGGCGTTCGGGGCCAGCTGGGGGGCGGAAGCGGCGCTGGCGCTGTCCTTCCTGGCGGCAGTTGGAAACTCCGGCTGGGCGATGTTGGGCTTCTCGATGGTGGCCGACGTCGCGGCCGAGGACGAGCGCCGCGCGGGCCTGTATTCGGCCGCGTGGATCGCGACCGACAAGATCGCCTTCGCGCTCGGCGGAACGCTGTTGACCGGACTGATCTTCAGCGGGTTCGGTTTCGACAGTGCGCGGGCCGTGGCGGGGCTGCCGCAATCGGAACAGGCGCTGACCGGGGTGATGGTCGCATTCGGCATCGTGCCGGGACTCCTCAACATGCTGGGCGCGCTGCTGATGCGTCTCTCGCCCAATCGCTGACCTGAAAGGCTGCTTCATGCGTCGTCTCCTCGCCCTGGCCACGGCCGTCCTCATGGCCATCCCCGGCGTTGCCGCCGCGCAATCGCTCGATGCGCCAAAAAAGGTGCCCCTGGCGGAGCTTCGCGCGAAGCTCGGCACGCCCGCCGACCGCTATATGAAGATCGCCGGCGGGGTCGAGCTGCGCTATCGCGACGAGGGCAAAGGGCCGGTATTGCTGCTGCTACACGGCTCGCGCAGCTCGCTGGCCAGCTGGGATCCCATGGTCGTGAAACTGGTGAAGCATTACCGCGTCGTCCGCTTCGACCAGCCGCCGCACGCGCTGTCCGGTCCGATCTCGAAAGAGGCGATCGCCGCGGTCGGTTCGCCCGAGAACATGGTCAAGCAGTTCCTCGACAAGCTCGGCGTCCGCAAGGCGACCGTGCTCGGCACGTCGAGCGGCGGCACGCTCGCTTATTATTTCGCGGCGACCTATCCCGCGATGGTCGACGGCCTGGTGCTGTCGAACACGCCGTCCGATCCGGTCAACGAACTCAAGCCGGTGCTGACGCCTGACATGGAAGCGGCGAATGCGCGGGCCAAGGCGAACGGCCTTGAAGACCGCGCCTTCTGGCGGACCTATTTCGAATGGCTGTGGGGTGACAAGTCGCGGATCACCGAGCGGCAGGTCGACGCTTATTACAGTTACAACCTGCGCGGAATCGATCCCAATTATACCGGGCTTCAGGCGCTGACCTCGAACAAGGCGGCGACGATGGCACGGCTCGACGCGGTGACGGCGCCGACCTTGATCATCTGGGGGATGCGCGACCCGGTTCTGCCGCCCTATCTCGGCGAAAAGCTGTTCGACTATCTCAAGAATGTGAAGGGCCGGTCGTTCATCGCGATGGAGGATGTCGGTCATTATCCGCCGGTCGAAGTGCCCGACCGCTACGCCGACCTGGTCCTGGCCTGGCTCAAGGCGGCGCGCTGAGCGCGGCGTGTCCGTAGAGCGGAGAGCCACCGGGGCTCGCTTGTTCTGCAGCTCCGACAGGCGCACCCGCGAACATCATCATGACGGTTAACATCACCTCATCCGGAACCGGCCGCACGCTTTACGACAAGCTGTGGGACGCGCATGTCGTCGTCGAGGGCGGCGACGGGCAGACCCTGCTCTATATCGACCGCCACCTGCTGCACGAAGTCAGCACGCCGCAATCCTTCCAGATGCTGCGCGACGACGGCCTCCCGGTCCATCGTCCCGCCACGCAACTGGCCGTGGCCGACCACAGCGTCCCGACCCATGATCGTGACCAGCCGATCGCAGATCCCATGGCCCGCGCGCAGGTCGCGCTGCTCGAGCGGAATTGTGCCGAGTTCGGCATCGAATATCTCGCGCTGACCGGCCCGGGGCAGGGCATCGTCCATGTCGTCAGCCCCGAGCAAGGCTTCACTCTGCCAGGGATCACCTTGGTGTGCGGCGACAGCCACACCTCGACGCATGGCGCATTCGGCGCACTGGCGTTCGGCATCGGCGCCAGCGAGTGCGGCATCGTCATGGCCACACAGGCGCTGTGGCAGGAAAAGGCCCGGCGGATGCGCGTGACCTTCGAGGGTGCGCTGTCGCCCGGCATCAGTGCCAAGGACATGGCGTTGGCGTTCATCGGCCAGGTCGGTGCATCGGGTGCGACCGGCTTCGCCGTCGAGTTCGCGGGCGACGCGGTGCGCGCGCTCTCGATGGAAGGGCGGATGACGCTGTGCAACATGGTCATCGAAGCCGGGTCCCGCACGGGCCTGGTCGCCCCGGATGAAACGACCTTCGCCTATGTCCAGGGGCGGCCGCGGGCGCCTGATGGCGCCGACTGGGAAGCGGCCATTGCCTATTGGCAGACGTTGGCCAGCGACCCCGATGCGATCTTCGACGCCGACATCAGGATCGACGCGGCCGGAATCGCGCCGCAGGTGACCTATGGCACCAGCCCCGGCCAGGTGATGGCCATCGATTCCAAGATCCCGGTCTCGAATGGCGAGACCGCGGCGAAGGCGCTGCGCTACATGGATGTGGAAGGCGGTGCTGCGATCGCCGGCCTTGCGATCGACCATGCGTTTATCGGCAGTTGCACGAACGGGCGGATCGAGGATCTGCGAGCCGCGGCCGCGATCGTCGACAACCGCCATGTTGCGGCCCATGTCCGCGCGCTCGTGGTGCCAGGCTCCATGGCGGTCAAGGCACAGGCGGAGGCTGAGGGTCTCGACCGGATCTTCACCGCCGCCGGCTTCGAATGGCGCGAGCCGGGCTGCTCCTTATGCGTCGCGATGAACGACGATCGCCTGCCCGCCGGCGCGCGCTGTGCCTCTACCTCGAACCGCAATTTCGAGGGGCGGCAGGGCGCCGGCGCTCGCACGCATCTGATGAGCCCGGCCATGGTCGCCGCCGCCGCCATCGCCGGACGCATCGTCGATGTGAGGGAACGGGTATGACTCCGCTGGTCACCGTCGCCGGTCAGGCCTGGTCGCTGCCCGATGCCGATATCGACACCGATATCATCTTTCCCGCGCGCTTCCTGCTGATCACCGAGAAGAAGGGGCTCGGGCGCTACGCCTTTCACGACCGCCGCGACGGTGATTTCCACCTCGCGCCGGATGCCGAGAGCGCTGAGCCGATCCTGCTCGCAGGCCCGAATTTCGGCTGCGGATCCAGCCGCGAACACGCGCCCTGGGCGCTGGCCGGACTGGGGATTCGGGTGATCGTCGCGGAAAGCTTCGGCGAGATCTTCTACTCCAATTGTTTCAAGAACGGCATGTTGCCGGTCGTTCTGGGCGCGCCAAGCGTCGCCGCACTGCGGACCGCGGCCGAGGCCGGTCGGGGGATCGAGGTCGATCTGACGGCCCGGACCATCGCTGCTGCTGGCCAAACGCCGATCGCTTTCGATGTGCCGGATGACCGGCGCGAGGCGCTGCTCAACGGCTGGAACGAGATTGCACGCATCCGGGCGCTGCATGGCGCCGATATTCGGACTTACGAGGCGGGGCAGCGCGCAGCGTTCCCCTGGCTATGGACAAGGAGCATTGTGAATGGCTGACACGAGATTGCGCGACAAGCTGGCGGCAGGGAAGTTCTTCGTCGTGCCTGGCGTACAGGACATGATCACCGCAACGATCGTCGACCGCGTCGGCTTCGACATCGCCTATGGCAGCGGCTATTGGCTCACCGCCTCGGCCTATGGCCTGCCCGATGCGGGCCTGGTCAGCTACAATCAGATGCTCGACCGGATGCAGACCGTGCGCCGCACGTGCAAGGCTGCGCTGATCGCCGACGCCGACACCGGCTTTGGCGGCCTGCTCAACGTTCACCACACCGTGCGCGGCTATGAGGCTGCGGGAATCTCGGCGATCCAGCTCGAGGACCAGGAATTTCCCAAGAAGTGCGGCCACACGCCGTACAAGCGCGTCGTGTCCGCACAGGACATGGCCGAGAAGGTCAAGGTCGCGGTCGACGCCCGCGAGGACATGCTGATCATTGCCCGCACCGACGCCCGCGCGTCCGAGGGGATGGACGGTACGCTGCGCCGTCTTGAAGCCTATGCCAAGGCAGGTGCCGACATCCTCTTCCCCGAGGCGCTGACCAGCGAGGAGGAGATGCGCAAGGTCTGCGAGACGTTCGACCAGCCGGTGCTCGTCAACATGGCCAATGGCGGGCTGACGCCGCCGATGAAGGGCGACGTGCTCGCCGAAATCGGCTTCGCCTTCGCTATCTATCCCTCGCTGACCAGCCTCGTGTCCGCGGCAGCGGTCGAGCAGGCGCTGATCCGCCTGCGCGACGACCTGGACGGCGAGCCCGGCGAGATTCCGCTGTTCGACTTCAAGACCTTCTGCAGCATGATCGGGTTCGAGGACGTGTGGGCGTTCGACAAGAAGTGGGGGCAAGCGGACTGATGGAGATCACCGCTGCCGTGCTCAAACAGTCGGGCGGGCACGCCCGGCCGTATCGCGACCATGCACCGCTCGAGCTGGCCAAGCTGACGCTCGATCCGCCGCGCGGCGGCGAGCTGCTGATCCGGATCGACGCGGCAGGGCTTTGCCATTCGGACCTGTCGGTGGTGAACGGCGACCGGCCGCGGCCGATGCCGATGGCGCTGGGGCATGAGGCGACCGGCATCGTCGAGGCCACCGGCACGCCGGAGGATCCCGGCTTTGCAGTCGGTGATCGCGTGATCCTCGCCTTCCTCCCGGCATGCGGTGAGTGCGCGCGCTGCCAGGCGGGCGAGCCGTTCATGTGCGGCAAGGGTGCGGCAGCGAATGGCGAGGGGCGGCTGCTCAACGGCGGACGGCGCCTGCATGATGCATGCGGTGACGTACATCACCATCTCGGCGTGTCGGCCTTCGCCACGCATGTGGTGGTCGATCGCCGCTCGGCGGTGAAGGTCGATGCCGACATGCCGGCGGAAATCGCCGCGCTGTTCGGCTGCGCGGTGCTGACCGGGGCGGGGGCGGTGATGAACTCGGCCGTGGTGAAGCGGGGCGAGTCCGTCCTGATCTATGGCCTTGGCGGCGTGGGACTGTCGGCGCTGCTCGCGGCGGTGGCAAGTGGCGCGGCGCCGGTCGTCGCGATCGACCCGTCGCCCGAGAAGCGCGCGATCGCCGAGCAATGCGGCGCTCTGGCGATCGAACCGGGCGTCGATTTTGCCGGACTATTCCCCGAGCGGGCGCCCGACGTCGTCATCGAAACCGTCGGCAAGGCGGCGGTGCTCCGGGCGGCCTATGCCGCGGCACGGCGCGGCGGGCGGATCGTCACGGTCGGCCTGCCCAACCCGGCGGAAATGTTCGAAATTCCCGCGGTGGCACTGGTCGCCGACGGCAAGACGCTGATCGGTAGCTATATGGGATCGTCGGTTCCGGCGCGCGATCTGCCGCGATATATCGCGATGTGGCGAGCGGGGCGGCTGCCGGTCGAGCGACTGCTCACCTCGGTGCGTCCGCTCGGCGAGATCAACGAATTGCTTGACGAACTCGCGGACGGCAGGGCGATCCGCCAGGTCATGGTGCCGTGACCATGGCGACACAATCGATCAGCATGCGCCGCGGCTACGCCGATGGTCCATTCGGCCAGATCCATTACCAGATGGCGCCCGATGGCCGTCCGCTGGTCCTGCTGCACCAGGCCGTGATGCATTCGGATCAGTTCACGAACGTGTTCGGACCACTCGTCGCGCGCGGCCTGCGCCCCATCGCGATCGACATGCCGGGCTTCGGCCTGTCGGATGCGACGGCGGATGTGCCGACGGTCGCGGATTTCAGCGCTGTGGTCATGCCCGTGCTCGATGCGCTCGGCATCGACCGCGCGATCGTCGCCGGGCATCACACCGGGGCGCTCGTCGCCACCGAAGTCGGCCTGCGGCATCCCGATCGTGTCGATGCGGTCGTGATGGGCGGCACGTTGGTCATGTCCGATCAGCAACGCCTTGCGATGCGAGACGAATATGCCGAACGGGAGAAGGGCTTCGTTCCGCTCCCCGGTGCAGCGCATATGGCCGCAATGTACGAAACGCGCGCCCGATACGCCGACGGCACGATCAGCGTCGAGCGGCTGAACGACTATGTGACCCAGGCCATGGTGGCGCGCGGACCCTATTGGCACGGACATTATGCAGCGTTCGGCTATGACCATGCCAGTGCGATCCGCGCGCTCACCGTGCCGGCTCTGATCCTGACCAATAGCGGCGACATGATTCATGACGCGGCGGTCGCTGCGCGAGCATTGCGTCCCGACTTCGCCTATGCCGAGATCGAGGGCGGCGGGATCGACATCGTCGATCAGGAACCCAGGCAATGGGCCGACGCCATCGCCGACTTCGTTGCCGAGTTGGACCTGGGGCGCTGACGGGCGGCTGTGCCCAGCGGACTGAGGACCGCCTGTGACGCACGCTTCACCCGTCACGAAAGCCGGCTCGATCGCCTATCGCGCCAGCGACGGCCGGTCGGTCGGGCGGGAGCGGTTCGAACTCATCTCCCATGACGGCGGTCACGTCCTGCGGGCGATGTGTGAAATCGACGAGATCGGCCTGCTTCGCGATGTGACGATCGCGACCGACGCCGACTGGCGGCCGCGGGACGGGTTTTGCCGTCTGGTCCGCGCCGGCGCGGCAATTGCGACCCATTGGTTCACGGTGGGCGACACCTCCGTCGACGTGGCGGCGCAGGCCGGCGGCGGTGGCATGACGGTCCAGAGGATCGAGACCGAAGGCCGTCTGCCCTATCTCGGGCTACACCCCTTGCAGGGCGACGCATTGATCGTCGAAGCCCGGGGCATGCACGCAATCGGCGAGTATCTGCCCGTCGCGGCAGTCACCAATTCGATCTCGCCCAATGGCGACGAGGCGCCGGGCGCACATAAGATGGCGATCGAGATCGCCTATCTGGGCACTGAGCCGATTCGGGTCGCCGCCGGCGACTTCGCCGCGCGGCGATACGCCCTGCGCTGGCGGGCGGACTGGCCACCGGCCGATCTGTGGGTCCGGGAGGGGGACTGCGTCTTCCTGTGCATGCGCTGGCCGCTGATCGAGACCTGGTACGAACTGGAGCGAATCGATGAATAGCGGCGACGTATCGGCGCTCATCCGCGGCACGATCTTCGTCCGCGACCTCGATCGCGCAGCGGCCTTCTATTCTGCGCTGGGGTTCGAGCAGGTCTATTGGGAAGGCGTGCTGACCGACCGCTCGGCATCGACCATCCTCGGCTTCTCCGATCATGGGTCGCTCGCGGTGCGGATCGTGAAGCGCGGTGGGCCGAACTACGGCATGATCGGCCTTTTCCGCATCGATCCCGCGCTGGAACCGGTGGCGCCCCCTCCGCGCACCGGGGCGGCACAGGTCGGCGAGGTCGCGCTGGTCTTCTACGTGCGCGACATCCACGCGACACTCGCCGCCCTTCGTGCCGCCGGCGCGACATGGTCGCCCGAACCGGAGCTGTTCCGCATGGATCATCGCGCGCAACTGGAAGTGTGCCTGCGCGACCCGGACGGCGTGCTGCTCAACCTGGTCGAAACCGACCCGGCCGAGCAGGAATTGACCGGACGCGAGGGGGCCTAAAGCCCCAGATTGCCGGGCGAGAGTCGATTGTCCGGATCCAGCGCCGCCTTGAGCGACCGGATCAGCGACAGCGGTTCCGGCTTCAACCGGTCGGCATAGGGATAGGCCTTGCCCAGCTGGAAATTGGTCGCGCCATGCTGAACGAACAGGTCGATGATCGCCGACTTGAGCTGATGGACATAGTCGCGCGCTTCCGGGCTTGCCGGATAGGTCGGCAGGCCGGCTAGGTAATCGGCGGGCACCGCGGCACGATGATAGTCGGTGATCTCGTCCGGCCAGTAGATCGCGATCTCATAGAGGAAGCCGCCCGAGCCTACCGTCGCGAACATGCCGCCAAGCCAGATGCCCAAGCGCTTCAGCTCTGCATCGCGCCCGGCGAGCAACGCGCGATAATCGCGCTCGAAATCGGCAACGCGGCTGTGCGGCAGGATGCCGTGGAGCGGCACCCAGCGCTCGCCGGCCGGGCCCAGCGTGTTGAACAGCGGCGCGAATGGCATGCCGCGCACCACAGCGGGCACGGTCGCGGGAATCTCATGGCCGAACCCGGTCACGAGCTGGCGGATGCGGTGAAGCCTCGCCTTGACCTCGGCATCGTCGAGCCCCTCGACGATGTAATGGACCATGAACGCCGATTTGCGGATCGTCCGCCGCGCGGTGGTCGCGGCATGCACCAGCTGCTTCGTTCCCGCCGCCAGCGAGGGCGAACTGCGCAGGATCGACAGCGCCATGTCGAGCGTCGCGCCGGCGCGCTCCTGGCGTGCGATCTGCCCCTGCGACAATGCGGCGTCGAGCGAGAAATGCGTGTCCTCGATCCGCTCGATCGCCACCCGGCGCATCGCCTCGTGCATCGATGCGAGGTCCGGAAAGGCGAAGGAAATCGGACGGTGCGCGGGGCGGCTGCGAAGCAGGGGCAAAGTCACGCGCGCCTTGATGCCCAGCGCGCCGCAATCGCCGCTGAAGACACCGGTCAGATCCGGCCCGAAGTGACGCGTGAAAGGAAGGGTACCGGCTGCAGCCGTGCCCGTGGAAAGCAGCGACCCGTCGGCGGTCACCACGTCATAGGACAGGACCGAATCCGCCGAAATGCCGTAAGCCCCGGACCCATGACTGATCGTGTTCTGCGACATCGATCCGCCGATCGTCGCCGCCAATCCGGAGAATGGACCCCAGAAGGGCGTGCGCAGACCGCGTTCGACCAGCGTATCCCGAAGGGCCGCCCAGGTGACCCCGGCCTCGACCGTGACATGGCCGTTCACCTCGTCGATCGCGATGATGCGATCGAGCCGGCCCAGGTCGATCACGACCATGTCGGAAGCGAAGGGGATGTAGCCGTCGGTATAGGACGCGCCGCCGCCCCGGAGAGACAGCTTGATCCCGGCCTTCGCCGTCACACGCACCAACGCCTGGAGTTCATCGACGCTGCCCGGCCGGACCACCGCGAGCGGGGGTTGCGCGCGGCGATAGACATCGGTGGTGAGGGCGAGCGTCGCGTCGCCGATCAGCACATTCTCGGTGCCGATGGTCGCTTGCAGCGCGGCCAGGAGCGCCAGCCGCTCGGTCCCGTCGCTCATCCGACTGCGATGTCGTCGATCGTGCGGAGATAGGTTTCGCTCGTTTCCTGCGCGGCGAGCTCACCGGCTTCCTTGCGCATCAGGTAGAACAGGCGATCGAGCAGCGCCTGGCGGCGCGCCTCGCGTGCCTCCAGGGCGGCCTGATCGAGTTCCAGCGTCGCCAAGCCGTTCTTCAGGTCGAGGCCATTGGCCGCGGCAACGCGCTGCATCGAGTCGAGCTCGTCGGCGAGGACGGACACTTCGCTGGCCAGGACCATGATCATAGACATCATCTGGTCGAGCCCCGGCGTGTCGTAGAAACTGGGCCGCTTGCCGCGGGCGTCGCGGCGCATCCTTGCGCTGTCGGTCATATCGGTCACTGGCCTGTCTTCTGGGCGATGAGGACTTCCCAACCACCGCCCGGGGCGAATTCGCCGGCGGTGAATTCGCGCTCCGCGACGCTGTCGGCGGCATCCTGGCTATAGCCGGCGGCGTCCGCGGCGGCGAACTCCATCACCGCCATCGGCGCGGTATCGAAGCGGATCGTGTCGGCGGCGAAGCCTGCAGCCTCGGCCAGCGCGACCTGGTCCTGCTCGCGCATCGCACCCCAGAACGGCTCGTTGTTATAATAGGTCTCGTTGTCCAGGATGAACTGGGTGAACGGATCCATCAGGTCGAACGGCGGCAGATCGGCGTGGATCATATAGCCGCCGGGCGCGAGCAGTCGGTGGCATTCGGCGAAAATCTTCGGCATCGCCTTGCCCGAGGTCTCGTGCAGCAGGATATGGCTGACCACGAGGTCGAAATATCCGTCCTCGAACTCCGTCCTCTCGGCATTCATCTGGGCGAAGTTGACATCGAACCCCATCGCGCCGGCGCGGGCATGGGCGTAGCGGATCTGGGGCGCGGCCACGTCGATGCCCCACACCTCCGCCTCGGGAAACAGCTCCTTGTAGGGCAGGGTGGAGTGGCCGACGGTGCAGCCCATGTCGAGGATGCGTCGCGGCGTGAAGCCGTTCAGGCGGCGCTTGATATAGTTGCAGACCGAACGGCCCATGTCGTCATTGTTCGGCCCGGTATAGCCCATCGCATAGAGGAACACGCCGCGGTCGTAGAGCGCGCCGAGCGTGACGTCCTGCTCGCCCGGTTCGCCGGCATAGCCGCCCGGCATGCAGTGGATGTCCAGCGCGCTGACGTAACGCGGAACGTCGAACCGCTCGGGGATCACCAGCTTGCCCTTGTTTGCCGCCGACGCACCCGCTGCCTCGGCCCGGAGCGCATCGGGCGCGCTGTCGATGCTGTCGATGACGCTGTCCCAGAGCAGCTCCTGGCTGATCCGGTTCACCGCTGCATAATGCTGGAAATAGGTGTCGGGCACCATCGCCTTGCGGATGTCGTGGCGGTCGGCGGGCGCCCGGCCCGCCTCGCGCTCGAACCGCTTGCCGGCCCGGCCGCGATAGACGGGCTGCAGGCCAGGCAGCAGGCCCTGCTGGATATATTGCTTCAGGCTCTTCGCGAACTCCTGCCGCGAGGCCTCCTGGGGCGTTGCCTTGGGCAGCACGGCGTGCGGCGCCTGTTGAAAGGTGTTCAGCATCACGACCTCCGTTCGCGCCCGAACCGCCGCGTCTCGCGGTCGGCTGTCGCTCGATCTGCATTAAGCTAGGCGCCGCCTCCCTGCCAATGCAGCGCGTTGCCGGTGCTTGATCGACTGGCGGATAGCGGCGCGACGCCGCGCAGACGGACCGCAAATCTCGGGGGCAGGGTCGGGTCCAGGGGCAACAAGCCCCACTGACCATGGCCGGCTCGGCGAACGTCGGACTCTCGGGGAGTCATCATGCGCAACCAGCTTTGCGGCGGATCCGCCGTCATTCTCGTGTCTGCACTCATTGCCACCACCGGCCATGCGCAGGATGCGCCGCCCGAGGCCGAAGGTCTGGAGGAAATCGTCGTCACAGCTCAGCGATCCGACCAACGGCTGCAGGACGTGCCCGTCGCAGTGAGCGCGGTTTCCGCCGAGACGGTCGAGCGGCTTGCGGTGACGAGCCCGCAGGATCTGAACCGCCTGGCGCCCAATGTGAAGTTTGACGGGGTGACCGGTGGAACGGCGGGGCTCAAGCCGTTCATCCGCGGCGGCGGCATCACCGACGGGGCGTTCGTGACGGCCGAGTCCGAAGTCGCGATCTATGTCGACGATGTCTATCGCGCCCGCCTGTCGGCCTCGATGCTCGACTTCATGGAACTGGAACGGATCGAGGTGCTCCGCGGGCCACAGGGCGTACTCTATGGCCGCAACTCGTCCGCAGGCGCGGTGAACTTCATCACCAAGGGCCCGGCGGCTTCCCTGAAGGGCAGTGTCGAGGCCGGCTTCGGCAGCTGGAACGAGCGTCGTCTGCGCGGCTATATCGCCGCGCCGCTGAGTGCGGACGGCAAATGGCGCGGGTCGGTCAACGCGATGGTCCGTGCGCGCGACGGTGGCCGTCAGTTCAACACGACCCTGGACAGGAAGGTCGGCAAGGAGGACTTCACCGGCGTCCAGGCCGACCTTGCCTATGTCGGTGACGCGGTCGAGGGGCGACTGACCGGCTTTTACATGAAGGGCGACACCGACGGGCAATATGCCGTGGCGACGCGCCTCGATGCGGATGGACGGATCGTGCCGGACAGCGGGTCCTATCGCCGGGTCCAGTCGCCGGTCCCGTCCTTTACCAAGGTCGAGCAATATGGCGGAACTCTGCGCCTGTCGGCCGACATGCCCAATGGCCGCATCACCTCGATCACCGCCTATTCCGAACTGAAGGACAGCTGGCGCCAGGATTTCTCGGGCGGGGTCCGGCCGTCCGCACTGGGTCTGACCGGCACGGTGCCGCTCGCGCTGTTCGATCGCACGCTGTTCGGCACCCAGCGCCAGTTCAGCCAGGAGCTGCAGGTCTCCGGCGGGACCTCGTCCGATATCCTGCAATATCTCGCCGGCATCTATTATTTCAACGAGAGCGGCCGCCAGGACATCGACTCGGTCATCTTCTTCGCGCCGTCCAACACGGTCTTCAGCATCCGGACCAACAGCTTCGCCGGGTTCGGCCAGCTGACCTTCAATCTGTCGGACAGGCTCGCGATCGTCGCCGGCGGCCGCTACACGGTGGACGACAAGCAGTTGAACGCGCGCATGGACAATGTGCCGGTCAACCTGAAGAACAGCTATGAGAAGTTCACGCCGAAGCTTGGCGTCAACTACAAGCTGACCGACGACATTCTCGCCTATGTCTCGTACAGCGAAGGCTTCAAGGCAGGCGGCTATAACGGCCTCGCCGGCAGCGCGGAACAGCTTGCCCTGCCGTTCAGGCCGCAGGTGACCGAGGCCTATGAAGTCGGCCTCAAATCCGACCTGTTCGGTCGCCGCGCCCGCATCAACGTCGCGGCCTTCTACAACAGGATCAAGGATCGCCAGCAGCCGGTGAACACCAATGACGGCGGGTTCCTGGTCGAGAATTACGACATGACGATCAAGGGCATCGAGGCGGAGCTGTCGGTGCGCGCCACCCCGTGGCTGACGCTATGGGCCAACGGCTCGCTCAACGACGGCAAATATGACGAGAATGGTGTCGGCGGCACGCTCATCAACAACGAGCCGCCGAGCCTGCCGAGCTATCAGTTCAGCGTCGGCTTCGATGGCGACGTCGCGGCGGGGCCGGGCAAGCTGATCTTCGGCGCGGATTACAACAATCGCGCCTCCTATTTCTCGACGCCTGAGAACGCCCAGATCGGTTTCATCCCGTCACAGGACTTCCTGGCTGGCTATGTCGGTTACGAGTGGGACCGGTGGACGGTGCAGGTGAACGGGAAGAACCTTCTCAACCGCGAGGGCTGGCAGACCGGCTTCGGCTTCTCCGTCGTGCAACCCCGCTTCTCGATCGAGCCGCGGACCGTCCTGGGCACGCTGCGCTACAAGTTCTGACGGGAGACTATCGTGTATCGTTCGGTGAACCCAGCCACAGGTGAAACGCTTGCCACCTTCGACGAGGCTGACGACGCCGCGGTCGAGCGGGCTCTGGAGGAGGGACATCGGGCGTTCGCCGCCTGGCGCCGGACGAGCTTCGCCGAGCGTCGTGCGGCGCTGATCCGCCTGGCCGAGCAGCTCGAGACGCATGCCGATGATCATGCCCGGCTGATCACGCTGGAAATGGGCAAGCCGATCGCCAGCGCGCGGGCCGAAGTGCTCAAATGTGCCGCCAATTGCCGTTGGTATGCGCAGCATGGCGAGGCGCTGCTGGCAACGGAGGCCGTGCCGCATGCGGCGGGCGACGCACAGGTGCGTCACGAACCGCTCGGCATTGTCTTCGCAGTGATGCCGTGGAACTTCCCCTATTGGCAGGTGGTCCGCTTCCTCGCGCCGGCGCTGATGGCAGGCAATGTCGTGCTGTTGAAGCACGCGTCGAGCACGCCGCAATGCGCGGCGGCGCTTGCCGCTGCCGGCGTGGCCGCGGGGTTGCCGGCGGGCGTGTTCCAGAATCTGTATCTGACGCGGTCGCAACTGGCGAAGGTGATCGACGATCCGCGCGTCGCCGCGGTGACGCTGACCGGCAGCGAGGGGGCGGGCATTTCGGTCGGTGCAGCCAGCGGCCGCGCGCTCAAGCCCTGCGTGCTCGAACTGGGCGGCAGCGACCCGCTGATCGTGATGCCCAGCGCCAATCTCGACAAGGCTGTCGCCGGTGCCGTGACGGGCCGATACCAGAATAACGGCCAGTCCTGCGTCTGCGCGAAGCGGATCATCGTCCACCGCGACATCTATGCCGCCTTTCGCGAGAAGTTCGTGGCGGCAGTTGCGGCGCTGCGCATCGGCGATCCGCTCGAATCGGAAAACGATCTGGGTCCCTTGTCCAGCCATGGCGCGCGCGACGAACTGGTCGGACAAGTCGAGCGGGCGCTTGCGCAGGGCGGCGCGCTGGTCTGCGGCGGGTCGGTGATCGACGGGGCCGGCGCCTATTATGCGCCGACCATCATCGAGGGATTACCCGAGGGCGCTGCTGCGCGGGTCGAGGAGATTTTCGGCCCGGTCGCACTGCTGTTCGAGGTCGCTGATATCGACGAGGCCGTCCGCGTCGCCAACGAAACGCCGTTCGGCCTGGGCTCCAGCGTCTGGACCGAGGATGCGGGGGAGCGTGCGCGCTTCGCCGACGATCTCGAATGCGGCATGACCTTCTTCAACGCGAACACGGTGTCCGACCCGGCATTGCCGTTCGGCGGGATCAAGCGGTCCGGCATCGGGCGCGAACTCGGCCGCTGGGGAATGATGGAGTTCGTCAATGTCCGTCTCGTCTTCGCCGCCGCCTGACATCGATCGCGCCTTCCTCCGCCTGGCGGAGGGGCTGGTCCATTATCGCTGCGCCGGCGATCCCGCTTCGGCGACGCGTCCGCTGTACATGGCGCATGCAGGGCCGGGCTCGTCGCTGCAGCTGGCACTGCTCGCCGCCGAACTTGCGCGTGGGCGGCGGGTGATCGCGCCGGACATGCTCGGCAACGGCGACTCCTGCCCGCCGGCGCGGCTCGATACCGATATCGCCTATTATGCCGATTGCGCGCTTCGCGTGATCGACACGCTGGGGCTGGACCGGGTCGATTTCTATGGCAGCCATACCGGCGCGATGATCGGGGTCGAGCTGGCCCGCCGCCACCCCGACCGGGTCGGCAAGCTCGTGCTGGACGGCGTCGTGCTGATGGAGGCAAGCGAGCGCACTCGGATGGTCGAACATTACGCGCCGCCGATGCGGCCCGATGCCCATGGCGGCCAGTTCGGCTGGGCCTATCAGTTCTGCCGCGACATGTTTCTGTTCTACCCCTATTTCGATCGCGACGCCGCGCACCGCACCGGCAATGGCGTTCCACACCCCGAGGTGCTGCACCCGTTCGTGGTCGATGTGCTGAAGGCGCTGACGACCTATCACTGCGCCTATCGCGCTGCCTGGTCCTACGACATGGCCGAGGCACTCGCGGCCAGCCGTCACGAGATGCTGCTCGTCTGCAGCGCCAGCGACCCGACACATGGCGATCTTCCCAAGGCCGCGGCCTTGCGCCCGGACGCCGCCATGACCCTGTTCCCGCCTGGCACGACGCCGGCGCAGTCCGCCGAGCATATTATAGGCTTTGTCGACCGGAATTGAGCCTCGGGGCGTCGCTGTCCGCCGCGCACCCCGAGGTCAGACGCGTTTCACAGGCAGCGGGGATCCCGCACCGGGGCATCGCTGCCGCGGGTGAGCCAGCGTCCATCCGGTGTCCGGTACTTTTCCCCCGCGACCGTGCGCAGGATCAGGTTGCAGCCGGTAACGAACGCCATCTGCTCCACGGTCGAGCTGGCCGAGGCCTGCTGGGTATATTGGCGCTTTCGTTGGATGTTGATGTTGTTCACCATCGCGGTCAGCGCGGGCGTGGGCGTGCCGACGATGCCGAGATAGCCGTCGGGCTGCTCGCCGACCTGGCCCTGCTGGCGCGCGGCCTGATAGGCCGGGTCGCGCTGGGCGAAGGCTGGCAGGGTCACGCCGGCGGCAAGCGTCGTCGCCAGACCGAAGGTGAGAAGCAGGTTGCGCATCAGAAGATCCCTGGATTGTCCTGGATGATGGCCTTCGCCTTGTTGTCCAGACGATAGACCACTTCCTGAGTGATCGAAATATTGAGGTTGATGACGATCGGCTTGTCGGGCGCGGTAACGTTGATGCAGCCGCCCGCCATCAGCAGCGGCGCGAGCCCGACAAAGCCCAGTCCCGGATAGTCGGGTCGGCGCGTCGAAACCTGTGAGCTCATCATGGTGCCTTTCATGGAACGGGGACGCTTTCGAGGGGCTGAACGACCGGCTTCCGTGCTTCCTCTGCACGATTTTGCTCTTCGAGCAACGCGGGCAGATTGCGCTCGATCAGACGTTTGGGATCGTACCAGGACTGAACTGAGTCGAGCAGCTGGCGGAAGGGCGCGTTGATCCGGACGTTGAACACGAAGGGCAGTTTGGCCAGACGGCGGATCAGGAAGTTGGATTTCGTCCCTTTGCCCTGGGTGACGCCCGAGAAGCTGATGTCGGTGATCATCTCGCCAGCCAGCGGGCCGTTCATCCGGATCGTCAGGTTGGCATAATTCAGCGACTTGAGCGCCTGGAACGCCATATTGCCCCACAGCCCGAGATTGCGCTGCGAGATCTCGCCGACATAGGCGATCGTGCCGCCCGCGCGGGCGCGCAGCTCGCCGCCCTCGATCCGTCCGCCATTGGCATCGAAGATCATCGGCAGCGTCCCGTCGAACGTGCCTGTCGCGTCGAGATTGTCGAACGCCATTTCCTTGAGGAACAGCGCAGCATCGACCCCCTTCACGTGGAAGGTCATGCGCCGCTCGCCCGCCTCGTTGAAGTCGAGCGTCGTCGGGTCGAGGATCAGTTCGCCGCCCGCGAACGGCCAGCGCGCGCCTTCCACCCGCACACGGCGGGTGTCGAGAATCTGATAGCGGAAGGCACCGTCGCGCACCGGGACACCGGGATTGATCTCGTCCACCTGCGCGACCTGGCCCGGCGCGGTGCGCATCGCAAGCAGGTCGACAAAGTCGAGCTGCGTCGTCAGCCCCTGTACCGGACCGAAGGCGGCCGCCAGATCGACATCGGTCGCGGTGAAGCGGCCGGTACTGGTGACGCCGTCGCCCGACCAGGCAAAGCGGCCGGTCCCCGCGACCAGCCCCTGCACGTCGGCGATGACGCCATAGGTCAACGAGGTCAGGTCGGTCGGCTGAAGGCCATCGACGGCAAAGCGGATGCCGGGCACGTCGAGCAGCGCCTCGCCTTTGGCCGTGTCGAGATGATGGGTGACGGTCACCTTGCCGACCGGCACCGGGCGCTTGGTGCCCACCAGCTCCGCCTGCGCTTCGACCGTCCCGTCGCGCAGACTGAGGCGCGCATTGGTCGCGGCAAGCGGCTCGAACCGTGCCGTCGGCTCCGCGTCGGTCAGGCGAAAGCCACCTATCAGCGAGAGCACACCCTGCTCAACCTGCCACGTGCCCTTGCCCTGCGACAGGATCAGCGGCACCGGGCCAATCCGGCCGCCGAGTGCCTCGAACTCGCCGCCCAGTGTCGATCGGTAGCCGCCGGTCAGCTGGCCGATATCGAGCTGCGTCGGCTGGTCGGCACCCAGTCGCACCGCAGCTCCGGTGATCCCGAAGGTGCCTTCAGTCAGATTCAGCCGCGCTGCATCCGCCGACAGGCTCAACGGGCTCTCCCCCATGCTGCCCGCCAGCTTGAGCGCCGAGGTGCGGACACCGCCGGTCAGGCCCTGCGCTCCCCATTGCACCATTGCCGGCCCGATCGGGCACAGCGTCACGCGATCAGCATTCAGCGTCATGCCGGCAGCCGCAATGCGCGAGAAGCTGACCGTCTGACATTCAGAATTCACCGCCAGCATCGGCCCGTCCCAGCGCGCCGCGAGCGGCATCGACAGCCCGTCGATCCGCCCGCCGCTCAGGGGCCCCGACAGCGTCGCCACGGTGCGCACTTCGCCCGCATCGCCGCGAACCCGGAAGTCCAGCGCCGACAGCGCGAGGCTGGCCCCGCCCGCCGCAAAGGGCCGGACCACGCCGGTGCCGCGAAGCTCCGCGCTTCCCGGCTGGCGCGTGAGCTGGACCGAGACATCGGGCATTCCGCCACCGCTCAGCGACAGCCTGCCCGCCAGATCGACTGCGCTATTGCCAAGGCCGAAATTGATCCCGGGCCCGCCGCCGAAGCGAAGCCGCGCGCCCGACCGTGCCGCGAGGTCAAGCGTCTTCAGATGGAGCAAGGTCCCATCGCTGCCCGTCCGCAGATCGATGTCCGCCGATCCCCCGAAGCCCCGTCCCGCCTGCTGCAGCGCGCGTGCGAACTGTCGGGCCAGCGGCGCGATCGGTGTGCCCTGTCCGGTGTTTCCATAGGCGGCGATCAGGCCGAGCATCGGCGAGGGCAGGGCCGCCCCCGCCAGCTCGATCCTGCCGTCGAACCCCGTGGCAGTGCCGACGGAGTAGCGGCCCGCAAGCGTGGCGGACGCTGCAGTGATCCCCTGCGCGGCAAGCGTCCCGGAGCGCAGCGCGACACTGCCCTGGGTCCTCGCGCGGTCGCCGGCAAAGTCGATGGTGCCTGTCGTTTGATCTAGCCGCGCGAAAGGCGCGTTCAAGCGCGCCGCGCCGAGCGTCGCCCGCCCCGACCACCGCGCCAGCGACGCGTCTAGATCGGCGGTCAGCTCGACATGCGGCCGGGTCAGGCGCGTCGTCCCGCACGCAATGGCGGCCGCATCGACCGGCCCTTCGACCGATGGCGCGCCGCGCCGGATGCGCAGCCGCATCCGCGCCGCGACCCGGTCCAGCGTACAGCCGGACGCCGCAAGCCGATCCGCGCGCGCCCAAGCGGCACCGGCGAACCCGTCGGTCAGCAACCCCTTGCCGCTCAGGCCGATGTCGATCCGTCCACTGCCACTGTCGAGCGCAAGCTGCGCGTCCGCCACCTCGACGCTCAGCTGTGGCAGGGAGAAGGGCTTCCCCGACGGCGCCGGCATCAGCCGGTCCAGATAGCCAAGCGACAGCGCGCCATCGACGATGCGACCCCGCAGCCGGACCGTGCCCGCCTTCGCCACCAGCACCTCGGCCCGCCACGGCGTGAGCGCGGTGCGAAGCTCGATCCAGTCGGCGGTCAGGTCGGGATTGCGCGGATCGCCGATCGAGACGTTGGTCAGCCGCTGGCGCCAGGGCGATAATTGCTCGATCTCGTAGCGCGCGGGCACGCCGCGCCTGGCAAGCTCACGGTCGACGAAGCTGCGCGCGATGGTGCGTCGTTGAAGCCAGGCGGCGGCAAGCATGACGGCGATCAGCAGGATCAGGATCAGCGCGACGCGGCGCCATCGCCGCGCAGGTCGCCGGCCCACCAGTCGCGTCGCGTCGGCGCCCGACTCTTCCTCGCTTCGGTCCACGCCCGCTCCAGCCACCACGCCCCACTCGTCGCTGAACGGCACTTAACCTGAGCTGTCCCGCCGTGCAAAAACTCGGCTGCGTGCTCGCAGTTCCGGACGCTGGTCTGCTTCCCGGCTGCCGATCGAAGGTGACATCTGTCACCCTCGCGACCTGACACTCCGCACTGGCGCAACATCGCCTCATCCAGAATGAATCCGGTCACGAAGGGAGCAGGTGATGGACAGGGATGACATGCTGGTCGTGGGACGGCTCGACGGCGTCTCGAAGCGGTTCGGCACCCATGTGGTGCTGGATGGACTTAGCCTCGATATCCGCGCGGGGGAGGTGACCGCGCTGCTCGGGCCGAACGGTGCGGGCAAGACGACCAGCGTCGGCCTGCTCACCGGCCGGATTGCGCCCGATGCGGGCAAGGTCGACCTGTTCGGCCTCGATCCTTCGCGGCCGGTGGCGCGGGCACGAATGGGGGTGATGCTGCAGAGCGCGGGCCTGCCCGACGTGCTGACCGTGCGCGAGCTGGTGACCTTGCAGTCGGGCTATTACCGTGACGCGCGCGAGATCGGCGAGACGATCGCATTGGCGGGGCTGGAGGGCCTCGAGAAGCGCCCCGCGGGCAAGCTCTCGGGCGGTCAGCAGCGTAGGCTGCTCTATGCGCTTGCCATCTGCGGCCGGCCCGACCTGCTCGTGCTCGACGAGCCGACGACCGGGCTCGATCACGAAGCGCGGCGCCATCTGTGGTCTACCGTTCGCGAAGAGGCCGATGGCGGGGCGGCGGTCTTGCTGACGACGCATTATCTCGAGGAAGCGGACGCGCTGGCCGATCGCATCGTCGTGATCGCCGAGGGGCGGATCATCGCCGACGATGCACCCGCCGGGATCAAGGCGAGCGTCGGCGGCTCGACCATCCGCTGCCGCACTGCGCTCAGCGATCCGCTTCTCTCGGCGCTGCCGGGTGTCCGCTCGGTCAGTCGAAGCGGCGCCGCAGCGACCCTGCTCGTCGCCGATGCTGTGGTGAGCGCGCGGGCGCTGCTGTCCGCCGATCCGTCGCTTGCCGAACTGACGATCAGTGCCGCCTCGCTCGAGGAAGCGCTCGCCAACCTCTCCCCCTCGACCCGAAAGGCAGCCTGATGGCAACCGCACTCGCCAGCCCGCTGGGCGTGTTCGCCCGCGAGAGCGTCGCCGAACTCCTCAAGAATCTGCGTCTGCCGCAATTCGCACTGCCGACGATCATCACCCCGGCGGTCTTCTACGGCCTGTTCGCGATCGCGCTGAACAAGGGCGGGCCGGAGGCGACGGCCTATTCGCTGGCGACCTTCGGGGTGTTCGCCGCCACCGGCCCGGCACTGTTCGGTTTCGGCGCCGGGGTCGCGGTGGAGCGCGAGAGCGGGCTCATCGAGCTCAAGCGCGTCTCGCCGCTTCCCGCGGGTGCCTATATCGTCGCCAAGCTGGTCTCGGCCGGGGCGATGGCGGCGCTGGCTCTGGCGCTGATCTATGGCCTGGCGCTGATCGGCGGCGTTCGGTTTCCGGCAGGGGTGTGGGCGATGCTGGTCGCGGTCCATCTGCTGGCAGTCGTGCCGTTCGCGCTGATCGGCTTCGCGGTCGGAATGCGCATGGGGGCCAAGGGCGCGATCGCCGCCGCCAACGCCTTCTATCTCGGCTTCTCGATCCTGGGCGGGCTGTGGATGCCGATCTCGATCCTGCCGGCCTGGATGCAGCATGCCGCCTGGGCGACGCCCTCCTTCCATCTCGGCCAACTCGCGCTCGCGGCGATCGGGATCCCGCCGCAGGGATCGGTGCTCGCGCATGTCGCCGCGATCATCGCCATCACTGTGCTGGTCGCGTGGCTGGCACTGGGCGGCTGGCGGCGCAGCCCGGCTTGACCGCCGCATCGCCCCGCGCAAGCATCACGATCATGCAATCCGAAGCGGCATTCCCGGCAAGCCAGCGCTGGTATCACAAGCTGATCGACGTCCGGCGTCCCTGGCTCTGGCTCGCCTATCTGCCGCTGTTCGGCATGACCTGGTTCTATCACCCGCCAGCCCTGTTCGACCTGACGGTGTCGGTGGCGGGCCTGTGCGTGTTTCTCGCCCTCTATATCTACGGCGCGCGCTGCTCGGGCAGGGCGGTGATCCTGCCGGCAATCCTTATCTTCGTGCTCGCGCTGGCGTTGATCCCGTTCGGCGGCAACTGGTCGGTCCTTTCGGTCTATGCCTGTGCCGTCGCCGCCGAGCTTCGGCCAGCGAGGGATGCGGTGCGGATCATCGCGACCTTCATCACCATCTCGGTTGCCGCGCTGATCCTTCAGGGTGCGCCCTGGTACGCCGTCGCGATGGCGGCGCTGTTCCAGACGATGGTTGTCTACAGCAAAATGGCAGGCACGGCGCTGGGCGATAAACACCGCGCGCTGCTGAAGGCGCAGGAGGAAGTTCGCCTGCTGGCGCAGGAGGCGGAGCGAGAGCGGATCGCGCGCGATCTCCACGACCTGCTCGGCCGTACGCTGACGCTGATCGCGCTCAAGAGCGACCTCGCTGCCCGGCTGATCGCGTCGGATCCGCAAGGCGCGGCGCGCGAGATGCGCGAAGCGGGTGAGGCCGCGCGCGGCGGCCTGGCGGAGGTTCGCGCCACCGTCGCCGGCATCAGCACCGCCGGCCTGGGCCGCGAGATCGAGGCATCGCGCGCCGCGCTGGCGACCGCGGGCCTGGACTGCGCGGTCAAGGGCGAGGAAATCGTGATCCCTCCCGCGAACGGCGCGGTGCTGGCGATGGCATTGCGTGAGGCGGTCACCAACGTGATCCGCCACGCCGCCGCCACGCGCTGCGACATCGTGCTGGCACAGGACGACCATGACGTGCGCCTGACCGTATCCGACAATGGCCAGGGCGGCCGCTTCGACGAAGGCTCGGGCCTGCGCGGGATGCGCGCGCGCCTCTCTGCGGCTGGCGGCCGTCTTCAGGTCCGGGCGGGCAGCGGCGGTACCGAAGTGACCGCGGCGATTCCGGTCGCGGCGGCCGCATGATCCGCGTCGTCATCGCCGAGGATCAGGGCATGGTGCTCGGCGCGCTGGCATCGCTGCTGGCGCTCGAGCCCGATATCGACGTCGTCGGCCGCGCGCCCGACGGCCCCGTCGCACTCGACCTCGTCGCCGCGCTTCGGCCCGATGTGCTGCTGTCCGATATCGAGATGCCGGGCATGACGGGAATCGAGGTCGCCGCCCGGCTCGGCGCGGCGCGGTCGGCGACGCGCGTCCTGATCGTCACCACCTTCGGCCGCGCGGGCTATCTGCGTCGCGCGATCGATGCCGGGGTACGCGGCTATCTCCTCAAGGACAGCCCGGCGGAACGGCTGGCCGACGCGATCCGCCAGGTCGCGGCCGGCGGCCGGGTGATCGACCCCGACCTTGCCGCCACCGCTGCCTTTGCCCCGCCCGATCCGCTGACCGACCGCGAGCGCGCGGTGCTGCGGCTGGCGCAGGACGGCCGTTCGAACAAGGAGATCGGCCGCGCGCTCGAACTCTCCCCCGGAACCGTGCGTAACTACCTCTCCGAAGCCGCCGCGAAACTGGGCGCCTCGAATCGCATCGAGGCCAGCCGCATCGCCCGGGAACAGGGCTGGCTGTGAGGGCCAGCGCCGCGTAGCGCTACTTCGCGCTGGCCCGCCTCAGCAGACTGCGATGGCGACCATAGCCGACATAGATCAGGAGGCCGATCACGTTCCACGCCAGGCACCAGAGCAGGGTCTCGATCGGCAGGCTGAGGAACAGATAGAGGCAGCCGCCGATCGTGCCGAGGCCGACCAGCCACACAGCGCGCAGGCGGAACGGGCGCGGGGCGCCGGGCGCGCGGCGGCGCAGCACCAGCAGCGTCAGGCCGACCGCGATGAAGGCGATCAGCGTACCGGCATTGGCGAGCGCGGCGACCTTGCCGATCGGCAGCAGCCCGGCCAGCACCGCGACGATGATCGCGGTCACCACCGTGATCCGCGTCGGCGTGCCGCGCTTCGAGATGCGCGCCAGCCGCTGCGGCAGGAAGCCGTCGCGCGCCATCGCCAGGAAGATCCGGCTCTGGCCGAACAGGAAGGCCAGCAGCACCGTCGGCAGCGCGACGACTGCGGTCGTCGCCACGATCCGGGCGATGCCGTCCTGGTTCATCGATCGCAGGATCAGCGCCAGCGGCTCGGGACTGTTGGCAAAGTGCACGAACGGTACCGCGCCGACTGCGGACGCGGCGACCAGCATATAGACCAAGGTGCACACCGCCATCGATCCGATGATCGCGATCGGCAGGTCGCGCGACGGGCGCTTGGTTTCCTCGGCCGCGGTCGAGATGGCGTCGAACCCGTAAAAGGCGAAGAAGATGATCGCCGCCGCCGCCATCACACCGCGCTGGACGCCCTCGCTGTCGACATGGGAAATATAGCCATAGGGCATGAACGGGCTGAAATTGGCTGCGTCGAAATAGGGCAGGGTGCAGCCGACGAACAGCAGCAGGGTGAGGATCTTGACCACCACCAGCACCGAGTTGATCCGCGCGCTCTCACGCGTGCCCAGCATCAGCAGGCCGGTGACGATCGCGATGATCGCCACGGCCGGCAGGTTGATCAGCCCGCCCAGCTCGGGACCCTTGGTCAGCGCCTCGGGAAAGCCGATCCCCATCAGCAACGGCGAGGCGTAGCCCGACCAGCCGACGGCGACGGTCGAGACGACCAGCGAATATTCGAGGATCAGGCTCCACCCGACGACCCAGGCGAAGCCCTCGCCGAGACCCGTGTAGGAATAGCTGTAGGCGCTGCCCGCTGCCGGCATCATCGCCGACAGTTCGGCATAGGCAAGCGCGGCGCAGGCGCAGACCAGGCCGGCAATGCCGAACGAGATCAGCACCGCCGGGCCCGCCCGGTCGACGCCGACGCCGATAAGGGTGAGGATACCGGTCCCGATGATCGCCCCGACCCCCATGGCCAGCAATTGCGGCCAGGACAGGCTGGGCGTCAGCGCATCGGCGCTGCGCTCGCCCGGGGGGAGCAGCGGCTTGCAGCGGGTCCAGTCGTTCACGTCATTCTCTCCCTCATCGGCCCTTGGTCATGCGCCGCCGGCTCGGCATGTCACCTCATGGCTTCTCGTTCGGAAAGAGCAACATCCAATCGGCCTCGGCCTGAATGCGGGCGAAATAGCTCCAGCTGTCGACATTGATCGACCGCTTCAGCCAGGGCTTCGCCTTTTCCGGCTCGCCGCGCAGGATATAATAGTTGGCCAGGCTGTAGGCGGTCGACGCCGCGACGCCGTCGGCGGTTGCGAAGGCGCGGCCGCCATCCTTGTCGCTGAAGAAGCTGTCGGCGGCGCGGTGGCCCTTGAACAGCTGCAACCCGTCGAAATAGGTGTCCGAACCGCCCGTCGGGTGGACTTCGAACAGGGTCAGGTCATAGCTGTCGAGCAGCTTCTGCGCTTCGCGAAGCCGGCCGGTGCGTGCCAGCGACAGATATTCCCAATAGCCATTGGCGGTGCGCGCATCGAGGTCGTGGGTGAACGACGCCGCCTCGGCCGACCGCGCGAACCATTTGGCCGCATTGTCGAAATCATGCTTGGCGAAATAGGCCTGGCCGAGATGGTAATAGAGATAATATTGCACCACGTCGGGGTCGCCCGGGAAATAGTCCGGGCCCGGCTTCTCGCGCTCGAGCGGCTGGTTCTCGTACAGCTTCGCCGCCTTCAGCCCCAGCTCGATCGACTTGTCGAATTCGCGCAGCGAGAAATGGCGATGCGCGCGGTGGCGCAGCAGCTTGCCCGAATTGGGGAAGCGTTTGAGTGCCTTGTCGTACACCTCGGCGGATTCGCGGGTATAGCCCTGGTAGAACAGGACCCGGCCATACCAGGTGGCATTGTCCACCGTCATGTTCGCCTCGAACGCCGCCTTCGCCTCGCGTGCGGCGCGTTCCAGCGTCTCGACCGCGGCGACGTTCGCGTTGCGCGCAGGCGCGGTGTACATCGGCTGGCCGAGCAGCGAGGTGCCCTGGAAGCTGCCATTCTGGGCCCACGCGGTCATCGGCGCGCCCGCCAGTGCCAGGCCGAACGACGCGGCCAGCGCGAATTTCCGGATGTTTCTCATTCTGTCTCCCCTGCGGATATCTGGTGTCATTGGATGTCGAGGTCGAACTTCACACCCTGGGCGAGCGGAAGCGAAGTCGAATAGTTCACCGTGGCAGTCGCGCGGCGCATATAGTTTTTCCAGCTGTCCGAGCCCGAGACGCGGCCACCGCCGGTCACCTTCTCGCCGCCGAATGCGCCGCCGATCTCGGCGCCGCTGGTGCCGATATTGACGTTGACGATGCCGCAATCGCTCCCCAGCGCGGACTGGAAACGCTCGGCCTCCAGCACGTCGCGGGTGAAGATGCACGACGACAGGCCCTGCGGCACGCCGTTCTGCAGCGCGATCGCCTGGTCCAGCTCGGTGTAGGACAGGACATACAGGATCGGGGCGAAGGTCTCTTCGCGGACGATCTCGGTCTGACCCGGCATCTCGACTATCGCGGGCTGGACATAATAGGCGTCGGGCGATCCCCGATCGATCCGCTCGCCGCCATGGACGACGCCGCCCTGGCTGCGCGCCGCGTCCAGCGCGCGCTGCATCGCGTCGAACGCAGCATTGTCGATCAGCGGGCCGACATGCGTCGCCTCGTCCAGCGGACTGCCGATGTTCAGCGTGCCGACCGCGGCGATCAGCCGCTGGACGAACGTCTCGCGAATATCCTCATGCACGATCAGCCGGCGCAGCGTCGTGCAGCGCTGTCCGCAGGTGCCCGTGGCGGCGAAGATCGTGCCCCGCAGCGCCAGCGCGACATCGGCGCTGGGGGTGACGATCGCGGCGTTGTTGCCGCCCAGCTCCAGGATCGGCCGGCCGAAGCGGCGTTGGACGCGCACACCGACATCCTGGCCCATGCGGACGCTGCCGGTCGCGCTGACGACCGCGACATCGGGATGATCGGCCAGCGCCATGCCGCACGCGGCATCGCCCAGCGCGACCTGAACCAGATGCTCGGGGGCCCGCTCGTCCTCGGCCGCTACCTTCTGCAGCAGCCCGGCAAAGGCGAGCGCAGTCAGCGGCGTCTTTTCCGACGGCTTCCAGATCGCGCTGTCGCCGCATACCAGCGCGACGGTGGTACCCCAGGCCCAGACCGCGGCCGGGAAGTTGAATGCGGAGATCAGGCCGAGCACGCCCAGCGGATGCCAATATTCAGTCAGGCGATGCTCGGCGCGTTCCGACGCGATCGTCATGCCGAACAGCTGGCGCGACAGGCCGACGGCATAGTCGCAAATGTCGATGACCTCCTGCACCTCGCCGCGCGCCTCGGTCAGGATCTTGCCGTTCTCGATCGTCAGCAGCTGCGACAGCGCTTCCTTGTGCTCACGCACCAGCAGGCCGAAGCGGCGCACTAGTTCGCCGCGATGCGGCGCAGGCACTGTCCGCCACGCCAGGAACGCGGTGCGCGCGCGCGCGACCATCGCGTCCATCGCTTCGGCGCTGTCGGTGCGCAGGCTGGCGAGCGTCGATCCGTCGATCGGGGAGGCGACCGTCAGCGCCGATCCCTGATGGGGGGCGAGCGACAGGCCGATCTGGCCGAACAACTCGCCGACCGATGTCGCGAAGCTGCCGGGGGCGGGGGGGCTGGCATCATTTGGGTGCATAATATGAAGAGCGTCCATTGCGGTGTTCGGTTGAAGGGCAGGTGCCGGAGCGGCTGATGCGCGCATCATGGCACGTCGTGCCGGATGACGCGCCCGCCCTTGATGACGGTCGAGACGCGCTCCAGCACGGTGATGTCGGAATAGGGATCGCCCGACACGGCGATCAGGTCGGCGAACTTGCCCGGCTCGATCGTGCCGACCGTGTCCGATCGGTCGATCAGCGCGGCGGCATCGACCGTCGCCGATCGCAGCGCCGCCATCGGCGTCATCGGGCCCTGCTCGACCATCAGGCGGAACTGGCGCGCATTCTCGCCGTGCGGCGAGACGCCGGCGTCGGTGCCGAAGGCGACCCGCACGCGATACTGCATCGCCAGCCGGATGTTGCGGCCGCGGACCCGCCGCGCCTCTTCCATCTTGGCGCGGACCGCCGGGCTGGCCTCGGCCGGATCATGCCCGTCGAGCAGCCCGAGCGTCGGGACCAGCCAGGTCCCGCGCTGCGCCATCAGCTTCGCGGTGGCGTCGTCCAGATAGGTGCCGTGCTCGATCGAATCGACGCCCGCGCGCACCGAGGCTTCGACGCCCTGGCCGCCATGCGCATGCGCCGCGACCTTCAGGCCCAGGCCGTGCGCGGTGGTGATGATCGAGGTCAGTTCCTCGTCGGTCAGATGCTGTCCCAGGCCGCGCGCCTGTTGCGAACGGATGCCGCCGGTCGAGGTGATCTTGATCAGGTCGGCGCCATATTTGGCCGCCTCGCGTACGCGCAGCGCGCATTCGACCGCGCCGGTGCAGGCGCCGGTATAGTCATAGGGGTACAGCGCCTCGGTCGCCTTGCGGTTCAGCCCCGACATGTCGCCATGCCCGCCGACGATCGACAGCGAGGTGCCCGACAGGACGATCCGCGGACCGACGACCCGCCCCTCCTCGGTCGCGTCGCGCAGTGCATGGATCGAATAGCCGTCCGACCCGACATCGCGCACGGTGGTGAACCCGGCCTGCAGCGTCTTCAGCCCATTCGCATAGGCGATCAGCGTGACATCCTCGGCCGTATCGACCGCTGCCGACGTCAGCGCGGTGTCGGGCGAGAAGCTGAGATGGACATGCGTGTCGATCAGCCCGGGCAGCACGGTGCGGTCGCGAAGGTCGACCTTGCGGACGCCGGTCCGCTCGACATGTCCGGGCACGATCTCGGCGATCCGCCCCTCGCGAACCATGATCGTCGAGGGACCAAGCGGTTTCTCGCCGGGGACGGCGATCACCCGGCCAGCATGGATCGCCAGCGATTCGGGCGCATCCTGCTGCGCCATCGCCGCGGTCGAGCAGGCGAGGCTGGCGGCCAGTGCGAGCGACTTCATCATCATGGCCACGCGTGAACCCTCCCCGGGCGCCATTTCGCGCCGACAGGAAAGGCATAGGTAGGATTTACTGGTTAGGCAATAATTTCTATGATAGGAAAATTGCAAGAAATCTGACACTGATCGGAAACCGGCGGGGTCGCCGATCGAAAAACCGGGGAAAAAGGAGGGTATAATGTCCAAGCTCGTGTCACGCCTGCTGGTGTCGTCCGCCATGGCGTTCGCGGTCACGCCGCTGGCCCAGGCGCAGGAAGTCGCGCCGCAGGAAGAGCGCGCCGAGAGCGAGGAGGCGGCCGATTCGATCGTCGTCATCGGAACGCGCCGCATGGACCGTTCGGTCACCGACAGCGCCGTCGCGATCGACGTCATCTCGCCCGAACAGATCAGCACGACCGGCTATGCCGACGTCAACGACGCGCTGCGCACGCTGGTCCCCGCGTTCAACGCCCAGCGTCTCCAGGGCAATGACGGCTCGTCCTTCGTGCGTCCGATCACGCTGCGCGGCTCGCCCGCCGACCACGTCCTGCTGCTGATGAACGGCAAGCGTCGCCACCGTGCCTCGATCGTCCAGATCGGCACCGGCCATGCCTCGACGTCCGGCTCGCAGGGCCAGGACTTCAATGTCATCCCGCCGATCGCGCTTTCCAGCGTCGAGGTGCTGCGCGACGGCGCATCGGCGCAATATGGCTCGGACGCGATCGCCGGCGTGATCAACCTCGAGCTGAAGCGCGCGAAGAGCGGCGGCGCGATCATCGCGCAGGTCGGTGAATATTATGAGACCGGCGGGCGCACCTACGACATCCAGGGCCATGTCGCGGTCCCGGTTGGCGACAATGCCTATCTGAACCTGGCGGCCCAATATACTGACCAGGCCAAGGCGCATGCCGGCAAGGCGGTGCACCAGGGTGCGGCGGCGCTGCGCGCGGCCGGCGTTCCGGGCGTGCCCGAGCACCCCGAGGGTAACCTCGACCCGCTCTACCGCGCGTTCAAGCTGGTCTGGAATGCCGGCGTGACGGTGAGCGGCGATGCCGAGCTCTACACCTTCGGCAATTATATGATTGGCGAAAGCTCGGTTACCTTCGGCCTGCGCCAGCCCTATGCTGCCGGCGGCCTGAACGGCCACAACACCTATGCCAATTCCGCCTATGACCTGACGCCCACCCACCCGCAGGCGTTCAATCTGGCGGCGATCTACCCCGGCGGCTTCACGCCGGAATTCGCCGGCGATCTCGAGGATATCAGCGTCGTGTTCGGCCTGCGCGATCGCGGCGGCCGGCTGAAATGGGACGTGTCGGGTCGCTATGGCAGCAATACCGTCGACTATACGATCACCAACACGATCAACGCGTCGATGGGCGTCAACTCGCCCACCTCGTTCAAGCCCGGATCGCTGACCCAGCGCGAGCTGCAGTTCGACGGCGAGGTCTCCTATGACCTGACCGACGAGATCCTGGTCTTCGCCGGCGCCAGCTACCGCAACGAGACCTATGTGATCGGCCAGGGCGACGTGGGGAGCTACATCACCGGACCGCTGCGCGATCTTCCCGCCGGCGCCAACGGCTTTCAGGGCTTCTCGCCCGACTTCGCCGGCAGCTTCGATTCGTCGAGCTATGCGGTGTTCGGTGAGGTCGATGCCGACATCACGCCCTGGTGGAACCTCTCGGTCGCCGCGCGCTACGAGGATTATGACCAGTTCGGCGACAATTTCAGCTACAAGGCGGCAACCCGCTTCAAGCTGAACGACGCCTTCGCGCTGCGCGGCTCGGTCAGCACCGGCTTCCGCGCTCCGGCCGCCGGCCAGGTGTTCGGTACCAGCCTGACCTCGCAGCTCGACGGGCTGGGCGGCTTCATCCTCGACGCGGTGCTGGTCCCGGGTTCGCCCGCGGCGCAGGTTTTCGGCTCGCAGTCGCTCATTCCGGAAACCTCGTTCAACATGTCGGCGGGCATCGTCTTCACCGGGCTCGAGGGCTTCCTGACGACGCTCGATTTCTATCAGATCGATGTCGACGACCGTCTGCTGCTCACCCCGTCGCGCGATACCACCCCGGCCGAGCGGGCGGCGCTTGCCGCGCTCGGCTTCCCCAACGGGGCGGATATCGAGCAGGTGCGCTATTTCCAGAACGAAATGGACACCCGCGTCCGCGGCTTCGACCTGGTCAGCACCTATCGCCATCGCTGGTCGTCGATCGCCTCGACCGATTTCAGCCTGGCGGTCAACTATAACGAGCAGCATCTGCGCGGCTCGCCGCCCCCGGGCTTCAGCCCGGCGATCGTCACCGAGTTCGAACGTGGCACGCCGCGCTGGCGCGGCAATTTCTCGACCACGACGCGGATCGGCGATTTCGCGGTCATGGGCAGGGCGATCCACTACGGCGCCTGGCGCCGCCTGGACGGCAACACCTTCCTGCCGCGCAAGGAGGTGACCCTGTTCGACGCCGAGCTGACCTATTCGGGGATTCGCAACGTCGATCTCAGCATCGGCGCGCGCAACCTGTTCAACATCTTCCCGCCCGATCGCGGCGCGGCGCGTGCCCGCACCGGTCTGATCTACGACAATCACAGCGTGTTCGGCGTGGCCGGCGGCTTCTACTATCTGACCGCCAAGTTCAAATTCTGATCGGGTCGCACCGATATGGTCTGAAATTCCGATAGGCTGGTCGCCGGGCGGACGTCCGTCGCATGGCCTATCGGAAATTTCTCCTCTATGTCGGAACACCGACCGGACGGCGGGGGACGGTGCCCCGCCCCCGTCGTCCGGAATTTGCACAAGGAACAGCCACAATGCGGTCGACGGATGGAGACGAGCCTGAGGTTCTGGGCGCTATTCGTTCGGCCCGGCGGCGCCGGGTGGACTCGTTCCACCTCGGCCGCCGCCTGCGCGAGCTGCGCCGCGAGCGCAGTCTGACGCTGGAGGATGCGGGCCGCCAGACCGGCCTTGCGGCGTCAACGCTGTCGAAGATCGAGAACGACCAGATGTCGCCGACCTTCGACGTGGTCCAGAAGCTCGCCTCTGGCTTCGACATCGACATCACCGACCTGTTCGCGACCAATTCGGCGCAGGACGGCACCGGGCGACGTAGCGTCACCATGGCGGGCGCCGGCCGGCTGATGGAGACCGAGGTCTATCGTCACCGGCTGCTCGCAGCCGAGCTCAAGAACAAGAAGGTCCTGCCCTTCGTCACGACGATCAAGGCGCGCTCGCTCGACGAGTTCACCAGCTGGTCCGAACATGGCGGCGAGGAGTTCGTCTATGTCCTCGAGGGCGAGATCTGCTTCCACACCGAACATTATGAATCGGTAACGCTGGGCGTCGGCGACTGCATCTATATCGACAGCAGCATGCAGCATGCCTGTTATTCGACCAGCGAGAAGGACGCGGTCGTGCTGTGGGTCAATACCGGATGAGTTCCAGCCACTTGCTTTAATTTTCCGATTAGCTATGAACTTTCCGATAAGATATCGGGAGGGGCTATCGTGGACAGGCGTCAGTTTATCGCGTCGGCAACGTCATTCTCGGCGCTGACCCTGGCGGGGCCAGCGCTCGCTGCGCGCGCGCCGGGGCGCCCGCTCACCTTCGACGCGATGGGGGAAGTGCGCTTCGAATATGATGCCGCGCTGATCGGCCAGATGCGCGACAGCGGCCTCGACGCGATCACCGTGACCCTGTGCGATCCCAAGGCCTATGAGGGCCAGGCGCGCGAGGAAGCGCTGCAGGCAGTGCTCGATCACGACGCCCATATCGCGAAGCACCCCAAGCTGTTTCTCAAGGCGACCCGGACCAGCGACATCGACGTCGCGCGTCGACACGGCCAGATCGCGTTGTTCTACCTGTTCCAGAACAGCACCCAGTTCGGCCGCGACCTCGACACTGTCGATCTGTTCCACAAACTGGGCGTCCGCTCGGCGCAGATCACCTATAACGACCAGAACTGGGCCGGCGCCGGCTGCAAGGAGCTGGGCAGCAATGGCTTGACCCATTTCGGTCGCGAGCTGGTCGCGCGGATGAACGATCGCGGCATGCTGATCGACCTGTCGCACGCCAATATGGCGACGATGGCCGACACGATCACCGCGTCGAAGCGGCCGGTGATCGTCTCGCACACCGCCTGCATGGCGGTGCATCGCAACACCCGTAACACCACCGACGCCAATCTCCGCCTGCTGGCCGATCGCGGTGGCGTGGCGGGTATCTGCCAGATGCGGCCGTTCCTGACGACGAAGCGCGACGACGCGCTTCCCGAATATTTCCGCCATATCGACCATGCGGTGAAGCTGATGGGCGCCGACCATGTCGGCATCGGCAGCGACCGCGACCACCGCGTCGTCGAGATGACCGACGCCTATGTCGCCGAGCTGAAGCGCGAGGAAGGCGCCAATTTCAACGAGGCCGACTGGCCATTGTTCATTAACGAACTGAACGGTCCGCGCCGGATGGAAGTGGTCTGGGACGGCGTCCGCAAGCTCGGCTACCCGTCGAGCACGGTCGAGAAGATCATGGGCCTCAACGTGCGACGCATCTATCAGGAGGTGATCGGATGAACCGCTTTCCGTTTCTCGCCACCGCCGCGACCGCGCTCATCATGCTGAGCACGGCCGCCTCCGCGCAAGGGGCGGCCGATGCGACCGGTCAATGCGCGACCAGCCTGATCGGCACGAAGCTGTCGATCCCCAAATTCTCCGCCACAACGCAGAAGATCCTCGACGAGGACATCGCGATCGCCGCGGCGGCGCTGCGCATCGCGCCCGACCGCGAGGACAGCCATATTTGGTATGGCCGTCGCCTCGACTATGCCGGCCGTGTCTGTGAGTCGGTCGATGCCTTCACCGCCGGCATCCGCCGCTTCCCGAACAGCTACAAGCTCTACCGCTTCCGCGCCCGCGACCTGACGCGCGCGCGGCGGTTCGATGCGGCACTGGCCGATTACGAAAAGGCGCTCGAGCTGATGGGCGACACGCCCGACACATTCGAGCCCGATGGCATGCCCAATCCGCTGGCGCTGACGATCAGCACCTATCGCGGCAACATCGTCTATTATCATGCGCAGACCAGCTTCGCGACGGGCGACTATGAAACCGTCGTCGCCGGCATGGCGAAGTCGCTCGACCTTGCTGCCGACTTCGCCCGCGACGACATGCGCGTGCCGACTGCCTATTGGACCTATCTCGCCCTGCGCAAGATGGGTCGCCACGACGAGGCGCGCCGCGTGATCGACGCGATCGAACCCGGCCTGAAGCTGATCGAGAACGACTTCTATTATCACGCGGTGAAGATCATGCAGGGCAGGCTGGACCCGGCCCGCTTCAAGGATACGCGCGACAGCACGATCAAGTTCGCGATCGCGATGGAACGCCGCTTCGCCGGTGATGAGGCAGGCGCCAAGGCGCTGCTGACCGAGATCGTCCGCGAGAACCCGCAGGGCCATTGGCCGTCCGAGGCCGAACTGGCCGATCCCGACCGCACGTCCAGTCGTGGGAAAAGCCGGTCCTGACGGCCGACGCCGCCAACTCGCCAAGACCCGATCAGCCGTGCAGGCGCGGCGCGTCTGATACCGGGTCGATGACCAGCACGAGCCGCCGCACGCCCGTGCCGGCGACCGGCGGCGACCGGTGAAAGATCGCGCCATGCTCCGCCCATCGCCTGCCCTTGAACACTGCAATGTCGCCCGTCGCCAGCGCCCGGATGGTGAGCGCCGACGGGTCGGCGCCGTCGCGCAGCGCTGCTGCGTCCAGGTCTGACAGCCACTGGGTTGCCGGTCCTGCATAGCTGCTGATCAGCCGGACGGTGACATAGTCGGTGTGGAATCGCCTGCATGCATCGGTCTCGACGATCTCCAGCCGGATCGCCACGCTCTCGCACCCGGCGATCCCGCCCATGTGGCGGGCAAGCATCGCCACATCCTTCGCCAGCCCCGGCACGCAGCCGCTGGGGTAGCGGGCCCGACGCAGCACCGGCGGCAGATCAACTGCAACCCGCGCGACGGCCATCTCGACGCCGATGTCATCGATCCGCTCCAGCAGCTCGCCGCCGGGCAGCGGCGGCAGGTTTTTCCGCTGCCACACCGCCAGATTGATCCCAGGTCTCCGAATCTCAGTCAGAACCCGCGCATCGGTGTCGAAGCACGCGTGCACCAAGGGCATATCGATTGCTTCATGCTCGACCATCACCGGACACAACATCATCTTACCCATGTATCATATGATACAACATATCATAGTCCGCCGGATGTTTGTGGTCGAGACGGCAAATAACGGGCCTCAACCCGTCATCCGGACTGGGCGTTGACGTTTCCAATAAGGACGATACGATCCTGATCAGAAATAGACATCGGGGGAGTCGTCATGACCATGAAACCGAAGCTGGGCCGTACTGCATTGGCAGCAGCGTTGCTCGCCGCCTGCGCCGTCCCGATCTCCGCTCCCGCGCAAACCACCGCGGCCACCGCGTCTGTTCAGCCCCGCACCGACGGCCTTGCCGACTTCGTCGATGGCATCATGGCGCAGCAGATCGCGACGCGCGAAGTAGCAGGGGCGGTGGTCACCGTCGTCCATGACGGCCGCGTGCTGTTCACCCGTGGCTATGGCTTTGCCGATGTCGCGAAGGGCGTGCCGGTGGATCCGCAGCAGACCCTGTTCCGTCCCGGATCGGTGTCGAAGATGTTCACCTGGACCGCGCTGTTGCAGCAGGTTGAACTCGGTAAGGTCGATCTCGACGCCGATGTGAACACCTATCTCGACTTCACTATCCCGCCGTTCGAGGGCAAGCCTATCCGCGTGCGCGACCTGCTGTCGCATGCGGTCGGGATGAGCGACGTCGCCGACATCGTCGCGCCCTCGGTCGACAAGCTGGTTCCGTACCGCGACTGGATGAAGACGCACATTCCCCAGCGCCTGTGGCCGGCCGGGACCGAGGTGTCCTATTCCAACTATGGCGCGGCGCTGGCAGGCTATATCGTCGAACAGGTGTCGGGCGAACCATTCGCCGACTATGTCGAGCGCCACCTGTTCCAGCCGCTCGGCATGACCTCGACCAGCTTCCGCGAGCCATTGCCCGCCGCGCTGCTGCCGCGCATGGCCAATGGCTATGAGGTCGCGGATGGCCGCTTCCGGGCAAAGCCGTTCGAGCTGTTCAGCAACATCATGCCGGCCGGATCGGGCACCAGCAGCGCGCCCGACATGCAGCGGTTCATGATGATGCTGCTGGGCGGCGGCACCCTGGGCAAGGTCCGCATCCTCAAGCCCGAATCCGTGCGACTGCTGATGTCGGATTCGATCGCCAACACCCCGGGCCTGCCGGGCATGGCGCACGGCTTCTTCGTCGTCCGTCAGACCGGCCCGCGACTGGTCGGACATGGCGGCAACACGGTCGACTTCCACTCGAACATGATCCTCGCGCCCGAGGCTGGGATCGGCTTCTTCGTGTCCGAAACCGGTGGGCAGGGCAGCTATGGTGGTCGCACCGAACTGACCGAGGCGCTGATCGGCCGGCTCTTCCCCCAGGCGCCGGCACCGCGCATCGCTGCGCCCGCGGACGAGAAACTCGCCTTCGGTTCCTACCGCGTGAACCGCCGCGACCACAGCCTGCCGATCGACCCGGACCGCGATCTCAAGGTCGCGGCGGCCGGACCCAACGCAATTACCGTCACCGCCGGCGGGCGCACCACCAGCTGGGAGCGGATCGGGCCGGGCCTGTTCGAACAGGTGACCGGCGCCCGGGCCGGCGGTCCCTATGAACGGTTGCGCTTCCACGGGCAGGAGGGGCGCTGGCGCCTCGGCTTCTCGTCGCAACCGCATGTTGCCTATCATCTCGTCCAGCCCTGACCGATCGGAGAGGAAAGTCATGAAGCCGCTGCTCGCCGTCGCGCTCGCCTGTTCCCCCGTCATCGCCATGGCCCAGACCGCTCCCGCCACCAGCACGGCCGCTGCCGCCGCGGACACGCCCGGCACCACCGATGCCGGTGTCCATTATGTCCAGCCCAAGGACTGGGCCGCCGACCGGCAGGGCAGGGCGATCATACTCGCCGCACCGGAAAAGGATTTGCGCATCATCTTGGTCGATATCGGCCAGGCGGCGGATGCGGCAGCGGCGGCCACCGCCGCCTGGGCCGCCTATCGCCAGGGCGCGGCGCCCGCGGTCGAGGTCAGCACCGCTGCGCCTGCGGGCGATGGCTGGGACGAACGGGTCAGCATCGCCTATCGCACCCTGCCGTCCGAACGCGCGATCCGCGCCGCGCTGGCGCTGCGCAAGGGAACGGGCTGGACGGTAATGCTGGTCGATGGCGCCGCAGGTACCGCGAACAAGCGGTCGGCCGCGATCTCGGTGGTGCAGCAGGGGCTGCGCCCGACCGGCTTTCAGGTCGAGAGCTTCGCTGGCAAGACCGCGCACCGCCTGACCCCCGAGCGCGTCGCGCAGCTCCGCCGCTTCGTCGAGCAGAGCGCGGCCGCGCTCGAAGTGCCTGGCGTCGGGCTGGCGCTGATCCAGGACGGCAAGGTGATCTGGGAAGGCGGCGTCGGCGTGCGCGCGCTCGGCTCGCCCGAAAAGGTCGATGCGCATACCAAGTTCATGATCGCCTCGAACACCAAGGGGCTGACCACCCTGCTCCTCTCGGTGCTGGCGGACGAGGGCAAGCTGCGCTGGGACCAGCCGGTGATCGATCTCTACCCGTCCTTCCGCCTGGGCAGCGACGAGGTGACGCGCTCGGTTCAGGTCAAGCATCTGGTCTGCGCCTGCACCGGCCTGCCGCGTCAGGATTACGGCTTCATCCTCGCCGATGCGGGCCAGCCGGCGGCGGAGACGTTTCGCGGGCTTGCCGCGACCCATCCGACCAGCAAGTTCGGCGAGTTGTTCCAGTATAACAATCTGATGGCGTCGGCCGCGGGCTATATCGGCGGGGCGCTGGTCCATCCGGAGATGGAGATCGGCGCCGCCTATGACCGAGCGATGCAGGAAAAGGTATTCGGCCCGCTCGGCATGCGCGACAGCAGCTTCGACTATGCCAAGGGGATGGCGGGCAACTGGGCCGCGCCGCACGGGCTCGACATTGACGGGCGCACGGTCCGCATGTCGAACGACTTCAACTTCGCCGCCCATCCGCACCGGCCGGCGGGTGCCGCCTTTGCCAGCACCGCGGACATGGTGCGCTATGTCCAGCTCGAACTGTCGGGCGGCGTGCTGCCGAATGGCAAGCGGATGGTGAGCCAGGCCAATCTGTTCGAGCGCCGCCGCAAGGGCGTCCAGGTCGGGCCCGACAGCTGGTACGGCATGGGCCTGTTCCAGCGCGATGCCTGGGGCATTCCGGTCGTCACCCATGGCGGGACGCTGGTCGGCTATCACACCACCTGGTTCGCGCTGCCCGAGGCCGGGGTGGGGGCGGTGATCCTGACCAATGCCGATCCCGGCGCGCAGATGCTGGCGCCGTTCCTCCGCCGGCTGGTCGAGGTCTTGTACGATGGTCAGCCCCAGGCGGAACAGGAAGTCGCGGCAGCCGCCCAGCGCATCCGCGCCGAGGCAAAGGCAAAGCGCGACGGCCTGACCTTCCCGGGCGATCCCGCGGTGCTGGCCGGCCTCGCGCCGCATTATCTGGCGCCCGGCGTCGGTCAGATTACGATCAGCGAGCGGGGCGGCGCGAAGTGGATGAAGGCCGGCTTCGTCGAGGGGCCGATCGCGACCCGCGCCAATGCCGACGGCACGACCTCGATCGTCTCGGCAGGGCCGGGGATCATCACCATCGAGGCGCTGGTCGGCAAGCAGGGCGACAAGCGGACGCTGTCGATCAACGATGGTCAGCAGAATGACTATGTCTATGTCGAGGACGGCCGCTGATATCTGCTGGAGCGCATAGGAAATTTCCTGCGCTGCTTCGCCGGCTTTGACCCGCGCGCGCGCATCCGCCATTCGTTCGGCGGGAGGACTTGTGCGAGCAACGATCAGTGACGTGTCCCGCCTTGCCGGCGTGTCGATCAAGACGGTGTCGCGCGTGCTCAACCGGGAGAAGCGCGTGTCGGAGGCGACGCGCGCGAAGGTCAACGCCGCGGTCGCCTCGCTCAACTATCGCCCCAATGTCGCCGCGCGCACGCTGGCCGGGCATCGCAGCTTCCAGATCGCGCTCGCCTGCGACAATCCCAGCCCCTATTATGTCTATGAGATGCAGTCGGGAATCCGCGACCGCTGCCTGATCGACGGGGTGCGGATGATCGCACAGCCCTATGATCATGATTCCGAACGGCTGCTCGACGATATCGAGAGCCTGGTCGATGCCTCGGGCGTCGACGGGCTGATCCTGACCCCGCCCGCGACCGATTATCCCGAGGTGCTGGCGCTGATGGCGCGGCGCAACGTCCGCTTCGTGCGCGTCTCGCCGGGGACCGATCTCGACCTCACCGCGTCGGTGTTCATCGACAATGTCGGCGCGGCGACCGCGATGACGCGCCATTTGCTGGCGCTCGGCCATCGCCGGATCGGCTTCATCTCGGGCCATGCCAGCTATGCCACCAGCACCCAGCGGCTGGAGGGCTATCGCGCCGCGCTCGACGATGCCGACATCGCCTTCGATCCGCAGTTGGTCCGGCCGGGCGATTACGACTTTGCCTCGGGCGCCGACGCGGCCGAGGCGCTCTTGGCGCTGCGCGATCCGCCCAGTGCGATCTTCGCCGCCAATGACGACATGGCCGCCGGCGCGCTCAGCGTCGCGCATCGCCGCGGGCTGTCGGTGCCGGCACAGCTGTCGATCGCCGGCTTCGGCGACGATGCGGTGTCGCGCATGGTGTGGCCGCCACTGACCACGATCCGCCAGCCGACGCGCACGCTCGGCTATCAGGCGGCGGACCTGCTGCTGGCCGGCGAGTTCCGGATCGAGCGGCGCGAGGTGCCGTTCGAGCTGGTCCGCCGCGAATCTACCGGGCCGCTGCGATCCGCGGGATGAGCAGCTGGATGAAGCCCAAGGCCGCCAGATAGCTGAACGCGCAGATGATCAGCATCGGCGCGTAGCCCAGCCCGTTGCCCAGCGACCAGGCGGACAGCTGGATCATCCCGATCGATCCCATATTGCCGCAGAATGCCGCGATGCCGATCGTCGAGCCGACCGACCGCGCCGGCATCACGTCGGTGGTCAGCGCGAAGACATTGGTCGAAAAGCCCTGATGCGCGAACAGCCCCAGGCCCAGCACCAGCGCCGCGGTCCAAGGGCTTTGCAGCGACAGCACGATCGGCACCGGCAGGATCAGCAGCGCATAGAGCAGCAAAGTCGTCTTGCGCGCGCGGTTCACGCTCCATCCGCGCGCCATCAGCCAGCTGGGCAGCCAGCCGCCGGTCAGGGCGCCGCACGCCGCCAGCGCATAGACGAGCGCGACCGGCAGCCCGACCGTCCCTTGGGGCAGGCCGAACAACCGGTGGAACAGGTCGGGCAGCCAGGACAACATGAAGAACCAGACCTGATCCGACAGCACCTTGGCGATCGCGATCGCCAGCGTGCGCCGGTCGCGGAACAGGTCGATCCAGCGGATCGACGGCGCGTCGTCGTCCTGCGCGATCGGCGCGGGCATGCGCAGCGCGAACCACGCCACCACCCACACCAGGCCGAGCCCCCCGGCGATCAGGAATGCCGCCTTCCATCCGAAGGCGATCGCCACCGCGGGTATGGCGAGCGGGGTGACGATCGCGCCGATATTGGGCGCGGTGTTGCCGATGCCCAGCGCGATCGACCGATCCTTCGGTCCGAAATAGGTGGCGGCGGTCTTCACCGCGGCGGGGGTGCCGATCGACTCGGCCGCCCCCAGCACGATCCGCGCGGCGATAAAGCCCGACACGCTGGCGGCAAAGGCATGCGCCATGCCGGCGACGCTCCACACCGCCACGCCGATCGCAAAGCCGATGCGCAGCCCGACCCGGTCGATGAACCAGCCGGTGCCGAGAAAGGCGATCGCCGCGGCGAACTGGAACGCCGAGGCCATGTTGCCATAATCCTGGTCGGACCAGCCAAATTCCTGCTCCAGCGTCGGCTTGAGCAGCGCCAGGATCTGGCGGTCGACATAGTTGAGCATGATCGCGAAGAAGACGAGCGCGACGATCGCCCAGCGTCCCGCGCCCGCACGTCGCGTCATGCCTGTCATCCTCAGAAGTTCAGCCGGGCGGTGATGCCGGCATAGCGGTCCGCCTCGCGCGGGATGATGTAGCGATAGGCGCCGCCGGGCCCGCTGCTGACGATCGATGCCGGGAAGCTGGTGTCGAGCAGGTTCTTGACCTGAGCGGTGATCCGGAACCGGTCATCGACATCGATCAGCGAGGCCGACAGGTTGATCAGCGTATAGGCCGGGATCTCGGTCAGCGCGCGGATCGTGGGATTGGCGTCGAACTGCCCCGCCTGGCTCGACTGGGTCGAGATCTGCGTGCCCAGCCCGATGTCGAACGCGCCGCCGGTGCGGATCCGGTAATCGGCATTGAACGATCCCTTCCAGCGGATGCCGGCGCCCAGCTGGGTGCCGCTGGGGATCACGCCCGTCACCACGCCGTTGGTCGGCAGCTTGAACTGATCGACATGCGCGTCGGTATAGGCCAGGCCGCCCGACAGCGACAGGTCGGGGATCGGCCGCGCGAGGAAGTCGAGCTGCGCGCCGCGGGTCGAGATCTCGCCGGCATTGGTGAAGCGGGTGACCAGCACGCCGGCGACCAGATCGGGATTGTTCGCCTGGTAATTGTGATATTTCGCGTACCAGGCGGCCAGGTTCAGCACCAGTCTGCCGTCGAAGAAGCTGTTCTTCAGGCCCAGCTCGAAACTGTCGGCGGTTTCCGGATCGACGATGTTGGTGCCGGTCGCGGTCAGGTTGAAGAATACGTTATAAGCCGGCCCCTTATAGCCGCGGGCATAGGTGGCATAGGCCATCGACGTCTGGCTCAGGTCTAGCTGCAGCCCGGCCTTGCCCGAGACATTCTGGTTGCTGGTGCTATCGGCGAACGGACCGAAGCTGGGATTGATGCCGGGACCGGCCAGCGTCGTCACGCGCTGGTGGAACACGTCGAGATCGTCGATCGTGTAGCGCAGCCCGACGATGCCGCGAAAGCCTGCGCCGAAGTTCAGCGTCGCCTGGCCGAACAGTGCGTAATTGGTGAAGGTCGACCCGAAATCGGCGGTGCCGCTGGGCCGGGTGACGGTCAGGCCCGGCGTGGTGCACGGCACCAGCACGCCCGCCGCGGGAGCGGGGTTTGCGGTGCAGACGATGTCGTTGCGGGTGAAGATGCGGCGCGAATCGGCGCGCGAATAAAAGGCGCCGACGACATATTCGAGGAACTGGCCGCTGGGCGAGGTCAGCCGCAATTCCTGGCTGAACGTGTTGCCGGTCTGCGGACCGGTATCGTGCAACTGGTTCAGCCCAACATAGGCGGCGGGCAGCCAGTCGCCGTCGCGAATCTCCTCATTGTTCCAGTCGCGATAGGCGGTAATCGACGTCAGCAGGTGCCGTCCCAGCGTCCAGTCGGCCTGCAGCGACACGCCCCATCCGGTCTCGCGCGTCGCGGTGATCAGGTCCTGGTTGATCGTGCGCGACTTGTTGCCGTTGATGTCGGGCAGCAAAGGGGGCGACGCGCCGCTGGTCGGCGGCGTGCCGATCACCTCGGCGCAGCAATCGTCGCGGCTTTCGCGATAATCGGCGATCAGGGTAAAGCTCAGGTCGGGCGTCGGATCGGCGACGACGATCCCGCGCAGGCCCCAATGGTCGTACCCGTTCACCCGCCGCCCGCCATGCGCGATGTTGCGGATATTGCCTTCCCAATTGCCGTAGAAGCCGGTGACCCGGCTCTTCACCACGTCGCCCAGCGGCACGTCGATCGCGCCGCGGACGCGATATTCGTTACCGCCGGTGAAATAGCTCGCCTCGGCAAAGCCGCCGAAATCATTGCCCGGCCGCTTGGTGACGATGTTGATCACGCCGGCCGATGCGTTCTTGCCGAACAACGTGCCCTGCGGTCCGGGCAGCACCTCGATCCGCTCGATATCGATCAGGTCGCTGAACGCCTCGCCCGCGCGGCTATAGACCACGCCGTCGACCACGGTTGAGATGGACGGCTCGCCCGCGATCGAGAAGGTCGAGGTGCCGACGCCGCGCAGGAACAACGACTGGTTCAGCGTCGTGCCCGATTTGCGAAAGTTCATCGTTGGCACGAGATATTGCGCATTCTCGAGATTGACGCCCGCCTGCGCGGCCAGCGTGTCGCCGGTGACGACCGACACCGCGATCGGCACGTCCTGCAGCCGCTGCTCGCGTTTCTGCGCGGTGACGATGATCTCCGCCGGGGCGTCGCGCCCCTGGTCTGCCTGGCGCTCGGCCGGCGGTGCGTCCTGTGCCTTGGCGGGCACGCTCATCAGCGCGGCCATCGCCGCTCCGGCCATCAACCACTGGTTCGTCACGACATTCCCCTCATAATCCCTACTCGTTTGGTAGGGTTATCTAATGTCCCGCGCTGTCACTCATCAGTTTGTCTTTGCCCGAGTCAAGCCCGGCTTCATTCAGAACCCCAGTTCGACCATTTCCACGGCGCGCTTTTCGCGTGCGCTGATCTCGGCGGCGGTGCCGATCGCGACCGCCATCAACCCGTCGCGTGCGGTCACCTCGACCGGGCCGGCACCGCGGACCGCGGCATTGAACCGCTGATGCTGGTAGAAGGTCGATCCATGGTGGCTGCCGGCATCGAGCGCGGCCTGGTCGACCTCGACGATGTGGCGCTCAACCTGCTTGGCATTGCCGAAACCGGTGCGCGGACTGAATACCAGCGCGCCTTCGGGGATCAGCACGTCCAGCCGGGCGCGGTCACCGACCGCGGTGATCTCTTCCTGATTCTCGGCGCCGTCCGCGAACATCGACAGGTCGAGCATCGCGCGCACGCCATTGGCGAAATCGACGACGGTATAGCTGTTATCGATGATGTCGGGCCGCTCGCCGCCATAGCGCTCGTCCAGATGGTTCACGTCCATCGCACCCGAGCAATAGACGCGCACCGCCTCCGCCTGGACGATCAGCCGCATCAGGTCGAAGAAGTGGCAGCATTTCTCGACCATTGTTCCGCCGGTGTTGCGGCTGAACCGGTTCCAGTCGCCGACCTTGGGCAGGAACGGGAAGCGATGCTCGCGGATCGACAGCATGCGCAGCGCGCCGATCCGCCCGCCATGGACCTGCGCCACGAACTCGGCCGCGGGCGGCATGTAGCGATATTCCATCGCCGTCCAGAAGGGGCGGGTCATCGCCTCGGCGCGCTCGACGATCCAGCGCGCATCGTCCAGCGTCGTCGCCAGCGGCTTCTCGCACAGGATCGCGACATCGGCATCGAACAGCGGCTCGAGCACGGTGCGGTGGGTGTAGTTGGGGCTGGCGACGATCACCGCATCGACCAGGCCGCTGGCGGCCAGTTCGGCGCTGTCGGCAAAGGCGGCGACTCCCGCGGCCCGATCGCCCAGCGCGGACCGCGCCCACCCCAGCGACGTCTCGACCGGATCGGCGATTGCCGTCACAACCGCGCCCGGCGTGATCGCCAGGTTCTGCAGGTGCTCGATGCCCATCATGCCGGTTCCGACCAGCCCGTAACGTACTTGCTCGACCAAGCCGATATCCCTTATTGCGTGACAGCGATGTCGCAGCTTGATCCTACACCGAAAGCCATTCCCCTCGGCAAGAGCGGAATCCTTGTGGCCCCGATAGCCTGGGGCATGTGGCGTTTCGCCGGAGCGGGAGTCGCGCACGGCAGGACGCTGATCGAGGCGGCGCTGGAGGCCGGCGTGACGCTGTTCGACACCGCCGACATCTATGGCTTCGACGGCAGTGGCGGCTTCGGTGATGCCGAGGCGCTGCTCGGACAGGTCTTCGCCGAGTCGCCGGGGCTGCGCGAGCGCATGGTGCTCGCGACCAAGGGCGGCATCACGCCGCCGGTACCCTATGATTCGAGTCCCGCCTATCTGGCCAGCGCGCTCGACGCCTCCTTGGCACGGCTGGGCGTCGAGCAGGTCGATCTCTACCAGATCCATCGTCCCGACATCCTGACCCACCCGCAGGAAGCGGCGCGCGCGCTGGAGGATGCGGTGACCGCGGGCAAGGTGCGCGCCGTCGGTGTGTCGAATTACACCCCCGACCAGGTGCGCGCGCTTGCGTCATTCCTGACCATCCCGCTCGCCAGCCACCAGCCCGAATATTCGCCGCTGCATCTCGATCCGCTGGTGAACGGCGTGTTCGACCAAGCGATGGAACTCGATCTGGCGATCCTCGCCTGGTCGCCGCTGGGCGGTGGACGCCTCGGCGATCCGCAGGATGCCCGCGGTCAGGCGATCGCGGCCGTGCTCGATCGCAAGGCGGCCGAGACCGGTGCGAGCCGTGCGGCGACAATCTATAGCTGGATCATGGCGCATCCCGCCCGGCCGGTCCCGATCGTGGGCACGCAGAATGCGGCGCGCATCGCCGAGCTGGGTCAGGCGCATGCGATCCGGTGGACCCGCCAGGACTGGTATGACGTGCTGGTCGCGGCGCGCGGAGAGCGGCTGCCGTGATCCGCGCGGTCGTCGCCCTGTTGCTGGCGACGATCGCGTCGCCCGCACTGGCCGATCCGGTCGCGACCGATCGCGGCCCGGTCGAGGGGGTGACGCTCGATACCGGTGTCCGGGCCTGGCTCGGCATTCCCTTTGCCGCGCCGCCGGTCGGCGATCTGCGCTGGAAGCCGCCCCAACCGGCCGCGCGCTGGAACGGCGTCTACCCTGCGACCCGTTTCGCCCCGTCCTGCATGCAGCCGCTGCGCGACCATGGCATCGCCTATTATGTCGGCGACGATCCGATTGCCGAGGACTGCCTGTACCTCAATGTCTGGGCGCCGAAGACCGCGCGCCACGGCGCGAAGCTGCCGGTCATCGTGTTCATCCATGGCGGCTCGTTCGTTGCGGGATCGGCGCGCAAGCCGCTCTACACCGGCGAGGCGCTTGCCGCTGACGGCGCGATCGTCGTCGGGATCAACTATCGGCTGGGCGCGCTCGGCTTCATGGCGCATCCCGCGCTGACCGCCGAATCGCCCGACCATGCCTCGGGCAATTACGGCCTGCTCGACCAGATCGCAGCGCTGCGCTGGGTCCAGGCGAACATCGCCGCGTTCGGGGGCGACGCCGGCCGGGTCACGATCATGGGCCAGTCGGCCGGCGCGATCAGCCTGGCGCTGCTCCAGGTCAGCCCCGGCGCGCGCGGGCTGTTCCACCGCGTCGTCGCGCTCAGCGGCTCGCCCTATCTGTCCGCCACCACCGATCGCAGCGCGACCCTGGCCGAGGGCGAGGCCGCCGGCACCGCCTTCCAGCAGAAGCTGGCCGCGCCCGATCTCGCGGCGCTGCGCCGGATGCCGGCCGACCGCATCGTCGCGGCGCAGGGGCCGCTGGCGATGCCGATCATCGATGGTCTCGCGGTGCCGATGGCGCCGGCGGCGGCCTATGCCGCGCATGGTCAGGCGGATGTGCCGCTGCTGATGGGCACGGTGCGCGACGAGGCGCTGGGCCCGCTGGGCGCGGCGGCGACGCTGGCGGAGTATCGCGCGGCGGTCGCGCGCAGCTTCGGCGAGCGCGCGGATGCGGTGCTGGCGCTGTACCCGGCCAGCGACGACGCATCCGCGCGGATAGCCGCCCGCGCGCTGGCGCATGACATCGGCTTTTCGACGATGATGCGCAGCTGGGCGCGGATGCAGGTTGCATCGGGCCGCGCGCCGGTCTTCGCCTATTGGTTCGACCGCCGGCACCCCTATACGCCCGGAGTCGCCTTTTCCGATCTCGATCCGGCGACCACCGGGATCAACCATACCGATGACGTTCCCTTCTGGCTCGGCACGTTCGAAAGCCTGAACGGACCGCGTCGCACCCGCGACTGGCGGGACGGAGACCGGGCGCTGGGCGCGCGGATGCGGGCGGCGATCATCGCCTTTGCCGCGACGGGTGATCCGAACACTCGGGCGCTCGGCCTGCGCTGGCCGCGCTACACCCCGGCGGCCGAACAGATGGTCGGCTTTGGCGACACCGTCCGGCTGCTTGCCTGGCCGGATCGGGACAGGATGGACAGGCTCGCCGCGCTCGGCATTCCCGAAGCGCGGTCCGCCAGGAAGGATGTGAAGTGACGACTCCGTGCGAAGTCAGCTGGTTTTCCGCGCTGTGCGATGACGATTATGAGTTCCTCGGCGTGCCCGATCCGATGCTTCAGTCGAGCTGGGAGCATTGCCGCGACATCGTGATGCAGGCCGAGACCGGCGGGTTCGACAATATCCTGCTGCCCTCGGGCTATGCGCTGGGCATCGACACCACCGCCTTTGCCGCGGCGATCGCACCGATGCTGAAGCGGCTGGCGCTGCTGATGGCGGTGCGCGTCGGCGAAAGCTGGCCGCCGCAACTGGCGCGCCAGATCGCGACGATCGACCGGATGCTGGGCGGGCGGCTGAACATCAACATCATCTCGTCCGAAATGCCGGGCGAAACGCTGGGGTCGGCGCCGCGCTACGCCCGCACCGTCGAGCTGATGCATATCCTGAAGACGCTGCTGAACGGCCAGCCGCTCGACCATCAGGGCGAGCATTGGACGCTGAAGGTCGATCCGCCGCGCATCTCGACCCTATCGGGCAAGGCGCCCCTGCTCTATTTCGGCGGCCTGTCCCCCGACGCGCGCGAGGCCGCGGCCCAGGGCTGCGACGTCTATCTGATGTGGCCCGATGTCGAGGCGAATGTCGCGGCGATCATCGCCGACATGAAGGACCGCGCCGCGCGCCACGGCCGCACGCTGAAGTTCGGCTACCGCGCGCACCTCATCGTCCGCGATACCGAGGAGGAGGCGCGGCTCTATGCCGACCGCCTGCTGTCGAAGCTTGATGCCGCGCGCGGTGCCGAGATCCGGGCGAAGTCGCTCGACTCGCAGTCGGCCGGCGTTGCCGCACAGGCGGCGCTGCGCGAGGGCGCGGCGGCGGATGGCTATGCCGAGGAGAATCTGTGGACCGGCATCGGCCGGGCGCGCTCGGGTTGCGGCGCGGCGATCGTCGGCGATCCCGACCAGGTGCTGGCGAAGCTGAACCGCTACCGCGAGATGGGCATCGATGCCTTCATCCTGTCGGGCTATCCCCATGCCGCCGAGGCCGATCTGTTCTCGCGCCACGTCCTGCCGCGGATCGACCACGCACCCTTGGCCTCGACCCTTTAGGCCGGTCAGCCGCCGCGCGTTTCCATCGCATGGAGCGCGGGCGGGATATGCACCGCGATCTCGCCGGCGCGAAAGCCGATCGGGGCGCAGGCATTGCCGGCGCGCCGCCCTGCTTCGCCGTGCAACCACACGCCCCATGCCGCCGCCTCGCGCGGCGGCGCACCGCGCGCCAGCAGCCCACCGATCAGTCCGGCCAGCACATCGCCCGATCCCGCGGTGCCCAGCCCGGCGACGCCGCTGCGATAGTGAAGACAGTCCGTCTCGCCCGGCGCGGCGATAACCGTGTCCGCCGACTTCAGCACCACGATCGCGCCGAAACGGTCCGCCGCGCGGTGCGCCGATCCGGCCAGGTCCTCCTCGACCGCGTCCTTGTCGCAGTCGAACAACCGCGCCAGTTCGCCCGGATGCGGCGTGAGCACGACCTGACGCCCGCCGGGCAGCAATCCGGCCGCGGCAATCATCGCGCCGGCATCGAGCAGGATCGGCACCTCGCAATGGTCGAGCAGTGCGGCAACGACGTCTCCGGTCCAGTCGCTGCGCCGCATGCCTGGACCAGCGACCAGTGCGTCGATCTGGCCGAAGCGGCGATGGATGCTGTCGGGCAGGGGTGCATCGATCTCGCCCTCGCGTTCTGCGAGCGCAATCACCGCAGCCTCGGGAAAGGCGACACCAAGTGCGATGGAGATGCTTGAAATAGTTGCAAGTGCAACCTTTCCAGCTCCGGAACGAAGTGCCGCATCACCTGTCAATAGCAAGGCACCCGGCACCTCGGCTGACCCGCCCAGCGCCAGCACCCGGCCGCGCGCATCCTTGTCCTTGCCGCCCCCGACGCCGGGGAGCGGATGCGCCGCCAGCCAGGGCGAGTCGATCGCGGTAAGGCTCATCCGCGCGCCGCCATCGGCGGGTCCTTGGCGGTGGTAACCGGCACCCGCTCATGCTCGACCGGCGCGGTCAGATTGTAGCGTTCGAGGACCAGCCCGCCCTGATGCCCAAATGCGGGGTCGAGGCGATATTCGGTCACCCCGCAATTGGCGACATCGCCCTCGGCGTCGATTGCCAGGATCCGCTCTTCGTCGAGCGATTCGATGATGTAGCGAAGGCACAGCACGACCACCTGATGCGCGACGATCAGCACGCGGCCGCCGGCATGGTGGAGCGAGATGGTGTCGAGCACCGAACGCAGCCTCAGGATCACGTCGCACCAGCTCTCGCCGCCGGGCGGGCGATGATAGAATTTGCCCAGTAGCCGGCGAAACTCGGCCTGTTCGGGTTCGAGGTTGCGCACGCCTTGCGTGGTCAGCCCGTCGAGGATGCCGAACTCCTTCTCGCGCAGGCGCTCGTCGCGGCACAGGGGCTCGTCGGCATCGACCCCGCCGCATTCGCGGATCAGCGCGGCAGTCTGCATCGCCCGGACATAGGGCGACACGAGGACGGCGGTCGGCCGCTCGTCTTCGGGCATCGCGGCGAACCACTGGCCCAAAGCACGCGACTGGTCGCGGCCCAGCGCGCTGAGCGGTACATCGACATCGCGCTCGTTCAGCGCGATCCGGTCGAGCCGGGCGTCATGCGCGGCATCGCGCGCGACATTGCCCGCCGACTGACCGTGGCGGACCACCCACAACCGTTCGGGCCAGCGCGGTGCGTGAGTCAGGCGGTCATCGGGCACGATGCGCACCGGAGTCAGCGAGCGCCGCCATGGCAGACGCGCATCGGCCGGACCGGCCCGCCCGGCTGCGTCATCAGCGCCAGCAATCGCGGGCGGACGCCCTGTGCGGCAAGCTGCGCGTCCACTGCCAGATGCCGTTCGCTGACCAGGATGCTGCGGAGCTGGGCGAGGGTGCGCGCCCTGCCGTCGCGAACGAGTTCGAATGCGCGCTGGACGGTGCTGTCCTCGTCCATCCGCTCAGCCCGCCTGCACGCCGACGGCATGCGTCTGGGCGGGGGGCAGCCCGGCGCTTTCCGCCTGGGCCATCAGCTCCTCCTTGCGCGCCAGCATCGCATCGCCCAGAGCGACCAGGTCGACATCGGTCTTGCGACACTGGGCGAACATGCCCTCGCCGCGCATCTCTTCCTCATGGACATGGTGCTCGATCTCTTCGGACAGCACCTTGACCTTCGCGTCGTAGAAGTCATCCGCCGGCGATCCGGCCTCGATGTCGTTGATCAGGACCTTCGCCCCGTCATGCTCGACATAGGCTTCGTCCAGCGAATCTTCCTCGATCTTGCCGCGAAAGGCCGGATAGAAGATCTCTTCCTCGATCATCGTGTGGATCTTGAGCTCGGTGCAGATCTGCTGCGCCAATTTCTGCTTGCTCGACTTGCTGCTGGTCGCCTCGAACTTCTCGAACAATTCCTCGACCGTGCGGTGGTCCGCCTTCAGCAGGGCGATCGCGTCGGTGTAGCGGCGGTCGGGCATCGGTGGCGCTCCCATGAATGTCGAGTCACAAAGCCCCGCCGACCCGCCGGTTCCGCTTCATGATCTATGTGAATCCTCGCAACCGCTGCGCTTCCATGCCGTTGCGCCTCGATCGATCAATGGAGGATGCGATGCCACGCGGTGACAAGAGCGCCTATACCGACAAGCAGAAACGCAAGGCCGAGCATATCGAGCAAGGCTATGAAGAGAGCGGCGTGAGCGAGAAGGAAGCCGAACGTCGTGCCTGGGCCACGGTGAACAAGGAATCGGGCGGCGGCAACAAGTCCGGATCGGGCCGCGGCAAGAAGGACACGCACGAAAGCGCCAGCAAGGGCGGTCGCAAGTCGTCGGGTAGTCGCAGCGCGGCGGACCGCTCCGCCGCGGCGAAGAAGGGCTGGGAGACGCGGCGCAAGCGCGGGACGGGCTGATCCCCGTCCCGACGTCGCCCTCAGTCCAGCAGCTTGTCGATCGTTACCGGCAGGTCGCGGACGCGCTTTCCGGTTGCGTGATAGATTGCGTTCGCGACTGCCGCTGCGGTGCCGACAATGCCGATTTCGCCCAGGCCCTTCACGCCCAGCGGGGTGACTTCCGGATCGGGTTCGTCGACGAAGATCACCTCGATCTCGGGAATGTCGGCCTGAACCGGGATATGATACTCAGCGAAATTGTGGTTCATGAACCGGCCCAGTCGGTGATCGGCGAAGCTTTCCTCGTGGAGCGCCGCGCCGATCCCCATCACCACGCCGCCCAGGATCTGGCTGCGCGCGGTCTTGGGGTTGATGATCCGGCCCGCGGCCACCGCGTTGACGATGCGGGTGACCCGCACCACGCCAAGCTGCTCGTCGATGCGGACCTCGCAGAACACCGCGCTGTGCGTGTTGCGCGACTTGCGCATCATGCTGATCATGCCGCCGATGCCCGGCTTGGCGGTGGCCTCGACCTCGATGTCATCCAGACCCGCCGCCAGCATCGCCTCCTCGAACCGGACGACCGATCCCTCACCGTCGCGGCGGCGCATCGTGCCGTCCTCGAAGATCAGCTCCTCGGCCTTGGCGCGCTGAAGCGGATCGCCGGCCACCTTGCGCGCCGCCTTGGCCAGCCTCGCGGCGACGCCTTCGCAGGCAAGCTGGACCGCCGCGCCGACCGATGCCGCACCCCAGGACCCGCCCTCGACCGGCGCATCTGGCAGGTCGGAATCGCCCAGCCGCGCGACGATCGCCTCGGGCCGCAGGCCCAGCACATCGGCGGCGACCTGGGTCATCACCGTATAGCTGCCGGTGCCGATATCCGACATGGCGCTCGCCACCTCCAGCCGGCCGTCGGGCGACAGCGTGGCGCGCGCCGCAGTCTGCTGGAACATCGCGTCCCACATGCCGGTCGCCATGCCCCAGCCGATCAATTCGCTGCCCTCGCGCATCGATCGCGGCTCGGGGCTGCGCTGATCCCAGCCGAACGCGTCGGCGCCCGCCGCATAGGCCTCGCGCAGCGCCTTGCTGGTGAAGGGCGTGCCGTTCATCGCATCGATTTCGGAATAATTGCGCAGCCGGATTTCGAGCGGATCGACGCCTGCGGCATAAGCCAGTTCGTCGATCGCCATCTCGAACTGGGTCATGCCGGTCGCCGCCCCCGGCGCGCGCATGTCGCCCGGCGTTGCGGTATCGACCGGGGCGAGGCTGTAGGCGCCCTCGGCATTGGGGCAGGCATAGTTCATCATGCCCCAGTTCACGATCGTCTCCATGTAATTCTCGTAGCGCGACGTGGCCGACGTCGCGTCGGTGACGATCGCCGACAGCCTTCCGTCGGGCTCGGCGCCCAGCGAGATCGCATTGATGCATTCGGGGCGATGGACATGGGTGAACATCTGTTGCCGGGTCAGCACCACGCGCACCGGCCGCTTCAGCTTCAGCGCCGCCATCGCCGCGAGGTAGACATTATACTGTGGCCGCAGCCCCGACCCGAACGCGCCGCCGACATAGGGGTTGAGCACGCGTACGTCCGCCGGCTTCAGCCCGAAGGCGCCGGCCAGATAGGACTGGACGTTCTGCGGCCCCTGCGTCTTGTCATGGATGGTCAGCTTGCCTTCGCCGTCCCAGATGGCCGTCGTGGCGTGCATCTCCATCGGATTGTGGTGCTCGGTATGCTTGCGATATTCGCCCGAGACACGGATCGGCGCGGCATCGAATGCCCGCTGCGCCTCGCCGCGATTCTTGGGCGGATCGAAGCCGTCGCGCTTGCGCTTGGGCACGAACTTCTCGGCCAGCGCCGCGTCGAACCGGGTATTATGGGCATGCGCTTCGTATCGGATGTCGACCAGCCGCGCAGCATGGCGCGCCGCCTCGAACGTCTCTGCGACGACCAGCGCAACCGCCTGGCCCGAATGATGGATCTGCTCGTCGCACAACGGGCGCAGCGGCGATCCCGGCGGAGCGACATCGTCCTGGAAATTGCTGTCCGAGCCCGCGATCTTCAGCCGGTTGAGATGCGTCAGCACCTCGACCACGCCGGGGACGGCTCTCGCGGCGCTGTCGTCGATCGACACGATCCGGCCGCGCGCGATCGCCGACGATACGACGACACCGTGCAGCATTCCCTCGGGATGATGCTCGGCGGCGTAACGCGCCTTGCCGGTGACCTTGAGCGGGCCGTCGACCCGGCTGAGCGGGGTGCCGATACCGGTGCGGATATAGGGGGTGGCCATGTCGATGCTCCTCAGGCGACGCGCTTGTCGGTCTGCGACTGCGGCGTGCCGGCCGCCGCCTGACGCAGCGCCCGGACGATCGCGCGGCGCGCCAGCGGGATCTTGAAGTCGTTCTCGCCCTGGCCGACCGCCCCGTCTAGCAGCCGCTCGGCGGCCGCGGCGAAGGCGCGTTCGTCGTCCGCGGCGGCGCCATTCAGCAGCGCCTCCGCCTCGGGCACGCGCCACGGCTTGTGCGCGACCCCGCCCAGCGCGATCCGGGCCTGGGCGATGGCGCCGCCCTCCAGCTTAAGCCCGACGGCGACCGAGACGAGGGCGAAGGCATAGGAAAGCCGGTCGCGCAGCTTGAGATAGCTATGGTTGGCGGCGTAGCCCTCGGCCGGCAGGACGATGCCGGTCACGACCTCGCCGGGACGGAGCGTATTGTCGCGCTCGGGTGCGTCGCCCGGCAGGCGGTGATAGTCGGCAAAATCGATGCTGCGCGCGCCGTCGGGGCCGGCGACCTCGACCACCGCCTCCAGCGCGGCGAGCGCGACGCACATGTCGGACGGGTGGGTGGCGATGCACGCCTCGCTGGCGCCGAGGATCGCGTGGATCCGGTTGACGCCGTGGATCGCGCCGCAGCCTGATCCCGGCTCGCGCTTGTTGCACGGCGTGGCGATGTCGTAGAAATAATAGCAACGGGTGCGCTGGTTGAGGTTGCCGCCATTGGTCGCGGCATTGCGCAACTGCGGGCTGGCCCCGGCCAGGATCGCCGAGCTGAGCAGCGGATAACGCGCCTCGACCCGCGGATGCCAGGCGGTGTCGGCATTGGTGACCAGCGCGCCGAGCAGCAGCGTGCCGTCTTCGCGCTCGACGATATCGCCCAGCGGCAGGCGCGACAGGTCGATCAGCCGATCGGGACGCTCGACGCCTTCCTTCATCAGGTCGACCAGATTGGTGCCGCCGGCGACTGCCTTGGCCCCGGGCGCGCCGAGCGCGGTGACTGCCTCGGTCAGCGTGGTCGGGCGGCTCCAGGCGAAGGGAGTCATGCGCGCGTCCCCATTACCTGCTCGATCGCATCGGCGATGTTGGGATAGGCGCCACAGCGGCACAGATTGCCGCTCATCAGCTCGCGAATGTCGGTGCGATCCTTCGCGCGGCCCTCGTTGAACATGCCCTGCGCCGAACAGATCTGGCCGGGCGTGCAATAGCCGCACTGGAACGCGTCATGATCGATGAACGCCTGTTGCAGAGGGTGGAGCGCGTCGCCTTGCGCCAGACCCTCGATCGTCACGACCTCGTCGCCGTCATGCATGACCGCGAGCCGCAGGCAGCTGTTCATCCGCTTGCCGCCGACCAGGACGGTGCAGGCGCCGCATTGCCCATGGTCGCAGCCCTTCTTGGTGCCGGTCAGCTCGGCCCGGTCGCGAAGCAGGTCGAGCAGGGTGACCCAGGGCGCGATCTCGAAGCTGCGCGCCTCGCCGTTGATCGTGAGCGATACCGACAGGGTGCTGGGGGCGGGCGGGGCTTCGATCGTCATGGCAACTCCGGCAGGCGGCAGGCCATAGCGCGACAGCGCGTCGCAGGTTCCACCTAACCGGAACTCAATATGACGCACATCGATTCGCGATATCCTGTGCATTGACAATCGATACCAGAATTATCGATAATCAATATATGGGCGATGGAGTCGGACGATGAAGCGGATGTGGTCGGTCACCGCGTTGGCGCGCGTGCTAATGGTGATGCAGGCGATCAACTATATCTGCGCCGCGCTGTTCATTGTGGGGCTGGTCGCGACGCTGCCGGTCGTTGGTGTGCTCGAGGCGCGGCTGGTCGCCAAATATGGTCCGGCGCTCGGTTCGGGCGAGGCATTGCTCGCGATACGCGGCACGATGCTGCTCGGGCTGCTCGCGATCGTGGCAGTTGCGCGCCTGTTCTACGCGCTGGTGAGAATGGTCGAGTCGGTTCAGGCGGGTGACCCCTTTGTCGCGGCCAATGTCGGCCGTTTGCGCAGTGTCGGTTGGTCGCTCCTCGCGCTTCAACTCCTCGACCTGCTCGCCGGCGCCGCCAGCTTCTGGTTCGAAGCTCACGGCATTGACTATACGGACTGGACGCCGTCGCTGATCGGCTGGCTGGCGGTGCTGGTCGCCTTCGTGCTGGCCGAGGTGTTCCGCCAGGGAACGGCGATGCGCGACGATCTGGCGGACACGATCTGATGGCGGTCCGCGTCCATCTCGACGAGCTGCTCCACCAGCGCCGCATAACGCTGACCGAACTGAGCGATGCGGTGGGCATCACGCTCGCCAACCTGTCGATCCTGAAGACCGGCAAGGCGAAGGCGATCCGTTTCTCGACGCTCGAGGCGCTGTGCGAGGCTCTGCAATGCCAGCCCGGCGACCTGCTGACTTTTCATGAGGGGGAAGACCAATGATGTGGGTGAAACGCTTTTTCGGCGACCTGATTGGGGCGCATGTCGACGGCGCGCGGGTGATGCTCGCGCTGCCCTGGCTGTTCGGTGTCGTCGTGCTGTGCGAGTTCGCCCAGCATGTCGTGGAGATCCGCACCGGCTTCTTCGTCGATGCCGCGACCCGCGAGGCGGTCGCGCTCGACGCGGGCCGGATGGCGTTCGCCTGGCCCAAGATGGCGCTGGTCTATATCGGCGGCTTCTTCGCGATACGCTATCTCGTGCTGGGGGATGCCCGACGGGCGATGCGCCCGTCCGCGGCGACGGTGGCCCGCTATCTGCCTTATGTCGCCTATTCGCTGGCGCTGTTCGTCCTGATCTTCTTCGCGGGGAGCTTCCTGCCAAAGGATCAGGTCATGGGCTTCCGCAGCGTGGTTGGCCTGTCCCAGGTCGCGATCGAGCCGCTGCTGATGCTGTGGATCGTCTCCGCCGCCACCGACGGGCCCGTGTCCGGCCCGCTGCGCTCGGCTCGGCTGACCGGCTGGATGTATCTGTGGGCGCTGCCGATCTTCTTCGTCGGTCGCCTGCCGCTCAACGGCGCGCATCAATATTTCCATCATCTCGCGCTGGGGAAACCCGCCGCGACCGTGTGGACACTGATGATCGTCGACGCGTTGATGGTGGGCCTGCTGGTGGCGGCGATACCGGCGCTCTACGTCCGTATCGCGCGGGCGATCGATGAGCGGGCGCTGCGCCGCGCAGGACCCGTTTTGGCCTGATCCTGCCTTGGCGGTCCCGCAAGCACGCGCTGCGGGACCGCTTGTCTCTCCCGCTGTTCCGGCTAGGCTGTCGGGCAGCAGGGGGACGGATGCCGGGGGAAATCATCGACTTGGGCGACGAGCCGCGCGGCTTTGCGGGGCTCGATGGGTGGCGGACCGATGTCGATGCCGCGATCGCCGAGGCGCGGCTTCATATCGCCGATCATGACGATCCCCTGCTCGGTGCATCGCGCGAGGTGCGCGACGAGCCCGCGCAGCGCTATTTCCGCGGTATCGGGCAGTTCTGGCTGTGGCTTCTGCCCGTTGCCGCGGTGGTCGGTGCGATCGCCTGGTGGGAAAGCCGGGGCAGCGTCTGGTGGAACGACGAGGGTGCCTATGCGCCTGTGCCACGCGGCGAGCCGCTGGCCGATGCGGCGATCGGCGACACGGACAACGTGATTGCCGATGATGCGATCCTCGACAACGCGATGATGGACAATGCACTCGCTGCCGTCCTGTCGGAGCCGCCCGCCGAGGAGGCCTATTCCGACGAAACGCTGCCGCTCGACTCGCGTGCGGTGCAGGCGCTGCGCGAGTGTCTCGAAGAGCGGACGCGGCTGGGCGCCGAGCGCGACGCGCTGGCCGATCTGGGCGCAAACGATCCCGACCGCCATGATAGCGCCGCTCCCCGGTTCAACAGGCGCGTCGACGACTTCAACCGGCGCTGTGTCGGCCGGACCCATAGCGAACGCGAATGGGCAGAGGCAGAGAAGGGCCTGACCGATCCCGCCAGCCTGCGGCTTCAAGGGCAAGCGCGTGTCTTCTGACCTTGCATCCAACCCCTTTGCGGTGCTCGGCATCTCGCCCCGGGACCGAAGCGAACGGGCTCGCGCCGCGGTCGATGCTGCATCGGGCGACCAGGCCGCATCGCGCCGGGAGGCTTCGGCAACGCTCGGCGCCTCCGCCTCGCGGCTCGATGCCGAACTGGCATGGCTGCCGGGCGCGCCGCCGGAACTAGGGGCTCAGGCGATCGCCGGCCTTGGCAATCCGACCGCGCTGTTTGCCGTTCCCGTGCAGGGCCTGGCCCGCGCCAACATCCTGATCGACGCGATCGCCGCACTGCCCGACAGCGATTCCGAGCGACTGGCCGAGTGGACCGAACTGCTCGCGTCGGCCGCAGCGTTCGACAGCGTCGATGACCTGCTGGCGCAGATCAATGCCGATCGCGCGCTTGCCGGGGTGATGCTGGTATCCAGCCGGAGCGCCGTGGAAGAGGCGCTGGCGCGACGCCGCGCCACGCTGACCGAACGCGCCTGCGCCGAGATGCCGGGCCGCCCCACGCGAGTCATGCTGAACGCGATGCGCGCATTGGCGGAGCGGTTCCCCGCGCCCTCCAATCCCATGCTGGTGGCGCTGTTCGATCGACACGCCGCCGGCGTTGGCGACTGGCTGGCCGAAGAGGCGGAAGCCGCGGTCCGCCTGTCCAACGAGATCGCCCGCGTCGCAAGACTGCGGCCCGACGCACTGACGCCGCTGACCGACAGCTTCGAGCAACTGCTCGGCCACTGGGCGGAGATCGCGCTGCCGGTCCAGCGCGCGGCGGCCTTCCGGGGCGAGCCGGGCGATCCTGCCAGCCTCCGGCTCGCGGCGGCGCTGACCCATGCGATCGACGCGCTTCAGCGCAATGCGCTTCACCCCGCCGCCGCTGCACTGACCGATCAGGGCATGGCCGCCCTGGCCGGCGTGCCGCAAGCGCTGAGCACCCTTCGGAATGAGCAGGGTGAGACCGATCGCGATATGGCCGAACTGGGCAAGCGTGATCCGATGCTGCACTATTCGGTTGCTCTCGGCTCGATCCTGAGCCGCGAGTTGAGGATTTCGCCGGAAGGGGTTCGCTACCGCGATGTCTTCACCTCGGTGCACGATATCGAGGCGATCCGCTGGGGGCGTTACACCGGCAACAGTGATAGTGTGGCGCCCCATGGTGTCAGCTGGACCGTGCGCGGCAAGAAGACCAATGTTAATCTCGCCGGGCAGGACGTGCTTGAAGAGATTGTCGCCACGATGCGACGGGCCTGGGGACCATTGCTGATGAAGAAGCTGGCCACGCGCCTTCATCGCGGCGAGGCGATCCGGCTGGGAAAGGTGGTGCTGCGCGACGAGTCGATCGCGCTGCCCATCGCCTGGAGCTTCGGCGAAACGGTCGAGCTGGACTGGGACGAGGTCGAGATGGCACGCGAGGGTGACCAGTTGCGTCTGTCGGCGCGCGCGCAGCGCAATGCGCGCGTGCGGCTTCACCCGTTTGCGTTCGACAATGTCCCGATCGTCGAGGATCTGATCGCGCGCGTCCAGACGCGGCGGGGGCTTCGCCTGAGCGACGGGCTGATATGATGCGGACTTAGCCCTCGATATAGCGTGCCTCGACGCGGACCGGGAAGTTCACCGACCGGGCGATGAAGCAGTAATGATGCACCTCGCCGTGGAGCGCATCGGCGGCGGTCAGGTCGGTACCGGGGTCGAATTCGATCTCGGGACGCAGCACCGCGCTCAGGAACCGGCCCTCGCCGCGCGGGCCGGTTTCGCCGACGCCAAGCGGATCGTCGCGATAGTCGCGCACCACGATGCCGGCCTTCGCCGCCAGATGAAGATACCAGAGCATATGGCAGGACGAGAGGATTGCGAGCAGCAGGTCCTCGGGATTGGGCTTTGCGGGATCGCCGCCCAGCAGCGGGTCGTTCGAACAGGCGATCTCCGCCTTGCCCGGCGTGACGATCGACCAGCTCCGGTCATAGCCGCGATAGCTGCGTGTGCCCTCGCCGCGGTTGCCGGTCCAGGCGATGCGGGCGGTATAGTCGTGCGTGACGGTCGGCATGGCGGGCTCCGGTCGGCGAGTCGGGTTGGGGAGCTATAGCGCCGGTTTGGTGGCGAATTGCACGGGATCGGCTCATCCCGAAAGGCCGGCGCATCGAGCGAACGGTCTCCCCTCCCTGGCAAGGGAGGGGAGCAAGTCAGGGTTGATTAGGTGTCTTTCTCCTCCCTCGCAGCGGAGCTGCGGGGGAGGAGAGGGGACATGACGTTACAGATACCGCATCCACCATGCGCCGCTCGCGCGCTTCTTCGCCGCGAACCAGCGGCAGGCGAGCCAGCAGGGGACTGCGACCAGCGCGGCGATCGCCAGGAACTGCCACAGCTGCGCGACGCCGTAATAGGTGTCGCTGAAGTCGCCGGTGGCTGCCTGCGCGCCCAGGTTCAGCAGGTGCAGCAGATAGAGGTGCAGCAGGTAGAAGAAGAGCGGCACCGACCCGAACACGGCCAACCAGCCGATCGCGCGCGCCGGCAGCGTCTCGAACAGCGCCAGCAGCAGCGCGCCGACGCCCAGCGTCAGCAGCAGGAAGTCCATCGACGGCGGGTATTTGGTGACGTTCAGGAAGCTCATCGCCGTGCGCAGCGTGCCATCCTGAACGCTCCAGGGCATTGGTTCGCCATAGCCGTTGATCGCCCGCGCCACGGCGAACAGCGCCAGCATCGCGAGTCCCATCGTCGCCAACAGTCGCCGGCGCCACAACGCATCGACGCCTCGGGCGAACCAGGGCCCGGCCGCGTAGCCGAGCGCGATCACCCCGATCCAAGGGAGCAGCGGATAGGAGGTCCGCGCGCGGATGCCACCGGGCAGGTCGATAAAGCCGCGGTCGTGGAGGATCGCCCAGAGGATATGGCCACGCTCGCCTGGCGCGAACTGGATCGGGTCGAGCAGATTATGGCCGAACATGATCGCCAGCCCGATCGCCGCCAGCGCGACGCGCGGCAGATGGACCAGGGCCGCGAGTGCGATCATCGACAGGCCGATCACCCAGATGACCTGAAGGAACAGGATCGGCGGCGTGAGATCGAAGCTCCAGGCGAAGCTGACCGCGGTCAGCTCGAGCAGGATCAGGAACAGGCCGCGCTTGAACAGGAAGGCCGAGGCCGCGGGGGCGCCGCCCTTGCCCTCGGCATAGAGATAGGCGGCGATGCCGGTCAGCGCGACGAAGATCGGCGCGCACAGATGCGCGCTCAACCGGGTGAAGAACAGGTCCGGCGCGATGCTGGCCACGTCCATCGGGTCGCTCACCTGGGCGTGATAGAAGAAGAATTCGCGCGAATGATCGACCAGCATCAGCAGGATCACCAGACCGCGCAGGGCATCGATCGAGGCGATCCGCGCAGCGCGAACGGCAGCTGCCGCGGGGGCGGGGGCGGTTGACAAGATATCGGGCATGACGCCAATGGGTATGGTACAACATAACACTGAGGGTCAAGTTTTGGTTCGTCGCTTTCCGGTCCGCGTGACCAGTCCAGCCGTTGCCGCGCTCGTTGCCGCATGCCTGTTCCCGGTCGACACCCGGGCCGAGGAAGAGGTGCGGCCCGCACCCGCCGGAGAGACTGCGACCGAGGCGGAAGCCGAAGGGCAGGAGATCGTCGTGCTCGGCACGCGCAGCGACCGGGCCGACCGTACGCTCTCGGCCGACATCGTGACCGAGCGCATGTCGCCGTCCAGTCGCTCGATCGAGCGCGACCTGCTCGACGCCGCGGGCGCCTATCGTCTGGCCGATGCGCTGGAACTGGTGAGCGGGGTGAGCAACCAGAATAACCGCGGCGGCTTTCTCGACAATTTCGCGATTCGCGGCTTTCTCGGCACGCCCGATGGGGGTGCCGAATATTATGTCGATGGCTTCCTCGCCAATCGCGGACTTGCGCCGCCGCGCGACCCCGCAACTGCCGAGCGGATCGAACTGCTCAAGGGGCCGGCCGGGGCGCTGTTCGGCGATATCGATCCTGGCGGCCGGGTGAACATCGTCAGCAAGACGCCGCGCTACACGACCGCCGCCAGCGCGATCCTCACCTATGGATCGTTCAACACGCGCCGGGCCGAGCTGGACGTGACCGGGCCGATCGGCGGTGGCTTTGCAGTCCGGCTGGTCGCGGCGGGCGAGGACAGCGACGGCTGGCGGGACACGGTGTCGTTGAAGCGCCGCGTGCTCGCCCCCTCGATCAGCTGGCAATCGGGCGCGGGCACGCGCATCACCTATGTCGGCGAGCTGACCGAGTTCGACGCGCCGTTCGATCGCGGCATTCCCGCGATCGGCGGCGACGCCAATGCGCTGCCCGCCAGCCGCTTCTATGGCGAGCCCGGCGACGGGGTCACCCGCTTCCGCAACCAGCGGCACCAGCTGACCGGCGAGACCAGGCTGGGCGGCGACTGGTCGCTGAATGGCGGCATCGCCTGGCGGACGGGCTCGCTGCGCGGCTTTTCGTCCGACCAGTCGCGGCTGGTCGACAACCGCACCCTGTGGCGCCAGCGGCGCGAGCGCGGCTACACCGTCGATGACCTGTCCGCGCGCATCGAGTTGACCGGCCGGATCGGATCGCATCGCCCCAGCATCGGCGTGAAGGGCTATGTGCTCGACTATACCGAGCTGCTGATGCGCCGGAATCCCAGCGCCGCGGCACCGCATGCGATCGACGTGTTCGACCCCGTCTATGGCGGCACCGCGCTGCCACTGCTGCCCTTCACCGACAATCGCGAGAAGCGCTGGGCGGCGACCCTGTATGTTCAGGATATGTGGGACGTGACCGACCGGCTGACGATCAGCGGCGGGGTGCGGTTCGACGCCTATCGCCAGCGGATCCGCAACAATCGCACCGGCGCGGTCGGGCGCACGATCGACGAGCCGGTCAATTTTCGCATTGGCGCGCGCTATGCGCTCAGCGACGTCTTCGCGCTCCACGCCAATTGGGGCGAAAGCTTCCTGCTGAACTCGGGTATCGGCCGCGACGGAAGCGGCTTCGCCCCCGAACGCGGCAAGGGCTATGAGCTGGGCGCGACCGCCTCCTGGCCGGGCATCGACATCGCCGTCACCTGGTTCGACATCGCCAAGCGCGACATCCTGACCAACGATCCGGTCGACCCCAATTTCCTGGCGCCGGTCGGCAGCCTGACCAGCCGCGGGATCGAGTTCGACGCCGCGGTGAAGCTGGGCCGCAACTGGCAGCTGGTCGCCAACTATGCCTGGACCCGCGCCCGCGCGGACGACAGCGCCTTCGCCACCGACCGGGTGCTCAACGTGCCGGAACATGCCGGCACGATCTTCGCCATCGGTCGCTTCCTGGACGGCGAGGGGAGGGGCCCGTCGGTCAGCGCAGGGCTGGCCTATGTCGGCGACCGTGCCGGGGCGATCGATACCAGCGGGCTGGTGCTGCCGGCCTATGTGAAGGCGAAGGCGGCGGTCGACTGGACCTTCTCGCGCCGCGTCGCGGTCCGGTTGGAGGCCGACAATCTGTTCGACGAACGCTACGCGCAGAGTTCGTACAGCCCGGTGTGGATCTTCCCCGGAGCGCCGCGGACGGTCCGCGCGTCGCTGCGACTCTCGCTGTAAGGGGACCGTGGCGAAGGACTGATTCGGGCGGCGCCCTGTCGCCCGCCTCTTCGCTTGCCTATATCGGCTTCTCGCGGGCATAAGCCGCGCTCCTGAATTCCCAAGAGAGAAAGTCCGATCCCGTGACCGAGATGTTCCGAATTAAGCTGCCCGACGGTTCCGTCCGCGAGGTAGCCCCGGGGACTACCCCGGCGGACATCGCCGCGGCGATCGGTCCGGGGCTGGCCAAGGCGGCGCTGGCGGCACGCGTCGACGGCGAGCTGCGCGACATTTCCCGTCCGCTGGAGGGCGATGCCAGTCTGGCGCTCGTCACGGCCAAGGACGAGAAGGACGCGCTCGAGCTGGCGCGCCACGACTATGCGCATATCCTGGCCGAGGCGGTGCAGAAGCTGTTCCCCGGCACGCAGATCACCTTCGGCCCCTCGACCGACGACGGCTTCTATTACGATTTCGCCCCGCCCGCGGATCGCGGACCTTTCACCGACGAGGACCTGCCGGCGATCGAGGCCGAGATGCGCCGCATCATCGCCGCGAACGAGCCGCTAATCCGCGAAGTGTGGAGCCGCGAGGATTTGATCGCGCGCTGGACCGCCCAGGGCGAGACGTTCAAGGCCGAATGGGCCGCCGAGCTGCCCGAGAACGAAGAACTGACCGTGTACCGCGCTGGTAAGGGCGAGGACGCGTGGCTCGACATGTGCCGCGGGCCGCATCTCGCCTCGACCGGCAAGGTCGATCCCAACGCGTTCAAGCTGACGCGCGTGTCGGGTGCCTATTGGCGCGGCGACCAGAACAACCCGCAGCTGTCGCGCATCTATGGCACGGGCTGGCTGAACAAGAAGCAGCTCGACGAGCATCTCGTCCGGCTGGAGGAAGCCGCCAAGCGCGACCATCGCCGCATCGGCCAGGAGATGGACCTGTTCCACCTCCAGCCCGAGGCGCAGGGCAGCGTGTTCTGGCACCCCAAGGGCTTTCTGCTGTGGCGCCAGCTCGAGGCCTATATGCGCCGCCGGCTCGACGCCGCGGGCTATGCCGAGGTGAAGACGCCGCAGCTCATGGACGCCCGTCAGTGGGAACAGTCGGGCCATTGGGGCAAGTATCGCGAGAACATGTTCGTCGTGCCCGACGAGATTCCCGGCACGGATGACGAGGCGCCGGTGCTGTCGGGCGATGCCGACCTGATGGCGCTGAAGCCGATGAACTGCCCGGCGCACATCATGGTGTTCCGCCAGGGCATCAAGTCGTACCGCGACCTGCCGATCCGCATGGCCGAATTCGGTTGCTGCCACCGCAACGAGCCGCACGGCGCGCTGCACGGCATCATGCGCGTGCGCCAATTCACCCAGGACGATGCGCATATCTTCGTGCGCGATGACCAGATCGTCGACGAGATCCGCTACTTTTGCGACCTGCTCGACAGCGTCTACAAGGACCTGGGGTTCGAGAAATACGCGATCAAGCTGGCGCTGCGCCCCGACAAGCGCTTCGGCGACGATGCGATGTGGGACAAGGCCGAGCAGACGCTACGCGACGCCGTCGCCGCCGCGGGCCGTGCGACCGAGGAATTCGGCTGGGAGGAACTGCCGGGCGAAGGCGCCTTCTATGCGCCCAAGCTGGAATTCCATCTGACCGACGCGATCGGCCGCACCTGGCAGGTCGGCACTATCCAGGCGGACACGGTGCTGCCCGAGCGACTCGACGCGAGCTATATCGGCGAGGATGGCGAGCGCCACCGGCCGATCATGCTCCACCGCGCGATCCTGGGCACGTTCGAACGCTTCATCGGCATCCTGATCGAGCATCATGCCGGCCGCTTCCCGATGTGGCTGGCCCCGGTCCAGGCGGTAGTCGCGACGATCGTGTCCGACGCCGACGATTATGCGAAGCAGGTCGCGGCGACGCTGGCCGCGGCGGGCATCCGGGTCGAGACCGACCTGCGCAATGAGAAAATCAACTACAAGGTGCGCGAGCATTCGGTGGCCAAGGTCCCGAACCTGCTGGTCGTCGGCAAGCGCGAGGCCGAGGAGGGCACCGTGGCGCTGCGCCAGCTGGGCAGCGATCGCCAGCGGGTGATGACGCTGGACGAGGCGGTGGCGATGCTGACCGCCGACGCGACTCCGCCCGACCTTCGGCGATGAGGGCCGTTCGCATCCGCCCGTCGGTTCGGGCGGATGCCCCGCGGCTGCTCGAGATCTGGCGGGGCGCCGTCGATGCGACCCATGGCTTCCTCCGCCCGGAGGATCGCGCCAAACTGGACGATCAGGTGGCGACTTATGTCGCGGCGGCAGAATTCTGGGTGGCGGAGGACGTAACCGGCCACCCGGTCGGCTTTCTCGGCATGACTCCGACGGCGGGCGGGGCGCAGATCGATTCGCTTTTCGTCGATCCGGCCCTGCATGGTCGTGGCTATGGCAGTGCCCTGCTGGCGCATGCACTCGCGATCGCGCCCGCAGCGACGGTCGATGCGAACGAGCAGGTGCCCGATACGGTCGCCTTCTATGAGCGGCGCGGCTTTGTCCGCACCGGCCGGTCGCCGACCGACGATGCGGGGCGGCCGTATCCGCTGGTACATTTCCGGCACGGCGGCGCAGCGTCAGAGTGATGAGCCTGGCCGATTGAATCGCTCCCCTGAGCGAAGGACAGTTGCGGTTCTGCGCCCGGCACCCGATATAGGGAGTCGCCCGCGCGCCACAGTCCGCGGTATTTTCAGCGAAATGGCGCGGCCCGGGCTACCGGATCGCGCATTTGTGCGTTATTTGCCCGCAACCGCATGTCAACGACGACAGGAGCAAGTCTTATACGTCCTCCCATGACCCGGCGCCCGTTGGCGCCTCCGCCGATGAACGGCCCTCGCTTCAATGAATTCATCCAGTCGCCGAAGGTGCGGGTGATCGATCATGAGGGCGAGAATCTCGGCGTGATGTACACTCGCGAGGCGATCGAGCAGGCAGCCGAACATGGGCTGGACCTGGTCGAGGTGTCGCCCAACGCGGACCCGCCCGTCGCGAAGTTCCTCGACGTCGGCAAGTTCAAGTACGAGGCCCAGAAAAAGGCCAACCTCGCCCGCAAGACGCAGAAGACGCAGGAGATCAAGGAGATCAAGATGCGTCCGAACATCGACGATCATGATTATGATACGAAGATGAAGTCGATCCACAAGTTCATCGGCGAGGGTGACAAGGTGAAGGTGACGCTCCGGTTCCGCGGACGCGAGCTTTCGCATGGCCAGCTCGGCATGATCCTCCTCAAGCGCGTCCAGGAAGACACGGCGGAAATCGCCAAGGTCGAGTCCTATCCGCGCATGGAAGGTCGCCAGATGCTGATGGTGATCTCGCCCAAATGACGAATCGCGTGCGAGGGCTGCGCCCGCTTGTCGCGGGGGTGTCCCTCGCCGCCTTCTGTGCCGGACTGGCGGCGGCTCCGGCGGCTGCCCAGACCGTGCATCGTCCCGCGATCACTGCCCCGGCCGACGAGCCGATGGCGGTGCCCGCGGGCTATCGCCAGGTCTGGTCGGACGAATTCGACCGGCCCGGCCTGCCCGATCCCGCCAAATGGACCTGGGACACCAGCCGGAACAAGCTGGGCTGGCACAATGAAGAAAAGCAATATTATGCCGCCAGGCGCCTGGAGAATGTCCGGGTCGAGAACGGCCGTCTGATCATCGAGGCGCGCAAGGAGCGCCTGTCCGACAAGCCCGATTTCGGCGGGCAGGACTATGCCTCGGGCAAGATCATCACCCGCGGCCTGGCCGACTTCACCTATGGCTATATCGAGGTGCGCGCGAAGCTGCCCTGCGGTCGCGGCATCTGGCCGGCGATCTGGATGCTGGCCTCGGACGACACGCCCGGCTGGCCGGCAATGGGCGAGATCGACATCATGGAACATGTCGGCTGGGACCCCGGCCGCGTCCATGGCACCGTCCATACCAAGGCGTACAACCATGTCGCGAACACCCAGAAGGGGTCGAGCCGCATGGTCCCCGACGCCTGCACCGCCTTCCACACCTACCAGCTCGACTGGAATGCCGACCGCATCCTGATCGGCATCGACGGCCGCGCGCACATGCGCTTCGACAACGACCAGAAGGGCGACCCCGCCACCTGGCCGTTTGCGACGCCCGAATATCTGATCCTCAACGTCGCCGTCGGCGGCTGGGGCGGCCAGATGGGCATCGACGACGCGGCATTCCCGGCAAAGATGGAAGTCGACTATGTCCGGGTGTGGCAGAAGAAGTAGGGCGTCGTCCGGGCGATGACCGGGTTGGGGCGACCTTAACGGTCCTCGCCCCCGTCGCCACGCCGCGAGCGCGCGAGCAGCCAGGCGCCGCCCAGCACCGCGATCGCAAGGGCCAGTCCCTCGCCCAGCAGGTCGCTCACTCGGCGGGGGGCTCCCATAGTTCGATCGGCGTGCCTTCCGGGTCGTGAATGCGCGCAAAGCGACCGGTTTCGGGCGAATCCCATTCGGCCTTGGTGATCACCTCGACGCCCGATGCGTTGAGTTGCTCGAGCAGGCTGTCGAGGTCGCGGACGCGCAGGTTCAGCATGAACTGCCTGTCCGCCGCGAAATAGTCGGTGCTCTCCTTGAACGGCTCGAACACCACCGGGCCGGGTTCGGGGTGCCAGAACCAGTCGCTGCAGTTCCCCTCGGCATCGGTGCCGAAGCCAGCGCCGACGCCCAGCACGTCGCGATACCAGCTCTTCAGCCCCTCGGGGTCCTTTGCGCGCCAGAAGAAGCCGCCAATCCCAAGTACCGGCATTCCCGTCTCCCTTCGATGGGTGTCAGGCCGCCTGGGCGAGGTTCCCGTCGCCCGCCGCCGCTTCCAGCAGACGTCGCTCGATGGTCTTCAGCCGCGTGGCCGAATCGATCTTATCACCCAGCAGGTCGGTCAGGTAGAAGGTATCGACTGCGCGTTCGCCATAGGTCGCGACATGCGCCGAATGGATCGTGACCTTCGACTGGAACAGCGCATGGGCGAGCGTGAACAGCAAAGCCGGCCGGTCGCGCGCATTGACCTCGACCACGGTGAAGCGGTTCGACGCCTTGTTGTCGATCAGCACATTGGGCTCGATCGTGAACGCGTCGGCGCGCAGCCGGGGCAGCGGGCGTGACTTGAGCCGGTCGGACAGCTTCGACCGGTTGGCCAGCGCATCGGCGATCGCATTCTTGATCCGCTGCACCTGGCCTTCGTCGTCGAACGGACGGCCGAGCGGATCCTGGACCAGGAAATTGTCGAGCGCCATGCCGTCGCGCGTCGTGTGAATGCGTGCGTCGATGATGTTGCCGCCCGCGACATGGATCGCGCCGGCGATGCGATAGAACAGGCCCGGATGGTCCGAGGCATAGACCGTAACCAGAGTCGCGCCGCGCTCGGGATAGACCTGTGCCTCGATCGACAGCTGCGAGTCGCCGGCGGCATCGATCAGCCGGGCGTTGCGCTCCAGCACGTCGAGCGGCTCGGCGATCCAATAGGGTTCGGTCAGCCGCTTCTTCAGCGCCTCCAGCCGCTCGGGCGCCCAGTTCAGCAGCTCGGCCAGATCGGCCTGCTTCACCGCCACCCGCTCGCTGCGACCCTTCTGCTTGTGGCCGAGGCGGAGCACTTCCTCTGCCGCTTCGAACAGGTTGCCGAGCAACTGACGCTTCCAGCTGTTCCACACGCCCGGGCCGACCGCGCGGATGTCGACGATCGTCAGGATCAGCAGCAGCCGCAGCCGCTCGGGGCTCTGCACCGTCTCGGCAAAGTCGAGGATCGTCTTGAAGTCGCTGAGGTCGCGCTTGAACGCGGTCGCCGACATCAGCAGGTGGTGGCGCACCAGCCAGGCGACCGTCTCGGTCTCGGCCGCGCTCAGCCCCAGACGCGGGCACAGCCGCCGTGCGACATCGGCGCCCAGCACGGAATGGTCGCCGCCCCGCCCCTTGGCGATGTCGTGCAGCAGCACTGCGACGTACAGCACGCGGCGCGACACGACCTGCTCGATGATGCCGGTGGCGAGCGGATGGTCCTCCTTCAACTCGCCCTTCTCGATCCGGGCCAACAGGCCGATCGCGCGGATCGAATGCTCATCGACCGTATAATGATGATACATGTCGAACTGCATCTGCGCGACAACACGGCCGAAATCGGGAACGAACCGGCCGAACACGCCCGCCTCGTTCATCCAGCGCAGCACCGTTTCGGGATCGCGCGGCGAGGTCAGCACATCCAGGAACAGCGCATTGGCGCGCGGATCGCGCCGGACATCGTCGGCCAGCTTGGCATCGCGCGCGGCGGTGCGCATCGCCACCGGATGGATTTCCAGCCCGTGCAGGTCGGCGAGCTGGAACAGCTCGATCAGCCGGACCGGATCCTCGGTGAAGAAACTGTCGCGCGGGATCGAGATCCGGCCGCGGTCGAGGGAGAAGCCCTTGAGCTTGCGCGGCGAGCGGAACAGCGAGGTGAGGCCGAAGCGCCGGCCGCGCGCGGCAAACTTCTCGTCCAGATGCGCCAGGAACACCCCCGACAGGTCGCCGACGGTCTTCGCCTGGAGGAAATACAGGTGCATGAACCGCTCGACCTTGGACTTGCCCGGCCGGTCGGCGAAGCGCATCCGTTCCGCGATCTCGCGCTGCAGGTCGAAGGTCAGCCGGTCCTCGGGCCGCCTGGCCAGTGTGTGGAGGTGGCACCGCACCGCCCAAAGGAAATTCTCGGCGCGGTGGAACTGGCGGAATTCCTCGCGGGTCAGCAGCCCGACCTCGACCAGCTCGGCGGGTTCGCGGACATTATAGGCATATTTGCCGATCCAGAAGAGCGCGTGCAGATCGCGCAGCCCGCCCTTGCCCTCCTTGACGTTCGGCTCGACGACATAGCGGCTGTCGCCCATCTTCTTGTGCCTCAGGTCGCGCTCGGCCAGCTTCTGGGCGATGAAGGTTCGCGCGGTATCGGCCTGGACCTCCGCCTTGAACCGGGCGGCGGCCTGGTCGTAGAGGTCGAGATCACCCCAGACATAGCGCGCCTCCAGCAGCGCGGTGCATACGGTGACGTCCGCCTTGGCCTGGCGCACCATCTCGTCGAGCGAGCGCGACGAATGGCCGACCTTCAGCTGCATGTCCCATAGCGAATAGAGCATCGATTCGATCACCTGCTCGGACCAGCCGGTGACCTTCCACGGTGTGAGGAAGCCGATATCCAGGTCGGAATGCGGGGCCATCTCGCCCCGGCCATAGCCGCCCACCGCGATCAGCGTCATCCGCTCCGCCGCGGTCGGGTTGGGGTTGGGGTGCAGCCGCTCGACCGCGAAATCCCATAACAGCCGCAGCAGCTGGTCGATCAGGAAGGCGCCCGATGCCGCGCATTCCAGCCCGCGCGAGGGATGGTCGAGCAGCCGCCGCTCGATCTCGGCGCGCCCGGCCAGCAGCGCGCGCTTGAGCACCGCGGTCCCCGCCTGGCGCAGCGCGGCTTCGTCCTTGCCCTCGACCGAGGCGAGCTCGTCGGCAAGCTGACGCCGGTCGATGATGGCACGCCGGTTCGGCACGGTATCGAAGCGCGAAGACATGGAGAGGGAGATAAGCGACCTGACATCCGCGCGCCAGCCGCGATCCTGTTGTACGATCGTAAAGCAATGCTTTTGCCGAGAACGCTTATCGGCCAAGGCGACGGCATGACCCGAGCATCGACCGAGACGCCGCCTGTAGTGACCGAAGATCGTGTTGCAGTGCCGGGCGGCACGCTGTTCGCGTGTCGCTGGCAGCCGGCGGGGGCGGCGTTCGATGCGCCGACGATCCTGTTGTTCCATGATTCGCTTGGCAGCACCGCCTTGTGGCGCGGTTTTCCCGAAGCGCTCGCGAGGGCCACCGGGCTGCCGGTGCTGTCCTATGACCGCCGGGGCTTCGGCCGGTCCGACCCTGCGGACGCGCCGCTCGACCAGGATTTCATCGCGATCGAGGCGCGGGAGACGGTGCCGCTGCTGCTCGGCCAGCTGGGCATCCGCGATTTCGTCGCCTTCGGCCACAGCGTCGGTGGCGCGATGGCGATCGAGAGCGCGGCGGCCTTTCCCGAGCGATGCCGCGCGGTGATCAGCGAATCGGCCCAGGCCTTTGTCGAGGATCGCACGCTGGCCGGCGTCCGCGCGGCCGAGGTGCAGTTCGCCGACCCGGACCAGGCGGCGCGGATCGCGCGGCATCATGGCGAGAAGACCCGCTGGATCCTCGATGCCTGGATCGGGACCTGGCTGGCACCGGAGCGGGCAGACTGGGCGCTCGATGCGTCACTGGCGCGGGTCCGCTGTCCGGTGCTGGCAATCCATGGCGACCGCGACGAGTTCGGATCGGAAGCCCATGCCCGGCGGATTGCTGACGGGGTCGCGGGGCCGGCCGAGTTGATGGTGATCGACGCCTGCGGCCATGTGCCCCATCGCGACCGGCCAAAGATCGTCCTGGACGCAGTCTCGCTGTTCCTGAGCGATACCGGCCTTTCCGACGCATCCGCTTTACCGCGCAGGTGATTGCAACAGCGGCCTAAATCGTTTCGACCTTGATCGAAATATGAGCGTCCTGCCGGAACTGCGCTATAGAGCGACATCTTCCCAGTGCAGGCCTCCCATGACCGATCGCATTTCTACCGGTAATCCGGGTCTGGACATCATCCTGTCGGGCGGCCTGCCGCGAAATCGGCTCTACCTGCTCGAAGGTGCCCCCGGATCGGGCAAGACGACTCTGGCGCTGCAATTCCTGCTCGACGGCGCCAGCAAGGGCGAGCCGACGCTGTACATCACCTTGTCGGAAACCAGCGAGGAGTTGCGCGCGGTCGCCCAGTCGCACGACTGGTCGCTCGACGGCATCGAACTGTTCGAACTCGCCTCCGCGGAGGACGTGCTGGGCCCCGGGCGCGAGCAGACCGTGCTGCACAGCTGGGAAGTCGAACTGGGCGACACGATCAAGCTGATCGAGGATGTCGTCGAGCGGGTGAAGCCGACCCGGGTGGTGTTCGACAGCCTGTCCGAAATGCGGCTGCTCGCGCAGGATCCGCTGCGCTATCGGCGACAGGTGCTGGCGCTCAAGCAGTTCTTCGTCGGGCGCAACGCAACCGTGCTGCTGGTCGACGATCTGACCAGCAATGGCGGCGAGCGCGACACGCATCTCCACAGCCTGTGCCACGGCGTGATCACGCTTGAGCGGCTGACGCTCGACTTCGGCAGCGCGAGGCGGCGGTTGCAGGTACAGAAGCTGCGCGGCGTCGATTTCGTTGCCGGCTATCACGACCTGGCGATCCGCAAGGGCGGGCTGGCGGTGTTTCCGCGCCTGATTGCTGCAGACCATAGCGGATCGCGGGTCGGCGATCCGGTGCCGAGCGGCGTACCCGCACTCGACGCCCTGCTGGGCGGCGGGCCGCTGCGCGGAACCTGTACGCTGATCACCGGGCCGGCGGGCACGGGCAAGACCACCATTGCCCTGCAATATCTCTACGCCGCCTGCGAGCGCGGCGAGCCCGCGACCATCTATCAATTCGACGAGCGGATCGGGACGTTGCTGGTTCGAGCCAAGGCGATGGGCCTCGACCTGCAGAAGCATGTCGACAGCGGGCTGCTGGTGATCCGACAGGCCGATCCGGCGGAAGTGTCCCCGGGCGAGTTCGCGGCGATGGTTCGCAGCGAGGTCGAGGATCGCGGCTGCACCGTGCTGACCCTCGACAGCCTCAACGGCTATCTGGCGGCGATGCCGCAGGAACAGCATCTGCTGCTCCAGCTGCACGAACTGCTCGCCTATCTGAACCTGAAGGGCGTGATGACCCTGCTGATCAATCCGCAGCACGGACTGGTCGGCACGATGACGGCGTCGCTCGACATCTCGTATATCGCCGACGGGCTCGTGTTGCTGCGCTTCTTCGAATCCGAAGGACGGCTGCGCAAGGCGATTTCGGTTTTGAAGAATCGCAGCGGCGCCCATGAGGACACGATCCGCGAGCTCCGCGTCGACAGCCAGGGCATTCGCGTCGGTGAGCCGCTGCGCGAGTTCAAGGGCGTGCTGACCGGCACGCCCGAATATATCGGATCCGCCACGCCGCTGATGGAAGATCGCTGACCTTGGTCGAACGGGGTCTCTGGGACGGACATCGCGTCCTGATCGTTGCCCCCTATGGCCGCGACGCCCAGAGCCTTGCCCGATTGCTGAGCGACCGGCGCTATGACCCGCAATGTCACGAGACGCTGGCCGAGGCGGCTCGGGCGTTCGACGACCGCGTCGGCGCGATCCTGCTGACCGACGAGGCGTTGAACGGCGATCTCGGCCCGCTCGCCCACGTACTGGAAGCGCAGCAAAGCTGGTCCGACGTGCCGTTCGTGGTGCTGGCGAGCAAGCGCACCGGCACCGAGGGTGTTCGCCGCCGCCTGCCCGAGGCGGCGATGAACGTCATCGTCCTTGAACGACCGCTGGGATCGGAGTCGCTGGTCAGCGCGATCGCCACCGCGCTTCGGCTGCGCCAGAAGCAGTTCGAGATGCGCGACCGGCTCGCCGAGCTCTACACTGCGCGTGAGGCGTTGCTGAGCAGCGAAAGAGAGTTGCGGCTGATCGCCGACTCGCTGCCCGTGCTGATCGGCTTCGTCGATCGCGACCGCATCTATCGTTTCGCCAATCGCGCCTATGGCGAGTGGCTGGGCATCCCGGCCGAGGATGTGGTCGGCAGGCACATGGCTGACCTGGCTGGCGCGCCGGGCTATGAGATGCGGCGGCCGCATGTCGACCGTGCGCTGAACGGCGATGAGAGCCGGTTCGAATTGTCCTGGCCCTGGCCCGATGGAACGCGGCGCGACGCCGATGTGCGCTACATCCCGCGCTTCGACGAGGCAGGCAAGGTCGACGGCTTCCATGTGTTCGTCGCCGACATCACCGAACGCAAACATGCTGCCGAGATCCTCGAGCAGCGGGTGATCGCTCGCACGCGCGAGTTGGAGGCGGAGAGTGCCAGCCGCGCCGAGGTCGAGGCGGCGCTGCGCCAGAGCCAGAAGATGGAGTCGCTCGGGCAGCTGACCGGCGGTATCGCCCACGACTTCAATAACATGCTGACCGGCGTGATCGGCGGGCTCGATATCGTGAAACGCCGGATCGCCGCCGGCCGGCTGGACGATGTCGATCGGTTCCTCGACGCGGCGACCACCTCGGCGCAGCGCGCCGCGGCGCTGACCGCGCGGCTGCTCGCCTTTTCGCGCCGTCAGTCTCTGGATCCTAAGAGCATCAACCTGCTCGACCTGATTGCCTCGCTCGGCGACCTGCTGCGCTCGACGCTGGGCGAACAGATCGCGATTCATGTCGCGCATGACGGGCCGGTCCCCTATGCGGTCGCCGACGCCAACCAGCTCGAGAACGCGATCCTCAACCTGTGCATCAACGCGCGCGACGCGATGCCCAATGGCGGCGCGCTGACGATCGAGACCGGCACGGTCGATCTCGATCAGGCCTATTGCGACAAGCATCCCGAGGTGTCGCCCGGCCGCTATGTCGTCGTCGCGGTCTCCGACACCGGCGTCGGGATGGGCCCGGACGTGCTAGACAAGGTCTATGAGCCCTTCTTCACCACGAAGCCGATCGGGCAGGGGACGGGGCTGGGCCTGTCGATGGTCTATGGCTTTGCCCAGCAATCGGGCGGCCAGGTGCGGATCCACAGCAGCGAGGGCGACGGTACCACCGTAAAAATCTTCCTCCCTGCGGCCAAAGGCGCGGTGACTCAGGAGCGCCAGGCGGCACCCGCGGTGCCCGCCGGACGCGGCCAGAATGTGCTGCTGGTCGAGGACGACGCTTCGGTCCGGCTGCTGGTGCGCGACCTGCTCGACGAGCTCGGCTATCACGCGGTCGAAGTGCCCGAGGCGGGGGCTGCGATCGAGATCCTGTCGTCGGACGCCTCGCTCGACCTGATGATTTCGGATGTAGGGCTGCCCGGGATGAATGGCCGCCAGCTTGCCGAGATCGCGCGTCAGCACCGCCCCGACCTGCCGATCCTGTTCATCACCGGCTATGCCGAAAATGCCGCGATCCGCGCCGGCTTCCTCGGCACGAACATGAGCATGGTGACCAAGCCGTTTGCGGTCGATGCGCTGGCACGCAAGATCGAAGAACTGCTGGCCGGAACACCGGTCGCCGATCCCGCCTGATCGCGCCGTCCCCGTCCGCAGATGGGCGCGTCGTTCGGGGCTTTGGAATCCTGCAGCTTCGCGCTAAGCGCCGCGGCATCATGAGCGAACTTCCCAAGACCTTCGACCCCGCCGAAATCGAATCCCGCTGGTATGGCCATTGGGAAGAGAAGGGCCTGTTTGCACCCGAGCGTCCGGGCGCCGATCCCTGGACGCTGGTCAACCCGCCGCCCAACGTCACCGGCAGCCTGCATATCGGCCATGCGCTCGACAACACGCTGCAGGACATCCTGGTCCGCCATGCCCGGCTGAAGGGCAAGGATGCGCGCTGGGTCGTCGGCACCGACCATGCCGGCATCGCGACGCAGATGGTGGTCGAGCGCCAGCTCAACGCACATCAGCAGAAGCGCACCGACTTCACCCGCGACGAATTCATCGCGAAGGTGTGGCAGTGGAAGGAGGAAAGCGGCGGCGAGATCACCGGCCAGCTGCGCCGCCTCGGCTGCTCGATGGACTGGGCGAACGAACGCTTCACCATGGACGAGGGCTTTTCCAGGGCCGTGCTCAAGGTGTTCGTCGAGCTGCACAAGCGCGGATTGCTGTATCGCGACAAGCGGCTGGTGAACTGGGATCCGGGCCTGGGCACCGCGATCAGCGATCTCGAGGTCGAGACGCAAGAGGTCCGCGGCGGCTTCTGGCATTTCCGCTATCCGCTGGCCGATGGCGTGACGCTGCCCGACGGCAGCGACCATATCGTCGTGGCGACCACCCGGCCCGAGACGATGCTGGCCGACATGGCGGTCGCGGTGAACCCGACCGATCCGCGCTATGCGTCGGTCATCGGCACGTTCGTCGACCAGCCGATCACCGGCCGCCGCCTGCGCATCGTCGGCGACGAGCATGCCGATCCCGAGCTGGGCTCGGGCGCGGTGAAGATCACGCCGGGCCATGACTTCAACGATTTCGAGGTCGCCCGCCGCGCCGGGATCGAGGCGCGCGATATGCTCAACATGTTCGACGGCAAGGCGAATGTCGTCCAGACGAGCGACGGGCTGGTCCCCGACGAGTTTCTCGGCCTGCACCGCTTCCGCCGCGACGGCGTGGACGGCGCGCGCGAGCGCGTGGTGCTGCGCATGAAGGAAGCCGGCTTCCTGGTCGCGCATGTCGACAAGGAAGGCGCCGAGCACGACGCCGAGCCGCGCACCGTGCAGACCCCGTTCGGCGACCGGTCGAACGTGGTGATCGAGCCCTGGCTGACCGACCAATGGTATGTCGACGCCGCCACCCTGGCGAAGCCGGCGATCGAGGCGGTGCGATCGGGCAAGACCCAGATCGTGCCGAAGAGCTGGGAAAAGACCTATTATAACTGGATGGAGAACATCCAGCCCTGGTGTGTCAGTCGCCAGCTCTGGTGGGGTCACCGAATCCCGGCCTGGTTCGCCGAGGATGGCAGCATCTATGTCGCCGAGAGCGAGGCCGAGGCTCAGGCCCAGGCCGGCGAGGGCGTGAAGCTCGAGCAGGACAATGACGTGCTCGACACCTGGTTCTCGTCGGCGCTGTGGCCGTTCGCGACGATGGGCTGGCCCGACAATGCCGACCCGACGCTGGGCGGCCGCTATCCCAACGATGTGCTGATCTCGGGCTTCGACATCCTGTTCTTCTGGGATGCGCGCATGATGATGCAGGGCCTGGAGTTCATGGGCGACGTGCCCTTCCGCAAGCTGTACCTGCACGGACTGGTCCGCGCCGCCGACGGGCAGAAGATGTCCAAGTCCAAGGGCAATGTCGTCAACCCGCTGGGGCTGATCGACAAATATGGCGCCGATGCGCTGCGCTTCTTCATGGCGGCGATGGAAAGCCAGGGCCGCGACATCAAGATGGATGAGAAGCGGATCGAGGGTTATCGCAACTTCGCGACGAAGCTGTGGAACGCCGCGCGCTTCTGCCAGTCGAACGGCATTGCCGCCAGCAGCACGATCGAGCCGCCTGCGGCCGAGCTGGCGGTCAATCGCTGGATCGTCGCCGAGACGGTGGCGACGGTGCAGGCGCTCGACCTCGCGCTGGCCGATCTGCGCTTCGATGAGGCGGCGAACACCATCTACCAGTTCGTGTGGAGCCGCTTCTGCGACTGGTATCTTGAACTGACCAAGCCGGTGCTGCAGGGCGAGGGCGGCACCGCCGCCACCGGAGCGGCGGCGGACGAGACGCGCGGGGTCGCGGGCTGGGTGCTCGACCAGATCCTGGTCATGCTCCACCCGTTCATGCCGTTCATCACCGAAGAGCTCTGGTCCAAGATGGGCCCGCGCGATCACGAGCTGATCGTCGCGAAATGGCCGATGGCCGATGCGCGCGCGCTCGACCCCTCGGCGGCGCAGGAAATCGACTGGCTGATCCGGCTGGTGAGCGAAGTGCGCGCCGCGCGGACCGAGCTGAATGTGCCGCCGGGGGCGCGCCTGCCGATCTTCGCGCGCGATGCCTCCGCGGATACCGCCGCACGCCTGGGCCGTCAGGAAGCGGCGCTCGCGCGCCTCGCCCGGGTCGACCAGGCCAGCGGCGAGGTGCCTGCGGGCGGCGCGCTGCAGATCGTGGTGGACGAGGCGACCTTCGTCCTGCCGCTGGGCGACGTGGTCGATCTTGAGGCCGAGCGCGCCCGTCTGACCAAGGCGATCGCCGCGGCCGAAAAGGAGCGCGACGGGCTGGCGGGACGGCTCAACAACCCGTCTTTCGTCGAGCGCGCCAAGCCCGAGGCAGTCGAAAAGGCCCGCGCCGATCACGCCGAGAAATCGGCCGAGGCCGAGCGCCTGTCCGCGGCGCTGGCGCGATTGGGCTAAACGAAAGCGGGCGTCGACCCGGCCGGATGCCGGGCGACGTCCCGTCGCTTACTCGTCGCCGCTGCCGGGCTCGGCGATGTTGCGGTGCATCTGCGCCGGCACCGACTGCGGCAGCACGCCCGCCGCCGCGACCTGGAGCTTGTTGCTCCAGCCCGAGATGATCGTGTCCTTGCCCTTCATCAGCGCGGTCCACCCGTCCTTCGCGACATCGGCGGGATTGGACTTGCTGTCCGACTGGCCGACCTTGGTGTCGTCCATTTCGGCGCGGTGAAAGAATTCGGTCTCGACTGGTCCGGGCTCCAGCGTGGTGAGGGTGATCCCCTCATGCTCCTTCAGCTCGTTGCGGATCGCGGCGGTGAAATTGTCCACGAACGCCTTGCTGCCATTGTAGATCGCCTGAAAGCTGCCCGGCATCCACCCGGCGATCGATCCGGTGACCAGCACCTTGCCTTCGCCCTGCGCGACCATGTCCTTCAGCACCTTCTGGAGCAGATAGACGGTGCCAAAGACATTGGTGTCGATGACATGGCGCCACTTCTCGACCGGCTGGTCGAGAAACGCACCGCCCAGCCCGTGGCCGGCATTGGCGCACAGCAGGTCGACCCGCCGCCCGCGCGCCGCATCGAGCAGCCGGTCGACACCCTCGGTCGTGGACAGGTCGCCCTCGACTGCGCCGACCTCGACGCCCGAACCCTGCAGCGAGGCGACGGCATCCGCCAGCGGCGTGTCGGCGGCGAGCAGCAGGTCATAGCCGTCCTCCGCCGCCAGCCTGGCCAGTTCCAATCCGATGCCGGTCGGCACCGGTGATGATCGCGAATTTGTGGGCCATGAATCAGGCTCCTGATGGGTTGGGGAAGGTGAGCGGCGCGGAAAGAGGGGGAGAACCGCGCCGCTCACCTTCGGTCGGCCGTTCGCGGGGGGCAGGCGAACGGCGGAGGCGTGTCACTCGGCGGCTTCGGCCCATTCGGGCTTGAGCACGACCTTGGTCACTTCGTTCTGGTTGTCGTGGAACATCCGATAGCCCTCGGCCGCCTGCTCCAGCGGCAGCCGGTGGCTGATCATGAAGGTCGTATCGATCTTCTCCTCCATGATCGCGTTGAGCAGCGCCGGCATGTAATGCTGGACATGTGTCTGGCCGGTCTTGAGCGTCAGCCCCTTTTCCATGAAGGCGCCCAACGGAAATTTGTCGACGAACCCGCCATAGACGCCGGGGACCGACACACGCCCGCCCTTGCGGCACGCCAGGATCGCCTGGCGGATGACGTGCGTCCGGTCGGTGCCCAGGAAGGTCGCCGCCTTGATCTGGTCGACGACATTGTCGAAGAACACGCCGTGCGCCTCCAGCCCCACCGCGTCGATACAGGCGTCGGGGCCGATACCGCCGGTCATCTGCATCAGCGCGTCATAGACGTCGCTATCCTCGTAGTTGATCGTCTCGGCACCGAATTTGGCGGCAAGCTCCAGCCGGCGCGGATAATGGTCGATCGCGATCACCCGGTGCGCGCCCTGCAGAAAGGCCGACTGGACCGCGAACAGCCCGACCGGGCCGCAGCCCCAGACGGCGACGGTATCGCCCGGCTCGATCTGGGCATTCTCCGCCGCCATCCATCCGGTCGGCAGGATGTCCGACAGAAACAGCACCTTGTCGTCCTCGACCCCGTCGGGGATCACGATCGGGCCGACATCGCTGAACGGCACGCGGACATATTCGGCCTGGCCGCCGGCATAGCCGCCGGTCATGTGACTGTACCCGAACAGCCCGGCCATGGGCTGGCCGTACAGGGTCTGGGCGATGTCCTGATTGTCGGCGGGCAGGCCATTGTCGCACGCCGAATATTGATGCTTGCTGCAATGAAAGCAGCTGCCGCACGAGATGGTGAAGGGCACCACCACCCGCTGGCCCTTTTTCAGCGTGGACTTGGCGCCGGTCTCGACCACCTCGCCCATGAACTCATGGCCCAGAATGTCGCCGCTCTGCATCGTCGGGATATAGCCGTCATACAAATGCAGGTCGGATCCGCAGATCGCGGTCGAGGTGATGCGGATGATCGCATCGCGCGGATTGATGATCTCGGGATCGTCGACCGTGTCGACGCGAACATCCTTGCGGCCGTGCCAGACGAGTGCGCGCATCAGTCCTTCTCCTCTTCCAGCTCGGCGCGGGTGCGCGCCGCCGTGGCGATCTCGCCGGTTTCCATCAGCTGCTTGAACCGGCGAAGGTCGCGCCGCGCCTGGATCGCGGGCTCGCGCTGGAACATCTTGGCGATCAGCTTGCCGATCACGCCCGCCGGGGGATCGTACAGGATGGTCGCGGTCACCACGGTGCCGCGCTCGCCCGCGTCGCGAAACTCGATCCGGCCGCTATTGGGCACGTCGGCACCGGGCTCGGACGCCCAGGCGATGCAGTGGCCGTCGGACTCGTCGGTGATGACGCTGTCCCACTCAACCGACTTGCCGCCCGGCGCCTTGACCACCCAGTGCGAACGCTTGTCGTCGAGCACGTCGATCCGCTCGACATTCTCGAGGATGGTCGCGAGGTTCGAAAAGTCGCGCCAATAGGCGAACAGCTCGGCGCGCGGCCGATTGATCGTCACGGTCCGGCCGATCAGCGTGTCACCGCGTGCGGCGATGCGCGCCTGGGTTTCGGCCTCGACCGCGGCGGATTCGTGCGTGGATGTCGTCAGCGGCGCATCGTCGCGATGCACCTGATCAAGCGTATCGCTCATTCCGGCCTCCGTAGATGTCGTGCCTGAACCCGGTGGACGCGCCGTCGTTCCTGCGGGGGACAAAGATTTCATCGTGCAATCGCAACGGTGCGGCGAGCGATAATAACCTGTGTTAACAATGACTTGGTGGGTCCGTCAGTTCGGCTGGTCATCGTGCGGCTGGCCGCGGTCCAGCGTGTCACTGGGGCTGCGCGCATCGCCCTCGCGCTGATGCTCGGTCGACAGATTCGGACGCTCCTGCGTCGCGGTCGATCCCTCGGGTGCCGGTCCCTTTTCGCCCGGTTCGGTCGACAGGTTCGGGCGCGGCTGGGTGTCGGTCTTGTGGTCGTCGGTCATGGTTCACCTCCGCCGCCGCAACGCGGTGGGCCATGCGCCGTTCCGTTGAAACCCGGGCACGGCCATGGCGTTGCGCGCCGATGACACAGGATGGCGCAACCGCACCGCATGAGGATCAGCCGCGCGAAGGTGCCGCGCTGCTGATCATCGACATGATCAACTGCTTCGATTTCGAAGGCGCCGAGGCGCTCGCCACGCGCGCGGCCGACATCGTCGATCCGATCCGCCGGCTGCGCGACCAGGCCGAGCGCGCCAGCATGCCGGTCATCTATGTGAACGACAATTTCGGCGAGTGGCATTCGGAACGGTCACGCCTGATCGAGCGCGCCTTCGGCCAGGGCGACTCGCCGACCGCCGCGCTGCGCCCCAACGACGAGGATTATTTCGTCATCAAGCCGCAATTCTCCGGCTTCTACGCGACCAACCTGCCGGTGCTGCTGCCCAAGCTGGGGGTCGATCGGCTCATCCTGACGGGCCTGGCGACCGACATCTGCGTGCTCTTCACCGCGGCCGACGCGCATATGCGCGACTATCGGCTGTGGGTGCCGTGCGACGCGGTCGCGGCGGAATGCGACGAGCGGGGCCGATGGGCGCTGGAGATCATGGCGAACAGCATGGGTGCGGAGACGGGATCGACCGCAGAGCGATCGCTGTCGGACTGGCTGGGGGCGTGACGGAAGGCAGGATTGGCGGACGGATACCAAAAGTTTGTTATCCTACGTACGCAATGGGAATTAGCTTGCACCGAACACAAAGGGGATTTCCGATGACCAAGCTACGCGTACTCGTCAGCCTTGCCTTGGCTAGCACCGCCCTGACCCATGGCGGCGTCGCCTGGGCCCAGGAGTCGGCGCCGGCCGCCGAGGCGGGTCCCGAGGATGAGATCGTCGTCACCGGCACCCGCGTCGTCGGGCGCTCGCGGCTCGATACCAGCTCACCGGTCGATGTGCTGGGCGGGGAGGCGCTGCGCCGCCAGGGAAGCACCGAGCTTGCCCAGGCGCTGTCGACCCTTGCCCCCTCGATCAACTTTCCGCGTCCCTCCGCGGTCGATGGCACCGACGCAATCCGCCCCGCCACCTTGCGCGGGCTTCAGCCCGACCAGACGCTGGTGCTGGTCAATGGCGTGCGTGCCAACAGCTCGGCACTGGTCAATGTCAACGGATCGGTCGGGCGCGGTTCGGCCGCGGTCGATCTCAACACCATCCCGACCAGCGCGATCGAGCGGATCGAGGTGCTGCGAGACGGGGCCTCGGCGCAATATGGCTCGGACGCGATCGCCGGCGTCGTCAACCTGCGCCTGCGCGAGGCGCGCTCGGGCGGCGGCGTCACTGCGACCTATGGCTTCTACGCCACCGATATCGAGACCGCGCGCGGCCGCCGCAGCACGACCGGCGAGCCGACCTTCACCGTCAACGGCTGGCAGGGGCTCGGCTTCGGCGACGACGGCTTCGTCACCGTATCGGGCGAATATGTGAAGCGCCAGCCGACCAACCGCGCCGATTTCGATCCGCGCGTCTCGCCCAGCCGCGTCACCGGCCGGTTCGGCGATCCCGAGGTCGAGCAGTATAGTGGCTATGTGAATGCCGGCACCGGCATCGGCGGCGGCTGGCAACTCTATGGCTGGGGCGGCTATCAGGAGCGCGACACCCGCAGCGCCGCCTTTCCGCGGCTGCCCAGTGCCGCCGCGACGGCCGCCGGCTATCCCGACGGATTTCTGCCGATCATCAACACCAAGTCCCAGAACATTACCGGTGCAGTCGGGGTGAAGGGCGAGGTGAGCGGCTGGGCGGTCGACCTGAACGTCGGCTATGGTCGCAACCGGATCGAGTTCAACACGCTCAACTCGGCCAATTTCGCCTATGGCAGCGCGTCGCCGAAGAATTTCTACGACGGAGCGGTCGCCTATGACCAATGGACCGCCGGGCTCGACGTCACCCGCAGCCTCGACGTGTTCCAGTCGCTCAACGTCGCATTCGGCGTCGAGGGGCGCCACGAAGGGTACAAGATCACCCCGGGCGAACGCGCTTCCTACGACTATCCCCCGACCGGCGCCGTCGCGGGCCAGCCGCCGGGCGCGCAGGGCTTTGGCGGCTTCTCCCCGCTCAACGCGGTCGAGCGCAACCGCAGCAACGTCAGCGGCTATGTCGATCTCGAGGCGCAGCTCACCGACCTGTTCCGGGTCGGCCTGGCGGGACGCTTCGAACATTATTCCGACTTTGGCGACACGGCGACCGGCAAGGTGTCGCTGCGCTATGACGTGGCGCAGTGGTTCGCGCTGCGCGGCACCGCCTCGACCGGCTTCCGCGCGCCGGGCCTGCAGCAGCAATACTTCACCTCGATCGCCTCGGTGATGCAGAACGGGTCGCCGGTGCTGACCGGCACCTTCCCCTCGGTCAGCCCGGTCGGCACCGCGCTGGGCGGCCTGCCGCTGGAGCCCGAGCGGTCGACCAACTTCTCCGCCGGCGCGGTGTTGCGCTCGGGCGGGTTCGACCTGACCGTGGATGCCTATCAGATCCGGCTGCGCGACCAGATCGCCCTGTCGGAGAATATCTCGGCCTCGTTCAGCCCGCAGGTCGCGGCGATCCTCGCGCCGTTCAACGTCCCCTCTGCGCGCTTCTTCATCAACGGGCTGCGCTCGCGCGTGCGCGGCATCGATGCGGTCGCGCATTACCGGCTGACCACCGAAAGCGCAGGCGCGTTCGACTTCACCCTGGCCGGCAACATCAACCAGACGGTGGTGACCCGCGTGCCCACCTCGACCGCCACGGTGAACCCGGCGCCGGTGTTGTTCGCGCGCAGCCGCATCCTGACGCTGGAGGAAGGCACGCCGGGCGAAAAGATCACTGGTGCACTCGACTGGTCGCTCGACGGAATCGGAATCACCGCCCGCGCGACCTATTATGGCAACGTCAACCAGCCGGGCACCGCGGTCGACGGATCGGGCGACATCAACAGCGGCCGTCACGTCATCACCGACCTCGAGCTGCGCTATCAGCCGGTGAAGGGCGGCCAGTTCGCGATCGGCTTCAACAATCTGTTCGACGTCTATCCCGATGCGACCGCGACGGTGAACAACAGCACCGGCGTCGTCGGCTTCCCCTTCTACTCGCCATTCGGGTTCAACGGCCGCTTCCTGTACGTCCGCGCCGGGCTTAGCTGGTAGGAGCGCCCCGGCACATGCCTGCCGCCGGCGTCCCTCCGGTGGCGGGCATGGGCGACACCTGTGCTGGGGCGGTTCTCTCCCGCTGACGGAACCCGCGCCGCCCCTCCGGTATTCAGACGGGGATCTTCAGCGGAGCTGTGCGTGAACCCCAATCGACCGTCGGCGCTCGTGCCGCTCTGCCTGCTCGCCGCGGTCGCTGTCCTTGCCGGCTGTTCGAAGAAGAAGGTCGAGCCGCCGGCGCGAGCGACCGATGCGGTCCCCACGCCGACCCAGTCCTCGACGCTCGCGGTGCCGATCGATGTCGACACCGCCGCGCTGCGCGGCGCGATCGACCAGGCGATCCCGCGCCAGCTCTGGACGATCAACCAGCATTCCGACCGCTGCGTGAAGCCCAAGCAGGTCAAGGTGTTCGGCGCGAAGCTGAAGGTGACCCCGCCGATCAGCTGCACGATCGTCGGCACCGTCACGCGCGGCGCGATCCGGCTGCGCGGCGAGGGGCAGGAGATCATCGCCGACATGCCGATCCAGGCGCGGATCGCCGCGCGCGACGTCGGCGGCATCCTGAAGGGCGAGACGGCGACCGCCTCGGCGATGGCGCATGCGCGCATCCGGCTCGACATCGACGGCAACTGGAATCCGCGCGGGACGGTGAAGCTCAGCTATAGCTGGACCGAGACGCCCGGAATCGATTTCCTGGGACAGCGGATCACCTTCACCGACGAGGCGGACGAGAAGCTCCAGCCGGTGATCCGCGACCTCGAACGCACCCTGCCGCGCGAACTGGCGAAGATGGAGCTGCGCAGTCAGGTGGAGCGGCTGTGGCGCCGGGGCTTCACCTCGATCGAGCTCAACCGCGAAAAGCCGCCGGTTTGGATGCGGATCACGCCGCAGAAGCTGCATTTCGGCGGTTATGAGATCCAGGGCCAGCGACTGCGGCTCAATCTCGGCCTCGATGCGCTGACCGAGACGTTCGTGGGGCAGCGTCCCGCCGATCCCAAGCCCGGTCCGCTGCCGGCGCTGGAGCGCTCGAACCCGGCCAACAGCCTGAAGTTCAACATTCCCGTCGTTGCCGATTATGCCGAGCTTCAGCCCGTCGTGCTGCGCGCTTTGGTCAAGCGGTCGCGCCGTCCGTTCGACCTGCCCGGGGTCGGCGCGGTGAGCGCGAGCTTCGACAAGGTCGTGGTCTACGGCACGACCGGTGGCCGGATCGCCGTCGGCGTCACCCTGGCGGCGAAATCGGACCGGCTGGGCGGCGAGCCGACGCGCGGCCTGATCTGGCTGACCGCCCGCCCGGTCAACGCGCCCGGCTCGGCCGAAGTCCGCTTCGCCGATCTCAGCGTCACCGGCGATACCGACGGCATCGGCGGCGACCTGTTGCTGCAACTCGGCAGCAGCGCTGCCTTCTCGAACGAGATCGCATCGTCGCTGACGCAGAATTTCACCCGCGACCTGAACGAACTGCTCGGCAAGGTCCGCCGCGCGATCGACGAGAAGCGCACCGGCGACTTCTTAATCCGCGCGACGATCGGCAAGGTCGAGACCGGCCGGATCACCGCGCATGGCCAGGGCCTTTACCTGCCGGTCCGCGTCGATGGCAGCGCCAGCGTGACCTACCGACCGGCGCCCTGATTGCCGACTGGGTTTCCCCTCCCGCTTGCGGGAGGGGCTAGGGGAGGGCCTGTCCCGTAAACGCCCTGGCAATGTGACAGGCCCTCCCCGGACCCCTCCCGCAAGCGGGAGGGGGAGTAAGGGGCGAATCCTCCCCTCGACTTGGCCGGTGCGATATGGAATTCCCACCGCCAGGGGGTGACCATGTCCGAGTTCGAATTCATCTTCGCCTTGTTCGGGCTGCTGCTCGGCCTGTCGATCGTCGAGGTGCTGGGCGGCCTGGCGCGAACGATCGAGGCGCGGGTGCGGCCGGGGGCGACCTTGCGCGTCGGCTGGCTCACGCCGCTGCTCGGCATCTTCGTACTGCTCGACCTGCTGTCCTTCTGGGTAGCGGCCTGGATATCGCGCGACGCAGTTGCCGTTTCGGGTTTCTCGCTGAGCGCGATCACGATCTTCGCGAGCGCTTATTATCTCGCGGCCACCCTGGTCTTTCCGCGCCAGCCTGCCGACCTGCCCGATCTCGACACCCATTTTTTCCGCGTGCGCCGGATCGTGCTCGGGGTGATGCTGGGTCTGCTGATGTGCCAGCTGGTCTGGTATGCCAGCGTGCCGAAGCTGGCCGTGGCGCTCACTCATCCGCTGGCACTGATAGTGACCGTAGTTCTGGTCGCGCTGATGATCGCCGCGATGCTTGCCCGCGGCGAGCGGGCGGCGCGCGTGGCGATGATCGCGCTCGTGCTGCGCTATCTGGTGATCTACCTGCTGTAGGATGCGCGGCGCTGGCGCTGCCGGGAGATTGTTGCAATCGATAACAATCGCCTTATGCCTCGTCCCGTGATGCCGATGTGCGTCAGTGATGGGAGAGGGTGATGGCGGCGATCGGTCTGGACCGGCGAACGATGCTTGTCGGGGGTGTTGCCGGCATGGCGGCACTGGCCGCTCCGGGTGAGGCCGCGGCAGCGGGCGCCGAACGCCTGACCAGCCTGCCGCTGGAATTCGTCTATGAAGCGATCGTGACCCTCGGTCTGGCCGAGCAGGTCGGGGCGACGCCGCTCGGCCGCCGGGTGCGTATCCCGATCACCGGCGGGACGTTCGAAGGCCCCAGGATTCGCGGCACGATCCTGCCCGAGGGCATGGACTGGCAGCTGATCCGCGCCGACGGCTATACGGTGCTGGAGGCAAGCTATCTGATGCGCGAGCGCGACGGCACGTTGATCCAGATCCGCAACACCGGCGTCGCCGGACCTGGTTATGTCCGCTCGACCCCCGTCTTCGAGGTCCCGCTCGGGCCGCATCAATGGCTCAACCAGTCGGTCTTCACCGGCACGGTCGGCCCGGTCCCCGAACGGTCCGATCCGGCCGTCCGGATTACCGTCTATCGTCTGGCCTGAGAGTCAGCGAGGCGAGTGGAGGCTCGTCACTCAGCCTCGCAATCCGCGCACGTCGCCGACGCATCCGGCGTCACCTGCATCAGCGCGTCGGTAAAGCGGCGCAGCCACCACATCACGTCCTGTTCGCGCACCCCCTTGGCGAGGCTCTCCCAGCGACGCTTGCGCTCGGCCAGCGGCATCGCCAGCGCCTGGCGGATCGCGTCGGAAATTTCCTCGGCGCTGTACGGATTGACCAACAGCGCCTCGCCCATCTGCTCTGCGGCACCGGCGAAGCGCGACAGGATCAGTACGCCCGGATCCTCGGGATTCTGCGCGGCGACATATTCCTTGGCGACCAGGTTCATCCCGTCGCGCAGCGGAGTCACCAGTCCGATCCGGCTGGCGCGGTAGACGCCGGCGAGCACGTCGCGCGGATAGCCGTGATTGACGTAGCGGATCGGCACCCAGTCCAGTGCCGAATGCGCGCCGTTGATGCGGCCAGCCAGCGATTCCAGCGAGCTGCGGATCCGCTGATAGCTTTCGACCGACCCGCGCGACGGCGGCGCGATCTGCAGCAGCACGACCTCCTCGCGCTCGTCGGGATTCTCGATCAGGAAGCGCTCATAACCGAGGAAGCGTTCTTCCAGCCCCTTGGAATAATCGAGCCGATCGACTCCGACGATCAGCGCGCGGCCGACCGCGCTGTCGCGCACCCGGTTGAAGGTCTCCAGCGCCGGCTTGGTATCTGCCAGCACTCCGAAGCCCGCATCGATGCCGATCGGGCAGTCGAGCAGCTGAACCTTGCGATCGCCCAGCGTCAGCGTGCCATCGTCGTCGATCACGCCGCCCAGTTCCGCGCGCACATAGTCGCAGAAGGACTGGAGCCATTCCTTCGTGTGGAATCCGATCACGTCATAGGCGAGCAGCGAGCGCACCAGCGCCGGCGCCTCGGGCAAGGTTGCCAGCAGGCGGCGCGGCGGCCAGGGAATGTGGAGGAAGAAGCCGATCCGGTTGGCCACTCCGCGCGAGCGCAGCTCTGCGCCGAGCGGGAACATGTGATAATCCTGGACCCAGATCAGGTCGTCGTCCTCGATCAGCGGACGGACCGTGTCGGCGAACCGCTCGTTCACCCGCTGATAGCCGCCGGCGAAGCTGCGCTCATATTCGGCCAGGTCGATGCGATAATGGAATAGCGGCCACAGCGTGCGGTTCGCATAGCCGTTATAATATTCGTCGATATCCTGATCTTCCAGATCGACCGTCGCCGTGGTGACGCCGTCCAGGCGCTGCAGGTTGATATGCCCGGTAAATTGTTCGGTCCGCTCCCCCGACCAGCCGAACCAGATGCCGCCATTCGCACGCAGGGCAGCACTCAGCGCGACGGCGAGGCCGCCTTGTGCGCCGCCCCCGGCACTGACGCGATTGGAAATGACGATAAGCCTGCTCAACGGATCGAACTCCAGGGTTTGCTCAGCAGGGCGGCACAATTGATCATGCCGACCAGCGAGTAGGTCTGGGGGTAATTGCCCCACAACTCGCCGCTCTCGGGATCGATGTCCTCCGACAGCAGCCCTGCCGCGGTCCTGCGCAGCAGCATTTCCTCGAACAATGCGCGGGCTTCCTCGCTCCGCCCGGTATAATGCAGCGCCTCGATCAGCCAGAAGGTGCACACGTTGAACGCGGTCTTCGGCAGGCCGAAATCATCCTCGATCGCATAGCGAAGCATATGCGATCCACGGCGCAGCCCCGCCTCGACCGCGGCGAGCGTATCGAGGAAGCGGGGATCGTCCGGCGCCAGGAAGCGCAGGTCGAGCAGCTGGAGCACACTGGCGTCGAGATCGTCGCCCGCGAAGGTCGCCGACAGCCGCTTCGTCTCGGGTCGCCAGGCGGCTTCCTCGATATGGGCACGGATCCTGTCGGCACGCTCCTGCCACAGCGCGCTGCGTTCGGTCAGGCCGATTGCCGCCGCGGCATTGGCCAGCCGGTCGCAGGCTGCCCAGCACATTGCTGACGAATATGTATGTACGGACTGGCGCGTCCGCAACTCCCACAGCCCGGCGTCGGGCTGGTCGTAATTCTCCCAGGCGCGCTCGCCGACCTTTTCCAGCGCCTCGAAATCCTCGACGCCCGACATGCGGAACAGCCGCTGATCGAAGAATGCCTGGGTGTTGGACAGGACGATCTGGCCATAGGCGTCGTGCTGGATCTGCTCATAGGCCTGATTGCCGACGCGCACCGGGCCCATGCCGCGATAGCCGGACAGATTCTCCTCGATCCGCTCGGTCAGCACCGCCTCGCCCAGCACGCCGTATAGCGGCTGGATATGGCCGCCCTTGGCGCTGTCGACGATGTTGCGCAGATAGACGAGATAGCCCTCGAGCACGTCGAGCGCGCCGAGCCGGTTGAGCGCCTGGACGGTATAATAGGCGTCGCGGATCCAGCAGTAGCGATAGTCCCAGTTGCGCTGGGAATCGGCATGCTCGGGCACCGATGTCGTCAGCGCGGCGACGATCGCCCCCGTTTCCTCATGCTGGCACAGCTTCAGGCTGATCGCCGACCGGATCACCACTTCCTGCCATTCCAGCGGGATGGCGAGGCCGCGGACCCATTCGCGCCATTCGGCGGCGGTGTTGGTCAGCATCGATTCGATCGTCGCGGCGATATCGCCGGCGAAGCTCTCGTCGGGACCCAGGAAGAAGTGCAGCGTGCCTTCCAGGCGGAAGACGCGTTCTTCATGCACGAGCCCAACCGGCGCGGTGGTGGTCAGGCGCAGCGTCATCGCGTCGGTCTGGTACCGGATATGGTTGGTGCCGCCGATCCGCTGGCCGCAGCTGCCGCCCCAGCCGCAAGTCGGCTTCAGCCGGACGCGGATCCGCGGCCGACCGGCGACGGGCCGGACGATCCGGGCGAAGGCGACCGGGCGATAGGGCCGGGCCATCCGGCGGAAATAGGGGCAGAAATCGACCACCTCGATCGCATTGCCGGCCGAATCGGTGTGACGGCTGACCAGGATCGGCGTGTTGCGCTCATAATGCTGTTCGACCGACACGCAGTCTTCCAGCTCGATCGACCAGAAACCCGTCTCGGGCGTCTCGCCGCCCAGCAGCGACGAGAAGAGCGGATCGCCATCGACGCGTGGCGCGCAGCCCCAGACGAACCGCCCGGTGCGATCGACCAGTGCGCTGACCTGGCAATTGCCGATGACCCAGAGATCGAGATCGCTCATGCCGCTGCCTCCAGCCAGTCGAGGGTGTCGGAGACCGATGCCAGCCGGTAGCGCGCGGCAGTCGGGCGCTCGGGCCCGATCAGGATGCCGGCGCCGCCCAGCAGTGCCGCCGCGACGAAACCCGGCTCGTCGGTGTCGTCGTCGCCAAGGAAGATCGGCCGGGTGCCGCGCATGGTCGGGCCGTCCATCAGCCGGCGCAGCGCATCGCCCTTGTCGCCGCCGCCGGCGCGAACCTCGATCATCATCTTTCCGGTCTGAAGGTGGAGCCCGTGGCGCGCCGCGAGCGTCTGCGCCAGCGCGACACAGGCCTGCTCCGCCTGCGGGTTGCCGCGATAGTGAAGCGCCGCGCCCAACGGCTTGTCCTCGACCAGTACGCCGGGCCAGCGATCAGCCAGGTCGTGCATGTCGGCCAGCGCGAAGGACAGCGCCTCTGGCCGAGGCGCCAGGACGGTGTTGCCGTCGGGATAATGGAACTCCATCCCGTGGCTGCCCGACACGATGAAGTCGGGGGCGCCGAACAGGGCGCGGATCTCGGCGGCGGCGCGGCCGCTCAGGATCGCGAGCCTGCCGCCGACGCGCTCGCGAAGCCGCTGCATCAGCGCGGCAAGCCGGGCGTCGACCGCAACGGCGTCGGGAGTTTCGGCAATCTCGACCAGCGTTCCGTCGAAATCGAGGAACAGGCTGGCCTCTTCCAATAGGTCTGCGGGCGGCGCGGTCAGCGCTTCCGCATCGGCTGATTGCATGCGTAGTTTCCCCTGCAAGAGACCGTTTTGACGATCGATCTTGCTTAGGGGACGCGTGACCGCAGCCGATTGTTCCATCGCCGGCCCAGTTTCTGCTGCGTTGCAGCATATGCGCGACGAGGCGAGCCGTCAGGGGCCGCAGACCCACAGACCGCCGAAGCTGCGCTGCCCGCCGTCGGCGCGGTCATAGGTCAGGGTGGCGGGATAGGAGGGCGATTCGACGCCCTTCACCGCCGCTCCGGTCACACGCACGGTCAGCGTCTTGCCCTTCCCGGCGAAACGGGCGCCCTTGGTCATGCCGTCGAACCCGCCCGCGGCGCTGACCGGCTCGACATAGCCGGCGACCTTGACCACGCCCTGCGACCGCTCGCTCGATCCGACATTGCCCTTGGCGAGCAACAGCGGGGTGGGTTGCCCCTTGGCGAAAAAGCCGCAGGCAAGCTCGCCGGAAAGATTGGCGTTCCTCACCTCCTCCTGGGTCAGCGGACTCAGCACGATCTCCGACCCGTCGCCGCCGATCGTCGCGCCGGCGCTGGCATTGGCTTCGCCCGTCTCGGGTGCCACGCTGTTCTCGATGACCGTCGCGGGCGTCGCTGCGGGGGCGGGCGTCGGGCTTTCGATCGCCATCGGGGCGGTTTCGACCGACGCGTTGTTATTCTCGACGGACGGCTGGCTCGAACATCCGGCGAGCGCGAGTGCGCCGATCGCGGCGACCGGCCATATGCGGGCAGCGTGAAATGCTCGGATCATCGAAACTCCTGATTCTGGTTCGGGAGTAGGACCGATAGTGCGCTGGCTTGGTTCCAACTCGGCGGTGTCATTGGCGTTTTCAGGAGTCGATGCGACCGGCCGAGGAACCGCCGAGCGGCTGGCGGGTTACGGTTTTCCGTCGCGAGATCAATCGCTTCGGCTCCAGGATTAAATACAGGATGTCCCGCTATCGTCTTCGGGTCCATGGCCCCTGCAAAATGCCCCGCACGCTTGGCCTCGAGGATTCGGATCTGGTTGCGGCGATGATCCGGGGAAACCGCATGATCGCTCGAATGCTCACGCGGGGCGGTACCGGGCCGGACACGATCCGCGGCCATATCGATGTCGAGGACGAGCAGGAACGGGTTGTCGCCCGGCTGTTATTCTCCGACGTGGCGCGCGGGATCGCCGCCTGATCCTTCCGATTCCGCGCTGACGATTTCCCCGTTGGCGCGCTCATCTTCTTCGGGCATCAGGGCGCGACCTTAGATGCCAGGACATCACGCTTCATGCCTTCCGGATTAGTAGCGCTTCTCGACGATATCGCCGGGATTACCAAGCTTGCGGCTGCCTCGCTCGACGATGTCGGGGCCGCGGCGGGCAAGGCCGGGTCGAAGGCAATCGGGGTGGTGGTCGACGATACCGCGGTCACGCCGCGCTACGTCGTCGGCCTGGCGCCGGAGCGAGAGCTGCCGATCATCGCCCGGATCGCGCTGGGATCGCTGCGCAACAAGCTGCTGATCCTGCTGCCCGCGGCACTGCTGCTCAGCGCCTTCGCGCCCTGGGCGATCACTCCGTTGCTGATGCTCGGCGGTGCCTTCCTGTGCTTTGAAGGCGCTGAGAAATTGCTCGAAGCCTTTGGCGAGCATGCCGAGGAAGAAGCCTCGGCGGTCGAACAGGATCCTGCCGCTATCGAGAAGGAAAAGATCAGCGGCGCGATCCGCACCGACCTGATCCTGTCCGCCGAGATCATGGCGATCGCGCTGGCCGACGTCGCGACATCGCCGATCGTGACCCAGGGGATCGTGCTGGCTTTGGTCGGCATCGGCATCACCATCGGCGTCTATGGCGTCGTCGGCCTGATCGTGAAGATGGACGATATCGGCCTGCACATGGCCCAGCGGCGTAGCGCCGCGACGCGCAGCATCGGTCGCGGGCTGGTCAAGGCGATGCCGAAGCTGATGACTTTCCTGTCGGTGGTCGGCACTGCGGCGATGCTGTGGGTCGGCGGCGGTATCCTGGTTCACGGAATGGACGTGCTGGGCTTTGCCGCACCCGCCCATGTGGTCCATCATGCATCGGACCTGGTCTCGCATGCCACCGGCCCGCTCGGCGGCGTGCTCGGCTGGGTCACCGGGGCGATCCTGTCCGGCCTGCTGGGCCTCGCGGTCGGTGCAGTGATCGCGCTGACACTCCACCGCATCCGCCCGCACTGATCGCCTAGCCGGGATTCGTCTCGGTCTCGCTGCGCCACTGGTCGGCGCAGGCTTGGATCTGCCTGAGCCATTCGGCGCGCAGCCGCGAAGGCTGGCCCGGGATTGGCGTGTCGAGGAACCGGGCCGAGGCGATCCGGTCGAGGCGGAAGGTGCGGAAGTCGCCCCGCAGCTCGCACCAGCCGATCAACACGCGCGACGCGTCGCGATAGCCGATCAGCAGTGGCCAGACCGTACGGGTCGAGCTGCGCTGCGTTTCGTCGACATAGTCGATCTCGATCGTCCGCCCCGCCCGGATCCAGGTGCGCAGCTGCGCCGCGTCGATCCCGTCGCGCGGCCGGTCCCAACTCGGCACGGCACGTGCAGCCGGGTCGAGCAGGAAGGGCTGCATCGTATCGGGCAGCACCGCGAGGATCTTGGCAAGCACGTCGCGCGCGGCACGGGCAAGCACCGGGTCAGCATTGCCCGCCACCCACTGCGCACCGAGCGCGACCGCATCCACTTCGTCCGCGGTCAGCATCAGCGGCGGCAGGTCGAACCCCTGGTCGAGGACATAGCCGATCCCCGCCTCGCCGCGGATCGGCACGCGCTGCCCGATCAGGGCGGCGATGTCGCGATAGACCGACCGCTTCGACGTCTCGAGCTCCTCGGCGATCGCGTCGGCAGTCACCGGGCGCGACGAGCGCCGCAGGATCTGGACGATCTGGAACAGGCGATCCGCTTTCCTCATTCCCGCTCCCTACTGACACGCTGCTGACACCATGCTGTCAGCAGCGTGTCAGTAGGACGGCCTCGGGACAAGATCGAGGAGGACGACGATGCTGAATAGCTATCATGGAAGCTGCCACTGCGGCGCGGTGACCTTCGAGGCGGAGATCGATTTCGACGCGGGGACGGGCAAGTGCAACTGCTCGATCTGCACGAAGCGTCGTGCCTGGAACGTGCTGCTGAAGCCCGAGCAATTCCGCCTGCTGAGCGGCGAGAGCTCGATGAGCGACTATCAGTTCGCCACGAAGAGCGGCCATCACCGTTTCTGCACCACTTGCGGTTGTGCGCCGTTCGGCGACGGGAACGTCCCCGAGATTGGGGGGGCCTTCGTCTCGGTGGCGGTGATGTGCCTCGACGATGTGCCGCTCGACGTGCTGGAGGCCACGCCGATCCGCTATGGCGATGGTCGGCACGACAGCTGGTGGACCGAGCCGGCGGAGAAGGCGATCCTGTAGCGATCGCGTGCCGGGACGTTGCCAGCATGGCATGTGCGGTGCCAAGGACGCCGGATCAAACGCAACTATGAGGTCCGCCGCCCGTGAAGCTCAGATCGCTGCTGTTCGTCCCCGGCGACCGCCCGGACCGTTTTGCCAAGGCTGCGGCGAGCGGTGCGGATGCGCTGATTCTCGACCTGGAGGATTCGGTCGCGCCGGAGAAAAAGGCGGACGCGCGCGCTGCGGTTGCCGACTGGCTTGGTACAGATCGCGGCGTACCCTGTTTCATTCGCATCAACCCGCTGGATGGCGACCACAGCGATGCGGATCTTGCCGCGGTGCTGCCTGCCGCGCCGGACGGGATCGTCCTGCCCAAGGCCGAAGGGGCGGCCTCGATACGGCAACTCGTAGAGCGAGCGGGGGGCGGCTGTCCGCCGATCCTGCCGATTGCGACCGAGACGGCGGCGGCAATCTTCGAGCTGGGAAGCTTTCGTCAGGTCGGTGCCCTGCTTGCGGGGCTGACCTGGGGGGCCGAGGACCTGCCCGCCGCGATCGGCGCGGCCACATCGCGGGAGGCGGATGGCGGCTATACCGATCCCTATCGCATGGTGCGTGGCTTGGTCCTGTTCGGTGCGCATGCCGCAGGCGTGGCGGCGATCGAGACGGTCTACCCCAACATTGCCGATGGCGACGGGCTGGCGGCCTATGTCGCGCGCGCGCGCCGTGACGGCTTTACCGGGATGATGGCGATTCACCCCACACAGGTCGCGGCGATCAACGATGGCTTCACTCCCAGCGCGGGAGAGATCGAGCATGCCCGGGCCATCGTCGATGCGTTCGCAGCGAATCCCGGCGCGGGCGCGCTCAAGCTGGACGGCAAGATGATCGACCGCCCGCATCTGAAACAGGCACAGGCCGTGCTCGCCCGCGCCGGCCATTCCGGCTGATCGCAACCGCACGAGCGGCTAGCGGTCGCGCCCGCCGAACGTCACCAGGCTTTCCGCACCCGACGCGGAAAGGGCAGACACGCCGACGAAATTATCGTCCACGACCACACCTTTCAGGACGGTCTCGGTGCCGGCCACGTCGACATGGCCGGCCCAGTCCTGCTTGTCGTTGCGGCGCCAGTGTACGCGGTATTTGGTTGCGCCCGGAACCGCAGGCCATTTGACCGTCGTGTCGGTCGATAATGCCCCGACCAAAGTGACCTTCGACGGCGCATCGGGCGCGCCGGCCAGGCGGCGGATCGTCGCGACGTTGATCGCGGTCACCTTCGCCAGATAGGGGAAGTCCATCCGGTCGATCGTGTCGCCATAGACGCGCGTGCCGTCGGTGCGCAGGTCCTGATGCTGGGCGTCGTAATTCTCGACCCCTACCGAGAAGCGCACCGCGGGGTAACCGAGATTGAGGAACGGCGTGTGGTCGCCGCCGCGCCCGAACCGGTCGGGCCGGCGATCGAGAAAGACGTCCAGCCCGCCGGGGATGGTGCCGGCGACGCCGTCGATCGCCTTGGCCAGTGCGCGCGACGGGCCGTCATCCTCACCGCCATCGGCGCGGCGCACCAGCTGTGCGTCGAGTGGTTCCGATGCGCGGATGCCTTCGGAAAAGACGCGGACGCGGTCGGCGACGCGGGTGCCGTCCTGGCCGACCGTGTTGCCGACGATGTCGTTGTTCAGCACCGCGACGACGGTCCAGCCCTTTTCCTTTGCGGTCTCGGCCAGCAACTGGCCGCCCCACAGGCCCTGCTCCTCGCCCGACAACACCGCATAGACGATGGTGGCATCGAACTTCTCCTTCGACAGGATCCGCGCGCTTTCCAGCACCAGCGCGACGCCCGAGGCATCGTCATTGGCGCCCGGCGCATCGGAGGTGATGTCCATCACATCGGTCACGCGGCTGTCGATATGACCCATGACGATCACGACCCGCTTGGGATCGCGACCCTTCTGGAAGCCGAGTACGTCGACGACATTGACCCCGTTCGGCGCGCGCGGACCGGTGAAGCCGCGGGCGATATTGGCAACTTCGATACAGTCGCATGCATCGCCGATCCGGCTGAGCTCCGCCATCGCCCAGCGGCGTGCCGCGCCGATGCCGCGCGTCGGATGGTCGGGGTCGGACAAGGTGTGGCGGGTGCCGAAGCTGACCAGCTTGGCGACATCGGCCTTGAGCCGCTCGGGTGATGGCTTCTCCTGCGCCATCGCGGGGGTGGCGAGAAGGGCGAGGGGGAGCAGGGTGAGGATGCGCATCCGGCGGAACGTGACCGCCATGGGCGCGCGGGTCAATCGCCGAGCGGCCTGGAAGAAGTGGTAAGAGATAGAAATAGCGCTGAAATCGCGCGCAGATCCTCCTGTTCGAGGATGCTGGCCCGATTGCTAGCCCAGCGGTCCCAGGCCGGCCGCCCTCATGCGATTTCCTGCGCAGTAGGACATGACGATCGCCGCCCATCCCACGGCATGGAGTCCGGCGAGGCTGTCGGCGGCAACGCCGAAGCCGATCACGGCGAGAGCGATCGGAGAAAGCCTCACCGCCTCCTCGAGCGTAACGAGGCGATCGGGGACCGTGCGGTTGGACAGATAGGCGAGGCAGCCGAGGGCGATGGCGGAGAGGCTGGTCGCAAGGTCCGGTGATCTCGCGATGGCGATCAGTGCGAGTGCTGCATAGGTCAGGCCGAAGTGTGCTTGAAGCGTACGAACTCGTAACCTTGTCGGCATGCTCGCCTCCATCGGATGAGCAGTTGTACGAGCGTGGCCGCTAGGCGGCAATGCGGGCCATATACCGACGGCTTGCTAGTGCTGCTGAAGGAAGCTCACGACTTCCTCCAGCCCGGATGGACTATCCTCCCAGAAAGGAGGCAGCCTGTGCGGAAAGCGCTGGCGCAGGTCTTCGAGGACAGGGGCTGCGGCCGGCTCGCCCAGACGCCGCAACCAGTTTGCCAAGGGCATTCCGCTCAGCGCGGCACCGCATAACACGGCCTCGGCGTCGGTGCTCCCAATCTCGCCTTGATGAGCCGCCGACAGGTCCGTCGCCAGTGCATGATCGAACCAGGCGTCGATAAACGCCTCGGCCGCCTCCTGCTCGGCAGACGGCCAGGACCGCCAGCGTGCAAGGCTGAGCTTGCCGAGCACGACCTCTGGGTCGAGCATATTTCCCGGGTCGTAAATCGAGACCTCGAGAATGCGCGGCAGCAGGTAGCGGAAATCGGCCTCGCCGCCGACGGTCAGGAACGCGCCAGACACATAGGGCCATAAAGTCGTGCCACTCAATTCCCGCAGGGGCGTGCGAAGCAGCGCGTCGGTGTTCCGCTTGCGAATGCAGCACGGGCAACCCTCGATCGCCTTCGGAACAGGGCGATCGAATACGCGATAGACCTTCTCGAGTGCAGTGCGGACCCGCGCGAGCGTCGCGGGCGAGGGGGCGGGGCTCATGCGCTGACGGTGGCGGCGCGTGACGATAAGCAAGGGCGGACCGGTCAACTCCGGCGCTGCCGGATCTAGAGACGCATGCCGAGCCAGATGACCGCTTCGGTCGCCTGCGTCACGAGCGGGTCGATCACTCTGGCCCAGAGCGTGGTTCGATCGACGCGTTCCGCCGATCGGTCGTAATGATCCTGTTCGTCGACGAGGATGTGACGGAGCGTCGCCGCTGCACGGTCATCCACGCCTTCCAGCGCGCGCACCTGCTCGTGCATGTGGCGCAGCACGACGCGTTCGATCGCGACGGTCGTTGCGGCGATCGCCTGGCGGCCGGCCAGCCCGGTAAGGATGCCGAGGACGAAGCCGCCGGCGGCGCATAGTGTGAAACTGCGGCAGTGGGGACGTCCGCGGCGGAGCAATTCCGCTTCGAACAACGCCCGGTGCGCGCGCTCGTGCGAGAGGAACTCGTCGAGTTCGGCGACCATCTCGGGCGCCCGCCAGCGTGCGGCCCAGCGTTGCGCGCGGTAGACGCACACCGCGCCATGCTCGCCGGCATGATCCACCTTCATGATTCGGTCGCCGAGCGTTTCTCCCTGTGCAAGGCGTGCGACCATGAGCATGTCCGACTGTCTCATGGTCCGGGGGGCGTGAGCAACAATGCGTTCAGCTTGCGGACAGTTGGCGGTGCCGATTGGCGGAGTGCGAGCCCGTCCGGGCTGCAGCGTGTGCGTTCGACTTTCGGGTGGCGCAGCTGATCTTCGAATGGAGAGTGATGGGGTGACGATCCGGTTCGATCGACTTGCTTTAATGGTGCTGACGCTTGCGATGATTGGGGGGCAGGCACTGGCGCAATCCACGCCCGGTCCGACCTATGTCGCGCCCATGCGCTCGGTCCCCCAGCCGGTCGATCGCGCATTTCGCGGGGTGATCGAGCTTCATGTCGATGCGACCGATGTCGAGCGGCGGATCTTCACTGTGCGTCAGCGAATCCCCGTCGGGAAGGGTGGCGCGGTGACCTTGCTCTATCCCCGGTGGGAACCTGCGAGTCACGGGCCGAGCCTGGCCGTCACCGACCTGGCTGGGTTGACGGTCGAGGCGGCGGGTCGGCGGATCGCATGGCGGCGCGACCCTTATGAGCCGCATGCCTTTCATCTGGACGTGCCTTCCGGCACGAGCGCCATCGATGTGCGCTTCCAGATGGTGGCGGGTGGCGACCTGTTGACGGCAGATATCGTAAGCGTGCCGTGGCAGCGGCTGATCCTGTACCCGGCGGGCTGGTACGCGCGGAACATCCCGGTCGCGGCGACGCTGAGCCTGCCCGGTGGCCTGCGTCCCTTCACTGCGCTTCAGGTCGAACGGACCGAGGGGGCGACGCTGCGTTTCGGCAGGGCGACGCTGGAAACCTTGCTCGATACCCCCGTGCTGGCCGGTCGATATGCGGCGCAGGTGCCGCTGACCGCGCCCGGTCGCGGTGCAGTGTCACTCGATATCGTTGCGATGCGACCCGAGGACCTTGCCGTCCCGGCGGCCCGCCTTGCGGAACTGCGTGCGCTGATCGTCCAGATGCGGGCGGTCTTCGGGGCGACGCCGTTCGAGCGCTACGCGATCCTTGCGCGGCTGAGCGACGATGGGTCGACGGGCGGGACCGAGCATCGCAGCTCGAGCGAGAATGGGCTGGCATCGTCGCATTTCCGCGACTGGCCGGGGCAGATCCTGTTCCGTGACCTGATCGCGCATGAGATCGTCCATGCATGGAACGGCTTCTATCGGACCCCGGCCGACCTGTGGGCGCCGACACCGAACGTCCCGGTCTCGGGCAGCCTGTTGTGGATGTACGAAGGACAGACCGAATTCTGGGGACGGGTGCTCGCGACGCGGGCGGGCCAGTTCACGCCGGCCGAGCTGCGCGACCGGCTGGCGATCGAGGCGGCGGAGATCGCCAACCGCCCGGGGCGGGCCTGGCGATCCTTGTCCGACGACGTCAACTATCCCGCCTTCATGCTGCGCCAGGCCGTGCCGTGGCGCGACTGGCAGCGTCGCCGGGATTATTATTCGGAAGGCGTGATGCTGTGGCTGGCGGTCGATGCCGAGTTGCGCGAACGCAGCGGCGGGCGGCGCAGCATCGACGATTTTGCGCGGCTGTTCTTTGCCGGCGCGGCACCCGGTGCGCCGACGCGGACGTACAGGTTCGAGGACATTGCGCGCACGCTGGGCCAGGTCGCGCCGGCGGACTGGGAGCGGATCCTGCGGGACTGGATCGATGCGCATGACGAACTCGACACGACCCGCGGGCTGTAGCGGCACGGCTGGCGCTTGGTGTTTACCGACACGCCGACACCCGCCTTTCTGGCCAATGAAGCGGAGAGCGGGGGCACCGATCTGACCTATTCGCTCGGCCTGACGGTGCGCGATAACGGCGCGGTGCTGGCGGTGGCGTGGGAAGGGCCGGCCTTTCGCGCGGGCATGCGCGCCGGAATCCGAATCGTCGCGGTCAACGGCGCGCCGTATCGCCGTGATGCGCTGCTGGCGGCGGTTCGCAGCTCCGTCAGTCAACCGACCACGCTGACGATCGAGCGCGACGGTCGGCGATCGGATGTCGCGGTGAGTTATGTCGGGCCGCTGCGCTATCCCCGGCTCGAGCGGATCCCGGGCCGTTCCGACACGCTTGCGGCGCTGCTCGCGCCCCGCTGAGCGCGTGGCAACTCGAGCCAGCGATTGGATTTGACACCACGTTAGCTAGCTGACATTATTGTCAGATGGCTAACAATAAACCTGCCTCTGATCCTGCGTTGGTGTCCGTCTGGGTCAAGCGCTGCTTCTTTGCTGCGCGGACACTGATGGACGATGCGCTTCGGCCTCACGGCATTGGCGCAACGCAGTGGTATGTCCTGCACCAGTTGGCGACGGAAGGGCCGACCATGCAGCGCGAGTTGGGGCGGATGCTCCAGATCGAACGTGCGACCGTCAGCATCGTCATTTCGGCACTCGTCCGGAAGGATCTGGTCGAGCAGGTGCAGGATGCGACCGACCAGCGGCAGAAGCTGCTGCGCCTGACCCCCGCGGGTTCGGCGCTGTGGGACGAGCTGCCCGACCTTCGCTTCATCCAGGGTGCCGCCTTCGACGGCTTTTCGGGTGACGAGATCGCGACGGTGATCCGGGTCCTCGGGGCGGCGACCGAGCGGCTCGTGCAACAATCGAAAGGAGGCACGACATGACCATTCTCCTGACGGGCGTGACCGGATTGGTTGGCGAGCGGCTCGTGCCGCGCCTCGTCGCGGCGGGTTTCGACTGCCGGGTCCTGGTTCGACCGGGCAAGGCGGTGCCGGCGGGGGTGCAGGTGGTGGAAGGCGATCTGTTCGATCCCGCGTCGCTGGCGCGCGCGGTGGGGGGCGTGTCCGCCATCGTCCATCTCGCCGCGGCCTTTCGCACCCGCGACACCGACCTGATCTGGAAAACCAATCTGGAGGGGACGCAGCAGCTCGTCGCGGCGGCACAGGCGTCGGCCCCCGCCGCGCGCTTCATCCTGGCCAGCACGTCGAACGTATACGATCGGCAGGCTCCCCACCCGAGCCGGGAAGACGATCCTGTCGCGCCGGAACTTGCCTATCCCGCCAGCAAGGTGGCGGCGGAAGGCGTCGTGCGCGACAGCGGCCTGAACTGGGCGGTACTACGCTTCCCGTTCGTCTATGGTGACGGGGACGGCCATCTCGAAATGGTGCCGGAGCATCTCGACGCGTTCGGGTTTCACCCGGCCCATCGCATGAGCACGATCCATCATCGGGATATCGCAACGGCGATGACGCTGGCGCTCGACGGGGCGTTCGACGGCCGGGTCGTCAATATCGCCGACGAGGCACCGACGACCATCTATGAACTGGTTGGGCTGGCCGGTGCGACGATGGCGCCGTCGGCCGAGCCGCTAAGCGATCCATGGTATCTGCATGTCGACGCGTCGCTGGCACGCAGCCTGGGGTTTCAGGCCGAGGTCCGCACGGTCCTGCAGGCGGCGCAGCAAGAACTCTTGTGACGTCCTGATGTGTCAGTAGCGATGCCCGGGCCGATGCGATTACCGCCGCATCGGCCCGGCAGGGCTCAGAAGCGGAAGCCCAGGGTCGCCATCACGTTGCGCGGCGCAGCCATGAAACAGTCGCCGCGGGCGAGACAGGAAGCAAAGGCGCGGTCGTCGAGCAGGTTGGTGGCGTTGATCGCCAGCCGCCACTTGTCCCAGGTGATTTCCGCCAGTGCATCGACCGTGGTCCGCTCGGGCGTGACGATGGTGTAGAGCGTCCCGGGCGTGATCGCCGGGTTGAGGCCATAAGGGTCGATCGGCCCGGTCGACTTGCTCTCGCCGCTATAGACGAGGCCCGCGCCGAGTCGCAGCTGCGGGCCGCCGGCATTGCCGAAGGTCTTGGTCGACCAGATCGATGCGGTATGGCGCGGCATGTAATCGAGGCTGGTGTTCACCTCGGAATCGAGCTCGCTATAGCCGTAATTGACCAGCAGCTCGAAATTGCCGGGCAGGACATGGCTGGCCTCGAACTCGATCCCCTTGGTGGTCAGCTCGCCCGACTGGGTCGTGACGTTGTTGGCAAGATAGAGGACGCGGTTGCTTTCCTTGATGTGGAAGCCGGTCACGGTGACCAGGGTCCGCGGACCGGGCTGCCACTTCACGCCCGCTTCGTACTGCGTGCCGGTCTGCGGCTTGAAGGGGTCGGTCGGGACGCCGCCTGGGCCGGTCAGTCGGCCGGCGATCGGCAGGAAGCTTTCGGTGTAGCTGAAGAAGGGCGAGAAGCCCGCGCCGACCTCACCGATGATGCCGGCGCGGAAGGTGGTGGCGTTGTCGGTCTGGCCCGACGAGTTGGTGACATGGTCGCGGCGGGCGCCGAGGATCACCGAGATGCGATCGAAGAAGCGGATCTGGTCCTGGACATAGACGCCCAGCTGCTTCTGCGAAACATAGGCGAACGGGCCGCTGGGGTCGTAGCTCTTCAGCGACGCGTAATCGATGTCGTATAGGTCGACCGTTTCCAGCGTGGTCGCCGCATAGCGCTTGCCAACCTTGTTCCAGCTATAGTCGAGGCCAACCAGCAGCTTGTGCTCGACCGCCGCGCCGGTGTTGAAGCTGAACTCGACATTATTGTCGGTCGAGAAGACGTTCATCCGGGCATCGCTGGCGTCGGCATAGAGGCCGATGGTGCGGCCGTCGGTGCCATAGACCGCGAACGGGTTGGTCGGGTTGGTATAGCTGTCGGCATAGTGGGTGAAATATTCGAGGTCGCTGTCGATGTACCGCGCCTTCAGGCTGACGCGGATATTGTCGGAGAAGCGATGCGTCAGCGTGCCGCCGCCCTGGAGCGAGCGGCCGTTATACCGGTCCCAGCCCGCCTTGCCGACAAAGGTATAGGGATCGAGTTGCGCGCCCGGATTGCCGGGGTTCGGCAGGAAGGTCCCGACGATCGGCAGGAATTGCGAGGTCGAGCCGGTATTGTCCTTCTGATAGAGGCCGGTGAGGACGATGTCGGTGCTCGCGGTCGGCTGCCAGCGGATCGACGGGGCGAACATCACGCGGTCGTCCGGCACGTGATCGACATAGGTGTCGGCGTCGCGCACCCGGGCAACGGCGCGGATCGCCAGCGTGTCGCTCAGCGCGATGTTGACGTCGCCCAGCGCTTCCTTGCGATCATAGCTGCCATAGACGAGGTTCACCTCGCCGCCGGTGCGGAACTCGGGCGTCTTGGACACGAGGTTGACGAGACCGCCGATCGAGCCCTGGCCGAACAGCACTGATGCCGGGCCGCGCACGATCTCGACCCGCGAGAAATTATAGGGGTCGGACGGGATGCTGGCATAATAGGAAAAGATGTCGCGCATGCCGTCGCGGAATTGCAGCGCGCTGATGCCGCGGACGTTGAACCCGTCGACTCGCGTATCGCGGCCATAGGGGTTGGCCAGCACGCCGGCGGCGTATTTCACCGTATCGCTGATGTTGATCGCGCCCTGCGACAGATATGTTTCCGACGGGATGATCGTCAGCGGCTGAGGCAGCTCGATCAGCGGGGTCTCGGTCTTGGTGCCGGCATTGGCGCCGGTCACTACGATCTCGTTGTCGGCGGAGACTGGCTCCTCTTCCTGCGCCCAGGCCGCCTGGCTTGCCAGCACGGTCGCCAGTCCGGCCGCAACGATCAACTTCCCCATGAGTCCGCCCTTCACATCATCCAATTCGATGTGCGGCGCTCCTAAATAATTGCGACAGATTATCAATAGCATTTTTCTTGCCAAGGCCGCCTGTCGCTTTTATCCGGTTGCCATGTCTCCTCGGCTACATCCGCTTCCGGCCCAGCCGCGCCATCGATGGGCGCGAATCCTGCTGGCGGGCCCGGGGGCAATCGTCGTGACCCTGACGCTGTTGGCGGGCATGCCGCTGTGGCTGCCGGGCGGTTCGGCGGGGATCGACAATCTTGCCTTTCCGCTGGTCTTCGCCCCGTTGATCTGGGCGATCCTGTTCTTTCACGCCTGCCTCGATCGCCGGCTTGCGCGGGTGGCGCTGGTGGCTGCGGCGCTGTTTCTAGTCCATGGCGGCATGGTGGCCTCGCGCTTCATGGCCGCTTCACCCGATGCCGGGGTTGCGCGATGATCCATCTGGACAAGAACGAGACCAAGGCGATGGTCGCGGTGCATGGCTGGTCGGGCATCCTGCTCGGCCTGCTGCTCTACGCGGTCGTGCTGACCGGCGCCGCCGCAGTGTTCGCGCACGAGATCGGCGCCTGGTCGGCCGGTCACCTTGCCACGCGCTCGTCCTTCGAACAGCCGATCGACGCGACGATGCGCCGCCTGACCGAGCAGACCCCGCCGCAATATCGCGAAGCGGTGAACCTGTTCGAGATCGGCGACCATGGGCTGGGCGTGTTCTTCCACCGCCACGAGCTCGACGCGAAAGGCGTTCCGACCGAGAGCGGCATCTATTATCAGCTCGATAACAGCGGGCGGTTGCTCAATACGGTCAAGGGCTCGGTCGATGACATCTTCGGACCGCGCAACGACGATGCGCTGAGCGCCTTCCTGGTTGATACCCATGTCCGGCTGCACGTTCCCAATCCCTGGGGCCTGTTGCTGACCGGGATTCTCGGCCTGGCGATGCTGGTCGCGGCGATCTCCGGGCTGCTGATCCACCGCCATCTGTTCAAGGACATCTTCACCCTGCGCCGCCGCGCCAGCCCGGTGCTGGTCAACCGCGACAAGCACAGCGTCGCGGGAACGTGGAGCCTGCCCTTCGCCTTTGTCCTGGCGTTCACGGGCAGCTTCTTCTCCTTCTACGGCACGATCGGCGTCCCCGTCGTCGCGATGGCGGCGTTCGGCGGCGATATCGAAGCGCTGACGGAGGCGGTCTATGGCAATCCCGGCACGCCCGATCCGCGCCCGGCCGCGCTCGGCAGTCTCGACCGGATCACGACCGACGCGATCCGCCGTACCGGCGCGGTGCCCACCTTCATCGCGATCGAGAAGTTCGGCCGCGCCGACGCCGACGTCACCAGCTACCACAACCCCAAGGAGGGGGATCTCGAGCCGGTAGCGCTGCTCTATAAGGGGGCGACTGCCGAGTTCGTCCGCGCAAAGCCTGTCGTGGGTGCGCAGCCCTCCGCCGGCGGGACGCTGGTCGGGATCATGGGGCCGCTGCACTTCGGCAACTTCGCGGGCATGCTGTCCAAGGCCATCTGGTTCGGGCTGGGCTTCGCCATGTGCTACGTCACCTATACCGGGATGCGGCTGTGGGTCGTGCGCCGCCGGGCGGACTCGCGCGCGCTCGCCGCGCTCGAGCGGACGCTGACCGTGGTTGGATTCGGGCTGCCGCTGGGACTCGTCGCGTCCGCCGCTGCGTTTCTCGTGACGATGCCGCTCGGCTCGGCGGTCTACTGGACGACCGCGGCGTTCCTGATCGCGTCCGCCGCGGCAATCCTGGCGGGCGTGCTCGCGCCCAGCAACGATCGGCTAGTGATGCTGTTGAAGGCTGCGACCGGGATCATCATGCTGCTGCTCCCGCTACTGCGGCTCTTCGTCTCCGGCGGGCCCGGCTGGGGCGAGGCTGTGGCGGCGGGTCAGCCCGTCATCGCGGCGCTGGACCTCGCTTTTGTCCTAGCCGGCGCCTGGCTGATCCGTGATTGCTGGATGCAGCTGCCGCGGCGGGCTCGTGCAGCCGAGCCGATGCTGAGCCCCGCCGAATGAGCATGATCCTTCTCGCATTGGGCGCCCTCGTGCTGTCCGCGATCCCGATCCTGCTGCTGGGTATCGGCGATCCGAAACGGCGGCGGGCCGCCGGGGTGAAGGATGGCAGCGCGTCGGGCCAGCGGTGGCTGCTGGTGCTGGCCGCCTGCGTGCCCGGACTGGCATGTGCGCTGCTCGGCGACTCGGCTGCCTTCATCATGTGGCTGGGCGGATCGGGCCTGCTGGGATGGGCAGTCGCCGCCTGTTTCGCGGCGCAACTCAAGACCGAGTAGGTTCGGCCGTCGGCAAGTCTGCTCGACGCGCTCCTTCTACCCGGTTGTGTCTTCAGCTCAGCCGGTCGATCGCCTCGGGGGTCAGCGAGCCGGGAATGATCATCACCGGGACGCTCATCCCGCCGGCATCTGCGCCGGTGAAATGCGACACCATCGGGCCTGGCGGGCCGCTGGCGGCGGCGCCGAGCACCAGCGCGGCGATGTCGGGATTGGCGGCGATCATCTCGCGCGCGATCTTGGCGCCGTCTCCCTGGCGGACGGTGATCGCCGGCTTGATTCCCGATTCGGCAAGCAACGTTCCCGCTGCGCGCGCGACCAGTGCCTCGGCGCGCATCTGCGTCTCTTCCTCGATCGCGGCCATGACGCCGCCCCACTGGACGAATTCGGTCTGTTGAGTGATCGCCAGGATCTCGACCGTGCCGCCGGTCTTGACCGCACGGCGCGCGGCGAAGCGCATGGCGATCTCCGCTTCCGGACTTTCATCTATGACGACCAGATAGGTACGCATCGTGCCAAGTCCTCTCCCCCGATCCGTAGGTGCCTTGTGATCGCGAAGCTTGCAAGCGGCTTGACCCGGGGCGGGTCGGACGCGAAGAGGGCGCGGACATCCCCTCCCCGGGAACACAGAAGACGGAATCTTCCATGCCCATCGAAATCAAGATGCCTGCGCTCTCGCCCACGATGGAAGAGGGCACGCTCGCCAAATGGCTCGTCAAGGAAGGCGATACGGTCAAGTCCGGCGACCTGATGGCCGAGATCGAGACCGACAAGGCGACGATGGAATTCGAAGCCGTCGATGAAGGCGTGATCGCCAAGATCCTGATCGCCGAGGGCACCGACAATGTGAAGGTCGGCACCGTGATCGCGGTGCTGGCAGGCGAGGGCGAGGATGCGTCCGACGCCGCCGCGTCGCCGGCACCCGCGGCTGCACCCGCTCCGGCCGAAGCAGCCAAGAGCGAGCCCGCGAAGGCCGAGGTCGCTCCGGCGCCCACCCCTGCGTCGGCCCCTGCCCAGGCGCAGCAGGCATCGGGCGACCGCGTCAAGGCAAGCCCGCTGGCGCGCCGCATCGCCGCCGACAAGGGCGTCGACCTGGCCGGCGTCACCGGGTCGGGCCCGCATGGCCGCATCGTCAAGGCGGATGTCGAGGGTGCCAAGCCCGGCGCTGCCGCACCTGCTGCATCCGCTGCCCCCGCGCCGGCGCCGTCGGCCGCTCCGGCGCCTGCCGCTGCGCCCGCCGAGCCCAAGGCGGTGTGGTATGACGAGAGCATTCCCCATGAGGAGGAGAAGCTCAGCAACATCCGCAAGACGATCGCGCGCCGCCTGACCGAATCGAAGCAGACGGTGCCGCACATCTACCTGACGGTGGACGTGCGCCTCGACGCGCTGCTGAAGCTGCGCGGCGAGCTGAACAAGGCGCTGGAAGGCCGCGGCGTGAAGCTGTCGGTCAACGACCTGCTGATCAAGGCGCTGGGCGTTGCGCTGATCCAGGCGCCCAAGTGCAACGTGACCTACACCGGCGAGAAGCTGATCAAGTACAGCCGCGCCGACGTGTCGGTCGCGGTGTCGACTCCGACCGGTCTGATCACGCCGATCGTGCGCGATGCGGCGAACAAGAGCGTCTCGGCCATCTCCGCCGAGATGAAGGACCTGGCCGAGCGTGCCCGCGACGGCAAGCTGAAGCCCGAGGAATATCAGGGCGGTACCGCCAGCCTGTCGAACATGGGCATGTTCGGAATCAAGCAGTTCGATGCGGTCATCAATCCGCCCCAGGGCATGATCCTGGCGGTCGGTTCGGGCGAGAAGCGCCCGTATATCGTCGATGACGCGCTGGGCGTCGCGACGGTGATGACGGTCACCGGCAGCTTCGATCACCGCGCGATCGACGGTGCCGACGGCGCCGAGATGATGAAGATCCTGAAGGGCCTGATCGAATCGCCGATGGGCATGATCGCCTGAACGACCGAGCGAGGGCCATGCGAGTCTTCATCGAAGTGATGCACATCGTGATCGGGCTGCTGGCCGCTATGGTCATCGGCCAGGTCGCGAGCTGGTCCTATCCGCTGGCCAATCGCGACATCTGGCTGGTGACCTATGCCGCGATGATCGCGGTAATCGCGATGGGCGCGCGGCCGACCTGGCGCGCATGGCAGGAGGATCGCAAGACGCTTGCCCGCGCCGAGCAGGGCGGGGTGGGCGCATCGCGCGCGACCCGAGACGACGAGAAGCCTGTCGATGAGTGACCGGAACGAAATCCCGATGCCGCCCGAGCGGGCGCCCACCGTCCGCGTGATCGCGATGCCGGCCGACGCCAATCCCTATGGCGATATCTTCGGCGGCTGGCTGATGAGCCAGATGGATCTTGCCGCGGGATCGATCGCCTCGCGCCATTCGCATGGCCGCGCGGTGACCATTGCGGTCGAGGCGATGCAGTTCCACTTACCCGTCGCAGTCGGCGACGAGGTGTCGGTCTATGCCGAGCTGGTGCGAACCGGTCGTACCTCGATGACGATCGAGGTCGAGGCCTGGCGCCGCCACCGCCATGAGGAAATGATGCACAAGGTTACCGAAGCCCGCTTTACCTTTGTCGCGATCGACGAACACCGGAAATCGCGACCCGTCGCACCGGTTGAGGGAGGCCAGGCATGAGCGGCTATCCCCCGATCGGCTTTTCGCTGCTGCAGGCGCTGATCGTCTCGCTGGTGGTGCTGACCCCCTGGCTGGCGATGGCGTTCGCGACGCGCCACCGGTTGTCGACCGGCGACGCGCTGCTGCTGGTGCCGGTCTACCCCGTCTTCGCGCTGTTCACGCTGCTGGTCTTCCTGCCGTTCGAAGGGCATTGGGCCGACGGCGCGGTGTTCGGACCGATGGAGATCGGCCGCGCGCTGCTGATCGGGGCGACCGCGCTCCTGATCGGTACTCTTTACACCCAGCGCCGGGGCTTGGCGAACCGCAGCGGCGGCGAGATCGCCCATCAACTCGGCGCGAGCATCCTGATCGGTGCCGGCTGGGGCCTGGTCTGGGTCCTGGCGGGCTGGTTCCTCACCTCTCTCGGAATGGCGAACAATGGCTGAATCCTATGACCTGATCGTGCTCGGCTCCGGGCCGGGCGGCTATGTCGCGGCGATCCGTGCTGCGCAGCTGGGCCTCAAGACGGCGATCGTCGAGCGCGAGCTGCTGGGCGGCATCTGCCTCAACTGGGGCTGCATCCCGACCAAGGCGCTGCTGCGGTCGGCCGAGATCTATCACTATATGCAGCATGCCAAGGATTACGGGCTGGTCGCCGACGCGATCAGCGCCGATCTGGATGCGGTGGTGAAGCGCTCGCGCGGCGTCGCCAAGCAGCTGAATCAGGGCGTCACACACCTGATGAAGAAGAACAAGATCGCGGTGCACATGGGCACCGGCACGCTGACGGGGAAGGGCAAGCTGACCGTCACCGCGCAGGACGGCAAGACGACGGAGCTGAGCGCGAAGAACATCATCGTCGCCACCGGCGCGCGCGCCCGCGACCTTCCCTTCGCCAAGGCCGACGGCAAGCGCATCTGGACCTATCGTCACGCGATGACGCCCAGCGAGATGCCGACCAAGCTGCTGGTCATCGGATCGGGCGCGATCGGCGTCGAGTTCGCCAGCTTCTACAACGACATGGGCGCGAAGGTGACGATCGTCGAGATGCTCGACCGGATCGTGCCGGTGGAGGACAAGGACGTCTCCGCCCACCTCGAAAAGGCGTTCAAGAAGCAGGGCATGACGATCCTGACCTCGACCGGCGTCGAGAGGCTGGACGTCGGCGCCAATGGCGTGAAGGCATCGATCAAGGGCAAGGACGGCAAGGTCACGACCGAGGAGTTCAGCCACGTCATTGTCGCCATCGGCATCGTCCCGAACACCGAGAATATCGGCCTGGAGACGCTGGGCGTGAAGACCGAGCGCGGCCATATCGTCACCGATGGTGCCTGCCGCACCAATGTCGACGGGCTGTACGCGATCGGCGACGTGACCGCGCCGCCCTGGCTGGCGCACAAGGCGAGCCATGAGGGCGTGATCGCGGTCGAGGCGATCGCCGGCAAGCATCCGCATGCGATGGACCCGCGCAACATCCCGGGCTGCACCTATTGCCACCCCCAGATCGCCAGCGTCGGCCTGACCGAGGAGAAGGCGAAGGAAGCCGGCTATGAGGTGAAGGCGGGTACCTTCCCGTTCATCGGCAACGGCAAGGCGATCGCGCTGGGCGAGCCCGAGGGCTTCGTGAAGACGGTGTTCGACGCGAAGACGGGCGAGCTGCTGGGCGCACACATGATCGGCGCCGAGGTCACCGAGATGATCCAGGGCTATACCATCGCCAAGACCGGCGAGCTGACCGAGGCAGAGCTGATGGAGACGGTGTTCCCGCATCCCACGATCAGTGAAACGATGCACGAAGGCGTGCTGGCGGCGTTCGGACGCGTGCTGCACATGTGATCCTCGCGGCCGGCAGGTCCGGCCGGGCAAACGAACCCTGCGACCCCTCCCGGCAACGGGAGGGGTTTTGCATGCGGGTCAGCCGTCCGCGGTGGCCCGGGCGGCGAACGCCTCGATCAGCCGGCCATAGTCGGCCATCTCTGGAAATCTGTCATAGCTGTACTCCGCAGGCGTCGTCGCCCAGGGCAGGGCCTCGCTGCGATAGGTCTCGATGAACGGCGCGTACCAGCTCGGATCGTCCAGCAGCGTTGCGCGGACATTGGTGAAGCCGGGTTCGGGGATGATCCGGGTGAAGACCCAGCTCTTGCACCAATCGCAATGGTGATGGCGCAACATCTCGCCGTGCAGGCCGCCGATCACCGGCTCGCCGGATAGGATCTCGAACCGGTCGCTCGGCACGGCGATGCTGGTCGAGAAGGCGCTGGCCGACATGTGCTGGCAGCCGGTGCAATGGCACGCCATCGTCAGGATCGGTGCCGCGCTGATCCGGAATCGCAGCCTGCCGCAGCGGCAGCCTCCCTCCATCGGCAATGTCCATCCGGGCATGACAGCTTCTCTCCTGTCGGGAAGTCATGCGTAGCGGGCTACGCCGATAGGGCGCCGACGTCCACGGCCTGGTGTGCTCCAAGGCTATGCAAACCCGTCGTTTTTCGCCGATGGAACGCGCTGACGTCGGTGACGTTGGAGGCCGCCGAAGGAGACGGCCATGACTCGCACCGCATTGTTTTCCCTGACGCTTCCTGCGCTTGCCCTGCTTGCGGCATGCAATGGCAATACCGACGTCGATACCAGCGTCGTCAATAACGGCGCCGCCGTGACCGAGATCAGCAGCGACACCGACAACGGAACGGTGAACACCACGATCGCCACGCCGGCGATGACACCGCAGCAATTCGCCGACACCGCGGCGTCCAGCAACATGTTCGAGATCGAATCGGGCAAGCTGGCGCAGCAGAAGGCGACCAGCCAGGCGCTCAAGGACTTCGGCAAGATGATGGTCGATCACCACACCCGCTCGACCGAGGCGTTGAAGACCGCCGCGGGCAAGGCAAGCCCCGCGCTGACGCCGGCACCGAAGCTGGATGCCGAGCAGACGGCCAATCTCGAGGCGCTGCGCGGCGCCACCGGTGCCGAGTTCGACCGGCTGTACCGCGAACAGCAGACCGCGGCGCACCAGAAGGCGCTCGCCGCGATGCAGGCCTATGCCGAGGCCGGCGACTCGGCGACGCTGCGCGACTTCGCCTCGAGCACCCAGTCGGTGGTCAAGTCGCACCTGGAGCGGCTGCAGGCGATGTGATCGTCCGATAGCGGCGTGGCCCTTCGGGGTCGCGCCGCTATCGCCTTTGGCAGTCGATCAGGCTGCCTTCTCGCTTTCGTCCGCGTCGGCGGGGCGAATCAGCGTGGCGACCGTGGCGACCGCGGGCTGAGCAGTCAGCTCGGTGACGCGGCCGATCCGTCCGTCGATCTGGCCGCCCAGCTCGATCGTGATGGTCTCATATTCGACGTCGCCGACGATCCGCGCGCTGCGCTCGACCGTGAGCTGCTTCACGCGCACCGTGCCCTCGACGGTTCCGGCAAGCCGAGCAGTTTGGGCAGTCACGCTGCCCAGGATGCTACTGTCGGCGCCTTGGGCCAGCGTGCCGCACGTCACGTCGCCTTCGATCCGGCCGTCGATATGGAGATCGGCGATCGCAGAGATATTGCCGGCCAGCGTGACGTCCGGGCCGATGACCGAGAACATGCCTCGTTTAGACCCGGAGCTCTGGAAGGTCGCGATCGATGACCCCGCGGCGCGATCGTCGCGTCCCTTGCTGCTGATGAACATGTTAGATCCCCCATTTCCCCGGAATCGGTCCCGCATCCGCCTTGCCATATCGCAGGACCGGGCGGCAGCCGGCCGGGACCGACTGCCCCTGCGCGGCGATGCTAGAGTCGAAATCTTTCGATTCGATGTGCGACGCGCTCAGGCCGGCTCGTCGAGCATCGGGCGGATCAGCGCATCGAACTCCTCATAGGTGAAGGCGCCCGCCTTCGCGTAGCGGAGCACGCCCTTGCGATCGATCACGAAATTGGTCGGCAGGCCGTCGGTCGGCAGGTAATGGCGTCCGCGCATCTTCAGGACCAGCGGGAAGGCGAGCTCCCTGGACAGGTCGCGCAGCTTGTAGGCGGGCACCGAATCCTCGGTGGTGATGGCGAATATCCTGAGCCCGCGATCGCTGTGTCTGCGGAAATAGGTGTCGAGCATCGGGATCTCGGTTCGGCACGGCACACACCATGTCGCCCGGTAATTGAGCACGACGACCTGCCCGCGCAGGCTCGACAGGGTAATCGACTTGCGCGAATAGGTCAGCAGGGTGAATTCCGGAGCCACCTGGCCGACCAAGTCGCGTGGCGTGCCTGATGGGGCAGGGGCCATTGCCGCTGGCGGGGCCGGCTCGGGCGGGGCCGTCAGGCCGGCGAGCGCGCACCAGGACGCTGCCAGCGCGGCGACGCCGAATCGAGTCGATGTCACGGAATTTCCCCCAAAAGATCCGATCGCGCCGATGCTCTGCTGCCCGGCGCGGGCTGTCAACCATTGGTCCCGTCAGGATGGTGTCGGCCCATTGACCCGTGCGACGCCCACGGTTATAGGCGCCGCGTCCCGAGAAGCGGCCGATTCCGGCTTGGCTTGTCGAGACGCTTTGAGCTGAACGTTGCTGGAGACGCAATGGCCCGGGGGGTCGCAAGACCATCGGGGCCTTTTCGTATTCTTTATGTTTCTGGGCTCCAGCAAAGTAACCGTCTGAAAGGTGAAGGGCTTCATGCCGACGATTAACCAGTTGGTCCGCAAGGGCCGCGAACCGCAGAAGACCAAGTCGAAGGTCCCTGCGATGGAACAGAATCCGCAGAAGCGTGGTGTTTGCACCCGCGTCTACACGACGACTCCGAAGAAGCCGAACTCGGCACTTCGCAAGGTTGCGAAGGTTCGCCTGACCAACAGCCGCGAAGTCATCAGCTACATCCCCGGTGAAGGCCACAACCTTCAGGAGCACTCGGTGGTCCTGATCCGTGGCGGCCGTGTGCGCGACCTTCCCGGTGTGCGCTACCACGTGCTGCGCGGCGTGCTCGACACGCAGGGCGTCAAGGATCGCAAGCAGAGCCGTTCGAAGTACGGCGCGAAGCGTCCCAAGTAAGCTGTCTCGGTACTAAGGAAGGAAGAAGCCAATGGCTCGTCGTCGTCGTCCCGAGAAGCGGGAAATCCTGCCCGATCCCAAGTTCGGGGATGTGGTGCTTTCGAAGTTCATGAATTCGGTCATGCTGGACGGCAAGAAGTCCGTGGCCGAGGGCATCGTCTATACGGCGCTCGACACCGTCGAGCAGCGCGCGAAGCGCGAGCCGATCGGCGTGTTCCATGACGCGCTGAACAACATCAAGCCGGGCATCGAGGTCCGCAGCCGCCGCGTCGGCGGTGCGACCTATCAGGTTCCGGTTGAAGTGCGTCCGGAGCGTGCCCAGGCGCTGGCGATTCGCTGGCTGATCGCCTCGGCCCGCAACCGCAGCGAGAACACCATGGCCGCCCGTCTGTCGGGCGAGCTGCTCGACGCGTCGAACAACCGCGGCAACGCGGTGAAGAAGCGCGAAGACACCCATCGTATGGCCGAGGCGAACCGCGCCTTCAGCCACTACCGCTGGTAAAAACGCCACCTATATATCGGGGAGCCGTCCAAAGCGGCTCCCCAAATTCTTAAGGAACCACGATCATGGCCCGCAGCCATCCGCTCGACCGTTATCGCAATATCGGCATCATGGCGCACATCGACGCCGGCAAGACGACGACGACCGAGCGCATCCTTTACTACACCGGCAAGTCCTACAAGATCGGCGAAGTGCATGAAGGCACGGCGACGATGGACTGGATGGAGCAGGAGCAGGAGCGCGGGATCACGATCACGTCCGCGGCGACCACCTGCAAGTGGCGCGCCGAAGAGGGCAAGGGCGAAGAGCACCTGATCAACATCATCGACACGCCGGGCCACGTCGACTTCACGATCGAAGTCGAGCGTTCGCTGCGCGTGCTCGACGGTGCGGTCGCGTGCTTCGACGGCGTTGCCGGCGTCGAGCCGCAGTCGGAGACCGTCTGGCGTCAGGCCGAGAAGTACAAGGTTCCGCGCATGTGCTTCGTCAACAAGCTGGACCGTACCGGTGCCAGCTTCGAGCGCTGCGTCGAGATGATCAAGGATCGCCTGGGCGCGCGTCCGGCGGTGCTGTATCTCCCGATCGGCATCGAGGGCGGCTTCAAGGGCCTGGTCGACCTGGTCGAGAACCGTGCGATCATCTGGCTCGACGAGTCGCTGGGCGCGAAGTTCGAATATCGCGACATCCCCGAGGACCTGCAGGACGCAGCCGCAACCGCGCGCAGCGAACTGATCGAAATGGCCGTCGAGCAGGACGACGCGGTCATGGAAGCGTATCTCGAGGGCAACGAGCCTGATGCGAAGACGCTGAAGAAGCTGATCCGCAAGGGCACGCTGAACTTCTCGTTCGTGCCGGTGCTGTGCGGCTCGGCGTTCAAGAACAAGGGCGTGCAGCCCCTGCTCGACGCCGTCGTCGACTATCTGCCGAGCCCGCTCGACATTCCCGACGTCCAGGGCGTCAAGCTGGACGGCGAGACCGTCGATTCGCGTCCGCCGGCCGACGATGCTCCGATGTCGCTGCTCGCGTTCAAGATCATGAACGACCCGTTCGTCGGCTCGCTCACCTTTGCGCGCATCTATTCGGGCAAGCTCGAAAAGGGCCAGTACCTGAACTCCGTGAAGGACAAGAAGGAAAAGATCGGCCGCATGCTGTTGATGCACGCGAACTCGCGTGAGGACATCAACGAGGCATTCGCCGGCGACATCGTCGCGATCGCGGGTCTCAAGGAGACCACGACCGGCGACACGCTGTGCGATACCGCGCACCCGATCATCCTCGAGCGTATGGAATTCCCCGAGCCCGTGATCGAGCTGTCGGTGGAGCCGAAGACCAAGGCCGACCAGGAGAAGATGGGCATCGCCCTGAACCGCCTGGCAGCCGAGGATCCCTCGTTCCGCGTTTCGACCGACCATGAGTCGGGCCAGACCATCATCAAGGGCATGGGCGAGCTCCATCTCGAGATCTTGGTCGACCGCATGAAGCGCGAGTTCAAGGTCGAGGCGAATGTCGGTGCACCGCAGGTGGCTTATCGCGAGTATCTCGCGAAGCCGGTCGAGCTGACCTACACCCACAAGAAGCAGTCGGGTGGCTCGGGCCAGTTCGGCGAGGTCAAGGTGCAGGTGAAGCCGGGCGAGCGGGGTTCGGGCTTCCAGTTCTTCGACGAGATCAAGGGCGGCAATATTCCGCGTGAATATATCCCGTCGGTCGAGAAGGGCTTCCGCGAGACGGCGCAGACCGGATCGCTGATCGGCTTCCCGATCATCGACTTCGAGGTGCACCTGATCGACGGTAAGTACCACGACGTCGACTCGTCGGCGCTGGCGTTCGAAATCTGTGCTCGCGGCGCAATGCGCGAAGCGGCACAGAAGGCGGGCATCAAGCTGCTCGAGCCGATCATGAAGGTCGAGGTCGTCACCCCCGAGGATTATCTCGGCGACGTCATCGGCGACATGAACAGCCGTCGTGGACAGATCCAGGGCACCGACAGCCGCGGCAACGCGCAGACGGTCGAGGCGATGGTCCCGCTGGCCAACATGTTCGGCTATGTGAACCAGCTCCGCTCGTTCACCCAGGGCCGCGCGCAGTACAGCATGCAGTTCAGCCATTACGACGAAGTGCCGCAGAATGTGGCCGACGAAGTGAAGGCTAAGCTGGCGTAACTCGAAATCAGCCGCTATGGGGCCGCGTTCCGGCGAGTCCCTTCAGCGGCGCGGAAATGACTTAGAAGGTAGGAAAACAATGGCGAAGGCAAAGTTTGAGCGGAACAAGCCGCACCTCAACATCGGCACCATCGGCCACGTCGATCACGGCAAGACCTCGCTGACCGCAGCGATCACCAAGATCCTGGCCGAGGAAGGCCTGTCGGAGAAGGTCGACTTCGAGAACATCGACAAGGCGCCGGAAGAGCGCGAGCGTGGCATCACGATCTCGACCGCGCACGTCGAGTACGAGACCCAGAACCGCCACTATGCGCACGTCGATTGCCCGGGCCACGCCGATTATGTGAAGAACATGATCACCGGCGCAGCCCAGATGGACGGCGCGATCCTGGTGGTCGCCGCCACCGACGGCCCGATGCCCCAGACCAAGGAGCACATCCTGCTCGCGCGTCAGGTCGGCGTGCCGACGATGGTCGTCTTCCTGAACAAGGTCGACCTGGTCGAGGACGAGGAAATCCTCGAGCTCGTCGAGATGGAGATCCGCGAAGAGCTGTCGAAGCGTGAATTCGACGGCGACAACATTCCGATCATCCGTGGCTCGGCGACCGCCGCCCTGTCGGGTTCGGACGCGAAGCTCGGCAAGGAAGCGATCCTGGCGCTGATGGCAGCGGTCGACGAGTCGATCCCGCAGCCGGAGCGTCCGCTGGACAAGCCGTTCATGATGCCGATCGAAGACGTGTTCTCGATCTCGGGCCGCGGCACCGTCGTGACCGGCCGCGTCGAGACCGGCATCGTCAAGGTTGGCGAGGAAGTCGAGATCGTCGGCATCCAGCCGACCGTCCGCAAGACCACCGTGACCGGCGTCGAAATGTTCCGCAAGCTGCTCGACCAGGGTCAGGCAGGCGACAACATCGGCGCGCTGATCCGCGGCGTCGGCCGTGACGAAGTCGAGCGTGGCCAGGTTCTGGCCAAGCCGGGTTCGATCAAGCCGCACACCGACTTCCAGTCGGAAGTGTACGTGCTGTCGAAGGACGAGGGTGGCCGTCACACGCCGTTCTTCGCCAACTATCGTCCGCAGTTCTACTTCCGCACCACGGACGTCACCGGCACGATCGAGCTGCCGGAAGGCACCGAGATGGTGATGCCGGGCGACAACGTGCCGCTGGGCGTGAAGCTCATCGCACCGATCGCCATGGACATCGGTCAGCGCTTCACGATCCGCGAGGGCGGCCGTACCGTCGGCGCCGGCGTCGTCGCGACGATCGACAAGTAAGCTAGAATGACAGCCGCCCGGCGGTCCTGAAAAGGATCGCCGGGCGGTTGCTTTTTGTTGGAGAATCGGGCATTGGCCCGCCTCCGTTGAGTATTTGAACAGCAAGAGTCTCGTGACAACGAGGCCCGCTCTTTCGCATTGGCAGGACCCATGGAAACGCAGAATATCCGCATTCGCCTGAAAGCGTTCGATCACCGAGTGCTCGACCAGGCTGCCGGCGACATCGCTGACACCGCCCGCCGCACCGGCGCGCTCATCCGTGGTCCGATCCCCTTGCCGACCCACATCGACAAGTTCACCGTCAACCGCGGCCCGCACATCGACAAGAAGTCGCGCGAGCAGTTCGAGACCCGCACCTACAAGCGCATGCTGGACATCGTTCAGCCGACCCCGCAGACGGTCGACGCGCTGATGAAGCTGGACCTCGCCGCCGGCGTTGACGTGGAGATCAAGCTGGCGTAATGCGCCGCTTCCACTAGAGATTCGCGCTCCCCGCAAGGGTGAGGGCAGGTGCCTCGACCGGACCGATACAGGTCCAACGCAAGGCGCCGGAGGGTAAGACCTCGACACGATAGGGATACCGCCGGGCAGGTTTCGACCTGACCCGGGCCTGCGTCCCCCGTCACGTTCCCGCTTCGGCGGGGGCACCAGCCCGGGACGGGGCATGCATCATTTTCGGGCTGGAGCACGCCCCTGCGGGAATCGTCTCGTGGGGGCCTCTGTATAGGAGTGCTTGGTCATGCGCACTGGCGTGATCGTTAAGAAACTGGGGATGACCCGACTGTTCAAGGATGATGGCCGCCACGTGCCGGTCACCGTTCTTTCGCTCGAAGGCCTGCAGGTCGTCGGCCAGCGTACCGCGGATCGCGACGGCTATGTCGCGCTTCAGCTGGGCGCCGGCACCGCCAAGGTCAAGAATGTCGCCAAGCCGCAGCGCGGCCAGTTCGGCAAGGCCGAAGTGGAGCCCAAGGCGATCCTCGCGGAATTCCGCGTGAACGACGACGGTCTGCTCGACGTGGGCGCCGAGATTTCGGCCGACCATTATGTCGCCGGCCAGTTCGTCGACATCCAGGGTCGTACCCAGGGTAAGGGTTTCCAGGGCGGCATGAAGCGTTGGGGCTTCGGCGGTCTGCGCGCGACGCACGGCGTCTCGGTCTCGCACCGCTCGCTCGGTTCGACCGGTCAGCGCCAGGATCCCGGCAAGGTCTTCAAGAACAAGAAGATGGCCGGTCACATGGGTGACAAGTATCGCACCCAGCAGAATCTCGAGATCGTCGGCACCGACGTCGAGCGCGGCCTGATCTTCGTGAAGGGCTCGGTGCCCGGCTCGAAGGGTGGCTGGCTGTTCGTCAAGGACGCGGTGAAGATCGACCGCCCGGCCGACGCGCCGTTCCCCGCCGGCCTGAAGCAGGTCGCGAACAACAACGACACCGCTCCCGCCGAGACGCCGTCTGAAGAGACTGCGGCTCCGGAAGCGACCGACGGCCAGGAGGGCTGAACGTGAAGGTCAAGGTACAGACCCTCGACGCCAACGCAGGCGGCGACATCGAGCTCAAGGACGAGATTTTCGGCCTCGAGCCCCGCGCCGACATTCTGCACCGCGTCGTCACCTGGCAGCTGGAAAAGCGCCGTGCGACCGCTCGCGGTACGCGTGAGCGTTCGGACGTTGCCCGCACCGGCAAGAAGTTCGGTCGCCAGAAGGGCGGCGGCACCGCCCGTCACGGCGATCGCCGCGCTCCGGTGTTCATCGGCGGTGGTAAGGCGCACGGCGCTCGCGTTCGCGACTTCAATCCGTCGCTGAACAAGAAGATCCGCGCGCTGGGCCTGAAGATGGCGCTGTCGAGCCACGCCAAGGCGGGTTCGCTGATCGTCCTCGACACGCTGACCGGCGAGAAGACCAAGTCGCTCAAGGGTCAGTTCGAAAAGCTGGGCTTCGGCAAGTCGGCGCTGGTGATCGACGGCGAGACCGTCGAGAACGGTTTCGCGCTCGCTGCCCGCAACCTGCCCTACGTCGACGTGCTGCCCGCGCTGGGCGCCAACGTCTACGACATCCTGAAGCACGACACGCTGGTCCTGACCCGCGCTGCCGTCGAGAAGCTGGAGGCGCGCTTCAATGGCTAAGAAGCAGACGCAGGCCGTCGACAACCGTCATTATGACGTGATCGTCGCGCCGCACATCACCGAGAAGTCGACGCTCGTCTCCGAGCACAACGCAGTTGTGTTCAAGGTTGCCGGCGACGCCACCAAGCCCGAGATCAAGGCTGCCGTCGAGGCGCTCTTCTCGGTCAAGGTGCTGGGCGTGAACACGATCGTCCAGAAGGGCAAGACCAAGAAGTGGAAGGGCAAGCCCTACACCCGGTCTGACATCAAGAAAGCGATCGTGACGCTCGCCGAAGGCGATCAGATCGACGTGACGACGGGGATCTGAGGCAATGGCACTCAAGAACTATAATCCGACGTCGCCTGGCGTCCGTGGACTGATCCTGATCGATCGCTCCAGCCTGTACAAGGGTCGCCCCGTCAAGGCGCTGACCGAAGGCAAGAACAAGACCGGCGGCCGTAACAACAAGGGTCACGTGACCTCGCGCGGTATCGCGGGCGGTCACAAGCAGCGCTATCGCATCATCGACTTCAAGCGTCGCCTGTGGGACGTCGAAGGCACGGTCGAGCGCATCGAATATGATCCCAACCGCACCGCCTTCATCGCCCTGGTGAACTATGGTGCCGACGAAGCGGGCAAGGATCGCGTCGCCTACATCATCGCACCGCAGCGCCTCGGCGTCGGCGATAAGGTGATCGCGGGCAAGAAGACCGACGTGAAGCCGGGCAACGCCATGGAACTGGGCCAGATGCCGGTCGGCACCATCGTCCACAATGTGGAGATGAAGCCGGGCAAGGGCGGTCAGATCGCACGTTCGGCAGGCACCTATGTGCAGGTCGTCGGTCGTGATCGCGGCATGGTCATCGTTCGCCTGAATTCGGGTGAGCAGCGCTACATCCACGCAGCCTGCATGGGCACGGTCGGTGCGGTGTCCAACCCGGACAACCAGAACCAGAACCTGGGCAAGGCCGGTCGCAACCGCTGGAAGGGCATCCGCCCGCTGACCCGTGGTGTCGCGAAGAACCCGGTCGACCACCCGCACGGCGGCGGCGAAGGCCGTACCTCGGGCGGCCGTCACCCGGTCACCCCGTGGGGCAAGCCGACCAAGGGTGCGCGCACCCGCCACAACAAGGCGACGGACAAGATGATCATCCGTTCGCGTCACGCCAAGAAGAAGGGCTAACCGCTCATGGCTCGTTCCGTCTGGAAGGGTCCGTTCGTGGACCTCCACCTCCTGAAGAAGGCGCAGACCGCGCAGGAGACCAACGCGCGTGCGCCGATCAAGACCTGGTCGCGCCGCTCGACGATCCTGCCCGACTTCGTCGGCCTGACCTTCAGCGTCTATAATGGCCGCAAGTTCGTGCCGGTCTCGGTCAACGAGGACATGGTCGGCATGAAGCTGGGCGAGTTCGCTCCCACCCGCTTCTTCCCGGGCCACGCAGCCGACAAGAAGGGTAAGCGCTGATGTCCAAGCAGGCAGCTCCGCGTCGCGTTGGCGACAATGAAGCGCTGGCCGTGGCCACGCAGATCCGCGGCTCCGCGCAGAAGCTCAACCTGGTTGCGGGCCTGATCCGCGGCCGCAAGGTTGGCGATGCGATGAACATCCTCGCTTTCTCGAAGAAGGCGATGGCGGTCGACGCCCGCAAGGTTCTCGCCTCGGCGATCGCCAATGCGGAAAACAATCATAACCTCGACGTCGACGCACTCGTCGTTGCCGAGGCTTCGGTCGGCAAGTCGATCACGATGAAGCGCTTCGCGACCCGCGGCCGTGGCAAGTCCACCCGCATCCTGAAGCCGTTCTCGCGCCTTCGCATCGTCGTCCGCGAGCAGGAAGAAGAGGCTTAAGATGGGTCACAAGAGCAACCCGATCGGTCTGCGTCTCCAGATCAACCGGACCTGGGACAGCCGCTGGTTCGCCGAGGGCGCCGATTACGGCCGTCTCCTCGTCGAGGATCTGAAGATCCGCCAGTACATCCTCAAGACGCTGCCGCAGGCCGCGATCTCGAAGGTCGTGATCGAGCGTCCGGCCAAGCTGTGCCGCATCTCGATCTATGCCGCCCGTCCGGGCGTCATCATCGGCAAGAAGGGCGCGGACATCGAGAAGCTTCGCAAGAAGCTGGGCGAGATGACCTCGTCGGACGTGTCGCTGAACATCGTCGAGATCCGCAAGCCCGAGGTCGACGCCAAGCTCGTCGCGCAGGGCATTGCCGAGCAGCTCGAGCGTCGTATCGCCTTCCGCCGCGCCATGAAGCGTGCGGTCCAGTCGGCGATGCGCCTGGGCGCCGAAGGCATCCGGATCAACTGCGGCGGCCGTCTCGGCGGTGCCGAGATCGCCCGGTCCGAATGGTATCGCGAAGGCCGCGTGCCGCTGCACACGCTGCGCGCCAACATCGATCATGCCGAGGCCCAGGCCCACACCGCTTACGGCGTGTGCGGCGTGAAGGTCTGGATCTTCAAGGGTGAGATCCTGGGTCACGATCCGATGGCGCAGGACCGTCTGAACATGGAGGCTCAGACCTCCGGCGTGCGCCCCGCGCGCGACGACCGTCGCTAAGGACTAGAGACAATGCTGCAACCGAAGCGCACCAAGTTCCGCAAGGCCTTCAAGGGCCGCATCCATGGCGACGCCAAGGGTGGCGCGACGCTCAACTTCGGCGCCTATGGCCTGAAGGCAATGGAGCCGGAGCGGATCACCGCGCGTCAGATCGAGGCGGCTCGCCGCGCGATCACGCGTCACATCAAGCGCCAGGGGCGTTTGTGGATCCGCATCTTCCCGGACGTGCCGGTGTCGTCGAAGCCGGCCGAAGTCCGCATGGGCTCGGGCAAGGGCTCGCCGGAATTCTGGGTGGCACGCGTCAAGCCGGGCCGCATCCTGTTCGAGCTGGACGGCGTTCCCGGCCCGCTCGCAGCGGAAGCGTTCGAGCGCGCCGCGATGAAGCTGCCGATTCGTACCAAGGTCGTGGCCCGCCTCGGCGACACGTCGCACCTGGAGGGCTGATAAGATGACCAAGGCAACCGATCTTCGGGCAAAGTCCGACGACCAGCTCTCCGACGAGCTCGGCAACCTGAAGCGCGAGGCATTCAACCTGCGCTTCCAGGCTGCCACGAGCCAGCTCGAGAAGCCGTCGCGCGTGAAGGAGGTCCGCAAGGACATCGCCCGTATCAAGACGCTGCAGAACGAGCGCTCGCGCTCGTCTGCCAAGTAAGAGGACGAAACCATGCCGAAGCGCGTGCTGACCGGGAACGTGGTTTCCGACAAGGGCGACAAGACCGTGGTCGTGCTGGTGGAGCGTAAGGTCAAGCACCCGCTCTACGGCAAGATCATTCGCCGCTCGAAGAAGTACCACGCCCATGACGAGGCGAATGAATACAAGGCTGGCGAGACGGTCCGGATCGAAGAGACCAAGCCGATCTCGAAGCTGAAGACCTGGACGGTCGTCGAGCGGGTGAACACCCACGCGACCCCCGCCAAGTCGACCGAAGCCTGACACTTTAACTGGAACCACCGGGCGCGTCCCGGCAGGCCAAACGAGAAGGAACCGGATCGATGATCCAGATGCAGTCCAATCTCGACGTCGCAGACAACAGCGGCGCGAAGCGGGTGCAGTGCATCAAGGTGCTGGGCGGCTCTAAGCGTCGCACGGCCGGCGTTGGCGACGTGATCGTCGTCAGCGTCAAGGAAGCACAGCCGCGCGGTCGCGTTAAGAAGGGCGACGTCCACCGTGCCGTGATCGTGCGTACCGCGAAGGACATTCGCCGCGCCGATGGCTCGGTGATCCGCTTCGACGGCAATGCCGCGGTGCTGGTCAACAAGAACGAGGAGCCGATCGGCACCCGTATCTTCGGCCCGGTCGTCCGCGAGCTGCGCTCGAAGGGATATATGAAGATCATTTCGCTCGCGCCGGAGGTGCTGTAATGGCTGCCGCCAAGATCAAGAAGGGTGACCGCGTGATCGTCCTGTCCGGTAAGGACAAGGGCCGCACCGGCGACGTCATCCAGTCGCTGCCCAAGGACGGCAAGGTCGTCGTCGACGGCATCAACGTCCATGCTCGTCACACCAAGCCGAGCCAGGGCGACCCGCAGGGCGGCATCAAGCGCGCTCCCGCGCCGATGCCGGTTTCGAAGGTCGCTCACGTGACCGCAGACGGCAAGGCGACGCGCGTTCGTTTCGAAATCCGCGACGGCAAGAAGGTCCGTGTTGCGGTCAAGACCGGGGAGGTCATCAATGGCTGACGCTTACACCCCGCGCATGCGCAAGCTCTATGACGAGACCATCGCGAAGGCGATGACCGAGAAGTTCGGTTACAAGAACGTCATGGAAGTCCCGAAGATCTCGAAGATCGTCCTGAACATGGGCGTCGGCGAGGCCACCCAGGACAAGAAGAAGGTCGAACAGGCCGCAGCCGAGATGGAGCTGATTGCCGGTCAGAAGCCGGTCGTCACCAAGGCGAAGAAGTCGATCGCGCAGTTCAAGCTGCGTGAAGGCATGCCGATCGGTTGCAAGGTGACGCTCCGCCGTGAGCGCATGTTCGAGTTTCTCGATCGCCTCGTGACGATCGCGATGCCCCGCATCCGCGACTTCCGTGGCCTGAATGCGAACTCGTTCGACGGCCGTGGCAACTATGCCATGGGCATCCGCGAGCAGATCGTGTTCCCCGAGATCAACTATGACCGCATCGACAAGGTGCGCGGCATGGACATCATCGTGACCACCACTGCGAAGACCGACGATGAAGCCCGTGAGCTTCTCCGTCTTTTCGGCTTCCCGTTCATCGGGCAGCAGGCCGACCAGGCCCAGGCAGCGTAAGGGAAAGAGAACTTAAGTCATGGCGAAACTGAGTTCGATCAACAAGAATGAGCGTCGCAAGAAGCTGGTGAAGAAGTATGCCGGCCGTTATGCGAAGCTGAAGGCGATGGCGAAGGACCAGTCGCTCGATGAGACCGAGCGTCTGATCGCGCGCCTGAAGATGGCTGAGGTGCCGCGCAACGGCAACCCGACCCGCATTCGCAACCGGTGCGAGCTGACTGGCCGCCCGCGCGCCTATTACCGCAAGTTCCGTCTCGCTCGCGTGATGCTCCGCGATCTGGCCAACAAGGGCCTGATCCCCGGCGTCACCAAGTCGAGCTGGTAAGGATCACGAAGCATGGCATTGACCGATCCCCTGGGTGATATGCTCACCCGCATCCGCAACGGCCAGCGCGCCCGCAAGGACAGCGTCCTGACGCCGGCGTCGAAGCTTCGTGCCCGTGTGCTCGACGTGCTTCAGCGTGAAGGCTATATCCGTGGCTACAGCGACGAGCAGATGGGCCCCGCGGCCGGCATCCGCATCGAACTGAAGTATTTCGAGGGCCAGCCGGCGATCCAGCACGTCGCTCGCGTCTCGAAGCCCGGCCGCCGTGTCTATTCGGGCTCGCAGGAACTCCCGCGCGTCCGCAACGGCCTCGGCATCACCATCGTCTCGACGCCGAAGGGCGTTCTCTCGGATGCGGAAGCACGCGAGCAGAATGTCGGCGGCGAAGTGCTTGCGGAGGTCTTCTGATGAGCCGCATCGGCAAGAAGGCAGTCACCGTCCCGTCGGGCGTGACCGCGAACATCGCTGACGGCGTGCTGAGCGTGAAGGGCCCCAAGGGCACCCTGTCGCTGCAGCTGGCCGAAGACATCAGCTACGAGGTCCAGGACGGCGGCATTTCGGTGAAGCCGGCCAACGACTCCAAGCGCGCCCGTGCCTTTTGGGGCATGCAGCGCACGCTGGTTCAGAACCTGGTCACCGGTGTGACCGACGGCTTCACCAAGAAGCTGCTGATCTCCGGCGTCGGTTACCGCGCGAGCTCGCAGGGCAAGAAGCTGAAGCTTCAGCTCGGCTATTCGCACGATGTCGACATCGACGTGCCGGAAGGCATCGAGATTAAGACGCCGGATCAGACCACGGTCGAGATCTCGGGTATCGACAAGCAGAAGGTCGGCCAGATCGCGGCCGAGATTCGCCGCTGGCGGAAGCCTGAGCCCTACAAGGGCAAGGGCATCAAGTACGACGGCGAGTATATCTTCCGCAAGGAAGGGAAGAAGAAGTAATGACCAAGGGTCTCTCTCTCTTCGAGAAGCGCCGCCGTCGCAACCGTACCGCGCTGCGCGCGCGTGCCGGTGGCCGTCCGCGTCTCTCGGTGCATCGTTCGGGCAAGCACATCTATGCCCAGGTGATCGACGACGCCGAAGGCAAGACCGTCGCGTCTGCCTCGACCATCGACAAGGGCGCCAAGGGCTCGACCGGCGCGACGATCGCAGCGGCTCAGGAAGTCGGCAAACGCGTGGCGGAAGCCGCCAAGCAGGCCGGCGTCACCCAGGTCGTGTTCGATCGCGGTGGCTTCCTGTTCCACGGTCGCGTCAAGGCGCTGGCGGAAGCCGCGCGTGAAAGCGGATTGGAGTTCTAAGAATGGCCGACGAAATCAATCAGGCACCCGCCGAGGGCGCCGTCGAGGCGCAGGACGCCGGCCAGGAGCAGGCTCGTGGCCGTGGCCGTGGCCGTGGTGGTAACGATCGGGGCCCCGGCCGTGGCGGCCGTGACGGCAATCGTGGTCGTCGCGACGATCGCCGCAACGCCGAGGACGGTGGCGAAGAGCTGATCGAGAAGCTGGTTCACATCAACCGCGTCTCGAAGACGGTGAAGGGCGGCAAGCGCTTCGGCTTCGCGGCGCTGGTCGTCGTGGGCGACGGCAAGGGCCGTGTCGGCTTCGGTCATGGCAAGGCGCGCGAAGTGCCGGAAGCCATCTCGAAGGCGACCGCCGCTGCCAAGAAGACCATGGTCCGCATCCCGCTCAAGGAAGGCCGCACCCTGCATCACGATGGCAATGGCCATTTCGGTGCGGGCAAGGTGACCCTCCGTTCGGCGCCGCAGGGCACCGGCATCATCGCAGGCGGCCCGATGCGCGCCGTCTTCGAGAGCCTGGGCGTTGCCGACGTCGTGACCAAGTCGGTCGGCACGTCCAACCCGTACAACATGATCCGCGCCACTTTCGAGGCGCTGCGTGACCAGACTTCGCCGAAGTCGGTCGCCCAGCGGCGCGGCAAGAAGATCGCCGACCTGCTCGGCCGCGGTGGGTCGCAGACCGCCGAGGCGGATGCGGCCGCGATCGCGGAGTAATCGACATGGCGAAGATCAAGATCAAGCAGACCGGTTCGCCGATCCGCCGCACCAGCGATCAGCGCGCAACGCTGATCGGCCTGGGCCTCAACAAGATGCACCGGGTGTCGGAGCTCGAGGATACCCCCGAGGTTCGCGGCATGATCCGCAAGGTGCAGCACATGGTCGAGGTGCTGGGCTAAGGCCCGGTCGACTCGATCAGCTACCCGAATCCGGGTGACAAACAAGCGAAGGGGGGCTATCGGCCCCCCTTCCGATTTCTCCAGCGCGACAAAAGCGAAAGCGAGTGCATATCATGAAGCTGAACGACCTCACCGACAATAATGGCGCCCGCAAGAGCCGCGTGCGCGTGGGCCGCGGCATCGGTTCCGGCGTGGGCAAGACCGCGGGTCGCGGTCAGAAGGGCCAGAAGAGCCGCAGCGGCGTCTCGATCAAGGGCTTCGAGGGCGGTCAGATGCCGCTCCACATGCGCATCCCGAAGCGTGGCTTCAACAACATCTTCGCCAAGGATTATGCCGAGGTGAACCTGGGCGCGATCCAGAAGGCGATCGACTCGGGCAAGCTGACCGGCAGCGACATCGACCACGCAGCGCTGAAGGCCGCCGGCCTGGCACGCGGCGGCAAGGACGGCGTGCGTCTGCTCGGCAAGGGCGAGCTGAGCGCGAAGCTGAGCTTCACCGTCGCCGGCGCGTCGAAGAGCGCGATCGAGGCGGTCGAGAAGGCCGGTGGTTCGGTGACGATCCCGGAGATCGTTCCGGCGGCCGAGAAGGCCAAGGCCAAGAAGGGCCAGACCCTGGCCGCCAAGAAGGCCGCAAAGGCATAACCTGCTGACCCCGGCCTTCGGGCCGGGGCCCAGCTTCGGGCCGTTCGGGGCTGGGATCAGATTGTCCTCGACGCAGGACAACCTATATGAGCGGCGGGGGGCGGCAAACGCTCGACCGCCGTTTTTGTTTCCGGGACTTGAGAACTCATGGCATCCGCAGCCGACCAACTCGCATCCAGCATAAGCCTGGCCAAGTTCAGCAAGGCCACCGACCTGAAAAAGCGCCTGTGGTTCACCATCGGCGCGCTGATCGTGTTCCGGCTGCTGAGCTACGTCCCGATTCCGGGCATCGACGCAACCCAGCTCGGCGTCCTGACCAACCAGGTCCAGGGCGGCGTCCTCGATTTCTTCAACAGCTTCACCGGCGGCGCGCTCAACCGCGCCTCGATCGTCGCGCTGGGCGTCATGCCCTACATCACCGCCTCGATCGTCGTTCAGCTCGCGACCTCGCTGTCGCCGACGCTGGCCGCGATCAAGAAGGAAGGCGAGAGCGGCCGCAAGCGGCTGAACCAATATACACGTTACGGCACGGTCGCGCTGACCGCGGTCCAGGGCTGGTTCATCGCCACCGGCCTCGAGCATGCGGTCGCCGGCGGGGTCTCCCCGGTGATCGAGCCGGGCTATATGTTCCGGATCGGCGCAGTCATCTCGCTGATCGGCGGCACGCTGTTCCTGATGTGGCTGGGTGAGCAGATCACCAGCCGCGGCATCGGCAACGGCATCTCGCTGATCATCATGGCGGGCATCGTCGCCCGACTGCCTGCCACCGTGCTGCAGATGTTCGAGCAGGTCCGCACCGGCTCGATGAACGGCCTGTACCTGTTCGTCATCCTGATCGGCATTGCCGCACTGGTGCTGTTCATCTGCTTCATGGAGCGGGCGCAGCGCCGGATCCTGATCCAGTATCCGAAGCGCCAGACGGCGCGCGGTGTGCAGGCCGAGCGCAGCCACCTGCCGCTCAAGCTCAACACCGCCGGCGTGATCCCGCCGATCTTCGCCTCCTCGCTGCTGCTGCTGCCGCTGACGATCAGCCAGTTCGCCGGCCAGGCGCAGACGACCGAGGGGTGGTGGGGCGAGACGCTGGTGTTCCTGAACACCTATCTGCGTCATGGCTCGCCGATCTACATGGCGCTCTATGGCCTCGGCATCATCTTCTTCTCGTTCTTCTACACCGCAGTGGTGTTCAATCCCGAGGAGACGGCGGACAATCTGAAGCGCCACGGCGGTTTCATCCCCGGCATCCGTCCGGGCAAGAACACCGAGGCCTATTTCGATTACGTCCTGACCCGGATCACCGTGATCGGTGCGGCCTATCTGACCTTCATCTGCCTGGTGCCCGAATATATCACGGCATCGGCGGGGATCAGCTTCCTGATGGGCGGCACTAGCCTTCTGATCGTGGTCAACGTAACGATGGACACGGTAACGCAGATCCAGTCGCACCTGCTGGCGCACCAGTATGGCGATCTGATCAAGAAGGCGAAGCTGAAGGGCCGTCAGCGCTGAGGTGCGCCGACGTAAGGGGAGAGTTGTGTTGAACATCATCCTGCTGGGGCCCCCGGGGGCGGGCAAGGGCACCCAGGCGAGCCGGCTCGAGTCCGATCGCGGCATGGTTCAGCTGTCGACCGGCGACATGCTTCGCGCGGCCGTGAAGGCCGGCACGCCGGTCGGGTTGAAGGCCAAGGCCGTGATGGAGGCGGGCGAGCTCGTTTCCGACGAGATCGTCTCGGGCATCATCGGTGAGCGGCTGGACCAGCCTGACACCCAGGCCGGAGCGATCTTCGACGGGTATCCGCGCACCGCGGCACAGGCCGAATCGCTCGATGCGCTGCTCGCCGAGCGGGACCGCAAGCTCGATTATGTGATCGAGCTGGCAGTCGACGAGGAGGCGCTGGTCGAGCGCATCACCGGCCGCTTCACCTGCGCCAAATGCGGCGCCGGCTATCATGACGTGTTCAAGCAGCCCAAGGTCGAGGGCATTTGCGACGTGTGCGGCAATCATGAGTTCAAGCGCCGTCCCGACGACAATGCCGAGACCGTCCGCACGCGGATGGTCGAGTATCGCGCCAAGACCGCGCCGATCCTGCCGATCTACGAGGCGCGGGGCCTGGTCCACCGCGTCGACGGCATGGCCGACATCGCGGTCGTGACCGCGCAGATCGAGGCGATTCTCGACGGCAAGGCCTGACGAAGCCGCCGCCGCCGACCAGCTTCGGAGACAAAGGAAAGGCTGCTCGACCGACGAGCGGCCTTTCTGCGTTTCTGCAGCCGCGCCGCTCGGGCCGGTAGGACAGCGGATCATGACCAAAAGTTCATGTGGCGGTCACCCTCCATGGCGGCGCGATCCCGTAGAGCGGGCGCAACGGACCGGCCAGCCGGTCCGCGACGGGAAGGACCCCCTTCTTCTCGTCTCCCTCCCTGCCCTCGGGAGATCGTGGCCGGCGGGACGCCCCTCCCGTCGGCCACATTGCGTTCTGCCGCGACTCGGCACGGACAGCGGGGCGGTCCAGACATGGCACTGCGAGTCGCGACACCGGAAGCGATCTCACGCCACGCTTGGCACCCCTTCGGTAAAGGTATATATCACGCGCATCACGGCGACCTTGCTGCTCGATGCTTGACAGCGTCGACGCAGCTGCATATGTCGCGCTTCTTCCGATACCCCGGTCGTCCGGCTGTGCCTCGCGCGCATGCCGTCTATCGTGCGTCTCGGATCAACGCGATGAGATGGGGGGCCGGCAGCCATGCAGCCTCTCGTGGAGCTGGGAGATAAATTCCATGGCACGTATTGCGGGTGTTAACATCCCGACCAACAAGCGCGTAGTGATCGCGCTTACCTATATCCACGGCATCGGCCCGACCAAGGCCAAGGAAATCACCGAGAAGCTGGGCATCGCCAGCGAGCGTCGCGTGCAGGACCTGAGCGACCAGGAGGTCCTTCAGATCCGCGAGACCATCGACGCCGGTTACACGGTGGAAGGCGATCTTCGTCGCGAGACCGCGATGAACATCAAGCGCCTGATGGACCTGGCCTGCTATCGCGGCCTGCGTCATCGCAAGGGCCTGCCCGTCCGTGGCCAGCGCACCCACACCAACGCCCGTACCCGCAAGGGCAAGGCGAAGCCGATCGCCGGCAAGAAGAAGTAAGGGAGCGCTGAACAATGGCACGTGAACCGCAGCGTCTTCGCCGTCGCGAACGCAAGAACATCACCGCAGGCGTCGCTCATGTGAACGCCAGCTTCAACAACACCATGATCACGATCACCGATGCCCAGGGCAACGCGATCTCGTGGTCGTCGGCTGGCATGATGGGCTTCAAGGGCTCGCGCAAGTCGACCCCGTACGCCGCGCAGGTTGCGGCCGAGGACGCGGGCAAGAAGGCCGCCGAGCATGGCGTCCGCACGCTCGAGGTCGAGGTCAAGGGTCCGGGTTCGGGCCGCGAGTCGGCGCTGCGCGCGCTGCAGGCGGTCGGTTTCCAGATCACCTCGATCCGCGACGTGACCTCGATCCCGCACAATGGCGTGCGTCCGTCGAAGCGTCGCCGCGTCTGATCAAGTTCCGCTTCGGGGACGGGTTCGGGAGCGGACCCGTCCCCGGGCGGCTGAATTTTCGGTGGAGACGCTCCCGCTCCACCCAACGAGAGGGAAAGCCCAGTGTCCGTCAATTCCAAGAACTGGCAGGAACTCAAGAAGCCCAGCGGCCTCGAAAAGAAGCCCGGCGGCGATCCCAAGCGCAAGTCGGCCTTCATCGCGGAACCGCTCGAGCGCGGCTTCGGCCTGACGCTCGGCAACGCGCTGCGTCGCGTGCTGCTGTCGTCGCTCCAGGGCGCGGCCGTCACGTCGATCAAGATCGAGAATGTTCTTCACGAATTCTCGAGCCTCGCCGGCGTGCGCGAGGACGTCACCGACATCGTGCTGAACGTCAAGCAGATCGCGCTCAAGATGCAGGGCGAAGGCCCGAAGCGCCTTCAGCTGTCGGCCACCGGCCCGGCTGAAGTGAAGGCTGGCGACATCGCCGTGTCCGGCGACATCGAGGTCATGAACCCCGATCTGGTCATCTGCCATCTCGATGATGGTGCGACGCTGAACATGGAACTGACCGCCGACACCGGCAAGGGCTATGTCCCGGCCGCGGCCAACCGTCCGGCGGACGCTCCGATCGGCCTGATCCCGATCGACGCGCTCTACTCGCCGGTCCGCCAGGTGTCGTACAAGGTCGATCCGACCCGCGTCGGCCAGGACCTCGACTATGACAAGCTGACGCTGACCGTCGAGACCGACGGCACGGTGACCCCGGAAGACTCGATCGCCTATGCGGCACGGATCCTCCAGGACCAGCTGGCGCTGTTCGTCCACTTCGACGACTCGGCAGTAACCCGTTCGGCCCCGATCGGCATGGCGGCTCCGGCCACTGCGGCGACCGACGGCGGCGCAGGCGACACCGCGCAGATCAATCGTTACCTGCTCAAGAAGGTCGACGAGCTCGAACTGTCGGTTCGCTCGGCCAACTGCCTCAAGAACGACAACATCATCTATATCGGTGACCTGGTCCAGAAGACCGAAGCCGAGATGCTGCGCACGCCGAACTTCGGCCGCAAGTCGCTCAACGAGATCAAGGAGGTCCTGTCGTCGATGGGTCTTCGCCTGGGCATGGAAATCCCCGGCTGGCCGCCCGAGAATATCGAGGAAATGGCCAAGAAGCTCGAGCAGGAAATCATGGGCTGAGCCTCGCGTCCGGGATCAGCGTAAGCTGGTCCCGGGTCGATCGCGAGGCCCGGCCGGCGGGCTTGACCCGACCGACGACGCGGCTTTGCCGCGGCGGCCACAACAAGGGCTAGGGGCGGTGGCCCGTTTCTCACCGCCTGGTCTGGGGTACCTCGAACGGCCCCTTAACGAACGAAGGAAAGACACATGCGTCATAAGGTTGGCGGCCGTAAGCTGCAGCGCACTTCGGCCCATCGCGCGGCCCTGTTCCGCAATATGAGCGCCGCGCTCATCAAGCACGAGCAGATCACCACCACCGTTGCCAAGGCGAAGGAACTGCGTCCGTATATCGAGAAGCTGATCACCCTCGCCAAGAAGGGTGGCCTGTCGAACCGTCGTCTGGCGCACGCCCGTCTGCTCGACGATGCGCAGCTGGTGAAGCTGTTCGACGTGCTGGCATCGCGTTATGCCGATCGTAACGGCGGCTACACGCGCATCATCAAGACCGGCCCGCGCGCTTCGGACGCGTCGCCGATGGCGATCATCGAGTTCGTCGACCGCGACGTCTCGGCCAAGGGCCAGGATTCGGGCCCGGTGCTGACCGACGAGGATTTCGATCAGGCAGCCTGATCGACCTTGAGGAAGTCTGGGAAGGGCGGTCGCACGATGGTGCGGCCGCCCTTTCTCTGTTCTGCAAGGGGCGGGGGCACATAGTGTTCGTTTCGCGTTCGCAAGTTTTTGTCGAAGAGCGAAATCTCATCCAGTCCCCATCTCCACGCTCGGCCACGGCGCGCCTGATCTGGTGAGGCGCCGCGGCGGAGACAGCAGATGAAATCCCGTCACGACCCCGCACCGACACCGCTGCTCGGCGCCATCATCCCGATCGGCTTCGCGCTCGCGCCGCTTGGCGCGCTGCTCTGGGCGGTGCCCCAGACCGGCCTCGGCATCGGCTGAGGCGCGCCCCCCGGATTCGTAACCTCGGATACCACATGTGATTGAGTCGGGAGGATCGGCGCCCTAGGATGCGGACATTCATCTCCGGAGATCCTGAATGCGTCGCCTTTCCGCGCTGATACCCCTGTTGCTCGTCACCACCAGCCCCGTCATTGCCCAGACCGTTCAGGAGTCAGCCGCGACCATGCCGAAGATCGCCTATCCCGAGACGCGCCGGGTCGATGTGGTCGACGAGCAGTTCGGGGTGAAGGTGGCGGATCCGTATCGCTGGCTGGAGAATGACGTCCGCAACGACGCCGAGGTCGCCGCCTGGGTCGCCGCCGAGAACAAGGTCACCGACGCCTATCTCGCGACGCTGCCGGCGCGCGGCCTGTTCGCCGAGCGCATCAAGCAGCTGTTCGATTATGAGCGGTTCGGAACGCCCACGCACAAGGGCGCGCATTATTTCTATTCGCGCAACAGCGGACTGCAGAATCAGGCCGTGCTGTGGGTGCGCGACTCGCTCGACGGTCCGGGCCGGGTGCTGATCGATCCCAATGGCTGGTCGAAGGACGGCGCGACGGCGCTGGCCGAATGGCAGCCCTCCGAGGACGGCAAGCTGCTGCTCTATTCGATCCAGGACGGCGGCAGCGACTGGCGGACGATGAAGGTGATCGACGTCGCCACCGGCAAGGAGACCGGCGACGAGGTCAGCTGGGCGAAATACGGCATGGGCGCCAGCTGGGCCAAGGACGGCTCGGGCTTCTATTATTCGCGCTATCCCGAGCCGCCGGCGGACGCCAAGTTCCAGGCGCTGAACGAGAACCACAAGGTCTATTTCCACAAGCTCGGCACGCCGCAGAGCGCCGACCGGCTGATCTACGAGACGCCCGACAAGCCGAAGCTTGGCCATTATGCCAATCTGACCGATGACGGCCGCTATCTGGTCATCAGCACGACCGAGGGCACCGATAACCGCAACCTCGTCCATGTCATCGACCTGAAGGACCCGCAGCTCAAGCCGAAGCAGATCATCGGCGAGTTGAAGAACGACTGGACCCCGATCGGCAATGTCGGCTCGGTCTTCTATTTCTCGACGAATGCCGGTGCCCCGCGCGAGCGGGTGGTGACGATCGACATCGCCTCGGACGATCTGACGCCGAAGGAGATCGTGCCCGAAAGCAAGGCGACGCTCGGCCAAGCCACGATCGTCGGCGGCCGGCTGATCCTGTCCTATCTGGTCGACGCGAAGACCGAGGTCCGTCGCTACACCATGGAGGGCAAGCCTGACGGCGTCGTCAGCCTGCCCGGCATCGGCACCGCGTCGGGCTTCGGCGGTGATCAGGACAAGCCGGAGACCTTCTTCTCCTTCACCAGCTTCAATATGCCGACCGCGGTCTATCGCTATGACGTCGCCACGAACAAGGCGACGGTCTGGGCCCAGCCCAAGGTCGCCTTCAACCCCGACGACTACAAGGTCGAGCAACGCTTCTTCGCGTCGAAGGACGGGACGCGCGTGCCGGTGTTCATCGTGCGGCACAAGAACACGACCGGCCCGGCGCCGACGCTGCTGTGGGGCTATGGCGGCTTCAACGTCGCCTATACGCCCAGCTTCTCCGCTTCGCGCATCGCCTGGATGGAACAGGGCGGGGTGTTCGTCCTCGCCAACATCCGCGGCGGCGGCGAATATGGCAAGGCATGGCATGATGGTGGCCGGCTGCAGAACAAGCAGAATGTGTTCGACGACTTCATCGGCGCGGGCGAGTTCCTGATCCGCGAAGGCATCACCGGCAAGGGCCAGCTTGCGATCCAGGGCGGCTCGAACGGCGGCCTGCTCATCGGCGCTGTGGTCAACCAGCGTCCCGACCTGTTCGCTGCCGCACTGCCCGCCGTCGGCGTGATGGACATGCTGCGCTTCGATCGCTGGACCGCCGGCCGCTACTGGGTCGACGATTATGGCTATCCGTCGAAGGAAGCCGATTTCCGCAAGCTCTACAGCTACTCGCCCTATCACAACATCAAGGGCGGCCGGACCTATCCCGCGATCCTGGCGACCACCGCCGACACCGACGATCGCGTGGTGCCGGGGCACACGTTCAAATATGTCGCGGCGCTGCAGGCGGCCGATATCGGCGACAAGCCGCATCTCGTCCGCATCGAAACCCGCGCCGGCCATGGTTCGGGCAAGCCGACCGACAAGATCATCGAGGAAACCTCGGACCTCTATGCCTTCGCGGCACGCTGGACCGGCCTCGATGTCAGGAAGCGCTGACGAAATTGGGGGAGGGGGCCAGACGGCCCCTTCCCCTCGCGCCTTCATCTGCTATGCGCGCAGGGCATGAACCATCATGCCGATTCCATCCTCATCGTCGATTTCGGAAGTCAGGTCACCCAGCTGATCGCGCGCCGCGTGCGCGAGGCGGGCGTCTATAGCGAGATCGCCCCCTTCACGACCGCTGCCGAGGCTTTCGCCCGGATGAAGCCGAAGGGGATCATCCTCTCCGGCTCGCCCGCCTCGGTCCTCGACGAGGGCAGCCCGCGCGTGCCGCAGGAAATCTTCGACTCGGGTCTTCCCGTGCTCGGCATCTGCTATGGCCAGCAGGTGATGATGGAACAGCTCGGCGGCACCGTGCGTCAGGGCGACAGCGGCGAGTTCGGCAGCGCCTATATCACCATCCAGGACGAGTGCGTGCTGTTCGACGGCCTGTGGCAGGTCGACGAGAAGCATCAGGTGTGGATGAGCCATGGCGACAAGGTGACCGAGCTTGCGCCCGGCTTCCGTCCGGTGGCGGTCAGCCCGGGATCGCCCTTCGCAGTCGTCGCCGATGATGCGCGCCGCTATTACGCGACCCAGTTCCACCCGGAAGTGGTGCACACGCCCGACGGCGCACGCTTCCTCGCCAATTTCGTGCGTCATGTCTGCGGTCTCAGCGGCGACTGGACGATGGCGGAGTTCCGCGCCGCCAAGATCCAGGAGATTCGCGATCAGGTCGGAAGCGGGCGGGTGATCTGCGGCCTGTCGGGCGGCGTCGACAGTGCGGTCGCGGCGGTGCTGATCCACGAGGCGATCGGCGAGCAGCTGACCTGCGTTTTCGTCGACCACGGCCTGATGCGCAGCGGCGAGGCCGATCAGGTCGTCAGCCTGTTCCGCGGCCATTACAATATCCCGCTGGTCCATGTGAACGCGGAGACCCTGTTCCTGTCGGGTCTCGCGGGGCTTACCGATCCCGAAGCCAAGCGTAAGTTCATCGGCAAGACCTTCATCGACGTGTTCGACGACGAAGCCCGCAAGATCGGCGGCGCCGACTTCCTGGCGCAGGGGACGCTCTATCCCGATGTGATCGAGAGCGTCAGCTTCACCGGCGGCCCGTCGGTGACGATCAAGAGCCACCACAATGTCGGCGGGCTGCCCGAGCGGATGAAGATGAAGCTGGTCGAGCCGCTGCGCGAGCTGTTCAAGGACGAGGTCCGTGCGCTGGGCCGCGAGCTTGGCCTGCCCGACATCTTCGTCGGAAGGCATCCGTTCCCCGGGCCGGGCCTGGCGATCCGCATGCCCGGCGAAGTGACCAAGGAACGCTGCGACATCCTCCGCAAGGCCGATGCGATCTACCTCGAGGAGATTCGCAACGCTGGTCTCTACGATGCGATCTGGCAGGCGTTCGCGGTGCTGCTGCCGGTGCGCAGCGTCGGGGTGATGGGCGATGGCCGCACCTATGATTCGGTGCTGGCGCTGCGCGCGGTGACCTCGACCGACGGCATGACCGCGGTCGCCTATCAGTTCCCCGGCGACTTCCTGCCCCGCGTCGCGACGCGGATCGTCAACGAGGTGAAGGGAATCAACCGCGTCACCTACGACTATACCTCGAAGCCGCCCGGCACGATCGAATGGGAGTGACCGCAACGATCGGCGCCGGGGCTGATCGGTAGCGGATCACGGGTTGCATTCGGGGCAATGCCCCGGATCGGCATGGCGACGCCCATCGGGTCGCGGACGACGTTCCCGGTGGTCGCAGCTGGAGCATCCGTACAGCTGATGGCGGACCAGGATGCTCGGCGCCCCGCATGCTGCGCAGGGCAGACCGGTTTCGACGCCGACATGCCCATAGCCGGGCATGGCGCATGCGGGGCAGGGTATGGCGATCCGGTCGGCAAGGCGTTGCGCCAGCTTGGCAAGCGTCGCCATCCGCGTGGGGTTCATGTGTGCGCGCATGTCGGTCTGGATCAGGGCACGACCGTCCAGCGATCGCCCGGCGCACTCCCTGATGGCTGAGTCGAGATCGTTGTGGCGGCGTAGACCCTTGTGGATCGGCCCCGACGGCTTCTCGCCCGCCTTCACGATCAGCGCATGATCGGGAAATCTCACCCGCTCCAGAAAGGGGTGCAGGTTATCCTCCGGCCGCGCGAAGACATGATCGAACATCGGCGCGTCCTCGACCAGATATTCGGAGACCACGAGACCCTGCGCGTCGTCGACCAGGACCATCAGTTCGATCCCGCCCGGGATGAACGGGATATGCGGGTGCGGACCATAGCTGCCTTCGCTCGCCATCCCGAGCGACAGGCCGGTCGCCTTCATCCCCAGCCTGGCCTTTGCGATCGCGGCATCGCGGATGGTGCCGGCGCGAGCGATCTCTCCGGTGAACGTCCCAAGCGCATCCGTGTCGATACCGCGCGCAGGTACGACCGTCAGGCCGAGCCGGTCGAGCATGATATTCGCGACCGCCGCTTCCTTGCCGTGCATGGTGGCGAAAACGGCATGCCGACCGGCGTAGGGAGCGGACTGGGCGGCGAAAGGACGCGACTCACTATCGCTCACGCCGGCACCGGTTCAAGGTGTCGAACCTCGTGGTGATGGCGATCGCACCCCTCCCACTGCAGGTCGCCGACGTAGCGCCAGGCCATGCGGCCATGCTCATCGACCGCGAACAGATGCAGCCAGAGATTGTCGAACAGCGCGCGGACCTCTGGATGGCGCTCCAGTATCGCGCTGATCGCCTCGCGCGGGGCCTCGATCAGCACCGACAACCGAAGGGGCTCGTGCGTCAGCTTCTCGCCGTCATGGACCGACTGCCATGGCAGCCCCGTACGAAGAAGCCCGCCATTGCCCTCGACCACCCCGATGCCACCGGTCACATTGTGGAGCAGCTTGTTGCCGGCTCCGAAGACATCGGGCGCGACGGTCGACCCATAATATTGCAGGCTGATCCAGCTGGCGACGACGACCGGCGCCGTGAGGATCAACTCCAGGATGCCGAAGCCCTCGTCGCTGCGCCAGTCATAGTCATGAAGGAACGCCCGCCCGGCGAGATCCCGCCCGGACGTCCGTGACCGCGGTGCCGCGATAAAGGCCTGGCAGCCGGCCAGCGCCCATTCGGGACGAAGCTCGGCCCAGTCGCGCGCCCGGTAGGCAACGTCGTGCCCGTGCGACGCGCGAGGGAGCCGCAGCGCGCGTTCGGCGCGCGCAAGTGCACCCGCCGCCTTCAGCCAGCGCTCGGCCCGCGCAATGTCTCCGACATGATCGGCAACGTTCTGATCGGCGACGTAGAGCCTGACCTCGTCGGTCGTTGTGTCGTGCAGCGCGCCCACGAACAGCGTATCTTCCGGAATCGCGATGCCGCGCTTGTTCAGACCGGCCCGCACATCGCGCTGGTTGAGCAACGAAGCTAGCAGCCGCGCATTCACCTCGCCCGAATAGCCACCACACGCGCCGCAATGCAGCGCGCTGGCATGGGGATTGTTGACCACATTGGCACCGTGCCCGGTCAGCAGAACCAGTCGTGCGAAACCGCTTGTGAGCGACATGGCCTTGAGGATGCTCGTCGCCATCGTGAGCCGGGTCTCGAGATCGAGATCATGCGCCGGCCGAGGGGCGGGGTCGTCCGGTGCGGCGCGGTGCTTCAATGCCAGTCCATCGCGGATGAGCTTCGCGATATAGGTCGGACCGGCAGCCTCGACGAACGCGAAGGAGGAAATCGCCGCCATCCTGAAGCGGCCCCAGGCGCGTGAGGCGCGCGCCGTGATCCGCGCACCCAGATCCGCCTGATCTTCCGATGGTGTCGCGTGTCCCGAGCAGGTCTCAACGCCGGGAATCAGTAGGACAGGAAGCCGTGCCTCGACGATGTCGGAGGCGAAGCGACGATGGCCGATTCCCAGTCCGAAGAATCCGGCAAAGCCCAAGGTCGAGATCCCGGAATCGAGGCTTTCCAGCGCCCGGCGGAACACTTCGGACCGGACATCGATGCAGAACGCCATCTGCAATTCGGGCCGACCCTCGGGCGCCGGGGTCGACGAGGACTCGGCAAGGCAGGCGGCCAGTCGCCGCTGCGCCGTCCGTTCGGCTGCCTCCTGAAGGATCGCGTCGATCACATCGTCGGGCGTTGCCTCGACAGGCTCGGCATAGGCGGCGACAGTCGCCTGCCACTGCGGTTCGATGGCGGATCCGAATTGAGTCAGCAGGGCCGTTTCCCAGATCAGCCGGATGGCGAGCAGATCCGTCACGGACTTATCGCTTTCGCCGTAAAGTTCGGCCTGCCACAGGCGATAGCGCGCGAGTTGGCTCCAGCCGCCCATCGAACTCAACAGCCGGTGGAAATAGCTTTCCAGCGCAGCCGCAGGTAGCCCGAGCCTGGCGACGCATTCGATCAGCGCGCCTTCGGCATCTCCCGGCGCATCGGCCACGGTCTGCGCAAATCCGGCCAGTCCGGCGATCTCGGGCGTCAGGTCGTGCGTCGCCACCATGCGCCAGGCGTCATAGGCGCTGTCCGCACCTGCTCTGGTCCAAAGCGCCTGGCCCTCGTCGAAATGGCCAGCCGCCCAGTGGCTGATGCGGTCGTTGACGATGGCCGTCCAGTCGGTTGCAGTGGCATCGCCCGCAAGGTCGGCAAGGGTCGGCATCGCCCGGGCAGCGATGCGCTCGCTCTGCACCGCGTGCTTCAGCGCCGCGAAGCTCGGCGGCCGGAGTGCCGCCGGAGCGGCTTCGAACGACGCCTTCAACGCTTCCTCGGCAATCTCGCCTGACTGAAGTTTTTGGGCATACCAGGGGCGCGGCATCGTCAGGTGGACGCCGGCGACGCGCCGCAAACGCGCCGCGGTAGTTGCAAGCGGGTCGCTCGTCTGGCCGAGAAAGGGATTGACGGCGACATTCGAGGATAGCGGCCAGAGCGGCGGAATGGCACGCGCCGCGCGGTCGGCCGCCTCGATAACGAGATCGGGACACAGCAGCCGCGAAGGGGTGAGGGTCTTCAGCATCGATAAAGTCCTAGCGCGTGTGATTGGACGGCGTGTCGAGGCTCCAGCCGCCCAGGATCCGGTCGATCATGGCGTTGGCGTAGAGGCCGTTTGAAAGGTGGACGCGGAGACCCGCGGCGGCCGGGTGGGGTGCCCAGAGCGGGAACAGCGCCTGGGCAACCGCGACCAGACCGAAGCTGAGCACCGCGAGCGCCATCAGCGTCCATTGCAAGGGGCCGGGGGCCGGAGTCGCCGGCAGAACTCCGGCGGTCAGCCATTCCGCTGCGGTCTGGAGCGCGAAATATCCGATTGCTGCGGCGACGGCATAGATTGCGGTCTTGCGTAGCAACGGACGAGGCGCCGAATCTGCCATCCCCTGGGCAAGCAGATAGGCGACGCCGAAGATCAGGATGGCGCCGAGTGCCAGCGCCTGAGGCGACTTGTGCTCGAACCCGAAGGCAAGTCCGAAGGCGGCACCGATCCCGGCATAGAGCGCGAGCGCGATCAGGAACGCCTTGCCGACCGCCGCGGCGTCAGGGACCGCGACCGGCCCGGGTCGGCGAATGGCCGCCACCTGCTCGACCGCCCCGCCGGAGGACAGGAAGGCGTGCGCCTTGTAGAGCGAGTGGGCGACGATGTGGAGCAGGGCGAGCGGGAAGAGCGCAAGCCCGCACTGAAGGAGCATGAACCCCATTTGTGCGACCGTCGACCAGGCAAGCGAGGTCTTGATCGCCGGTTGGGTCAGCATCACCAATGCGCCGAACAATGCGGTAAAGCCACCAAGCATTGCCAACGCGGCGAGCACGCCGGGGGCACTGACCATCACATCGGCAAACCGGATCAGCAGGAAGCCACCGGCATTGATCACTCCTGCGTGGAGTAGGGCCGAGACGGGCGTCGGCGCCTCCATCACCTCGGTCAGCCAGCCCTGGGTCGGAAACTGCGCCGACTTCAGCAGCGCGGCGATCGCAAGCAGCGCCGCCGCCGCGGGAGTCAGCCACGAGCCTTCGCCCAGTCTCGCCAGCGTGTTGATCGCGGCGATATCGGTGGTGCCGTAGTCGATCCAGACCAAGAAGGCCGTGCAGATGAGTGCGACCGCGCCGATCGTCGAGAATAGACGCTTCTTGCGGGCTGCGCGCTGGGCGGCGATCCGCTCGGGGTAGAAGAGAAGCAGTCGATGCAGCGCGCTGCTCGTTGCGACCCAGCCGCCGACCAGCTGGACCAGATTGCCCGCCTGGACGAGCAGCAGGACCGCCGCCAGCGCAGTGCACAACCATCCGGTGAAATAGCCCTGCCGCGCCTCGCCATCGAGATAGGTGCGTGCGTAGCGCACCACGATCCAGCCGATGAACGCCACGAGGAGCAGCATGGTGGTGCTCACTGCATCGAGCCGTGCCGACAGGCCGATGCCATGCCATCCGATCAGGGCGCTTTCTCCGGGGCCGTGCCAGAACAGCAGAGCGAGCGAAGCGAGCGCGATTATCAACGCGCAGAAGGCGGCGCTCTCTGCGATGAAAGGCACCGCGGCGGGGCGGCGGCCGGCGGACACCAGTCCAGGGACGGCGGCCGTCAACAGCAGCAGCGGTGCAAAAAGCGGTAACAGATATGGCGACAAGGCAGCACCCCATGTCTCTTGTGTTTGGGACGCCTCCGGTAGCCGCGGGCAAATGCAAAAAATAATGCATTGTTGGCGCCGTGTCGTTCGCTAATATCGAACGATGGCCGGGCTCAACTACAACCATCTCCGCTATTTCTGGGCGGTCGCGCATGACGGGAATCTGACCCGAACTGCGGAGCGGCTGAACCTCACCCAGTCGGCGCTCTCGGTGCAGATCCGGAAGCTCGAGGCACAATTGGGCCACGCCCTGTTCGACCGTCGCGGACGGCAACTCCATCTGACCGAGGCCGGCCAGATCGCCCTCGACCATGCCGATGCGATCTTCGCGACCGGCGACGACATGCTGGGTACGCTGCGACAGACAGGGGCAGCGCGTCAGGCGCTGCGCGTCGGCTCGCTCGCCACGCTGTCGCGCAATTTCCAGATGGAGTTCCTGCGCCCCATCCTTGGCCGCACCGACATCGACCTCATTCTCCGGTCAGGCAGTGCGGGCGAGTTGCTACGGGCGCTGGAGGCGCTGAACCTGGATATCGTATTGCTGAACCAGGCACCGCCGGGCGACGCGCTGACGCCGTTTGTCACCCATCGGCTGGCCGAGCGCGCGGTCAGCCTCGTGGGTACGCCCGATCGCCTGGGGCACGCCGCCAGCCTGGCGGATCGGCTGGCGACCCAACCGATCATCCTGCCAACGATGGACACCGGCGTCCGAACGGGATTCGACTCGCTTGCGGATCGCCTGGGCGTACGGCCGCAGATCGTGGCCGAGGTCGAGGACATGGCAATGATGCGCCTCCTCGCCCGCGAGGATATCGGGCTGGCAGTCCTTCCACCGATCGTCGTCAAGGACGAGATCGCGGCGGGCGTGCTGGTCGAGGGCGATCAACTGCCTGGCATTGTCGAGACCTTCTACGCGGTCACCATGTCCCGGCGCTTTCCCAACCCCCTGGCCCGCCTGCTTCTTGAAACTCCGGGCGCGTCGGAAGGCCTGTAGCGTTCCGCAGGGGCGGCCGGGCTCGCCAGCGACTTCAATCAAGGGTCCAGGGTAGCAGCGAGGGCGCCCGTGCGGTGAACGCAACCTCGACGTTGCGCCCCACCAGTGGGACAGTTGCGGTTACAGGGTCGCCGGTAGCGACGCGTCCTTCATTTGCGAAGCTGGTCAGAAACGCGTCGATTTCGCGCGTTGCGCCGGCCGGCACTTCGAGCACACCGCTTCCCTGCCCCCCGCCATCGGCCTCGCCATTCAACGAGAACAGCGTCTTGCCTTGATCGTTATCTTCGCGGTTATCCATCATGTCGACGCCTGTGCGGTCTATCACAGTGCGCACATAGGCCTCACCGATAGCATGACGCATATGGATGGCCTTGACCGGAATCTTCACGGTCGTCGTCCCCCCGTTGTGATATCGGATCACCATGGAATTCGAGCCGGTGTCGGACCAGCGGGCGCTCACTCGCGCTTCCACCGCACTGTCGTTCAGAACAGCGAACTTACGGTCTTCAACCCTGATCCCGGCAGACGCCACCGGATGCAGGTCTCCGCCCGAGTCGGGCTGACAGGCAGATAGCGCTGCCACCGCGACAGCTAGCATCGCTGACGCGCGCATTATTGGCCCGATAGGGCTGCGCTCCCGGTGAGCATGAAGCGTCACCAGAACATCCAGGGTGGCCGAACTGCGGTGAAGGGCAGCTCGACGCTTCGAGAGGCCATCGGGATGACGACCATCACCCGATCGCCGCGCAAAACCCGCCTGCTGTTGGAAAAGGGGGTCAGATCAGCATCGACGATGCGCGTCGCGCCAATCGGCACCTCCAGCACCCCGGGCGCGAGGCCACCTTCATACGCTTTGCCATCAGGAGAATAGAGCGTCCTGGCTAAATCATTATCTTCACGCGAATCGGCCAGATCAACATTGGTTACATCGACGGCGGTGTGCAGTCCCGCCTCACCGAGCGTGTGACGCATCCCGATGCCTTTCATCGCAAGAGTCATCGGTTTTATGCCGATGTTGCGATACCGGATGATCATCGAATTCGAGCCGGTGTCCGACCAGCGCGCAGTAATCCGTGCTTCCAAATGGCCGTCCGTCAACACCGCCATCTTGCCGTCCTCGATTGTGACCCCGTCAGTTTTGACGGGGCGCATCTCTCCTCCCGAGTCCGGCTGGCAGCCTGACAATGCCAACGTAGCGATCAGCAATGCGGCTGACGCTCGTGCGGGAAACCTCAGGCGCATCATCTCCAATTCCGGCTTCCACCTGAAACGGGGCCGGGACTTGCCCGGTTCCTCTGCCAGAGCCGGAGCGGACCAGGATCGTCACCGATATGGACGGACTTGGCACGCCCCGTCTGACAGCCACCCGGGCAAATCGTCCCACCGCCGCGCGGATCGTTGCCAGCGGCGCGCGCAGATGAGAGACTGCGTTGTTCGCAGCGGGGCGGGCGTAAAGGATGAACGATATGAGACGCTTGGCGCTCGTCACGGGCCTGGCCGCGCTTGCGCTGCTGTCAGGCTGCGGCCGGGATGGCAATGAGAGCGAAAGGGGCAATATCACCGCACAGGCCGATAATGGCGGTGAGTTCATCGTCCCCGATGGCATCGTCGACAATGGCGCCGATGCCATCGGCAACGGCTCGGTTGGTTCGGCCGAGTCGGTGAAGCTGGCCGCCCGCGGGCTACGGATCGCCGATGCCAGCGGCGGCGATCGCCTCGTCGCGTTCGATACGCCGCGCGCCGAGACGCTCGACGCAGTGCGCGGTGCCCTGGGCGAGCAGACCGGGGTCAGCCATAATGATCAGTGCGGTGCGGGTCCTATGGGCATGGCCGAGTTCAACGGCGGGCTGACGCTCTACTTTCTCGAAGGACGTTTTGCCGGGTGGGACGTCGCGCCCGACGGGGGTGGTAGCTTCACCTCTTCATCTGGCGTCGGCATCGGATCGACGCTGAAGGCAATGCGCGAAAAGGCCAGCGTCGATGTCCAGGCGAACAGCAGTCTGAGTGTCGAGTTCAACACGGGTGGATTGTCTGGCCTTCTCTCCGCGGATGCCCCCGCCGGCACGGTCACCCGGCTCTGGGCGGGCAATAGTTGCATCTTCCGGTGATCGCTCCCGCAACGGAGGCAGACCAGGGTGCCGTGATTGCCCTTTGGCAGGAGTGCGGGCTGACGCGGCCATGGAACGATTCGGCAGCGGACTTCGCGCGGGCGCTGGCCGGCACCGACTCCGCGGTGCTGGTCATGCGCGATGACGGAGGGGATGGCGCCGGGCTGCTCGGCAGCGTCATGGTCGGCTATGACGGGCATCGCGGCTGGGTCTATTATCTCGCGGTGGCGCCGGATCGGCAGCGCGGCGGGATCGGCCGGGCATTGATGGCGGCGGCCGAGGACTGGCTGCGCGACTGCGGCGCGCCCAAGATCCAGTTGATGGTGCGCGAGGACAATGCCGCCGCGCTCGGCTTTTACGAGGCGCTCGGGCTCGAGCGGCAAAAGGTGGTGACGCTTGGTCGCTTCATCGGCAAGGAGGGATCATGATCGCGATCCACGGCATCAAGAACTGCGACACGATGAAGAAGGCCTTCACCTGGCTGGACGAGCATCGCATCGCCTATCAGTTCCACGACTATAAGAAGGAAGGCGTCGACCGGGCGCGGCTGATCAAATGGATCGAGGCTGCGGGGTGGGAAACGGTGCTCAACCGCGCCGGGACCACCTTCCGCAAGCTGCCCGACGAGGTCCGGGCCGCGGTCGATCGGGACAGCGCGATCGCGTTGATGCTGGACCAGCCGTCGATGATCAAGCGCCCGGTACTCGAATATCCCGGCGGGGTGCTGATCGGGTTCAACCCGGATCTCTACGCCCGCGCGCTCCTGTAACCGGGTGACGCGCGGGGCACGACGCGGCAAGGGGGCGGCATGAGCGACCCAGCCGCCTTCGAGTCGATCCGCGTTCGCGCTGCCCAGCACGGCCTGTTCGAGACGACGATCCTCCATGGACAACTGACGGACTCCGAACCGCTCAGCGCCGCGCTGGAAGCGGCGATCCGCACGCGGCGCGATGCGGACGCCGGGATCGCGCGGTCCAATGTCGGCGGCTGGCATTCCAGGACCGACATGCTCGATTGGGGTGGCCCTGCCGCGGCGAAGCTGGCCGACATGGCGATCCGCGCGGCGAAGCGCATGTCGCACTTCACCGGGACCCAGCCCGACTGGTCGGTGCGGATGTGGGCCAATGTCTCCCCGCCCGGCGCGCTGAACATGAGCCACGCGCATCCCGGCGTGCTGTGGGCGGCGGTCTATTATGTCGCGACGGGCGAGGCGGGGCAGGGCGGTGAGCTCTATCTGGAGGATCCGCGCTTTCCCCTGCCGCAGATGACCTGGCCCGGCTTTCGTGCGCTGGGCACCGATGGACAGCCGCAGGATCCCGACTTCCGCATCGCTCCCCGGCGCGGCGATCTGATCCTGTTTCCTGCCTGGATGCGGCATGGCGTCCGGCCCTATGAAGGCAAGGGTGAGCGGATCTCGATCGCGATGAACCTCTATGTGAATCAGCCGGCGGGAAACTGAGCCGGGGCGGACATGCCCGCCACTGGTGCGGCGGGCGCGACCGGTCTAGGAGCGGCACATGTCCCATGTGACCCTCGACACCTCGACCAGCCGCGCCAATCCGACGCCCAGCCCGCAGAAGCGCGTGACGATTCCTGCACTGCGCAATCGCAAGGGTGGCGATCCGATCGTGATGCTGACCGCCTACACCACGCGGATGGCGCAGCTGCTCGACCCCCATTGCGACATGCTGCTGGTCGGCGACAGCCTGGGTCAGGTGATCTATGGCCTTCCATCCACCCTGCCGGTCACGCTGGACATGATGATCGCACATGGCGCGGCGGTGGTGCGGGGCAGCTATCGTTCGGCGGTGATCGTCGACATGCCGTTCGGCAGTTACGAGGCGAGCCCGGAGGCCGCCTTTGCCAGCGCGTCGCGGGTGATGGCAGAAACCGGTGCCGCCGGCGTCAAGCTGGAGGGCGGGACGGCGATGGCTCCGGTCGTCGAGTTCCTGACGCGCCGCGGGATCCCGGTCATGGGTCATGTCGGCCTGACGCCCCAGGCGGTCAACGCGCTGGGCGGCTATGGTGCGCGCGGACGCAGCAACGCCGAACATGCCCAGATCCTCGACGATGCCAGGGCAATCGCGGAGGCCGGCGCGTTCGGGGTCGTCGCCGAAGGCGTGGTCGAGACGCTGGCGAACGAGATCACCGCGGCGGTGCCGGTGCCCGTCATCGGGATCGGGGCGTCCAACCAGTGCGACGGCCAGGTTCTGGTGATCGACGACATGCTGGGAATGTTCGAACGGACCGCCCGGTTCGTGAAGCGATATGACGATCTTGCCGGCCGTATTTCCGCCGCGGTTGAAACCTATGCGAATGACGTGCGGTCGCGGACCTTTCCGGGACCCGAACAAGTCTATGCGGCGCGTGATTGACGGGCTATCAGCGGCGATCCTGGCGGCCTTGCGGCCGCGATCGAATGCCACCCATGGAGTAAGTCTTGGCGCTTCCCCCGAGTAACACGTCCGAAGAAACCTTCATGCGCGAGGTCGACGAGGAATATCGTCGCGAGCAACTCCTCGGCTTCTGGAACAAATGGGGCCGCATCCTGGTGGGCGCGGTCATCGTCGGTCTGGTGGCGTTCGCCGGCTATCTCTATTTCAGCCACCGCAGCAACGCGGTCGCGGGCCAGCAGGGCGAGCAGTTCGATCTGGCGCTGGCCGATGCCGCGCAGCCGACCAAGGCCGACCCGATCCTCAGCAAGCTCGCCGCGGATGGCAATCCCGGCTACAGCGCGATGGCGCGGCTGAACCAGGCCGAGGCGCTGCTGAACAAGAAGGACACGAAGGGCGCCGCGGCGCTCTACGCCGCAATGGTCGCCGACACCAGGCTGCCGCAGCCCTTCCGCGACCGCGCGCTGATCCAGCAGACCATCGCCGAATATGACGGGCTCCAGCCGCAGCAGATCATCGACCGGATGAAGCCGCTCGCCATTGCCGAATCGCCCTGGTTCGGCCCCGCGGGCGAGCTGGTTGCCTCCGCCTATATGCAGCAGGGCAATCGGCTCGAGGCTGGCAAGATTTTCGCGCAGATCGCGCAGTCCAAGGGCTTCGTGCCCGACACGATCCGTCAACGCTCGGTTCAGATGGCCGGCGTACTTGGCGTGGACGCGAACGACAAGACCGAGGATAAGAAGGCTCAATGAAGAACCGTTTAAGGGTAGCGACGGCAGCCGCGGCGCTCCTGGCGCTGGGCGGTTGCGGCATTTTCAAGGGCGGCACGAAGACGACCCCGACCGTGGGTCAGCGCGTGCCGATCCTGGCGGCGGAGAACGAGATTCTGGCCGATCCGTCGCTCTCCGGCGTCGAGGTCACGGTGCCGGATGCCGCGCCCAATGCCAACTGGACCCAGCCGGGCGGCAACGCCGCCAAGGCGATGGGCCACCTGGAACTGGCGGCGAACCCCTCCAAAATCTGGTCGGTCAGCATTCCCGGTGGCAACAAGAAGGAGCGGCTGGCGGCCGCGCCTGCCATTGACGAGAATCGCCTGGTGGTGATGGACGTGCAGGGCATGGTCCATGCCTTCGCCGCGGATACCGGTGCTCAGCTCTGGACTGCGACCACGATCAAGGGCGACGAGAACAAGAACGCCCGCTTCGGCGGCGGCGCCAGTGTCGAGGGTGGCCGTGTCTATGCCTCGAACGGCCTGGGCGACGTCGTTGCGTTCGACGCGACCAACGGCACCGAGTTGTGGCGCAAGCGTCCCGGTGGTCCGCTGCGCGGTTCGCCCGGCATCGCCAACGGCCAGATTTATGTCGTCACCCAGGACAATCAGCTATTCGCGCTGAACCAGGCCGATGGCGAAGTGGTCTGGACGGCCGCCGCCAGCCTGGAATCGCAGGGCGTCTTCGGCGTCGCCGCCCCGGCTTCGGCCGCAGGCACGATCGTCGCCGGCTTCTCCTCGGGTGAGCTCAACGCCTATCGTTACGAAAATGGCCGGTCGCTCTGGGGCGACGTGCTGTCGCGCTCCAGCATCTCGACCTCGGTCTCGTCGCTGTCCGACATCGACGCGGAACCGGTGATCGACCAGGGGCGCGTCTATGCCGTCGGCCAGGGCGGACGCATGGTCGCGATGGAAATCAACAGCGGCACGCGTCTGTGGGAACAGAATATCGCGGGCATCTCCACCCCTTGGGTGGCGGGCGAGTGGATCTTCGTCGTGACCGACGATGCGCGGCTGATGTGCCTGTCGCGCGGCAGCGGCAAGGTGCGGTGGATCTCGCAGCTCCCCGGCTATCGCAACGAAAAGAAGAAGACGAACCCGATCAACTGGGTCGGCCCGATCCTGGCCGGCAACCGGCTGCTGCTGGTCAGCAGCGAGGGCGACATGGTTTCCGCGTCGATCAAGGACGGCAGCGTGACCTCGACCGTCCGGACCAAGGAGACGCTGACCCTGCCGCCGGTGGTGGCCAACAGCACGCTCTATCTGCTCGACGACAAGGGGCGGCTTACCGCCTATCGGTGAGCGGCTCGCCTTGGCGGAGCGCCATGAACAGGCGGCGGCGGGGGACACCCTGCCGCCGCTTTTTCGTTCGGCGTTCCCATTCTGCCCTCAAGACCCTAGAAGCTGAACCATGTCCTTACCTACCGTAGCCATTATCGGCCGGCCCAATGTCGGCAAGTCGACATTGTTCAACCGCCTCGTCGGCAAGAAGCTGGCGCTGGTCGACGATCAGCCGGGCGTCACGCGCGACCGTCGCGAGGGCGAGGCGACACTGCTCGGCCTCGATTTCCGGGTGATCGACACGGCAGGCTATGAGGATCTCGACGCAGCCACCCTGCCGGGCCGCATGCGTCAGCAGACCGAGGCCGCAGTGGCGCAGGCCGATGTCGCGCTGTTCCTGATCGATTCCCGCGCAGGGATCGTCCCGCTCGACGAGGAAATCGCCCGCTGGCTGCGGGCCTCGTCGACGCCGGTGGTCATCGTCGCCAACAAGGCGGAAGGCCGCGCCGGCGAGACCGGCGTGATCGAGGCGATGGCGCTGGGCTTCGGCGATCCGGTCCAGCTGTCGGCCGAGCATGGCGAGGGCATGGCCGACCTGTTCGAGGGGCTGCTCCCCTATATCGATCGCGACGTGGATGCGCCGCAGATCGAGGAGGACGACGAGTCTCCCGACGCGCCGCTCAAGCTGGCGATCGTCGGGCGTCCCAATGCCGGCAAGTCGACCCTCGTCAACAAGCTGCTCGGCGAGGACCGGCTGATCACCGGGCCCGAGGCGGGGATCACGCGCGATTCGATCTCGATCGACTGGGAATGGCAGGGGCGCAGCGTTCGCCTGATCGATACTGCGGGCATGCGCAAGAAGGCGCGCGTGCACGAGAAGCTGGAGAAGCTGTCGGTCGCCGACGCGCTCCGCGCGGTAGATTTCGCCGAAGTCGTTGTGCTGCTGCTCGACGCGACTAAGGGTCTGGAGGTCCAGGATCTGAAGATCGCGGACCGCGTGCTCCAGGAGGGCCGCGCGCTGATCATCACGCTGAACAAATGGGACGTTGCCGAGAACGCCTCCAGCCTGTTCAACGGCGTGAAGGGCGCGCTGGAGGAAGGATTGTCGCAGGCGCGCGGCATCCCGCTGCTGACCGTGTCGGCGGCGACCGGCAAGGGCCTCGATGTGCTGATCCGCGTCGCGTTCGAGACACGTGAAGCCTGGTCGCGGCGCGTCTCGACGGGCCAGCTCAACCGCTGGTTCGAACGGGCGATCGAATCGAACCCGCCGCCGGCGCCGGGCGGCAAGCGGATCAAGCCACGCTATGTCACCCAGGTGAAGAGCCGACCGCCCAGCTTCGTGATGTTCGGCACACGCGTCGACCTGCTGCCCGAAAGCTATCGCCGCTATCTGGTGAACAGCCTGCGGAAGGAATTCGACTTCGCCGCGGTGCCGGTTCGCTTCACGATGCGAGCGTCGAAGAATCCGTTCGATACCGACAAGGGGTGACGCACCGCATCGACGCGCGGGGCATGCGTTGCCCCTGGCCGGCGATCCGCCTGGCCAAGGCGCTGCGCGACCAAGGCAGCGGTGAAGTCGAGATCCTGGCCGACGATCCTGCGGCGCCGCGCGAATTGCGGCTTGTGGCCGATCATGCAGGCTGGAGCTTTGATTCCGAAAGCGAAGACGACAGACCGGTTTTTCGACTGAAGCGCTAGCGCATCAACGTGCTGTTTACGCAGTTGCCCTAAGGCTCGACCCGGTCTTCCGGGGATTGCGCAGAGGGTATTGGAATGTCGAGCGAGCAGCGTCCGCTGGTAAACTGGGACGCGTTCTCCCAGGCGCGGACGGGACTGGGAGCGAACTTCGTGCGGATCCTGGGCTATTTCCGCGAGGATGGCACCAAGTCGGTGCTCCAGATCGAAGAAGCGATGCGGTCGCACAATGCCGCGGCAATGGTGCTGCCCGCGCACACGCTGAAAGGCGAATCGCTTCAGTTCGGGGCGGAGCCACTGTCCGAAGTGGCCGAGACGATCGAGACGATCGCACGCCTGTGCGTCGAGAAGCGCGATACGCCCGATGAGGCACTGGCCCATGTCGTCGAGCTGCGGAAGCTGTTCGACACGACGCTGGCGATGCTGGAGCGCGAGGCCAATCCGCTGGTTGAGCGCAAGCCCGCCGCATTCGGGCGTCGCCCGGTCCTCTGAGCCCGGTCTGATAAGCGAACGGCCCGCGCCGGGAGCGGCGCGGGCCATTGCTATGCCTGGCGGCCGGACGATTGCCCGGCGGTCGGGTTACTCGCCCTCGCCCGCAGGCTTCGAGTTGAGCTGGACGTAATTCTCGATGCCCATCCGCTCGATCAGTTCGAACTGGGTCTCGAGCGTATCGACATGCTCTTCCTCGCTGTCGAGGATCTGACGGAACAGGTCGCGGCTGACATAGTCGCGCACGCGCTCGCTATGCTCGATCGCGTCCTTGAGCGTTGCGATCGCCTCGATCTCGAGGTCGAGATCGGCCTGGAGAATCTCGGCGACGGTCTCGCCGATGCGCAGGCGGCCCAGCAGCTGGAAATTGGGCAGGCCGTCGAGGAACAGGATGCGCTCGGCAACCTGGTCGGCATGCTTCATCTCGTCGATCGATTCGTGGCGTTCGAACTCGGCGAGCTTCTTGACGCCCCAGTGATCGTACATCCGGTAGTGGAGCCAATACTGGTTGATCGCGGTGAGCTCGTTCTTGAGCACCTCGTTCAGATATTCGAGGACTTTCGGATCGCCCTTCATCGCAACTTACCCCTGGGTTCGATTGAAATCAGGGGGCGGAATCTAGGCGCTTTGCGACGTCAGGAATAGCCGGAAAATGGCGGATTTCTGCGGTTTTCGCTTGCTGCGAACGCCAATCAATCGCTCGCATTTCTCGCCGTTGCGAGGCTTATGCAGCAGCGCGCTCGGCGTCGATGATCGCACGGGCGAAGGGGACGCACTGGCCGCATTTCGGCTGCAACCCCATGGAACGATAGGCCTGGCAGGCGCTCTTGGCGCCGTCCCGTGCCGCCGCACGAACGTCGCGTTCCCGAACCGCATTGCAAACGCAAACGACCATCAGAAGCCTCTTACCCTTCGCTCGGCCCCTTATGGGGATACTGCGAGTGATTCGCAACGGCTATTGCGTGTCTTTCGCAACTTGGCGTGTGATTCCTTCAGGCCGCTGAAGCAGCGCCGCCCCGAATCGGCTGGAGCCGCAATCGGGCGAGGCTGCGCCATAGCCATTCGAGCGGGCCATAGCGGAACCGTGCCAGCCAGGGTTGGGACCAGAGCAGCATCAAGCCCCAGATGGCGAACACGATTAGATAGAGCGAGGCACGGTCGAGATGGCCGTACCAGCCAAGACCGTAACCGTAGAAGATCGTTGTGCAGAGGATGCTGGTGGCCAGATAATTAGTGAACGCCATCCGCCCCGTGGCGGCGATACGCTGTGTCCAGGCACCGCCGGGTCGCATCGTCAACAGGATCAGGCTGATCCAGCCGACGACCATGATCGGCCGCAGCGGCACCGCCGCGGTGAAGGCGGTCAGTACCGAGAACAGGCTGAAACCGGCGTCGACCTGCCAGGCGGCCAGTGCGGCATAGGCCGGGATGCCGAGCCCCAGTCCGATCATGGCCGCGCGGCGATAGGCGGTGCGGCTCCACGCGCCGCGCAGCATGCCGGTGCGCAGGGCCGCCATGCCGAACAGCATATAGGCCAAGGTCTCCCAACCGAAGATTATCGTCATCGGCAACGGACCCGTCGGAAACTGGCGGAGCCGATCGGCGAGCAGGCCGGCATAGTCTCCGCGGTGGAGCGCCAGCGCGCGGGCGATCTCGTCTGAGGGCGGGATGCCGAAACTGCGCTGATATCCGGCAAGCGTCTGAGCGCCCCCGACCTCGGGAGCGCCGTTCTGGATCACATGGACCAGCACCGGGAACATCAGCGTGAAGAACAGGGTCTGGACGAGCACCAGCACGATGCCGAGCGCGATCAGCCGCGCGGGAGCCATGTGGCGGCAGAAATAGGCGAGGATGCCGATCAGGGCATAATGCGCCAGGATATCGCCGACCCATAGGAGATAGAGGTGGAGCAGGCCGAACACGAACAGCCAGGCCATCCGCATGAAATGCACCCGCGCCGGGCTTTCGCCCTTCGTCTCGGCGCGCTCGATCACCATCAGCGTCGAAGCGCCGAACAGGAACGAGAACAGCCCGCGCATCTTGCCGTCGAACAGCACGAAATTGACCAGATAGACTGCCAGGTTGATCCCGTCCGACCCGCCATAGGCGCGCGGGTTGTAATAGGCAGCCTCGGGCATGGCGAAGCCCACGATGTTGAGCAGCAATATGCCCATCACCGCGATCCCGCGGACCGTATCGAGCGATTGCAGCCGCACGAGCGGCCGGTCGGGTTCGATCACCGGCGCGCGATCCAGGCGATCGGCAGGCCGACCAAGAAGATGTGGCAGAACAGCTGGGTGAAGATCGCGGTCGGCGGCGGCGGCAGCGGGGTGCCGAAGCGCAGCGGCAGGACGATCAGGTTCATCACGACATAGGTGCCCAGGCCATAGATCACGCCCCAGGTGACCCAGTTACGCCGAAGCGCGGGGAAGCGGTCGACCGCGGTGACATAGGCCCAAACCATGATCGCCATCAGGATATAGTGGACGATGATGCCCAACGCAGCGCCCAGCGTGCCCCAGTCCCGGGCATCCGGGATCGGTCCGGCGGCGACGATCTTCGCCAGCATCTCGGGTACCGTGCGATGGGCGAAATACAGCGTCAGGCCGATCGAGGCAGCCAGGTCGAGCGTCCCCGCGACCAGAGTCCCGGTCACGATCCGTCGTTTCGCGCTCCAACCCCTGTGCATGACTGCGGCCTTTCGGGGCGCAGGATACCGGTTGGAGCGACGACACTCCAGCGCCTTGAGCCCAGGAAACTTCCTGCGGCCGATCGGCGGCCCGCAACGCCGATACCGGGCCGGTTTCGATCAGGTCAGCGCGCCGTCCTCGCCCATCAGCGCGGGGAAGAAGCCCTCATGCGCGACGCGCAGCTCGTCGAGCGTAACGGTCCAGTCGCCTTCCTCGAGTTCGAAGATCATGCGATCCTTGATCACCCGGCCCAGCGGGTCGGCGGGGACATCGGCAGCATGGGCCGCGGCCATGAAATCGGCCAGGCAGGTATCGCACACCGTCACGACGTACAGGCCCTGGTCCTCGCCGAAGAAGCTGCCCGCGACGCCGAAGGGCTGGGGTTCGTTGACCAGCACGCCCAGATTGGAGGCAAGCGACATTTCCGCCAGGGTGACGGCAAGGCCGCCGTCGGAAACGTCGTGGCACGCGGTGATGGCGCCCTTCTCGATCATCTTGCGGATGAAGTCGCCGGTGCGGCGCTCGGCGGTCAGGTCGACCGGCGGGGGCGGGCCGTCCTCGCGGCCGTGCACCTCGCGCAGCCACAGCGACTGGCCGAGATCGCCGCCGCGCTCGCCGACCGCCAGGACGGTATCGCCGGCATTCTTGAACCCGATCGTGCAGCTCTTCGACCAGTCGGCCAGCAGGCCGATCGCGCCGATCGCCGGGGTCGGCAGGATCGCCGATCCACCGCCGGTCGCCTTGCTTTCGTTATAGAGCGAGACGTTGCCCGACACGATCGGGAAGTCGAGCGCCACACAGGCCTCGCTCATCCCCTCGAGACAGCCGACGATCTGGCCCATGATCTCGGGCCGCTGCGGGTTGGCGAAGTTGAGGCAGTTGGTGACCGCCAGCGGGTTGGCCCCGACCGAGGTCAGGTTGCGCCACGCCTCGGCAACTGCCTGACGGCCGCCCTCGACAGGGTCGGCGAAGCAATAGCGGGGGGTGCAGTCGGTCGTGATCGCCAGGCCCTTCTGCGTGCCATGGACGCGAACGACCGCTGCGTCGCCACCGGGGCGCTGCACCGTGTCGGCGCCGACCATGTGGTCATATTGCTCCCAGATCCAGCGGCGGCTGGCGATGTCGGGCGAGCCCATCAGCGTGACCAGATCGCCGGCCAGGTCGGTGCTTTCCGGCACGTCCGACAGCGGGGCGCGCTCCGGCGTGGGCACGTGCGGCCGGTCGTAGAGCGGCGCCTCGTCGGCCAGCGGCGCGAGCGGGATGTCGGCGACGACATCGCCCTGCCACTTCAGCACCATCCGCCCGGTATCGGTGACATGGCCGATGACCGCGAAGTCGAGTTCCCATTTGCGGAAGATCGCTTCTGCGAAATCTTCGCGGCCGGGCTTGAGCACCATGAGCATCCGCTCCTGGCTCTCGCTCAGCATCATCTCGTACGGCGTCATGCCGGTTTCGCGCTGCGGCACGTCGTCCATGATCAGCTCGATGCCGACGCCGCCCTTCGACGCCATCTCGACCGAGGAGGAGGTGAGGCCGGCAGCGCCCATGTCCTGGATCGCGACGATCGCGTCCGACGCCATCAGTTCGAGGCACGCCTCGATCAGCAGCTTCTCGGTGAACGGGTCGCCGACCTGGACGGTCGGGCGCTTCTCGTCGGCATCCTCACCGAAATCGGCCGAGGCCATGGTTGCGCCATGGATGCCGTCGCGGCCGGTCTTCGAGCCGACATAGACGATCGGATTGCCGATGCCCGATGCGGCCGAATAGAAGATCTTGTCGGTATCGGCGATGCCGACGGTCATCGCGTTGACCAGGATGTTGCCGTCATAGGCCGGGTGGAAATTCACCTCGCCGCCCACGGTAGGCACGCCGACGCAATTGCCATAGCCGCCGATGCCGTGAACCACGCCCGCGATCAGGTGTCGCATCTTGGGATGGTCGGGCCGGCCGAAGCGCAGCGCGTTCATGTTGGCGATCGGCCGCGCGCCCATGGTGAACACGTCGCGTAGGATGCCGCCCACGCCCGTCGCCGCACCCTGATAGGGCTCGATGTACGAGGGGTGGTTGTGGCTCTCCATCTTGAAGATCGCCGCCTGGCCGTCGCCGATATCGACGACGCCCGCATTCTCGCCCGGGCCGCAGATGACCTGCGGGCCGGTGGTCGGCAGCTTCTTCAGATGGATGCGGCTCGACTTGTAGCTGCAATGCTCGGACCACATGACCGAGAAGATGCCGAGTTCGGTGAGATTGGGCTCGCGTCCCATCGCGTGCAGGACGCGCTCATATTCCTCGGGGCTCAGGCCGTGTTCGGCAACGATCTCGGGCGTGATCTGGGTCATGGCCCGTGCCCTTAGCGGGGGCTTTGGGATTCGTCACCCCATCGCGGCATCGCGCGCGACGATCGCCGCCGGCGGGGGCAGCCGATCGGCCACCCCGCCGACGGGATTACAGGATTTCGCGAATCTTCTCCGGCGGCCGGCCCAGGCGCACGCCGCGGTCGGTGCGAACCAGCGGCCGCTCGATCAGGATCGGATTCGCCGCCATCGCATCGAGGATCGCGTCGTCACCTGCGTCCTTCGGCAATGCCTTGGCCGCATCCTCGCCCTTGCGCATGCAGTCGCGCGGGCTGATCCCGGCCTTGGCATAGAGGTCGGCCAGCTCCGCGCGAGTCGGCGGAGTCTTGAGATACTCGATGACCTCGACCTCGACGCCCGGCGTCTCGTTCAGGATCGCCAGCGCCTCGCGCGACTTGGAACAGCGCGGATTGTGCCAGATCGTCGCCTTCACGCCGCCGGGTCCTGACGTGCCAGCCACTCCTCCAGCCACTTGATCGTGTAATTGCCCGACTGGAAATCGGGATCGTCGAGCAGCGCCTGGTGCAGCGGGATGGTCGTCTTCATCCCGTCGATCACGAACTCCTCGAGCGCCCGGCGCAGGCGGCGCAGTGCGCCCTGGCGGGTGGTGCCGTAGACGATCAGCTTGGCGATCATGCTGTCGTAATAGGGCGGGACGCGGTATCCGGCGTAGAGCCCCGAATCGACGCGAACGTTCATGCCGCCGGGGGCGTGATACTGCTTCACCGTGCCGGGCGACGGCGCGAAGGTGCGCGGGTCCTCGGCATTGATGCGGCATTCGATCGCGTGGCCGCGGAACTGCACGTCTTCCTGGCGCAGCGTCAGCGGATGGCCCTCGGCCACGCGGATCTGCTCACGCACCAGGTCCAGGCCGGTGATCGCCTCGGTCACCGGATGCTCGACCTGCAGGCGGGTGTTCATCTCGATGAAGTAGAACTCGCCGCCTTCCCACAGGAACTCGATCGTGCCGGCTCCGCGATACGCCATATCGGCCATCGCCTTGGCGCAGATGCCGCCGATCCGCTCGCGCTCCTCGGCCGACAGGATCGGCGAGGGGGCTTCCTCCAGCACCTTCTGGTGCCGGCGCTGCAGCGAGCAGTCGCGCTCGCCGAGATGGATCGCATTTCCCTCGCCATCGCCGAAGACCTGGATCTCGATGTGGCGCGGATTGCCGAGATATTTCTCGAGATAGACGGTGGCGTCGCCGAACGCCGCCTTCGCCTCGCTGCCCGCCTGCTGCATCAGCGTCTCGAACTGGTCTTCGGACTGGCACACTTTCATGCCGCGTCCGCCGCCGCCCGACGCCGCCTTGATGATCACCGGATAGCCGATGCTCGCGGCAAGCGCCTTGGCTTCCTCGACATCCGAGATCGCGCCGTCCGAACCGGGGACGAGCGGCAGGCCCAGCGCCCCGGCGGTGCGCTTCGCCTCCACCTTGTCGCCCATGGTGCGGATATGCTCGGGCTTCGGCCCGACGAAGATGATGTCATGGGCCTCGACGATCTCGGCGAACTTGGCGTTTTCCGACAGGAAGCCATAGCCCGGGTGGATCGCGTCGGCGCCGGAAATCTCGGCTGCCGAGATGATTGCGGGGATGTTGAGATAGCTGTCGGTCGCGCTGGGCGGCCCGATGCAGATGGCTTCATCGGCCAGGCGCACATGCATCGCGTCGGCGTCGGCGGTGGAATGCACCGCGACCGTCTTGATGCCCATTTCGTGACAGGCGCGGTGGATGCGCAGGGCAATCTCGCCGCGATTGGCGATCAGCAGCTTCTCGATCTTTTTCATGGGTCGGCTTACTCGACGACCACGAGCGGCTGGTCATATTCGACCGGCTGGCCGTTGCTGACGAGGATCGCCGTCACCGTGCCGGCTGCCGGCGCGGAGATCTGGTTCATCGTCTTCATCGCCTCGATGATCAGCAGCGTGTCGCCGGCGGCGACCTTCTGGCCGACGCTGATGAAGGGCTTGGCTTCCGGATTGGCCGCCAGATAGGCGGTGCCGACCATCGGCGACTTCACCGCGTTCAACGCTGCCGGTGCGGCGGCGGCCGCTTCGGCAGCGGCGGGTGCCGCGACCGCTGAAGGTGCGGGGCCAACTGCGGCGACGGGCGCTGCGGCCTGGACGACCTGCTGCGCCGCCTTGCGTGCCACGCGGATACGGCGCTCGCCGTCCTCCACTTCGATTTCGGTCAGCTGGGTTTCGTCGAGCACGGCAGCCAGCTGGCGCACGATCTCGATGTCGACCTGCATCGCTCCGTTATTGTTCTTGTCGGTCATTGTGACTCGTCTTTCGATGAAACCGCGCCCTGTGTCAGAGTCGCGCGGCAGCTTCAAGCGCAAGCATGTAGGACAGCGCCCCGAAACCGGCCACGGTTCCCTTGGCGGCCATGCCTACATAGCTATGGTGGCGAAATTCTTCCCGCGAGAGCGGATTGGACAGATGGACCTCGATCACCGGCGTGCGGATCGACCGGATCGCGTCGTACAGCGCCAGGCTGCTATGGGTGAAGGCGCCGGCGTTCAGCAGCACCGCCTTGGCATCGCGTGCCTGGGCCTCGTGCAGCCAGTCGATCAGATGGCCTTCATGATTGGACTGGCGCAGGTCGATTTCCAGATCGAGCAGGCGCGCACGGTCCTCGAGCTGTCCCGCGATGTCGTCCAGCGTGTCGTGGCCGTAAATCTCGGGTTCCCGCAGGCCGAGCAGGTTCAGGTTCGGGCCGTTGAGAACATAGATCGTGGCGGCCATGGATCCCCTTTCGGTTGCGGCGTGCGCGCCTGCCTCCCTATATGAGGAGGTCCCAGCGATCAAATCGGATAACCCAGTGCATACCGACGGTACCGTCTCCATCACCGTGAACGGCGAACACAAGCGCGTCGCCGCCGGCCTCAATCTGCTGCAACTCGCCGAGGAGCTTGGCCTCGTGCCGCACAAGCTGGCGGTCGAGCGCAACCTCGAGGTCGTGCCCCGCTCGACGCTGGGCGAGGTGATCGTCGAGGATGGCGACGAGCTGGAGATCGTGCACTTCGTCGGCGGCGGCGATCATGCCGTCCTCTTGACCAGCGACGATAGCTGGACGGTTGCCGGACGGACCTTCCGCTCGCGGCTGATCGTCGGCACCGGCAAGTATAAGGATTTCGAGCAGAACGCGGCTGCAGTGGCGGCCAGCGGAGCGGAGATCGTCACCGTCGCGGTACGCCGCGTGAACGTCAGCGATCCCAACGCGCCGATGCTGACCGACTATATCGATCCCAAGAAGATCACCTATCTGCCCAACACCGCGGGCTGTTTCGATGCCGAGAGCGCGATCCGCACATTGCGCCTGGCGCGCGAGGCGGGCGGATGGGAGTTGGTGAAGCTGGAGGTGCTGGGCGAGGCGCGTACCCTGTATCCCGATATGGTCGAGACGCTGCGCGCGACCGAGATCCTGGCGAAGGAAGGCTTCCTGCCGATGGTCTATTGCGTCGATGATCCGATCGCGGCCAAGCGGCTGGAGGATGCCGGCGCGGTGGCGATCATGCCGCTGGGCGCGCCGATCGGGTCGGGGCTGGGCATCCAGAACCAGGTGACGATCCGCCTGATCGTCGAGGGCGCCTCGGTACCGGTGCTGGTCGACGCCGGCGTCGGCAGCGCATCGGATGCCGCGGTAGCGATGGAACTGGGTTGCGACGGCGTGCTGATGAACACCGCGATCGCCGAGGCGAAGGACCCGGTGCTGATGGCATCGGCGATGAAGGCTGCGGTCGAGGCCGGCCGCCTGTCCTACCGCGCCGGTCGCATGGGCAAGCGCCGTTATGCCGATCCGTCGAGCCCGCTGGCCGGCCTGATCTGAGGCGGCGCGAAGGGGGTCTAATCGGCCTTTCGCGCTAGCCAGACCGTTCTGCCGCCCGCGCTTTCGTCCTCCATTCTGTGGGCGACGACGCGCATGCCGCCTTGTTCGAGCCCGGCGCGATAGTCGTCGGGCGACAGGCTGGCATGGTAGAGCGGTTCGCCGAACTGGCTACCGATCGCTTCACCTTCGTCGGGCCCGCTGTTGAACAGCAGCATGCCGCCGGGCTCCAGCCAGCCCGGCAAGCGGGCGATCATCGCGCGTTGATCGGCGTGCCCGAGGTGGAACAGGCTGTCCCACGCGATGATGCCGGCAAAATCGGCGTCGAACATAACGGTGCGCATGTCGCCGACCTGCCAGCGATGCTGCGGGAAGCGCGCCTGGGCCATGGCGATAAGCGGCGCGGCCGCATCGATCCCGGTGACCCGATAGCATCGTTCGATCAGGTGGCGCGCCACCGGGAAACCGGCGCCGCAGCCCAGGTCAAGAATGCTGCTGCCAAGGGCCACGTCGCGCAGGAAGCGATCGATCCACTGCTGTTCAACAAAGCGGGTTTGCCGAACCGCGTCGAACGCCGCGGCATGGCGCGAATAATGGTCGGCGATCCGGTCGGACGCCGCGCTGGCCGGTGCTCCCGAGGGAACCGCTTTGTCGTCCATCCGTTTGATTCCCGAACGCAAATTACTGCAAATCGGAGAGACATCATGGGCGAACTGGTCGACAAGATCAAAGGCAATGTCAACGAGGCCGTCGGCAAGCTGAAGCAGGAGAGCAACAATCCCGACACGCGCGCCGAGGGCGCCGGTCAGGAAGCCAAGGGCAAGGCCCAGCAACTCGGCGGCAAGATCAAGGGCGCGCTCGGCGACGATATCTGATGATAGGCTGAGTTCACTACCGAACAGGGCCGCTCCGTCAGTCGGAGCGGCCTTTTTCGTGGTCGCCGGCGATCAGCGGTTGCGGATTGCCGTAATCGTGGTGGCGGCGGTGATGAACTCGATATCGGTCCGCAGATGGAGGAGCCGCAACCCCTTCTGCGCCATCGCCCGATCGAGCGACGGAGCGACGTCCTCGGTGCGATCCACCGTCTCTGCCCAGCCGCCATAGGCACGGGCCAGTGCGGCGAAATCAGGATTGTGCAGCGTCGTCCCGCTCAGACGCGCGGGATATTCGCGCTCCTGGTGCATGCGGATCGTGCCATAGGTGCTGTTGTCGATGACCAGCACCAGCAGGTCCGCACCGTGCTGGACTGCAGTTGCCATCTCCTGGCCGTTCATCATGAAGTCGCCGTCGCCGGCCAGGGCCACCGCAACGCGATCGGGCGCGCGGATCGCGGCTGCCGTCGCGGCGGGAACGCCATAGCCCATCGCGCCCGCGGTCGGTGCCAGTTGCGAAGGATAGGCGGCATAAGGCCAGTAGCGATGCCACCAACCGGAGAAATTGCCGGCGCCGTTGCAGAAGATCGCGTCGGCAGGCAGCCGCTCGCGCATCGCTGCGACGCACTGGCCCAGGTCGAGCTGGACGCCGTCGCGGGGCCGCGGCGTATTCCACTCGAGCCATTCGGCATGCGCTTCGGCAGCGGCAAAGCGACCCGACTGGGCAGAGTCCTTCAGCGCGCGCGAGAAGCTGGCCATGTCGGCGCAGATTGCCAGATCGGTGCGATAGACGCGGTCCAGTTCTTCGGGATCGGGATGGACATGGACCAGGACCTGATCGGGATGATCGGGGGTGATCAGCGTATAACCATCGGTGGTCGCCTCACCCAGGCGTGCGCCGACCGCCAGCACCAGGTCGGCCGACTTGATCCGCTGGACCAGCTTGGGGTTGGGCCCATAGCCGAGATTGCCCGCGAAGACAGGGCTGCCGGTCGGCAGCGAGTCCTGCCGGCGGAAGGCAGTCGCGACGGGCAGGCCGATCCGTTCCGCCCAGGCGGCGAAGTCAGCGCCGCATTCGGCGTTCCAGCCGGCGCCGCCGACGATCGCGATCGGGTTCTTCGCATCGGCGAGCAGCGTTTCAAGACGGGCAAGCGCGGCCGCACCGGGCGCCTGAACCAGCCGTTCTACCCTGGGCCGGTCGATCGCCTCGACGACGTCGCACAGCATGTCCTCGGGCAGCGCGATCACGACCGGACCGGGACGGCCCGACTGGGCGACGTTGAAGGCGCGCGCAACATATTCCGGGATGCGGGACGCATCCTCGATCCGGGTTGCCCATTTCGAGATGGGACCGAAAAAGGCGGGGAAGTCGACTTCCTGAAAGCCCTCGCGGTCGCGCATCGAGCGATCGACATCGCCGATGAAGAGGATCATCGGGATCGAATCCTGCATCGCCACATGGACGCCGATCGACGCATTGGTCGCGCCTGGGCCGCGGGTGACGAAGGCGATGCCGGGCCGGCCGGTCATGGTTCCGTCGGCACAGGCCATGAAACCGACCCCGCCTTCCTGACGACAGGTGACGACGTCGATCGCCGGCACATCGTGCAGCGCGTCGAGCACGGCGAGGAAGCTCTCGCCCGGCACGTGGAAGATACGATCGCAGCCCTGAGCCACGAGATTGTCGACGAGGATCCTGCCCCCGGTGCGCTGTGCGGTCATGGAGCGAGCTTCTAGAACCAGCATCGCAATCAGGCCAAGGGGTGAATATGATGCGGTCCAGGCCCGGCGGTTATGGTGCCGGTCAGGGAGGCTCAATGCTCGTCATCGGCAACCACGTCTCGCCCTATGCGCGCAAGGTGCTGATCGCACTCGATATCAAGGGGATCGATTATGAGATCGATCCGATCGTGCCCTTTTACGGCACGGAGAAGTTCACCGAGGTCAGCCCGTTGCGGCGCATCCCGGTACTGATCGACGGCGATCTGGTGCTGAACGATTCGACCGTCATCGCCGAATATATCGACGAGCGCTGGCCAGAGCCGCCGCTGATGCCGCGCTCGCCCGCCGACAGGGCGCGGGCGCGGTGGATGGAGGAGTTCGCTGATTCGCGGCTGGGCGACCTGATCATTTGGCGTCTGTTCTTCGCCAAGCTGGTCGGACCGCGGGTCTTCCGGCGCGATCCCGATCCTGTGGCGCTTGCCCGCGTTACCGATGTCGACTTGCCCGGCGCGCTCGACTGGATCGAGGCGCGGGCGCCGCGGGACGGGTTTCTGTTCGACCATCTCTGCACCGCGGACATCAGCTATGGCTGCTTCTTCCGGAATGCCGCGCTGGCGGGCTGGGAAATCGATGCGGACCGATGGCCGCGAAGCGCGGCGTGGATCGGTCGCGTCTGGGCGCATCCGGCCTTTGCCGCGACCATGCCCTATGAAGCGGCGATCCTCGGTGCGCGGAGCCATGAGCGACCCGCGGCGCTGAGGGCTGTAGGCGCGAAGGTGTCGGAATATAGCTATGGCGGCACCGAGCCCCAGCCGAGCATCATGCTCGGTTGACGGCCGCCGCGGCTGGCGCGAAGCAATCGCCATGACCAAATATCTTCACACCATGATCCGCGTGACGGATCCCGATGCCACGGTCCGCTTCTTCGAGCTGATCGGACTGCGCGAGGTCCGGCGCTTCAACAATGAGAAGGGTCGGTTCACGCTCATTTTCCTGGCGGCGCCGGGCGACGAGGGTGCGCAGGTCGAACTGACGCACAACTGGGATCCCGAGCCCTATGGCGGCGGCCGCAATTTCGGGCATCTCGCCTACCGCGTCGACAATATCTACGACACCTGCCAGCGGCTGATGGACGCGGGCGTCACCATCAATCGCCCGCCGCGCGACGGGCATATGGCGTTCGTGCGCACCCCTGACAATATCTCGATCGAACTGCTGCAGGACGGCCATTTGCCGCCGCAGGAGCCCTGGGCATCGATGCCGAACACCGGCGAATGGTGAGCCGGTGAGATGAGCGGTTCCGTCCTGCTCGCCGGCCTGGGCGCGACGGTCCCGATCGTGCAGGCGCCGATGGCCGGGGCGGGCGGGGTCGCGCTGGCGATCGGCGCGCTGCGCGGAGGAGCACTGGCGTCCTTGCCCTGCGCGATGCTTGGCCCCGACCAGGTCGCAGCGCAGGTGGCTGAGGTTCGTGCCGCCGCTGAGGGACCGCTCAACCTCAATTTCTTCTGCCACACGCTTCCCGAACCACCTGACGAGGTGGCGTGGCGCGACCTGCTCGAGCCCTATTATCGCGAGGAAGGCGTGACACCCGGACCGCCGCCGCCGCTGCGACGTCCGTTCGACGCAGCGATGTGCGCGGCGGTCGAGGCGATACGGCCCGAGGTGGTTAGCTTTCATTTCGGGCTGCCCGATGAGCAACTGCTGGTCCGGGTCAAGGCGACGGGCACGACGGTGTTCGGCAATGCGACGACGGTCGAGGAGGCGCGCTGGCTGGCGGCGCGTGGCGTCGATGCGATCATCGCACAAGGCGCGGAGGCGGGCGGCCATGCGGGCTGGTTTCTCGACGGCCACCATCGGCCGACCCCGCTGAGCGATCTGCTGCCTGGAATCATGAGGGCGGTCGACCTGCCGGTAATTGCCGCCGGCGGGATCATCGACGGAGCGGGCATCGCCGATATGCTGCAGCTGGGGGCAAGCGCCGCGCAGATCGGCACCGCCTATCTCGCCACGCCGGAGAGTTTGATCGCGGGCGCGTTTCGCGACCTGCTGGGGACGCCGGCCGCCGCGGACGCCGCTTTCACCAACCTGTTCTCCGGGCGCGAGGCGCGGGGCATCCGCAACCGGCTGATGCGCGATCTGGGACCGACACGGCCCGAGGTGCCTGCCTTTCCCTATGGCTCCGACGCGCTTGCGCCGCTTCGTTCGAAGGCGGAGGCCGAGGGGCGGGGCGACTATTCGCCTCTCTGGGCCGGCGCCGGTGCCGCCCGGGTGCGGGCACTGGGTGCCGAGGCGCTGACGCGCACGCTTGCGGCGGAGGCCGCGGCACTGGCACAATCGCCGGCATGACCAGACTCGACATCGTCCGCATCCCCGCGCTCAGCGACAATTATATCTGGCTGGTGCACGACCCCGAGAGTGGCCGCACCATGGTGGTCGATCCGGCGGTGGCGGAAGCAGTGCTTGCCGAGGCCGAGGCGCGCGGGTGGACTATCGATGCGATCTGGAACACCCACTGGCATCCCGACCACACGGGCGGAAACGCCGAGATCAAGGCGGCAACCGGGTGCGAGGTCATTGCGCCGCGCGCGGAAGCCGAGCGGATACCGACCGCAGACCGGCTGGTCGGCGAGGGCGACCGCGTCGCGCTGGGCGCGCATGAGGCGGTCGTGTTGGAGGTGCCGGCGCATACGGCGGGCCATATCGCGTTCCATTTCGCCGAGGACGGCGTCGTCTTCGTGGGCGACACGCTGTTCGCCATGGGCTGCGGCCGGCTGTTCGAGGGGACGGCGGAGCAGATGTTTGACAATATGGTGCGGCTGGCTGCGCTGCCGGAGGACACCGAGGTGTATTGCGCGCATGAATATACCCAGTCGAACGGCCGATACGCGCTGGTCGCCGAGCCTGAGAACGAGGCGATCCGCACCCGGATGGCCGAGGTCGACCGGAAGCGGGCGGAGGGCCAGCCGACGGTGCCGACCACGATCGCGGCCGAGCGCGCGACCAATCCGTTCATGCGCGCGACATCTGCGCAAGTGTTAGCTGAGCGTCGCGCGGCCAAGGATAGTTTTCGCGGCTAGGCGCGTTGAGTCTTTGGACGGACGAGGAATGTGCCGATGATCCAGCAACTCACGGCCCTGACGCTGATGGCGGCGGCGGTATCCGCCAGCGCCGGCGGGTCCGCGCCCGGCGGCACCGGTGTTCAGGCGACGGATGACGCGAAACTCGCAAAGCGGCTCGATGGTTTGAGCGCCGGCAAGCCGGTGGCCTGTATCCCCGTCCAGAATATTCAGGACATCCAGCTCTACAACGGAACTGCGGTCTATATGCAGGGCAGGAGCCGAATCTGGACCAACCAGACGCTTGGCGGCTGCGATAATCGGCGGGATGATATCATCGTGTCGCGGACGAGCGGTGGCAGCTATTGCCGGGGCGACATCATCCAGCTGCGGTCGCGCAGCTCCGGTTTCTTCACCGGCTCTTGCGCACTCGGCGACTTCGTGCCGTACTCGCGCCCATGAAACAGGTCCTCATCCTCGCCGTCGCGCTGGCTGGCTGCACCGCCAGCGCAGCATCGCAACGCTCGCAGGAGGCGGAGGCCGCCCGCGACCTGGCGAAGGCGACCGAGGGCCGCGTCGCCGGCAAGCCGCAGGACTGCGTCCCGATCAACCGGGCCGGCGGCCCGCAGATCATCGACAACCAGACCCTGGTCTACACCGATATGGGCACGGTCTATGTCAATCGGCTGCCGGCCGCCTGTCCGTCGCTGGACCGCAACGACACGATCATCAGCGAAGTCTATGGCAGCAATCTGTGCCGAAACGACCGGTTCCGGTCGCTGCAGCCGGGAACGTCTATCCCTGGCGCCTATTGCCAGCTGGGCAGCTTCACGCCCTATCGCAAGGCAAAGGACTGACGCCGGAACGCGGAGCGCTCCGCGTCCCAAGCGTGCTGCGCGGGCTTATTTGACCCCCAGCGTCTCCAGCATGAACGCCATCCACTCAGACTGCTGGCGATAGCGTTCGAACCGGCCCGACTTGCCGCCATGGCCGGCCTCCATGTTCACGCGGAAGACCAGCGGGTTGGCGTCGGTCTTCTTCGCGCGTAGGCGGGCAACCCATTTGGCCGGCTCGTAATATTGCACCTGGCTGTCCCACAGGCCAGTCCCGACATACATCGCCGGATAGGCCTGCGCCTTCACATTGTCGTAGGGGGAATAGGACAGCATATAGTCGTAATAGCGCTTGTCCGCCGGGTTGCCCCATTCGTCATATTCGTTGGTGGTCAGCGGGATCGACGCGTCGAGCATGGTGGTCACCACATCGACGAACGGCACCTGGGCGATGATTACACCATAGTCCTGCGGCGCCATGTTCGCGACCGCGCCCATCAGCAGTCCGCCGGCGCTGCCGCCCATTGCCGCGACCCGGCCCTTCTTCGCATAGCCCTGATCGACCAGATAGCGAGTGACGTCGATGAAGTCGGTAAAGCTGTTCTTCTTGTTGAGCAGATGGCCGTCGTCATACCAGCCTCGGCCCATCTCCTGCCCGCCGCGAATATGGGCGATGGCATAAACCATGCCGCGATCGAGCAGGCTGAGATTGGCTGCGGAGAAATGCGGGTCTGACGAATAGCCATAGCTGCCATAGGCCTGCTGGAACAGCGCGGCGCTGCCGTCCTTCTTGAAGCCCTTGCGATAGACCAGGCTGACCGGAACCCGTGTCCCGTCGCGCGCGGTCGCCCAGACACGCTCGGTCACATAGTTGGACGGGTCATATCCGGGGACCGGCTGGACCTTCAGCGTGCGGCGCTCGCCGGTCTGCACATTGGTTTCGTAGGTGGTCGTCGGCGTCACCAGCGAATCATAGGTGTAGCGCACCCAGGGCGTGTCGACCTCGCTGTTGCCGGACAGGCTCATCGCATAGGCGGGCTCGTCGGCCTGGACCGGGTTCGACTTGCCGGCATCGGTCAGGATGCGCAGCCGCTTGTTGCCGCCGGCCCGCTCCTCGATCGCGATGAAGCCTGTAAAGGGCTGGAAATTCTCGATGAACACCGTGTCGCTGTGCGGCACCAGGTCCTTCCATGCGGCCCGCCCGCGGGACGCCTGCGCGTCGCCCACCATCATCAGCTTGTAGTTCTTCGCATTCCAGTTGGTGCGGATGATCCAGCGGCCGCCGACATGGTCGGCCGTGTATTTGAAGTCGCGCTCGCGCGGTGCGAGCGTCGCGAATTCGGTCGGGTTCGCAGCAGGGGCGCAGCGCGCCTCGTTGCTGACGGTCGACTCCATCACGATGCAGATGAACTTGTCGTCGCTCGTGCGGCCGACGCCGATATAGAAACTGTCGTCCTTCTCTTCATACACGACGCGGTCGCTGCTTGCCGGCGTGCCGATCACATGTGCCTTGATCCGCTTCGACAACAGCGTGACCGGATCCTTGTCGACATAGAAGATCGTGCGGCCGTCGGTGGACCAGGCCCCGCCACCGTCCATGTTGGGGATGGTGTCGGGCAACAATGCGCCGGTCTTCAGATCCTTGATCCGCAGCGTATATTGTCGGCGGCCAACCGTGTCCTCGGCATAGGCAAGATAGCGATTGTCCATGCTGACTTCCCAGCCGCCGATCTGGAAGAAGCCCTTGCCTTCGGCCATTTTCGGCTGGTCGAGCAGGATCTGTTCGGCGCCGGTGCCATCTGCCTTGCGCGCGAGGATCGGGTAGCTCGCGCCCGCGTCGAAACGCGAATAATAGAGATAGCCGCGCTTGCGGCTCGGGACGGTGCTGTCGTCCTGCTTGATGTGGCTGATCGTCTCGCGATAGATCATGTCCGCCAGCGGCCGGCTGGGCGCCAGCACCCTGTCGGCATAGGCGTTCTCCGCCGTCAGATAGGCGAGCATCTCGGGATTCTTCCGCGTGTCGTCGCGCAGCCAGTAATATTCATCCTGGCGAACCGCACCGAACGGAGCCTTCACCTCGTGAGGCTTCTTCGCGGCGACCGGCGGTTGCGGCGCCGCGACGGGGGGAGCGGTCTGAGCACCCGCCGCGGCAATCGCCGATGCGGACAGGAACAGGGCGGCGAACAGCGTCTTCATCGGCAAACTCCCGTGCGACTCGCACGGACAGAGCCTGCCAAATCCTCCCCCGCTCGGCGAGGGAGGATTGGATCATGGCAGCACGTTAGAGAACGTAGCGGCTGAGGTCGGTGTTGCGGGCGACGCTGGCCAGCTGGCCGTCGACATAGGCAGCGTCGATCAGCAGCGTCTCGCCCTTGCGATCCTCCGCATCGAAGCTGACGTCCTCCAGCAGCTTCTCCATCACCGTCTGCAGACGGCGGGCGCCGATATTCTCGATCTCGGCATTCACCTCGGCCGCGATCCGCGCGACTGCGCGGATGCCGTCATCGGTGAAGTCGATCTTCACGCCCTCGGTGCCCAGCAGCGCGGCATATTGCGCGACCAGGCTGGCCTTGGTGTCGGACAGGATCGCGACGAAATCCTCCTCGGTCAGCGCCTTCAGCTCGACCCGGATCGGCAAGCGGCCCTGAAGCTCGGGCAGCAGGTCGGACGGCTTGGCGACATGGAAGGCGCCCGAGGCGATGAAGAGGATATGGTCGGTCTTCATCGGCCCGTATTTGGTCGCGACCGTAGTGCCCTCGATCAGCGGCAGCAGGTCGCGCTGGACGCCTTCGCGGCTGACCGATCCGCCGCGCACGTCGCTGACCGCGATCTTGTCGATCTCGTCGAGGAAGACGATCCCGTTCGCCTCGGCATCGGCGAGCGCGGCGCGGCTGACCTCGTCCTGGTCGAGACGCTTGTCGGCCTCTTCCTCGACCAGCTTCTCCCACGCGGCGGGAACGCTGAGCTTGCGGCGCTTGAGCTGCTGGCCGCCGAAGGCCTTGCCCATCATCTCGGACAGGTTGATCATCTGCGGCGCACCGCCGGGGATGTCGAACGGCATCGACGGGGCCTGCTCGACCTCGATCTCGATCTCGGTGGTGTCGAGCATGCCGTCCTTGAAGCGCTGGCGGAACGCCTCGCGCGTGGCGGTGCTCGAATCCTTGCCGGTCAGCGCGTCGAGCAGCCGCTGCATCGCGGCTTCCTCGGCCTTGTCCTTCACCGCGGCGCGGCGGCGTTCCTTCTCGAGCCGGATCGCCTCCTCGACCAGGTCGCGGGCAATCTGCTCGACGTCACGGCCGACATAGCCGACCTCGGTGAACTTGGTCGCCTCGACCTTCACGAACGGCGCGTCGGCCAGCTTCGCCAGGCGGCGGCTGATCTCGGTCTTGCCGCAGCCGGTGGGCCCGATCATCAGGATGTTCTTCGGCGTCACCTCGTCGCGCAGGTCGGGGCTCAGCTGCTGGCGGCGCCAGCGGTTGCGAAGCGCGACCGACACGGCGCGCTTGGCATCCTTCTGTCCGATGATGTGCGCGTCGAGCGCAGCGACGATGGTCTTGGGAGTCAGATTGTCGTTCATTGGGTCACTTCGTTTGGCGTCAGGAGACGCTGTCGAGGATTTCGATCGTGAGGCGATCATTGGTGTAGACGCACAGTTCGCCGGCGATCTTCATCGCCTGGCGGGCGATCTTCTCGGGATCCGCTTCATAGTCGACCAGCGCGCGCGCCGCCGCGAGGGCGAAGTTGCCGCCCGATCCGATCGCGGCCACGCCGCCTTCGGGTTCGAGCACATCGCCATTGCCGGTGACCACGAGGGTCACTTCCTTGTCGGCGACGATCAGCATCGCCTCGAGATTGCGGAGATATTTGTCGGTGCGCCAGTCCTTGGCCAGTTCGACCGCTGCCCGCAGCAGCTGGCCGTTATGGCGCTCCAGCTTGGCTTCCAGCCGTTCGAACAGGGTGAAGGCGTCGGCGGTGGCGCCGGCAAACCCGGCGATCACCTTGCCATCGCCCAGGGGGCGAACCTTGCGGGCGTTCGGCTTCATCACGGTATTGCCGGCCGAAACCTGCCCGTCCCCGATGATCACGACTTTGCCCGATTTGCGCACGGAGAGAATGGTCGTGCCGTGCCACGCAGTGTCTTTGCCGCTCATGGCGCGCGATATGGGGAGGGGGCTGCGCGATTGCCAAGCCCCTGCCGCGTTTCGAGCAGCGATTCAGTCGCCGAGCAATGCTGCGGTGAAGAGGCTGGTCAGCCGGCGGTGGAGCTGTTCGTCGAGGCCCGGCGGCTTGGGACTGTCGCTATAGACCGCGCCCAGAATGTCGCTGCCCAGCATGATCGCGAACGCCATGCCGGCGCGGATCTTGGCATCGTCGTCGTCGCCCAGGATCTGGCTCAGCGGATCGAGCAGATTGACGTGCATCGCCTCGCGCACCAGCTCGATCGTTGCCGGCGACGCGGCGGAGCGCAGCATGATCATGACCCAGTCGAGGCGCTCGCTCGGCTCCCCGCAGCCATCGTCGGCCAGCAGCAGCGTCGCGAGATGTTCGGGAAGCTCCTGCGGAGACATGCCCTCGAAACTGATCGGGCCCTCGCAGACCAGCGCCTGGCGGAACAGCTGTTCCTTGCTGCCGAAATAGCGATTGACCAGCGCAGGGTCGACGCCGGCATCGCGGGCAATGTCGCGCACGCCGACCTTTTCGTAGCTGTCGCGTGCGAAATGCCGACAGGCCGATGCGAGGATCGCATCGCGGGTGGCAGCCGCGTTGCGAAGGCGCGGTGCCCCGGGGTTGGGTGGCAACATGATGCGCTTTGCTATCCGCGAGAACCTTTTTCGTCAACGGCTGTTGACAAATAAGTCCACACTCGTTGACAAGCGCCGCCGCCCGGCCTAGCCACCAGTCGGTCAAGGCCGGAAAATACCGGATCTGACGGCGTTGGGGGAGGCGAGTCGGACGGCATCGGACCAGGGACGCTTCTGCATGAATTCAAAGGGTTATCGTTCGTTCGTCGCGACTGCGGCGCTTGCTGCCTCGCTTGCGCTCGCCTCGTGCGGCGGTGGCGCCGACTCGGCGCAGCAGCAGCCGCCTGCAGCGCCGCCGGTGACGGTCGCGACTCCGCTGCAGCAGAATGTGGTCGACTGGGACGAATATGTCGGCCGATTCGAGGCGATCGACACGGTCGAGGTCCGTCCGCGCGCCTCGGGCTATGTCGTCGCATCGCATTTCCGCGACGGTCAGATGGTGCGCAAGGGCCAGTTGCTCTTCACCATCGATGCGCGCCAGGCGCAGGCCGCGCTCGCCCAGGCGCAGGGCCAGCTGGCCCAGGCGCAGGCGACCTTGGTCAACGCCCGCACCGAACTCGCCCGATCAGAGACGCTTGCCGCATCGCGCGCCGCAAGCACCGAGGAAGTCGAATCGCGCCGCGCGGCGCTGCGCTCGGCACAGGCGCAGGTCGCGGCTGCGCAGGCGGTCGTTCGCGCCCGACAGCTCGATGTCGGCTTCACCCGCGTGACCGCGCCGATCAGCGGTCGCATCTCCGAACGACTGGTCGATCCGGGCAATTCTGTCGCCGCCGACCAGACGGTGCTGACCACCGTGGTGTCGGTCAGCCCGCTCCATTTCGTCTTCCAGGGATCGGAGGCGCTGCTGCTGAAATATCAGCGCGAGAATGCCGGCACCCAGACCGGAACGCCGGTGCGCATCAAGCTGGCCGACGAGAGCGATTATTCGCATTCGGGTACGCTCGACTTTGTCGACAACGCGGTGAATGCCCAGGCGGGCACGATCCGCGCCCGCGCGCTGGTGCCCAATGCCAATGGATTCCTGAAGCCCGGCATGTCGGGCAATTTGCGGCTCGAAGGGTCGCGGCCTTATCCCGCGCTGCTGGTTCCCGATACCGCCGTGGTCGCCGATGCGGCGCGCCAGCTGCTCTATGTCGTCGCCAAGGATGGGACGGTCGCGGCGCGTCCGGTCCAGACTGGTCCGTTGATCGGCGGGCTGCGCGTGATCCGTTCGGGCATCGCGGCTGGTGACCGGGTGATCATCGGCGGGATCCAGCGCGCGCGACCGGGCCAGAAGGTCCAGCCGCAGCCGGGCAAGATCGAGCAGCAGGCCGCGCCGGCTTCGGCGCCCCCGTCGTCGAATGCGCCGCCCGCGTCGACAGCGCAGCCGGCGGGCCGCTGAGGAGCGATCAGTGAACATATCCAGCTTCTTCATCGAGCGGCCGATCTTCGCGGCCGTGATCTCGGTGTTCATCACGCTGATCGGCGCGTTCTGCTACCCGCTGCTTCCGCTGTCGCAATATCCCGAAATCGCCCCGCCGACGATCGTGATCCAGGCTGCCTATGCCGGCGCCTCGGCCGAAACCGTCGCCGAGACGGTGGCGGCCCCGCTCGAGCAGGAGATCAACGGCGTCGAGAACATGCTGTACCTCAGCTCGTCGGCGAGCCAGGGTTCGGCACAGGTGACCGTCACCTTCAAGCCCGGCACCGATCTCGATGCGGCGCAGGTGCTGGTCCAGAACCGCGTCGCGCTCGCCGAGCCGCGCCTGCCCGAGCAGGTGCGCCAGGTCGGCGTCACGGTGAACAAGCAGGAATCGGGCTTCCTGATGATCGTCGCGCTGACGTCGCCCGACAACAGCCTCGACGTCGATTATATCGGTAACTACGCCAACACCTCGATCCGCGACCGGCTGCTTCGTCTCGAAGGCGTCGGCGGCGTTCAGGTCTTCGGTGGCGGCAACTATTCGATGCGTGTCTGGATCGATCCGGACAAGGCGGCGACGCGCAATCTGACCGCGACCGAGATCATCGCCGCGCTCCGCGCGCAGAATATCCAGACCTCGGGCGGTGCGCTGGGCCAGTCGCCCTCGGGCAACCGCAACCCGTCGTTCGAGGTGCCGGTCGACGTTCAGGGTCGCCTGAAGTCGGTCGAGCAATTCGGCGACATCACCTTGAAGAGCGATCCGGCCACCGGCTCGATCACCAAGCTGCGCGACGTCGCCCGCATCGAGCTGGGCAGCCAGGATTATTCGATCCGCGGCTCGTTCAACGGACAGCGCGGCATCGCGCTTGCCGTGATCCAGCAGCCGGGCGCGAACTCGCTGAACGCAGCGCAGCTGGTGCTCGACGAGATGCAGACGCTCTCGAAGGAATTCCCGGCCGGCCTGAAATACACCATCCCGTACAACCCGACCGAATATGTCGCCTCGTCGGTCGAGGCGGTCGAGCATTCGCTGGTCGAGGCGATCGTGCTGGTCGTCATCGTCGTGCTGGTGTTCCTCCAGACCTGGCGCGCGGCGATCATACCGATCGTGGCGATTCCGATCGCGCTGGTCGGCACCTTCGCGGTCCAGTACGCGCTCGGCTTCTCAATCAACTCGCTGTCGCTGTTCGCGCTGGTGCTCGCCGTGGGCATCGTCGTCGACGACGCGATCGTCGTGGTCGAGGCGGTGGAGAAACATATTCGCGACGGGCTCAGTCCGCGCGAGGCCGCGCACCGGACGATGAAGGAAGTGTCCGGGGCGCTGATCGCGATCGGCCTGGTGCTGGTGTCGGTGTTCATCCCGACCGCGATGGTCGGGGGCATTCCCGGCATCTTCTATCGCCAGTTCGCCGTGACGATCGCGGCGGCATCGGCGATCTCGCTGATCGTGTCGCTGACGCTGTCGCCGGCAATGGCCGCGCTGCTGCTGAAGCCGCACAAGGATCACGGCGTCGACCATGGTCCGCGCTTCCTGCGGCCGGTTCGCGTCGGCGCGCAGAAGTTCAACCAGGGCTTCGACTGGCTGTCGGACCGCTATGGCCGGTTCACCGGCCGGGTGATCCGCATGGGCCTGATCATGATGCTGATCTATGCCGGACTGCTGGCGCTGACCGGCTGGCGCCTGACCGCCACGCCGACCGGCTTCATCCCCGAACAGGATCAGGGCTTCCTGATCGGTGTCATCCAGTTGCCGCCGGGCGCGTCGCTCGACCGGACCGAAGCTGTGCTGAACCGCGCCTATGGCATCGCCAGCAAGACGCCCGGCGTCATCGACGGCGTCGCCTTTGCTGGTCTCGACGGCGCCAGCTTCAGCCAGGCCTCCAACTCGGCGGTGATGTTCCTGAAGCTGAGCGACTGGTCCGAACGCGGATCCGAGAATTCGGCTCAGGCGCTGGCGGGCAAGCTGACGGGTGCGCTCGGTCAGATCGACGGCGCCAATATCTTCATGATCGCACCGCCTGCAGTGCAGGGCCTCGGCAATGGCAGTGGCTTCGTGATGATGATCCAGGATCGCAGCGCCAATGCTGGCTATCGCGCGCTGGAAGGCGTGACGGGCCAGATGATGGGCGCGGCGATGGGCGAGAAGAAGGTCAGCCAGGTCTTCTCGCTGTTCAACACCGGTACCCCGCGCATCCGCGCCGAGGTCGACCGTGACCGCGCCCAGCTGGTCGGCGTCGAGCCGAGCCAGGTGTTCGACGCGATCGGCACCTATATCGGCTCGACCTATGTCAACGACTTCAACCTGTTCGGCCGCACCTTCCGCGTGACCGCCCAGGCCGAGCCCGACAAGCGCGACGACGTTGCCGATATCGGCCGGCTTCAGGTGCGTTCGCGCAGCGGCGAGATGGTGCCGCTCTCCTCGGTCGCCAGTTTCATCCGCGACAGCGGGCCGCAGCGCGTGGTGCGCTACAACCTGCTGCCGGCGGTCGAACTGCAGGGCGAGGCGGGGCCGGGCGTGTCGTCGGGCGAGGCGCTGGCAACGATGGAAGCGATGGCCGCCAAGGTCCTGCCCCAGGGGTACAGCTATGAATGGACCGGCCTGGCCTATCAGCAGAAGGAGGCGGGCAGCAGCTCGGCGCTGATCTTCGTGCTGGCGGTGGTGTTCGTGTTCCTCGTGCTGGCGGCGCAATATGAGGCGCTGACCCTGCCGATGGCGGTCATCCTGATCGTGCCCATGTGTATCCTGGCGGCGCTGCTCGGCGTCAGTTTGCGAGGGATGGACAACAACATTCTCACCCAGGTGGGCCTGGTTGTGCTGATCGCTCTGGCGGCAAAGAACGCGATCCTGATCGTCGAATTCGCCAAGCAGGGCGAGGACGAGGGCATGGACCTGTACGAAGCCGCGATCCACGCTGCCCGCTCCCGTCTGCGTCCGATCCTGATGACCTCGTTCGCGTTCATCTTCGGCGTGATCCCGCTGGCGATTGCCACCGGTCCGGGTCAGGAGATGCGCCAGTCGCTCGGCACCGCGGTGACGTTCGGCATGCTGGGCGTGACGATCTTCGGCCTGATCTTCACCCCGATCTTCTATGTGCTGATGCGCAAGCTGGGGGGACTGACCCGCAGGAAGAAGGCTCCGCCCCCACCGCCCGCTGCCGATCCGGCCCAGCCGATCGTGGGAGACGCATGATGAAGCGCAGCCTTACCCTCTTGCTGTCCTGTGCCGCGCTGTCGGGATGCATGGTTGGTCCGAACTATGTCTCGCCGGCCCCCAAGGCGCCGGCCCAGCAGGACTTTGCCAGCGGCAATTCGCCCTCATTCGTGCCGGCCGAGCCGCCGGCCGACTGGTGGACGTTGCTCGATGCGCCGATCCTCGATCGGCTCGTGGCCGATGCGCTGGCAGCCAATACCGACCTGCGCGTCGCCGCGGCAAACCTGCGGGCGGCGCGGGCCTCGCTCAGCGAAGCGCGGACCGCACGGCTGCCTTCGACCAACATCTCCGGCAACTACACCTATTCGCAGCAGTCGGGAGCAACGCTGGCGCCGTTCGGCGTGACCGGCGCGGGACCCAGGCTCGAAACCTATGATGTCGGGATCGACGCAAGCTACCAGTTCGACCTGTTCGGCAAGATTGCGCGCACGATCCAGGCCAGCCGCGCCGATCTTGAGGCCGTCCAGGCGACCTACGACCTGACCCGCGTGACGGTGGTGGCGGAAACGATCCGTGCCTATGCCGATGCCTGCGCCTCGGGCCGTCAGCTAGGTGTGGCCCGCGATACGCTGCGCGTGCAGGAGGAAACGTTCGACCTGACCCGTCGCCGGGTCGAGGGAGGGCGCGGTACTGCGCTGGACACCAGCCAGGCGTCGTCGCTGCTCGAACAGACGCGCGCCGACGTGCCGGTGCTCGAAGCGCAGCGCAAGTCGGCGCTGTTCCGGCTCGCGACCCTGACCGGGCGTCCGCCGGCCGAATATCCTGCCGAGGTCGAGACCTGCACGACACCGCCGGTGGCGCGCAGCGCGATCCCGATCGGGAGCGGCAGTTCGCTGCTCGCCCGGCGACCGGACATCCGCGCAGCCGAGCGTCGCCTTGCGGCGGCGACCGCGCGGGTCGGGGTGGCGACGGCGGATCTCTATCCGAACATCTCGTTCGGTGCGGGCATCGGCACGACGGCCACATCGGTCGGCAATCTGTTCAGCGGTGACAGCCTGCGCTTCAGCCTGGGGCCGCTGGTGTCGTGGAGTTTCCCCAACATCGCCGCCGCCCGTGCGCGAATCCGCCAGGCCGAGGCTTCGGCCGACGGGGCGCTCGCGACGTTCGACGGCACCTGGCTGACCGCGCTGCGCGAGACCGAGACGGCGCTGACCCAATATGTCTCCATCGGCCAGCGCGTCGCCACGCTGCGCCGTGCGCGCGATGCCGGCCGCGAGGCGGCACGGATCGCCCGCCTGCGCTATCAGGCGGGTGCCGAAGACTTTCAGATCGTGCTGGACGCCGAGCGTTCGCTGGCCGGATCCGAATCGCTGCTTGCGCAGGCGGAGGGCCAATTCTCCGATGCAACCGTTACGCTGTTCCTGGCGCTTGGCGGCGGTTGGGAGACGCCGGTGCCGCAGCCGGCGGCAAGCTCCGCGAACTGAAACGAGAAGAAGTTACGAGGGGCCCGAAGCGAACGACCATCGCTTCGGGCCTGCTCATTGGCGGGTCGCCTGCAGTGACGCTCGACATACGGGTGCCGGCGAGTCGCAATGTGGATTGGGCTGAAGGGAAGGGGCTATCCGCCACGCACTTCCCTTAAAACTTGGTCGGGGCGACAGGATTCGAACCTGCGACCCCCACACCCCCAGTGTGATGCGCTACCAGGCTGCGCTACGCCCCGACCGAGGTTGGGGCGTCTAGGCCTTAGCGGCTGGGGATGCAACGGGGAAAATTGCCTGTGCGGGGTCGTGCCGGCCCGCTTCCATGGGTGAGGACGGGTTCCTTACAAGAGTTGCACGCCTTCCCCCCGCATGATAGCGCGCCGCGCTTGAAGAAATGCGGATCGATCCGCCCTAATCCAAGGCATTCAGGGACCTCATGTTCATCTCGCCAGCCTACGCCCAGACCGCAACTCAAGGTTCCAGCGCCATGGGCCTGATCCAGTTCGCGCCGATGGTGCTGCTGTTCGTCGCCTTCTACTTCCTGCTCATCCGTCCGCAGCAGAAGCGGATGAAGGCGCTGCAGAACGCAGTGGCGGCGGTGAAGAAGGGCGACTCGGTCGTCACCGCAGGCGGCCTGATGGGCAAGGTCACCAAGGTCGAGGATACGACCGTCGAGATCGAACTGGCGCCGAACGTGAAGGTCCGCGCGGTGAAGGCAACGCTCGCCGAGGTTCAGCCGATCGGCGGCGCCAAGCCTGCGAACGACTGATGCTGTATTTTCCCCGCTGGAAGGTGTGGGCCACGATCCTCCCGATCGTGTTCTTCAGCCTGCTCGCCGTTCCGAGCTTCCTGCCGAAGACGGTGCTCAACCAGCTTCCGGCCTGGATGCCGAAGCCGACCATCAACCTCGGCCTCGACCTTGCCGGCGGCAGCTATCTGCTGCTCGAGGCCGATACCAGCCAGGTCGCCGAGGCGCGGCTGGAGCAGATGCGCGAACAGGTGCGCTCCGAGCTGCTGCGCGATCCGCGGATTGCGATCGGCGACATCGCGATCGCCGACGGCAAGCTGAGCTTTATGGTTCGCGACCCCGGCAAGGTCGACGCCGTGCGCGAACGCCTGCTGGCGGTCACCGGCAGCGGCGCGGGCATGACCGGCCAGCGGGTGTGGGACATCGAGGTGGTCAACTCCAACACCTTCGTCCTGACCCCGACCAAGGCTGGTCTGGACGAGGCGATCAACACTGCGATGGGCGACGCCCGCGAAGTGGTCGAGACGCGCATCAACGCGCTGGGCACGCGCGAGCCGACGATCATCCGCGAGGGCTCCAACCGGATTGTCGTCCAGGTCCCTGGCCTGGAGAACCCGACCCAGCTCAAGGAGCTGATCGGCCAGACCGCCAAGCTCGAGTTCAAGCTGGTCAACGAGACCGTCGATCCGCAGCAGCTGCTCCAGGGGAATGTCCCGGTCGGCACGCAGGTTCTGCCCTATGAAGAGGGTGGCGGCCGCATTGCCGTCTATTCGCCGGTTTCGCTGAGCGGCGATCAGCTGGTGAATGCTGCGCTCGACTTCGATCCGCAGACCAACGCGCCGGGCGTCAGCATCCAGTTCAATGGCGCCGGCACCAAGCGGTTCGCGACCCTGTCGACCCAGAATGTCCGCAAGCGCTTCGCCATCATCGTCGACAACAAGGTGATCTCGGCGCCGTCGTTCAACGAACCCATTCTGGGCGGCTCCGCGCGCATCTCGGGCAGCTTCACCACCGACAGTGCCACCCGGCTGGCGATCGCGCTGCGCTCGGGCAAGCTGCCGGTCGCGCTGAAGGTCGTGCAGGAAAGCACCGTCAGCCCCGAACTGGGCCAGGACTCGATCAACGCGGGCGTGACTGCATCGATCATCGCGATCGTCGCTGTTATCAGCTTCATGATCCTGACCTATGGCCGGTTCGGCATCTATGCGACGCTGGCGGTCATCTTCAACGTGCTGATCATCGTCGGCGTCATGGGTCTGCTGACCGCGACGCTGACGCTGCCGGGTATCGCCGGCTTCGTGCTGACCATCGGTACCGCGGTGGACGCGAACGTCCTGATCAACGAGCGTATCCGCGAAGAGCGACGGCGCGGCCGCGGGGTGACCCAGGCGATCGAGCTGGGGTATAAGGAAGCCAGCCGCACAATCTTCGAGGCGAACGTGACTCACGCGATCGCAGGGTTCATCATGTTCGCGCTGGGCTCCGGCCCGGTGAAGGGCTTCGCGGTCGTTCTGCTGATCGGCATCGCAACGTCGGTATTCACCGCCGTGGTGTTCACTCGCCTGCTGACGTCGACCTGGGTGCGCCGTAACCGGCCCACCACCATCAATATTTAACGGGACGCGAGACTCATGCGGCTCCTCAAGATCGTTCCGGACAATACCAATATCGGGTTCGTCCGCGTTCGCCACATCGCCTTCGCGATCACCCTGGTCCTCACGATCGCGGCAATTGCCCTGGTCGTGACCCGCGGCCTGAACATGGGCGTCGACTTTGCCGGCGGCGTGTCGATCGAGGAGAAATTCACCTCGCCGCCGCCGCTCGACGAGGTGCGCTCCACCGTCAACGCGCTTGGCCTGGGTGAGGCGACGCTGCAGCAGCTGGGCGGCCCGAACAACGTCACCATCCGCCTGCCGCTGCCCGAATCGAGCGCGCCCGACGCCGTCGACAAGATGGTCGAGCAGGTGAAAGGCGCACTGAAGGCCAAATTCCCCGGCGCGACGTTCAGCAACTATTCGACCGTGTCGGGCAAGGTGTCGGACGAGCTGGTCTGGCGGGGCGGGCTGGCCGTGCTGCTCGCGATCATTGGCATCGCGATCTTCTCGTGGCTGCGCTACGAATGGCAGTTCGGCGTCTCGACCGCGGTCGCGATCGTCCACGACGTGGTGATGACGCTCGGCTTCTTCGCGTTGACCCAGATGGTGTTCGACCTGAACATCGTCGCCGCGGTGCTGACGATCATCGGCTATTCGATCAACGACAAGATGGTGATCGACGATCGCATCCGCGAGAATATGCGCAAGTACCGCAAGATGGGCATGCGCGAGCTGATCGACCAGTCGGTCAACGAGACGCTGCCGCGCACCGTCATGACCTCGGTCACGATCATGCTGGCATTGGGCGCGCTGCTGATCTGGGGCGGCCATGTGCTTCAGGGCTTCACCGCGGCGATGATGCTCGGCATCGTCGTCGGCACCTATTCGTCGGTATACGTGTCCTCCTCGCTGCTGATCACGCTCGGCCTGAAGCCCGGCGTGCGCGAAGAGCGGGCCGAGGCGGCAGCCGCCAAGGAAAAGGCCGAACGGATGACGCCGCGGGCCGGGCGCTGATCGATGGAGATGCTGCGAAGCGCCGTCGAGGGGCCGGTGATCTCCGGCTTCTCGGCGGGCGGCTTCAAGGTTGATGGCGGTGTCTATCACGGGCTGCTGATCAGCCCGCTGCGTGCCGATGGCTGGACTCCCCCGCCGATCGAGCAACTGTCCGAAGCCGACCTTTCATCCGTTCTGACGATCGATCCGACGCCCGACTTCGTCATTTTGGGCACCGGTTCCGCGCTGGTGCATCCGCCACGGCCTCTGGTCGCCGCACTTGCTACACGGAATATCGGACTCGAAATCATGGACAGTCGGGCCGCGGCACGCGCCTGGGGGGTCCTTCGTGCCGAAAAACGCTGGATTATCGGGGCCTTGTATCCCCTGTGAACATGCTGTTCACTTGAGCGCAAGATTGAAACTGATCCGATACGACTGGCGTTACTCCCCCGAATGGCCGACACAGGCCCCCTTCAGTGGAGAAAGTAACATGCGTACCCTTCTGATTGCGCTTGGCGCGATGACCGTTGCCGCTCCGGCCGCCATGGCAGAGCCGGTTGCGAAGACCGAGATCAGCACCTCGCTCGCCAGCTATGCGAGCAGCTTCGCGGAGCCGGGCGTGTCGGTGTTCGGCGACACGACCACCAACGCCTATGATCAGCGTCGCCGCTATCGCTATCGCGAATGGCGCGGTCGTGACGGCCGTCGCTATTGCCGCAAGTCGGACGGTACAACCGGTCTGGTCGTCGGCGCCGTCGGCGGCGCACTGGTCGGCCGCACCATCGACACCCGAGGTGACCGTACCGCCGGTACCGTGCTCGGCGCAGTCGCTGGCGGCCTGGCCGGTCGTGAGATCGACCGCAGCAGCTCGCGTCGTCGCTGCCGCTAATCGGGTTTGAGGGGCGCATCGTTCCTCCCGGGATCGGGGAGGGACGCGCCCCGTCTGACCGTGCCGTCCACTTTGGCGGATTTGCCGCCCCGGTCGCTGATGCGTCCGGGGCGGTTTCGCATCCAGCGGCGCGGGGCGCTGGCGGGAACCACGTTGACAGTTGCGCGTCCTTATCGTGACACAGGTGTCACGAACTCGGAAGGCTCAGGACATGGCTGCGAAGAAAGACAAGAAGCCCGCCAAATATTTCAACGGGATCAAGCTGCCCAAGGCGCTGCGTGATCAGGCGGGCACGCTGGCGAAGCTCGCCAAGAACCCGCTGGTCGCCGACGTCATCGCGGCGGGTCTCGTCGCGCTCGCGGCCAAGGTCAGCACCAGCCCCAAGGTTCGCCAGGCAGCTGCCAAGGCCAAGGATGCCGCAGGTCAGGCAGCGACCGATGTCGCCGAGGCTGCATCGCACCTTGCCCAATCCGCGACCGATGTCGCCGCAACGGTGAGTGAAGCGCCCAAGCCTGCTGCGCCCGCCCGTAAGCCAACGGCCGCGCGCAAGACGACTGCTGCGAAGCCGGCGGCCGCGGCCGATCCAGCTCCCTCCACAGCGCGCAAGGCGCCCCCGGCGCGCAAGGCCGCAGTGGCGACCCCTGCGACCGCCGAGACCAAGCCTGCCGCAGACAAGGCGAAGACCCCGCGCGCCGCCAAGACCCCCGCTGCACCGGAAAAGGCGGCGCCTGCCAAGGCAGCTGCGGCCAAGACGACGACCGCGCGCAAGCCCGCGACCCGCAAGGCCGCGGCAAGCAAATCCGCCGAGAAGCCAGCCAGCTGATGGATAATGATGCCGCTGCGTTGATCGCCGCGCTCGATCTGCAGCCTCATCCCGAAGGCGGATGGTATCGCGAGACCTGGCGTGCGCCTGCTGCGGCAGGGCCGCGATCGGCCGGAACGGCGATCCTGTTTCTGCTCGAACGCGGCCAGCGGTCGCACTGGCACCGGGTCGATGCCGACGAACTATGGTTCTGGCACGCCGGTGCCCCGATCGACCTGGGCGTCGAGCAGGAGGATGGAACGGTCGCCTGGACATCCCTGGGCAGCGACATTGCCTCCGGTCAGGCTCCGCAAGCTCTGGTGCCTGTGGGCCGGTGGCAATCGGCGGAAGCCGGATCGGGCTGGGCTCTGGTGAGCTGCACCGTGACTCCGGGATTTGACTTTTCCGGGTTCGAACTGGCGCCGCCGGGCTGGGCGCCACAGGGCGTCGATCGGGACTGAGTTGTCCCCGTTATCCACGTTATCCACAGGGTGTCATCGCCGTTTTGCCGCTTCTCAGGTCGGTCGATCCGTGACAGCTTCATGACTGTAAGAAGACGGTTTGGCGGCGGGAAACCAAAGCAAAACCAGAAGCTTACACGAGATGATGGACCGTAGGTGCCTTCTGGAAACCACGATACTCAGCTCGGGATGCGCCGATTGAGGCTGGAGATCCGGGACCGCCGAGAGGCGAGCCAGGGAACCGGCGAGACGCTCCGGCAGCGGGGCGCGACGATCCGAACGATTGACCTCGAAAGGGGCCGATCGGGAGGAACCAAGATCGGATCACGCATCGACCAAGGCTTCGACGGGTTGCCGTCCGGCAACGCTCGAAGCGGGTCATCGAGACGAATGTCCCGCCTGCCGTTTGCGGCAGGGGAGAGATGCGAAGCGATGATCGACGCGGAACCCGCATGCCCTTGCCGGCGCGGGCGAAGCAGCCGCTGAAACCAGGCGCGAGGGTTTTCGAACCCGACTGCCGAAGATCGGCGACACGGGGGCCGGCAGCAATGCCGGCCCCTTTTGCGTCTGGCCACCGCGTGCGCGGCGGCGGCGCACCTCAGCGCAAGGTGTAGTCGAGCGTGATCTCGGCCTTCAGCAGCTTCGAGACCGGACAGTTCTTCTCGGCGCCCTTGGCCAGTTCGGCGAACTGATCCTGCGAGATCCCCGGGATTTCGGCGGTGAGCGTCAGGTCGGAGCGGGTGATGGTGAAGCCGCCTTCGCCGTCCTGCTCGAGCTTGACCGCCGCCTTGGTCTCGAGCGTGCCGTCGGTGAAGCCGGCGCGGGCCAGCGCGAAGCTGAGCGCCATGGTGAAGCAGCCGGCATGGGCGGCGGCGACGAGCTCCTCGGGATTGGTGCCCTTGCCGTCCTCGAAGCGCGAATTGAATCCATAATATTGGTCGGTCAGCACCCCCGACTGGGTCGTGACGGCGCCGCGGCCGTCCTTGCCGAAGCCGGTATAGCGTGCGGTTGCGGTGCGGGTGGTCATCTCAACTCTCCTGATCGTTCGGCCACAAGAATGGGGCGCCGACGATCTACGATCACCGACGCCCCGAAAACCATCATCCGTTGGTCTGGTTCACGCTATCCTTAGCGGCAGCGTGCCTCGCCGCGGTCGACCGACGAACCCAGCGCCGCGCCGCCAGCCGCGCCAAGCAGCACGCCCAGCGTTTCCGAGCCGCCCGGGGCGATCGCCGCGCCCAGCAGGCCGCCAGCGACGCCGCCGACGATCAGGCCGGTGGTGCCGTCCGAACGGCGGCAATAGTAGCGACCGTCCTGGCCGCGATAGACGCGGTCGTTGCGGCTCAACCGGCGCTCACGGTACCGGCGATTATCCTCGCGATAATAACGGTCGGCATAATAGCCGCCATAATTGGGGTCCGGGCGGTTCCAGTCATAGCTGGAATAGCCGCGGCCGGCATAACCGGGACGGCCATCATCATAGCCGGTGCATGCCGTGGTGCCGAGCGCTGCGGCCGCAATCACGCCAAGGGTTAAGATACGCATCTCGCTCTCCTGAGCCTTGTCTAGGGATGGGGGAGGAATGCGCGAGCGGCCGGATAGTTGCGTTCCGGCCCTTTCGCCTCAGTGAATGGTGTCGAGATCGGCCGCGTCGTCACGGACCAGGCTGGGGGCGGGGCCGGTTGCGGGACGCAGGCCCTCGCGTTCGTTCGCCGGCACCGGCGCGGTCGGATCGGGGCGGAACGCTTCGGGCGCGCGATCCTGCGGACCGGGATGCGGCTGGTCGAGTGCCAGGTCGGGCGCGTCATGTTCGGCGTTGCCCGGTGCCAGCATGCGACGCGCCACCTCGAAGATGCCTGCACCGATCGCGACGGCGGCGGCGGCGACCGAGGCGATGCCGATCAATTGGGTGGCGCGATGGCGGCGGGCCGGCGTGGCGGTGGCGCCTTTCGAGTTGGACGATGCGCGAGCTTTGGTCGAATTCTGGCGGGTGGCCATGGGACACTCCATGATTATTGAACGTGTCCTTGGAAACGGGCGGCACCCGCAGCTGTTCCGGCGGCCAATGCTTCGGTGTCAGGCGTTGTCGAGCGGCCAGCGGGCGTGGCGACCGCGCTCGCCGAGATGGATCAGCGCGTCATTGGGGCTGCTGGTGCGCGTCAGGTCGACGCCGTCGCGAGTCTCGATCGCTTCCTGCCAGGGGGCCTCGGGCCGCGTGTCGCGGCTGGTGCGCCGATAGGCTTCGCTGCGCACCCGCTTCATCCGCCGCCAGAGCAACGGCATCATGGCGAAGGGAAACAGCAGCGCGACGACCGTTAACACGACCCAGAACGCATGACCCATGGCAAAACTCCCCCCGGAGCCAGCGTGGACGATTTCCCGTCCCCCCGCCAGCTCCGGGTGACTCGGGCACGATCATTCGGCCGCGACGGCTTCCCCTCCCATCGGTGCTGCGCTCGTCCGCTTCTCCAGCAAGGGGAGAAGATATTTGCCGGTATAGCTGCGCGGCTCCTTCGCCACCGTCTCCGGCGTGCCCTGGGCGACGATCTCGCCGCCCTTCACACCGCCTTCGGGCCCAAGGTCGAGCACCCAGTCGGCCGTCTTGATGACGTCGAGATTATGCTCGATCACCACCACCGTATTGCCCTGCTCGACCAGCGCATGCAGCACTTCGAGCAATTTACGCACATCCTCGAAATGCAGGCCAGTGGTCGGCTCGTCGAGGATGTACAGCGTGTTACCCGTGGCGCGCCGCGCCAGTTCCTTGGCCAGCTTGACGCGCTGCGCCTCGCCGCCCGACAGGGTGGTCGCCTGCTGCCCGACCTTGACATAGCCCAGGCCGACTTCGGCGAGCATCGCCATCTTGTCGCGGATCGGCGGCACCGCCTTGAAGAACTCGACCGCGTCCTCGACCGTCGTGTCCAGCACGTCGGCGATGCTCTTGCCCTTGAACTTCACCTCCAGCGTCTCGCGATTGTAGCGCGCGCCGTGGCACACGTCGCACGTGACGTAGACGTCGGGCAGGAAGTGCATCTCGATCTTCAGCACGCCGTCGCCCTGGCATGCCTCGCACCGGCCACCCTTGACGTTGAAGCTGAACCGGCCGGGCTTGTAGCCGCGCGCCTGCGCCTCGGGCAGGCCGGCGAACCAATCGCGGATCGCGGTGAAGGCGCCGGTATAGGTCGCCGGGTTTGATCGCGGCGTGCGGCCGATCGGCGACTGGTCGATGTCGATGACCTTGTCGAGATGCTCGAGCCCGGTGATCTTGTCATGCTTGCCCGCCAGCACCCGGGCGCCGTTCAGCGTCCGCGCCGCGGCGGCATAGAGGGTGTCGATCGTGAAGCTCGACTTGCCCGATCCCGACACTCCGGTGATGCAGGTGAAGGTGCCCAGCGGGATGCTGGCGGTCACGCCGGTCAGGTTGTTGGCCGTCGCATTGTGGACCGTCAGCTTCTTGCCGGTACCCTTGCGGCGCTTGGCCGGAACGGGCACCTCGCGGGTGCCGTTGAGATAATCGGCGGTGACGCTGCCCTCGGTCGCAAGCACCTCGTCCAGCGTCCCCTGCGCCACGACCTGGCCGCCATGGACGCCCGCGCCCGGCCCCATGTCGATGACATAGTCGGCGGTGCGGATCGCATCCTCGTCATGCTCGACGACCAGCACGGTATTGCCCAGGTCGCGCAGCCGCCGCAGCGTGGCGAGCAGCATGTCATTGTCGCGCTGGTGCAGGCCGATCGACGGCTCGTCGAGCACGTACAGGACACCCGACAGGCCGGACCCGATCTGGCTGGCCAGCCGGATGCGCTGGCTCTCTCCGCCCGACAGCGTACCGCTGGTCCGGTTGAGATTGAGATAGTCGAGCCCGACATTGTTGAGGAAGCCGAGCCGCTCGTCGATCTCCTTCAGGATCGCGCGCGCGATCTCGCGCTGCTGATCGGTCAGATGCGCCGGCAGCGCCTTGAACCACTCAAGCGCATCGACCACCGACAGGCGGGTCGCATGGCTGATGTCCTCGCCGGCGACCTTCACCGCCAGCGCCTCGGGCTTCAGTCGCGCGCCATGGCAGGTCTCGCACGGATGCGCCGCCTGATATTTGCTCAGCTCCTCGCGCATCCAGGCGCTTTCGGTCTGAAGCATGCGGCGGTTAAGATTGCCGATGACGCCCTCGAACGGCTTGCGGACGTCGTAGCTCTTCTTGCCGTCGATGAAGGTCAGCGTGACCGGCTTGCCGCCGGTGCCGTGCAGGATGATCAGCTTCACCTCGCCCGGCAGGTCCTTCCACGGTGTCTCGAGGTTGAAGCCGAACTCGCGCGCCAGGCTGCCGAGCACCTGCATGTAATAGGGGCTGGGCGGGTTCGACTTGGCCCAGGGTACGATCGCGCCCTTCTTGATCGTCAGCTCATGGTTCGGGACGACCAGATCCTCGTCGAAGATCAGCTTCTCGCCCAGTCCGTCACAGGCCGGGCAGGCGCCCTGCGGCGCATTGAACGAGAAGAGCCGCGGCTCGATCTCGACGATCGTGAAGCCGCTGACCGGGCAGGCGAACTTCTCGGAAAAGACGATGCGGTTGTCGGGGATGCCCGCGCCCTTCATCGACCCCAGGCTGGTCGCGCCCTCGACCTGGAATTCCTGCCGCGCCTCGCGCACGCTGGATCCGGTCGTCTCGGCGACCGTGCCGTCGACCAGATCGACATAGGCCAGTCCTTCGGCCAGCTTCAGCGCCGTCTCGAAGCTTTCGGCGAGCCGGGTCGCGATGTCGCCGCCGACCACCAGTCGATCGACCACCACCTCGATGTCGTGCTTGTACTTCTTGTCGAGCGCCGGCGCTTCCTCGATCAGGTACATCTCGCCGTCGATGCGGACACGCTGGAAGCCTGCCTTCTGCCATTCGGCCAGTTCCTTGCGATACTCGCCCTTGCGGCCGCGCACGACCGGTGCGAGCAGCAGCAGCCGCGTTCCCTCGGGCAGGGCGAGGACCCGGTCGACCATCTGGCTGACCGTCTGCGCCGAGATCGGCAGGCCGGTCGCCGGGGAATAGGGAACGCCGACCCGCGCCCAGAGCAGGCGCATATAGTCGTAGATCTCGGTCACCGTCGCGACCGTCGAGCGCGGATTGCGCGACGTCGTCTTCTGCTCGATCGAGATCGCTGGCGACAGGCCCTCGATATGGTCGACATCGGGCTTCTGCATCAGCTCGAGAAACTGGCGGGCATAGGCCGACAGCGACTCGACATAGCGGCGCTGGCCTTCGGCATAGATGGTGTCGAACGCGAGCGACGACTTGCCGGAACCCGACAGGCCGGTGATCACCGTCAGCGTGTCGCGCGGGATGTCGATATCGACTCCCTTGAGATTATGCTCGCGCGCGCCGCGGACGGAAATGGTGGTGAGTGCCATGCCGGTAGTTCTATCTTTGTTCTGAAGGGAATGCCAGACTGGAGATAGGAACGGTGGACCCCGTTCGCCAGTTGCGTGATTTCCCGGGGATGCGGCGTTCGGGCGAGTCCGCGAATTCGGTTCGGCGGCGACGGGGTGAAGACTTCGACTGATCGATCTTCAGTCACAGTTCATCGGCGTGGGCTCTAGCTAGAGTGAAGCGGGCAGGAGAGAGGCGAGGGCGATGGTGCAAGGCAGAGGCAAGAGGCTGATCTTCGCATTCGGCGTCATGACGGCGGCGGTGGCGTTGTCGGCATGTACGCCGATCGACTATGGCTATGATTACGGCATGCCCGCGCTGCAGGCGGCGCCGTCATGGGCGGATCTTGCCAATTTCGACACCTATGAATGGATCGACCGCGCCGAGGCGATGAGCGACGCGATCGGCGAGTCGCCGCCCGACGCGACCTTCAATGTCTCGGACGGAGCGCCCTGGGCGTGGACGCTCGAGGACGGCTCGCTATTGCTGGTCGAACAGCGGGACGACGGCCTTCACAGCTATTATTTCGAGAGCGGATCCGATGCGCCGTTCCTGGTCCGCGATCCGGAGATGAGCTTCGGCTTCATCGAGGGGCAGGTCGCCGTCGTGTATGGTGCGGATGGCGAGGCAATGCCGCGCGATGTCGCCACGCCCTATCTGGTCGACGCCGTGCGCGGCTATGAGCGCGGGCGCCGATTGAAGCGTGACATGGCGCGGCGCGACCAGTGGCAGGACGTCCAGGTGAACAACTGGATCCTGTTCAGCCCCAGCCTGTGGGCCTGGAACGACGACTGGGTCTATGGTCGCGAACAGATCCCGCAATGGCGCAATTTCCGCCGCAATGCGCGCGCCATCGCGCATCGCGATCGCTGGCGGCAGGAGCGGATCCGTCGCGCCGAAATGTGGGAGCGCTTCGGGCGCTGGGGCCATGGCGGTTGGCGCGGTCCGCCCCCGGGCCGTTTCGTCCCGCCACCGCCCGGCACCACGCTTCCGGGCAGGCCGACGCGCCCACCGGGCCGGCCGGGCCGCCCCGGGCGCCCGCCGCTTCCGCCGCGCGTACCCGACGGCCAGCAGCCCGGAACGGTGCCCGCACTTCCGCCTGCCGATACCGGCGTGCGTCCGCCCGGCTGGGTGCGTCCCGACCGGCCGGGGCGTCCAGGCCGTCCCGTTCGGCCCGGCGAGCCTGATGGTCCCGACCGTCCTGACCGGCCCAATGCCGGTCCGGGGCAGCCTGGCCGTCCCGGGGGCTGGGTGCGTCCTGATCGTCCGGTCCGGCCGGATCGCCCGGGCTGGGGTGGCCCGCGCCCGACGCCGCGACCCGGACTGCCGCCGGGCCAGCCGGGGGTGCAGCCGCCAATGCCATCGGACACGCCGTCCGGGCCGCCGCCCGCCGCGTCGCCGCGTCCGGCGCCACAGCCCGGAATGCCGCGCCCGACGCGACCGCGCTTCGATCCGCGCGGCAGCGAGGGCGGTCCCGAACGCGCGCCGCGCCCGGACTTCAGTCGGCCTCGCGGCGGGATGAGCCCTGCACCGCGGCCCGGCTACCAGCCGCCGGCACGCCCTGCCCCGTCGGCGCAGCCCGCGCCGCCGCGCTATCAGGCGCCGCCCCCTCCGCCGCCGCCGCGGGCTGCACCTCCGCCGCCGCCCCCGCCACGGGCGGCACCGCCCCCGCCGCCGCGCGCTGCACCACAGCCGCGCCCGGCGCGGGTCGAGGGCAATACCCGCCGGTCCGATGATCGGTGACAGACATGCACAACCCCGGCCAAGTCGCGCCATGCGATGACGCCGGGGACGCGGGGATGAACGACGAACAGCCGGTCGCTTCGGGCCGAACCGCAATGCCAAGTGCGTCGAACGACCGCTGCGAAAGCGATGCGTTCGACGTCACCGTGGCTGAGTATCGCCGCGCGCTTGAGGTTGCGGTGGCGGACGGACGGCCTGAGGAGCCGCCGATCCTGCAATGGCTGCTCGCCAGCGCGCTGGAGCGGTGGCGGATCTATGCCGGCCTCATCGCCTTCGTCACCCTGTCGGTCATCCTCGTGCGCCGGGCCCAGACCGGATCGCTGATGACCGGCCTGCAATGGGGCGCCGGCGCGTTCATGCTGGCGATACCCGCCTTCATCCTGCTGGCGGCGATCATCGCGCTGGGGGGAATCGTCCATTACCGCCTGAGCTGGCGACATCTGCCTCGCGCCTATGCCCAGTGGAAGCGCCCGGGGCGACGTCGCGTTCAGTGGACCGATACCACGCTGATCGTATCGGGCAGCGAGGGCTTCGGCAGCTATGCCTGGCGCGACCTGCATGGCTGGATCGCGACCGATGCCGGGCTGATCCTCTACCTCGACCAATATGAGCCGCTGCCGATCCCTGCCGCCGCGCTCGGTGAGGGCAGGGGCGAGGCGCTCATCGCCCGGCTGACGGCGGCCGAGGTGCCGCAGGGCTGGCGCTACCGGACCGACGAACAGCGGGTGCTGGCGCGCGCCTTCCGCTAGACCCCGCGCGGCGGCTCCGGTTCAGAAATCCTCGCGCACCATGTCGATCTCGCGCACGCCGCGGCTGCGTCGCGCCGTGTTGACCAGGTCGCGCAGCGTCTCGCGCCGCGCCCGCGCCTGATCGACGTCGCGAATCACCAGGTCGCCGTCACGCGTGGTCTCGTCGGACGAGGCGATGGTGAGCGTGCCGATATCCGCCCATTGGTTGATCAGCGAAAAGTCGATGCGGACATCCTTCACGCGGTAGAGCTCGATCTCGTCGATCGACTTGGTGAAGATGCCCTTGTGCAGGATCAGCCGGTCGTCGGTCAGCTCATAGGTCGTCGACAGGTTCGCGATCCATTTCACCAGGATGATGACGAAGCCGACGAGCACCAGGCACAGCAGCAGCGTGCCCCATCCGGCAAGGCTGCCGCGCAGCCATCCCCAGGTTGAAGAGCGAAACCGGTCGATCACGTTCGGCATGCGCTGACTCCCTCGCTGCACCGACATCAGGATAGCGTGTGTGCCGGCCGCATCAACCATTGCGGGCCGTGGCGGCGCGCGCGGTCGCTCAGTCGCGCGGTGCCGGGTCGCCTGCGGCCACCACGATCGCCTTGACCTCGATCGTCTTGCCGTCGGCGAAGCTCAGCGTGATCGGCGCGCGCTCGCCCGCCTTCACCGCCGGGCCGATGTCGTACAGCATGACATGCTTGCCGCCCGGCGCGAACTCGACCGTGCCGCGCGCCGGCACCGGCACGTCCTTGACCGGCTGCATCGACATGGCGCCGCCCTTCATGCCGGCATGACCGTCGTGCGATGCCGCATCGCCGCCCGCCTTCATGGTCTCGTGCAGTTCGGCGCGCACCGCGAAGGGCGCCTTCACCGCCACCAGCGTCGTCGGCTCGCTGCCGCCGCGAATCGTGAAATAGGCGGCGCCGGGGTTGCCGGAGACCGCGGGCAGCCGCACCCAGGCGCCGTCAGCCTTGGTCTCGACCGGTTGCTGCTGGCAGGCTGCCAGCATCGTCAGGGCGACAAGGCCCGCAAAAGCACGCATTTCCACGCTCTCCCAATCCGTGAAACGCCCTAGATGTGCGTCCGCCTTGCGGCAAGCGTAAGCCCACCTATATCGACCTCCGGTTAGCGCCTGCGCCGCCTCTTCTGGGACGCGGGCCGGGTTTGAATTGCAATTCGTAGTGAGGGGCCAACGAGGGACCATGGCTAAAGTAATCGGTATTGATCTCGGCACGACCAACTCGTGCGTTGCGGTGATGGAGGGCGGCAAGCCCAAGGTCATCGAGAATGCGGAGGGTGCACGCACCACGCCGTCGATCGTCGCGTTCGCCAAGGATGGCGAGCGTCTGATCGGCCAGCCGGCCAAGCGCCAGGCGGTGACGAACCCCGACAACACCATCTTCGCGGTGAAGCGCCTGATCGGCCGTCGCTTCGACGATCCTGTGACCAAGAAGGACACCGAATTGGTGCCCTACACCATCGCGCGCGGCTCCAATGGCGATGCCTGGGTCACGGCGGGCGGCGAGGATTATTCGCCCAGCCAGATCTCGGCCTTCATCCTGCAGAAGATGAAGGAAACCGCCGAGAGCTATCTTGGCGAGACGGTCACCCAGGCGGTGATCACCGTTCCCGCATATTTCAACGACGCGCAGCGCCAGGCGACCAAGGACGCCGGCAAGATCGCTGGGCTCGAGGTGCTTCGCATCATCAACGAGCCGACCGCGGCCGCGCTCGCCTATGGCCTCGAGAAGAATGACGGCAAGACCATTGCCGTCTACGACCTCGGCGGCGGCACGTTCGACATCTCGGTCCTCGAGATCGGCGACGGCGTGTTCGAAGTGAAGGCGACCAACGGCGACACCTTCCTGGGTGGCGAGGACTTCGACTCGAAGATCGTCCAGTTCCTGGCCGACGAGTTCAAGAAGGCAGAGGGTATCGACCTCACCAAGGACAAGCTGGCTCTGCAGCGCCTCAAGGAAGCTGCCGAAAAGGCGAAGATCGAGCTGTCGTCGGCGCAGAGCACCGAGGTGAACCTGCCCTTCATCACTGCCGACGCCAATGGGCCGAAGCATCTGGTGAAGACGCTGACCCGCGCCGAACTGGAGCGTCTGGTCGAGGATCTGGTCCAGCGCACGCTCGAACCGTGCCGCAAGGCGCTGGCCGATGCCGGCGTGAAGTCCGCCCAGATCGACGAAGTCGTGCTGGTCGGCGGCATGACCCGCATGCCGCGCGTCCGTCAGGTCGTGAAGGACTTCTTCGGCAAGGAGCCGCACACCGGCGTGAACCCCGATGAGGTCGTCGCGATCGGTGCGGCGGTCCAGGCCGGCGTGCTCCAGGGCGACGTCAAGGACGTGCTGTTGCTCGACGTGACCCCGCTGTCGCTGGGCATCGAGACGCTGGGCGGCGTGTTCACCCGCATGATCGACCGCAACACGACGATCCCGACCAAGAAGTCGCAGACCTATTCGACTGCCGATGACAATCAGCAGGCGGTGACGATCCGCGTCTTCCAGGGCGAGCGCGAAATGGCGGCGGACAACAAGATGCTGGGCCAGTTCGACCTGGTCGGCATCCCGCCGGCGCCGCGCGGCGTGCCGCAGATCGAGGTCACGTTCGACATCGACGCCAACGGCATCGTCAACGTGTCGGCGCGCGACAAGGGCACCGGCAAGGAACAGCAGATCCGCATCCAGGCCTCGGGAGGCCTCAGCGACTCGGACATCGAATCGATGGTCCGCGACGCCGAGCAGTTCGCCGAGGAGGACAAGAAGCGTCGCGCCACGGCCGAGGCCCGCAACAACGCGGACAGCCTCGTCCACACCACCGAGCGTCAGCTCCAGGAGAATGGCGACAAGGTCGACGCCGCGCTGAAGGCGGAGATCGAGGCGGCAATCGCCGAGACCAAGACTGCGATCGAGGGCGGTGACGCCGACGACATGCAGGCCAAGGCGCAGAACCTCGCCCAGGTGGCGATGAAGCTGGGCCAGGCGATCTATGAGAAGCAGCAGCAGGCCGAGGCTTCGCCTTCGGCAGAGGGTGCTTCCTCGGCGGCCGGCGGCGAAGACGTTGTCGACGCCGAGTTCTCCGAGGTGGACGACCACAAGGCGTAAGCCATGGATTTTCCGCGTCACTCCGGCTGTTGCCGGAACCCGGGGGAGGACGGCGTATCGGTCCTCCTCCCGGGCCCCGGCTTCGGCCGGGGTGACGGCGGAAGTGTTGCGGGGCGGGTATGACCACCGAAGTCGATTTCTACGAATTGCTCGAAGTCGAGCGTACTGCGGACGAGGCGACGCTGAAGTCCGCCTATCGCAAGCTCGCGATCAAATATCACCCGGACAAGAATGCCGGGTGCAGGGATCACGAGGCCAAGTTCAAGGCTATCAACGAGGCCTATGACTGTCTGAAGGATCCCCAGAAGCGTGCGGCCTATGACCGGTTCGGGCACGCGGCCTATACCAAGGGCATGGGCGGGGGCGGAGCCGGCGGATTCCATGGCGGCGGCCAGGATTTCGGCGGTTTCAGCGACATTTTCGAAAGCGTCTTCGGCGAATTCATGGGTGGCCGCGGCGGCCAGCGCCAGCAGCGGCGCGGCGCGGATCTGCGCTACGACATGGAGATCAGCCTCGAGGACGCGTTCCACGGCAAGCAGACCGAGATCACGATCGACGTCTCCGCGCCCTGCGACGGCTGCGACGGGTCCGGCGCGACGCCGGGCACCCAGGCCAAGTCGTGCACCCAGTGCAACGGCCATGGCAAGGTGCGTGCCCAGCAGGGCTTCTTCATGGTCGAGCGGACCTGCCCGGCCTGTCACGGCCAGGGCGAGGTGATCCAGGATCCGTGCGCGCGCTGCCGCGGCGACGGTCGGATCGACAAGACCAAGACGCTCAGCATCAACGTGCCCCCCGGCGTCGACGACGGCACCCGCATCCGCCTGAGCGGCGAGGGTGAGGCAGGCCAGCGCGGCGCGCCTCCGGGCGACCTGTACATTTTCCTCCACGTCGCCAAGCATGCGCTGTTCGAGCGCGAAGGCACGACGCTTCATGCGCGCGCGCCGATCAGCTTCACCACCGCTGCGCTGGGCGGCGAGATCGAGATTCCCGATCCATCGGGCACGCGCCACACGATCCGCATCGCGCCCGGCACGCAGAGCGGCCGCGAGGTTCGTCAGCGTGGCGCGGGCATGCCGGTCCTCCAGGGCCGCGGCCGCGGCGACCTGGTCGTTCATATCGAGGTCGAGATGCCGACCCGGCTGACCGCCCGCCAGCGCGAATTGCTCGAGGAGTTCCGCGCGACCGAGACGGGTGACGAATGTCCCGAAGCGACCGGCTTCTTTGCCAAGCTCAAGCAGGCATTGGGCTGATTTCCTTTTTTTTAGGGGCGTTTCCAGTGGAAGCGCCCCTTTTTCCATGTCCCGACCCGCAGCGTTCGTTTCACTGAACGAACGCTGTCGATTGAGTTCAGACTCCGCTCAATCCGAATCGCCTAATTCCTCCTCACACACGGCGAAGACGCCGAAAAATTCAGAGGAGAAAAACCCATGCGAAAGATCCTTCTCGGCCTCACGGCCCTCGCAGTCGCAGTTCCCTCGGTCTCGATCGCGACCCCGGCCTCAGCGCAGAATTACGGTCGCTACGAGCGCGACTATCGCGATGGCCGCTATGATCGTCATTATGACCGCCGCGGCTATTATAACGGTCCGTCGTGGCGCGGCCGTGACGGCCGCCAATATTGCCGCCGTTCGGACGGAACGACCGGTCTTCTGGTCGGCGCGGTCGGCGGTGCCCTGGTCGGTCGCACGATCGATACCCGCGGTGACCGTACCGTCGGCACCGTTCTCGGCGGCGTCCTTGGCGCCCTTGCCGGCCGCGAGATCGAACGCGGCAGCAGCGGTGGTCGCCGCTGCCGCTAAGTCAGGCTCCCTGGCCTGAACGGGAAGGGCCCGGTCGTCTCCAGCGACCGGGCCCTTTCTCGTTTCAGGCCCGTCAGACGACAAGTCGGGTTCGAGCGATGCCCTTCAGTTGCAGGAGGGCAAGGGCCGCGACCGCACTGGCCTGCGCCAGAACGAAGGTCGTGCCGAGCGCATTGGGGGCGATGACGGCGCACAGCGCGGCGCTTGCCGCGACCCATGCCAGATTGATCCAGGCCACCGCCCGTGTCGGAACGGTGGACTCGCCGAGCCGGTGGGCTGCCCACAGGACGAACGCCGCGAAAGGAATGAGGATCAGTCCCGCGTCGAACAGGATGGCGCGAGGAATGTCGAGCACCCCGGCTAGTGGCGTGGCGGCGGCAAGCAACAAGCCGCCCATGGCAAAGCAGGTGATCGCGTCGAGAACGAGGATCCGATGAGTAAACTGGGTCTGGGTCATGTCGCATCTCCTCAGTGACGATGCCTGATCATCGCCAACGACCGCGCCGCGTCGATTACCCGGGGGGTAATGGGCGGCGCCCCGGCAAGCGGCTAGACCTCGGCTGGAGGAGACGGCGATGAAAACCATGCTAGGCGACCAGATCAGGCATTGGCGACGGCATCGGCGGATGAGCCAGATGGCACTTGCGCTGGAGGCCGAGATGTCCACCCGGCATCTCAGCTTCATCGAAACCGGACGCAGCCAGCCGAGCCGTGAGATGGTGCTGCGCCTTGCAGCGACGCTTGATGTTCCGCTCAGGGGGCGCAACGCCTTGCTGCTGGCCGCGGGCTATGCCCCGCTCCATGCCGAGCGGTCGCTCGACGATCCGCAATTGGCCGGCGCCCGGCGCGCCATCGACCTGGTGCTGAAGGGGCATGAGCCCTATCCGGCGCTTGCGATCGATCGCCACTGGACGCTGATTGCCGCCAACGCCGCGCTATCCAGGTTGATCGGTGCGGCGGCGCTCCATCTGCTTCAGCCGCCGGTCAATGTCCTGCGCCTGAGCCTCCATCCCGAGGGGCTGGCACCGGCGATCCGCAATCTCGGCGAATGGCGCGGCCACTTGCTCGAACGGCTTCGGCGACAAATTGCCGCGACTGCTGATCCATCGCTCGAGATGCTACTCGCAGAACTCTCGGCCTATCCGACGCGCGAGGGCGCCGGCACGACCGATGCGCTGGCCGGCGTCGTCGTGCCGCTGCGCCTGGCGACGCCTGCGGGCGATCTCGATTTCATCAGTACCACCACCGTCTTCGGAACGCCGCTTGACGTGACGCTCGATGAACTGGCGATCGAGGCTTTCTACCCGGCTGATGACCGCACCGCCGAACGGCTTCGGATGGCGGCCTGACGCTCTCTCCGTTCAGCCCAGTAGCCGCTTCAGTGCCGATGCGATGCTGGCGCGCGTATAGGGCTTCTGGATCACCCCCGCCTCGGCGTGGTCGTCGGGCAGCTTCAGCTGCTCGCCATAGCCGGTCGCGAAGATATAGGGGATACCCGCGTTACGCAGCGCGTCGGCGATCGGCAGGCTGGTCTCTTCGCCCAGATTGACGTCCAGCAGCGCGACCTGGAACGTGTCGCGGGCGATCTCGTCCAGTGCGGTAGCGATGCTGGCGGCGGTCACGACGCGAGTCGCGCCGATCTGCGCCAGGATATCCTCGGCATCCATCGCGATGATCAGGCTGTCCTCGACCAGCAGCGCGACGCCCGAAAGCACAGCCGCTTCCGGTTGGCCAGCCGCGGCCGGGGCGGCCGCAGGTGCAAGCGACCGCGGCGTTTCGTCGAAGGCGATGTGGCGCGAGGGGATGCAGAAATGCGCCTGGACACCGGTCAGCGGATAGCGAACCTCCGCAAGACCGCCCAGGTCATAGGGGATCGAGCGCTGGATGATCGTCGTGCCGAAGCCTTGCCGCTTGGGCGGCTGGACCGCGGGTCCGCCCCGTTCGCGCCAGTCGATCAGCAGGCTGCCATCCTCGTCCAGTCGCCATTCGACCGAAATCGACCCGCTGTCGCTGAGCGCGCCATATTTGGCCGAGTTGGTCATCAGCTCGTGCAGCACAAGCGCGACCGTGGAAAAGGCGTGCGGGTGCAACAGCACCGGCTCGCCATCGGCACGCAGCCGCCCGGCCTTGCCGGAGAGGTAGGCGGCGGCTTCGGTCTCAATTAGACGTGCCAGCGGTGCCGGGGACCAATTGTCCTGCGTGATCTGGTCGTGTGCACGCGCCAGACTCTCGATCCGGCCTTCCAGCAGGTTGATGATCTCGCCGGCATCGCCGTCCGGATTGCGCGACTGGCGCACGAGGCCGCGAATCAGGCTCAGGATGTTGCGCACGCGGTGGTTCAGTTCCGCGATCAGCAGCTCCTGCCGCTCGGAAAAGCGCCTGCGCTCTTCCTGGGCGTCGTCGGACAGGCGCAGCACCACCTCGATCAGCGAGGCGCGCAGCATCTCGGCGACGCGGACCTCGGCCTCCAGGAACGGCTCCGAGCGGCCGCGTACTTCCTGGCTCCAGGTTTCGAAGCTGTTGCGTGGCGTGAGCCGCGGACCGTTGGGGCCAAGGATCGCAGGCTTGTGCGGATCGCCCGCCCATTTGACGGTGCGAATCCGTTCCTGACGGAACAGGAGCACATAGTCGCGCGGCGACCGAGAGATCGGGATCGCCAGCAGGCCGGCGGCGACATCGTCATATTCCGCGGCCTGCGGGATGGTGCCCGCAATATGGTCGGTGGCGTAGATCCGTCCCGCCGCCATCGCGTTCAGTCGGCGCACGAGCAGCGGGAAGGCGTCGGGCGGCGGGGTCATCCCCGACCGTGCCAGCCGTCCGTCGATCCAGATACCGATGCCGTCGCACGGCACTGTTTCGCGCAGCGACGATCCCAGCCATTCGGGATTGTCGAGCAGGCTTGAGTCCTTGGCGACCGCGGCGAGCAGTCGGTCGGAATTGGCGCGGGCGCGCTGTTCATAGCCCGCCATTTCCTTGCGCTCGCGGCTTTCCAGCTTCAGCCCGAACATCTGGCCGAAGAGTTCGGCAATGCTGCGCCGCTCGAAGCCGGGACAACGGGCGCCCGAATAATGATGGCAGGCGAACAGGCCCCACAGCCGCCCCTCGACGATGATCGAGATCGACATCGACGCGCCGACACCCATGTTGCGCAGGTATTCGATATGGATCGGTGACACCGACCGCAGCACCGACAGCGACAGGTCGATCGGCGCGCCCGTCTCGTCCAGCCGCGGCAGGATCGGCACGGGCGCGGCCTCGACATCGGCGATGATCCGAAACGGTGTCCGCAGATAGAGCTTGCGGGCCTGTTGGGGGATGTCGCTGGCCGGATAGCGCAAGTCGAGGAAACTGCCGATGCCGGCACGCGCAGCCTCGGCGACCACCACGCCCGAACCGTCCTGGTCGAAGCGATAGACCATCACCCGGTCGAACCCGGTAAGCGCGCGCACCTGGCGTGCACCCTCGCGATAGAAGGCAGTCCCGTCGCTCGTCTCGTCCAGCCGACCCATCATCGCGCGGATCGCGCTCGCCGCGTCGGACGCGCCTTCCTCCTGGCTCGGTTCCCCCTCCACGACGATCGCGTCGCCGATCATATGAACCGCGAAGTCGAATCGCCGGCCGTCGGGCAGATGCAGTCCGAACAGCCGTTCAATGGCGTCGGGGCCGCGAAGCATCGTCAGGCGATTGCGGATGGCGTGGGTGACCTGGTCGCCCAGATAAGCGGTCGCATGCGTGCCAAGCGCATCGTCCGCCGAGATGCCCAGAAACTGTTCGAGATTTGCCGAAGCGCGACGAACCAGCCAGTCGGTCGATAGGGCGATCAGGAAGCCGAACGACTGAACGGCGCCAAGTTCGTGAATCGGTTCGCGGTCGCAATTGGTCAGATCGACATCGAATTCGCCTTGCGCCAAACCCTTATCCCTCCAACCAGCGCTCGCCCGAGCGCTCAAACGCGGCAAAGGCCTCCAGGGCTGCGCCAATCGCGGACTTCATAGTTGCCGCGTCGTACAGGATTGAATCCAGCCGATCCAGCAATTTGCGCCAGTTTCCAGCTACTTGATCTGCATCAAGATAAGCGCGCGGGAACGCTTCGGGGACGCGCCGCGCGAGGAACTTTCCACCCAGTCGCGACCCCTCCAAAACATAGAGCGCGCCGGCCAGTTGTGCGTCGCTGAGCGGCGCCGGCTGCTCCTCGCCCGTCGATGTCGGAACGGCTTCGCCAAGCGCGTCGAGATCCTGGCGGATCGCGCCACTGCGTCGGCGCGCCGGCCAGTCCTCGATCAGCCGCTCGGCGCCGCCGGCATCCAGCGCAGCCTCGATCGGCAGAAACGCTTCCGCATGCGCACGCAGAAACGCGGCATAGCCCGTCCGGTCGGCAAGGTCATATTGCCCGAATGTGGCATCGACGCGCTCGTGCGCGGATGAGGTTGCGTCGCGCAGCGCGCAGTGAGCGGATGTCATGCGGGGGGACGATAGATCACGGAAATCACGCCGCATAAATGATCGTTGGGCCGAAACCGTTCCGTGACGGCGGGATGGGGCACCCCTTCGCTGGTGTGCAATGGGCGCCCCGTCGCATCATGCAAAGACGCGGTCGAAGATCGTGTCGACATGCTTGAAATGATAGTCGAGGTCGAACCGCGCCTCGATCTCCTCGGGGGAGAGCGCCGCGGTCACTTCCTCGTCTGCCTTGAGCAGTTCGAGCAGCGACAATTGCCCGTCCGATTCCCACACCTTCATCGCGTTGCGCTGGACCAGGCGATAGCTGTCCTCGCGGCTCACACCCGCCTGGGTCAGCGCCAGCAGCACGCGCTGCGAGTGGACCAGCCCGCCCATCCGGTCGAGATTCTTTTGCATCCGCTCGGGATAGACGAGCAGCTTGTCGATCACTCCGGTCAGCCGCGCCAGCGCGAAGTCGAGCGTGATCGTCGCGTCGGGACCGATATAGCGCTCGACTGACGAGTGGCTGATGTCGCGCTCGTGCCACAGGGCGACATTCTCCATTGCGGGGATGGTCGCGCTGCGCACCATGCGGGCCAGGCCGGTCAGATTCTCGGTCAGCACCGGGTTGCGCTTGTGCGGCATCGCCGACGAGCCCTTCTGGCCGGGCGAGAAATATTCCTCGGCTTCCAGCACCTCGGTGCGCTGCAGGTGGCGAACCTCGACCGCCAGCCGCTCGATCGAGCTGGCGATCACACCGAGCGTGGCGAAGAACATCGCGTGGCGATCGCGCGGGATCACCTGGGTCGATACCGGCTCGACCGACAGGCCCAGCTTCTGCGCGACATGCGCTTCCACCCGCGGATCGATATTGGCGAAGGTGCCGACCGCACCGGAGATCGCACAGGTCGCGATGTCGGCACGCGCGGCGACCAGCCGCTCGCGGTTGCGCTTGAACTCGGCATAGGCCTCGGCAAGCTTCAGGCCGAAGGTCACCGGCTCCGCATGGATGCCGTGGCTGCGGCCGATCGTCGGGGTCAGCTTATGCTCCAGCGCCCGGCGCTTCAGCACCTCGAGCAGTGCGTCGAGATCGGCGAGCAGGATGTCACTGGCGCGCGCCAGCTGGACCGCCAGGCAGGTGTCGAGCACGTCGGAGCTGGTCATGCCCTGGTGCATGAACCGCGCCTCGTCGCCGACATTCTCCGCCACCCAGGTCAGAAACGCGATCACGTCATGCTTGGTCACTGCCTCGATCGCGTCGATCGCGGCGACGTCGATCGCCGGCTTGGTGTTCCACCAGGTCCACAGCGCCTTTGCGGCGCTTTCAGGCACGACGCCCAGTTCGGCGAGCGCGTCGGTCGCATGCGCCTCGATCTCGAACCAGATGCTGAAGCGGGTCTCGGGGGACCAGATCGCGGTCATTTCCGGACGCGAATAGCGGGGAACCATTGGCGGGCCTTTCGGTAAGTTGGCGGTTCGTCGCGCTCCCGTACCGGTGCGCGGTTCGGCCGCCCCCTAACAAGGACGAGCCGGCTGGGAAACAGGGAACGGCAGGCTTATCGTCCTGGTTCGACACTGCGGCAGGGGTAATGGGCATGCGTCGGGGTAGGCGCATGTGAGCTACGGGAGCATATCATGTTGAAATCCATTCTGACCGCGTCGGCGCTTGTCATGGCCGTTCCTGCGTTTGCGCAGTCGACCGAGCCGGCCGACACGGCGGCACCCGCTCAGCAACAGGCGCCGACCGCACCTGCCGAGCAGACTGCGCCCGCGGATGTCGCGACGCCCGCGCCGGGCGCGGACGCTGCTGCAACCACGCAGCCGGCACCATCCGAGCCATCGGCTGTTGAAGATACCGCGGCAGCCCCGCCCGAACATTCGGACGGCGATCACAAGAAGAAGCGCAAGCCGCGCTGACCGGTCGATCCTAGGATCACCATTGCGGCCGCCGGAATCCTCCGGCGGCCGCATTCATTTTCAGGACTGACGCCGTGACCTGAATGTCACAGGCCAAGCCAAATGCGACGAAATGAAGGCATCTGACGACGAGGTGACTATAGCCTTGAAACCTACGAGATCGTGAATAGTTGATAGTTCGAGCATTCATTGATCCCCACCGAACGGCGGCGTGATCTATTTAATTAGTCGCGAAAGGAATTAGGAAATGCTGAAGTATATTCTTCTTGCAACTAGTGTCGCAATTGCTTCACCGGCGCTGGCTCAGGATGCGCCTGCTGCCGATACTGCTGCGCCGACTCAGGATGCGCAGACGACGACTTCGACTGCACCTGCTCAGGACGTGACGGGTCAGCAGGCCCCGGCGCAGACCGCTCAGCCGGCAACCCCGCAGCAGCCGACCCAGCCGGCGACCGAAACGGCGCAGCCCAGCCAGCCGGCACAGCCGGGTTCGCAGCCTGCACAATCGGCCCAGGCGCAGCCCGCACAGGGCCCCGCGACCAGTCAGGATCAGGTCGCTCAGGTGGTGAATGCCGAATTCGCGAAGTTCGATGCCGACAAGAACGGCACGCTCGACAAGACCGAGTTCGCCACCTGGATGAACGAACTGCGCAAGGCGTCGGATGCGAGCTTCCAGGCCGAGGCCCCGGCCAACCAGCAGTGGCTGACCCAGGCCTTCGCTCAGGCGGACTCGGACAAGAATGCGACGGTGACGAATACCGAGCTGACCGCATTCCTGACCCCGAAGACCAGCGGGTCCTAATGTCGCAGCCCTGACGGGGTAACGACTTTCTCCGATGCGGCCGCCGGATCTCCCCCGGCGGCCGCATTCTTTATAGGGGCATCGTCTGCGATCGCTCAGATCAGGCCCTGCGCCCTCAGGCTCGCATGGCCGTTGCGGCCGATCACGATATGGTCGTGCAGCGCGATGTTCAGCAGTTTCGCGGCGGCCGCGACTGCGCGGGTAATGTCGATATCGGCGCGGCTGGGGGAGGGGTCGCCCGATGGGTGGTTGTGCACCAGGATCAGTGCTGCCGATCCCAGCTCGAGTGCGCGCCGGATCACCTCGCGGACATAGACGGGTGCTTCGTCGACCGAACCCTCGTTCATCAGTTCGTCGCGGATCAGCATATTGCGTGAATTGAGATGCAGCACGCGTACGCGCTCGATCGTGTGATGCGCCATGTCCGCCCGCAGATAGTCCAGCAGCGCCTGCCAGTTCGACAGGATCGGCTGCTCCTTCACCTCCGCGCGCAACAGTCGCAGGGCGGTCGCCTGCGCTGCCTTCAGCGCCGCGACGCTGGTTTCCCCCATACCCTCGATCCGCGCGATCGCCTGCGCATCCGCCGTGAACAGCCCGCCAATGCCGCCAAATTCCTGCAACAGGCGCTTGGCAAGCGGCTTGGTGTCGCGGCGCGGAATGGCCAGAGCCAGAAGATACTCGACCAGTTCATGGTCGAGCAGCGCGTCCGGTCCGCCCTCGAATAGTCGCTGGCGCAGGCGCGCGCGATGGCCATTATTATCTGAGGCGTCGGACATGAGTCGGATGTATCTCAGCTTTTCCGGTTCGTCATGCGCTCGTCGCTGCGGGCAGGGCCGGCACCCGGTCGTACGGGGCATGCGCTGTTGACTCGGCCTTCACCCCTTCCTAAAGCGCGCGTGCCTTGGCGGGCTCGCCGCTTGGCGCATGCGCTTGGCCCGTGCCGGAAACGGCTTGTGGAGAAGTGAAATGGCCGAGAACGAGCCCGGATCGGAACCCCTTCAGGAGGATGCCCGCCTCAACTCGCTCGATGCGAGACTGCGGCAGGCAAAGTCGGACGAAGCGGTCAGGACCGGCGAGGCACGGGGCAAGGGCGACGACGGATACCGTCTCGGCAACCGCGTGCTGGCGGAACTGATTGGGGGAATGGTCGGAGGGGCCGTGGTCGGCGGTGCGCTCGACTATTGGCTGGGAACCTCGCCATGGCTCCTGCTGGTGCTGCTTTTCCTCGGAATCGCCAGTGCTTTCAGGAACATCATCAGGATTTCAAACCAGCGCTCGAAGTAACCTTCGGGCGCTTTGGTTACAGGACGGAACGGATCGCACGTGGCTGCTGAATCAGGCAAGATCGACCCGATGCACCAGTTCGAGGTGCAGACGATCTGGGACGGCTTCTCCATTGCCGGCCATCAGATCGCCTTCACCAATTCGGCGCTGTGGATGGTCGCGGCCGTCATCGTGCTGTGGGCCTTCATGCTGGGTGGCATGAAGCGGCAGCAGGTGCCGGGTCGCTGGCAGATGCTGGTCGAGAACTTCACCGGCTTCGTCGTGAAGCTGGTCGACGACAATATCGGCCATGGCGGACGCAAGTACGTCCCCTACATCTTCTCGCTGTTCATGTTCATCCTGTTCGCCAACCTGCTCGGCCTGCTGCCGCTGGGCATCCTCGGCGTCCACCCCTTCACCTTCACCAGCCATTTCACCGTCACCGGTGCGCTGGCGATCATGAGCTTTTCGATCGTCCTGATCGTCGGCTTCTGGAAGCATGGCCTGCACTTCTTCAGCCTGTTCGTGCCCAAGGGCACGCCGCTGCCGATGGTGCTGATCATCTTCCCGATCGAGCTGGTGTCGTTCCTCTTCCGCCCGTTCAGCCTCGGCCTGCGACTCTTCGTCGCGATGATCGCCGGGCACATCCTTCTCAAGGTGCTGGCGGGCTTCGTCATCAACTCGGCCAATGCCAGCCCGATCTGGGGCGGCGTGGTCGGCGTTCCCAGCTTCGTGCTGATGGTCGGCGTTTCCGCACTTGAAGTGCTGGTCGCCGGTATCCAGGCCTATGTCTTTGCACTGCTGACGTCGCTGTACATCCACGACGCCGAGCATCTGCACTGAGTTTCCAGATTATCTACCAACCGAAATACACGCAGGAGTGAATTGAAATGGACGCAGAAGCAGCAAAGCTGATCGGTGCAGGTCTCGCGGCAATCGGCGCCGGCATGGCTGCCATCGGTGTGGGCAATGTCTTCGGCTCGTTCCTCGAGGGCGCGCTGCGCAATCCGGGCGCGGCTGACGGCCAGCAGGGCCGCCTGTTCATCGGCTTCGCGGCCGCCGAGCTTCTCGGTCTGCTCGCGTTCGTCGTCGCGATGATCCTGATCTTCGTCGCCTAACATTCTCCGTTCGGGCCGGGCTTGTCCCGGCCCGCATCGAGACAGGATAGAAATGCCTCAGATCTCACAGCTCGCCGAGACGTTCGCGTCGCAGCTCTTCTGGCTGCTGCTGACGTTCGGCATCGTCTTCTTCGTCATTGGCCGGGGCATGGCGCCCAAGGTCCAGGCAACGGTGGATCAGCGCGACAAGACCGTCGCCGACGATCTGGCCGCCGCCGAAGCCGCCCGCGCTGCCGCCGATGCGCAGGAAGAAGCGTGGCGCGTTCGCGAGAATGCGGCGCGCGAAGCTGCCCAGAAGCGCGTGGCCGAGGGCCGGGCGACCGGTGCGGCTGCAAGCGAGAAGACGCTTGCCGCGGCCAATGCGCAGATCGAGGCAAAGGTGGCGGCTGCCGAGGCACAGATTGCGGACGCAAGCGCCGCCGCTGCCGCGCAGATCGAAACCGTCGCAGCCGAAGCCGCTCAGGACATCGTCGCCCGCCTCGCCGGAACGACCGTGACCGCAGCCGAGGCGCAGCAGGCAGTGAAGGCGGTGCTCCATGGCTAATCCGCAGGTTGCGGCCGATACGGTCGCGCAGAATCTGAGCGAGGCCAAGAAGGGCGAGGGCATGCCCGTACCTGACACCGGAGCGCACGCCGTCACGATTCAGCATGGTGGCCCGAGCGAGGAGCATCCCGATCCGTCGGTGTTCGGTCTCGATGCGACCGTCTGGGTCTCGATCGCGATGGCGGTGTTCATCGGCATCCTGATCTGGAAGAAGGTGCCGGGTCTGATCACCCGCGGGCTTGACGGCCAGATCGCGGCGATCCGTGCGCGGCTCGACGAAGCCAAGGCGCTGCGCGCCGAAGCCGAGGCGCTGCGCGACGAATATGCGAAGAAGATCGCCGGCGCCGAGGCCGAGGCCCAGGCGATGCTGCAGCATGCCGACCAGGAAGCTGCAGCGCTGATCGCCAAGGCGGAAGCCGATGCGCAGGACCTGACCGCACGCCGCGCCAAGATGGCCGAGGACAAGATCGCCGCTGCCGAACGTACGGCGATTGCCGAGGTCCGTGCCCGCGCTGCCGACGCGGCGACCCGCGCTGCCGCGGCGATCATCGCCGAGAAGCATGGCGCGGCCGCCGACAAGGCGCTGGTCGATCGAACCATTGCCGGGCTCGGTCGGATCAACTGATCCTCCGATCCGCTTCGGCGGGCCTGGAAAAAAAGGGGCGAGACGGGATGCCGTCTCGCCCCTTTTTCGTTGGCTCATGCCACCGAGGATAGGGATCTGCCGGAAAAGTCGCTGCGGCGCTGGCCGTGGGGCGCGTCCATGCCTAAATCAGCCGGGCATGTCCGATCCCAATTCCCCCAATCGATTCAATGAGGAAAAGGCGACCTACGCGGTGCGCGGCAGCGAGACACCCGATCTCGACGCCGGCGTCGCCGCGATTCGCAATGTGCTGAAGACGCTGCCGGCGCGTCCCGGCGTCTATCGCATGCAGGATGCTCGCGGCGACGTTCTCTATGTCGGCAAGGCGCGTGCGCTGAAGAACCGGGTTAACAACTACACCCAAGTCCAGCGCCTGTCGAAGCGGCTTCAGCGCATGGTGGCGCAGACGCGCGGCATGACGATCGTCACCACCAACAGCGAGGCCGAGGCGCTGCTGCTCGAGGCTCAGCTGATCAAGCGCTATCGCCCGCCCTACAATGTCCTGCTGCGCGACGACAAAAGCTTCCCCTTCATTCTGCTGCGCCGCGATCATGAATATCCACGCGTCCAGCTCCATCGCGGCGCGCGGCGAGCGAAGGGCGACTATTTCGGTCCGTTCGCCGGGGCAGGGCAGGTGCGCAAGACGCTCAACGCGCTGCAGAAGCTTTTCCTGCTGCGCTCCTGCACCGACGGCTTCTTCGCGACGCGCGACCGACCGTGCCTGCTGTACCAGATCCGCCGCTGTTCGGCGCCGTGCGTCGGTCGCATCGATCCGGCCGGCTATGACGAGCTGATGCAGGACGCGCGAGATTTCCTCCAGGGCAAGTCGACCAAGGTCCAGGCCAAGCTGGGCGAGGCGATGCAGACTGCCGCGGAGCAACTCGATTTCGAGCAGGCCGCGGTGCTGCGCGACCGTCTGAAGGCGCTCACCTTCATCCAGGGCAGCCAGGCGATCAACGCCGAGGGCGTCGGCGACGCCGATATCTTCGCGCTCGCCTGCAAGAGCGGGACGATGGGCATCCAGGCCTTCTTCATCCGCGGCGGCCAGAATTGGGGGCATCGCAGTTTCTTTCCCGCGCACACCAACGACGTGCCCGAGGACGAGGTGTTCTCCGCCTTCCTGATGCAATTCTATGAAGAGGTGCCGCCGCCGCGCACGATCTTCGTCGACCGCGACCTGGAGGATGCGAAGCTGCTCGCCGAGGCGCTGGCCGAACGGGCAGGGCACAAGGTGGCGATCGGCGTTCCCCAGCGCGGCCCGCGCCGCCGCCTGCTCGACCAGGCCAAGCGCAACGCAGTCGAGGCGCTCGACCGGCGTCTGGCCGAGGGCACGACCCAGGCACGACTGCTGGCCGAGGTCGCCGACCTGTTCGAACTGCCCGAGCCGCCGCAGCGGATCGAGATCTATGACAACAGTCATATCCAGGGCACCAATGCGCTGGGGGCGATGGTCGTTGCCGGGCCCGAGGGCTTCATCAAGAACCAGTATCGCAAGTTCAACATCAAGCGTGCCGAGACCGTCCCCGGCGACGATTACGGCATGATGCGCGAGGTGTTCGAGCGCCGCTTCAGCCGCGCGCAGAGCGAGGATCCCGACCGGACCCAGGGCGACTGGCCGGATCTCGTGCTGATCGACGGTGGCCGCGGCCAGCTCAACGCGGTCATGGGCGTGCTCGAGACTCTCGGGATCGAGGATGTCTGCCTGGTCGGCGTCGCCAAGGGGCCGGATCATGGCCGCGAGGGGCGCGAGGTGTTCCACCTGATGGACGGCCGCGAAATCACCCTGCCGGTCAACTCGCCGGTGCTGTTCTATCTCCAGCGGCTGCGCGACGAGGTGCACCGCTTCGCGATCGGCGCGCACCGGGCGAAGCGGACCAAGGCGATCGGCGCCAGCCCGCTGGACGAGGTGCCGGGCATCGGCCCGGCGCGCAAGAAGGCGCTGCTGATGCATTTCGGCACCGCCCGCGCCGTCCGCGCCGCCAGCCTGGAGGACCTGCAGCGCGCACCCGGCGTGTCGAAGGCGATGGCGCAGCAACTGCATGACTTCTTCCATGCCCGCTGATCCGAGAGGAGCCCGGATGATGTCGCCGCGGATCGACGAGGATTATGCGCGTTACGGTATCAAGCCGTAACGCCACCGGCACGCACAAGGCAGCTTCCGTTCCCTTCCCGTTCCTGTATGAAGGCGCGGCATGCTGACCGCGCTTTCCATTCGCGACGTTGTGCTGATCGAGGCGCTCGACCTCGAATTCGGCGAGGGACTGGGCGTGCTGACCGGTGAGACCGGCGCCGGCAAGTCGATCCTGCTCGACGCGCTCGGCCTGGCACTCGGCGCACGCGGAGAGAGCAGCCTGGTCCGCCAGGGTGCGACCCAGGCAGTCGTCACCGCCAGTTTCGACCTGCCCTCGACCGGCGCCGTTGCCGAGCTGATGGCCGAGAACGGACTGGACTTCGACGCCGGCGAGCCGCTGATCGTCCGCCGCATCGTCAAGGCGGATGGCGGCAGCCGCGCCTTCGTCAACGACCAGCCGGCATCGGCCGGGCTGCTGCGCGACCTGGGCGTCCATCTGGTCGAGATCCATGGCCAGCATGACGATCGTGGCCTGCTGAATCCGCGCGGCCACCGCGCGCTGCTCGACAGTTTCGCGCGCGCCGATACCGGTGCGGTTGCGGCTGCCCATCGCGCGTGGCGCGATGCGCAGGAGGCGCTGGCGGTTGCCCGGGCCGAGCAGGACACGGCCGAGCGCGATCGCGAATGGCTGGAACATGCCGTTGCCGAACTGCGCGCGCTGGCGCCCGAGGCGGGCGAGGAGGAACTACTGGCCGATCGCCGCGCGACGATGCAGCGTGGGGAGAAGATCGCGGGCGAGCTTCAGGGGATCGCCGAACTGCTCGAGGGATCAGACGGCGCACTTGCCCGGCTGCGTCAGGCGGCGCGAATTCTGGAACGCGTATCCGACGATCATGAGACACTTGCCGAAGCGCTGGCCGCGGTCGACCGCGCGCTGAACGAGGCGAGCGAGGCGCAGGACGCGGTCGATCGTACCGCCGAGGCGCTTGCCTTCGATCCCAATGCGCTGGAGGCGGACGAGGCGCGCCTGTTCGAATTGCGCGGGGTGGCGCGCAAGCACCGGGTCCAGCCCGACGATCTGGCTGCGCTCGCCGAGGAACTGGGCGCGAAGCTCGACCGGCTTGAGAGCGGTGGCGCGGGCATCGCCAAACTGGAGGCGGCGGTCCGCCAGTCGCATGCCGCCTATCTCGACGCGGCGCGGGCGCTGTCCGACCATCGTCGCCAGGCCGCGGTCCGGCTCGATGCCGCGGTCGAGGCCGAATTGCGCCCGCTCAAGCTCGACGCCGCGCGCTTCCGCACCATGATCGAGCCGATGGCCGAGGCGCAGTGGAGCGCCGCCGGCATGGACCGGATCGAGTTCGAGGTATCGACCAATCCCGGCGCACCCTTCGCCCCGCTGATGAAGATCGCATCGGGCGGCGAACTGTCGCGCTTCATCCTGGCGATGAAGGTCGCGCTGGCCGAGGAAGGCGGCGCCCGCACGCTGATCTTCGACGAGATCGATCGCGGCGTCGGCGGTGCGGTCGCCAGCGCGATCGGCGATCGCCTCGCGCGCCTGGCCGGCACTGCGCAGTTGCTGGTCGTGACGCACAGCCCCCAGGTCGCCGCCCGCGGCACCCGCCACCTGCTGATCGCGAAGAGCCATGACGGTTTCGTCACCCGCACCGGCGTCACCCCGCTCGACCCCGCCCAGCGCCGCGAGGAAATCGCCCGCATGCTGTCGGGCGCCCAGATCACCGAAGAAGCCCGCGCCCAGGCGAAGCGACTGATCGAACCTGCCTAATCTCCTCGCCGGGAGCCTGCGGCTCCGGGGGCAAGGGGATCTCACCCGATCAGCTTCCCCAGCGCTTCGAGATATGCCGCGAACGCCGCGCGCCCCGACGGCGTGATCCGCGCTCGGGTCAGCGGCTTGCGTCCGGCAAAGCTCTTCTCGATCTCGATATAGCCGGCATCCTCCAGCTTGCGCAGATGGACCGACAAATTACCCTGCGTCGCCTGGAGCAGCGCCTTCAGCTCGTTGAAGTCGGCGGCCTCGGCATCGGCCAGATAGGCCATGATCCCCAGGCGCATGCGCCCGTGGATCACGTCGTCGATCTGACCGATATCGAAAGCGGACATGGCCGGGGTCGTCAACCGAGCGCGGGTGCGCGGGCGGTGCGCATCAGGACCCAGCCGGGCAGCGCCATCAGGCCGAGCAGCGCAAGCCCCATCAGCAGTACGAACCAGTGGATCAGCGCGGCGTCCCCGCTGCCCAGCAACAGGCCCAGCCCGATCGCGGCCCCGAACCAGCCCGCCGACACGAGCCCCAGCCAGCCGCGCCGCCGAATCGCGAAGGCGATGTACCAGACGGTACCCTGAACCACGCACACCATCATCGGGTGGAACAGGAAGATGGTGAACTGCTGCAGTCGCCACGACACATAGCCGAAGACGATCGACGTGGTCATCGCGGCAAGGCCGGCACCGCCGAACGCGGCGTTCAGCGCGCGGGTCGCGACGCCGTGCTGGCTCTGCGCCTTGTCGCGCTGCATCAACACGATCAGCAGCGTGATGAAGATCACCGTGGGCAGCGCGCCGACCGCAAGCTGAAGCCAGTCGGGCGCGGGCACGCCCAGCGCGAACAGCCACTGTGCCATGCATTGCAGGCCGTAGCACAGGCCGCCGGCGACCAGCGCGCGCCCCAGCGACGCCTGCGCCTGGCCGCCTTCGGAGACGAGCGCGCGCACGAAGGCCAGGTCGTCGCGCGCGCGTTCGGTCGGGTCCCTCATGCCGTCTGCATCTCCAGTGCCGCCGCCTGCCGACGCCAGGGCAGCTTGCGTCCGTTCAGCCACGCGCCGATCCAGCTGTGACGAACCAGCAGGTGATAGCTGGCGATCAGGATAAGGGAAGACGCGGCAACCACGAGCGCCCATTTGATCAGTGCCGGCAGGGGAAGCGCGAACACCAGCACCTGCATCGCCATCACCACCGGCAGATGGACGATATAGACCCAGTAGGAAGCATCGGCGAGATAGCGAACCACCGGCCGCTCCCGCGTCAGGAAGCGAAGCGCCGCGCCGATCAGGCCGAAGGTCCAGCTCCACACCGCCAGCGCATAGCAGATCGCATAGATCGTCTTGTGCGACCTTCCGGCCACCGGGACGATCGGTGACGACTGGCCGAGCAGGGCGATACAGGCGATCGTCAGCAGGGCGGCCGCCACCAGATGGATCGGCCACCAGCGCTTGAACGAATCGAGCAGCACTGCCTGGCGCTGCAGCAGCCAGCCGAAGCCGAAGGCGACGCCATACCCCGTGAGCGCCGCCATATTGGGCACGAAGCCGGTGTCGGGCGTGGGGATCCCGCCCCAGCCGAACCAGACCGGCAATGCGGTCAGCGCGACCGCCAGCGGCGCAGCCAGCGCGACCGGCCCGATCGGGGTCGCGACCAGCGCGCGCATCGCTGCGTCGATCGGTCCGGAGAGCCGATGCCGGCGATCGACCGCTCCGGCCAGCCCACGGATCGCCAGGGCCGCGGCGTAGAAGAGCAGCAGCACATAGAGGAACCACAAATGGGTCAGCGGAAAGGTTGCCAGCGTCATTGGCGGCGGGGGCGGGGCGTTCACCGGCAGGGTGCCGCCGTTCATCGTCGCGGCCCCCCAGACGAAGCAGGCGACGAGACCCGCCATGATCAGCGGCCAGAAGGCGATCAGCGGCGCCAGGATGCGCGTCGCGCGATTGCGCACGAACCCGCCGACGCCGCGCCGCTCGACCAGCATTCGGCCGAAATAGCCGGCGATGACGAAGAACAAGGTCATGCGGAACAGGTGGGTGACGAAGCCGAACGTCGCCACCGCGTCGCTCGGCACGTCGCGCACCACCCAGATCTGCGGGCCGGGCAGGAAGGACAGGCTGGCATGGAACGCCACCCCCAGCATCAGTGCGCCGGCGCGTACCGCGTCCAGCGCATGGACCCGCTGTGTCGCGGGATTTCGGACAGTTTCGATCATTGCGGTCTCCCATATCCCGGGATCGCGCAGTCGATCGGCGCGGCACCGAGCGACTCCCAGTATACATCAACAGGTTTAAAATACAAACTGGTCTATCGTTACATGATTCAGCGCGTTGGTGCGTCGGCGCACAAAGCGCGGATTCTCGGGGTTTCGCGGATCAAGCTGAACGAAGCGCTCGCTCCCGACACACCTTGCGACAGAAAAACCGGTCGCGCGGCACAAGTCCGCGACATCGGCGTTCGATACCGTCATTCGACCGCAAAGGCGGTTCAGTATTGAGTGAGGAGACACACAATGAAGAAGTTCACCCTGATGCTCGCCGGCCTCGGCATCGCCGCCACCGCCATCCCCGCCACCGCCATGGCAGCGGCTCCCGCGCCGGGCTATGGCTACGCCCAGGGCGGCGCATGGCAGAACATCAATGCCCGCCAGGCCCGGATCGAGAACCGCATCAACCAGGGCATCCGCTCCGGCGCGCTGACCCGCCCCGAGGCTGCCCGCCTGCGCAACGAGTTCCGCGAGATCTCGCGTCTCGAGAACCGCTACCGCGCCTCGCGCCCCGGTCTGACCATGGCCGAGCGTCGCGACCTGGATCGCCGCTTCGACGCCCTCGAGCGCCGCATCCGCATCCAGAAGAACGATCGCGACCACCGCCGCGGCGGCTATCGCCGCTAATCTCGCCCCAGGGCGATACGCAGGAGGGCCTCGCCAGCAACGGCGGGGCCCTTTGCGTTCAGGGTCCGGGGATGCGCTCTAGGAGTTCTCGCCGCGATCGACCTGGAGTGGGAAGACCGGCTTGGCTAGTTCGCCAGCCGCAACAGGACCAGCAGGCCTCCGTCAGGATGATTGCTGACCGCCAACTCCCCGCCGGTCGCGCGCGCCTGCGCCTGGGCGATCGTCAGACCGATGCCCGTGATGATCTTTCGAAGTTCCTGGCTTCGCTTCAACCGATATGCAACAAGATGACGATCAAACTGGCTCGTGGGTCGAAAGACAATCACATGGATCGGAGAGATAAGTCATAATGTCGGGTATGTATAAGCCGATCATCGCGATATCGCTTATATCCGCTCCTGTCTGGGCGTGGCTGTCCTTCGAACGTTTGTTTTCGAGCTGCTATATCGATGATGGCTGCGGCAGGATCGACCCGTTCGTCCCGGTCATCGTCATCGTGTCAGCGATCGTCGCGGCGGTGCTGATGGGATGGCTGCTGACGATGGTTGGGAGAGCCGGTTTGAACGCCGTGGCTGGCAGGTCGGGATAGACCGGTCGGCGATGGCGGGCATCTTTGCCGTTGGGACACCGATCGCACGCTCCGCTCGATATATGAGGGACGGGCGCGCGCGGCAGACACCCGTCGACGATCACCGGGCAGAAATGACTTTCGGCGCCAGCCGCGGATTACGCCTCCGGATTTGCCGCTGTACCGCGTCGAAGCGGTCGATGGTTAACGCAAGCTTTAGGCGCGCTCAGCTGTCCGGCTTGGCGAGGTAGTCGGCGCGGAACGCGGTTGCGAAGCGGGTCAGCGTGCCGTCGCCGATCGCCGCGCGCAGGTCTGCCATCAGCGCCTGGTAGAAATAGAGATTATGCTCGGTCATCAGCATCGCGCCCAGGATCTCGCCTGCGCGGACCAGATGGTGAAGATAGGCACGGCTCGACGTCGCGCAGACCGGGCAGGCGCATGCCGGATCCAGCGGGCCGGTATCCTCGGCGAAGCGCGCGTTGCGGATGTTAATCGGGCCGGTGCGGGTGAACGCCTGGCCGGTGCGGCCCGACCGGGTCGGCAGCACGCAATCGAACATGTCGATGCCGCGCTCGACCGCGCCGACGATGTCGTCGGGCTTGCCCACGCCCATCAGATAGCGCGGCTTGGTGGCGTCGAGCTGGCCCGGCGCGAAGTCGAGCACGCCGAACATCGCTTCCTGGCCTTCGCCCACCGCCAGACCGCCCACCGCATAGCCGTCGAAGCCGATGTCGAGCAGCGCGTCGGCGCTCTCCTTGCGCAGATCCTGGTCGAGCGCGCCCTGCTGGATGCCGAACAGCGCGGCGCTCTCGGCATGGTCGTCGCCCGCGTCGAACGCGTCGCGCGAGCGCTTCGCCCATCGCATCGACCGCTCCATCGCCGCACCGCGTACCTCGCGGGTCGAGGTGGTCGGGACCAGCTCGTCGAACGCCATGACGATGTCCGATCCCAGCAGCCGCTGGATCTCCATCGACCGCTCCGGGCTGATCATGTGCCTCGTGCCGTCGAGGTGCGACTTGAACGAGACGCCCTCTTCATTGCGCTTGGTCAGCTCGGAGAGGCTCATCACCTGATAGCCGCCCGAGTCGGTCAGGATCGGCCGGTCCCAGCCCATGAACTTGTGCAGCCCGCCCAGCCGGTGGACGCGCTCCGCACTGGGGCGCAGCATCAGGTGGTAGGTGTTGCCGAGCAGGATGTCGGCGCCGCTGGCGCGCACGTCCTGCGGCTTCACCGCCTTGACGGTGGCGGCGGTGCCGACGGGCATGAAGGCCGGCGTGCGGATCGTGCCGCGGCGCATCGCGATTTCGCCGAGGCGCGCCTTGCCGTCGGTTGCGTGGATGGTGAAGTCGAAGCGGGGAGCCATGGCCGGCCCTTGCCCCGTTCGGGCGCGGAGCGCAACTTGGGGGCAGGCGTTGGAGGCGGCATGGCAGGCGGGAGCGAACCGGACGAGGGCAAGGCGCGCGACGCGGCGCTGCGCGAGATGGCGCGGCACCGCGGCTATCGCCTGGTCAAGTCGCGCCGCCGCAAACCGGGCGGCGATTTCGGCTGCTATGCGCTGCACGACGCGGACGGCCAGCCGGTGTTCGGGGTCGCGGATGGCGCGATGACCGCGAGCGCGGACGACATCGAGGGATTCCTGCGCGATGCGATCCGGGCGACCTGGAGCACGTCGGAAGCGACGACCAAGGCGCGGCCGGCGGCGAGGTCGAAGGCGAAGCCTGCTCCGGCGAAACCGAAGGCGAAGGCAGCGTCCGCGCCCAGCGAGAAAGCCGCTGCTAAGCCCAAGCCGAAACCGGCGCCGCCGCCCAAGCCGCGCTTCAAGCCCGAGGTCGCGAACCTGCTGACGAAGCTGCCAACCGCGAAGCCGGACGAGGATTTCGCTGAGTTGCTGACCCGGCCCGGCTTTCGGCTGGAGCGGATCGTGTCACGCGGCCAGGCGACGCCGGCGGACGCGCCGATGGTTCAGGACCGCGACGAATGGGTGGTCGTGCTCGAAGGCCGCGCGGGGCTGCGGATCGAGGATTCGGCCGAGGTCCAGCTGGGGCCGGGCGATCATCTGCGGATCGCGGCGGGGCAGAAGCATTGGGTGACCTGGACCGCGAAGGATCGCGCCACCGTCTGGCTGGCGCTGCACTTCGACTGAGCGGGGCTCAGCCGGCTTGCTGGCGTTCGAGATAGTCGAGAATGTCCTGCGGCTCGCGGAACAGCGCGTCGGGCCGGGCGTCGGCCAGCGCTTCCTCGGCGGCATAGCCCCACAGGACCGAGCCGACCTGCATGCCGACCTCGCGCGCCGAATCGACGTCGCGCGTCTCATCGCCGATCGCCAGTGCGTGGGCGGGGTCGACGCCGAGGCGGCGCAGCACCTTGCGGAACTTGGGCGCCTTGCCGAACAGCGACGAGCCGCAGGCGAAGCATTCGATCTGTGCGGCATGCTTGGCGCCCAGGATGCCGCGAGCGTTCGCCTCGGAATTCGAGGTGACCAGCGCGATGCGGATGCCCATCGCGCGGATCCGCTCGAGCAGGTCGGGGGTGCCGGGAAACAGCTCGATCCGGCCGACATTGCGGCCGACCAGGCGGCGGACATACCAGGCGAGCAGCGGCAACTTCCACCGCGCGATGCCGAGATACTCGATCACCTCGCGCGAGGTCTTGTGGCGCAGCATCTTCACCTCGTCGGGCGCGACGGTGCGAAAGCGGAACATGCGTGCGAGGTCGTCGATCACCGACAGGAACCAGTCACCGCTGTCCGACAGGGTTCCGTCGAAATCGAAGATGACGAGACGGACCGGCGGGCGGTCAGTCATGCTTGTGTCCGTGATGGTCATGACCGTGGCCGTGGCTGTGCGCGTGCGGTGCGGCCTTGATCGAGGCGCAGTCCGCGCCGTCGCCGTGCAGCCGGCACTCGGCGCCGTTGCCCAGTTCGATCTGGACGGTGGTGTGGTCGATGCGGAAGTCGTGCGCCAGCCGGTGCTGGAGGTCAGTGAGGAAATCGTCGCCGGGATGGCCGCCGGGCATGACGAGGTGCGCGGTCAGCGCCGCCTCGGTCGTGCTCATCGGCCAGATGTGGAGATCGTGGACGCGGGTGACGCCGGGAAGCGCGGCGAGCGCGGCGCGCACCTGGTCGGGATCGATGCCGGGCGGGACGGCGTTGAGCGCGAGGCGCAGCGATTCGCGGCCCAGGCCCCAGGTGCTCCACAGGATCACGACGACGATCACCAGGCTGATGACCGGGTCGATCCATGCCGCTTCGGTCGCCAGCATGATGGCGCCGCCGATGACCACGCCGGCGGAGACCGCGGCGTCGGCCATCATGTGGAGATAGGCGCCGCGGACGTTGAGGTCGTGCTGGCCCCGCATGAACAGGACGGCGGTGGTCAGGTTGACGAGGATGCCGGCCGCGGCGACGAGCATGACGGTGCCGCCGGGGACGGGCGGCGGGTTGCCGAGCCGCTGGACCGCCTCGAGCGAGATCGCGCCGACCGCGACCAGCAGCAGCAGCGCATTGGCGAGCGCGGCGAGGATCGAGGAGTTGCGCAGGCCATAGGTGTAGCGCGCGGAGGCGGGGCGCTTGGCCAGTTCGGCGGCGCCCCAGGCAATCAGCAGGCCGAGGACGTCGGACAGATTGTGCCCGGCATCGGCGAGGAGCGCGACCGAGTCGAAGATGAAGCCGGCCGCGCCCTCGATCGCGACGAAGCCCAGGTTGAGCAGCGTGCCGATGGCGAAGGCCCGACCGAAATCGGCGGGGGCGTGGCTGTGGTCGTGATGCGCTGCCATCGCGCGAGTCTTAGCGGGTCGGGGGCGGGTGATGCTAGGACATGGATCGCATTTATTGCAGGCGGCGCCGGCCGCCGCCGCGGCCGCCTTGGCCACGATCGGGCAGCGCCTGCGGCGTGCGCACGGTGACCAGTTCGGAGCGGACGATCACCCCGTCCTTGTCGGCATCGAAGCGATTGAAGAACAAGGTGAATCGCGCGCGCAGCTCGCCCAGGGTGATGCGGTTGTCGCCATCGGTATCGACCTCGAACGCGCCGGGCAGGGCGTTGCGATCGCCGAGCCACATCAGCGCCCAGTCGGAGAAGCCGATATAGCTGAGCGAGCCGCGGCCGGCGGTGTCGACCGCCTTGAAGCTTGCCTCGAGCCCGGCTTCGAACTCCGCTCGGGTGACGCGGGCGTCGCCGTCGCGGTCGAAGGCGGCGATCATCATTGCGACAGGCTCGACGATGATCGTGGGTGTCGGCTGGGGTGGGCGCTGGCCGGGGAGGGGGGTGGCGGGGGGCGGGGTGGGAGTGGTCTGCGCGAGCGCGGGCGCGGCGAGGAGGAGGCCGGCCAGGAGGGGGATGAGACGCATCGGGCAGGGAAACTCCGTGGCGGCCGGCGGAATCGCGGACACTGCGCCACCCTAACAGCGTTACTGTGTGGCGATTGCGTGGCGAACCGTTCTGCACGAACCGGTCCGAAACCGACCGTAAGAAAAATCCTATTCAATAGGCAATCATTGCCTATTGAACTATCTCGTATGGCGGCATAAATGCGTTTCATGTCGAAACCTAGTTCCAGCCCGCTCGAGTCGAGCCTGTTCGCGCTGACCAGCTCGCTCCAGCCCGCGCGCCGGGCCTGGACGCAGGAGATCACGCGCGCGCTGGAGCGGTTCGGCCTGGCGCTGCCGCTGGCGCTGGTCCTGGTGCTGCTGGGGCGCAAGCAGGCGGCGATGCGGCAGTCGGAACTGGCGGATGCGATCGGCGTGAATCCCGGCGCGATGGTCCGCACGCTGGACCAGGCCGAGAAGCTGGGCTTCGTCTACCGGCGCGGGGTCGAGGGCGATCGGCGCGCGAACGAGGTGCACATCACCTATAGCGGCTTCGACCTGGCCGAGCGGATGGAAGCGGCGCTGGCCGATCTGCGGATCGAGCTGCTGGGCGATTTGCCGCCGGCCGATGTCGAGGCGGCGGTGCGGGTGCTGGGCGAGATCGAGGCGCGGTGCGGCGGGACCAATGCGCGGTCGAGGACGATCGGATGAGCGACCGTTCGCGCAGCCCGGACGACTGGGAGGCCTATGTCGCCACGCTGAAGCCGCATGAGCGGCCGACGCTGGCGGGATCGCCGGCGACGCCCGACCATCCGCTGCGGCTGCGGCTGGCCTATGCCGCGGTCGGCACGCTGGTGACGCTGACCGGCGGGCTGGGCGCGGCGGTGATCCTGGCGAACCAGCAGAGCCTGGCCGGCAGCTACGGCGTGACCCAGGCCGAGGCGGCATGGGCGCCGGTGCTGTTCGTGATGACCAACGCGACCGCCAACCTCCTCCTGGTGCGGTTTCGCCAGCAATTCGGGCTGAGGCTGTTCAGCGAGATCATCCTGGTCGCGTTCGTCGCGGTGACGCTGGGCCACCTGCTGGCACCCGATTTCGAGACGTTGCTGGTGGCGCGCGCGATCGCGGGCATCTGTGCCACCGGACTGTCGACGCTGGGCATATTGTACATGATGCAGGTCTTCCCGCCGGCGCACCGGATCAAGGGGCTGATCCTGGCGGTGGGGCTGGCCGGCATCTCGGCGCCCGCGGCGCGGCTCTATTCGCCCGCGCTGATCGAATTCCATGGCTGGCAGGGGGTGCACTGGCTCGAGCTTGGGCTGGCGCTGTTGTCGCTGGCGGCGGTCTTCGCGCTGCGGCTGCCGCTGTCGGAGCGGTTCAAGGTGTTCCAGCCGCTCGACTTCCTGACGGTCGCGCTGTTCGCGCCGGGCATCGGCCTGTTGTGCGCGGTGCTGGGGCTGGGCCGGGTGCTGTGGTGGACCGAGGCGGCGTGGATCGGATGGGCGCTGGTCGGGGCGATCGTGCTGCTGTCCGCGAGCTTCCTGATCGAGCATGGCCGCAAGCGCCCGCTGATCGACCTGAGATGGGTGACCACCGGCGACATTGCGCGGATGGTGTTCGCGATCCTGGTGGTGCGCATCGTGCTGTCCGAACAGGTGACCGGCGCGGTCGGATTCCTCCAGACGATGGGGGTGGGGCCGGACCAGCTCCACGGGCTGTTCACCATCGTGCTGGTCGCGAGCGCGGCGGGCACGCTGGCCAGCGCGCTGACGGTCAATCTGCAGCGGCTGTACCTGCCGATCGCGATCGCGCTGACGATGATCGCAGTGGGTGCTGCGATCGACAGCCAGGCATCGGTGCTGACCCGGCCGCAGAACCTGTATCTGAGCCAGGCGCTGCTCGCCTTTGCCGCGGCATTGTTCATCGGGCCGACGCTGCTGCTCGGCTTCGGGCCGCTGATCGCGCGCGGCGCGCGGCATATGGTGAGCTTCATCGTCGCCTTCTCGACCATGCAGAACCTGGCCAGCCTGGCCGGATCGGCGCTGGTCGGCAGCGTCGAGACGATCCGCGCGCGCGAACATGCCAACCACCTGGCCGAGACGATCGGCGCGGGCGACCCGTTGGTGGTGCAGCGGCTGCAGCAGCTGGGCGGCGCCTATGCCCACACGATCGGCGACCCCGCGCTGCGCCAGGCGAGCGGCTTTGCCCTGCTCCAGCAGCAGGTGGCGCAGCAGGCAGCGGCGCTCGCCTATAACGATATCTTCCAGATGATTGCCGTCATCGCCGCGATCGGCGCGGTGTGGATGGCGTTCGAGCATCTGCGCCGGCGCCCCGCGCCGGCCGCGGCCAAACCCACGGACTGACACCATGAGCGAACCGACCGACCCCGTTCCCGCGCCCGCGCCCGCACCCCGGCCCGCGACACCGGCCCCGACCCCCGCCCAGCCAGGGGCAGGGGAGAGGCCCGCGGCCGTGCCCGCGCCCGTGCCTACACCCACAACCGCACCCGAGCCCGTGGCACAGGCAGTGCCGCCGGTGCCCCTTGCATCCCCGGCACCGCCAGTGGCCCCTGCGCCCGCGGCTCCGGCGGCGGCCGACCGGCCCGAGCGCGAGACGCCCGACGAGGAGCGGCGCTATGGCCGGCTGGCATGGCGGGTGGCGCTGGTGCTGATCGCGCTGGCCGGCGTGCTGCTGGTGCTGCGCGCCTGGGAGCTGCCGCCCTTCGCCGGCGATACCGAGCGGACCGAGAATGCCTATGTCCGCGGCCAGGTGACGGTGATCAGCCCGCAGGTGACGGGCTATGTCACCAAGGTGGCGGTGCAGGATTACGAGACGGTGCGCGCCGGCCAGGTGCTGGCGACGATCGACGACCGCATCTATCGCCAGCGGGTGGAGCAGGCGACCGCCGACCTGCACGCGGCACAGGTGGCGCTGGCCAACAGCAGCCAGACCCAGGCGAGCGCGCGCGGCGACGTGGCGCAGCGCAAGGCGACGATCGCCGGCGCCGAGGCCGAGCTGGCGCGTGCCCGGTCCGAGGCGGCGCGGTTCGAGAAGCTGGCCAAGGAAGGATGGGTGACGCGCAACCAGCTGGACACGGTGCGCGCCGCGCGCCTGTCGGCCGAGGCGGCGCTGGCCCAGGCGCGCGCATCCGAAGGCGTGGCCGAAACCGGCGTGACCAGCGCGGTGGTGGGCCGCGGATCGCTGGAGGCGGCGGTGGAGAATGCGCAGGCCAAGCTGAAGCTGGCGCAGATCGACCTGGACAATACCCGCATCCGCGCCCCGCGCGACGGCCGGCTGGGCGAGGTGACCGTGCGCCAGGGCCAGCAGGTGGCGGTGGGCACCCAGATGACGACGCTGGTCCCCGATCAGCTGTGGGTGGTCGCGAACCTGAAGGAGACGCAGATGAAGAATGTCCGCGTCGGCCTTCCCGTGACGTTCAGCGTCGACGCGCTGGGCGGGCGCAAGCTGACCGGCAAGGTCGAGCGCATCTCCCCCGCGACGGGATCCGAGTTCAGCGTGATCCGCAGCGACACCGCCGCGGGCAACTTCATCAAGATCGCCCAGCGCGTATCGGTGCGCATCGCGATCGATCCGGGCCAGGCGGGGGTGGAGCAGCTGCGGCCTGGGCTGTCGGTGGTGGTGCGGGTGGATACGGAGTGAGGGACGGGGTGGGGGTTGGTCGGGTGGGCTGATCGCCGGCGGGGCGGCCGGGGCTGCGGCGCTTGCGATTGCTGTCGGTGGTTCGGCGGATCGGGCGTAGAAGCTGTCGGCGATGACACGGCGTTTCCTGAACTGGGCGGCCGGCCTGATCGGCTTCGCGCCCGCGCCGAAACGGCCCGAGGCGCGGCTGACGGAGGCGCAGGTGCTGGAGATTGCGCGGGAGGCTCTGGCGGGGGATGGCTTCTGGGCGGAGACGCCGCTGGTAGTCTGGGATGTTGCGGACACCGAGGATGGCGTGGTGTGGTTTCTCGATAGCGCCACCCGCGGGTCCGGGGTTTCGCTTCAGGTGGCAGACGCGGATGGGCGGGTGATCGAGGTCTTGCGGAGGTCGGGGCGGTAACATGCCGGCTGGACGGCTCTAGTCGACATGGCCGATATGCTAAGGGATGAATATGGCCAAGACCTCGAAGACCTCTGGCACGCTAGTTCGGGCACGGACTCGACTGCCTCACCAAAGTCGAAGCCCAGAACCTATGTCGTCAGCACTCCGTTGCCGCCATCGAGGATTTCCTGGCTCAGGCAGCAGTCGAAGCACGTGGCCGCGGTCTCGCACCGGCGGTTGTATGACAGCTGACCCGGCTGATTGAACGGGCGGCAGGCTGACAGCCCCATGCCGAGCGCCTTTCTCCCCCGGCGGGATCCGGGTTGAGCGTGATCCGCAGCGACACTGCCGCGGGCAACTTCAAAGATCGCCCAGCGAGTATCGGTACGCGCACCTCGACCCTACGGTCGAAAGGGGTGACGTAGAGGTCGCTGGCTCACGAAGAATGGACTGCTCGATTTTACCTATTCCCGAATGCGACAACGACCGGCTAAGTCATGCAGCCGTGACTGGTACGGTAATTGATCTTTTTTGTGGCTCGGGCGGCGTGACCGCCGGGCTCAAGGTGGCGGGATGGAGAATCCTTGCAGCCGTCGACAACGACCCTGTCGCGGCGAGAACGTACCGTGCGAACCATCCTGAGGTCGTCCTGCTCGAGGAGGACATCCGCGACGAGGGCATCGGTGCCCGACTGGGAGTGGCAATAGGACATGCCCCGGTAGACCTGATGGTCGTCTGTGCGCCCTGCCAGCCCTTCAGCAGTCAGAACAGGAGTGGAAAAGCTGACAGCCGCGATCAGCTGATTGTGCGCTCGGTTGCGCTGCTGGAGCTCATCCAACCGCGCATCGTATTCTTCGAGAACGTTCCTGGGCTGGCTTCCCCGCGGCACTCGGCGATACTCCATGAGCTCACGGATCAGATGGCCGGGCTTGGCTACCACCTCTCGGGCCCTCTGGTCAGGGATGCCGCAGACTTCGGCGTTCCCCAGCGACGCCGACGTTGCATCATGCTGGCCTCCCGCTGCCGCGAGGCGGTTGAGTTGTTCAAGGCGCTTGACCTTTCTGCCCCGCGCAAATCGGTGCTGGAGGCTATCGGCGATCTCTCCCCGCTCGGCCCAGGCGAGCAATCCCGGACCGATCCGCTGCACCGCGCCCGCCGGCACAGTCCATTGGCTCTCCAGCGGCTACGGGCGATTCCAAGGGATGGTGGCAGTCGCCGCAGCCTTCCGCCCGCCCTACGGCTGGCTTGCCATTCGGAAGACGGTTCCTTTCCAGATGTGTACGGACGCATGTCTTGGTCGACCGTCGCCCCGACCCTCACGACAGGGTGCACCGACGTAACCAAGGGTCGTTTCGCGCACCCTGATCAGGATCGGTCTATTACACCCCGAGAAGCGGCGCGGCTGCAGACATTCCCGGACGAGTACGTCTTCATAGGGAACTCGACCCAGCTAGCCCGGCAGATCGGCAATGCGGTCCCGCCATTGATGATCACCGAGCTCGCCCGTGGTTTCCGGGCAGCGCTCGATCTGTCGGTCGAATGCTGACCAAACTAACAGCAGTTTCCGCAGGATGAGCCGACAGCTCTCGCGTGACACTTGCCTGGAGCTGGACCTACGTCGATGTCCTCATCGTTTCGGTGAGCGCTTGCGGATGCACTACCCGTTTTGGTCGAGCCCGGCTCCCTTTGGCATTGCCTTCCCCCGGCACCGCTTGGCGGTATTCATCGACGGTTGTTTCTGGCACGGTTGCCCGGAGCACGGGAGAGTTTCTGCATTCAACAGCAGTTGGTGGGCGGCAATGCTAGAAGGGGATGGGTCACGGGATGCAGCGACCGACAATCATCTGTGTGCTAGGTACTGGACGGTGATCCGACTATTGGAGCATTTCTCGGTTGGCGAGATGATGAGTGTCGTCCTGGTCGCCACAGCGAACCTGCGGGACGAGCAGGAGAGGCACTGAGTGGCAAAGGTTAGGGTCAGGGCTCGCGCCGTCGATATGCTGGGGCGCCAGCAGATCGCCGGCATACCGACTGCCATCCACGAACTCTTTAAAAACGCTCACGACGCCTATGCGCACCTCGTCCGCGTAGACTACATCCATTCGTTGGATTTGCTGCTCCTGCGCGACGACGGGCTCGGTATGAGTGCCGAAGACTTCGAGACGAAGTGGCTGACGCTCGGTACCGAGAGCAAGGTTTTTGAGAACGATCCCAATCGTGCGGTTTGGACCGGCCCCGAGGGTCTTCCCCGTCGGACCAGTCTCGGTGAGAAGGGGATCGGGCGCCTCGCAATCGCTGCCATTGGGCCACAGGTGCTCGTCTACAGTCGAGCCGTCCGGAAGGACGCGAACCCCGACCCCGTTCTCGGGTTCGTAAACTGGTCGTTGTTCGAGCAGCCAGGGTTAGACCTGGATCGTATTGAGATTCCGATGCTCACTCTGTCCGGCGGTCGGAGACCAACCGAAGAGGACATCGCTGGTCTGATCGCCGCCGCAGCACGCAACCTGGATGAACTCGATGACGTTATCGGCGGAGAGACGAGAGGCTTCATCCGCCGCGAACTTGATGCCTTCGCCTTCGATCCTGGCACCATCTACGCAGCGTTGGGGCCTTCTGCGCTGGATGAAAGATCCTACGGCACCCACTTCATTGTGAAGCCAACCAGTCCCGAGCTGGTCATGGACCTCATCGTCAACCAAACGATTACCGGCGCGGACGGGGTGACTTCGCTCGAACGCTATCTTCTGGGATTTGGCAACACCATGCGGGGTGAGGCGGCCGCTCCGCCGATCACAGCCGAGTTCTGGGAGCACCGCGCAGATGGCTCAAGTGAGGACCTGATTGGACCCCGCAGCTTCTTCACACCGGATGAGTTCGGATCCGCAGATCACCATGTTGAGGGTACCTTCGACGAGTTTGGCACCTTCCGAGGTACCGTGCGGATCTACGGCACCGTCGATCACGAGTTCGTGGTCGCACCTCCCTCCGACCTACGGGGAGGCACCGCGTGCGGGCCCTTTGCGATCAACTTTGCCTACGTCCAGGGCGCCGCCCGCGACACCCGCATGCCCTTGGACGAGTGGAAGAGACTGACTGACAAATGCGATCGTATTGGTGGTCTTTACATCTACCGCGACGGCATCCGTGTCCTCCCCTACGGCAACTCCGATAACGACTGGCTCAACATCGAACGGCGGCGGACCTTAGCCGCCAAGGACTGGTTCTTCTCCTACCGACGGCTGTTCGGGGCGGTGGAAATAACCCACCGCGACAACGGGAGCCTCGTCGAGAAGGCGGGGCGTGAGGGCTTCCGCCAGAACCGCGCGTACCGGCAGTTCGCGACACTAATTGAGGAACTCTTCAAGCGGCTAGCGACCGATTTCTTCCGTGAAAACGCGCGGCTCACCACGGATTTCAACCAGATCCGCGCCATCAAGCAGCGCGAGTACGAACTGCTTCAAAAGCGGGCAAAGCAGGTGGCTGGCCTGCGCCGGACATTCGACCGCTCGCTGGAGAGGTTCTTCGAACAGGCGAGGGCCGGTGTCTTTTCAAACCGTTGCGAAGACATCCGCGAGGAGTTCAATCGCAGGGTGTCGGCTATCAAGAACAACCCCGATCCCGTCGAAGCCGGCGACCAACTTCTAAGGCTCGAGAGTGAGATACGAAGCGCTCTCGCAGGCGTCGAGGGGGCGATGGGGGTTACCCGACCTAGGGCGTTCGGGCTGAACAAGCGCCAGAAGCAGGACTGGGAAGCGTACGGCGCTGAGAGAAGGCGTCAGCTGGTCGATAACGTCGAGCCCCTTCGTGAGCACATTGCTGAGGTGGTGCGGGAGATGGCGGAAGCAGGAGAGGTCCGGTTTGAGCTCCGCCTTCGTCTCGATCAGCCCGTCGAGGAGGAGAGCGAGACCGCGCTTTCAGCCGTGGGCAGCGCTCGCCGCTCAACGTCGACTGCGCTCATCGAATTCGAGAAGCAGATCAGGGCTACGATAAATTCAAGCTGGACGAGCCTCGGTCGTCGGGTGGAAACCGTGAAGGCGGATCTGGCCCGTACCAACGTCGCGGAGCTCGATGCGGCGGAGCTCGAGCGGCGCAGGGACCGCTTAATCTCGGACATCAGGGAAACCAGCGAACGCTCGCTCCGCCTGATGCAGGGTCTGGATGTACAGCTGAGCTCGATACTCACTGCTTTGGGCGATGACATGCTTACGGTGGACGTTACTGCCGCGCTGGAAAGTGAAAACGATGACTTGAAGGCACAAGTCGATCAATATGCCGATCTCGCGCAGGTTGGCATGGCACTCGGACTGGTACAGCACGAGTTTACAGGACAGGTCCGGAACATTAACCGCGGGTTGGATGCATTGCGTCCTTGGGCCGACCGTAACAAGTCGCTCGAGGGTTTGTACTCACGCCTGCGGATTAGCTTTGAGCACTTGGAGTCCTATTTGCAGCTATTTGTGCCGCTCAATCGGCGCCTAAGTCGCAGCCGTGTTGAGGTCAGTGGGTCCGAGATCGAGGAGTTTGTCAGAACGATCTTTGAGCCCCGCCTGGAACGGCATGCCGTCACATTGCTAGCCACCTCCGAATTCCGGACCCATACCATGGTGGCGTATCCCTCCACGCTGATGCCGGTGTTCGTGAACGTGGTGGACAATGCCGTCCACTGGCTTGGCACGCTTCGCGATGGAAACCGGGTGATCACCTTGGATGCGGGGCCTGAAGGCTTTCTCATCGGCAACACAGGTCCTGGCATCGATGAGCGCGATGCCGAACGGATTTTTCAGTTCGGTGAAACCACCAAGCCGGGAGGGCGTGGCATGGGGCTATACCTCTCACGTGAGGCCCTCAAGAGAGAGGGGATGGACATCCGCCTGTCGCGTGTAGGAGCCGGACAGCACCCGCTGTTCCTCATCACGCCACCGGCCATTGAAGCGTCGGAGGGGTGATGACTGAGGTTCTGGACTTTCCTTCAATCTGCCTCGGAGTGACGAAGGACTTCTTACGCACCGCAATCCTTATCGACGACGAAGCCTTCGTCGATCGTGAGATTCCGCCACTACATGAGCCGTTAAGCGAGCCGGTTTTTTTAGGGGCGGGGGCAGCCGAGCCCAGGCGGAGTGAACAGGATACCAGTGCTGAACTGGTAGCCGGTGGTGTGCGGTCCGCGAACGCGGGCGAAGGGGAGCGATCGTCCGACGTCGATCTGAAGCCGCTGGCCGACGCTTTCCTCGATCATCGCATCATCTGTGCCGTCCTGAAGCCTGCGCAAAAGGATGAGGATGACGCGATCGTCCAGCGGGCGACGACGGCCTGCACGAACGCTGACATCGTCATTCTTGACTGGTTCCTTCGTAAAGGCAACGCTGACCTGTCTCAGCGCGCTCTCATCGATCTGCTCCGGCAGGACCGCGAGCAGAATGGTCGCATGCGTCTCGTGATCGTCTACACCAGTGCCATCCCCCTAATAGATCGTCGGAGCGACCTAGAGAGCCGCCTGCAGGCAGAAGAATTTGCGTTCGAACGACTAGATGGCTCCCAGCCCACCCTGAAGGTCGGCTCGACTCGTATCGTATTCGCGGAGAAGAGTTGGGGAAAGGAGGGCACCAAGGTTGCTGATCTTCCAATGCTGGCGATCACCGAGTTCGCAAAAGAAACGCAAGGATTGATGCCCGCTTTCGCAGTGTCGGCCGTGGCAGCGCTTCGTGATGGCACGCATCATATTCTATCGTTGTTTCGGAAAAATCTCGATCCCGCTCTGCTAGGGCATCGCATGGTTCTCCGTGAACCATCAGACACGGGCGAATTCCTGCTTAGTGTCCTACTGCTCCAGATGAAGGGTTTTCTCACGCGAAACCCCGAGCTGGATAAGGTGCTCAGCCCCGGCACAATTTCAGCCTGGTTCGATCACTATGAGAAGGGTGCGTTGGGGACCTTCCTCGGCGAGCATCACATCCCTGCCAACGACGCAAGAGCGAGCCTTACTGACGGTGACGCAAAGACCAAGGTTCAGGGGAATGAAAAGGTCAAGCTCTTGCACCGCGGTCTGTACCTTACTGAAGGTCCCTCTGATGGCATCGAGCAGGAAAGGGCTTCCGAGTTGGCTCGTCTCAGTTCGCACGCGCGAGAGGCCGAGGGATTTACCCCGTCTCCTGCCGGGTGGGCTCCTCACCTCACTATTGGTTCGATCGTGTGGATGAGACCTGACAACGCGGAGCTTGGCACATACATGCTTTGCACTCAGCCCATCTGCGATACCGTTCGCCTTGAGAAGAATACGTTCTTCTCTTTCACGACGCTGACACCGTCGGGTCAGGGTGAGGACTTCTGGCTGGTGGTCCGGGACAATAAGCAGCACGTAAAACTGAGAATGAACCTTCTGACTGCAGCCTCCACACGACATTTTGCCGGCTTCAAACCGAACGGCGAATCTCAAAAGATCACTGCGGGGTTCGAGCCGGAGACTGGCAAGTTCGTCTTTGAGGACCTTAGCGGAATGAAATACACTTGGATTGCAGACCTAGATCAGCTCAAGGCGCAACGAGCGGCAGGTGAGATGGCCAGCGCTCTTGGGCGGGTTGGTCTTGATGAATATGAATGGCTTAGACGGGGCGGAAACCTGAAGGGGTAAGAGCTCACCGGCTCGTCCAGTGCAACTCGGTAGCTGAACCTACGCCTGATTCGGGAGTGCTCGTAGATGCCCTGAACTCCCGAAACCGGTTCTTAGCGGTTCCTCGGTCCTCCTGAACGAATGTCCGCTTCCCGTAAGCGTGGCCTGAAGGCCGCCTTGTCAGGCGGATTTCTTGGCCTGTGAGGCTTTTCCGGCGGCGCGTCGTTTGGCGATGGCGCCGATAGCGAGCTTTGCGTCGAGTTCGTCGATCGTATCGGGATCGAAGGCGTGGCCATAGCAGCCACGGTGCCACTCGGTGGCGTCCTTGTGCTCGGGGTGTTTGGGATTGGCGATGGCATCGAGGAACGCCTCGAACCCGGGCGTACCGCCGCAGTCCTCAGGCGGAGCGCGGCGCTCGCCGTCGACATATCGGGGATATTTGGTTGCGGGCTGCCCGTCTTCTATCGCTTCGACGGTGACGATGTGCTCCCAGCTGTCACCCATGTCGTAGGTGTAGAGGAAGCGGCGGACTCCGCGGTCGAGCAGGGTCTTGAGCTTGGTGTTCTTCGCCGCGAACAGGCTGTCGTCCTTCCACTCGGGGTCGGGCACCCCGTAACGCCTGTCGTCGGCCTCGAACTCCCAGAGATGATAGTCGAGCCAGCCCATCGCGCCCTGGACGACGTCGTGGAGCATCTTGAGGTTGGCGTCGACGGGCACCTCGACGCGGCGCCAGATGAGCGGGTTGGTATCGGCGAGCGCGACGTGCAGGCGCGCGATGGTCTCGGTCATGCCGCCATGCTGACTGGGGTGCCGCCGGCTGTCCAGTTCCAGGGCATGAGTTCGTCCCAGCGCGAGGCCGGCCAGCCTGAGGCGATCTTCTCGATGACGTCGGCAATATAGGCCTGCGGCTCGAGGCCGTTGAGCTTCGCCGTCTCGATGACCGAGTAGAGCGCGGCGGCACGCTCGCCGCCCGCCTTGGAGCCGGCGAACAGCCAGTTCTTGCGTCCGATGGCGACGGCGCGCATCGCGCGCTCGGCGATGTTGTTGTCGATCTCCGCCGCGCCCTCGTCGAGGAAGCGAGTGAGCGCATCCCAGCGTCTGCGGCCATAGGCGAGCGCCTTAGCCATTGCCGATCTGGGCGACAGGCGGCACAGCGCATCGTCGATGGCGGCGCGCAGCTGCTCGATCTGCGGCCGGCTTCGTTCCTGCCGGTGCCGCCGGCGGACATCGGGCGGGCTTCCCCGGATCGCCTCCTCGACCCGGTAGAGCCCGGCGATCCGTTCGAGCAGGTCCGCGGTGAGCGGCGTCGGGCTGGTCTGGTGGCACTCGAAGATCTTGCGCCGGAAGTGCGCCCAGCAGGCGACCTCGCGTACCCGGCCGTTCGCGTAGAGCCGGTCATAACCGGCATAGCCATCGGCCTGGAGCAGACCGGCAAAGCGCTTGAGCTCGGTCTGCGGATGGATGCCGCTGCGGTCGGGCGTGAACCGGTACCAGACCAGCGCCGGCCCGACGCCGCCCGATGCGCGGTCGTCGACGACATAGGTCCACAGCCGCGCCTGCGCGGTCTTGCCCTTGCCGGGCACCAGCATCGGCACGGGCGTGTCGTCGGCGTGGAGCTTGCCGGCCTTGAGACCTTCGTCGCGGATGCGCGCGACGATGGGATCGAGCAGCTGGGCGGCCTGGCCCGCCCATCCGGCCAGCGTCGAGCGATCGATCTCGATCCCTTGCGCCGCCATCATCTCGGCCTGGCGGTAGAGCGGCAGGTGATGGTCGAACTTGTTCACCACCACATGGGCGAGCGTGGCGAAGCTGGCCTTGCCGCGCGCGGCCGCCTTGGCCGGAGCCGGCGCCTGGACGATCCGCTCGCACGACCGGCAGCTGTACTTGGGCCGCAGCGTGCGGATCACGTGCCACTGTACCGGCACCACGTCGAGCATCTCGTCGCTGTCTTCCCCAAGCGGGCGCAGCGTACCGCCGCAATCGGGGCAGGTGCAGCTTCCCGCTTCGGGCTCGATCCGGCGTTCGACGCGGGGAAGGTGATCGGGAAGCCGGCGGATCGGCGCGGGACGTTCGCCGCGGGTTGCCGTCGCCGGCTTGCCGGCAGCAACGGCCTCGGCCTCGCCTTCCAGCTCTTCGAGTGCCAGCTCGAGCTGCTCGATCTGGAGCGCGAGCTTCTCCGAAGACTGGCCGAATGCCATCCGCTTGAGTTGGGCGAGCTGGAACCGCAGCGTCTCGATCAGCGTGTCACGCGCGGCCAAAGCGGCTTCGAGCTCGGCGATCCGGGCATCCTTGTCGATGGGAGAATAGGCTCGATCCGACACGATGAATCCTTACCGGATGCGCCAGTCCAACGCCACAAAAACCACGGGAATCCGAGGCTTTTATCCCGCCAGCAGCGGCGCTGCCGCGCGTTCCGGCCGACGCCAGTCGATACCCTCCAGCAGCATCGACAGCTGCGCAGGCGTGAGGCTCACCTTGCCCGTCTTCGTCATCGGCCACACGAACCGGCCCCGGTCCATCCGCTTCGAGAACAGGCACAGCCCCTGGCCATCGTACCACAAGAGCTTGACCAGATCGCCGCGCTTGCCCCGGAACGCGAACAGCGCGCCTGAATGCGGGCTCGCCTCCAGCACCTGCTGCACCAGCACCGCCAGGCCATCGAACCCCTTCCGCATATCGGTCGCGCCGCACGCCAGGTACACCCGGGCCGACGCAGGAAGCGGGATCATCGCCCGAGCACGGCGATCACCCGCGACAGCGCTTCCGCATCGACCGCGCTATCGACGGTGATGCGGATGCCCGACCGCAGCTCGATCGCGATCTGCCCCACGCCCGATGCACGCGAGGGCGGCGGCAGTATCACGGGTTCGGTGACCTCGACCTCGGCGAGACTGACCTGCTGCGGTTGCCGGGTCGGGCTCGCCAACGCCCCAGACATCGCCTGGCGTCGCCACGTGTAGAGCAATCCGCTGCTGACCTCATGGCGCTCAATCGCCCCGCGCACCGAACCGCCAGGACCAAAGGCATCGCCCAGGATCAGCAGCTTCTGCTCCACCGTCCAGCGCCGCCGGCCTGAAACGCGCCCCACAATCTCAATCTGACCACTCATACGAGCACTCGTATGACTGCTCGCTACCACCGCAAGGCGGCCTTCACGCCACGGTTACGCTTCCCGGCCTAAGTTGCCTCGAAGCAGGTGGTCGGCAATCCGACCCACTTTAGGGCAGACGCCATTCATTGGCTGGGAAGTGCTGGACGTCAACTGTCGGGTAAAGCGGTAAAGCTGCCGTTAGAGCCGCAGCCTACGAACGTCGCATTCTGGTCGAAAGCTGCTGTCGGACTGGAACGGCAGCTATGTCACTTTCGTCGCCCGAAACCCGCCAGTCCGTAACCGGCCCAATCCCTGTCAGTCGATTGACGACAACGCGGGAGCCGATCTTGCAAGCTAGTTCCCCGCTTTGCGAGACTGAGTGGGCAATCGGCCCGACGTCCCCTCACTTCCCCAACTCAAACGCTACCGTCTGCGACCGCGCCACCGGCTAGGCCTTGCCTGCGGCGTCGCGGGCCGGGGCGAAGGTGTAGCGGGTGGGCATGGCGCGGCAGGCGAGGGCGTCGAATTTGGGTGAGCCGCTGCTCTTGGCGACTGCGCATCGGGTGATGCGGCCGGTTTCGTCGACCAGATAGTCGAGGGTGACGCGGGCGTCGGGGTCGCCCGGCAGTTTCGATACGGTCAGGGACACGTCCGCGGGAAACTTCCGTTTGCTGTCGCTCTTTTCGAGGATCCAGCTGACCGTGAAGCGGTAGATGCCGTTCATCGGCTTGCCAGCTTCGTCCGTCGCCGGTTTGAACTTGCCGCGCTTCATCGCCGCGGCGCAGGCCTGTCCGTCGAAATCCTCCCAGCCGCTGGAGAAGGCGATGTAGCAGGCCTGGGGCTTGCCATTGGCACCGATGAAGATGTCGGCCTCGGTAAAGCCGGTTTTGTCCAGGATGGCGGGCCGAAGCGGATAGTCGCCGGGGACCAGCCATTCCTTCGCGTTGGTCGGCGAGGGCGGCGCGAAGGGTGCGGGGGCTTCCTGGCCGAGGATCAAGGCAATCAGCAGTGCGTGCATCGGTTCTGGTCCCCCTTCGGCGCGAACGGCGTTCGGGTGGCCCGACCGTTGCTTCTCCGCGATCGTTGCGCAGCTTTTTGCCGGGGCGCAATCGCCATCCGGATGACTGGTCCGAATGGAACCAGTCTTCGAGGCCGGGGCGGTGGCCGGGCGCCGTTCGCCTTTCGCGACTAGCGCGGGCTCAGCTGGCTGGGCTCCGGCCTTCGCCGGAGCACGGGGTGGATTGGGCGAGGGGTAACCGCCCTGACCTCAGGGGGCGGCTGGCGTGTCGCCGCCCTGCCGCGGCGTCAGGAGTAGAAGGGGATGCGGTTGAGCGCGTAGCCGTTGCCGCGGGGGGCGAAGATGAGCTGGTGGGTCAGGTCCTCGACCACCAGCAGGACTTCGCCCTTGCGGATCGGGCCGGGGGCTTCGCCGTCGTCGGCGCCAGGCTGGAACGCGCGCAGCTTTCGGTCGCGGATGGCGGCGATCACGTCCGGGGTGAAGATCGCGTCATAGTGGGCGAGGAACCCGGCGCGGGTGGTGGCGGAGCGGGCGGGTTCGGTGCCGCTGAAATCCTTGAACGGGAGGGCGACCATGTCGGCGACCTTTTGCCGGTCGTTCGCGAGGACAGCCTGGCGGAAGGCGTCGAAGAAACGGTCGAAGCGGGCGTCCGCGAGGGTTGGGGCGGCTGGCGCCGGGGCGACGCGGGCGGGTGCGGCGGCGGGCGCGGCGAGGGTAGCGGCAGGGAGCAGGAGCGACGGTGCGGTTGCGATCAGGAGAAGGGGCTTCAGCAGGGGACGCATCGGGGGCTCCTTTGGCGGCCGGGGCCGGGGTGGATGACCAGGCTGTGGACCCTGCGCGGGGGGTGCGCAAGGATCCGCCTGTGCCCGGGGCGGGCTGGAGGCGTGAACGCGGATCGGCGGGAAAATTTCCGCGGGCCATGTCACAGCGGCGGGGGCTGTCTCGTCATGATCCTGGAGGCGCCGATGGTCGGCGCGCGACGAGGAGCAGATCATGGGTTCGACGGCTCGACTGACCTGGCATGAGGTGGCGCCCGCGGGGGCCAAGGCGTTGTTCGGCATTCACCAGTATCTGATGCACGAGACCGGGTTGCCCGAGGAGATGATTCACCTGGTCTTTCTGCGCGTATCGCAGATCAACGGGTGCGCGCATTGCATCGACCTGCACACGCGCGACCTGATGAAGACGATGGCGGCGGAGAAGGTGGCGCTGGTGCCCGTCTGGGCGGAGGTGCCGCATCTGTTTCCCGAGCCCTATCGCGCGGCGCTGGCATGGGCGGAGGAGGTCACGTTGCTGCCCGAAACGCATGCGTCGGACGCGGCCTATTCCGCCGCGGCGGCGGCGTTCGCGCCGAAGGATCTGGTCGACCTGACGCTGGCGATCGCGGCGATGAACGCGTTCAACCGGCTGGGCGCGCCGTTCCGGCTGCCGGTGCGGGCGAAACCGTAAGCGCTCAGGCGGCGGCGGGCTGGTGGAAGGCAGCGCGGTGGGCGGCGAGGAAGTCGGCGAGGCGGGTCGGCGGGCGGCCGGTGACCTGTTCGACCTGGGCGGAGACGCGGTCCTCCGATCCTTGCGCGATCGCTTCGTCCATGCGGGCGAGCGTCTCGGCATAGGGAGCGGGGAGGCCGTGGGCCATGTGGCGGCGGGCGAGATCGTCGACCGACAGGTGGATGTGGCGGACCGGGTGCGGGGCGACGGCGGAGAGGTGCCGCGCCACATCGTCATAGGACAGCGCCTCGGGGCCGGTCAGCAGGCGATCGCCGGGCACCAGCGCCGGGTCGGTCAGCGCCTGAACCGCGACCGCGGCGATGTCTGCGGCGTCGATGAAGGGGATGCGGCCGTCCTGCGTCGCGGAGTAGATGGCGGCCTCGTCGCGGATCGCGGGGAGATGCTGGGTGACGAAATTCTGCATGAACCAGGTCGGGCGCAGCGCGGTCCAGCGGGGCGCGTTGGCGTGGAGCCATGCGTGGACCTGGCCCATCATCGGGCCGCCCATGGGGAGGGACGAGGCGCTGAGCAGCACGAAGCGGGCGACGCCGCGATCGAGCGCCCGTTCCAGCAGCGGGCGCATGACGGGGAGATGGTCGCTGCGGTCGGTGGGGGCGACGAGGTAGAGCGCGTCGACGCCGTCGAGCGCGGCGGCGTGGGTCGCGGTGTCGCTCCAGTCGAAGCGGATCTGGTCGGGCGCGCTCGGGCTGCGGGTGGCGATACGCGTGTCGATGCCGCGATCGGCGAGCAGCCGGGCGACGATCGAACCGGTGGTGCCGGTGCCGCCGGTGACCAGGATGCGATCAGCCATGATCGGCGCCCTCGCCGGCAAGCGCATCGACGACCGCGCCGCCGCGAAGCGCGCGCAGCAGGACCAGCGGGTTCCAGTAGTCGCGATAGTGGACGATGCGTCCGTCCCGGGTGCGGATGATCGAGATATAGCGCTGGTCATAGGGCTCGTCGGTCGAGAGGCCGCGGCCGAAGCCGTCGAACTCGACCAGGGTGACATCGGGGTCGGTGGTGGCGAACACGGTGGGCCGGCCCATGCGGTCGAAGGCGATCCGGCCGCCCAGATCCTGAAGATGGCGGGCGATCGCCGCCTTGCCGTCGAGGCGGGTGGTCATGCCGGGGGGCGCATAGGGGAAGTCCATCACTGCGTCGTCGGCCAGCATGTCGAGGAAGCTGGTCGCGTCCGCGGCGATGCGGTCGCCCAGCGCCAGGCGCAGGAGCGCCGAAAAGCTTTCAATCTCGTCTGTCATTCCCTATCTCCAAGGTTCGACGGAACGATCGCGTTCCATCCGAGATATAGGAGCGCATCGATGGAACGCAACCGTTCCGACGAACGCGGAAGCGGGTCCCGCGTTCCCAGCGGCGCGGCGGTCATGCGCAGCGACGTGACCGACAGGCTGACGCGGACCTTCTTCGAGGAATGGGCGCGCACGGGCTATGCCGGGCTGAGCCTGGAGCGGGTGGCGCGGCGTGCGGGGGTGGGCAAGGCGGCGCTGTACCGGCGCTGGCCCGACAAGGCCGCGATGGCGAGCGACCTGTTGTCGCAGGTCGGGCTGACGATCACCGATGTGGGTGAGCAGGGATCGCTGGAGGCGGACCTGGCGGCGATGCTGTTCGCGATCCGCCGGGTGCTGCGCCATGCGATGGTGCGGCGGATCTTGGTCGACCTTCATGCCGAGATCGGGCGGACGCCGGCGCTGGAGCGGGCGATCCGGCCGTTCCAGCGGGCGCGGCGCGAGCGGATGGATGCGCTGATCGACCGGGCGATCGCGCGCAGCGAGGTGTCGGCGGCGCTGGACCGCGAGACCGCGGCGGACCTGGTCGGGGCGCCGCTCTACTGGCGGCTGGCGGTGCTGGGCGGGCGATCGGACCGGGCGCATGTCGAGCGGCTGGCGCGGATGATCGCCGCCGCGCTTCGGGTGGGCGGGTGAGTGCTTGCCTGGCGGGGTTCGCGCTGTAGGCTGGGGCGATGGACGAGGCGCGTGATCAGGTGGTGGCCGGGCGGGGCTGGCGGACGGTGACGTGGGGCATTGCCCGGCGGGTCGGGTTGGCCGTGCTGGTGGCGCTGGCGCTGGTCGGGGCCTGGTCGATCAAGCAATGGTATTCCGATCCGGTCCGGCTGGCGCAGGGGGCGGTGGACGACGGGTCGGCGGCGAAGGCGGTGTCGGCGCAGCTGGCGAAGCAGCGGGCGTGCGCGCCGCTGTTGGGCGGGATCGAGCCGTTCGAGAGCTATCGCGATCCGGCGACGCTGCCGAGCGTCCAGGCGCTGCTGGCGGCGGGGCTGATCGAGCGGGTGCCCGCGGGCGAACAGCCCGAGGGCGTACGCAATCCGGTGTTCCGCACGACGCGGGCCGCCGCACCCTATCTGTCGGTTCGCACGCTCGGGGAGCGGCGCGTCGTCGAGCTTTGCTATGGCCGGCCGAAGCTGGGCTGGGTCTATCTGGAGACCGATGGCAGCGTGAACCCGTTGCCGGTGATGCGGTTCAACTACACGATCGGCGACCGGCCGGCATGGGTCGACCGGGCGGACATTCGCGCGGCGTTCCCGTTCCTGAACGACCTGACGGGTGCGCCGGTGCTCCATTATGGCGGCGTGCGCTTTGGCGGGGGCAGGACGGCGGACGTGGCCAGGTTGACGGTCAGCCCCGAGCTGGACGTGGACGCGGCGGTGCCGGGGTTCAGCTTCTGTCCGCCGCGAGGGGCGCCGCAGCCTGACGTCTGCAAGCGGCGCAGCGACGACTGAAGCGGCGTCAGGCGCCGGACGGGGTGCCGCTGTCCTGGTCCTGGGGCAGCGGGATCGGCGTCGAGCGGCAGATGGTGCGCAGCGCCTGTTTCAGCCCCTCCTCGATCGTCGGGTGATAGAAGGGCAGTTCGAGCAGCTCGGTCGCGGTGAGGCCGCGCTGGATCGCCCAGGCGAGCATGTGCGCGAGATGCTCGCCGCCGGGCGCGATCAGGTCGGCGCCGATCAGGCGGCCATGGGGGGCGGCGGCGTAGAGGGTGAGGACGCCTTCGTTGCGGCCCTCGACCCGGGCGCGGCCCTGGTCGCCGAAATCGGCGGTGCCGGTGACCGCGCTATCGGCCTCGGCCTGGCCGATGGTGGCGAGCGCGGGTTCGGTGAAGGTGATGCTGAAGGCGGTGTTGCGATCCGTCTTGATCGGCGCGGGCCAGGCGGCGGCGTTGCGCCCGGCGATGGCGCCGTCGTGCGAGGCCTCGTGCAGCAGCGGCAGGTCGGCGGCGACGTCTCCTGCGAGGAAGATCGCGCTGTCACCGCAGCGCATCGTCGCGCGGTCGTGCAGGGGCACGCCGTCGTCGTCGAGCTCGAGCCCGGTCTTGTCGAGCGCGAGGCCGCCGAGCTGCGGCTTGCGGCCGACCGCGACGAGGATCTTGTCGAAGACCGCCTCGCCGGTGTCGTCGCCGGTCCAGTGGAGGCGGGCGCCCTGCTCGGCGGGTTCGGGCGTGACCTGGACGCCGAGGTGCAGCGCGAGGTCGCGTTCCAGCACCTCGCGCAAGGTGGCGTGGACCCTGGGGCAGCGCAGCTTGGCGAGATGGCGGCCCTTGTCGAACAGCGCGACCTCGACGCCGAGATGGGCGAAGGCCTGGGCCAGCTCCAGCCCGATCGCGCCCGAGCCGACCACCGCCAGCCGCTTGGGCAGGTCGGGAAGCTCGAACACGGTGTCGCTGGTAAGCGCGGCATCGCCCAGCGCCTTGAACGGATCGGGCAGGACCGGGGCGGAACCGGTGGCGATGACGATCGCTCGCGCCTCGATCGTGCGGCCGTCGTCCAGCACCAGCCGGTTGGGGCCGTCGAACGCGGCGCGGGCGCGGATGGCGACGCCATCGGGCAGGCGCTCGATCGACTTGCGGGTGAATGCGGCGAAGCGGTCGCGCTCGCTGCGGACGCGGCGGAGCACGGCGGGCCCGTCGATCCGCACGCCCTGGACCTCGATCCCGAACAGGTCGGCGCGGCCGATCGCATGCGCTTCCTTCGCCGCGGCGATCAGCAATTTGGACGGCATGCAGCCGACGGTCGCGCAGGTGGTGCCGGTGAAATCGGGGTCGATGAGCAGCGTCGAGGCCCCGTTCTTCCGCGCCGCCCGCTCGGCAGCGAGGCCGGCGGTGCCGGCCCCGATCACCGCGACGTCGCACTGCATCGCCTTTGCCATCATGCGCCGCCGATCTTGATCGACTTGACGTTGACGAACTCCTTCAGCCCCTCCGGACCGTGCTCGCGGCCATAGCCCGAATTCTTGACCCCGCCGAAGGGCAGGTCGGGCGAGGCGACGTCGAAGCTGTTGATGAACACCATGCCGGTGTCGAAATGCTTCGCGGCCAGCTCGCGCGCCTTGTCGACGTCGCGGCTGAAGATACCGCCGCCCAGGCCGTAGCGGCTGCCATTGGCGATGCGCATCGCGTCCTCGTCATCCTTCGCGCGGATGATCGCGGCGGCCGGGCCGAACAGCTCGTCGTCATGGGCGGGCTGGCCCGGGGCGACATCGACGAGGACGGTTGCGGGGTAGAACCAGCCGGTGCGGTCGGGGATCTCGCCGCCGACGAGGACGCGCGCGCCCTTGGCGACGCTTTCCTCGACCTGTTTGTGGAGCTGGTCGCGCTGGCGGCGGCTGACGAGCGGGCCGAGCTGGGTCGCGCTGTCGGTCGGGTCGCCGATGCGGATCGCCGCGAAGCTGTCGGCATAGGCCTTCACGAAGGCATCGTAGTTGCTGTCGGTGACGATGAAGCGCTTGGCGTTCACGCAGGTCTGGCCGTTATTGTAGAGGCGACCGGCGACGCAGGTCTTCACCGCCAGGTCGAGATCGGCATCGTCGAGCACCAGATAGGCATCGTTCGAGCCCAGCTCGAGCACGGTCTTCTTCACCACCTCGGCCGCCTTGACCGCGACGGCGCGGCCGGCGCGGTCGCTGCCGGTCAGGGTGATGCCGCGCACCAGGTCGTTCTCGACGATCTTGTCCGACTGGTCATGGGTGATGATCAGCACGCCGAACAGGCCCTTGGGCAGGCCGGCGCGTTCGAACAGGTCGCGCAGGAACAGCCCGCTGCCGGTGCAATTCTCGGCATGTTTCAGCAGCACGCCATTGCCCGCCATCAGGCTGGCGATCGAATAGCGCACCGCCTGATAGGCGGGGAAGTTCCAGGGCTGGATGCCGTAGATCACGCCGAGCGGGGCATGGGTGACATAGGCGGTGGCGCCGCCGCCCTCGCGGGTCTCGTCGGCCAGGACCTTGGGGCCGTGCTTGGCGGTATAGTCGCAGATCGCGGCGACCAGATCGACCTCGTCGCGGCTGTCGCCGATCAGCTTGCCGACTTCGCGCGTCATCAACTGGGCAAAGTCCTCCTTCGCGTCGCGCAGACCCTGGCCGATGGCGGCGATGACCTGGGCGCGATCCTCGAGGCTGCGCAGCCGCCAGTCGAGAAAGGCGTCATGGCTGGCCTGTACGATGCCGGCGGCTTCGTCGTCCGACATGTAGCTGTAGGTCTCGATCACCTGCTCGGTCAGCGGATTGATCGTCTGGAACTGGGTATCGCTCATGAAATCGGGATCCTTGCGAGACGTGGGGGGGAGGGCGGCAGGCGGGTCAGCCGTGCCGCGAACGATGGGCGGCGAGCGTCTTTTCGACGTCGGACAGCGCCCTTGTGACTTCGCTGCGCCAGCCCTGATCGGGCAGGCGGCGGACCGCCGAATGGGCGGCGCAGACGATCGGCGTGCCGGACCAGCGATCGGCAAGGTCGCGCGCCCAGCCGGCAAAGGCATCGGCGGCGCCGGCACGCGGCTCCAGCGCCTTGCCCAGCATCGGGTGGAAGCGCAGGCGCGACTGTGGGAGGATCTTTCGCAGCAGCCCCGGCGCGGCCAGGACGTTGAGCGTGTCATCGACATGGACGATCCCGCTGGCGCGGTGCCGCACCAGCACCGATGCGGCATGGACGCTGTCGTCGCCGGTAACGAGCCGGAGCCCGTCGGGAACGGCGAACGCCAGATCGTCGGCGAACTCGGCCTGGGTCGCCGCGTCCTCGATCACGCCGGTTTCCCAAGGGAGTTCGGGCACCTGATCGCGGTGGCGCTGAGTCCCGATCAGGCGCGCGTGGGGGAGGAGGCGATGCGCCGCCTGGCAGTGGAGCGTGTGGAACGGGTGGACGTTGATGATCGCCTCGATCGCGGCGCCATTGTCGGTCAGCGCCAGCAGGCCGGCCTTGTCGTCGTCGCTGACCGAATAGCTGTCGAGCAGCAGATATCGGCCATTGGCGCGCCGGATCAGCGACATCTGGGTGCCGACATCGAGGATGCCGCCGATCTTGAAGCTGCCGCGAAAGTTCCAGAACTGATCGGCCAGCTGCCGCATCGATCAACCTTGCTGTCAGGGGTTCAAACGACCCGCAGGCCGCTGCCGATCAAAAGCCCTGAACCCATCGGAAGGTTCCTTGCAGGCAATTCGATTGTGTACAATATTATTGCAAGTGGCTTTGTGGAGATTTCAGGCTATCGTCATGGATATGCGATGTTTCTCCCGAGATTGTGTCGAACGGACGGGGCTTGCTGCGGGTGCGGTGCGCCGAGCCGGTACTAAAGCGGGTGGAGAGGCATGAGCCCGGCAGCAACCGAAGCGGCAGTCGAGGCCGATCCGCTGGCACTCGATCGCCAGCTCTGCTTCCAATTCTATGCGGCGAGCAACCTGATCAATCGCCTCTACGCACCGGTTCTGGGCGAGTTGGGGCTGACCTATCCGCAATATCTGGTGATGCTGGTGCTGTGGGAAGGCGACGGCCTGTCGGTTGGCGCGCTCGGCCGGCGGCTGCATCTCGACAGCGGCACGGTCACGCCGCTGCTCAAGCGCATGGAAGCGCTGGGCCTCGTCCGCCGCGAGCGCGACCGTAGCGACGAGCGCCGGGTCCAGGTCCGGCTGACCGAGGCCGGCCGCGACCTGCGCGCCCGCGCGGTCAGCGTTCCTGCGACCATGTCTCGCGGTCACGATCCGGGCGAGCTCGACGCGCTGCGCGAAACGATCAGCGGGCTTGTCGGCCTGCTCGCCGAGGCGCAGGCCAGACGCTGATCGCGGTATCGACGACAACTTGGCAGCGGATTCGCTGGCGTCGACTGATCTCGCGTCAATGGTGATGCTCACGCCTGGGCCAGGCAGGCGCTGACCGCCGCGGGCTGCGCGCGGCGTACCGGCTTTTTGCAACCCCCATGTCCGATCGTGTGACGGCTTCTCGTTCAGGGATGCAGGAGCGCCTCTGGCGCGTGGACGAGGAGGGTCGGATGACACGCATCATGGCGGCGATCGGGCTGGCGGCGATGCTGACGGCATGTGGTGGGGGCGCCTCCGGCAACACGGCCGGCACCGCGGCGCAACCAGGAGGTGCGACCGAGGTAGGGGTCAGCGAGGCGGTCCTCGACGCCTGCGCGCATATCGACCGGGCGGCGATCGAACGCAGCCTGGGCGTCACGATCCACAGCGCGGAACTGAGCGCAGTGCGCGACGGCAGCGCCGGCAATGGTGACCGCTTTTCGCAATGCGCGTTCAATTTTGGCGGGATGAACATGCTGATCGTCGGGACCGGCATTTCCCACGGTACTCCGAGCATCGCCGAGCAGGTCGAGAGCATGCGCGGCGAGATGGGGATGGCCACCAGCACAGCTGCCGAAGCGGTCTCCGGCCTCGGCAAGGCGGCGTTGTGGAACCCGGAATTGCATGGCCTCTACGTGTTCATGGGAGACAGGCGGTACCTCGCACTGACCTTGTACAAGGTCGGGGCCCCCGATCAGAAGGCAGCGGCGATCGCCCTTGCCCGCGCGCTGGGAGCCTGAGCGATGCGGGCGATCCTGATTGGGACGGCGCTGGCGATGACGCTGACCGCCGCGGCACCCGTGCCGGGGCCGAGTGCCCCTTGGGTGCTGAGGGGCGACGGGCTGGGGCGGACGGTCGCCGGCCGGCAGCAGCTGCTGCGGTTCGGCATCTCGCGCGCGGCGGCGACTGCGGCAGTGAGTGCTGCGCTGGGAAAACCGACCTCCAGCCAGACCTCGCCCGATTGCGGGCAGGGCGTGCCGATGGTGCTGGTCAGCTACAAGGGCGGGCTGACGCTGCAGTTCCTGAAGGGGAAATTCTCGGGCTGGTCGATCGACCCGCCGGCCGATCCGCGATTGAAGACGCCCGCCGGCATCGCGATCGGGTCGACCCGCACCGCGGTGATGAAGGCCTATCCGGATGCCGAGGTCGATGACGGGTCGCTGGGTGTCATGTTCACCCGGGAGGACGGACCCTCGGGCTTTCTCGACGGCACCAGGCCGGGCGCACGGGTGATCGGCCTGTTCGCCGGCGAAACCTGCATGATCTCGTGACCGCACAGGGGGTATCCACATGACCAGTCGCCATATCGCCGCGCTGAGCCTGCTCGCGCTTGCCGCCTGCTCGTCGCAGTCGCCCGAGTCCGATCCCAAGGCGCTGGCGAACGTTGCCGCGACCGAGGCGGTCGCGGCGCCCGCCGCGACCCCCAGTGCTGCGCCGACTGCGGAGGTCGCCGTGCAGCCGGGCTTCGACCCGGACACGGCGCCGGTCGTCGATGCGAAGCTTGGCGCCTGGCCCTATTTCGGGATCATGGACGGGTATGAGAAGTTCCGGCCAGAGATCATGCCGACGTCGGACGGCGCCCGGTTCCTGGAGGACGTTCCCTATGATCGCTGGGAATTCTTCGACGGGCACAAGCTGATCCCGGTCGAGGGCCGCACCATCATCACTGGCGGCAAGGGCAGCAGCGCGTCCTTCTTCCAGGTGCAGAAGACCTATGAGAAGCTGGTCCACGATCTGGGCGGCGTCACCGTGTACGAGGGGTCGGGCAAGCCGCTGAAAGACAATAGGCTGATGTTCCAGGACAAGAGGTTCCGGGCGAACTATGTCTATGAAGAAGACCAGATGGGCGTGTACATGCTGCGCACCCCGACCAGCCAGATCTGGGTCGAGGTCTATCATCCTTGGGAAGACAATTCGAAGAATTACTGGCTGACCATCGTCGAGAAGAAGGCGCTGGAGGTGAAGGTGAGGCTGGTGCCTGCCGACGAGCTGAAACGCGGGCTCGACAGTGCGGGTCACGTCGCACTCTATCTGAACTTCGATACCGACAAGGCCGCGATCCGCCCCGAGGCGCAGCCGGTCATTGCCGAGATCGTCAAGCTGCTCCAGGCCGACCCCTCGCTGAAGCTCGAGGTGCAGGGGCATACCGACACCGCAGGCACGGCGGCCCATAATGTGACGCTGTCGCAAGGCCGCGCGGCGGCGGTGGTCGCCGCGTTGCGGGCGCAGGGCATCGCCGCCGATCGCCTGGTCGCCAGGGGCTATGGCCAGGACAAGCCGATCGCCGACAATGGCTCGGAAGAGGGCCGAGCGAGGAACCGGCGCGTCGAACTCGTGAAGCGCTGAGACCCGTTTCCGATGCCGAGACCGCACATTGCGTTTGCGCGCGACGGGTCGATCAGCGTCACGGGCGCGCCTCTGCTCGAATGACCGGGTCCGCGTGGGGCCGGTGGCCGATCTTCGCCTCAGCCGCCTACCATTCGGCCACCAGCTTGCCGAAATGCCCGCCCGAGGCCTGGAGCCGGAAGGCGTCGCCCAGGGCATCGAGCGGGAAGCTTTGGTCGATGACCGGGCGGATGCCGGTCGCGTCGAGTGCGCGGACAAAGTCCTGCTGGTGGCGGCGGCTGCCGACGATCAGGCCGTGCAGCCGCTGATGACGGGCCATCAGCGCGGCGGTGGGCACCGGGCCGGCGGCGCCGGTCAGGACGCCGATCAGGGCGATATGGCCGGCGACGCGCGCGGCCTGGATCGACTGGGCCAGCGTTCCCGGGCCGCCGACCTCGACCACATGATCGACGCCGCGGCCGTCGGTCAGGTCGCGCACGCGGGCGCCCCAATTCTCGACCTCGCGGTAGTTGATGCCGTGTTCGGCGCCGAGTGCGCGAGCCCGTTCGAGCTTCTCGTCCGAGGAGGAGGTGACGATCACCCGCGCGCCCATCGCCCGGGCCAGCTGAAGCGCGAAGATCGACACGCCGCCGGTGCCGAGGATCAGCACGGTGTCGCCAGCCTTGAGCCCGCCATGGACGATCAGCGCCCGCCACGCGGTGAGCCCGGCGGTCGTCAGCGTCGCCGCCTCGGCATGGCTGTAGCCGGCCGGCGCATGGGTGAAGGCGGTTGCCGGGGCGATCACAGCCTCACGGGCATAGCCGTCGATCCCGTCACCAGGCGTGCGCGAGAAATCATCGAGCACCGGATCGCCGCCCAGCCAGTCGGGGAAGAAGGTGGACACGACGGCATCGCCGGCTGCGAATTCGGTGACGCCGCTGCCCACCGCCTCGACCACGCCGGCGCCGTCGGACATCGGGATGCGGCCGTCGGCGGCGCCCATCCGGCCGGTGACGACGCCGAGATCGTGAAAGTTGAGCGAAGTGGCGTGGAGGCGGACGCGGATTTCGCCGGGGCCGGGTTGGCCGGGGTCGGGCAGGTCGATCGCTCGCAGGCCGTCGAGCCCTAAGCTGCCGTTGGACTGGATCGCCTTCATCGTCGCTGCTCCATCAAATGGCGTGTCCGCGCAGGACGCGCCGGCGGGTGATTGGCTCCGCGTGGGAAGCCTGAAAACGGTGGCCGGAGATGCGGCGGCGGTGATGTGCGCGAGCCTGTCCGCGCGGCGCGATCAGGGGGTCGGGGCCGCGCTCTCCACGACCTCGGCGCAACCCTCGATACAGGGCGGCTCGGGTGGCGGCGCCTTCTGGATCGCGACCGAATAGGTGAGCTGGTCCGGGGTTGCCTTGCGGATGGTGATCGCCAGGTCGCGGATGGTGATGCTGCGCTGGCCAACCGGCAGCGTATCGGTCTGGCCCGAGCCGGGATGGACGAGGTCGTCGATCGAATAGCCGCGGATCTCGAACTGGATCTCGCCGCCCTTTATCCCCTGAAAGGCGATGTCGTAGATGCGGCCAACCTCGATCGCGGGATAGTCGGCCGGGTCGGGGATCTGGGTGCCTTTGGAATAGTCGCGCGGCGGCACGATCGGCTGGCCAACCGCGACGGTCTGCACCGTTCCGAAGGTCGCGGGCGGCGGCGCGGTCGACCGGATCACCGGCGTCTCGGGCGACGCCGCCATCCGGTCATGGAGCATGCGCGGCGAAATGCCGTTGCCGGTCGTGCCGAGCAGCGCATCGGTAAAGGCCGCATCGTCGATCCGCAGCGGGAAGAAGCCGGCGCGCTCGCGTGCGGCCGCATCGGCGCAGACGAAGTCGAGCTGGGCGCGATCGATCGCGGTGGTTGGCGGCGCGAGTTCGGCGTCGGCGCGCGTCGAGGTGTCGATCACCTGATCGTCGTCGCCGAACCGCTGGATGCCGACCCAGCCGATGCGCGACCGCGCGCAATCGACCTGCACGAAGTCGAGCGTCATCGCGACCGGGTCCCCTGGGCGGCGGATGACCTGGCGAGCGGCAAAGCGTATGATCCCGCCGTCGCGCTCGATCGAGCCGATATCGACGAACACCGCCGAATGGTCGTCGCGCCCGGCATACCACCAGGGCGCAGCGGCGGCCGGGGTGGCGAACATCGTGAGTGTTCCGACACCCAACATCCACAACTTCATGGCCTTTGCCCTTTCGTATTTCGAGCCTGCTGAGACCCTTCGCGCGTGGTGCCATTTTTTTGCGTCGAGGTCCCCCTTGGCATCGACTGGAGTGGCAGGACGAGCGAGCGTCCGGTGCTCAGGGATCGCGTGGAATATCTTAACGCACTTGCGGTAGCGTGGGCCGAGAATAGTTGCGACAGGCAGATAGGTGATGGGTCTTCGAAAGACGGTTCGGGCAGCACCGATCCGGCGTGGTCGGCACTATCGGCCCAATGATGCGAGGCGTGCTCGCAAACGCGTGATTAGTTGGATTGCTGGTGCTGCCCTTGGTGGGTTGACGTTGGGTGTCGGCAGCGCGGCTACGACTGAAACCGGGCGTCAGCGGTTATCGGAGGCCGCTCGCTCGATCGCGATCGAAATGGGGGTGGTTCGGCGGCGGGCGCCCCAAGCCGGAGATGAATGGCGCAACTGCGACTCCGCTCGCGCGGCAGGGACCGCGCCGATCTACCGCGGCGAGCCGGGATATCGCGAATGGCTCGACCGCGACGCTGACGGCATTGCCTGCGAGCCCTATCGCGGGCGTTGATCGGGGTTAGCCGGTTGGAGGATTTATCTACGCCAGCACGCGCATCGCGAATGCGGCGGCGGCGGCGAGGCCGCTCTGGTCGACGCTGTGGCCGATGCCGGGCGAGGCATGGGTTTCGACCGCGAGGCCGGCAGCTGTCAGTTGTTTCTCGGCCAGGTCCATCGAGCGGAAGGGGACGACATTGTCCTGGGTGCCGTGGATCAGCAGGACCGGCGGGCGGCTCCTGATTTCGGACTCGAGCGCTTCGGGCGCGACCAGCATGCCGGACATGCCGATGATCCCGGCGACGGGCTCGGCGCGGCGCAGGCCGACATGGAGCGCCATCATCGTGCCCTGGCTGAACCCGACGAGCAGGACGCGGTCGGCGGTCAGTCCCGCCTTATCCATCTCGTGCGTGATGAAGGCGTCGAGCACCGGCGCGGCCGCGGCGGCGCCGGCGGCGCGCTCGGCCATCGAGAAGGTCTCGATCGGCCACCATTGATAGGCCGCGGCCATGCGCGGCAGTTGCGACGGGGCATTGGGCGCGACGAAGGCTGCACCGGGCAGGACCGGCTGGATCATCCGCGCCAGCGAGATCAGGTCGTCGCCATTCGAGCCATAGCCATGGATCAGGATGACGAGCGCGTCCGGACTGGAGCCGGACAAAGGGGCGAGGCGGGGACCGTCGAGCGACACACAGAACCTTTCAACCGGAGCGCCGCCGGCGGGCGCCGTCGACGCGAATGCGTGGAGGGCGGTGTCGAGGATGGCAGGCGGCATGGCAACCGCAAATCCGGTGAGTGGTGCCGCGGCGCCGATCCAGCCTCAGTGGTCGAGTTCGAACCCGACCGATTGCGTCCGGACGACCGGCCAGGCCTTGCCCGCGGCGTCGCGGGCCGGTGCGAAACTGTATCGTGCCGGCATCGCGCGACAGGCCAGTTGGTCGAATTTGGGCGAGCCGCTGCTGTCGCTGACCGCGCAGCGGGTGATCCGCCCGGTCTCGTCCACCAGATATTTGAGAGTCACGCGGGCGGAGGTGCCGCCTTCGGGAAGCTTCGACACCGACAGCGTGACGTCCGCCGGCAGCTTCGGTCGGGTCCGGTCGACCATCACCCAGATGGCACGAAACCGGTAAACCCCGTTCGTCGGATTGCCCGCGTCATCGGTCGCCGGCTTGAACCGCCCGCGCTTCATTGCCGCGCCGCATGCCTGCGCGTCCAGATCCGTGACGCCGCTGCTGACCGCGACATAGCAGGCCTGCGGTTTCCCGTCGGGGCCGACGAAAATATCGGCCTGGGTGACTCCCTACTGGTCGAGACCGGCCGCGCGGGTCGGATACTCGTCAACCTCCAGCCAATTGCCGAGATTGGTCGGCGTTGCCGCCGAGAAGGAGTCCGGCGCCGCCTGAGCGAGGACAAGCGCAACCAGTGAAACGAGCATCCTGTGTCCCCCCAAGCCATCAACCGAACAAAGTCGAGCGCGACTGCCGGTACGAACAGTTGCGCCGTTGCGGGAGCGATTGCAAGTTCACGCAAATGTTCGGGTAATGGTCTTTGGCGAGATATCGAAATCGGTTGCCGGCGGCCAAAAGCGGACAGCGCCACCGGCAGAGCCACGTCACCCGCGCATCCTATGGTCTTTGTCGGGCAGGGATTACCCGTTGCCGAGCGTCTTGCTGAGCCGCACCAGCGTCGGATCATTGTCGATCGGGTGACGCTCGAAGCCCATCTCATGCTCGATCGTGATTGCGGTGCGATTCTCGCGGTCCTCGATCGCCTCCAGCGTGCGATAGCCGCGGTCGCGCGCCTGAGTGACGAGGTGGTCGAGCAGCGTCCAGCCGATGCCGCGCTGCTTCATGTCGCCGCGCAGCGCGATCGCCGCCTCCGCGGTCTCGCCCGCGTCGTCGCCCGCCAGCATCGCGGCGGCGAGGATCGAACCGTCGTCGTCCAGCGCGATCAGGCTGAGCGTACGATCGTCGTCGGTGCGGGTCATCGCGGCAAGGCGGTCGCGGCTCACCTCACCGATGCCGGTCAGGAAGCGAAAGCGCAGATCCTCGGGTGTCACCCGGGCGAAGAAGTCGGCAAGCCGGGCCTCGTCGTCGCCGCGCGCCGGGCGGACGTTGAGGCGAACGCCGTCGCGGGTGATCAGCAATCGGGTGTCGGGGGTCGTCATGGCTGCCTCCTGTGACGGTTGCGATGCTGGCCCGATCGGAGCGGGGCCGCGTTGATCCCGATCAAGTGCCGAGACGCTCGACAGGTTCCCGGGAGCGCTGATAGCATCACTCGACACAGAGGTTCGGGGAGGATTGCCGTGATGCGAGTCGGTCTATCTGCCTGTTGCGTGATTGCCGCGATGCTGGTCGGGGGGACCGCATCGGCACAGACGCTGCCCACCCGGGACGCGGAGATTGCGCTGGCCGGTTATTCGGACTGCGTCGTCGCGCGAAAGGCCTATCGCGCACCGGTGACGACCTTTCTGCGTACGGTGCCTGGAAGCGCCGATTTCTACGATAATGGACTGAAGGCCGCGGATCTGAGCTGCCTGAACGCGGCGGCGGCACGGCAGCGGTCGAAGCTGGTCATGCGAATCCAGCCCGAAGCATATCGCGAGGCGCTCTACCCGGCGCTGTACCGGCGCGACTTCGGCAAGCGGGGGCCGCCGGCGGGTCTCGCCGCGGTGCCGCCGCTGCAGCTTGCAGGCGAGTTCGCCGAAGATCTGGCCACGCTGCCGGCGTCTTACCGGCCGGGCCGCGCGCTGGGCGACTGCGTCTCGCGCCAGTCGCCGCAGTCGGTGCACGCGCTGCTGACCGCAACACCCTATTCGAAGAAGGAGGATGATGCAGTTCGGGCGCTGCAGCCGATGCTGGAACAGTGCCTTCCCGAGGGAAAGGCGTTCCAGTTCAGCCGTGCGACGCTGCGCGCCTATATGGGCGAGGCGATGTACAAGCTGTCGGAAGCCGCGACGCAGTCCTGACATCCTGATCCGCACGGCGGAGACTGCGCCAAAGCGGAGCGATCCGGTTGCGCGGGGTGGCCGAGGCAGGGCAGGTTTGGTGCATGATCAGACCTGCCTGTAGCGCGCTCGCGCTGAGTCTCGTGTCGGCTGTCGCCCGCGCGCAACCGGTTCCGCCGATCTCGGTGCCGCCCGCGCCACCGGTCGCTCCGCAACCGATGCTCATAGAACTCGTCCCCGGGGCCGTGCGGTGCGATGACGGGGTTGGCCCCGCCGCGGTCCAGCCGGTGCGGCTGGAGCAGCCCTTCCCCGTGCGGGTCGAGGGGCAACCGGGCTGGAGCGTGACGCCGATGCGGTTGCATTTCCGCATCGATGCTCAGGGACGGGCACTTGGCATCAGCCAGGCGGCGATCGTCACTCCGGCACCCATGACGGGCGGAGGGCGGTTCTATTATACCGGCTCCGACCTGGTGCCCGCGCTGGCAGCGTCGCGCTTTGCCGCGGGACAGGCGCGGGACCGGTGCAGCATGACCGTTGCCGCGCGCGCTTTCACCGCCGACGAGGTGCCTGTCGCGCTGGTGCGACGCTATCTGGTCTCGCCGCATTCCAGGGGCTGGGGTGAGGAAGCGTTCTTCCGCCGCGCCCACCCGGCCGATAGCGACTGTCTCGGTGCCGGGTCGCCGAAGGTACGGATGCGCGCCATGCCGGCATTCGAGACGATTCCGATCGAGCCGGGTGGCCGGGCCTATGCGATGGTCGGGTTCGATATCGACCGCCAGGGCCGGCCGACCGGGGTCAGGATCGTCGAATCGGACGGCAATGCCGCACTGGATCGCGCCTCGGTCGACAGCGTCCGGCGATCGCGCTTCGCGCCCGAGGCACGGCAGGGCTGCACCTATCCCTATTGGCGCACCAGCGAGGTGCCGCTGCCCGCGCCCGCGACGCCGGACAAGGCCGCGCTGACTCCGGCCGATGCGCGGTGCCCGGCGGCGGATACCGCCTGGCTCTCGATGCCGCGGCTCGTCTTTCCGCGAGGCTTCGCCACGCGCCGGGTCGAGGGATGGGCGGTCATCGGCTATGACGTCGCGCCCTGGGGCCAGACGGGCAATGTCCGCGTCCTGGCTGCCGAGCCCGCTGCTGCCTTTGGCGACCGGGCGCGCGAGATCGTCATGGGCGCGCGCCAGGCGCCGTCGGCTGCCGGGCGGAGCGGGTGTGTGGACCTGGTGCGCTTCGTCATGCCTCAAGCGGGACGCGACGGTGCCGAGGACGGGGCCGAGGCGGAGTAGGCGGGAGACCCGTTACACCACGGTGGCGATGACCGATCGCCAGTGGCGATGAAGCGCGTCGATGTCCCCGCTGGTGAGGATCGGCATGGCATCGGCCAGATCGTCGTCGCTCCAGTCCCACCAGCGCAGTTCGAGCAGGCGCTCGATCTGGCCTTCGTCAAACCGCTTGCGAATGACGCTGGCGGGATTGCCGCCGACGATCGCATAGGGCTCGACGTCTTTCGAGACCAAGGCGCGTGTGCCGATCACGGCGCCGTCCCCGATCCTGACGCCCGGCATGATGATCGCCTCCGATCCGATCCATACATCGTTGCCGATGACGGTATCGCCCGCGGGCCGGAACCCATCGCGTGCGCCGGAAAAAGCGGGGACGTCGGGCATCCAGAAAAAGGGAAAGGTGCTGATCCAGTCGGTACGATGCCCCTGATTTCCGGCCATGATGAAGGCCGCTCCCGAGCCGATCGAGCAGAATGAGCCGATGACAAGACGGTCGGCCCCTTCGTCCCGGGTCAGGAACCGGGCACAGTCATCGAAACCATGACCGTGATAAAAGCCGGAATAATAGCTGTAGCGCCCGACCTGAATGTTGGGATTGGTCACGATCCGATCGAGCGTGATGCCCTTGAACGGGCTTTCGAAGACATTGTGCGTGATGGCTACCATGAGTTCGCGGGCCGCAGACGCGGCAACCCTTCACCCGGAGCTTCCGGATGAGCGGAGGCAGGCGATCCGCTAGGTCGCCTGCCCGGCTTTCCGCGTCATCGACGCGGAAGCACGGTGATGGTGGTACAGTCCGCCGCCTTCATCGCGACAGGATCGCGCAATCGCGTCGCGCTGCCAAGTCCCAGGGTGCCGATGCTCGGCACTCCTCCCATTTACCGCCATTCGGCGCGGAGAAAGGGGCGGGCCGCCTTGCCAGGCCGCTCACACCGCCATCGTGTCGTACACCACGACTTTGCGCCACAAATGGCTGCATTTGGCGACGAACGCCTGATGGATCGGATGGTCCTGATAGGTCTTCTGGTCGGCGGTGCTGTCGAAGAACATCAGTTCGGACACGTCATAGCTGTTGTCGACGACGTCGCGCTGTTCGGTCGAGGCCGGGACGCCGATATGGAGGTCGCGGATCACCTCGATCTGCTTGAGCGTGCGCAGGCCGGCGATCAGTTCGGCGCGATCGGCGGCGGAGCCGGCATTGTTGAGCCAGAAGAAGACGTGATGGATCAGCCTGGCGTTGGCGGCCCGGGTTGCGGGCGCTGCGGCGGCCTGGGTGGCGGCGAGCGCCGCGCCGCCGGCGATCCCGGCTGCGACCACTGACTTCATCATTCCCCTGCGGTCGGCGTCCATCGCTTGTCTCCTGGTGCTGTCGATCGGCGGCAGCTTTGCGGGGCGGGGGCGGGGTCGGTCAAGGACGTTGGGGTCGGGGGTGGTTGGTCGCGGTCCGGCAGAACGAGCCCGGTTTGGACAGGCGCCGCTCCGACCCTCGCTGCAAGCGGAAGCGAATGTGGGCCAGGCTATAACCGCAGGTTTGACGCCTGCGAAACATTACCGCTGGCTGGCGGCGCGGCGCCCGACCATGGATCGATTCAGAACCCTACCCGCTGCAGGCCGGTGGGAGGGCGCAGGACGGGCAGGGAGGACAGCGGCATGACAGGGCGAAACGCATCGGTGCGGGGCGAGCGGATGGCGCGGGTGCGCATGGCGCTGGCGACGCTGTTGCTGCTGATCCTGACGATCGCGGGGCTGCAGGCGGCGCGGGCGCAGGGCGTGGTGTCGGCTGCCGATCCGCGCGCGTCTGAGGCTGGCGTCGAGATGCTGCGCGCCGGCGGGAGCGCCGCCGACGCCGCGCTGGCGATGATGCTGACGCTGACCGTGGTGGAGCCGCAGTCGAGCGGGATCGGCGGGGGCGGCTTCTTCGTCCATCACGATGCGCGGCGTGGGCTGATCGACACGATCGACGGGCGCGAGCGGGCGCCGGCGGCGGCAGGCCCCGACCGGTTCCTGGGCGCGGACGGCAAGCCCTTGCCCTATGACCGCGCCTATCCCGGCGGACTGTCGGTCGGCATTCCCGGCAATATCCGCTTGGCCGAGGAAGCGCATCGCCGCTGGGGCAAGCTGCCCTGGGCGCGGCTGTTCGAACCGGCGATCCGCCATGCCGAGCAGGGCTATACCGTCTCGCCGATGATGGCGCGGTTCATTGCCGGATCCGCCGAGCGGTGGCGCGATTTCCCCGAGACCCAGGCGCTCTACGCGCCCGGCGGCACACCGCTCACGGTCGGCGCGACGGTGCGCAATCCGAAGCTGGCCGCGCTGCTGAAGCGGATCGCCGCCGAGGGGCCGGCTGCCTTCTACCGCGGCGACAATGCCGAAGCGATCATCGCCGCCGCCGGCGGATCGCGGCTGAACCCCGCGGCGATCACCGCGGATGATCTTGCCGGCTATACCGCGACGCCGCGCAATGCGGTGTGCACCCGCTATCGCGTCTACAAGATCTGCGGCATGGGCCCGCCCTCGTCGGGGGCGACGACCGTGTTCGGCATCCTCGGCATGATCGAGCGGTTCGACCTCGCGAAACTGGGACCCGACTCGCCCGATGCCTGGCATGTGATCGCCGAGGCGATGCGCCTGTCCTATGCCGATCGCGGCCACTATATTGGCGACCCCGATTTCGTCGCGGTGCCGCTGACCGGACTGATCGATCCCGCCTATCTCGCGCAGCGATCGCGGCTGATCCGGATGGATCGCGCGCTGCCGTCCGTCCGTCACGGTACCCCGCCGGGCGCCGCGCCCCGCGGAACGCCGAGCAAGTCGACCGAGAAAGGGACGACGCATTTCTCCGCCGTGGATGCCGAGGGCAATGTCGTCGCGATGACCTCGACGATCGAGGACATCTGGGGCAGCCAGTTGATGGCGAACGGCATGATGCTGAACAACGAGCTGACCGATTTCAGTCTGGCGCCGGTCCGCGACGGGCTGCCGGTCGCGAACAGGGTGCAGGCGGGCAAACGGCCGCTGTCGTCGATGTCGCCGACGATCGTCTATGACGCACAGGATCGTCCGATCCTGGCGCTGGGTTCGGCAGGCGGCCCGCGCATCATCATGCATGTGACCAAGACGCTGATCGGCGTGCTCGACTTCGGCCTGTCCGCCGACGAGGCGATCGCGCTGCCCAATCTGTTCTTCGACGGGAACACCGTGCTGATGGAGCGCTCGGCGCGGACCGGGGCGATCGTCGCGGGGCTTCGCGCCAAGGGACACAATGCGCGCGAGGCGTCGCTGGGGTCCAAGGTCAACGCCGTCCAGCGCATCGGCGACCGCTGGCAGGGCGCCGCCGATCCGCGCAGCGAAGGCACTGCATTGACGCAGTAATGTCGGACGCCGGATGGGAGTGAGCGGTACGCCTGGGGGAACGGATGGGCGCGCCCCCGGTTGATCCCGATCATCCCCTGTTCGGAGAGCTGAATTGAACAAGATCCTGATCGCGCTCGCACCGGCCGTGCTGGTTGCCGGCTGCGGCGAGAATGCCAATGAGGCCGCCGCCGACCGCATGGAAGACAGGGCCGAGGCGAACGCCGCCGCCGCCGGCCCGACCCCGGTCGCGCTGGGCCTGAGCGAGGCCCAGCTGCTCGACGCCAATCTGGTCGGCGCAAACAATGTCGAGCTCGGCGACGTTAACAGCCTCGTCCGCGGCCCGTCGGGCGCGGTCGAGGGGCTGGTCGTCGAGGTCGAGGACAGCAATCCCGAGCGGCATGTGCAGGTGCCGATCAACGGCCTGACGGTCGTCACCCGCGGGACCGATACCGACCTGTCGACGACGATGACGAAGGAACAGCTGGCGGCACTGCCCGAGGCGAAGCTGCCGGTTCAATAAGGTCGGTGTCACCGGGCGCCGCATCGGGCGCCCGGTGATCCGCATATCTTCCGATTACGGAAGCAGGTGGTTCGTCGTGATCGTCTTGCCGTCGGTGCTGACCGAGGCATAGCCGTCTTCCTTGATGTCGTTGGACTTCAGGCGGCCCTCCACATCGAGGCGCAGCGTGTGCTTGTTGCTGAACGCGTCGGGCGAGGACAGGCGGACGCCCGACCAGGCATAGCGGCTATAGACTCCGTCCAGCTTCGGCTTCTCGCCGTCCATCACGCCCTTCAAGGCGGCGGCATTCACCTGGGACAGCGGGATCAGATGATCCTCGAGATTGAACTTGGACGCATCGCCGCCCATTACCGAAATCTCGACCGGCCGGGGCTCGCTGAACGTGCCCGTCTTCACGTCGAGCGTCGTGTCGAGCAGCTTCCGCGGATCGCTGGGGTTCTGATACTGCACCGTGCAGAGCGTCATCTGGCCCTGGGGCTCGTCGTCGCTGCTGTCGATCTCGCTGCCCGAGCTGAAGAAGGACGAGATTTCGGACACCTTGGTATCGGCGCCGAGATGCTTGGCGATGGCGCGGAAGCAGACATCGGGGCCCTCGGCCAGGGTCGGCACATTGGCGCTGGCGGTCTCGGTCGTCGTGGCAGGTCCTGCCGCGGCTCCGGCCGCCGGCGTGGCGGCACCCTTGTCAGCCGCGGCGTTGGACCCGGCATCGCCGCCGCCGCAGGCGGACAGGCCGAGCGAAAGCCCGACCGCGAGGCAAAGCGCGGTGGACTGCGTCCTGGAAATCATGCGGTACTCCCTCTTTTATGCACCGCATTTAACCTATCATGGTTCGCTTGGTTGCATCGGCGGTCCGTCGCGCGCCTAGCGCAGCCTGTCGCTCGAGGGGGTAAGGCCGAGCATCGCGCGCAGCCGCCAAAGCCGGTCGACCAGCCATCGGTCTACCGGTCCCGACGCCTCGACCAGCGGCAGATCGACGACGAAGGTGCGCGACACGCGGCTCGCGCCCCACTCGGTTTCGGTGCCCGGCCCCGCCGCGCCGTAGAGCTGGAGCATCTCGAGTTCGGCGACCCCGCGGATTGCGCCGTGGCGATCGCGCAGCACCAGCCAGCCTGGCGCGTCGCTCGACCCGCCGGGCATGGCGAAGACCATCGGCCGGGGGCACAGCGTCAGCGTCCATGCGCCATCGGGGCTGCGCTCGGGCGGGATATAGGGTTCGGCACAGGCAAGCCGGCCCTGCGGCATCAGCACAAAACCAAGGATCGCCAGCAGCAGCGCGGCGAGCGCGATCCGCCGGCCGCGCGGGCGGCGGGAAGGGCGGGGCGGGGCGTCTGGCAGGTCGGTCACGGGATCGTCCGGCACTGGAGGGCGCCGGACGATCTACACCGTGCGCGGGTCGCGGCCAATCGCGCGCGATACGCCGCTATTTCGACGGGGTCGGCGCAAGCAGTCCGGCGAGCGCGCCGATTGCCGCCGATCCGATCGCGATCAGCCCGTCGGGAATGTCACCCTGGGTCTTGACCAGCGCGATCCACATCTGCGCGGCGATCACCGCCAGGACACTGACCCCCCAGCACCACGACCGTCGCCTTGTAGACGAAGGTGTTGGGAATGACGCTGCGCCTTATCGCCTCCCGCTCGGCATCGGCGACGATCTCCTGCACCTTGGCGGGATCGTCGGCCGCGGCGAGATCGGTGGCGCGTTCCTGAAGCGCCCTCGACAAATTGGTGGCGAAACTTGCCATGACAATCGCTCCCGATATCAGCCGTTGGTTGCGAGGACGAAGCTGCTGAACCGCGCATCGGACCACCAGGGCGATGCGGGTACGCCGCGCGAGAAATTGACGCTGCCCGCCTGCGACTGGACCGGCATCGTCACCCGGCCGGCGGCATCGCGTCGCGCCTTCACCGACGCCGTCTCGGGCGCGATGATGACGATATGGCCCGACCGCGCGAGGTCCTTGCGCCGCGCGCAGATCGTCGCGATACCCCCGCGATTGGCGCACTCCTGAAGGTCGGTGAGCGAGAAGCTGCGCTTCCAGCCGAAACGCGGGCCGTAATCGATCAGCCAATTGTGGATGGCGTTCGCGTTCATCTCGCGAACCGTCACGTCATATTGCGCAGCGACGCTCTGGCCCGCCTCCAGCGCGGCGATGGCCTTGTCGGTCCACCACACGCGCGGGAGATAGACGCCCGAGGCATAGGCGACGTCATAGGCGTAGATGTTGCAATAGGTCTTGCCGCCGCCGGGGCGATAACGCTTGCTCTGTTCGACCTGAAGCCAGGCGATCAACGTGTCGAGCGCGGCGACGGCATGCGGCGCATTGCGCGGCATGCCTGCCTCGCCGAGCGGGCTGGCCGAAGCCGGACCGGCGCGGGTCGAGCCGGCATTGCCCTCCCGCCAATGGACCGGGACGAGGCGCGACGCGGTGGCGAAGGACACCGTGTCGGCCGGGGCTAGGTACTTGCCCGACACCCAGCCGTCGAACGATGCCCCATCGAGTTTGCCGGTGACGCGGCACCATTTGCCGCTGCGTTCGTGGACCTCGACCTCGCAGCCTTCGGGCAGCACCGCCCGCTCGTTGCCCGGCTCCTGACGGGGCTCCTTGCGCAGGAATAGTCCGTGCGCAGTGACCTTGTAGCGCATGATCCTTCTCCCGGATGACGCTCAGGCGACGCCGCGCAGGCTGCGCAGCAGGCCCTCGACGATCGTCTTTTCCTCGTCTGCGATGCGCTGGACCGCGGCATCGAACTGAACGGTCGCCGCGTCGCGCTTGGCGATCAGGTCAGCGAGGCGCGCGCGCGTCTCCTCGGCCTCGGCGCCGGCCTTGACGTCCTCGAGCTTGCTCAGCGCCTGGCGGGCCATGGCGATGCCAGGCTCGAACGCGCCGGCGATCTCGTCGCGCTTCATCTGGATCTGGGTGCGCATGCAGGTGAAATAGGTGCTGGCCGATCCGGCGATCCGCTCGCGCGCGGTGCCGAACAGCGTTTCCTTGGTCGCAGCGATTTCGGACTGCATCTCGGCTGCCTTGTCCTCGGCATCCTCCTTCAGCTCGGCGGCCTCGACGCTGATGCTCTTCACCGTGATCTGCGGCACATCGAACTTCAGCTGCTGGGTGCGCATCGCGAATTCGGGCACGTCCAGCTTGATCTCGGTCCGGTCCATCCGGACCTCCGGGATGCCCATGACGATCTCGTGCTTTTGCATGAACGTCTCGGGCACGTCGGCGTAGATGTTCTTCCACTTGATCTTTAAGCCGTGAAACTGGGGATACTGTCCGATCTTCTTGCGCACCATCCGCACCGAGGGCGTATGGAAGACAATACGCTTGTCCTTCATCGTCACCTGGGGCAGGTCGAGCGACCAGCTCTGGAGCGTCATCGTCACCTCGGGCAGGTCGAGCGCGATGGTGATCGTCTCCCAGTCGACGTCGATCTCGAGATTGACCATCGCATCGACGCCGCCGCCGTCGGGTGCATCATCGCTGATGCGATCGAATTCGGGCTGGTAGCGGTCGCTGATCGCCTTGATCGAGGTGGAGAGGGCGCCGCCCAGCTCCTCGACCAGGGAGTGGAGCGTTTCTCTTTCGGCTTGGCAGGCTTCGGCCATGACGGGTCCTTTCGGTGAACTGAGGTCCCCCGATTAGGTGTCGTGGCGCCTGCCTCGCGTGACGGCGGCGTCGCGCAATCGTGAAAAAAAGTCGGTGAGCGGCGATGGGCGGATCAGTCGCTCGCCGCCGCCTCCAGCGCGCGGGTGAATAACATTTGGTCCCGCTCGCGGCGCAGCATGTCGATCAACTGCCGTCCACCCCCGTCGATGAGGGGTCTCGCGAGACTTGTGGCCAGCGCGTCCTGGCCGGCCAGTTGCGCGGCAACGCACAAGCCGAGATGGGTGGGCGGGAAGCCCGCCGTCGCCCGGTCGGCCTCGATCAGCAGGCGCAGCGCGCGGTGCGGGTCGCCCTGCTGGAGCGCGGCATAGCCGATGCCCGTCAGCGTCTGGCCCTGCACGCCGCTGACCGGATTGATCCGCAGCGCGAGTTCGAAGCGTTCGGTGGCGCGTGCCGGCTCGCCGCGCACGACATCGACCCAGCCGCCCCAGAACAGGGCCGGCTGATGCGAGGGGAGGAGGTGCAGCGCGCTGGCGATGATCCGGTCGGCCATGTCCATGTCGCCGCGGATGTTGACGAGCGTGCCGGCGCAATAGCCCAGCGCCTCGACATTGTCGGGGCCGTAGCGCATCGCCGCCTGATAATAGCGGATCGCGCGGCGGAGCACCGCCTCGCGATCGGGGCTGTGGTGCAGCATCCAGTCGATGCTGTTGCAATAGGCGGCGAGCGAGGTTGCCCAGGGACAGGTCGGGTCGGACTCGACCAACTCCATGCTGAGCGCGATCGCTTCCGCGATCGATTCGCGGTCCCAGCTGCGCGACACGGCATTGGCGCGCCAGTAGCGCTCATAGTCGCCCGAAACCGGCCCGATCCGCCGCAGGCCGCGCTGACGCTCGGCATGATCCACCTTCGACCAGATTTGCGGCGCGATCCGCTCGGCGATCTGGTTCTGGAGCGTGAAGCTGCCATCGGCCTCGCCGATGAAAGAGCCTGCCCAAGTCTGCTCGCCGCCCGCTGCTTCGATCAGTGCGACCGAGACACGCAACTGGTCGGCGTCGCGCAGCACCGACCCCTCGAGCAGATAGCGCACGCCAAGGCGCCGTCCGATCTCGGGCCGGGCGACCTCCTGTTCGGCCAGCAGCCGTGCGGCATTGCTCGACACGATGAAGAGCTGGGGAAAGGCGCTGAGGCACACGCTCACCTCGTCCGCTATGCCCGCGCCCAGCCAGGCCTTGCCGGCATCGCCGACGACCTGGAACGGGAGGACGGCAAGCGACGGCTTGGGCGGCAGCCGGGGCGCGGCCTCGGCCAGTGCCTCCTCGGCATGCGGGACGGTGCCGCCGAAAACCTCGCTCGCGCTGGCGGCAGCGGCGGGTTCGGGAACGTGCAGCTCGATCATCGCGCGGATCCGCTCTCGCTCGTCGCGCAGCCAGTCCTCGAATTCGTCGCAGTCGGGCAGGTCGATCCCCTCGAGGAAATCGGCGGTACGCAGGGTGCGCCGGTCGGGCGGTCCGAGGCCCAGCGCGAAGATGTCGACATCGATCCGGTCGATCGCCACCGCGACGCGCTTCGTCTCGGTAATCAGCAGATGACCGGCATCATTGGCGGCAAGCAAAGCGCGCAGATTGGAGAGCTCGCGACGCAGGCTGTCCTGTGCCTGCTTCTGGCCCCGGCTGCCCCACAGCATCGATTCCAGTTTTCGCCGCGACCGGACGCCGCCCGGCGCGCCGACGACCAGTGCGAAGAGCGCCATGCCCTTCTGACTGCTGATTTCGATCCGCCGGCCATCAGGCGCGAACAGGCCAAACGGACCGACCAGATTGAGCCGGTATCGTTCCATCTCTTCCCCCACGACGAGCTTATTCGAAAATCGACCCCGGGCAACTGGGGACTTTCACGCTTTTCGGACGGCGGCGACCTCAGGAAGCGCGACAGCGAAATCTGATCGAGGAACGATCATGGCCATGTGGATTGTCCGCGCCCTGTGCGCATCTGGGGTGGCGCTGGGGCTGGGCGGCTGCCTCCATCTCGACGCCCGACCGATGACCTTCACCTGCGGCTCGATGCTGGCGCCGCATGTGACGACCTATCAGCCGACGCCGCTGTTCAGACAGCTGCAGCGCGATGCCGGCCATGATCAGGGCGAGGCGCTGATCGAGGGCCAGGGCCTGACCTATGAGCGCGTCACGGCAGACGATCCGTTGGTTCGGGCGCTTGGCGACGGGCCGATGCGGCTGGCTGGCGGACCCCGGCGGACACTGATGCTGTCGGGCGGAGGAAGCTGGGGCGCCTTCGGTGCCGGGTTCCTGCGCGAAAAGGGCATTCGCGACTGGTCGGCAGTCACCGGGATCAGCACGGGGTCGCTGCAGGCGCTGTTCGTCGCGGCGGGCGACTATGACCGCATGGTCCGCGAATATGGCATCGGCGACGAGGCGGAGCTTGCCCGCGCCAATTCCACGCTCGGCCTGCTGCGCAAGGGATCGCAATATGACATCCGGCCGCTTCGCGCCAAGCTGATGGCCTATCTGACCGATCGCTCGGGCGGGACGCTTCCCTTCGAGCGGATGGCGCGGCCCGGCGGCCCGGCATTGTTCATCGGCATGGTCGAGGCGGGCAGCGGCGACATGAAGGTCGTTGCGGTCAGCGACATGGTGCGTTCGGTCTATGCCGACGGACCTCCGGGTGCCGCCCGGATCGAGGCGCTGACCGACTGCGTTGCAGGCGTCACGCTGGCGTCGAGCTCGATCCCGGTTCGGCTGACGCCCGTTCGGATCGACGGAAAGACCTATTTCGACGGCGGTGTCCGCAGCTCGGTGTTCGACGCGGGCGTCGCGCAACGCCTTGCCTTTGCCGACAAGGCGTCGAACGGGGCATCGGCACCCGAACTTTATGTGATCCGCAACGGGCCGACCATCGTCTTTCGCGATGCGATCGACCCGGCGACGGGAGAGGCCAGGGTCGATGCGCGACCCGATATCGGCCGGGTGGGGCTGCGCGGCTATTCGACGATCGTCAACCAGAGCGAGCTGATGTCGATCGCCGCGCTTCGCCTCAACTATCCAAGGGGTTCGATCCGGGTGATGACCGCCGACGGATTCGACGGACCGCTCAATCCCGACCGATGCGGGCCGCGTCCAGAGGCGGTGTTCGATCCGCGCTTCATGCACTGCCTGATCGCCTGGGGTGGGGAAAAGGCGCGCAGCTTCGACTGGATCGAGCTGGACGACACCAGCTTTCGCTCCCGCTGATCTCCCAAGCCATTTTCTCTGACAGGAGTCCTGCATGCCTTCCATCGCCTATGACGGACCGGTTGCCTGGTCCAACTATCACCTGACGCTGGGCACCCGCAGCCCGGGCAATCCGACCCCGTCGCTGACGATCGACCGGCTGGGTCAGGTCGATGCGGCCGATGTCGCCAGCCTGCCGGGGCTGGAGCGCTTCGCCGCGACTGCGGCACCATTGATGCGGCATTTGGCGATGCTCGTCGCCGAAGGGCCGCGAATGCCCGCGCCGGCGGGAATGACGGGGTGCGCCTGGAGCTTCAGCCCGCTGATCGGGACACCCCATTCGCAACTGTCCTGCAAGGGGCTCACAGGGACCGCGGGCCTCGAGGAAGCGGAGCGCGACCCGGCCTGCACCGTTCCGGCCGACCGGATCGCGCTGACCAGCGGGGGTACGCGGCTGCGCGAACTGGTGAACTGGGGCAGGCCCCTGGGACTCACGATCAGGACCAGCGGCACTCATCTTGGCGCGAGCGTCGCCGGGTCGGCAGGCACGGCCAGTCATGGGTCGCGGCTTGGCTATGGCGGGATCCAGAACATGGTGATCGGCATGCACCTGATCACCGGCGCCACCGATCACGTCTGGATCGAACGCGCGTCCAGTCCCGTATTGAACGCACGGGGTGCGGCACGGCTGGAAGTGCCGGACGCCACGCTGCGCGTCATCCGCGACGACGATCGGTTCGAGGATGCGCTGATTCACCTGGGGTCGATGGGGATCGTCAATGGCGTCGCGGTCGAGATGGTCCCGATCGAGACCTTTGCGCTGCTGCGGCGGCGCGCGAAGCTGGACGCGGCCTGGCTGGATGAGCTGGCGCACGGTGCGTTCGACCGTGCGGCAGTTCGTCTGCAGTGCCAAGTGTCGCCGGTCTTTTACGAGATCACGCTCAACCCCCATGCCCCGTTCGACGACGAGGCAACCCATCTGATGTACGTGCCGCGCGCGGCGAGCGCGCTGCTTCCCCCGGGCGATGCGGACATCGTGCGGCCCGCGGACGCGATCGGCCTGCTGGGCCAGTGGCTGGCACGCAGCGAGGCGACCCGCGCGTCCGCCTCGGGAGAGGCACTGGTCGCGGAGGGGGGCGATCCCGACAACGCGGTGCAGCGTGTGCTGCGCAGACTGTTGCAGGATGAGCATTCCGCGTTCGCCTATTATCGCGCGCTCGGGAAATTCGAGCCGAATTCGGACCCGTTCGATCCCGAGGATCCGGCGCGGCCGGGCTATGACTGGGGCACGCTGCACGGTGACGAGATTACAGGCGACAAGCCGGGTGCGCTCTACAACGCCTCCTTCGCGATCCCGCGCGAAGATCTGTCCGCTGCAATCCCGGCGATCTGCACCGCCGTCTCGCATCTCGAACCTTCCTTCGTGTTCTCGGTGCGGTTCGTCTCGCGGGCGGCGGGGACGCTGGCATTTACCCGGTTCGAGGAAAATGCGGTGATCGAGATCGACGGACTGTCGGGACTGATCTGCGAGATCGCCGCGGCGGGGATCGATCCGTCGGAGCCGCAGGCGGGCGAGTTGCTTGCGGCCCTTCGCGCACTATCGACGACGGTGGAAAAGGGCGCCGAGGCGGTTCGCGCGGCGCTGGAGCGCGCGCGTATCCCCTGTTCGATGCATTGGGCGAAACTTGGCAATCTCGACAAGGCCAAGGTGCAGGCCGATTTCGGGCATCCCGCCGATCCGGAATCGCTGATCCGCCGATGGCGCGAGACCCGCGACGCGTTGCTACCCGAAGCGTCGCGCGCGTTGTTCTGGAACGATCATGTCGTGGCGCTCGGGCTGCTCGACCTGCCAAAGTCCCGCCGTTGAACAAGAAAACGCTCCGCGGCATGGCCGCGGAGCGCAGCATTAGTTCAAGGGGACGATTTCAGGGTTAAAACTGATCGTCGAGCGGATCTCGAGCGTGTCGGGACCGATGGACATCGGGCAGACCACACCGGGCATCGCCGCGACGTCGAACAATTCGGTGATGAAGCCGTCCAGCTTGATCCACTCGACGATATCGCCCGAGGCGAGGTTGACGACCAGCACGCCGCACCACGGCTCCGCATCTCGCGCGCGCATCGCCTCGTCCAATGCCAGGCCGGCGAAGGTGCCGTTGCGCGGCTTCGACACCGTGACCAGCGCATGGCCGTTATGGATCGACATGCCGCGCAGGAAGCCGGGGCAGAAGGCGATGTCGGTCCGGTCGCCGGTCGCCGGGTCGATGCGAATGATCTGGCCGCGCCCGGAATCGAGCGCCAGGACATGATCGCCAAAGACCCGCGGACTGTGCGGCATCGACAGCTGGTCGGTGACCATCCGGTCGGTCTCGACATCGATCAGCACGCCGCCCTCGTGCCGGCGTTCGCGCCAGCCGGTCAGGATATCGCTGCGGCTGACCGCGGTGACGTAGCGCGGCTTGCCCTTGTCCATCGCCATGCCGTTCAGATGGCAGCGATCCTCGGGCGCCAGTTTCGAGATGAAGGGCGGCTTCCAGATCGGACGGAAGCTGTCGTTCAGGTCAAGCGTCGCCAGGCAGCTATATTTGGTGTTCACGAAGATGACGCGGCCGGCCTCGTCGGTGCCGACCTCGTGCACGTCGACATCGCCGGTCGTCTGCGCGTTGCGCGGCACCAGCACCATGTCGAAGTTGCGGTTGCCCACCTGGCCGGGGCGCAGCATGTTTTCCAGCCGCCAGATCTGGTGCAGCGCGCCGAGATACAGCCGGCCGGGCTTGTACGAGACGCCCATCGCGCGGGAGAAATTCTGTTGATTGAACGACACGGTGCCGTTGGGCATCACGCCCACCAGGAACAGCTGGCCGGTCTGGTAGGAGGTGAAAGCGAGGCTGAGGCGATTGGCGCGCAGCCAGTCGGCAAAGCCGCGCGAGACAGTCAGGTTGGTCGCGGGCTGCCGGGCGGCGGCGGCCGTCGGCGCGTCGGCGGCAGCGTTCGGGGCTGCCGGATCCGGCGTGGGTGCCGTGGTCATATCGTGTTCCACTTCCATCGTGGCTGCAGGTAGCAAAAGGGCCCGCGGTGGTTGCCGCGAGCCCTGTTGTTAGGGGCAGGGCCCCAAAGGTGCAAAGGTCAGAACTTGATGCGGATGCCGGCGCGACCGCCGCCACCGCTATACTCGTCATTATACTCGCCATGCGCTTCGATGAAGCCGGTGACGCCGCTGCTGGTGACGATGTTCAGGCCCAGCGTGCCTTGGCCATAGGTGCCCAGGCGGTCGTTGGTCAGGCGGACGGTCTGGCCGCCACTGCTGAACAGAAGGCCGTCCTCGCCCTTGAACTCGTGCACCGCCGCCGCGCCGGCATAGAAGACCAGCGTGGAGGAGCCGACCGGCGTGGAGCCGCCGATCCGGGCGCCTGCCTTGCCGCGCAGGCCGGTGAAGTCGTCAAAGTCGAAGGTGCCGCCATACACGCCATACCGGTCCATGTCGGTGCTGGTATAGGCGATGCTGGCCGCCGGCTCGATGAAGAAGCTGTTCGATCCGAAGCGGAAGCCCGCTTCGACCTTGCCGCCCCAGGTCTGCGCCTTGGTTTCCAGGTTGAACGTCGAAACCGGTGCGTTGCCGCGGTTCTTGATCCAGGCATAGTCGTACTTGGCCAGGCCGTTGAGGAACAGGCCGCCGGCACGGAATCCGGCGTACAGCGTGCCGTTGACCGCATCGATCTGGAACCGGTCATTGCCCGCGAAGTGCATGACCGAGCTGGCATAGCCGCCTGACACGCCGACGGTGAAGCCGCCGGTGTCGCTGCGCGTGCCATACAGGTCGAAGCCGATCTGGCCGCCGAACACGTCCTGCTTATACCCCAGGTCGACATCGTTCTGGGCCAGGCCGTCGAAGCCGAAGCTGCGCGTCTCGTCCCGCTTGTTCACTTCGCCGAACATCTGGAGCCAGATGCGGCCCGCAGAGTCGGCCGTCGGTGCGCCCCAGCCCGAGTCACGATCGGCGGCAAGATGCGCGGTGATCGCATCCGCCGAGCGGTTCCACAGCGTGGAGATGCCCTCGCCGAGCTTGGCCTGGCGATAGACGGTCGCGTTCGGTGCGCTGATCAGCTGATAGGCGAAGCTGGTCGGGTTATAGACCAGGTCATATTGGATCAGCCCGTTGAACTGCGATCCGGCCGACAGGGTGAAGGCAGTCGCCGACGATGCGGCACTTGCCTGGACCAGCGTGGTGGTGGGGATCAGCGTTGCCGGGCCGTTGACCGCATTGAGCACCACAGACGTGCTGCCCGTCGCCGTGGTGACGTTCAGACGATCGACCGTCGGCGTGGCACCGAAGGCGATGTCCAGGCCGAGCGCGGCAGGGCCGCTGCCCGTATAGGCAGCCAGCGTGAGGCGGTCGCCCGCGACGCCGTTGCGCAGATCGACCAGACCCGAGTTGGCAAAGCTTTCCAGCCCGAGCAGTGTGATGTCCTGCGCGCCCGCGGCGCTGCCGAAGCGGACCGTGCCGCTGTTGGTCAGCAGGTCGTTGCCGCCGCCGAAGTCGCTGTTGCCGATCAGGGTGAAAATGCCCGAATTGGTCAGCGTATCGGCATTGTCGGTCAGCAACAGCCGGCCGGTGATGCTGCCGATGTTGGTGATCGTGGCAGCGCCGCCGCTCGCCTCGATGGCATAGCCGGATCCGCCGATGATCGATCCGCGATTGGTGATCTGCGTCCCGTTGAGCGCATCGGTGGTGATGGCGTTGGTGCCGCCCTGGACCGAGCCATTGGCACCGACCAGCACACGGGCAATGCCGTCATTGGCAGGATCCCCGACCGCCGGTCCGCCAGCACCGCCGGCACCCGCCGCGCGGATGTCGATCGCGGTGCCGCTGGTCGAACGAACCGCGCCGCTGACCGAGACATTGGTGCCGCCACCAAAGCCGAGTGCGCGGATCGCGGTCGAGTCGGTGCCGCTGACCAGCACCGAGCCGGCTGCCACGGTGACGTCGCCGCCGAAGCTGACCGCGTCGATGCCGTTGGCCGAGGCGCCCGTGGTCGAGACCGTGTTCGCGGTCACGTCGACGCTGTAGAAACCGCCGGCGTTGATCGCGTTCGAATCCGCGCCCGCCGTGCGGACGGTGTCGACGGTGACCGAAACGCCGCCGCTGGCATAGGCGTCGATCCCCGATGCAATGCCCGTGGTGGTCACGGTGCCCGCGGTGATGTCGACCGCGCCATAGGTGCTGCGCGCCAGGATTCCGGTAGAGAAGTCGCCGGTCGTCGCGACCGACCCGGTCCCGCTGATCACGACGTCGCCAAACGCCGCCTCGGCGGTGATGCCGTTGGATTCGATGCCGCTGGTGCGGATCGCCCCGTTGTTGACGACGGTCGCGTTATTGTCGACGTCGGTCCCGCCGAGGCCGACCGCATAGACGTTCACGCCCGGAGCATAGTCGCCGCTGGTGGCGACGGTGCCGTTCACCGTGACCGACGCGCCATAATAGGCATAGGCGTCGACGCCGATCGAATAGTCGCCGCTGGTGGTGACGTTACCGACGGTGATGTCAGTGCTGCCATATTGTGACAGGCCATAGGCACCCTTCGATGTGTCGCCCGTGGTGGTGATGGTGCCCGCAGTGATCGAGACGTCGCCGCCGAGCACTGCGGCGCCGACGACGCCGGGCGCATATTCACCAGCGGTGCTGACGGTGCCGACATCGATGGTGACGTCGCCGAGCAGGCTGACGCCATAGACGCCTGCTGCGTCTTCACCCGTCGTAGTGGCCGAGGTTCCGCTGATGCTGACGTCGTCGACGCCAATGGCGAAGACGCCGAACGCGTTGGTCCCGCTGGTCGTGATCGCGCCGTGAGTGATGTCGATCGTACCGCCGCTGAGCGCGGAGGCATTGATGCCGTCGGCATTGTCTCCGGTCGTGGTGATGTCGCCGACATCGATCGTGATGTTCCCCGCGGCGTAATTGTAATTGCCCGTCTCGGCGACGATCCCCGAGGCACCGTCCTCGGTCGTGGCGATATCGCCATGGGTGATGTCGATGCTGCCCGCGACGCTGTAGGCTTCGATGCTGACGCCGCTGGACGCGACCGAGCCGGCGCCCGTTACCGTCACGTCGCCATAGGCACCGGCATAGATGCCGGTGCTGCCGAGGCCGGTGGTGGTGACCGTTCCGTTATTGGCGACGGCCGCATTCCCGGTGAACGCCACGGCCCGAATTCCGGCGGACGCGTCGCCGGACGTATCGATTGCCCCGGTGTTGGTGACCGAGACATTGCCGAAATCGCTGGTCGCGACGACCGCCGCCGAATTCGCGCCGGTTGTCGTCACATCGCCGACGGTGACGTCGGCATCGCCGAACACCGAGCGGATCGAGATGCCGCGCGCATTGTCGCCGCTGGTGCTGACCGACCCGGAACCGTCGACCACCGCGCCATTGACGCCGGTGACCAGGACACCGATGCTGCCGTCCCCGGCCGTGGTGATGGTGCCGTTGTTCGTAACCGTGACCGTGTCGGTCCCGAATGCGTCGACGCCAAATGATGCGAGACCCTGGGTCGACACGTCGCCATTGATGGTGACGTCGACGATGTCGCCATCGGCATAGACGGCCGTCGAATTGTCGCCCGTGGTCGATACGTCGTTCACGACTACCGTCGCGTCGCCGGCGATGCTGTCGACGAATACGCCAATGGAGTTGTCTCCGGTCGTCGTTATCGAACCCGTGGACGTGAGGCTGGCGGTCCCGTTCAGCGTCTGCACGAACGCGCCTGTACTATAATCGCCGGCAGTAGAGATCGAGCCGACGGTCAGCGAGGCGTCGCCGCGCGATTGCACGATGGCGCCATAGGATGCGTAACCCGTTGTGCTGATCGTGTCGGCAGTCACGTTGGCGGACACGCCGGAATACGCGCTAATCCCGGCGGCATAGACGCCGGTCGTCGACACCGAGTCCACCGTGACATTGGTCGTGCCCTGAACCGAAACTGCTTCGATCGCGGCGGAATTGATACCGATATAGCCGCCATCAGCAGTGGTCGCGACCGTGCCGGCGTTGATCGTGACATCGCCTTGGTTCGAATAGGCGACGATGCCGCTGGACGCGAGACCGTCTGCGGTCACCGTGCCCGCGGTGACGTCGACATTCCCGGTAAAGGAATTGGCGCTGATCCCGGCCGAGCCGTTGCCGGTGACCGTCGTCGTGTCGGCATCGATCGTGATGTTGCCCTGATTCGAGTTGGCGTTGATCCCGCCCGACGCGCGGCCCGTTGCCGTGATGCTGTCGGTGTTGATCGTCAGGTCGCCGTAATTTGTGAGGCCCAGCACGCCCTGCGCGCCGGTGCCGGTGACGGTAATCGAGGTATCGCCGAACGAATTGAGCGTTACCGCGCCATCGTTGAAGCCGATCAGGGCCACGCCCGGATTGATCGCGCCCGTATCGATCGCTACGCCGGTTCCCAGGTTGACCGTCAGATCATAGACCGGGGCGTCGGGATCGAGGCCCGGATCCTGCAGCGGATCGACGGCCGGCGACGAATAGAAGATGCCATTGGGATAGGGATTGTCTGCAGCGGTGCAGGTCACCGTTCCCTCGGTCGTGGGACCGCATTCTTCCTGGGCAGACGCCGGAGTTGCAATCAGTGCGCAGGCCGCGGCACTTGCCAGTGCAGTGCCGGAAAGCAGACGACGCGATACGCCGCCACCAGTCTTTGCCAATTTGGTCATGAAAAGCCCCTGTTACTTATACGTTGCAGGGGTAAACCGCGAACTCAGGCGCGCGTCAACCAGCGTGGATTTGGCAAGTCCGGTAACCTACGTAATTTTCGCCGTCGATGATGTCATGTCGATGACGAAACGAGCGCGGTTTCAGGCGAGTTTGTCGCGCCGATATACCCAAAATGATTTCCAAATGGAAAATTAACGGTGTCAGATTTTTTATCTCCTGAGAGACCAGCGATGACACAGCCGCTGGTGAAGTTATTCGCCGGCGGGCTGGTCCCAGTCAGAAACGGGCGAACAGATTGACCGCGAGAATATGGTTGATCCGGTCGGGGCCGATCCGGAAGATCGTCTGGTTGAGATAGCCGGGCTCCGCGGTGATGCCCTTGGCGACGGGCACGCTGATGCCGAGGAAGGTGCGCACCTGATCGACGCCCGGGTGTCGATCCCATTCGGTCGTGTTCAATCCGACGAACGTCTCGTTCCAGATCACCGCACGGACCTTGGTCGCCGACGAGAAGGGAATTTGCGCGCGAAGCTGCTGGCGCAGGCGCCAGCCGGTGCCGCTCGCATCCGGCCGGAAGCGCTGTTCCATGCGCGTCCGGCCGGTCACCGCCAGGCCGGTCTCCGGATCCTGGCGAAAGCTATAGGCGATTTGCTGCCAGGCGCGGTGCTCGTCATTGGCGGCCGTGCCGGCAAAGCGGGTATGAGCATAGGCATAGCCGACCGCGGCGGACCAGCCGTTGCCGAGCTTCAGTGTCAGGCTGGGCCGGACGAGGACCTGGCCCAGTCGCGACACGTCGTCGGTCTGGCGGCCATGGACCTCCAGCGTAGCGTCGACCGTCTCCGACACCGCGACAGTCGCGGTGACCGAGGCCCAGATCTGCTCGTCTTCGTCGGAGGCGAAGGCGGGGGCGGCGCTGGCGCAGCTCAGAGCAAGGGTGCCGACGGCAATTCGAAACATGGAACCTCTCAACAATTCAGGGCCGGTCGAAAAAGTCGACATGGCCGGTGGCGAGTTCGTAATAAGCACCGATCACCTTCAGCTTGCCCTCTGCCTGGGGCTTCATCATCAGCATGTCGCTGCCGGTGCGAAGCGTGCGCACGACGCGGGACACGTTGGCCTTGACCGCGTTGGCGACGGGATCGCCCGGGCGACCGCGTGCCTCGAGCACCGCCGGCACGATCGGTTCGATCATGCGATCGATCGCGCCGGGGAAGCGGGCATTGTCGCGCACCACCGCCATTGCCGCCTCGACCGCGCCGCAGCTTTCGTGACCCATCACGACGACCAGCGGCACGCCGAGCTTGGCGACCGCGAATTCGAGCGAGCCCTGCGCGACCAAATCCATGGTGTTGCCGGCGTTGCGGATGATGAACAGCTCGCCGAGCCCTCGGCCGAACAGCAGTTCCGGCGGCACGCGGCTGTCCGAACAGGAGATATAGGCGACGAACGGTGCCTGGGCCTTGGCCAGATCAAGCCGGCGACGCGGGCTGAGGTCGACAGCGGGAAGCTCGTCCCGGAGAAACGCGCGGTTCCCCTGGATCAGCAACTCGAGCGCCTGATCGGGGGTAAGGGCCGACTTGCCATCCTTGACCGGCGCCAGCGCCTGTTTGGCGCCGCCGGCGTCCTGAGCCCCGGCAGGCGCTACGCCGATCGCGGCTGCGGTCAGGGCGCCGCCAACCAGTGTGCGGCGCGAGAGCGATTTGTCGAGCATCGTTCTTGTCTCCTTATGCGACCCGCCGATCGCCCGGATATCGGGGTCGGCGTCGTGGTTCGGAGATAGGCGGGGCGACCGGCCCCGCCCAATCGAAAGGCGCCCGGTGCCGCCATAGGCTGAGACTATGGCGAGGTCGAGCGGGAGGTGTCGGGCGGGGAGGCGGGTTGCGATGAGGGCCCAAGCAGGCGCCGCGCGGATCCGATCAGCTGTTCGGCGATGACGCCGAAGGCTGCCTCGATGCTCGACCCCCGCCGACGCGCAAGCGCGATCGATCGATGTTCGCGCCATCCGACCACATCGAGGATCGCAAGCCCCGCCGATCCGCCGACATCGGAGGCGAGGTACAGCGCCGGCAGCACACTGAGGCCCAGTCCGCTCGCGACCATCTGGTGCAGGCTGTCGAGGCTGGTCCCCTCATAATCGGGCATCAGCGACATGCCGTAGCGCGTCGCGATCATGACAGTCTGGCGGTGGAGATTGTGCCTGGGATCGAGCGACAGCAACGCGCGGCCTTCCAGCGCGGCAGGCGTGACCGGCCTGCCGGTCGCCAGCATGTCGTCGACCGCCGACACCAGATAGAGCGGCTCGCGCATCAGCGGCTCGATCTCCAGATCGTCGCCGGCGATCGGCATCGGGCCAAGCATCATGTCGAGATCGCCGCGCGACAGGGCCAGCGCCTGTGTGTCCGGAATGCCTTCCTGGACATAGAGGCGCAGTCCCGGTGCCGATCGGTGGAGATCGGCGATGATCGGCGAAAGCAGATAGGGCCCGAGCGTCGGCGTCGTCCCCAGCCGCAGCGTACCCGTCAGCCCGGCGGTCGCGCTCTTCGCGAGCGATTCGATGTCGCGCACCTGGCCCAGCACCGCCCGCGCCCTGGAGACGATGGTGCGCCCGATCGGCGTAAGCACCGCGCCGGAGGTCGAGCGTTCGAGCAGAGTGACGCCGAGCCGCTGTTCGAGCGACTTGATCTGCTGGCTGAGCGTCGGTTGCGAGACGTTGGCGATGCGCGCGGCCTCGACGAAGGATTTCGCATCGGCCAGCGTCACGAGATAATGAAGTTGGCGAAGCGTCGTCATACCGTCTGCCCGATCCCGGACGAATTGAGCGTCGGGTTACTTCGGCATCCCGCTCAGCCCGCTGGCGGTACGCAGTTCCGCGCCCTTCAGTCGATAGCCGTCGAGGAACACGAGATCGACCTGGCGCAGGCGGGTGATGTCCTTCGACACGTCGCCGTCGACCAGGATGATGTCGGCATTCTTGCCGGGCGCGATCGAGCCGGCGACGCCGTCCATGCCGGTGATGCGCGCGGGGATGATCGTCGCGGTCTGCAGCGCCTCTTCATTGGTCAGCCCGGCTTGCTGATAGAGTTCGAGTTCGCGCACCAGTTCGAGGCCATAGCCATCAGTGCCCGCGACGATCCGTACGCCCGCCTTGTGCAGCCGTCCGACGAGATCGACCATCTTGCGAAAGCTCTTGCGATAATCCTCGCGCGTCAGCCCTTCGGACAGCGGATAGCCCGAGACCTTCCACCCACGCGCGACCGAGGGCGGCGCGATCTCGGCAAAGGGCGCATATTCGGGCGGCAACGCCGTACCGTCCGAGGTCATCAGCGGTTCCCATACGGTCAGCGTCGGGTCGATCACGGTGCCGCGCTTGGCAAGCTCGGCATAGAATGCCTTCAGCTCGGGCGAATCCAGGTCGACATCCTTGCCGTAGCGCGCCGGTCCTTCCAGCCGCGCGGCGGTGTTCGCCTTGTCGACCACCGACTGCGGCATCGCCTGCATCATGATGAAGTTGATATGGGTGACCTCGTCATAGCCCGCGCGGACCGCATCGAGCGGCCGCATGCCCGCGGGGACATGGCCGTGCACCCACAGGCCCAGCTTGTGCGCTTCCGCCGCCGCGGGAGCGATCCAGGCGGGATTCATCGAGGTGTAGAATTTCACGCCCCACATGCCCGCCGCCTTCACCTTGCGGACCGCCTCGATCGCCTCGGCCTCGGACGAGACGGTCAGCGCGCCCTGCGCGGCGAGCGGATCCTTTCGGTCGACGATCACCGAGATCCTGCCGTCGGGGGCGAGCAGGTCACCCGCGGCACGGCGCTTCAGGATGCTCTGTGCCTCGTCGATCATCGAGCCGGGGCTGCGATAATTGGTCATGCCGGTGGCGAGGTTCTGGAGCAGGTTCCAGTCGTCGCCGACATGCTGGTGCGCATCCCACAGGCCGGGGAGGAGCGTCTTGCCGCGGCCATCGACGACCGTCGCACCGGCCGGCGCCTTCAGCGAGCCGGCGGCCCCGACCGAGACGACCTTGCCGTCGGCGATGAGCACCGCGCGGTCGGGCAGATAGGTCCCGGCAACCGAATCGAAGAGCAGGACATTGTCGATCAGCGTCGGCGTCCGGTTGGCCGGGCTGAGGAAGCGGTGCGCGATATCGCGCGTCATGTCCGCCGTCGCCTGTTCCTGGATGTCCTTCAGCTTCGGGCCGACCGGCTCATAGCCTTCGGGCAGCAGCGAGATGCCGCCGACGTTGCCGAAGAAGCGGTTATTCTCGTCGAGCCACACCGGGGAGGGCGAGAAGCCATAGCCGGTGATGAAGGCCAGCTTGACCGTCTTCTTGCCCGCGGGCCCATCGATCTGCACCGACTTGCCGATGGTCAGGCTGGCATGGCCGGTGGGGAGCAGATCGATCCCCGCCGGGCCGGCGGCGACCAGCGCCTCGACGTCCTTCTCGCCCGCCAGCCAGGGGCCGCCATAGCTGTTGTAGCGCTTGCCCGCGATCGGCGCGGAGCCGGCGTCGACCGACGTCTTCCACCGGCCGATGCCGTTTGCGTCCACGCTGAACTGTTCATCGGCGCCGCCGGCATCAGTGAAGCCGCGGATCGCGATCGCCACGGGGCGCTTCTGAGCGTCCAGCGTCGTCACCTGGTCGGTCTCGGTCACCCAGCCGCGCAGCGACATCGACATGCGATAGGCGATGCGACCGTCGGGCAGCGTCCAGGACCAGACATCGCCATGTTTCCCCGCGGTCGAGCTGATCGTGTAATGGCGCGCACCGGCGGGCGCGGTCATCAGCTGTTCCTTGGGCGTCTGGGCAAGGGCGGCGACGGGGGCGGTGGCAGCGAGCAGGACGGCGAGAAAGAGTCGGCGCATGGCGGTCCATCCCTGAAGAGGTGACCCACCTTGGCAAGACAGTTGCCGCCGCGCAACGAGCAATAGCGGGTGGCTTGCTGCAAGGGGGTGATTGCGCGGCCAAACCGGCCATGTCATCTCTGCATCCATGGCATTGTCGGCGCTTGGCTCCCTGCAACTTCCCCGCCTGCTCGGGGTGCTGGCGCTGTCGATGCCGGTCGGCGCCCTGCCGGCGCAATCCCGTGGCCGCGACGCTGAGCCGGTGCGCTACTATGCGGTCGGCGCGCGGGCCGAAGGCGCGATCGCCTTCGACATGGAAAGCATGAGCGAGGAAGGCGGTACACGGTCGATCCGGGTATGGGAGTTCAGCCCGACCCCGGAGTTCACCGAGACCGGGTTCAAACTGGGCAGGGTGCAGAGGATCGCGTTGGATTGCGCCGGCGGACGTCTGCGCCTGTACGAGCAGGGCGTCTTCGCCGCGATCGACCGGGTGGAGCTTCAGCCGGACCTGGCACCTTACTGGCTCCCCTATCGCCCACCCACCGGTGCGCCCGATCCCTCGCTGGCGACGACTGCGTGGCAGCTTCTGTGCCGCGGGCAGGTGCCGTCGTCATGGGTCGCCTATAATGCGCTCGACCTGATCGCCAAGGATTACTGGTCGTCGCTGCGGCCGGCTTCGGTTTCCGGTCAGGACCCGCACGCGGTGCAGCCGCCGGTTTGGGCCGGGCCGAATGCCGCCGAGCCCACCGGGCCGCGCCTGCCGGAACCGGCGCTTCCCTGGTAGCTGACGCAAGGCAGCGGGTGGGAGCAACCCACCCGCGCGTGATCAAGCCGCGTCAAGATCCGGATAGTCGGTATAACCTTCGGCGCCGCCCCCGGCATAGAACAGGGCAGGCCTGACCTCGTTCAGCGGCGCGCCGGTCTTCAGACGGTCGACCAGATCCGGGTTCGCCAGCGCCATCACGCCCAGCGCCTCGATATCCGCGCGTCCCGCGGCGACATCGGAGCCGATGTCCTCGCGTTGCCGCCCCGGGCGATTGACGATCACGACTCCGCCGAACCGCGCGCGAAGATCGGCGAGCAGCGCGTCGCTTCGGGCGTGAAGCAGGTGGAGATAGGCCAGCCCCATCCGCCCCAGCTCGGTCGCCAGGTGGCGATAGAGATCGTCATTCGCCTCCCCTTCCGCGATGCCGTTGGTGGGCAGGCCCGGCGACAGGCGGATGGCGGTCCGCTCGGGGCCGATCGCATCGGCGATGGCGCGCACCACTTCGATCGCGAACCGCGCGCGTCCCTCCATCGATCCGCCATAGGCGTCGGTGCGATGATTAGCGTCGGGTGAGAGGAACTGGTGAACCAGATAGCCATTGGCGCCATGCACCTCGACGCCGTCGGCGCCCGCCTCGACCGCGCGCCGGGCGGCATGGGCAAAGTCCAAGATCGTCGCTTCGACCTCCGCAGTCGTCAGCGCGCGTGGCTCGGGGATCGGCTGCATGCCGTTCATGGTGAACATGTCGACGCCCGGCGCGATTGCCGATGGCGCAACCGGCTCGCGATGAAGCGGCGTGTTGTCGGGGTGGGAGAGGCGACCGACATGCATCAACTGGATGAACAGATGCCCGCCCGCATCGTGGACGGCGTCGGCAACCCTGCGCCAGCCGGCGACATGGGCATCGGTGTAGATGCCCGGCGTGGCCAGATAGCCTTGTCCATCGTCCGAGGGCTGGGTGCCCTCGCTGATCAGCAGGCCCATGGTGGCGCGCTGGCGGTAATAGAGCGGCGCGAGGTCGCCGGGCGCGCCGTCGGGCTTTGCGCGGCTGCGGGTCATCGGCGCCATCGCCAGACGATGCGGCAGGCGCATGGCGCCGACGGTGATGGGGGACCAGAGGTCGGTCATGTCATGTCTCCTGATGGGATGTGGTGAAGGGGCCGGCGGTTACAGCCGGCCCTGGGCGAGCAGGTCGCGGGTGCGGGCAAGCGTCGAGAGCAGGGCGGCGCGGTAGCCGGTGTCGCCGTCGAACTGCGCCTGTTCGGCCTGCTCCTCCGGCCCACCGGGCAGTTTGTCGCGCAGGCCGAGATAGCAGTAGAAGCGCAGCTGAAGCTCGCCTGTTGCATCCTCGAACAGCTCGTTGACGATCGCGCCCTCACGCGGGCCCGTCGCCTGGAAGAAGGTGACCCTGCGTGCCCGTTCGAGCGTGATGATCTCGCGCAGATCGGCGCCGGCGATCGTTGCCTCGCGCACGAAATGGGTCGCGCTCTCTTCGGTCACGTCGCAGCGGGTGCACAGGCCAGCCGGGAGAAACAGGCGCGCGTCGCGTGCCTTCAACTCCAGACCTCGCCACACCTGCTCGCGAGTCAGCGGGGTCTGGCCTTCGGGATTCACGGCGACGGTGGCGGTCGAATAGATCATGTCCTTGGTCCTTTGCTGGGGCGGGCATCGGGCCCGTCCAGAGCAAAATGAGCGATCCACATCCGGCCCGGAAGCCGCTAGATATGGACGCACTGTCTCACTGGTGGAACACATGGATCTGCTCGCGCTTGCCGATTTTACCCTCGTCGCCCGCCATGGTGGCTTTGGCCGCGCCTCGCGCGAGGCCGGCCGGCCGAAGGCGACGCTGTCGCGCCGGGTCGCCGAACTCGAGGCCAGCCTTGGGCTGAGGCTGTTCGAGCGCGGCGGGCGGGCGCTCAGGCTGACCGAGGAGGGGCGGGCATTGTTCGAGCGCGCCGGTCGCCTGCTCGTCGAGCTGGAGGAAGCTGCGGCGGCGATCGCCTCGGGCGGCGAAAACCCGCGCGGACGGCTGCGGATCAGCGCCCCGCTGCTCTTCTCGCAGATCGCGATGGGCAAGATCGCGGCGCTGTTCGCTGCCCGCTATCCCGAGGTCCGGCTCGAGGTCACCAACGAGGATCGCGCGGTCGATATGGTCGAGGAGGGCTATGACCTAGTGATCCGGGTCAATCCCGATCCGGATGAAAGCCTGGTCGGCCGCGCCTTCCTGCACGACCGGCTGGTGGTCGTGGCCAGTCCGGATCTGCCGCGACCTGCGGAGGGAGCGACTGTCCCGGCGGTGGTGCGGTCAGGCCTCGATCGCGCCGTTTGGACCATCCGCGGCGAACACGGCGCGTCTTCGATCGCAGTCGAGCCGGTGCTGGGGCTGGCGTCGCTGGTCATGGTGCGCGATGCCGTCCGGACCGGGGTGGGTGCGGCGCGGCTGCCGGTGTCGCTCGTCAGCCGCGATCTGGCCGAGGGGACGCTGATCCGCTGGGGCGATGTCGATGCGCCGGATATCGCTTTATGGGCGCTTTATCCCTCGCGCAGGCTGCTGAGCGCGCGCGTGTCGGCGTTCCTCGATCATCTGAAACAGGCGTTCCCGACCGGCGCGCCCGAGGAACTGGCGGCGTTTATCGGGCGATGAGCGTCGTTCGGCCGGTCACGGCAGCAGCAGTGACCCATCGCCATAGGAATAGAAGCGATAGCCGTCGGCGATCGCATGGGCATAGGCCGCCTGCATCCGCTCCAGTCCCATCAGCGCCGACACCAGCATGAACAGGGTCGAGCGCGGCAGGTGGAAGTTGGTGATGAGTCCGTCAATCCCCTTGAAGCGATAGCCGGGGGTGATGAAGATCGAGGTGTCGCCCTCGAACGGGCGGATCACATCGTCCTCGCCGGCGGCGCTCTCGATCAGGCGCAGGCTGGTGGTGCCGACCGCGATGACCCGTCCGCCCGCGGCGCGCACCGCATTGAGGCGGTCGGCGGTGGCCGCATCGATGCGGCCCCATTCGGCATGCATCCGGTGTTCGTCTGTATCCTCGGCCTTGACCGGCAGGAAGGTGCCTGCGCCGACATGGAGCGTCAGCGTCGCATGGCCGATCCCGGCGGCGTCGAGCGCGGTGATCAGGTCGGGCGTGAAGTGCAGCGCCGCCGTCGGCGCGGCGACCGCCCCGGGCTCGTCGGCGAACATCGTCTGATAATCGTCGGCGTCGCGCGCGTCGGTCGGGCGTTTCGAGGCGATATAGGGCGGCAGCGGCATCCGGCCACAGCGCTCCAGCAGCAGCTCGACCGGCTCGTCGCCGGCAAAGTCGAGCGCGAAGCTTCCATCCTCGGCGCGGTCGCCCGCGGTCGCGGTGACGCCCTGGCCGAAATCGATCGTGTCGCCGTCGCGCAACCGCTTGGCGTTGCGGATGAAGGCGCGCCAGCGGCGCGGCCCCTCGCGCTTGTGCAGCGTCGCGCCGATCTTCGCCTCGCCGCGGCGCCCCTCGAGCTGGGCGGGAATGACCCGGGTGTCGTTGAACACCAGCAGGTCGCCCGCGCGGAGCAGCTTGGGCAGGTCGGCGACGGTCGCGTCGCGCGTCTCGTCGCCGTGCAGCACCAGCAGCCGCGCGGAGTCGCGCGGGCTTGCCGGCCGCAACGCGATCCGCTCGGGCGGGAGGTCGAAATCGAACAGATCTACGTTCATGGGGCGATGCCCCCGCGCGTCACTTGCGCGGGGCAGTCTCGGGCAGGACTACCGGGGTCTCGCCCGCGGGCAGCTGCATCGGGGCCGGCGCCGCATTCTGATAGGCGGGGGGATTGTCCGACTGGATATAGGCGTGGACGATCCGGCTCGGGTTCGCCGGCGGCTCGCCGCGCTCGATCTTGTCGACCCATTCCATGCCGCCGACCACGCGGCCGAACACGGTATAGTTGCGGTCGAAGCCCAGGCGCGGGCCGAACATGATGAAAAACTGGCTGTTCGCGCTGTTCGGATCCTGCGCACGTGCAGCCGAGACCGAGCCGCGGACATGGGGCAGGTTGTTGAACTCGGCGGGCAGGTTCGGCAGCTCGGAGCCGCCGGTGCCGTTGCCGCGCGGGTCACCGCCCTGCGCCATGCTTTCCGGCGCGTCGATCACGCGGTGGAAGATGGTGTTGTTGTAGAAACCGCGACGGGTCAACGTCTTGATCCGCTCGACCATCTGGGGCGCGGCATCGGGGCGCAGGCGGACCAGCACGCGGCCGCCGGTCGACAGGTCGAGCACCCAGGTATTCTCGGGATCGGCGGGCACGACGATCGGCACGGTGCGGATCTCGGGCTCGGCAGGCTTGGCCGGTGCCGCGGCCGCGGGGGCGGCTTGAGGCGCTGCGGCAGGCGCAGGTGCCGGGGTGGGCGCAGGTGCCGGAGCGGGTTGAGTCGGTGCGGGCTGAGCCGGTGCAGGTTCCGCCGGTGCGGTCTGGGCCGGCGCGGGGGCCGGCTCCTGCTGGGCGGTGGCAGGCAGGGCAGTGAACATCACGGCCATGGCGGCCATCGTGGCAACGAAACGCATCGACTCTCCAGTTCCCAGATCGGGTGCGCGCGCAGGTCTAGTGCAAGATTGTGGCAGGTCAAAGCCCGCCGGCGTGGCTCAGCTGCCCTTGCGTCCGGTTTCCGCCACACGGCGGACCACGTCGGCCTTCACCTCGGGGCTGACGAACTTGCGGATGTCGCCGCCATAGACGGCGATTTCCTTGACCAAGCGGCTGGCGATCGGCTGGAGCGAGACGTCGGCCATCAGGAAGACCGTCTCGATCCGGTCGTTCAGCTGCTGGTTCATGCCCGCCATCTGATACTCATATTCGAAATCGGCGACCGCGCGCAGGCCGCGCACGATCATGCTGGCGCCCTGGCGCTCGGCAAAGTCCATCAGCAGCGAATCGAAGCTGACCACCTCGATCCGCCCGGCCAGCTCGGCAGTCTCCCGCACGACCATCGCCATCCGCTCCTCGACTGAGAACATCGGTGACTTGGACGGATTGGTGGTGACCCCGATCACCAGCCGGTCGACCAGCTTCGCGCCGCGCCGGATGATGTCCATATGGCCCAGGGTGATCGGATCGAAGGTGCCCGGATACACACCGATACGCGTGGTCATTCGCCTGCCTCTCCCCGCCACTCGCGACGGCGGCATTGCTGCGGCTGCGAAGGCGCCGAGTCAAGCACGGCGTGTCAGGGGCGCGCCGCGTTCCAGTCCACCCGGCCGCTGATGCCGGGCACGCGGCGAAAGCTGGATGCCTGCCACATGGTCCAGGGGCGCGCGGCCCAGTCGGGCTCGAAGAAGATGCCGCGCAGCCACAGCTTGCGCGGGATCCGGGCGCTGACGCGGTAGCCTGCGTCGAACTCGCGCGTCAGGTACAGGATGACGCGCTGGCCATAATGCGCCTCGACCGCGCGGATGAAGACCATCAGCTCGACCAGGAACGCGTCCGGCGTGGGGCGGCCGGCGCAATTGCCGCCGAACTCCAGGTCGATCGCGGGCGGCAGCATGGCGGGCGTCTTCGGCACGGCGGCGATGAAGTTGGCGGCCTGGGTGTCCCCCGGGCTGCACAGGGTGAAGAAATGATAGGCGCCGCGCGCGATCTCGGCCTCGCCGGCCGCCGCCCAGTTGCCGAGGAAGCGGCGGTCGCGATGGTCGCTGCCTTCGCTCGCCTTGATATAGGCGAACTGGACCTGGTCGCTCTCGGCGACCGCGACCCAGTCGATCGCGCCCTGATGGTGCGAGACGTCAATTCCCTGGCGCGGATAGAGGCTCGGGCTCGGCCGCCAGGATATGGCCCATTGCCAGATCGCCACGCCGAGCAGGGCTAGGACCAGCGCGCCGACTACGGCGCGCCGGGGGGTCACTTGTCGCGCGCCAGCGTATAGCGGGCGATGTCGCGCAGCACATCGGCTTCGGGACCATAGGGGTGGAGATGCTCGATCGCCTGGTCGACCAGCAGATGCGCCTGTTCGCGGGCGCGGTCGACGCCCAGCAGGCTGAGGAAGGTCTCCTTGCCGGCATCGCCGTCCTTGCGCAGCTTCTTGCCCGCCAGCGCCTCGTCACCCTCGGCGTCGAGCAGGTCGTCGGCGATCTGGAAGGCGAGGCCGACATCGCGGGCATAGCCGCGCAGGCCCGTACGCCCCTCGACCGGAACCCGGCCGAGGATCGCGCCCATCTCGACGGCGCAGGCGATCAGCGCGCCGGTCTTCATCGCCTGAAGCCGGGTGACGGTGGCCAGGTCGAAGCTCGACTTCTCCGCCTCCAGGTCCATCATCTGGCCGCCGGCCATGCCGGACGGGCCGGAGGCATGGGCGAGCGCACCGATCAGCTCGACGCGGACGAACGGGTCGCCATGCGTCTCCTCCTCGGCCAGGATCTCGAACGCCAGCGCGTGCAGGCAGTCGCCGGCGAGGATCGCCGTCGCCTCGTCAAAGACGCGGTGTACGGTCGGCTTGCCACGGCGCATGTCGTCATCGTCCATCGCCGGCAGGTCGTCATGGATAAGCGAATAGACATGGATCGCCTCGATCGCGGTTCCGGTGCGGGCGATGCACACGCGATCGACCCCGAACAGCCGCGCGGTCGCGGACACCAGCAACGGGCGCAGCCGCTTGCCGCCGCCGATCGCCGCGTGGCGCATCGCCTTGTACAGGTTAGCGCGCGCGTCGCCGGGTACCGGCAGCAGCGCGTCGAACTCGCGATCGATCTCCTCCGAAACCTCCCGCAGCGCGGTGAGCAGGGCGGGACTTGCTTCGGCCATGGCGGTGCCTCTCAACCGGCGGAGAAGGGCTGGGTGGCGGCGGGGCGCCCTTCGGAATCGAGGCGGATCGCCTCGATCCGCGCCTGGGCCGCGTCGAGCCGCTCGGCACATTTGCGGCGCAGCTGGTCGCCGCGCTCGTACAGGTCGATCGCCTCCTGCAGCGCCGCCTCGCCGCTTTCGAGGCGGCTCACGATTCGTTCGAGTTCCTTCAGGGCTTCCTCGAAGGAAAGCCCGGCGATCTGCGCGTCCTCTGCCATGGCGCCGCTATGCGGCAGCGGGGCGGGGGATTGCAACCGGGTGACGCATTAATGGACCGTTTCAGGCGGGCAGGACCTCGGCGACCAGATCCTTGCGGCTCAGCTTGCCGATCATCGTCTTGGGCAGGCTGAGGCGCACCACCACCTCGTCGACCCGCTCATGCTTGCCGAGTTGCGGATTGAGCCAGGCGCGGATCGCCTCGCCGGTGTCGGTGGCATCCTCGTGCAGCGTGACATAGGCCCGCGGCATCTCGCCATGATAGGGATCGGGAATGCCGATCACGAGCGCCTCCTTCACCGCCGGGTGATGGTAGAGCACCGCCTCGATCTGGCTGGGGAAGACCTTGAAGCCGCCGACGGCGATCATGTCCTTCAGCCGGTCGACGATGCGGATGAAACCGTCCTCGTCGATCGTCGCGACGTCGCCGGTGCGCAGCCAATGATCGTCGACGAACACCTTGGCATCGGCATCGGGTCGGTTCCAATAGCCCTTCATGATCTGCGGGCCGGACACGACCAGCTCGCCGGGCTCGCCCGGCGGCACCGGGCGGGTCGGATCCTCCTTGTCGACCAGACGGACGCGGGTCGACCGGATCGGCTGGCCGATCGTACCGGGCTTGTTCAGCGCCTCATAGGGATTGCACGACACCACGCCCGAGCTTTCGGACAGGCCATAGCCCTCGACCAGGCGCGCGCCGGTCGCATCCTCGAATCGCGCCTTGAGTTCTGCCGCCAGCGGGGCGCCACCCGAAATGCAGAAGCGGACTGACTGGAAATCGGCGCGGGCCATGCCCGGCGTGTCGAGCAGCGCCTGGTACATGGTCGGTACGCCGGGAAGGGCGGTCGGGCGGGTGCGGCGCAGCGCGGCCAGCGTCTGCTTGGCGTTGAAGCGCGGCAGCATCACGATCTCGCCGCCGGTCACGACGGTGCGGTTCAGCACGCAGGTATTGGCGAAGACGTGGAAGAAGGGCAGCACGCCCATGATCCGGTCGACGCCCTCGCCGGCGCCGGGATCGAGCCGGGCGACCTGGCGGGCATTGGCCGACAGATTCTGGTGCGTCAGCATCGCTCCCTTGGGCGTGCCGGTGGTGCCGCCGGTATATTGGATCAGCGCCAGGTCACGCTCGGGATCGAGCGCAGGCGAGTCGCAGAGGCCGTCGTTGCGGATCAGCTCCGAGAAGGCCGAGATGCGCGGATCGGCCGGGCGCGGCGCCACCTCGCTGCCGCGGAACAGGCGGTAGAAGAGCGACTTGGCCGTCGGCAGCGCCCCCGCGACCGATCCGACGACAAGCCGTTCGAGATGGCTCTTTTCCAGCACCGCGAGCGCGGTCGGGAGGAGGGCGGTGGCCGAGATGGTGAAGAGCAGCTTCGTGCCCGAATCGGCCACCTGCTGCGACAGCTCGTCGACCGTGTAGAGCGGCGAGAAGTTCACCACCGTCGCGCCCAGTTTCAGGATGCCGTAATAGGCAGCGACATAATGCGGGACGTTGGGGAGGAACAGGCCGATCCGGTCGCCCGGGCCATAGCCCATCGCCTTCAGGCCGCAGGCGACGCGGTTCGCCCCGTCCATCGTCTCGCCATAGCTGTATTTGCGACCCAGGAAATCGAGCAGCGGCGCATCGGGATGGGCGGTGGCGCTGGCTTCGAACAGGTCGACCATCGACAGCGGCGGAAGGACCTGGTCCCAGGGACCGGGGTGGAGATAGGCGGTGCGCCAGGCCGTTTCGGGGTCGCTCATTTACACAGGTGTAAGCAACGACGGCAGGGGCCGCAAGTCGATCAGCGACCGAGCTTCGAAGTCCAGGTATAGAGGAAGGAGAAGCCGATCATGCCGATGTTGACCGCAGCCTGCATCTTGTGCGGGTTCGCGTCCTGACGGTCGTGCGTCAGGATTTCGATGCGCGCCTGATGGGACGGTGCGGACCATGCCGCGAGCAGGAACGCTGCGGCGACCGCGATCACGATGAACTTTCGACGGCCCCTTTCCATGGCAAGTTGCATACGCCTGTGCAGGCTATCCCGCAAGGCACCAACCCGTCCGAAATTGCGCGATCGTAACAAAGCCGACTATGCCGCCTTGCGATTTGCGGCATCGCGGACCCGGTCGCGTCCGGCCGATTTGGCCTCGAACAGCGCGCGGTCGGCACCGCGATAGAGCGACTTCCACTCCGCCTCGGTTTGCAAGGGACCGCTGCAGGTGCCGATGCTGGCGGTGACCCGGACGCCGAACGGCATGCGGGTGCTGCGCAGGCGGGCAAGGATCGTCTCAGCCTCGACCTTTTCGTCGGGGCTGGCGAGGATCGCGAACTCCTCGCCCCCCATCCGCGCCACCAGCGCGCCGGTCGGGACGGCATTGCGCAGCAGCCGGGCGAAGACGCGCAGCACCTCGTCGCCGCCGTCATGGCCCAGCGTGTCATTGACCCGCTTGAAATGGTCGAGATCGGCGATCTGCAGCACCTGTTCGCCCGGGCGGCCGATCGCCTGCTCCAGAAACGCGCGGCGGTTGAGCAGTCCGGTCAGCGGGTCGATATCGGCCAGGCGACGGGCATATTCCTCACCCTCCCTCGCGCGGTCGCGCTCGCGGCTGAGCAGGCGGATGCGGTAGGCGATGGCAACGCTGGAGAGCAGGGCCTCGGCTGCCATCGCGAAGATCGTCGAATTGTCGAGCCAGAAGCTCCACGGGATCAGATGGAGGTTGCCGAGCATGCGCAGGATCGCGGCGATGATCGGCGCGCCCCAGGCGATGGCGAACAGCCAGAGATAGTTGCTGCGCGACCGCCACGCCCGCCAGAGGGTCGGCAGGACGACGAGCGCGAGCCCCGTGAACACGCAGGTGAAGATCTGGTCCGCGATCCTGATCGTCACCTCCGGCGCCAGCAGGAACATCACTCCGGCCCCAGCCATCAGCGCCGCGACCACCTCTGCCGTCCGGCCTAGCCAGCCGCGATAGATGCGGCTTTCGAAGAAGGTTCGGGCGAACATGATCGCGGCGGCGCCCAGCGCCCCCAGCAGCAGATAATTCAGTCGGATTCGATCATTGTTGGCGATGTCGGGCAACAGCCAGACAAGCGCACCGGAGGAGGTCACGCAATAGCCCAGCAGCCCGGCTGTCATCGCGCTGTACCAGAGCTGGAACCGGTGCCGCATCGCGGCCCACAGCGCCAGATTATACACCAGCAGGGCCAGGCACAGTCCCATGAACCCGGCATAGAGCGTCGCCATCAGCAGGTTCGCTCGGACACTCTGTGCCTGAGTCGCGAGCCGCGGGCCGAGGATGATCCCGCGCATATTGGCCGCGCCGCGCACATGCCACAAAATGCGGGTGACCGGCGCCGCCGGGTCACCCAGCGCATGTTCCGCGATCGCACCCAGCTGAAGCCATGGCGCAATGCCGCGGCGGTCGCTGCGGACGGTCGTCACCCGCCCGCCGTCATGAAGCAGGTGGATGTCGATCCCCGACTGCCACAGGCTCGCCCAGCGAATGGCGAGCGGCTGGCCGGCGCGCGTGCGGTTGCCGATGTCCTCGCTGATGACCCAGAAGTCGCCTGCCCCCAGCAGATGCTGCTGCGTGTCGCAGTCGAACCGCGCCGGCTGGCGGATCAGTATGGCGGGATCCATCCCGCCGCTGTCGCGCAGGACGCAGACCTGGAGCGCCTCCCCCGAGTTCCGCTGCGCCGCTGCCGGCGCGGCCGTCAGCAGTCCGGCGCAGAACAGCCAGGCGCCAATCGCCAGGATCAGTCGGACTCCCATGGCAGGGGTGCTAGCGCACCAATCGTAACATCGGGTTAAATCGGGCTGGTTACTGCAGAAAATCGCAGGATGACCGCACGCTTCGGGGGGTTTTGTTATCGCGCCGCATCCGTCTAAAGCGCCGGCAGCAGTTTCGGGAGCAGGCATGACGGATGGCGAAAAGCAGGCGGTGACTCCGCAGGTCGCGAGCACGCGGCTGGACGTGGTCGACGTGCTGCGCGGATTCGCGCTGGCGGGGCTGTTCCTCGTCCATATGGTGGAAAGCTACGAGCTGTACTGGGCGCATCCCGACAAGAGCCGGCTGGTCGATGCGGTCTATCTGTTGTTGATGGGCAAGTCGTTCACCCTGCTGGCACTGTGCTTCGGGTTCAGCTTCTTCATCCTCATGGACCGGGCGGCCAAACGCGGGGTCGACTTCACTCGCCGCTTCGCCTGGCGGCTGCTGGTGCTGGCCGGGATCGGCTATCTCCACGGGCTGATCTATCGCGGCGACATCATCATGGTGCTGGCCGGGATGGGCTTCCTGCTGCTGCTGGCGCACCGGGTGAAGAACAACCGCCTGCTGATCGCGCTCGCGGTCTTCTGTTTCCTCGGGCCCACGCTGATCGTCCAGTTCCTTGCCGCCAATGCCGGTGCCGCCTGGGCCAATCAGGCGGCCGGGTCGTCGGTCGATCCCGGGATGCCGGTCTATATTTCGGGCACATGGCTCGATGTGCTCAGGGTCAATCTGTGGCCCGGCCAGGTGCCGAAATTCCTGTTCTTCATCGAATATGGCCGCCTGCCGCAGATCTTCGGCCTCTACCTGCTCGGAATGGTGCTGGGTCGGATCGGCTTCTTCGAGCGGCCCGGCGCTTTCTGGAAGGGGCGGGCGATCGCGTTGGCGGCGGCGGTCGCACTGACGCTGGCATTGTATTTCGCACGCGAGCCGCTGCGCCTGCTGGCTGGCTCGATGGGCTATAATCCCGGCGCGCAGCGGGCCTTGTGGACGCTGACCGGCGTCTGGCTCGATCTGGCCGCGACCGCCGTCTGGGCGCTGCTGCTGATCGCCCTGTGGCAGGGCTGGGGCCGGCGTCTGCTGAGCGTCTTCGCGCCGATGGGCCGGCTGACGCTGACCTTCTACATCGCCCAGTCGGCGGTCTTCGTGCCGGTCTTCTACGGCTTCGGCCTGGGCGTGCATGACGATTGGGACGCGGCGACCCGCTTCTGGGTCGGCATCACCGCGATCATCGCGCAGATCCTGCTCGCGAAATGGTGGCTCGCTCGGTTCCAGTACGGCCCGATCGAGTGGCTGTGGCGCGCGGCGACCTATACGAGCTGGAAGGTGCCGTTCCGGAAAAAGCCCGCGGTTGCCTGAGCGCCGCTATCGGTAGCGAGCCCTTGGCTGACGCGCTCAGCGGCGCTTGAGCGCTACCAGAGTCCGGTCGAGCGCCTGCAGGAAGCTCGACCGGTCGGTCTTCGAGAAGGGAGCGGGGCCGCCCAGTTGCTCGCCGCCGGCGCGCAGGTCAGCCATGATCGCGCGCGTCGCGATGGCGCTGCCGATCGAATTGGCGGTGAACGGCTTGCCGGTGGGAGCGAGCACCGTCGCCCCGGCCTTCAGCGCGCGATCCGCCAGCAGGATGTCCGCGGTGATCACCACTGCGTCCGGGCTCGACTGCTCGGCGATCCAGTCGTCCGCCGCGTCGAACCCGTCGCTGACCGTCACCCGGTCGAGCAGCGGATGCTGCGGGATTCGCAGCCAGCTGTTCGCGACCAGGGTCACGGGCACCTCATGGCGCCAGGCGACCTTGTAGATCTCTTCCTTCACCGGACAGGCGTCGGCATCGACCAGGACGCGCAGGCTCACTGGGGGCGCGGACCCTTGCGAAACGGCTTGGCATGGTGGCGCGGCGGGCCGCCGGCCGGGCGGCTGGGGCCGGACGGGCGATGCGGCCGGTGATTGCCGCTCGGCCGGTTCGGTCCGTTGCGCTGCGGGCGGCCGCCATCCTCGCCGGGGCCGGTGGCCGACGGCTCGATGCGGACGCCATTCTCGTCCTCGCCATGTTCGTCCGCAGTACGCAGCAGCGCAGCGCTGAACTTTGCGGCGATCGCGGTCGGGACCTGGAAATAGGTCTCGCTGGGGCCGATGCGGATCGCGCCGATCTCGTTCTTCGTGATGTGGCCGCGGCGGCACAGCAGCGGCAGGATCCAGCGCGGATCGGCATTCTGGCGACGGCCGATGTCCATCCGGAACCAGCTGACCTGGTCGAAGCCGGGGCGGTGGAGCGACTGGCGCTCTTCGCGATTGTCCGAATGCGAGCGCTCGAGCAATTCCTCGGGCTCGGGCAGCTTGCCGCGATAGGAATGGACCAGCGCTGCCGCGATCTCCTCGGGGCTGCGCTCGGCGAGCAGGCGCTCACCCAGTGCGCGATCTTCCTCGTCATACTCGATCGGCTCGAGCAACGTGGTCAGCAGCCGCTCGCGGTCCTGCGCGCGGATCGTCTCCGGCGTGGGCGGGTCGATCCATTCGAACGCGATGCGCGCGCCGCGCAGCACCTGCTCGACGCGGCGGCGCCGCGGATAGGGGACGATCAGGACGGCGGTGCCCTTCTTGCCCGCGCGGCCGGTGCGGCCCGAACGGTGCTGAAGCGTCTCGGCATCGCGCGGCAGCTCGACATGGACCACCAGGCTGAGCGTCGGCAGATCGATGCCGCGGGCCGCCACGTCGGTGGCGACGCAGACGCGGGCGCGGCGGTCGCGCAGCGCCTGGAGCGCATGGTTGCGCTCGGACTGAGAATGCTCGCCCGACAGGGCGACCGCGGCAAAGCCGCGCTCGACCAGCGTCGCGTGCAACCGGCGGACATTGTCGCGCGTGGCGCAGAACAGGATCGCGGTCTCCGCCTCGTGGAAGCGCAGCAGGTTGATCACGACATGCTCGATGTCCGACGGGCTGACCGGCACCGCCTGGTACGAGATGTCGCCATGCCCGCGATCCTCGCCGACGGTCGAGATGCGCAGTGCGTCGCGCTGATAGCGGCGGGCAAGCGCGACGATCGGCTTGGGCATCGTTGCCGAGAACAACAGGGTGCGGCGCTCGGACGGGGTCGCGTCGAGAATCTCTTCCAGATCCTCGCGGAAGCCCATGTCGAGCATCTCGTCGGCTTCGTCGAGCACGGCGACGCGCAGCGCCGACAGGTCGAGCGCGCCGCGCTCGAGATGGTCGCGAAGGCGGCCCGGCGTGCCGACGACGATATGCGCACCGTGGCTCAGGTTGCGGCGCTCCTTCGACGCGTCCATCCCGCCGACGCAGGTCGCGATGCGCGCACCGGCATTGCCGTACAGCCACATCAGCTCGCGACTGACCTGCAGCGCCAGTTCGCGGGTCGGCGCGATGATCAGCGCCAGCGGCTCGCGGCTGGGCTCGACGCGGTCGCCCTGCAGCAGCTCGGCGGCCATGGCCAGGCCGAAGGCGACGGTCTTGCCGGAGCCCGTCTGCGCGGACACGATGAGGTCGCGGCCCACTGCCTCGGGCTCGAGCACGGCGGCCTGGACGGGGGTGGGCGCGGAATAGCCGCGCGCGGATAGCGCTTCGCCGAGAAGCGCGGGGAGGGACTCGAATGTCATGGAACCGCCCACATGGGCGCATGAAGGCGCAAGGGCAAGACTGAACTTTCCCTTAGGGCACGCAGCGACCCCGTTTCCTCCCCCGGAGCCGCAGGCTCCTGGGGAGGAGAGGGTGCTTTTGGAGGTTACACCGCCTGACCCGCGGCGACGCCGCTGGCCCAGGCCCATTGGAAATTGTAGCCGCCGAGCCAGCCGGTCACGTCGACCGCTTCGCCGATCGCGTAGAGACCGGGAACCTTGCGGGCCTCCATCGTCTGCGAGCTGAGCCCCGCGGTGTCGATGCCGCCGACGGTGACCTCGGCCTTGGCGAAGCCCTCGGTGCCATTGGGGCGGAAGGCCCAGGCGGCGAGGCGCTTCTCGGCCTCGGCCAGCGCGCGGTCCGGGCTGTTGGCGAGTTCCTGTGCCAGACCTAAGCGATCGGCCAGCGTCTCGGCCAGCCGGCCCGGCAGCGCTTCGTCAAGCAGCTTGCGCAGTGTCGTGCGCGGGCGGGCCTTCTTTGCGGCGATCAGCCAGCCCGGTGCCGCAGCGGGGAGGAAGTCGATGGCGATCGGTTCGCCGTGTCGCCAATAGCTCGACACCTGGAGGATCGCGGGGCCGGACAGGCCGCGATGGGTGAACAGCGCCGCCTCGCGGAAGCGCGCCTTGCCGGCGGCGGCGACGACGTCGGTCGACACGCCGGAGAGATCGCGGAACAGCGCCTCCTCGCCGCTGAGCGTCAGCGGGACCAGCGCCGGGCGCGGCTCGACGACCTTCAGGCCGAAGCGGCGGGCGAGATCATAGGCGAAGCCGGTTGCCCCCATCTTCGGGATCGACGGCCCGCCGGTGGCGATGACCAGCGACCGTGCCTGTGCATCGCCGACGCGGAACCGGCCATCGGCATGATCGATCTCGCCAACCGAACGCCCGGTGACGATCTCGACCGATCCGCGCTCGCACTCATCGAGCAGCATGTCGACGACCTGCCGCGCCGATCCGTCGCAGAACAGCTGGCCCAGCGTCTTTTCATGCCAGGCGATGCGGTGGCGCTCGACCAGGTCGAGAAAGTCCTGTGCGGTGTAGCGGCTGAGCGCGGACTTGGCGAAATGCGGGTTCTGCGACAGGTAGCGATCGGGCGCGGTGCCGATATTGGTGAAGTTGCACCGCCCGCCACCCGAGATCAGGATCTTCTTCCCTACCCGGTCGGCATGATCGAGCAGCAGCACCCGCCGCCCGCGCTGGCCGGCGATCGCCGCGCACATCAGCCCCGCGGCGCCGCCGCCGAGGATGATCGCATCATAGAAACGGGGTGCGGGCACCGATTATGGGTGTCAGCGCAGCTTGGCGATGTTCAGGCCGTCGAGCTTGGCGCGATCCTTGACCGACTCCTCGCTGCGGGTCAGCGCCTTGGCGATCGCCTTCAGCGCCATGCCCTTCTTCGCCAGCGTGTGCAGCTTCTGGATCTCGTCGGGGCGCCAGGGCTGGCGGTGGCGTTCGAATTTCTCGCTCATCGCACGTCCTTAGCGCAGCGCGGCGATCCAATCGAGACAGGCTTTCGCGACATCCTCCCAGCCGGGCTCGTTCAGCAGGAAGTGCGACCGTGCGCCCAGGTCGAGATAGTCGGTCCGTGCCGCCGAGCGACGCTGGATGGCGAAGGCGGCGCGCGACAAATGGGGCGTGACCAGCCGGTCGAGGCTGCTGCCGGTGATCAGCAGCGGCTGGGTGCGTCGGCGCGAGTCGATGCGTGTGCCGATGCCGGTCGCCGCCTGATAGAAGATGCGGCCGGGTGCAGGAATGACGAAGCTGTCCCAGGCGTCATCGGACTGGGCGCGCGGCGCGCCATTGGCGAAGCGACGGTACCAGCGGTCGCGGGTAAAGGCATAGGAGCGGTTCCAGCCCCCCGGCCGCAGCACGATCGGCAGGATCGCGCCGATCGGGACGGGGCTTGGCACGATTCCGCCGATCGGCACCGGGTTGATCGCCAGCCCGGCGCGGCCGACCCCGCGATCGAGCAGCATCTGGGTCAGCAGTCCGCCAAAGCTGTGACCGAGCAGGATCGCGCCGGGCGGAATCTGCTGCTGGAGATGGTCGGCGATGCGTCCGACGGTCAGGCCGCCGAAACCGGGCGGCGGGGCCGCGTTGATCTCCGCGGCGCTGCGTCCGGCAAGGCCGGGCCATGTCGGGAGGTGCACGACATGGCCCGCTTCCTCGAACGGTCGGCGGAATGCGTCCCAGCTGGCGATGGTCACCCAGGCGCCATGGATCAGGGCGATGTCCGCCATGACGGTCTCAGGCCGCCACCGGCTGGCGCATATCGGCGGTGGCGAAGGCGAGCAGATCGGCGTTGAACCGATCCTGCTCGGTCGCGGTCAGCCCGTGGGCGCCGCCCTGATAGATCTTCAGTTCGGATCCGGGGACCAGAGGATGCGCCTTCAGCGCCGCGGCACCGATCGGCACGATCTGGTCGTCGTCGCCATGGATGAACAGCGTCGGCACGTCGATCCGCCGAAGCCCGGCGGTGTAATCGACTTCCGAGAATTCGTGGATGCAGTCGAGCTGGCCCTTCAGCCCGCCCATCATCCCCTGCAGCCAGAAGCTCTCGCGCACGCCGTCGGAGATCGTCGCGCCGTCACGGTTATAGCCGTAGAAGGGGAGCGACAGGTCGCGGTAGAATTGCGAGCGGTCGTCGAACGTCCCCTTGCGGATGCCGTCGAACACCTCGATCGGCAGACCTTCCGGATTGGCATCGGTCTTCACCATCAGCGGCGGGACCGCCCCCACCAGCACCATCTTTGCGACGCGATCGGTGCCGTGGCGACCGACATAATGGGTGATCTCGCCGCCGCCGGTCGAATGGCCGACCAGGATGATGTCGCGCAGATCGAGCTGCTCGATCAGCGAGGCCAGGTCGTCGGCATAGCGGTCCATATGATTGCCGTCCCACGTCTGGTCGGACCGGCCATGGCTGCGGCGGTCATGGGCGATGACGCGGAAGCCGTGTCTGCCCATGAACACCATCTGCGCGTCCCAGGCGTCGGCGCTGAGCGGCCAGCCATGCGAGAACAGCACCGGCTGTCCGTTGCCGTGATCCTTGTAGAAGAGGTTCGTGCCATCGTCGGTCGTGATGAACGCCATGATCAGTCTCCTGTACGATCGTAAAACAGTGCCCGGACGGCGAAGAGGGGGCTGCCGTCCGGGCGTGCGCAGGGCGGGCCGGGGGTCAGGCCGCCCTGGAAATCGAGCGTATGCGCGCGGGCCGGGCGTTCTCGACTGCCCAGTCGAGCGCCAGGTCGGCGACTGCCTCCCAGCCCGGATCGATTCCGGTCCAGTGCGAACGGCCGGCAAGTTCGCGATACTCGGTCAGCGACGGCGCCTGGCGCTGCTTTTCGTAGATTGCCCGGACCATCGATGCGTCGGCGATCAGGTCGATCTCGCCCGAGATCATCAGCAGCGGCGCGCGCTTCGGGTTCTTCCAGTCGATCGGGATCTTGCCGACGACGCCGTTCCAATAGACGCGCCCCGGTGTGGGCACGATGTATCGGTCGTACATCGCATCCGCCTGATCCTCAGGCACCGTCTGGGCGAAACGCGTCCGGAAGAAGTGCCGCGACATCGTCTTCGCCTTGCGCCAGCTCAGCGGATCGAGAAACACCGGCAGTGCCGAGCGGATCGCATGCGGGCCCAGGCCGACGCCCGGGGTGGGGGCGGGGTTGATCGCCACGCCGGCGACGCCCAGGCCGCGGTCGAGCAGGTGCTGGACCACGACCGCGCCCAGCGAATGGCCGATCAGGATCGGCTCCTCCGGCAGGGTGCGGATGACATCCTGATAATGATCGATGATCTGACGCTGACCGAGAAACTTCAGCCGGGGATCGGGACTGGCGCGCAGCAGCGCGGGATCGCGGTCGTCATAGGGCCAGTCGGGTGTGACGACGCGGTAGCCTTGCGCCTCGTACCGCGCCTTGAAGCCTTCCCAGCTCTTCGAATTCAGCCAGGCGCCGTGGATGAGCATGATGGTCTTCGACATGGATCCAACCTTCCGCTGATCGGACGGTCATCCTGCTGATCCCGTCCATGTCCGCAGAGTGATCCGCATCGCTTCGACGCGATATTCTACGCGCAGTCGGCCGGTTCATCCGATGGTATGAGCGCGATGCCGGTCGGGCTTATCGGGATTTGGCGACGGCGGGCAGAACGACGATGAACCTGGCGCCGACATCGCCGTTCCGCGCGGTGATCGTGCCGCCATGCGCCTCCACGATGCTGCGGCAGATCGGCAGGCCCATGCCCATCCCGCTGGGCTTGGTGGTGTAGAAGCTCTCGAACAGCGCGCCGGGCGTCGGGCCCAGGCCGGGGCCGTTATCCTCGACGGTCAGTATCAGCGTGCCGTCTGGTCCGGCCGCAGTGGCGAGCCGCAGCTGCGGGTCGGCGGTTCCGGCCTCCGCCATCGCCTGGATCGCGTTGACCGTCAGGTTGACCAGCACCTGCTGAAGCTGGGTGCGGTCGGCAAGCGTGGCGGGCAGGTCGGGCGTCAGATGCCGCTCGACCATCACCAGTCGCCCCTGAAGCTCATGGCCGAGGAACAGCAGCGCCTCTTCGACCACCGAGTTCAGCGACAGCGCCAGGCGTTCGGGATCGCGTCGTTCGGCCATCGCGCGCACCCGGGCGATGATGTCGCCGGCGCGGCGCGCATCGGCGACGATCCGCTCGGCCAGCCCGCGAACCTCGCCCAGATCCGGCTCATCGCTTGCCAGCCAGCGTGAGGCGGCCGACCCGCTGGTGGCGATCGCCGCCAGGGGCTGGTTGACCTCATGCGCGATCGAGGCGGTCAGCTCGCCCAGCATCGAGACCCGCGCGGCATGGGCGAATTCGGACTGGACCCGGCGCAGCGCCGCTTCCGCCGCGCGGCGGGCGGTCACATCGATGACGCCGATCAGCATCACGCCCCGCTTGCGATTTTCGGGCGACAGCGAGACGGTGAACAGCGCGTCGAACTGGCTGCCGTCGAGCCGGTTCAGCCGCGTTTCCGACACCAGCCAGGGCTGGCGCGTCATCGTCGCGACCAGCGACTCGATATAGACGGGCTCGCTCTCGCGCGGCCAGAAGGCAGCGATCGGGTGGCCGCGCATCTGATCCATTTCGGTCGCTCCGAACAGTTCGAGCGCCTTGGGATTGAGGTCGCCGACGACCGCGTGGTTCATCGTCTCGCGTACGAAATCGCGGTTGGCGTGGAGATAGGCATGGAGGTCGGTCACGCCCTGGTCGCGCAGCGGGATCAGCATCTGACCGACGCCGGTGAAGTCGACTTCCCAGAAACCGACCGCCATCGCCTGGAACATGTTGCGATAGCGATATTCGCTCATTCGCAGCGCGTCCTCGGCGGTCTTGCGACCGGTGATGTCGCGCGCGGTTTCGATGATCCGCACCACCCCGCCCGCCGCATCGCGCTCGACCGTCCAGCGAACGTCGAGGATGCGCGGTTCGCCTCCCGCGGTCGTCCGGGCAAGCTCGCCCTCCCAGCGCCCCTGTTCGTGCAGGACGGTTTCGAGCTCGGCGAGCGGACGTTCATGCCGGGTCTGGACCAAGGCCTGAAAGTCGCGGCCGAGTGCGTCTGCCGCCGCCATGCCGTAAAGCTGTTCGCTCGCGCGGTTCCAGGACAGGACGCGTCCCTGCGCATCGCGCGTCACGATGCTTTCATGCACCAGGTCGAGAATGTCGGGCGGCGTGTCCACGCCCGTTCTTGTCCGTCAGGGCGGCTCAGGAGTCCAGCGCCTGGCGCAGGCAGGCCTCGAGCAGATCGGTGTCGAACGGCTTTCGCAACACCCGGCCGATCCCGGCCGCCTTTGCGCGCGTCTCGATCCCCTGCTCGGTCCGTGCGGTCACCAGGATGACCGGCAATCGTCCGCGCAGCTGCGTCGCCAGTTCGATCCCGTCGATGCCGGGCAGTTGATAGTCGGACACGAGGCAGTCGGCACGGGCGCATGCATCGCCGGCGAGGAACGCTTCGGCGGAGACGAAGCCTTCGCCCTCGTAACCGAGCGAGCGAACGAAACCGATCAGCGCGGGACGAAGCGACTCGTCGTCCTCGACGATGGCGATCAGGGGTTTGGCGGGCACGCGACCGGACTTTCTGTACGACTGGGCGGCTTGACCGTCGCCTTGTGCCGCGCTTGTGCGCCTTGCCGGCGTCGAGCGATATAACGCGATAGTGTTAGGGGCTTTTACGGGTCTCAGGCGTTCGAGAGGCCCAGTTTTCCGGCCATCCGAACCAGATCGGGAAGCGTGCGGGCGCCCATCTTGCGCATGGCGGCGCCGCGGTGGATCTTTACCGTGACTTCGCTGAGATCGAGATCATAGGCGACCTGCTTGTTGAGCTTGCCGGCGGTGACCAGCGTCATCACCTGCCGCTCGCGCGGCGACAGGGTCGCGTATAGCTGACGCAGGCCGGCGTCGTCGCTGGCCTCGGCGCGGCGGCGGGCGTCGCGCTCCACCGCGGTCGCGACTGCGTCGAGCATGTCCTGGTCGCGGAACGGCTTGACCAGGAAATCGACCGCGCCCGCCTTCATCGCACGGACACTCATCGGGATGTCGCCATGACCGCTCATCAGGATCGCGGGGAGGGAGATGCCGAGTTCGTCGAGCCGGTCCTGGAAATCCAGGCCGCTGATGCCCGGCATCCGGACATCGAGCACCAGGCAACCGGGCGCGTCCTCCCGCTCCGCCGCCAGGAAGTCGGCGACCGAGGCGTGGCCGCGGGCCTGCAGGCCGACCGAGCGGAACAGACTCTCGAGCGCCGCGCGTAGTGACGCGTCGTCATCGACGATATGGATGATCGCGTTGTCAGCCACGCGTGTTGAATAAAGCCGCCTCGGCTTGGCTGCAACATCGCGAAGCTTCCGCAATGCATCCATAGCGGTTAAATCCGGGATGGCCGAGCCATCCTCCCGGCGTAGAAAGGGCGTGGCATGCTGATCGCGCAGATAACCGACACCCATCTCGGCTTCGGACCGGTCGGGCAGGACTATAACGAGACCCGCCTGCTGCGCGTGCTGGAGGAGATCGTCGACGGTCCGAACCGGCCCGACCTGATGCTGGTCACCGGTGACCTGACCGAGCATGGTGACGCGGCCAGCTATCGCCGCCTTGGAGACCTGTTCGCGCGCTGTCCCTTTCCCTGCCATGTCCTGCCGGGCAATCATGACGACCGGACCGCGCTGTCGCGCGCCTTTCCCGATGTGCCGACGCCGGGCGGCTTCGTCCAATATGCGGTCGACGGGCTTGCGGGGCTGCGCATCCTGATGCTCGACACGACCGAGCCCGGCCGGACCGGCGGCGCCTTTTGCGCGGCGCGGGCGAGCTGGCTGCGCGACCGGCTGGACGAGGCGCCCGACACGCCCACCCTGATCGCGATGCATCATCCGCCGATCGATGTCGGGATCGAGTGGATCCGCACCGATGGCCGGGAGGCCTGGGTGCGCCGCTTCGCCGATGCGATCGAGGGCCATGGCCAGGTGCGGGCGATCCTGAGCGGTCATGTCCATCGCCCGATCGTCAGCAGCTGGCACGGCGCGACCGCGATCATCTGCCCGGCGACGGCGCCGGGAGCCGCGCTGGACCTGCGCCCGATGGCGATCGACACGCCGGACCAGCGCGCGCTGGTCGTCGCCGATCGGCCCGGCTACGCGCTGCACCGCTGGCACGGGGAGATGCTGACCAGCTTCTTCGCCTTTGCCGAGGATGCGGCCCCGATCGGCCGGTTCGATGCCCGGATGCAGCCGATGATCCGCGCCATGGCGGCCGAGCGCAACGCCGGCTGAGCGCCTAGCGGCGGCGGATCACCAGGTTGCGGATCTCGGTCATGTCCTGAATCGCGAAGCGGACGCCTTCGCGGCCCAGCCCCGATTCCTTCACCCCGCCATAGGGCATGTTGTCGACCCGGTAGCTCGGCACGTCGTTGACGATCACGCCGCCGACCTCCAGCCGGTCCCAGGCGTCGAGGACCTGGAACAGGTCGCGGGTGAAGATGCCCGCCTGCAGGCCGAACTTGCTGTCGTTGACGATGTGTAATGCCTGCTCGAACGTGTCGAACGGGATCAGGAAGGCGGCGGGGCCGAACGCTTCCTCGCGGTTGAGCTTGGTGTCGTTCGGCACGCCTTCCAGCAGCGTCGCCTCGAGCATCGCGCCCTCGCGCTTGCCGCCACACAACAGGGTCGCGCCGGCGCTGACGGCATCCTGGATCCAGCCGTCGAGGCGCGCCGCTTCCTTTTCGGAGATCATCGGCCCGATGAAGGTGTCGCGGTCCTTGGGATCACCGGCGACCAGCGTCTTCGTCTTCGCCACCAGCATGTCGCGGAAGCGGTCATAGATTTCGCGGTGGATCAGGATGCGCTGAACGCCGATGCAGGACTGGCCCGACTGGTAGAAGGCGCCGAAGATCGTCCGATCGAGCGCGTCGTCCAGATCGGCGTCGCGGTCGACGATCACTGCGGCGTTGCCGCCCAGCTCGAGCACGACCTTCTTGCGGCCTGCCTTCGCCTTCAGGTCCCAGCCGACGGCAGCCGATCCGGTGAAGCTGAGCAGCTTGAGCCGATCGTCGGTGGTGAACAGGTCGGCGCCCTCGCGGTGCGCCGGCAGGATCGAGAAGGCGCCCTTGGGCAGGTCGGTCTCGGCAAGCACCTCGCCCATGATGATCGCGCCGAGCGGCGTGCGGCTGGCGGGCTTCATCACGAACGGGCAGCCTGCGGCGATGGCGGGCGCGACCTTGTGCGCCGCGAGGTTGAGCGGGAAATTGAACGGCGAGATGAAGCTGCACGGGCCGATCGGCACGCGCCGCCACATGCCCTGATAGCCCTTCGCCCGCGCCGAGATGTCGAGCGGCTGGACCTCGCCGGTGATCCGAACCGATTCCTCGGCGGCGATGCGGAAGGTGTCGATGAGGCGGGCGACCTCGCCTTCCGAATCCTTGATCGGCTTGCCCGCCTCGACGCACAGGGCGTAGGCGAGCTCTTCGGAGCGTTCGGTGAAGCGGTCGACGCAGTGCTGCAGAACCGCCTGGCGCCGATAGCTGGGCAGGCGCGCCATCGGCTCGGCCGCGGCGACCGCCCCGGCAATGCCGGCATCGATGATATCGGGCGTCGCCATCGCGACGCGGAACGCGACCTCGCCGGTGAACTTGTCGGTCACTTCCAGATCCGCATTGGGGAAGTGCGCCTCGTTGTTGAGGTACAGCGGATAGCGGTCCTTGAGCCTGGTCATGGCGCTAGAGTGGTGCGCCGGTGCAGCGCCTGCAAGGCCGTGGACGCCGTCGCGGCATTGGGGCAGGCTCGGCGGCATGGAACTCGACGCCTATTTCGAACGGATCGGCTATTCGGGGCCGCGGACGCCCGATCTGGCGACGCTGACGGCGATGATGCATGCGCATGTCGGTGCGATCCCATTCGAGAATATCGACGTCCAGATGGGCGTGCGCAGCTCCACCGCGCTTCCGGGCATCTTCGACAAGCTGGTGACGCGCCGGCGGGGCGGCTGGTGCTATGAGAATAATGGCCTGTTCGGCTGGGCGCTGGGTGAGGTCGGCTTCGAGGTGCGGCGCGTCTCGGGCGGCGTCATGCGCATCGCGCGCGGCGATGCGGCGCTGGGCAATCACCTGACGCTGATCGTGACGATCGACGGCGCGCCCTGGCTGGTCGATGTCGGGTTCGGGGGATCGATGGCCGAGCCGATCACACTGGCGGCAGCGACCGGGGAACAGGCCCCCTTCGCCATTTCCCTGACGCAGCAGCCGGACGGCTATTGGCGGTTCGAGGAACGCTATGGCACCGCCGAGCCGTTCAGCTATGATTTCCTTGCCGATCCTGCCGACGAAGATCTGTTCTCACGCCAGTGCCTGACGCAGCAGACCGATGCTGGCTCGGTGTTCGTCCAGAATCTTGTGGTTCAGCAGCGCCAGGGCGACCGGCATGTCAGCTTGCGCGGGCGGGTCCTGCTGGAACGCTGGGCAGGCGGCCAGTCGATGCGACGGCTGGCGGACGAGCAGGCATTCGTCGCGATGCTGCGCGATCGGTTCGGCTTGGAGGTGCCGGGCGTGGAGCGGTTATGGCCCCGGGTCGTGGCGCGCCATGCCGAGCTGTTTCCGGACGAGGCGACCGAAGCGAGTCCCTAAAATGGAAACGGCCGGGGGCGATGCCCCGGCCGCTGCCTTGCCTGACGCGTGGGACGCGGCTTACTTCTTGAACGGATCCACGAAGCCATAGGTCTTGGCGTGGTCGATCACGCCTTCGGTCTCGCCCTCGACCTCTTCGCCGCGGCTGGCCGCTTCGCGCTCGGCGCGCAGCTGCTCGATCAGTGCCTCGCGGTCGCCTTCCAGGCGGCTGTCCGGCTGTGCCTCGATGCCGGCTGCCTTGGCAGCCTTGGCGACGATCGCGTCGAGCTCGCGCTGCGAGGTCAGGCCAAGCGTCACCGGGTCCTTCGGCACGATGTTGGCGATGTTCCAGTGGCTGCGATCGCGGATCGCGGCGATGGTGGTGCGGGTGGTGCCGATCAGCTTGCCGATCGCGCCGTCCGAGATTTCCGGATGGTGGCGCAGGATCCAGGCGATGCCGTCCGGCTTGTCCTGGCGCTTCGACACCGGGGTGTAGCGCGGGCCCTTGGTGCGGCGGACCTGTTCGGGCCCCTTCAGCATCTTGAGCTTGTAGTTGGGATCGGCCTGACCCTTCTCGATCTCGTCCATCGTCAGTTCGTGCGCGCGGACGGGATCGCGGCCGGTCAGCTTGGTGGCGGCGGTGTCGTCGGCAATCGCCTGGACTTCGAGAATGTGAAGGCCACAGAATTCCGCGATCTGGTCGAACGACAGCGAAGTATTGTCGACCAGCCAGGAAGCGGTCGCATGCGGCATCAGCGGCTGGGCCACGGGACGTCTCCGAAACAGCGTAAAACAATAAGGGCCGCCCCTTCCGGAGCGGCCGTCTAGCGGACCGATCTAGTCTGCATTGCCCGCCGGGGCAAGGATTTTGGGCGGCTCGACCCTGTCAGGCTGCTTCCGCCTCTTCCCCGATCGGGCACAGGGCGTGCAGGAACTGCGCCGCGCTGGCTTCCCAGGTGAAGCTGCGGCCATATCGGGCACAGGCATCGCGGTCGCGCGTCAGCGCCTCGGCGATCGCGCTGGTCAGGTCGGTATCGAGCGCGCCGGTTTCGGGCGTAACGATGTCGATCGGCCCGGTGACGGGATAGGCGGCGACCGGCGTGCCGCAGGCCAGCGCCTCGATTATCACCAGCCCGAACGTATCGGTCCGGCTTGGGAACACGAACACATCGGCAGTGCCATAGGCCGATGCCAGTTCCTCGCCGAACATCGCGCCCAGGAATTTCGCATCGGGATAGCGGGCGGCCAGCGAAGCGCGGGCCGGGCCATCGCCGATCACCACCCTGGTGCCCGGATGATCGGTCTTGAGAAAGGCTTCGAGGTTCTTCTCGACTGCGACCCGGCCGACATAGAGCTGAAGCGGCCGCGGGAGATCGGCCATGGCCGGATGCCGCGCCAGGCCGGCGCGGAAATTGGCCAGGTCCACGCCGCGACCCCAATGCTTCACCTGCGGCAGCTTGTGGTCGATCAGCGACTGGCGGATCGACGGGGTCGAGGCCAGGATCGCGTAGCTGGGGCCGTGGAACCAGCGAATATAGCGCCAGATCCATTCCGCCGGCACGCCCGACCGCGCCGAGACATAGTCGGGGAACTGGGTGTGATAGGCAGTGGTGAAGGGCTGGTCGTGGCGCAGGCACCAGCGCCGCGCGGCGACGCACAGCGGTCCTTCGGTCGCGAGGTGGATCGCATTGGGCTGGAACGCCTCCAGCATCGCGCCGACGCTGCCGGTGCTGGCCAGCGCCAGGCGGATCTCGGGATAGGTCGGGCAGGGAAGCGAACGGAACAGGTCGGGAGAGATTACGAGTACGCTGTGGCCATGCGCCTCGAGCACCTCGCGGACCGCCTGGAGGGTGCGGACCACGCCGTTGACCTGGGGTTCCCAAGCGTCGGTGACGATGGCGATGCGCACGGGCGGATGCTCGGTCAGGCCGCCGCCCGCGCCTCCGCTTCCCTGGGTCTCTCCCGTGCCGCTACTTCGTCCGCCCAGTGCAGTATCTCCATCCGGCCGTCGAAATGCTCGACCAATGCCGTGCAGCCTTCGACCCAGTCACCATCATTATAGTATTCAACGCCCTGGATCGACCGCATATCCGCAGCATGGATATGGCCAGCGACGACGCCGTCGACGCCTCGAGCGCCGGCTTCGCGCGCGACGATCTCCTCGAACTTGGAAATGAATTCGACCGCATTCTTGACCTTGGCCTTGGCGTATTTGCTGATCGACCAATAGGGCAGGCCCATCCGCGCCCGCGCCCAGTTGAGCCCGCGGTTGAGCGCCATCATCATTTCATAGGCAGCGTCGCCCAGATAGGCGAGCCAGCGGTGCGACAGCATGACCGCGTCGAATTCGTCGCCATGCATGACCAGCAGGCGGCGTCCGTCGGTGGTCTCGTGGATCGCGGTGCGGTGGATCTCCACCCCGCCGAAGCTCAGGCCCGAGAACTGGCGGAACATCTCGTCATGATTGCCGGGGACATAGATGATCCGCGTGCCGCGATTCGCCCGCTTCAAGACGCGCCAGACGATATCGTTATGCGTTGCCGGCCAGTAGAGCTTCTTCTTCAGCCGCCAGCCGTCGATGATGTCGCCGACCAGGTACAGCGTCTCGCTGTCGACATGGTCGAGAAAGTCGATGAGCAGTTCGGCAGCGCAACCGCGCGTGCCAAGATGGACGTCCGAAATCCAGATCGCGCGATAGCGTCGCCGATCGGTGATCCGCTCAGGAATCGAGGGAGTCGAAGCAGAAAAGTCCGCCGGATCCAGCCCGAACGGAAGCCTGGTGATCGTCGCCATGTCTGCGAACCCCAGAGTTACCCTTGCCCTGGCAGCCCTATGGCAATGAATTGTTACAACTCGAATCGTCCGAAGCCCGAAAAGCGACGGTGCATCGGATTTCCCGAAGCGCTTCCTTCTTCGTCCCGCGCCGAGCAGCGGGCCATCTTCCTACCGCGCGTCGGGCTTGTACCGGCCGAGCGCCGCGTTGAAGGTCTGCTTCAGCACGTCGAGCTTCGCACCCGAGCCTGAAATCTTGGTCGGGGTCGGCTCGCCTGCGGGATAGCGGCGGACCACGCCGATCTCGCAGCTGCGATAGCCCAGCTGGTTGGCGCGGGTGGTCAGGTAGAAGAGCAACTCGTAGCGCATGAAGACGTCGCGGAACGGCGCGACGCGCGGGTCGAGCAGATAGCGGCTGGAATAGCCGCGAAAGCCATTGGTCGTGTCGCTGTAGCGCTTGCCCGCCGCAAGGCTGAGCAGCGGGGCATGGATGCCGCGATTGGCGAGGGTGCGTTCGAGCGGCGTGTTTTCGGCAACGCCGCCGGGCGCGTAGCGCGATCCCTGGACATAGTCGAAGCCAGCGCGAAGCTTCTCGACCATGGTGCGGACCGCCTCGACCCCGTCCTTGCCGTTGCCGTCGATCGTGACGATCCCCTCATAGCCCTGCGCCAGGCACCAGCCATAGGCCATGCGCAACTGTGCACTGAGCTTGCCCGGCCCGGTCTTGGTCAGCAGCGCGCGCACGCCGACGCTGCGCAGGAAGTCGAGGTCGAGCGAGCCATCGGTAGATCCGCCATCGGCGACGACGACATCGACCGGCAGCTGTGCCTCCGCAACGCGGCGAAGCTGCCCGCGGATCCGCTCGCCCTCGTTGATGACGGGGATGACGAGGACGTGATCGTGGCGGCGCTCGGCGAGCACGACCGCGTCATGCGCGGGGATTTGCCAGTCGGCGGGGAAGGCGGTGTCGGTCATTTGCGTTCCATGATGCTGGATAAGGCGTGGCGATGCGTCAAACCGTCACCCCTGCCCTCAAGTGTACAGACCGGAGACATGGTGGACAGGTGTGCGGGGACATGGTGGACACATCGGGCATGGAGGAAAGCCATGCCGTTCAAGGAGTGTTCGCGGATGTCGGAGCGGGAAGAGTTTTGCCGCTTGGCTGGTTTGGCTGGCAGTAATCGGCGTGAGTTATGCCGCCGGTTCGGGATCAGCCCGAGCGTTGGCTACAAGTGGCTTGGACGCTATCGGGTTGAAGGAGCAGCGGGTCTTTCGGATCGGTCTCGCTGCCCGACGAGGAGTCCGAACCGGACATCGAAGGATCTGGAGGCGCAGGTCCTGGCGGTGCGAGCCGAGCATCCGAAGTGGGGTGGTCGCAAGATCAGGCGTGTCTTGCAGGATGACGGTGTCGCCGAGGTGCCCTCTGCCTCGACGATCACGGACATCCTGCGTCGCCATGGCCGTCTCGATGGGCCAGGAGCCGGGGATGTCCGTCACTGGACGCGCTTCGAGCATGCCGAACCGAACGATCTGTGGCAGATGGATTTCAAGGGTCATTTCGCGATGCGCGAGGGTCGCTGCCATCCGTTGACAGTGCTCGACGACCACTCCCGCTACTCGCTGACGATCGGTGCGTGCGACAATGAGCGGACGGCGACGGTGCAGGCTCATCTGACGAGGCTGTTCGAACGCCATGGCCTGCCGCGACGCATCCTGACCGACAATGGTTCGCCTTGGGGAACGGCGGGAAGCAGCGAGCGTCATACAGTTCTCACCGTCTGGCTCATGGACCTTGGCATGGTGGTGACGCATGGCCGGCCTTACCATCCGCAGACGCAGGGCAAGGACGAACGCTTCCATCGGACACTCAAGGGCGAAGTGCTGGACGGGCGCATCTTCGAGACCCTGGCCGAGGCGCAGAAGGCGTTCGACGCCTGGCGTCACGTCTACAACACCAGGCGACCGCATGAGGCGCTTGGTCTGCAAACCCCGGCCGCGCGCTACCGCCCAAGTCCCCGCTCGATGCCGGGCCGCATCGTTCCGCCGGAATATGAGCCCCAGGCCCATGTCCGCAAGGTACGCGGAAACGGCGCTGTTAGCTTCAAGGGACGCAATCTGAGCACCTGCAAGGCCTTCGCCGGCCGGTATGTCGCCTTACGCGCGACCGAAACCGATGGTGTCTTCGACCTATGCTATCGCCACCACCAACTAGCGCAGATCGATCTGCGCTAGTTGGCGGTATATCCGTCCACCATGTCCCCGCACACCTGTTCGCCTTGTCTCCAGTCTAAACACTGCAATGCCGGGGTCCACGGCGCGGCACATCCCGGTGAGGTTGCACGATGCGGATCGCACCGGGTGACCGTTTGCGCCATCGCATGTCCTGGATGGAGGATGGGTAGACGGCGGAGGGCCGCCGTCTCTGCGCCTCAGCGCCTCTGCGCGAATTCTACGACCCCACCCCCGAACGCTGCCGCCTCACTTCAGCCACTGCGCCAGCCGCCAGCAGTCGCCGACGCGGTTGAAGACATAGGCGCGCGGCTTGCCGGTGTGGCGGATCAGCGTCCTGCCATCGCCTTCGCCCTCATCCTTGAACAGGCCGGGCCGATACTCGATCCGCCCCGCGCCGCCCGGCAGCTCGCTGATGTCGATCGAGAATTCGGTGAAGGGGGTCTGGTCCTTTTCCCAGCGCAGGACCGACGCCCGGTCGGCCCACGCATAGTCGACCGTCGTGATCTCGAACGCCTCCGGATTTGCGGGGCGAGTGGCGCCGGCGCGCGACGGCGCGGCGAAGCTGCGCTCCTCGATCGTCGCGGGCGTGTATCTCTTGCGCACATCGGCAGACGCGATGAATTCCTGGACGAAGCTGTCGAAGTCGCCGCCGGGACAGCTGCCCTGCGCATTTGCCGCATGCGTGCCGGCCATCACCGCGTCCGGAACGGGCGTCGTCATCGGGGTCAGGCCGGTTGCGGCCAGCAGGGCCAAGGCAAGCGTGATCATCGGGCGGGAACTCTCTGCTGCATTATCGGTAATGCTTTGCGGTCGAATTGAACGGTGTCAATATCCGGTCGATCGGCCGAGAACGGCTTCCCGCCGCCGAAGGTTCCGACCCGTTGGACAGGAGTAGAACATGAACCTGATCGCGATCCTCTTGACGCAGATGGCGGCAGCGATGCCGATCGCCGAGGCGCCCGCCCCGGCTCCGATCGCTCCGCAGGCCGCGGCGCCGGCGATCGAGCGCTATGTCGGTAAATATCCGTTCGACAAGGTCGACGGCGTCGCGTTCCTCGATCACCCGAAGGTGCGCGCTGCGGTCGAGGCCGTGGTGAAGGATGCCGAGGTCCGCAAATGGGTGCTGCAGGCGAATGACAGCCCGTCGCCCGCAATCTATCGCCTGGGGGCGGAGATCGTCGCGGTCGGATGCCAGGCCCATGCCTGTGACGCGCGCAACTGGGCGATCCTGGTCGATCCGGGCCGGATGTCGGCGCGCGTCTGCTATTTCAATGGCACGACCGCGCGGTGGTTCCCGGCGATCGGCCGGCCGCTGAACGGTGTCGACGAATGTCCGTTTGATCCGCCCAAGGGCAAGTGACCGAGCGGCGCTGCTGCTGAAGGGGATGGTCCCGGACGCCGACTGGGTGCTGGCAGGCGACGCCCGGGTGAGATCCAGATAGCGCGGGCATGTTTCGCCCAAAGCGCGATTTGGTAAGCTTTTGTTGCTGGCGGGCGCTTTGCCCGTCAGCGCGAGGCGGAGGATGCCGCTTCTGGCGCCGTGCAGGTGCCGCGGCTGCGGGTGATGCGCCAGTTGGTGATGTGCGCGATCGCCACCGCGATGCTGCCCGCGACCGTCAGCACCGTCTCGCCGCGCGGCGTGACCGGCCCGGCATAGCCGAGCGCCATCAGCGACAGTCCCGAGATCGCCAGCCCCAGCACGATGCTGCGCCCGTGCCGCCGATGCCCCGATCGCAGCGCGAGCAGGCTGACCGGAACGGCTGCCGCCAGCACGAAGCCGTGAAAGCTTTCCGGCAAATGCAGCACCGCGCCCAGCACCGGCAGCGCGGCGAGCAGCAGCGGCAGGGCGAGGCAATGGATCAGGCAGGTCAGCGACAGCGCGGTCGCGACGCCGTCCAGCCAGGATTGTCGAACCATGATGTCCAGTCGGGCAGGCGAGGGAAAGGCAGGGCGAGCTGCGAATATGATACATTATATCATGGTTTCAAGGGGCGCATGGCGAAGATCGCCTTGTCGCCGGCCGTATCAGTCGAGCAGCGCCCGGTAACGGCCGTTCAGCCGGATCGCCCGTTCGGCATCCTGGCGCGCACCCTCGGCATCGCCCTGCTCGCGCCGCAACAGGCTGCGCGCATACCAGCCGCGTGCGGTGCGCGGCGCCAGCCGGATCGCCTCGTCCAGGTCGGCGCGGGCGCGCCCCGGGTTGCCGCTGCGCCAATGCGCCAGCCCGCGATTGAGCCAGGCGAGCGGATTGCGCGAATCGCGCGCGATCGCCCGGTCGAACGCGGCGATCGCCTGGCGCCACTCGCCCTGCCATGCGCGCCTCAGGCCCTCGGCCAGCGCGGCGCCTGCCTCTCCCTTTGCCCCGCCGGCGTCTGCGTCGATCGCGCGGCGGCAAATCGGCAGGCTGCGCGCAGGGTCGTCGACCGTGCAGGCATTCCAGTCGCCCCGCCGCGTTGCGGGTGTGGGGGCAATGTCTTCGACGGTGAGCGCGGTGACGCTGCTCACTGCATTTGGGGACATTTCCTCGCGTCCGCGCGCCACGCGCTGGCCGGTGACGACGATTTCCTGTGCGCTGTCGGCGTTGGGCGCCGCCGACATACGTGCATCGTTTGCCGGCATGGGGCGCGATGGTGCGCGACGAGCCAAGGCCCGGGGATCAGGCTGAGGCTCGGCGACCGGCCCTGTCTCGGGCGGGGGCATCGGGACGGCGGCGGGCGGCACGGTCGCTTCCTCGCGCGTCGGTGGTGGCGGGGGCGCGAGCCTGGCGACGCTCGGCGGTGCCGCGGTCTTCTGCTCGGGCCGAGCCATCGGCGCGTCGGCGGTTCGCGGGGCGGGGCGAGGCTGCGGCGCGGCCGGGGCGGCCGGTGGCACGGGGGCAGGGGCGCGGTTCGCCGCGACCTGCTCCGCCACTTCGTCGCGCGGGGCCATCAGCGTCACCGGAATCCCGACCATCGCCACCAGCAGGATCGATGCCGCAACGCCTGCCTGCGGCCCGCTCAGCCGCCACCAGGGGCGATCGTCATTGGCGGGCCGTGCCGTCTCAGCGGGCGCGGTATCCGGCTCAGCCTGCCCGTCGAACCGCCGCATCGCCGCCGCCAGCGCAGCCTCGCGCCGCTCCGCCCGCGGCTCGGGCGGCTGCGGCAACAGCGTGCCGAGATCCTCGTCACCGGCCATCAGATGCCCCTATCGGCAGCCGCAGCCTGACCCCAAACACCCCGTCACCCCGGCCGAAGTGCCGGGGTCCACTTGTCCTCCATCCTGCGCTCTCGGCAGATGCGTGGCGTTTGCCCAGTAGCGCCGCCCGACCAAAGCGTGCCGTCCCACCTGCGGCTCCAGGATGCGCCTCCCGGTGGACCCCGGCACTTCGGCCGGGGTGACGGGTGGTGGGGGGCGTCGTAGTCCGCCCCTTGGACGTCGCCGCACTTGGGGGGGGCATGGCCTGGCCCCAGTTCTCAGCGTCACCCCGGCCGAAGTGCCGGGGTCCACTCGTCCTCCATCCAGCGCTCTCGGTAGACCCGTGGAATTTGCCCAGTAGCGCCGCCCGACCAAAGCGTGCCGTCCGACCTGCGGCTCCGGGACGCGCTTCCCGGTGGACCCCGGCACTGCGGCCGGGGTGACGGGTAAGGCGCGTCGCAACCCGCACCGCTTCCGCCGCTCCCGCGGGCGCAGCGATGCGGCGCGCGGGGGAGGGGAAAAGGCGGCGTATGGACATTGGAGCGAACCTATAGCTGCATTTGCCGACCCGTCTAAGGCATGATGTGCCAGGCGAAGCGCGGGCCGAAACAGGACCGCCGCGCGCAACACGCAACGCGCGCGCGGCGGTCCCGCCCCGGCTCACCCCCCCCGCCGGAGTTCAGCGCGCGGCCAGCGACCGCGCGGTCTTGGCCGTGCGCACCAGATCGACAAAGCCCGCGCGATAGCCGAACGGATCGTCGCCGCGCGCCGCCAGCGCCATCGCGATGACGTCGTCATAGCTGAGTGCGCCGCTATGCTTGCCCCCGCGCAGCAGCTCGGCAAAGCCGGCCACCGCGGTGGCGAACCGTGCCTCGCGCGGCGCGTCCTGGAACCGGGCGACCGCGCTGCGTGCCTCGATCGGGGTCGAGATCAGCCGGCTGGTGTCCGACTTGGGCAGCTTGTAGCGGATCTTCACATAGCCCAGCTCGCCGTCGCGAGACGCGGGCGCCGCGACCTCGCCGGCATAGCGCAACGTCCCGTTGGCCAGCGGCCCGCCGACCGGCACGATCTCGTAGATCGCGGTCACGCTCTGGCCCGATCCGACCTCGCCGGCATCGACCTTGTCATTGTCGAAATCCTCGCGGTTCAGCGCGCGGGTCTCGTACCCGATCAGGCGATATTCGGCGACGCGGGCGGGGTTGAACTCGACCTGGATCTTCACGTCCTTGGCGATCGGGAACAGGGTCGAGCTGGCTTCCTCGACCAGCGTCTTCCGCGCCTCGGCGATCGTGTCGATATAGGCGGCGGTGCCATTGCCGTTCTGCGCCAGCGCCTGCATCAGCGCGTCGTTGTAATTGCCCATGCCGAAGCCGAGCACCGACAGGAAGATGCCCTTGGTCCGCTCGCGCTCGATCACGCCCTTCAGCTCGTCGGTATTGCGCACGCCGATGTTGAAGTCGCCATCGGTGGCCAGCATCACCCGGTTGACGCTGTCCGCGGCGAAATTCTGCTCGGCAAGCGCATAGGCCTGGCGGATGCCCTCGGCCCCCGCCGTGCCGCCGCCCGCGCCCAGCCGGTCGATCGCTGCGCGAATCTTGGCCTTCTCGTTGCCGCGCGTCGGCTCCAGCACGGTGCCGGCCAACCCGGCATAGGCGACGATCGCCACACTGTCGCGCGCGTCCAGCGTCTCGAGCAACAGGCCCAGCGACTGCTTGACCAGCGGCAGCTTGTTCGGCTCGTCCATCGATCCCGACGTGTCGATCAGGAACACAAGGTTCGCGGGCGGACGCGTGGCGCGCTGGACCTCATGCCCTTTGATCGCAATCCGCACCATCTGGCGGCCGGGCGTGAACGGGCTGGGGTAGAGCGCGATGTCGGTCGCGAAGGGCTGCGCCGTGCTGCGCGGCGCGGCATAGTCATAGGGGAAATAATTGACCATCTCCTCGGTCCGCACCGCCGCCGGCTGGGGCAGGACGTTGCGCGACAGCGAGGCGCGGACGAAGCTGTAGGCGGCGGTGTCGACATCGATCGAGAAGGTCGACACCGGATCCTGCTTCGCCACCTTGAACGGGTTCTCGGAAAAGGCGGTGAATTGGTCGCGGCCTTCGTCGCGATAATAGGGCGGCAGGCGGCGGTCGGGCATATAGGCCGACCGCACCGACGGCGCCATCATCACCGGCGCGCGCATGCGCCCTACCGGCGCGGCCTTGCCCCCGACGCTGGTGCCGGTAACCACGACCTCCTCCGTTGCCAGAGCCTCGACGGTTTGGACGGTGATGCTGCTCGACCGAACCGGCGCGGCCGATTCCGAGCTCGGATGACGGATCCCGGTCACGACGATATCGCTCGGCGGCTCGGCTTCGGTTGCCGCAATCTGCGGCGCAGCACTGGGCTCCGCGACGACGACCGGCGCGGGGGTTTCGGTCGAGGCGACCCGCGTATCGCGGCCGCTTTCGGCACAGGCGGCGAGCGCTGCGAGGGCGACGCCGGTGACGAGAATCTGGTGAAGGCGGGGCATGATCTTCTCCCTTGAATCCGGCGGTCCACATATCCGCCACATCCTTCGACGCGGGTCCGGGGAAGATCCTTGGGTGGGTGGTGAAATTTTTTTGGATCGCACGGTGGGGCCGTGGCTCACCTCTGCCGAAAGCTACGCCAAGCCAATGATTTAAAAAGGAAAATCCTCTCCCGGAGGGAGAGGGGGACCGCGAAGCGGTGGAGAGGGGGTGTCCAGGAAAGGCGCGTCCCGTGTGGGGCTATTCCCTCTCCACCATGCTGCGCATGGTCCCCCTCTCCCTCCGGGAGAGGAATAATTTGATCATCAAATGACGCTTGAACTCGCACCATATGACGCGCATATTGGCTCCGAAAGGAAGCCGCCATGGCCGAACTCGCTGCCCTTCCTACCGCACTGCCGCCCCTCCCGGGGGAGGTGCAGAGCTTTGCCCGCGCCGAAGACCGCGCGCGGCTGTCGGGGGTGGCGCTGAAGGCCTATCGTGCGCTCGCGCGGCATTGGGGGCTGTCCAATGGCGAGGCGGCGGCGCTGCTGGGGGTGAGCGACAGCAGCTGGGACCGGATCAAGCGCGGCGCGAAGGAACAGCCATTGTCTCAGGACCAGCTGACCCGCGCCTCCGCCGCGATCGGCGTGTACAAGGGGCTGCACCTGCTGTTCGCCGATGCCATGGCCGATCGCTGGCCCAAGCTGCCCAATCGCGGGCCGCTGTTCCGCCATCGCAGCCCGGTCGAGGCGATGATCGAGGGCGGCATCCCGGTGATGCTGGAGACGCGGCGCCATGTCGATGCGGTCCGCGGCGGGCTCTGACTCGGTGGCCGAGGCGCTGACGATCACGCGCGAGGCGCTGCCGCGCACGGTGCGGCTGGTGTCGACCGCGCGGCTGCGCGAGACGGTGCTGCTGGGGCTGGCCGATGCCGAGGACCAGGCCGCGCTGGCCGAGATCGAGGGCGCGACGAGCAGCCGGCTGATGGCGCAGGCGCGCGGCAGCGGCGATGTCGCCTCGCACGAGCTGGTCTATGGCGTGCCCGGCGCGGTCTTCATCAACGCCGCCTTCGCCTATGCCCGGCCGCGCGCGCCGAACCGCTTCAACGGGGCGGACCGCGGCGCCTGGTATGCCGCGCTGGCGGTCGAGACCTGCCTGGCGGAGGTCGGCTATCACCTCACCGCCTTCCTGGCCGATACCGGCGTGTTCGAGGCGGTGGTCGATTATGCGGAGCTGTTCGCGAGCTTCGCCGGCGAGTTCGTCGACCTGCGCCAGGATCCGGATCACCCGTCGCTCCATCCCGATCCGCGGCTCGGCTATCCCGCGGGCAATGCGCTGGCCGATGCGGCTCGGGCGCGCGGGCTGAACGGCATCCTCTACCCCTCGGTCCGCGCGGCCGGCGGCACCTGCATCGCGGCCCTGTTTCCGCATGCGGTCCAATCGGTGGCGCAGGGTGACGTCCACCGCATGACCTGGGCCGGGTCGCCCGAGCCGAAGGTGGAGCGGATCGTCGGGTGAGGGCGTCGAGCATGGTTGTCACCCGCGCCTGCCCGCGGGTACAGCCTGCGGCGTGACAGACGCATCCGATTCCCGCCCTGGTCCCCTTCGCACCGGGCGAGGCCGCCGATGAAGCGCAGCTATTGGCGCGCGGCGCGGGCGGACAAGGCAAGCGTGATCGTCGACGCCGAGGATTATTTCCGCCTGGCGCGCGCGGCGATGCTGAAGGCGCGGCGGCGGATCATGCTGATCGGCTGGGACTTCGACGCCCGGATCGAACTGGTGCGCGGCGAGGGGCCGGAGCCCGATGACGGCGAGGCGTCGGGCGCCCCGACCAGCGTCGGCGACCTGATCTACTGGCTGGTCGAGCGCAATCCCGATCTCGACGTCTATCTGCTGCGCTGGGACCTGGGCGCGCTCAAGTCGCTGTTCCGCGGCAAGACCATCCTTACCGTCGCCAAATGGGCCGCGCATCCGCGCATCCATGTCATGCTGGACGGGCACCATCCGCCCGCCGCCTCGCATCACCAGAAGATCGTGGTGATCGACGACAGCTTCGCCTTTTGCGGCGGGATCGACATGACCGCCGATCGCTGGGATACGCGCGCCCACCGCGACGACGAGCCCGATCGGGTGCGTCCAGGCGGCGCCCCGTCCGATCCGTGGCACGACGCGAGCACCGCGCTGCAGGGACCGGCGGCAGCGGCGCTGGGCCGCCATGCCCGCGACCGGTGGAAGCGGGCGGGGGGCGAGGGCCTGAAGGCGATCCGCGCCAAGCATGAATGCTGGCCCGACGACCTGCCGGTGCAGTTCGAGGATGTCGAGGTCACCATCTCGCGCACCGCGCCGAAGATGGACGATCAGCGCGAGGTGACCGAGATCGAGGCGCTGTACCTCGAACAGATCGCCCGGGCGAAGCGGTGGATCTATGCCGAGAGCCAGTATTTCGCCTCGCGCCGCATCGCCGAGGCGATCGCGCGGCGGCTGGACGAGCCTGACGGGCCGGAGATCGTGCTGATCAACCCGGAAACGGCCGAGGGCTGGCTGGAGCCGCTGGCGATGGACACGGCGCGCGCGCGGCTGGTCCAGGCGCTGCGCACGCGCGACGTGCACGACCGGCTGCGCCTCTATCACCCCTATACGCGCGACGGCACGCCCATCTATGTCCATGCCAAGATCATGATCGTCGACGACATGATCCTGCGCGTCGGATCGTCGAACATGAACAACCGCTCGATGCGGCTGGACACCGAATGCGACGTCGCGATCGACTGCAGCGCGCCGGCCAATGCCGATTGCAGCGCCGCGATCGCGATGGTCCGAAACGACCTGATCGCCGAGCATCTGGGCGTGACCGCGGCGGCGGTGGCCAAGGCGATCGAGGCGAAGGGCTCGCTGATCGCCGCGATCGAGAGCCTGCGCTTCTCGGGCAGAAAGAACGCCAAGGACCGTCGCTGCACATTGCGCGACTATGAGGTGCCCGACATGAGCTCGGTCGAGGAATGGCTGGCCGACCACCAGATCCTCGACCCCGAAGGCCCCGAGGAGATGTTCGAGGCGCTCGACGAACGCGGGCTGTTCCGCAACCTGAAGCTGTGGCGCGCGGAATAAGGCATATGGCGCGATAGCGCAGGATCTACGTCATCTTTGCACCGGGTCTTCGTGGCTTCGTGTCTTCGTGTGAGCATCCCTTCGCCGAGGCGCGCCGGCAGGCCGGGTTAGGGGATCACACGAAGCCACGAAGTTACGAAGAGAAGGGGGTCCCTTCTTCACGACCTTTGTGGCTTTGTGTCTTTGTGCGAGCAAAATCTCGCACGAGCCTTTCCGGGCGGGCGGGCAAAAATCTCGCACAAAGACACAAAGGCACAAAGAGAAAAGGTAATTCGGCTCAGCCGGGCCCGGCTCGTCTCCCGGCCGTGAGGCGGTGGACCTTCGCTTGCCCCGCCCCTTCGGCGCTGCCACCCTCGCGCCCATGACCGACTCCGCCACCCAGCGCATCGCCACCTGTCGTTGCGGACAGTTCAGGGCCACCTGCACCGGCGAGCCCGTGCGGATCTCGGTCTGCCACTGCCTGAACTGCCAGCGGCGCAGCGGCAGTTCGTTCGCGGCGCAGGCGCGCTGGCCGGACGCGCAGGTGGTGCTGTCGGGCGAGTCCCGGGCCTGGACGACGACCGGCGACAGCGGGACGCCGGCGACCTTCCGCTTCTGTCCCGACTGCGGCTCGACCGTCGTCTATGCCAGTGAGGGCATGCCCGGCCTGACCGCAGTCGCGATCGGCGCCTTTGCCGACCCCGATTTCCCCGCCCCGCAATACTCGGTCTACGAGAGCCGCAGCCACAGCTGGGTCACGATCGCCGCCGAGGGGGCCGAGCATTATGACTAGGCGCGCAACCTAGCGCCTACAGACGAACCCCTCCGCCTTCTCCGACCCCTCGCCCGGCGCGACCGGGCGGGCGACCAGCGGGTAGGGGCATAGCGGGCGGGTGCGGCCGGGCCAGGGTGAGGCGGGGCCGGCGGTTGCCACGATCCGCTCGGGCGCCTGGCCCTGTTCGACCCAGCGGACCAAAGCGTCGAGCGCGTTGAACTGGTCGGTCGCCGGGCCGCCGGCGCAGTGGCCCATGCCGGGCACCGGGAACAGGCGGACGAAGGACGCGGCACGGCCGCCGCTGCGCGCATCGACCTCACCCCACCAGGCGATGGTGTCGTTGATCGAGAAGACCGGGTCGGACACGCCCTGCGGCACGATCATCTTCCCGCCATGCGCCTGGAAGCGCCGCATGTCGGGCGAGCGCATGCCGATATCGTCCCAGGCCGAGCGCGGGAATCCCGGGCCGGTCGCGAAGATCGCCTTCGCATCGCGGTCGAAGTCATAGCCGATCTGATAGTCGAACCCGCCCTGCGGCCCCGGAGGCAGCAGCCGCGGCGGGGTCGAGAAGATCGTCGCCAGCGACGCGGCGCCCATCGCGACGTTGATCGCCGGCGCCGCGGGCCGGCCGCCCTGCGCCGGAAAGCCGATCTTCCAGATGCGCCAGCCCGCATCGGCCAGGCCGCTGTCCCAGGGGAAGCTGGCATAGAGCGGCTCGCCCTTGCTGGTGCGCGCCCCGCCGAACGAGGTTTCGAGCGCGCCGATCTGCGCAGCGCTCAGGCAGCCGGCGGTCTTGCCCGCTTTGCACTGGCGCGCCGCGAATTGCGGGCGCACCCTGGCCGTGGTGCATTGGGCGAAGGCGCCGACGATGCCGTCCTTCAGCCCGTCATCGGCGTCGCACGCCGCCAGCACCGCGTCGCGCGCAAGGCCAAGGTCGGCGTCGGTGAAGCTGTCCGCCAGCCGCTCGAAGGACATCGGCGCGCCGCCCGCCGGGCGCACCACCGCGGCGAAGGTGCGCGTGTCCCACGCCTCCTGCACCGCCGCCTTGGGCAGCGAGAAGCCGGGCGCGGCGGCGACGATCCCGTCGAACGCTTCCGGATAGCGCTGGGCAAAGGCCATGCCCTCCTGGCCGCCCTTGGAACAGCCGACGAAATAGGAATGCGCCGGATCGCCGCCATAGAAGCGGGTCAGGATCGTGCGTGCCGCGTCATAGCTGCGCTTCAGCGACGCATGGCCGTAATCGGCGCGCGCCTGCGCATCGAAGCCGAAGGCGACCGCGCCGCCCTTCGCCGGATCGGCGTTGATCGCGTTGGAATGGCCCGAATCCTGGCTGATGACGGCAAAGCCCTGCGCCAGCGCAGGCGGCGCGCCGGGCGCGACCATGCCCAATGCATTGCCGATCTCGCCATTGGTGCCGCCGCCGCCCTGGAACAGGAAGCATCGGTTCCAGTCGGCGGGAAGCCGCATCTTGAAGCGGATCGCATAGCTCTGGCCGTCCTGCCCGGTGCGTTCGGCCAGGATCCCGTCGACCTCGCAATGCGCGGGCAGCGGCGGGCTCTTGCCCCCGAAGCCGGCATCGACCGTCGCGCCCGCCGCGACCGGCTTTGCCGACAGGATCCGCATCGTCGGATCGGGCCAGCCGATTCCGGCCGCACCCAGCGCGGCGCAGTCGCCCGCCGCGACCGGCGCAGCAGCCGCAGGTCCAGCGCTGCGCGGCGCGGGATCCGGGGCAGGCGTGGCGCAGCTCGACGCCAGCATCAGCGCGGTCAGCGAGGGGCCGAAAAGCCGCTTGGCCATCAGATATGCTCCATCACTATGGCGGACTAGAAATCCAGCCGCGCGCGGACGCCATATTCGCGCGGGGCGCCGTAGAATTCATTGTTGCCGCTCTGGCCGCTGACATAGTCGACATTGGCCAGGTTGGTGCCATAGAGCTCGAACTCGACCTTGCCGGTCCGCGCGGTGATCCGCGCCGACAACAGGCCGCGGCCGTCGATCCGATCGCTGATCGGGGAATAGCCGATATAGGTGAACTGCGGCCCGACATAGGCATAGTTGATCCGCGGCGTGACCTCGACGCCCGCCAGATCGAAGCGATATTGCGCGCCGACATTGAACGTCCATTTGGGCGAGAACAGATTGGGCCCGCCATCGGTGTCGCGGACGAACGGCGTGTAGTTGATGCAGCCGGGCAGGGTGGTCGGCTGGCCCGTCGGGCATTGCGGCACGAAGGTCGCCCCCGGAAAGGCGCGCGACACCGCGCGCTGGTCGACGAACTGGACATTGCCCAGCGCGGAATCGACATAGGCGGCACCGGCATCGAAGGTGAAGCCGCCCAGATGCGCCTGGACCTGCGCCTCGATCCCCTTGATCGTCGCGTCGGCCAGATTGGTCGGGTTCACCTGGCCGGTGGCGGGGTCGAGAATGTCGAACTGGAAGTTGCTATAGTCGTAGTAGAAGGCGCTGAGCTGGGTGCGGACATGGCCGCCGGCCAGGGTCGATTTCCACCCGATCTCGTAATCGATCACCGTTTCGGGGCGGAACGCGTTGGTGGGCGAGGTGAAGCCGCCCGGCTTGTAGCCGCGTGCGACGAAGCCATAGATCAGGTTGTTCGTATCGGGCGTCCAGTTCAGCGACACCTTGCCGGTCGCCCGCCCGTCCTGATGCTCGCCCGACAGGTCCGCGACCGCCAGCCCGCCGGCGGGGAAGCCGGGAATGCCGTTGCCGATCCGGACCGAGCCGGGTCCGTCGACCGAATAATGCGAATAGCGGCCGCCGACATCGAGCGCGAGCTTCGGCGAGAAGCGATAGGTCGCCTGGGCGAAGATGCCGGTGGTCGTCTTCTTCGTCAGGATGTCGATATCGGTCGGAAAGCCGTTCGACCGGCCGGTGATGTCGACATCGATGATGTTGCGCTGGAAATAGCCGCCGACGATCCAGCTGAGCGCGCCGCTGGTGGATGAGATCAGGTTGATCTCCTGCGTCCAGACGCGCTCGCGGACATATTGGTCGGAGGTCTGCACCTGAAGGAAGGCGGCGTCGGCGGGCGAATAGCGCGCCGCGTTGGTCCCGTCGGAATCATAGAGGTTCCAGACACGCTTGTTCTGATAGCCGCTGATCGAGCGCAGCGTGGTCCCGCCGCCAAATTCGTAGCGCAGCTCGAGCGACGCCTGCAGCGCCTTTTCGTCGTTGCGCGTCGGGCTGTCATAATCGATCGTGCGGATGTCGCGCGGGCGATAGGCGGCATAGGCCGAGCCCGCAAAGGGCGCATAGGCATAGCCGCCGGTGCTGCGGTCCGACAGCTCGACCTTCAGCAGCGCGCGGAAAGCGTCGGCGGGTTGCCACAGCGCACCGACGCGCCCCGAGATCTCGTCGAGCCGGCCGGGTTCGTTCCCCAGCGGGCCGATATCGGTGTAGTAGGAATCGCGCTTGCGATAACGCAGCGCCCCGCGCAGCGCGAGCGTGTCGCCGACCGGCAGGTTCAGCGCACCCTCTACGCCAAACGCATTGTAATTGCCCGCGCTTGCCTCGCCATAGCCCTCGACGCTGCCAAGCACGGGATTGCGGCTGTTGATGAAGATCGCGCCGCCGGTCGAGTTGGAGCCGACGAACGTGCCCTGCGGTCCGCGGAAGACCTCGACCGATCCGACGTCGTAAAAGCCGTTGGTCGAGACGATCGGTGGCTGAAACACGCCGTCGACATAGGTCGCGACGCCATTGGCGACCGACGGCGACCCGCTGGCCAGGCCGACGCCGCGGATGTTGACGCTCTGGGTCAGCCCGGCATCGGTGATCGACAGCGCGGGCGCGGCATATTGCAGGTCGTCGAGCCGCTGCACGCCCTTGTCCCGCAACCCGTCGGAATTGAGCACGGTGGCGGCGGCGGCGACGTCCTGTAGCCGTTCCTCGCGCCGCTGCGCGGTGACGACGATCTCGTCGCTTTCGGCTGGAGGGGGTGGGGCGTCCTGGGCGATGGCCGGTGTTGCCAGGGCGGTGCAGCACAGCAGTGCGAGCGTGAACGCGCGATGCGAAACCATCATGTTCTCCCCTCCAAGAGCACAAGGTCGGTTACCGACTCATTGCTATAGGTTATATCTGTTAGAAATCGATTGCAATCCGGGTTGCGGTCGGGCTTCACGACGCTCGGCCCGACCAGATTTGCGCGCCAGCCGCTCAGCGCGGCGACCAGGCCGATGCTGCTTTCTGGAACGCGACCGTCTCCTCGTCGGCGCTCTGGTTGCCCGGCGGGAAATAGCTGAGCTTCACCACCACCGTCCGCGTCCTGGGGTCGACGAAGACATATTGGCCCTGAAGCCCGATCGCCGAATAGGCGCCGTTGCCCAAGGTCCACCATTGCATGCCGTATCCCAGCGGCCCGCGCTCCGCCGGATCGGTCGGCCGCGTCGATTGCGCCACCCATTCGGGCGAGACGATCTGGTGCCCGTTCGCCTTGCCGCCGTTCAGCATCATCAGCCCGAACCGGCCGAAGTCGCGCAGCGTCGCGTTATAGCCCGCGCCGTTGAACTCGCGGCCGACACCCGGCGGGCCGTCCATGATGAAGAAGCCGTCGGACTCCGCGCCCAGCGGTTCCCACAGCCGCTGCGCCGCATAGGCAGCGATCGTGCTGCCGCCGCTGACGCGCTCGATCAGCCAGCCGAGCACGGCGGTGTCGATCGTCTTGTACTGGAACACCGTACCCGGCGCGTGCACCCGCTTCACCGTGCGCGCGGGATCGACGAAGCGCGTGACGTTCTTGACCAGCGCGCCGAGGTGATTGGTCGCGGCGATGCCGGGATTGTCGAAGTCGTAGCGTTCCTCATAATCGACGCCTGACCGCATCTGAAGGATGTGGCGGATCGACACGCCGTCATAGCCCCCGCCCTTGAGTTCGGGGAGATAGGCGGTGATCGGATCGTCGAGCGACCGGATCCGCCCCTCGGCCAGTGCGCAGCCGACCAGGACCGAGGTGATCGACTTGGTCATCGACCAGCCGATGAAGCGGGTACGCCGGTCGCTGTTGTTGCGATAGCTTTCATGGACGACCCGGCCGTCCTTTATGATCATCAGCGCGTTGGTGTAGGTGCGCTCGGCAAAGGCGTCGGCGGCGTAGGTCTTGCCCTTGTAGCGATAGTCGAAATCGAGCGCATGGTCCGCCTCGGGCAACTGCCACACGGGGCCGGAGCGGGCGACGGTCCGGGTGGTGAACAGCGTGTCCATGCTGCGGAAGGTCAGCGCATTCACGTCGCCGTCCAGCATGTGCCAGCGCAGGACCTGCACCGCGGTTGGAACCTCGGACGGCTGGCCGGCGGCGACCTGGGGCGGCAGCGTCTGCTGCGCCTGGGCGGGGATCGCCATCAGCGCCAGCGTGCCGCACAAGCCACGCGAAATCAGGCGCGCGAATCGGGTGCCCATGTCATCCTCTCCCTGCTTTTCTGCGCGCCCATCGCTGGCGTGCTGCTCCGCAGGCTAGATGCCGGCACGCCGCGCCGGAAACTCCCAAACAGGATATGTCGACCGATACTATGGGTTCGCGATCGGGTCGCGGCGAGTTCAGTGCAGCGGGGCTCCGGCCTGGCCGAGGACCGACCGCGCAATCTGTCCGACCAGTTCCGCCTGGCGATGGGTGCCGGTCTTGGCCAGCACATGCTTCAGCTGGATCCGGGCAGTGCCGATGCTGATTCCGCGCTGCGCCGAATAATCCTGCAGCGACGCCCCGGCGGCCAGCGCGGCAGCCAGCGCCGCCTCGGCAGGGGAGAGGCCGAAGAGTTCGGCGATCTCGCGCGTCGCATAGGTCACGCGCCGGTGCGGTTCGGAGAGCAGGACGAGCGCATGGCGCCGGTCCGGGGCAAGCGGTGCGGCGCCGGCCTCCGTCGGTGGCGCGGCGCAGACCAGTGCCTGCAGCGGATCGGCCCGACCCCGGCCGATGACGATCGCCATGCGGTCGGGGGCCGGATCGGTGCGCGCGGTGACCGCGATGATCCGCTCGCCCAGCGCATCGCGTTCGTCGGGGGCGGTCGGGCGCAACATCCCGTCCCGGATCGCCAGATGCCGCGAGCGGGCGATCAGCGCGCGCGCGCTGTCGTCCAGCCAGACGATGCGGCCGTCCGCGTCGCACGCCAGCATCCCGGCGCCGACCCGGTTCAGCGCGGCGCGGCCCGCGTCCCGCTCCGCGGTGATCGCGGCGAATGCCGCGCTCGCCTGCGCCATCTGCTCCAGATGCGGCGCCAGCATGCGCAGGAACCGCTCCTCCTCGATCGAGAAGATCCGGTCGTCGTCGCTGGCACGGTGCAGCATCAGCGTGAGCGCGCTGTCGTCATGCAACGGGATCTCGAGCCCGATCGCCTGCCCCAGCCCGAGCGATGACAGCCGCCGGTGCAATGCCTTCATCTCGATGCATCCCGGCGCGAACATCGTCGCGTCGCGCAGGATCGGGTCGTGGCCGATCGGCAGGGTCAGGCGCAGGTCGGTGCGGGGATTGGCGTCGTTGTTGACCAGCGCATCGTGCTGCTGCGCATGGGCGCTGGAGAAGCTGTCGCGCGCGCACCAGTGCTGGCGCAGCCTGAACCGGTCGCGGCCGAACAGCTGGACGGTCGCGCTGCGCACCGACATTGTGCTGCACAGCTGGTCGAGCACGCCGCGCCAGCGGTCCGGCTGCCGCGTGCAGCCGTACAGATCGAGAAGAAAGTCGCTCGACACCTCAGCCATGTCATCCTCCCCGTCGGCACGCTTGCTCGGCTCGACGACCGCAGGCTACGCTTCCGCATCGGTTCGCGATAGCCGGTCTGGTCGAGCTTGGGCGGCTCGACTTCACGGCACCCCCGTCGCTCCGATTGCCAGCGTCGCGCCAGTGGCGCATGCTGTGGGCATGAGGTTCCCGAGAGGACACGCATTGCGGCGCTGGCAGTTGATCGTCGACTGCGTGATCTTCGTCATGGTGGCGGGGGTCGTGACCCTCTTCGTCGCCGGCATGGGCGACTGCGGAACGGCCCGCGACGCGCAGGACTATCAGGCGTGCGTGGCGTTCACGCGCTGGAAGCTGTTCTTCTGCCTGCTCGGCACGTGTTTGATCTTCCCCTTCTGGCTCGGCCGCAGGTTGCGCCGCTGACGCCATGGGATCGTGCATGCCACCTGAGGAACGTGAATGGACAAGCTCGATCTCAAGAAGCAGTTCCGGGCGTTGTTCGCGCCCTCGTCGCGCGACTTTTCCGAAGTGGATGTACCGACCCTGGCGTTCGTGAAGGTCGATGGCGCGGGCGATCCGAACACCGCGCCCGACTATCGGACCGCCGTCGAGTGACTCTACGGTGTCAGCTACGCGATGAAATTCGCGGCGAAGGCGCGGCTGGGCCGCGACTATGTCGTCCCGCCGCTGGAGGCGTTGTGGTGGTCGGACGATCCCGGCAGCTTCGTCCGGCGCGAGAAGGATCGCTGGCGCTGGACGGTCATGATCATGGCGCCCGATTTCGTCACGCCGGAGATGTTCGAGGATGCCGTGACGAAGACGCGGCGAAAGCGCGACGATCGCCCCTCGACGCTGCGCTTCGAGCCCCATGTCGAGGGGCGCTCGCTGCAGATCCTGCATATCGGCAGCTATGACGACGAAGGGCCGACGCTACATCGACTGCACGAGGAGGTGATGCCGCGCCTCGGCGTCACCTTCGCCGGCCCGCACCACGAAATCTACCTGAGCGACCCGCGCAAGACCGAGGCTGCGAGGCTGAAGACGATCCTGCGACAGCCGGTGCGGGCGGTCTGAAGCGCCGGCAGGCGGGTGCTCACCAGTCCGCCCAGCACACTTCATACTTGCGCCACAGCCTCGCGCAATCCGACATTATCTCGCCGACGCGCGGTCTGAACTCGCCAAAGCCCGGCGGACCCGGGCCGTTCATCACGTCGCCGGACTCGTCATAGACGATCGATCCGGCCATCCAGCGGCTCCCGTCGGGACGGAACATCACGCGCAACGGCGGTCCGTGCTCGATGCGATAGGCCAGGCCGACATGGTTTGGGCCTTCGGTCGGTTCCGACCGGGCGACTTCGCGCGGGACCGAAGGCGCGCGGGCGATGATCGCCTCATATTGCCGATGCTCGACCGTCAGCCGGGCGAGGTGACCAAGCATCGTTCCGACGGCGCCAAGATAGGCGGCCGCGGGAAAGGACAGGATCAGCAAGCCGAAGGGCATCGCCATCCACCATCCGCTCAACCATTTGTCGCTCTGCCGATCCAGCTTGATCGCGCGGATCAGCCAGTAGACCGCACCCCCGATCGCCGCGGCGGCTGTGACGACCAGGCCGATCAGGAAGGCCAGCATCCCGCCATGGCCCGTCCAGGGGCCGGCCGCGCCACAGACCAACGCGATCAGCCAGACGATCAGGAAATAGCGCAGCGCGCCTCGCGCATAGTCGAGCGTCGGCTGGTCGATCTGCGGCAGCCGGATCAGCGGCATGCGATGTCGGCGCCACAAGCGATGCGGTTTCGCAGGGTTAGCGGTATCCGCAAGGTCAGGCGCTTCATCCAGTCCTCTCCGGATCGCCGCTTCACTGCCGTCGGCGCGGCGCCATGCAACCACATCGCGCGCGTTGCGCCAAGCCGGATCCGAACCGCGTGTCGAGGCCGCGCAGGCTCGTCCCCATAATCGCAGGACAGTCGTGGACCCCGAGTGCAGCAACCCGGTGTTCCGGCGAAGGCCGGAACCCAGTCCAGCGAGCCTCTGCGCTCGGCCGGGCCACATCCGCCATAGCTGGGCTCCGGCCTTCGCCGGAGCACAGGGCTGATCCTAGAGTGGACCGGCCCGGTCAGTCAGCCCGGCGAGCCCGGCTGGCGCGGGGCGCTTTCCTCGTCGCCCTCGGCGGGGGCGTTGCTCGATCGGCCGCTCTCGGTCGCGCCGGCCGCGCTATCCGAGTCGCCGGTCGAATCCTCTTCCTCCTCGCGCGCGATTGCGTCGGTATAGGCGGCGCTTTCGTCGGCGATGCCGGCCGCCTCGCTGCGCTCGGCGATGTCGTCGAAATTGCGGTCGCGATCCTTGTCGGTCATGGCTGGTCTCCTCGATCGTTCAACCGCCCCGCGGGTCCGGCGTTCCGTGGCGGCGCAATCGAGGCAGGATCGGCCGCTTCTCGATCGCGTGGGTTGACGTGTGCAGGCGCTGCCCGCATCGATAGGGCCGCCGCGTCCTGCGGCGTGCGCATGGGGTGACGGATGAGCGACGGCGATGCCTTTCCCGGGTTCGGCCGGGAGCTGACCGAAACCCGGGTCGGGCGCGAGATCGTCGCCACCGACTGGAACCGGTCGGTGCTGGGTCCGCCCGATCGCTGGCCGCGCGCGCTGGTCACCCTGGTGTCGACCATGCTGGCCTGTCCGACGCCGATGTTCCTCGCCTGGGGGCCCGAACTCACCAGCTTCTACAACGACGCCTATCGCCCGGTGCTCGGCCTGCGCGCCGATGGCGCGCTCGGCCGTCCGTTCCGCGAATTGTGGGGCGACATCTGGGACGATATCGGTCCGCTGGTCGATGCGACGCTGGCCGGCGAGAGCACGAGCGTCACCGACATGAAGCTCGACCTGCACCGGCAGGGCGAGCCCGAAGAAAGCTGGTGGAGCTTTTCCTATTCGCCGGTGCGCGACGATGACGGTGCGATCGCCGGGCTGTTCTGCGTCACCGGCGAGACGACCGAACGGATCCTGGCGCAGCGCGACCGCGACGAGTCGGATGCGCGGCTTCAGAATGCGCTGTCGGTGGGCGAGGGGATCGGTACCTGGGAATGGGACGTCGCGACGGGCCTGGTGACGGCCGATGCGCGCTATGCGCAGTTGCACGGCCTTGAGCCGGCCATCGCCGCGGCGGGGGCGCCGGCAAGCGCCTTTTTCGACCGGGTCCATCCCGAGGATCAGCCGCGCGTGCGCGAGGCGCTTCAGCGCGCGGTGGCCGATGGCAGCCTGTTCCGCGAGGAATATCGGCTGGTCGAGGAGGGGGGCGCGGTGCGCTGGCTCCAGTCGCTGGGCCGCTGCATGGCGGGCACGATCGGCGACTGCGCCCGCTTTCCCGGCGTCAGCTACGATATTACCGAGCGGATGCAGGCGACCAAGGCGATCGAGGCCGCCAAGGACGAGCGGGATTTCGTCGCGGCGCTGAGCGCGCGCCAGCGCGACCTCGCATCCCCCGATGCGATGCTGCGGCTGGCGGTCGAGGCGCTGGGCGTGCGCTTCGGTGCCGATCGCTGCGGCTATTATCGCGCGCTGCCCGGGGGACGGATCCGCATCGGTCCGGTGTGGAGCTCCAGCCGGATGGCGCCGCTGTCGGGCGAGCATGAGGTCGAGTTCTGCGGCGAGCGTATTGCCGAGGCATGGGAAAGCGGCGTCGCGATCAGCTATAGCGACGCCGAGCATGATCCGCTGGGCGGGCTGGACACGATCGCGGCGATGGGCGTCCGATCCGGACTGACCGTGCCGATCCGGCGCGCGGAGCGCTTTCATTCGGCCTTTTTCCTTCATTCCGATCAGGTGCGCGACTGGAGCGAGGACGATATCGCGCTGGTCCGCGAAGTGGGCGAGCTGACCCTGCTGGCGGTCGAGCGCGGCGAGGCGATGATCGGGTTGCAGAGCCGCGTCGCGCAGCAGGAAAGCGAGCTGCATCATCAGACCGCCGGGCGTGAGCAGGCCGAGAGCCAGGTGCGCCAGCTGCAGAAGATGGAGGCGGTCGGCCAGCTGACCGGCGGCATCGCGCATGATTTCAACAACATGCTGGCGATCGTGATCGGCGGGCTCGACCTGATGGAGCGCAAGCTCCAGCGCGGCGATACCGATGTCTCGCGCTATCTGGTGTCGGCGATGGACGGCGCCACCCGCGCCGCGGCGCTGACCCAGCGGCTGCTCGCCTTTTCGCGTCAGTCGCCGCTCGATCCCGAACCGATCGACCTGGGCACGCTGATCTCCGGCCTGACCGAGATGCTGGAGCGCACGCTGGGCGAGCGGGTGCGGCTCAGGACCAGCCTGGGCGGCAACCTGTGGCAGGTCCATGCCGACAGCAACCAGCTGGAAAGTGTGATCGTCAATCTCGCGGTCAATGCCCGCGACGCGATGCCCGATGGCGGCACGCTGACGATCGAGGGCGGCAACGCCCATCTCGACGAGGCCTATGCCCGGGCGGAGGATGTGCCCGAGGGGCAATATGTCCTGCTCGCGATCACCGACACCGGCATCGGCATGTCGCCCGAAGTGCTGGCCAAGGCGTTCGATCCGTTCTTCACCACGAAGACGGTGGGCAAGGGTACCGGCCTCGGGCTCAGCCAGGTGTTCGGTTTCGTCCGCCAGTCGGGCGGCCATGTGAAGATCCTGTCCGAACCGGGCCGGGGAACGACGGTGAAGGTCTTCCTGCCGCGCTATCTGGGCGATGCGCCCGCGATCACGCGCCACCGCGCCTCGGGCCAGGCGCTGGGCGGCGATGCCGGGGAGCTGATCCTGCTGGTCGAGGACGAGGCGCGGCTGCGCGAGTTCGCGGTCGAGGCGCTGCGCGACCTGGGCTATACCGTGGTCCATGCCGGCAGCGGCGAGGAAGCGCTGGCGATGATCGAGGCGGGGCAGGGCGCGACGCTGTTGCTCAGCGACGTGGTGATGCCGGGCATCAACGGGCGCCAGCTGGCCGACATCGCCCTGACGAGGATCCCGGACCTCAAATTGCTGTTCATCACCGGCTATACCCGCGACGCGGTGGTCCATGACGGGGTGCTCGATCCCGGCACCAACTTCCTGTCCAAGCCCTTCGGCATCGATCAGCTGGCTGCCAAGGTGCGCGAGGTTCTGGATGGGTAAGGCTGCCTTGTGCTCCGGCGAAGGCCGGAGCCCAGTCGGGTAAGCCTTTCGAGTTTCGCGAAAGCTCTCCGTCGCCGTGGCTGGGCTCCGGCCTTCGCCGGAGCACGGGGTTGCAGCGTGTCTTCTTTCGACGCCTCGCTCGCGCAGCGTCTAACACCCGCAAACGAAAATCCCCCGGGAACGACTGGCGTTCCCGGGGGACATTTCACTGCTTCGGATCGGTGGGATCAGAAGCGGAAGTCGACACCTGCGTAGAGCATGCGGCCGTACAGATCATAGGTGTTCGCCGAAGTCTGCGTGCCCGGGAAGGTCACGAGGTTCGTGTCACCGAAGATCGGGGGCTTCTTGTCGAACATGTTGTCGACGCCGAGGTAGAAGGCGTACTTGCGGCTCGATTCCGGCTCGAACCGGATCTGCGCGTCGTGATACCAGAAGGCACCGGTGCGGATCGGCGTCGGCGAGGTCAGATCGTCCACCACCGACGACAGGTAGTTCACGCGCCAGTTCAGCGACACGCCGTCGAAGCGTGCGGTGGCCGATGCGTTGACCTTGTCACGGAAGCCGGTTCCGAGACGGCCGCAGCCATAGCAGTCCAGCTGGCCGAGCTCATCCTGAACCGGGCCGCCGACATACGAGGTCTGCTGCTGCTTCAGCAGATGCGTCCAGCGCAGATCGAAATCGATCCGCGCATTGCTGCCGATCGCACGACCATAGCGCAGCTGAGTGTCGATGCCCGACACCTCGAACGAACCGGTGTTCAGGTTCGGCGCATTGACGCTGACCAGATACCCGTCCGAACCGCGGACGATGCTGTTGCAGAAGATCGCTTCGCCACCACCGGTGATGCACTCGTCCAGCGACGTCTGCTGGCCGATGATGCCGATCGCGTTCTCGACCTTGATGTCGTAATAATCGACCGTCAGGCTGAGGCCGGGCACGAAGCTCGGCTGGAACACGCCGCCCAGGGTCAGCGTCTTCGCGGTTTCCTCACGCAGGTTCGGATTGCCGCTCAGGAACCCGTTGACGTTCTGGATCTGCGCCGTCGAGTAGACGAAGCCGCCATTCGCCACCGCCGCCGCGATCGCCGGGTTGGCGAGACAGGCTGCAGGCAGGCTCGGCAGGCCGGTCGTCGGCGCGTCGTCGCCCAGGCCGCGGCCCTGGTCGCACGGGTCGACCACTGCCGGGAAGGTCTCGTTCTGCGCCGAGTACAGTTCCGAGATGTTCGGGGCGCGGGTCGCCTCGGCATACATGCCGCGGAAGCGCAGGTCACGGATCGGAGCCCATTCCGCACCGGCGTTCCAGCTCCACACGCCACCGACGGTCGAATAGTCGGCATAACGGGCCGCACCGCGGATCGTCAGCGCATAGAAGAACGGACGGTTCGAGATGATCGGCGCCTCGACTTCGACGAAGCCTTCCTTGACGTTGTACGAACCACGGGTGTCGGTGAGCTTGTTGCCCAGCGTCAGGCCCAGGTTGGTCGCCTCGTCAAAGTCCTCGGTGCTGCGCTCGTGGCGATACTCGCCGCCGACCGCGAAGTTGAGCGGCCCGCCCGGCAGTTCGAACAGGCTGCCCTGCAGCGAGCCCGACACCACGTCCTGCTTCACCCGTGCTTCATAGCGAGTCCGAGTGCCATTGCGCGTGACATATGCAGCCGCTTCCGGCGAAACGGTGTTGAAGCCGAAGATGTTGATCGGCACGCAGTTCGGGTCGTTGTTGTTCGGGTTCGCATCGACGTTGATCGAGCAGACCGGACCGTTGGGACCGGCAACCGCGTTCAGCGCGTTGGCATATTCCGGACCGAACACCGTGCCCGACTGGGTGATGTCGCGGGTTTCGCCGTGCGTGTAGTACAGGTCGTACTTCAGGTTCGAACCCAGATCGCCGCGGATACCAGCGACGGCGCGCCAGGTTTCACGATCATTCTGGTTGCTACGATCGAAGATGTCGTTTGAACGGCGGCGGAAGGCGAGGTTGGTGACACCGTCTGCGATCATCTGATTGCGGATCGCCGTCGGGATGAACGGGTTGGTGATCGGGATACCGGCGAACGCGGTGCCGTCGGCATAGAGCAGGTCGGTGTTGGCAACCGCCTGGGGCTCGAGGCCGCTGCGCGACTTCGACTTAGCATACTGGAACTCGCCGTACACGGTGGCCGCGGGCGAAATCTCGAACTTGCCCATCGCCGAGCCGAGGTAACGCTCGACCGGCAGCGCCAGATAGCGGTCGGCATTGCGGTTATAGCCGTCGATGTTCGCGCTCTGATAGTTCTTCAGATTGTTGAAGGCATCATAGGTGAACGTGCCGGCGCCGGGCGCGAAGCTGCCGTCCGGGCTGAAGAGGCCCTGGGCGTTGAACGCGCTGCGGTTGGGGTTGTCGACGGCCGAGAAGCCGCGGTTGCGCGAGCGCAGGCCTTCGTCACGGTCATAGCTGCCCGAAACCACGATGTGGCCGCGGCCATCGGCGAAGCTCGTGCCGGCAACTGCCGAGATCAGCTGACGCGCTGCGTCACCCTTGTCGGTCAGGTTTGCCTGGCCATGGAGGCGCAGGCCCTGAAACTCGTCGTCGAGGATGAAGTTGACCACACCCGCGATCGCTTCCGAACCGTACAGTGCCGATGCGCCGCCGGTGACGACCTCGACCTGCTTGATCAGGTCGGTCGGGATGGTGTTCAGGTCGACGATCGACGTGCCGGGGATGCCCGCGACGAAACGACGGCCGTTGACGAGCACGAGCGTGCGCGACGAGCCGAGGTTGCGCAGGTTGACGGTCGCCTGACCGTTGCCGGTGGTCGAGAAATTGCTCGAGGTGCGGCTGATGTTCTGGCCCACGGCCGGCAGTTCGGCCAGCACGTCCTGGATGTTCGCGGCGCCGGTGCGCTGGATTTCCTCGGTGCTGACGACGGCGACCGGAACCGGGGAGGTCAGGTCGGTACGGGCGATGCGCGAACCGGTGACGACGATCACGCCGCCGTCTTCGGCCTGCGTGTCTTCAGCCTGGGTCGGTGCGGCGTCCTGGGCGTGCGCGACACCGCCCAGCGAAAGCGCCAGCGCAAGCGCGACCGGCGACGCAGCGCGTCCCCATGCGCCGCGGGTTTGTCCCTGATACTTCATTGTTACTCCACTCGTTACAGACCCCCGTACAAGGGGATCGTGGTTACGCGTTGCCCGGCAAACATGTCCGTGACGTTTCCGTGACGGCAGCCCCCCAAGCGTACTGACGGCCCAAGATCAACCATTTTGGATGTCGTGTGCGGAGAGGATAGCCGTTCGCACGCGCACCATAGGTGTAGCCAAGCCGCTGAACGCCTTGGACTCTGCAGATATCCTTGGATTTCTGCGGGTTTCTGCAGCCTTGTCGTTATTCCCGGCGGGGTTGCAGTTATGCAACAGTTCGCACAGACGGAACGGACCAGCGGGGGCGCGACGAAAGGGTAGAGCGATGTTCACACGGCGATCGGCAATGCTCGCGATGGCAGCGGCCGCCTCGGTCGGAACGGCGCGCGCGGCGGGCGATCGGCGTGCAAGCGAGCCGCTGTTCTTCGACTCGCTCAGCTTCCTGCCCGACGATCTGGCCGACATCCGCCGCGCCGGACTGGGCGCGATGATCGCCGATATTTCGGAGATCATCGAGGTGCGCGATGCCGACAATGTCCCGCGTTATCACCGCAACTTCGCCGCCAATGATCCGGCGATCGACAAGGCGGTCGCGCGCCTCGCCAACTCGCCCTATGCCCATGTCGCGCTGAAGGGCAGCGACATCGGCAAGCGCCCGGGCTGCGCGGTGTTCCTCCAGTTCCAGTCGACCGAGATGATCGGCGACGACCTGTCGCGCCTCGCCCATTTCCACGCCAAGGGGCTGCGCGTCCTGCAGTTCACCCATCATAACAACACCGCCTTTGCCGGCGGCGCGCTGGAGGTGAAGCAGTCGGGCCTGACCCCGCTGGGGATCGAGGGGCTGGCCGAGATGAACCGGCTGCGCATCCTGCCCGACGTGTCGCACGGATCCGACGCGACAATGCTCGAGGCGGCAAAGCGGTCGACCACCCCGATCGCGCTCAGCCACGGCGCGGTGCGCGCGATCGTCGACCACCCGCGCTGCGCCCCCGACGAGGTGATCCGCGCCATTGCCGGGCGCGGCGGGGTGATGGGCATCTTCATGATGAGCTTCTGGCTGACTCGCAACAAGGTCCCGACCGTCGCCGATTACATCGCCAATATCCGCCATGTCGTGAAGGTCGGCGGGATCGACGCGGTCGGGGTTGCGAACGACTTCCCGATGGCCGGCCAGACCAATCTGGTGAAGCTGAACAACGACAATGCCAGGGGCGTGCAGGAATATCTGGAATGGTGGCGCGCGATGCGCGGCCTGGGCATTGCCGGCTTCGAATGGACGCCCGAACATGTCGTCATCCCCGAACTGAACCGCATCGACCGGATGCAGCGCATCCACGACGCGCTGAAGGCATCGGGCTTCCGCGCGCGCGAGGTCGACAAGATCATGGGCGGCAACTGGCGCCGGCTGATGACCGACGTGCTGGGATAGGCGTTTCGGGATGCGCCTGTTGGCGCATTGCGGTGTCGGCCCGCTCTCCCACCCGACCACCCAACGGCAGTATCATATGGGTGGTCGGGTGGGGGAGCGGGCTGGTGCAGTCCTGAAAATCGCTCTTTCGCGATTTTTCAAACCATTCCCTCAGTCGTCGCTGCGGCCGCTGGTCTCGCGGTCGCGCGGATAATGATGGGTCAGCGCGAAGGGCGGCAGCCAGGCCTCGCGGCGGATCGTCCAGTTTTCATAGGTCGGCACGAACCGGTCGGGCGCATCGAACGTGCCCAGATGGACCTCGATCTCGTCGCCATAGCGCGCGAACAGCGACGACCCGCACTCGGCACAGAAATGCCGCGCCTGATAGGCGCGCGTCTCGCCGGTGACGGTGACTGCATCCTCGGCAAAGATCGCCGCGGCATAGAAGAGCGCGCCGTGATGCTTGCGGCAATCGAGACAGTGGCAGATGCCGACGCGGTAGGGTTGGCCCGTCGCCACGATCCGCACCGCCCCGCACAGGCATCCGCCGGTCACCTGGTTCATTGCGCTCTCCTTGCACGGACCGAACGACGTCGCGCTCGTTCGGTTTCCAACCCTCTCCTCCCCAGGAGCCTGCGGCTCCGGGTTCAAGCGAATGGGGGAGGGGTTCGCAACAGCTGTGGCAGCCCCCTCCATCACGATGCTACGTGTACCAGCTCGCACTGATGACCGTTTGGCACTGCAATAGAGGGGCATTTTTCGCGAGAATTGTGTGAGACGCTGGCGATCGGTGGGCGCACATTCGTTGAGACGCGAATAAAATACGCTGCCACGGACGCGAGATGTCAGCCAACCGCCGCGCGATCGCGGACACGGCGGTTAGAACGATGGTGCTGCCGCGCGCGTATCGCCGAATAAATAGTGGCGGGACCAGACCTGAGTTGTGGCTCTTTTATTTGTGAGCTATGATAACCGGAATGATGAAAGGCTCGCTAAGCTTACCATCGACAAGGAAGGCCGCGTTCTAAATCCTCGTGTCAAGCTGCAACTGGTCGCGGGGTTGGGCAGCGGCAAGCTGGGTGTGGTTCACGGCATTGTCGTCCACCAGACCGGCGGCTCGTCGGCGCAGGCTGCGATCGCTGGCTATCGCACACGTCCCCTGGGCACGCATTTTCTAATCGATAAGGATGGCACCATCTATCAGACGGCTTCGCTGCTCTACTACACCAACCATATAGGACTGTTGAAGCCGCGATGCTTGATGGAGAATAGGTGCTCGCCGGTGGAAATGAAAAATACGCGAAATTTAATCCTAAAGGCCACAGTAGGTTAGAGCTCAAGAAAAGCTTCCCTTTGCGCTATCCGTCAAACAAGGACAGCATAGGAATTGAGCTTGTCGGCGAGTTTATCACATCTGCAAAGAGATACGTAGATGTTACAAGCGGACCAGAATGCCGCACTTCAATGGCTGGTTCGCGAAATTTCACAGACTTTGCACGTATCCATGTCAGAGATATATAGACATCCCACGTTATCATACAAACAGCCAACGGAAGCAAAGACAGCACGATGGTAATGTTTCTACTCGCCGCAGCACTGGTGTCGGGGCAATGCACGACGGCCAGCGAGTATGTCCCACCACTTTGTCCCACTCGGCTTCCCCGTATACAGCGAATCATGATCGAGCATAACGGTATCAAGGCCTATGAGGAGGCACCGTATAACCTCGACTGCTCGAAATTTCAGTTGACCCAGGAACAGGTCCGCCAGTTCTTGAGCAAAGCCAGGCAGACCGATCCGCAAGCAGCCGACGCCACGCTGGACCGATCGCCCTGTCGCGCAAGTGGTCGTGTCCTTTTCGTTGATGGCAGCGTCGGGACGTGGGAGATCGAGCAGCTTCGGGTCGGTACCCTGTCCCTGCCGGACGGTTCCGAGGTGATGCTGTTCTGCAGGCGTTGCAGGGGGCCGTTCATCGGCTGAGCGATCCGCGCCCGCTGGCACCGGTCGAGCGCCGGTTCCTACGCCCCGAACGCCCCGTCGATCGTGTGCATCGCCCCGGTCACGAACCCCGCCTCGGGCCCGGCCAGCCACGCCACCATGCCGGCCACTTCCTCCGCGCTGCCGTGGCGCTTGATCGCCATGAAGCTGTGCAGCAGGTCGCGCATCGGGCCGTCCGCGGGGTTGGCGTCGGTGTTGATCGGGCCGGGCTGGACCACGTTGATCGTGATGCCGCGCGGGCCGAAATCGCGCGCCAGCCCGCGCGCCAGTCCCTGCAGCGCCGACTTGCTGAGCGCATAGGAGGCCATGCCCGGCACCGGCATGCGGTCGCCATTGACCGATCCCATCACGATGATCCGCCCGCCCTCGGGCATCTGCCGCGCCGCCTCGACCGATGCGTGATAGGGGGTGTGGACGTTGATCCGCAGCAGCCGGTCGATCGCGTCGGGATCCTGGTCCAGCGCGTCGCCGAAGATCGCGATGCCCGAATTGACGACCAGCACGTCGATCGGCCCGCTCTCGCGCACCCGTGCGATCACCGCGTCACGGTCGGCACTGTCGGTCACCACCGCGGTGCTTCCCGTTTCCGCCGCCAGCGCCTGCGCCGCGTCATGCGATCCGGCATAGGTGAAGGTCACCCGCGCGCCATCGGCGGCAAAGCGCCGGACGATCGCCGCGCCGATCCCCCGGCTGCCGCCTAGAACGAGAATGGTCTTTCCGTGAAACGCGCCCATCGGGGCCTCCTTGAAAAATAATGTAGGAAGCGCTACATAAAACTAGTCATGCCGGGTTCAAGGAGTTTTGTAATCGTGACTACAAATAATCCTCGCCCGCGCGGCCGGCCGCGCCGGTTCGACCCGGACGGCGCCGTGGCGACCGCGCAAGCGCTGTTCCACGCCCGCGGCTATGATGCGGTCAGCGTCGCTGATGTCACCGACGCGCTGGGGATCAACCCGCCCAGCTTCTATGCCGCGTTCGGCAGCAAGGCCGGGCTCTATTCGCGCGTGCTCGATCGCTGGAGCGAAACCGGCGCAATCCCGCTCGCCGACATCCTGCGCCCCGATCGCCCGGTGGCCGAGGCGCTCGCCAAGCTGCTGGAACAGGCCGCCCGCCACTATGCCGCCGATCCCGCGATCGACCCGGCGGCGGCAGGCTGCATGGTGTTGGAGGGCACGCGCTGCGCCGATCCCGACGCCCGCGACGCCGCCCTTGGTTTCAGCCGCGCCGCGGAGGCGGTGATCCGCACCTTTATCGCCGCGCGCCATCCCGACGATGCGGACCGGCTGACCGATTTCGTGACGACCACCATGACCGGCCTGTCCGCGAGAGCCCGTAGCGGCCATGGCCTCGATCAGCTGCTGGCAACCGCGCGCCTCGCCGGCCTGGCGATCGGGCAAGCGCTGCCGGGCTAAAACCTTTCAATTCCGGCGTCACCCCGGCCAAAGTGCCGGGGTCCACCCGTCCTCCATCCCGGACCTGCGGTGGCGCGTGTCAGCGGCCCAGCGCGACGGACACCTCAAGACCTTCGGTCCGGGATGTGCCGACCGGTGGACCCCGGCACTGCGGCCGGGGTGACGGAGGCGTGGTGCCCAAGGTGCAGTCCGACATCCGAGACTGAACCATTTCGGCGGTGAGCGATTGACTCCCTAGCGCGGGTCCGGAACCCTGCGCGGATGAAAGGTGGCGCGACCGCGATGGCATATCTGGGCACCGCACTGGCAGCTGCGCTCTACTGGTTTGCCGCTGCCTGGCTGTGCTTCAGCATCACCGGCGCGGATCCGGTCGATGCGGTCACCGGCTCGGTGTCCCAGACGACGCGGCTGGCGATTGCCGGACTGCTGCTGGTCTTCGTGCTCGGCTTCGCGCTGATCGGCCGCGCCTGGCACCATCGCCGGAGGGGCATCAATGGCTGAGGAAATCGTTCGCGAGCTCACCCAGGGCGAGCTGCGCGAGGCGCGCTGGATGTACGGCGCCGGCATCGACTTCACCACGGTGCGCATCCACCGCGGCAAATATGCCTTCTGGCAGCCGAACGACACGGCGATGGCGCCCAACGGCCATGTCTATTTCCCGCCGCCGCTCTACAATGCCGACTTCTCCGCCAGCCCCAGCCTGATGTGGCTGCTGATCCACGAACTCGCCCATGTCTGGCAGATCCAGCGCGGCGTCTGGCTGAAGTTCCGCCGCGTGTTCATCGAGGGCGGGGTCTATGATTATGGCGCGATCGATCCGGCGCGCGACCTGACCGGCTACAAGGTCGAGCAACAGGCATCGATCATCGCCGACTGGTATCGCCTGCGTCACGGGCTGCGGCCGCATCATGGCAGCGGCCAGGCAGCGGATTATGAGACGATGATTCGCCGCGCTATCCCGGCCGCGACGCGGTGAAGGGACTTGCCGCCTGGATCGCCAAGGGGGTGCTCAGCGCCGCCTATTGGCTGTTCGCGCTCTATCTGGCGACGGGGCTGTTCATGGGCGACCGGATGGGGCCGGATGGCAGCATCGGTCCGTCCCTGCCACCGCTGCCGCCCTGGCTGTTCGCGGTTGCGGCGGTCGCGCTCTATGCGTTGCTGTCGTGGCTGTTCGACCGGCTGGTCCTGCGCCGCCGGTGACGGCGGACCCCAAGGCCCGCCGCCCGCTTAACGGTCAGTCGCGGCAATAGCCCTCGCCGTCCTTGACCTTCAGACAGTCCTTCTTGCCCGCCAGCCATTTCAGGCCGGTCGCATCGCCGGTCGAGGCGCGCAGCACCTGGTTGCCGTCGGGACGCTGGAACGCGATGCCGTCGCCGGTGGAGCTGCCGTCGAAAGTGCCCTTGTCGTCCAGCGTATATTGCATCTCCAGCTTGTAGTCGCCGGGCGTCGCTGCCTTCGAGATCACCAGATAGGTGCCCTCGACCCCGCGCCAGCGCCCGACCCAGCCGTCGTGATTCTCGGCTGCGGCAATGACGTTGCCCGCACCCTCGATGCCGTTGCCCACCGCCTCGGTCGCGTCGCGCGCGGTGTTGCCGACATCCTCGGCCCCGTCACGGATCGCGGCGCCCGCCGCATCGGCCGCGTTGCTGACCTCGTTCGCGGTGCGGTCCGCGGTGTTGCAGCCCGCCAGCGCCAGGGCGATCGGGGCGACGATATAGAATGCTCGCATGGTCCTCTCCGAGGGCGGGCGGCCCGCACAATCGCGGCGCCCGGCCATGCCGCTGCTTAAGTCGCGAGCGCGCCGAAGGTTGCGTGGGGCGTTGCACCGGTAACGCGGAACCGCGCCGTGCCGGGCGCGTCTGACCCCCTCGCGCCCGGCACCTGCGCCGGCGCCCAGGAGGCAAAGAATGACCGACGCGAAACAGCCGATGCAGGCCGACGGCGCGGGCACCGAGCCCGCCGACACCGACGACAATGGCGAACTGGCCTCACGCCGCGGCAAGGACCAGCCGGGCGAATCCGGCGGCGGCGCCTATCCCAACCCGCACACCGGCAAGGAGGAAGCGGGCGAGGGCGGCACCTTCCACGGCGGCCAGAGCGAACAGGCCTATCACGGCACCGGCCAGCTCGGCGACCAGAAGACCGGCGACCAGCCCAACTCCCCCTCGCGCGAGCGGTAGGCGGCGGGCCGCGCATCGCATCGCCTGCGGTAAGAGCACCCCGCGACAAGCCGGACGCAACAGGTTCCCCTCCCTGGAAGGGAGGGGCCAGGGGTGGGTGGGAGTCGGCTCCTGCGGCACCGTCCAGCCCAGCCCCCGGCCGACCCACCCCCAGCCCCTCCCTGGTCGGGGAGGGGAGCGGTCGGGATCGGTCCGATGGTGTTCGCTTCGCACTGGCGGTAGCGCCGCGGCACCACACCGGGGCCCTTCTCGCTGGTCGGAGCCGGTTGTTGCGCGGGTCAACGGCGATGGCGGAGCTGTACCGCCCGCCCAGGCTAGCAGGTGTCCAGTCGCCTCAGTCGGTTCCGTAACGCCACCAAGGCCTTGCGCCGCGGCTCTGCAAGGCCTGGAGCGTCATACTCCCCGCTATCGCCTTCCCGCATGCCGAAGCGGCGCCGGAGCACCATCTCCGCAGCTAGGATGTTCATGGCAATCACGTCGGGATGGGATTCGGTTTCGAGCGCGCTGTGCAGATTGGCCACGACTTTCGGTTCGACGCGCTTGAGGCGATCATGGATGTGCGCTTGCTGGGTGGCCGCCCATTTGCGCACCGCGACGCAGGGATCTCCGCTTTGCAGGAGGGCGAGGCGAGGGATGTCGGTCGCCTGGCCGCACCAGCCCAGCACGATGCACGCCTTTTCGCGGACGAAATCGTCAAAATGGTGAAGGTGTCGGCGCGCCAGCATGAGCGTCCCCGGTGCTCGCATCCGGCCAAGGATCTGCAGCCCGATGCCGATCACCAACGGCTCGGACTCCGTCTGCAGCCGCTCGAGCAGGTAGCCCGTCGCCGGCTTGCCCCACCAATGGAAGAAGGTCGCAAGCACTTCGCGCAGATCGGCATTGCCGGTGCGGCCGATCGCGTCGAAATGATACGCCATGGCATCGCTGGTTCCAGCAGCCAGCAGCTGCTCCTTGAACGCGAGGTGCGCCTCGAACGACGTGCTGGCCTCAGCCGCCTGAAAGGCTTCATCAAGCGCCTTATCCCGTGACAAGCTCACCAGCTCCCGGATCGCATTGAGGGTCGAGACGGATTGCCTGGCATCGGTTCGGCCCGGGTCGGTGCTCGCATCAATCAGCGCCGAAATTCGCGCGCGGACCCCGCCTATTCCTGCGCCGCGCCGAATTCCGATGCGTTGCGCCTCTCGGTGCCCGAGCGGCGATTGGCCAGTGCCTGCGCCACCCGGTCGAGCAGTTCGGCCTTGCGGTACGGCTTGCCCAGCACGTCATGGCCCAGCCGGTGCGGTCCGTCGGCCACCAGCTCCTCATTATAGCCGGTGGTCATCAGCACCGGCAGATCGGGGTCGATCGCCGCCACCGCCTCGGCCAGGCGGATGCCGTTCATGCTGCCCGGCATGACCAGGTCGGTGAACAGCAGGTCGACCGGGTCGCTCTCGCGCAGCCGCTCGAACGCCTTCAGTCCCAGGTCGCCGCTCTCGGCGGTGGTCACCCGGTATCCGGCATCGACCAGATTGTCGTGCGCCAGCGTCAGCACGTCGGGGCTGTCCTCGACCACCAGGATATGCGCGCCGGTCACCGGCCTGGTTTCCTGATGCGCCGCCGCGTGGGTGGGGGCGTGGATCCCCGCCGCGCGCTCGTCGGCGGTGGCGATCGGGAACAGCATCCGCACCGTCGTGCCCTTGCCGACAATGCTGTCGATCTCCAGCCGACCGCGCGATTGCTGGACGAAGCCGCTGGCCATGGCTAGGCCAAGGCCGGTGCCCTTGCCGGTCGCCTTGGTTGTGAAGAAGGGCTCGACCGCGCGTTCGGCGACATGGGGCGCCATGCCTTCGCCCTCGTCGGTCAGCTCGATCGTTACATAGTCGCCGGGGGGAAGCTGGCGCGCCGCGGCATCGCCGTTCAGGTGCAGCTTGCCCGTGGCGATGGTCAGCAGCCCGCCCGAGGGCATCGCATCGCGGGCGTTCAGCGCGATGTTCAGGATCGCCATTTCCAGCTGCTCGACATCGACCACCGCCGCCGGCAGGCCGCGGCGCAGGCTGAGGTGCAGCTCGACCGCACGGCCCAGCGAGCTTTCCAGCATGTCGACGAAATTGGTGATGCACGCGCCGACATCGACCGGCACCGGCGCCAGCCGCGTCTTGCGGGCAAAGGCGAGCAGCTGGCCGGTCAGCTTCGCGCCGCGCTCGGCCGCGCCGCGCGCCCGCGCGAGATAGGCAAGCTGACGCTCGTCCTCGGCGCGCGCCGACAGCAATTCGAGATTGCCGTTGATCACCTGGAGCAGATTGTTGAAATCGTGCGCCAGCCCGGCGGTCAGCTGGCCGATCGCCTCCATCTTCTGTGCCTGCTGGAAGGCCTGCTCGCTCTCGCGACGGCGGCTGACGTCCAGCTGGCTGGCGAAGAAATAGAGGAGGTTGCCGCTGGTGTCATAGACCGGGCCGATGAACACCGCGTTCCAGAAGGGCGATCCGTCGCGCTTGTAGTTCAGGATCTCGAGCGCGATCGATTCGCGCCGCGCGATCGCTTCGCGCAGCTCGGTCACCTGCTCGCGGTCGGTCTGTGCGCCCTGGAGGAAGCGGCAGTTGCGACCCAGCACCTCGCTTTCCTCGTAACCGGTCAGGTCGAGAAACGCCTTGTTGGCGAAGGCGATCGGATTGTCGTCCTGATTGGGGTCGGTCAGGATCATCGGCATCCGCGTCATCTCGATCGCGGCGAAGAACACGTCGCTGCGGTCGTCGAGACCCGGCCTGGTGATCACGCTCTCGCGCCAGTGGCGCCGCGCGCGGCCCGCGGTCGGCTCGCCCTCGCGCTCGGTCAGTGCGTCGCCCGCCGGAATCCCCGAGCTCTGGCCGCCCCCTTCGAACTCGCGCTGTTCGTCCGTCTCGTCCTGCTGCACGCTGCGGCTTTCCATCCGTTTCCACATTCGGCGCGAAGGTCACCCGCGGTCCGACTGGAGATAATGCACGTCACCCCCCGCGGGTTTCGCGACGCTCGACCAACGCTGTCGGTCGCGCGTCAGGCGGCTTAGCCCAGCTTCGGGGTTTGCGCCATCGTCAGCCCGCATCTCGCCGCGGGTCTGTGCCTGTGGCAATCCCGCATTGCCAGCGGCTGCCGGTGCGACGCATGCTGATGGGCATGAATAGGGCCCACGACCTGCCGCCGATCCCGCTGCGCGCGCTGCTGACCGGTCGCGTCGCGGCGCTGGGGGCGGGCGGGGTGACCAGCGGCATCGCCAAGGCGCCCGCCGCGGCGCCGCTGATGCTGCGCGAGGACGGGCTGGTCGGCGACGAGCAGGGCGACCTGCGCCACCATGGCGGGCCGGAAAAGGCGCTGCATCACTATCCGTTCGACCATTATGCGGGCTGGGCCGACGAGATCGGCGCCAAAGCGCTGCTGGCCGCGCCCGGTGCGTTCGGCGAGAACCTGTCGACGCTCGGCCTGACCGAGCGCGAGGTGGCGGTGGGCGACGTCTTTCGCCTGGGCCAGGCGGTGATCGAGGTCAGCCAGGGGCGGCAGCCCTGCTGGAAGCTCAACCGCCGCTTCGCCGTGCCCGGCATGTCGCGCCGCGTTCAGGACAGCGGTCGGACCGGCTGGTATTACCGGGTGATCGAGGGCGGCCGGGTCGCGCCCGACGCGGTGCTGACCCGGATCGACCGCCGCGCGCCCGGCTGGACGATCGACCGCCTGTCGCGCGCACTCTATGGCGCCGATCAGGACCGCGGCGAATGGGCGGCGATGGCCGCGCTCGACCCGCTGACGCCCGGCTGGCGCGCGCTGGCGCTCAAGCGGCTCGAGACCGGGCGGATCGAGGATTGGGACCGGCGGCTGTACGAACTGGCCGCCTGATAGGGACATTGCTTGGAAAATCGCGAAGGGGCGATTTTCCAGACGGTGCCGCAATGCGCCGAGAGGCGCATCCTCGAACGGCGCTCAAGCGTCGAGCGTCTTCACCTTGGCATCGGCCCAGGCCTTGCCCGCATCGCCGCCCCACAGCAGCCAGGCGATGAACCCGGCCGAGGGATCGCGGTCCGATCCCCACTCGTGCGTCTTCGCATTCTTGTCGACCTCATGCCGCGCGAAGAAGCTGTGCATCGACCGCACGTCCTTCGCCGACACCGCGTCGCGGTTCGCCAGCTGCCTTGCCCGGGCGACGCCGACATCGGTTCCGCCGCGCCCGAACTTCTCGCGCAGCCTGAGCCCGCGCCGCGCCGCCGACGCCATGCGCAGCGTCGGGGTGAAGCTGTCGTCCGCCACGCTCAGTCCTTCTTCAGCGCGCCGGGCTTGTGCGCCGCGCGCTTGCCCTCGCTCGTCTCGACGACATATTCGGGATTGTCCTTGGACGCGGCGACCTTGTGACCCTTGATCGTGGTGGGCGAGGTGACCTTCTTGACCACCTTGCCATGCGCGGTGCCGCCGTGACTCTTCCAGCTGACCTTGTCGCCCTTCTTGAGCTGCGTTGCCATCGTCCACTCCTGTTCCGGTTTGGCCGCCTCAACGCGGCGACCGCGCCGCCGGTTGCGCCGCGCCCGTCCGGACAGGTGAAGCCGCCGGCCATTTCTGGCACAGCACGGCGATGACCGCGCCCATCGACACCGCAACCGACCTGGCCATCCGCCTGCGCCGCGCCGCCTTCAACCGCGCCCTGGCCGAGCGCGACCTGCCGGCGATCGGCTCGATCCTCGCCCCTCAGGCGGTCCTGATCGCCGGCACCGACAGCGCGCTGCTGTCCGGCCGCAAGGCGCAGCTCCAGGCATGGAAACGCGAATTCGCCGCACCCGACCCCACCACCTACACCCGTACCCCCGACCGCATCGAACCAAGCCCCGCCGGCCCGATGGCACTGGAACACGGCCACTGGCAGGGCGTCACCACCTCCGGCACGGTGCTGGCCCATGGCAGCTACACCGCGAAATGGCGCAGGCTAGGCGCGGACTGGGTGATCGAGGCGGAGATCTACCTGACGCTGGGGTGAGGGGGTGGACTCGCATCGGCTCATACCACCCCGTGCTCCGGCGAAGGCCGGAGCCCAGCTCCGGCGTGCACGAGGTTTCGCGGGAGCCAATGGGCTATCCCGACTGGGTTCCGGCCTTCGCCGGAACACGGATGTGGCAACGGACGCGGTTGTGAGACCTAGGCGCGATTGTCCCGGGGATTAGCGGTGGGGCACAGCGCAAGTCTTATAGCCCCAAGTGCCGGCCCCTACCGAGCGGCACATCCCGGAGCGGAGATCGTCCAGGGCATCCGCCGGACCCACCCCGCACGCCACGACCACCGGCAGTCAGTCCCATGGCGGACCGGCCACGACCTCGACGCGCTGGTTCTGCGGCTCCTCGACACCGGCGGGCGCCGCCACCCGCGGTTGAGTGGTGCCCATCGTCTCCACCGCTATGTTGCGGGCCGGGAAACCGCGCCGGCGAACATAGTCGCGCACCGCCCGCGCCCGCCGCGCATCCAGCCTGCGCCTCTCGCCGGGGTCGGCATGTCCGCCGATCAGGATGGCGATGGCGCCGCATGGCTTTTCCCGCCACGCCCGGACCACCTCGTCCAGCGCGGCCCGCGCGGCCGGGTCCAGCTTCGCCGAGTTGCGCGGAAAGAACAGGATCCATGGCCCGGGGACGCAGCTGTGGAGCATCCGCCCGGCGGGAGGTGACGGCGCGGGATCGGACCGGGCCTGCACCGCGGGGGCAGCGGTCAGCGCCAGAAGAAGCGCGAATTGGACGAACCGGAGGCATCGCATCGGACTATGCTGCGCCTCAGCTCTCAGTCCGGCAGCGTTTCAGGAACCGTGACCAGATTGTTCGGTCGCGCAGCGTTAGCGAAATGCCGCCGCTCTGCCCGGTGGTGAAAAGCGCGATCATATCGCTCCTCGGGACGACGGTCAGCCGTTTGTCGTTCTTCGCCAGTCGGATCGTCAGGTCCCATCCACCGGCCGAATTCTTTACCGCCTGTGCCGGAAGCAACTCCATGCCTTCTCCGGCTTCCATCACGGATTGTCCCATCGCCATCATGCCCATCTTCGCTGCGCCCTCGGGCATCGCGGCGTCTGGCCCGTCGCCAATCTTCTCGCCCTTCAGATCGAGAAGCTTTGTGACAGCCGTCTGGGTGACGATCACGTCGCTGGCGGTGCATTCGAAGCGATAGGATTGCCCGGAGCCCAGTTGGAGCGACAGCACCTCGCCGCGACCGGCGCTGGCCGACTCGATCGTCCAGCCGCCCGCTTCGGTCTGGACCGCCGCGACGGACAATGCCGCCATCAGGCCAGGCATCGCGAAATTTCCCATGTCAGCCCCCTCCAGCGTGTGATCGGAGCGTAACGGCGCCGCCGCGGCGGTCAATCAGCACGTGCCCGATCGGACGGCAGAGGCTCGCGGTCGGCTGTTCGCAGGACCGACTACTCCAGGTTTGTCCCAAGTTCAGGTTCGGAGAATGGCGGCTACCGGATCGTCATCGCTGTTGAGTCTCCGGCCCGCTTGAGGCAATCCATCACCATGCCGAGTTCACGCCGCCTGGTCTCGCTGCTTTGGGATGCCGCGCGCGATCGTCCGCAGAATCGGTGGATGGTCACCCTGGCCGTCGCGCTGGTGATGGCCCCGGCGACGATGTTGTTCCCCATCACGCTGGGCTTCTTCGTAAAGCCGCTCTGGATGTTCGAAGACTGGCAGTCCTTCGAGTTCTTCATGCTCTTCTATGGCCTGCCCTGGATCGTCGCGGGCGGTCTGACCTATGCCGCCGCCACCGTCGGCGAGAAGCGCAGCGGCACGGCGCGCAGCGAATAGCGACGGCGTCAATACACGCCTGTGCGGCCGGGCGGCTGCGCGCCCCGGTTCGCGACGGGTAGAGTGGGACGCGGTCCCCCCTTCATCCCCCGTCATGCCGGCTGCAGTGCTGGCATCCACCGGGCGGCAGATCCCGGAGCGTAGGTGGCTGCGAGCCTTTGCGTCTGAGCACCCGGAGCCGCAGCACGCGCAGCAGTCAGGATCGATCGGCGACCCTTTGTGCCTTTGTGTCTTTGTGCGAAATCTCAGCCCGGCCTCCACAAACGAGTGCGCCAGAGCTGCTTGCGCAGAAACTAAGCAGGGGCGCGGTGACCGCCCGAATCCGCTACCCCTCGTCCTTCCCCGCCAGCAGCTTGCGCGCCTCGTGCAGGCGCCAGGACACGGTGCCCTCCGACACCCCCAGGATCGTCGCCGCCTCGGCGTGCGTCAGCTGCTCGCCCGCGACCAGCACCACCGCCTCGCGATATGCCGCGGGCAGGCCGGCGATGGCGCTTTTCAGCCACATCGCGTCGTGCAGTTCGCGCCCGTCCGGCCCCTTGCCCAGCCGCGCCAGCACGCCCAGCCGGTCGAGCAATCCGCCCCGGCTGCGCCGGCGGCGGTGCAGGTCGCGGCAGGCGTTGACGGTGATGCCGCACAGCCAGGTCGAGAATTTCGCCTCGCCGCGAAAGCCGCCGATCCGCTCGACCAGCGCACAGCACACATCCTGCGCGACATCCTCGGCATCGGCGCGCGATCCGGTCAGCTGCCACGCCAGGCCGTGGATGCGATCGTAATGACGCTCGATCAGCCGGGAAAAGGCATGGCGGTCGCCGGCGATCGCGGCGGCGACCAGCGGTGCATCGGGATCGGCCCCCGCCGGCGCCACGCCTCAGCGCCCGCCCGCACGCGGCGCCGCGGGGCACCGCGCACATGCTGGACCGCTGGACGATGCTTCCCCCGACATGGCCGCGCTTGTGCCCGATTTGCGCGGGGGATGCCATCGGCGACGGGCGGGCGGAGACTGCAATCCTCCACTCGCTTGCGCGCGCCACACGCAGCTGCCAGCCTCGGGCGATGATCGCACTCGAGACCATCGCCGAGACCATCCCGCTGCCGCCGACGCCCAAGGGGTGGTTCGACTATGGCTATGCCGCGCTGGTCGATCGACGGCTGGCGCTGATCCGCACGCGCAGGGATGTTCACGCCGAACAGGCGCGCTGGTGGGAGGCAGTGAACGCCGGCGATCGGTGGCGACCCTCTCCGCCGCCGCCGCTGTGGGACGGCGACCTGCGGCTGTCGATCTTCGACGGGACCGCGGAGAGCGATGGGGTCACCGTGCCGTCGATCGCGCACCCCTTTGTCGACCGAACGGCGGACGGCCGGTGGCTGGTCGCCGGATCGCGCGCCGATCCGGGCGAGAAGAACGTGCGGATCCATGCCGCCGACGGGCGGATCGAGCAGAGGATGGCGCTGGGCGACGGGATCCAGGGCCTGTCATGCTCGCCGGACGGCACGATCTGGGTCGGCTATTTCGATGAAGGCGTGTTCGGCGACCGGAACAAGGACGGAAGCTGGCCGGTGTCGAGCGGCGGGATCGTGCAATTCGATGCCGCGGGCACGCCGCGCTGGTCGTTCAACGCTCAGGTGGCCGAGGGCAGGCGGATCGACGATGCCTATGCGATGACGCTGTCCGGCACCGATCTATGGGCCTGTTATTATTCGGACTTTCCGATCGTCCGGGTCCGCGACGGCAAGTCGGCCTTCTGGTCGAACCAGGTCGCGGGCGCCAGCGCGATCGCGGTGAAGGACGACCTCGTGCTGCTGGGCGGCGGCTATGGCGACGACGTGAACCGCATGACATTGGTCAGGCTGGATCGCCGGTCGAGCCGCGAACTGGGGCGTATCGAATTACCCGCGGCGGGCGGCAGCACCTCGCTGATGCAGGGGCGCGGGAGCGTGATGCACCTGGTCCGCGACGGCATCTGGACCAGGCTGACGGTTCACGACGCGGCAGTGGCGATCGGCGTGGAGCGTGGGGACTGAGCATTGCGCGGCGGGGTTGTGCCCCGCGCCGCGATCCAGTCGCGCGAGCGATCCAGGCTGGCATCGACCTGCATCAGCAGCGCGGCGATGCGGGCGTCGGGATCGGGATCGTGGCGGCTCATATGCGCGCCTCCGCGGCCGTGCGGCCGGCAAGCGTGGCGGCGATCACGCTGTCCAGGTCCGGGCCGGCGGCGAACGCTAGCGCCGCCGGGCGGCCGCCTTGTGCTTGGGCGGCGGTGAAGGCGGCGGCGCGCAGGCGGCGCAGCGCATCGACCCGGTCGTCGTTGCGGTCATATTCGCGCAGCCACTCGTCGCGGGTCCAGCGATGATGCGGCTCGAGCCGGATCGTGCGCAGTTCGGGCGGGGCGGCGGCAATGCGCGCGAGCAGCGCACGCGCCTGCGGCGTGCGGGTCCAGCGGGGCAGGGCGACCGGGCGCGGCATGGCGGCTCCATGAGATTGAGGGGGTGCGGCTCATGTATGGCGGATATATCCGTCACACAAGATCGGGGCTGTGCATTGCGCGAGGATTGGGCGTGGCTGACTGCGCCAGTTCTTTCGGCAGGGAACGGCATCTCGTTCGCCCGTGCTCCGGCGCAGGCCGGAGCCCAGCTACGGTGCGCGCGAGGTTTCGCGACAGCCGGGAACTGCCCAACTGGGTTCCGGCCTGCGCCGGAACACAGGCGTGCTGATGCGGTCCGCCACCCGTCGGGAACGCAGCCGCCCGCCGTCCGTTTTGCAGCTCATGGCAAAGCGTCCCTCACGCATGAAACTCTATGCCGCGGGCGGCACCACGCTGGCACTCGCGGCGGCGGCGGGGATCAGCCTGGCGACCTTTGCCGATGGCGGCAGCTTCGGTTTCTACACCGCTGCGCCGGTCGCCGCGGCGTGGGACGAGCCCAGGCCCGAGCCGATGCCCGCGGCGCCCTTCATCACCCCAGGTAATGCGCCGGTCGCGACCTATGCCGCCGACAGCGCGCCGGTCGAGGCGGTGCCGGCGGTGGACAGCAGCGTCGCCTGGCTGGGTGAGGACGAGTGGCAGGCGCCGGTCTATGACGAGCTGGGCAGCGTGGACGCGGTGCAGGATCGTGCCGGATCGACCCGTGACGCGCTGTCGGACGCAGTGACGCCTGCGCGCGAGGACCAGCGTTTCGACGCGCCCGATCCCGACGAGGTCGCCGCATCGGGCGACTCCCGCCCGGTCCCCGATCCGCGCGACCGCCGCGCCGCGGCAGAGGATCGCGAGGGGCGTGCACCTTCGGACCGCTACGCCGCTCAGGACTAGGACTCCTGCCGGGCGCGGCTGAGAACCCCGGAGCCGATCGCGCCGACCCCGGATCACTGCGCAGCGTCGGGATGCAGCGCGTCCGTCCATTTCGGACCCACTAATTCGAGGGGCGAAATCGCGTTCGCGAGGGCGCGGTCTGCACGCTTTGCTTGCCATGTAGGAAATTTCCTACGATAAGGAACAAAGAAAGAACAAGTGAGGCGAGTCGCATGGGCGGTGACGACACGATCCTGAGCGAACCGGCGTGCGAGGCGGGATGTGTCCGGTGCGTTCGCGCGTGCGCGATCGCGAATATCAAGCTCGGCTGGTGGCTGCGCGAGGAGGAACGGTTGCTGCGTCAGCGGACGGCTGCGCCGGCTCAGCTTTGGTGGCTGGCCGAGATCGAGGAAGCTTCAGAATGCGTGCAACGCCTTCGCCGAGAAATCGCGCGCGTTTGTCCGGCGATCCCCTCGGCATATCCGGCAGCAGCGCGAGCAGCGCCGCGATCAGATCGTCTTCACTAGGCACGCCGGCATCGCCGGCACGGCGGGCGGGGGCAGGCGCATCGGCCAGGCCGAAGATCGACAGGTCGCCGCCCAGCGCGCGCGCCAGGTTGGTCAGCACCTTGATCGTCGGGTTGCGGTTGCGGCCGTTGAGGATGTCGCCGACGCAGTCGCGTCCCTCGCCCGCGGCGGCGGACAGGCCGCGCTGGGAATATCCGCCCGAGGGCCCGGTGGCCGCAGCCAGCACTGCCCTGATCCGATCGAGATCGAGTTGGTTCGCCATGGACTGTGCATTGCATGACGGATGTGTCCGGCACAAGCGCCATTGTGCAGTGAACCGCCGGGAAGGCGCGATCGGCCCCGCTCGGGGCGGCAGGTGGACGGATTATTCCGTCGAACGGAGTGAGGAAGAGCATGTCGGACATGGGAAAGCGCAGTGTGGCGGGCAGCGCCGGGCAGGGGCGGAGCGATGCACCGTCGCGCCCGGGACACGCACCGCGAGCGGCATGCGCGCGCTGTGGACGGGTGGTGTGCGGCCATCCCGATGCGGTGTGGAGCGGTGTGGTGCCGGGGAGCGTGGCAGCATGAGCGGGCTCGCGATGACGGATAAATCCGTGGCGCGCCCCGGCACGCGCAGCGCGGCGGCGCGGGCCAAGGTCGAGGCGCAAAAGGCCGCGCTGGCGGCGCATGTCGCCGAGGGCGGGTCGATCACCGGCTGGGGCAAGGCCAACGGCATCGACGACGGCTGGGTGTGGCAGCTGTGGGGCAAGATCCGCCGCGACCTGGGGTGGCAGGCGGCGTGAGGGGTATCCGCGCCTTTATTCCTCTCCCGGAGGGAGAGGGGAACCGCGCCCGCAGGGCGGGGTGGAGAGGGGGTGTCCGCGCACGCAGCGGGTCGTGTGGGGCAACTCCCTCTCCACCAGCCTGCGGCTGGTCCCCCTCTCCCTCCGGGAGAGGATTTGGGGGTTCTACCGTTGCGCTTCTGCCGCGGCCGACCCACCCCCAGCCCCTCCCTTGCCAGGGAGGGGAGCCGGTCGGGGCGTCGCTGCGTCGTTGCGCGCTCACCGCCGGGCGGCGTGAGCCGGGGGTCGCGGGAGCGGGTTCCCCTCCCTGGAAGGGAGGGGGCAGGGGTGGGTCGGGTTCGGCTCTTGCGGTGGCGTTTTTGCGCCTCGGGCCGGGCGTTGGCGCCTTCTTCGTGGCTTCGTGTCTTTGTGCGAGCAAACTCCGCCCGCTCATTCGTGGAGGCGGCGCATGACCGTCGCGGCGCTGGTGCGGGCCATGAGCGATGCCGGGGCGACGCCGGAGGCGATTGCGATCGCCGTCGAGGCGCTCGTTGCGCGCGACGATGCGTCGGAGCGCCGGCGGACGGCCGAGCGGGAGCGTAAGCGGCGCTATCGCACGCGGCAGCGCGGCGGCGAGGCGGGGCAGCTCGACCTTGGCTATGACGACGCGCGCCCGGGCGACGCCGCGGGGACGGGACAGGGACGGGACGGGGACGGGACAGGGACGGGACAGGGACGGTACGGGGACGGGACAGTCCCGGACGCACCCCCTTCCCCTGATAAAGCCCCCCAGACCCCCAAAATTAACCCCAACCCCGCGGATACACACACGGACGCGCCTGCGTGCGAGGCCGGTTCGGGGGACGGGGAGGGGCTGAGCGAAGCCGAGCCGGAAGCTCCACCGCCGCCGTCAGCACCCCCGGCACCCGCACCTCCGCCGCCACCGCCAGCACCGCCGCCACCGCCCGAGCCGCCGCGGCTGTGGTCGTGCCCGCCCGGCGTGGAGCCGGCGCATTGGCGGGATTTCCTCGCCTGTCGCCGGCGCAAGCAGCTGGCGAACAACGAGGCTGCATACGCCCATCAGCTCAGGCTGATCGCCAAATTCGCCTGCGCCGAATGGCCGCCCGGGCGGCTGGTGCTCGCCTCGGCCGAGCGCGGCTGGGCAACGATCGTCGATCCACTCGAACATGAGGACACGGGCCATGGACATGCCCAACGCTTTCCCCACCGGCCCATCCACGGCACCCCGCGCCGCGCCCGCCACCAGGGCCGCCATGCCGGCCGCGAGCCCGAGCTCGGCCGCACCGCGGCTGCGGCGCTTGCTGTCTTTGGTGCCGGAACGGATGGCGGCGGGTGACGCGGCGATGATCCCGCTGGCCGAGGCGGCGCTGAGCGAGGCGGAGGGGCGGCTGGCGCCCGCGGGGCCGACCGATTTCCGGCGCGAGCTGACCGCGTGCCTGATGCTGTGCGCACCGTCCGGCATGGCCGAGGAGGATCGCCGCGAATGGCTGATCGCCGCCTGGGGCACGCTTCAGGGCATTCCCGCCGACCTGCTGGCGGCGGGGGCGCAGGCGGCGCGGCGGCGATGCACGCATCCGTCGCAGATCGTGCCCGCGATCCTCGAGACCGCCGAGCCGCTGTGGCGGATCCGCCGGGCCGATCGCCAGCGCGTGACCGGCGCGCTTGCCCGGATGCGCGGGGCGGCGCTGCCGGCCGAGCCGCGCTGCACCCCGGCACAGGCGCGGCGGATCATCGAGGCGCTGGGGCTGGACGTGCCCGCGCCTGGTGCCCGGCCGCCGCGCCCGGCCGTGCCCGACTGGCTGCGCGATCGGATCGCCGCGGCCGCCACCCCCGACATCAACGACCTTCCGAACGAGGACCAGTGACATGATCGACCGCAACGAAAGCCCCGAGGCACTGGCGCAGGTCGCCAATGTGCCGATCGAACTCAGCCGGCTGGTCTTCGCCGCCGCGGGATGCAGCGAGGGCGTCGCCCTGCTGCGCTCCCCCGGGCGCGGCGAGATCCTGGTCGGACAGCGCCATGCCGTCGCCTGGGCGGCGCGCGACTATCTGGGCGCGACCTATGAGCAGATCGGCCGCGCGATCAACCGCGACCATTCGGTGGTGGTGCGCGGGTACAATGCCGCGCGGCGGATGCGGCGGAACGACCCCGAGTTTCGCGAGCTGAGCAACGCGCTGGCCCGCACCGTGGCGGGGCGGACGGTGGCGCGCACCGCGCATCGCCGCCCGCGCCGGGAGGCAGTGGCATGAGTGGGGCAGAGGATCGCCCGGACGGCGCGGCGGACGCAGCCCCGCGCGCCATGGTCCCGCTGCGCCGCCCGCGCTCGCGCCTCGCCCGTTCGACCCGGCCGGGGGCGAGCGACGAGATCCGCCTGCTCGAGGGGCTGAGCGAGGGCATGCCGCTGCGCGCGCTGTGCCGCGAACTCGGGCTGGGGCGCTGGATCGTCTATCGCTGGATCGAGGCGGATCCGGGCTTTGCCGCGCGCGTGGCGCAGGCGCGGATGCAGGGGCATGACGCGCTGGCCGAGGAAGCGCTGGAGATCGCCGACGCGAGCGAGGGCGACTGGAAGGAGCGCGAACGCGGCAGCGGCGGGCCGGTGGCGGTGACCGACCATATCCAGCGCGCCAAGCTGCGCGTCGACACGAGGCTGCGGCTGCTCGCGAAATGGGACCCGCGGCGCTATGGCGAGGCGACCCTGCTCAAACATGCCGATGCCGAGGGCGGCCGCATCGATTTGGCGAAGCTGATCGCCGAGCGGCGCGCGACGGTCGCGGCCGGGCGTGCCGCGGAGGACGCGGCCGGCACCGCGGCGGCGAATGCGGCGCAGGGCGGGGAGGCCAGCGATGAGCCGCGCTGACCCCGAAGGCGATCTGGCGCGCGACATCGCCGGCTTCACCCATGATCCGCTGGGCTATGCCCGCTATGCCTTTCCTTGGGGAACCGGGCCGCTGGCCGGAGCGACCGGTCCGCGCGCATGGCAGGTCGAGGCGATGCGCGCGATCCGAACCCATCTGGAGAACCCCGAGACCCGCCATTCGCCGTTCCGGATGGTGCGCGCCAGCGGTCACGGCATCGGCAAGTCGGCGCTGATCGCGATGCTGATCTGCTGGGGGCTGGACACGTGCGAGGATACGCGGATCGTCATCACCGCCAATACCGAGCCGCAGCTGCGCACCAAGACATGGCCCGAAGTGGTCAAGTGGCGCAATTTGTCGATCACCCGCCATTGGTGGCGCATCGCCAAGTCGGGGCTGTTCGCTCGCGCCGAGGGGCATGAGGAAAGCTGGCGCGCCGACGCCGTCACCTGGAGCGAGCACAATACCGAGGCGTTTGCGGGCCTGCACAATCAGGGCAAGCGCATCGTCATCATCACCGACGAAAGCTCGAGCATCGCCGACAAGGTGTGGGAAGTGATCGAGGGGGCGCTGACCGACGAGGGGACCGAGATCCTCTGGATCGCGTTCGGCAACCCGACGCAGAATAGCGGGCGGTTCCGCGAATGTTTCGGCCGGTACCGCCATTTGTGGAACGCCGCCGCGATCGACAGCCGCACGGTGGAGGGCACCAACAAGCCCTATCTCGACGAGATGGTGCGCACCTATGGCGCGGACAGCGACATCGTGAAGGTGCGCGTGCTGGGCCAGTTCCCCAGCGCATCGTCGATGCAGTTCATCCCCGCCGCGCTGGCGCGCGAGGCGCGGACCCGGCCGCTGCCGATGCCGCTGGCCAGCGAGCCTCTGGTCTTCGGCGTCGATTGCGCGCGGTTCGGCGACGATCACTCGACGCTGGCGATCCGATGCGGCCGCGATGCGCGCAGCCGGCCGTGGCGGCGATGGCACCAGGTCGACAGCATGACGCTGGCCGGCGAGATCGCCGCCGAGGCGCAGCGCTGGCGCCCCGACGCGATCTTCGTCGATGTCGGCAACATCGGCGGCGGCGTGATCGACCGGCTGCGCCAGCTGGGGCTGAAGACGGTGTTCGAGGTCAATTTCGGCGGCGCCGGCGGGACGGTGGAATGGGCAGCCGGCGTGCGGATCGCGACCGCGAACAAGCGCTCGGAAATCTGGTCGTCGATGCGCGCCTGGCTGGCCGCGGGCGGATGCATCCCCGACGAACAGGCGGTCGAGGACGATCTGACCGGGGTCGAATATGGCTATGGCGCGGGCGAGACCGCGATCCAGCTGGAGAAGAAAGCGCATATGAAGGCGCGCGGGCTGGCATCGCCCGACGATGCGGACGCGCTGGCGTGCACCTTCGCGATGCCGGTCCTGCCCCGCACCCCCCACCGGCTGGACCCCGCCAGCCTGATCCCGCCGGGGGGGTGGTATGATCGGTATGCGGAGCTGCGCGACTGATGCCGGCGCTGAGGAATGTGCGCCAGGCGTTGGACGCGGCGGGCGAGGCGGACGGCGGCGTGGCGGCGGACTTCACGCTGGCGGACGGCCGGGTCGCTTCGGTGCGGGTGAGCGCGGAGGAGTGGCGCATGCACGGCGAGGCGGCGCTGCGGCGGGAGATGGACGCGGTGGTGGCGTGGGTGGAGGAGGCGGCGCGGATGGGGGCGGGGCGCGGAGGCGCGGTGCGGCGGCGGTGGGAGGAGTTGTGAGGGGGGCTTCTTCGAGCGTCCCCCTCATCCTTCCCACTCGCTTCGCGAGCGGGCCCAGTGCCGGGTGAACAGCGCCCCGCGCTATTCAGGTCATGCCGGGGGCATAACCGACCCGGCACTCTTCTCCCACAGGGGGAGAAGGAGATTGGTGCGGTCCAAATTCCCTCTCCCCCTGTGGGAGAGGGAGGGAGCCGGCGGAGCCGGCGGAAGGGTGAGGGGGAGTTTGCGAACGCGCGCGTCTCAACTCAGTTCATCCCCCTCATCCTTCCCACTGCCTGCGGCAGCGGGCCCCTTCCTTCTCCCACGGGGGGAGAAGGAGGTTGTTGGGCATGACCGACCCGGCACACTTCTCCCACGAGGGGAAAAGGAGGTTGGGCATGACCGTCCCGGCGTTCTTCTCCCACAAGGGGAAAAGGAAAGTCGCGCCGCGCCCCTTATTCGTGCGGCACCAGCGCCGCCTTTTTCGGGTCATAGACCATGTCCTGCAGCGTTCCGTTGCCGATGCGCTGGACGATTTCGTCGATGATCGGGAGGGGGACCATGAACCATTCGCGGGGGCGGACCAGCTTGCCGAAGCGGTCGGGGATCTGGGCGTCGAAGCGCACCCGGTCGAGCACGCGGTGGATCAGACTTTCCAGTCGGGTGCGGCTGGGGATGTCGTAGAGCTTGTAGGTCGCGATGATGTCGACATCGGCCAGCAGGAAGGTGGCATCGTCGCGGGCGGCGGCGATGCGGGCCTCGACCGATCCGCCGGTGATGCCGATCTTGTGAACCAGGTCGCGGTGCGCGGCCACGGTCGGGTGAGTCGACCGGCTGCGTAGGACGTAGAGCGTGCCGCTGGCGAGCTGTTCGGGCTCGTCCTCCGGCGCGGGATCGGGTGGCGTATAGGGGGTGCGGGCTTCCGCAAACAGCGGGCCGGCGCTGGGTTCGCTGATGCGGCGGCCGCCTACGTCCTTGTACAGCGCGCGCTGAAGCGAGCGGAGCAGCAGGTCGCTTTCGGTGCCGTTGGAGTAGATCACGCGCAGCCGGGCGTCGGTCTCTCCGTTCGGCGCCTTGATCGGCTCCCCGGCCTCGGCGACATAGGCGATCTGGCCCGCCAGGATGAAGAATTCGCCGGGCAGGATCTCGGCCTTGGACAGACCGAGGTCGCGCACGAAGGGGCGGCTGGTGCGTGCGCCCGAGGCCAGATCGGCCTCGACCCGGTCGAACAGCGGCTTGAAGCTCGCAAAGTCCTCGCACCGCTTGGCGCTGGCGATGTCCTCCGCCGCCTTGCGTTCCTCGCTGGAGCGCACGTTGCGCAGCCGGGTGATATCGTCCGCGGCGCCATCGTCGATGCCGAGTTCCGCCAACAGCGCATCGTCGTCGAGCTGTTCGGCCGGTGTGCCATCCACGGACGCCGCCAGCAGGCCGTAGCGGTCGAACTCGGCGAGCAGCGCGTGATACTCATCCAGCGCGCGCAGGCGATCGAGACGCACGGCATAGAGGCGTTCGAAGATGTCGCGATCCTCGCCGTGCCGAGGTGGGCGGCCATGTTCCTCGCGGAACTTCACGATATCCTCGAACCCGGCGATGACGCGCTCCTCGCGCGGGGTTCGGGCGCGGACCTTCTTGGGCGTCAGGTCGATGCCCAGTTCGGCCAGCAGCTCGTCGTCGGTCATGTCAGCCATTGGCGGCGGCCGCCTTTGCGCGGTAGCGGGCCAAGGCTGCCACGCCCTCGGCCAGTTGGCGCTCCCAGGGATCCTGCGAGGTCGCCTCGGGCGCACGCCCGCGCTCGCGCTTCCACTCGAGCGCGCGCACCGCATAGGCGCGCGCGTCCTCTTCGCTCAGCGTCGTCTTGCGTGCGGAGATCGCCGCCTGGACCTGGCGCAGCGTATTCTCGTTCATCGCCCGCGCCAGGATCGCATAGGCAGCCTCGAACGGGTTGATCCGGTCGATCAGGTCGATGTCGAGCTCGCGCACGTTCATGAACTTGCGCACGCCGTCGACGAACGAGGTGTTGGCCTTCAGCTCGCCGCCGGCATCCTCGGTCGCGCTTTCGGTGACGATCTTCGCGGCCTGCTGCGTCACGTTCAGCGCGGCGATGGCGTGCTGGCGGATCGCCTCCTGATCGGTCTCGCTCAACTCGGGATAGCGATCGCGCACGATCCGACCCATGCGGACCTGGGTCAGCTCCTCGGGCACGACCTCGGGATCGAACAGGCCGCGCTCGATCGCCTGCCTGTCCTGGATGAAGCTGGTCAGCACCTCGTTGATGTCCGCGGCACAGATCCGCTTCGCCTCGGCCGAGCTGGGCAGGATCAGGTCCTTCAGCTCGAAATGGAACTGGCCGCGTTCCTCGTTGAAGCCGACATTGGTGCGGCCCTGCTGATAGCCGTCGGGGCCGTAATCGAACCCCTCCTTCGGCCCGGCGTCCTTGGGCGTGAAGTCGAAGCGGGGGGCAAGTACCTGTTCCATCAACAGGCTGGCCGCGATCGCCTTCAGCGTGTCGTTGACCGCCTCCGCCACGACATCGTCGGCGGCGGCGGGTTCGGCGATCAGGTTGGTGAAGCGGGCGACGGTCTTGCCCGGCGCATCGCGAGTGGCGCGGCCGATGATCTGGATGATCTCGGTCAGGCTGGAGCGATAGCCGACGGTCAGTGCATGTTCGCACCAGATCCAGTCGAACCCCTCCTTCGCCATGCCCAGCGCGATGATGATGTCGACATGGTCGCGGTCGCTGCGTGCCTGGGGACTTTTCAGCGCGGCGGAGACGCGGTCGCGCCTGGCGGGATCGTCGTCGACCAGGTCGGCGACCTTGATCGTGGTGCCGGCGGCGGTCTCGATCAGGTGGAAGCCGGTGTCGGGATCGGTCCCCTTCCAGCTGCCGAGGTGATCCATGATCTCCTCGACCTCGCGATGCTTGTCCTTGGTGCTTTCGCGGCTGTTGACGCTGGGGATATGGACGATCGTCTTTACCGCCGGGTCGAGCAGGTCGACGATCTTGTCGACATAGCGGCCGGTGTAGAAGCTGTAGGCGATGTCGAGCGTCTTGAGATAGCGATAGCCGTTGAGTTGTTCGTAATAGGTATAGGTGACGGTGACGAACTTCGCCTCGTCCTCGGGCGACAGCACCGCGGCGGCGTCGCCGCGAAAATAGCTGCCGGTCATCGCGACCAGATGCACCCGGTCGCGCGCGATCAACTGGCCCAGCTGCGCGCCCAGGCGATTTTCGGGATTGGCGGAGACATGGTGGAATTCGTCGACCGCGATCAGCCGGTCGTCGAACGCTTCGATCCCCAGCTCGTCCACCGCAAAGCGGAAGGTGGCATGGGTGCAGACCAGCACCGTGTCGTCCGACGCGAGAAACTCGCCGACCGCCTTCACCTTGGACTTCGCCACCTTCACATCGTCCGCGCCCGGCGTGTTGCACAGGTTCCAGTGCGGCTTCACCGTCCAGTCGGCCCAGAAGCCATGGGCGGAAAGCGGCTCGTCGGCGAAGCTGCCGCCAATCGAGCGCTCCGGGACCACGATGATCGCCTGCTTGACGCCCTGATTGGCGAGCTTGTCGAGCGCGATGAACATCAGCGCGCGCGACTTGCCCGACGCCGGGGGTGACTTGATCAGCAGATATTGCTCGCCGCGATGCGCATAGGCGCGCGCCTGCATCGGGCGCATGCCGAGTTCGTTGGCGCTGGACGAGGCCCCGGTATGCGCGGTGACCAGGCGGACGGCGGGGATGGGGCGGGTTTCGGTCATTCGTTGAACAGCTCGCTATGGGTGCCGGCGCGGGCAAAATAGACGGTGCCGCTTTTGCCCTGCATTTCGTCGATCTGGTAGATCAACAGGAAGTCGCCGCCGATGTGGCATTCGCGGTAGCCGGACCAGTCGCCCTTTAGCGGATGATCCTTCCATTCCGGCCCAAGCGGCCCGTCATTGGCGATCAGCAGCAGGATGACCGACTTGAGCTGACGCATGTCGTAGCGGCCCGAGCGATCGAGCCGGTCCCAATCCTTGGTAAACGGCTTGGCATATCGGCAGGCGCGCGGATGGCGCGCGCGCTTATTCGCCACGCTCCAGGCTTGCGAACATCGCCTCGGCCGTCGGGAAGGACTCGCGCCCGTCCGCCTTCATCTGCGCGATCTCTTCCATCGCCGCCCGCGTTTCCGCATTGGGCACCTTCAGCTCCAGCGGAAAGGCCTGTTCGGCGACGATGCGGCGGAACAGCAGCCGCACCGCATCCGCCGTCGACAGCCCGATCGCATCGAGCGCCGCCGTCGCATCGGCCTTTAACTTGTCATCCATCCGCACGTGGAGCATGGACGTCGCCATCATTGCCTCCTGTATCTCAATTGCGATACATAATGGATCGGCGCGGGGGTTCAAGCGGATGGTCGGACCCCGGGTGCCGCTTCGGCGGCACGCTTCGACTACTTGCCTGCCTGTTCATGGTGATCGACGAACGCAGCGACCGAGCCGTAATGATCCCGTACGCGCGTCTGCACCTTCCGCATCATTTCGCGTCCGCGTTCTGCCCAGCCATGCGCCTCGAACATGCCGGCGAAGCCACCATATTTGGCGGTCGCGATGCGAGAAATCGCCTTGGCGTCGCCGCCCGGTTCGAACTGACTCATTGGTCCTCCCCCAGACGCAGGCCGAACTGTTCCCGCAGAAAATCGGCGGTTTGCGGATCATAGATTTTGCAGGCGATCGCCTGGTTCGCAAAGATGCCTTGATACGTCTTCGCATCTGCCCGGCCGAAGGTGCGCCGCCAATCGACGCCGACCACATAGGCGGCGCGATCGGGATCATCCGCGAACTGCGTCAGGTAACGCGTCGGCAGCACCTCGATCAGTTTTCGTCCGTCCGCCAGCACGAACTCGGACGCCAGCGTCTTCTCGGTCGTGACGCGGCCATAGCCGAGATAGCCGGTCTTTTTCTGATAGTAGAAGATCGGTGCGCCGATCTCGAGCCGGTCGAGCTGATTGGTATAGTGACGGCCACCATCGGCCGTGAAGAAACCGTGCTGGCGCAATTCTTCCCACGGCCGATCCTCCTCGGCGCCCCCGGTGACATAGTAGAGGCCGGACCAGGGTGCGCGCGCCTTTTTGACGGCGCGATCCTTGACCTCCTCCTGATCCAACAGGCTTTCGGTGGTCAGCCATTCATGACCCTCGGCGCCGAAGATGTTGAAGAAGCTGGCGTTGATGCCGACATCATGTTCTTCGGACAGATATTCGATGATCCGCTTGGTCGCTTCGTCGACCTCGCTGGCCACCACGATCATCTGATGCGAGGCGTTGAGGGTTTCCGGCACGGCCTTGGCATAGCGGTCGCGGTAGAGATCGGGCAGCGATCGTCCGGTCGCGGCGCGCGCCAGTTCGTGAACGTCCTTCGTCGTCAGGTGGCGGACCCAGGACGCATAGTCGAGCACCTGTCCGACGATATCGCGCGGGGATCGGTCGCGCTTCAATTCGACGATGATCAGATTGCCGTCCTCGTCCATCGCGAGCAGGTCGATCCGCTTGCCATGGTCGGTCGCCACCTGTCGCCCGATGATGATGCCATCGACGCCGATCAGGCTGAGGTCGGACGCGACCCAGTCCTCGATCCGGCTTTCGAGATCGAGCGGCTTGCGACGGCTTTCCACCAGCCCGTTATCAGCGATGCGGAACAGGCGGGTCATGCCGCCTTCCTGCCCTTCTTCGCCTTGGGCTGGTCGGCGGTCATCTTCGTGTAGAGGTCGAACAGCTTTTCCAGGCGTTCGGTGTCGTTGCGGAAGCGGCGGCCGATATAGATGCGTTCCAGCACCTCGTCATTCTCGTCATGCGCGCGGCGCAGGTCGTCCGGCATCGCATCGGGATCGTAGAGATCGGCGATGGTCGCGGGGAAATGCGCCTCGCGCGCGAGTAGTATATTCTCTGCGGTGCGGGTGAGGTCTGCCTTATCCTGTTCGGTGAGCCTGGGGACGGGGAAGGTGTTCCAGCCGAGAGTGTTAGTATAGGAAAAGTCCGTCCTCATTCGCGCGCAAACCGTCCCGATCCAGACCCAATGAAGACGGGATGCGATAATGGCAAACGTCCAAAGCGGGCCGTCTTGGATGGCAAAGTTCTTGTTCGATAGCATAACAGAAGAGTCTTCAATGCCGACTGGCAAATACGGCCTGTTCTCGGAGCTGACTACCGGAACGACTACAGAGTGCCGCTTCGACGGGCGCTTTCGTTCATCGAAGCGATGCGGCCACGCTGAAGCGTCGCGGGTTGCTTGCTTATTACTGGCCATGCGGAATGCACGAACGGCTTCGATTCGTCTCGCCAGTGACGGGATGCCGCGCGCTTGTTCGATTTCGTCATCTCCTATCCATACGCAATAGCGGACTACTCCATTTATTAATTCGTAAGAGCCTGAGAAGCGACGAATGAACCTCGTCTTCTCGTTGTCTGTAAGTGCGAGATCATCGACTTCTTGCCCGGTTGCGAGAAGATGTCCGCCATCTGTAGGCGAGTTCCCCCTAGTCATGTCCGGTAGATTGCTGATCGATGATGATGCCTTTTCGACCCATGTATCCGACCCTGCGACCAAGTAAGGGCTAATATTATCTACTAAACGCGCGACAGAAGTTCCTCCGTCATCAGTGGAAAATATGGTCTTTTTACCTAATATTCCGTTTCCTATGCCGACTATAACTACCGTCACCCCGGCATTGTTATTAGCAAGATTTGCCCATTTGAAAGATGTATAGGCGAATGTAATCTCCGTTCCCATCCTGCGAATGGCGGGCCATAGAGCTGGCACCTGCTGCCCCTGGCAAATCGAGTTGGTCATCACGAAAGCTGCTGATGATCTCTGAAAAACACTGTATAGAGCAGCTTTGTAAATCCAGCCGGCGACGTAATCCAGCGATCTCCAACCCTCAAGTTGCTCGCCAAAAACCAAGGCCATGTCAGCCTTCTGATCTTCAGATTGCCATTTGCTGCCGTAATAAGGAGGATTCCCACAAATATACGTCTCCCACCCGGCGCCCTCACCGAGCCCATCCTCCAGCGCCAACCGCCCCGTCGGCCCGGCCAGGTCCTCCTCCTCGACCATCGTCGCCCCGACCGGCGGACACACCTCCAGCCAGTCCAGCCGCAGCGCATTGCCAACGGTGATCTGCCCGGTCTTGTGCAGCGGCAGGACCATCGCGCGGGCCTCCTGCTGGCTGAGATAGAGGCAGTCGGCCTGGAATTCGGCGATCAGCAGGGCGAGGCGGGCGATCTCTGCCGCGAAGCCCTTGATCTCGATGCCGTAGAAATTGCTCAGGGGGATGACGCTGCGGCGTTCGTCGAGCTTGAGATTGGCCTCCCCGCCCAGGCGGGTGACGATCTGTGCCTCGATGCCGCGCATTTCCTTGTACGCGATCACCAGGAAATTGCCCGATCCGCAGGCGGGGTCGAACACGCGGATCCGCGCCAGTCGGCGGCGCAGCGTGCGCAGTTTCGACTTGCTGTCGCCCGCGGCCTCCAGCTGATCGCGCAGGTCGTCGAGGAACAGCGGGTTGAGCACCTTCAGGATGTTGGGCACGCTGGTATAGTGCATGCCCAGTTCGCCGCGTTCGCCATCGTCGGCGACCGCCTGGATCATCGATCCGAAGATGTCGGGGTTGATCTCCTTCCAGTCCAGCTCGCCGGCGCGCAGCAGGTAAGCGCGGGCGGTGCGGCTGAAGCGCGGGCATTCGGTGACGCCGGTGAACAGGCCGCCATTCACATAGGGAAAGACATCGGCATAGGGGCGGATGCCCGCCGCGCGGCGATGGCGGCCGTCGAGATTGCCGTCATGCGTGACGGGCGTGTCCATCGCGCGGAACAGTTCGGCCAGGACGAGATGGGTGTTGCCCCATTGATCCGGGCCGCTGCCATGACCGGCATGGCTCATCTGATCGACGGTCGCGGTGAACTGATTGTCGCGGAAGATGCCGGTATCCTCGGCAAAGAAGCAGAAGATCAGCCGCGCCATGAACTGGTTGAGTTCGTGGCGGCGATCCTCGGTCGCCCAGTCGGGATTGTCCTTCAGCAGCTCGACATAGAGGCGGTTGAGCCGGCCGGTCGCCTTGACGTCGATCGGGTTGTTCTTGATCTCCTTGACGGTGGAGATGCCGGCGAGCTGCAGGAAGAAGGCGAAGTGGCGCGGCAGATCGGCGAAGGCGCAGGCGATGGTGTCGCCCGAGCCGAGATCCTCCGCCTCGACCATGTCGCCATCGGTGGCGAGCAGGAACTTGGCCTTGGCGGCCGCGGTCTTCGGGCTGGCGCGCAGGGCGGCGAGGGTCGCGGTCACCTGACCCGCGGGGGCGACGGCGATGTGGATGTTGTTACGCTGAAGCACCGCGCCGGGGACGTCGGACGCGTTGGAATCGCCCTTGCGCAGGCGCTTGAGCGTGGTGTCCTTCGCGCCGAAGGCCTGGAGGAACTGAAAGGGGAATTCGGCCGGGTCGAACGGCTGGAGCACCAGGTCGGAAACGGCTTCTTCGATTTCTACGGCATTCATTCGTCACGCAGTCCCGGTGGCCGGCGCGGGCGATGGCGCCGGTGATTCAGGCGACCTTAGATAAGGAAGCGGGGTTCGTCATGGGGGATGTGGGGCGCTTCGCCGGACAGGTTCAGGGGGCGCGCGCGTTGCAGCGGTGGCTCAAGCCTCGGCCTCGCTAGGCGGGTTTTCCGACGTTTCCAGCGCCTCGCCGAAGATATGCGGCTCGATGCTCATCGTGGCGCCCGTCAGCCGTGCCTTTGCGCAGTGCGAGTGGGCATAGACGCTCTGCCACGCGTCGCTGCGGTTCCCGTCGTCCCAGTCCCACAGGCTCTCGACGACGATCATCACCGCGCCGGTATCGACGCGGTCGATGTTCCCGGCACAGAACCAGCAACTATATTCGTTCATGGTGGCGAAGGTCGCACGCGGGTGGGCGGGCGGCAAGGGTGCGCGGTGGCGGTGGCGACGGAGGCATAAATTGTCGCCACTATGGATGTGTGGCTGCCTTTGCGCATCGGGGGGCGTTTTATTGAGCGCCGTGCGGGCTTGAAGGACCCGGCGGGCGTTGCGCCGCACCGCAAAGGCGAGGGTGACCGGGATGGCAACTCATTTGGGGCTGGCGCCTCGTCCGTGGGGAGGAGGGGTGCGGTGACCAGGCGACCGATCGCGTTCTTGGTCCCGGCGGCGGCGGCGGCGGCGCTGGCGCTCGCTGCGTGCGGCGCGCCGGAGGGGGCGCCGCGGGAGGCGGGCAACGAGGCGCAGGCGCGGCCATCGTCCGCGCCCGCCACCTTCTCTTTCCCCGCCATCGACATTCCCGAGAATCATCATGGCGATCCCGACATCCCCGATGGCCCGGCCAGGCGAATCCGCTTCGACGACGGGAGCCGGGTGACGCTGCGCGGATGGAGAGTGATCGCAAAACACGGGCTCAGCGACGTTCAGTGCGGGGTGCGCGTGGGGAAGGACCGTCTGGAAACGTTTGGTCGCGGGGAAATGGACGCCTATGACTGCCTGAAGCTTGTCGACGCGGATGCCTTGTCCTCGGCGGGTTCCACTCGGCGGATCGGGTTGATTTACGATGTGTCCGGCGCGGCGCCGGCCAGTCCGACGTTTCGCACCGCGATCATCCTGCTGGGCGACCGCACGGGCTGGCGCGTCGATCCCGACAGTCTGGGTGTGTACGACAGCACCGAGGCGGCCAAGTCGATCGGGGCACTTGCGAAGGCGGTGCGCTGAAGAGGGGGCGGATTGCGCGCTTTTGACCTGCCCGGTCGTGCGAGCGCCCGTGCCGCGGGATGTGCCGTGCGGTGGATGCCGGCACTTCGGCCGGCATGACGGGGTGGGGGATCGGCTGGTATCTCCGGGGTGGGGTCTCGGTCAGTCTGCCGCTCCTGCATCGCCGGTCAGCGCCGCGACGGGGATCAGCCGCTCCGCCCTGGTCAGCGCGTCATGGATGCGCGCATTCTCGGCGCCATCGCAGCCGGTGTAGAAGGACAGTTGGTCGCGGTCGTCCCAGCGGACCTCGATCGTGCGCATGTCGGTGATGGCCTGTTCGCAGCCCGGTTGGCCGGCGTAGAGCGCGCGTTCGCCGCGGGGGCGCAGCGGGGCGAGGGCTTCGGCGATCTCACGGTAGCGCGCGGGCGTCAGGGCGAAGCGGCGCTTGCCCTGGACCCGCGCGAACTGGCCGCCGGTGAAGATGCCGCCGCTGTCGGTGAGGGTCGCTTCCCATGCCGGGCAGGTGCCGTCGCAGACGCCGGTCGCGAAGTGGATCCGGGCGGGTAGTTCGGACGGGGCGGGCGCTGCGGCGGTGCAGCCGGCCAGCAGTGCCGCCGCGAGCAGCGTGCGGAGATGTCGGTGCGCGTTCAGAGCCATGCGTTCTCCAACCCGTCATCCCTGCCGATCATCGCCGCGCCGGTATCGGCACGGTCGATCCCCCGCCGCAGGACCAGCATGGATCGCGTTGCATCGCGCCGATGGTCGCATGCGTGTGGAAGCACCGCAAGCCTGGCGCGGGCCTGGACCGGGGCGCCCACGGTCGCACCTTTCCCCTTGGCGGGCGGAAGGGAACGTGGTTCTCTATCGACATGACAGCGGCTGGCATGACCTGGTGGATGGCGGCGGGCATGATCGCGACGATCTATTGCATCGTCCGCGCGGCGGTGGATCTGCGGGAGAAGCGCTATGTCTGGGCGGGGATCGGCGCGTGCTGCGCGGCGCTGTTGCTGTTGGCGCCGATCGAGACGCATGCGGTGAAGATCGATTTGCCGCAGACGCCGGGTTGAACCGGGGGCGGGCAGGATGGGGATGCGGGGGATGGTGGTTCTGGCGGGGGTGGTGATCGCTGCACCTGCCGCGGCCCTACGCTGCCATTGCGGACGGGGCGATTATCGGATCAACTGATCCCATGAAGACCTATCCCGGTTTGCGACCGACATTATGCATTATGGCAGGCGCGGTGCTGATCGCGGACATTATCTGGATGTCCAGCAGCAAGGCACAGGTGCTCGAGTTCCTGACCGAGCCGACGGTGACACGAGTCGGGATTGACGAACAAGGCTTTGCGAAACTGCCGGTCTATCACCCTGCCGACGATTCATGGCATGTGGCGGGACGGCGGGTGCCGTCGATCCGCCCGTTCATGTGGGATGACGATCCGCAGCAGATCGGCCCCGACTCGATTCGCTATCACGCCGTTATCCGTCTGGGTCGGCCCGCGTCGGGTGAGACCGCGCGGCGCGCCTATCTGAAGCTGGCTTCGGACGGGATATGCCAGGTCACGATTGCCCCGGAACAGGCGCCCAGGCGGGGCGACCAGTTCCGGGAGGCAGACGTCATGATCGTCACCAAGGTTCGGGACGCCGATCGCGAGGTCGCCTGCGTCGACCGGATAAACCGGCGGTGAGTCACCGGTTGCGTCAGGCTGCGTCCTCCGCATTGGCGCTAAGGCGGCGGGCGGGTCGTAGCCTTTGACCAGCTGACTCAGTGAGCGCCTGACCTGCGGGATGTGCCGCGCGGTGGATGCCGGCACTTCGGCCGGCATGACGGGTGGGGTGTTCAAGGGGATGCGTCACCCCGGCTGGAATGCCGGGGTCCACCCGTCCTCCATCCCGGAGCGTCGGTGCGCGGAGCGGTTGCCCGGTGCGCGCGTGAAGCCCGATCAATACCCCCGGCGCGTCAGCTCGCGCTTGATCAGGGCGATCGTCTTGAAGCGGAAGGTCGAGGAACTGCCGTCGCGGCGGCTGCATTCGCAGCCGATGCCGCCGAAGATCTTGCTGGGCGCGGCGAGGAAGGTCAGCGCCTTCTGACCGGGGCGCGGGGTGTCGAACAGGCGGACTTCGTAGAAGGCGCCGCCATAGTCGTAATGGACCTGCGGCCATTTGAGCAGGACGATCAGCTCGCGATCCTTGTCGCGATCGGCATTGGCGAAGCCGATCGCCGCGACCTCGGCGGTGCCGCCTTCCTCCTCAGCATCGGTCACCGCGATGCGGCGCCAACCGCCATCGGCGCCGCGCGAGAGCAGGACGAGCCTGCGGGTTTCGGTCGCATAGCCCTTGTCGGTGGTTTGCCGGACCAGATGATCGGCGAAGATCGCGGGGGCGCCGTTCCAGGCGGTCTCGACGACCTGGAGCTCGGCCTCGGGCTGGCCGAGCACGCGCGCGGCGAAGGCGGTGGCGGGCTCGTCAGCCGCGCGCCGGAGCGCGGGCTGGGCCGCGGCGGGGGCGGGGAGGAGCGCGGTCAGGGCGAGGAGCAGGGCGGCGGCGAGGGCGGGGCGAGTCTTCATGGAGTGCGGTGTAGCATGGACGGGGGCGGGCGGTATGCGGTTCGGTGGGCGTGCGGATGCGGGGACTTGCCGCTCGCGCGGTGCTCGATCATGATGCGCCTGCACGCGCTTCCGCTGGTGGAGGAGAGCATGGGTCGATTGGCCGTCTTGCCGTCTTTGGTGCCGTCGATCGGCGGGCAATCGGCCGGGCGCCGCGGCGTGCCGCGTCGGTCGTGAGGATCGTCCTGTCGTGCATGATCGTGCTGACCGCGTGCAGCGGGGCGTCGGATCAACGTGGGCAGGCTGGTGAGCGGCGGGCGGCGATGGATAAGGTGGCGTCGCCTTCCGTTGCCCACGCGGGCCTGCCGGACAAATATCGGAAGGCGCTCGCCTGTGTCTTCGACGAGAACCCGCTGGCCGCTTACAGAAGGACGCACGAGACGCCGGCGGGGCGCGCCGAGCGGGTCGAGGATCTGAAGGCGTTGCGGTCGCTCGGCTTTGCGAGAGAGGGGCGTGACGGGGATCTGGAGAGTGTCGGCGGCGAAATCGCGGCGCCACCCGGCATGACCCTGCTCGGCCTGCCCGTCCGCCGCATCGAGCTCAACGGCATGATCGGCGATATCAACGCAATGTACGTTACCCGGTTCGATGCCGGTGTCACGGCGGATCAGGTCGTGAAGGCGGCGCGGCTGGAAATGGATCGCGCGTCCTATGACCGGTACAAGTTGCGGGAGTATGGCAGGTTGATCGGCGAAAACCCCTATATGGATCTTTCCCTGAACGACCGGGGTGGTAGTGGGGTCGAGCTGGTGTGCCATGTCCAGGGAACGCCGGATTGAGCGCGAGCCTGATCCGGTTGCCCGCAACATCGCCGCGCCGGTCGTGAAGACCGTCCTGCCCTGGATGATCGTGCTGACGGCGTGCAGCGGGGCGTCGGATCAACGCGGGCAGGCTGCTGAGCGGCGGGCGGCGATGGATAAGGTGGCGTCGCCTTCCGTTGCCCACGCGGGCCTGCCGGACAAATATCTGAAGGCGCTCGCCTGTGTCTTCGACGAGAACCCGCTGGCCGCGTACCGGAGGACCCACGAAACCCCGGCGGGGCGCGCCGAACGGGCGGAGGATCTGAAGGCGTTGCGGGCGCTCGGCTTTGCGAGAGAGGGGCGCGACGGGGATCTGGAGACCGTCGGCGGCGAAATCGCGGCGCCGCCTGGCATGACCCTGCTCGGCCTGCCCGTTCGCCGCATCGAGCTCAACGGCATGATCGGCGATGTGAACGCGATGTACGTCACCCGGTTCGATGCCGGTGTCACGGCGGATCAGGTCGTGAAGGCGGCGCGGCTGGAAATGGATCGCGCGTCCTATGACCGGTACAAGTTGCGGGAGTATAGCAGGTTGATCGGCGAAAACCCCTATATGGATCTTTCCCTGAACGACCGGGGTGGTAGTGGGGTCGAGCTGGTGTGCCATGTCCAGGGAACGCCGGATTGAGCGCGAGCCTGATCCGGTTGCCCGCAACATCGCCGCGCCGGTCGTGAAGACCGTCCTGCCCTGGATGATCGTGCTGACCGCGTGCGGCGGGGCGTCGGATCAACGTGGGCAGGCTGGTGAGCGGCGGGCGGCGATGGATAAGGTGGCGTCGCCTTCCGTTGCCCACGCGGGCCTGCCGGACAAATATCGGAAGGCGCTCGCCTGTGTCTTCGACGAGAACCCGCTGGCCGCTTACAGAAGGACGCACGAGACGCCGGCGGGGCGCGCCGAGCGGGTCGAGGATCTGAAGGCGTTGCGGTCGCTCGGCTTTGCGAGAGAGGGGCGCGACGGGGATCTGGAGAGTGTCGGCGGGGAAATCGCGGCGCCGCCCGGCATGACCCTGCTCGGCCTGCCTGTTCGCCGCATCGAGCTCAACGGCATGATCGGCGATATCAACGCAATGTACGTCACCCGGTTCGATGCCCGCGTCACCGTCGATCAGGTCGTGAAGGCAGCAAGGCTGGAACTGGATCGCAAATTCTATGACCGGTACAAGTCGCGGCGGTACAGCAGGTTGATCGGTACCAACCCATATACGAATCTTTCCTTGAACGACCGGAATGCCAGCGGGATCGTGCTGCTCTGCCAGGTGCAGGGGACGCCGCATTGATCGGGAGGCTGATCCGGTTGCCCGCAACATCGCCGCGTCGGTCATGAGGATCGTCCTGCCGTGCATGATCGTGCTGACCGCGTGCAGCGGGGCGTCGGATCAACGTGGGCAGGCTGCCGAACGGGCGGCGGCGATGGAGAAGGTGGCGTCGCCTTCCGCTGCCCCCGCGGGCCTGCCGGACAAATATCGGAAGGCGCTCGCCTGTGTCTTCGACGAGAACCCGCTGGCCGCTTACCGGAGGACTCACGGAACCCCGGCGGGGCGCGCCGAGCGGGCCGAGGATCTGAAGGCGTTGCGGGCGCTTGGCTTCAGCAGGGAAGCGCGCGACGGCGATCTGGAGAGCGTTGGCGGGGAAATCGCGGCGCCGCCTGGCATGACGCTGCTCGGCCTGGCCGTGCGGTCGGTGCGGATCAACGGGATGATCGGCGATGCGAACGCGATGTATATCACGACGTTCGGTGACCACGTCACGGTGGATCAGGTCGTCAAGGCGGCGCGGCTGGACCTGGATCGGGCGTCCCATGACCGGTACAGGATGCGGCATTACAGCAGATTGATCGGGAACCGCCCCCATACCGAGCTCTCGCTGGACGATCTGGGCGACGGCAGGGTTGCGCTGGTGTGCCAGATCCAGTCGACCCCGGATTGAGGGGCGGCGGGTGATGGCGTGCAGGGAGACGAGTAGATGATGGACCGATTGGGGGCCGAAGCGGTCGATGCCATGCTCGAAGGGCTGAAGGCCTTTCTGGAGCGGGCGATGCTGATCCTATTGGGCGCGATGGCGACGCTGTTCGCGCTTCGGCTGGCAGAGGCGCCCGACCTGCGCGCCGCCTTGGAGTGGGTGCTTGGGGTCGGTGGTGTGCTGATCGTCCTTTGGGCGGGCGTGGCGCGGCTTTTGGGGCATCGCCGGCATCGGTGAGGGATGGCTGATCGTGACGGGCGGGGCGGTGATCGATTGCATCGTCCGGGCCATCGCGGACCGAGGCGGAAGCGGTCGGACTGCCGGCATCGGACGGCTGTAGCCGGGTCAGCCGCCGTCCCGGGCAGCGGGGATATAGACGGCGTCCGACGCGGGGATCGCTTGGAGGTCCCAGCCGAAGGTTGCGGCGGCGGCCTTTGCCAAGTCGCGGATCTCGTCCCAGACCGGGTGCTCGCTAAGGGCCGCCTCGGTCCACAGCGCGGCATGCCGGCTGCCGGAGATCGACGAAAGCAGATGGTCGATCGCGTCGATCGCGGCGCGTTGCGCGTCCGTGAAGGACGCCTCGTAGCCGACCATCTCGTACAGGCCATCCTCGAAATCGAGTGCCAGTTCGTCCGCCTTGCACACGAAGTCGGGGAACAGCGACAACTGGACCTCGGCGGGTTGCGCCAGTGCGGTGACGGCGCGTTGTAGCTGGTTGCGCATGGGCGGTTCCTCGGCTTTGCTTGCGGAAGCATAACGTCACTAGTCTCGGGGCGCCGCACCAAAGTGACATGATGGGAGAAACGCTGCGATGCGTCCGATTGCCGATATTCCTTCTCGCTGGCGCCTGGTCGGTGGGCTTGTGCTCGGGGCCGTCCTTCTGGCGCTGCTCGGCCTGGGCTTCGGCTTGTGGGCGGTCCGGGATGACATGATGCGTTTCTATCGCGGCCAGCCGCCGGTTGCCCCGTCCGGGCCTGGCCGGTGACGGGATGGGGGATGCGCGTCACCGGCAGATGGCGGCGGGGAATTTCTATACCGCGCATGTGCTGGGCCGCAGTGGGGACAGCCCCTATTCGCTGGCGTTCCGCATTCGGTATCTGGCGGTCGACGTGGCGCTGGAATGACTGTTCACCGACGAGCAGGTCCGAGAGGCGGCTCGGCGTTCGCCGTGTGGGTATCGGCGGGTGAGGGAAGGACGAGTGGGACGTTTCAGGCGCTCACCTGCCTTGATCGTACGTCCCCCTCATCCTTCCCACTGCCTTCGGCAGCGGGCCCCTTCCTTCTCCCACAAGGGGAGAAGGAGCTTTAGCGAAATGGTCAGGATGGTTTAGGGATTCGTCCTACCGCTTCCTCTCCGCCAGCACCTCGTTCAGCCAATCCCCCACCAGCATCACCAGACGCGGCGAGCCCAGATTGGGGCCGAGCTTCGCGACTTCGTCCGCGTTGCCGGTGACGGTGCCTTCCTGGAACCAGTGGCTGAGGCCGCTCAGCACGACGACGCGGGCGCGGGGGTTGGCGGACAGGGCCTGGCGGGCGGCGGGGGCTTCGGTGGTGGCGATGACCAGCGGGTCCCTCTCGCCGAACACCGCCAGTACGGGGATGCGCAGCGCGGCGAGGTCGGAGGCGGAGCGCAGGCTGTTGGCCGCCCATGCCTCGGGCGTGTCGATCATGGTCAGCGCGCCCTCGGCCTGGGGGCGGGGGAGACCGGCGGCCTCGAAGCGGTCGATCGCGGCGCTGCGCAGGGCGGCGATGGTGGCGGGCGGTGCCTTGTCGGCGCGCGCCTGGAGCAGGGCGATCGAGGCGTCGGCGGCCGGGGTAGCCGCGGCTTCGGGGACGCCGGCATGGACCATCTGGCCCAGGATGGCGCGGTGGAGATAGGGGAAGCCGTCGCCGACCGATCCGCCCAGCGTGACGATCGCCGCGATCCGGGGATCGGCGGCGGCCAGTGCGGGGGCGACCACCCCGCCCTGGCTGTGGCCGATCAGCGCGATGCGCGCGGGGTCGATGTCGCGGCGGGCGCGCATCGCCGCGACCGCGGCGGCGGCATCGGCGGTCAGGCGGGCGACATCCTCGACATAGGTGCCGGTAGAGCCGGCGATGCCGCGCTTGTCATATTCGAGCGCGGCGATCCCGCGGCCGGTCAGCCGGTCGATCAGCGGCACGAAGCCGCCGCGGCCATTGGGGCCATGGCCCTGGATCATCACCGCGAGCGGGAAGGGGCCGCGCCCGGTGGGGAGGTGCAGCGTCGCGGCCAGCGTCACGCCGGGCTCGGACGCGATGCGCAGGTCGACCGCGATGCTGCTCGGGCGATACTCGGCGAAGATGCGGGTGAGCGCGGCGCGGTCGACGGGTCCGCGGACGAAGGCGACCGGGCCGAGCGCCACCTCGGCATCGGCATGGCCGAGCTGGAGCGACAGCGACTGGCTGTCCGCGGCGAAGGCGGCCGGCGCGACGCCGGAGATGGTGACGAGCTGCCATTTCGGGGTGAGCGACATGGGCGCGCTGGCGAAGGATTTGTAATCGGGGGCGCTGCCCTGGAGCGATGCGGTGAGGCGCAGCGGCCGGGCGGCGCGAGCCCAGAAGGCGGCGGTGACCCGCTCGCCCGCCGCAATCGCGCCGGGGATGGGGATGCCGGCGCCGCTCGACCAGGGTTCGGCGCGCTTTGTCGGGGGTTGGATGGTGACGGTGGCGCTGCCGGGGACGGCGGGGTCGAGGCTGTGGGCCGAGGGCGCGCCGTAGATTTGCCAGGCGGTGCTGGGGGTGACGGGCTGGGCGTTGGCGGGGTGGGGGAGGAGGAGGGCGGCGAGGAGGGTGAGTATGCGGGTGATTTGGGCTGGCATGGTGGTTCCTCCCCGGTGCGCGTGTGCTGGGCGCGTTTGGGGGAGTGAAGCAGAGGGAATGCGATTTGCATAGGAGCGCTGGTGTTCGAAGGTGGCGTCGTCCCCCTCATCCTTCCCACTCGCTTCGCGAGCGGGCCCCTTCCTTCTCCCGCCGGGAGAAGGATGTAGGATCGGGACCCATGTCGCCGCCAACCCGTTGACCGCACCACTGCATCAGGAGTCCGCATGCTCGAACATGTTCCCGCCTGGCTCGGGTCCCTCTTCGCCTCGGTGCGCGCCGGGCATGGCAAGCTGGTCGTCGCGCAGCCCGGTATTGCCGAGGGGGTGGCCGAGATCGACCTGTCCAGTCCGGCCTTTGCCGCGGGCGCGCGGCTGCCCGATCGGTTTACCGCCGATGGCGAGGGGGTGTCGCCGCCGCTCGTCTGGGGGCCGCTGCCCGAGGGGACGGCGGGGTGCGCGCTGATCGTCGAGGATGCCGATGCGCCGACGCCGCAGCCTCTGGTCCATGCCGTGGTCTGGGCGATCCCGGCGGACGACCACCGGCTGGCCGAAGGGGCGATCGTCGCCGATGTCGCGGTGGAGGCGGGGCCGGATGTCGGACGCAACAGCTATCTGGGCGAAGGCTGGTTGCCGCCCGATCCGCCGACCGGCCATGGCAGCCATGACTATGTGTTCCAGCTGTTCGCGCTGTCGAGCCTGGCCGATCTGGACGAGAGCCCCGGGCGCTCGGCGATCGTCGAGGCGATTGCGGGCCGGGTGCTGGGCGCGGGCGTGCTGATCGGTACCTATTCGCGCGGCGAGGGTGCGCCTATGGCGGGCGAAGATCCGGCGGCGGTGCCGACGGGTGCCGGGCCGGCGCTGGCCTGAAGCGGGGGAGCGGGCGGAGCCATGGCGATCGATCTGGGCGCGGGCCCGGTGCGGCGGATGCTGATCGGCACGATCCGCAACATCTTCAACGATGCCGAGCGCGGCGAGACGCCGGTGGTGCGGTCGGACCATGCGTTGTACCCGCCGGACTCGGTGATCTGGCGCGTGCATGGCGACGTCACGTCGATGATGGTCGGCGGGGTCTCGGCGCTGCTGCTGCAGATGCTGCACCCCTCGGCGCTGGCCGGGGTGTGGGACCATTCGACCTTTCGCGAGGACATGCTGGGGCGGCTGCGGCGCACCGCGCGGTTCATCGCGGTGACGACATACGGCGAGCGCGCGCTGGCGCAGGCAGCGATCGCGAAGGTGCGCGCGGTGCACGAGCATGTCCGCGGGACGCTGCCCGACGGGACGCCCTATCGCGCGACCGACCCGCATCTGCTGGCCTGGGTACATGTGACCGAGGCGGTGAGCTTTCTCGACGCGTGGATCCGCTATGGCGAGCCGAACATGTCGGCGGCGGACCAGGACCGGTATTTCCTGGAATTCGCCGACATCGCCCGCGCGCTGGATGCTGATCCGGTGCCCGGAACGCGGGCGGAGGCGGAGGCGCTGATCGCGCGCTTCCGCCCCGAACTGGTCGCCGACGACCGCACCCGCGCGGTGGCGGACAAGGTGCTGCACCAGCCCTATCCGTCGCTGGTGATGGCCCCGGCCCAGGCGCTGATCATGCGCGCCGCGGTCGATCTGCTCCCCGACTGGGCGCGCGAGATGCACCGGCTGGGCCAGGCGCGCGCGACGGCCCCGCTGGTGCGCAGCGCGACCGCGGGGATTGCGGGGACGATGCGCTGGGCGTTCGGGGGCGGGGTGAAGTGAGGGGAGTTGCGCGCCGTACGCGCGGCTCTTATATCCGGTGCAAGGATTGGGCTTTCCCGGTCGACGTCAGGGCTTCGGGCTAACCGGGGCCCTTTCGTTTATTTGATTATGGGAAAATCTCGAAGTCCGTAATGCGGTCGGCGACGATGTCGAACGCACGGTTGGCTTGATCGGGCCGGATCACCCGCAGCGCCAGCGGCCGCGCGATCAGATCGCTCAGTTGGTGACCTGCGAGATTGGCGGCTTTTGGCATGAACACCGGCTCAAGCGGGGTCCGACCGAAATCGACTTCCCGCCAGCCCCACCGTTTCCCATTGGCAGCGAGGCGTCGGAACTCGAGCTCGAGTTGCCGGTCTTCCTCCCGCCCTCGCGCCTCGAAGAGCACATGGGTCAGGCGCCCGGTCTGGCCCTCTGCCGCCAGTGCGATGCTCAGTCGCTCCATGCAGAATTGCATGGCAATCTCGTACGGGTTCCACGGGTCTGCATAGCGCGCCCTGTGTCTGACCTTGTCGATCACGGCAACGTAAGCGCGAAAGGGAGCGTCGGCCATGATGGCGTTCAAATCCGCCATGAACGTGTCGCGTAGCGCAGCGTCCTGCCGAAGAAACGCGAACGGGGGCTCCTGTTTACGGATTTCCCGTTCGTGGAGAATGGCGGCGTCATGCCCGAAATACTTGAATTTCAGCCGACGGAAGGCCGGCTCTACCTGATCGGTGTAAGCGATCTTGTCGAAAGCACAGAAAGCCAACGCAAAGACTGGAAATTGCGGGTCAATCGTGACCAATCCATGGTCGCCACTTTCGTCGGCGAAGACAATATAGTCGCTGAATGTCACCACGATCTTTTGCGGCTTTGATTCCTGTGAATCAACTCTCGCTGGTGACCGGGTGGGAGCGACAAGGTTGGTGGGGTGCTGGCGTGAAGAGATGGGTTTCGGTTAGAGCATCACGATGATGCTCTCGGTTCTCACGATGATGGTGGGTGTGATGTCGCCCGGCGCAAATTCGGCGCAAGACGCCCCCTGTGCCCAGGACAACAATGTCGACACCTGCTGGAGCGCGGGCGTTGCGGCGGAGAAGCGCGGCGACAAGGTCGCGGCGCTGGCGGCGTATGACCGGTCCTGCGAGGCGGGGTTTCAGCAGGGCGGATGCTATGAGGCGGGCAAGCTGTATCTGAACGATCCGGCGCTGCGCGATGCGGCGATGGGCGAGCGGCGGATGGCGGCGGTGTGTGCGTCGGACGATGTCGGGATCGGGCCCTATGCCTGCCGCTATCTGGGCGTGATGTACCGCGACGGGGCGGTCGGGGCGGCGCAGCCCGGGGCGGCGTTCGCCGCGCTGTCCAAGGCATGTTTCCTCCATAATCCGGCGCCGTTCATCGATGGCGAGGGCTGTGCCCAGCTGGCGCGCAGCGTGCCGGCTCGCAGCGCGGTGCGGCTGAAGCCCGGCGCGGCGTGGGACCGCGACTATCTCGCCTGGCTGGGGCTGGCGATGGGGTGCACCGATGCCCGGCCCGACCTGTGCGACCAGGCGCGGCAGCGCTATCGCGCGGCGGCGGCGGCGAAGGCCGGCTGGGTTGCGCGGTGCGACGAGGAAGTGGCCGAGGAGGACGAGACGATGCGCTGCGCCGCGCTGGCCGGGGTGCCGAAGGACCAGCCGTTCGAGGCGCGCCAGGTGCAGCGGCTCCAGCTGGTCAGCCTGTTCCGCACCGCGACGATCGGGCTGCGCGCCCCCTAAGCAGGACGGCCTGTAGCCACGGTTCGTCCGCAGCGGGTCGCCGATGCGCTGGGCCCATCGCTATAATGAGAGGATCGATCCGGTGCGGTTTCCTCACCGATGACCCGGCGGCGGTGACGCGATACGCTTGGTCCGCGGCGCGGTGATGATGTCGAGTCGCGACTTCGACAAGGGGGTTTCGGGTGCGACATCTTGCGCTGTTCCTGTCCGCCGCGCTGATCGCGGCGCTTTCGCCGACCGCCGTTCTTGCCCAGCAGGCGCCGCAGTTGCCCGGGCACATCACCGGGGTCGGCGGGATCTTCTTCAAGAGCAAGGACCCCAAGGCGCTGATGGCCTGGTACCGCGACGTGCTCGGCATCGATGTCGAGGCATGGGGCGGCGCGCAGCTGCGTTACGATGCGCCGAAGCATCCGCCGGTGGTGATCGTGACCGCGTTCGACCTGGCGACCAGGGAGATGGCGCCGTCGACGCGCGAGTTCATGCTGACCTTTGCGGTCGACGATCTCGACGCGTTCGTCGCGCGGCTGAAGGCGAAGGGCGTGGCGATCCTGAAGCGCGACGATAGCGACCCGTTCGGCAAGTTCGCCTCGATCCTCGATCCCGACGGCACGCGGATCCAGTTCTGGGAGCCCAAGCCCGAATAGCTGCGCGCGCGGGCGGGACTCGACAGGCTCCGCACGAACGGGCGGCGGGGCTGAGTCCGCCCGGCCGTGGGGCGGGCGCGTCGCCACTCACGAAATTGGGCGTGGAATTCGGCCGCGGGCCGGGCCACCCTCGGGTGCATGGACGATCCCCTTGGCAATGCCCGCCAGATCGGCGGCCTGGAACGCGCCTGTCCCGTGCGGACGGCGATCAGCGTCATTTCCGGCAAGTGGAAGCCGGCGATCCTGCGCAGCATCCATCAGGACCATCGGCGCTATGCCGAGATCCGCGAACAGGTCGGCACGATCAGCGACCAGTCGCTGACACGGCAGCTGCGCGAGCTGAGCGCGGACGGGGTGATCGGGCGCGACGCCGACCATCGCTATCACCTGACCCCGCACGGCGCGCAGCTGGCCGGGATCATGGAGGCGCTGGAGGCGTGGGGCGAAACCTATCTCGAACGGCGCAAGGGAGGACGGGCATGAGCATCGATCGGCGACCCATCGCGATTGTCGGCGGACTGGGGAAGACCGGCCGGCGGGTGGCGAAGCTTCTGACGGCGGCGGGGCACGGCGTCCGGCCGCTGTCGCGCTCGACCGAGCCGGCGTTCGACTGGGACGATCCCGCGCCCTGGGCGGCGGCACTGGCCGGATGCGCATCGGCCTATGTCAGCTTTCAGCCCGACCTGTCGGTGCCCGATGCCGCCGACCGGATCGGCCGGATCGCGCAGCTTGCGGCGGCGGCCGGGCTGGAGCGGATGGTGCTGCTGTCCGGGCGCGGAGAGCCGGGCGCGCTGGCGGCGGAAGCAGCGCTGGCGCAGGCGGGGGTCGCCTGGGCGGTGATCCGGTCGAGCTGGTTCGCACAGAATTTCTCCGAGAGCTTCCTGGCCGACGCGGTCGCCGCCGGGCGGGTGGTGATCCCGCTGGGCACCGCGGCGGAGCCGTTCGTCGACGCCGATGACATTGCCGAGGTCGCGGTGCGGCTGCTGACCGGCGGGGCGGCGATGGGACGCGTCTATGAAGTGACCGGACCCGAGGCGCTGCGCTTTCCCGAGGCGTGCGCGATCCTGGCCGAGGCGAGCGGGCGGCCGGTGCTGTGCGAGGAACTGCCGGTCGCCGCGTTCGAGGCCGATCTGCGCGCCGGCGGGGTGCCCGACGCGCTGGTGCCGGTGCTGGTCGATCTCTTCATGACCACGCTGGACGGGCGCAACCGCGCGGTTGCGGGCGGCGTGTCCGACGCGCTGGGCCGGGCGCCGCGATCGTTCCGCGACTATGCCGCGGCCTTGCATCCGACGCTGCGGAGCGGGGCATGACGCCGGACGCCGACGGCGATCTCGAGGCGATGGCGCGCGACGCGCTGATCGCCGAGGTGCGGCGGCTGCGCGCCGGGATCCGCGAGCATCGCGACGCCAGCGGGCATGCACTGTGCTGGCATCACCCGAAGCTGTGGGGGCTGCTGCCCGAGCGGATCGATCCGGCGATCCGGGTGCCCGAATGGCCGCGATTCCTGCAGGGATGCATCGCCTATCGCCGCTCGCTGGACGCACAGGCGCCGGACGCGCCGCGGTGCGATGAGGATTATGAGCGGCGGGACGGGTGAGGGGCATCGGGGAGGTGCCAAAGTCTACGCGGCCGGGCCGGCGGTGCAGCGGATCCCGGCGGACTTTGCCAGCGTGCGCGAGGACCGGCAGGCGATCGAGCGGCTGCTGGCGACCTATACCCGCGCGGTGTCGACCAAGGACCAGGCGCTGTTCGAGACATTGTTGCTGAGCCGGGACATTCCCTTTTCGGGGATCGCGCCGGTGCTGCCCGGCGACGCCGGCGCGGCTGGCCTCGCCAATTATGAGCGTTTCCGAAAAGGGGTGTTCGAGGGGCGGCCCTTTACCCAGCGGTTTCAGCAGGTGCGGATCGAACAGGATGGGGCGCTGGCCAATGTCCGGCTGGTCTTCGTGAACAGCGCCGCCGATGGGCGAAGCTGGGGGTGGAAGACGCTGCAACTGGTCAAGGCCGGCGGGCGGTGGAAGATCGCGAGCGAATTCTATACCCGCCACAAGCAATAGTCGGCGGCTGCGCGAAGTTCGGTTCCAATAGCCTGGGCGCCGCGTTCAGACGTTTCCGGTAGCGGCGTCAATTCTGGATGTCGGCGATACTGGCATCGGGCGCGAGAATGGACGCCGGATTACATCTTGTTCATGGCGCGCGATTGTAAGCGGGCGTTCAGGACCGCGGGACCAGCCTTTTGCGACGGGCGGGTTTCGTGAGGAAGGTCGCATGTTCAGGTTGATGACGGCAATGGTTTCGCTGGGGGTCACCCTGGCGGTCGCGGCGCCGGCCGGCGCGCAGATTTCGATCGGGATCAGCGTGGGCGTGCCCCCGCCCCCGCTGCCGGTCTATGACCAGCCGCCGCTGCCCGGGCCGGACTATATCTGGACGCCCGGTTACTGGGCGTGGGACGATGTCGTCGACGATTATTACTGGGTGCCGGGCACCTGGGTGCTGGCGCCGCGACCGGGGCTGTTGTGGACCCCGCCCTGGTGGGGATGGAGCGGCGGCGAATATATCTTCCACTCGGGCTATTGGGGCCCTCATGTCGGTTTCTACGGTGGCGTGCCCTATGGCTATGGCTATACCGGCTTCGGCTTCGAGGGCGGGTATTGGCGCGGCAATCACGTCTATTACAACCGCGTGGTGACCAACGTCACCAACGTCCACATCACCAACATCTATCAGAAGAACGTGGTGGTGAACCACATCACCCGGATCAGCTATAATGGCGGACCGGGCGGGGTGCAGGCGCGGCCGGCGCGCCAGGACCTGATCGCGGCGCACGAGGCGCATCTGGCGCCGACGCGCAATCAGTTCCAGCATCTGGTCGCGGCGCGCACCGATCCGCGTGCCTTCGTCACCGCCAATCGCGGGCGCCCCCCGCTGGTCGCGACGCCGCGGCCGCTGCCGGCGCCGAGGGCGGCGCTGCATGGCGACCCGGCGCGGTTCGGCGGGCGGCCGGGCGGGCCGGGCATGGCGTCGGGCGGACCGGGGCGGGGCATGGTGCCGCCCGATGGCCGCGCGGCGTTTCGCGACCCGCGGATGGGTCGCCCGATGCCGATGCCGGCAGCGCATGCGGTGCCGCGCGACCCGCGGATGGACCGCCCGATGCCGGTCGACGAGCGGCGCGGCGGCCCGTCGCCCTCCGCGCGTGATCGGGCGATGGCCGAACCGCGACCGCGGCCTGACTTCCGCGGCGGCGGTGCGCCCTGGGACCGTCCGCCACCGCCGGATCACGCGCGGATGCAGCAATCGGGCTGGAGCGACCGCCCGGCACCGCCGCCGCGCCGCATGGCAATGCCGGCCCCGCGCCCCTTCGCCGGCCCGCCGCGCCCGGCCTATCATCCGGCACCAGCGCCTCGCCCCAAGGCCCCACCGCGGCGGGACGACCGGCGGGACCATCATGGGTGAGGCGGCCGGGTGACAGGTTGGGATTGATGCGCGCAGAGACGCAGAGGCGCAGAGAGGGTGTGCTGATGGGCGAGGTTTGCCCTGCACCAGGATCGATGACCTGGGCCGCGTGCGGGTGCCCTCTGCGTCTCCGCGTCTCTGCGCGAACAAACTCACCCATGCGCATGACCATGCGAGATCAGAGGAGGGGGTATCGATGAAGCCAGCATTAGTCGTCGCGACGATGGTCCTTGCCGGATCGACGCCTGCGCTCGCGGCGGACCGGATCGCGGAGCGCTGCACCGGGACCGAGATGCTGCAGGTCGGGGCAAAGCCGCCGACCCGCGTCCCCTATACGCTCAGCTTCAGCGCCGATCTGGCCACCGGCACCTATTGCTATGACCGGTGCGGCGCGGACCAGAGTTACCGGATAAGCGACGCCCGGTCGAACCCGGTGAAACTGTCGAACGTGCATCGCGGCGGCCAGGAGCGGCTGCTCACCTTCGACCGGCGGACGGCGATGCTGAGCGATGACCAGCGCTTCGAGTCCGGGCTCGGCCGGATCGTGCGCAAGGCAAGCGCAAGTTGCGTGCCGGCGGCGTATCATCAGCCAGTGATGAAGCCGTAATCGTGAGGGTGGCCGTTGTGGTGATGGCCATCATTGGACGACGAGGGTGATGGGCCAATTGGTTCGCGCAGAGGCGCGGAGACGCAGAGTAGCCTGCTGTCCGGCGTCGTGGTCTCCTCCGGACCACTCTCTCTGCGCCTCTGCGTCTCTGCGCGAATACACTATCCTTTCGTCGCGACTGCATGACCCGCGCCGGTTCTCAGCGAAGCCGTTCCCGAGGCGGAATCGGGTGAGCCTGTGGCGCGCGTGCAGGATGGGCGATGCGCACTTCCAGTTCCGGCTGCTGTTCTCCCATTGGGGCACCCACGCCCGCGACCTGCTGCGATACCTTCACGCGCGGTGCCATCGGTAAGCGGCCCGCCGCGCCAGCCCCTACAGCATCCGCGGCAGCACGTCGGTGTCGCGGCCGCGGTCGAGGAAGCGGTGCTTGAGGACGCCAGCCACATGGAGGACCACCAGCGCCAGCAGCGTATAGGCCAGCTTCTCGTGCAGCCAGGCGAAGATGGCGGAGGCCTGGTCGTTCTTGGCCAGCAGCTCGGGCAGCTCGACGAGGAAGAACGGCACGCCGTCGCTGTGCGAATAGGTGCTGGACATGGCATAGCCCATCAGCGGCACGATCACCGCCAGCGCCAGCATCGCGTACTGGACGACGGTCGAGAGGGTGGTTTCCCAGCGGGCCAGGCCCGCCGGGTGGCGCGGCACGGCGCTGCGCGCGCGGACGAACAGTGCGGTGACGCCGACCAAGAAGGCGAGCACGCCGAACTCCTTGTGCACCGGGTAGAACCAGCCGAACCGCGCGGCGGTGCTTTCGGGCAGCGATGTCATGATCCAGCCGAGCAGGATCAGGCCGAGGATCAGCGCGGCGCGGGTCCAGTGGAGGAGCCGCATCGCTGCGGGATAACGGTCCTGAACCTGCATCGATCGATCCTTCGTTCCGGGCGGAGGCGATGGTGTTGTCACAGCGGCGGGGCGGGGAAAAGCGCCGCTTTGGAAACGATCCGGTTCGGAAAACGGCGCGGTCCGGCGGGGCGGGGCGGGATGGGAGGGCGAGGGGGCGGTGAGGCCACATCTGACGGACAGCGGCTCGAACTGTCGTGATCCTGGCGACGGCTGCTCCGATTCAGCGCACCGCTTTGGCAAGAGCTCTGATCGAGCGGGCCGCCGGGGTGCCGTCATAGGTGCCCAGCCGATCGACATCGACGCGCCAGCCTGCACCGTCGCCCAGCAAGACGACCGCGGTTTGGTAGGTTGGCATGGGGGGAGATGGGCTGGAGACGTTGTAAATCAAACCGATCCTTCGCCCGGTGCGGGTTGATGGTAAGGCGCCCGCGTCGACCAGTCTCTTGCAGGTATATGCATCGGTTTTGCCGCCGCCTATCGTCGCCAGCCGCTGTTGCCCTATTCGTACGCCGCACAGTCCGCTGCTCAGTCCGAACTTACCGTTTATCTTCCATCCTCTCACCGACACCCGGGTCCCGTCATCGAAGCGGATCGACCTGGCGGGGCCATCCGGTTTCTCGGGATCTGCATAAGGATCCTCGTCCAGTTGGATGGTAGGGAATGTGAAATTGACGGGCGTGGACGAGGGCTCCGCGCTCATATCGTTGGTCGCCCCTCGCGGCGGACCTGCCGGTGCGCCGCACCCAGCGAGTGCCAGCGGTATTGTAGCCACCAGGAATGTGATCCGTCGGCAGGTCATTGCACTGTCCGTCGCCGCGGTCGGTGCAGTGTAATCTGCGCAGATCGGAAGGCAAGCGACGCTGCCGGCGGGGCGGCGACCATCCGTGCCCCGATCAGCCGGGGCAGCGTTCGCCATAGGCGTCGATCATCGAGCGTCGATAGGCGGCAAGCGGTTGGAGGCCGACGGCGCGGCGGCGATCGTCGACGTTGGCTTCGTCTTCGAGGGGCTGGGGGTGCCAGCCCTTCCCGCCGCAGATGAACTGCGAACCGTAGCGCTGCTTCCCGGTCAGCGGCAGCATCACGCGATCGTACAGCAGCGCGAAATGGCTGCCACTGACTTCGCGGCGGGGAACCAGCGGCTCCATCAGCTTGAGCATGCGGAGCTGGAAGATCGGGTCGTCATCGGCATGCTGGACGATCAGCCAGGCATTGCCGGCGGCGAGTTCTCCCACGCGCGATATGGTCGGCCAGCCATCCCGTGCGACAATCATCTTCATCCAAGCCGTGTTGCGGTGGTCCTGATCGCGAATGGCACGCCACAGCATGGCGATCAGCATGCGGCGCGCATCGTCGTCCAACTGCGGTGCGTCCGACGCATTCCCCTGACCCCAGACCGCCGCGGCGCGCAGCATCTGGTCCGGGATGACCGCCGCGTTGAGCTGGTCGCGCAACGCGCCGGTGTTGGTCGGCGCGACGGTTGCCGCCCGGCTGACGGCGAACAGATAGGTGCGGTAGACCGGGAGCGCGGTCGCGATCGCCCGCGAATAGGAGGCCCAGTCGTCGAAGCCGTGCGCGGTCGACGCGGCCATCTGGATCTCGGCGCAGACATCGCCCTTATAGGCGGACCAATAAGCGTCGGGCGCGCGATGACCGAGCGCGGCAAGCGCCGCCTCGTCCCGGCGGACATGGTCGCCGCACGTATCGATATAGGACTGAATTGCCCGCCACTGCGCGACCTGAGCCGGATCAGCGCCGGGCACGCGCCCGCGCAGCCAGCGATAATCGCCAGGGTCGAAATGACCATCGCGGACCTGGCCGGCGAGCGGTTCGGGGACCGGCTGTGCCGATGCGGTGCCGGCGAACATGGCGAGGGCGAGCAACGGGATGCGCATGACCGTTTTCCTCTTCAACTGGAGCTGACAGGGACGGCGGAGCGATTCATGTCAGGATCTCCGGCGCGCACTCAGCTTCGCCGGGGGCGGCCGGTGACGATCAGCGCCGCCGCCAGTGCCACGGCAAGCAGGACCGGCAGGCCGACGAACAGCGGCATCAGCCCGATCGACAGCGCCGCAGCAGTCCAGCGGCCGTCGAGCATCGCATGGTGTGACGTCATGAAGCCGTCGAAATAGGTGCAGGCGAGCACGGCCATGGCGATGGCATGGACGAGCGCGGCCGCCGACCGGCTGCGCTCGCTGACCGCGGCGCAGATCAGGGTGGTTCCGCCGAAGGGGATTAGCAGGAATATGAGGCCGATCGGCGTCAGCATCGTCCATTCCAGGTGATCGGCCAGCGCCGTGGCGGGATCGCTGCCGGCGACCATCATCCGCGCGACGATGTCGGATCCGGTGACGCTGGCAACGAAGGCCAGGATACCGATCAGCAGATAGACCTTCGGGCTCATTCGGCGTGCCTCCCCTGTTGTTCGAGTTTTACCCTGTCGGTAACGCAAGACAAGCAGGGGGTGTGTACCATGTTTGGGCGGATGATCCTTCGGTCATGGCGCTGAGCCGAAGCAGCGCATAATTTCTGCGCGGAAGATTGACCGCTTGGCGCGGGCAATTCATCTTGGAACATGGCCCCAGCAATCGCACTCATCTTCGCCTTGGCGATATACTCTCAGGATCAGGAGTATCTGCTGCCGGCACCGGTAATTGCCCTCGCATTGACCGATGATCGCTTTGACGAGCCGTGTTCGGATGTCGGGGAGCCGGGAGAAGCACCGGTCTGTCCGGAGATCACTCACGACGTAGAGGTGAGGAATCCTCGATGCGTATCCATATCGCCGCGCAATCTTGTCCAAAAATTCGGTGAGAATGCGCGAGCCGTAAATTGTGTGTTCGAATCGCGTGTCATCACCAATAATGGGCGGACCGACAAAAGAACCCATGACCATTGGCGACGTGACAACGCCGTGCTGGCGGTCCGCTTGGGGTATCAATGGACCGTCTGGCGCCAGGAAGAGCGATGAAGGGCGTGCCATCGATCAGCCTGCTGCATCCGACGCCGATCCCAGATGGCGCACTGTCTCACGACTGATGCTCTCGGCGGTGGTCGATCCGCAGGTGCGCGGGCGGGTCGCATTTGCGTCGAAAGGAGCATGATGTGAAGCGATCGAGGATCTGGGCATTCGTTGCAGCGGTCGCTATCGGCGCGCCGTGCGGGGCTTCGGCGCAGCGTCCCGACGCGGCCGCGCAATCGGCTCCGGTCGACTATGACGAGGACGAGCGGGCGGACGACTATCTTCATTCGCCGGTGCCGCTCTATGATTTCGAATGGCCCGAACTGTGGCCGCGAAGCCTCGAGTCCGAGACCGATCTCGGGTGCGCTAGCCGGGTGGGGTTTGGCGACTGGCGGTTCACCCCGGATCCCGGTGACGCCTATGGCGAGGAACATTGGGAGCGGGTCATCAATTTCGGGGCGATTCACTGCGCGGCGATTTTCAGCATGGCTGACCGGCGTGGCGAGCTGAAGCGGGCGCCATATGATCGTGGCTTCTTCGTCCGGCTGGGGTCGGCGCAACGGGGGCAGGCGAACTGGGAGCTCTGGGCGATCCAGCGGGGATTCCGGCCCGGCAGCGCCTATGTCCTGCTGGCACGCGAAGCGCCGGTCGGCGTGGAGGCGGGAATCGTTTCGCGCTTCACGGTGCTGCAGCGGCGCTGCCCCGCGGACAAGGTGGTCGATTCCGGCGGCGTGGATGTGTGGTCGACGCGCTATTGCCGGATCGAGTCACGCGACGAATTGCTGACGCTGGCGCGCGAGATGCTGGCGCTGCCGCCGCTGGGGGTGATTCAACTGGAGGGGAAGACGCGGTGACGGCGGCGGCGTGCGCTCAATCCGCGTGCGCGACGGCGTAGAAGTCCTTCTCGTCGCGGCCCTTGTCGACGCAGAACATGCCGCCGCGAAGGGGCGTGGCGGCGGCGGTGACGGTGGTGCCGCGCAGCGTCAGGCCGTGCGCCACGGTGCCGCAGACCTCGCTGGCCGCGACGCCGAACTCGCTCTTTTGCGCGGCGCTGGCGGGAGAGCCGATCACCAGCACCACGGCATCGACGCCGCGGTCGGGATAGCGATGCTGCTGCACCTGTCCGCCCGATCGCAGGAAGCGACAGGGCGCGGCGGGCGCGAGGGCGATGTCGCGCTGGGCCTCGCGCCGGAGCAGGCAGGCGCCATCGCGGGCAACTAGAGTCACCGGCGCTCCACCGAGGGTAGTGCGGTCGGTTTCCGTCGCCACGGCGGCATCGGGCCGCGCGTCCTGCTGCGGCGCGGCCGAGCAGGCGGCGATGAGCAGGGCGGGGGCCGCCATCCGGACCGGTCGAAGCGTCATCGTCCTGTCTCCTGCCGAAGCCGAGGTTTGCCTGCATGATTGAGGCGGATGTTGTGGCGGTTGTCGACCGTTTTCGCCCCGCATCGCGCCAGCGAGGTCCAAAACGGATACGGTAGCTTTGGCGATGACGCCCATGCCGCGATAGCCAGCTGTTCATGCACCTGACTCGCCATGGCGGCGCCGCGGCCCTCTTGATCGCTCTTGCGGCGCCGATCGAAGTGGACGCACCGGCAGCGGCTCTGCAGGAGCGGCCGGACGCGGATGTCGTGCTGGTCACCCCGTTCGCGCAGGCGCCGCCTCCCGATCTGTCGTCGACCTCGCTCGGCTACAAGTTCGTCCAACTGGCCGAGATCGATCCCGACCGGCCGCTGGCCGATCCGATGGCGAGCCAGACGCTCAGCCTGTTCGGGCGCGAAGACCTGATCGCGGGCAGCAGCCCCCCTTATGCGGCGGTTCCCTGTGTCCCGCTGGCAGGGGCGGGTGATGTGCTGGACGAGATCGAAAAGCGCGCGCGGGGCACGCGGATCGTGATCGTCAACGAGAGCCATGAGCGGTCGGAGCATCGCGGCTTCATCGCGCAAGTCGCGCAGCGGCTCCGCCCGCTGGGCTATGACACGATGGCGATCGAAACGCTGTCGCCCCCGATCGAGGGCATGAAAGCCGAGTACATGCCCGCCTTTATCCGGACCCCCGGTCTGCCCTATTTCGTCGACGAGGACGGGTTCTACCTGTCCGAAGCGGGTTTTGGCAGGCTGGGCAGGACTGCGAAGCGGCTGGGGTACCGGTTTGTGGCATATGAGCCCACCGACGACATCCCGGCGGATCTGCCGCGCGACGAGCAGATTGCACGGCGCGAGGAAGGGATGGCACGCACGCTCGCCGACTATGTGACCGCGCATCCCGGCGCGCGGGTACTGATCCATGTCGGCTATTCGCACGCAGCCGAAGTGCCGCGGCCCGATGGTGCGCGGTGGATGGCCGCGCGGTTGAAGGAGAAGACGGGCATCGATCCGCTGACCATCTCGCAGACCAAATGCCGCGGCTCGGGCGAAACGTCGCGGTTGTCGATGCTGCCGGCCGCCGAGCCGGCGGGGACATTCGATCTGGTCGTCGACCATCCGACAGCCCGGTTCGAACGGCACCGCCCGGTGTGGCGCAGGGATGCGGGCGATCGGCTGGTCGGCATTCCGGTCGCGCTTCGGCCGTCAAAGGGCTGGCGCGTGATCGAGGCGCGCCCGGTTGGCGAGCCGGCGGACTCGGTACCGATGGACCGGGTGGCGATCCGCAAGGGCGAGGATGTCGCGCTGATGCTGCCGCCGGGCCGCTACCACCTGCGGGTCATCGATCCGCTGCGCCAGGCGGAGATGCCGGCCACGCCCGAAGGCTGACGGGCGCACGGACTAAACCGAAAACGTCACCCGCCCCTCCGCATCGATCGTCCAGGCGGGGTTCCAAGCGATTTCCCAAGCGTGGTCGTCGGGATCGGCGACATAGCCGCGGAAGCCGCCATGGTCGGGCGCGTCGGCGGTGCGCAGCAGGGTGCCGCCGGCGGCGACCAGCCGGTCGATCAGCGGCTGGACCTGGTCCTGCGCGGCGACATTGTGCGCCAGCGCGACGGCGCCGGGGCGGGTGAGGTCAGGGCGCTGCATGTCCGCCTCGAGCTGCGGCGTCAGCCAGGTGCCGAGGACGAAGCCGTTCATCTGGTAGTAGGCGATCTCGTCATTCTCGAATACCGGCGTCCAGCCGAATCCCTCGCCATAGAAGCGGCGCGAGCGGACGAGGTCGGCAATGCCGAGGGTGATGACCGAGAGCTGCTGCTGCATGGCGGCGCCTGAGCCTGCGTCTGCGCGCCCGCCGCTCAGCCGATGATGCGCAGCACCTGGGGTTCGGAGGCCGCGTCGCTGCACGCCTCTTCGAGGCAGGTCAGTTCATGCGCGCAGGTCTGGCCGCGGGCGTCGGTGCGCAGTTCGAAGGTCAGGCGCTGGCCGGGCGCCAGCGTCTCCAGCCCGGAGGCAGTCAGTGCGTCAACATGGACGAAGGCGTCGGGGCCGCCGCGGTCGCGGCGGATGATGCCGAAGCCCGAGGCGCGGTGATAGAAATGGACGGTTCCGTTGATCATGCGTCGTCTCGCTCGTCAGGGCCTGCCCGAGGGACTCGGGCGGGGAACCGGAATTTAGTCAGGCTGGGCCGGTATTGCGGGCAGGTCAAGCGCGGCAATTGCCCGATATGCGGCCGGACCGAGGCGTCAACGCGCCCGTGTCATCCGGGTTGCGTGAGAAAGTGGCACGTTAATAGTGAAGTTACTACTTGACTATTGTGCTGCTGGCATTAGTGAAGTTACTGCTTCACTAATGGAGGTGGATATGTCCCGCGCCGTCGCCCATGCCAGTTTCTCGCTCAGCCGAACGATCCCCGCCGTGCCGGCGCAGGTCTTCCAGGCCTTTGCCGATCCCGACATCAAGCGCCGCTGGTTCGCGGAAGGCGACCAGCATGAGGTGGAGGAATTCTCCGCCGACCTGCGGGAGGGATCGACCGAGCGGCTGCGCTACCGGTTTCGCGAGGGCACGCCCTTTGCCGGGGCGAGCATCGCCAACACCGATGTCGTGCTGAACATCGTGCCCGACGAGCGGATCATCTGGGCGTCGCGCATGGCCTTTGGCGAGGCCGATATTTCGGCGGCGCTGGTCACCGCAGAGCTGGTGCTGGCGGGCGGGGGTACCGAGCTGGTGCTGACCTTCCAGGGAGCGTTTTTCGAGGGGGCGGACGGGCCGGAGATCCGCGAGCAGGGCTGGAACGTGATGCTCGACAGGCTGGGCGCCGTCGTCGCATAGCGGGCCATGACTGCGCCAGATCCAGCCCCCCATGCAGGCGCCATCCTGCAGGCCCTGGCCGATCCGACGCGGCGGCGGATGGTGGAAATGCTGGGGCGGGGACCGATGTCGGTCTCCGCGCTGGCCGAGCCGTTCGACATGTCGCTGACCGCGATCGGCCAGCATCTGCGCGTGCTCGAGCAATGCGGGCTGGTGACGACGCAGAAGATCGGGCGGGTGCGCACCTGCCGGCTGGAAATGGCGGCGCTCGATACGCTGTCGCGCTGGATCGATGCGTGCCGGCCCGAATGGGACCGGCGGATGCAGCGGCTGGCGACCCTGCTGGGCGGGGAGGGCGGCTGAGCGGACGTGCTCGGGATCCAGCCGAAGACCGCCGTCACGCCGGCTGCAATGCCGGGGGCCACCCTTCCTCCATCCAGCGCCCGCGGATGATACGGGACCCGGCGCCCGGGGTGGCCGCCGCGTCCTGGCCTTGCGTCCGGGATGTGCCGCACCGTGGGCCCCGGCACTTCGGCCGGGGCGACGGGCGGGGATGGGGCGGGGGTAGCGTGTCCCCGCCGGCGTTCAGCCGCGGGTGCCCGAAGCGGCGCGGGCGGTGATTGCCTGTTCCACCGCAGCGAGGCCGGCGTCGCTGGCCACGGCCAGGTCGAGCGGGCGGCCGCCCAGCGCATCGTCATGGCTGTTCAGAAAGGCGGACGCGCCGTCCTTGCCGCCAAGCTTGTCCCAGGCGAACAGCGCGATGCGGCTCTGGCGCGCGGCGCTGGCGGGGTCGAGGCGGACAGTGGTGAATTTCTTGCGGAACGGCTTGGTCCGGGTGCGCGCCTCGGGCTCGGCCGGGGCGTCGGGCTGGACCTCGATGACCGGCGCCTCGGCGCCCGGGGCATCGTCGCTATCCGGGACGACGATCGGATCTTCGCTGCCCTTCTCGTCGCTGTCGTCGGTGCCGGCGGCGTCGACGATCGCGTCATCAACGGCAAAGCCGTCACCGGCCATGTCGTCACCGGGTTCGTTCGTGGTGGGCGGGGTCTGCGTCATGCAATTCTCCTGCAAAAGGGGTCAGCGGCGGCGGCGCGCGCCACCAAAGCCACCGCCGCCGTTCAGGCGTTCGCGGCGGACCAGGCGGCCCTTGTCGAGATCATAGGGCGACATCTCGATTTCGACCCGGTCACCGGCGAGGGTGCGGATGCGGTACTTGCGCATCTTGCCGGCGGTATAGACGATCACGCGGTGGTCATTCTCGAGCACGACGCGGAAGCGACCATCGGGCAGCACTTCCTCGACGAGCGCGTCGAAGGTCATCAGTTCTTCTTTCATTCAGTAACACCTGCACAATCTGATTGGGGAGTGGCTGATTCACGGGTCGGAGACAGCATCGCGGCGGCGCCAAGCTGGTGCTGGAGCGCGCGGATGCGATCGGCATAGAGCGCGGCGAGCCCCTGATGGGCGCAGCGCGCTTCGGCTCCGGACGCGGCATTGGCGGACATCAGCGAGACCTGATGCCGGTGGAGCAGTTGATTGAGGTCCATGGTGCGGAACTCCCGTCCTGTAAGCGGGAGCGCGATGGTCTCTCAGCCGCTGGCGCCTACGGGTCGGTGTGCCAGCGATTTAACCTATATAGGGTATCGGTCGCCGAATTGCACGTGGCGCGCGGAGAAAGGGGCGGGTCGTGCCGCACGGCGGTCGGCCGGGCGTGACCCGGCGGGGGCGGTGGCCTATGATGCGGCGCGAGAGGAGTGCCGCGATGCCGAGCCTGCTCTTCGCTGCCCTGACCCTGATCGCCGCGCCGACCGCCGGCGCGCGCCAGGACCTGCCCACGACCCAGGTCGAGGACCATGGGCGGGTCGTGCTGCAGGATTCCACCACCCGCCGACTGGTCAACCGCGACGGCGCGCGACAGGCACGCAAGCCGACCGCGGCGCAGCGATCGGCCTGCGCTGCCAAGGCGCGGTTCCGGGCACAGCACGGCGCGGGCGATGCGCGCGTGCGGCGGCTCTATGCGCTGTGCCGCGGGGTGGGGTTGTAGCTGGGGTTGCGCGTCAGCCCTGCGCTTCGGCGAAGGCTGGAGCCCAGCCAGTGCGCAAGAGGTTTGCTAGAGTCGCTAGGCTTTCCCGACTGGGGTCCGGCCTTCACCGGAACACCGAATTGCCGATAGAGGCGCTCGCAAGACCCGATGCGATTGCCCTGCCTGGAGGGACAGGGGGCCGCGGAGCGGGGAGAGCGAGTATCCACCAGGCGCAGGTGATGCTTTGCGGAAACGCCCTCTCCACCAGCCTGCGGCTGGTCCCCCTCTCCCTCCGGAAGAGGATTTCGGCCTGATCGCAACGGGTTGGATGGGTTTCTCATCGCATGTCGGGCGGAGGCGGCGAGGCGGCTGTCGCCGGCTCCACTGTTCATGTGTCCGCTTTTCCCTCGAGCTCCCGTCTGCACCCTCGGGACGCGGTGTTGCCGTGTCGAGCGAGGGAGAGTGGCAATGCGGACGGTTCGGATGAGCGGATGCGTGACGATGGCGAGCGCGGTGGCGCTGGCGGTGGGGATGGTGGTGCCGGCGGCGGCGCAGGATGGGGCGCCGCCGATCCGGCTGGGGCGGCCGGTGGCGACGCCGACGCCGAGCCCGACGCCAACGCCCGAGGCGACGCCGGCACCCACCACGACGGCGCGGCCGGTTCGGTTGCCGGCGCGCGTGCCGGCCGCGACCCCTGCGCCCGCCGCAGCGCCATCGGCTGCGACCGGACGGCCGGTGCCCGTGGTGGGGCGGCCGGTGACGGCTGCACCGGTGCAGGCCGCGCCGCTGGCGGGCGGGTCGCGGCCGGGCTTTACCGTCGGCACGCTGCGCCCGGTGCAGGTGCAGGAGTTCGACGCGCCCGCAGCGACGCTGGCGCCGCCGGGCGGGCTCAAGCCGCGCGTGCTGCGGCCCAGGGCGACATTGTTGCGCCAGGATGGCAGCTTTGCCGACAGCGCGCGGGCATTGCCCACGGTGCGGACGCTGTCGGTGGCGACGCTGCGCAGCAATCCGCGGGTGACGATCGGCAGGACGCGCGCGGACTTCACGCCGATCTTCGCCAATCCGCGCGCCTTGCCCAATGTCGCGCAGAAGCTGCGCGGGCTGCCGGCGCTGGTCGAGGTGCGCAGCGACGTGCTGGAGGGTGTCGAGCTGCGCCAGGGCCTGGTGGTGCGCAGCCTGCTGACCTATCGGCTTAAGCCCGGCGCGTGCAGCGACACGTCGCGGCGGCGTCAGCTCGCCTCGGCCGGGGTGGAATGCTTCACCCGCTTGAGCGAGGCGCAGCGGACCGCCGCCTATGCCAATCCGCGCGATCCGCATTATGTTGCCGATCCGGGCGAGCGGGCCAAGGCGATCGGGTTGGCCCAGGCGCAGTCGGCGAAGATCGCGGCCGACATCGCGAACAGCGTCGCCGATTTCCGCGCGCAGCTGAACGATCCGGCACAGCGCCAGACCCTGGTGCAGCAGGTCGGCGCGGGCGAGGTCGCGCGGCTGAGCGGGCTGGACGATGATGCGCTGGCCGGCGAACTGGTCAACAGCAGCGAGACGCAGATCGAGCAGATCGCCTATGTCCCCGACGAGGACAATGTCGACCAGGCGAAAAAGAGCCCGCCGCCCCCGCCGCCGCCCGCGCCGAAGAAGCCGGCGGACCTCGATGTCAGCTACGACATCGGCAAATTCACCTATCTGGCGGGCTTCACCCTGGGCCGCGAATATGAATGGTCGCAGCGCATCCAGACCTCGATCAAATGGTGCCTCGTCGGGTGCAAGAAGACCTATTATGCCGAGCTCTATGCCGGGTTCAATTACGGCTTCGGGCTGCGCTTTCCGCTGAGCTTCGGCGGGACCTATCGCCAGATGCGCAAGGGCGGCGGCGCGCCGAGTGCCGAGATCACGCCGGTGATGGCGGCCTATAATGGCAGTCCCGCGGACTATGCCGGCACCGGCTTGATGGGCCCCAAGATCTTCGAGGGCAAGGAACTGGTGGCGCAGGTTGGCGCCAGTGCCGGGCTGCGCTGGAAACTACCGTTCATCGGGTCGGACAGCATCGGCATCTCGGTCGGCTATGATTTTACCGACGAGCTGCCGGCGCCGTTCACCGACGGCCAGTTCACGCCGCCGACGCCGGGCCAGCCGGGGCCGACGATGGTCAAGACGTTCGAGGATTTCGACCTGATCGGCGGGCGCGCCAATTTCGGCGCGTTCGGCGGCAAGATCTTTCCCGCGGTCCAGGTCCAGGCCAATTCGGACAAGCTGCAATTCACGATGCGCGACCTGGTGACGGGCGGCACCTCGTTGCTCCAGACCAGCGGCAAGGCGATGCCGCTGGGCGTCGACAGCACCGGGGCGAGCAGCTTCGTGGTCGAGCAGCCGGTGTACAATGTCACGATGAAGGTGACGCCGGGGATCGTCGCCCGGCTGTTCATCGACCTGTCGGTGTGGAGCAACAATTGGGACTGGCCGATCTGGTTCCCGCAGCTGGCGATCGAGCTGCCCCCCGGCGGGGTCGATTTCGGATGCCATGAAGGCACCGTCTGCTCGCGCGCCTTCACCTTCAACGCCAAGGGTGCGACCTCACCCTATGAGGTCGAGCTGGACAAGCAGGCGAGCGCGTTCGAGGCGCGGTGGACGCCGCAATGCCTGGACGAGATCTGCAAGGTCGGCATCCGCTTCGTGAAGCTGGGCACGACGCTGAATGGGCGGCGTGCGTTCGAGCAGAATCCGAATATTTCGCTCGGCACGATCGCACCGCTGTTCGTCGTGGCGGACGGCGAGGCCAAGGGGGTGGTCGTGGCGTCACAGGCGCGCGAGGCCAAGTCCGCGTCCGAAGCCTGGGCGCAGCTGGCGCAGGCGGTGTGGACCAAGCAGTGCGCCGACAAGATCTGCTATGACCAGGTCGCCAAGCTGGCCGGCGAAATGCCCAAGCGCGCCGAGATACTGGCCAAGCAGTTCCCCGAGGAATCGACGCTGAGCATCACCGGCATGGTGGGCAAGGAATATGGCCCCAAGTTCAAGGCCGCGGTCGAGGCGTCCAAGTCGCGCGCGGCCAAGGCGCAGGGGCTCGAGAAGCTGGGGTTCGACCCGAATATCAAGCTGGACCTGCCCAAGTGAGGCAGGCACGGGCGGGGCGGTATGCTCCTGCTGCCTCGCCCGTGTTCAGGGTGCGGGACCTGCTTGCATCGCTGGCAACTCCCCTCCCGCTTGCGGGAGGGGAGTTGCGGATCGGTCAAGCCCCCGGCTTGACCTGGACAGCCCGGGGGGCTGTCCACCGTCAACTGGGAGGGCGTGTCGGTTTCAAAGCGCTGGTGATCGGGAACAGGCCCTCCCCTAACCCCTCCCGCGAGCGGGAGGGGGATTGGAGTGGCACTCCGTTCTGGCCGAGCGGCTCGGTCCAGGGGCGGTTCGGCCCGGAGCGGGTTTCAGCGGGCGGGGTTGTCAGCGCTTGATCGCTCGCCGATGATCGGCGCCGATCAATTCGGGGACCGACATGCTGACCTTGCTCGCGCTGATGGCGCAGACCGCCACGCTGGATGCCGATCCCTATAAAGCGGCGCGGACCTGTGCGGTGGCGACGATCCGGACGATCGAGGGCGACGATCTGGGCTTTGTCGATAACGCCCGTTTCATGTTCTACACGCTGCATGCCGCGCGTGCCCGGCCCGCGGGCAAGCCGATGCTGGACCGGCTCGGTGAGGTCATGACCGAGACATTGCCCGAGGTGGCAAAGGCGGACGCCGCGGGCCTGATCGCGCAGTGCGAGAAGCGGTTTCCGCGACCGGCCCGGGTCACTGCCGCGAACCTGCCGAAAAATCCCGTCGACCGCGACATCATGTGTGTCGCGGTCCTCGGCCTGTTGCAGGGGAGCGCCCAGTCGGTGCGTGAGGACCATCCCGACGATCCCTGGCTCGACCGGGTCCGGACGCCGATGGGCGCCATAATGGCACGGATGACGGACGATGCGATGGCGCGCGCGGGCCTGGGCGACGATGCGGCGATCGGAGCCGCGTTCGAGCGCCAGATCCGCGCCTCGCTCGACTTGGGTGATCCGTTGGCGGTGGGGCGAGCGTGCGGGGTCGAGGGCGGGTAAGGCGCGGTGTTTGGACGGGCCGGACCGCGGGCGGGTGGCACTGCTTTCCGGATCGGAGGCGCCGGTGGTCGCCGACACCCGGTGATGTTTCTCGGCGAAGGCTCAACGCGCGAGCAAGCCTCACTCTCCTCCCGCATGCGAGAGAGGTCGGGGGGGGGCGTGTCCGTTTGGCGGCCGCGTGATGATCTGCGACAGGCCCTCCCCTAGCCCCTCCCGCATGCGGGAGGGGAACAGGTTGCTATGTCACTCGCCCAGCTGGCTGCGCAGATACCAGTAGCTGACGGCGTTGGCGGTGTAGAGGCCGAGCAGTGAGGCGGTTTCGGTGCCCAGGCTCTGATTGCCGGATTGCTGGTACGCCTTGATCACCTTCTCGACCATCAGCCCCATCGCCTGTTCGCGGGTGTCGGGCGCGGGCTTGCCGGGGCCGGCGCCGATCGCGCGGTCGGCGATCGCCGGGTCGAGGCCGGCGCGACGCAGGCGCGCGGCCAGTTCGGGCATGACGATGCTGACGCCGCCGAAGGTCGTGTAGGCGCCGCGCTGGTCCGCGGGGACGGAGAAGCGGCTCGCACAGGCATCGACGGTCGGCTGAAGCTTTGCCTCCGCCGCCTCCCACGCGTCGTCGGTACCCGCTCGTGCGCCGTCGGCGATCGATGTCCGAAGCGCAGCCGGCGCGGTGTCGCGCACGCAGTCCAGCGCGGCGGCGGACAGTTTCTGGGCGGCAGCGGCGGGCAGCGGGGCGGCGACGTGCGCCGCGAAGAGGGCGGAGATGGCAGAGGCGGCAAATACGATCAGACGCATCGGCAATGGGCCTTCCGAACAAGATACAGGCGCGTGGTGCGCGGGACGCAGCATTGCGGCTGGCCGAGTCGCAGGCAAGAACAAAAGCGCAGCTTCAGTCAGCGCGACGGCCGTTCTGCCGCCGGACGGCCGATCAGGCGACGGTTTCCTTGGCCAGTACGCTGCGCAGTGCCCAGTAGCTAGCGAGGTTGCCGATATAGAGGCCGAGCAGCTGGGCGTGCTTTTCGTCGAGCTTGCCCGGGTTGGCCTTTTCATAGGCGTCGACCACGCGGACGATCATCGCCTGGACCGCCTCTTCCGACAGGGCGGGCTCGGCGCTGGGGCCTGCGCCCGAGGCGCGGTCGGCGATCAGCGGGTCGAGCCCGGCGGCGCGCAGCCGGTCGGCGAGCTCGGGGAGGAGCACGCTGGACGTGCCGAACACGGCATAGACGTTGCGCTTTTCCTCGGGCACCGAAAAGCGGTTGGTGCAGGCGACGATCAGCGGCGCCAGTTCGGCCTGGGCGGCGTCGAACACGGCATCGTCCTCGGCGGTCGCGCTGTCGGCGATGCGGGTGCGCACCGCGGCGGGCGCGGTGTCGCGCACGCAGTCGAGCGCGGCGGGCGGCAGGCTGTGCGAAACGGGGGTGAGGGTCTGCGCGGCGGCGGGGGCCGGGACGGCGAACAGCGCGGCGAGCAGGGCGGGGGCGGCGAGGGGCAGAAGGCGCATTTCGAGAGCTTTCCGGCAAGAGGCAGTCGCAAATGTGCGCGGTGAAGCGCGTTCGGGGAATCAATGCCCGGCGACGCGACCTGTTCCGTGTGGGGATGCAAGGGGTCCGTATCGGCAGTATCGCGCGCCGAGCTTCGTCCGCGCGGGTGGCGTGTGTGCCCTCAGAGCGGAACGCGGGCGGTGAAGCAGCCGACGATCCCGGCGACGAGCGACAGGAACAAGGTTCCGAAGATCAACCCGGACAGGGAGGCGACGTCCCGCCCGGTGACCAGCGTCGCTACCGGGACAGCAATCAGACCAATCAGGAAAAAGCCAAGGCCGCGCCGGGCGTCGAATCGACGGTCGCGCGCCTGCTCGATCGGGTCGGGTTCGGCCGTGTCGCGCCGGGAGACGATCAGGCAGAGGACGAGCAGGGCCAGCAGGGTAAGCTGGATCGGCATCGGCACGGGCGCGAAACCGAGTTTGGGTGCCCAGAGGATCAGCAGCATAGAGGGGACGAGTGAGAAGGTCGTCCACGTCGCGAGTTTGGCCATCAGGGCCTCGGGGGCGCCGGTGCGCGGCTCCCCCGGCCGCGCCGCCGCGAGGGCCGCGCGGCGGCCGGTGCGCCTGCCGCGATGCCGCTTCATGCTGATTGGCGCGGGACGATCATCGGGCCAATGTGACGGAGCGGCACGGAAGGGGCAAGGCGCCTGGGCAAATGGGTCGATTTGCATTCGCCTTCATCGGCCCGGTGTGGTCTGGTGGGGCGGGGAGACGATATGGACGGGCTGATCTATGCGGTGCCGGCACTGCTATGGGGCGTGGTCGCCTGGGCGGTGATGTGGTGGCTCGGGCGGGTGCGATGGTGGGTGTCGATCCTGATCGTCGGCCTGGCGCCGGCCATCACCTGCTACCCGGCGATGATCTATGGCGAGCGGGTGGCGACGTGCACCGGCGATGATTGCGGGTCGCTGATCTTCGTCGCGATGCTGATCTTTGCCGGGGCGATGTCGGCTGCGGCACTGGTGGGCGCGGCGGCCGGAGCGGCGCTGGGGCTGTGGCGGCCGCGCGCTTAGGGCTGGACAGCGTGGCTCATCCGCGGCCAGATGGGATCACAGGTTTGTGAGGGGGTACAGGATGCGTTTCGGAATGATGGCTGCGATTGCCGCGGCGATGCTGGTGGCCGGTCAGGCCGGGGCGCAGACGGCGCAGGAGGCGAGTTTCGCGATCGGGGGCGTCGCGATGGAAGTCACGCCGCCCGCCGGCTTCTGCGTGCCCACGGGGATGGCACAGGCCGCGGCGAAATTGGCAGAGGCGGCGGATCCGAATAACGTGACGCTCGCCTCCTTCTATCCGTGCGACAAGATGAGCCAGACGCGGAACACCGACTATTTCCTGCTCAAGACCATCAAGACGATGACCGACGTGACGTTCGAGCGCGAGGAACTGCTCGCGGCGCTGACCGCTGAATTGACCAACCCGAACTTCTCGGCGGACAATCTGTCGAAGAAGGCGGGTGAGGACAGCAGCAAGTCGGTCAGCGACGCCGTCGGCACCGACGTCAAGGTGACGACCAAGATCCTTCCGCTGGGGCGTGATGCCGACTGCGCCTATATGGGCGGCGTGGTCGCCGCGGCGTTCGGCGCGGACACCGTGACCCTGAGTGTCGGTGCCTGCCTGACGGTGGTCGGGGGGCGGATGGTGATGGTCTATCGCTATGCCCCCGGAACGACGATGGAAGCGGCCAAGCCGCTGTTGCCGCAGGTGCGCAACCTGGCAATGGCGATCCGGGTGAAGAAGTAGGGGCAGGGGCCGCGCTTCTGAGGGCGGGAAGCTTGGGCCGGATCGGAACGCCGGGGTAATCGGAGGAAGATGATGCGTGTCGGAATGACGGCCGTTGCTGCGGCGGGGTTGCTGGTTGCCGGACAGGCCAGCGGCCAGACGGGGCAGAAGGTGAGCTTCTCGGTCGGCGGCGTCGCGTTAGAAGTCGCCCCACCCGCGGGCTTCTGCGCGCCCACGGGGATGGCGCAGGCCGCCGTCAGCAAGGCCCTGCCGGTGACGGAAAAGGACAATGCGACGCTCGCGACCTTCTTCCCGTGCGACAGGATGAGCGAGGCGGGCAATTCGGACTATTTCGTGATCAAGAGCATCAGGGCGCTGGCCGACGTGTCGATCGAGCGCGAGGAACTGCTCAAGGCGCTGACCGCGAAGATGAACGATCCGAATATCTCGGTCGAGAATCTGTCGTCGAAGGCCGGTAAGGACACGGGCAAGGCGCTGAGCGATCTGAGCGGGACCGAAGTGAAGGTGACCACCGACATGCGCATGCTGGGGCGCGATACCGACTGCGCCTATATGGGCGGCGTAGTCGTCGCAAGGGCGGAAGCCACAATGTCGCTGAACGTCGGCGGATGCGCGACCGCGGTCGGCGGGCGGGCGGTGATGGTTTATCGCTATACTGAGGGAACGACGATGGCGGGTGCCCAGCCGCTGCTGCCGCAGGTGCGAGAGCTGGCCATGGCGATCCGGGTGAAGCAGTAGGGCTCTGTCCGCTCCCCTCCCGCTTGCTGGCGGGTCGGGGCAGGGGCTGTTCTGGATGGTGGGAGTTGCTTGGACAGGCCCTCCCAGTTGGCGGTGGACAGCCCCCCGGGCTGTCCAGGTCAAGCCGGGGGCTTGACCGATCCGCAACTCCCCCCCGCAGACGGGAGGGGGACGGCGCGCGCGGGACCGCACGGGGAGTTTGCATGTCGAAGGGGACGCGGGCGATATTGGCGTTGAAGGCGGCGGGGGTCGCGTTCGAGGCGGTTGCCTATGATTATGACCCGAACGCGGCGCAGATCGGGATGCAGGCGGCGCAGGCGCTGGGCGAGGAACCCGGGCGGGTGCTCAAGACGCTGATGACCTTGGTCGATGGCAAGCCGGTCTGTGCGATCGTGCCGTCGGACCGCGAGATCGCGATGAAGAAGCTGGCCGCGGCAGTGAAGGGCAAGGCGGCGGCGATGATGCCGCCGGCCGATGCCGAGCGGATGACCGGTTATGTCGTCGGCGGGATCAGCCCGTTCGGGCAGAAACGCCGGGTGCCGGTGGTGATCGAGGAAAGCGCGCTGGTGCATCCGCTGGTCTATCTGAATGGCGGGCAGCGCGGGTTGCAGCTGCGCATGGCGCCGGGCGATGCGGTCCGAGTGCTGGGGGCGATCGTGGCGCCGCTGGTCGCCTGACGACCGACCCGTTCCACGCCGGAAGCGGTTTCGCCTGCGTCACGTTCAGCCTGTCGAAAGCAGGGCTGGCGCAGAGTCTCGACCATCGGGCTGACCCGTTGAGTCGGGGTGGCGGCGCCCTCGAAAGCGGGAGGCCGAGCGCCTATATTCGGGAAAAGGCGGCGCGGGCCGCCGCATGTGGAGTGGAAACCATGTCGAGCATGAAGAAGGCGATGACGCTGGGCGCGGCGCTGGCCGCGACATTGTGCATGGCGCCGGGCGCGTTCGCCCAGTCGCGCAGTGCAGAGGCGGGCGAGGCCAAGCTGGCGAAGATGCTGGAAGGCCGCGAGGCGGGCAAGCCGGTGAGCTGCATCAATTTGCGCAGCGCCGGCGACAGCACGGTGATCGATCGGACCGCGATCGTGTATCGGTCGGGATCGACGCTGTACGTCAACCGGCCGCGATCGGGTGCGGAGTCGCTGGACGACGACGATATCCTGGTCAGCCGGACGATCTCGAGCCAGTTGTGCAATCTGGACGTGATCACGCTGCGCGAGCGTAGCGCGGGCTTCCAGACCGGCTTCGTCAGCCTGGGCGATTTCGTGCCCTATACGAAGCCCAAGACCGTCGCGACGCGATAAGATGCAGGGCGGGCCGGGCGCCGATGGCACGCCGGCCCGTTGCTTGTGTGATCAGCGGCTGCGGCTCTCGGCGAGCTTGTTCGCCTTCTTGCGATCCGAGCCGGCGGCCTTGATGATGTCGCGCGCCTCGTCCGCGCTCAGGCCGTGCTTGCGGGCGAAATACTTCACCTCATAGGGCTCGGTCGCCGATACCTTGGCGCTGTCGCGGCCGTCGCGCTTGGTCTTGTCGTCGCCCGACTTGCGCTTTGCGGCCGGCTTGGTCGCGGTGGTTGCAGGCGCGGCGCTGGCGGCTGCGGCCTTTTTCGAGCCATTGGCCTTTTTTGCAGGCGACTTGGCCGTTGCCGACGTGGAGGTCCTCGCCTTGCGCGGCCTGGCGGCGGGGGCGTCGGCCTTCGGTGCCGCCTTGGCGCCGCGGCGGCGCGAATAGAGCAGGCCGCCGACCGCAGCCGCCGCGGTAACGCCGATCGCGGCGCCGACGGTCAGCACGGTGTTCGAGAGGCCGGTCTTGCCTTCGGTCGTCTCGGCCGAGGCGTCCGCCTCGTCGGCCTTTGCCTTTGCGCGGGCCTGTTTCTGCTTCACGGTATCGGCCGGGGCGTCCGCCGTGATCGGCTCGGGCTGGAGCGGATAGGGGGAAGTCTGATCCTGGGGGATGGGGCGCTGATGCGTCATGCGAAATCCTTTCGTTTCGCGTCCAACGCTTTTCACACGCGCGGGTTTCCTTCGGCCCGCGCAGCGCCGCTCAGGGCAGGAAGACGATGAGCACGATGAAGAGGGCGATGGTGACGAATACCGCGACCGTCTGCCACGGCCAGCGATCGAACAGGATCGCGAAGAGCACCTCGACCACCCCTCCGATCAACTCGCCCATCGTCGCCTGCCTCCGTTCGCCGCGAGGGTGGAACGGGGGTGGCGGTACCGTCAAGCGCGCAGTCAGAGCCCTAGGATGAACTGATCGCGATGGTCGTCATCGCGCCCGCCCGTCAGCGATGTGGCGATGGCGCGCGCGAGTTCGTCCGCACCGCGTTCGCGCATGCGCGGGTCGGGCATGGTGATAGCGACGCGCGCCCAGCCGGGTGCGGACAGGATTGCGGCGGAGATCTCGGCGGCTTCGGGTGCGACTCGGTTCATTGTCCTAGTATAGAACATATGGTGAACATTGGGAGGGGTTTCAGGAAAAAAGTCGGACTCATACGAAGACACGAAGGCACGAAAGGGGTCGGTCTCGAGGCTTGTGACATACTTTGTGCCTTTGTGCCTTTGTGCGAGCATCTTCCTCGGTGCGTGTGGGCCGGAGCGGTGCTGATTTGGCGCACAAAGACACAAAGGCACAAAGGAAGGTAGTGCTATGATCTGTCGACCTGCAGCGGATCAGACGGACCTTCTTTTCGTGGCTTTGTGTCTTCGTATGAGATTTTGTCGCCGCGACTCCGAAGGCAAGATGAGTTGATTGGCGCGCAGAGGCGCGGAGGCGCAGAGGGGGGCGAACCTCACTGCAGCTTTGGTCGAGAAGCTACTTTGCATGTGGGGCGCTGCTGGGCTGCTGTGCGTTAAATCATCCCCAAAATGAGTTGCGGCGCGATTGCGTCACAATTGTCTTTACCATTAAGCCATCGGCGTTTTCCGCGGCTGGGGGGCTCGGAAACGGGACGGTGCGCGAGTGGGGGGAACTCTTGCTGCGCTGAACGCCGGGTGGAGGGGCTGCCCTCTCCGCCCGGCGGTGCCTGGCTCAGCGGGTTCGGTAGCCGCCGCCCGGGGCGTCGCGGCCATAGACGTCGTCGCGGAACACCAGCTTCTTCCCTTCCGCCGATGCGGTCAGATAGGTCAGATAGACCGGGACCGCGCCGGGCAGGTCGACGCGCTGTTCGGGCCTGGCGCCGGTCAGCGGGATCGGGCGGCCGAACAGCCAGCGCGCCAGGCGCGGCGCATCCTCGACCCGGACGCAGCCGGCGCTGAACAGCCGCTCGCCGCCACGCAGCAGGCCCTTTTCGTTGGTGTCGTGCAGGTACACGCCCTGTTCGTTGGGGAACATGAACTTGATCCGCCCCATCGGATTGCCGGGGCCGGGGCGCTGGCGCACGCGAAGCTCGGTGCGGCCGTCGGCGACCGCGCGCCAGTCGACCGCGGAGGCGGGCAGGATGCGCGCGTCGTCCGACCAGTCTGACAGGATCTCGTAATTGCGCGCCTTCAGATGCGCCGCGCCGCGCGCGAGCACGCCCTGGGCCACGCGGCTGGGCACGAGATCGGGCGGCAGGTTCCAATAGGGATTGACCGCGGCATAGCGGATCATCGCCGCCATCAACGGGGTGGGGTCGGTCGGCTTGCCGACCACGACGCGCATCGTGTCGACCACGCGGCCCTTGTCGTACATCCACAGCCGGGCGGCGGCGGCGTCGACCAGCACGAAACGCCCGCCATGCCCCTCCGGCAGGGCGCGGGCGCGGTCGAGATTTATGCGGATCAGCCGCACCTTGTCGGGATCGCGGTCGCGCACATCGTCCTCGCCGACCCAGGCGATCGCGGCCATGCGCAGATCGGCATAGGCCGGATTCATCCAGCCGACGCGTTCCAGCCAGGCGTTCAGCGAAGGCGCGCCGCCGGCGCGGCGCAGCAGCTCGGCGATATCAGGCGCCTCGGGGCGAAGCTCGGCATCGGCATAGATCACGCCGACGTCGCGGGGGCGGGCCATGTCGCGCGCGAGTGCGATGTAGCCGCGCGTCAGCAGCATCTCCGCCCGGGCAAGCGCGCGCGGCGAGCCGTCGGCGCTGCGATCGATCGCGTCGAGGATCGGGCGCAGCCGGTAGCTTTCGGGATCGAGCCCGTCGAGCCGCGCGGTGCGGATCAGGTCGATCAGCGTATCGGCGGCGCGGCCGACCCGGCCGTTCGCGACCCATAAAGGCGCCCAGTCGCGCGCGGCGTAGAAGCGCTCGACCTCTCGCGGGATACCGCCCGAGCGGCGCAGCGCATCGGCCAGCTCGGGATCGGGCAAGGCGGGCTGGGCGCGAACCGGCGCAGGCGAGGGCGCGGTCGCTCGGCGCGATGCCGATTGCGCCGCGGCCGGGGCGGACAGTGCGGGCATCGCCACCGCCAGCGCGAGGCCGGCGGTGACGGCAAGGCGCACCCGGCGGTGAAACCGGGTGCGCAGCTGGGTGTCATGCATCATCGGCGCGTACGGATGCCGGTCACCCCCGCTCGCCCGCGCGCGGCGGTGCCGGCGCCCATTCGGGCAGCCCCTCGGCCTCGCGCAGGTGACGCTCGACGATCGGCCAGGTGGCCCCGGCGCAGCGCCGCAGGTCCGAATTGTCGCCGCGATCGGCATAGTTGCGGTGCAGTGCCAGCGCCTCGCGGTGTCCGGTGATCTGCTCGCGCTTGTAGCCGGCGTCGAACTCGCCCGGAGGCGCCATGCGCAGCCGCTCGAGCGCATCGCGGTGATGCGGCATCAGGCCCGGCGGGGGCGGCGGCAGCCCGGCATCGGCGCCGCAACGCATCAGGTCCTGCGTCGTGCGGGTGTGATGATCGATCATCATCTGCGCGAACGAGCGGACCGCCGGATTCTGCGACCGCTGCAGCGCCAGGCGGCTGGATTCGATCTCGAACATGTCGCTGCTGGCGGCCATGCGCATATAGCCGGGGGCGGCGAGCGGCGAGTTGGGATCGACCGCGATCTCGGGCGGTTCGTCACGGGTGGTGGCGCAACCGGCCAAGGTCATCGCGGCCGCGCCGGCGGCGATCATCAGTGCTTTCATGGTCTTCTCTCCCTGGGTGGGACCCTGGGAGGGCGTACGCACTGGAGGGTGGCGGGTTCCGCGTGAGATCGGCGTCCCGACTCAAAGAAGATCGCGAGCAAGTGAGCCGGCGGAGAAACCGAAACGCTGCTCCCCGCCGAGTGGGCCTCAGCGCTTCAACCGGACCGACATTGCCAGCTTGCGTGCCAAGGGCAGGAGCGGGCGAGCCTCCCTCATCTGACTCCCGGAGATGAACCGGTACGCCGCGAACATGCGATTACCGATCGCAGAAATGCATACGCCGACGACACTGCTCGCGGCAGGTTCCACTGCGGCGACGAGGACAGTGCCGCCCATGTACACGCAATCTTCGTCGGTTCCCATCACACGGAGATCGGTCTTGACCTTGGGATCGACACCCACATTCTCTTTCGCTTTCTCGTTGATAGCGGTTTCGGCGTCGTCCGAAAGTACGCGCTCGGAATCGCCGAGAGCCGAGCTCTGCTCCCGAAGCGTCTTGATCAATTGCGATCGCGTAATCGGCGTATTGGTCGTCGCTCTCGGGCTCTTGATCACGAAAAAATCGAGTGAACTGGGGTCGTCTGCCTTAGCGCAGGGCAGAAAAATTGCGAGCGTGGCGTTAACGGTGTCGAGCCGGTCGTGCATCTGCAGCACGGTTGCCGCCTGTTTGGTGGGCAGGCAGAATCCATCTGGAGCCGGCACCTCCATTGTCACGTTGCCGATGGTAAATTGTGCCCTTTGCGCAGGCTGGGCCTGCGCCGCCCCGGTCCAAAGCGGTGCGACCGTGGCGATCGCGGTGCAGATTTGATGTTTGATTTTCATATGCCCCTCCAGACCTTGCTTCCCACTGATAGCCCGGGGCGTCCAGCCAAATCCGATGGCTACCGCTGCTACGCCGCTTCAGGGTGTTTCGATGGCCATCGCGACCACCGTCTCGAACTCGCGCGCCCAGCTGGTGACGGCGGGCAGGCACTGGTCGCGCGACATCGGATTGCGCTTTCGGTCGGCGACGCCGGCGTCATGGGCAAGCGTGCCGCCCTCGATCAGCTCCGGTCCGCCGGGCGCGCGGGCCAGCGGCTTGTCCTGCCACCAGTCGCGCCAGCGGCGGACGTCGCCGTCTGGCAGATGCGGCGCGCACATGCCGATCATATACTGGCCGAGGGACCAATAGTGGTAGAGGCGGAAGCTGGGACGATCGATCCCGCCCGCCTGCAGACGCGCGGCGTTCTCGGTCCAGAGGCGATCGACCTCGGCTTCGGTTTCGGCGGACTGGGCGTGGGCCGGGGCGGCGAGGGCGAGGGCGATCAGGAGGAGGGGCAGGCGCATCGAAAAGCCTCGACAGGTAAAGGTGCAGGATGATGCCCGATGTCGAGCCGGGCAAGGACGCATGTCGCTGGCGCAACAGGTCGCTGATGCGAATTTCAAGTCGACGAGGGCGGGATTGTGATCCTGACCACCGCAAGCAATGATGGAGCGGACAGGGAGCGGGCAGATGTTGAGTTGGATCGTGATTGCCACTGCGTTTTCGATGCCTGGCCTGTTCGATCAGCGACCGGACGCAATCTGGCAGGGCAGTTGCAAGCAGGGTGACCGGACGGTTGCCGTCGAGGTGACGATGATGCTGGCCGGGCAGACATTCGGTTCAGGCACGCTGAACGGCAAACCGATGGCGGACATCACGCTGACCGAGAATTATCAGACGATCAGCTTCAATGCCCCCGATGCCTTTGGCGAGGGTCGCCAGCTGCAGCACTATAAGGGCCGGCTCGCTGGTGAGGACGGGACGATGCGCATTTCCTATGGTGATGGCGGCGCGACGACCGAGTGTGTCCTGCGGATGACCTATCCCAACTGATCCTGAGACTGTCGACACGGGTTTGTGAGGTGTGCCGGCTGCTTGGCTAATCGGGCTTCGATAAGCTCAGCCTGAACGGAGGTCAGGCGTTCGCACGTGTCTGGACGGCGGTCTTGCCGACACGGGGTGAAGCCCGGATCGGGGCCATCCAATCGCAATCGGTTCAGGTTTCGGGATGGCGACACCTTCTGTGCATTCTCCCGCCTGATCCGTTGCCGCGCGCCTACCCCGATCGCCGCAACAACAGGCGAGTTTGGTCATGTGTGTGGGTGGTACTCCTGACGTTCCTGCGGCGCCCGAGCGGCAGGCGGCGCGTAATCCGGGTGGGGATCCGCGGATGCGGTTGCTCGATCGGGACCGGCGGCGGCGGGGCTATGCCGCGGCGATGATCGCGGCGGCCGGCGGGCCGGCGGCAACCACCAACATCACGGGCGTCTGAGCGCATGGCGGCGGGTGATCTTCCCGGCGGCGGCCCGGCTTCGCCGTCGCGGCCGGAGGGTGGCGACGGCCTGGTCCAGGCACAGGCCGCGAGTGGTGCTGGGGCGCGCGACGAGGGCGGCCGCGACGCGGCGGCGCGGCGGGCGGCGGCGCAGCAGGCGCAGAAGCTGCGGCGGGCCGAGGATGCGGCGCTGCGCGAGCATTGCGAGCATCGCTTCAAGTCGATGATGCCGCCGGGCGACCAGCTGGCCGAATGGTATGAGATTGCCGGGCTGTGCATGCCGTCGCGGTCGCGCGCGCTGGTCGAGGGCAATCGGGCGCGGCTGCGCGCTCAGGTGTCGTCGCGCGCCATGCTGTATGACGGCTATCCGATCCGCAGCTTCGAGATCTGCGCCAACGGCATGTTGTCCGGCCTGTCCTCCCGGTCGCGCCCGTGGCGCAAGTCGGTGCTGGAGGATGAGGGGTTGATGGACTTCTACCCCGTCCGCGTCTGGCTCGAGGCCTATGACAAGCTGGTCTATTCGGCGCTGGCCGCGTCCAATTTCTATGAGGCGCTGCTTGCCTGTTACGGTGAGATGGCCGGGTTCGGCACCGGCGCGATCCTGTTGCAGAATCATGAGGGCGCGGCGTCGCCCAAGCTGGTGGCGCATGCGCTGACCGTCGGCGAATACGGCATCTCGCTGGGCGACGACCTGCGCCCCGATGCGCTGGCGCGCAGCTTTACGCTGACCGCGCGGCAGATGGTCGGCGCGTTCGTGACCGACCGGTTCGACCGCAAGACGATGCACTGGGACCGGGTGACGCGCCGGGTGCGCGAGGCGTGGGACAAGGGCAATTACGAGCAGCGCTTCACCATCCGCCAGCTGATTGAACCGAACCCGGCCTGGGTGCCAGGGCGGATCGGCAGGATCGGCATGCGATACCGGTCGATGAAATGGGAAGCGGGGCAGGAGGATCGCCGTGCCTTCCTGGCGATCGAGGGATATCGGTCGCAGCCGTTCATGGCGCCGCGGTGGGAGACGCTGGCGGGCGATGTGTGGGGCACCGGGCGCGGCAAGAAGGCGCTGCCCGACATGCGCGCGCTGCAGCTTCAGGCCAAGCGCAAGGGCGAGGCGACCGACATGGTGGTGAAGCCGCCGACCTGGGGCCCGCCGACGGTGGACCGGGTGGGCATGCTGCCGGGCAACCATACCACGGTGGCGGTGATGGACATGAACAGCCCCGGCATCCGCCCGGTCTATGCGCTGCCGTGGCAGACGATCGAGGTGGTCGGGCGCGACGTGGTCGATGCGCGCCAGGCGATCGACCGGATGACCTATGCCGACCTGTTCATGGCGATCACCAACATGGCCGGCGTCCAGCCGCGCAACATGGAGGAGCTGATGCGCCGGCACGAGGAGCAGCTGACCCAGCTGGGCCCGGTGACCGACCGCGCCAATGTCGAGTTGCTGCAGATCGCGTCGGACCGGATCGGCGATATCCTGGAATCGCGCGGCGACCTGTTGAACGCACTGCCGCCGCCGCCGGAGGAATTGCAGGGCGCGGAAATCCGCACCGATTTCGTGTCGGTGCTGGCGCAGGCGCAGCGAATGTTGGGCATCGGCCAGACCGAGCGCGCGGTGAGCTTCGTCGGCAATCTGGCGGCGGCGTTCCCTGGTGCGGCGGACAATATCGATCCCGACGAGATCGTGCGCGATTACTGGGAGCGGTCGGGCGCGGTCAGCAGCGGGCTGCGCGATCCGCGCGCGGTGGCGCAGATGCGCGAGCAGCGGGCGCAGGCGCAACAGGCCGAGCAGATGGCGGCGATGATGCCCGCAGTGAAGGACGGGGCGGAAGCCGCGCGGCTATTGTCCGAGGCGGATGCGAGCAGCGGCGGCGCGCTGGCGGCGATGCTGGGCGGCGGGGGCGGGCAATGACCCCCGGCGGCATCGACCTGGACATGAAGCTGTTGATGACGTCGCCGCCGTTCCGCCGGTTCCTGTTGCGACTGGCGCGACTGGGCGGGCTGTGGCTGCCCGGTGGCGCGAGCGGCGATGCGCAGATGCACCAGCGCGAGGGGGCGCGTGCGCTGGCGCTGGAGATGATCCGGCTGGCCGCGGCGGGACTGCCGCCTGGTGCCACGACCGAAACCGTGCTGGCGACGATCCTGCGCGAGGCGACCCCAGAGGAGATGACGAGTGACCGATCAGACGATGCATGACGCGGGCGGTGAGGAGGAGACGGATTATTCCGTCGATGTCGTTGGCGACGGTGACGAGCCGAGCCTGCTGGGTGGGGCCGGCGGCGATCCCGCCGATAGCGGCGGAGCGGGCGGGCTGCCCGATGCCTATGCGCTCGACATGCCCGAAGGCTTCACGCTGGACGGCAACACGCTGGCCGAGGCCGAGCCGGTGTTCCGCGACATGGGCCTGTCGAACGACGCGGCGCAGAAGCTGGTGCCGGTGGCGGCCGGGTTTGGCCGGCGGATGTTCGATGCCGGGCTGAAACAGGCGGGCGACCGGCTGATGAGCGATGCCGCGACCACCCGGCGCGAATGGGCCGATGCGTTCGAGGCCGATCCCGAATTCGGAGGCCCGAACCGCGCCCGCACGCTGAGCGAGGCGGCGCGTGCCTTCGACCATTACGGGCTGAAGGCGGGCGAGGGACTGCGCCAGCTGCTCGACGAGAGCGGGCTGGGCAATCACCCCGACCTGATCCGCTTCGTCGCGCAGATCGGCCGCGACCTGGGCGAGGGCAGCTTCGAGCGCGGCGATGCCGTGCGCCAGCCGCGCGCCGCCGAACAGAAGCTCTACGGCGCCGAATTCCAGGCCCGGTGAGACCGAAACCCAAGCAGAAGGACGAGACGAGATGGCAGTACGAAACGGGGCCCTGGCGACGCTGATGGACGTCACCGCCGGCTATGGCGAGGCGGGCGAAGCGCAGGGCCAGATTGCGGAGATCCTGACCAAGGACAATGCGATCCTGGACGATATCAGCTGGAAGGAAGGCAATCTGGTGACCGGCGAGCGCACCTGGGTGCGCACCAGCAAGCCGGGCGTCAGCTGGCGCCGGTACAATCAGGGCGTGCCGCGGACCAAGGGCAATGTCGGATCGTTCGACGAAGCGTCGGCGCAGCTGGCCGCGACGTCGCAGATGGACCGCAGCCTGGCGGTGCTGGGCGGCAATCCGGCCAAGTCGCGCATGGCATTCGCCAAGCCGTTCTTCGACGCGATGAACGAGGAGTTCGCCGAGACGCTGTTCTACGGCAATTCGGCGATCGAATCCAAGGAGTTCACCGGGCTGGCGCCGCGGTACAATTCGCTGGGCGGCGTCACCGGCGACTGGATCATCGATTGCGGCGGCACCGGCACCGACAACCGGTCGATGTGGCTGGTCAACTGGGGCGAGGACACCGTCACCGGCCTGTACCCCAAGGGCACCAAGGCCGGGCTGATGCACATGGACGCGACCGCCAACCTGGCGTCGGGTCCGGACGGCTTCCCGATCGGCGACCTGGTGCTGGACGAGGAAGGCAACAGCTATCTGGGCTATTCCGACTTCTTCCAGTGGGACTGCGGCCTGTCGGTCAAGGACCATCGCCATGCAGTGCGCGCGGCGAACATCGACTTCTCGCTGCTGACCAAGGACCGCAGCACGGGCGCCGACCTGGAAGATGCGATGGCGCAGATGATCGAGCGGGTGCAGTCGATCGGGCCGAACGCCGCCTTCTATGTGCCGCGCCCGCTCGGCGGGTTCCTGCGTCGCCAGGCGCTGCACGACAGCCGCGGCGGGCGCGGCTTGTTGGGCTTCGACACGATCGGCGGGCGCAAGGTCACGACGTTCGACGGCATCCCGATCCGGTCGATCGACGCGCTGAACGTCGACGAGGCGCGCGTCGTCGCCTGACGCGGCGGCGACCCTTTCCCCATTCCGACAGAGGAACCAAGAGCATGAACACGGACAAGCAACTGCTGTGCTCCGACAAGCAGGCAGTGACCGTCGACACGGTGTCGACGGATTCGATCCTGGTGACCGGCCTGGCCGGCGCCGATCGCGGGCGGCGGATGCGCGCCTTCTGCCAAATCGAGACGGGGTTCACCCCCGATGGCGCCGCGACCGGCATCACCTTCGAGGTGATCGAGGCGGACAATGCGGCGCTGACCGCCGGCGTGGTCTCGCTGTTCTCGCGCACGGTCGTGAACGGCGCGGGCGCGGTGAACCTGGCGGTCGGCCAGCGGCCGATCGACGTCGCGCTGCCGCCGCTGAGCAAGGCCTATCTGGGCTTTCGCTACACCACCAATGCCGGCGACTATACCGCCGGCCGGGTGACGTCGGGCGTCACCTCGACCACCGACAGCCCGGTCCAGTCGCGGCCGCCGGCCGAGAGCCACGGATACTGACCGTGGCGGCGGGCATGGCACGCATCCCGCGCAAGGCGTTCGTCGGCGGGCAGCTGGTGGATGCCGCGCTCCCGCCGGGCGAGGGCGGGGCGGGCGTGGTCGATCCGCTGGACCGCGACGGCGACGGAAGGCGGGGCGGTTCGCTGCCCCGCCGACCGGCGGCGCTGAGCGGGCTGCGCAAGGCGGAGCTGCTGGCGGTTGGCGCGGCCGAGGGCGTGGCGGTGGCGCCGGGCGCGACGGTGGCGGCGATCCGGCGCGCGATCGAGGTAGCTCGGGGGTAGTGAGTCGGTGACGGCGTGGTTGGCGGCCGTATCGGGCGGGGTGCCCGGTGCGGCCGTCGGCTTGTTGGCGCGCAGAGACGCGGAGGCGCAGAGGGCGGGTGCGGTAAGCGCGGCGATTTTTTTGCATGGTTCGCCCGCTTGCAGGTCTGAAATCGAGTCCGTTCCGGACGCAAGTGGCGGTGCGGCCGTTGCGACGCGCGCCTGCGCGGATAGGCTGGCGCCGGACAGTGTGGAGGAGCCGACATGATCGCCGGGGCGGTGCTATGGGGCGTTCTGTTTGCCGGCGGCTCGGCATCCGTAGAGGTCCGGCAAGCCGCGGCGCCGGCCGATCCGACCTGCCGGATTATCGAAGCCGCTTACACTGCAGCGATCGGCAGCGATCGGCTGGCCTATCCGCGGGATATCGATCCCGCGTTTCGCGTGCTCGATCTGACGCGATTCGTTCCCGATTATCGCAAGCGCCTTCCGCTGAGCACGGCCGAGTTTGGAGGGCTGGCGGCACGGCAATCGCTTTATGTGGAGGAGAAGTTCCGGCCGCTGTGCGTGCCGATGTCGGATCCTGCGCCGCGGTTCGACGAGGACGGCCACCTCCACAGGGTGTCCTTCACCTATCCGATCGTTTCCGCTGATAGCATGCTGGCCCTCACCGAAGTGTCGTTTCAGGAGCCTGGCTATGGTTATGGCATGATGTGCATCGTGCGTCGCGCCGCCGCCGGGTGGAAGGCCGAGTGCGCGGGCAGTTGGGTTACCTGAGGCGGCCGCCGAGAGGCCGCGGCCACCTTTGCGGCCCTTAAGCGGGCTCCGGCTCGCATGCCAAGGCGCGTCGTGATAGGCGCGGTAGATGATCGCGCTCACTCTGCTGCTCGTTTTCGCGTCAACTGCCGACGACCTCAAGGTCGTCACGGCATTTGAGAAAACATGTGTCGCCTCACGGTCCAAATCAGCGCTGACCACCTCGCTGTTCGCGGCGGGATGGAAAGCCTATGCGACGGTTGAGGATAGCCAAGTCGCGCCAACCATCACCAAGGTTGCACCGCTGTTGAAGGCGCAGGGGCTTACTTCGGAATATGTCGTCTATCACCTCGACGTCGGGAGCCGGCGGCTGGAGCTGGCAGTCAGCGAGACCGTCAACCCGTTGGAAGGTGGTCGCAAGCTCATCGGCTGCAGCATGTATGATCTGGACGCCGCGCGTCCGGTTACGGACGGTGCGATCGGCGTTTTCGCGCCGTTGGTCACGAGCGCAAAGACCATGATTGGCGACGTGCAGGTCGAGAAATGGGACAAGCCTTTCGGAGAGGGGTCGGGGATGCGCGCGGTGTTCGTTCCCACGACCTCTCCGGTCAAAGCGGAGCTTGGTTTTACCGGCATGATGCTCGGCACGCATTTTCTGGATACGGCGGAGTAGGCTGACGCGTTAGACGCGGGCGGTCTGTTCCGCGCGGCGAAGGATTGCAGCCCTAGGTCGCCGATGCCGCGGCGAACTGGTCGCGCAACGCTAGGCTCCGGCTCCACCAGCCGGCCATTTCACCATCTGTGCCCGCACGCAGGACGGCGTCGATCGACGGGAGGCTGCGGGCTGCCTCGGTCCAGCGGCGGCCGGTCAGCGCCCGCCAGGAGGCGGCGTCCAGCAGCGGGGGCGGGCGATCGGGATCGGACACGACCGCGACGGCCGATCCGAGCCACCAGGCCTGAAGCGGATCGTGGAAGATCAGTTCGACCGCCTGAGGGTCGCTCGTGGTCCCCTGGCGAAGCGGTCCGCGCAGCAGCCGGCGCGCAAGGCTTTGGCGGACGGTGGTGACGACCATCGAGGGATGGGGCCGCTCGATGATGAAAGTGACCCCACCGACGAGCGACAGCGCCTCGGCGATGCTGGTCCTGACGGCTTCCGGGACGCTGGCATCGATCGACTGGTTCGGATCGGGCCATTCGAGCCACGCCGATCCGGGATCGCCCTGATCGCCGAGTTCGACATGAGCCGGAGCAGGTTCGGGGTGGAAAAGGATCACCTGTGCTGGATCTCGATGCGGATCGGAAGCCCGGTCAGCCTGCGGTGGCGCGCGACTTTTCGCGATGGGTGCGTCGCCGGTGGTAAATCGCGACGATCGCGAGGGCGAGCATCAGCCAGATCATGGCGCCGCGTTCCAGAGCGCCGGCGGGATCGGTGCAGTGATTGCGATGCCCAGCAACTGGGTCGCGAACAGGATCACGACACCGGTAACGATCAGCGCCCACCTGGTGCCCGGCGTGACCTGACGGAACGGGTCCAGCGTCATCGCCAGAGCGGCCAGCGAATAGGCGAGCGGTAGCGAAATGTCGGTCACGTCCTGTGTCCTCCCGGTCAGGGCTCACAGGGTCGCCGATTTGTGAAGCCACGGCAAGCGCCCGCGGATTTCGAGGCGCGGACTGCGCCTGTGCATTGCGGCCGCGGCGCCAGCGCCGCCGCGCTACCTCGCGGTCATGACCTCCAGACTTGCACTATGGAACATGGCGGTGGCGGAGCTGCCGGCGGATCGGATCGATACGATCGATGATGTCTCGATCGAGGCGGCGCAGTGCCGGGAGCACTATCGCCCCGCGCTGGAGATGCTGCTGGAGGATCATGGCTATGACTTCGCGATCCGGCGTGCGGTGCTGGCGGAGATCGCGAACGACCGGCCGGCGGAATGGGCGCATGCCTATGCCCTGCCGCACGACCTGGCGATGCCGCGGCACCTGTTGCGGTACAGCGCCGACGATGTGTCCGCCGATGGCCAGCGATGGTCGTGGCGCGGGCGGCTGCGCGGCGAGGAAGCGGGCGAAGCGTACCGCATTGCTGGCGGGGTGCTCTATGCCGATCTGCCCGCGGCGACGCTGGAATATGTCAGCAACGCGCCCGATGAGGCACGCTTTCCGGCGCGGTTCGCGCGTGCGCTGGCGCTGGAGCTGGCGGCGCGGATCGTGATGCCGATCAAGAAGGACCGGGCGCGCCAGGGCGAGCTGATGCAACTGGCCGAGGTGGCGCGCGAGCGGGCCAAGGCGGGCGACATGAACCGCGACCGCGAAAGCCCGGCCGATTTCGTCGCCGAGGTGCAGCTGGCGCCGCTTGGCCTGGGGAGGGCGTGATGGCGGGACCGCGCATCGGACAGCATAATTTCAGCAAGGGCGTCCTGTCGAAGGAGCTGTGGGGACGTCAGGACATCGCCCCCTATGCCGCGGGCATCCGCCAGGGGAAGAATGTCCTGATCCTGAAATATGGCGGGCTGACCAAGCGGCCGGGCACGCGTCTGGTCTATGAGATCAAGGACGGGCCGCAGCGGCTGATCCCGTTCGAGGGCGCCTATGAGGCGAGCTATGCGATGCTGTTCGGTCAGGCGACGATGCGGCTGGGCGTGAGCGGCGGCATGATGATCGAGGACCGGCTGGTCATCGAGAATGCGACGCGGACCAATCCGGTGGCGATCACCGCATCGCATCACGGCTATGCCACCGGCGACGAGGTGTTCTTCCAGCAGGTGAAGGGCATGACCGAGCTGAACGGGCTGACGCTGAAGGTCACGGTGACGGGCGAGAGCAGCTTCACCGTGCCGGTCGACGGCACCAGCTTCGGTGCGTTCACCGGCGAGGGCGATGCCGAGGCGGTCGTGCGCAGCGCGCCGCCGCCGCCGCCGCCCCCGCCGCCGCCCGTTCCCGAGCCGGTGCCCGCACCGCCGCCGCCGCCCGTCGGTGGTGGTGGCGGAGGCGGCGGCGGCGGTGGGCGCTGGTTCGAATATGAGGCGCATTACTGATGAGCGTCGCCCGGATCTTTCGCACGCCCACGCCCTATCATCAGCAGGAGCTGTCCGAGCTGGACCATGTCCAGGCGTTCGACGTCGTGTACCTGGCGCATCTGAATCATGCGCCGACCCAGCTGGTGCGCAGCAGCCATACCAATTGGGCGTTCACCCCGGTGACGCTGGGGCCGACGATCGCAGCGCCGGCGGCAACCGCGGTGCATGCGACCGTCGCCAACACCGATGCCGACAATGGCGGCAACGCCTATTTCCCGCGGCTGGCGACCTATGCCGTCACCGCGATCAACGACGTGACCGGACAGGAAAGCCGCCCGTCGAGCGGCGCGTCGGCGAGCAACGACCTGACGCTGAAGCGCAACAAGAATGTCGTCAGCTGGGGCGCGGTGACCGGCGCCAACCGGTACCGGGTGTACAAGGCGAACCATGAATCCGCCTTTGGCTATATCGGCGAGACGCAGGGCACGAGCTTTACCGACGACAATATCGATCCCGATCTGAGCGACGGTCCGCCCGAGGCGAGCAATCCGTTCGGGCCGAACCGCAATCCGTCGACCGTGACCTTTTTCGACCAAAGGCTGATCTGGGCACGGACGCGCGAGGTGCCCAACGGCGTGTTCACGTCGCGATCGGCCGATTTCGCGAACATGGATATCGCGCGGCCGGCGCGCGCCGACGATGCGATCTCGATCCGGATCTCGGCACAGAAGGTCAATTCGGTTCATGCGCTGGTGCCGCTGCAGAATCTGATCGCGCTGACCGGCGACGGGGTGTTCGTGATTGCGGGATCGGAGGGCGATTACCTGTCGGCCGCGCCGCCGCCCATGGCCAAGCGCCAGTCGGGGCGCGGGGCATCTCGGCTGAAGCCGCTGGTGCTGGACGAGGCGGTGTTCTTTCAGCCGGCGGTGGGATCGGGCGTGCGATCGCTGGGCTTCACCTTCGAGATCGAGGGGTACCGGTCGAACGACGTGTCGATCTTTTCGCCCGAGCTGTTCCGCGGCACGACGATCACCTCCTGGGCCTATGCCGAGGAGCCGCTGTCGGTGGTGTGGACCGCGCGCAGCGACGGCAAGGTACCGACCTTCACCTGGCAGCTGGAGCAGCAGGTATGGGGGTGGACGCTGTGCGAGACGGCGGGGAAGGTCGAGAGCATCTGTTCGATCCCCGAGGCGGGCGAGAGCCGCGTCTATTGGGTGGTCGAGCGCGAGATTGCGGGCGTGAAGCGGCGGTTCCTCGAGCGGCTGGCATCGGCCAAGTGGAGCGACCTGGATCTGAGCTGCTATCTCGATTGCGCCGTCACCTTCCGGCTGGACGCGCCGCAGCGCCGTTTCCTGGTGCCCCACCTAGCCGGGGCGACGGTGGATGCGATGGCGGACGGCTTCGCGGTGCGGGGGCTGGCGTGCGATGCGGCGGGCTGGGTCGATCTGGGCCAGGAAGCGACGCGGCTGGTAACGATCGGGCTGGGCTATGAGGCGCTGATCGAGACATTGCCGCTGGCGGTGCAGGCGGAGAGCGGGTCGATCCAGGCGAAGCGCCAGATGCTGGGCGATGTCGTGGTGCAGGTGGCCGACACCCGCCTGGGCGCGATCGAGGTCGGGCGGCGGCTGGACCGGATGCAGCAGCCCCGCGCGCGCACCACCGAACCGCTGGGCACGCCGAGCGCGCTGTTCACCGGCGCGGCGGTGGTCGGGACCGAGCCGGTGACCGCGGGCGAGGCTACGCTGTTCATCCGGTCGCGCGAGCCGTTGCCGATGACGGTCACCTCGGTCTTCCTGGACCCGGTGGTGAGCGAGCCGTGATCCGGCTGGTCGAGGCGAAGCGCGCGCATGTTGCGCCGATCGCGCGGACGATGCGGGAGTGGGACAGGGCGGAGTGCGCGGCGTTCGGTCGGACGCCGCGCCAGGCGCTGCGTCTCGGGCTGGCGGCGTCGGCGCTGAGCGCGACCGTGCTGATGCAGGACAGGCCGATCGCGATGTTCGGCGTGACCCCGATCAGCGTGATCGAGGGGCGCGGATGCGTGTGGTTCCTGGGCACCGATGCGGTTCGCCGGTTCCCGCGCGAGCTGCTGGTGCTCGGCCGATATGTGCTGGGCGAGATGCAGGCGCGGTTTCCCCGGCTGGAGAACCATGTCGCCCGCGGCAACCGCGATGCGATCCGCATGCTGCGGCACTGGGGTTTCGGCATCGACGATGCCGCCGTGACGATCGGCGGGGTCGAGTTCGTTGCGTTTCACAAGGACTGCGGACCCGCCGCGTGATCCTGTCCAGCTGTGCATTCCTGCACCAGCCCGACCGCGCCACCTTATGCAGTGGCGTGACGCGCTCGCGGTGTCGCGAGATGAACAACTTGGCGACGGTCCGTCGCGGCGAGGAGATCTGACCATGTGCGGTCCGGCGGCATTGACGGCAGCCGTGACCACCATGAGTAAGGGCGTATCGATGATCTCATCGATGCAGGCGGCAGCGTACCAGGAAAAGGTCGCGCGGCGTAATGCCGAACTTGAGGGCGATGCGGCGAACGATTCGCTGGAGCGCGGACGCGTGGAGCAGCGCCGCGCCCAGGAAGCAGCTTCGGTTCGGATGGGGCAGATCCGGGCCGCGCTTGCCGCCAACGGCATCGATCCGTCGTTCGGATCGGCGGCGGTCGTTCAGGGCGATGCCGCGGCCGCCTTCGCCGAGGACAGCTGGACAATCGGCCAGAATGCGATGCGCGAGGCTCAAGGTGCCGACCGACGCGGTGCGAATTATCGCGCCCAGGCCAGTGCTGCACGCGCGGAACGTGGCGCTGCGTTCTTGAAGGGAATGTTCGACATGGCATCGAGTGTGCTTGGCGGCGTCAAGCAATATGGTGAAGAAAAGAAGGCGTGGGGCCGCTAATGGCGCGCGTTCCGATCCTCTCTAACTCCTCGGTTTCGCTCGCGCCGCTGGCACGCGAGCGCGTCACCGAAGCGAGTAGCGCCGGTGTTGTCGCATCGGGACTGGCGGCCGGCATGGACACCCTCGGCAAGGCGCTGGGCGCCGTTGCCGGCATGGAAAGCGATGCGGCCAAGCGTAAAGCGGACCGTGAGCGCCGCGAGGCGGAAATCGCGCTGGCGAGAAGCGCCGGAAAGATACTGTACGATCCCAAAGACGGCTATCTCGCCACGGGAGGTAAAGTCGCGATCGACAAGCTGGATCAGACGCTGGCCGGGCTGAGCTTACAGGCGGGCGATCTGGAGAAGGGGCTGAGCACGCCCTATGCGCGCGAATTGTTCCGTCAGTCCGCGGATGCGCGGCTTGCCGAATATCGAACGCTGGCGACACGACACGCGGCAACCGAAGAATTTGAATACGACCAGGGCCTGTTCGACGCGGAAGTCGTTTTGGCCGGAGAAGAGCTGGTCGCGAATGGCGCCAATCCCGAGATGATGCAAGCCAGGCTCGGGAAGCTTGTCGATGTGATCACCGCCCACGGCGCAGACCCGGCAAATGGCTGGTCCCCGGAACAGACTGCGCTTCGGGTGAAGACCGAAGTTTCTCCGCGGCTGCTCGCGATCGCGGTGGCAAAAGCGGAAGCCGATCCGGATGAGGCGCAAAGCTGGCTGGAAGAGTGGCGCGCGCCGATGTTCGACCGGGATTATCAGATTGCGCTGGGGCGGATCGACGTCGTGCGCACGAAAAGAGCGGTCGCAGCCGAACGTGCGAATGATTTGCGGATCGAGCGGGAGGAGAATGAGGAGGACACGGTGCTGGAGCAGGTCGCTCGCGGTCAGATCGTCAATGCCGGTCAGATTCGAGGTATGGCCGAGCGCGCAGCGAGCCGCGGCGACACGGTGCGGGCTGGACGATTGCTGGACGCGGCTGTCACGAGTCAGACAGGCGAAGCATATGCCGATGCGACACCCGAGCGGATAACGACGCGCCTGGGGCAGATCGAAGGCACTCGGAATTGGCGTCGCAACCCGGTTCTGGTGGCCGAGCATAGGGCGCTGTCAGGCATCCGCGAAAATGCGCGCAATGCCGAACCCAACTGGCCTGAACTCGACTTCAACGACCCTGCCGCGGTGGCACAGCGCAATGTCGAGGTAGCCCGTTGGGCACAGGGTCACAATGGTCAAGCACTCCCACTCGGCAGAGATCAAGCGGAGCGACTGAGCAATATGGCAGGCGGCGGGCTGGAAAGTCGCGCTGCTGCGGTCGAATTGCTGTCGAAGCTTCACGGATCGCTGTCAATGGCGGCAGCGCAGCAGGTCGCACCGGGCGACAAGGCTTTCGCCGCGTCGATCGGCCTGCCACCGATGATGATCCGTCAGGTTCTGACCGGCGAGACGCTGCTGGAGTCTCAACAGGCAAAGATCCAGGAAACCAGCTTTCGCGAATATTGGGCGAAACGGCCAGGCCCGGCTCTGGCTGCATTTCCGGCTGACATGACGGAGCGTATCAAGGTAGCGACCCGCAGTATCTATGCGTATCGCCAGCGCGGCGATCTCGGGTTTGACGAGAAAGTCCTTCACGGAATCGTCGACGAAGTTCTGGAAGCTGGAGGCGGCGGACGCATCGGCAAGTGGAACCGCGAGTGGCTGGTCCTGCCACGCGGCATGAGCCAGGTCGACTTCGATAAGCGCGTCGGCAACATCGGTGATCCTACGAACCTGTTCTACGCGGATGGGAAGCCGATACCGAAGCGTGATTTCATGCGGGAGTATCGGCTCGTCCCTACGGGCCGCGACGGCGTGTATGAAGTGGTAGACAAGCGGGGCTCCTATGCGCGCAGCAAGCCGGGCGGAGGGAAGGCCGAGCTTGATATCAACCGATTGGCAATGCCCTCGTTGCGGCAAAAGCCACGGCCTAAGTCGCCCTCGGCGATCTGGGTGGCGCCCCCACGACAGGATGATGGCGCCCGGACGCCCCTCTGGGGCCCCGCCGCACCGCAGACCCCTGCGAAAAGGACGCGCTGATGGGCGTCGCACCTCGTAACCGCCGACCTGCTAAGGCTGCCCCAAGGCCGGCACCCTCGCCGACGCCTGCGCATCGCGACACCTGGTGGACGCGAGGCGAATGGGTGCAGACCGAGCCGGTACGGTGGAGCCAGCCACCCGCGACATTCGGGGAAACCTGGCAGGCGAGCCGTATCATCCAGCGTCCGAACAACACCAACTATTCGCAAGATCTGACCCGCCGCGCGTTCGAACCGGTGGTCGTCGCGATCAACGCGATCCGTCGGCGCGAGGGCAAGCCCGAGATGTTCAACCCTGCCGACGGCATTCGCGCGATGCCGATCCCCGAGCCCAATGCCGCCTGGGGGCTGGCCCGCGATGCCAGGGTCGGGACCGACGCAGTCATCACGGATGTGGAAGTCGAGATTCGTCGCATCCGGCAGCGCTATCCCGGCGCGTTGAAAGGCGTGCCCGACACGGGGGAGGGCATCCTTCAGGCACAAGCCAAGCGGGACCGGGAAGAGTATGAGAAGGCGCAGGAAGTCCGGCGCCGTAGCCGCGGTACCTTGGCCGATGGCATCGTTGCATGGGCCGGAACCACAACGATGTCCCTGGAAGACCCCGTCGACCTGGGGTTGCTGTTTGTCGGCGGCGGCGGACGAACCGTGTTGCAGGGCGTTGGGCGCGAGTTCATCCTGGGCGCGGCGGGCGAGGCGATCCAGCAACCCGTCGTCGCGCGAAATCGCGAGATCATCGGCGAGCGGCTGACAGCCGGCGAGGCATTTCTCAATACGCTGAAGGCCGGGGCAACGGGATCACTGGAGCGGGTCACCAAGGCGCCTACCGGTACTGCCATGGTCTATGATGGGGCGATCACGGCTGCAATCGACGCGGTCGCGCCAGAAGCGCCGCAAATGCCTGACCTTTCGGCGATTCCAGACTCGGAACTGCCATCCACCGTGAAATCGGTGATCGGGGAAGAGAATTTCACGCCGACGGTCAAGGCCGCGGTGTCCGAACTGGATCGCGATATCGATATCCGGGCGACGAGCCCGTTCCGCCCTGGATCGCGCAACGATGACGCACACGCCGACCGGCTCGATCTCGCTACAGACGCGGTGCATGGCCACATTTCGCCTGCCGATTATGGTCGCCGGTTCAAGGAGGGCGTGGACAGGACCACCCGTCCAGCGCCCAAGGTGGCGGTTGCGTACGATGAACGAGTCCTTCCGTTGCGGGCACGGCGCCGGCCGCCGGCTCCGATCGCATCCGTCGCGGCATCGCCCAGCGTGGACAGGGTGTTCGATGCTCTCGTGATCCAGGAAAGCGGTGGGGTTCGCGGACGCGCAGGCCCCGCGACGCGTTATGGTCGCGCCTATGGGCTGACGCAGGTGCTCGACGGGACCGGCGCCGAAATGGCGCGCAAGCTTGGCATCCCTTGGCGACCCGACTTGATGCGTGGCAAGAGCGACGAAGCGGGGACCTATCAGTTGCGGATCGGGCGCGCCTATTTCGAGCAGGGCCTCAGACTGCATGGCGGCAACATCCGCAATGCGCTGATGTACTATCATGGCGGACCTGACAGGAAGCTGTGGGGCGTCAAGACGCGAGGCTATGCCGACGCCGTGCTGAGGCGCGCGGGCGGCGGGACGCCCACGCCTGTTCATGAAGCGCTTCCGCGCCGTGATCGCGCCGCGAACGAGCGCGTCTATGCCGAGATGGAGCGCCTGGCGGAGGCCGCCGCCGAGCCATTACCGCCACAGGCAGTCCGGCTGACCACGGCCCCGCTTCCAGCCGGGCTTGCCGCGCCCGTGGCCGACCTCGATCCGCATGACGATACCGTCGACGACGACGGCAGCTGGGTCGGTGAGGAGCGTACGTCCGGCATGCGCGACCCCCTTCGCGACGCGCTCTTGCGCGGCGACAGGATTGATCCGCAACCGATGGCGTCGCCGGTCGTGCCGTTCCGTCCGACGCTGGCCCAGGACGCCCTGGAGATGCCAGCCGTTCAGGAAAAATTGCGTGCGATGCCTGGCACTGCCGGCAATCCCGGCATCTTCGTCGAACATGCCGAGGATCGCGCATCGACGCAGGTCGTGTACCGTGACGATGTCGGACGTCCCCGCGCGGTCGCGTGGTTCCCGCTGACCGATGCCGCGCGCTTGGTCAGCGGGGGAGGCCCGATCGTTCAGGTCGCTCCGGAATTGCGGCGGCAAGGGCTGGCGACTACGCTGTACGGCGTTGCGCGCGACGCAGGACTGCCGGTCGACATATTGAGCGGCAGCGGGGAGATGACGCCAGCCGGAGCGGCGTTGGCGAATGCGTGGCACCGGCGTGTCACCGCGGAGCCGCTGGCGCTGCGCATGCAGAAGCGGTGGGATGCCGATGACCCGGTCTGGCGAGTCGTTGCCGCCGATGCCGGGGCGGTCGGGAAAGAATCCGGGCAGAACGAGACCCCGGCAATAACGACGCTGTCGGCGCGTGCGTTCGACGACCCCGACGGAGACGACGCGATGGCGCAGATCGCGAGCCTGGTCCATGACATCACACAGGCCGCGGCCGAAGATCCGGACCTCAGGGTCCGGCTAAACTTAGCCGACGAGCCGATCTCGATCGCGGATGCACTTGCGGAGCTGGATCGTGAGGCCGGGTGGGTCGCAACGCTGGCGGCCTGCGTGTGACGATAGCGTCATCGCTCAAGCAGATCCCGGACCTCGGCTATGCGTCCGGGTTCGACAAGATCGCTCAGATCCGTGTCGGTAAGGCGACGCACATGAGCGGCCGTCATCGACGCAAGTATGGAAGCGTGCGCCGGATTTCGAACAAGAGGGCGCAGCAAGAAGATCAACCGCGCCGTGTCCACGAGCGATCGGTCGATCTCGACTTTACCGCCCTCGTCCTGATCGCAGGCCATCTCCATCTCAGCGGCCTGGATCGTAAAATGTTCGACCGGTTCGACCTGGTCCATCTCTTCGGGCGGTTCGCCCGTGACCGGTGTGCCGTCGACAAGATAAGCCTCGAAATGTCGGGTCCGGACGGTCCGTGCAGTGCAATCAAATGCGTCGAGCTGTATCGTAAGCGGCGTGTGACCCAGCAGGGGTGGGTGGTGATACGCCGCGAGGCGGATGCGACGAGCCTCGACGGGACCTGCGATGCTGTCGCGATCGACGAAGTATTGGGTGCGGTCGCCTCCAAAGATCCAGTACCAGCGCCCGGGGTGTTCCTGGACCTGTGATCTCACGGGTGACGTCAGGCTTGCGACATGGCGCGATGCATTCCCGGTCGTGGCGATTGCAATGCCGACGAGGACGGTCGCGCCCGCTGCCCAGTAGATCAAACGCATTCCGCTCTCCTCGCCATCTTTCCATTTATCCGCAACTGAAGGGTTTTCGAAATGTCACTCGACGCCTGCATCCCGAAACTGATCGGAAATGGTTCAATCGACATGGGCCGGATGGACGCGTTGCGGGTGCGATATTCCGCAATGGTCGAACGCGATCGCGCGCGGATGGGCGACGCCGCGGCCCGTTCCAACGCGAGTAGCGCAATCGTGGGTGACGTTCGACGGGAGTCGATGCAGTCGCGTCGTCGATCATTGCTTCAGGTCGAGCGACAGCGCGCGATGGCGGAGCAATTAGGGGACGCGAGTGCCGCAGATCGCACGAAGCTTATCAAGCTATGGATCACGGGCGAGAATGTGGCCGGCTTCGTCGGCCGGTGGCGAGCGATCCGCGAGCAGGCGCAACTCGCACTGGATCACGTCCTCGTGACGCGACGTGCCGATGATCCGGCTCAGCTGCGCCACCGGGCGGATCTGGACGGTGTTATCGCCGCGCTGCACGGAGAGAACAGCGAGGATCTCAACGGGCGCGAGATCGCCGACGGTGTGGCGCAAGTTCTTGCGATGCTGCGTCGTCGGGCGAATGCGGCCGGCGCGGCGATGAAGGCCGAACGCAATGAAATCATGGGCCATAACCATGATGTGACCCGGGTTCGCGACGCGGGTTTCGACGCATGGTGGACCTTCACAGCACCGCTGCTGGACCGTGGTGCGACGATCAGACAGGTAGACGAGCAAGCGGCAACCGGTGACGCGTTGCGCGCGGCCGGTCAGTCGCGGTTCGAGGGGATCGTCACCGCCGCCGCAGGTCGCGGTGACGGGGCGGCACCGATCGAGACGCTACGCTTCCGTAACGGTACGGCATGGCTGGATTATAACGAGCAATTCGGCACGGGCAGCGTCCATGACGCCTTCATGGCGGAAATCGACGGGCGGGCGCGGCACATCGCATTGATGGAGGTTTTTGGTCCGGAACCCGATATCGGCTGGCGCTGGCTGCAGGATCAGGTTGCCCCACAGGAGGTCGATGTGGCGAGCCTGATCGGCGAGGTCATTGCAGGAAGGGACAGGCGCTCCGGTTCCCTGGCGTTCCACGACGCGATGCCGGCGCGGATGGATCAGAGGGAGGCCAAGTTTCGGCCGACCGGTGATGCCGCTGCGCAGCAACTGGCGCGGGAGATGAACAGGCTGCCCCAGATCTCGACATTGACCCAGATGCTGGACGGCCTTGTGCGGCGTGATAACGATGGTCAGGCATCCGCGCGTCGCAGCGCAAGAATCGCCCGCCGGCTGGCTCAGCTTTCGGTGATGCAAGGGTGTCGGCTGGCCGAGGAAATGACGGGCGAGCTGGCTGAGCGCGTTCCCCGTCAGGTGCTGTGGCGTGGCGGAGCGAACGGTTTTGTGCGGGGTATGCGATGGGCCTTCGCGATGGAATTCCTCGGCGCGCTCCATGACTTCGCTGCACTGGATTTCGAGCGCATCGATGCGCCTTTCCGGACGGTTCTGGAGCATAGCGGCTTTCGGTCCGATACATGGGACCAGATCCGCGCCGCATCGGCGACGTCCGGAGATGGGGTCGACTGGCTGAACCCTGCCAGCGTAGCGGATCCCGCCGCGCGGGGAAGATTGCGTGTGTTGGTGGACGAGCAGGCCCGACGCGCATTTCCGGTGAGAGACAGGCGCATCGACACTGCCGGTGATCCGGCATTCGCCCCGGAATCGATTCTGGGATTGCTGGGGCGCGACGTGGTTGGCCTTTGCCAGTTCGCGACCACGCTGACGATGATGCATGCTCAAAGAACGATGGAGGGGACAGGCTGGGGGGGGGCGTGCCGCCTATCTGCTCGGGGCCCTGATCCTCGGGGCGACCGGCGGCGCGGCGGCGCTGCAGCTGGACAGGATTGCGCTGAACGCAGAGCCCGAGCCGATGGACAGGTGGTCGTTCTGGAGTGCGGCCATATCGGAAGCACGCGGCGCAGACGTGATGGACGCGCTGATCGGCGCGGACGATCGCGCCGGCTTACAGAACGCGCTTCCCGGCAGCGCGCGTTGGTATCTTCGGGTGGCGGCTGAGCGCAGCCTGCTCGACCTTGTGCGCGCGCAGAGCGACCCAGACCATATAGATGGCCTCACCGATCTCGCTCGTCTGGCGAATGAACGCCATCTGCAGGACCGGCGGGACCGTTCCTTGTGCAAACCGCGCCTCCCGCTTGTCCCACCTCATTAGCCCTTGCCCCCGAAACAGCATCGGGAAGCAGCATGACCGTCTCCGTCACCAGCGTGATCGCCGGGCCCTTCGCACCCAATGGGGCGACCACCGAGTTCGGCTTCGCCTTCAAGGCATTGTCGGCAGACGAGGTGCGGGTGTTTCGCGGGCCGCCCGATACCGGCCAGCTGGTGGACGCCGCGCTCTACAGCGTGTCGATCGATCCTGACGTCGAGGGCGGGATCGTGCGCTTCGCTGCGGCGCCGGCAGCGGGATCGGGGGCGATCCATGTCGTCTCGGCACCGGCCTTTACCCAGGAAGCCGGCTTTTCCGGCGGCGAGACGCCGTTCACCCCGCGATCGGTCAATCGCCAGTTCGATCGCGCCGCGGTGCGGTCGCTGGTGCTGAAGGAGCGCAGCGGTCGTGCGCTGGTGGTGCCGCGCGGCGAGAGCGTGCCGCCCTTGCCCGCGGCCGGCGCGCGCGCGGGCAAGATCCTGTCGTTCGACGCGGCGGGCAAGCCGAGCGTGGCGGGCATCGATAGCGCGGTGGCGCAGTTCCGCGCCGGCATCGCGACCGATCTGGCCTCGTCGCAGCTGGCGGCGACCGTGGCGGCGAACAATGCCGCGCGGACCAATTCCGATCGGATCGCGACCCAGGCGGCGCGCGCGAGCGCGGAGGCCTTTTCCGCCGCCGTATCGGCGGGCGCAACCTGGCCCAGCATCGCCGCCGGCCTGGCGGCGACGGCGGAGGGCGGCAGCTTCTGGGTGCGGATCGGCGGGGCGGGCGTCATCGCGCGCCTCTATGCGAAGACCGGGGGCAGCGCGGTGCTGGTCGGCGAGCTGCCCGGCACTGCCGCCGATGTGCTGGGGCGCAAGATCGCGCCGATGCAGCTTGCCCGCACGCGCCCGCCCGGCATCCGGCTGGCGCACCATCTCTACAAGCTGCGCTACGGCCTGACCGATCAGACGCGGATCCTGGTGTTCGGCGACAGCCTGACCACCAATTCCTGTGGCCAATGGGCGATCCAGCGGGTGCTGGGCCAGCATTATTCGAAGGAGCCGGTCTACAGCTTCAGCCCCGGATCCTGGGTCGACTATCTGGGCTATGGCATCCCCAGCATGAGCTCGGCGGTGTCGATCGTGCCGGTTCTCGGCACCGCGTCCTATCGTCAGAAATACGACTATAATTACAGCTTCGACGGCTCATTCGTCGAATACGCCGACGGCCAGCAATCGATCATGGGCCATCAGATCAGTGGCGATACCGTCCTGATCCCGATCATCATCGAACCGGGTGCCGGCAAGGTGAAGATCGAATTCAGCACGCTGCAGGTCGCCAGTCCCACCATCGGCTGGACCACACCGACCGATGACGAGATCGTCAGTGCGCACAGCCTGACCGGAGGCGAGCTCATCATCGATGCCAATGGCCCGCGCGGCTTGGCTACGGTCCGCCTTGAATTCGCGTCGATCAATTACCGCAGCATCCGCATCACCCATCTGTCGGGTAATGCGGTCCGCACCTTGTGGCCCGGCGTCCAGGTGCGCACCGCCGCGGCGATCAACTATTATCTGGTCGGCCAGTCGAGCAACGCCTGGTCGAACACCACCGACGCATCGGTCCCGCTGATGGCGGGTCTGATCCGCGACTTCGCTCCCGACATCATCTGGCTGGTCAGCGACGACAAGGCGGCGGACTATCAGGCGGTTCTCCCCCGGCTGGAATCCGCGATCGGCCAGTCGGGCATGGCCAATCCGCCTGCGGTGATCCTCGAGCGCAATCCCTTCTATCGCAACGGCGGGTTCGACGACCTGTCGCTGGCCGAGGCGACCGATGTCTGCTGGCAATTCGCGCAAAGCCGGCTCGATTGGGACGTGCTCGACCATATGGCGATCGTCGGCGGCTACAATGCTGCGGTGAAGGCCGGGCTGGAGGGGGACGGCATCCATTATGCCAGCCAGATCAGCGAGATGGGTGTGGACGCCTGGGCCAGTGCGCGAGGCTATTTTCCCACCCAGGTCCGCGCGACCGCCGGCACTGCCGACAGCCGTGCGGTGTTCGAAGCGATGACCCCGCGCCCGCTGACCGCCAATCAGATCCCGGCGATCCTGCTGGAAAATGGTGTGCATGATCTGCGGAACTCGACCTGGAGCGCGATCCGCACGGGGAGCGCCGCGGACATCGTGCCGACGGCGTCGAAGACGTTCATGCTTCAGACCGGGACGGTGCCGAACTCGACGGTGGTGGCGTATATTAACGATCCGTCGCCGCCGTTTATGGTCGGAGGACCTTCGCGTGTCATAGGAATGATCGGTGGCTTGAAATCCCGAGTACAGCTCATCAACGGGGCGGATACTGGTTCTTTGCATTTGCTACTGGCAAACGACCGTTCTTTCAACGCGGGTTATGTTGGCGGTTTAACAGGGGGAGGTTTTGGATTCGTAGTCCGTAACAGGGTCGTGAGAGGTGTTTGTCGGATACCAGGCAGCTTCTATGAAACTGACGGAAGCTACACGCTACCTATCTCGGCTTGGAGCGATTTGCTTATCGTTATACGCAAGCATAGGTCAGACCGTTTTTTTGCGGACCTAATTGAGTGGTATGTAGATGGCCTGATCCCTGGAGGTTCTGGCCTTACTAAACTTGGAGAAACGTTGCTCGATTGGAATATCGCGCAAGCGCAGGCGTTAAGATTCGAAATGTCTAACGGACCTGCGGGTCAAGATTATCGTGTCAAGGTGGAGCCGCCTCGACTGGTGTCAATGTATACTGAGGCTTTGCTATAGTAAGTGGCGTCGAACGGAGATTGATTCATCTATTTTATTCAGTAATGATATAAGCGATTGGATATTATTTAATATTGTTTAGCTGATTAGCTGAGTCGTTGGCGTGGTAAAATATCTGCCTCACAACTTCGTCCCACCCATCTTGTACGTCAGCTGCAGGTAGAAGCTGCGGCCTACGCCGTCGAACCAGGAGATGTCGTAGTAGGGATAGGACGAGTAGGTCGGGTCCTTGATCGGCTTCTGGTCGAACAGGTTGTTGATCGTGCCCGACAGGCGCAGGCGGTCGGTGACGTTGTACTGGGCCGACAGGTTGAAGAGGTAGCTCGGCTTGATATAGCCCTCTTCGGCCCAGTTGGGCAGGCGGCCCAGGCGCTGGCCGTTCAGGGTCGTGGTCAGGCGGCCATATTCCCAGGTCAGGCTGGCCGTGCCCTTTTCATGCGGGATGTAATAGCCGCTGGCATAGTCCAGCTTGTCGATCACCGGATCGCCCGGATACTGGCGGATCGTGTGGTTGAACACATAGGTGTAGCCGGCCGCCAGCGAGAAGGTGCCGATGCCCGCGGTCGGCAGGCGCAGATGCGCCGCCACGTCGATGCCGTCGGTGGTTTCCTCGGCGATGTTGATCGGGGTGATCCGCACGCCGCGCAGTTCCCCGTCCAGCGCGCCGCCGACATAGCGGTCGACCCGCGCGATTGCGTCGACACAGGTCGGCGAATTGGCGTCGACCGGCGATCCGCTTGCGGTTTGACCCAGCCGGCAATCGGCCTCGTCGCGCAGCAGCTGGTCGATGCTGATGTCGCGCACCTGGTTGCGCATCTTCACCCGGAAATAGTCGACCGAGACGTCGAACCGGCGCGATGGCTGGAACACGAAGCCGGCGTTGAGCGAGGTCGAGGTTTCGGGACGCAGGCGGCGATTGCCGGTGCGGCGCGAGACGATGCCCTCGTCCGAATAGGTGCAGTCGGAGATATCCTCATCCGGCTCGTCGCGGCGGCACAGATAATAGTCGGTGCCGCTGGGGTGGGTGTTGCCCGGCCCGCGGAACACATAGTTGAGGTCGGGCGCGCGGAAGCCGGTGCCATAGGCGCCGCGGATCAACAGGCTGCTGGCCGGCCGGAACTCGGCACCGACATTATAGGTGAACTTGCCGAAGCTGTTGCCGGCAAAGGCATAGCGGTCATAGCGGCCCGCGCCCTCGACCGTCAGCATCGAGAAGACCGGCACGCGAAGCTCGCCGCCCACGCCCCAATGCTGGCGGCGGCCGGCACCGTCGGAGTCGATCAGCCCGACATAATATTGCTCGAGCGCCAGCGGATCGGGCCGCAAATCATAGCCCTGGTTGCCCGCCTCGGCGACCGCGGCGAAGCCGACCGGGCCGGCGGGCAGGCGGAACAGCTCGGTCGTGTTGATCGTCGCGGAGACGTTGTTGACCCAGGATTTGGGCCGGTAGATCGAATTGGCGGTGATCGAGCGATACTGCTCGACAGTCAGCGGGGTATAGAGCCGGTTCACATCGGCGTTGAAGATCTCGTAGCCGCTATCCGGGTCGATCCCCTGCGGCCGGCCTAGGAAGAAGTCGTTCGCCTTCGAGATGATCACCTGGGGGAAGCTGACGCGCGAGCTGTACTCGGCATGGTTCAGCGCCACTTCGTACGACCAGCTGCCGGCGAAGCTGCCCTTCACGCCGGGCGTGATGTTGTAGCTGAACGACCGGTTGCGGGTACGGCCGTTCTTCAGCCCGCCCATTTCCTCCGGCGTGAACTGGCGGCTCCAATTGTCGAGCTGGGTGCCGTAATAGGTCGCGTCGGGTGACAGGTTCGGGTTGAAGAAGGTGCCTTCCTCATTCCCGTCGGGCGCGACATAGGCCCAGTTGAGCACGTCGCGGAACAGTTTGAGGTCCGAATAGCTCGCCTGGAGGTCCATGAAGAGTTCGACGCTGTCGCTCAGCGTGTAGCCCATCGAGCCATAGCCGCTGGCGGATCGCCGATCCGAGATCATCGTGCCATAGGCGACGGATTCGTTGCTGCCGCAGAAATAACCGGGTCCGTCGAACGTGTCATAGCGCGGGCGCGACGCGTAATAGGTGGTGCCGCCGTTCAGCCCCTTGAGCCGGTCGCAGGTCGCGGAACCGGGATCGATATAGCCGCTGATCTCGTCGGTGCGCAGGAAGGTGCGGCGCGCCAGCGGTACCGCGGTCGTGGGATTGTCCGCGGTCGAATCCTGAAACTTGCGCTGATATTGCCACAAGGGCCGCTGATCGAGCAGCTCGACGCCGACCACGCCGTGGAAATTGCCGGTCTCCCACCCGGTCGACAGCGACAGCCGCTGCGACGATCCGCCGCCATGTTCGGTGAAGCCGGCGCGATAGTCGACCCGGGTGCCGTCGGGTTTGGTCTTCAGCCGGAAATTGACGACGCCGGCGATCGCGTCGGAGCCATAGACCGCCGATGCGCTGCCGCTCAGCACCTCGACGCGCTCGATCATGCCGACCGGGATGTTCGAGATGTCGGTGAAATTGCTGTTGCCGTTGAAGGGCAGGGGGAAGTCGGCGATGCGCCGCCCGTTGACCAGCACCAGCGTGTGGTTCGGGCCCAGGCCGCGCAGGTCGACCTGCTGCGCGCCCGGCGTGAAGTCGGCGCCCGATGCGCTCTGCTGGCTCTGCGTCTCGCCGCCATTCTGGGTGATCGCGCGCAGCACGTCGGGCACGCTCTGATATCCGTTGCGCAGGATATCCTGGTCGGTGATCGTCGTTACCGGCGCCGGACCCTCGGACTGGACGCGCGGGATGCGCGATCCCAGCACGACGATCTGGCCCTCCTCCGCGGGTTCGTCCGCCGCCACCGGCGGCGCGGCGTCCTGAGCCTGTGCGCCATTGGCAAGTGCCGTGAAGCTGATGCCCGCCAGCGCAAGCGCCGCGATCCTGCCGACCCGCATGTTCCGATTCCCCCGTTTATTGCTACCCGATGACATATTGACATAGGCAGCCGACAGAATGGAATAAGAAAAATGCGGATTGACGGCTCACCGCAATCAAATTGTTCGCCGGGTGGAAAAGGGGTTGGCGCGATGAAGGTTTTCAATCGGTTGCTAACCGGGCTGATGCTGGCGCTCGCGTCGCTCTCCCTGGCAATGCCGGCCGCTCAGGCGAAGACGGCGGAGGGCTATACACGGTACGAGATAGGCGACCTGAAGGCGAAGACCCCGGGCAAGACCGCGTTCGCGATGATGCTGATGGGCGGCGGCGAGTGGAGCCATGATGCGTGGCGCTGGTTCCTGTCGCGGGCGGGGAATGGTCACCTCGTCATCCTGCGCGCCTCGGGCGGGGCGGATGCGGGCGAGGAGATTTTCCGCGACATCGGCGGCGTCGCCTCGGTCGAGACCTTCGTGTTCGACGATCGCAAGGCGGCGAGCGACCCGCGCGTGCTGGCCAGCCTGGCGCGCGCCGACGGCATCTTCATCGCCGGCGGCGACCAGTCCAACTATGTCCGCTACTGGAAGGGGACGCCCGTCGCCGACGCGCTGAACGCGCATGTCGCAAAGGGGCGGCCGATCGCCGGGACCAGCGCGGGCCTCGCGATCCTGGGCGCGCAGGCGTACGGCGCGATGGACGGCGGCAGCGTCGATTCCGCGACCGCGCTGGCCGACCCGATGGGGCCGGCGGTGACGATGGTCGGCGACTTCCTGAAGATGCCGTACATGGCGCATGTCGTCACCGACACGCATTTCAACGCGCGCGACCGGCTGGGCCGGCTGATCGCCTTCGTCGCCCAGGCGCGGGCGAACGGTGACGCGAAGGCAATCGGCCTCGGCGTGGACGAGGAAAGCGCGCTGTGCGTCGAAAGCAGCGGCGCCGCGAAGCTGTACAGCCGCAATGGCGGCCATGCCTGGCTGGTCGAGCCGGTGGGCACGCCGGGTGCGGCAAAGGGCAGGCCGCTCGACTGGGCCGCGGTCAAGGTCACCGGCATCGGCACCGACGGCGCGATCGACCTGAAGACGCTGAAGGTAACCAAGCCCGCTTTCTCCGGCACCGCACGGGTCGTCGCGGGCAAGCTGACCGGTGCGCCGTTCCCGCCGGGTGCCCGCTGGACGCTGGCGATCCATGGCGGGGCAGGGGTGATCGAGCGCGGCAGCCTGACCCCGCAGCAGGACCGCGACTATCGCGCCGGGCTGGACGCGGCGCTGGCGGCGGGATCGAAGGTGCTGCGTGAGGGCGGATCGAGCATGGACGCGGTCGAGGCGACGGTGCGGGTGCTCGAGGACAATCCGCTGTTCAACTCGGGCCGCGGCGCGGTGTTCGATGCCGAGGGCAAGAACCAGCTCGATGCTGCGATCATGGACGGCGCGACGCTGCGCGCCGGTGCGGTGGCGGGCGTCAGCCGGACGAAGAACCCGATCACGCTGGCGCGCGCGGTGATGGAGCATTCGCGCCACGTGCTGCTGACCGGTCCCGGCGCCGACCAGTTCGCGCGCGAACAGGGCGTGGAGCAGGTCGACCCATCCTATTTCCGCACCGAGAAGCGCTGGCAAGAATATCTCGAATGGAAGCGGACCAACTCGACCGCCGGGATCGACCAGACGCACAAGTTCGGCACGGTCGGCGCGGTGGCGATGGACACGCGCGGCCACATCGCCGCGGCGACTTCGACCGGCGGGCTGACCGGCAAGCGCTGGGGCCGGATCGGCGATTCCCCGATCATCGGCGCGGGCACCTATGCCGCCGATGGCGACTGCGCGGTGTCGGCCACCGGCACCGGCGAGTACTTCATCCGCCAGAGCGCCGCGCGTCAGATCTGCGACCGGATCGCGTGGAAGAAGGAAAGCGTGAAGGCCGCCGCCGACGCGACGATGGAGGCGATCGGCGAGCTGGGCGGCGATGGCGGTCTGATCGCGATCGACGGCAAGGGCAATGCCGCCTTCGCGATGAACAGCGAGGGCATGTATCGCGGGCTGGTCACCAGCACCGACGCGGCGCGCACCGCCATCTATGCCGGCGAGCCGCTGGTTGGCCCGGGCCGCTGATCCCGGCCCCCCGGTGCCCGGCGCGGCACCGGTGCCTGCGGAAAAGCGCGGGCAGGACGCGTTCGACCTGCAATTGCTGGCGTTGTTGCGCGAGGATTCGCGGCGCCCGGTGTCGGACCTCGCTACCGCACTCGGCGTGTCGCGCGCCGGCGTCTATGCCGGGATCGACCGGCTGGAGCGCGAAGGCACGATCGCGGGCTACACCGTCCGGCTGGGCGCCGATTACGACCGCCGCATGATCCGCGCGCATGTGATGATCAAGGTCCTGCCCAAGGTCACCGCCCGGACCCAGGAGGAACTGGCGGCGATGCCCGAGGTGACCGGCCTCTACGCGATCAGCGGGCAGCACGACTTCATCGCCCTGGTCGAGGCACCGCACGTCAACCGCCTCAACGACCTGATCGACGCGATCGGCATGCTGGAGGGGGTGGAGAAGACGACCTCGTCGATCATCCTCGCGACGAAGTTGCAGCGGTGAACTGCCCATTTCCTCCCCAGGAGCCTGCGGCTCCGGGGGAGGAGAGGCGGTTGCGCAGCCCCGTCCGTCCCGCCTAGGACCCCGCCATGACAACCCCCCTCCCGCCGCTCGCCGGCCGCCGCGTCCTCGATCTCTCGCGCGTCCTCGCCGGCCCCTGGTGCACGATGGTCCTCGCCGATCTCGGCGCCGAGGTGACCAAGGTCGAGCATCCGCGAGGCGGCGACGATACGCGTCACTGGGGGCCGCCCTATACTGGTGGCGAATCCGCTTATTATCTGTGCGCCAACCGCAACAAGCGCTCGATCGCGATCGACCTGTCGACCCCCGACGGCCAGCGCATCGTGCGCGAGATGGCGGCCGGGGCGGACGTGCTGGTCGAGAATTACAAGCTGGGCGGGCTCGACAAATACGGGCTCGACTATGCCTCGATCGCCGCGATCAACCCGCGCATCGTCTATTGCTCGGTCTCCGGCTATGGCCGTGCCTCGCCGATCGCCGAGCGTCCCGGCTATGACTATGTCATCCAGGCCGAGGGCGGGTTGATGGCGGTCACCGGCCCGGTCGATGGCGAGCCGATGAAGGTCGGCGTCGCGGTGACCGACCTGTTCACCGGCATGGCCGCGGCACAGGCGATCCTGGCCGCACTGATCGCCGCCGATCGCGACGGGCTGGGCCAGCATCTCGACATGGCGCTGTACGACAATCAGATCGCGATGATGGCCAATGTCGGCAGCGCGGCGCTCGTCTCGGGCAACGAGCCGCGCCGCTTCGGCAATGGCCATCCGACGATCGTTCCCTATCAGTTGTTCGACACGCAGGACGGGCAGGTGGTCGTCGCGGTCGGCAATGACGGCCAGTTCGCCGCCTTCGCCCGGCTGCTCGGCCGCCCCGATCTGATCGAGGACGATCGCTTCGCCCGCAACTCCGCGCGCGTGGGCAATCGCGAGGCATTGCTGGCACGGATCGTGCCACTTATGCGCGAACGGCCGACCGAACATTGGCTGCAGGGCCTGCGCGCTGCGGGCATCCCGGGCGGCGCGGTGCGCGGCGTCGCAGAGGCACAGGCCGCGCCCGAAACGCTGGCCCGCAACATGATCGCCACCGTGCCGCACCCGACCGCGGGCGAGGTCCGGCTGGTCGCCTCGCCGCTGAAGCTCGGCCGCACGCCGGTGGTCGACCCGATCGCCCCGCCGCTGCTGGGCCAGCATAGCGACGAGGTGCTGGCGGCGATGGGCTATGACGCCGCGGCGATCGAGGCGTTGCGTGCGAAGGGCGTGGTCGCCTGATCCACTCGGTCACGGTCGCCAACTCACCCCATCAGCTCCAGGTTGGAGGAAGGGTGGCCCCCGGGGCTTCCCGGACGCGAGGCGCTCGAGATCGCACCCGTCCCAAGCGGTGGCTCAGGCATATGCGAATCCATGAAATGGGGGTAATCCACGATCATGCTGGTCGCCTTGATTACGGTAGCGGCGCTGAACGGGGCGGCGGGTTCAACGGCCCAGGGCGCCCCGACTCCATGCGCGCTCCTTCAGGCGGCCTATACCGCATTCGTTCGCGCGGACGAGCCGGCCTATCCGGTCGATCTTGGCCCCTCGCGGGAAGAACCGACGCTCATCGACATGCTTGCCGACCATGCGCCCGAGCGTGTCGGCCTGACCGCCGATGAAGCCCGGGATCTGGCCGCACGTCAGCGCGAGGGACAGGCAAGAGACTTCCTGCCTGCCTGCGGCTGGACGGGCAAGGCGATCCAGCCGCGCTCCGAATCGCTCGACATGAGGGCCTCGTTCGCCGAGCCGATCCTGTCGAAGGACGGGACGCTGGCGCTCGTCGAGGTGTCGGCGAGCCGCGGCATCTACGCCCATGGTTCGCTATGCATCATGCGGCGCAGGGACGGCGCCTGGAGTGGCAAATGCTTCCCCAGCTGGAGCATCCGATAGGCAGCCGGTCCGCCTGGGTTTGACACTAGCGCCCGGTCGATCTCCGCCGCGCCTCTGCACCAAATCTCCACAGCGGTCGCGCAACGCCCTTCACATCGCGGTGCCATTGCCTCAGCCTCGATCCAGAACCGGAGGCACAGGATGATCCCGACCGTTCCGCAACCGCCGCGCAGCGTCGCTCGCCTGCGCATTCTCGGCTGGGGCGCGCTCGCCGCGCTGTTGGCGGCGCCGCTCGTCGCGATGCAGGTCACCGATGAGGTTGCGTGGTCGCCGTTCGACTTCATCGCCGCGGCTGCCTTGATCGCGCTCGTCGGTGCTGGAATGGAGATTGCGGTCCGTGGCGGGCAAGGCGCGCCCTATCGCGCGGCGGCTGCAGTCGCGCTCATCGGCAGCGCGGCGATGATCTGGGCGACCCTCGCCGTCGGCATCATCGGCGCCGAAAGCGATCCGGCGAATCTTGTTTTCCCGGCGATCACCGCGCTCGGATTGGCAATCGCGCTGCTCGGCGGCTTCGGCGCAGCGAACCTGGCGCGAGCAACAGGTGTCATGGCGCTGGCACAGCTTGCCGCGGGCGCGGCGTTCGGTGCGTCGTGGTCGGACATGCCTCCCTTCACACTGGCTTTTGCTGCGCTGTGGATAATCGCCACAGCATTGTTTCGCCGCGCCAGAAACAATTCGCGATAAAAGATTTACATCGCATTTTGATAATAGTCTCTTTCCGCAACGTGATCCCGTTGATACAGCGGAAGTCGGACTCGACTTGTCCGTTTTGGGGGAATTACATCGATGGCGTTTCGTTCCGGTCGCACCCTTTGGGGGGCGTCTCTTGCGGTGTCGTCCGCGTTCGCCTTCGCGACTCCCGCCTTTTCCCAGGCGCTTCCCGGTTCCTTGCCCAGCCGTCAGCAGGTCGAGACCGGACCGGTTCCCGATCAGCGCCCGCAATCGGGACTGACCGTGCGCGACGATACGCCGCGCGCCACCGAATGCCCCTTCGCCGATTCGCCGCTCGAGGTCGCGGTCGACCGGCTGCGGTTCGTCCAGGCTGACGGCAGCGCGCTTCCCGCCGACGTCGCCTCGGTGCTGGCCGGCATCCGTCCGCTGGCGGGCAAGCAGCGGCTGGTCCAGCTGTGCGACCTGCGCGATGCCGCCGCCACCGCGCTCAGCCGCAAGGGCTATGTCGCCGGCATCACCATCCCGCCGCAGGAAATCACCGACGGCGAGGCGCGCTTCACGGTGATCCTGGCGCGGCTGACCGACGTCACCATCATGGGCAATGCCGGCCCGCACCGCCGCACGCTGGAGGCGCGCGTCGCCCGGCTGAAGGCGCTGCCGGCGATCAACACCGGCGAGATCGAAAGCATCCTGCTGGGCGCGAACGACGTGCCGGGGCTTCAGGTCACGCTGGCGCTGCGTGCCGCGGGCAGCGCGCCGGGCGAGGTGATCGGCGAATTGTCGGTCAGCTATACCCCGTTCCTGTTCCTGGCGAATGTCCAGAACACCGGATCGCGCACGCTGGGTCGGGAAAGCGGGTCGCTGCGCGCCGAATATTACGGGCTGACCGGCCATGCCGACCGCACCTATGTCGGCGTCTCGGCGACCGCGGATTTCCAGGAGCAGAAGGTCGTCCAGGTCGGCCATGTGATGGCCAATGACGACGGTGCCTCGCTGGGTGCGCGGTTCAGCTATGCCTGGTCGCGGCCGGACTTGGGGGCGCTCGACCTGCGCTCGCGCTCGATGATCGCCGGTCTCGACTTCGCGATGCCGCTGCGCCGCGGCGTTCGTGCGGGGGCCGATATCGGCGCCGGCTTCGAACTGATCGAACAGAATCTCCAGCTGCACGTCTCGGGCATCGGCGGGATCCCGGTGACCCGCGACAAGCTGCGCGTCGGCTATCTGCGCCTGGGCTATAACGAGCGCCAGCCGCAGTTTAGCGGGATCGATCGCTGGTCGGTCGCCGCCTCGCTCGAGCTTCGCCAGGGCTTCGATATCTTCGATGCGACGCAGGGCGGGGTGATCAGCGCCGACGGCTATGCCCCCAGCCGTTTCGATGGCAGCGCGACCGCGACGGTGGTGCGTGGCGGCGTCAACGGCTTCTTCAGCGCCGGCACGATCTTCAGCCTGGGCGTCCAGGGTCAGGCACAATGGGCCAGCGGGCCGCTGTTCAGCTTCGAGGAATTCTCGGTCGGCAGCCTGACGATCGGCCGCGGCTACGACCCTGGCGTCACCGCCGGGGACAAGGCGGTGGCGGTTCGGATCGAGCCGCGCGCCAACATCCCGCTGCAATCGCGCGTCGGCGTCCAGACCTTCGCCTATCTCGATGTCGCGCGGATCTGGAACGACGATCCGTTCACGACCGAGAATGGCCGGACGCTTCGCTCGGTCGGTGCGGGCCTTCGCACGTACCTGCCGGGCGCGCTGTCGCTCGAGGCAATGTATGCCCGCCCGCTCGATCCCGAGCTTCGCTTCCCCGGTGCGCCGCGCGCCAGCGACCGCGTGCTGCTGTCGCTGACCGCGCAGTTCGCGCCCCGCCGCTGAGGTAGGCCATGCACGCCGCCGCCCGCATCGCCGATCGTCGCCGCCGGGCCCTGACGGGTGCCGGCGCGCTTGCGGTCGCGCTGATGCTGGCGGTGCCCGCGATGGGTCAGACGATGCCGCCGGCGGCAAGCCTGCCCGACATCGGCGCGGTCACCGGCCGCACCGGGCCCGCGGGCATGGTGCCGGGCGTGCCCGCCATTCCGGTGCCGGCCGTGCCGCCTTCGGTTCCCGCTGGAACGCCCGTCATCACCCTGGCGCCGCAACCCGGCGGCAACGACCTGCGCATCGACCTGCGCAGCGTGCGCACCATTCTCGACTGGCGCGGGACGGGGTTCAACATCGCCGCGGGCAATTCGGTCAGCTTTCGCGATGCGCGCGGCGCCGCCGGCGGGACGATCGCGGTGCTCAACCGCGACCTGTCGGGACGGCCCTCGCGCATCGACGGGGCGATCCGCTCCGACGCCAATGTCGCGGTCTATCTGATCAACTCGCGCGGCATCCTGTTCGGCGGCGGTGCCCGCATCGATGTCGGTGCCTTCCTGGCCAGCACGCGCGACGTCGGCGACCGCGACTTTCTCGATGGCGACGGCCGTCTGAGCTTCGGCGCGCAGCAGGGCGACGGCGCGATCGTCTTCACCGGACCGGCGCGGCTGCGCGCCACCGGCAGCGCCGCGTCGGGCGAGGCCGCCGACGGCCGCGGAGAGCGCGTGGGCGATGTCGTCCTGCTCGGCACCGTCTTCGGCCTTGGCCGCATTCAGGACGCGCCGCAGGATCCCGATGCGCCGCAGGAGGGCGAGGTGTTCATCGGCGCCGGCCCCGGCGGCCAGGTGGTGATCGCCGGCCCGACCGGCCCGATCATCGTCCAGAACCGCGCCGGCAGCCCGCTGCTGGTCGCGATCGATCTTCCCGCCGACGCGCAGGCCGATGCGGCGTCCCAGCCGCAGGACGGCCTGACCGCCGGCGCCCTTGCCGGCCGCAACCTTACCGTTTCAGCGGCGCTGCTCGGCGCCGCTGCGGACGAGGGCGCGGCCCTGTTCGACCCGCTTACCGCCACCCATGCCCATGCCGCCGGCCGCGGCGTGGTCCTCACAACCCCGATTGCCACCGCGAACCGTCCATGGACGCGAGGAGAGACACGATGACCACCACCAACCGCCTCCGCCTCGCCCTGAAGGGCACCACCGCACTCGCTGCCGCGCTGATGTTCGCGGTGCCCGCGCTGGCCCAGTCGGTGCCATCGATCCCCGACACGGGCAACGTGACCGTCAGTACCCGCGGCCTGGGCGGCGCAGTGCCGGGTTCGACCAACCCGACCTTCACCCCTACCCAGACCCAGACCGGCACCGACCTGCGCGTCGACCTGCGCGACAACCGGACGATTCTCAACTGGGGTGGGAACGGCTTCAACGTCGCGCAGGGCTCGTCGGTGAATTTCAAGGACGCGCGTGCGACTGCCGGCGTGACGAACCGGGTGGATAACATCGCGGTGCTGAACCGGGATTTGAGTGGGCGTCCATCGAACATCCTGGGGTCCTTGAAGTCGGATAGCAATGTCGCGGTCTATGTGATCAACCGTGAAGGCGTGACGTTCGGTGCCGGATCGCGCGTTTCTACCGGCTCTCTATTTGCCAGCGATCTGAATCTGACGGACGACAACGACTTCCTGAATGGGTCAGCCGCACTTCGCTTCTCCGGGAATTCGCCGTCGAGCATCGGCGTGCAGTTCGGGTCTGGTATCACCCCGGCGGATATTACCGTAGCAAATAACGGTAGTTCGTCGGGAGGGCGGCTGGGAGACATTGTGCTCTTGGGCAGCCGAGTCCTGTGCAATTGCTACCAAATCGACCCTGCTATCTCCGCCACCGGCGGAGACATCGGAATCATTGCTGCCGGCGACGTAACGGTTCGAAACGCGCCGGGCAGCCCTCTGTCCTTCGTCATTAATCGCGGGAGCTCGTGGGACAATGGGGGGGCGAACAACCCCGGATTGATCCAGATGGCTGGAAAGCTAATTGGTGACAATGTCACTTTGGGAGCATTTCGTTCTCGACCAAATGATCGGACCGACGCCGCTCTAACATTCGGTGGTTCGATCTTGGCCACAGGTGCAAAGGCTACTGACCGCGGAATAGTTCTTACCGCCAATGTTGCTTCGGCCGGTGTCCAAGTTGCTTCCAGTTCTGATCTGGATGGAACTGGCCTCCTAACGGTATATGGCCTTCCGTCGGCAAACGGTACTTTGATAAGTAAGTCTGATATAACCGTGGGTGCCTATATAGCAAATATAGCTGTACCCGTGAATGTAAAAAATACTCTCGGCATATATACTTACGATCCAGAAGAGCTTTTTGGAAGTCGATTTGACTCCGACATTTCAGCTGGCCAAGTACTATTGGGGGGCATTGGATCGAAATATATCGCTGCAAATTTAGTCGTTGCGGGTGATTTTTCAGCACAAGGTGGTGGTATTGCTGTAACTTACGGGGATATAGGTGGCAACCTGTTAGCGAACGGTGTAAATTCCCTTGCCGGAAAGTTTGAGGTTGCCGGCGGTGTTGACCTGGATGCTATTAAAGTTTCAGCAACAATTTCTGCTGAAGGTGCCATAAACATTGCTACTTCGCACCTTCAGCCGGAAATGTACGACCCATACTATTATCTTAATCTTGTGACGCCGTCAGATGTAACTATCAAAGCGCCCGGTCAAATTCAAATAAATGACGCGTCTATCGGTGGCTTTCTCACTGTTGATGCTGGTGAGATAAACATTGGCAAGGTTTCGGTTGCTAAAGGATCTGTAATATCCTCATCCACTTACTTGTTCGCTGATGTAATAGAAGTGACGGGGTCGAATGCTGACCTCATTATAAATGCGGGTTCTGTCGACACATTTCGATACGGTTCTGAATATGGCTATGCTGGTGGAGCGGTCTTTAAAGCTAATCGTGATGTGATCATAAACGCTTGGTCTACCGATCTCAATGACATAGCTGCTGGTCGAGACATAACAATTAATAGTCAGAGCTACATTAGTGGGCGATCCTTTTTTGCGGCGAATGGCGCCGTGAGGTTGGGGATACAAGATCTTGAGAGGGACGAAAAAGGCCAACTTTACGTCGAGAAAATTTCGGCCGGTACGGACGTCTTCGTGCAAATGGGTTCAATCAAGATTGGCGATGTGGTCGCCAACGGAAGCCTTAGCCTGTCTGCCCTTGGCCCCCTATCTCTGGGGGCGGCCGATATCGGTGACGGGGCTACTCTCCGCGCGCAAAATGGCCTAGAAATTTTGGGAGCAGTAACTGTCGGCCAGGGGCTCTCTGTTAAGACAGATACTGGCTATTTGGACATATCGGGTGCAATTAAAGCAAACGGTGATATCGAACTAATTGGCGGTAGTCAAACTATTCTGCATGAAGGAAGTAAGGTATCAGGTAGTAATATTACTTTATCTGGATCGTATTTCTTTAACTACGCTGGGTCGGGTGTTCTGGATGCATCGGGTCATTGGGTCGTTTATGCTGATCATCCCTATGTAAGTGGTTATGATGGCCTAGACAGTGGTCAGACGGCCTTGTGGAACGCAACGATTGGTAGTCATGCCCCCTCAACGATCAGTGGCAATCGTTATGTTTTCTCCTATCAACCGAAATTAACCTTCTCATTCCCTTGGTTGCAGAAAACCTATGGCACCGAGGTCGACCCCGCCCTTCTGTACTCGGTCGCCGGCCTTATGCCGGGCGTGGAAGGCGCATTCCGTGCCGATACGGCAGCGTCGGCTTTTTCCGGATCGCCTTTAATAGTTTCTGATGGATTTGCGGCACGTGCCCCGGTGAACGGTGGCGCGCTATATGATGTCTTACTGTCCGAGGGTTCGCTCAGCAGCACTAGCGGATATGCATTCGAATTTAGTTCGGGTCATATTCTAATAAACCCGCTTTCTGTGACGCTTTCGGCCGTTGCCAACGACAAGGTCTATGACGGCACGCTTCTCGCGACGGGATCGGTGGTGTTGTCGGGCGTACTGGCCGGAGACGCGGTCGCGGCCAATGGCACTACCTTCGCTTTTGAAAGCAATGACGCCGGAGTTCAGAAGATAGTATATGCCACCGGAACTCAGCTGACCGGTGCCGCAGCCGCGAATTATGTTATCGACAGTTCCCCTGTCTTCGCGAGCGCGCAGATCTTCAAGCGGGCGATTACCGGAACGATCGGTGAGGTTTCCAAACAATATGATGGGTCCGTATACGCTTCGGGTTCTGTGACGCTGAATGGGGTTTTGGGTACGGATTCAGTATTCGTGTCCGGACCAACGTTCATGTTCGATGACAAGAATGCCGGCACCGGCAAAGTTGTAAATGTGACGGGCGGTACGTTGTACGGATATGATGCCCATAACTATGACCTACAACTACCCACCAGCACTTTGGGCACAATTTTAAAGCGTACGATTTACGCCAATATTATCGCCGATTCCAAGGTCTATGACGGGACCTCAAACGCGACAGGGCGAGTCGCGCTAACAAATGTCATACGGGGGGACTCGATCGGTACCACCGGCAGCGTCTGGACCTTCCTGGACAAGAATGCGGGCGTGGGCAAAACCGTCTTTCTGACGGGCACTACCCTCGTCGGGGCAGACAGCGGGAATTACAACCTGTCCCTTCCCGCGACCACGACCGCCACGATCTTCCAGAAGGCGATCTGGGGCAGTTATATCGTGGACAACAAGGTCTATGACGGCACGACCGCTGCCACTGGCCGCGTGGTGTTCGACGGCGTTGTCGCTGGTGACGACCTTGGCGCGACCGGATCGGTCTTTTCCTTCAGCGACAAGAATGCCGGGCTTGGCAAAACGGTGATAGTCACCGGGACCACAATCACTGGTGATGCGGGCAACTACTCGATCACGCTGCCGCAATTTGCTGTTGCGGATATCCTGCAACGCAGCCTGACCGCCGCCGTCGTCGCCAACAGCAAGACCTATGACGGCACCACCGCCGCCACGGGCACGCTGACGCTCACCGGGCTCGTCCAGGGCGACAGCGTCGGCACCGCCGACACCGTGTTCAGCTTTGCCGACAAGAATGCCGGGACCGGCAAGACGGTTACCGCCGGCGGCACGACGCTGACCGGCGCGGATGCCGGCAATTACGAGCTGGGCGACATCGGCACCGGGACCGCGGATATCTTCCGCAAGGCGATCACCGGGTCGATCACCGCCTATGACAAGGTCTATGATGGCATCACCCAGACGAGCGGTTATGTCACGCTGACCGGTGTGGTCGATGGCGACATGGTCGATCCCGACGGTTCGATCTGGAACTTCAGCGACAAGAATGCCGGTGTCGGCAAGACGGTGACGGTCGAGGGCACCCGCCTTTCGGGTGAGGACGCCGACAACTACACGCTGACCCTGACCGGCACGAGCACCACCGCGACGATCCTCAAGCGGCAGGTTGGCGCTACCGTGACTGCGGACAGCAAGGTCTATGACGGCACCACCGCCGCCACCGGCACGATCGACCTGTGGGATGTGATCGAGGGCGACCAGCTGGGCACGACCGGGACCGTGTGGACCTTCACCGACAAGAATGCCGGGGCACGCCGGACGGTGCTCGTGTCCGGCACCACACTGACGGGTGCGGACGCGGGCAATTACAGCCTCGAACTGGCATCCAGCACCTTCGCATCGATCGCGCGCAAGGCGCTGAACATGGTCGTTCAGGCCGACAGCAAGACCTATGACGGCACCACCGCCGCGACCGGTACGGTCACGCTGGACGGTGTCGTCTCGGGCGAAACGGTCGGACTGACGGGCACCTCGCTGCGCTTCGCCGACAGGAATACCGGCACCGGCAAGACGGTCATCGTCTCCGGCGGGATGCTGACCGGGGTCGATTCCGGCAACTATACGCTGGGCCTGCCGGTCAATGCGGTGGCCGACATCCTGCGCAAGGCGGTGACCGTCAGCGTGACCGTCAACGGCAAGACCTATGACGGCACGACCGCGGCGACGGGCACCGTCAGTTTCGACGGCGCAATCCAGGGCGACGATGTCGGCATCACCGGCACCAGCTTCGCCTTTGCCGACAAGAATGCCGGCACCGGCAAGGCGGTGAACGTCACCGGCACCAGCCTGACCGGCGCCGATGCGGGCAACTATGCGCTCTCGATGCCGGAAACGGTAGTCGGCGACATCTTCCGCCGCGCGATTACCGGCAGCGTCACCGCCAACGGCAAGACCTATGACGGCACCACCACCGGCTCCGGCACGGTCACGCTGGACGGCGTACTCCAGGGGGATCAGGTCGGCACCACCGGCACCGTCTGGACCTTCTCCGACAAGAATGCCGGCACCGGCAAGCTCGTGACGATCAGCGGCACGACGCTGAACGGCGTGGATGGCGGCAACTATACCGTCACCCTGCCGGCCAGCGCCTTTGCCGATATCCTGAAGAAGGCGATCACCGGCACGGTCACGGTCACCTCGCGCCAATATGATGGCACCACCGATGCCAGCGGCACGGTCGGGCTGAACGGCGTGGTGCAGGGCGACCAGGTCGGCACGACCGGCACGGTGCTGCGCTTCGCCGACGCCAATGCGGGGAGCGGCAGGGCGGTCAGCGTGTCAGGCACCGCACTGAACGGCGCAGATGCCGGCAACTATACGCTGACCATGCCGGCCGTCGCGGTGGGCGACATCCTGAAGCGGGCGATCTCGGTCAAGGCGGACGACGCGTCGAAGATCCGCGACGAGGAGGATCCGCTGCTGACCTTCACGCTGGTGTCGGGCACGCTGGTCGCCGGCGATCAGTTCAGCGGCGACCTCACCCGCGCACCGGGGGAGCGCCCCGGCCGCTATGCGATCAGCATCGGCTCGCTCAGCCTGGGCGGCAATTACGAGATCGCCTTCACCCCCGGCACCTTCACGATCAATCTGGATCCGGTGAAGGACCAGCTGCCGCCGTCGCTGCGCGCGCTGTTCCTTCCGTCGCAGATCCAGGCCGATCCCAATGGCGGCGGAGCGAAGATCACGATCGACCGCGACGCGCTGTGCGGCGAGGATAGCAGCTGCACGGTCCACTGAGGCGGCGAGGGGCCGGCGGAACTCCTCGCCGGCCCCTCACGCCAGCTTGCAGATATCCACCCAGCGCGTCGACACCAGCTCCGCCAGCCGCTGGGGCGCGATCTCGACCGAGCTGGTCAGCGATCCGGCTGCCGGGAACACGCTGCTGAAGTCGAGCAACGACACGTCGCAATAGACCGGAACCGGCGTCGCCAGCCCGAACGGGCACACGCCGCCCACCGGATGGCCGGTCAGCGCCAGCGCCTCGTCGGGGTTCAGCATGCGCGGGCGGCCGCCAAACTCGGCCTTGGTCCTGGCATTGTCGATCCGCGCATCGCCGCGCGCCACGACCAGGAAAGCGTTCTCGCCGACCCGGATCGCCAGCGTCTTGGCGATCCGCGCCGGCTCGACGCCCAGCGCGGCGGCCGCCTCGGCTACCGTCGCGGTGCTGACGCCGTGGTCGATGATCTTCAGGTCGGGGGCATGCTGGTCCAGCCAGGCACGCGCGGTCTCGATCGTCATGGCATCGGCGCTTACCACGAAGCGCGACCGCGCCTATAGCGGCGGAAACATCGGGGAGGGGCGCGGCGCGTGGCGATCATCGTTGAACAGGCAAAGCCGGCGAAGCGGCCGGGCGTCTTCGGGCATCTCTATGTCCAGGTGCTGATCGCGATCGCGCTGGGCATCGCCGCGGGCGTCGCCTTTCCGCAGCATGCGTCCGACTGGTTCAAGCCGGTCGGCGACGCCTTCATCGCGCTGGTGAAAATGGTCATCGCCCCGGTGATCTTCCTGACCCTGGTCAGCGGCATCGCCGGCATGCGCCACATCGGCGATGCCGGGCGCGTCGCGGCCAAGGCGTTCGCCTATTTCCTGTTCTTCTCCACCCTCGCGCTGGTCGTCGGCCTGATCATCGCCAATGTGGTCCAGCCGGGCGCGGGGATGCACGTCAATCCGGCGACGCTGGACGCCAGCCAGGTGCACGGGTTCGAGGAAAAGGCGCATGCCCAGACCATCGCCGGCTTCCTGCTGTCGATGATCCCGACGACCCTGGTCTCGGCGCTGGTCGGCGGGCAGCTGCTCCAGGTGCTGCTCGTCTCGATCCTGTTCGGCGTGTCGCTGGCGATGGTGGGGGAGCCGGCACGGCCGGTGGTCGACATGATCGACCGGCTGGGGCTGGTCGTGTTCCGGCTGGTCGCGATCGTGATGCGCGCCGCGCCGATCGGCGCGTTCGGGGCGATGGCCTTCACCATCGGCGAATATGGCCTCGCCTCGCTGCTCAGCCTGGGGAAGCTGGTCGCGACCTTCTACGCCACCTCGCTGATCTTCGTGCTGGGCGTGCTCGGCATCGTCGCGCGGCTGGCCGGCTTCTCGATCCTGAAACTGATCCGCTATCTCAAGGCAGAGCTGCTGCTGGTGCTCGGCACGTCCTCGTCCGAATCCGCGCTGCCCTCGCTGATGCAGAAGATGGAGCGGGCGGGGTGCGCCAAGTCGGTGGTCGGGCTGGTCGTGCCGACCGGCTATTCGTTCAACCTAGACGGTACCAACATCTACATGACGCTGGCGGCCTTGTTCATCGCCCAGGCGACCGGCGTCCACCTGTCGCTGGGCGAGCAGGTCTTCCTGCTGGCGGTGGCGATGCTCAGTTCGAAGGGCGCGGCCGGCGTCACCGGATCGGGCTTCATCACCCTGGCGGCGACGCTGCACCTCGTCCCCTCGGTCCCGGTGGCGGGTATCGCGCTGATCCTGGGCGTCGACCGGTTCATGAGCGAATGCCGCAGCCTGACCAACTTCATCGGCAACGCCGTCGCCACCGTCGTCGTCGCGCGATGGGACGGGGCGCTGGACCGCGACGCGCTTGCCCGCGCGCTCGACGGAGCGCCGGATCCCGCGCCGGCGCCGATCGGGCCCGAAGCCGATCCGGACTGATACATTCTGATACACCTCGACTCAGTCGGACATGCTATTGGAAACATTAGGAACACAATCGGGCGCAAGGCCGGAAACATGCTTCACAATATTGTTCAGACGACTTCCAGTACCGCGACGCTTCTGATCGTCGATGACGATCGCGACATCCGTCAGCTGATTGCCGACAGCCTCGGCGCGCGCGGCTACCGCGTCGAGACCGCCGCCAATGCGCGCGAGATGGACGCGGTGCTGGCGCGCATCCCCGTCGACCTGATCATCCTCGACGTGATGATGCCGGGCGAGGACGGGCTGAGCGCGTGCCGCCGCATCGCCCGCGATGACGGGCCCGAGATCGTGCTGCTCAGCGCATTGGGCGAGGAGCATGACCGTATCCTCGGGCTGGAGGTCGGCGCCGGCCATTACCTGACCAAGCCGTGCAGCCCGCGCGAGATCCTGGCAACGGTGCGCGCGGCGCTGCGCCGGCGCGGCGGCGGGACCAAAGCCGAGGCCCAGCAATTCACCTTCGACGGCTGGCGCATCGACCTTGCCTCGCACGAGCTGTTCGATCCGCGCGGCGTGCTGGTCAGCCTGACCGATGGCGAGTTTGCGGTGCTGCGCGTCTTCATCGAACGTCCGCGCCGCGTCCTGTCGCGCGAGGCGTTGCTGTCGGCGGCGCGCGGTCCCGATTCGGATGCCTATGACCGGGCGATCGACGTCCAGGTCAGCCGGCTGCGGCGAAAGCTTCGCGCCGGCGGGGACGAGATTCTGCGCACCGTGCGCAACGAAGGCTATCTGTTCGTGCCGCGCGTGATCCGCGCATGAGGCGGCTCCGCGTGGGGGGCGCGGAGATCCCGTTGTTCCACCGCATCTTCCTGGTGATGCTGGCCTGCGTCGTCTCGGTCCAGCTGCTCAACCTCGCGCTGCTGCTGGTCGTGCCTTCGCCCGATGCGCGCGTCACGACGATCGGCCAGATCGAGCGCGTGCTGGCGAGCGGCCACGACCCGGAGGGCAAGCTGAAGCTGGTGCCCGGGCGCAAGGCGGACGATGCCGACTGGACGCCGCGCGTCGGCCGCATCCGTGCGGCGATGGTCTTCGCACTGCAGATGCCGGAGGACAGGGTGCTGCTCAGCTTTCCCAACACCGGCGGCGACGTGACGCCGGTGTTCGACCGCAGCCGGATCCCGCCGCCCACGCTGCCGCGCAGCCGTGCCGATGCGCGCGACGTGGTGATCGTCGGCGACTTCCTGGTCTCGGCGCACCGGCCCGACGGCCAATGGGTCACGGTCACGCTGGCGCATGGCGGGTTCGACCTGTGGCGCTGGCGCGGCGTGTTGTGGCTGGGCTTCGCCGCGCTCGCGGTGCTCCCCTTCGCCTGGGCGCTGGCACGGCGGCTGGCCAAGCCGATCGGCGTGTTCGCCCAGGCGGCCGAGCGGCTGGGCCGCGATCCCCGGGCCGCCCCGCTCGAGCTGCGCGGGCCGCCCGAAATCGGGGATGCGGCGCAGGCGTTCAACCGGATGCAGGCGCGGCTCAACCGCTATGTCGACGACCGCGCCACCGTGATCGCCGCGATCGCCCATGACCTGCGCACCCCGCTGATGCGGCTCGAACTGCGGCTGGAGAATGCGCCGGACGAGATCCGCCAGGCCTGCGAGAACGACATTCGCGACATGGAGGCGATGATCGCCGCCGCGCTCGCCTTCGTCCGCGACACCAGCCGTGCGGTCGCCCGCCGCCCGCTCGACCTGCGCTCGCTGGCCGAGAACGTCACCGACGACCTCGCCGATCGCGGCGAGCCGGTGACGCTGGCGCCGGGCGATCCGATCGTGGTCGAGGGCAATGTCGTCGCGCTGAAGGCGCTGCTGTCGAACCTGATCGGCAACGCCCTGAAATATGCCGGCAGCGCCGAGGTGACGCTGTCGAGCGCCGAGCACCAGGCCGTGATCGAGGTGCGCGACCACGGCCCCGGCATTCCGGCCGAGGATATCGACCGCGTGTTCGAAGCCTTTTTCCGCGGCGACCGCTCGCGCAACCGCGACACCGGCGGCATCGGCCTGGGCCTCGCCAGCGTCCGCGCGGTGGCGCTGGCGCATGGCGGCGACGCGACGGTGGAGAATCACCCCGAGGGCGGCCTGCTGGCCCGGGTGACGCTGCCGGTATAGCGGGCCGCTTGCGATTGCAGCAGATCCACTACCTGGAATGCCGGGCAATCGCATCTGGGTCGTACGAGCGCGCCTATCGGCGATCCCGTGTTCCGGCGAAGGCCGGAACCCAGTCGCGAAAGCGTCTCGACTCTCGCGAACCTCCGTGCTCATCTCAGCTGGGCTCCGGCTTTCGCCGGAGCACGGGGCTGCTCCAAGCCAAGTGCACCCCGCCGCTTGTTGGGAGGGGAGAAGGAACCCATCACCCCCGACCATCGCCCATCTTGCGCACCGCGCCATGTCCCGCCATGCTGCCGGAGATAGCGCTAACATAACTCACGTCGGCACCCCTCGGGACATGCCAGGCGGCGCGCGATGAGGGAGCAGGGGCGATGGGCATGGATCTGGACCGGCGCGGCATGTTGCGCGGGATCGGCTCGGGGGTCGTGGCGACCAGCCTGCCGTCCTGTGCGCTGGCGGATGCGCTGCAGAGCGGGCGCAAGCTAGGCTATGCGGTCGTCGGACTGGGCAGCTATGCGGTCAACCAGCTGCTGCCGCGCATCCAGGAATGCGACTATGCGAAGCTGACCGCCTTGGTCAGCGGCACGCCCGAAAAGCTCGAGAAATATGGCGCGCAATACGGCGTGCCGAAGACGCACCGCTATGACTATGCCGGCTATGACCGGATCCGCGACAATCCCGACATCGACCTGGTCTATGTCGTGCTGCCCAATTCGATGCATGCCGAATATTCGATCCGCGCCAGCAAGGCGGGCAAGCATGTCCTGTGCGAAAAGCCGATGGCCAATACCGCGGCCGAGGCGGAGGCGATGATCGCCGCGGCGAAGGCAGCGAACCGCCGGCTGATGATCGGCTATCGCAGCCATTTCGAGCCGCACAATGTCTATGTCATCGACCAGATAAGGAAGGGCGCAATCGGTCGACCCACGCTGATCACTTCCGAACATGGCTTTTACGCCAGGCCGGGCCAGTGGCGGCTCGACCGGCCGATGTCGGGCGGCGGATCGCTGATGGACATCGGCATCTACAGCCTCAACGCCGCACGCTATCTGTCGGGCGAGGAGCCGGTGCTGGTCCAGGCGATGGAATCGACCGACCGCAGCGACCCGCGCTTCGCCACGGTCGAGGACCGGATCGACTTCCAGCTCAAATTCCCCTCGGGCGCGATCGCCAATTGCGTCTCCAGCTACAGCTCGAACCACAATGCGTTCCGCGCAACGGGCACCAAGGGGTGGATCGGGATGGAGCCCGCCACCGTCTATGAGGGGCACAGCATCTTCGCCCGGATCGACGGCAAGACCGGACCGGTCGAACTGCCCAAGGCAGCCAAGTCGCAATGGGCGGCGCAGATGGACGAGCTGGCCAAGGCAGCGATCAAGGGGCGCGAGCCGCGCGCCTCGGGGGAGGAAGGGCTGCGCGACATGCGCCTGATCGAGGCGATCTACGCCTCCGCGCGCGAGGGCCGCGCGATCCGCATGACGGCGTGATCGATCCGGCCATGTTCATGACCCTGACCATCGTCGCGCTCAGCATTGCCGCGGTCGTGCTGCTGGTGCTGCGCCTCAAGATGCAGCCCTTCCTCGCGCTGCTGCTCGTCGCGCTCGTCACCGGGCTGGCGTTCGGCGGCGACCCGATCAAGGTGATCGACGCGATCCGCAAGGGCACGGGCGAGGCGCTGGGCTTCGTCGCGGTCGTCATCGGGCTGGGCGCGCTGCTGGGCGGCATGCTCGAGGCGTCGGGCGGCGTGCGCGCGATCGCGCACCGGCTGCTCGACCTGTTCGGCGAGCGGCGCATGCCCTGGGCGCTGACCGCGATCGGCGTGATCGTCGGCATCCCGCTGTTCTTCGACGTGGCGCTGATCATCCTTGCGCCTCTGGTCGCGACGCTGGCGATGCGGGCGCAGCGGCGGGTGACCTGGTTCGCGCTGCCGATGCTCGCCGGCCTGATGACGATGCACGCGCTGCTGCCGCCGCATCCGGGGCCGGTTGCGGTCGCCGAACTGCTCGGCACCGACTATGGCCTGCTCGCGCTCTATGGTCTCGCCTGCGGCATCCCCGCCGCGATCGTCGCGGGGCCCGTCTTCGCCCGGCTGTTCCATTCGGCGCCCGGCTGGGGCGACCAGAGCCCGCCGCCGATGCTCGACGAAGGCGCGCCGCAGACCGCGCCGATCGGCTTCTGGCCGGCACTGGTCGCGATGCTGGTGCCGCTGACGTTGATCATCGTCGCCGCGGTCGCCAACCAGGGCATGGCTGCCGGGCCGCTGCGCTCGGCGATCCTGTTCCTCGGCCATCCCTTCACCGCGCTCGTCATCGCCTGTCTCGGCACCATCGCCTGGCTGCGCACGCGCGCCGGCACGTCGTTCGAGACGCTGTCCAGCATCATGACCCGCGCGCTGGAACCGGCCGGTGTCATGGTGCTGATCATCGGTGCCGGCGCGGCGTACAAGGAAGTGCTGATCGAATCGGGTGCGGGCGAACAGGTGACCGCCGCGGTCACCGCGGCGCAGGTTCCGGTGCTGGTCTTCGCCTTCCTCCTCGCCGCCTTTGTCCGCGTTGCCCAGGGATCGGCGACCGTGGCGATGGTCACCGCGGGCGGGCTGGCCGCCCCGCTGATCGAGGCGGCTGCGCTCAACCCCAATCGCATCGCGCTGGTCACCGTCGCAATTGCCGGCGGCGCATCGGTGGTCAGCCATGTCAACGACACCGGCTTCTGGCTGGTGAAGCAATATCTTGGGCTGACCGAGGCTCAGACCTTTCGCAGCTGGACGATCTGCGCCACGCTGGCCGGGTTGACGATGTTCGCGATGGCGCTGATCCTGTGGCCGTTCGCGTAAGGGGAAAGACCGACATGACCGCAATCCGCATCACCCGCCGCGCGGCGCTGGCCGGCATGGCCGCCTTGCCCTTCGTCCCCGCGATCGCCCGCGCCGAGGTGGGCGGCATCACCCGGCTCGATCCCGCGCTCGACGCGGTGGTCGATGCCAACGCCCCGATCGAGATCATCGCCAGCGGCTATAAATGGGCCGAGGGACCGGCCTGGGACGCGGCGGACAAGTGCCTCTATTTCTCCGACGTTCCCTCGAACATCGTCTATCGCTGGAAACAGGGCGAGGGCGCGAGGGAATTCCTCAATCCCTCGGGCCTGGCCGGGCCGATCCCTGCGGGCATCCGCGAGGCCGGGGCCAACGGCCTGCTCGTCCATGACGGCAAGCTGCTCCTGGCCGACAGCGGCACCCGGCTGATCGCCGCGGTCGATCTCAAGACCAAGGCGCGTACCGTGCTGGCCGATCGCTATGACGGCAAGCGCTTCAACAGCTGCAACGACCTCGCCCGCTCTTCGGACGGCGCGATCTATTTCACCGACCCGCCCTATGGCCTGGCCGAGGGCGACCAGTCGCCGCTGAAGGAACTGCCGTTCAACGGCGTGTTCCGGTTGAAGGACGGCAAGGTCGACCTGATCGACCGCAGCCTGACTCGCCCGAACGGCATCGCCGTGACGCGCGGGACGCTGTTCGTCGCCATCTCCGACCCTGACCGGCCCGAGATCCTCGCCTATACGCTGGGCAAGAACGGACTGCCCTCGGGCAAGCCGCGCCTGTTCCACGATGCCCGGCCGCAAATGGCGCAGAAGCTGCCCGGCAATTGCGACGGGCTGAAGCTCGACAATGAAGGCCGGGTCTATGCCACCGGCCCCGGCGGCGTCCATGTCCTGTCGCCCAGGGGCAAGCTGCTCGGCATCATCGGCACCGGCAAGGCAGTCGCCAATTGCGCGTTCGGCGAGGATGGTCGGACCCTGTTCCTGACGTCGAGCGACAGCGTGGCTCGCGTACGGCTGAAGGCGCGCGGCTATTTCCTGATGGAAACGCCCGCCTGAGCTGAGACGGGCTTCGCGCGGGGGAGGGAGGCAGGCGCACATCCGACCCGCCTCCCCGGTTGCAGGTCCCCGCGCGACTGCCTAACCCGGTCGCATGGCCGAACCCGAAATCCACCCCGCCGCCACGATCGTCGTGATGCGCGAGGTGGCGGGCGGGCCGCCCGAACTGCTGATGGTCGAGCGTGCCAAGGCGATGTCCTTCGCCGCCGGCGCGCTGGTCTTTCCCGGCGGGCGGGTCGATGGCGGCGACCATGCGCTGGCCGCGACGCTTGCCGGCGAGCCCGAAGAGACCGCCGCGCGCATCGCCGGCATCCGTGAGACGATCGAGGAAGCCGGCGTCGCGGTCGGCCTCGACCTCGACTTTTCGCACATCCCCGAACTGCGCCGCGCCCTCTATGCCGGCGAGCCGATGGCGGAGGCTTTCGTCGCGGCCCGCGCGACGCTGCATCCGGAAGCCCTGGTGCCGTTCGCGCGTTGGCTGCCGAAGATGGTTCATCACAAGGTCTTCGACACCCGCTTCTACCTTGCCCGCGCGCCCGAAAGTGCCACCGCGGTCGTGGACGGCAACGAGAATAGCCGCGCCTTCTGGATGAGCGCCGCCGACGTGCTCGCCGAATGCGCCGCGGGCCGAGCGCATGTGATCTTCCCGACGCGGCGCAACCTCGAAAGGCTCGCGCTCTACGCCTGCTGGGACGACGCCGTCGCCGATGCCCGCGCGCACGAGATCCGCATCGTCACCCCCTGGATCGAGGATCGCGGCGGCGAGCGCTGGCTCTGCATCCCCGACGATCTCGGCTATCCGGTGACCGCCGAACCGCTCGCCACGGCAACGCGGGCATGAAGCCGCGCGCGCTGCGACGGCTGATCAAGACGGGTATCGTCCTGTTCGTGTTGCTGCTGGCGGGGCTGCTGCTCTACATGCTGGCGCGCGATCGGCCGCAGGACCTGCCCTGGACGCCGCTCGACCTGGGCGAACGGCCCGGCATGTTCACCGGCCGCAAGATCGCCGCGCTGCGCGAGGATTTCCCCAAATGCCAGCGGCTGATGGCGCGCGCGGGCATCCGCTACCAGACTTTGGCCCCCGTCGAGGTGCGCGATCAGGCGCAATGCGGCTATTCGGACGGCATCCGGCTGACTCCGGGCGGGTCGCTGACGATCGACTATCTGCCCAAGGACCTCGGCACGTCATGCCCGGTCGCCGCCGGGCTGGCGATGTGGGAATGGAATGTCGTCCAGCCCGCGGCGCAGCGCCATTTCGGCCATCATGTCGCGGTGATCGAACATTATGGCAGCTATAATTGCCGCCGCATCGTCGGCCGGGGCGAGGGGGTGTGGAGCCAGCACGCCACCGCCAACGCGATCGACATCGCCGCCTTCCGCCTCGACGACGCCACCCGCATCACGGTGAAGGGCGACTGGAACAGCCGCGATCCCGCGGTCCAGGCCTTCCTGCGCGACGTCCGCGACGGCGCGTGCGACCTGTTCGCCACGGTGCTGTCACCCGATTACAACGAGGCGCACCACGACCATTTCCACTTCGACCAGGCGGACCAGGGGGCGATGGGGTGGAGCGCGTGCCGGTGAGGGGGGCAGGGTAGATGATCGCGCAGTAACTCCCCTCCCGCTTGCGGGAGGGGCCGGGGGTGGGCACCCGCCAACCACAACCGCAGCAAGCGTGGAACGCGTCGCGTCAGAGTAGCGCTGGCACTATTTCAGAGTGACTCCCGGGGTGAGCGGGCGCCCACCCCTAACCCCTCCCGCACGCGGGAGGGGAACTCTGTCGGGACGCGAGAAATCTTCGCCACGACCACAACCGGCTCCCCTCCCTGGCCTAGAAGGGGAATCCGCTACCTCAATTCGACAGCGCGGCCCCGTCGACCTTCTCGACCCATTGCGGGAAGAAGGCCGGCTGCCGGCTCGACCAGCCCGAGGCGGTCGCGGCGGCTTCGCTGATCGACTGGAGCAGCTTGCGGCGCAGGTCGGGATGGAGATGCGGCAGCGCTGCGGCCGAACAGAAGGCGGCAGGCAGCCATGGCCGCACCTCGGCACCGACCAGCCGCTCGTACAGGAAGCGATAGGCCGAGAAATTGGTCAGCCGCCCCTGGCTCAGGTCGAACGCAGTGACGGTGATCAGCGGCGCCAGGAACGGCTCGATCTCGTCCAGCCCGCTTTCATTGGGCAGCAGCGCGCGGACCTCGACCAGCCGGTCGTACATGCGTGCCTGGGCGCGGATGCTGGCGGCCTCGACGACGTCGCGCGACCAGCGAAGCATCGCGTCCTCGCGCTCCAGTCCGATGTCGAGCGCGCGCCGGATGTAACGCTGGGTCGCCGCGGTGAAGCCGGCGAATTCCTTCATTTCGGCCAGCGTCATCGCGCCTTCTGCCGGTTTCATCCTAGAGGCCATTTGAGCAACTCCCACCCCGATAGAGACTACCAGGACAGATCATGCGCTCGGTCGGTTGACGCAGCGCTTAATCTGCCGTTTTCCCGCGTTCATCAACAGACCTTCTTTCCTTGTGCGTTGCAACATGCATTGCGACGAATGGAGGCCAGTGCACAGTTCGCTAAGGACCTGATGCGCTTTCGCCACAGGGCCTGTCACTTCGGGTGGATACCTAGTCCGGCGAATCCGCGAATCCGTTTCGTCGTCGAGACGAACGGTTCGGTTCCATGGCTCACACTCGGCTCACCGACGGATAAACTCGGTTCATCGGGGGGTCAGGTTTATCGGTCGCCGCCCATCGGCTGACCGCAACGCTTCATCCCGTCCGGCGGGCCGATGGGTGGACGGACGCGGCCCGATCTGGTCATCAGCATCCACCGACGCAAACCGACCGGGGGGTCACGAAATTGTCTCTGCAAGCTGTAACTGCGCGTTTTGCGCTGCTGGCCGCGCTTTGCCTGGCGATGGTCACCCCGGCGGAGGCCCGCTCGGGCTATCTCCAGTGCGTTCCCTTCGCCCGTCAGGTGTCGGGCATCGACATCCGCGGCAATGCCTGGACCTGGTGGGAACAGGCTGCCGGCCGCTACGAGCGCGGCGGCCAGCCCAAGGTCGGATCGGTCATGTCGTTCAAGCGCACCGGCCGTAACCCGTACGGCCATGTCGCGATGGTCTCGAAGATCGTCAGCGAGCGCGAAGTCCTGCTGACCCACGCCAACTGGTCCTATCGCGGCGGCATCGAGCGCAACGTCCGCGCCGTCGACGTCTCGGCGGCCGGCGACTGGAGCGAAGTGAAGGTCTGGTACGCCCCCAATGGCGGCCTCGGCACCACTGTTTTCCCGGTCAACGGCTTCATCTATTCCGACGGCGCCCCCGAAGAGCCGCTCGAACTCGTGGTCGCTCCGCCGGCAGTCAAGATCGACATGACGGCGCTGACCCAGAAGGCCGGCCTGGGCGGCTGATCGCCCGCAGGACCGGCGTCCGGTCCCGCTTCAGGCCTTTGGCGTGAACTTCATCGCCACCCCGTTCATGCAATAGCGTTTGCCGGTCGGCTTTGGCCCATCATCGAACACATGGCCCAGATGCCCGCCGCATCGCCGGCACAGCACCTCGGTTCGCGCCATCCCCAGGCTGCGATCGCTGCGGCTGACGACCGCGCGGGGCAGCGGCGCATAGAAGCTCGGCCAGCCGGTGCCGCTCTCGAACTTGGTCGTCGACGAGAAGAGCGGCAGCGCGCAGCCTGCGCATGAGAAGATCCCGGCGCGATGCTCCTTGTTGAGCGGGCTGGTCCCGGCCCATTCGGTCGCCCCCTTGCGCAGCACGTCATAAGCCTGCGGGCTCAACCGCTTGCGCCATTCGGCATCGCTCAGCGTGAACTCGAACTTCTGCGCCGCCTGGCTCTCGCCGGGCGAACACCCCACCACCGCCACGACCGCCCCGCCTCCGGCGGCGGCCAGCAGCTTGCGCCGCGTGAACTGCATCGGGTTGCTCCTTCAAGGGGATAGGTGGGGGTGAGGTGCGGGCAAGCCAAGGGGAGCCTTCGTCTCCTCCCTCGCGAAGCGGGGGAGGGGAACCGCGCCCGCAGGGCGTGGTGGAGGGGGCTCTTCCCACGAGCGCCATTTGAGAGGCAGCGTCCCGCATACCCCCTCCACCCCTCGCTCCGCGAGCGGTCCCCCTCCCCCGGAGCTGCGCTCCGAGGGAGGAGATACGCAACTCACCGCGCCACCCCGGCCTTGCGATTCTCCACCTCGGGCACTTCGCTGATCCGCGCATCCCACTCGTTCGACTCCCGCCAGCGCTCATCCGAATCCGGCACCGTGACGGTCAGGTCTCGCTCGATAATGAATAGCCCGGTCCCCTGCTGGCGGTCCTCGACCCGGTAGAGCCTGCCCGGCCGCAGCGGGAGCGGGGCGATATCCTGGACATAGCAGTTCGAGGGCAACGCTCCGTAGCGGACCGGATAGTGCCGCGGGGCGCAGTTGCCCTTCGCGTGGATCGACCAGATGACGCCTGCCTCGGACCGGATCGAGAAGTCCCCGACCATCTTCTCCTCCGGCCCCTCGAACGTCAGCCTCCCGTCGATCGCCACCGCGCGAATGATAAAAACGGGCGGCTGGCATCCGCTCAGCCCGAGCGCACCGGCGAGGACGAGCCATCTGATCATGTGCGACTGCTCCCGATTATCAATGCCGGATCAACCCGCGATGGGAGGGAAGGATGCGGTAACAAACTCCCCTCCCGCTCGCGGGAGGGGCTGGGGGAGGGCATGTCCCCGACCAAAACGTCAGACAGGATAACAGGCCCTCCCCTGACCCCTCCCGCAAGCGGAAGGGGGACTGAGCCGACCCGCCTTCAATACCGGCTCAACTCCACCGGCATCTTCTTGTAGCCATGGACGAAGCACGCCGCGACGCGTTCGGGTTCGGCCAGCGTGTTCACCCGCAGGCGGCGCTTGGCCATTTCCTCCATCAGGATTCCGATCTGAAGCTCGGCCAGCCGCGCGCCGACGCAGCGGTGGATTCCGTGGCCGAAGGCCAGGTGGCGGCGGGCATTTTCGCGCTCGATGCGGATGCTGTCGGCGTCGGGGAACACGCTCTCGTCGCGATTGGCGGAGACATACCACAGCGCCAGCTTGTCCCCCTCGCGGATTCGCACGCCCTCCACCTCGGTGTCCTGCGTCGCGGTGCGGCGCATGTGCGACAGCGGCGTCTGCCAGCGGATGATCTCCTGCGTCGCATTGGCGATCAGGCCCGGATCGGCCTCCAGCTTCGCGCGCTCCTCGGGGAACTGGTTCAGCCCCCAGGCATAGGCGCTCATCGAATTGCGCGTCGTGTCGTTGCCGCCCACGATCAGCAGGATCAGGTTTCCGAGGAACTCCATCTGGTCCATGTGCGACATGGCATCCGAATGGATCATCATCGAGATCAAATCGGGGGTCGGTTCCTTGCCGATCTTGCCCTGCCACAGATTGCCGAAATAGGCGGCGCATTCGAACAGGATGTTCTGCCGCTCGACCTTGCGCACCGGATCCTTGGCGATCTCGATATCGCCTGCCCAGTCGGACCAGTAGGTCAGCTTGCGCCGATCCTCCCAGGGAAAGTCGAACAGGATCGCCAGCATCTGGGTGGTCAGCTCGATCGACACCTCGTCGACCCAGTCGAATGGCTTGCCCACCGGCAACGCGTCGAGGATCTCGGCGGTGCGCATGCGGATATTGTCGGTCATCCGCACCATCTCGGACGGGGTGAAGGCGGGGGCGACGGTGCGGCGCTGGCCGGTATGCTTCGGCCGGTCCATCGCGATGAACATCGGCATCTTGATGTCGCCGTCCTGCAGGTCGGCGACGGTGATCCCGCCCGCCTCGGACGAGAAGAGCTCGGGCAGCGACTCGATATGGACGATCGGCTTGTAGGTCGACACCGACCAGAATGGGCCGAAGGCGCTATGCTCGGTATAATAGAGCGGCGCCCTGGCGCGCAGCTCGCGAAACGGCTCGTGCCAGGTGTCGTCGCGGTACAGTTCGGGCCGGCTCATATCGAGCGGATCGACCCCATGCTCGGGCTGCGGGGCAAGCGTCGCCATGGTCCTCTCCCTAGTCGTTGGCGGGGAGTAGGCCTGTAACTGACATGACTGTCAATAGTACTGCGCTTGCTTCAGTCGGCGAAGGGATCGTCGGTCGCTGCGGGCGGGTCGGCAAAGGGATCCTCGCGCGTGTCCGGCGCGGCGCGGCGGGCAGGGGCCTCGCGCGTCTGGGTCGCGGGGGGTTCCGTCTCGGGCTCCGCGCGGCGCACGGGCAGGCGATCGAGACCGGGGACCATCTTGTCGAGCCCGCCATTTTCTTCCGAGACTGCAGGCAGGGTGGGTTCCGGCCCATCGTCCAGCGTCGTCGCATCATTGCCAGGCGCCCAGAGCTGGCTGCCGACAATGCTCGGATCCGGATCGACGATCGCGCTGTTCGCCTCGACGAGAATATTGCCATAACCGGCAACCTGCCGCTCGTCGCGCAGCATCAAAATGGCAAGCGTGATGATGACCAGGATCGCAGCCAGGCCAATGATCGTCACGACCCCGATCAGCAGCGAATTGCCCGATCGGTCGCGCCGGGGGGCGGCAGGCGATACGGGGGCGGTCCCGTCGGCTGACCTGACCGCGAGCGGCTCGCGATAGGCAAAGGGATCTAAGGCGGGCGTTGCGGTCTGACTCGGCGCCGGCGCGCGTCGCAACCCGTCGAGGATCGACTGCGCCGCGACCAGGATCACGCCGCCGATGAACACCACCCCGCCGAAGATGCCCAGCATCAGCCGGCGGGAAGCGCCGGCGCTGTCATAGGCATCCTGATAGTCGAACTCCGGCGGCAGCAGCACCGCCGACAGCAACGCCAGCGCCCCCAGCGCCAGCAATCCATACCCCAATATTTTCATACCATCCCTCCCCCAGGGATGCGCCGGCCGGTCACGCCGCCGCCGGTGCCTCCGCCGTGTCTGCCGCCTCGCCCGCGGTCTTGCGTCGTGTCGTCCGCCGCTTCGGGCTGCCCGATTTCAGCACCCCGCGGCGGAACATCCGCGCGCTGATCGCGATGACGATCCCGACCCACAGCGCCTGCCAGGCGAGTGCCAGCAGATGCGGCCACAGCTCGGGCGCATTGGCCGCGCGCGCCGCCATCGCGCTGGGCGAGCTGAGCGGGAAGACCTCCGCCGCCAGCGCCAGCCAGCTTTCGGGATGCGCCGCGCCATAGGTGGCGAAGCCCAGCACCGCGACCTGGACGATCGTGATCGGCAGCGACAGCATCTGCAGTTCGCGCTGGGTCGATGCCATCGCGCCGACGCCCAGGAACACCGCGCTCAGCAACAGATAGGCGGTGGTGAAGTAAGCGAGGAACAGCAGCGGGAAGACCGGGCCGACCGCCGCGCCCAGCTCGGTCAGGCCGACCGCCATCAGATCGGGCATCAGCCGCGGCAGCGCGGTCAGCAGCGTTCCCCAGAAAGCGACGAACAGCAACGCCGTGCCGAACGCGCCCAGCAGCTTGCCGAAGAACACGCTTTCCAGCGGCACCGCGGCGGCCAGCACCTCGATCACCTTGTTCGACCGTTCCTCTGCCATCGCGCCGACTGCCTGGCCCGACAGCATGACGGTCAGCAGGAACACGCCGAGTGCGGCGAAATAGGCCACCTGGCTCTGCCCGCTCGTGCTCGCCTGGGCGCGGACGGTCGATTCCAGTTCGGGCCGGCTCAGCGGCGTCAGGCTGCCCGACCGTTCGACCCGCAGCGTCTGTTCGGCCAGCTGGGCGAGGAAGTTCGCTTCGCCCCGCGCACTGGGCACATACAGGATGTGCGGTCGGTCGAGCGGGCCCGAGAGGATCGCGGTCGCCTCGATATCCTTGCGGTCCAGCATCGCGCGGGCCTGTGCCCGGACATCGCCCCTGGGCGTCTCGATCATCAGCGGCGGACGGACGCCCGGCACGCTGAACACGCTGCGCAGCTGGCCGTCGGCCGCCAGGATCGCGGCCGATTGCGCTGCGGGCGCCAGGATGACGATCCGCTGGTTCTTCTCGCCGCTGCCCGCGACGGTCGATGCGCCCATGCCACCGATCAGTGCGAAGCCGAGCATCATCAGCGGGGCGAGGAGGAACAGGATGAAGGTCGGCGTCATCACCGTCGCGGTCAGGTCGCGCCGCGCGATGGTCAGCGCCTGGCGAAGGCCGCGTCCGAACGGGGTCATGCCGCATCCTCCCCGCGCAGCGCATCCGCGCCGACGATCCGCACGAACGCGTCGTGCAGGCCCGGCCGCTCGATCGACAGGCCCGAAATGCCGTATCCGGCGCCGATCAGCGTCACCAACAGGCTCTCCATCCCCTCGTCCGGCACGGTAAAGCGCCAGCTGCCCTCCTCATGCTCGGCATCGCCGGGCAGCAGCGCGCGCAGCGCGTCGCTGTCGCTGCGCGGCGTGTACAGCGCCTTGGCGGGCAACAGCCCGCGCGCCTGCGCCACCGTGCCCTCGAATTTGACCGTTCCGCCGGCGATGATCGACAGCCGCTCGCACAGCCGCTCGGCATGCGCCATCACGTGCGTGGAAAACAGGATCGTCGCGCCGCGGTCGCGCTGCGCCAGGATCAGCTGCTCCAGCTTCTCCTGATTGACCGGATCGAGCCCCGAAAACGGCTCGTCCAGCACCAGCAATTCGGGTTCGTGCACCACCGATCCCAGCAGCTGGACCAGCTGCGCCATGCCCTTGGACAATTTGCGGATCTTCTCTTCCCTGGCGTGACCCAGTCCCGCTTCTTCCATCAGTACGTCGGCGCGCCGGCGCCCCTCGCGCCACGGCAGGCCGCGCAGCGCGCCCATGAAGGCGATCGCGTCGCGGCATTTCATCGCGGGGTACAGGCCGCGTTCCTCGGGCAGATAGCCGACCCGGTCGCTGGCATCGCGCGGGCTGTCGCTGCCCAGCAGCGTGCGCGCGCCGCCATCGGGCTCGATGATGCCCAGCAGCATGCGGAGCGTCGTCGTCTTGCCCGCGCCATTGGGGCCGAGCACGCCGTAGATGCTGCCCTTCTGCACCGCGATGCTGACCCCGTTCACCACCCGGCGATCGCCGAACTTCTTGACGAGATGATCGGCGCTGACCGCCAGATTGCTGCTCAAAACCCCGTGACTCCTCTGCCCTGGTTCGTGGTAGCGGGTGCGCGTGGCGCAAGACAAGTCGCTCGAATTGCGTATCCGCGAGAAGGCAGCCGAACTGGGCTTCGCCGCGTGCGGCATCGCGCCTGCCGACGCCGCGCCGCTGGCCGGGCAGAGGCTGCGCCAGTGGCTGGCCGAGGGCGCGCACGGATCGATGATCTGGATGGAGGAGCGCGCGCATCACCGCGAGACCCCGGCCGGGCTGTGGCCCGCGGTGCGCAGCGTCATCTCGCTGGGCATGAGCTATGCCCCGGGGCTCGATCCGCTGGCGCTGGCCGGGGAGGGCGAGCATGGCCGCATCTCGGTCTATGCCCAGGGCGGCGACTATCACGACGTGGTCAAGAAGGCGCTGAAGGCGCTCGGGCGCTGGCTGGCACAGAGCGCGCCGGCCGACAGCGGCGTCGATCTGAAGGTGTTCGTCGATACCGCCCCGGTGATGGAAAAGCCGCTGGCCGAGGCCGCCGGAGTCGGCTGGCAGGGCAAGCACACCAATCTGGTCAGTCGCGACCATGGCAGCTGGCTGTTCCTGGGCGCGATCTACACCACGCTTGATCTGGCGCCCGACACGCCCGCACGCGACAGCTGCGGCAGCTGCACCGCCTGCCAGACGGCATGTCCGACCGACGCCTTCCCCGCGCCCTATCGCCTCGATGCGCGGCGCTGCATCTCGTACCTCACGATCGAGCATAAGGGGCCGATCCCGCGCGAATTCCGCAGCGCGATCGGCAACCGCATCTATGGCTGCGACGACTGCCTGGCGGTGTGCCCCTGGAACAAGTTCGCCGAGGCCGCCGCAACCAACCGCGCCTTTGCGCCGCGCGCCGAACTGACCGCGCCCGAACTGGCCGACCTGATGGCGCTGGACGACACCGACTTCCGCCAGGTCTTCTCCGCCTCCCCGATCAAGCGCATCGGCCGCGACCGCATGATCCGCAACTGCCTGATCGCCGCGGGGAACAGCGGCAGCGCGGCGCTGGTGGGGCAGGTGGCCGGGCTGCTCGACGACCCGTCGCCCGAGGTGCGGGGCGCGGCGGTGTGGGCGCTGTCTCGGCTGGACGCAGCGCGATGGGCCGTGGAACGCGGCGCGCGCGCGGCAGGGGAGACGGACGAAACCGTGCGTGAGGAGTGGGCGGGCTGATCCTTGACGACGGCCGGGCGCCCGCTGCGCCTACCCCGCGATTTCGGTCCCGCCCTTCCACAGCTTGAGCACCTTGCCCTCGACGGGCGTGCCGTCGAACGGCGTATTGCCTGCCTTGGCCGCCATCCGCTCGGCATCGATCTGCCAGGCGAGCGTCGAGTGGATCAGGATGAAGTCGGCCGGGCGGCCGGGGGCGAGGACGCCGGCGTCGATGCGGAGGATGCGCGCCGGGTTGGCGGCCAGCAGCTCGAACAGCCTCTCCAGCGTGATCGTGCCGTTGTGCACCAGCGTCATGCCCAGCGCGAACAAGGTCTCGGCCCCCGACATGCCGGGCTCGGCATCGGCGAACGGCAGGCGCTTTTCCTCCGGACCGCGCGGGTCGTGGCCCGATGCGAGCACGTCGATCGTCCCGTCGGCCAGCGCCGCCAGCGCCGCCTGACGATCGCTCTCCGCACGAAGCGGCGGCGACAGGCGGGCATAGGTGCGGAAGTCCGAGATCGCGATGTCCGACAGCAGCAGGTGCGCCGGGGTGATGCCGCAGGTCACGGCAACGCCGCGCGCCTTGGCCCGGCGGATCAGCTCGAACCCGGCTGCGGTCGTCACCTGACGGAAATGCAGCCGTGCGCCGCTATCCTCGGCCAGCATCACGTCGCGCGCGATCGCCAGCGCCTCGGCCACGGCCGGCGCGGCGGACAGGCCGAGGCGCATTGCCGTCTCGCCCTCGGTCGCGACGGCGTCGCCTGCCAGTCCGTCATCCTCGGCATGCGCGATCACGGTCAGGTCGCAGTCGCGGGCATAGGCCAGCACCTTGCGCATCACGCCCGAGTCCGCGATCCAGCGCCGCCCGGTCGCCACCGCGCGTGCGCCGGCATCGGCGTTGATCGCCATCTCGGCCAGGTCCTTGCCTTGCAGCCCGCGCGTCGCCGCGGCGAGGGGGTGAACCCACAGCTCGGGCTTGCCCATCAGCGCGGCGCGGCGGATGATGCCGGGGTCGTCGAGGATCGGCGACTGGTCGGGCATCAGCCCGACGCGGGTAATCCCGCCCGCGCGGCAGCCCGCCGGATCGACCGCGAACACCCCCAGGTCGATGATCCCCGGCGCGATGATTCCGCCGCCGCGCGCCAGGGTGCGGCAGTCGATCGTGTCCGCGCCCTCGGTCCCGGCCGCATCGACGATCACGTCTCCGCGGACCGCCAGCCGGTCGCCGCCGCCCAGCACCTGCGTGTTGGCGTAGATCCGCGTCATGCCCAGCCCTCGATCCCGCGCTCGCGGCGCGTCAGCACGTCCAGGCACGCCATGCGCACCGCCACGCCCATTTCCACCTGCTCGGTAATCGCCGATCGCATCGGATCGTCCGCCACCGACGAGGTGATCTCGATCCCGCGGTTCATCGGCCCGGGATGCATGACCAGCGCATCGGGCTTGGCCCGCGCCAGCCGCTCGGGCGTCAGGCCGTAGAGCTGATGATATTCGCGCGTCGACGGGATATAGGCGCCGTTCATCCGCTCGTTCTGCAGCCGCAGCATCATCACGACATCGGCACCGTCCAGCGCCTTGTCGAAGCTGGTGAACGGCGTGACGCCCATCCGCTCGATCGCCGCGGGCATCAGGGTCGACGGCGCGACCACGCGCACCTCGGCGGCCAGCGCGGTCAGCGACAGCATGTTGGACCGCGCGACGCGGCTGTGCAGGATGTCGCCGCAGATCACGACCCGCTGTCCGGCGATCGAACCGCGCCGACGGCGGATGGTCAGCGCGTCGAGCAGCGCCTGGGTCGGATGCTCGTGCCAGCCGTCGCCCGCATTCAGCACCGGACAATCGACCTTGTCGGCGATCAGCTGCACCGCGCCCGAGCTGGAATGGCGGATGACGATCACATCGGCGCGCATCGCGTTCAGCGTGACCGCCGTGTCGATCAACGTCTCGCCCTTCTTCACGCTCGACTGTGCCGCATGCATGTTGACGACGTCGGCGCCCAGCCGCTTGCCGGCGATCTCGAACGACAACAGCGTGCGCGTCGAATTCTCGAAGAACGCGTTGATCTGGGTCAGGCCTGCCAGCCTCTTGTCGACGCGCGCGCGGTCGCGGTTTGCCTCGATCCACTGTTCCGCCTCGTCGAGCAGGAACAGGATCTGGTGCGGTTCCAGTCCCGCAATGCCGGTAAGGTGCCGGTGCGGGAAAACGGCGCCGCCCGGGATCTGGGCGGCGGGGCGATGATCGGATGCTGACATTAAAGGCGCGGGTTAGTCCCGCTGGCGCGCGGTGGCAAGCAACTCCGGCTCAGCCTGCCATCAATCCGTCGATCGCACCCTGAAGGATATAGGCCGCGGCCATCTTGTCGATCAGCTCGGCCCGCTTGGCCCGGCTGGCATCCTGTTCGATCAGCGTGCGCTCGACCGCGACGGTCGACCAGCGCTCGTCCCACAACAGGATCGGCAGGCCCAGATCGTCGAGATTGCGGGCAAAGGCGCGGGTCGACTGGGTGCGCGGCGAATCGCTGCCGTCCAGGTTCAGCGGCAGGCCGATGACCATGCCCTTTACCTGCTGCTCGGCGATCAGTTGCACCAGCGCCGCCTTGTCCTTGCTGAATTTCGACCGGCGGATCAGCAGCGCAGGGGAAGCGAAGCTCCACCCCGCATCGCACAGCGCGGTGCCGATCGTCTTGGTCCCGACGTCCAGCCCGATCAGTCGCCCGCCCTCGGGCAGCGCCGCGCGAAAGGGGGCGCGGTCGGTGGTGATCATGATGCGCGCGCTCCATAGGCGGCCATGCGGCGGGCCGCATCGGCACGGACATTCCCCCAGAACAGGCTGATGTCGAACGCATGGTAGTTCTGACCGGGCAGGACATAGGGGCCCATGTCCGGCAGGTTCGACCCGAGCAACAGGAAGCCGCGACCCTCGCAGCGCCCGGGGACGAGACCCGTTTGCAGCGTCGCGCTGCTGAGATCCTTGGTCGGGATCAGCGTGCCGAGATTGGCGCTTGCCGGTGCCGACCCGCCCGCCATGCCGGTCAGCGGATTGGTGCAGACCATCTGCGTGCCGGCGCGAGGCTGGCCGGTATAGCCGTTGCTCGCGTCGAACAGGTCGGTGACGATGCTGGTGTCGGTCGCCTCGCCCAGATCCGCCGAAGGCTCGCCGAAGCTCTGCCACGACAACAGGCACCCCGCCTCATCCGGCTTTCCGCAGGCGGGCAGCCCCATGCGCGGCAGGTCGGCGGTCACCGAGACGGGCCAGCCGACGACATAGGCCGCGACGATCCGCTTCGCGATCGGCTTGCCCGCGACGCGATCGACCAGCAGGCGCGACAGGTGCAGCGCGCCCTGGCTGTGCCCGGCCAGGATGATCGGACGATCGCCCGCTTGCTTCACGAACGCATCGAACGCGGCGAGCACGTCGCGATAGGCGAAATCCAGCGCTTTGCCCGCCTCGGCCTGGGTCGTCAGGAAGGCGCCGAACGTCGCCTGGCGATAGCGCGGCGCCCAGATCGCGCCGACGCCGTTGAACGCGCTTGCCTGCGCCCGCAGGAACAGTTCGGCCCGGGCATTGGCCTCGACATTGTCGAGCGCGGCATTCCACTGGCTGCCGTCGAACATGCTGGTGGGGTGGATGAAGAACACCGCGGCGGGCGGCTCGGTCGCGACGCTCTGCCCCTCGGGCACCCACAGCGCGGCGTTGCCGGGGATGTCGGGCCGCGCGAGCCACAGCGCCTTGTTCGAATAATCGTCCGGCGGCGGCAGTGCCACGACCTCAGCGCTCGGCACCAGCGCCGCGCGCATCAGTTGCGGTCCCCAGAATCGATAGGTGAAGGCTGCGGCAAGCGCGAGCACGATCAAGATCGCGATTGCGTAGAGGAATTTGCGAGCCAAGCGGGACCCTTCATCATGCGACGCGAGACGATCGCCGGCGCGGTGCCGCCGTCTCCTGAGCCATGGGCGCGGCCGATGCAACCGGCTTTGTCCGGGCGGCGCGCTGCACCGGATCTGCATCCCTTTTCCATTTTACTTGGCGGGCGCGATCGGGGACGCTGGCGCATCACGAGGGGATGACGATGACGGACACGCTGACCACGCCGGATGCCGCGACCAGCGGGGGACCGACGCACGCCGACTGGCCCCAGCGGCCGTTGCTGCTCGCGCTGCTCGGCCTGGTGACCGGGTTCGCGGTGCACCTGCTGTTCGGCAATAGCCCGTTTTACGACAGCAGTCCGAGCGCGTTGACGCTTTCGATCGCGGCGGCAGTCACGGTGACTGCGGGCCTGATCGCGTTCACGATCGAGCGGAAGCTGTGGTGGACCTCGATCGTCTTCTCGGCCGCGATGGGCCTGCTCGCCGGGCTGGTCCTGTGGTGGAATGGCGCGCCGGACGACTGGAATGGCGGCAATGGCTGGCGCGTCGTCAGCCTGTTCCTCGGCATCGCCATCGCCGCGCCGCTCTATCAGGCGGCGCGTGACCAGGGGCGGCGCCGCTTCCCCTATATGTCGGTCCACGACCATGCCTGGACCAATGTCGTGCTGTGGTTCGCCTGCTGGGCCTTTGTCGGCGTGGTCTTCGCGCTGATGTTCCTGCTGGCCGGGCTGTTCGATCTGATCCAGCTGTCCTTTCTGCGCGAGCTTCTCGCTGACGAGTTTTTCTCGCGCTGCCTGATCGGTCTGGCGTTCGGCGGCGCGGTCGGGCTGTTCCGCGAACATGATCGCGTCGTCCACCTGCTCCAGCGGGTGCTCGCGACCGTCCTCGCCGTGCTCGCGCCGGTTCTGGCGATCGGGCTGGTCCTGTTCGTTCTGGCGCTGCCCTTCACCGGGCTCAGCTCGCTATGGGACGCGACCCGCGCGACAACCCCGTTGCTGCTCGGATGCATCATCGGCGCGCTGATCCTGGCGAACGCCGTCATCGGCAGCGACTCGGCCGAAGAACGCCGCTCGCCGCCGCTGCGCTATGGCGCCATGGGGCTGGCGCTCGTGATGCTGCCCCTGGCGGTGATCGCCTCGATCGCGACGGGGCTGCGCATCGGTCAATATGGCCTGACCCCGGACCGGCTCTGGGGGCTGACCTTCGTCGTCATCGCCTGTGCCTATGGCCTGGTCTATCTCGTCTCGCTGGTCCTCGGCCGACTGAACTGGGCCGGGCGGGTGCGCCCGGGGAACCTCAACCTTGCCTTCGGCCTGTGCGGCCTCGCCCTGCTGCTGGCGACTCCGCTGGTGAGCTTCAACGCGATCTCGACCCGCGATCAGGTTGCCCGGCTCGAATCCGGCCGCACGCCGGTCGAGAAGTTCGACTGGCGCGCGCTGGCCTTCGAGTTCGGCGAGCCGGGTCGCAAGGCGCTGGAGCGGCTGAAGCGCTCCGCCAACACTACAATCCGCGCCAAGGCCGTCGAAGTTGGGCAGGCCGAAAGCCGATATCAGGTCCAGAAGGACGATCAGAAGGCAGCCCGCCGCGAGGCGGTGGCGAGCCGGACCCGCATGGTGCCGGCGGGTACCGCGTTGCCGGTCGAACTGCGAAATCTGATTGGGGACAGTTATCTCTGCGTCTTACCGGGTAATGGCGGCGTATGCACTCTGGTCATGGGCGCAACCGGGACCGAGGCACTCCTGTTCAGCGATGACTGTTTCGCACCCCCGCCGACGCCCACACCCAGGCCAAGTTCGGCGTCGAAGACAGGATCGGGGCCGCGCGTCGTATTCGAGCCCGCGGAGCCGGGGGTGGACGCAGACGCGGGCGGTTATCCCTGCCGGCCGGTCGGGCATTATGTGGTCTCCGATGGGCGCTGGCGGGAGGCGAAAGACGTCAGGCCCGTCCTTTCCTATGATCAGCGGGTTGCCCGTTCGCGTGCCTATCGCGAGGGCAAGATCGAGGTCCGCCCGGTCCAGCGGCGCCAGGTGTTCGTCGGCGGCGTGCCGGTGGGCGACGCTTTCGAGTAGGGTCTGCGCAACCGATGCTTGATGAACCGGGGCCGCGACTGCTAGGCGCGGCCCCATGTCCGTAGATACCGCCACCGTGAAGAAGGTCGCGAGCCTCGCCCGGATCGCGATCAGCGATGCCGATGCCGACCGGCTCGTGCCCGAACTCAACAACATCCTCGGCTGGATCGAGCAGCTCGGCGAGGTCGACACCTCGTCGGTCGAGCCGATGACCGCCGTCATCCCCAACACGCTGCGCCTGCGTGCCGATGTCGTGACCGAGGGGAACCAGCGCGACGCCGTGCTGCAGAACGCGCCGCAGGGCGAGCACGGCTTCTTCACCGTGCCGAAGGTGGTCGAATGAGCCAGGACCTGACCGATCTGGGCGTCGCAGGCATCCGCGAAGGCTTCCGTGCCGGCGAGTTTTCGGCGCGCGAAGTCGCCGATGCCTTCACCGCGAAGGTGAGCGGCGCCAAGGCGCTGAACGCCTTCATCGTCGAGACGCCCGCCCATGCCATCGCCGCCGCGACGGCCGCCGACGAGGCGCGCGCGAAGGGCGAGACGCCGAAGCCGCTGGCCGGCGTGCCGATCGGCATGAAGGACCTGTTCGCGACCAAGGGCGTCCAGACCACCGCCGCCAGCCATATGCTGGAGGGGTTCAAGCCGGTCTATGAATCGACCGTCTCGCAGAATCTGTGGAACGCCGGCGCCGGCATGCTCGGCAAGCTGAACCTCGACCAGTTCGCGATGGGATCGTCGAACGAGACCAGCTATTTCGGCAACGTCATCTCGCCCTGGCGGCGCAGCGACGGCGGCAATGCGCCGCTGGCGCCCGGCGGCTCGTCGGGCGGCAGCTCGTCGGCCATCGCGGCACGGCTGTGCCCGGCGGCGACCGGCACCGACACCGGCGGCTCGATCCGCCAGCCGGCTGCCTTCACTGGCATTTCGGGGATCAAGCCGACCTATGGCCGCTGCTCGCGCTGGGGCGTGGTCGCCTTCGCCTCGTCGCTCGACCAGGCCGGGCCGATGGCGCGCGACGTGCGCGACTGCGCGATCATGCTCGAGGCGATGGCCGGGTTCGACGCGAAGGATTCGACCTCGCTGAACCTGCCCGTGCCGCAGTGGGAGGCGGGCCTGTCGCCCGACATGACCGGCAAGCGGATCGGTATTCCCAAGGAATATATCGTCGACGGCATGCCGCAGGAGATTGCCGACCTGTGGCAGCGCGGCATCGAGTGGATGAAGGATGCCGGCGCGGAGATCGTCGAGGTCTCGCTGCCGCACACCAAATATGCGCTGCCGGCCTATTACATCATCGCCCCGGCCGAGGCCTCGTCCAACCTCGCGCGCTATGACGGCGTGCGCTACGGCCTGCGCGAACTGCCCGAGGGCGCGAACCTTCAGGACATGTACGCCGCGACGCGTGCGGCCGGTTTCGGCGACGAGGTGAAGCGCCGCATCCTGATCGGCACCTATGTGCTCTCGGCCGGCTTCTACGACGCCTATTATACCCAGGCCCAGAAGGTCCGGGCGCTGATCGCGCGCGATTTCGAGAATGCCTGGACTTTGTGCGACTATCTGCTGACCCCGACCGCGCCGAGCGCCGCCTTCGCGCTGGGCGAGAAATCGGCCGATCCGATCGCCATGTATCTCAACGACGTGTTCACCGTGCCGTCCAGCCTGGCGGGCCTGCCCGCCATGTCGGTGCCGGGTGGCCTCGACAAGGACGGGCTGCCGCTCGGCCTGCAGATCATCGGCCGCCCGCTCGACGAGCAGGGCGTGCTGAACGCGGGTCTGGCGATCGAGCAACGCGCAGGCTTCACCGCCCGGCCCGACGCCTGGTGGTAGGATGAGCTGGCTCGGCGACATCGTCGGCCAGCTGATCGGCGAGGCGATCGTCGAGCTGTTCAAGGGCAAGCGCGGCAAGCGCCGCCCTACGGGCCGGGGCGGTCCGAGCGAAGCCATATTGCGGCAAGGACGCCGCAGACGAATGAAGAAGAGCGGAAGATGACCGAATCAACCTACCGCGTCCATGGCGCAACCGGCGAATGGGAGGTCGTGATCGGCCTGGAAGTCCATGCCCAGGTCACGTCCAATGCCAAGCTGTTCTCCGGCGCATCGACCGAGTTCGGTGCGGAGCCGAACAGCCAGGTCAGCCTGATCGACGCGGCGATGCCCGGCATGCTGCCGACGCCGAACGCGGAGTGCATCCGCCAGGCGGTCCGCACCGGCATTGCGCTGGGCGCGGTGATCAACAAATGGTCGCGCTTCGATCGCAAGAATTACTTCTACGCCGATCTGCCGCAGGGCTATCAGATCAGCCAGCTCTACCACCCGCTGGTGGGTGAGGGGACGCTGGACATCAGCCTGGACGAGAAGAACCCCGATGCCGAGGTCAAGACGATCGGCATCGAGCGGATCCATGTCGAGCAGGATGCCGGCAAGCTGATGCACGATCAGCATCCGAGCCGCTCCTATGTCGATCTCAACCGCGCGGGTGTCGCGCTGATGGAGATCGTCTCGCGTCCCGACATGCGCTCGCCGCAGGAGGCGGGTGCCTATCTCAGCAAGCTGCGCTCGATCCTGCGCTATGTCGGCTCGTGCGACGGCAATATGGATCAGGGGTCGATGCGCGCCGACGTGAACGTCAGCGTGCGCAAGCCCGGCGACGAGTTCGGCACGCGGACCGAGACGAAGAACGTCAACTCGGTGCGCTTCGTGATGCAGGCGATCGAGACCGAGGCGAAGCGCCAGGTCGAGCTGATCGAGGGCGGCGGCCGCGTCGTTCAGGAAACGCGGCTGTTCGATCCGGACACGGGCGAGACGCGCTCGATGCGGTCGAAGGAGGATGCGCACGACTATCGCTACTTCCCTGATCCCGACCTGCTGCCGCTCGAACTGGACGACAGCTTCCTCGAGGAATGCCGCGCCAGCCTGCCCGAACTGCCCGATGCCAAGCGCCGCCGCTATGAAGGCGATCTGGGCCTGACCGCCTATAACGCCGCGGTGCTGACCGCCGATGCCGACACCGCCCGCTGGTTCGAGGCACTGCTGGCCGAGGGTGCGCGCATCCAGGGCAAGGGCGAGCAGGAAGTCGCCCGCGCCAGCGCCAACTGGCTGATCTCCGACCTGTTCGGCGCGCTCAACCGCCTCGGCAAGGATCTCGACACCAGCCCGGTCAGCCCGGTGCAGGGCGCCGAACTCCTCGCGCTTGCCGCCAACGGCACGCTGTCGGGCCCGCTCGCCAAGCAGGTGTTCGAGATCATGCTGGAGACCGGCGACGGCGCCGAGAAGATCGTCGAGGAGCGCGGGCTGAAGCAGACCAGCGACACCGGCGCGATCGAGGCGGTGATCGCCGAGGTTCTGGCCAAGAACCCGAACCAGCTGGAACAGTATCGCGGCGGCAAGGAGGCTCTGTTCGGCTTCTTCGTCGGCCAGACGATGAAGGCGATGGCGGGCAAGGCGAATCCGGCAGTGGTCAATGAACTGCTGAAGAAGGCGCTGGGCTAAGGCCCGGCGCCGCTTCGGCCGGTCTGGAATCCGCGGAACCTCGCGGAACTGACCGCCGGTCTTCAACCGCTAGAGTCCGCCGGCTCGGGGCGTGTCGCGGTGCTGCAAAAAAAGAACGCAGGCTTGGTGAGCTGCGAACATCGAGGAGACGCCGAGCGCCGCATGACGCGCAGCGATAATGGAACGCTATTTCCGCGCAAGCTTTGGCCGCTGCTGTGCTACAATGCTTCCAAACCGGATGTATTCGCATCGCTCGCAACTCGTGCGCACTTGTGTCCCGAAATCGTGTCATTATGATAGAGCGGCCGATCGAGTGGGGACTCGGTCGTCGGGGGGTATATGTTTCGAGAATCGGTTGCCTTGCTCGCGAGCATCTCGCTGAGCTCGCCAGCGCTCGCTGTCAGCGGTCCTGTGAAGCCGCTGGCTGCCGACCAGTTCGTGGTCCAGGCATTGCCACTTGGCGACGCCTCGGTGCGCTACGAGCGCGGCGCAGCCACGGTTTCGTTGCTGGGGCAGCGGGGCATGGTGCAGGTGCGGCCCCTTCGTTTCGATCGTGGCCGGATATCGATCGGGGTCGCCGTCTATAACGACGGTGAGGCGCCGGCGAACTTCGATGGCCGCATGGTGAATGCGCGCCTCAACGGTGCGATCGCGACGATCCTGTCCTATGATGACCTTGTGCGCCAGGCCGAGAACCGCTCGAACTGGGCTCAGGTGGGTATTGCGGTCGCAGGTGGTCTGGCGGCGACCGCTGCCGCGTCCCAACGCGATACCTACACGGCCACGACTTGGACCCCCTATGGGACCTATCGCAGCGTCTATACTTACTCGCGACCGACGGCCGCGGCGGACGCGGCCGTGGTGCTCGCCGGAACGGCAGTTGGTATGTCCGCTGTTCAGGATCGCCTGAATCGGACCATCGAAAGCCTTGGCGACGAGATCGTCCAGCGGACGACCGTCGACCCGGGGGACAGCTATGCAGGCCGTATCGTCCTCGATCGGTTGCGCTTGAAAGCCGGATCGGAACTTCGCGTGATCGTGCGCTGGTACGGCGAGGACTATCCGTTTCTGTTCCGTGTGGTGAAGCCGGGGACTCCGGAGCCGGACTTCCCGATCACGCCTCAGCGCGAAGAGCAACAGTCACGCAAAGTCGAGGAAGTCGGCCCCGGGCCGATGGGACCGGCGTCGATCTCGACGAACGCACCGAAGTGATACGCGCCGGAAACAGGCCGGCGTGAGTACCGAGGTTAATTGATGAAATCGGATCCGGCTCGAGTGCCGGAGCTGGAGGGGCCAATGGGGGGAATGTCATGTTTCGCTATTTGATCGCGTTGCTGCTCGTGGCGGCGCAACTCGTCGCCACGCCCGCGTTCGCGCAGGAGAAGTCGGCAATCAAGGAGGGCTTTGTCCTCAAGCCAGGATCGGCGCGCATCTTGCTGTTCCGTCCGACCATCACGGTCGGTGCCCAGTCGGCGGGCGGCGCATTCCGCGCGAATGCGGATTGGACGGCGCAGGCGCGCGAGAATATCGGCGCGGCTCTGACTGCGGCACAGGGCAAGCTCGGCAATGAGGTCGTTACGGCACCCGAGGCCTATGGCGATGATGCGATGCTGCTGGCCGAGTATAACGCCCTCTTCACCGTGATCGCGGAGTCCGTGATCGTGTACAAATTCTTCGTTGGGAACCGTCTGCCCACGAAGAAGCGGGCAGGTGTCTTCGATTGGACGATGGGTCCCGGCGTCAGCAAGCTGGCTGCAGAGACCGGCTGCGACTATGCGCTTTTCATCTACACCGAAGACCAGATCGGTTCGACGGGTCGCAAGGTTTTGCAAGTGTTTATGGCACTTGCCTCGGTCTCGGTGAAGTCCGGCGAGCACAAGGGTTATGCCGGCCTCGTCGATCTCAAGACGGGAGAGCTGGTCTGGCTGAACGCCGATATGGCGATGGGCGGCGATGTCCGGACCGCGGAAGGCGCGACCAAGCGCGTGGGTCAGCTGCTGGAGGATTTTCCGGGTCGGCCGCCCGTGGTCGAAACCGCGGCGAACTGAAATGCGCGCCCGTCGTCTATTGGCCCGCTGTGTCCTGGGGCTCGGGATTGCCACAGCGTTCGCTGGCACCGCCCAGGCGCAAAAAGGCGGTCTGGGACCGTTCAACCGCGCCTATGAGCCTCGTACGCTGGACGAGCGGGGCGTGTGGATGCTCGCCGACGAGGACGAGCGAGCGCAGCGCGATTCACGCTTCGTCATCAAGGACGAGAAGCTGAACGCGTATCTTCGCGACGTGCTGTGCCGCACGGTCGGTACCGAACGGTGCGGCGCCGCCCGGATCTACGTCATGCGCGTGGCCACCTTCAACGCCACAATGCGCGCCAATGGTGCGATGGAGGTCTGGAGCGGGCTCCTTCTTCGCGTGCGGGACGAGGCGGAACTCGCCGCCGTGCTGGGACATGAGTTCGCGCATTTCGAACTTCGCCACACGCTTGCCTCCTATCGGAAGCGTCGGCAGTCGCTCGATATTGCCGCGTGGATCGGGGTGCTGGGCGGCATCAACGCGGCGGCGACCCAGATCTCGATCCTCGGTTCCATCTCCGCCTTTGATCGCGCCCAGGAAGAAGAGGCGGACCTGCTGTCGCTGCAATATCTGCAGAACTCGCCATATAATCCGAACTGCTTCGCCGACATCTGGGAGCGGTTGATGGACGAGGCCTCGGCTTCGGCGCTGGGGCGCAAGCAGAAGGCGCCTCGATATGATCGGGTGGCCTTCTTCGCCAGCCATCCCACCAGCCTTCAGCGCGCGAACTATCTCCGCACGCTTGCCGGCGACGCCAGGGGTGAGGAGGCGGCGGAGGCATATCGCGCCGCGCTGGCGTCCTGGATGCCGCTGTTCATCGAAGACCAGCTGAAGCTGAACGATTTCGGCGGCACGGATTATATTCTGGGTCAGGCCGGCGGCGTCGGTTGGACCCCCGAGCTGCTGTTCGCCAGGGGCGAGTTGCATCGCATGCGGGGCAATCCGCGTGATTTCGTCACGGCCGCCGATTTCTATCGGCAAGCCATGACCATGAAGCCCGACTTCGCCGACGCCTATCGCGGAATGGGCCTCGCCCTGCTGCGTGGGCAGAACATCGCCGAAGGCAAGGAAGCACTTCGCCACTATCTCACGCTGCGGCCGGATGCATCCGACGCGGCGATGATCTCAACGCTTTCGCAATGAGGAAAAACATGTCCTTTCGTGTGATTCTGTCCGCCCTGCTGGCGGTGATGCTCGTCGTTCCGCTTTCGCCCGTTCATGCCGGCAACAGCCTGATAGCAGCGGACAAGCGTGTCGCCGTGGGCAAATCCAAACTGATGGTGACCCCCGATCGGGAGTGGAACCGGATGGGCGTGCGCCGGGTCAAAGGCTCGGAAAGCTGGACGCTCGATGGTGACGGCCTGAACGACATCACCTTCTATGGCGGGCTGGCCGGCGGACAGACGCTCTTCCGGGACGTTCAGAAAAAGACCGCCCCGCTTCCCACCTTTTCTCCCACGATGTTGTTGACCGATGTCCCCACGCTCCTGGAAGGCAGCATTCGGGTCTCGCAACAGACGTCGCTGATCACGATCGATTCGATCAAGCCAGCCCGGTTTGTCGGAGCTGACGGCGTTGCCTTCACCTACAGCTTCGTGAAGCCCGACGGCCTGCGTCGCAAGGGAGAAGCCCGCGCTGCGCTGGTCGGCGGCAAGCTCTACATGATGACCTTCGAAGCGCCGGCGCTTCATTATTTCGATCGGGACGCGGCGAACTTCCGCTCGCTCGCCGAAACCGCCAAGATCGGCAGCTGATAATAGCGGTGTCTGGCACGCGGCGAGGTGGCGATTGGCCGCGTCGCTGCGTGACCCGTCCGGACGGCTGAAGGGGCAGGGCTTTGGCGCGAGGGGTGGCACGCGCATCGCACGGCCCGTTCGAGCCGCAAGGGATTCGCCGGTCTAGCTGCCCCGCCCCATCATCAACGGCCGCAACTGTTCGATCCGCTGCGTCAGCCAGGCAAGGAAGCGGTCGATCCGGGCTATGCCGCGCAGGTCGCGGTGCACCACCAGCCAGAAGCTGCGCTCGATCCCGATCTCGGGCAGCACCCGCACCAGGCCGGGCACCGCGTCGCCGATGAAGCAGGGCAGCACGCCGCAGCCGGTGCCGGCGGCGATCATCTCGGCCTGGGCATTGATCGACGAGCTGCGGATCGTCGCCTCCAGCCGCGATCCGATCTCGCTGAGATAGCGCAGCTCGGGCGCATAGATCTGGTCGGGGACATAGCCGACCAGCACATGCGCGGCGAGATCGCCGGGGCTGGCGAGGCGCGGGGACGCGGCGAGATAGTCGGGCGCTGCATAGAGGCCCAGCGCATAGTCGGTCAGCTTGCGCGCGATCAGCGGCCCCGCCTTGGGCCGGGCCAGCATCACCGCGATATCGGCCTCGCGCCGCGACGGGTTCAGCACGCCGCTCGATGCGATCAGGTCGATCTGCACCTGCGGATGCGCGCGGGTGAAGTCGCCGACATGCGGCGCGATGATCCGGCTGCCAAAGCCTTCCGATGCGCTGATCCGGATCGCGCCGGCCAGTTGCGAGGCGGGGGCGGCATCGCGCTGGATCCCCATCGCCGCCGCCTCCATCCGCTCGGCCGCCTCGAACAGTGCGCCGCCCTGGTCGGTCAGGACATGACCCGACGGCGTATGTTCGAACAGTCGCGCCTGCAGCGCCTGTTCCAGCCGGCGGATGCGCCGCGACACCGTCGTCGCATCCTGGCCGGTCGCCTTGGCGGCGCTGGCCAGTCGCCCGGCGCGCGCGACGGCAAGGAACAGCTTCAGATCATCCCAGTTCATGAACGGCCTGCGTTATTGCAGGTTCAACCTGCACTTTGCATCAGTTGCCTGCATTGCTGTCAAATGCAATGTCAGCGCCAACGAAGTTTTGGAGAGGCATGTCATGCGGATCGTCGATCACTTCATTGCCGGCACTGCCGGCGGCGCCGGTGCCGGGCGCGAGTCCGAGATCTTCGATCCCAATACCGGTCAGGTCCAGGCGAAGGTCCGCCTGGGCACCCAGTCCGATCTCGACGCTGCGGTCGCCGCGGCGCAGGCGGCGCAGCCCGCCTGGGCGGCGACCAACCCGCAGCGCCGCGCTCGCGTGATGTTCGCGTTCAAGGCGCTGGTCGAGAAGAACATGGACGAGCTGGCGCACCTGCTCTCGTCCGAGCACGGCAAGGTCGTTGCCGACGCCAAGGGTGACATCCAGCGCGGGCTGGAGGTGATCGAATTCGCCTGCGGCATCCCGCATGTGCTCAAGGGCGAATATACCCAGGGCGCCGGCCCCGGCATCGACGTCTATTCGATGCGCCAGCCGATCGGGATCGGCGCGGGCATCACTCCGTTCAACTTCCCGGCGATGATCCCGCTATGGATGTCGGGCGTCGCGATCGCCTGCGGCAACGCCTTCATTCTCAAGCCCAGCGAGCGCGATCCCAGCGTTCCGGTGCGGCTGGCCGAGCTGTTCCGTGAGGCGGGCCTGCCCGAGGGCATTCTTCAGGTCGTGCACGGCGACAAGGAAATGGTCGACGCGATCCTCGATCATCCGGCGATCGGCGCGGTCAGCTTCGTCGGTTCGTCCGACATCGCCCATTATGTCTATCGCCGCGGCGTCGCCGCCGGAAAGCGCGTCCAGGCGATGGGCGGGGCGAAGAACCACGGCATCGTCATGCCCGACGCCGATCTCGACCAGGTTGTCGCCGACCTGGCCGGCGCCGCCTTCGGCTCGGCGGGCGAGCGCTGCATGGCGCTTCCGGTCGTGGTGCCGGTCGGCGAGAAGACCGCGGTCGCGCTTCGCCAGAAGCTGATCCCGGCGATCGAGGCGCTGCGCGTCGGCGTGTCGACAGATGCCGACGCCCATTACGGCCCGGTGGTCAACGCGGCGCACAAGGCACGCGTCGAGAACTGGATCCAGACCGGCGTCGACGAGGGCGCGGAGCTGGTGGTCGATGGCCGCGGCTTCACGCTGCAGGGGCATGAGCAGGGCTTCTTCATCGGCCCGTCGCTGTTCGATCATGTCACGCCGCAGATGAGCGCGTATCAGGAAGAGATTTTCGGCCCGGTGCTGCAGATCGTGCGCGCCAATGACTTCGAGGAGGCGCTGCGCCTGCCAAGCGATCACCAGTACGGCAACGGCGTCGCGATCTTCACGCGCAACGGCCATGCCGCGCGCGAATTCGCCGCTCGGGTGAATGTCGGCATGGTCGGCATCAACGTGCCGATCCCGGTGCCCGTCGCCTATCACACCTTTGGCGGGTGGAAGCGCTCGGCCTATGGCGACACCAACCAGCACGGCATGGAGGGCGTGAAGTTCTGGACCAAGGTCAAGACCATCACCCAGCGCTGGCCCGATGGCGGCGCGGGCGACAGCGCCTTCATCATCCCGACCATGGGCTGACGCCGGGGACCGCGCCTTGGCGATCCGTTCGAACGATATCCGGCCTCGCGTCTCCGTCAGGGGATGCGGGGCCGTGTCGTATCGTGCGCCGCGGGAACGCGTCGCCGCCGCCATGCGCTGAGCCCCTGTCCCGATGACCGTCCTTCACGAGAAAGCCGCATGACCACCCAGTTCGACCTGACCGACGAACAGCGCACGATCCAGGAGCTGGCGCGCCAGTTCACTGCCGACGCGATCATCCCGCACGCCGCGGAGTGGGACGAGAAGCATATCTTCCCGCGCGATACGGTGAAGGCGGCGGCCGAACTCGGCTTCGGCGCGATCTATGTGTCGGAGGAAAGCGGCGGCATCGGTCTCGGCCGGCTCGAATCGGCGCTGATCATGGAGGCGATGGCCTATGGCTGTCCGTCGACCAGCGCCTTCATCTCGATCCACAACATGGCCGCCTGGATGATCGACCATTTCGGGTCGCAGGCGCTGAAGGACAAGTATCTGCCCAAGCTGACGGTGATGGACTGGCTGGCCAGCTATTGCCTGACCGAGCCGAGCTCGGGCTCCGACGCCGCGGCGCTGAAGACGCGCGCGGTGCGCGACGGCGATCATTATGTTGTCACCGGATCGAAGCAGTTCATCTCGGGCGGCGGCGAGAACGAGCTCTATGTCTGCATGGTCCGCACCGGCGAGGAGGGGCCCAAGGGCATCTCGTGCCTCGTGATCGAGAAGGACATGCCCGGCGTCAGCTTCGGCGCGCAGGAACGCAAGCTCGGCTGGCACTCGCAGCCGACCGCCCAGGTCAATTTCGACGGCGTCCGCGTGCCGGTGGAGAATCTGGTCGGCGCCGAGGGCGAGGGCTTCCGCATCGCGATGATGGGCCTCGACGGCGGCCGCCTCAACATCGGCGCCTGCTCGCTGGGCGGGGCGCAACGCTGCCTCGACGAGGCGATCGCCTATACCAAGGACCGCCAGCAATTCGGCCGCGCCGTCGCCGAGTTCCAGAACACCCAGTTTACTTTGGCCGACATGGCGACCGAGCTGGAGGCAGCCCGTGCGCTGCTCTACCTCGCCGCTGCCAAGGTGACCGAAGGCGCCCCCGACAAGACCCGCTTCGCCGCGATGGCCAAACGTTTCGCCACAGACACCGGCAGCGCGGTGGCCGATCGCGCGCTGCAGCTTCATGGCGGCTATGGCTATCTGATGGACTATCCGATCGAGCGCTTCTGGCGCGACCTGCGCGTCCACTCGATCCTGGAAGGCACCAACCAGGTGATGCGCATGATCATCGGCCGCGACCTGACGCGCCAGTGAGCAACGGCGCCGGTCATCTCGCTCGAGGCGGCGAGGCTTCGGTGGAAACCCCCACCCGTCACCCCGGCCGGAGTGCCGGGGTCCACCGTGCGGCACATCCCGGAGGTGAGCGCTTGCCGCACCGCCTCGCCGATACCCGCTCCCCGGGCGCCTGCCGCGCATCAGCCGGGAGCGCAGGATGGAGGACGAGCGGACCCCGGCACTTCGGCCGGGGTGACGAACATTATCGAGATACTCCAAACCAGTCTCACATTCCGGTGTCCCAAGGAGCATCATGACCGACGTCCTCATCTCGACCGAAGGCCAGGTCGGCCGCATCCGGCTCAATCGGCCCAAGGCGATTCACGCGCTCAACACCGGCATGTGCCGCGACATGCTCGCCGCGCTGCAGGAATGGCGCGCCGACCTCTCGGTCGAGGCGGTGCTGATCGACCATGCCGAGGGGCGCGGCTTCTGCGCCGGGGGCGACATCCGCATGATCGCGGAGAGCGGGGCGGGCGACGGCAGTGCCGCGCGCGAATTCTTCCATACCGAATATCGACTCAACCACCTGCTGTTCACCTATGCCAAGCCGGTGGTCGCCTTCATGGACGGCATCACCATGGGCGGCGGCGTCGGTATCAGCCAGCCGGCGAAATACCGCGTGGCGACCGAGAATACGAAGTTCGCGATGCCCGAGACCGGGATCGGCCTGTTCCCCGATGTCGGCGGCGGCTGGTATCTGTCGCGCCTGCCCGGGCGGATCGGCCAGTATCTGGCGCTCACCGGTGCGCGGATCGACGGCGCCGAATGCCTCGCGCTGGGCTTGGCGAGCCATTATCTGCCCGCCGCCGCGCTCGAAGATGCCAAGTCGCGCATTGCCGGCGAGCCGCAGCAGATCGAGGCAGCGCTGCGCGACCTGTCGGTCGAGCCGCCCGAGGCGAAGCTGCTCGCCCACCGCGAGGCGATCGACCGGCTGTTCGTATCCGATACGCTCGAGGACGTCTTCGCCGCGCTCGAGGCTGATGGGTCGGCCTTTGCGGCGGTCACGCTGGCAACGCTGAAGACCAAGTCGCCCCAGGCGATGAAGGTCAGCCTCAAGCTGTTGCTCGACGGGCGGACCATGCCGACCTTCGAGGACGAAATGCGTCAGGAATATGCGGTCGGCTCCCATGTCGTGCAGCGGCACGACTTTATCGAGGGTGTGCGTGCGGTCATCCTCGACAAGGACAATGCCCCGCGCTGGAACCCGGCCATGCCCGAGGACGTCAGCGACCATGTGATCGATCAGATTTTCGCCCCGCTTCCGGCGGACGAGGAATGGTCGCCGGCTTGAGCCGAACCGTCGCGCGCGGCACAGCGGCCGCAAGAGACACGACTCCGGCCGCAGCCGGGAAAGGGAAGAGATGAGCTACGAAACGATCCTGGTCGAACAGCGCGGCGCGGTCACGCTGGTGACGCTCAACCGGCCCCAGGCGCTGAATGCGCTCAACAGCCAGGTGCTGAGCGAGTTGCTGGGCGCGATGCGCGCCTTCGACGCCGATTCGTCACAGGGCTGCGCGGTACTAACCGGCAGCGAAAAGGCTTTTGCCGCCGGCGCCGACATCAAGGAGATGCAGGCGCAGGGCTTTGCCGACATGTACGGCCATGACTTCTTCGCCGGCTGGGACGTGTTCACCCGCACGCGCAAGCCGATCATCGCCGCGGTCTCGGGCTTCGCGCTGGGCGGCGGCTGCGAGGTCGCGATGATGTGCGATTTCATCCTCGCGGCAGACACGGCGAAGTTCGGCCAGCCCGAGATCAAGCTGGCGGTCACCCCCGGCATGGGCGGGTCGCAGCGGCTCGCCCGCGCGGTGGGCAAGGCCAAGGCAATGGAGATGTGCCTGACCGGCCGGATGATGGGCGCCGAGGAAGCCGAGCGCGCCGGGCTGGTCAGTCGCATCGTCCCCGCCGCCGACCTGGTCGAGGAGGCGGTGAAGACCGCCGCGACGATTGCGTCGATGGCGCCGCTGGCGGTCAAGGCGAACAAGGAAATGGTCAACGCCGCGTTCGAGACAACGCTGGCGCAGGGCGTCGCGTTCGAGCGGCGGCTGTTCCACGCGCTGTTCGGCACCGCCGACCAGAGCGAGGGCATGACCGCCTTTGTCGAGAAGCGCCCGGGCAACTGGACCGGCAAGTAAGCGAGGCATCGGCGGCGGGCGAAGCGACGCCCGCACGCTGCAGGAGAGAGAAGCAATGGCACGCGTAGCGTTTATCGGGCTCGGCAATATGGGCGGCGGCATGGCCGCGAACCTGGCCAAGGCGGGGCATGATGTCCGCGCCTTCGACCTGTCGCAGGATGCGCTGGACCGCGCCAAGGCTGCCGGATGCCTGCCGGTGGCCAGCGCGGCCGAGGCGATCGCCGGCGCCGAGGCGGTGATCACGATGCTGCCCGCGGGCAGCCATGTCGAGACGGTCTATACCGGCGACATCGTCGAACATGCGGAGCCCGGCGCGATCCTGATCGACTGTTCGACGATCGACGTCGCCACCGCCCGCCGCGTCGCGGAGGCGGCCGATGCGCGCGGGCTGCTGGCGGTCGATGCCCCGGTGTCGGGCGGGATCGCGGCGGCCAATGCCGGCACGCTGACCTTCATGGTCGGCGGCACCGAAGCGGGGTTCAACCGCGCCGAGCCGTTCCTGGCCGATATGGGCAAGGCGGTGATCCATGCCGGCGCCAGCGGCGCGGGGCAGGGGGCCAAGATCTGCAACAACATGCTGCTCGGCGCTGAGATGATCGCCACCTGCGAGGCATTCGTGCTGGCGGAAAAGCTCGGCCTCGACCCGCAGCGCTTCTTCGACATCGCCTCGGTCTCGTCGGGACAGAGCTGGTCGATGACCAGCTATTGCCCCGTCCCCGGCGTCGGTCCGGAGACGCCGGCCGACCGCGACTATCAGGGCGGTTTCGCCGCCGCACTGATGCTGAAGGACCTGAAGCTGGCGATGGAGGCGGCCGGGCTTGCCGACGCCGCCACGCCGATGGGTGCGCGCGCCGCCGAACTCTACGAAGCCTATGTCGCCGAGGGCAATGGCGGCTCGGACTTTTCCGGCATCATCCGCCGCCTGCGCGACCAGCCGCGCTGCTGATCTCAGGGGTGCGAGGGGCGCGGCGTCCGCGCCCCTCGGTCAGGCTAACGGGCGCAGGTCGAGGCCGCGCTCGCGTCCAGGTCGAGGCAATGGCCGTCGATCTCTACGGGCACCGGCACATGCAGTAGCCCGGCCAGCGTCGGCGCGATATCGACCGTCTCGACCGATAGCGGATGCTCGAACCCGGTCATCCCCTTGCGCCAGAACAGGATCGGCACGCGCCGGTCGTAATCCCAGATGCTGCCATGGGTCGAGGCATAGCCCGGCCCCGGCGTCGCGATCGGCACGACGCGCGGATGCAGCACGACATAGAGGTCGCCCGATCGCGCCGGATCATAGGAGGCGCGCGCCCGCTCCAGCAGGGTCCAGGTTTCGGGCGGCCCCTTGGGCATCGGCGTCGCCGCGATCTCGTCGCGGGTGTAGACCGTCTGCACCTGCGGATGCGCGCGATAGGCCTTGATCGCCGCCGCCTGGACCGCCGCGCGGCTCTTCTTCGGCAGCCTGGGGTCGATATAGACATCGCCGAACGATCCGCCGGTCAGCGGCTGCGTCTCCAGCTTCAGCGCGGTCTGCACCTGCTTGCCGATCGCGCTGGCGACCGCCGTTGCCTGCACCCGCGCCGCCTCGGGCGCACCATGCGCCTGGTTGCGCTCGGGAATGTCGGTGCCGCCATGATCGGCGGTCAGCGCCACCGCATAATCGACGCCGGTGCTGTCGAGCAGCGCGAACAATTCGCCCAGCTTCTGGTCCAGCGCGAACATCTGCAGGCACATCTCGCTGCCCTCGGTGCCCAGCCCGTGACCGATATAGTCGGTCGCCGACGCGCCGACGATCAACAGGTCGGGCGCCGCGCCCTGGCCCAGCTTCATGTCGATCGCCAGCCCGCCGGCCAGCGTCACCACCGCATCGTCGAACTCGGGCGACGCCTTGAACCCGCGCAGATCGCCTGCCTTGCGCTCGAACGTGCCGGCCCCGACCGTCACGGTGCCCAGGTTGAACGCCTGCTGGCGCGGCTTGCAGAAGGCGGGCAGCGTCATCCCCTCCCGCGGCTGCGCCAGCCGCTCGGTCACCAGCGCGTTCATCTGGTTGACCCGCGCCGGCGCCTGTCGCCCGGCATAGGACTGGAAGCTGCGGCTCTTGTCCCAGAAGTACCAGAGCTCGTCGATCTTGTGCCCGCCCATCATCACCGCGGCGCGGTCCTTGCCCGCGACCGACACGACCCGGCTCGCCGGATTGGCCAGCTTCATCCACTCGCCCAGCGTCGACACCTTCAGATGCTTGTCGGAGACGGTGTAATCCTTCGAACTGCTGCCCGGCACGCTCGGATCCTCGGCGCAATAGATCGTCTTGTCGGCGCGCGCGACGCTGAAGTCGGTCCAGTCGTTGGCGATGATGCCGGTGCGATAGGGTCTCGCACCGGTCAGGATCGTCGAATGGCCGGGACAGGTCTCGGTCGCGGCATGGCTCTGATAGCCCGAGGGGAACACCACGCCGCTCTCTAGCCGCGCCAGGCCACCGGTGAACTGCGCGCGATATTCGGCGAACAGGTCGGCGGAAAACTGGTCGACCGAGATCATCACGATCAGCTTGGGCGGCGTCTCCATCGATACCGTTGCCGTCGCTGTTGCGGGCGCGGCCGGGGCAGGGGTGGTGGCGGACTGCTGGGCGGCGACCGGCGCTGCGGCGATCAGCGCAAGGGCAATGGCGGTCGACTGGAACAACTTCATGGGACGCGGGACTCCGGCGGCTTCAAACTGGGTTGCACTTTGCTATGGGGAGGGGCACCCCCACGGCAAGGACGGGCGATGGCGTATTTGCGTTTCTGGCTGATGACTCTCGCGGCGCTGCTGTTCGCCGGGCCGGCGCTCGCCCAGGCGCCTGGCGACGGCCCGCATGTCCGCATGGAACTGGTGCCCGAAACCGCTACTCCCGCGCCGGGGAGCGAGGTCATGCTCGCCTTCGTCTCGACGCCCGAACCGACCTGGCACGCCTATTGGCAGAACCCGGGCGATGCCGGCATCCCGCCCAAGGCGACATGGACGCTTCCGGCGGGAGCGACCGCCGGCGCGATCCGCTATCCGGTGCCCGAACGGCTCGTGATCGCCGGGCTGATGAACTATGTCTATGAGCATCCCTTCGCGACCCTGGTCACGCTGAAGCTGCCCACTGGTCTTGCGCCGGGCACCGACCTGCCGGTGAAGGTCGACCTCGCCTATCTCGTCTGCACCGACAAGATCTGCGTGCCCGAAAAGGCCACGCTGTCGACGATGCTGAAGGTCGGCGACGGCGCGGTGACCGCGGAGCGCCGTGCGCAATTCGACGGCTACCGCGCGAAGCTGCCCCGCCCGCTGGGCTCGCAGGCAACGTATCAGGTCGCGGGCGGCGCGTTCCGCCTGGCCGTCCCCTATCCCGCCGGTGCGGCGGCAAGCGAAGTCTATTTCTACCCGATCACCGACGGCGCGATCGACTATGCCGCACCCCAGGCGGTTGCTCGCGATGGCGACCGGCTGGTGATCGAGACCAAAGCCAAGGGATCGCCCGGCACGATCGAGGGCGTATTGGCGGTCGGCAAGGACCGCGGCCTGGCGCTCACCGCCGTGCCCGGTACGGTCGCGCCCGCGTCACAGGGCGCGGCTGCGGCGGGCGACGGCGGGGGCCTCTGGTGGACCGCGCTGATCGCCTTTGCCGGCGCGGTCCTGGGCGGACTGATCCTCAACATCATGCCGTGCGTCTTTCCGATCCTCAGCCTCAAGGCGCTCAGCCTGGCCAAGGCGAATGAGGAGGGCAGCAATCCTCGCGGTGAGGCGCTTGCCTATACTGCCGGCGTGGTGCTGGTCTGCCTGGCGCTTGGCGGGCTGCTGCTTGCCCTGCGCGCTGGCGGCGCCACGCTCGGCTGGGCGTTCCAGCTTCAGGATCCGCGCGTGATCCTGTTCCTGCTGCTGCTCGTCACCGGAATCGCGCTCAACCTGGCGGGCCTGTTCGAGATGCTGGCGCCCAGCGCGATCAACCGGCTGGCGGGACGGGGCACCGGCGGCGCCTTCCTGACCGGTGCGCTCGCCGCGTTTGTCGCGACGCCGTGCACCGGCCCGTTCATGGGCGCGGCGCTGGGGGCGGCGCTGATCCTGCCCTGGCCGGCGGCTCTGGCGATCTTCGGCGGGCTGGGGTTGGGCATTGCGCTGCCCTTCCTGCTGCTCGGCTTCGTGCCGGCGCTGCGGCGCAGGCTCCCCCGGCCCGGCGCGTGGATGGAGACGTTCCGCCGCATCCTGTCTGTGCCGATGTTCCTGACCGCACTCGCGCTCGCCTGGGTCTTGGGGCGCCAGGCGGGTGTCGACGGCATGACCCTCGGCCTCGCCGCCGCGCTGCTGCTCGCGCTCGGCCTGTGGTGGGGCGGCGCGCGCCAGGCCAGGGGGCGCTCGGCCTGGATCGCACTGCCCTTCCTGCTGGTCGCGCTGGCAGCGGTCGCAGTCGTCCGCCCGGCAACGGCGACTGCAGGCGCTAAGGTGGCGCTGGCCGGCGCCGAACCGTTCAGCGAAGCCCGCCTTGCCGAACTCACCGCGCAGGGCCGCCCTGTCTTCGCCTATTTCACCGCCGACTGGTGCCTGACCTGCAAGGTCAACGAGAAGGGGGTGATCGAGACCGAGGCGACCGCCAAGGCACTGGCCGACGGCAAGGTCGCGGTGCTGGTCGGCGACTGGACCGATGGCGATGCGACGCTGGGCCGGTTCATCGAAAAACATAACCGTGCAGGCGTGCCGCTCTATCTGTGGTACAAGCCGGGTCAGCCGGCGCCGCAGGTCCTGCCGCAGATCCTGACCCAGTCGATGCTGGGGGACCTGGCCGCGGGCAAATGATCACCCGGGGGGTGAAGGAGAAGGAGACTGCGATGAAGACGTGGATCTTCGCCGGCGCGGCTGCGGCCGCCGCCACCCTGTCCCTCACCGCTGCCGCTCCCGTCGCGCGTCCGGCCGAGCCCGCAATCGGCGCGCCCGCAACCGACTTCAGTGCGCGCGACGCCAGCGGGAAGATCGTGTGGCTGCACGACTTCAAGGGCAAGACGGTCGTCCTCGAATGGAACAACCCCGGCTGCCCCTTCGTGAAGAAGCAATACAGCAGCGGCAACATGCAGAAGACCCAGGCCGCGGCTGCCGCCGACGGCGTCGTGTGGCTGACGATCAATTCGGGCGCCGCCGGGCAGCAGGGCCATATGGACGGCAGGCAGGCCCAGGCTTTCGTGACCGCCGAAAAGGCGAAGCCCGCCCATTATCTGCTCGACCCGCTCGGCCTGGTCGGCAAGGCGTACGGCGCGAAGACAACGCCGCACATGTACATCATCGATAAGACGGGCCGGCTCGTCTATCGCGGCGGCATCGACGACAAGCCCACCGCCGACACCGCGGACATCCCCGCCGCCCGCAATCACGTCCTGGCCGCGCTCGGCGAGCTCAAGGCAGGCAAGCCCGTCTCCGTCCCCGACACGCGCCCCTATGGTTGCTCGGTCAAATATGCGGGGTAGCGGTTCGATCTGAGCTAACCCCTAAACGAGCCTATCCTTTCCCGGCACGGAATCGATTGGTCAGGCTCGCTCCGTGCTCCGGCGAAGGGCGGAGCCCAGCTACTGTGATCGCGAAGTTTCGCGAGAACTGGCAGGTTTTCGCAACTGGGTTCCGGCCTTCGCCGGAACGCGGGAGTTGCGATAGATCCGCGCGAAAAGTCTGAATGTGCCCGCCTCACGACCCATCAGTAGAACGTCGTCCACCTCATCCCCCGAACACACCTGCCACCCGATGCCCCTTGTGCGCCGCAGCAAAGCATTGCAGCATGGAACCTATCGGTCATACCGGCGCTTGGGGGATGAATGGCGACAGGCGGGGCGTTCGACGAAATCTGGGGGCATGGCGGGCCGGAGGCGCCGCGTGCCGAATTCGCGTCCCTGTCGCAGTGGATCGCCGACACGCCTGCGTCCGAACTCCAGCGCCGCCAGCAATCGGCCGAGGCGACCTTCCGACAGCTCGGCATCACCTTCGCCGTCTATGGCGACAATGATGCGGCGGAACGGATCATCCCGTTCGATATCGTCCCGCGCGTCTTCCTCCACGACGAATGGACGCGCCTGTCCGAAGGGCTCGAACAACGGGTCGAGGCGATCAACGCGTTTCTCGAGGATATCTACGGCGAACGCCGCATCCTGAAGGAAGGCGTGATCCCGGAGGAACTCGTCTATCTCAACGATCAGTTCCGGCCCGAGGTCGACGGCATCCGCCCGCCGCACGGCGTCTGGGCGCATATCTGCGGCATCGACCTGGTCCGCACCGGTCCCGACCAGTTCTTCGTGCTCGAGGACAATGCCCGCACCCCCTCCGGCGTGTCGTACATGCTCGAAAATCGCGAGGCGATGATCCGCCTGTGCCCCGAACTGTTCCGCGATTTCCGCGTCGCGCCGGTCGACAGCTATCCCGACATGCTGCTCCAGACGATGCGATCGGTCGCGCCGGGCGGCGGCAATGCCAAGCCGGTATGCGTCGTGCTGACTCCGGGGCATTTCAACTCGGCCTATTATGAGCACAGCTTCCTGGCGGACTCGATGGGCGTGGAGCTGGTCGAGGCGGCGGACCTCGTGGTCGATGACGACATCGTCTATATGCGCACCATCGCCGGCCGCGTCCGGGTCGATGTCATCTATCGCCGGATCGACGACGATTATCTCGATCCGCTCGCCTTCCGCCCGGACTCGATGCTGGGCGTCCCCGGGCTGATCGCCGCCTACCGCGCCGGCAATGTCGCGCTGATCAATGCGCCCGGCAACGGCATCGCCGACGACAAGGCGATCTACAGCTACATGCCCGAGATCGTCCGCTTCTATTCGGGCGGCGAGGCGAAGCTGCCCAATGTCGAAACCTGGCGCTGCCGCGAGCCGCAGGCGCTGAAATATGTCCTCGATCACCTCCCCGAACTGGTGGTGAAGCTGGTCGACGGATCGGGCGGCTACGGCATGCTGGTCGGCCCGACCGCCACCAAGGCACAGGTCGAGGAGTTCCGCGCCGCGCTGATCGCCGAGCCGCATCGCTACATCGCCCAGCCGACGCTGGCGCTGTCCACGGTGCCGACGGTGGTCGAGGCCGGACTGGCGCCGCGCCATGTCGATTTCCGCCCCTTCGTCCTGACCGGCAGCGACGGGGTCCGCGTCGTCCCCGGCGGCCTGACCCGCGTCGCGCTGCGCGAAGGCTCGCTGGTGGTCAATTCCAGCCAGGGCGGCGGCACCAAGGACAGCTTCGTCCTGCTCCCCGACGCCGGCAGCGGCCGATCCCAACGCCAGTCGCAGGAGCAAAGCCTGTGATGCGCACCACCCAAATCCTCTCCCGGAGGGAGAGGGGAACCGCGAAGCGGTGGAGAGGGAGTCTCCAAACCGCGCGGGTTTCGTTTGGGGTGACCCCCTCTCCACCATGCTGCGCATGGTTACCCTCTCCCTCCGGGAGAGGAACTGGAGCCGTGGGAGCCCGCGCATGCTGATGCTCTCCCGCACCGCGTCGGCGCTTTACTGGCTGGGCCGCTATCTCGAGCGCGCCGACTTCCTCGCGCGCCTCGTCGAGGCGACGATCCGCCTTGACGCGCTGTCCGCTCGCCCCGCTGGCGAGGCCGCCTGGCAGAGCGCGCTGATCGTCAGCTATACCGACGAGGCCTTCGCCGCGACGGGCCAGGCGATGACCCAGGTGCAGGTCGCCCGGTTCCTCACGCTCGACACCAGCCATCCCGGCTCGATCGTCCGCTGTCTCGACATGGCGCGGATGAACGCGCGCGCCGTCCGCACTGCATTGACCCGCGAAGCCTGGACGTCGATCAACCGCGCCTGGCTGCTGTTTCAGAACCGCGCGACGACCGGCGGCGCCACCCAGACGCTGAACCTGGTCGAAGCGGTCAAGGCCGAGATGCGCGGGTTCGAAGGCTCCATCCATCGGATGATGCGCAACGAGGCGACGCTGCTGATCCAGCTCGGATCGGCGGTCGAGCGTTCGGACAATACCGCCCGCCTGCTCGACGTGAAATATCACATCCTGCTGCCCGAGGGGGAGAAGGTCGGCGGTGCGGTCGATCGCGATCAATGGACGACGATCCTTCAGACCGTCTCGGCGGTGAATGCCTATCGCTGGCTCTACAATGACAGCCTGAGCCCGGCGAACGTCATCGACCTGCTGCTGAGCCGTCCCGAATTGCCGCGCAGCCTGGCCGCCTGTTTCGAGGAGGTCGTCGACCTGCTGAGCCAGCTCGCCAAGCGCACCGGGCTTCAGGGCGAGGCCGACCGCATGGCGCGCGCACGCCTCTCGCGCGCCCAGAAGACGCGAACCTCCGAAGTCATCGTCAGCGGGCTGCACGAATATCTCGGCGCCCTGATCCGGGAGAATGCGATGCTCGACGCCGCCATCGCCCGCCAGTTCCGGTTCGTCTGATGCGGATCGCGATCGACCACCGCAGCCAGTATCGCTTCTCGAAGCCGCAGGCGCGCATCGTCCAGCTGCTGCGCGTCACCCCGTGCGACACCGAATATCAGACGGTCGTGAACTGGCGGATCGACGTCGATGTCGATGCCCGGCTGCGCCGCGGCGTCGACGGCTATGGCAACATCGTGACGATGCTCTACGCCGAAGGGCCGATCGAATCGCTCGAGATCACCGTCACCGGAGAGGTGCTGACGACCGAGGCGACGGGCGTGGTTCGCGGCGGTGCCGAACCGCTGCCGCCGATGCTGTTCCTCCGCTCGACCCCGCGGACCCTGGCCAGCGTCTCGCTCGCCGAGTTCGCCGAGGCCGCCCCCGCGGACTCGCCGCTCGGTCGCCTCCACGCGCTCAACGCCGCGCTGCATGCCCGCTTCCCGTGCACGCCCGACACCACCGACACCGGCATCACCGCCGCCGAGGCCTTCACCGCCAGCCGCGCGACTTCGCGCGACGTCGCCCAGATGATGGTCGCCGCCGCCCGCCACCTGCACATCCCGGCCCGCTACGTCTCGGGCTATCGCAGCGACGGCGAGGCGCATGGCGCTCCGCATGCCTGGGCAGAGGCGCATATCGACGATCTCGGCTGGGTCGGCTTCGACCCCGCGACCGGCCTCAGCCCAGACGCAAGCTATGTCCGCGTGGCCGTCGGCCTCGACGCCACCGCTGCCGCCTCGATCGCCGGCACCCGCATCGGCCAAGGCGAAGAGGCGCTCGACGTCGACCTCCATGTCGACGAGATCGGCGGCCAGGACTGACCCGCATGCGCCGGCTGCTGCGCGATGGCAGGAGGTGGTTCAGCCATCGATGAACAAGATCGCGCCATCGTCGATCAGCGCGGCGGCCGCGCGCGCGATCTTCCGCTTGGCATCGGCATGTTCCTCCATCCGCTGGTCCAGTGGCCCTTCATCCACCCGGGTGGCCAGCCGGGCGCCGCCATGTTCGCGAACGATGACCCCGCCGTCTTCCAGCACGCGAAGCTCGCGGCGAATGGTCTCGTCCGAAACGCCGAGCTCGTTCGCCAGTCCGGCGACGCTGACGCTCGGCCCCGAACGCATCAGCGATACGATTTCACGCTGGCGCTTCGACCGCTTCTGCATGCCACCCTCCCGACGATCGGGCCGCTATAGGTGGGGCGGGGACGCGGATCGAGGCAATTGACCGGTTCGTGCGATCATTTTGCGGATAATGGAGGGTCAGTAGACCGGTTGGGCGATCAGCGACCGTTCGGCGGCGCATTGCCGGGCATCCGGCCGCGGCGTCGATCCGGCGGCGCGCAGCGCATCCATCTCGCGCCGCGCCGCGCTCAGATCGCGGCGAAACCCGCGCTGCTCGGCGATCGCCGCCAGCGTCCCGCTTGCCGACAGCCGACCGGCCTCCACCGCGCTGGCGCTGTGGACCCCGCAGACGATCCGGCTTTCGCCATAGGCGCGGCCGCGGGCCAGGATCTCCGCCGCCCGATCGGGCACGATCTCGGCAAGCAGCATCGCCCAGGTCCAGCCGGCGGTCGTATGGCCCGACGGATAGTCGTAGCTGCCCTTCAGCTCGCTTTCAGGCTGACAGATCGGTCCGCGGTCGATCAGATAGGGGCGCTGCCGCTTGTACCGGGTCTTGGCGATGCCCGTCATCCGCGCCGTATCCGATGACGCGCGCGTCAGCAGCGTCGCGGTCATCGGCGCGGTCTCGGGCGTGAGCGAGATCCCGACGGCACAGCTGAAATCGCGCATCAGGTCCGCCGGCGCCAGCGCGACGTCGTTCGTCGCCAGCGTCCAGCGCGGCGTGCCCTTCAGTGCCCGGGTCTGCCGAAAGACCTGCCGGTCGGCGATTCCCCGCGGGCTGCCCTCGTGCGGCGGTGGCGGCAGCACCGTCAGGATGTCGAACGAATTGCCCGCCAGATAGTAAGCAGGTTCCTTGCCCTCGGCGGGTTGCTCGACCTCGGCGGCGAGGGCGGTCGCGGTCAGACCGGCAAGTGCGAAAAAGATGAGCCAGGAAGATGCACGCATGACCAAGTCCTTGCGGTGTCGGGTCGGGATCAGAAGCTCGCGGTCAGGGTCAGGCTGCAGGTCCGGCCCCACCGCACGATCTGCGGCACCTGATCGCTTTCGGGGCCGACGGTGCGGTAATAGCTCACGCTGTCGAACAGGTTCGACGCCGCCAGGATGATCCGCATGTCGCGCTTCAGCGCATAGCTGATCGTCGCGTCCACGCTGCTGGTGGCGCGCTGCGTATCGTTCAGCTGCTTGCCGCCAAAGGCGCCGAAGCGATATGCCGCGACCAGCGCGCCGTTGTAGCGCCAGGACAGGTTCGCATAGAGCGGCCCCTTGTCATAGAAGATCGCGGCGTTCGCCAGCCGGTTCGGGGCGCCCTGCATCTGCTGCGTCGCGTCGGTCGACGGATCGTCGAGATGCGCCCAGCTATGCTGGAAGGTGACATTCCCCGACAGGCCAAGGCCCGCCTCCCATCCGGGCAGGTCGACCAGTTGATAGCGTGCCGAAATCTCGACGCCGTACAGCCCCGCGGTGCCGCCATTCACCGGTTTGAAGATCGATGCCACGCCGCTCTGCGCGATCTGCTGCGCCCGAAAACTCGTGCCGCGGTCGTACAGATAGTCGCTGAGCGCCTTGTAATATCCCGCGACCGACGCGCTGAACCCGCGATGCTGATGCTCGATGCTGGCGTCGAAATTCCACGACCGCACGGCCTCCAGGTCGGGATTGCCCTCGGTGACGCTGACCGATCCATCCGAGTTGACCGTCGTCTGGCTGCCGCCGGCAAGCTGGAAGAAGGGCGGTCGGGTATAGCTGCGCCAGATCGCGCCGCGCAGCGCGCTGTCCGCATTCGGCCGGTAATCGGCATGAACGCTCGGCAACAGGATGTCGTAGCGCGATCGGCTCGACTGGAACCCTGCGGCGACGCCGCCGGTGGCGCCCCCGCTCGACTCGACCGAATTCCAGAAGCGATTGCCGATGGAGGTATGTTCGAACCGTATGCCGGGCTGGATGTGCAGGTCGCCGAACATCAGCTTCGCCAGGAAATAGCCGGCCAGCACGTCCTCATGGCCCGACAGCCTATTCTTGTTCGCATCGTCATCCGACAGGGTGATCTGTCCTGCCGCCGCCCGCGCCGCATCGGTCAATGCGCCGCCATCCCCGCGCAGGAAACTATAGGGATAATGACGCCGGTCGATCGCGCCCACCTCGTCAAGGTTGAACGGGCTTGCGGTCCAGGGCTGGCCGGCGGGCAGGAAGTTGAGATTGCTGTAGTCGCGCGAGGCGCTGTCGCGGGTGCTGTGGACCATCTTGATCCCGACGGACAGCGCGTCCAGCCATGATCCGATCGCATAGCTCAGGTCGAACCGTCCGCCGACCTTGGCGGCGGTGCTGCGCGAATCGGTGAACTCGCCGCTATCCTGTTGGACCGTGAACAGGCTGTTGTCGTTGAGCCGCGCCAGCTGCGCCGCGCTCAGCAGGGGCAGGGGATAGCCGCCGCGGTAGCTGACCGCGAAGGGTCCGTTGAGCTGATTGTCGGCGGAGGTCCGATAGGTGACCTCGGCATGATCGGGCGCGGCGCTGTTCCCCCAGCTCCAGAATCCGCTATAGCTCAGCGTCAGGCGGTCGATGTCGGTCGTGCCTCCCAGAACGGCTGAGGCGAGGGTCGATTGCGACGGCGCGGTCTCGAACCAGCCATGATATTCGCCGTCCCGCTCGCCATTCTGATACAGTCCGTCGGGCCGCAGGGTCGCCGCCGAATAGCCGTCGGCCTGGATGCTCTTCTGATAGATATTCTGCTCGACGTCCGACACCGCATAGGTGCCGCGCGCATACAAGGTGGTCGTGCCCAGGTGCCAGTCGAGCCCCATCGCACCGCCATAGCGGGTCTGCTGCCCCTCGCTGAATTGGGCGTTGGTGCTGGTCAGCAGCAGATTGTCCTTCTTGGCAAAGCCGTCGGGATTGCTGCCCTGCTCGCCCTGCGAGACCGCGAACTCCCATTGTCCCGCCTGGAAGTCGACCATGGTCGAGGCGAAATGGCGCCTGCCATAATAGCTGGTGGCATAGACGCCGAACCGTTCGTCGCTACCGAAGCGGTGCGACAGCTCGGCTTGCGCCATGACGCTACCGGCCGGCGTGCCATAATTGATGCCATACTGGCTCAGCCCGCCCTGCAGATAGAGCCCGACGCGGGTCTTCCTGTCGAAGTCGAAAGCAGTGGGCGTGCGGAAATCGATCGTTCCGCCGATGGCGTCGCCGTCCATGTCCGCGGTCGACGTCTTGCTGACGACCACCGCCGCAAGTCCGACCGGCGGCAACAGGTCCAGCTCGACTTCGCGCGAATAAGGCATGCCTTGCGCGGCGTTCGATCCGTTGATCAGGTTGACGTTATAGGATCCGCTCAGGCCGCGGACATAGACGAAGCTCGCGCCGCCTCGCGCCGCGCCGTCCACCCCGCCATGATTTCCCGACGACGGCGATCCGAAGAAGTCGGTCGGCGCGACCGAAATGCCCGGCAGTCGCGCCACCGCGTCGACGATGCTGACATTGGGATGGCGCTGAAGATCGGTGCTCGACAGGACGCTGGTGGTTGCGGTCTCCGCCTTTTTCCACCGCCGTCCGGTGACGACGATCACCTGATCGTTCTTTCCGCCGCCCGGCGGGTCGGTATCGGCCGTGCTGACTGGCGGCGGGGCCGGCGCATCGGTGCTCGCCTGGGCCGCACCGGCGCTCGCCAGTGCGGCGACAGCAATCGCGACATGGGCGGTGCCGATCGCCAGAGCCTTGACGACGGGAAGCGGGCGCGCGCCGACGCGCGCCATAGGAGTAGCGTTCATCATCCCTCACAGGGTCGTTGCGATGTCGGAAACCGTCTGCGAGCGGGATTAGGGTGCCGATGTTTATATTTTGTGACGCGGCGGCATCATGATGATGTTCTGTGGGTATGTGACTGCGCATGAAATGTAACCCACATAAAACCATCATCGATCATCCATTTCCGGTCGATTGACGGTCGTGAGCGGGGCTCGCATGACCTGTCGTCATCGGCGGGTCCGAACTTCGGGCGATGGGCCCCGCGACCCATCAGGAAAGGCTCCCCCATGCCTCAATCATGGTTGGCTGCGATCGCGTCCCTATCGACGCTTGCGCTCATCGGCGCCGCGCCTGCCGGGACGCGGGAATTGCGGGTCATGACCTTCAACGTCCGCTATCCCGATCCTGACGACGGCCCCAATCTCTGGCAGCATCGCCGCGATCTGTTCGTGCGCACCGTTCGCCAGGCGCATCCCGACCTGATCGGCACGCAGGAACTATTCCAGTCGCAAGGGGACGATATCGTCCGCGCACTTCCCCGCTATCGCTGGTTCGGGCGCGATCGATTCGGTGGCCATGCGAACGAGCATATGGGGATTTTCTACCGCACCGACCGGCTCCGCTTGATAAGTCATGGCGACTTCTGGTTGTCGCCGACCCCCGCCACGCCGGCCAGTCTCGGCTGGGGTGCGACGCTGCCCCGGATGGTCAATTGGGGCGTGTTCGAGACGCTGGCCCAGCGGCGATTTCGCTTCCTGATGATCGACACCCATTTCGCCAACCGCGACGACGAGGACGAGGAGGCCCGCCGGCGCTCGGCCGATCTGATCGCCGCGCGGCTGCCCGCACTTGCCCAGGGGCTACCGGTGATCCTCACCGGCGATTTCAACGCCGCGCCCGACAGCGCGGCGCATCGCCGGCTCGCCGCGGTCCTGACCGACGCCTGGGACACCGCCCCGTCCCGGCAGGGCCCGACTGGCACGTTCCACGATTTCACTGGCACGCCCCAGCAGCGGATCGACTATATCATGACCAGAGGCTTTATCGCCCGCGACGCGCAGGTTCTGACCACCCATGACGGCCCGCACTACCCATCCGACCATTTCCCCGTCATCGCCGACCTGACGCGCGACCGCGCTAAGCGCTGATCGCGCCACTACGACGGGGATGATGCATCGGCGGAGGCGGGGGCACCGCGCCCCTGAGTCAGGCGCTCAGGCCAGCTCGTGCATCTTCGCCGGAAGCGGCATCGACACCGTTTCGTCGCTGTCCCGATAGGCCGACCAGCCATTCGGCCCCAGCATTTCCAGCGGGCGATAGCGGGTCTTGTACGCCATCCGCTCGCTGCCCTTCACCCAATAGCCGAGATAGACATAGGGCAGGCGTGCCGCGCTGGCGCGGCGGATATGATCCATGATGATGAAGTTGCCCAGGCCCGGGCGGCTGTCGTCGTCGGCGACGAAATAGCTGTAGATCATCGACAGCCCGTCGGCCTGCTGGTCGGTGATGCAGGCGCCGACCAGGCGGCCGCGCCGGCCGTCGCGCGCGGGCTCGCGATATTCGACGACATAGGAGCTGACCGGCGATTGCTCGACCATGTCGGCATAGTCGCCCTCGTCCATCGCCGCCATGCCGCCGCCGGGATGGCGCGCGCTCAGATAATTGTGGAGCAGCTCATATTGCTCCTCGGTCGCCCAGGGCTTGCACGCGGTCACTTCCAGGTCTGAATGCCGCCGGATCAGCTTGCGCTGGCTGGCGTTCGGCTTGAACTGATCGGCGATGACGCGGACCGACACGCAGGCGGTGCAGCCCGCGCAGCTCGGGCGATAGGCGACCGACTGGCTGCGGCGAAACCCGATCCGGCCCAGCGCGTCGTTGAGCTCGTTCGCATGCGGTCCCGACAGCTCGGTGAAGATCTTCCGTTCCTGCTTTCCCGGAAGATACGGGCAGGGGGACGGGCTGGTCACGAAAAACCGTGGAAAACGGGAAAGTGCAGTCACCGCCGGTTCGCCCTCTTGAACGCGTGACCGTCGGGTCGCGGTCCGTATGGCGCACTATGCGAGCGAAAAAAGATGATGAAAAGGCGATTCACCAACAAAGAAAGTTAACGCTTCATCGGAAGCGAAACGAGCCCGGGCAAAGCGTGCCGTTGCCGCGTGGCGGCGGGATCGCGGATGTGATTGTAGGGCAAGGGATAAGCAGCCGGAATCGCCCCGCGACTCGGCCCGTCGCGCGTGCGATTCGCTTCGTCCGATGTCCGGTGGAACTGGTGCCGCGATGCGCTCACCCGCGCCGCGGCACCAGTATTTATGCCAACTCGGTCTGGCTCACTTCATATTGCGCGCGGCGCAGCGCGGTCATCAGCCGTTCGAGATGCGCGCGGTCGCGGGTCTCGCACTCGATATCGGTGATCAGCCCCTTGGCGGGCAGGGTGGTGAAGATGCGCTGGTGATACACCTCGATGATGTTCACGCCCTGCTCGTGGAAGATCCGCGCGACATGGAACAGCGCGCCGGGCCGGTCCTGCAAGCGGATGCGCAGCCGCGCCAGCCGGCCCGACCGCGCCAGGTCGCGCAGCAGCACGTTCGCCAGCAGGCGCGTGTCGATATTGCCGCCGCACAGCACGATGCCGACCTTCTTGCCACGGAACCGCTCGGGCTCGGACAGCAGAGCGGCCAGGCCGGCGGCGCCGGCGCCCTCGACCACCGTCTTCTCGATCTGCAGCAACAGGCTGACGGCTTCCTCCAGCCGGCGCTCGCCGACCAGCACGATGTCGTCGGTCAGCGCCGCAACGATCTCGCGGGTGATGCCGCCCGGCACCTTGACCGCGATGCCCTCGGCCAGCGTGTCGCCGGCGCAGGGCATCTCGGTCCCGTTGATCTGGTTGTACATCGACGGATACAGCTCGGCCTGCACCCCGATCACCTCGATCGGATGCGCCTGCGCCTTGGCGACGGTCGCCATGCCCGAGATCAGGCCGCCGCCGCCGATCGGCACGACCAAAGCTTCGAGATCGGGCACCGCCTCCAGCATTTCCAGCGCGACCGTGCCCTGGCCGGCGATGATCCGCGGATCGTCGAACGGATGGACGAAGGTCAGGCCCTGTTCGGCCTCCAGCTTGCGGGCATGGGCATAGGCGGCGTCGAACGTCTCGCCTTCCAGGATCACGGTCGCACCGTGGCCCTGGGTCTGGGTCACCTTCACGATCGGCGTGTTCTTCGGCATCACGATCGTCGACGGGATGCCCAGCCGCGTGGCGTGATAGGACAGGCCCTGGGCATGGTTGCCGGCGGATGCGGCGATCACGCCGCTGGTGTTGGCGGGAAGCTGGAGCAGGGTGTTGAGTGCGCCGCGCTCCTTGTACGCGGCGGTGAACTGAAGGTTTTCGAACTTGAGATACACGGTCGCGCCGGTCAGGTCGGACAGCGTCCGGCTGACCAGCGTCGGGGTCGCGACGATCGAATCCCTAATTCGCATCCGCGCCGCCACGACATCGTCGAGGGAGACCGGCAGCGCCGGGGCGGTGGATGCGGTTTGAGTAGCCATAGGGGTGCGCCTTAGGACATCTGGCGCAGCGGGGGAACACGGCTTATGCCCACGCCCATGAAGCTGATCCCCCAGATGCTCGCGGCCGCCGCGATCCTGATCGCGCCCGTCGCCCATGCCGATGGCCTGGTCGACAATGTCAACGGCATCACCCTGGACGAAAAGGGCGAGATCGTCCGGTTCAACGGGATCATGTTCAACCGCGACGGGATCGTCACCGCGCTGCTGACGCCCAAGCAGCGCCGCCCCAAAAAGCCCGAATGGAAGCTCGACATGGGAGGCCGGTTGCTGATGCCCGGGCTGATCGACGGGCACGGCCATGTCATGGGCCTCGGCTTCCAGGCGCTGCAGCTCGACCTGTCGGGCACGCGCAGCCTGGACGAGGCGCTGAAGAAGATCGGCGACTATGCCGCCGCCAATCCGGCCAAGTGGATCATCGGCCGCGGCTGGAACCAGGAACGCTGGGGCCTGGGCCGCTTCCCGACTGCCGCCGATCTCGACCGGGTCGTGTCCGACCGCCCGGTGTGGCTGGAGCGCGTCGACGGCCATGCCGGCTGGGCGAATACCCGCGCGATGACGATGGCGGGCGTGTCCCCATCGTCGAAGGACCCGGTCGGCGGCCGGGTCGAGCGCGATGCCAAGGGCGATCCCACCGGCGTGTTCATCGACGCCGCCAGCGCGCTGATCCAGAAGGCGGTGCCCAATCCGACGCCGCGCGAGCGCAACGCCGCCTTCCTCGCCGCGCAGGAGGCATTGCTGTCGGTCGGCGTCACCGCCACCACCGACATGGGCACCACCGTCGACGACTGGCTGACCTATCGGCGGATGGGCGACCTCAACCTGATGAAGTTTCGCATCATCAGCTATGCCGGCGGCGTCGACACCGCGCTGGCGGTGGCGGGGCAGGGGCCGACCCCCTGGCTGTACAGCGACAAGCTGCGCATGGGCGGGATCAAGCTGTATCTCGACGGCGCGCTGGGCAGCCGCGGCGCCTGGCTCAAGGCCGATTATGCCGATGCCCCGGGCCAGAAGGGCCTGGGCTTCCTGTCCGACGACCAGCTGCTCAACCTGATGAGCCGCGGCACGATGGACAATTTCCAGCTCGCGATCCACGCGATCGGCGACCGCGCCAACAACCAGGCGCTGAACGCGATCGAGGTCGTGGCCGACAGCTACAAGGGTGACGATCGCCGCTGGCGGATCGAACATGCCCAGGTGATCGACCCCGCCGACCTGCCGCGCTTCGGCAAGCTGGGCGTGATCGCCTCGATGCAGCCGACCCACCAGACCTCGGACCGGACGATGGCCGAGGCGCGGCTGGGTCCCGACCGGTTGAAGGGCGCCTATGCCTGGCGCTCGCTGCTCCAGAATGGCGCCAAGCTGTCCTTCGGATCGGACTTCCCGGTCGAGAGCCCCAACCCGTTCGCCGGCTGGGCCGCCGCCTTCACCCGCCTGGATGCCGACATGCAACCCTTTGGCGGCTGGCGTCCCGAAGAGATCGTGACCCGCGAACAGGCCTGGGCCGGGTTCAGCATCTGGGCCGCCTATGCCGGGTTTGCCGAAAAGAAGATCGGACGGCTGGCGCCCGGCATGCGCGCCGACTTCATCATCCTCGACCGCGATCCGCTGCTGGCGTCGCCCAGCGAGTTGCGCGGCACCCGCGTGCTCGAAACCTGGGTGAATGGCGAGCGCGTCTGGATGCCGAAAAAGTAAAACCGATGGCGGGGTGGCGCGGCTTCCGGCTTGCCGGCTCCAACTGGCGCGACCGGCTGGTGGCGTCGTGCGGCGCGTTTCTCGGCATCGGGCTGACGGGCTGGATCTGCTCGTTCGTCGCAGGCGACCCCGCCTCGGTGATCCTGCTCGGCGCACCGATCGGCGCCTCGGCGGTCCTGATCTTCGCCGTGCCCAGCAGCCCGCTGGCGCAGCCCTATGCCGCAATCGTCGGCACGGTCGTCTCGACCCTGGTCGGCGTGTTCGCCGCGCGCACCTTCGGCCACACCGCCTTTGCCGCGGGGCTCGCGGTCGGCGGGTCGATCCTGGCGATGTCGGCACTGCGCTGCCTCCACGCGCCGGGCGGCGGCAGCGCGCTGGTCCCGGTGATTGCAGGACCCGAGGTCCTCGCTCATGGCTATGCCCTCGCGCTGGTACCGTTCGGCCTGAATGCGGTGGTGCTCGTGGTGCTCGGGCTGATCTTCCACCGCGTCTCGGGCCACAGCTACCCCCACCGCGCCCCGCCGCCCGCCAATGTCGGCGTCGACCCCGAGGATATCGACGCAGCGCTCGAACAGCTCGGCGAACCCTTCGACGTCAGCCGAGCCGACCTCCACGCCCTGGTCGCCGCGGCGGAGCGGAATGCTAAACTGAGGCGCGCGCGCAAATAGCTCCTTCTCCCCTTGGGAGAAGAGTGTCGGGTCGGTCATGCCCCCGGCATGACCTGAACAGCGCGGGGCGCTGTTCACCCGACACTGGGCCCGCTCGCGAAGCGAGTGGGAAGGATGAGGGGGAACCTCAAGAAGGAGGGGCTTTGGTCTCCCTCACCCTTCCGCCGGCTACGCCGGCTCCCTCCCTCTCCCAAGGGGGAGAGGGAAAAGAAAAAGGGCCGCGGAAACACCGCGACCCCAAATCTCTCAACCCCCTGAGCCCTCAAGCCACGGCAGCAACCTCGAGCGCTTCCTCATCGTCGCGAAGCACATAGCCGCGGCCCCACACCGTCTCGATATAATTCTCGCCGTCGGTCGCCATGCTCAGCTTCTTGCGCAGCTTGCAGATGAACACGTCGATGATCTTCAGCTCGGGCTCGTCCATCCCGCCATAGAGATGGTTGAGGAACATTTCCTTGGTCAGCGTCGTGCCCTTGCGCAGCGACAGCAGCTCGAGCATCGCATATTCCTTGCCGGTCAGGTGCACGCGCGCGCCATCGACCTCGACCGTCTTGGCGTCCAGATTGACCGCCAGCTTGCCGGTGCGGATCACCGACTGGCTGTGTCCCTTGGACCGGCGGATCACTGCATGGATGCGCGCCACCAGCTCCTCGCGGTGGAACGGCTTGGTGACGTAATCGTCAGCGCCGAATCCGAACGAGCGCACCTTGGTGTCCATCTCGTTGATCCCCGACAGGATCAGCACCGGCGTCGACACGCGCGCCACGCGCAGCTTCTTCAGCACCTCGTAACCATGCATGTCGGGCAGGTTCAGGTCGAGCAGGATGATGTCGTAATCATACAGCTTGCCGAGGTCCAAACCCTCTTCGCCCAGGTCGGTGGTGTAGACATTGAAGCCCTCGGTCGAGAGCATCAGGTCGATCGCCTTCGCCGTGCTCGGCTCGTCCTCGATCAGCAATACGCGCATCGCCAGTCCCCCCCTGCGCCGGGATCGCGCGCCGCGGAAACTGCGGCATGACCCCGACCAACTCCGTTAACCTTATCCCGTCTGCAGGCGAAAAGTTAACAACCTGCTAACCAGCCTTAACGAGTCATCATCATTCGCAACGAGTCCGGGAAAATACCGTAGCGGCCGCGCTCAGCCCGCCTGCGCCGCCGAGGCTCCCCCGCCCGGACCGCAACTGGCGCGCAGCCGCTCGGCGAGATAGTCGATCACCGCCTCCACCCGCGCGGGGCGCAGCGTGCCGGGCGGCGTCACGAGGTGCAGCGCACCGGCGCCGAGCGACCAGTCGTCCAGCACCGATTCGAGCCGGCCCGCGGCCAGGTCGTCGCCGACGATGAAGTCGGGCAGGATCGCGATGCCGAGCCCCGCGCACAGCGCCGGCAGCATCGCGTCGCCGCTGTCAGAGCGCAGCGGTCCGTCGATCCGCACCGCCGCTTCCTCGCCGCCCGCCCGGCGGAACCGCCAGGTGTCGGGATTGCTCGCATGGGTATAGGCGAAGCAGGCATGCGTCGCGAGATCGGCCGGGTGCATCGGCCGGCCATGTTTCTCGAAATAGGACGGCGCGCCGACGACATGAATCGATACCGGCGCCACCCGCCGCGCGCGCAGCGAGCTGTCGGGCAGCTCGGCGATCCGCACCGCCACGTCGATCCCGTCGCCGACAATGTCGATGAACGCGTCCGACAGCGTCAGGTCGATGCGGATATCGGGATACAGCTTCATGAAATCGGCCAGCACCGGCGCCACGATCTTCGCGCCGAAGGTGACCGACGCCGCGATCCGCACCGTGCCTGCCGGCGCCTTGGCTGCGTCCAGCGCGGCTTCCTCCGCCTCGGTACCTTCGCTCAGGATGCGCTGCGCCCGCTCGGCCAGCCCGCGCCCGCTGTCGGTCAGCGTCAATCGCCGCGACGTGCGATGGAACAGCGTGGTGCCCAGCCGTGCCTCCAGCCGGCTGATCGCCTTGGACACGGTCGCCTTCGACACGCCCAGCGCATCCGCCGCGCCACTGAACGACCGGTGCTCGACCACCGATGCGAACACCGCCCAAGCCTCGAAATCGGGAAGTTTCACGCGCGCGTCCTCCTCTTGACCACGCTTTACCAAAGGAAACGATCAGTTTCCAACGTTTCCATTTACGGTGCGATCGCCCTGCCTATCTTGAGAGCCAAGATGCTTACAAGGACACATGCAATGATCGAGAAACGCTCGTTCGAGAGCCTGGGTCATGCCGATCATGGATGGCTCAACGCCCGCCATCATTTCAGTTTCGCCAATTATTATGACCCTGCCCGCATGGGCTGGGGCGCGATCCGGGTGTGGAATGACGACGAGATCGCCGCGAACAGTGGCTTTCCTGCCCATCCGCATCGCGACATGGAGATCATCACCTATGTTCGCACCGGCGCGATCACCCATCAGGATTCGATGGGCAACAAGGGTCGCACCGGTGCCGGCGACGTCCAGGTGATGAGTGCCGGGACCGGCGTCCGCCATGCCGAATATAATCTCGAGCCGGAGACGACGACGCTCTTCCAGATCTGGATCGAGCCGCGCGGTACTGGCGGCCAGCCTAGCTGGGGCGCCAAGCCCTTTCCCAAGGGCGACCGCTCCGGCCGGTTCGTCACGCTCGCCTCGGGCTTTGCCGAGGACCGCGACGCGCTGCCGATCCGGGCCGATGCCCGCGTCCTCGGCGCGACGCTGAAGGCGGGCGAGCGACTGGAGCACAATGTCGGCGAGGGACGTCACGCCTATCTCGTCCCTGCGGTCGGCCGGATCGAGATCGATGGTCAGACGTTCGACGCCCGCGACGGCGCGGCGCTGTCGGGCGGCCAGACCGTGACCATCACCGCGCTCGACGATGCCGAGATCGTCCTCGTCGACTCGCAATAACCCATTTCCTCCCCCGTTTGCGCGGGGGAGGGCCGGGGGAGGGGCTGTCCGACCCTCCCTGTCACCTCCCGGGACAGATCCTCCCCTGAACCTCTTGCCTGAAGAAGGAACATCGCAATGACCAAGGTCCTCGTCCTCTATTATTCCTCCTACGGCCATATCGAGACCATGGCCGAGGCCGTTGCCGAAGGCGCGCGCCAGACCGGCGCCCAGGTCGACATCCTGCGCGTTCCCGAGACGGCGCCCGAAGCCATCGTGAAGGCCGCGCACTTCAAGACCGAGAGCCCGCATGCGGTGATTTCCGGCCCCGAAGTGCTGAAGGAATATGACGCGATCATCGTCGGATCTCCGACCCGCTTCGGCCGGATGAGCAGCCAGATGGCCGCCTTCTTCGACACCGCCGGCGGCCTGTGGGCGACCGGAGCGCTGCACGGCAAGGTGGCGGGCGCGTTCACCTCGACCGCCAGCCAGCATGGCGGCCAGGAGACGACCCTGTTCTCGATCATCACCAACCTGCTGCACTTCGGCCTGACGATCGTCGGCCTCGACTATGGCCATGCCGGCCAGATGGACAACAGCGAGATCGTCGGCGGCGCTCCCTATGGTGCCACCACGGTCGCCGGCGGCGACGGCAGCCGCCAGCCGACCGCGATCGACCTGGACGGCGCCCGCTACCAGGGCCGCCGCATCGCCGAGGTCGCGGCCAAGCTGACCGCGTAACTGAACGCTCGCATCCCCGCTCCCCCCGGGGATGCGACCGGGCCGCCGCTCCTCCCCCCGCTGGAGCGGCGGCCTTCTTCGTTCGGGGCGCGCCGCACCCCCTCCCGCAACCGGGCACGGGGTGCTAGGGGGACGCCATGTTCCAGGACCGTGTGTTGTTCATCGATGGCGAAGCGATCATTCTCGACAAGCCCGCGGGGTTGCCGGTCGATCGCCCGCGCGACGGATCCGAAAGCCTCGAGGACATGCTGGGCCAGCTGACCTTCGGCTTCCAGCGCCTGCCGCTTCCCGTCCACCGGCTCGACCGCGACACCAGCGGCTGCCTGCTGCTCGCCCGCAATCCCAAGGCGCACAAGCGTTTCCAGCAGGCGTTCGAGGCGGGCGCGGTGACGAAACGCTATGTCGCGATCCTCGACGGCGTGCCCGAAGAGGCGAACGGCCTGATCGACATTCCGCTCGCCAAGACGTCGACCGCGGAGGCCGGCTGGCGGATGCGCGGTGATCCCAATGGCAAGGCTGCGCGCACCCGGTGGAAGATCATCGAGACCGGCACCGGCCGCAACGACGGCCGCGCGCTGGTCGCCTTCTACCCCGAAACCGGCCGCACGCATCAGATCCGCGTCCACGCCGCCGAGGGGCTGGGCCTGCCGATCATGGGCGACCCGGTCTATGGCACCGGCGGCCCCGCGGTCATGCTCCACGCCGCCGGCCTGACCATCCCGCGCGAGGGCAAGCCCGACGTCCATGCCGAGGCGCCGCTTCCGGTGCGCTTCCACAATGCCGGCTTCGGCAAGCGTGGCTGACCTCGAAGCCGCGATCGTTGAGGAGAAATTCCTCGCCGCATCCGGCCCCGGCGGACAGAATGTCAACAAGGTCGCAACCGCGGTCCAGCTGCGCGTCGACGTCTTCCGCCTCGGCCTGCCGCCCTATGCCTATCAGCAGCTCAAGGTGCTGGCCGGCAGCAAGCTGACCTCGAACGGCGAACTGGTCATCACCGCCCGCAAGTTCCGCACCCAGGACGCCAACCGCGCCGACGCCCGCGAACGCCTGACCGAACTGATCGCCAAGGCGCATGAACGCCAGGCCCGGCGCGTCAAGACCAAGCCCAGCAAGGCCGCCAAGGCCCGCCGCGTCGACGAGAAAAAGGGCCGCTCGCAGGTAAAGGCGGGCAGGGGCAAGGTCCAGTTCGACTGAGGGGCGTAAGCGGCCACCCCAGACCGACCCACCCTCCGCCCCTCCCTTCCAGGGAGGGGAGCCCGCCGCACCTTGCCTCAACGCAATTCCCCGCCCTGAAAGGGAGGGGTTAGGGGTGGGTCGGCTTCGGCTCCCGCCAGACCCTAAACCCCACATTGCAACCCACAACAAACAGCGGCGGGGGCACTCCAACCCCCGCCGCCATTCCCTCACGCCATCGCTACCTGCTGCGTCGGCGGCAGGCTCTCGCGCAGGCCGCCCAGCAGGCTGACCACCCGGCCGCGCATCGGCTGCCAGAAGGCCGACAGCATCAGCAGCGCCGATCCGATCACCAGCCCGGTCAGCGCCGCGCTCAGCTCCACCGCGCCGGTCAGCTCGAACAGCGCGTACATCGCCCACAGCACATAAACGAGGCTGGAGACGAGCAGCGCGCGGCGATCGACTGCCAGCGCCACGAAGGCGAAGACGACGTACAGCGCCAGCACCACGCCCGCCATCGCCGGGCTGATGTCGCCGTCGAACACGCCCAGCATGTGGAACACCGGATGCGCGATCAGCGGCGCCGCCGCCAGGTGCAGCCAGAAGGCGACGTCCGACCGGCGCGTGCGGCGCTCGCGGTCGGACATGTCCCAGCGCATCGCCACTGCGAACACCGCCAGCCCGGCGACCAGCAGGATCGCGTTCAGCCACTCGTCCGATCCCGGCACGAACGCCATGATCGCGCCGACCGCGACGGCCACCAGCGCGACCGCGCCGACCGCGATGGTGATCGGCACCATGAACCGGCGCCAGTGGATCCAGGTCCCGGCGGCGGTCAGCATCCCGACGACGATGCCGATCGTCCCCACCAGCCGGCTTATCGCCAGCTCGTCGGCAAAATCGATGCCCAGCTTCTCGGCATACCAGGGAAGGTTGCCGCCCAGCAGCCCGCCGAACCCGGCAAACAGTCCGCCGGCAAAGCCGATCAGCATCAGGATGCTGGGCAGGGCCATGCGCCGCTGGCGCGTGAAATACTCGCCCAGCAGCCAGCTGGTGATCGCCACCGCAAAGCCGCCGGCGCTCAGCATCGCGCCGATATCGGCCGGCTCGTTGGCGATCCCGCCCATCACCTTGCCGGCGATGTACGACCCGATGAAGCCAACCGCGACCAGGATCAGCCCGGCGGCGATCGCGACGAAGATGTCGTTGAACCCGGTCAGCAGCCGGAAATGCTCCTCGTCGACCGTTGGCGTCGATCGCACCGCAGCGACATGGTTGCGCAGGGCCTCGGCAGCCTGGGGGGTGAGTGCCCCCGCCGCCACCGCGCCTGCAAGATCGCTTTCGCTATACATGGGTCCTCCTCCTGTGTTGTATTGGAGTATGACACCACCGTATTGCTATGGCAATACACCTGCGGACCGGGGATTGTGTTCAGAGATCGTCAGAGAATGCGCCTGTCGCGCCGGACCGCTCCTCCACCCGACCAACCAACGGCACTATTCTATGGGTGGTCGGGTGGGGGAGCGGGCCGGTGCCGCTTCGAAAATCGCTCTTTCGCGATTCTTTCAAAAAAGCCTTTCAGCCCTGCAGCTTGGCCATGATCGACATGGCCTGTTCGGCGCCCGACTTGGGCACGATCTCGCCAGTCCGGTCGGTGATCTCGGCCCAGTGCGCCGCGATCCCCTCGGGGCTCAGCGCGTCGCCGGCCAGGTGGACGCCCTGGGTCAGCGTGACATAGGCCGCCTGGAACACGCCTGCACCGGCACCCAGGATCGCGTTGGTCGGGGCGTCCTCCGACACCAGGTACAATGCCGCCGGCGCCACCGTCTCGGGCGAGAAGGCCTTGAACGCCTCGGCGGGGAAGATGTCCTCGGTCATGCGCGTGCCCGCAGTCGGGGCCAGCGTGTTGACCTTGATGTTGTTCTTGGCGCCCTCGAGGTACAAAGTCTTGGTCAACCCGGCGAGGCCCAGCTTCGCCGCGCCGTAATTGGCCTGGCCGAAATTGCCGTACAGCCCGGTCGACGACGCGGTCATCAGGATGCGGCCGTAATTCTGCTCGCGCATCGTTTCCCACACCGCCTTGGTGCAGTTGGCCGATCCGATCAGATGGACCTTTACCACAAAGTCGAAATCCTCGGGCGCCATCTTCGCGAAGCTCTTGTCGCGCAGCACTCCGGCATTGTTGATCAGGATGTCGACCCGGCCCCAGCGCGCCTTGGCCTGCTCGACCATCGCGACCATCTGGTCATATTCGGTGACGCTGCCGCCATTGGACAGTGCCTCGCCGCCCGCGGCCTCGATCTCCTCGACCACCTTCAGCGCGGCGTCCGAATGTCCGGTACCGTCGCGCGATCCGCCCAGGTCGTTGACCACGACCTTCGCGCCGCGCTTCGCCAGCTCCAGTGCATAGGCCCGGCCCAGGCCGCCGCCCGCACCGGTCACGATCGCGACGCGACCCTCGAACGAAATAGTCATGGAAAGCGCTCTCCCGTCATCTGTGTCGGAGCGCTTCGTAGAACGGGTATGGAAAAAGGGGAACCGGGTGCATCATGGCCACCCCGGTCCCCTTCCGGTCTGCGGGTGTTCAGCGGCCGCCGCGCTGGCGGCACTGGTCGTACTGGCCCTTCTTGCAGATCGGGTAATTGGCAAGCGGCGCCGGCGGCGGGAACGCCTGGGTCGGCGTCATCGTGCTGGGCACGAACTGGATCTTCGCACCCGCCGGCGGCGGCGAGCTGAACAACGGGGTCGTCGGCGCATAGCCGCCGCGCGGCGTCTCGCTCTGCGCACCGGTCTCCGCCGAGCTGGGGGCCGGCGGCGCGGCCTGATCGGCAGTCTGCGCCATGGCGCTACCCGCGCCGAACGTCATCGCAGCGGCTGTTGCCAGGATGAACAGCTTCATCGAAATCTCCTGTCATACATGGAGCTTGGGAGCTCGGATGCCGCAACGCAGGAGTCTGCGGAAAAGGTCCGGATGCGATGATTACGAGTTGGTAATGGGGACGTAACGCGCAGGGCGACCCGTCAATCTCCTCCCTCGGAGCGCAGCTCCGGGGGAGGGGGACCGCGCCCGAAGGGCGTGGTGGAGGGGGTATTGCGGTGCGCTATCGATCAGGCGCGACGCCCAGCCTCACCGCCCCCTCCACCATGCTACGCATGGTTCCCTTCCCCGCTATGCGAGGGAGGAAACGCGAGTGCCACCGGTCCGCCCCAACCACCCCGTCACGCCGGCTGAAGTGCCGGCATCCACCGGTCGGCACATCCCGGGCGCGAGATTGTGCGACACTCAGCATAACGGGTTGGCGACTGGGGGTCGCACAGTTGGGGAATCGCCGACCGTGCAGCGGCTAACGCGTAAACCAGAATGGTTTGTCGATCCCCAGCGCCCACAATTTCTCGAACTCCGCCCGCTCGATCGGGATTCGATCAACGCCGCCAAATCCTTCGTCCAGCGATTGATCGATGAGAGATGGGCAATGGTCCCCATGGCGTTGTTCGATCTCGATGCTGTTTCGCGTGATCCGGCCATCTGCGTAGAGGTCGACGGATCTCAGCACGGCATCCTGGTCGCGGCTGATCTCGTAGAGAAGCCATTCCGGTTCGCCCTCGGGAACGATCGGATCTGGCCAGCGTGCCCGAAAATACTCGAGAGATCCTGCCTCACGCATTCGCTGGCCCTCGAACTACCCTCAGCCCGCCCTCAATTCCCCGCGTCCAGCGCATACCCCGCCGAGCGCACCGTGCGGATGATGTCCGGCTTGTCGCCCAGGTTGATCGCCTTGCGCAGGCGGCGGATATGGACGTCGACGGTGCGGCTCTCGATGTCGCTGTCATGGCCCCACACCGCGTCGAGCAGCCGCTCGCGCGAGAAGACCCAGCCGGGATGCTCGAGGAAATGCTTCAGCAGGCGGAACTCGGTCGGGCCCAGCGGGACGACCTCGCCGCCGCGGCGGACCTTGTGGCCGACCGTGTCCATCTCGATATCGGCATAGATCAGCGCCTCGCCGGCCAGCGCCGGGCGCACGCGGCGCAGCACCGCGCCGACGCGCGCGACCAGCTCGCGCGGCGAGAAGGGCTTTGTGACATAATCGTCGGCGCCCGTCTCCAGCCCGCGGACCCGGTCTTCCTCTTCGCCGCGCGCGGTCAGCATGATGATCGGCACGTTCGCGGTCTCGGGCATGCGGCGCAGGCGGCGGCACACCTCGATCCCCGAAATCCCCTCGACCATCCAGTCGAGCAGCACGATGTCGGGCGTCGCTTCCTTGGCCAGCAGCAGCGCTTCTTCGCCATCGGGGGTGTGCTTCACGTCGAAATCCTCCCGCTTGAAGTGGAAGGAGACCAGTTCGGCCAGCGCGGCATCGTCCTCGACCAGCAGCATCCGTGCACGTGCCATCGTTCTCGCCCTCTCAGTTGGCGCCGGTGTCGCCGGCCTCGCGGTCGGCGAGGTAGCTTCCGGTCGCAGCGAAATAGACCATCTCCGCGACATTGGTCGCATGGTCGCCGATCCGTTCGATATTCTTGGCCACGAACAGCAGGTGCGCGACCTGGCTGATCGTCCGCGGATTCTCGACCATGAAGGTCACCAGCGTGCGGAAGATCGAATCGTAGAAATCGTCGAGCGCGGTATCGCGGGCGCACACCTGCTCGGCCATAGCCGCGTCGCGCGCGGAAAAGGCGTCGAGCACGTCATGCACCATGTCGCTGGCGATCTGCGCCATCGACGGCAGGATCGAGATCGCCTCGATCCGCTCCTCGCCCTCGGCATGGATCATCGGCACGCGCTTGGCGATGTTCTTGGCATAATCGCCGATCCGCTCGACCACGCCGCCGATCTTCAGCGCGGCGACCACGTCGCGCAGATCGTCGGCCATCGGCGCGCGCAGCGCGATCACCCGCACCGCCAGCTTCTCGACCTCTGCCTCGATCGCGTCGATCTGCCTGTCGCGCTCGCGCACCTGGCGCGCCAGCGCCAGGTCGCCGCGCTGGAGCGCGATCATCGCCTCGGTGATCGCCTGTTCCGCCAGTCCGCCCATCTGCGAGATCAGCGCGCGGATCTGGCCGATGTCCTGGTCGAACGCCTTGACGGTATGCTCGGGGCCGCTCGCCATTAGCCGTACCTTCCGGTGATATAGTCCTTGGTCCGATCCATCTTCGGCGCGGTGAAGATGTCGTCGGTGACGCCATATTCGACCAGCTGGCCCAGATGGAAGAAGGCGGTGCGCTGCGACACGCGGGCCGCCTGCTGCATGTTGTGGGTGACGATCACCATCGCATATTTGCCACGAAACTCGTGGATCAGCTCCTCGATCTTCGCGGTGGCGATCGGGTCGAGCGCCGAACAGGGCTCGTCCATCAGGATCACCTCGGGATCGACCGCGATCGCGCGGGCGATGCACAGCCGCTGCTGCTGTCCGCCCGACAGCGCGGTGCCGCTGTCGCTCAGCCGGTCCTTGACCTCGTCCCACAGGCCGGCGCGCTTCAGCGAGCGCTCGACGATGACGTCCATCTCGCCCTTCGATCCGGCCAGCCCGTGGATCCGCGGGCCATAGGCGACATTCTCGTAGATCGACTTGGGGAAGGGATTGGGCTTCTGGAACACCATGCCCACCCGCGCGCGCAGCTGGACCACGTCCATCGCGGGGGAATAGATGTCCTCGCCGTCCAGCCGGATGTCGCCCTCGACCCGGGCCGAGGCGACGGTGTCGTTCATCCGGTTCAGCGTGCGCAGGAAGGTCGACTTGCCGCAGCCCGACGGGCCGATGAACGCGGTCACCTTGTCCATGTCGATGTCGATCGACACGTCGCGGATCGCCTGGTTGGCGCCATAGAAGACGTTGACGCCGCGCGCCGACATCTTGGGCTCGCCGGCGGCACCGGACGCGGCGGTGGCATGAGGGAAGGGGGCCGTGTCGGTCATCACCAGCGGGTCTCGAACTTGTTGCGAAGATAGATGGCGAGCCCGTTCATGGCGAGCAGGAACACGAGCAGCACGATGATCGCCGCGCTGGTCTTCTCGACGAACGCGCGGCTGACCTCGTCGGACCACAGGAAGATCTGAACCGGCAGCACCGTCGCCGGGTCGGACAGGCCCTGGGGCGGCTGGACGATGAAGGCGCGCATGCCGATCAGCAGCAGCGGCGCGGTCTCGCCCAGCGCACGCGCCATGCCGATGATCGTGCCGGTCAGGATGCCCGGCATCGCCAGCGGCAGGACATGGTGGAACACCACCTGCACCCGGCTGGCGCCGATGCCCAGCGCCGCGTCGCGAATCGACGGCGGCACCGCCTTGATCGCGTTGCGGCTGGCGATGACGATGACCGGCATGATCATCAAAGCCAGCGTCAGCCCGCCGACCAGCGCCGCCGATCGCGGCAGCAGCGGCCCGACCTGATAGCCGAACAGGCTCCAGCTCCCCAGGAACACCGCCAGCCCCAACAGGCCGAAGATGATCGAGGGCACCGCCGCCAGATTGTTGATCGACACCTCGATCAGGTCGGTCCAGCGATTCCGCGGCGCATATTCCTCAAGATAGATCGCCGACAGCACCCCGACGGGGAAGGCGATCAGGAAGGTGACGAGCATCGTCAGCAGCGACCCCTTCAGCGCGCCCCAGATGCCAACCGCGGTCGGATCGATCGAGTTGCTGCTGGTCAGGAAGTCGATGTTGAAGCTGGTGCGCACCTTGTCCGCGGCCTTCAGCTTCGCCGCCGCCCCGTTCTGTGCCGCATTGCCTTCGCCGCGCAGACCCATCTCGATCCCCGGCGATGCCGGCAGCCAGAAGGTCTGCTTGCGGCCCAGCAGGTCGGGGTCGGCCTTGATCGCGTCGCGCACCTTCAGCCACGCGCTGTCGGAGATCGGCGCGTCGCCGCCATATTGGGTCGATGCCGCGCCCGACACGGAGTTTTCCAGCTCCGCGCCGGACAGCGCCAGGTCGGCGCCGGGGGTCCGCAGCTGCGCGCGGTCGACCGGCAGCTCGAGCGCGGCGAAGTCGATCGTCACCGGCACTTCGCTGCGCCAGAAGCCGCGCGCGCCATTCGCGGCCATGGTGACCAGCAGGAATGCGAGGAACGCGGCCGACAGCACGACCGCGGCCAGGCCCATCGCCTTGAAACGCCGCTCGCGCGCATAGCGGCGGCGGATCCGCTTCTGCATCGCCTCGGCCTTCCAGTCCGTGGGCGTCGGATCGAGCGCGCTATTCATAGGCTTCGCGATACTTCTTCACGACGCGCAGCGCGACGATGTTGAGGAGCAGGGTGATGACGAACAGCGTCAGGCCCAGCGCGAAGGCGGCCAGCGTCTTCGGGCTGTCGAACTCGGATTCGCCGGTCAGCAGATCGACGATCTGCTTGGTGACCGTGGTCGCGCTCTCGAACGGGTTTAGCGTGATGTTGGCCGCGCCGCTGGCGGCCATCACCACGATCATCGTCTCGCCGATCGCGCGGCTGACGGCGAGCAGCACGCCGGCGACCACGCCGGGCAGTGCGGCGGGGATCAGCACGCGGGTGATCGTCTCGCTGGTGGTGGCACCCATCGCCAGGCTGCCGTCGCGCATCGAATTCGGCACCGCCGCAATCGAATCGTCCGCCATCGACGACACGAACGGGATGATCATCACCCCCATGACCAGGCCGGCAGCCAGCGCGCTTTCGGCCGAGGCGAAGGGCATGCCCAGCATCACCGCGAGGTCGCGCACCGCAGGGGCCACGGTCAGCGCGGCGAAATAGCCATAGACCACGGTCGGCACGCCCGCGAGGATCTCCAGGATCGGCTTCATCCAGCGGCGTACGCGCGGTGCGGCATATTGCGTGAGGTAGATCGCGCTCATCAGCCCGAACGGGATGGCGACGATCATCGCGATCACCGCGCCGATGAAGAAGGTGCCCCAGAACAAAGGCACCGCGCCCAGCGATGCGCCGGGATCATTGGCGTCGATGACCTGCGGGCTCCAGTGCGTGCCGAACAGGAACTCCCAGGGCGGGACTTTCTGGAAGAAGATCAGCGATTCCCACAGCAGCGAGACGAAGATGCCCAGCGTCGTCAGGATCGCGATCAGCGACGCGATCAGCAGCAGGATCATCACGATCCGCTCGACCCGCGAGCGCGCCCGGAAATCGGGACGGATGCGCGTAAAGGCATAGGCGCCGCCGGCAAAGGCGAGCAGGATCGCCGCCAGCGACCCCATCCAGGCATAGCGGCTGCGCGCCGCGCGCATTGCCGGGGCAAGCTGCTGCGCGACGGGGTCGAACGCCTTGCTCTCGGGATGCTCGGCGACGCGGCGCGCCTCGGACAGCAACGCGTCGCGCTCGAAATCGAACTGCGGCAGTTGCGCCGCCGCCGGATCCTGCAGCACCGCCTGCTTGACCAGCCCCGGGCTGACCGAACTCCACACGGTGATGAACAGCAAGGCGGGCAGCACCGTCCACATCGCGACATACCAGCCATGCTGGCCGGGCAGCGAGTGGAGCCGCTTCAGGCCGCCGCGGTCGAACCGGCCGGCGCGCGCACGCGCGGTCAGCCAGGCGATCAGGCCCAGGCCGGCGATCAGGAGGATCAGGGCGAATGCGCTCATCTCGATCGCCTCAATGCAGGCCGTCGGCGGTCAGGGCAGCGCCCTGGTCGATGATCTGGATCGACCGGGCGCGAACCGCCTCGGGCGCGGCGATCAGGCCGCGGCGCACCAGCTTGCCGTCCGGGTTCCACATCGTCGAATAGAGGCGGACGAAATCGGCCAGCCCCGGCACCGCGCGCAGGTGGCGCTTCTTGACATAGATGTAGAGCGGCCGCGCGCCGGGATAGCGGCCCTCCGCGATCGCCTGATAGCTGGGCGCGACCCCCTCGATCGGCACGCCGTGCAACCGCTCGATATTCTCTTCGAGATAGGAATAGCCGAACACGCCGATCGCGTTGGGATTCTGCGCCAGGCCCTGGACGATCAGATTGTCGTTCTCGCCCTTGTCGATATAGGCGCCGTCGTCGCGGATCCGCTTGCACAATTTGTCGTAGGGGGCGGTGTCCTTGGCGGCCTTCAGCGCCTTGGCCTGGGGCTGCGCCTCGGCACAGCCCGGCTCCATGATCAATTCGACCAGCGCGTCGCGCGTGCCGCTGGTTGAGGGCGGGCCCATGACCTGGATCGGGATGGCGGGCAGCGCCGGGTTCACGTCGCGCCAGAATCGCGTGCGGTTGGGCTGGCCATTCGGCGCGGCCGCCAACGCCAGATAGACGTCGCGCTTGCTCAGCGCGAGCTTGGGACCGTTATTGGCTTCGGCCAGCGCGACGCCGTCGACGCCGACCTGGACCTCCAGCACATCGCCCACGCCGTTCTTCGTGCACAGGTCGAACTCGGATTTCTTCATCCGGCGCGACGCATTGACGATGTCGGGATATTCCCAGCCCGCGCCGTCGCAGAAGCGCTTCATCCCCGCGCCGGTACCGATCGACTCGACCACCGGCGGCTTGCGCGTGCTGTCCTGGTTGACGAACGCCTCGGCCACCGCGGTGGTGAAGGGGAACACCGTCGAGGATCCCACCACGCGGATCTCGCGCGCGGACCCGCCGTCGCAGCCCTGCAGGGCAAGCGTGGCAACCGCCAGAAGCGTGATCCTGCGAAGAATGAGAGATCTCCCCGGGGCGGGTGGGTGAGAATCGGCCCCGTCGCGTCCGCCTTTCTTTCAATACGGTTACGCCTTTATGACACGGTCTCCGGCGCGGGCGATCCGGGAAGGCCGGGCAGCAGGATCGTGACCGTCGTCCCCTTGCCGACGATGCTGGCGATATCGAGGCGTCCGCGATGCCGTTCGACGACATGCTTGACGATCGCCAGCCCCAGCCCGGTGCCGCCCATCGCCCGGCTGCGTCCGGAATCGACGCGGTAGAAGCGCTCGGTCAGGCGCGGGATATGCTCGGTCGGAATGCCTTCGCCCTCATCGGCGACGCTCATCTCGACCATGCCGTCGGGGCGCTGGCCCAGATGGAAGCGGACCGGAGTCGCCTCGCGCCCATATTTCATCGCATTGCCGATGATGTTGTGCAGCAGCTGCGACAGTTGCACCCGGTCGCCCAGTACCGGCGGCACAGCGCCCAGGTCGAATTCCAGGTCCGCGGCACGCGGGCTGCCGCCGCCCAGCAGCTCCAGCCGCACTTCCTCGACCAGCGCCTTCAGCTCGACCGTCTGTTCGGGTTTGCGATATTTGTCCGCTTCGATCCGCGACAGCGAGATCAGGTCCTCGATCAGGCGCTGCATCCGCCGCGCCTCGTCGTTCATGATCTTGAGGAAGCGGCCGCGGATCGCGGGGTCCTCGCCCGCCTCGTCCTGCAGCGTCTCGATATAGCCGAGCAGCGAGGCGAGGGGGGTGCGCAGCTCGTGGCTGGCATTGGCGACGAAATCGACGCGCATCCGCTCGGCGGTATAGCTGCCGGTCCGGTCGATCAGGTGCACGATGCGCCGCGTGCCCAGGTCGTGGACCCGCATTTCCCAGCGCTGCTCGCGCGTGCCCAGCCCAACCAGATGGACCGGCGCGCCCGGCATCGCCTGTGCCGGATTGAGCAGCCGTTCGGCCGCGGCGGGATGGCGGATCGCCAGCCGGATGTCCTCGCCCAGGATATGCTGGCCCAGCAGCGCGCGCGCCGACTGATTGGCCGACAGCACGCGGTTGGCGGCGACGACCAGCACCGGCTCGGCGATCGCCTCCATCGCGTCCGCGATCGACGGCTCGCGGCTTTCCGGCGGGACGGCGGCGGCGATCACGTGCGGCTCGCTCTGCCCGCTGGCGATCAGCACCGCCGCGACGCCGCACACCAGCACCAGCAGCGCAGCCTGCGCGTCATGATTCAGGACGAAGCTGGCCAGCGCGGCGAGACCCGCGACCACCAGCGCCATCAGCGTGCGAAGACCGGAGGAGGAGCGCATGGACTGACGCCCTTAGCGCGGTCGCACGCGCTTGACGATTGGGAATGCACCGGGCGGGTCGACTTGCCCCGTTTCGGACGCTTTGGCGAAGATATATCTTGGCCTGGGAAGCTTCCTACGGTTGTGCGCGCAGGCCGACCGCCTCGAGCACCGCTTCGAGCTCGCCGAATCGATCGATCACCGCATCCGCCTGAAGCTCCTCGACCGGCTGCATCAGGAACCCGAAACTCACCGCGATGCTGGGGATGCCGGCATTCTTCGAGGCCAGCATGTCATAGATCGAATCGCCGACGAACGCCGCTCGCCCGCCGCCGCACCGGCGGATCATCTCCTGGATCGGCAGCGCCGATGGCTTGGCGTTGCCGCGGCCCATCGTATCGCCGCCGATGATCGCCGCGAACCGGCTGGAAAGTCCAAGGCTGTCAAGGAGCTTGACCGCAAGTTGCTCGAACTTGTTGGTCACGATCCCCAGCATCACGCCGCGCGCCGCCAGCGCGTCGAGCGCCTCTAGCATCCCCGGAAACGGCACGGATCCGACCGCGATATTGGCCTCGTAATAGCGCAGCAGCTCGGGATAGACCCGGTCCATCACCGCCTGGTCGAACCCGCCCGACGCCTCCAGTCCCTGTTCGAGCATCGCCTTCGCACCGCGCCCGATCATCGCCTTCACCGCCTCGGCCTCCAGCAACGGCCGCCCCGCCAGCGCCAGCGCATGATTGGTAGCCGCGGCCAGGTCCGCGCTGGTATCCAGCAGGGTGCCGTCCAGATCGAATCCGACGATGTCGAAGGGGAAATTTGCCATGACCCGCCGGGCCTGCCGCCCGCCTATGGAAATGGCAACTGCTTCGTGGCAGGGGCGGGGCGACAGGAGTGTTTCATGACTGCACCGATCGCCGCCATCATCCTCGCTGCTGGCAAGGGCACGCGGATGAAATCCGACCTTCACAAGGTGCTCCACCCGATCGCGGGGCGGCCGATGCTGCTGCACCTGATCGACAGTCTCGACGCCGCCGGGGTGAGCGAGCGCGTGGTCGTGGTCGGCAGCCTGCGCGAGCAGGTCGAGGCGACGGTGGTCCCGCTGGGCGCGCGCATCGCGGTGCAGGAGGATCAGCTGGGCACCGCGCACGCCACGCTCCAGGCCAGGGCGGCGCTGGAGGGGTTTGACGGGATCGCGGTGATCTGCTTCGGCGACGTGCCCTTTCTCGGCACGAGCACCATCACCCGCCTCGTCGAGCGGCTTCAGGCCAAGGATCATCCGCGGGTCGCGGTGCTCGGCTTCCGCCCCGAGGATCCGGGCGCCTATGGCCGGATCATGGCCGAGGGCGACGGCCGCATCCTCGCAATGGTCGAATATAAGGACGCAAACGAGCGCCAGCGCGCCGAACGGCTGTGCAACTCGGGCGTGATGGCGGTCCGCACCGCCGATCTCTGGCCGCTGCTGGAGCGAGTGGGCAACGACAATGCTGCGGGCGAATATTATCTACCCGACATCGTCATGCTGACGATCCAGGACGGCGAGCGCCCGGTGGTAATCGAGGCGAGCGAGGCCGAGGTGATGGGCGTCAACAGCCGCGCCGAACTGGCCGGCGCCGAACTGGTGTGGCAGCGCGCGCGCCGCGACCGCGCCATGGCCGAGGGCGCCACGCTGATCGCGCCCGAGACGGTGTGGTTCGCCCATGACACGGAGGTCGGCCGCGACGTTCTGATCGAGCCGAACGTGTTCTTCGGGCCGGGTGTTCGCGTCGCGGATCGGGTGACGATCCACGCCTTCAGCCATATCGAGGGCGCCGAAATCCTGTCCGGTGCACAGATCGGCCCCTATGCCCGGCTGCGCCCAGGCACGCGGCTGGAACAGGGCGCCAAGATCGGCAATTTCGTCGAGACCAAGAACACCGTGATGGGCCCGGGTGCCAAGGCCAACCATCTGACCTATCTGGGCGACGCGACCGTCGGCGCCGGCGCGAATATCGGCGCCGGCACGATCACCTGCAATTATGACGGTTTCTTCAAGTCGCGGACAGCAATCGGCAACGGCGCCTTTGTAGGAAGCAACAGCGCGCTGGTCGCACCGGTGACGATCGGCGACGGCGCGATCGTCGCCGCCGGATCGGTGGTGACGCGCGATGTGGAAGGCAACGCGCTGGGCATCACCCGCGCGGCGCAGGAGGTGAAGCCCGGCTGGGCCCGGAAATTCCGGGAATTGCGCGCGGCGAAGAAGGCGGAGCAGAAAGCCGCCAAGTAACGTTACCTCTCCAGCTACGGAGGGGCAGGGCAATCATCACCCCTCCGCTTCGGAGGGCGGAGGCAGAAGACCATGTGCGGAATCGTCGGAATCGTCGGCAAGGAAGATGTTGCGGAGCGGCTGTATGACGGGCTGAAGCGGCTCGAATATCGCGGCTATGACTCGGCCGGCATCGCCACCGACCATGACGGCCGGATCGAGCGGCGCCGCGCCTCGGGCAAGCTGGTCAATCTGGGCAAGGAACTGGCCGCCAACCCGCTGCCCGGCACCACCGGCATCGCCCATACCCGCTGGGCGACGCATGGCGGCCCGACGACCAACAATGCCCATCCGCACGCAACGAGCGAGCTGGCGCTGGTCCACAACGGCATCATCGAGAATTTCAAGGCACTGCGCGACGAATTGATCACACGCGGGCGGGTGTTCGAGAGCGAGACCGATACCGAGGTCGTCGCCCATCTGGTCAGCGAGAAGGTCGAGGCCGGCCTGGCGCCCGCCGACGCGGTGCGCGAGATCCTGCCACGGCTCCACGGCGCCTTCGCGCTGGCGATCCTGTTCCGCCAATATCCCGATCTGCTGGTCGGCGCGCGCCTCGGCTCGCCGCTGGTCGTCGGCTATGGCGATGGCGAGACCTATCTGGGCTCGGACGCGCTGGCGCTCGCCCCGCTGACCCAGCGCATCGCCTATCTCGAGGAAGGCGACTGGGTCGTCATCACCCGCGACGGCGCCGAGATCTTCGACAAGGACAATAATCCCGTCGAGCGCCCCGTCACCATCTCCGGCGTCACCGGCGAGCTGATCTCCAAGGGCAATCACCGCCATTATATGGTCAAGGAGATTTACGAGCAGCCGATCGTCGTCGCCCAGACGCTGCGCGGCTATCTCCAGCGGATGGAGGAGCGGGTCACGCTGCCGATCCCCGATTTCGACCTGGCGGGGATCAAACGGGTGACGATCGTCGCCTGCGGCACCAGCTTCTATGCCGGCATGGTCGCCAAATACTGGTTCGAGCAGTTCGCCCGCGTGCCCGTCGACCTCGATGTCGCGTCGGAGTTCCGTTACCGCGCGCCGGTGATGGAAGAGGGCGGGCTGATGATCGTCATCAGCCAGTCGGGCGAGACCGCCGACACGCTCGCCGCGCTACGCCACGCCCGGTCGGAAGGGCAGAAGATCGCGGCCGTGGTCAACGTCCCGACCAGCTCGATGGCGCGCGAGGCCGACCTGCTGCTGCCGACGCATGCCGGCCCGGAGATCGGCGTCGCCTCGACCAAGGCATTCACCTGCCAGCTGGCCGTACTCGCCGCGCTTGCCGCCAATCTCGCCCGCGCAAAGGGCAAGCTGTCCGACGCCGAGGAAAAGGCGATCGTCCGGCATCTGGCCGAGGCGCCCGCGGCGCTGAACGGCGCACTTGCCTATGACGAGTCGATCCAGGCGATGGCCGGCACGATCGCCGCGGCGCGCGATGTTCTCTATCTCGGCCGCGGCACCGACTATCCGCTGGCACTGGAAGGCGCGCTGAAGCTGAAGGAAATCAGCTACATCCATGCCGAGGGCTATGCCGCCGGCGAGATGAAGCATGGGCCGATCGCGCTGATCGACGACGCCGTGCCGGTGATCGTGATCGCCCCCTCGGGCCCGCTGTTCGAGAAGACCGTCTCGAACATGCAGGAAGTCCAGGCGCGGGGCGGCAAGGTCGTGCTGATCAGCGACTATGACGGCGTCCAGGCGGCCGGCGAGGGCTGTATCGCGACGATCACCATGCCCAAGGTCCACCCGCTGATCGCACCGCTCGTCTACGCGGTGCCGGTCCAGCTGCTGGCCTATCACGTCGCGGTCGCCAAGGGCACCGACGTCGACCAGCCGCGCAACCTGGCCAAGTCCGTCACGGTGGAGTGATCACCAGGCTCCTGCAAAGGCGCTCGACCGGATCCACAGAGAAGGATAGGGTTTGGCGCACAGGTGGCGGGCGGAAGGCGGATGCGAACGATCATTTCCATAGCGGCCGGCTTGGCAATCGGATTTTTGGTATTCTTGGCTGACCCGCTGCGTGACTCCGGCCTGTCGTCGACATTCGGAATCTTCATCGCGATTTTCACCGCCGATTTCGTCAGGTTCATCCTCAAATATTTCGCGGAGAAGAAGACAAGTTAGCTCTGACCGGCGTCGAAATGCGCCGGTTGAGCCAGCCCTATTTCGTCGTGTGTGCCGAGTCAGTCGAGCCCTCACAATGGCTTGAGCCATAGGTTGAAGGCGGGATGAACCTCGCACCGTGTCAAGGTGGCGTAGTGAGTGTTTGGAGGGCGTGCCCCAATCAGGCCGCCTCTGGTACGAGATGGCGCGTTATCGCGGGCACCAGCGTCACCTCATGCACCAGCACGAACTCGCGCAGCTTCGCCGCGACGATCTCGAGCATCGGGCCGGTAAGGTCCGGCACTGCACAGTGGATGTCGAGCAGGTCGCCGTCGCGACGAGCGACGAGGTCACTGGGCACCATCCAGCGTTGCGAGAACAGGCCGATCACGCGCGGCAGCGTCTGAGGATCGGCTGCCGCGCGGATGTGGAGGGTGGCGGTCATCTATGCCGCCAGCCTCTTGGCCGATGCGATGATCTCGCGCGCCATGCGGTCGGCGACCAGCGCGGGGGAGACGCCTTCGCGGTCCGCCTGGTCGAGGATCGTCGCGACGCGCGGTCCGATCGCCATGACGCGCGCCTCGACGTCCAGCGAGCTCTCGCCGAGATACTCGGCCGATACGTTGATGATGCCCCCGGCATTGGCGACATAATCGGGAACATAGGTGATGCCGCGATCGACGAGCAGCGCCGCGACCTCGGGTGTCGCCAGCTGGTTGTTCGCCGCACCGCAGACGAGCCTCGCCGGCATCGCCGCGACCGTTGCGGCATCCAGCGCGCCGCCCAGCGCGCAGGGGGCGAAGATATCGGCCTCGGCCGTCGCGATCTCGGCCACGTCGACCACCCGCGCGCCGTGGATCGCCGCCAGCCGCTCGCGCCGTTCCGGATCGACATCGGCCAGCACCAGCCGCGCGCCGGCATCCGCCAGCATCCGGCACAGGATGCCGCCGACATTGCCCGTTCCCTGCACCGCGACGGTCAACTCCGACAGGTCGGCGCCCAGGCTGCGCCGCGCGGCGACGGTCATCGCCTCGAACACGCCCAGCGCGGTCCAGGGGGACGGGTCACCTCCCGCGAGGCCAGGCCGCGCAGTCCGCCCGGCGACATGGCGCGTCTCGTCCGCGATCACCTCCATGTCGCGCACGCGGGTGCCGACATCCTCCGCGGTCACATAACGTCCGTCGCGCGCCCGCACCGCGCGACCAAATGCGCGGAACAGCGCGTCGCGATCGAACGGCCCCTCGGGCAGGCGAAGCACCGCCTTGCCGCCGCCGAACGGCAGTCCGGCCATCGCATTCTTGTAGCTCATCCCCTCCGCCAGCCGCACCGCATCGGCGGCGGCCGCCTCTGCATCGGGGTAGCGCCAGAAGCGGCAGCCGCCGGCCGCCGGCCCCAGCGCGGTCGAGTGGATTGCGATGACACCCGACAGGCCGGACTCGCGGTCCTCCAGCTGAACCAGTTGCTCCACCGGCATGGCAAATCGTGCATCGACCATCAGACGTCTCCTTGATGGCCGGCAATCTGGTCGAAGCGGACGAGAAAGTCTGACCTAAGGTCGGTCGGGTCCGACTGGAATCTGGTGACATTTACCGAGATATCGATCAAACCGGGTCATTATGATCGACCTCGACCCCTATGAGCGAAAGATCCTCCGCGAGCTCCAGGCGGATGCGAGCCTGACGACCGCGCAGCTTGCCGAGCGGGTGGGCCTGTCCGCCTCCCCCTGCTGGCGGCGCATCGACCGGCTGGAGCGCGAGGGCATCATCCGCCGCCGGGTGGCGCTGGTCGACCGGCGCAAGGTCGGGCTGAATGCCCAGATCTTCGCGCAGGTGAAGCTGAACGCGCATGGCCGCGCCAATCTCGACGAGTTCAGCGAGGCGATCCGCGGCTTTCCCGAAGTGCTCGATGCCTATGTGCTGATGGGGTCGATGGACTTCATGCTGCGCATCGTCGCCAAGGACATCGATGCCTATGAGCGGTTCTTCTTCGACCAGTTGAGCCGCCTGCCGGGGGTGCAGGAAATCAATTCGACGGTGGCGCTGTCCGAGATCAAGTCGACGAGCGAGCTGCCGATCTGATCGCGGACCGCCGGGGCCACAGGGCGGCGATCACCGCGCCGGCCATGGCGATCGCCATGTCCTTCTGCGCATCCCAGACGTCACCCTGCTGGCCGTTGTAATCGTCCGCCAGTTCGGGCGCGACGAGCATCGTCAGCAGCCATTCGAACACTTCGTAAAAGGCGCTCGCCGCACCGACGAACAGGATCGCGGTCCAGGCGCTGTTGCGCCGGCCCATGCCAGCATGCCGTTGCATCGCCTCGGCATAGGGCGGTACCCAGCACAGGCCGAAGGCGAGATGGACCAGCCGGTCATAGCCGTTGCGCGACATGCCCAGCGCCTCGCTGATCGTATGGCCGGTCAGCGCATGCGCCCAGCTGTCATAGGGCACGTTCGAATAGGTGTAACGCCCGCCCAGCGTGTGCAGCAGCCAGAAGACCAGCAACGCGCCGACCGCCGCGTTCGACAGCGGCCAGCGCGCAAGAAGCGGCGGCGCGGCGAGGATCAGCAGCGCGGTCGGAATATGCTGGAGCGGTGCGATCTGAGGATAGGGCTGATCCACATTCGCCAGCACAACCGCCAGCGCCAGGACGATGAGCATGGCGAGCTGCAGGGGCGGAAGCGCACGCCACGCGTTCAGGTAAGCGGTCATGCGAGGGGGATGGCAGGCTGCACCCGTTGTGGGAAGGGGGGCTTCGCCGCGTCGCCAGATTGTCATCGTCGCGCCGCGCGACTTTCATGCCCCTGTCATCGAGCACGCACGACCGAGTCACAAAGTCGGTCCAATGCGCCCCCGAAGAACAGAATTTCGGTCGCAACTCTCGGGGGACATTATGAAATTTCGTACGCGTGCCGGCCTGCTCGGCCGATCGATCCTGTGTGCCTGCTCGGTTCTCGCCATCGCGGCGCCGCTTGCCCAGGCCAGGGCGGCCGACGAGACCGGCCAGCGCCAGGAGGTGCCTGCGGGTGAGAAGGGCACGCTGACCGGGCGGGTGATCGATCCGACCACCTCCGTCTATCTGCGCGATGCCGTCATCGAGGTCGAGACCGCCCAAGGCGAGCTGCGCACCGCCGTGGCAGGCGAGGGCGGGACGTACAGCCTGCCGGATCTGCCGGCCGGGCCGGCGCGGGTCACCATCCGCTTTGCGGGCTATCTCAGCCAGACGCACGACGTCGTGATCGCGGCTGACGCCACCGCTCGGCTCGATGTCGAGCTGCTGCTGGAGGGACGCGATGGGCAGGCGGCGGGAGCCGACGAGATCGTCGTCAGCGCGATCCGCTATGCCGGCGCCGCAGAGGTAATGGCGCAGCGCAACGAGCTGCAGATCGCGGACGTGTTGTCGACCGAGGCCTATGGCGACATTGCCGGCGGCAACCCCGCCGAGTTCCTGAAATACATGCCGGGCGTCGATGTCGACGGCACCAATGGATCGGCCGTCTATGCCTATCTGCGCGGGCTGCCCGCCGAGTTCACCCGCACCCAGCTGAACGGCATGGATATCGTATCGGCCAATTCGAACGCCCCGTCCGGCTATGCCAGCTCGGCCGCCGCGGCGCGCATCTTCAGCTTCGAGGCGATCTCGCTGTCGGCGATCGACTCGGTGACGACCTACAAGACCACCGGCGCGGACCAGAATGCCGACGCACCCGCCGGGATCATCGATCTGCGCACCAAGCGCGCCTATGACCGCAAGAAGGGCGTGTTCGTCCTGACGGTCGAAGGCTTCACTCACGAGAATATGTGGGACAAATATGAGGCGACCGGGCCCGAGCAGCCGTTCGGTTTTGGCAAGCGCCGCTTCCTGCCCAACGCCTCGCTGCTCTACTCGAACAGCTTCTTCGACAAGCGGCTGGGCGTCACCTTCTCCCTGGGCCTGAACGACCAGTATATCGAGCGCGAACAGGTCACGATGAGCCGGAATTACAGCCGGTCGGCGCGTGCGCCCTATCCGCTCGAATTCTACGCGATGGAGGGGCTGCTCGGCGCGCGCCAGACGACCCGCCGCACGGGCTCGCTGGTGCTCGACTTCAAGGCGAACGACCAGCTCAACCTGTCGCTGATCGCGATCGCCTATCGCGGCGACGTCTATCAGCATCAGAGCACGGTGACGGTCACCGCCGATACCAGCACCGGCGGTACCGGCCTGCTGAACCTCAACGGCCAGCCCGCGAGCGCGCTCGACGCACTCACCGCCTTCCGCACCAACCGTGCGGCGACCGCGACGACGATCAGCTCGGCGGCGGCGACCCAGTACAAGGTCAACAACGGCAACATCCTGGCGCCCAGCTTCACCTGGAACCGCGGCAGGCTGCATCTCGACGGCTATTTCGCCTATTCGGACACGCATTCCTATTACGACTCGCCCAGGGCGGGGCAGATCGCATCGGGTCCGACGCTGACCTCGACCGGCAATTTCCAGGCGGTGAAGGGAAGCGCGGACCTGGCCTATACCGACTGGGCGATCAACCAGTTGAACGGCCCGGACTGGTCCGATCCCGCTTCGTACAGCATCGGCACCGGCCGGCCCGCGATCACGGTGACCAGCGGCGCCTATGGCAAGCTGACGTCCAAGTCCGCGGGGCTGAATGCCCGCATCGACTCTCAGCTGGGCGAGATGCCGTTCAGCCTGAAGGCGGGCTTCAAGTACACCGATACCTATTATGACTTCGGCAACAATGCGGTGTACAACTACGCCTATGCCGGCCCGCTGACCAACGCCCAGTTCATCGCGCAGGTGGCCAATCCCTACCAGACCGCCATCTGGGACAAGTCGGGTTTCTCGATCACATCGCTGAGCGGTTCGGGCTATATTCCCCAGGTCGACCTCGCGCAGCTGTACCGCATGTACCGCGACAACCCCAGCGAGTGGACCCAGACGCTGACCGCCGCCAATTACGCGACGGCCAACTATACCGGCAGCACCCGCTTCGACGAGAAGATCAAGGCGGCCTATGTGATGGCCACGATCGAGCCGACGCCGAAGCTGATGCTGCGCGCCGGGCTTCGCGGCGAATGGACCGACAACACCGCCTTCGTCTACCAGTCGCTGCCGCGCGCGCAGGTGCTGGGCTACCGTCCGGCGGGGGCGACCGCCAATTGTGCGATCACCGCATCGACCGGCATCGCCACCACGCTCCCGTGCGTCGACTATCAGTTCAGTGACGGCGTGCAGCAGGTGAAGGGCGATTATTTCAACCTCTTCCCCAGTGCCTCGCTGCGCTACACCTTCGGTCGCAGCATCGACCTCCAGGCGGGCTATAGCCGGACGGTGCTTCGCCCGGGCGTCAATGCCGCCGGCACCTCGCCTTCCGAAAGCCTGACCGGAAGCACGACGGCAGGACCGCTGCTGACGGTCCCGAACCCCAGCCTGACCCCGGCGACGTCCGACAATGCGTCGGTCCGGCTGTCGCATTATTTCCGCGGGGTCGGGCTGTTCAACGTCGGCTTCTACTATAACCGGATCAAGGGTCTGGCGGTCGAGAAGGAATATAGCGCTGCCGAGGCGGCGAACCTCCCGGCGCTGGCTCCCTATGCCGCGGACCCGATCTATGCCGGCTATGCCTTCTCGACCTACACGCAGGAGGACGTGACCACGATCAAGGGCGTGGAAGCGTCGCTGCAGCACAGCTTCACCTGGCTGCCGGCGCCGTTCGACGGCCTCTCGATCCGCGGCGCTTTCATGCACAATGAGCCCAACCGCCCGATCCCGCGGGTCGGCACCAATATCGGCTCGGCGGCGCTGACCTATGACAAGGGGCCGGTGCGGCTGGCCGTCAACCTGCTGTGGAACGACGACAAATACCGCTCGGACACGCCGACCTGGTTCCAGGCGCGCACCGACATGACGATATCGGGCAGGTTCAAGCTGACCCGCGGTCTCGAGACCTATTTCACGCTGAACAACGTGCTGAACGCCCCCTATAATGTGAAGGTCCCGAGCAGTGCGTTCCCGGCCGCGGCGGCCGCGGGAATTGGCAACCACAGCGCGATCTACGTGATGAACGGGCGCACCGCCACGATCGGCCTGCGCGCGCGCCTGTAACCCCGACCCGAATGGCGACGGAGTATCGCTCGTGACCACCCGATCCACCTTCACCCGCCGCCGGCTGGTCGTGAGCGCGGCGCAACTCGCCTCGGTGACCGCGGCGACGGCATTGATGCCGCCCAATGTCCAGAAGCTGATGGCCCAGCCGCCACGGCGGACGGGGACGATCCGCGACATCCGGCATGTGGTGATGCTGATGATGGAGAACCGCTCGTTCGACCATTATTTCGGCACCCTGTCAGGCGTGCGGGGATTCGACGATCCCGATGCGCTGACGCTCGCGAGCGGAAAGTCGGTGTTCCATCAGCCCGATCCGGACAATCCGGCGGGCCATATGATGCCGTTCCACCTCGACAGCTTCACCAGTGCGGCGCAGCGGTTGCCGTCGACCAGCCATGCCTGGTCGGTGCAGCATCAGGCGTGGAATGGCGGGCGGATGGACCAGTGGCTGCCGGCGCACCGCGCGGCCGATGGCGCCAAGGGTCCGTACACCATGGGCTATTTCAAGCGGCAGGACATCCCGTTCCACTTCGCGCTCGCCGAGGCCTTCACCATCTGCGACGCCTATCATTCGTCGGTGATGGGCCCGACCTGGCCGAACCGCCTCTATTATCTGACGGGCATGATCGACACCGCGGGGACGGGGGGCGGCCCGGTTACCCGCAACAGGATGCCGCCGGGCGGCTTCCGGTGGAAGACCTATGCCGAGCGGCTGGAAGAGGCGGGGGTCAGCTGGCGCATCTACCAGCATGGCGCGCCGGGCAAACGCGCCCACAACATGTTCAAATATTTCGGCCAGTTCCTCGAGGCGCCGGCCGGCTCGCCGCTGGCGGTCAAGGGCATGCCCGAGGCCGAGGAAGGGCTGTTCGAATATGATGCGATCCACGACCGGCTGCCGGTCGTGTCCTGGATCTATCCCGGCGCGGAGTCGAACGAACATCCCGCCGAGTCGATGCCGGCGGCGGGCGCAGCCTTCATCGCGGGCAAGCTGGACGCGCTGGCCGCCAATCCGGACGTGTGGGCCAAGACGCTCTTCATCCTGAACTATGACGAGAATGACGGCCTGTTCGACCATGTCGCGCCGCCGGTGCCGCCGGCGGGCACGCCGGGCGAGTTCGTCGACGGGGTACCGATCGGCGGCGGCTTTCGCGTGCCGTGCATCCTGGTCTCGCCCTGGACCGCGGGTGGCTGGGTGTGCAGCCATCCGTTCGACCACACTTCGGTCCTGCAATTGCTCGAGCGCGTCACCGGCGTGCGCGAGCCCAATATCTCCGACTGGCGCCGCCGGACCTTTGGCGACCTGACCGCGGCCCTGCGCTTCGGTGAACCGGCCGGGCGGGTGCCGCTGCTGCCGGGCACCGGCGGCCTGCTCAGCCAGGCACGCGATGCGGCGACGACCTTGCCTCCGCCGCCGATCCCCGATGGAAACCAGACCATGCCCAGGCAGGAAAAGGGAGCGCGCAAGCGGATCCGGCCATGACCAAAGCCGTCCTTATCCGTCGACGCCGCGCGCTATGCCGTGCAGCTTCGCTTTCCGCTGGCGCCTTTGCGCTCGTGGCGGCAGCCATTCCCGCCGGCTCGGCACCCGCCGTTCCCACGTCGGATGCGGCCAGCGACGCGGTCGTGGTCGGCCAGCCGCTGCCCCAGTGGCAGCCGGGCGAGCTCGACATCCATCATATCAATACCGGTCGCGGCGAGGCGTCGCTGCTGATCCTCCCCGACGGCACCAGCATGCTGGTCGATGCCAGCGGCAAGACGAACGAGAAGGCGCCGTTCACGCTGCCGACACGGCCGGACGCGACGCGGGCCCCGGGCGAGTGGGTCGCGCGCTATGTCCGGCGCGTGCTGCCGCAGGGCGCGCAGCGGATCGATTATGCGATGATCTCGCATTTCCACGGCGATCATATGGGCACCGTGGTCGAGGGGTCGCCGATGGCGCGTCAGGGCGGCTATCAGTTGAGCGGGATCACCGAAGTCGCCGAGCATGTACCGATCGGGACCATCCTCGACCGCGGTTGGCCCGACTATGCCTATCCGGCGCCTATCCCGGGTCGCAACATGCGCAACTATCGCAAATTCCTTCAATGGCAGTCCGCCAATCGCGGGCTGCGCGTCGAGCGGTTCGAGCCGGGCCGCAGCGATCAGATCAGGATGCTGCACCGCCCGGGCGACTATCCGGGGGTGACGATCCGCAACATCGCCGCCAACGGCGTGGTCTGGACCGGCCGCGGCAATGCGACGCGCGGCCTGATCCCGCCGCTGGCCTCCATCAAGCCCGATCGCTACCCGGACGAGAACAAGCTGAGCATCGCCTTCCGCCTGAGCTATGGCGCATTCGACTATTTCAGCGGCGGCGACCTGTCGGTAAAGGGCGAGGAGGCGGTCGCGCCGGGCGAGGACCCGATGAACGTCGAGACCGCGGTCGGCGTCGCGACGGGCGCGGTCGATGCGATGAAGGCCAATCATCACGGCAGCTGGGATGCCAATAGTGCGCCCTTCCTGCGCGCGCTGAGCCCGCAGGTCATCGTGATCGACTCGCGGGCGGAAGGGCATCCGGCGGTGAACAGCTTTGCCCGCTTCACCTCGACCGCGATCTGGCCCGGCAAGCGCGACATCTTCATCACCAACGTGTCGCCGGCGACCTTCAGGACTACCTACGGCATCGACAAGGCCGCGAGCACCCAGGGGCATGTCGTCATTCGCGTCGCGCCGGGCGGGGCGAGCTTTCGCGTCTTCGTCCTCGACGACACCGACGAGACCATGCGGGTGAAGGCGGTGTTCGGACCCTATCGCAGCCACTGAAGGCGAGGGGGCGCCGGCCGGCGAGCGGCGCCCCATTGTCAGGTTCGCCGGATCAGGGCTGGACCTTCACCATCACCACCCCGTGCGCCGGCACGGTCGCGGAGAAGCGGCCGGCCGCGGGCTTCAGGTCGCGGTGCTGCCACAGGTCGCGGATGCGGGCCTTCAGGCTCGCGGGGTAGCCGAGCGCTTCCCAGTCGACCGCGATGGCCTCTTCGGCGTCACCGCGGTTGAACAGGATGACGGCGCGGCCGCCGCCGCTGAGCGGCTTGACCCAGACCTCGCGGTTGCCGTCGCGCGAGACGCGGCGGCCCTGGACGCCCAGCGCGTCCTGGTTGACCGCGATGATCTCGCGGTTGAGCAGGATGTTGCGGGTCGCCTCATCCATATTGGCGATGTCGTTGCCCGCGATCAGCGGGGCGGCCATCAGCGCCCACAGCGAGAAGTGCGAGCGATATTGCGCATCGCTCATCCCGCCATTGCCGACCTCGAGCATGTCGGGGTCGTTCCAGTGGCCGGGGCCGGCATAGGGCCAGAGCGGCTCGGCCATGTCGAGGATGTTGAGCATCCCCCAGCTATGGCCGTATTTGCCCTCCCACTTGTCGGTAATGTCGCCCGAGATGCGCCACAGATTGCCGATCTTGCTGCCCCACAGCCAGGGCTGGTTGTTGCCCCATTCGCACAGCGAGAAGACGATGTCGCGGCCGGTCGAGCGCAGCGCGTCGGACATCAGCGCATAGGCTTCCTCGGCGTTGCGGGTGCCGGTGTTGCACCAGTCATATTTGAGATAGTCGACGCCCCAGCGCGCATAGGTCAGCGCGTCCTGAAACTCATGTCCCTGGCTGCCCGGACGGCCGCCGCAGGTCTTGCGCCCCGCGTCCGAATAGATACCGAACTTCAGCCCGCGCGAATGGACATAGTCGGCCAGCGCCTTGATGCCCGAAGGGAACTTGACCGGGTCGGCGGTGATGAAGCCATTGGCATCGCGCACGCCGTGCCAGCAATCGTCGATCACGACATAGCTGTAGCCGGCATTGCGCATGCCCGTCCGGACCATCGCATCGGCGACGTCGCGGACGATCTTCTCGTTGATGTTGCAGCCGAACTTGTTCCAGCTGTTCCATCCCATGGGGGGCGTCCTGGCCAGCCCGTTGGCGGTCCGGTTGGGATCCTGCGACGGGCGGATCGTATTGGGATCGGGTGCGGGAACCGCGTCCTGGGCAGAGGCGACGGAGGTCGCGATCAGCGCGCCCGCAAGTCCCGCAACCCATGCCACCCGCCGCCAGGCCATTTGCTTCGCCATCGTCCGCTCCCCGGAAATTGATTTCGGCGCGACCCTATAGATCGGCCCGCCGCCCGCAAGAGCGTATTTATCAGACCAGAGCCGATGCGGGACGTTGACGCCGGCAATGATCCGGCAGCGCGGGGGACAGGCAGGCCGTAGCGCCCGCGCGCTCAGCCGGCCTCGGCGTTGCGCATGTCGTATTTGGTGCGGTTGCCGTTGATCGCGGCCAGGTTCGCATTGGCCCAGGCGCCAAGCTGATTGACAGGATCGGCGAGCGAGCGGCCCAGTTCGGTCAACCGATATTCGACCTGGGGCGGAGTGGTGTCGCGCACGTCGCGGGCGACCATGCCGTCGCGTTCCAGCATCTTGAGCGTGCGGGTCAGCATCTGTTGCGAGATGCCGCCGACGCGGCGCTTGATGTCGTTGAAGCGGCGCGGCTGTTCGTTCAGCGACATGACCACGAGCACGGTCCATTTGTCGCCGATCCTGCCGAGGATCTCGCTGACCCCGCGACAATCGACATGTGCCGTCATCGGCTGGCTGGGCACATTCATATGACCTGGTCCTGAAAATATGCGTTCTTGGCGGACTCTAGGTGGTCTCATAGATGGTCCTGGTCAACAATATTGACCGGGTGAACCAATGAAGCTTCTCCATATCGATGCCGGCATCCAGGGCGATCGTTCTGCCAGCCGCGCCATTTCCGCAGCCATTGTCGAGCGTCTGTTGTCCGACCGGCCCGACCTGACCCTGATCCGCCGCGACCTGGTCGCCGATCCGATCGGACACCTGCTGCCGGGTGACCTGGCCGGCGGCGAGGCGGACGCGATCGCCAGCGAGTTCGTGGATGCCGATATCGTCGTGATCGGCACCGGCCTGTATAATTTCACCATCCCGACCCAGCTGAAGGCCTGGATCGACCGGATCCTGATTCCGGGGCGGACCTTTCGCTACGGGGAGGGCGGTCCGGAAGGACTGGCCGGCGGAAAGCGGGTGATCGTCGCGCTTGCCCGCGGTGGCATCTACACGCCCGGCAGTCCGGCCGCGCCGCTGGAACATGCCGAGACCTATCTGCGCGGCGTGCTCGCCTTCATCGGCATAACCCATCCCGAATTCGTGATCGCCGAAGGGCTGGCGCTGGGCGAGGAGGTTCGCGACGCGGCGGTGTCGGCGGCACTGCAGCAGGCCAATGACGTGGCGGGCGCGGTCGCTGCCTGAGCCGCACCGCCGGGGCGGTCACCCGATCAGTTGGGCAAGTGCCGCCTCGATATCGTGGCCGCGATAGGGTTTCTCGATCAGCGCCTGGCTTTCGAACCCCTCGGGCACGGCACCATAGCCGCTGGCAAAGGCGAAAGGGACGGCGAGGTCGCGCAGCAGTGCGGCGATCGCGGTGCTGCGCTCGCTGCCCAGATTGATGTCGAGGATCGCGGCGTCGAGGCCGCCTGCCTGCGCCAGTTCCAGTCCCTCGGCCAGGCGCGCGGCCGGACCGATCGTCACGCAGCCAAGCGCCTCGAGAATATCCTCGAGGCACATGGCGACGATCGGCTCGTCCTCGACCACCAGGACGCGGAGCCCCTCGAGTGCGGTCATGACTCGCGCTCCGGCAGCGGCGCATCGACGGTGCAGACAAGGCCCGTGGGTGCGAAGTCGATCGACACCTTCCCACCAAGTTCGGCGGCAAGGCCGCGCTCGATCATGCGGGTGCCGAAACCGCGTCCCTTCGGCGTGGAAACTGCGGGGCCATCGCGTTCGGTCCAGGTCAGACGAAGCCGCGGATCGGGGCCGTCGCTTGTGGTCCAGCTGATGCCGATCCGCCCTTCCGGCACAGACAGCGCGCCGTGCTTCACGGCATTGGTCGCAAGCTCGTGGATCGCGAGCGCAAGGCTGATCGCGGTCTTGGGCGCGATGGTGAGGTCGGGGCCCTCCAGCTCGAACCGGCCGCTTTCCCCGCCATGCGGCGCGGCGGCGTCATGGATGATGCGCGCGATCGATACCGGGCCCCAATGCTCGCGCGTCAGCAGGTTGTGCGCCTCGGACAGCGCGGCGAGCCGACCCTCGAACGCGGCGCGCGCCAGCACCGGATCGGCGTCCGCCTTGAACGTCTGCTGGACGATGCCCTGGACGATGGCGAGGGTGTTCTTCACCCGGTGGTTGAGCTCGTCGATCAGCAGCCGCTGATGCGCCTCCGCACGCTTGGCCTCGGTCATGTCGCGCCCGATCGCGTGCAGCGCCTCGGGTCGGCCCTGATCGTCCATTGTCAGGCGCGAGTTGATCTCCCAGATCCGCTCCTCGCCATTCTTCGCGCGCACCCTGAGCGTCAGTCGCGTCGAGCCGCCAAGGCGCAGCTTGCGGTCGAACGCATCCATGCTGATCTCGAACTGGTCGGGCGTCATGAAATCGCCGATCGAGCGGCCGAGCACTTCGTCGAGCGAATAGCCGAGCGCAGAGAGAACGGCGGGGTTCACACTGGTGATTCGATTGTCGAGTGTGGTCGTGATGAGGAAGTCGTTGGCCTCCTCGAAGATGGTGCGGAATCGCTGCTCGCTCTCGCGCAGTTCCTCCTCGGCATGCTTGCGCTCGGTCACGTCGAACGAGATGCCGACAAACCGGCTGGGACGGTCGTCGCCATAGTCGACGCGGCTGCCATGGCTGCGCAGCCAGCGTTCCTCACCGGTATCGGCGCGGCGGATGCGATATTCGATCGTATAGCGCTCGCCGGTCTCGATGCAGCGCTGGAGCGCGTTGCGCGCGGTGGCGCGGTCCTCGACTACGATCCGGTCGATCCAGTCCTCTACCGTGCCGCTCAGGTCGGGCGTGCGCGGCAGGCCGAGCAGGTCGAACCGGTTGGTCGACCATTGCCCCTGCATGGTCGACAGATCGAGCTCCCAGATCGCCATGCCGGCGCCCTCGACCGCGAGGCGGAGCGTTTCCTCGCCCTTGCGCAGCGCCTCCTCGTGCGCGCGGCGCTGGGTGACGTCGAGTACGACCGCGAGCACACCGAACGGTTCGCCGTCCGGCCGGCGAATGACCGAGACGGTATTGTTGACCCAGACGATCCCGCCATCCCTGCGGATATAGCGCTTTTCATGGGTATATGGCGTGCCGTCGGCTACCGCGCGCTCGAACAGTCGGGTGTTGCGAGCGACGTCGTCCGGATGGGTGATCGACAGCATCGTGCGACCCATCAGTGCGTCGCGGCTGAAGCCGATGATCTCGCAGAAACGGTCGTTGACCAGCGTAAAGCGCCCGTCGAGATCGACCTGCGCGAAGCCTGCGGTCGACTGGCTGATATAGGCGGACAATTGGGCCTCGCGGTCGCGCAGCGCGAGTTCGGCTTCCTTGGCTTCGGTGACGTCGTGCGCGGTGCCAATGAAGCCGATATGGCGTCCCTCGGCATCCCAGCGCGGGGATGAGGTGGAGTGAAGCCAGCGCCAGCTGCCGTCGGCGCGTCGATAGCGGCCGACGAGCGAGAAGGTTTGCAGGCTGGCCTCGCCCGCGATCGATTCCTGCAGCAGTCGGGCTGCATCGTCGGGATGAATGATGTTGCGCCAGTCGAAAGTCAGGGCCTCTTCGTACGGAACGCCGACAAAGTCGACATAGGCGCGGTTGACGAAGCTACGCTGGCGATTGAGTCGGGTGACCCATACCGCGACCGGTGCGCTGTCCGCGATCAGGCGGAACTCATCCTCGCCCGTCGGCAATGGTTCGATTGGGGTCCCCGGCACTGACATTCGCGCGGAGCCTAGCCGGAAGTTGCGACGAATCAACAACCTATCCTGTTGACGGGTACAAGCCGAAGCCGCGGGGATCGAGTGCGACTCCGGCTTGCCCCTGCTGCCGCTCCCCGGGCGAAGGGAAGCGGCGTGCGCACTGTCCGCGCGCTGGGCCCGTAAAGGGAGAAAACGAGCCCGTCTTCACCCTATTCTGCATGGGCCTTGCGGTTGAGTCCGTGGAACTACGCAGGCACGCAATCAAACGGTGCGCGAGAGTCCAGCCGGTCGCGGATCGCTATCGCTTGACGGCCATCGCTTCAGGTGATGGAACCGCCGGCGTGACGACTCCCCCTTCAGCTCCCGGCGGCGACACCGGATCGCCCGAGTCCAATGCCCAGGCCCGGGCCGATGCGGCCGAGTCCGCAGCCATCCGGCGGCGCTGGATCACGCTGGGCGAGATCCTGGCGGTGGTGGCGGTCATCATCTCCGGCCTGACGCTGTACAACAACTGGGCGGAGCGCGGCGAGACAAAGGCGATCAAGGAGGCGGATGCGCAGCGTGCCTCGGCCAAGGCGGCAACGCTCGTCCTGACGGCCAGCGAGAGCGGCAAGCGGGCGCTCGAGCTGAAACCGGCGTCGGAGGACCAGTCGGTTCAGAGCCAGAAGATCCTGTTTCCCTCCGCGTTGGAGGTGTCGGCCGCCGAGACGACCGGGGAGCCCCGCATCGAGGCGTCGTGGTTCGAGAGCGCGCTGCAAAAGGCACGCAACGCGGCCAAGCTGCCGGACGACAGCCGGGGCGACGAGCGGCTGCCGGTGGTGATCACCACCCGCTTCGTGGTGAATGGCGAGCCGCATGAAGATGTCGCGCTTTACGACATCGGCTATTCGATTTCGGGCAAGTTCCTGAGCGGTCACACGGTGACGCTGCGCGGCCTGTCGCTGGTGTCGCGGATCAAGAGCGGGTCCGGCCAGACCCAGCTCGATGCACGCTGGAAGAAGATCCTGCCGGCGGGCTGAACCGTCGGGGTGGATCAGAGCTCGGTATAGTCGCCGCAGGCCGGCAGGGGCTGGTCGGGACGATAGCTGCCCGTTGCCGTGTCATAGGTGAAGCGCCGGGTGAAGCTGCATTTCGGATCGGCCTCGCGGACGAGATCGCGCTTGCGCAGCGGCGGGCGAGTGGTGGAGTCGCTGGAGCGCGAGGCGCCGCGCGGAAAGGCCCAGGCGCTGGTGGTGTAGGAAAGGATCGGCAGCCGCCCGGTGCTGCCCGGGACGATCCCGATCCGCGCGGAGAAGCCATATTCGTCGTGGCAGGCATCCAGGCGCTTCGCGCTGTCCTTCTCGCTGAAGCAGGCACGAATGATCAGCGAGGCGCGGATCGGTTGATCGAGAACGGCGCGGCCGCCCGGCTTGCCGAGGACGACCTCATAGAGCTGGACCTGGGTCGCGTTGCCGCCCCCGCCCGAATAGCCGGTGCTAAAGTCGGTCTGGACACCGGCCAAGAAGCGACCGTCGCCGAGGATGACGAGCCGGGGCCAGACCGAGGATGTCCCGTCCTCGCCCTTGCGATCGGCGGTTGTGGCAGCACGGCCGCCGCCGGCGCGAACGACGGGACGCGCGCCATCCTCGACGGGGACCAGCGATACGCACCAGCGGCCGTCACGCGTACAGGTCATGCCGTTGTCGTGGGCGACCAGAGAGACGATCGCGACCGGACTTGTCGGGGCGGGTGGGTGTTCGTGATGCGACGTCATCGCGATGAGAAGAGCGTGAAGCATATTCTATCCATGGGGCGCCGAATGTCAGCTTCGCTAAATTCTACAGGTCTCAGCATCGTGTGCCAACAGCTTGATGTTCATAGAGTTTCATTCGGATTTGGAATCAATTCATGTTGACTCCGAGACGCGCGTTCTACCCTAATTCGACGTCTCAACGAGGAAGGAGTGAGAATGTCTCGAATAGCGCTGAAGGCAAATCTGGCTATCCTGTCAATGTTTGCTCTCGCCTCGACCGCGCGAGCGGACGATCAGCTAAGTCCCGAAACCTGCAAGAGCGTCGCTCAATATTGTGTGCAGAGCTACGCTCAACTGGGTTATGCAACTCCCAATCAGTGTTTCGATACGCAGACCAACAACAATTGCCCTGACCCGGGCGATGCGCCGAGCGATCCTGCCAATCGTGTCTGGATGTGGTACGAAGGGCCCATCTGCATGATCTGGGCGGGCCAGAGCGGATGCGGCGTGTCTCCCGACATGCCCTGGTGATACCAGTTTCGGCTGTTCACCCCGGCGTCAAGAACGCCGGGGTGAACAATTAATGACACCCCGGTCGAGATCTAAGTGTCTAGGCTGGCCGCAAATTGATGCGACCATTTTAATTTAGGGGACTGCTCAGCGCAGCCGGGCGACGAAGGGGTGTTCGACCGACGCGTTCGGGACAACCGCAGCGCTTCGGATATTCGCCACCGCCTCGACTGCGGTCCGGTTGGTCTCGAGACCGAAGCTGCGGCCGGCGAGGATTTCCTCGTAGGACCGGGTGTGCAGGTCGGTGAAGCCGCCCGAGAACTCGATCTCGTCGCCATCGACGGTGATCGATCGCCAGGTGCGCTGACCGCGGTTGCGCGCCTCGGCGGGAACGTCGTCGATATCGATCGACATGAACCAGCGGACCCGGGCATGCTCATATTCGAGATAGCCCGCGGCATGGGCGGCGTCGTGCCAATGGACCTCGTTCGACTGCAGATCGCCGAAGATGAAGTGCAGCATGTCGAAGAAATGGACGCCGATATTGGTAGCGATGCCGCCCGACTTGGAGACGTCAGCCTTCCACGACTGCATGTACCAGTGGCCGCGCGAGGTGATGTAGGTCAGGTCGACCTCATGCTTGGTGTCGCGCGGGCCGGCCAGCACCTTTTCGCGCAGCGCGACGATCGCCGGATGCAGGCGCAGCTGAAGGATGGTGTGGACGCGCTGGCCGGTCGCCTGCTCCATCTCGAGCAGGCCGTCGAGATTCCACGGGTTCAGGACGATCGGCTTCTCGCAGATCGCGTCGGCGCCGCTGCGCATCGCGAAGCGGCAATGCGCGTCGTGAAGATAATTGGGCGAGCAGATCGACATATAGTCGATCGCCTGGCCGGCGGGGCCGCGGGTGAGGTTGTAGATGTGCCGGTCGAACCGCTCGAACTCGGTGAAGAAGTCCGCATCGGGGAAATAGCTGTCGATGATACCGACGCTGTCGTTGACGTCATAGGCAACGGCGATGCGGTTGCCGGTGTCCCGCACGGCCGTCATGTGGCGCGGCGCGATATAGCCCGCTGCACCGATCAACGCGAAATTCTTCATGTTTGTCCCTCGCTCGCGGGCCGGCTTTAGGCGGGGGCGAGGGCCGCTGCAACCGGCTGTCGCCACCTTCGCGATTTCCCGTGAGCGATGCGCCGGGCGGACGGTGCGAGCGGCCCCGCCCACGGCTCTCGCGCCATGCGACGCTGGCGATTGGGCAGTTCTTGCGGTGCGTGTAGATGGGTACGATGATCGTCTGCAGACGCCCGCGCGCCGAGAAGCGCGATGACTCCAAGAGAAGGCCGTGGAAGCCTCCGGCCATAGCGAAGATGTCGGGGCGCAAGGAGGCTCGGCGTGGCTGACGCGATCCTGGTCACCGGGGGCGCGGGCTTTATCGGGTCGGCTGTCTGCCGGCTGCTCGTCGCGCAGGGTCGGCGGGTGATCAATCTCGATTCGCTGACCTATGCCGGCAATCCGGCCGCGGTCGCGATGCTGGACGGATCGCCGCACTATCGCTTCGTGCATGGCGATATCGCCGATGCGGCGCTGGTTGCGCAGCTGTTGCGCGAGGAGCGGGTCGAGACGATCATGCACCTGGCGGCGGAAACGCATGTCGACCGATCGATCGACAGTCCGGCCGCCTTTATCGAGACGAACGTCGTCGGCACCGTGCGCCTGCTCGAGGTCGCGCTCGATTATTGGCGGGGCGAGGGCGGCGCGCGCAATTTCCGCTTCCATCACATTTCGACCGACGAGGTCTTTGGCGATCTGCCCTTCGATGGCAGCGTCTTCACCGAAGCGAGCGGATACGACCCCTCTTCGCCCTATTCGGCGTCGAAGGCAGCCAGCGACCATTTCGTGCGCGCCTGGGGACGCACCCATGGTCTGCCGGTGCTGCTCTCGAACTGCTCGAACAATTACGGGCCGTGGCAATTTCCGGAGAAGCTGATTCCGCTCACGATCCTCAATGCGATCGAGGGCCGGCGACTGCCCGTCTATAGTGACGGTTCGAATGTCCGCGACTGGCTGCACGTCGAGGATCACGCCCGCGCGCTGCTTCTGATCGCCGACAGGGGAGCGGTCGGAGAGACCTATCTGGTCGGCGGGCGTGCCGAGCGATCCAATCTGCAGGTAGTCGAGGCGATCTGTGCGCTGATCGACGACCGCACCGGAGAGCGCGGACACCGCGACCTGATCGAGTTCGTCGGCGACCGGCCGGGGCACGACCGTCGCTATGCGATCGATTCCGGCAAGATCGAGCGCGAGCTGCGATGGTCACAAGTCGAGCGGTTCGAAACCGGTCTGGCGGCGACGGTCGACTGGTATCTCGCAAATCGCGACTGGTGGGCCCCGATCCGCGCGTCGCGCTATGATGGGCAGCGGCTCGGGACGCGGTAGCAGGGGAGTCGGGGATCGGATGGCGGCGGGCGCCATCCGGTCCCGGCCGATCCCGATTACGCCGCGCCGCGGCCGATCCCGACGAGGGTCAGGCCGGCGCGCTTGGCTTCCTCGATCGGATAGATGTTGCGCAGATCGACGAGCAGCGGCGCCTTCAGGATCTTCGCCATGCGGCCCAAATCGAGCGCGCGGAACTCGTCCCATTCGGTGACGATCACGAGCGCGTCGGCGCCGTCGGCTGCGACATAGGGGCTGTCGGTGAACTCGACATTGGTCAGCATCTTGCTGGCCTGTTCCACGCCTTCGGGATCATAGGCCTTCACCGTCGCGCCCGCGTCCTGCAGCGCCTGGATCACGGCGAGGCTGGGGGCGTCGCGCATATCGTCGGTGTTGGGCTTGAAGGTCAGGCCGAGGATCGCGACGGTCTTGCCGCGCACGTCGCCGCCCATCGCCTTGATGACCTTGCGACCCATGGCGCGCTTGCGGGCGTCGTTCACCTGGACGGTCGCCTCGACGATACGCAGCGGCGTATCATTGTCGTCGGCGGTCTTCATCAGCGCCAGCGTGTCCTTAGGGAAGCACGAGCCGCCATAGCCGGGACCGGCATGGAGGAACTTCGAGCCGATGCGGTTGTCCATGCCGATGCCGCGCGACACTTCCTGGACGTTCGCACCGACCTGTTCGCACAGGTCCGCAATCTCGTTGATGAAGGTGATCTTCACCGCCAGGAAGGCGTTGGCGGCGTATTTGATCAGCTCGGACGTGCGGCGGCCGACGAACAGGACGGGGGCGTTCTGGTTGAGCGACAGCGGACGATAGATGGCGCGCATGACCTCGCGCGCGTCCTCGTCGTCGGTGCCGACGACCACGCGGTCGGGACGTTTGAAGTCCTCGATCGCGGCGCCTTCGCGCAGGAATTCCGGATTGGAAACGACCTTGGCGCCGCTTTGCGGGGCGATCTTCGCGATGATGCGCTCGACCTCGTCTCCCGTGCCGACCGGGACGGTCGACTTGGTGACGATGACGCTCGGCTTGGTCAGCGCGTGCGCGATTTCCTCGGCGGCGGCGAAGACATAGGAGAGGTCGGCGTGACCGTCGCCGCGGCGGCTGGGCGTGCCGACGGCGATGAACACGGCGTCCGCGTCCTTTACCCCTTCGGCGAGATCGGTGGTGAATGACAGGCGGCCAGCCTTCACGTTCGATGCGACGAGTTCGGCGAGGCCGGGCTCGTAGATCGGCATCACATTCTGATGCAGCAGCTCGATCTTGCGCGCATCCTTGTCGACGCAGACGACTTCATGTCCGAAATCGGAAAAGCAGGCTCCCGAAACGAGTCCGACATAGCCGGTGCCGATCATCGCGATACGCAATGCAAATCCCCCTACATTGTGATGAGTTTTGTCGAGCAGACGGCTCAGCATCTACCCTATCGAGAGCCTAAGACAAGATCATGGCAGTTGCGTGGCGAGCTTATTCTGTCGGCTCACCCGGAAAAGCGACGACCGTAACCGCTTCAGACCTGGAATTAAAAAGCCGCAGGCGCGCCCGCGGCTCTGAACGCGTCCGGACCAGCCTTCGGCACGATCGCTGTACGAGCGTGGCGCTGCCGGTCCGGAAGACTGATCTCGTCTTACAGCGGGCGAATCTGATCGCCGCCGGCACCGTCGCGGAAAAGCAGGTTGAACAAGAAGGTCACGGTGATTCTCCCATCGTGCGCAGAGCGCGCACCGGGATCGTTAATAAGATTTTAACCATCAGGCAATCGGAGCAACGGCCGTTGCGCGACGAGCCGATGACGTCATTGCGGCGCGTTTAAGCCTTCTTTCACGACTCCCGGACTATCCGGGCGCCGAGATGTCGGCATCGTGCGAGCCCCCCGCGTCCGCCAACGACGCATTTCCGCCTTCGGACGGACAGCGACCCGCTGCGCAATCGACCGATGGCGTGCCGCCCGAGTTTCCGGCCCGCTATGCCGCCGAACGGTTCAGCAGGGCGCTCGCGCTTTGCCAGATCGAGAATTTCGCGACGCTGCGCCGTCACCTCGGGAGGCCGCGCACGGACGCTCTGATTCGCGACGTTGCCGAGCGAATCGCCGACCTGTTCCCCGACATGCGGATCGCTATCGCCGGGCGCGCGACCGTCGAATTGAGCTTCGAGCGCGAGAGCCTGCAGACCGCGGCCGATCATGTCGATGCCGTTCGCCGGCGGTTCCAGCAACCGCTGATCCTGGACGGCGAGGCGTACAAGGTCGATCTGGGCATCGGTCTGGCGGTCCGCCCGGCGATCGACTGCGACGAGGTGCGACTGGCCGAGGCGGCTGAATCGGCGCTGGAGCAGGCGCTTGCCGAACGGCGCACGGTCGTGCTCGACCTGGCGCGGCTCGATCTCGCGTTCGACCGGTTGACCCTGATGCGCGAACTGCCCGCGGCAATGGCGGACGGGCAGATCTTCCTGCAATATCAGCCCAAGGTCCATGTCCGCCGCCGCGAGATCGCCAGCGCCGAGGCTCTGGTGCGGTGGCAGCATCCCGAGCGGGGCCTGATCCTGCCGGGGGACTTCATTGCGGTTGCGGAGCAGGCGGGCGAGATCGCGGCGCTGACCCTATGGACCCTGCGACAGGTCATAGCCGACCAGAAACGCCTGTCCGCCGAAGGGCATGACCTGACGCTGTTCATCAATATTTCCGGGCTGCTCCTCGCCGATACCGACTTTGTCGAGGCCGCATGCGGTATCGTCGGCGACGGCGCCGCGCGCATCGGTTTCGAAATTACCGAGACCGCGGTGATCCGCGATCCGGACAGCGCGATCCGCCATCTCCAGCGCTTCGCCGATATCGGGGTCACCCTGGCGATCGACGATTACGGTGCCGGACTGTCGTCGCTTGCTTATCTGAAAAAGCTCCCCGCGAAGGAGCTGAAGATCGACAAGATGTTCGTGATGCAGTTGACCAGCAGCAATCGCGATCCCCTGATCGTCCGCTCGACGATCGATCTGGCGCACGCACTCGAAATGGAAGTCGTCGCGGAAGGGGTCGAGACCCCGTCTGCGCTCGCTCTCCTCACGGTGATGGGGTGCGACATGGTGCAGGGATTCCTCATCTCGCGCCCGCTCGGCTTCGACGCATTCAGCAAGTTCCTGGAAGACAATTCCCTCTTTGAAGGGGCGTATGGCAGCCCGACCTTCGTGCGCCCGGAGAGCTTCTGGAAGCGCGCCTGAGCCGTAAATCCTTACCCGGTCATTAGGCCTGTCTTAATCCCCATCTGTCAGGAGTGACGAGATGCGGGCCATCCGATCCCTTTTTGCCGCGCTGGCACTGAGCGTCGCGCTGGCGTCGACTGCCCCTGCAGTCGCCCAGATGGTATCGCCGCGCGCCCCGGTCGAAATCACTCTGGACCGTGCTCGGTCGACCATGGTCGCTAACCCGGCGCAGGGATTGCGGCTTGCCGCTTCGGCCGAGATGCTGGCGCGCCGGCTCCCGGAAGGTCGCGAGCGCACGCTTGCGATCGCCACCGCACGCTGGCTGACCAGCGAGGCCTATCTTCGGCTGAACCAGATCGTGCTGGCCCGTCCGATCATTGCCCAGACGCTGACCGACATCGCGTCGATCCCGGAACCGATCAAGCTGCGCGGAGACCTGCTGCTGTCGCTAGGATCGCTGCAGATGGACGACGGCCGGGCTGCGCAGGCGCTCGCCAGCTACCAGCGCGCCTTCCGCATCTTCGAGGCGCTTAAGGAAGCGCGCAGCCAGGCGCTCGCCTATCATTATATCGCGGGCCTGTACCTCGCCGCCAATGATCATGCGAGCGCCGAGCGCTATTATCGCTGGGCGGCCGAGCTCTATTCAGGCGACCCGGCACTGTCGCTGACGTTGCACAACAGTCGTGGCAACGTCCTGATCGAACTCGACCGCTATGACGAGGCGCAGCGCGAATATGAGCGCGCGCTCACGATCGCGCGCGCGCAGGGCAACCAGCCGCTCGAGGCGCGAATCCTCGGCAATATCGCGCGCAACCAGGTCGAGGCCGGTCGGCTAGATGAGGCCCGCACGACGCTTGCCCGCGGCTTCGCCCTGGTCCGGGGGGCGGATGGCCAGAGCGTCCGAGGCACGCTGCTCGTGACCGCGGCGCGGCTCGCCTATATGCGCGGCGATCATGCGCGGGCCGCCCGCCTGATCCGCCAGCGCTTCGCCGGGGTCGACGTGACCCGGACCACCGGGGATTTCAGGACGGCCCACCTCTATGCCTATCAGATCTACCGCGAAAACGGCGAGATGCGGCAATCGCTGCGTCACCTCGAGGCGCTGCGCCGGCTGACCGACGAGGCCGCCACGGTTGCCACGAACGCGAGCACTGCGCTTGCCGCTGCCCAGTTCAACTACGCCAACAAGGAAACGCAGATCGCGACGCTGCGCGCCGATCAGGCGACCCGTGCGGCCGAGTTCCAGCGCACCCTGTTCCTGTCGATCGGTGTCGGCGCGCTGGTGCTCCTGATCACGCTGGCGGTCGCGCTGCTGTCCATCCGTCGCAGCCGTAATCAGGTTCGCGCTGCCAATATCGTGCTGAACCAGACCAACGAGGCGCTGGAGAAGGCGCTCAAGGCAAAGACCGAGTTTCTGGCGACGACCAGCCACGAGATCCGCACGCCGCTGAACGGAATCCTCGGCATGACGCAGGTCATGCTGCGCGACGCAAGCGTGGCGGGGCAGACGCGCGAGCGGATCGGGGTCGTGCACGACGCCGGAATGACCATGCGCAGCCTGGTCGACGACATCCTGGATGTCGCGAAGATGGAGACCGGGAATCTGTCGATCGAGGCGGCCCCGATGGACCTGGCCGCGATGTGCCGCGACGTGACCAGGATCTGGGCGGAGCAGGCGCGCGCCAAGGGGCTGTCCTTCGATCTCGACGTCGACGCTGCACCACAGTGGATCGAGAGCGACGCGTCACGCCTGCGGCAGGTGATCTTCAACCTGCTCTCGAACGCCATCAAGTTTACCGAGCGGGGCGGGGTGTCGCTGCGTGTGCTGGCCAAGGGCGAGGGCGGAGACGCGCGCCTGCACATCATCGTCGCCGACACCGGGATCGGCATTCCCGCGGGAAAGCGAGAGGAGATTTTCGAGTCTTTCCGTCAGGCGGATTCTGGGACGACCCGCCGCTTCGGGGGCACCGGATTGGGCCTTACCATCTGCCGCAATCTTGCTCGCGCGCTGGGCGGCGACATCCGTGTCGATGACGGCGACGGCGCCGGGTCGGTCTTCACCGTCGATCTTCCGCTGGCGCTGGCCGAGGCTCCGTCGACTCCCGCGCCCGACACAGGGGGCGGCACGGTACTGGTGCTGGATCGCAACCCGATCGCCCGGGCGTTGCTGCGTGCGGTGCTCCAGCCGCGGTTCGGCGCCGTCCGCTTCCTGACGACCGCCGATGAGGCGATCGCAGCTCTGGGGGAAGGCGGCGCGACGCATCTGCTGATCGACGAGGCGATCCTGAAAGCCGGCACCGGCGATGTTCCCGCGGCACTGGCATCGATGACAGCCGCAGCGTCGGTCGCGGAAGCCCGTGTCGTGGTGCTCTGGGCGAGGCCAACATCAGAGCTGGAGATTCTGGTTCGCAATAGCAATGTTGATCAAGTCATTGAAAAACCTGTGTCCGGGCCGGATCTGATCGCGGCGATCGTGGCATCGGAGGGTGAAAATTCCTGTCGCCTGCGGGCGGGAAAGCTTGTTTCGCGGGCGGCTTGAGACGATAGCGGGCCGCGAATGAAGGTCGCATCAAACTGTCAGACCCCAAAGGGGCACCGTGAATGAATATCCTCTTCATCGAGGACGATCCGATGAATCGCCGGGTCGTGAAGGACATGCTCGACGTGGCCGGCGCGACGATGGCGGAAGCCTCGATCGCCGAGGAAGGACTGGCGCGGATCGAATATGAGCAGTTCGACGTCGTCCTGATGGACCTGCGCATGCCGGGGATGGACGGGATCGAGGCGATCCGCCACATCCGGGCCCGAGACGACGAAAAAGGCCAACTGCCGGTGATCGTCGTCACCGCCGACACCGGCGCCGATCTGCGCGAACGCTGCATGGTCGCGGGTGCCGATGACGTGCTGTTCAAGCCGGTGGCGATGGACGCGCTGTTCGACTCGATCGGCCGGGTGCTCGCGGCAAAGGGCAGCGGGCTGATCGCCTGACGCGCGGGGCCGCTCAGTCCTCCAGGATCTGCGAGTGTTTACGGGTGTCGCGCATCCGCAGATAGGTGATCAACGACACGCCGATCATCGCGGTGACGTACCAGTAGAAGCCGCGTTCCCAGCCCCAGTCCTTGAACTGCAGCGCGACATATTCGGCGGTGCCGCCGAAGATCGCATTGGCGACGGCGTAGGGCAGGGCGACGCCCAGCGTGCGGATATGCGCGGGGAACATCTCGGCCTTCACCACTGCATTGATCGAGGTGTAGCCGGTGACGATGACCAGCGCGCCCAGCATCAGCGCGAAGGCGATCATCGGGTCATCCACCGTCTCGAGCGTGACGAAGATCGGATAGGTCGCCAGCACCCCCAGCACGCCGAAGCCGACCATCAGCGGCTTGCGCCCGATCCGGTCGGAAAGGGCGCCGCCCAGCGGCTGGATCAGCATGAACGCGAACAATGCCGCTGCGTTGATCTGCGACGCGGTCGCGCGGTCGAAGCCAGAGGTGTTGACCAGGAATTTCTGGAGATAGATCGAATAGGCATAGAAGGCGAGCGTGCCGCCCGCGGTCAGCAGCATGACCAATGCCGCCTCGCGCGGATGCTGGGTGATCAGTGCGCCGAAGCTCGACCTTGCCTTGCCCTTGCGCTCGAAACTCTCGGTCTCGGCCAGGCCGCGACGCAGCCAGAAGACGATCACCGCGAGTACGCCGCCGATCGCGAAGGGGATCCGCCAGCCCCAGGAATCGAGCGCGGCCTCGCTCATCACATTCTGCAGCACCAGCAGCACGAGCAGCGCGACGAGCTGGCCCGAGATCAGCGTCACATATTGGAAACTGGAGAAGAAGCCGCGATGGTTCTTGCCCGCCATCTCGGACAGATAGGTCGCGCTCGCGCCATATTCGCCGCCGACCGACAGGCCCTGCATCAGCCGCGCGATCACCAGCAGGGTCGGTGCCGCCACCCCGATCGTCTCGTAACCGGGCGTCAGCGCAATGATCATCGATCCGGCGCACATCAACGTGACCGACAGCGTCAGCCCCGCCTTGCGGCCATGGCGGTCGCCGTAAATGCCCATCAGCCAACCGCCGATCGGCCGCATCAGGAAGCCGACCGCGAACACCGCGGCGGTGTTCAGCAACTGGGTGGTCTGGTCGCCCTTGGGAAAGAAGTGCGGGGCGAAATATAGCGTGAAGGCGGCATAGGCATACCAGTCATACCATTCGACCAGATTGCCGGCCGAGCCGCCCAAGATCGATTTGACCCGCCGCGCCTCGATCATGCCTTCAGCCCCAGCATCCGCCCGCTCCATCGCACGCCGCCCAGCACGGGGTAGAGGAACCCCAGCCCCTTGGGCAGCCGTCCCGTCGCACGGTCGGCCGGATTGGCCGCCAGCGATCCCAGTTCGCTCAGCTTGTAGCCGATCTCAGGGCGCAGCATCAGCCCCGACATCAGCACCGGCAGCATCGTCCGGGCAGTCGGGCTCGCATGTTCGGTCGCCTCGAACTCGCCTGCCAGGCAATTCTTGGCGACGCGGACCAGCCGGCGATGTGCGCGGTCGCGTCGCAACTCGGCGGCGAACTCCGGCGACAGGTCGAGGCCCAGCCATTCGTGCATCAGCACCAGGCCCTGGGCGGCGCAGCGGCCCACGCCATGACGCTGCGCGTCGCGATAGCGCGCCTCGGGGCCGGCAGCGTCATTGCCCAGCAACGCCGCCATGTCCGCCAGCCATTTCAGGCGGAACCAGCCATGATGGGCGCCGTGCGCGAACAGATAGGGGAACAGCAGTTCGTCGCCCAGCGTCGGCACGACGATGCCCGGCGCGATCGTCATCTGCTTGCGCGGCGACTCGAGTACAGCATCGGGCAATAGCGCAGGGTTCTGCAGAAGCCGGCCGTGCAGTTCGACGATCAGCCCGGAGCCGGGATGCCGCCATCCGGTCTCCTTGGAAAATTCCATCCAGGCGGCGACCTGGTCGTCCGCCACTTCGGGGCCGGGGCTGAAGCGGATATAGCCCGCGTCGCGCAGCAGTTCGGCGGTGCGGGCGATGTCCTTGCGGCCGACCAGGATGTCGATGTCGTTGGCCGATTTCACGCTGAGCGTGCCATAGGCCTGGATCGCCATGGGCAGGCCCTTGAAGGTGATCCAGTCGATCCCGGCTGCGTCCAACATCCGGCCGAGCCGGCGGGTCTCGGCGGTGGCGCCCAGGTTCCGCCGCGCGATCTGACCGCCGCGCTCGGCGAACAGGCGGTCGATCTCCAGCGGCGGTGCGATCCGGGCGCTGCGCACCGCGTCCGCCACCAGTCCCCACACCCGGTGACGGTTGACGATCTGCGCGACGCGGGGCCAGTCGAGCGGTACCGAAGCGGCCGCCTGCACTGCGGGATCGCGCGTCACCCGCGGCCAGCGGCAGGCGGCGCACACGAAGCGGAATTCGGGGCTCGGATGATCGGGGGAGGGCGCCATTGCGGGCCCTTATATCAGCGGGCGGCTGGCCGGATAGCCGCGGTGGCATCGATGGCCTGCATGCCCGCGCCTCGGGAAAGGAAAAGGGGGAGAGCCTGCTTCGGTCCAAGGGGGCACAGAATTGACGAAGCGGACCCTCCCCAGCGCCTCGTTCGCGGCCCCAACGAGGGGGAGAAGGCCGCGAGCCGATGCGCCCCACGTCCCGGCACGGCGGGACGCGGCAATGCGTTCAGCGCGTCATCGCGCAATTCCGATAATGGCGGTTCCGGTATAGCCCTCGGCGACGGATCCGCTGAGCGTTGGCGTCTGCTGCGCGATCTGTGCCGCGCTGTTGTCCCCGAACACATTGTCGCTCGGGATCGTCACCCCGGCCAGATTGGTTGCGCTGCTGCTATACCCGCTCGCCCCCGCATAGACGGTTGCACACGCCGTAGATGGCATGGCCAATTGCGACACCAGCGTGGCGTAGCGTCCCCCGGTCGCAGATGAGAGGCTGGAAAAGACCTCGAAATGGATGTGCGGCCAACGTCCCGAATAGCAGCCGGGGAAGATGGTGGTGAAGGTCACCTGGCCGTTGCTGTCGGTCACGCCGACCCCGCGCAGCCAGCTTTCGGCCGGCAGGTCGTACAGCGAGTATTTGCCGTCGCGGTCGCAGTGCCAGATATAGACGGCGAACCCGGCCAGCGCGGCGCAGGCAGCGTTCACGTCCACGACGCTCAGCGTCAGCGTGAGCTGGACGCCCGGCGCCGTCGCGGTCGAACTGCCGACGAAGCTCGACCGGATGTCGCTTCGCACCACGCCGCTCGCGGTCAGGACGTTGCTGGTCGCGCCGCTGGAGGTGTTGGTTCCGTCGGCAGGGTAGGGGCCGTTGGTTTCCGCAGGGTCGGCGACGCAGCTCGAGGTGACGGGCGTCGCGGTCGCCGTCGGGGTCGGCGTCGGCGTGGGCGTAGGCGTTGCGGTGACGATGGTCCCGGTGCTGGCCTCCGTGCCGCCGTCGCAGCCCGACAGCAACATCGCGGTGCCCGTGCCTGCGAACCAGCCAAGCGCCCGCCGGCGGCTCGCCAGGGCGGCAAATGCCTTCAGGTCCTGTGCAAGTCCGGGGTCGTGTAGATCCATCTGCCGCTTTCCGCTTTCGTTGCTGAGCACCGTCTGGCGGCCGAAATGCATCGGGGAATTTCGCCGTGTCGCGAAACTGTTTCACGATGTTTCCGCTGGCGAGAGCGCGCTCAGCGTTCGAGCGGGATTCGGACAATCACCCGTGCGCCGCCCTGCTCGCGGTTGCCCAGCGCGACGCTGCCGCCATGCGCCTCGGCGAGTGACCGGGCGATGGCGAGCCCCAGCCCGGTGCCGCCGGTTGCGCGATTGCGCGAGGCTTCGCCCCGCACGAACGGCGCGAACAGCGCGTCTGACCCGTCGGCAAAACCTGGTCCCTCATCCTCGATCCGGATTACCGCTTGACCGTCCGCGACCTGCCATCCGACCGTCGCCGAGCCGCCATAACGCACCCCATTCTCGACCAGATTGGCGACCACCCGGCGCAGCGATTGGGAGTCGCCGCGGACGATGGCCCGCGGACCGGGCTCGATGCCGACCGGTGCGCCGGCCATCGCCATGTCGTCGACCAGGCTTTCGATCAGGCTGCCCAGATCGACGCGCTCGCTCGTGTCGATCCGCTGGTCGCGCGCGAAGCGCAGCACGGTGGCCAGCATCGACCGGATCTCGTCGATATCCGCTACCGCGCGCTCGCGGGCGTGATCGGGCAGTTGCTCCACCCAGAAGGCCAGGCGCGTGATCGGCGTGCCCATGTCGTGAGCGATCGCCGCCAGCATCGTCGTGCGGCTTTCCGCCTGCTCCAGGATGCGCGACTGCATCGTGTCGAGCGCGGCGGCAAGCTCGCGCACCTCGCGTGGCCCCTCGCGCGGAATCGGGCTGCGCGTACCGAGCCGCATCGATCCGGCGACTGCCGCGAGCTTGCGGATCGGGCGGGATATGGCGCGCGCGACGAGCCATGCACCCAGCGTAAGCAAGCCGAGCACGGCGAGGGTCGAACCGAGGGTGAGTCTGTGCCATGCCGACAGGATCGGCCGGGGGGCGGAGACTGCTGTGCGGACGCCGCCGGGCCTGTTCCAGGTGACTGCGAAATCGCCCCACAGCGCATCTCGTCCGGGAGCCTGGACGCGCTGGTACCGCCCGTCGATCTGGGACGCCGGCACGCCCAGGGCGCTGGCGATCGCCGCATCGCGCTCCTCGCTCGGGAAGCCCTTCGGCGTGTCGGGCCCGGGGGCTCCCGGCACGACCGTGAACCGGCCGGCGCGCATCCGCTCGGGCGGGCGGCCTTGTTTCAGCCCTGCCGCGACGTCCTCGATCAGCACGGGGCGCGGGAAGGGCGGGGGGCCGCTGAACATGATCGCGAACTGGACCAGCGACGCCACCGCGACCGCGGCGACCACCAGGAGCACGATCGGACCGACGATCGATCGCGGGCGGCGCCCCCCGGCGCGGGTCATCGGCGGGTCACCTCGGCCACGAACATATAGCCTTCGTTGCGGATCGTGCGGATCAGGTCGTCATTACCAGGTCGCGCTAGCTTCTTGCGCAACCGGCTCATCTGGACGTCGATCGCGCGGTCGAAATGCTCGGCATTCAGTCCGCGCGAGAGGTCGAGCAGCGTGTCGCGGGTCAGCACCCGCCGAGGATTCTCGACCAGTGCCAGCAACAGGCGGAATTCGCCGTCGGACAGGTTGATCACGATATCGTCGGGGTCGACCAGCTGCCTGCCGACCGCGTCGAGTCGCCATCCCGCGAAGCGCATCACGCTGCGCATCGACTCGGCTGCGGGAGCGCCGGGTTCGCGGTTCGCGCGCCGAAGCACGGAGCGGATGCGGGCGAGCAACTCGCGCGGATTTGCGGGCTTGGCCAGATAGTCGTCGGCGCCCATCTCGAGCCCGACGATGCGATCGACCTCCTCGCCGATCACCGACAGGATGATGACAGCCGGGCGATTGACCGGATCCAGACCGCGCAGGATGGTCAGCCCGTCCTCGCCCGGCATCATCACGTCCAGCACGATCAGCGCATAGTCCCGTTCCGACATGGCTTCGCGCATCTGGGCGCCGTCGCCGGCGGTATCGACGACATAGCCATGAGCGGACAGGAAGGCTGCGGTCAGTTCCCGGATGCCGGGGTCGTCGTCGACGATCAGGAGGCGCGGCTCATGGGGCATGGCAATGGCGAGGGCGGTCATCCGGTCCTGATGGTGGCTCAGCCTATCCGCCGGGTTGCAGCGCTGCAATGTGATGAAATATGGCCGCGCTGTGGCTTTCGGGTCACGCTGTCCGGGCGCGGCCGGTCGCGCCGATCGCGTGAATCGCTTGAAACTCGCGACTCTCCCTGCTACCGGCGCCATCAACGTCGCGAGTCATGCGCTCCGGCGATCCCTTATCTATTGAAGATTTATTGGAGCACTGACGGCCTTATGCAAATCATCGTCCGCGACAACAATGTTGACCAGGCGCTGCGCGCGCTCAAGAAGAAGCTGCAGCGCGAGGGCGTCTATCGCGAGATGAAGCTGCGCCGTCATTACGAGAAGCCCAGCGAGAAGCGTGCTCGCGAGCGTGCAGCGGCGGTCCGCCGTGCGCGCAAGCTCGAGCGCAAGCGCATGGAGCGCGACGGCGCCCGTTAAGTCCTGATTCGGTCATCCCGCGCGGACAGTGCCTGCGCGGGATGGCTTTTTTCTGCCGTCGTTAGGATTACCGGCGGTTCCGTCGTTCGAGGATTCCGTCGATGTCCGTGACTGCCGTGCCGCTGCAGCCCGTCAAGAAGAGCGTGAAGCTCTGGCTCCTGCTCGGAGTCCTGGTTGCCTTCGCCCTTGCCGGGGCGCTTGCCTGGGTCGGCACCCGCGACGTGGTCATCAAGAACATGACCAACGAGGAATTCCTCGCCGCGAACCGCGACAATCCGGGCGTGAAGCAGACTGCGTCCGGCCTTCAATATGAAGTGATCAAGGAAGGCACCGGCCCTGCAGGGCAGGACGGTGGCGCCGTGATCCTCAACTATGAAGGCACATTCCGCAACGGCAAGACCTTCGACAAGAGCCAGCAGCCGGTTCCCTTCCCGGTCCTGGAGGGTAGATCGATCCCGGGCTTCTATGAAGGCCTGAAGCTGATGAAGGCGGGCGGCGAGTATCGCCTGTGGATCCCGGCCAAGCTGGCCTATGGCGAGAATACGCCAGATCCTACGCGGCTTCCCCCCAATTCGCTGCTCATCTTCAAGGTAACGGTCGATCGGGTCCTGTCGCCCGAGGACGTCCAGCAGATGATGATGCGCCAGCAGATGCAGGGTGGCGCTCCCGGCGCCCCCGCGGGTCCCGAGGCTGCGCCGCAGGGCGACGGTCACGCTCACTGAGTCGCGCGCGCCGCCAGCCTTCGGGCCTGAGGCGGTGCCGTGTTTGATCTGACTGATGCGCGGGCGGTCCTGTTTGACGCGATCGTGACATCTACCTGTCAGAAACTGGCATTTGCTTCAGGTAAGTGCAGCTAAAACAGTCGATTTCGGCGTGGTTCGTACCCTGTCGCCATTGCCCTACGCGATTTGAGAGCGTATCGGGTTCGCAACTGCACAACGCAGGTTGCGGGTCCAGATGAAGCGGGCGCCTGTCGCGCTGTCGAAACAAGAAGGGCCGTCAGGATGCTGATGACGCGCGGTCAGCCGCAGCCGGTAGCACGCCGATATCTCGAATCGCTGTCGTTCCAGCTGCTCGGCATCGTCGTCGCATCGCTCGGCGCGCCCTTCATCTATGTCGCGCTCCAGCCGCTTCAGAACCTCGCCGAGGCGACGATCGTCAACAGCGCGATCATGTCGCTGCTCGCCGCGACCATCGCGCTGTTCTTCTACCGGCGCGTCACCTCGTTCCCCGGCACACGCGGGTTCGCCTATATCATCCCGGCCTATTCGGTCACCTTCGGCCTGGCCGTGGCGATCATGCTGTTCGGGCGCCTGTCCTATAGCGGCGCGATGATGCTGACGGGCTTTGCCGCCTCGACCGTATTCGGGTTCCTGGCAGCGCATCTGTCCCAGAAATATGCCCGCAGGCAATTCTATCTGGTGCCGTTCGGCAAGACCGATATCGCCACCGACACCCAAGGGGTCGACTGGATCGTGTTGAACCGGCCTGAGGTTCCCGACTACGATCCGCATGGTGCGATCGTCGCCGATCTTCGCCATGACCTGAGCCCGGAATGGGAGCGCATGCTCGCCTCCGCCGCGTTGTCCGGCCGGATCGTCTATCACTCCAAGCAGCTCCGCGAGTCGCTGACCGGCCGCGTCGAGATCGAGCATCTGTCCGAGAACAGCTTCGGGTCACTGCTCCCCAACCTGGCCTATCGCAAGATCAAGCGCGCAGTCGATATCCTCGTCGCGCTGATCGCACTGCCGATCCTGGCGCTCCCGCTGCTGTTGATCGCCGCCTGGATCCGGCTGGATTCCAAGGGGCCGGCGCTCTTCATTCAGGAGCGGATGGGATACCGGCACAAGCCGTTCAAGGTGCTCAAGTTCCGGACGATGGAAGTGCGCCCCGCCTGTTCGGAGGCCGAGGCTCAGCGCGATGCCATCACCCAGGCGCACGACGCGCGCATCACTCGCGCGGGCCGTTTCCTGCGCCGCAGCCGGATCGACGAACTGCCGCAGTTGTGGAACGTGCTGATCGGCGAGATGAGCCTGATCGGCCCCCGGCCCGAGGCGATCCAGCTGGCGAACTGGTACGAACGCGAGCTGCCCTTCTACGTCTATCGCCACATCGTTCGGCCAGGGATTACCGGCTGGGCCCAGGTGAACCAGGGCCATGTCGCCGAGCTCGACGACGTGCACATCAAGCTTCACTACGACTTCTACTATATCAAGCATTTCTCGGCATGGCTCGACCTGCTGATCACGATGCGGACCATCGGCACGATCCTGACCGGCTTCGGCTCGCGCTGAGCCCGGCCCGCCCGGTCATCGGGTCGGGCGTAGTGTTCCCTGCGACGCTGCCATCGCCCGGAGGTCACGGATCCGGACTTGCGGATCGGCATGCGTGCGGAACAGCCCGAAGAGGGTGATGGCGGGATCCAGCCGGGCTAGAATTTCGGCGCCGCGGCTCAGGTCATAGCCGGCAGCGATTGCCAGCCTTCCGCCAAAGGCGTCAGCCTCTGCCTCGGTGCGCTGGACAAGTTCGCCATTCTTCCCGAACCCGCGAAGCGCGCCGTTGCGGGGAATGCGGGCCGCCTGAAGCAGGTCGCGATGGCGCAACTGGACATGACCCATTTCGTGGCCGATCACGAAGGCCAGCTCGTCGTCGTTACGGGCGAGGGCGAGCAAGCCGGTTGCGACGATGACATAGTCGCCATTGGCGACCGCCTGGCGCTGGTTCGAGACGGCAAGGCGGATGCGAAGCAGGCAGCCCTGTACCGGGGTGAGCATGCGCTCGATCGTCGTGCCGCCTCGCAGCAGGGTCAGGCTGGCGGTGCCGCGCTCGAGCATCTGCAGCAGCTTCCCCTCGCTTGCCTCGATGGCTGCCCTGCGCGCCTTCACGTCCGCAATCGCGGCGATGGACACAGGCGATTCCAGTGGCTCGCCATTGACTGCCAGCAGGATGTCGCCGGCCTGTAGTCCCGCATGTGCCGCGGGGCTGTCGGCGACGACCGAGAGGATGCCGGGGCCACGATCCAGCCCGCCCTCGATCAATGCAGGCCGATCCGCGGGGGTATAGTCGCCAAGGTGATGAAGGAGCAGGCCAGAGACAGGGGCGAGACGGGGGCAGAGCTCTGGTCTGGCAGTGGCCAGGCGATAGCCGATCGTCGCGATCCGGAGGTCGTCCGGGCGCAGGCTGCTGGCCGCCACCGGCGATGCTTGATGCACTGATGCTATGTGCTCGGCCACCACGGGGGATGCGGCAATGGGTCCCGCGCTGCCCAGCGTCAGTGCGAGGGCAGCCGATCGGTTAAAGCGGAGCGTCATGGTGCCTCATCAGGCACAGCCCCGCATTGCGCGCAATAAAAAAGCCGGGCGACAGCCGCCCGGCTTCTTCGAAACCGACGTAGGTAGACGATTACGGGCTGGTCGGCTCCGAGTCGCCCGACAGACCGATTGCGACGCCGCCAATGATGGCTGCGAGCGCGAGGACGCCGACGAGAGCGGTCGAACCGCTGACTTCGCTGTCACCACGAACGTCTTCGCTAGCGGGCTGGGGAGCCGACTGCGCAACGGCCGCCGACGAGACCGCTGCAAGCGACAAAGCCGCTGCGATCGAAACAAGGCCCTTGAATTTCACTTCTAATTCTCCCTCTAAGCCTGCTGCCCGACTTAACGAGCGCGGGGATATCCCATCGCTTCGTCGGTGTCCACCCCATATCCCGAACCATCAAAAGGCGTTAGCCGTGATCGCTGGAGTATGGACCGCCACGAAACTTCCGAGTCAGCGACAAGTTCCTTCCGCTGGAGTCGGCCTAGGTGATTTACCGTAGAGTCGCAAGCGAAAGGCGGAGTTTCTGACGCATTCGCAGCAAACCTGTTGCTGCCGTGCAATAGTCCGGTCCGATTTGGATCGCATGGGAGGCGCGGGCGGGCGGCTGCCTCAGGCCGGCATCTGTCCATTGGTCTGGATCAGCCAACGGTCCGAGCCCTCGAATCCCATCGCGGTCAGAACCCCGCTGGCGAAGGCGCCGGTGTCGAGGCCGATCCGATTCGGCCGAAGCTCGACATCGTTCGCGATGCTGTGCCCATGAACCACAATCTTCTCGAGCGGCCCGCGATAGGTCAGGAAGTCGTCGCGGATCCAGCGCAGGTCGCTGATCTTCTGGCGCGCCAGCGGCAATTCGGGTCGTACCCCGGCATGGACAAAGGCATAATCGCCGATGACGATCATGTCCTCGAAGCTTTCGAGGAAGTCGAGATGGCGTTGCGGCACCTTGTCCCGAACCAGGTCGAACAGTTCCTCGAACGTGCTGTCGCGAAACTCGCTGTCGCTCACGCCATAGCTGAGCACCGTTGCGTCGCCGCCGATGCGCAGGAAATAGCGCAGTGCACCGACACTGCCATTCGCTCCGCCGCGAAGCGCCTGAAGGAAGACTTCCTCGTGATTGCCTAGCAGGAAGCGGGTCTCGGGATAGCGTTCCTTCACCTCTATCAGGCGCTCGACCACCTGCGCGGAGTCGGGGCCCCGATCGATCAGGTCACCCAGAAACAAAAGCGTCGTTTGCGAGGCGCCGCGCGTGCGGTCGTCTGCCTCGATTCGCGTCAGCAGCGAGTCGAGCAGGTCGAGCCGCCCGTGAATGTCGCCGATGGCATAGAGCCGCTGCCCCGGCGGCACCGAGCCGTTCGGCTCGTCCCGGGATGCGCTGGCGGCCGCTTTCTTGAAGAGCTTACTGAACATGACGCTGCTTTCGCGGCCCTATAACGCCAAGCGGGCGTCGCGGGAAGAGTTACGCTGCGGTGCGGTAAACGTCCCGAGTTGCGCTTATGATCCAGCCTGATTCGGCAAGCGCAGGATCGCCGGCCAATCTGCGCTAACCGTCCGCCTGCAGCTTTGCTAAGGGCGCGGCCATGCCGATCCAGAAACTCTCCGTCGTCACCGTCTGCTACAATCCGGGCCCGATCCTGATGGAGGCGATCCGCTCGGTCCAGGCGCAGGATTTTGCCGAGGTCGAACATGTCATCATCGATGGCGGATCGACGGACGGAACGCCCGAGCGCGTTGCCGGGATCGTGCGCCCAGGCGATGTCTTCGTATCGGAACCCGACAAGGGCATTTACGATGCGATGAACAAGGGGATCGCCCGCGCCAGCGGCGATGCGATAGCGCTGCTCAACGCCGATGATCGCTATGCCGATCCCCGCATTCTCTCGCGCATTGCCGCCCGCTTCGATGCCAGCGGCGCGGACGCCGTGCTTGGCGATGTCAGCTTTTTCCGGCCGGGAGCGCCTGATGTGTCGATCCGTCGCTACAATAGCGGCATGTTCCGGCCGTCGCGGATTCGCTGGGGGTGGATGCCTGCGCATCCGGCGATGGTGCTGACGCGCGAAGCCTATGACCGGGTCGGCCGGTATCGCACCGACTACCGGATCGCGGCGGACTTCGAGTTCATCGTCCGCGCCTTTCTCAAGCACGGACTCAGCTATTCCTACCTGCGCGACGTGTTCGTGAAGATGCAGGTCGGTGGCGTCAGCACGGCCGGCGGATCGGCCCGGCAGACGATCAACCGCGAGATGCTGCGCGCCTGTCGCGAGAACGGGGTGCCGTCGAACGCGCTGATGATCAACTCGCGCTATCTGATGAAGGTGCTGGAACTGATCCGCCGCTGATCAGGCGCGATTGTCCAGGAACCATTGATAGGTCCGTGCCAGCCCGTCGCGCAGCGCGGTGCTCGGCGTCCAGCCCAGGCCGCGCAGCGTGTCGGCGGCCATCAGCTTGCGCGGGGTGCCGTCGGGCTTTGACGGGTCGGCGACGATCTCGCCCTTGAACCCGACGACCTCGCACACCAGCCGGGTCAGCTCGCGGATTTCGAGATCCTCGCCGCTGCCGACATTGACGTGCTGCGCGCCCGAGTAGGTTCGCATCAGGAAGACCAGCGCATCGGCGCAGTCGTCGGCGAACAGGAATTCGCGGCGCGGGGTGCCGGTGCCCCACATCACCAGCTGCTCCGCCCCCGACAGCTTGGCCTCATGTGCCTTGCGGATCAGCGCCGGCACGACATGGCTGGTCTCCAGGTCGAAATTGTCGCCGATGCCGTACAGGTTGGTCGGCATGGCCGAGATGAAGTCGCAGCCATATTCCTGGCGATAGCTCTCGCCCAGCATGATGCCCGCGATCTTGGCGATCGCATACCATTGGTTGGTCGGCTCGAGCGGACCCGTCAGCAGCGCATCTTCCTGGATCGGCTGCGGCGCCATCTTGGGATAGATGCAGCTCGATCCCAGCAGCATCAGCTTCTCGACCCCCGACTGGCGCGCCGCCTCGGCGATGTTCGCCTGCATCACGAGGTTATTGTAGAGGAATTGCGCCGGATAGGTCGAATTGGCCATGATGCCGCCGACCTTGGCGGCTGCCATGAACACCGCATCGGGCTTTCGCTGCGCCATCCACTCGAAGGTCTGGCGCTGGTCGATCAGGTCGAGCTCGCCGCGGCCAGCGGTAATGACCTCGCAGCCCTCGCTTGCCAGCCGGCGCACCAGCGCGCCGCCCACCATGCCGCGATGCCCCGCGACGAACACCCGCTTGCCGGCCAGATCGTAGCTCATCCGTTCGACCGTCCGATCGGGCCATCGGCCATGACGACCAGATCGGCCTGCACCATCTCGCGCGCCAGTTCCTCGGCGCTGGTCTTGTGGCTCCAGCCGAGCTTCTCGCGCGCCTTGGTCGGATCGCCGATCAGCAGGTCGACCTCGGTCGGGCGGAAATAGCGCGGATCGACCTCGACCAGGCAGGTGCCCGTGGCGGCGTCATAGCCCTTTTCATCGACGCCTTCGCCGCGCCACTCGATCCGGATGTCGACCTCGTCGAACGCCCATTCGACGAACTGGCGCACCGGGACCGTCTCGCCGGTCGCCAGCACATAATCGTCCGGCTCATCCTGCTGCAGCATCCGCCACATGCCCTCGACATATTCCTTTGCATGGCCCCAGTCGCGCTTGGCGTCCATGTTGCCCAGATACAGCCGCTCCTGCTTGCCCAGCTTGATCGCGGCGACCGCGCGGGTGATCTTGCGCGTGACGAAGGTCTCGCCGCGCAGCGGGCTCTCATGGTTGAACAGGATGCCGTTCGAGGCATGGATGCCGTAGGCCTCGCGGTAGTTCACCACGATCCAATAGGCATACATCTTGGCGACGGCGTAGGGTGAACGCGGATAGAAGGGCGTGGTCTCGCTCTGCGGGACTTCCTGCACCTTGCCGTACAGCTCCGAGGTCGACGCCTGATAGAAGCGGGTCGTCTTCTCCAGCCCGAGGATGCGGATCGCCTCGAGGATGCGCAGCGTGCCGATGCCGTCGGCATTCGCGGTATATTCGGGCGTCTCGAAGCTCACCTGGACATGGCTCTGCGCGGCGAGATTGTAGATCTCGTCGGGGCGCGTCTCCTGGATGATGCGGATCAGGTTGGTGCTGTCGGTCAGATCGCCGTAGTGGAGCGTCAGACGCGGATCCTCGACATGCGGATCCTGATAGATGTCCTCGATCCGCCCGGTGTTGAACGACGACGAGCGCCGCTTCACCCCGTGAACCTCATAGCCCTTGTCCAGCAGCAACCGCGCCAGATAGGCACCGTCCTGGCCAGTGATGCCGGTAATCAACGCCACACGGCGCGTGCTGCTCATCATGGATTGCCCTTAGTCTCGACGGCTTGCGCACCTGCCAGATGGCGGCGAATGCGCCAAGCGGGATTATCGGTCCGGCATGGCATTGAAATGGCTCGGGAGGGGCAGTTGCGGAAGGCGTTGGTGCCACCTATACCGCCCCCAGCCATGGCGCGGACATCGCGGTAAGCGAGCCGAATCGCCCAGGCTGTAAAAGGGAATATGCGTTGCGAGGATTGGCGGGAGTTGGGTTGACCCGGGGTCGATCCTCACGGGCGGCGCCCTTTCGGGTTGGCCGGACGATTGGCGACATGCCGGTGGCTTTCCTGGTTTTCATCGGGTTTCTGGCGCTCGTTTTCCTGATGGGTGGCGGATCGCGCGACGATATCGCCTCGCTTCCGATTCTCCGCCCGGCCTGCGCGTTGATCGCAGCCTATGCCGTTAGCGTCGCCATGCCGGGCCAGATCGCCCGGGTTCGCTTTCCGCTGATCCTGATCGGGCTGCTGGCGCTGTGGATGGTGATCCAGCTGCTGCCGCTGCCGGTTGGCCTGTGGAGCGCGCTGCCCGGCCGCGCCGCGATCGCTGCAACCGACCAGCTGCTCGGCCTGGGCGATGTGTGGCGGCCGATTTCGCTGTCCCCGTCCAAGACGGTGAACGCGCTTGGGTCGCTCATCGTGCCCGTGGCGGCGCTGCTGCTGTACGCAGTGCAGGACGACCAGGCTCGGCGCCGCATCCCGCTGATCTTCATCGCGATCGCCGCCGTCAGCGCCGCGGTCGGCATCGCCCAGATCGGCACCGGAGGCGCCGGTGCGCTCTATCTCTATGCCAAGACCAATCTCGGCACCCCGGTAGGCCTGTTCGCGAACCGCAATCACCATGCCGCGTTCGAAGCGACGATGCTGGTGCTGATCGGCTGGTACTTCGCCGATCGCCGCTTGCGCGCCGAGCGCACCAAGGGCGAGGTCGGACCGTTGCTCGTCGGTGCCGCGCTGCTGCTTTCGGTGTTCGTGACACTGTTCTCGGGATCGCGCGCCGGCCTGTTGATCGGGATGCTGGCGGCCGGCGTGGCCATTGCCCTGTGGTTCGCGACCCCCCGCGGCGACCGGCGCGAGAGCCATCATGGCGAGCTGACCGGCTGGCGCGTTTGGTTGCCCAGCGCGGCTGCGGTCGTCATCGCGCTGGCCGTCGTCGCCTATCTCGGCACCCGCTCGACCTCGTTCGACCGCCTCGTCCAGCTTTCGGCGGGCGACGAGTTGCGCGTCCAGATCTTTCCGCAGATCTCGGCAATGGCGAACGATCACTGGCTGTTCGGCACCGGCTTTGGCGCCTTCGAACATGGCTATCGCCAATATGAGGCGAGCGACTGGCTGCGCACGACCTATGTCAACAACGCGCACGATGACTGGGCGCAGTGGGTGATCGAGGGCGGGCTCCCCGCGATCCTGATCTTCCTCGCCTTTGCGGTGTGGATGGTGCGCCGCATGATCGCGGTGTGGCGTGAGCGTGAGGCTCGCCCCGGCACGGTGCTGCTGGTCGCGACGGCGACGCTGGTCCTCGGCCTGATGCTGATCGCCAGCGTCTTCGATTATCCGCTGCGTGTTCCATCGCTGATGGTGTACGCCGTGCTGCTCGTGACGCTCGTCGCCGATCCGCCCCTGCCTCTGGCGGCGCGATCGCGATCCTCGTCGCGGCGTGGCCGGCACTGAAATCTGACCCGTTGGGGGTGAAGGACAAGGTTATGAAGAATCGATCGAGCATGGTCGCGGTGACGGCATGCCTGGTGGCGCTTGCCGTTTCGGGATGCGCCGGCAAGGTGAAGCCCATCGGCGGTGCCCCCGGATTGCAGGTGGCCCAGCTGTCCGATCTGCCGGCACCGACATCGGGCGACCGGTTCGTTTCCGGCCAGCCCTATGTGGTCGGCGCGTTCGACACGATCGAGGTCGATGTCTACGGCGTGCCGGATCTGAAGCGCACCGTTGCGGTCGATGCGAGCGGCACCTTCTCCTACCCCCTGGCAGGTGAGGTCCAGGCCGCCGGACTGACGCCGCGCCAGATCGGCGAGGAGGTCGCGCGAAAGCTGCGCAGCTATGTGAAGGACCCGCAGGTCACGGTGAACGTGACGCAGATGGTCAGCCAGTCGCTGACCGTCGATGGCCAGGTCAATCGTCCGGGCAGCTTCCCGGTCGTCGGTCGCCAGACGCTGATGCGCGCGATCGCTGTTGCCGGCGGCGTCGGCGAATATGCGCGGATGGACGATATCGTCGTGTTCCGCACCGTCCAGGGCCAGCGTTATGTCGGCCTGTACAATCTCGGCGCGATCCGCCGCGGCGCCTATCCCGATCCCGAAGTCTATGGAAACGACATCATCATCGTCGGCGATTCGAAGGAACGCCGCATGTTCCGCGATTTCCTGTCGGTCGTGCCGGTCCTGACCGCGCCGATCATCGTCGCCGTCCAGTCGCTGTAAGGTCCTCGAACGCCATGAACACGAACCTTACCTATGAAGAGGCCCCGTTCGATCCGTCGGCGACCAGCGTCGTGACGCCGGGAGCGGTCGACAAGCCGACGGGCCAGCGACTCGACGAGCGCGCGGTGTCGGCGCTCGAGCGCTACTGGCGGGCGATGCTCAACCGCCGGCTGCTGATCCTGGCGGTGCTGCTGGCCAGCATGACGGTCGGTGTGATCGTCTATCTGATGGCGACGCCACAATATCTCGCCACGGCGCGGATCGAGATCCAGCGGTCGCAGGCAAAGGTCGTCAATGTCGGCGGCCTGGAAATGGAAGATCGCAGCCGCGACCTGCAATTCTACGAAACCCAGTATAATTTGCTGAAGGCGCGGTCGCTGGCCGAGCGCGTCGCACGCGTGCTCGGCCTGCAGAATGACGACAAGTTCTTCGCCATGTATGGCGGAGAGGAGCCGAGCGCCGCCGCGCCGCGCACGCGCAGCGCGCAGGAGCAGGGGAAGCGGCTGGACCAGGCGGCGAGCATTCTGCTCGACAACATCACCGTCGAGCCGATCGGCGCCTCCGCGCTGGTCGACATCACGTTCAAGAGCCCGAGCGCCGAGCTGTCCTCCAAGGTCGCGAACAGCTGGGCGGCGGAATATATCCAGTCGAACCTCGACCGCCGCTTCGCCACCACGGCGGACGCGCGCGGCTTCCTCGAGCAGCGACTGGCGCAGCTTCGCAGCCGTCTCGAGGCGTCGGAGCGCGAACTGGTCGCCTATGCGTCGGGCAAGGGAATCGTCAGCTTCTCGTCGGGCAGCACCGAAAAGGGCGGCGGTGGCGGCGAGCGCACGCTGGTCACCGACGATCTGAGCAGCCTCAACACCGCGTTGAACGCAGCCGTTGCCGAGCGCGTGGCGGCCGAGAGCGCCGTCCGCGCCGCGTCGGTCAGTCCCAATTCGGCGAGCCAGGGCACGATCGCCAGCCTGCGGCAGAAGCGGGCGGAGTTGTCGGCACGCTATTCCGCGCTGCTGACCAAGTTCGAGCCGGGATATCCGGAAGCCGAAGCGCTCCGCACCGAGATCATGGGCCTCGACAAGGCGATCGCGCAGGAAGGTGGCCGCTCGCGTTCGGACGCCGAAGCCGCGCTGCGGGCCGCCCAGTCGAAGGAAGCGCAGTTCCGCGAGCAGGTCGCGAACCTGACGAAGAACTTCAACACCCAGCGAACCAATCTGATCGAGTATCAGATCCTGCAGCGCGAGGTGGATACCAACCGCACGCTGTATGACGGCCTGTTGCAGCGCTACAAGGAGATCGGCGTCGCCGGTGTCGGGTCGAACAACGTGGCGATCGTCGACGCGGCCGAAGTGCCGGGCGGCCCGAGCGAGCCGAACCTGAATAAGACGCTGCTGGTGTCGCTGCTGATCGGCCTGGTGCTGGCAGTGGGCGTGGTGGTGCTGGCCGAGGAGATCGACCAGAGCTTGCGCGATCCGGCGGATGTCCAGCGCGAGCTGGGCCTCCCGCTGCTGGGAACGATCCCGAAGGTCGAGGACAAGGATGTCGCGGAAGAGTTGCAGAACAAGAAAACGCAGCTCTACGAAAGCTATCTGGCGGTCCGCACGAACCTGTCCTTCCTGACCGATCACGGCGCACCGGGCGTGCTGATGCTGACCAGCTCGCGCCCGAACGAGGGCAAGAGCCTGTCCGCCTACGCCCTGTCGCGGCTGTTCGCCGAGACCGGCGCATCGGTGGTGCTGATCGACGCGGACATGCGCAACACGCGGCTCGACGACCTCGTCGCGCTCGACGAGCGTCCGGGACTCAGCAACTATCTGTCCGGCGCGAACGAGATCGGCGACGTGCTGCAGGAGCCGAGGGGCGAGGGCTTCGCGATGATCCCGGCCGGGCCGACCCCGCCCAACGCGGCGGAGCTCCTGTCGTCCGATCGCTTCAAGGACATGCTGGCGACGCTGCGCCAGCGCTATCGTCACGTCATCATCGACGCGCCGCCGGTGCTCGGCCTGGCTGACGCGCCACTGCTCAGCCGGACGGTCGACGGCATCCTGTTCGTTGTCGAATCGAACGTCGGCAAGTTGCGCATGGTGCGCGGCGCACTTCGCCGACTCGAACTACCGGGTGCGAAGGTGTTCGGCGCGGTCGTGACCAAGCTCGACAACCGCAACAACAGCTACGGCTATGGCTATGGTTATGGCTATGGCTATGGCTATGGCCGCAAGCGCGCCGAGACTGAGGACGCCAAGGCCTGATGAACGGGATGACGAGTGAGTCGCGGTCGCGCCACTGGCTGATCTGGGGCGTCGCGGGCGTCACCGCCCTATGGCTGGGTCTGAACTCCGCTGCAGCGGTGACGAAGACACTGCGCCCTTCAGCGGCGCTGAGCTTACCGGTCAGCAACGGCTTCGCCTATGAGGCGCGCGCCGCTCAGGCTTCGATCGCGGGCGATACGCCACTGCAGCGGGTGCGGATTACCGCGTCGCAGCGCGACGATGCGAAGGCGGCGCTGCGGCGCGAGCCGCTCGCCACGACCGCGCTGACGATCGCAGGCCTCGACCGGGCGCAGCAGGGCGACGGCGATGCCGCGACCAGGCTGATCATGCGCGCCAATGAACTCGACAAGCGCCAGCTGGTCGCCAATGCGTGGCTGATCAACCATTACGGTACCGCGGGTCGCGACCGGAAGGTGCTCACGCTCCTCGACGAGGCGCTGAAGGTCCGGCCCGAGTTGAGCGGTCGCTACATGCCGGCTTTCGCCCAGGCGCTCGGCAATGCCGAGACGGTGAATGTCCTGTACACGCTGCTCCACAGCCGGCCCGCCTGGCGCGTCAATTTCTGGCAGGCGGTGGCAGGCAATCCGGCGGCGCTGTCCAATGCGCAGGTGCTGCGCTCGCGCCTGCTGAAGGCGGGCGAACCGCTGGGAGCGACCGATTCCTTGCTGATGCAAGCATTTATCGGCGCCAAACGGCTCGATCTGGCGATGAGCTATGCCAGGAACCTGCCGGACATGCATGACGACAGCGGCAATCTGCTCCGCAACGGCAGCTTCGACGCCTTGCCCAGCCTTCCGCCGCTCGACTGGGAACTCAAGAGCGACGGCCGGGTCGGCGCTGCCATCGATGAAGGACGCGGAACCCTGGAGATCAACGCGATTGCAGGTGCGTCGGCCACCGCCGCACGCCAGCTGGTCTCGCTTCAGCCGGGCAGCTACATCCTGTTCGCGAAGCTCGGCCAAGCCAGCCTGACCCGCGGTAGCGAAGTCGTGGTGCACCTAACATGCGCTGAAGAAAGGGCGACCAACCCGGTGCGGCTCGACGTGCCGGTCACGGGCGATGTCGAGCGCCCCTTCGCGATCCCGGCCGACAGCAATTGCCGCTATTACTGGGTCGATGTGGAATTCTCGGCGCTGAACGCGACCGGCCCTTCCCTGGCCAGCATCGCCGAGATCAGGATTACGCCCGGTCGCCTGAAGGACCAGACCCCTCCGGCTGTTTTCTAAGCGTTTCCGCCATGACCGGGCCCGCGCGTGCGGGCCCGGTCGGGTTCAGGCCGCAGCACCCTTGATGACGCCGGCATCGGTGAGCACCCGGTCGAAATAGGCGATCGTCGCCGTCAGACCCTGCTCGAGCGGAATGCGCGGTTCCCAGTCGAGGACTTCCTTCGCCTTGGCGATGTCCGGCTTGCGCTGGCGCGGATCGTCGGAGGGCAGGGGCTTGTGCACCAGTTCCGAGCGCGATCCGGTCAGGCGGATCACCGCCTCGGCCAGCTCGATCATCGTGAACTCGCCCGGATTGCCCAGGTTGATCGGCCCGGTGACGCTGTCGTCGGTGCCCATCAGCCGGATGAACGCCTCGACCAGATCGTCGACATAGCAGAAGCTGCGCGTCTGCTTGCCGTCGCCATAGATGGTGATCGGCTGACCCATCAGCGCCTGGACGATGAAGTTGGACACCACGCGCCCGTCATTGGGGTGCATGTTCGGGCCATAGGTGTTGAAGATGCGGCCGACCTTGATCCGCGTCCCGTGCTGGCGGTGATAGTCGAAGAACAGCGTCTCCGCGCAGCGCTTGCCCTCGTCATAGCAGGAGCGGAACCCGATCGGGTTCACATTGCCCCAATATTCCTCGGGCTGGGGATGGACGCTCGGATCGCCATAGACTTCGCTGGTGGACGCCTGGAAGATCTTGGCACCGACCCGCTTGGCGAGGCCCAGCATGTTGATTGCGCCGTGCACCGAAGTCTTGGTCGTCTGCACCGGATCATGCTGATAATGGACCGGCGAGGCCGGGCAGGCGAGGTTGTAGATCTCGTCGACTTCCACATAGAGCGGGAAGGTCACGTCGTGCCGCTGGATCTCGAAATGCGGATTGGTCAGCAGATGGGCGACATTGGCCTTCTGGCCGGTAAAGAAATTGTCGATGCACAGCACGTCGTTGCCCGCGGCCAGCAGCCGCTCGCACAGATGGCTGCCGATGAAGCCGGCGCCGCCCGTGACGAGGATCTTCTTCTTCTGGATATTGGCCAGGCTCACGTCACGATCCTTCGTTCTGAAGCGCGTTACGGACGCGCTCGATGATATAGTCCTGCTGCTCGGCAGTCAGATAGGGGTGCATCGGCAGGCTCATGACCGTCGCGGACAGCGCCTCCGAAGTGGGCAGGCCGTTACCCGTTACCGGATAGTCGCGATAGGCGCCCTGGTGATGCAGCGGCCGCGGATAATAGACCGCGGTCGGCACGCCGTGCGCCTTGAGGTCGGCCATGATCGCCGAGCGGCGCTCCGCCGGGACCTTGAGCGTATATTGCGCCCAGACCGAGGTGATGCCGTCGCTGATCGGCGGCACCGCCACCAGATCGGCGAAGGCCGCGTTGTAGCGCGCGGCGACCTGCTGGCGCAGCGCGATCTCCTCATCGAACACGGTCAGCTTCTGGAGCAGGATTGCCGCCTGGAGCGTGTCGAGGCGACCGTTCACGCCGATCCGCTCGATATCGTACTTGTCGACGGTCGAGCGGCCATGCAGCCGGATCGACTGGCAGATCGCGGCAAGGCCCGCATCGTCGGTCAGGATCGCCCCGCCATCCCCGTAGCAGCCGAGCGGCTTGGCCGGGAAGAAGCTGGTCGCGGTGATCGTGCCGAAGGTGCCGACCTTGCCGGCCGGTGTCTGCGCGCCGAGCGATTGGGCGGCGTCGGCCATGATCCACAGGTCGCCGGCGGCTGCGCGGATCGCGTCATAGTTTGCCGGCAGTCCGAACAGGTCGACCGCGATCAGGCCGACCGGGTTCAGCCCGCGCGCCTCGGCCAACGCGAGTCCGGCGGCGATGCCTGCCGGATCGAGATTAAAGTTGTCGGCGTCAACATCGATGAAGATCGGCGTCGCGCCGAGCAGTGCGATGGCTTCCGGTGTCGCGGTGTAGGTGAAGCCGGGGCAAAGCACCGCGTCGCCGGGCTTGAGCCCCAGCGCCATCATCCCGATCAGCAGCGCGTCGGTGCCACTGGCGCAGGAAATGACGTGCTTGGCCCCGGTGAAGTCGGCCAGCGCAGCCTCGAACTCGGCGATTTCCGGACCCATGATATATTGACCATGGTCGAGCACGCGCGTGATCGCCGCGTCGATCTGCGGGCGCAGGCGCGCCTGTTGCGCGGCCAGGTCGATGAAATCGATCGGCGCTTCAGGCGAGAAGTTCGAGGCCATGGTCGCCCTCCCGATAGGTGGATCCGTCAATGGGGCAGACCAGGTCCGCACCCAGCCGCGCGCCGGCGCGGCTCATCCAGCCGATCCGGCGGGCGGGGACGCCCGCCATCAGCGCATGCGCCGGCACGTCGCCGGTCACCACCGCCCCGGCGGCGATGAAGCAATATTCGCCGAGCGTATGGCCGCACACGATCGTCGCATTGGCGCCGATCGACGCGCCGCGCTTGACCCGCGTATCGCGCGCCTCGTCCATCCGCTTGATCTCGGCGCGCGGATTGTTGACATTGGTGAACACGCAACTGGGGCCGCAGAACACGCCGTCCTCCAGCGTTACCCCCTTGTAGAGCGAGACATTGTTCTGGATCTTGCAGTCATTGCCGATGGTCACATCGGGCCCGGCCACGACATTCTGGCCCAGGCTGCAATTCTCGCCGATCACGGTGTTGGGCAGGACATGGCTGAAATGCCAGATCTTCGTCCCCGCGCCGATCCGTACCGGTGCGTCGACATAGCTGCTCTCGTGGATCAGCACGCCAGGATGATCGGCCCGCTCCTGCATCTGGCTATTGCTCATGCGCGCGCGACAGTGTCTGCGGTACGGCATATGTTGCGCGTGTCGACCACCAGCTTGGCATGATCGACGACCAGCTCCCAGTCGACATCGTCATGGTCGGTCGCGACGAGCACCACGTCATAGGCCGCAACAGTCTCCGCCGTGATGTCGACCGACTTGCGCCCGGCGAACTCGGGATGGTCGCGTGTCATCGGAATCTCGGGGATGTGGGGATCGTGATAGTCGACCTGGCTGCCGCGATGCTCGAGCAGCTCCGTCAGCTTGAGCGCGGGGCTTTCGCGCATGTCATCGACATTCTTCTTGTACGCCATCCCGATCAGCAGGATGCGCGCGCCGTTCAGGCCGCGTCCGGTCTGGCGGTCCAGCGCTTCGGCAAGACGGTCGATGACATAGCGCGGCATCGAGGTGTTGATCTGGCCGGCAAGCTCGATGAAGCGCGTCGGGCTCTCGAACTCGCGCGCCTTCCAGGTCAGGTAGAAGGGATCGATCGGGATGCAATGCCCGCCCAGGCCGGGGCCGGGGTAGAAGGCCATATAGCCGAACGGCTTCGACTTGGCGGCGTCGATCACCTCCCAGACATTGATGTCCATCTTGTCGAAGATCATCTTCAGCTCGTTGACGAGCGCGATGTTGACCGAGCGGAAGATGTTCTCGGTCAGCTTGACCGCCTCTGCGGTCGCCGCCGATGTCACCGGCACCGTCTGACTGACCAGATTGTCATAGACCTTCGTCGCGAGCTGCAGCGACGCCGGATCGTCGGCGCCGACCACCTTGGGGATGATCGAGTTGGTAAAGTCCGGATTGCCCGGATCCTCGCGCTCGGGCGAGAAGGCGAGGAAGAAGTCGCTGCCTGCCTTCAGGCCGCCGGCCTCCAGGATAGGCTGCATCACCTCGCGCGTGGTGCCCGGCCAGGTCGTCGACTCGAGCACCACCAACTGGCCGGCACGCAGCACCGCGGCGATCGAGCGGGTCGAGTTCTCGACATAGGTGAGGTCGGGCTCCTGATGCTTGTCGAGCGGGGTGGGGACTGCGATCAGGATCGCGTCCGGCTCGCCCAGGCGGCCGAGTTCGGCCGTCGCCTCGAAGGTCCCGTCGGCGATCGGTGCGGCGAATTTCTCGCCCGGAATATGCTTGATGACGGTGCCGCCGCTCATGATCTGATCGACGCGGCTTTGCTCGACATCGAAGCCGAGCACGCGAAAGCCCTTGCTGACGGCGGTCAGTGCGAGCGGCAGCCCGACATAGCCGAGGCCGATGATGCCGATGGTGAAATCGCGCTGTTCAACCCGGTCGAGAAGCCGTTCGAGCATGGAGAGGGGCAATCCTTAGTCTCTGGAGAGGGTACGGGTACGGACCGGTGCTGCGGGGACGCCCGCATAGATGGTCCAGGGGTCGAGATCGCGGCTGGCGCTGCTGCCGAGGCCGAGCACGGCGCCGCGGCCCAGGGTCACGCCGGGGCCGACGACCGCGCGTGCGGCGACCCAGGCGCCGGGCTCGAGCGTGATCGGGCGGGTGATCAGGTCGAAGCCGGGCGACGTCCAGTCATGGCTTCCGGTGCACAGATAGGCGTCCTGCGAGACGCAGCAATTGGCGCCGATGGTGACGTCAGCCAGATTGTCGATCCAGGCGCGCTCGCCGACCCAGCTGTTGTTGCCGATGGTCAGCCGCCACGGGAATTTGACCCGTACGCCGGGCTTCACCACGACCCCGGTGCCGATCCGCGCGCCGAACAGCTTGAGCAGCATCACCCGGTGCGCGCTGCCGGGAAGCCAGGAGGACACGAACAGAGCCTGGACCGCTATCCATACGGCTTCGACCAGCGCCGGGCGGCCGCGCGCGAACTGCGGGGCGGAATAGCGACCGAGATCGGGGACCGGCTGGTCGGATGGCGAGGGCGGAGACAGGGGCATTCAGCCCAGCACTGCCGTATAGTGGCGCTGAAACTGCATCGCGATGCCGCCCCAATCGAACTGCTCCGCAACCATGGCCGATCCCCTGCGCCCCATCTCGCGCCGCGCATCGTCGGACAATCCGATCGCGCTGCGCAGGCCGGCGAACACCGCATCCTCGGTCGGATCGACCCACCAGCCGCAGCGGTGGGTTTCCAGAACCTCCCAGGGCGCGCCGCGGGTCGTCAGGACCGGGATTTCATAGGCCAGCGCCTCTGCGATGGCGATGCCGAAATTCTCGCTATAGGTCGGCAGGACGAACAGGTCGGCGGTCTGGAACAGCGCGTCCTTCTCCGGGCCGTAGATCGGGCCGATCAGCCGGACATGGTCGCCGACGCCCAGCGTATCGACCAGCGCCTGCACCTCGGACGCATGATCGTCCTCGTCCGGCCCCGCGATCACCAGTTGCCAGCCCTTGGGCGCCAGCCGGTGCCAGGCGCGCACCAGCATCGGCAGGCCCTTTTTCGGGTGGACCCGGCTGACGAACAGCGCGGTGCGCAGGTCGCGCGGGCCGGGCTCCAGATGGTCGGCGGCCGAGTGGTCGGGCAGGTCGACGCCATTGGGCACGACGCAGCAGCTTCCGCTCAGGCCGAGCGCGCGGGCATTGTCCGCCTCGATGTCGGCAGTCGCATGGAGCAATGTCGCCGATCGCAGGTCGCGCGCCTGATACAGCGCCCAGGCGAGCTTCTTCTTCCACTTGCGATGATTGATCGCCCAGGGTTCGAGCATGCCCCTCAGGCTGACCACCCGGGGAATGCTGCGCGCCCGGGCGAGCCGCGCGATCGCATGGTGATGCGGCAGCCACATGCCATTGTCGTGGATCAGGTCGGCGCGGCCCAGCCGGCCGATCGCCGCCTGAAGGTCGCCGCCCAGCGGCATCAGCCCGTCGCGCTGCGGCACCGTCGGCGAGGTCAGCGCGGTGCCGTCGGGCGCCCAAAGGCCGACGGTGATGCCGATCCGCGCCAGTGCGGCGCCGAGGGCCGGGACCGAATAGGCCGGGCCGCCAAAGCTCGGGTCGAAGCTCGCCCCCGTCAGGAAGAGTTTCATCGCGCGGCCAGCATTCCTGCCGGAGGCGCAGCGCTGGGCGCTGCCGGCGCTTCGACGATCCGGACGGCGCGGACGGGAATCTGCGCTTGATGGTGGACCATCCAGGCCAGGATCCAGAAGAGCGGCGTGTTCACGTTACCGGCGGCCATGATCCAGGATTCGAAGGTTGCGTGGCCCAGCGCACCGAACAGGATGACGATCGGCAGCGACGCGGTGGGCCAGGATTCACGAGGCAGCATCTGTGTCCGCCGCGCGTCGCCGAAGCCGCGGATGAGCGTGTGGACCAGCAGCAGGACGAAGGGAATCAGCCCCAACAGCCCGGTCTCGACCAGCACCATGATGTACGAGGAGTGGAAGTGCAGCCCCTGGTGACGGACGAACTTGTAGGAGGCCAGGTTCAGCAGCTCGGTCGACGAGCCCATGCCATAGCCAAGGAAGGGCCGCTGCTTGAACAGGTCCCAGCCGATCCGCCACACTTCCTCGCGGCCGCTCAGCGGACCCGGCGCCGTCTGCAGATAGGGATTGGCGTTGAGCTGAAGGAAGTCGCTGACGGAGGCCGAAATCTGTTCCCACCAGATCAGCAGGATCAGCGCCAGGATCACCGCGATCATCGCGTTCACGCCCGGCCCGCGGCGATAGAAGAAGAACGCGCCCAGCGACATGACGAACCACACGAGGCTGGCGCGCGCGCCCGTCACCCACAACAGGGCCGTGCCCAGGACGGCGAAGGGAAGGTACCAGATTTTCCATCCGGGCCGTCGTTCGATGCATCCCGCGATGAGCACCACGAGTCCGGGTGCCAGGAAAGAGGCGAGCGTATTGGGATTGTCGACCCAGCCGGCAAATCCTGCCCCGCGACCGAGATTGATCCGCGCGAGGTAGAAGAGCGTGCCGAGCACCACGACCACGCGGCAGACCATCGCCACCAGGTCGAAAAAGGCCCGCCGGCTGTCCGTTGCCACAATCGCGGCGGAACTGAGATAACCGCACAGGATCACGATCAGGACGACGGCCAGCGACATCATGCTGTCCAGCCGATCCGCCGCGCCCCACAGGCTGGCGAACCCGGCTGCAAGGGCCCCGATGACGACGATCGCCATGAAGCGGGGGATCGCAGGCATCGGTCGCCGATACAGCGTGGCGGAAACCGTCATGATCACCAGCGGGAGCGTCGCCCATTTGAGCGCGCTCGCGGCCCGCGACAGCGGGGAATTATAGGTCGTGGCGAGGATGAAGACGACCAGCATCGAGCCGATCCCCACCATCAGCGGCCAAGGCATCCTGGCGCCCGAGCCGATTACATGGACCGGCTTGGGCGCGGTCGTTGCGTCAGGCTGCATGCGCGGGCTCCGGGGACAGGGCGGCGCGATCGACCGGTGTCACGCCGGCTGCGGTCAGCGCCCCGGCGATCAGGTTGCCGGCAGCGAAGCCTTCGCCCTGGCTCATCGCCTGTTCACGCGCGCCGGCGCCCATGGCCCGGGCAAGTTCCGGATCCTGCAGGAGCCGCGACATGGCGGCAGCATAGCCCGAAATGTCCCCGACCGGGACCAGAAATCCGTTCACGCCGTCCTCGATCAGCTCGGTCGATGCGCCCACCTGATCGGACGAAATGACCGGGGTGCCCGCGGCCATCGACTCATTGACCACTGCGCCCCAGGGCTCGTGCGCCGAAGGAAGGATCATCGCGGTCGCGACCGACATCAGGCGCGCGATGGTCGCAGGATCCTTGAGCCAGCCGGTGAACCGGATCGCGGGATCGTCTCCGGCGGCTTCGCGAAGCGAGGCCATCAGGTCCCCGTCACCCACCATGACCAGCACGGCATCGGCATCGCCGCGTGCCTTCTTGAACGCCGCGATCGCATCTGCCGGGCGCTTGGCGCCGATCAACCGACCGACGAACAGGAAGATTGCCGCGTCGGCCGGCAGTCCCAGCGACGCACGAAGCGCAGGCTCGCCATTTTTCCGCGCCAGGGCGGCGGCTTCGGCCACGATGCGGCTGGTGTCGGGCGTGTTTGGGAAGAACTGCATCGGCGCGCTGCTGGGGCCGAATCGCGCCAGATAGGCGCCGGCTTCACGTCCGACCGGAAGGCCGAATGCCATGCCGCGCACCATCCAGCCGGCGACTGCGCGTTTGGCGAACCAGCGCCAGCCTGAAGTCACGGAACTGCGCGCGCTCGTCTCGCAGCTGATCGCATAGGGGATGCCGCGGCTGCGGCACCACCGCGCCGCGCGCCACATGGTCGGGTGGACATAGCCCGACAGGATGACGACGTCAGGCCTGAACGCCTCGAGCGTGGCAATGACGCCGGGGTTCCACTTGATCGAGAAGGGGTTCACCTGGCGCGCCGGGCGCCATTGCTTCCCTTCCAGGAATATCGGCGTCAGGGGCGCGAAATCGAGCTCCCAGTCGCGTCCCGGTTCGGACTCCGCGCAGAAGGCGAGCTGAAACGTTCCCGGCCACTCGTCGGCGACGCGTTTCTGCACCCCCAGACGATAGGGCGTGGGGATATCGTCGAGATAAAAAAGACGGGGACCTTCCGACATCAGCGGTCCTTACCTGCTTTGATCGCCGCATCCAACAGATCGAGTAGCCGATCCCGCGCCGCAGTTGCAGAGAATGGTCCGCGCACGCTGTCCAGCGCGTTGGCGGAAAGCCGTGCATAGGATGCCGCGGGCAGGTCCAGCGCGTCGCGCATCGCCCGGGCCAGCGCATCAACGTCACCCGCCGGGACGAGAAAGCCGGTTTCGCCGGGGCGGACCAGATCGGCATTCGCGCCGACATCGGTCACGATCGCGGGGAGACCGGTGGCGAACCCCTCCAGGATGACGGTCGGCATGCCCTCGACATGGCTGGGCAGCACCAGAAAGTCCGCCGCCTCGTAGAATTGACGAAGCCGGCCGGCGTCACGAACGACGCCGTGCGCCACGACGCCGGGAATATCATAGCTCGGCCCGGGTTCGATGCCGACCAGATCGAGGACCGCATCGCCCAGTCCGGCGAATGCCTGGATCAGAATCGGCAGCGCCTTGCGCGGATCGTCGCGGCCGACGAACAGGAGGCGCTTCGATCCGCCAGGCGCCGAGCGCGATGTCCCCAGCCCGGAAATGTCGGCGGCATTGTGGATCGCCGCGATCCTGTCATCCGGCACGCCGATCCGCTCGCGCAGGATCTGCATGATCCGGCCCGCCTTGCTGAGCGAGATGGTGACGTCCGCGCGGCGCGCGTGATCCGCGATCAGCCCCTGAAGCGGCCATGCCTTGAGGTCGGCAATCCGCGATCCCTGATTCTGGAAGACGTCCAGCGCATGGGGATGGAAGATGATCGGCGCGGGCCGTGCCGGACGCCGGAGCAGCGCGTCGACCATCGGTCCCTCCGAATAGATCAGATCGGGCTTCAGCCGGTCCGCGATCTCCGCAACGCCGGCGCTGAACCGGCGCAAGTCGGTGACGTAGCGCCACGGGTTCATGCGGTCGATCAGCGTTCGGCGCGGCCAGGGCAGGGAGATATTCTCCCACGCCAGCCCGGACGGAGGCTCGCGGTCCCGGGTCGAGATCGAGGTGAGGCGATAGCCCGACGCCGCCAGCAGTTCGAGCTGCCGGCGCGAATAGCTTTGCATCCCCCCCACGACGAACGGCGCGAATCCGTCGGTCACGTACAGGATATGCTGCTTGCCGCGGGCCTCAGCGTCCACGAGCGCTCGCCTTCCGCACCTCCGAGAGGAAGTGGAGTCGCTGCCGTTCCTTCGACTGGCCCGACAGGAAGTCGAGATCCTCGGCTATGCGGCGGCCATGCCACGCCTGACCGAACCGGGCGATCGCGTCGATACTCGCCTCGACATTGTCCGGGGTATTGCCGATCGGCAGCGTGTAGGGTGCGTCGTTCAAGCGCGCCTCCGCCTCGCCGTAGCCCAGGATGACCGGCAGCCCGCGCATCAGATAGTCGCGGACCTTGAGCGGACAGGCTTCGTCCATTCCCTTGCGGTAGAGCGCCAGTGTGCCGATCCCGACATCGCTCTGCGCCAGGATCGCGGTCAGCGCGTCGCCGGTGCGATAGCCATGGAGGATCAGATTGGGCGGAACCGCTTCACCGGGAAAGTCCTCGGCGCCAAGGCCGACGATGTGAAAGCTGCTGTCCGGCAGCGCCCTGGCCAGCGTCACGATCTTGTCGGCACCATGCCAGCTTCCGCCGCCGTTGAGCGGGGATCCGACGAACACATAGGCGGGCGCGGCGTTGGTCGCGGGCGGCAGCGGCGCAGCGGCGCCCCAGAATCCGTTGGGGATGATCTCGATCGGCTTGCCGCGGTCGCGATAGGCCGAGGCGATCTCGTCGGTGACGGCCACGAAACCCGACACCGCCCCCAGGATGCGGCCCTGTGTCGCGCGGTGGAGGGCGGCGAAGGCCGGCCCCCAGAGGTCACGTTCCGCCCGCTCGTCGCTGTTGATCTCGATGACGGTCGGCGCGACCGACAGGATGCGGCCGAGCCCCGGATACCAGGGGCCATGCTGGCGATAATAGATGACGTCCGGGCGAAAGCGCCGCAACGCGGCGACGACCCGGCCGACGCTGAGCGCCTTGTTGACATAGCCCAGGCGCGCGAACGGATAGGCTTCCAGCGAGCGGCGATGGACGCGGCCGATCACCTCGCCATGCTCCTCGAAATCCAGGGCCGGCCGGGCATCCTGGCGCATCGAGAGGCTGAAGATCCGTGCCTCGGCGCCCTGGCTTTTCCACTGCGCGACTTGACCGGTCAGCTTGCGCAGCACGCCGGTCTCGTCATGGGGATCCCATTCGGTGAAATAGGCGATCCTGAGCGGTGCCTCGTCTTCGCTACGCATCTGGCTCGAATCCCTTTGCGGCGCCTATATCGACGATCCCGCGCGACCGCCAGCGTTGCGCAGCGGCGGCGATGTTTCTAAGCCGTTCCGACATCTGGGGATAGAAAAGTGAGCCACGAACCGCATGCCCGGGTGCCGATGGTGCGGCCGTTGAAGGTCGGCTGGGCGCAGCGCGAATATGCCAATGTCCGCAACATCATCGGGTCGCCCGCGCCGGATGTGGAGCGGGTGCGGACCGACAATCTGTTCCGCTATCCCACGCACGCGCTGTACCGCGTGGCGATCCTGGCCGACCCGGCATCGATCGCGACCAAGGGCAAGGTTGCGCTGGAGCGGATCGCGACGATGCACAACCCGCAGCGGCACAGCGAGAGACTGCGCGAAATCTACGACGCGGCGCTGGCCTGATCGGTCAGGCCGGCGTCCGTCGGACCATCCTGACGGCGCGCTTCGCCAGGGCGAACATCGGGCCGTCGAGGCGTTTCGTCCAGCTGTCGAAATCCTCGAAATGCGCAGCCGGCGCCGCCATGATCGCGTCGAGCTCGGCGCGGGTGAAACCCAGCTTCTTGGCGACGAAATCGCAATCCTCGTCCTGCAACGCCTCGTCATAGGTCGGCTGCTGGAGCTTCGCGCGCGCCTGGTCGCGGGTGATCTGGTCGGTCGAGATCAGGCTCGACAGGTGCATCTTGCGCTTGTCGAAATCGAACTTGCGCGGAAGGTACACGCCCTGGAACCAGCGGGTGAAGATGCTTTCATGGTGTTTGCCGCCATAGTCGCGCCAGCCCAGGTCGCTCTCGATCCGCGCCAGCGCCTTCTCGCGCGAGTAATCGGCATAGTTGAGCAGGTCGATCGTCTCGACGAAGCCGCCGCGGTACAGCTGGAGGAACTGGACGAAGTTCAGGTGCGGATAGGTCTTCACCTTCCCGCTGCCGAACTTGCGGTGCACGTCGGAAATATAGCCATAGTCCATATGTCCCTGCGACCAGCGGGGCGGATGGTGACTCTCTGTCACGACATTGCCGCCGCGCAGCACCGTGCTGATCCCGAACTTCTCGGCCACCTTGAACATGATCGAGTTGATCGCGTGGTCGGTCGGCACTTCCACATCGGGCAGCGACGCCTTCAGGAACGCGCGCTGGATGTCCTTATATTCGGCCCAGTCGATGACATGGGTATAGAGGTCGATGTCCAGCGCCTCGATCTGGTTCGCGATGTTGCTGACTGCGATGACCGAGTTCCAGCCATTGTCGAGATGCACCGCAAGCGGACGCAGGCCGAGATCCCTGACCAGCCAGGCGACATAGCTCGAATCCACGCCGCCCGAGACGCCGATGATGCAGTCATAGGGCTTGCCATGATGTGCCCGCTTCAGGGTCTCGGCGATCGCCTCCAGCTTGCGCCGGCCGGCATCGCCCGGCACGACCTGCGTCGCGATGTCGCGCAGATGGTCGTGGCAATGGTTGCACACGCCCTGATCGTCGAACACGATGTCGGGATCGGTCGTGTCCATCACGCATCGCGTGCACACGCGGTAACTCAGGCTCGACATCATCCGGACCTAGGGACGCCGAGCAACTCGCGCAATCGTGCCTGCTTCGGATAGTTGACCAGCACCGCGCGATGCGGGCCCTTGTAGATGAACAGGCTGCCTGCCGCGACGGCGGATGCGCCGGCATCCACCGCCTGGCGCAGATGGGTCAGGTCGCCGGCGCCGCCATGGGCGATGACCGGGACCGGCACGGCCGAGCTCACTGCTCGGACCAGCTCGAGATCATAGCCCTGATAGCCGCCCTCGCGGTCGATCGAGGTCAGCATGATCTCGCCGGCGCCCAGCTCCGCGGCACGCCGCGCGAGCGTGACGGGATCATAGGAGGATTTCCTGCCGCCCGAGCGGATCATGGCGCGCTGACGGCCGAGCCAGTCCTTGCGCACGTCGATCCCGGCGACGACCGATTGTTCGCCGAACGTGTCGGCGATCTGGCGAACCAGTTCGGGCTTCTCGACCAGCGCGGTCGTCAGCGCAATCTTCTCGACGCCGGACTTGAACAGCCGGGCCGCCTGATCGAAATGATTGACGCCGCCGCCATAGCAGATCGGCATGAACGCCTCGCTCGCGATCTCGGCGATATGGTCATAGGCGGGCTCGCGGCCCTTCGCCGTCGCGTCGATGTCGAGGAAGATCAGCTCGTCGACTTCCAGGTCGTTGAACAGGCGCACGGCGTTGATCGGATCGCCGACATATTTGGCGTAGCGGAAGCGCACGGTCTTCACCAGTCCCTCGCCGCGCAGCAGCAGGGCGGGGATGACGCGGGGCAGGGCGCCCTTCACAGCGCGGGAACCTTGTCGAGGAAGTTGCGGACCACCGCGAGGCCATAGCGATGGCTCTTCTCCGGATGGCACTGGAAGCCCCAGACATTGCCCTGCTGCACGACCGAGACGAACGGGCCGCCATAGTCGGTGCGCCCGAGCACCGCCGATTCCGACAGCGCCTCCACATAATAGCTGTGGACGAAGTAGAAGCGCGCCTCGTCCTCCATCCCCTGGGTCAGCAGGTCGGGCCGGGTGAACGCGACCTCGTTCCAGCCCATGTGCGGGACCTTGAGCGGGGCGGGCAGGTCGAAGCGACGGGTGACGGCATCGACCCAGCCGAGCCCCTCGGTATCGCCTTCCTCGCTATGCTTCGACAGCAATTGCATGCCGAGGCAGATGCCCAGGATCGGCACGCCGCGATCGTGCGCGGCATCGAGTGCGGCGCGAATGCCGCTGTCGTTCAGTCGCGCCATCGCCCGGCCAAAATGGCCGACGCCGGGCAGGATCAGCTTGCCGGCCGCCGCGATGCGATCGGGATTGGACGAGATCTCGGTCTTGCCGCCCGCCTTTTTGCAGATGTTGGCGACCGATCCGATATTGCCGGCGTCATAGTCGACGATGACCGTCATGCGGATCGCCGGTAAACCATTGCAATACCGCCATAGCTGGGGCCGGTGCGCAATATTTTCTTAGCCAACACCCCCAACACTTCCCTTGCAGCAGGAGCGGCGCTCGGGGCTGGCGAAGCGATCGCGGAACTGTCTATTCGTGGTGGCAGACTGAAACCGCACATCGGGCAGGGGATCGCGGTATGAAAAGGATTTCCATTTCGCCGCGCACGGTTGCGTCGCTGAAGCCAGCCCGTCACGAAAAGATATCTGGCCATCGCCCCGAACAACAGCCTGCCTGCGGATTGGAAACCATACGGAAGCAACAGGTCGTTGAGCGAGTCTTCCGAATAACGGCGGAGATGATAGTCTGGATTAAATCGGCCGGTGCAGGAGGGGCACCGTACTAAATCGGCCTCAATATCCTCGTCGAACGGCACTCCAATCACGACATATTTTCCCGCGATTCTGCACAGATTGGCAAGTCCCTGATCGTAGATCCCGTGTGGCAGGTGCTCTATTACCTCAAGACAGGTCACCGCATCGAAGGCCCGGTCGCGGAAAGCCAGATTCTCGATAGAGGCGAGAGTCTTGTCCGTCCGGACCCGTGACAGGGCCGTTTGCGAACGGTCCGCGCCGTGCAGCCGGTCGAAAGTGCGCCCGCTGTCCAGCACGAAATGGAGGAAAGCTCCGTTTCCACAGCCGACATCAAGGAGCGTACGCGCGTCGTCCGGAATCAAATCGAGAACCCCACGAAATCGTTCACTATCACCAGCGAAGATATCGTCCGCCCAGAAGTCGGGATTTTCGTAATAATCTTTTTCGATATTCATGCGGGGCTCATTTCCATCACAAGTTTGTAGGAGATGACTAGGTAAATGCAGTAAATTATAGTCTGCAGAATTGTAAGAGTAATCAGCATCAATAAGAAGCTACTTGTCCAAGCCCCTGCTATGACGGCCATGGCTGCAGCTATCACAAAAAGAGTTTGCAGAATTGCATCTAGACGCTGGTGATTAGTTAGAAGCAGTACCGCGCTAAGCGGACTTGCGACGAACCGGATAAAGATTAGAGGCGACAGAATTTGCACATAGTGGCCAGCGACCGACCATTTTTGTCCAAGTAGAATTTCGAATATTTTTGGACCGGCAAGCAGCAGGGGAAGCGTGAGCCCCCCACCAATCGCGCACAGTCGCACAAAGGTCAGCCGGAACAATTTACGGATATGGTGTTTGTCGCTCAGATGCTGCGGACTGACAGCGCTTCGGAAAACCCCCGACATCGCTGTGCCGATCACCGTGATCGGCGCCGCGGATACACGCTGGCTGATATTGTATTGCCCAAGCTGTGCAACGCCAAACAGCGCGGGGGATACGAAAGAGATCACATTGTTTCCCACAAAGTTCAACAGCTCACTAAGCAGCAGGTATTGGGGAAAACGAATGTTGCGTAGGGCTCGCACGCGTGCCGCGCGCCAACGAAATTGGCGGGCCTGAGCCAAGAAACCAAGGTGCCAGACAAGAAACGAGCAGATGATAATCTGCCCGGCGACCAGTGCTATGATTAACCCGATTGCGCCCCAGTTCAGTAACCCGAGACCAACACCTAGTACGGCGACGAGTATCGATTGCGCCACCCGGCCTTGGGTCACGATTTTGAACGCCTTAACCTGCATTGCCCAAGCCATAATTGCTGCCATCGCGCCGCCGCTAGCGGTCGCGACCGCCATGAGGACCATGAACGCAGTGGGTTGCGCCGTTTCACTGACTAGCAGAGGCGTGAGCGCTGGCGTCAGCAGCAAGATGAAAAGACCTGCGATCCCGGAGATCGCGATACCGAGCATTGTCAGGTCGGCTGCCTCACGAGGACGGCGCGCCATAAATACTGCGGCATCGTATTTCGCCGTGGCGACCAGTGCGAGCATTCCGGAGTAGGCAGTGAATACAGCGAAGATGCCGAATTCGGAAGGGTCGTAAAGTCGTGCAATCATTACCATTGAAACGATGCCGATCAGCTGCGATGCAGAACTCCCAGTGGCGAGCATCGCGACGTTCTTCCAGTAATCGCTCTGATTTTGTAGATCCCCGCCTCCATTGACGCTTAGGCGGCGGCGGAGCTTGTGAAGGGTAGCCAATATCAACATATTGGGTTCATACGCTCGCTAGGTTCGAGGCCTTGTTCGGGCCGCTCCATGCCTGTTGCGACGCCACATGGAAAGCCCAGCGGCGCGCCCATGGCGTTTTCGCACCGCTCACCAGCGGCGGCGCGCTGGTGCCGGCGATCATCTTGCGCGCCCAGCTGCCCACCGGCGTGCCGAACCCGGTCTTGGGCCGGTTGACGATGAAATCGGGCAGGGGAAGCTTCGGCGCCCGGGCGAGCGCGCCCTTGCCGGCCTCGGCATCGGGGCCGACCATCGCCGGACCGACCCGGTCGAGCAGCACCGCGTCGACCAGCGGCACGCGTACCTCGAGGCCGTGCGCCATGCTTGCCCAGTCGGTGTCGCGCAGCAATTGGTTGCGCATATAGAGCGAGGCTTCCATCGCCGCGACCTTGCCGAAATCGCTGTCCGGCGTGACGTCGAACGCAGTGCCCACGCCGAAATCGGGCCCGAGCCGGGCGAGGCCGGTGCGCAGCGTGTCGCGGTCCATCATCGCTTCGAGTTCCCAGGGCATGAAGATGCCCCGGCGCAGCAGATAGGCGCCGGCCCAGCTGCCGCCATATTCCAGCATGCCCGCCGCCTTGGGATTGAGGCCGAGCCGCTGTGTCCCGATACCGGTCAGCAGACTGCGGGCGATCGCGCCGAACGGTCGGGCCATACCGAATCGGCGGGTCCAGGCGGGCAGGTCGCGGAAAGAGGGGTAGCCGCCGAATTGCTCGTCCCCGCCAAGTCCCGAGACCGCGACCTTCAACCCCAGCTCGCGTGCCGCCTTGCTGACGAACCAGCTGTTGACGCCGTCGATCGAGGGCTGGTCCATCGCATCGAGGATCTTGGGCAGGTCCTCCTGGAACTCGGCCTCTCCCACGGTGCGCACGGTATGCGGCATGCCGTAATGGCGCGCGACCTGCGCCGCCAGGCTGACCTCGTCGTCATGGCGACCCTGGAACTCGTCGAAGCCGAGCGTCACCGTCTGGACATTCTGCGCACCGGCATCGCGCATCAGGCCGAGCAGGGCGCCGGAGTCGACACCGGCAGACAGGAAGCAGCCGACGGGCACGTCAGCGACCAGATGATGCGCGACGCTGTCGGCAAGGGCGGCGGCGATAGCCTCGTCCCCGACCGTCTCGCCCGATCGCTCCGCATTGCGCCACGCGCCGGCGACTGAGTGATAGCGCTTCGGCGCCTCGACGCCGGACGCACTGACCCGCATCGTGTGGCCGGGGGGAAGGGCGAAGACGCCCTCGCGGATCGTCCAGGGCTCGGGAACACTGCCCCACAGATAGAAGCCCGTCAGTGCGGCCGGTTCGATCCCACCCGGGATCGCGCCGCCCGCGATCAGCGCCTTGACCTGGCTGGCGAAGCGGATCGTGTGGCCATCGTCATGCCAGTAGAGCGGCTTGATCCCCATCGGATCGCGCGCGAACAGCATCTCGCGCGTCTCCGCGTTCCAGATCGCGATCGCGAACATGCCGCGCAACCGCGAGACCATCGCCGCGCCTTCGCGGGCGTAGAGCTGCAAGATGACCTCGCTGTCCGACTCGCTCGCAAAGTGGACCCCCGCCGCTTCGAGTTCGGCGCGAAGTGCGCGGTAATTGTAGATTTCGCCGTTGAAGACGAGCGTCAGCCGTCCGTCGCCGCTCGCCATGGGCTGCAGCCCGGCATCGGAGAGGTCGATGATCGCCAGGCGGCGGTGGCCCAGGCCGACCCGTCCGTCGGGTGACAGCCATTCGCCGGTGCCGTCGGGGCCGCGCGCCGCCATCCGGTCGCGCGTGCGCGCGAGTTCCGCGCGGTCGACCGCGGGCGCGCCGTCATGCCACGCGAAAATACCGTTGATGCCGCACATGTCCGCGCCAATCCTCTTGCGGCGCCGGGAAGCGCGCTCGCGCCCGGCTGTTCACCCGGGCGCGAACGATGTCAACGGCTTACTCCACCGCCTCGGCGGCTTCGGGATGGGCGGCCAGATAGGCGGCTTCCATCTTGGCGGTCAGCGGCATCGCGTCCTTGGCGGCGCGCAGGCCATTGGCGCGCACCGCAATGTCGAGCAGGGCGAGCATGGTGCGGAACTCGGTGTCGTCGAGTTCCAGCAGGATCTTGGCAGTCATGACAGGTCGTCCGTTCAGGCAGCGACGCAGGGCACCTTGTAGGCGACTCCGGCAGCGTCATAGAGAGTGAGGGTGCGGTTCGGCGTGATGGTGCCGGTCGCAGCGACATTGTGGGTCGTCAGCTTGCCCTGGAGCGGTGCGAAATCGGTGTCGGTCGCCAGTTTCGCCTGCAGCGCCGTGCCTGCGCGCTTGATTGCGGGGAAGGCCGCCGTCTTGCCGCCATAGCTCCACATGTTCGTGCCCGCGCGGAAGATGTAGCTGTCGAGCGAGGATACGCCCGGGCCTGCGCCGATGAACGCCGTATCGAAGGCGTCGATTCCGAAGAAGAAGCGGGCGACGCTTTCCGATGCGTTCTGCGCAGCGAATCCGCGGGGCGAACCGGTTGGCGCCAATGCGATGACCCCGGGCGTGTTCAACTGCCCGTTGGCGCGGAATCGTGCGGTCGTTGTCCAGCTCTGGCCGTTATAGGTACCGATGTGCAGCGGGTCCGCATCCATGCTGCTGGTCGAAACCGATACCACGGGATTTGCGCGCGTCGGCGTCTGACCCAGATTGTTGAAGTCGACCGTCTTGCCGATCGCAGAGCCGGCCTCGTAGCCGACGAACGACAGGCGCGGTGCGCCATAGCCTTCGAATTCGTAGCGGCTATTCTGGGCGATATGGACCATCGCGCCGCTGCTCTCGATCGACAGGCGGTCGGTTCCCATGCCGCGGATCACCGAGACCTGGCCCGGCGTGCCCTCCCAATAATAGCGCAGCACATCGGCAGGCGCGCCGGTTGCGGGATGGATCTGCGATGTCAGCGCCATCTCACCGGCGCCACCGCGCAGCGCGATGCCGCCCAGCGACGTGCCCGATGCGGTGCTGATCACCGTCTCCCCGCTCTTGAGCACGCGGTAGATCGGAGCGCCGTTCAGCGCGAATTCGAGGAAGCGCGAGGTCGAGAAGGATCCCTTGTCCACCACCGAGAGCTTGATGCCTCCGAACAGCGAGTTCGCATCGTTCCAGTCGTCGCCGATGATGTTGAGAATGTCGAACCCGGCCATGGAGCCACCCCCTCGTTACGCACCTAGTATAATTACCTACGCCGGAGGCGCCAGATTGCAAATGAAATCGATTTGTTGCGATACCGAAACGGTTTAGAAACAAGGAAATGTTTCTGGATTGTTTCAGCATTGTCCAATCGGCAAGATCAGTGTTGGTGCACTGCCGCGTATATTCTATATGGTCACGGACCAGCGAAGCAGGGGGATGACGTCATGGACCGCCGTCAAGTGTTGATCGGAACCGGAGCAAGCACCGTCGTTGCGGGAACCGTCGGCATCATTCCGGAAGCGCAGGCTGCCCTCGTCACTGGCACCCAGGCGGTGGCCGCGCTTCAGGCTGGGACCAACGGCACGCTGACCGTGTCTGCCACCACCGTCGAATTGCGCGGGACTCTCGCCTGAGCGGTTTCGCGCTCGCGCCTTTACTCATTCAGCAAAATGCCGTCGATCACGTCGCTTGGCGACATGGTCATCGCGCGTCAGGAGAAGCTCATGTCGTTCAAGCCGCTTCGCAAGGCCGTATTCCCCGTGGGCGGGCTCGGCACGCGTTTCCTTCCCGCGACCAAGGCCATGCCTAAGGAGATGCTTCCCGTCGTCGACCGGCCGCTGATCCAATATGCCGTGGACGAAGCGATCGAGGCGGGGATCGAGCAGATGATCTTCGTGACCGGTCGCGGCAAGAGCGCGATCGAGGACCATTTCGACATCGCCTATGAGCTGGAGACGACGATGACGTCGCGCGGCAAGTCGCTCGACGTGCTCGACGCGACGCGTCTCAAGCCCGGCTCGATCGCCTATGTCCGCCAGCAGGAGCCGATGGGTCTTGGCCATGCGGTCTGGTGTGCGCGCGACATCGTCGGCGACGAGCCCTTTGCGGTGCTGCTTGCCGACGATTTCATGCTGGGCCAGCCGGGCTGCCTGAAGCAGATGGTCGATGCCTATAACAAGGTGGGCGGCAACCTGATCTGTGCCGAGATCGTTCCCGACGACCAGACGCATCGTTATGGCATCATCACCCCGGGCGCAGCCGATGGCGCGCTGACCGAGGTGAAGGGCCTGGTCGAGAAGCCTGCGCCGGGTACCGCGCCGTCTAACCTGTCGGTGATCGGCCGATATATCCTTCAGCCCGAGGTGATGCGCGTGCTCGAAGGGCAGGGCAAGGGTGCGGGCGGCGAGATCCAGCTGACCGATGCGATGGCGCAGATGATCGAGAGCCAGCCGTTCCACGGCGTGACCTTCGCCGGCACCCGCTATGACTGCGGCGACAAGGCGGGCTTCATCCAGGCCAATCTCGCCGTCGCGCTGCAACGCGAGGATATCGGCCCGGCGGTGCGCGAGTTTGCGAGCAAGGCGCTCGGTTGAGTCTGCGGCGACGGCGGATGGCGTGACCCGCCCCGGCTACAGCGACGCCCTGGCGGACAGCGGGGTGCTGGCTGCGCTGGCGGCGTTCGACCCGCATGTCGCGGGCACGCCGCCGCTCGGTCTGGACCTGCCGGACAGCGATATCGACATCCTGTGCCATGCGCCGGATGCCGAAGCGTTCTGCCGCTACGTCTGGTCCGCCTTCGCCGACTGCAAAGGCTTCGCCATGCACCAGTGGCGAAGCGGCGGCCGGCCGGTCGTCGCCCGCTTCCATGATCGAGGCTGGGATTTCGAGCTGTTCGCCAGTCCCGAACCGGTCGTCGCCCAGCCGGGCTGGCGCCATTTCCTGGTCGAGCGCCGGTTGCTGGCGCTCGGCGGGGATCGTTTCCGGGCTGCGGTGATGGCGGCGCGGCGCGGGGGGCTCAAGACCGAGCCTGCCTTTGCAGCGGTTCTCGGTCTGTCGGGCGATCCCTATGCGGCGATGCTGGCGATCGAAGCGCAATCCGACACGGCGCTTGCCGACCTGCTGCGGATGAGCGGCTATTGATCCGACTTGAACGTCAGAGCGTCGTCAGCCGATCCTCACCCAGATCGGCCAGGAGCGCCACCAATCCACCAGTCTCGACTCCTGACGGCAGGTCGCGCGCATCCAGTCCCGATGCTGCCAGCCCGGTCTGGCAGACGATCAGCGTCGCCCCGATTTCCAGCGCGGTCGTGAGCAGTGGCTCGTCGGTCGCGATGAGCTGCACCGCCGTCTCGTGCAGATAGACCCGCGTCCGCCCGCCCAGCGCGGCATTGGCCGCCGCTAGGGTCAGCGCCGCGCGAAAGCGCTGCCCGTCACCCGTTGCGACGATGATCGTCAGCCCGCGCAGCTGGGGCACCCCGGATCCTTGGGCAGGCGCAAGGTGCGAAAGCGGAGCGCGAGCGCATCGACAAGCAGCAGTTTGCCCGCACTATCCTCGCCGAACGGGGCAAGCGCGCGGATGACCTCCAGCGCCGCCAGGCTGCCCATCACGCCGGTCAGCGCGCCGAGCACGCCTTGTTCCGAACAGCTGACTTCGGCGCGTTCCGGATCCTGTCCGACGAAGCAGCGATAGCAGGGCTTGTCCGCTTCCCAGCCGCGAAACGTCCCCAACTGCCCCTCGAACTCGGCGACTGCGGCGGACACCAGCGGGATGCGCAACCCGTGCGCAGCATCGGCGACCGCCAGCCGCGTCGCGAAATTGTCCGACCCGTCGAGCACCACGTCCGGCTTCGTCTCGGCCAGTACGCGCCCGGCTCCCGCGGCATCGATCCGCTCCCGAATGCCCGAAAAAATAACGCCCGGATTCAGCCGCGCGACCGCTTCGGCGGCGGCATCGACCTTGGCCTGTCCGGTCTCGCCGGTCGCATACAGCGTCTGGCGCTGAAGGTTGGACAGCGAGACGACATCGTCGTCGACCACGGTGATGCGGCCGACCCCGGCCGCCGCCAGGTACTGGATCGCCGGCGACCCGATCCCGCCCGCGCCGATCAGCAGCGCGTGGCTCTGGCGAAGCCGGATCTGGCCGCCGCCGCCGATGTCGCGCAGGACGATATGCCGCGCATAACGCTCCAGCTCGGCGTCGCTGAGGGTCACTTGCGCCAGCTGAACGTCACCGTCGTCCGGTACCATTGCTCGCTCGCGGCGCCGGCTCGGGGCAGCAGGTTGCCGCGCGCAAAGCCCGCCGCCAGTCCTGCCGCGAATTGCTCGACCGTGGCGCAGTCGATCGCCTTGGGCACGACGGTGCGAATGTCGCCTTCCGCATCGACCAGCACCGCGATGTCGACCGAGATGGTCTGGTTCGGCCCCACCGTATCGGGCAGCGGGCATTTGCGGGTGACCGCTTCGCGCGCGGCGAATTCGTTCATGCCGGGGGTAACCACCGGGGGCGCGCGATAGGGCAGACCGGGCAGTGCCGCCCAGTCGATATTGGCGTCCTGTGCGAACAGGGCGAGTGCTAGACTTGCCGTAACGATCATCGGCCGGTCGATCCGAAACCCCCGCTGCCGCGTTCGGTTGCATCCAGCGCGTCGACCAGCGCCAGCGTGGCGCGCTGCACCGGCGCGGGCACCAGTTGCGCGATGCGGTCGCCGCGCGCGATCTCGAACGGCTGGTCGCCCAGATTGGCCAGGATCACCTTCACTTCGCCGCGATAGTCGCTGTCGATCGTGCCCGGCGTGTTGAGGCAAGTCACGCCGTGCTTCAGCGCCAGTCCCGAGCGCGGGCGCACCTGAACCTCGTAGCCCTCGGGGATCGCCATCGCGAAGCCGGTCGCGACCGCGTGTCGCGCGCCGGGAGCGATCACCACCGCCTCGGCCGCAACCACGTCCATTCCCGCCGCTCCGGTCGTCGCGTAGCCGGGCAGGGGCAGGCCCTCGCCATGGGACAGGCGTTGAACCTCAATCGAAATCAGCGCCATTCAGGAATTTCCACCCAGCGACGCGGCCAGCCGCGATGTCGCCGAAAGAACTTCGGGATCGCCGAGCAGATCATGGCCCTTGCCCGGCACGATGCGATAGTCGGTGGCGATGCCCCGCAGGCTCAGCGCCTCGACATAGGCGCGCGAGAATTTGATCGGCGTGACCCGGTCCTTCTCACCCACCAGCACCGCGGCGCGCAGCGGCGGGCGAACGCCGCCCGCGGTCTTCAGCGGGTCGAGGCTCGCCACCGGCTGTTTCCATGCCGGATTGGTCGTCGCCTTGGCCATGTGTGCGCGCCATTCGGGCAGGGTGCAGGGGCATCCGACCAGCACCATGCCGTCGAAGATGCCCGGGCGCAGGCCCGCCAGGTTCGCGGCGATCGCCGCGCCGCCGGCGTCGCCGACCACCAGCACGCGCGCCGCGGGGTAGCGGCGCCGCAGCGCCTGCACCGTATCGGCCACCGCGTTGAGTTGTTCGCCCGCAAAATTGTCGCCGGTGGCCGATCCGCGGTCGCCGATCGAACGGCTACCCTTGGCATCGTCATAGCCCGGGCGCAGGATCGCGACCGCTGCGCTGCGCGGGATGGCGCGTGCGGCGGCGTCGGCAAAGGCATATTCGTCGGCGCGCGATCCCGGCACCGCATCGCCGTGAATCACCACGACCAGCGTCCGCACTTCGGCCGGTCGGGTCTCGCCGAACCGCTCGACATGCAGCTTGGGCTCGGGCGGTGCGGCGGCGACATCGCGTGCCGCGGGCATCGAGGCGCAGCCCGCCATCAGCAGCGGGAGCAGGATCAGACTAGAGCGCATCGGCGATCCGATCCGCCAGCCGCCGCGCGACCTCGCGCTTGGGCAGTTTCTCCCAATGGTCCACCCCCTCGGGCGTGACCAGGTGAACCGTGTTCGCATCGCCTCCCATGACATCCCCCGATACATCGTTCGCGACAATCCAGTCGGCACCCTTTCGGGCGCGTTTCGCCGTGGCATGTTCTACCACCTTTTCGGTCTCGGCTGCAAAGCCGACGACCAGCTTGGGCCGGCGCGGACCCCGGGCGAGCGTGGCGAGAATGTCCGGATTTTCGCGCAGCGCCAGGGGCGGCAGCCCGCCCTCGCCCTTCTTGATCTTCTGCACGGCAGCGTCGACCCCCCAATCGGCGACTGCTGCAACCATCACGGCAGCATCAACCGGAAGCGTGGCCTCGACCGCCTCCGCCATCTCGCGCGCGGTCTCGACATCGACGCGCTGCACCCCGGCAGGCGTGGGGAGGGCGACCGGCCCCGAAACCAATGTCACCCGCGCGCCGAGTTCGGCCAGCGCCTCGGCAATCGCGAAGCCCTGCCGTCCCGACGAGCGATTGGCGATATAGCGTACCGGGTCGATCGGCTCATGCGTCGGGCCCGCCGTCACCAGGACATGGCGTCCGGCCAGACGGCGGGGCGCCGACCCCGCGTCCAGCGCCTGTCGGATCGCGGCGACGATCGCCTCCGGCTCGGGCAGGCGGCCCGGGCCATATTCGCCGCAAGCCATCGGGCCTTCATCGGGTTCCATCACCGTCACCCCGTCGGCCCGGAGTTGGGCGACATTGCGGCGTGTCGCGGCGTGCTGCCACATGCGCACGTTCATCGCTGGCGCGGCCAGCACCGGCTTGTCGGTGGCAAGCAGCAGCGTCGTCGCCAGATCGTCGGCGATCCCAGCCGCCATCTTCGCCATCAGGTCCGCGGTCGCGGGGGCGACGACGACGAGGTCCGCCTCGCGGCTGAGCTGGATATGCCCCATCTCCGCCTCATCCTTCAGGTCCCACAAGGTCGTATAGACCTGCGCCTCGCTCAGCGCGGCCAGCGTCATCGGCGTCACGAAATGGGTGCCGCCCTCGGTCAGCACGCACTTCACCGCAATGCCCGACTTGCGCAGCGATCGAACCAGCTCGCACGCCTTGTAGGCGGCAATGCCGCCGCCCACGATCAGGAGGACGCGCCCGCTCATTCGCTTTCCTTTCCGTGCCGGATCCGCCGGCCCGCCGCGGCGCCGATCATGCCCAGCCCATAGACGGCAAGGACCTGCAGCTTATGCACCGGCTGGTTCGGCCACAGCATGTACAGCACCAGCGGTGTGGTGGCGATCACCCCCGCCAGCAGCCACACCGGCGCCGCCTTCGGGCCGTTTCGTTCGGCCAGTGCCATGATCGCGACCACGATCCCCTGTACCGCGAGCGCGACCAATGCGACGAGAAGAACCAGCGCGGCGACTTCCGTCAGCCACGCCGCATCGGGTGACGGCCACCGGCCACGATCGAGCGCATAGGTCACCACGTCTCGCACCACGACCGCGATGGGCGCGGCGATCGCAAAGGGCAGCAGCGCGCCGAGCAGCCAGGCGCGAAGCCAAGAGCTGCCCCGACCGTGCGCCAGGGTCATGGAGCCAGCAGCCATGGCACTCATCGTGCCACCCGCGTGACCGTGATCCGCCGCTTCTCGGCCGCCTGGAGTCCCAGATCGCGCAGCGCATCGGGCAGGAAGATCAGCCCCAGCAGGAAGACCGGCGCCACCATCAGCCCCCAATAGAAGGTGTCCACCCGCGCGAAGATCGCAATCACCGCACCATAGGCGGCAATGACCGCGATCATCCGCGCGCCCAGCGGGTCGCGCCACGACGCCCAGCCGATCGCCGCGGCACCGACCAGCACCGCGCCCAGCCAAAGCGGCACGAGTTGCAGGCCGGTGCCCAGCACCACCGACTTGACGAACAGCCCGACGCCTTCCAGCCCGAGCCAGCCCGGCGACCGCGCATCCAGCGGCCCGGCCAGACCGGTCACTGCCCAGGCATGGACCGCCAGCGCCACCCCGAACAGCGCCAGTGCGATGCCCCAGCCAAGCGCCTCGCGCCGTTCGCCATCGCGCCACGCGAAGACCAGCATGATCAGCGCATAAAGCGCCGCAGTCTCGCGGATCAGCATCGCCGCCAGCGCGATTGCCGCGGGCTCGACCCAGCGCCCCGGCCGCCGCAGCCCCAGCGACCAGGCGACCAGCAGCCCCGCCCAGATCTCGTGAAAGCTGATCAGCCCCGGCTGGATGAAGGCTAGCATCGATCCGGCCAGCAATATCCCGCCCACCAGCATCGGCAGGCTGCGCCCCAGCGCGAGGCGCAGCCGCAGCATCCAGGTCGCCGCGACGCACAGCACGAGCAGCAATTGCAGCAGCGGCGCGGCCCAGAGCGGCAGTGCGGCCAGAACGCTGGCCAGCCCCGGCATCCGCATCGTCAGGAACGGCTTCAGCGGATAGCCGCCCGCGCGCATCGCATCGGCCGCAACCGCATAATAATCCCCGCCGCCGCGCACCCCCGCCGCGATCGACTCATACAGCATCAGGTCGGTCTGATGCCGCTCGCCCCCGGTCGCCGCATCCAGCGCCTCGGGCGTCGGGACGTTCAGCGCGGTGAGCGTGAGCGCCAGCACGGCGAAAACGACCAGGATCGCCACCCATGACTGGCCGCGGGTCAGCGCGGCGAAGCGGGTGGGGGCAGACAGCCAGAGAGGTGCCGATCGCGACATGCCCGCGGACCTACACGCGCCGGGGAGGGGGTGTCGAGGGGCCGCGATGCGCTACGGAAGCCGTGCCGCTCACGCCGCCTTCATCCGCTCGCGGGCTTCCATCACCTGCGGCAAATGTGCCTCGGCCCAGTCGATCAGGCCGAGCAAGGGGACGGTGAAGCTGCGTCCGAGCGGGGTGAGCGAATAGGTGACGCTGGGCGGCACGGTCGGCTGGACGTCCCGGTGGACCAAGCCGTCGGTTTCCAGGACGCGCAGCGTCTGGGTCAGCATGCGCTTCGAGATGTCGGGCACCAGCCGGGCCAGTGCGCTGAACCGGCGCGGCTCCCCGGCCAGCGCGCAGAGCAGCAGCATCGACCAGCGATCGCCGATCCGGTCGAGCAGCCCGCGCACGGTGCAGCGCGCGCTGTCGAACTCGAACTGCTGCCATTCGTCGAATCGTGCGGCCAGCGTCTCGGTCGCGTCCATGGTCTCTCCGCAGTAACCAGGTGACGGCGACGTGCCGTCTTTCGGATCCCGATTTAGTCTCTATCTGAGACCATGTCGATTAACGAGACCGGAGCTTTCCCATGACTGCCGAACAGACCCGCTATTTCGTGACCGCCGCCACCGGCCAGCTCGGCCAGTTCGTCGTCGCCGACCTCGTCCGGCGCGTCGGGCCGGCCGCAGTGGTCGCGGTGGTGCGCAGTCCCGACAAGGCCGCCGGCCTGTTTCCCGAGGGCGTCGAGATACGGGCGGGCGACTATGAGAAGCCCGAAACGCTCGATACGGCGCTGGCCGGTGCGGATCGGCTGCTGCTGATTTCGTCCAACGCCGTCGGCGCGCGGGTGCCGCAGCATGCCAATGTCATCGACGCGGCGAAGCGCGCCGGGGTGAAGCGGATCGCCTATACCAGCCTGCTCCATGCAGACCGGTCGACGCTCGGCCTGGCCGACGAGCATCGCGAGACCGAGGAACTACTGCGCGCCAGTGGCATCCCCACCACCCTGTTGCGCAACGGCTGGTATACCGAAAATTATGCCGCCTCGATCCCGCCCGCCCTTGAGCATGGCGGCTTTCTGGGCGCCGCGGGCGAGGGCCGGATTTCGGCCGCCGCGCGAGAGGATTATGCCGTGGCGGCCGCGGCCGCGCTGATCGGCGATGCCGAGGAAGCGGATGTCGTCCATGAACTGGCGGGCGATCATGGCTTCACGCTCGCCGAGTTCGCGGCCGAGCTGTCGCGCCAGGCGGGGCGCGAGGTCCCCTATGTGAACCTGTCCGAAGGTGATTATCGCGGTGCGCTGGTCCAGGCCGGGCTGCCCGAGCCGGTGGCCGACATGATCGCCAATTCGGATGCGGCGGCGGCGAACGGCGGATTGTTCGACGAGAGCGGGACGCTGTCGCGCCTGATCGGTCGTCCGACGACGCCATTCGCGGAGACGATCGCGAAGAGCGTGGCGGGCTGAACGACGCGTTTCGGGCTCATATAAAGAATTCTTTATATGAGCCTTGACGTGCGCGCGGCACTTGGCGATGCTTGGGGCGTCGAGGTTCTCCGGCCGGTATCGCCGCGCCGGAGCTAAGACGGGAAGCCGGTAAAAATCCGGCGCTGCCCCCGCAACTGTAAGCGGCGAGCGGCGGTCATCACGTGTCACTGGCGGGTTCGCCCGCCGGGAAGGCCAGACCGTCCGCGCTGACCCGCAAGCCAGGAGACCTGCCTTCGACGCGATAACGTCCACCGGCGGGGTGCCCGGTCTGGCCGCTTGCGCGCCGTGGCCGGGCTCTGTCCGTCCCTGCCTGCCTGTGTCCGGTACCGGGTCTCCGCCCCATGCTTCGGGGTTGAAGATCATGACCGTTTCCATTGCCACTCTGGGCTTTCCGCGCATCGGCCCGCGCCGCGAACTGAAGACCGCGCTCGAGACTTTCTGGTCGGGCAGGAGCAGCGAAGCCGATCTGCTCGATGCCGCCGCCGGCCTGCGCACCGCCGCCTGGGCGCGGCAACAGGCGCTGGGCGTCGACTGGCTGCCCTCGGGCGACTTCTCGCTCTACGACCATGTGCTCGACACCAGCGTGATGCTGGGCGCGATCCCCGAACGCTATCGCACGGGCGATGGCGAGGCGGATCTTGCCACCTATTTCGCGATGGCGCGGGGCACGACCGGTGCGACCGCGGCCGGCTGCGGCCATCACCACGCGACGGACGGTGCCGACCAGACCAGCCTGACCGCGTGCGAGATGACCAAATGGTTCGACACCAACTATCATTACATGGTTCCCGAACTGGTGCCGGGACAGAAGCTGGCGCTCAACCGGCTGAAGCTGGTCGAGGACTATCGCGAGGCGCGGGCGCAGGGGTTCGAGACCCGGCCGGTGCTGCTGGGCCCCGTCACCTGGCTCAGCCTGGCCAAGGGGCGCGGGGTCGATCCGTTCGACTATCTCGACGAGGTGGTCAGCCTCTATGCGGTGATCCTCGGCCATCTCGGCCAGGCGGGGGCGCAGTGGGTCCAGATCGACGAACCGATCCTGGTCACCGACCTGTCCGATGTCCAGCGACGCGCGCTGACGCGGGCCTATGCCCGGCTCGCCCGGCCGGGCGTCAAGCTGATGCTGACGACCTATTTCGGCGGGCTCGACGATAATCTCGGCTTTGCCGCGGCGCTTCCCGTCGCGGGGCTCCATGTCGACCTGGTCCGCGCGCCGGGACAGATCGATGCGCTGCTGAAGGCGGCACCGAAGGACCTGTTGCTGTCGCTGGGCGTGATCGACGGGCGCAATGTCTGGCGCGCCGATCTCGACGCGCTGCTGGCGCGGATCGAGCCGATCGCCGCGGTTCGCGATCTGGTGCTGGCCCCGTCCTGCTCGCTGCTGCACGTGCCCGTCGATCTCGCGCTGGAGCGCAGGCTCGACCCGGAACTGGTCCAGTGGCTGGCCTTTGCGGTGCAGAAAGTCGAGGAACTGGCGATCCTGAAGCGCGCGCTCAACGAAGGCGCGGCGAGCGTTGCAGGGGCGCTGGCCGAGTCGCGCCGGGCGGCGACCGCGCGGCGCACCTCGCCGCTGATCCATGATGTGACGGTCACCGCGCGCATGTCCGCGGTGACGTCGGGATTCCGTGAGCGCCACGGTGATGTCGCCACTCGCGCTGCGGCACAGGCGGCGGTCCTCGACCTGCCCGACTTTCCCACCACCACCATCGGATCCTTCCCCCAGACCGAGGCGGTCCGCGGCGCCCGCGCGCGCTTCAACCGCGGCGAACTGGATTCGGCGGGCTATGACGCGTTCCTGCGCGACGAGACGGCGCGCGCGATCCGCTGGCAGGAGGAGGTCGGACTCGACATGCTCGTCCATGGCGAGTTCGAGCGGAACGACATGGTGCAATATTTCGGCGAGCGGCTGTCGGGTTTCGCCTTCACCGTCAGCGGCTGGGTGCAGAGCTATGGCTCGCGCTGCGTCCGTCCGCCGATCCTCTATGGCGACGTCTCGCGGCCGCAGCCGATGACGGTCGACTGGTGGCGCTATGCCCAGTCGCTGACCGACCGGCCGGTCAAGGGCATGCTGACGGGGCCGGTTACCATCCTCAACTGGAGCTTCGTGCGCGACGACCAGCCGCGCGAGGCGTCGTGCCGCCAGATCGCGCTGGCCATTCGCGACGAGGTACTCGACCTGGAGGCGGCAGGCGCGCGGGCGATCCAGATCGACGAGGCTGCCCTGCGCGAGGGGCTGCCGCTGCGCCGGCGTGATTGGCAGGCCTATCTCGATTGGGCGGTAGACTGTTTCCGCATCTCGGCCGCGGGCGTCGACGACGCGACCCAGATCCACACCCATATGTGCTATTCGGAATTCAACGACATCCTCCCCGCGATCGGGGCGATGGACGCCGATGTGATCTCGATCGAGACGGCGCGCTCGCAGATGGAGCTGCTCGAAGGCTTTGCCCGCTATCGCTACCCGGCCGCGATCGGGCCGGGCGTGTACGACATCCATGCACCGCGCGTGCCGGGCGAGGGGGAGATGGTCGAGCTGATGCGCCTGGCCCAGCGGCATCTCGACCGGTCTCAGCTTTGGGTGAACCCCGATTGCGGGCTGAAGACGCGCAAATGGGACGAGGTTCGTCCGGCGATCGAGGCGATGGTGGCGGCGGCACGGACGCTGCGCGCCGAAGCGATGGTCGCGGCCTGAGCGTGGCGGTCGCACAGGCCGCCGGGGGCGTCGTCCGGATGATCGACATGATCTTTCCGGGCGACGCCAACCATCACGGCACGCTGTTCGGCGGCATGGCGCTCGCGCACATGGACAAGGTCGCGTTTCTCGCGGCCTCGCGCCATGGCCGCGCGTCGTTCGTCACCGCCTCGTCCGAAAGGATCGATTTCGCGGCACCCGGCCGGGTCGGCGAGATGATCGAGGCGGTCGGGCGGGTGGTCCGGGTCGGCACCCGCTCGCTCGATGTCGAGGTCGAACTGACCGCCGAGGCGCCGGTCAGCGGCGAGCGCCGGCTCTGCACGCGCGGACGCTTCACCCTGGTGGCGGATCGCGGCCCGATCCCGCCGATCGGGACCGGGGTCGCCCCCGATGCCGGGGGCGGTGGCGTGCTGCGCTATGTCGACATCGTCTTCCCGCCCCAGACCAACCATTATGGCACGCTCTATGGCGGCGACGCGCTGAAGATGATGGGCAAGGCCGCCTTCCTCGCCGCCACCCGCCATGCGCGCGCGGTAATGGTGATGGCGGCATCCGACCGGATCGACTTCGTCGCGCCGATCCGCGCCGGCGAGATGGTCGAGCTTCAGGCGGTGGTGCGGATGACCGGGCGCAGCTCGGTCCGGATCGGCGTCGAGCTCTGGGCCGAAACCCTGGTGACCGCCGACCGCCGCCGCGCAGCGTCGGCCGAGTTCACCATGGTGTCGGTCGACCGCGACGGCCGGCCAAGGGCGATCGGCGCGGGGTGAGACGCCGGTCTGGTTGGGGGAGGCCGAGCAGGGCGCTGCTCGGCCAACCCTGCCATCAGCACCTCACTGACCGCTGCCCGGCTTCGCCCGATATTTGTCGAACCAGGCCAGGATCGCCCCCGCCTTCGCCGCCGATTGCGACGGGCGCGCGGCGATGCCGCCATGGCTGGCGCCGGGTACCTTCACCAGGGCTGTGGGCACGCCCCGGATCTGCAGCGCGGCATAGAGCTGCTCGCTCTCGCTCACCGGGGTGCGGTAATCCTCGCTGCCCACCACCACCAAGGTCGGGGTCGAGATCGATCCGACCACGCTCAGCGGCGAGCGCTGCCAATAGGACATCGGGTCTTCCCAGGGCAGCTTGCTGAACCAGTAGCGCGAAGTGAAGACGGTATTGTCCATCGTCAGCGCCTCGCTGATCCAGTTGATCACCGGCTTCTGTGCTGCCGCCGCCTTGAAGCGGTTGGTCTTGCCGACGATCCAGGTCGTCAGCACGCCGCCGCCCGATCCGCCGGTCACGAACAGATTGTCGGGATCGGCCACGCCCTGCGCGATCACCGCGTCGACCGACGCGATCAGGTCGTCATAATCGGGGCCGGGATAATTCTTGTTGATCAGATTGGCGAATTCCTCGCCATAGGAGGTCGATCCGCGCGGATTGACCGACAGCACGGCATAGCCCGCGCCGGCATAGAGCTGATTGTCGGTCGCGAACCAGGGGCCATAGGCGGTGTGCGGACCGCCATGGATTTCCAGGATCAGCGGCACCCGCGAACCGGCGACATAGCCGGGCGGGGTCGTCAGCCAGGATTCGATTTCGCGGCCGTCGGGCGCCTTGGCGGTGATGCGTCGCACCTGGCCGAGCGATTTGGCGCTTAAGGTCTCCTCGTTCAGCCGGGTCAGGCGGCGATCATTGCCGCCGCTGGTCACATGCACATCGGCGGGGCGCAGCGCGCTGCCGCCGGTAAAGGCGATCGCGCCGTTGCGCGCGACGGTGAAGCTGCCCCCGGCATAGGGACGGTCGAGCTGGGCAGGAGCCAGTTCCAGCGGCAGCTGGGTCAGCTTGCCGTCGAGCGAAACGCGCGCGACCCGGGCGATGCCCGACTTCTCATAGCTGACCAGCAGCGACCGGCCATCCGCCGCCCATAGCGCGCTGTCGATGCTGACGTCCGCGCCCGGCGTCAGCGACCGGGCGCCGCTGCCGTCGCGGTTCATCACATAGAGTTCGGTATTCTCGTAGCTGCGCCGCGCATCGTCGAAGCCGAGATAGGCGATGCGGCTGCCATCGGGCGAGATGACCGGCGCACCGTCCGGGCCGTCGCGCGTCGTCAGCGGGCGGATCGCGCCGCTGGCGATGTCGAGGCTGTACACTTCGGAGTTGAAGCTGCGCTCCCAATCCTTGCCGCGGATCGTGCTGAACAGGATCGAGTTGCCGTCGGGTGTCCAGGCCAGCGGTCCGGCATCGTGCATGTCGCCAAAGGTCAGCTGGCGCGGCGCGCCGCCATCGGCGGACACGATAAAGATATGGTCGAAGCCCGGCTTCACATAGCCGCCGCCGTCATTGCGGTAATTGACCTTGTCGATCACCTCCAGCGGCTCGGCCCATTTGGCGCCCTCGGGCTTGGCCAGCGGCTTGCCCAGCTTCATCCCGTCGCCGGGAACCGTCAGGATATAGGCGATCCGACGCCCGTCGGGGGGCCAGGCGATGCTGCCGGGCGAATCGGGCAGGCCGGTGATGCGCGCGGTCTCGCCGCGATCCATCCAGCGGACATGAAGCTGCGCGCCGCCGCCCTCGGCGGTCGAGACATAGGCCAGGCGCTTGCCGTCGGGCGACCAGCGCGGGCTCATATGATTGCCGGGGCCTGCGACCAGCGGCTCCTGCGCGCCGCTTGCAACGTCGATCAGCCACAGCGTCGACCGCGCGCGATCGGTCATGATGTCGTTCGATCGCCGGACATAGACGATCTTCGATCCATCCGGGCTGATCTGCGGATCGGTCGCGATCTCGAGGTCGAACAGATCCTGTCCGGTGAACAAACGATTGGGGCCCGCCGGCGCGGTCGCGGCGGGCGGGGCGGCGGGCGGCGCGGACTGGGCGAGCGCGGGAAGCGCGACCGAGCAAAGGGAAAGCGCGAGCAGCGGACGCAACATTGAAGAACCTCCCGTTCTGGAGGCGTCACAATGCGGATATCGGCGGGCCGCGCAAGGCCCGCCGCTCTACCCGGTTACCCCAGTGCCCAGACGGTTACCGCCGCAGTCATCGCCGCGCTCAGGATCGCCACTGCCATATAGCGCCAGCCGCCGATCACGCGGATCCGCTCGATCTCGCGCAGCGGTGGCGCGGGCGGCGCGCCGCCCGGCGTGGGATAGCGCGCCTCGATGTTGCGGATCAGCTGGGGCAGGCGGGCCAGCGTCTGGAAATCCTCGATCAGCCGGTCGGCGACCTTCGCCTCGGGGCCGAGCTCGGTGCGGATCCATTCGCGGATGAACGGTGCCGCCGATTCCCACAGGTTGATGTCGGGATCGAGCGTGCGCGCGACGCCCTCGACCATCACCATCGTCTTTTGCAGCAACAGCAGATGCGGCTGGGTCTGCATGTCGAAGTCGCGGGTGATGTTGAACAGCCCGTCGAGCATCGACCCGACCGACATCTCCTTCACCGGCAGGCCGCGCATCGGCTCGCCGACCGCGCGCAGCGCCGTGGCGAACTCGGCGACATTGTGATGCGGCGGCACATAGCCCGCCTCGAAGTGGATCTCGGCGACGCGGCGATAATTGCCGGTGATCAGGCCGTAGAGGATTTCCGCCAGCCACACGCGGGCGCGGCGGTCGATCCGGCCCATGATGCCGAAATCGATCGCGGCGATGCGGCCGTCGGGCAGGGCGAACAAATTGCCCTGGTGCATGTCGGCATGGAAGAAGCCGTCGGAAATCGCCTGGCGCAGGAAGGCGCGGATCAGCCGCTCCGCCAGCGCATGCATGTCGTGGCCGGCGGCGACCAGCGCCTCGCGGTCGCGCAGCTTGATCCCGTCGATCCACTCCAGCGTCAGCACCTTGCCGGTGGTGCGCTGCCAGTCGATCTGCGGGATATAATAATCCGGCTCGGCGGTCATGTTCTCGGCCAGCTCGGAGGCCGAGGCACCCTCGCGGCGCAGGTCCAGTTCGCGCGCGGTCCAGCGCTTGAACGTCTCGATGATCAGCCGCGGGCGCAGTCGTGCCGCTTCGCCGCCCATCGCCTCGACCTGCGCGGCCGCCCATTCATAGGTATCGATCGCCTTGGCGAATTCGGTCTCGATTCCCGGACGCAACACCTTGATCGCGACCCGCCGCCCATCGGTCGTCACCGCGCGGTGCACCTGCGCGATCGACGCGGCGCCGATCGGCTGCTCCTCGATCTCGGAGAACAAGGTTTCAAGCGGCCGGCCCAGGCTGGCGTGGATGCGTTCGCGAATCGTCTCGAACGGAACCGGGGGCAGCGCATCCTGCAGCCGCATCAGGTCGAGCGCGGCTTCCTCGCCGACCAGGTCGGGGCGGGTCGCCAGCGTCTGGCCCAGCTTGATCGCGGGCGGGCCGATCTCTTGAAAGGCATCGGCATAATGCGGCACTTTCGGGATGCGCGCGCCGAACCGCGCGATGCGCGCGAGGCGGCGCACCGGGCGCGGCGTGTTCGGGTCGCGCTCGATCCCGCGCAGCGCGCCATGCCGCGCGACGATCCTGCCCCATTTGAGCAGGCGCCAGAGATGGATTGCCGGTGCGGTCATCAATTCCCCTCCCGCTTGCAGGAGGGGCTAGGGGAGGGCGTGTAACCCAAGGGGGACAGGACAGGCCCTCCCCCGACCCCTCCCGCAAGCGGGAGGGGAGAAGAGAGGGAGGACATCAAATCTTCCAGCCGCTGTGGATCGCGACCAGACCGCCCAGCAGCGGCTCGACCTTCGTCTGCACGAAACCGGCCTCGCCGATCATCCGCTCGAACTCGGGCATCGGCGGGAAGCGGCGGATTGATTCGATCAGATAGCGATAGCTGTCGGCATCGCCGGCCAGCGCCTGGCCCAGCTTGGGCACCAGATGGTGCGAATAGGCGTCATAGACCTCGCCGAATCCCGGCCACTGGGTGGTCGAGAATTCTAGGCAGAAGAAGCGGCCGCCGCGCTTGAGCACGCGGTGCGCCTCGCGCAGCGCCTTGGGAATGTCGGTCACGTTGCGGATGCCGAACGCGATCGTATAGGCATCGAAGAACCGGTCCGGGAACTGCAGCGTCTCGGCATTGGCCTCGGTCCACACCAGCCCGTCCAGCCCGCGCTTGGCGGCGCGCTCCATGCCGACCGCCAGCATTTCCGGGTTGATGTCGGCGACGGTGATGTGCGCCTCGCTGTCGACCATGCGAAAGGCGATGTCGCCGGTGCCGCCGGCCATGTCGAGGATATGCTCGCCCTTGCGCGGCTTCACGCGGCGCACGAAGCGATCCTTCCACAACCGGTGCAGACCGCCCGACATCGCGTCGTTCATGAGGTCGTATTTGGAGGCGACATTGGAAAAGACGCCGCGAACGCGTGCGGTCTTTTCCTCGGGGGCGACGTCTTCGTAGCCGAAGGAGACGGTGTCGGACATGGCGCTGCTCTAGCGAGGCGGGGCAGGGGTGCAAAGCCAATTGAGCCGCCGGGGTGACGGAAAGCTGTCCACGCACCTATATCCGCGCGGCAATGCCCGAACTTCCCGAAGTCGAGACGACCGTCCGCGGTCTCGCCCCCGTGCTGGAGGGCGAGCAGATCGTCCGCGTCATCCTCAATCGCGCCGACCTGCGCCGTCCCTTTCCCGAGGGACTCGGCCAGCGGCTGACCGGTGCGCGCGTCACCGGCCTGGGGCGGCGCGCCAAATATGGGCTGATCGCGACTGATCGCGGCGACACGATGATCTTCCATCTCGGCATGTCGGGCCGCTGGCGAATCGATCCCGCCGATGCGCAGGCGCATGATCACCTGATCCTCGAGACCGCACACCACCGGCTGGCGCTCAACGACCCGCGCCGCTTCGGCTCGGTCGATCTGGTGCCGACCGACCGACTGGGCGAATGGCCACCCTTTCTGGCGCTGGGGCCGGAGCCGCTGGGTCCCGACTTCACCGCCGCGCATCTCGCGGCGCGGTTCGAGGGGCGCATCGCCCCGATCAAGCAGCTGCTGCTCGACCAGCGACTCGTCGCCGGGCTGGGCAACATCTATGTGTGCGAGGCGCTGTACATGGCGCGGATCGCGCCGACCCGGCCGGCGGGACAGGTGAGCAAGGCGCGACTGGCGAAGCTGGTCGACGCGGTGCGAGGGGTGCTGGAGGCGGCGATCCGCGCCGGCGGATCGACGCTGCGCGACTATGCCCGCCCCGACGGCGAACTCGGCTATTTCGCCAAGGACTGGCAGGTATATGGGCGAGAGGGCCAGGCTTGCGGTTGCGGCGGAAAGGTGGAAAGGCGCGTGGACGGCGGGCGTTCGACCTTCTGTTGCCCCAGGTGCCAGAAGTAGCGACGCAGATGGTTGACCCGAATCGTCTCAGACGCTAAGGGGCTCGCCTTTCCCGGCATGGGCTTGGTCCGTGCCTTTCTTAGATAGAGCAGGAACCAGACGGCATGGCGAATACGCCGCAAGCGAAGAAGCGTATCCGGCGTAACGACCGCCGCGCAGAGATCAACGGTGCGCGTGTCAGCCGCATCCGGACCTATGTGAAGAAGGTCGAGAGCGCCCTGGACGCCGGCGACAAGGCTGCGGCGACCGCCGCGCTCGCCATCGTCCAGCCCGAACTGGCCCGCGGCGTTGCCAAGGGCGTGTTCCACAAGAACACGGCTTCGCGGAAGTATTCGCGCCTGAACAAGCGCGTCCAAGCGCTCGCTTAAGCGTCACTTTACCGTAACAAAATACCCGTCGGGCGCGCGCCCGGCGGGTTTTTTGCGTCTTCTTGCAGCTACTTCGGCCGCGAATCGCAGCGATCCTCGCTAAGTCACGGAAACACCGCGATTCGGTCTGTCACTAACCTGCCATAATGCGCAGATGATCGTATATAATCGTTACGATTCAAGTGCTTATTAAATAGTTGGACGGATTTCCTAGGGTTCGGCGAGTCAAGCGATCTATTTCAGAATCTTTACAGGCCGCGGCCTTGTGCGACTCAAAAAAAGCCGCCTAGAACGACCCTCCCGGCGGCGTACTGCACCGGGGTCATAGCGAGTTTCGAGCATCCCACGTCGGAAGTGATTCCGGCAATGGGATTGCTTGTGCCCGCAACGGATCGAACGCGGAGGGGGCAAGATGCTCCGCGGTCAGGAGGGGTGGCGAAACAAATGGCGGAAGTGCGAGCCTTGGAAACGAACGACACCATCGCGGTTGCGAAGGCCTGGGCCCATGTCCGCGCCAATCTGCGCCGCTCGGCCGGCCAGCGGCTGTTCGACCAGTGGCTGAAGCCGGTCGAACTGGTCGACGAGAGCACGGCCGAGATCGTCCGCCTGGGCCTGCCGTCCGCCTTCATGGCGCAGTGGGTGCGCAACCATTATGGTGAGCGTCTCCTGCTCGAATTCCGCGCGGTGCTGCCCGACGTGGTCAGCGTCACCGTCGAGGCGATCGAGGAGCAGGCCAAGCGCGTCCTGACCGCCGAGGCTCCGGTGCTGGCCGCAGCGCCGGTCGCGGTCGGCGAGCGCCCGGCCTTCGATCCGCGCTTCAGCTTCGATCGCTTCGTCGTCGACACTACGAATCGCGTCGCGTTCAACGCCTCGCTGACGCTGGCCGGCGCGGGCAATCCGCTGTTCAGCCCGCTCTATCTTCATTCGGGCACCGGGCAGGGCAAGACCCACCTGATGAACGCGATCGGCCAGGCCTTCCTGGCGGCGAACCCGGGCGCCACGGCGATCTATATGCCGGCCGAGCGCTTCATGTTCGAATTCGTTCAGGCGCTACGCGCTCGCGACACCCACGCGTTCAAGACCCGGCTGCGCTCGGTCGACCTGCTGATGATCGACGATCTTCAGTTCATCGGCGGCAAGGACGCGACCCAGGAAGAGTTCTTCCACACGGTCAACGAGTTCATGGGCGCCGGCAAGCGGCTGGTGGTTGCCGCCGACCGCGCGCCCCAGGCGCTCGAGGGTTTCGAGCCGCGGCTGGTCAGCCGCCTGGGCTCGGGCTTGGTCGCCGACATCCAGCAGCCGCAGCTCGACCTGCGCCGTGCGATCCTGATGGCGAAGCTGAAGGACATGCCGCAGGTTGCGATGCCGGCCGACGTCGTCGAGTTGCTCGCCGCCCGCATCACCTCGAACGTTCGCGAGCTGGAAGGCGCGCTGAACCGCCTCGTCGCCTATGCCCAGCTGAATGCCGAGCCGATCACGATCGACTTCGCGACCCAGACGCTGGGCGAGGTGCTTCGCGCCACGCAGCGCCGGATCACGATCGACGAGATCCAGCGCGCGGTGTCGAGCCATTTCGAGGTCAAGCAGATCGACCTGATCTCCGAGCGCCGCGCCGTGGCGATCGCCCGTCCGCGTCAGATCGCCATGTATCTGGCCAAGCGGCTCACCACCCGCTCGCTGCCCGAGATCGGCCGGAAGTTCGGCAATCGCGACCATTCGACCGTGATCCACGCCGTCCGCCGGATCGAGGATCTGCGCGGCAAGGACATGGAAATCGACAGCGCGGTCCGCACCCTGATGCGCCAGCTCGAAAACGCCTGAGCCTGGCCGCCGGTCCTCGTCAGGAGGACCGGCGCCATCTAGGACTCAGAAGCAGATCGTGTAGCCCTGCCTCGGGTCGTAATAGCACCCGCCGCCCTCGGCGATGGCCGCGCAATATTCGACGTGAAAGTTGATGCAGTCCGCATAGCTGGCAAAGCCGGCGCTCGCATAGGTCGAGCAGGCCGCATCCGAGCTGCGTGAGCAGAACAGGTCCTGGGCCTGGACGGACTGGGTGAACAAGGTCTGGCCGCTGATCGCTGCGGCAAGTGCTAGTGAAAAGCTGAGTTTACGGCGCATGCTGTCCTCCGATATCCCCCCCGCGATACCGGACAGTACACGTGATTCCTGGCGCATTGTCTTCCTGGATCGTGTCCATATTGACGGACATCTCGCTGGAATGCCGGGAATTTGAGGCGTGAACTGGGTCGCTGCCGAACCCCGACTCACGTCGTCGTCCGGACGGTTGGACCTGGATCAGCGTGTATCGCACCCCTTGCCAGCCTTGCGGCCTGCCCAGGCGATCGCCCCGTCGAGCATCCGCACATGCGCCGGGTCGCGCCAGGTTTCGGGGCGATGGCCGAGCGCGGAATAGAAGATCCGTCCGCGCCCCTCGCACCGCCACCAGATCAGCGCATGCCTGTCGCCCATCACCTGCTTCGGCTCGAACCGCATGCCGGTCTCGTCCAGCCGCGCCAGGATATGCGCGTCGGCGCGCGGCGGGCTGGCATAGGCATAATATTCCTCGGTCCAGCGCCAGCGCCGCGGCAAGTGTCGGGTCGCCGGGTGGCTGCGGTCGAGCAGGATCAGGTCGCCGGTCTGGAACTGGTCGGCGCCGCCGGGATGCCCGGTATAGGCACCGGTGCCGATCATCCGCGAATACCAGTCGGGATGGCTGCCGTCGCCGGCGCCGTGCAGCGCGACAAAGCCATGCCCCGCCGCCAGCCAGGCCTCGAACGCCTTGCGCTGATCGGCCGACAGCAGGTCGCCGGTGGCGCTTGCGAACACGATGACGTCGAACTGCGCCAGCGATTCGGGGGTGAAGACCGCGCTGTCCTCGGACGCCACCGCCCGCCAGCCGCGCTTTTCGGCAAGCTGGGTCAGCGCGCGGACCGCGTCCGGGATGCTGTCATGGCGAAAGGCGGCCGTCCGGGTGAAGATCAGCACCGCCCGCCGAGCGTCCGGCCGCGCTGCTTCCGAGGGGGCAGCGCCATCCTGCGCCGCCACCGGAGAGGCGATCGCAGCGAACGCCGCCGCCAGGGCAAGTGCCGCGCCGCGCATCAGACCTGCAGCCCCACTGCCTGCTGCGCCGCCCTCAGCGTCGGCGCCGCCAGCGCCTGCGCCTTGGCCGCACCCTTGGCGAGCTCGGCACCCACTGCTGTACGATCGTTCAACAACTCGACCAGCCGCGTGCGGATCGGGCTCAGGATCGACACCGCCAGGTCGGCCAGCGCCGGCTTGAACGCGCCGAAGCCCTGGCCGGCAAATTCCTCGACCACCGACTGCGGCGTGCGATCGGACAGCGCGGCGAAGATCGTGACCAGGTTGCGCGCCTCGGCCCGCTCGGCCAGCGCGTCGAACGAGTCGGGCAACGGCTCGGCATCGGTCTTCGCCTTGCGAAGCTTGGCGACGATCGTGTCGTCGCTGTCGATCAGGTTGATCCGCGACAGGTCGGACGGGTCGGACTTGGACATCTTCGCCCCGCCGTCGCGCAGGCTCATGATCCGCGGCGCCGCCTTGCTGATCAGCGGCTCGGGCAGGGGGAACAGCTCGACGCCGAAATCCTGGTTGAACTTGGTCGCCACGTCGCGGGTCAGCTCCAGATGCTGCTTCTGGTCCTCGCCCACCGGAACATGCGTCGCCTGATAGACCAGGATATCGGCCGCCTGCAGCACCGGATAGGTGAACAGCCCGACGCTGGCGCCGTCGCGATTCTTTCCCGCCTTGTCCTTCCACTGCGTCATGCGGTTCAGCCAGCCCATCCGCGCGGTCCCCTGCAGGATCCAGCACAATTCCGCATGGGCGGGAACGCGCGCCTGGTTGAACAGGATCGAGCGGTCGTCGATTCCGGCGGCCAGCAGGGTCGCCGCCATCTCGATCGTCGAATTGGCCAGCTCCTGCGGCGTGACGGTACCCGTCAGCGCGTGGAGATCGGCCAGGAAGAACAGGCACTCGCTGCCCTGCGCTTCCATCTCGTCCTGCATCGCGACCCACTGCTTGATCGCCCCCAGATAATTGCCGAGGTGCAGATTGCCGGTGGTCTGAATGCCCGAAAGGATGCGCATGAAGTTTTCCTGGTTGAACTAGGCCTTGGCCCCGCGCTTGCGCATCAGCGACTTGAGGTCGCCGATCGTGAAGGCGCGCGTCACGAAGCAGGCGATGCCGTAGATTGCCGTGCCGCCCGCGACAAGCACGCCGAGCGCGAGCGAGCGGATGAGGAAGGTGCCGGTCAGATAGGGATCGAGCAGCCGGTCGAGCCCGAACAGCGCGGCGCCCATCAGCACCGCCGCCAGCGCCAGCCGCGGCAGGCGGCGGACCAGGCGGCTGTCCGCGGCGAAATGCCCGCGCTTGCGCAGCGTGGCATAGAGCAAGGCGACATTGACCAGCGCGGCGAGCGCGGTGGCGAGCGGCGGGCCGACATGGCCGATCCAGGGGATCAGGATCAGATTGCCGACCAGGTTCACGCCGATCGAGATCGTCGCATAGCGCACCGGCGTCTTCGTATCCTCGCGCGCATAATAGCCGGGCGTCAGCACCTTCACGAGGACATAGGCAGGCAGGCCGATCGAGAAGGCGGCGAGCGCCCAGGCGCATTTCACCGTGTCCTCGGCGGTGAAGGCGCCGTGCTGGAACAGGCCGCGGATGATCGGCTCGGCCGAGATCATCAGCGCCGCCATCGCCGGCAGTGTCAGGAATAGCGCCAGCTCGATCCCGCGATTCTGCGTTTCCATCGCCTCGTCCTGCTTGCCGCTCGCCAGCAGGCGCGACAGCGTCGGCAGCAGGATGGTGCCGAGGCCGATGCCGATCAGGCCGAGCGGCAGCTGATTCAGCCGGTCGGCATAATAGATGTACGAGATCGACCCTGCTTCGAGCATCGATCCGGCGAGCGCGGTCGAGACCAGCAGATTGATCTGCGTCGCGCCGGCGCCCAGCGCGGCGGGGAGCATCAGCTTCATCAGGTGACGGACATCGTCGTCGACCTTGGGCATGCGCAGCCGCAGCCGCACGCCCGCACTGCGGCAGGCGAACACCAGCCAGGCAAGCTGCAACACGCCGCCCGCGGTAACCGAGATCGCCTGGACCCGCGCGGTCTCGTACGGATCGGCGCCGTGAAAGAAGAGCAGGCCCGCGATCATCGCCACGTTGAGCAGGATCGGCGCGGCGGCATTGACCCAGAAGCGGTTGAGCGAGTTGAGGATCCCGCCCAGCAGCGACACCAGGCTGATCAGCGCGAGATAGGGAATGGTGATCCGCGACAGGGTGACGGCGAAGGCGAATTGTTCGGGCGTGGGATCGTTGAACCCGCCCGACAATGCCCAGGTGACCGGCCAGGCGGCGATCAGCATCACGACGGTGAAGACGACCAGGATCGGGAACAGCACCGACAGCGCGCGTTCGGCAAAGAGATAGCCCGCCGATGGGCCGCCACCCTCGGCCACCCGCTTGTTGAACATCGGGATGAACGCGGCCGAGAACGCCCCTTCGGCGAACAGCGCGCGGAACATGTTGGGCAGGCGGAAGGCGACGAGGAAGGCGTCCGATGCGAAGCCTGCGCCGACAAAGGTCGCCTGGAGCGAGTCGCGCACCAGCGCGAGGACACGGCTGACGAGGGTCAGCCCACCGACCGAACCCAGGGTTTTCGCAAGGTTCATGCGGCTCTCGTCATGGGGAGTTCGGAACGAGGGACGGCGAACGCACGCGCCACCGTCCCCGCAACCGGAAGGCTCAGGCCTCTCCGGCGGTTTCCTGGGCTGCCAGGGCAGCCTGCTGCTCGAGGCGCTGCAGATACAGGCCGCCGAAATCGATCGGCTCGAGCATCAGCGGCGGGAAGCCGCCGTCGCGGACGGCGTCGGCCAGCACGCGGCGGGCGAAGGGGAACAGGATGCGGGGCGCTTCGCCCAGCAGGAACGGGTCGACCTGGTCGGCCGGGATGTTGCGCAGGCCGAACAGGCCAGCGAAGCTCAGGTCGACGACATAGGCGACCTGATCGCCGAAGCTGCAGCGTGCATCGATCTTGAGGACGACCTCATAGACTTCCTCGCCGACCTGGCCCTGGCCAATATTGAACTGGATATCGACCGCCGGGTTGGGCGACTGGACCTGATAGATGGCCGGAGCGTTGGGATTCTCGAACGAGAGGTCCTTCACATATTGCGACAGGACGCCGACTGCGGGTGCCGTGTCTTCGCCATTTGCAACGGGCTCGCCAAATTCGGGCTCGGCCATCAGATATTTCCCTTTTCGTCCGGATAGTTTCGCGCACGCCGCGCGTTGATGCGAGCGCCGCGCCTAGCAGGGGCGTCGCAGCAGTTCAACGGGCCCGTGGGTGGATGGCACGGCGCCGATTTGAAAGACGGGGCGCTTGCGCCTATGTAACGGGTAACGAGCTTTTCGGAGGCAAGGTGACTTCAATCATTCTGTTCGCGTGTGTGGCGGCTTTCTTGGCGCTGCGCCTGTACGCAGTGCTCGGCAAGCGTACCGGGCACGAACAGCCCTTGCCCAAGGCTGCGGAGGACCGCGCGCCGATCCCGCCGATGCGCCAGACGGTCGAGGCGGTGCCCGAAGTGCGCGAGCCCGGCAGCCGCAATATCGATCAGGGTGCCGAAGCGGGTCTGCGCTCCGTGATCGCTGCCGATTCGAGCTTCGATGTCGCCCAGTTCCTCGAAGGATCGAAGGCAGCCTATCGCATGATCCTCGAAGCCTATTGGAAGGGCGACGAGGAAACGCTGGGCTGGTTGGTCGATGACGAGGTCCGCGAGGGCTTTTCCGCCGCGATCGCCGAGCGGGCGGCCGCGGGCCATGTGCTCGAGAATCGCCTGGTCTCGATCGAGCGTGCCGCGATCGTCGCCGCCGCGGTCGAGAATCGCGTGGCGCGGATCGCCGTCCGCTTCGATGCCGATATCGCGTCGGTCACCCGCGACAGCGACGGCAATGTGATTGCCGGCTCCCTGACCGACGCGGTCGAGACGCACGAGGTCTGGACCTTTGCGCGCAGCCTGCGCAGCGAAGACCCCAACTGGAAGCTGGTCGAGACCGACGACGCCTGATCGGCGAAGACGAGGGGGGTCGGGAATGCGTGCAATCGGGGCCACCCTGGCGGTGGTGCTGCTCAGCGGCTGTTCGGCAAGCGGGATCGGCAGCCCCGGCGCGCCGGTGACGCCCGGAACGCCCGCGCCGCCGCGCGTTGATCCGCCCGTCTATCAGCCGGTTCCCGCGACTCCGATGACCCCTGCGCCGGCAACCCCGCCGGCCACCGCGAAGACCGGCATCCAGGCCGGCGTGCTCGCCGGTCCGCCGGTTGCCGACCTGCCGATCACCTTCGCCGGCGCCGAGCGCGCGCTTGCTGCCTATCGCATCAGCTGTAACGCGCTGCAGAAGCGCACCGATGCCTCCGGGCTGACGCGCGGGACCGACTGGGCCGAGAGCTGCGCCGCGGCGAAGGGCTGGACCGGCGATTCGCTGAGCTTTTTCAAGACCTATTTCGAAGCCGTGCAGGTCGGCGACGGCAAGGCGCACGCGACCGGCTATTACGAGCCCGAGATCGCCGGATCGCGCGACCGCCGGCCCGGCTATGACGTCCCGGTCTATGCCAAGCCCAGCGACCTGTCCGAAGTCGATCTGGGCCAGTTCGCCGACTCGTTGAAGGGCCGCAAGATCCGCGGCCGGGTCGAGGGCAAGACCTTCGTCCCCTATTATGAACGCGCGCAGATCGAGGCTGGTGCGATCCGCGACACTGCGCCGATCATCGCCTGGGCAGCCGACCCGGTCGAGATGTTCTTCCTCGAGGTCCAGGGCTCGGGCCGTCTGCGCCTGCCCGATGGCGGGGTGATGCGGATCGGCTTCGCTGGCCAGAATGGCCGCGACTATACCGGCATTGGCAAGCTGATGCGCGACCGCAACCTGCTCGCCCCCGGCCAGGCGTCGATGCAGGGCATCATGGCCTGGCTTCGCGCCAATCCCGAGGAGGGACGCGCGATCATGAACGAGAATAAGAGCTTCGTGTTCTTCCAGGAGCTGAAGGGTGCCGGACCGCTGGGCGCGATGGGCCTGCCGGTCACCGGCCTTGCCAGCGTCGCCACCGATCCTGCCTTCACGCCGCTGGGCGCGCCGGTGTTCCTGTCGATGGACCGTGCCGAGGCGACCGGCCTGTGGGTAGCGCAGGATACGGGCGGCGCGATCAAGGGATCGAACCGCTTCGACACCTTCTGGGGCGCCGGCGATGAGGCCCGCGCGATCGCGGGCGGCATGAATTCGCGCGGCACCGCGTGGCTGTTGCTGCCGGTCGGCACGCTGGCCCGCCTCAACTGCGGCCAGTGAGGTGAGCCGAAACGGGCGCAAGCTCGCGCCCGAGGAAGCGGCGCTGTGGCGCAAGGTGATCGCCAGCGTCCGGCCGATGACGCCGCCGCGCCCGGTGGCGACCCATGCGCCGCCCGCGCCGATCGAGACCGGACCGCCGCTGCCCAAGCCAGCCAAGGCCAGGAAGCTGCCGTTGCCAAAGGCTGCGCCCCCTCCCGTCGTCCCGCCAAAGCCCGCGCGCGTCCCGGCGGCATCGGCGACGCTCGACGCGTCCTGGGATCGCCGCCTGTCGCGCGGTCTCGTGTCGCCCGAAAGCTCGGTCGACCTGCACGGCCATAGCCTCGCCTCCGCCTATGACCGGCTCGATCGCGGGCTGGAGATTGCGCTGGGCAGGGGCGACCGCGTCCTGCTGCTGATCACCGGCAACCCGCCCGGACCCGAATCGGAGCGCCCGCATCGCCGCGGCGCGATCCGGGCGGCGGTCGGCGACTGGCTCGCTGGATCGCGCTTCCACGACCGCATCGCCGCCGTGCGCGGCGCGCATCCGCGCCACGGCGGCAATGGCGCCCTCTACATCGTCCTGCGCCGACCGCGCCCGCCTGGCGGCGCCTTCTAATCTAATAGAACGCGGCAAACCTCAACGGTGCACAACCGTCCGGTCGTGACACCTATATCTTCACGTCGTGAGAGGACCGGTCGCAGACATGCAGCATTTGACCGCTTGAAACGGCCAGGCCATTTTGATGCATCGCTTTATAGCTTTGCCTCCAAATAATGACCTAGGTCGTGTTGACAAAGTGGATTCCCAAACGACCTGATCTCTGATTCAAGGCTGCTCTTTGCAGGGGGCGGCGATGGCGCGTGGCGATCTGACGGACGAGGAATGGTCGGTGCTCGAAGGGCTGCTGCCGTCCGAGCGAGGCCGAAAGGCGCGCCCTGCCCATGACAATCGGCGATTTCTAAACGGGATGCTGCATGTACTGCGGGTTGGCTGCCCCTGGCGCGACATGCACGAGCGCTACGGCAAGTGGAACTCGGTCTATGTGCGGTTCCGGCGTTGGGCGGAACAAGGCGTCTGGGATGCGATGCTGGCCACGCTGGTCGAGTTCGGGCTGACCGACGACTGGCAGCACATGATCGACAGCACCACGGTTCGCGGCCATGTTTCGGCAGCGGGCGCTAAAGGGGGACTCATAAGGAGGCTTTTGGTCGATCACGCGGCGGCTTTACGTGCAAAGTCCACGCCCGTTGTGACAATCAGGGACGCCCTCTTGGCTTCATCCTGACTGGCGGGGAGGCATCGGATTATAGCGCTGTCGATGACCTCATGGCGTTGCCTGTCGACAAGCCCAAGGCGCTGCTGGCCGATAAAGGGTATGACGGCGATGCGGTCCGGGCGAACCTGTTGATGCGCGGCATCCTGCCGATCATCCCGCCAAAGGCCAACCGGCGCGAACACATCGCCTGCGACTTCCGTCGATACCGAGACCGTCACCGCATCGAGCGCATGTTCGGCCACCTCAAGCATCAACGCCGCATCGCCACCCGCTACGACAAAACCGCGCTGTCGTTCGCCAGTTTCCTCAATCTTGCCGCTATCCGCAGGTGGTTGCCTAACTTTGTCAACAGCGCCTAGATTTCCGCGTTGAAAAAGCGCTCTAGTGAGTCCTCGGTCATGAGATGATCGTTCATGGACGCAGGCACGTTGAATATTGATGGCCGCCATCCTTGTTCGAGCTGCTAGCTCAACACTCCATGCTCGATGTCGCCCGTCTATCGTGATCGTCAGAGAAAAGTGTCATTTCGAACCGGCTTGGAACGAGATGGGCCCAAAGCCGCCAACCGTTCTGCTGTCACAACCGAGCGGCTCTGACAGCGTCGCCCCTGTGATGTGTAGAAGGCAGGCCCTATACCACGGGCTGCGGCGATCACGGGGCGGGCCGTCCGCGTCCGAGATGGAGGCCAGCCAAGGTCAACCGACTGCCTAGCCGTTACAGGCCGTCGCTTCCTTGACCATCGCTTCCGCTTCCGCATCTGCTGCGGAGCTTTGGACACGCCCTCGAAGCGTATCGAGGATGCGCCGTTGATCGACCCCTACTTCCTGCGCCGTCTTCTTGAGCGAAGCGGCTTCAGACAATACGGACTTGCTCAGGTCGTTCAGCTTCGTGCGCAGCGCCGCGCGATCTTCATCTCCGAGAGATGGATGAAAGTTCGCTACGACCAACACTACCATTTCGCACTTGATCAGCTCATCATATCGAGCAGCCGGTGAAGGTGCTGGCGAGCAACTGCAGAGCGCGAGCCCCACCGCCAGCATATGCGCAACTTTCACCGATTTCCCCCCGTAGTGCATAAATCGCCGTTAGGCCAAATCCTTAAAGGAATGCTGATGATGAACCTTTGATTTTCAAGATCTGAAGAATGCACGAGTTTCCACGATGCGGTAAATCGAGAACTGACAGCCCCGACTTTGATCGCATTGAAAAGGCCTTCTCCCCTCAAGGCCATGCTGCGCTAGGCGGGCGAACGTACCGTCAGCGTCTGTGGAGGTTGATCGGTAGGCTCGGCGAGATCTTCCAGCCCGCCGAACGTGCAACTACTTCAGCTGGTGTGAATAGACCCACTCGAAAGGCCGATGCGCCCTGCCTCTAGGCGAAGACGCGCCTCAGGATCTCGGCATAGGTGCGCGTCAGCGCTTCCAGATCCTCGATCGCGACTGCCTCGTCCAGCTTGTGCATCGTCGCGTTGATCAGGCCGAACTCGACCACGGGGCAGAGTTTCGACAGGAAGCGCGCATCCGACGTTCCGCCCGAGGTCGACAATTCGGGCCGGATGCCCAGCATCGCCTCCGCCGAATCCTGGATCAGCTGGGAGAAAGCGCCGGGTTCGGTCAGGAACGCCTCGCCATAGACGGTTCCCTTGACGACCGCGCTCGGCGCGTGGCGCAGCACGATCTCGCGGACGCGCTCGACCAGGTCGGCGCCGCGGTGGAGGTCGTTGAAGCGGATGCTCAGTCGCGCGCTGGCATGGCCGGGAATGACATTGCCCGCCGGATTGCCCACCGTCATGTCGGTCGGCTCGATGTTCGACGGCTGGAACCAGTCGGTCCCCTCGTCGAGCACGATGTCGTCGATCTCCTTGAGCGCGCGGACCAGCCGCGGGATCGGATTGTCGGCAAGGTGCGGATAGGCGACATGGCCCTGGCGCCCGGGCACATCGATCCAGATCACCGTCGATCCGCGGCGCCCGATCTTGATCGTGTCGCCCAGCCGCTGTGCCGAGCTCGGCTCGCCGACCAGGCACAGATCGGGGATCAGGTCGCGGGCGCGCATATGCTCGATCAGCGTCGGCGTGCCATAGGTGGCGGGGCCTTCCTCGTCGCCGGTGATGACCAGGCTGATCGTGCCGGGCGCGTCATGCCCCGCGACTGCGGCGACGAAGGCGGCGATCGATCCCTTCATGTCGACCGCGCCGCGGCCATAGAGCAGACCGTCGCGCAGCTCGGGCCCGAACGGATTGCTCGTCCAACCCTGGCCGGGCGGCACCACGTCGAGATGGCCGGCAAAGGCAAAATGCGGCCCGCCGCTGCCGCGCACCGCGAGCAGATTCTCGACCGGGCCGTCGGGTGCTTCGCCTTCCAGGAATCGCTCGACGCGAAAGCCCAGCGGCAGCAGTGCCTGTTCGAGGACGTCGAACACCGTGCCGGTCGCCGGGGTCACGCTTTCGGCGGCAATCAGCGCCTTGGTAAGTTGGATCGGATCGGGCAAGATATCCTCCTGGGCCGCCCCGCATTGCAGATGCGCGGCCCATGTTACAATCCCGCGCGTATCGGCGGGCAGTGGAGATCGATCGAATGCTGTTCAGCCTGGCCCTCGCACTGGCGACGGCCCCCGTTCAACAGGGCAAGCAGGCGGCGCCGGCCGAGCCGCCACCGGCGCCCGGTGTCTGCCGCGCGGTCGCCGATCGGCTCGACAAGGTCGTCACCAACGCGCTTGCCTTGCTCGACGAGGATGCGAAGGCGACGTCCAAGGGGCGCGCGCCGCGCTATGACAATGACGCCCGCGGACGGATTGCCCGCGATCTGGAGGCGGACCGGACGCGCAACGCCGCGATCCGCAAGCGCCATGCGAAGGCGGCGACCCCGGCGGACGTCAAGGCTGCGGCCGACATGCATCTGGGCGAGCTGACCGCGATCGCCGGCCGGTGCGCCGCCTGACATGCCGAAGCTGGACCTCGATTCGGTCCCGCAGACCAATGCCACCGGTTATCCGCCCGAACATGCCGCGCCGGTTCAGGGGCGCTGGTACCGCCGTCTGGCGCCCGCGACCGGCATCGAGGATTTCGGGGCAAGCCATGTCACGCTGAAACCCGGCGCCTGGTCGTCGCAGCGCCACTGGCACGAGGGTGAGGACGAGCTGGTCGTCATGATCGCCGGAGAGGCGGTGCTGGTCGACGAGGATGGGGAAACGGTGATGCGGGCCGGCGACATCGCCGCGTTCCGCAAGAATGACGGCAACGGTCATGTGCTCCAGAACCGCAGCACCGCCGACTGTGTCTTCGTGGCGATCGGCCGGCCGAGCGCGACCGACTGCCACTATCCCGATATCGACATGCACCTGTTCGAGGGGACCGGCTTTCGCCGGAAGGACGGCAGCGCGTTCTGAATGCGCTGCCGTACCGTCAGTCGGTCGGTTCCATCTCGAATTTCTCGATCACCCAATCCTCTTCCTGCGCGCCGGCGATCCAGTCCTGCATGAAGGGGTGCTGGATCACCGCATTCATATAGGCGGGGGCGAAGCGGGCGACGGGCAGCGAATAGGTGATGAAGCGGGTGACGACCGGCGCGAACATGATGTCCGCCGCGCCGAAATCGCCGAACAGGAAGTCGCCCTCGCCGCCATAACGGGCACGCGCCTGCGCCCACAGCTCCATGATCCGGCCGATATCCTGCAGCACGTCGGGATCGGGTTGCTTCGCCGGATAGCTCTGGCGGATGTTCATGCTGTGCTTGCGGCGCAGCGCGGCGAAGCTGGAGTGCATCTCCGCCGCCATCGACCGCGCCATCGCGCGCGCCGCCGGATCCGTCGGCCAGAAGCGGCTGTTGCCGGTCTTCTCGTTCAGATGCTCGATGATCGCCAGGCTGTCCCACACCACGGCATCGCCGTCCCACAGGATCGGAACCTTGCCCGACGAGGGGGCGAATTCGTCCCCCTCGCGGCGCTTGTCCCAATTCTGGTCGTAGAGCGGGACGACCACTTCCTCGAACGCGATTCCCGACTGCCTGCAGGCGAGCCAGCCGCGCAGCGACCAGGACGAATAGGCCTTGTTGCCGATGATGAGCTTCATGGGCAGGCTCGATAGCCGGGGCAGGGAAGGGCGGCAACCGCGACAGGCAGCATCGTTCGCCTCACCGCGTGGGATCGATCAGGAACTTCTCGCCGGTCGCCTTGCGCGAATAGGCGAGCAGCGTGGTCGGATCGAGCGCGTCGCGCAGCGAGATCGTCGCGGTGTAGCGGCTGGCGAAGGTCGTCTTGATCTCCGCGCGCACCCGGTCGCGCATCCGCTTGGCGGTCTCCGCGCCTGCCTTTTGCAGGAACGGGGTCAGCAGGAATCCGCCCACGCCCCAGGCGAAGCCGTAATTGCGGTCGAGATGCGTCGGGCCCAGGTCGAGCGCGCCATAGATATAGACCTGCTTGTGGGTGTTAGACCCATAGCGGTTATAGGCATCCATCTTGCGCTGCTCGGCGACTTCCATCGCGCGCAGGATGCGGTTGGCCAGCGTGCCGCCGCCGATCGCGTCGAACGCCAGCGTCGCGCCGGTCTCGGCCAACGCATCGACCAGCTTCGCGTCGAAATCGTCCTTGGTGCTGTCGAGAATATAGGTGGCGCCGATGTCGCGCAGGATCGCGGCCTGGGCATCGCTGCGCACGATGTTCACCAGCTTGACGCCGTCGGCGATGCACACGCGGTTGAGCATCTGGCCGAGGTTCGACGCGGCCGCGGTATGAACCAGCGCGGCATGGCCTTCGGCGCGCAGCGTCTCGACCATCGCGAGCGCGGTCAGCGGATTGACGAAGGCGGACGCACCCTCGGCCGGGGTCGTGTCGTCGGGCAGGAGCAGGCATTCCTGCAGCCGGGCGATGCGATATTCGGCCCACATCGCGCCGCCGATCACCGCCACCCGCTTGCCGAGCAGCGCCTCGCCGCCGTCACCCGCGGCGATCACCGTGCCGGCGCCCTCGTTTCCGACCGGCATCGACTGGTCGAGCCGCGCAGTAACCGCGGCCAGCCGCTGCGGCGCGACCGTGGCGGTCAGGGTCGGGCGATCGACGCTGCCACCCCCCGTCGCGCTCGACAGGTCGGCCGGGCCGGTCAGCAGGAACAGGTCGGACGGGTTGATCGGCGCGGCCTCGATCCGGACCAGCACTTCGCCCGATTCGAGCGGGCGGATCGGAACCTCGGTCAGGTCGAGCTTCAGCTGGCCGTCGGAAGTGATCGTCGAGCGCAGTTCGAGACCGGAAGTGGGTACGGACGGCTGGGACATCGGGGGGCTCCTTCAGGCGAAACAATGCCGGCGCGTCTTGGGGCGCCGGTCGGGGGCGGGCACGATAGCGCGATGATCGAAGGATGCCAGCGCGATCGCGGCGAGTTCGTGGTCAGCCGCGATGCGGCGCCAGCAGGATGATCGCCGCCCCCGCAAGGCACAGCGCGACCCCGCCCAGGTCCCAGCGATCGGGCCGCGCGCCCTCGACCGCCCACAGCCACAGCAGCGACATCGCGATATAGACCCCGCCATAGGCGGCATAGGCGCGCCCCGCAGCGTCGGTCGGCACCAGCGTCAGCAGCCAGGCGAACAGCGCGAGCGAGACCAGCCCGGGCGCGATCCACAGCGGCGACTTGCCCAGCCTCAGCCACGCCCAGAAGGCGAAGCAGCCGCCGATCTCGGCAAGCGCGGCAAGGATATAGACGAGAGCGGTCGGCATGCCGCTTTCTGGCAGGCTGGCGCGCGGGGCGCCAGCGTCGCGGTCAGCTGCAATTGGGATAGCCGCTGTTCAGCATCGCGGTGGGCGGCTGCTCGCGCCCCTTGGTGTCGATACAGGTCCAGCGGCCGCCCTCGTACCGGGCATGTTCGCCATCCTGTACGACCGTACAACCGAAACACACCGTCGCGCGGCCGTCGCGGAATGGAAGCGCGCCGTCGAACTGCGCGGGGATGGCCAGCCTCAGGCTTGTATCGATATAACCGATCTTGCCGCCGCGCTGCGACCTTGCCAGGCCGCTCTGAAACGGGTCGGCCATATTGTCCCAGGTCATCACCGGTGCCGACCGGCCGTCGCGCCGGACATAATACCAGCCATCGGTCCCCACCTCGGCAAGTCCGGTGCGCGGATCGTAACGCAGATCCTTCAGCACCGCGCGGTCGACCTTAATCGTGCCGTCCGCCGCCTTCGCGGCGCACTTGCGGGTGACGATGATCTCGTCGCCACTCTTCGTCCAGCGGTGGCAATCCAGGTCATAGCGCGGACCGGCACCCGTCAAGCCCAGCATCAGCATCGAAATCAGCAGCATGACCATTCCATCTCCGTTCCGGGGCTGGCCTTCGGGCCGCACCCCGCGCTAGCGCGGGATGCATGACCCATATCCTCGACCGTCCCGTCTGGAACGCGCTGACCAGCGGTTGGGCTGCATTGGCCGAGGGCGATGACCGCGCGCTGAGGCTTGCCGACGACTATGGCCTGTTCGTGGCATCGCGCGACCAGTCGCCCGAAAGCCTGGATGCGATGCGCCGCCTGTTGCCGGACACGGGCGTTCTGTGGCGCGTCGAGGCCGAGCATTTGCCGCCGCTGCCGGGCAGCCGGGTCGAGCGCGAGGCGCTGCTCGCCCAGATGGTCGCGGATAGCCTGACCGCGGCGCCGCAGCCCGGATTCGAGATCGTCGAGCTGGGCGATGCCGATGCCGAGGCGATGTTCGCGCTTGCCCGCCTGACCCAGCCCGGACCGTATAACCGCCGCACCCACCGGCTGGGCGGGTTCATCGGGGTAAAGCTGGACGGCCGGCTGGTGGCGATGGCGGGGGAGCGGATGCGGATGCCCGGCTTCACCGAGGTCAGCGGCGTATGCACCCATCCGGATCATCGCGGCCGGGGCTATGCCGGCGCGCTGCTCCGCCGGATGGCGCAGGCGATCCTCGATCGCGGCGAGACGCCGTTCCTCCACAGCTATGCCGATAATGCCGGCGCGATCGGCCTCTATGAGTCGCTCGGCTTTCGGCAGCGTCGGCAGGTCTGGTGCCACCTTCTGTCGCGAACCGGTTGAGGGGGATGCGCGGCGGGCCTAGGCAAGGCGCATGACCGAGACCAGTCGCCGTTCGCTCCTTGCCGTAGCCGCTCTGGGCGCCTCGGCGGTTGCCGCTCCCGTTCGCGCCGCCGGCGATCCGGGTGAGGGTGACGGGGACGGAGAGGTGCTGGCGGTTGCGAGCCGGCGCGCCGCATCGGCCAGGCGCATTCCGGCGGGCGTCACCGCGCTGAACTGCGCCGGCTATGCCCGCGCCGGCGACCGGGGCGGGGCGGCGTACCTGCGCGTCGCGGCCGAACCGGTGCATCAGGGCAAGCTGCGCTCGGCCGATGGCGCCTGGTGGGAGCTGGCCGAGCTCGAGCTGAACCCGTTCCAGTTCGGGGCGAAGGGCGACGGCCGGGTCGACGACAGCGCGGCGATCCAGGCGATGTTCGATTGCGTGACGGTACGCGACATGCCCTCGCCGATCCGCTTCCTGGGTGCCCGCTATCTCGTCCAGTCGCCGCTCACCCTGCCGACGGTGCGCGCATTCGTCGCGATCGACATCGATGGCGGCGGGGCGATGCTGCGCACCACCCAGCCGATCACGATCCTCAGCCGGATGCCCAAGGACCAGCGTGACGCGATGATTGTCATCGGCCGGTCGCATTACGACATCCATCACCTGGAGTTTCGCGGCAATTTCCTGGCCGGCCAGGTCGGGCTGCACCTGGGCGCGACCTATACCAATGTCGTGCGCAACTGCCTGTTCGCCAATCTCGAATATGGCTCGATCGGCACCTTCTGCCTCGCCAGCGCGTGGCGCGACAATCAATATGGCGCCTGCATGAAGCGCGCGGCGGTGCTCCAGACGGGAGCCGGATCCGATCACGGCGCCTTGTGGCCCGGGGCGATCGAGACCAACTCGGCCAGCAATGTCAGCGTATTCGAGAATTGCCGGGTATTCGGCCATAACGACCAGCAATCCGCCTTCGCCATCTTCGGCAGCGACGCGGTCCGGCTGAACGGCTGCATTTCCGAAGGCGGCGGATCGGGCACCGACGTCGTGTTCGACTATCAGCGATCGCCGGTCTGCAAGCAGTTCCATATCGACATGTTCCACTGCGAGGCGCCGAACCAGACGCTCGCCTTCCGCATCCGCGCGACCGGCAAGGTCACGATCGAGCGGGTCGTGCGCAGCTATCGCTCGGCGCTGGTCGATGCCAGCGGATCGGCGGACTGCGAGATCGTGATGCGCGGCTTCGCCTGGCTGGGCGACCTGCCCGAGCCGAGCGGCAAGGGCCCGAACCCCAAGGGGCGCTGGTTCTTCCATTCGCGCGGCAACGGCATGGGTGCCGCGGTCGAGGGCAAGAGCTCGAGCAGCGTCTCCTTCCGCTTCGAGGAATGCGCCGAGGAAGCGTGGAAGCTGCTGACCGATCCGGAGAAGTGGGAAGGGGGGCAGCTTCCCGACATGCTCCATATCCGCGGCATCCGCGGCGCCAATGGCGGCGTCATGGAATGGTCGAACGCGCCGATCACTTTCCTCACGCCGCTCGGATTTGCCGACGGGACGACCTTTGCCGGTCTGAAGACCGGGATCGTGCGCACCGGGCCGCAGCGGCTGGCACCCGGCGCGACGGCGATCGAGACGGTAGACGCGCCGGGCCTGAGCGCGACCCAGCATTTCGCGATCGTCAATCCCGCGCCGGGCCAGGTCCCGCCGCCGGGGCTGGTGTGGAACGGCTATCTCGCGGCGGAGAACCGGCTGGCGATCCGCCTGACCAACGTCTCTTCGGCCCCGATCGCGATCGACCCGATCGAGTGGAGCTACTGCGCGCCGCGCCAGCGTTGATCGGCGAAAGGCCGGCTCGCCTCGTCGCGTCGTTGCCACCTGATATAAAGATATCTTTATATTTGGATTGCGACTGCCCATCTAAGCGGCTATGGCGCGCCGCATTGCGGCTGGCACTTTCGTGCGCCGCCCGAATTCCTGAGTTGGAGAAACCCCAGTGGCTACCGTCGTCGACAAACCCGACTATGTGATCAAGGATATTGCGCTCGCCGATTTCGGCCGCGCCGAGATCGCGATCGCCGAGACCGAAATGCCCGGCCTGATGTCGCTGCGCGAGGAGTTCGGCGCGTCGCAGCCGCTGAAGGGCGCGCGCATCACCGGCTCGCTCCACATGACGATCCAGACCGCGGTGCTGATCGAGACGCTGGTCGCGCTGGGCGCCGATGTGCGCTGGGCGACCTGCAACATCTTCTCGACCCAGGATCACGCAGCGGCCGCCATCGCCGCCGCCGGCATCCCGGTGTTCGCGATCAAGGGCGAGAGCCTGGCCGATTATTGGGACTATGTCGGCGACATCTTCACCTGGGATCGCGAGACCGAGGGTCAGACCGCCAACATCATCCTCGACGATGGCGGCGACGCGACGATGTTCGCGCTGTGGGGCGCGAAGCTCGAGGCGGGCGCGACCCTGCCCGAGCCCGAGAATGACGAGGAAGTCGAGTTCCAGCGCGCGCTCAAGGCGTTCATCGCCGCGAAGCCGGGCTATCTGACCCAGACCGTCAAGAACCTGAAGGGTGTCTCGGAAGAGACCACCACCGGCGTCCACCGCCTGTACGAGATCGCGAAGAAGGGCGAGCTGCCCTTCCCGGCGATCAACGTCAACGACAGCGTCACCAAGTCGAAGTTCGACAATCTCTATGGTTGCAAGGAATCGCTGGTCGACGCGATCCGTCGCGCCACCGACGTGATGCTGGCCGGCAAGGTCGCGCTGGTCGCCGGCTTCGGCGACGTGGGCAAGGGCTCGGCCGCATCGCTGCGCAACGGCGGCGCGCGCGTGCTGGTCACCGAAGTCGACCCGATCTGCGCGCTGCAGGCGGCGATGGAAGGCTATGAGGTCATCACGATGGAAGAGGGCGTCGAGCGCGCCGACATCTTCGTGACCGCCACCGGCAACGCCGACGTCATCACCGCCGATCACATGAAGGCGATGAAGCCGATGTCGATCGTGTGCAACATCGGCCACTTCGACAGCGAGATCCAGATCGCCGCCCTGTCCAACTACGAGTGGACCGAAGTGAAGCCGGGCACCGACCTGGTGAAGTTCCCCGACGGCAAGCAGATCATCGTGCTGGCCAAGGGCCGCCTGGTGAACCTGGGCTGCGCGACCGGCCACCCGTCGTTCGTGATGTCGTCGTCCTTCACCAACCAGGTGCTGGCGCAGATCGAGCTGTTCACCAAGGGCGAGCAGTATGACAACAAGGTCTATGTCCTGCCCAAGCACCTCGACGAGAAGGTCGCGGCGCTGCACCTCGAAAAGCTGGGCGTGAAGCTGTCGAAGCTGAGCGACAAGCAGGCCGCCTATATCGGCGTGCCGGTCGAGGGTCCGTTCAAGCCGGATCATTACCGCTACTGAGGCGCCCGTCGCCATTGTTGCGGAACTGAAAAAGCCGCGTCTCCCAACGGAGGCGCGGCTTTTTCTGTGATGTGAAAAGCACACCTCCCGAACAAAAATTGCGCAATGCAACCAGTGTCCGGTTCCGGAGTATCCACTGTTCACAATCGGACAAAAATCAGAAATAGTTCGGTGTGACCTGACAGGGATTGCAACAGGGGAGTACCAGTATGCGCCATTCGAATGGCCGGTCGCGGACCGGCCTGACCCTCAGTGCGTCGGTCGCGGCCATCGCGATGATGCACGCGCTGCCGGCGGCAGCACAGACCGTCACCAGCACGCAGGACGACCCCGCGGTCGTCGCGCCGCAGGACACGCCGACCACCACGTCGGAGCCCAGCGAGATCGTGGTGACCGGTTCGCGCATCCGTCGCGACAATTTCAACACGCCGTCGCAGGTGAACGTCATCACCCGTGAGGACAGCGTCCTCGCCGGTGCACGCTCGACCGGTGAAATCCTGCAGAGCTCGGCGGTGACCTCCGGCACCTCGCAGATCAACGGCTCGTTCCTCGGCTTCGTTTCCGAGGGCGGCCCGGCGGCCAGCACGGTCGGCCTGCGCGGCCTTAGTGCGTCGCGTACCCTTGTCCTGCTCAACGGTCGCCGTCTGGCACCGGCCGGCGTTGGGCCGCAGCTCGTCGCGGCCGACCTCAACACCCTGCCGACCGCGATGGTCCAGCGGATCGAAGTGCTGCGCGAAGGCGCGTCGTCGGTCTATGGTTCGGACGCGATCGCGGGCGTGGTCAACGTGATCACCGACACCAAGTTCAACGGGCTGACGCTCGACGCGTTCACCGACCAGCCGATCCAGCATGGCGGCGGCGGCCGCAGCTATCGCCTGTCGGCGACCGCCGGCAAGGTGTTCGACCGCGGCCACATCACGGCCTCGGTCGAGTATCGCGAACTCACCGGCATGCGGGTCCAGGACCGCGAAGAATTCTCGTGCCCGCGCGACCTGTTCTTCAACGCCCAGGGCCAGGAGATCGGCCAGCGCGATCCGGCCACCGGGCAGCTCCAGTGCTTCCCCTACACCACCGGTGGGGGCGTCGGCATCGCGAGCGGCTATGGCATCGCGCAGAGCTTCAATGGTCTTCCTGCGAGCCGCCTGACCTTCCGCAACGGTGACATCAACTCGCCGCTGGCGGTCAACGGCCTCGACCGCGTCGGACCCAGCCAGACCCAGTTGCGCGACCACATCATCTCGCCGGTTCGCACCTACACCGCCTATGTCAACGGCGCCTATGAACTGGGCATGATCGGCGACGCCGAAATCTACGGCGAAGCGCTGTTCACCCGTCGCAAGTCGGAGCAGGATTCGACCTATCAGTTCAACTACAACACCGGTGACGAGCGCCTTTCGTCCAGCAATGAGATCTTCGGCGGCAGCTATGAGGGCACGCCGGTGTCGGATTTCGGCTATCCGGTCAGCCCGTTCTTCCCGAACTCATTTGCTGCCGCCGGCTATAACATCTTCACCCCGTTCATCGTGCCCGATCGCACGACGACCAGCCGCCAGCGCGTCGACTTCATGCGCGCCAATGCGGGTCTGCGCGGCTCCACCGGCATCGGTGACTGGCGCTATGACGTGAACTTCCAGTATTCGCGAACCGACTCGCGCAACAGCATCGAGCAGATCGACGTTCGCAAGCTGAACAACGCGCTGCAGACGGTGCTCGCACCTGCAGGCACGCCCGACAGCCTAGTGACCGTTGCGGTCCCGGGCCAGGCAGGCGCGGGCAACCGCTACACGTGCGCCTCGAACGTCAGCAGCAGCGGCGCGATCCTGGCCGGGGCAACCTGCGTTCCGTTCAACATGTACAGCCCCGAGGTGCTGCTGAACGGCCGGATTCCCTCGAACGTGTTCGACTATCTGTTCGACGATCAGGTGGGCACGACCAAGTTCGTCCAGCAGACCATCTCGGTCGGCGTCGACGGCACGCTGTTCAACCTGCCCGCCGGCCCGGTCCGGGCGGCAATCGGGTACGAGCATCGTTACGACCATATCGACGATATTCCGTCGGAAACCGCGCTGACCAACAATCTGTACAACTACAGCTCGGCAGGCCGTACGCGCGGCAGCGATTTGGTCGACGAAGTCTATGGCGAAATCAACATCCCGCTGCTGAAGGAAAAGCCCTTCTTCTACAGCCTCGAGCTGAGCGGATCGGCGCGCTACACCCACTACCGTTCCTATGGGTCGGACACGACCTATCACATCAACGGTCAGTGGGCGCCGACCTCGTTCCTGCGCTTCCGCGCCAATTACGGCACGTCGTTCCGTGCGCCGAATCTGTATGAGCAGTATGTCGCCGACCAGACCGGCTTCTATGGCCCGGGCGCCGACCCCTGCAGCGGCTTCGGCGACCTGCCGACGTCGTCGAACGTGTATAAGAACTGCCTCGCTGCGCTGACCCCGATCCTGGGCGCCGATGCGACGAGCTTCATTGCAAGCTCCGGTCCGCAGGTCACCACCCGCGGCGGCGCCGGCAATCTGCAGGCCGAACATTCGACCTCGTGGGGCCTGGGCGGCGTTCTCACCGTGCCCAAGTCCATCGCCGACATCTCGCTGGCGGTCGACTATTTCAACGTGAAGGTCACCGACGAAGTCACCACGCTGGGATCGCTGGTCCTCAGCCGGTGCTATGAGGCCGACGATTTCCCGAACAACCGCTATTGCGACCTGATCGATCCGCGCCTGCCTTCCAGCTCGGCGCAGCGCGGTAACCTGGACTCGTTCCTCAATCCCTATCTCAACGTCGCTCAGCAGAGCGCCGAGGGGATCGACTTCGATCTGCGCTACAATAGCGAGCTCTTCGGCGGCCGCTTCGTTGCACGCGGTCAGGCGACCTGGATGATGCACCAGAAGTTCCAGCTGTTCGCGGATGATCCCATCGACGACTATGCAGGCACACTGGGCGTCCAGGGTGCGGGTGCGGGTCCGAAGTGGGTTGCCAGCGGTGAGCTGCGCTACACGCTTCCGTCCGACGACGTGACCTTCCGCTACGGCGTGAAATATGTCGGACCGCAGGACTCGAACGGTTCGGTCGATCCGGAGCTGTCGCCTGCACCGTTCCTGGGCGTGATCGTCGCCGATCTGCGCGCAGAAACCTATTGGGAACATGGCGCGTCGGTCCAGTTCCGCTGGGACAAGGTGGGCCAGGTCACGCTGGGCGTGAACAACCTGTTCAACGCGCTTCCGCCGGGGATCAGCTCGTTCCCGACCACCGATGGGCAGTTCACCCGCGTCGGCAACTACTTCAACTCGAGCAATTACGACCTGCTGGGTCGCACGCTCTTCATGAACGTCACGCGCAGCTTCTGATCGATCCGATCGGAGCCGCTCGCGGGCCGGATGGGGAATCCTCCATCCGGCCCGTTTTTTATGGGGCCGATGGCATGGCGGGTCGCGGCCGCCATGCTATCCTGGTCCGCAGTTTCAAGGCTGGAGTGAGTATGAAGCCGTCCCGCATCCCGTCCCGGGCCGTCGATCCCGCGCTGATGCTGCAGGACATCCGGGACCGCCTGTCATCCGATCCGGCGGGGGCCGTGGCTGCGGCGCGGTCGGCGGTTCGTCACTATCCCGACATCAGCGCCGCGCGCCGCCTGCTGGCGCGCGCGCTGCGCGCAATGGGGAACGAGACCGAGGCGGAGAAGGTCGAACTGGACGCGATCCGCATCGCGCTGGCGCATCCGACGATGGTCGGCGCGCAGCGACTGCTGGATGACGGGCGGGTCGAGGAGGCGGAGCAGGCTCTCCGTCCTTGGCTGCGTGAAAATCCCGACGATGCGGGCGGCGCGCTGCTGCTCGGCACGATCGCAGAGCGGTGCGAGGCGGTGAAGGAGGCGGAGAATCTCTACCGCCGCGCCATCCTGCTGGCGCCGGCTTATGCCGAGGCACGCGTGTCGCTGGCGAAGCTGCTCAACCTCACCGGCCGCCACGATGAGGCGCTGGCCGAACTCGACGCCGCGCTGACGCGCGACCTCAAGCATCTGATGGCGCTGGCCTTCAAGGCCGGACTGCTCGTCCAGCTTCGTCGCCTCGACGAAGCCGATACCGTCTTCAGGCGGATGTTGCGCGCCCATCCCGGCGATGGGCGCGGCTGGATGAACTACGCCCATCTTGCCAAGACGCAGGGGCGCATCGAGGACGCGATCCAGGCCTATCGCAACTCGGTCGCCGCCAACCCGTCGAGCGGAATCGCCTGGTGGGGGCTCGCCAATCTGAAGTCGGTCAAGCTGACGCGCGAAGACACCGTCGCGATGCGCGCGGCGCTGGAGACAGCGGAGAATTCGGACGATCGCCTTCATTTGCATTTCGCGCTTGGAAAGGCGCTGGGCGATCTGAAGGATTATGAAGCGTCGTTCGATCATTACCGGCAGGGCAATCGGCTGCGGCTGGACCAGGTGCCGCATGATCCCGGCAAGGTGACCCGTAACGTCGACAGCGCGATCCGGCGCTTCACGCCCGATTTCTTTGCTGCCCGTTCGGGCCAGGGCTATCCGGCCGCCGACCCGATCTTCATCGTCTCGATGCCCCGCTCGGGATCGACGCTGATCGAGCAGATTCTGGCGAGTCATCCGATGATCGAGGGGACCGAGGAGCTGTACGATCTGGAGCGGATCGCGCTCGATCTCGCCCCGGGCGAGCCCGCGGGGAGCTATCTCAACCGGATCGACGGCCTCAGTGCCTCGAAATTACGGGACCTTGGGCGGCACTATATCGACGCGACCCGCCGCCATCGTCGCACCGATCGGCCCTTCTTTACCGACAAGATGCCGAGCAACTGGGTGTTCACCGGCCTGATCCACCTCATCCTGCCCAATGCCAGGATCGTCGATGTGCGCCGGCACCCGATGGCCAATGGCTTCGCTAACTTCGCCCAGCATTATAATTGGGGGATCAACTTCGCCTATGATCTGAACCATATCGGCCGCTTCTATGGCGATTATGTGCGGATGATGGCGCATTTCGATCGGGCCACGCCCGGTCTGGTTCATCGCGTGATCCATGAAAAGCTCGTCGACGATCTGGAGGGCGAGGTTCGTCGCCTGCTCGACTATCTCGGCCTGCCGTTCGACGAGGCTTGCCTGCGCTTTCACGAAACCGATCGCGCCGTCCATACCCCGAGTTCGGAACAGGTCCGTCAGCCGGTCAATCGGCACGGTTTCGATACATGGCGCAACTACGAACCATGGCTGGAACCTTTGAGGGAAGCACTCGGCGACGTGGCGAACAGTTACGACGCGCCCCCGCACAACTAGGCGCCTCACCCGGTTTTCTCGCGTTTCGCGATCCGGCAGCGGACGATGTTGATCGGCATTGCGCGCCTGCGAAGGCTTTTTCTTTGCCCCCGCTTCCCGTTTTCCATGCGGCTGGCATAAGGGAAGCCGCATGATCCGGCGGCGGCTTCCATGATCGAGATTTCGACCTCCTCGGCGGTGATTGCCGGGGCTGCGCTTGCGTTGCTGGTGCTGGGCGCCGTCGTCGCGCTCGCCGCTGGCTTGAGGGCGCGGGCGCAGGGGCGGGAGATTCACGAGCAGAACCGGCGCCTATCGGCGATGGTGTCCTCCTCGCCCGCTCAGGCGATGATCGTGCGTGCCGATGGTCGGGTCGAGCTGCCGCGGCGGTTGGCCGACTGGCTGGGCCGGGCGGACGTGCCCGCCGACATCAGCGATGTGTCCGACGCGCTGGAGGCCGATGACGCCGCCGCGCTCAACGATCAGATCACCGCGGCGCAGAAGGCGGCTCGGCCCTTCAGCCTGTCGGTGCGCGCGCGCGGATCGGAGCGCGCGCTGCTCGTGATCGGCGACCGTGCCGCCGATGCGGTCGGCGCGCCGGGCGGCGTGGTGCTGTGGTTTCTCGACACCACCGAAAGCCAGGAGGAGATCAGCCGCCTGCAGCGCGATGGCAGCCGCCTGCGCGCTGCGTTCGATGCGCTCACCGGGCTGATCGAGGCGGCGCCGATGCCGATGTGGTATCGCGGCCCCGATCTGCGGCTGCTGATGGTCAACACCGCTTACGTCAACGCGGTCGAGGCGGCGGATGCCGAGGATGCGGTCGAGCGCGGGCTGGAGCTGGTCGAGGGCGGCGGGCTCGGTGGCCCGCTCGCCAATGCCGCCATCGCCCGCGACACCGGGGAACCGCAGATCGCGGCAATGCCCGCCACGATGGGCGGCGCCCGCCGCATGCTGCGCCTCCACGATGTGCCGCTTCCGACCGGCGGCGTCGCCGGCTTCGCCCTCGATATCGAGGAGCTCGAACAGCTGCGTGGTGGCCTGAAGCGGTTCAGCGCGGCACAGCGCGCGATGCTCGACCGGATGAGCGCCGCGGTCGCCCAGTTCGCGCCCGACCACAGCCTGGTGTTCGTCAACCAGCCCTTCCGCCGCATGTTCGCGATGAAGCCCGAATGGCTGGCCGACCGCCCCGAGTTCGACCGCGTGCTCGAACGGATGCGCGAGGCCAAGCGCCTGCCGGAGATGCGCGACTTCCCCGCATGGAAGGCGGAGCGCCGCGACTGGTTCACCGCGCCCGACGCGGTGGAGGAGACCTGGACGGTCGGATCGATCCACCTGCGCGTCGTCGCCCAGCCGCTGCCCGAGGGGGGGCTGATCCTGGTATTCGAGGACCGCACCCAGCAGCTCGAGTTGCAGCGCGAGCATGGCGAGATGCAGGCGGTCCGGACCGCGACGCTCGACAGCCTGTCGGAGGCGGTTGCCGTATTCGGCAAGGGCCGGCTGCAATTGTGGAACCGCAAGTTCAGCGCCTTGTGGGACGAGGAGGGGATTTTCGACGGGCGACCGCAGATCGCGACCATCGCCAAGGTCATCGCGCCACGGTTGGTGCGGCCGCAACAGGCGGAGGTCATCGGCGACCTGATCCGCTCCGCCGCGCGCGACCGTCAGCAGCGGGGAAGCACGCTGCAACTCGCCGATGGCCGCTGGTTCGATGTCACCGCAGTGCCGCTGCCCGACGGCAATGCGCTGTTGACGATGCTCGACACCAGCGACCGCCACCGCGTCGAGCGCGCGCTGCGTGACCGCAACGAGGCGCTGGAGGCGGCCGACCGGGTCAAGACCGCGTTCGTCGCCAATATGAGCTATGAGCTGCGCACCCCACTGACCTCGATCAAGGGCTTTACCGAGATGCTGCAGGGCGGCTTTGCCGGGCAGCTCAGCGCCAATGGCCAGGATTATGTCGCGGCGATCCTCGAATCGGTCGACCGGCTGGGCACGCTGGTCGACGATGTGCTCGACCTGACGGGACGCGAAGGCACCCCGCTCCAGCGCGAGCCGGTCGAAATGGCGGCGGTCGCGCGCGAGGCGGTCGAGCTCGTCGCGCCCGCGGCCGACGCCAGGCGGATCGACCTGGCGGTGGAACTGACCGACAGCTCGGGCAACATCGTTGGCGATCCGCGCCGCATCCGCCAGGTGATCGAGCATCTGCTGCGCCACGCCATCGGCGGCACGCCGGAAGAGGGCAGGGTGCTGCTGCATCTCGACGGCAATGAGCGCGTCTCGCGGATCATCGTGTCCGACGACGGTCCGGGCATGACCGCCGAGGCGCAGGCGCGGGCATTCGATCGCTTCGCCCATTCGGGCATTTCGCGGAATGGCGAGCGCGCCCTGCGCCTCGGCCTGCCGCTGGCCAAGCAGTTCGTCGAGGCGCATGGCGGCAAGATCGCACTATTGTCCGAACCGGGAGAGGGAACGCTTGTGACTGTCGAGTTGCCGCGCAAATGAGTGCCGGTCCGCCTCGTAGCGAATTGTCGCCGGCCGAGATTTCGCTGCGCGTCGGGGGCTTTGCGGCGGTCCTCGGGCTGCTCGGCCTGGGACCGCCGGGGCTGCACCTGTTTGTCGGCGGACTGTTCACGCTCGCGACATTGGCCTTTTTCTGGGAATCCTGGTCGCGGCGCCGGTCGCGCATGGCGCTCAAGATGAACCTGCTCTGGGGCCTGTTCTCCGCGGTCGGCGCGATGCTGCTGGTCAGCGGGCTGGTGCGCGCCGCCGCCATGCCGCTGCTCGGCTTTGCCGGCGTGTGCCTGGCGCTCGCGGTGATCGCGCGGCTCAGCCAGGGCGACAGCGAGCCCGAGGCATGATCCTGCCCGATCTCGACGCCTCGCTCGACCTGGGGCGGCGGCTGGCGGCGGTCGTTCAGGCCGGTGACGTGATCGCCCTGTCGGGGCAGCTTGGCGCCGGCAAGACCAGCATCGCCCGCGGGCTGCTGTCCGAATTGGGGCTTCAGGAAGAGGCACCGTCACCCAGCTTCGCGATCGTCCAGCCCTATGACCCGCCCGAGGTCCGGCTGCCGGTGCTGCATGTCGACCTCTATCGGATCGAGGATCCGTCCGAGGCGGAGGAGCTGGGACTCGACGATGCCCGGGCGGACTCGCTGCTGATCGTCGAATGGCCGGAGCGGTTGCCCGATAGCTGGTGGCGCGATGCGCTGTGGCTCACCGTGGATGTGGCTGCGGACGGCGCGCGCCGCTTGACAGCGCGGGTGCCGGCGGCTTGGGGGTCGCGATGGCCCCTGACATGAATCCGCCCGCCGCGGCGCCTGCCTTTCTCGTCGACGCCGGATGGGGCGAGGCGCAGATCCTGCCGCTTGCCGGCGACGCCTCGTTCCGCCGCTATTTCCGCGTGGTCGAGCATGAGCGCTCGGCGATCCTGATGGACGCGCCGCCGCCGCACGAGGACCCACGGCCGTTCATCAACATCGCGCGCTGGCTGACCGATCGCGGCTTCGCCGCCCCCGAGATCCTGCACGAGGACCTGGCAGAGGGCCTGGTGCTGCTCCAGGATTTCGGCGACGCCCGGATGCGCGAGACGGTCGACGCCGCACCCGAAAGCGAGCTGCGCCTGTACGAGGCGGCGATCGACCTGCTGGTCCGCCTTAGCCAGCATGACGCGGCCGATGTCCGCCCCTATGATCTGAAGGAATATCAGCGCGAGGTCGGGCTGCTGACCGAATGGTACTGCCCGGCGCTGGGGCTCGAGGTCGATCCGCAAGGCTATGTCGATGCCTGGGATGCGGTGCTGGCGCCGCTGCTCGACGGTCATGCGCCGGTCACGGTGCTGCGCGACTATCATGCCGAGAACATCATGCTGATCGAGGGCAGCGAGACCTTGGGACTGCTCGATTTCCAGGACGCGCTCGCCGGCCATCCGGCCTATGACCTGGTCTCGCTGCTGCAGGATGCGCGGCGCGACGTCGATCCGGTGCTCGAGACCCAGATGCTCGATTATTATCGGCGCCACACCGGCGTGGGCGATGCGTTCGACATCGCCTATCACGTGCTGGGCGCGCAGCGGAACGCCAAGATCGTCGGCATCTTCACCCGGCTGTGGCAGCGCGACGGCAAGCCGCGCTATGCCGGGCTGTGCCCGCGCGTGTGGCGCTATCTCGAGCGCGACCTGGCGCATCCGGCGCTGAGGCCGGTGGCCGACTGGTTCGACGCCAATATCCCCGCCGAAAAGCGCGGCGATCCGATGGCGATCCTCGGCGCATGAGCAGCGAGCCGGTGAAGGGCAAGAAGACCCTGGCGATCCGCCCGCAGCCGCCGGTCGCGGTTCCGGAGACGGCGATGGTCATGGCCGCGGGTCTCGGCAAGCGGATGCGTCCGTTGACCGCGACGCGTCCCAAGCCGCTGGTCCAGGTCGGCGGCCGGGCGATGATCGACCATGTCTTCGATCACCTCCGCGGCGCCGGGGTGAAGCGCGCGGTCGTCAACGTCCATTACCTGGCCGAACAGGTCGAGGCGCATCTGAAGGCGCGGGTGAAGGACATGGAGGTGCTGATCTCCGACGAGCGGGAGCAGTTGCTCGAGACCGGCGGTGGGCTGGTCAAGGCACGCGAGCTGCTGGGCGACAGGCCGTTCCTGTGCGTCAACAGCGACAATCTGTGGGTCGACGGCCCGATCGACGCGATCCGCCAGCTCGCCGCCGCCTGGGACGATGACCGGATGGATGCGCTGCTGCTGATGGTGCCGCTGTCGCGCGCCAACGGCCATGCCGGGCAGGGCGATTTCCGCCTCGACCCGCGCGGGCGCATCGTCGATCGGCGCAAGCCGGGCCGGCTGGCGCCGTTCGTCTATACGGGCGTACAAATTCTCTCGCCGCGCGTGCTGCGCGACTGGCCGGAGGGGCCGTTCTCGACCAACCTGTTCTGGAACCGCGCGATCGAGGCGGGGCGGGCCTGGGGCGTGGTGCATCAGGGCCTGTGGTTCGAGGTCGGTACGCCCGAGGCGATCGGCGAGACCGAGGCGGTGATGGCGGTCGCCTGACGGCGGCCGTCCACAGCATTTCCGGCAAGGTCGGATGACGCGAGGCCAATCGCGTGGCATCGTCCGGCGGGTCCCATGTCGCAGCGCCTTCATCTCTTCACCATCCCGCCGCACCGCGCCTTTGCCGACGCGCTGGCGGCCGGGCTGATCCGGCGCTTCGGCGGCGATCCGATGAAGCTGGCGCGCGGGCTGGTGCTGCTGCCCAACAACCGCGCCAAGCGCGCCATTTCCGACGCCTTCGTTCGTGCCAGCGAGGGCGGGCTGCTGCTGCCGCGGCTGGTCGCGGTCGGCGATCCCGAGCTGGACGAGGCGGTGTTCGACCTTGCCGACGACAGCGCGCCGGTGCCGCGCGCGGTCGATCCACTCCAGCGGCGCATGATCCTCGCCCGGCTGATCGGCGAGTCGCAGCCGGGGATCGATGCCGCGGAGGCGGTGCGGCTGGCCGGCGATCTGGCCCGCACGCTCGACCAGCTGCTGATCGAGGAAGTCGAGCCGCGCCGGCTGCGCGAGCTCGATGTCGGCGATCTGACCGCGCACTGGGAACGCTCGCTGCGGCTGTTCGAAATGGTGCTGGCGCGCTGGCCCCAGGAACTCGAACGGCTCGGCCTGATCGACCTTGCCGCGCGCCGGACGCAGTTGATCGACCGGGTGGCGAAGCGCTGGCGTGATCGCCCGCCGACCGGGTTCGTCTGTGCTGCGGGCATCACCACCGCCGCGCCCGCCATCGCCCGGCTGATGCGGACCGTCGCCGAACTGCCGCACGGCATGGTCGTGCTGCCCGGCCTCGCCACCGCGATCGGCGAGGAGGAATGGGAGTCGCTCGGGCCGTTTCCTGCCGACCCGATCACGGGACGGCGTCGGCGATCGATCGAGACGCACCCGCAATTCCATCTCAAGCTGCTGCTCGACCGGATGCGCGTGCGGCGTGCCGAGTTCGACGACTGGCGCGGGCGCAGCGAGCATGACGCCGCGCCTGCCCGGTCGCGCGCCATCGCCTCGGCGATGCAACCGCCCGAGCTGACCCATCAATGGACCGCGCTGGCCAAGGGCGACCGCAGGCTCGACGGCGTCCGCCTGCTCGAAGTCGCGACACCGGCGGAGGAGGCGCAGGCGATCGCGCTTGCCCTGCGCGAGGTGCTGGAGACGCCGGGGCGGACCGCCGCGCTGGTGACGCCCGACCGCGCGCTCGCGCGCCGCGTCGCCGCGCATTGCGCGCGCTGGGGCATCAATGTCGACGATTCGGCGGGGCAGCCGCTCTCCGTGCTGCCGCCCGGCACGCTGCTATTGGCGCTTGCTGAGGCGGCGGCGCAGGGCTTTGCGCCGCTGCCTTTGCTCGGCCTGCTCAAGCATCCGCTGGTCCGCCCCGACGACCGGCTGCCCTGGCTGGAGGGCGTGCGCGCGCTGGACCTCGCCCTGCGCGGCCCGCGGCCGGCGCCCGGGCTGGACGGGGTCGACCGCTATCTCGCCGAGCAGGACGGGCGCGACGGCACCGTCCGCGCCGCCGCCGCGCGCTGGTGGCCCGAGGCTAGGGCAGTGCTGGAGCCGCTGGAGCGCGTCTTTGCTGCCGGGCCGCAGCCGGTGGCGGCGCTGCTGTCCGCACTGCGTGAGGCGGCACAGGCGCTGGGCGGCGATACTTTATGGGGTCGCGCCGAGGGCCGCGCCGCCGCCAGCCTGTTCGACGCGCTCGAGCGTGAGGCCGCCGCCGGCCCCCCGCGTGCCGATCCCGCCAGCCTGGCGCCGATGCTGCGCACGCTGATGGACGAGGAGGCAGTGCGCCCGCCCCAGGGCGGCCATCCGCGGCTGTCGATCCTCGGCCTGATCGAGGCGCGGCTGCAGACCGCCGACCTGATGATCCTTGCCGGGCTGAACGAGGGCGTCTGGCCGGGCCTTCCCGCGCCCGATCCATGGCTGGCACCGCGGATCCGCGCGGACCTCGAACTGCCGGGGCTGGAGCGGCGGATCGGCCTGTCGGCGCACGACCTTGCCGGAGCGCTGGGCGCGCCGCAGGTGCTGCTGACCCGCGCGCGCCGCGACGCCTCGGCGCCGACGATCGCCTCGCGATTCTGGCTGCGCATCCTGGCGCTGGTCGGCGACCAGATCGACCGCGCGACCGACATCGCCGGCTGGCTGCGAGCGCTCGACGATCCCGGCGCGCCCGAGCCGGCGCGCAGGCCCGAGCCGGCGCCGCCCGCGTCGCAGCGGCCCAAGGCGATCAGCGTGACCGAGGTCGACCGCCTGAAGGCCGATCCCTATGCCTTCTACGCCCGGCGCATGCTGCGGCTGATGCCGCTCGACACGGTCGATGCCGATCCCAGTGCCGCGTGGCGCGGGACCGCGGTCCATGCGGTGCTCGAACAATGGTTCAGGCAGGATCAGTGCGACCCCGCCCGGCTGCGTCCGCGCGCCGAGGCGATGCTGGCCGACGAGCGTACCCACCCGATGATGCGCGCGCTGTGGCAGCCGCGGCTGATGGAGGCGATCCACTGGATCGCGGGCGAAATCGCCGCCAAGGCCGAGGCGGGACGCCGCGTGCTGGCGGTCGAGCAGCGCGGCACGATCGACATTGCCGGGGTGCGGCTCAGCGGCACCTTCGACCGGGTCGACCGGATGTCCGACGGCACGCTGGGCATCGTCGACTACAAGACCGGCCAGCCGCCCAGCGCCAAGGCGGTCCGCGCGGGCTACAGCCTGCAGCTCGGCCTGCTCGGCCTGATCGCCGAGCGCGGCGGGTTCGAGGGGATTTCGGGCAAGGCGAGCTGCTTCGAATATTGGTCGCTCGCCAAATATCAGGGCAGCTTCGGCCGCATCGCGACGCCGGTCGATCCCGAGGGCAAGCGCGACCGCATCCCCACCGCCGACTTCGTCGCGATCGCCGCCGACAATTTCGCCGGCGCCGCTGCTGCCTGGCTGACCGGCGACGAGCCGTTCACCGCGAAGAAGGTCCCGGAATATGCGCCATACGCGGACTATGACCAGCTGATGCGGCTCGACGAATGGTATGGCCGTGATTGAGGGCTGGGCGCCCCAAAAGGCGTCGCTTTCCTTTTCCTCCCGCGGATGCTGCGCATCCGGCGGAGGGGGGCCATGCGAAGCATGGTGGAGGGGGGCCGCCACAGCTGTTGGAGCCCCCTCCACCACGCCCTACGGGCGCGGTCCCCCTCCCCCGGAGCCGCAGGCTCCTGGGGAGGAGAGGGGATGTGCGCACCACGCTCCGGAAGCTCACCATGTCCGCTGATCTCCGCAAGCTGCCGCCGCTCACCGGCGACCAGAGCGCCGCGAGCGATCCGCGGCGGCATATCTGGCTGTCCGCCTCGGCCGGCACGGGCAAGACGCAGGTGCTGGCCGCGCGCGTGTTCCGCCTGTTGCTGCGCGGGACCGATCCGGGTGCGATCCTGTGCCTGACCTTCACCAAGGCGGGCGCGGCGGAGATGGCAGCGCGGATCACCGGGCGGCTTGCCCGCTGGGTGCGTGCGACCGATGACGAGCTGTTCGACGATCTGGAGGCGCTGGGCGAGCGGTCCGGACCCGAACAGCGTGCCGCGGCGCGCCGGCTGTTCGCCAAGGTGCTCGACGCGCCCGGTGGCGGGATCCGCATCCAGACGATCCACAGCTTCTGCCAGAGTCTGCTCGCCGCCTTCCCGGTCGAGGCGGGGCTGGTGCCCGGTTTCCGCCCGCTCGACGACCGCGAGGAATCGGCGCTGGCGCGCGAGGCGCTGGCGGAGATGCTGGTCGATGCGCCTGAAGCGCTGGTCGCCGATGTCGGCGCGCTGAGCCTCAGGCTGGGCGAGGGCGGGGCGGAGAATTTCCTCAGGATGTGCGCCCGCTCGGGCGACGCGCTCGACCGACTGCCGACCGAGATCGGCCCGTGGCTGCGCCGGACGCTGGGGCTGCCAGACGGGGACATCGAGGCGCATCTGGCCGAGTGGTGCTCGGACTCCGAGTTCGACACCGCCTCGCTCGGCCGCATCGCCGATGCCAATCGCGCCTGGGGCACCGCGACCGGCCTGGCGCAGGCGGCGGTGGCCCAAGCCTGGCTCGACGCCTCGCCCGCCGAGCGCGTGGCGACGCTGGGCGCGCTGGTCGGGCTGTTCCGCACCCAGAAGGGCGAGCCGAAAAAGGTGTCGGCGAAGCTGGCCGATGCCGACCCTGATTATGAAGATATGGCGCTGGCGCTCGGAGATGCCTGTGCCGATCTGGTCTCGATGCGCGCGCGGGCGGGCTATGCCGATATCCTCGCGCGGGGGCTCTCGGCGGGGCGGCTCTATGCCCGGCGCTATTCGGAGGCGAAGCGCCGCGCGGGCGCAGTCGATTTCGACGACCTGATCCGCCTGACGGTCGAGCTGCTGGGCCAGCCCGGCATGGGCGACTGGGTCCGCTTCAAGCTCGACCAGGTGACCGAACATGTCCTGATCGATGAGGCGCAGGATACCAACTGGAAGCAGTGGACGATCGTCGCGGCGATGGCGGACGAGTTCTTCGCCGGCGAGACGACGCGCGGCGAGGGCGTGCGCACGCTGTTCACCGTCGGCGACTACAAGCAGGCGATCTTCGGCTTTCAGGGCACCGATCCCTTCTTCTTCGCGCTGGCGCACCGAAGATTCGAGCGGCTGGCCGAGGCTGCGCTGGACCCCGATCGATACGATCCCGCCGAGGGACCGTTCGCCCAGCCGCTGGACACGCTGTCGCTGACCTCCAGCTTCCGCTCGACCTGGCCGGTGCTCGAATTCGTCGATGCCGCGATCGAGGCGCTGCCCGGCGATGCGCTGGGCGAGCATAGCCTGATCGAGCGCCATGCCAGCAAGGTCAGCGGTCCCGGCACCGTGACCCTGTGGCCGGCCACGCAGGAGGGGACGAGCGACGCCGAGGGCGAGGAGGGCTGGGTCGACGACGCCACCCGCGCGCTCGCTCGGCAGATCGCCCGCGCGATCAAGTCCTGGGTCGGGACGCTGATGCTGGAGAGCAAGGGGCGCACGCTGAGGCCCGAGGATGTGATGATCCTCGTCAAGCGCCGCGGCGAGCTCGCATCGCTGATCGTCGCGCGGCTCTATGCCGAGGGTGTGCCGGTGGCGGGCGTCGACCGGCTGCGGCTCAACGCCCCGCTGGCGGTGCAGGACCTGCTCGCGGCGATCCGCTTCGCGCTCCAGCCTGAGGACGATCTGTCGCTCGCCTCGCTGCTCGTTTCGCCGCTGATCGGCTGGAGCCAGGAGGAGCTGATGCAGGCCGCGGTGCGCGAGCGCGGCGGGCTGTGGCGGCACCTGCGCGCGACCCAGTCCGACGAGCGGCTGGCGCCGCTGCAGGACCTGCTACGCCGCGCCGATCTGGCGACGCCCTATCGATTCCTCGAGGAAATCCTCTCCGGCCCCATGCAGGGCAGGCGCAAGCTGCTGAAGCGGCTGGGCGAGGAAGCGCGCGATCCGATCGACGAGCTGCTGAACGCGGCGCTCAATTTCGAGAGTGTCGCCACGCCGTCGCTGCAACGCTTCCTCGACTGGTTCGATCGCGGCGATGTCGAGATCAAGCGCGAGGCCGAGCAGGCGCATGGCGCGGTCCGGGTGATGACCGCGCACGGCGCGAAAGGGCTTCAGGCGCCGCTGGTCATCCTTGCCGATGCGACGGTCGATCCGACCAAGTCGCCGCGCGATTTCCTGCTGTGGCAGTTCGGCGATCACGAAAGCGCGCCGATCCCGATCTTCCGCCCGCGCGCCGAGGAACGCGGTGGGCCGCTGCAGGACGCGATCGCGCGGGTCGATGCGCGCGAATTGCAGGAGCATTGGCGGCTGTTCTACGTCGCCGCCACGCGCGCCGAGGAGCGGCTGGTGATCGCGGGCGCGCTGGGGCCGATGGCCAAGGGCGTGCCGCCCGAGCATAGCTGGTACGCAGCATCCGCGCGTGCCTTCTCGGCGCTGGGCATCGAGGGTGAGGGCGAGCGCGAGTTTCGCGGCGTCCGCGCGACCGGACCCGCGCGACCGGCGGGCGAGGGGGAGGCGGCTGCGGCCGTGCGGCCGGCGCTACCCGACTGGGCGACCCGGCCCGCGCCCGAGGAAGCGCGGCCGCCGCGGCCACTGGCGCCGTCGTCGCTGGGCGACGATCTGGTGGCCGACCCGCCGCCCAACCCGGCGATGCGCGCCGCCGCCGAGCGCGGGCGGCTGCTCCATGCGCTGTTCGAGCGGCTTCCTGCGATCCCCGCCAGCGAGCGGGTCGAGGCGGCGGAGCGATGGCTGGCGCGTGCGGGCGGCGTTACCGATCCTGCGGCGCGCGCCGAGCTGGTGCGAAGCGCGCTGGCCGTGACCGAGGATGCGCGATTCGCCGAGCTGTTCGGGCCCGATGCGCTGGCCGAGGCACCGGTCGCCGCGGTGGTGGACACCGTCGTCGTGTCGGGCACGGTCGATCGGCTGGTCGTGACGCCCGACCGCGTCCGCATCGTCGATTTCAAGACGGGCCGCCGTGCGCCCGCGACGCTCGCCGACGTTCCCGCCTATCACCTGCGCCAGATGTCGGCCTATGCCGCGGCGCTGGGCGTCATCTTCCCCGGTCGCACGATCGAGGCGGCGTTGCTCTACACGGCGGGGCCGGTGCTGCATGTCCTGCCGCCCGAACTGTTGGAACAACACAAGCCGCGCTTGCAGGGGACGGAGCAAAGCTTGACCTCGCGCGCTTGAGCCGGCGGCGCAGCATTCATAGATACCGGACTGCAATAGGAGATTTTATGGGTACCAAGGTCACCAGCGAGGCCGCATTCGAGGCCGACGTCCTGAATTCAGACAAGCCGGTCGTCGTCGATTTCTTCACCACCTGGTGCGGCCCGTGCAAGATGATCGCCCCGGCACTCGAGGAACTGGCCGACGAGATGTCCGACCGCGTCTCGATCGTGAAGATCGACGCCGACGAACATCTGGACGTCGCCACCAAATATGGCGTGCGCGGCTTCCCGACGCTGATCCTGTTCAAGGACGGCGCGGTCGCCCAGACCCAGCCGGGCGCAATGCCCAAGAGCCAGATCAAGGCCTGGATCGAGCGCGGGCTGTAATCGGTCCGATGACGTAAAGCCGGAACGGGGCCGATCTGGCCACCGGTCCGGCTTGTCGAATTAATGAAGTCAGTTCGCCGCGATCAGCTGCGATAGTCGGCGTTGATCTCGATATAGCCATGGGTCAGGTCGCAGGTCCAAACCGTGGCGCGACCTTCGCCCAGGCCGAGGTCGACGCCGATCTCGATCTCCTGGCCCTTCAGATGCGCCGACACCGGCGCCTCGTCATAACCCTCGACCGCCAGGCCGTTGACCGCGACCTGGGTCGGGCCGAAGCGAATCGACAGCCGGTCGCGTTCGGCGGGTTCGCCTGCCTTGCCCACCGCCATCACGACCCGGCCCCAATTGGCGTCCTCGCCGGCGATGGCGGTCTTCACCAGCGGCGAGTTTGCGATCGACATGGCGATGCGGTGCGCGCTGTCGTCCGATTCGGCGCCCTCGACGTCGATGGTGATGAACTTCGACGCGCCCTCTCCGTCGCGCACGACCAGTTGCGCCAGGCGGGTGCACAGATCGTCCAGCGCGGAGCGGAAGGCGTCGGCGCCGGGGCTGTCCTCATTCTCGATCCGGCTGGTGCCCGACTGGCCGGTGGCGAAGGCGAGGATCGTGTCGCTGGTCGAGGTATCGCCATCGACGGTGATGCACGAGAAGCTGCGCCGATTCGCCTCGCTCAGCGCCTTTTGCAGGAACACCGGATCGACCGCGGCGTCGGTGAAGATGAAGCCGAGCATCGTCGCCATGTCGGGCGCGATCATGCCCGATCCCTTGATGATGCCGACCAGACTGACGCGCTTGCCGTCGATCACCACATCGGACACCGCCGCCTTGGCGAAGGTATCGGTCGTCATGATGGTGGCCGCGGCGGCTTCCCAGCTACAGGGTTCGGCGGTGAAGGCGGCATCGAGACCCGCCTCCGCCTTGTCGATCGGCAGTGGCACGCCGATCACGCCGGTCGAGGCGACCATCACGTCGGACGGCAGACAGCCGAGATGCCCGGCGACGCGCGCGGCGATCGCCTCGACCGCGGCGCGACCGCGATTGCCGGTAAAGGCGTTGGAGTTGCCGGCATTGACCACCAGCGCACGCGCCTGGCCAAGGGGAATCGCGTCGCGGCACCATTCGACCTCGGGCGAGGGGCAGCGGCTCTTGGTCAGCACGCCCGCGACCGAGGTTCCTGGCGCCAGCGTCACGAAGGTGAGGTCGCAGCGATCCCAGCTCTTGTAGCGCGCGCGCGAGACGCGTGGGGTGACCCCGGCGATCGGGGGAAGGGCGGGAAAGCCGGCGGGGGCGAGGGGGGAACGGGTGCTGCTCATGTCCGCGCGGTCGCATGCAGGTCCGCGCAATGCAAGGGCTCCGCTCCCCCCGCCGGGGTCAGCGCGTCGGCGTCGCCGCGACGATGGTGCACGACAGCTGGAGATCGTCACCGAACCAGGCTGTGCTCGCCTGGCCCACGCCGATCTGGTGCACGCCGGTGACCGCGCCCGACGAGATCCACTGGTCCGGCGTCAGCGCGACGTCGTTGGCGGCGGCCCAGCCGAACAGGAAGGCGGCGGCGCCGAACGGACCGTCGAGCATGTCGCGTGCCTTGGCACGCCCCTGTTCGACGCCGTCGATGTCGAGGCGGATCGTCCAGTCCTCGAACGCGCGGCTCTGCCAGTCCGGAACCGGGGCGCCGATGATCAGGCCGTTATTATTGCCGAAATCGGTCACGGTGACCGTCGGTCCCAGCGCGTTGATGCCGGGGAAGGGCGAGCTGGCAATCTCGATCCCGACATGGACCGCATCGATATGCGCCATCGCTTCCTCGATCGTGAAGCTGGTCTTGGACGGATCGGGCGCGCTGCCGATGCGCAGCAGGAACTCGGCCTCGGCCGCACCGAAACCCTCGGCGAAGATCGGCATCGCCTGAACCGGCTCGGCAGGTACTATCGCGCCCGGGAAGATCGCGCCGACGAGTCGGTTGGCGCCCAGGCGGGCGTCTGCCGGAGGCGGGATGCGCCCAACCTTCCAGCCGGCGACCGGCTCGCCCCACAGCGTGATGGCATTGTGCTGCACGGCATAGCCCTGTGCGAGCGTCTCGGGAACGGCGCCGGGATATTCGGGCAGCCCTTGAGCATCCCGACGCGCAGCCACGAAAGCCTGCGCGATCTTCAGCGCCTCTCCAACCCCCGGTTCTTCTTTACCCATGCCGGCTGTGTATGGGGGACCGGTGTCATTGGCAATAGCGGAGCCGCGGCGACCCCGCAAACCTTGTGGTGAAAATGGTTTAAGATGCTGATTGGAAATTATATTTTGTGATTTCCAGATGGTGGGAGGCGCTGCAGGGCTTCCCGGCTTTACCCCATAACCTATTGTCCCCTGCAGCGAGGAGAGAGACGATCTTGAGCGTTCCGGCCAAGCGATGCGCCAAAGCCACACGCTCGTAATCCCCCGAAGACCGGGGATCGGCGCGCCTTGACAGCACTCGGTTTTGGTTCCAATTCCGCATGACACCGGTAACCCGCCTGCGGGACATCGGAGATCGACCCCAAGTCATATGGGGCGGTCGCATGGCACAGGCCCCACGGGCCGTTCGAAGGGGAGGTTTCTTGATGCGTCTCGTATTTCGTCCGCAGCTGCGCACCGTTCTGGCGCTGACGGCTGCCGCGTCCACGCTGGCGATCGCGACCGCGGCCCATGCGCAGGATGCGGAAGCTCCCGTCACCGAGCAGGAGGCCGGCGAAGAGATCGTCGTTACCGGTTTCCGCGCCTCGCTCGACGCCGCGCTCAATGTGAAGCGCGACTCGGTGTCGTCGGTCGATGCGATCGTCGCCGAGGACATTGCCAAGTTTCCCGACCAGAACCTCGCCGAGTCGCTTCAGCGCATTCCCGGCATCTCGATCCAGCGCGACGCAGGCGAAGGCCGCGCGATCACCGTTCGCGGCCTGGGTGCGCAGTTCACCCGCGTCCGCCTGAACGGGCTGGAAACCGTCGCGACCTCCACCGACGGGGCCAGCGCCAACCGCGACCGCGCGTTCGACTTCAACGTGTTCGCATCCGAGCTGTTCAGCTCCATCGTCGTCCACAAGACCGCCGAGGCGTCGCTCGACGAAGGCTCGCTGGGCGCGGTCGTCGACCTCAACACCGGCAATCCGCTGGCAGGCAAGTACGGCCTGACGCTCGTCGCTTCGGGTCAGGCGAGCTACAACGACCTGTCGAAGAACTGGGGCCCGCGCGCGGCCGGCCTGTTGTCGTGGAAGTCGCCGGACGGCACCTTCGGCGTCGCGGTGTCGGCCGCCTATCAGAAGACCGACAATCTCGAGCTGGGCAACAATACGGTCCGCTGGGCGCAGGCTCGGTTCGATTCGGTCGACGGAACGCCCTGCTTCTATTCCGCCAATAGCGGCGGCAATCCGGTGGCGAACACCGGTGGCAACTACCGCCCGAGTGCCGCATGCGACAAGGCGGCGCTGTCCTTCCACCCGCGCATCCCACGCTACGGCGAGGTTCGCCACGATCGCGAGCGACTGGGCCTGACCGGCAGCGTCCAGTGGGCGCCGAGCGATGCGACCAAGCTGTCGGTCGACGCGCTCTACTCGCGTTTCAGCGAAATCCGCGAGGAGAAGTGGGGCGAAGTCCTGCTGCGGTCGAACGAGCGGTCGGTCAACGTCATCAACCCCGTCTATGACTCGAACAACAACATGGTGTCGGCAACGCTGAACGACGCCTGGGTCCGTACCGAGCATTACTGGCGTGAATCGCACACCGAATTCTACCAGATCGGCGGGTCCTGGGATCAGGATCTGGGCGACAAGTTCCGCTTCACCCTGGCGGGCGGCTATTCCAAGTCGACCGCGGACATCCCGGTCGAGACCACGGTCGTGTTCGACGATCGCGATGCCCAGGGGTTCAAGTTCGACTATACCAACAGCCGCAGCCCGCTGCTGCAGTTCGGGACCAGCGTTACCGATCCGTCGAACTTCCAGCTCGCCGAAATCCGCGACCGTCCGTCGACCGTCACCAACGACTTCACCACGGTCAACCTGCGCACCGAATGGGACGTGACCGAAGGCTTCACCGTCAAGGTCGGCGGCGTCTATCGTCGCTTCGGTTTCGATACCAAGGCCTATCAGCGCGACACCGCGGTATGCGGCAATGGCGGGCTCGACCTGGTGCTGCGCCAGATCACCTGCTCGGCCAGCTCTGCCTTCGGCCCGAATGCGATCTATGGCTTCCAGGTTACACCGGCGCTGTCCGAGCTGTTCACGCTGGGCGATGCCGGCCAGCCGTCGGGCAACACCAACCAGTGGCTGGTTCCGAACCTCGAGGCGGCGACCGCATTCACCAAACTCTATGACCGCGCGCTGGCGCTGGACGTTGGCAACAACCGCAACGTCGTCGAGGAAGTGAAGGGCGGCTATCTCCAGTTCGACGCCAAGGGCGAGCTGCTCGGCCTGCGTTATGCCCTGAACGCGGGCGTCCGCTATGCCCGGACCGATCAGGAGTCGACGGGCATCAACGGTGCTGCGACCGTCACCTTCAAGCGTGACTATGAGGACTGGCTGCCTGCCGTGAACCTCGCGCTGTTCCCGACCGACAACATCATCATCCGCGCCGCCGTCGCCGATGTGATGACGCGTCCGTCGCTCGGCAACCTGACCCCGGGCGGTTCGGCCGATGGGTTCAACTACCGGATCAACTTCGGCAACCCGAACCTCGATCCGTTCCGCGCGACTGCCTATGACTTCGCCGTCGAATGGTATTTCGCGCCGCAGTCGCTGTTCTCGGTCGCTCTGTTCAAGAAGGATATCGCCAGCTTCCCGGTCGCGTCGACCCGGACCGAGGCGACTTTCCTGGAGACCGGGCTGCCGGCGTCGGTGCTGAACACCTCGTCGCCCGCCTTCCTCAATCAGGGCCAGCTGGCGCTGCCAATCTGGACGATCACGACCACGGTCAACGGGACCGGCGCATCGCTGGAGGGCGCGGAAATCGCGCTTCAGGCGCCGCTGAAGTTCCTGCCGGGCTTCCTCAGCAACCTGGGCATCATCGCCAACGCGACCTTTGTCGACTCCAGCGCGACCTACACGACCCAGGGGCCGGCGGTGACGCCGTGCGTGCCGTCGGCGACCAACCCCGCGGCGGCCTGCGCCTTCGGTCCGCTGATCAATGTGACGCGCGACAGCACATTGTTCGGCCTGTCGAAGCGAGCCTTCAACGGCACGGTCTATTACGAGGACAGCAAGTTCTCGGCGCGCGTCTCGGTCAGCTATCGCGGACCTTATGTCGACGCGAACAGCGGCACTGGTAACGTCTTCGAAGGCTATAACTCGATCACCAATGTCGATGCGTCGATCCGGTACAAGCTGACGCCGCAGATCGAGCTGTCGGTGGAAGGCAACAACCTGACCGACGCGTATCGCGATCGCTACACCGACGTCGATGCCAACCGGAATTACGAGTATAATCATTTCGGCCGCACCATCCTGCTGGGCGCGCGCTTCAAGCTCTAAGCCTCGCCTGACGGCAGGGTCTTCAGGTCGCCGCGTCCGGTTCCTGCCGGGCGCGGCGATCGGCATTTTCGGGGGCGTTGCATCGCGCGCGCGGCTTTGCGAAAATGGCGCGGGCAGGGGGGCGACGGCGAGTATCAGGCGAAGGACGAGCGATGGCGACGATGATGCTGGCACTGGCGGTTCATGCGGCAACTGCCGCCGGGGCGGCGACCGACCCGGCTCCGCGACCGGTCGACGATCCGGCGACCTGGGTGACGCCCGCCGACTATCCGGCGGCAGCGCGCCGCGCCAACATGCAGGGCACTTCCGCCGTGCGGCTGGCGGTCGACGAAAGCGGCGGCGTGACGGGGTGCGAGGTCACTGCATCGAGCGGCTGGGCGCTGCTGGACGCGCAGAGCTGCGGCTTGCTGAAGCAGCGCGCACGCTTCACCCCCGCCGCGGTGCGCGGGCGCAAGGTCGCATCGGTGTGGCAGAGCAAGTTCACCTGGCGGATGCCCAGCGCGCCGGCCATGCTCGGCAGCTGGGCGCGGGCGACGCGGATGGTGGTCGCTCCCTCGGGCGCGGTGCCGAGCTGTTCGATGCAGGCGTCGGGCCCGGCGACCCAGGCCGATTATTGCCTGGCGGTGCGCTTCCTGGTTCCCGAGGGGCGGACCGCGCTGCTCGGCGGGGCGCAGCCCGCCGCGATCGAGGTGCGCGAGCTCCACACGATCGATGGCGGTCAGGCGATCGACATGGGCGACACGGCCGGGCGCGACGTCCTGTTCACCTCGCGCATCCGCTACACCGTCGATCCCGCGGGCGAGATCACCCGCTGCACGATCGAGGAGAACAAGGGAACGGACAGCTTCCACATGCTGGACGGCGGATGCGATCCGAGCCTGGATTATGGCGCAAGCGCAGGTGCCGGCGCAGGTGCGCAGGGCCGGCAGGTCACGCTGACCCGGATCGTTCTGCGCCAGCGTCTCGACGCGCCGGCCGCCAAACCCAGGCCGACCCAGCCCGAGCCGTTCAAACCGCGTCCCGGCGAAATCATCACCTGAGGACAGGCAGCCGCCAGCCACGGTCGGTCAGGGCGGAAAGCATAGATTCCGGATTGGCGAACGGGCCTGCAGACACTATGTCGCCAGTTCCTGCGCGTTCGTGCGCGCATCTGGGGCCCTATCGGTTTGGAACTTCTCCTTCTCCTGACTGCGTTCTTCGCCAGCCTGACCGGATCGTCCGGGACGCAGGCCGGCACTGCGCAGCAGGTGCAGGGAGTCGCGGTCATGCGCGCAGCTCAGGCCGCTCAGGCGGCGGTCCAGCCGGCGCGGCAGGTCGTCCATGCATCGGTACTTCCGGCGCGCGCATCGCGCCCTGCGCCGACCCGCTGGCCGCGCGTCGCTGCCGCACCGCTGCGCGCGGTGGAACAGATTTTCGAGCGTCGCCTCGAATAAGGTCCGGGCCTGCGCCGCGCGCGGGCCTTTTTCCCTTCGCGTGCCGGTGACGGCACCCTTTTCGCAGGCCGGTCGTTTCGGGTCCGCCTGCCCAGAACCCATATACGACAGGAATTTCGATGTTCGGCGCCTTTGCCAAGTCCCTTTTCGGCTCCTCGAACGAGCGTTACGTCCGTTCGCTCCACCCCATCGTCGCCAAGATCAATGCGTTCGAGCCGACGCTGCAGGCATTGTCCGATCAGGAGCTGGCCAACCAGACGGTCAAGTTCCGTGAGTTGCTGGAGAAGGGCGAGACGCTCGACTCGCTGCTGCCAGAGGCGTTCGCCACCGTACGCGAGGCGGCCCGCCGCGCGCTCGGCCAGCGTCACTATGATGTGCAGATGATCGGCGGCATCGTCCTCCACCGCGGCGAGATCACCGAGATGCGCACCGGCGAGGGCAAGACCCTGGTCGCGACGCTCGCCACCTATCTCAACGCGCTGCCCGGCAAGGGCGTGCACGTCGTGACGGTGAACGACTATCTGGCCAGCCGCGACGCAGAGTGGATGGGCCAGGTCTATCGCTTCCTGGGCCTGAGCGTCGGCGTGATCGTGCCGAACCTGTCGGACGAGGAGCGTCGCGCCGCATATGCCGCGGACATCACTTACGGCACGAACAACGAGTTCGGCTTCGACTATCTGCGCGACAATATGAAGTACGACCGCGCATCGATGGTGCAGCGGCCGTATAATTTCGCGATCGTCGACGAGGTGGACTCGATCCTGATCGACGAAGCCCGCACCCCGCTGATCATCTCGGGCCCGACCGACGACAAGTCCGAGCTGTACATGGGCGTCGATGCGATCGTGAAGCAGCTGACGCCCGACGATTACGAGAAGGACGAGAAGCAGCGCAGCATCGTCCTGACCGAGGACGGCACCGAGCGTGCGGAGCGCCTGCTGGAGGCCGCGGGCCTGCTGATCGGCGAGAATCTCTATGATTTCGAGAACACCCAGGTGGTCCACCACCTGAACCAGTCGCTGCGCGCGAACGTGATGTTCAAGCGCGACATCGACTATATCGTCAAGGACGGCAAGGTCGTCATCATCGACGAGTTTACCGGCCGCATGATGGATGGCCGCCGCTGGTCGGACGGCCTGCACCAGGCGGTCGAGGCCAAGGAAGGTGTGGCGATCGAGCCGGAGAACCAGACGCTCGCCTCGATCACCTTCCAGAATTATTTCCGCATGTATCCCAAGCTGGGCGGCATGACCGGTACCGCCTCGACCGAAGCGCCCGAATTCTTCGACATCTACAAGATGAACGTCGTCACCATCCCGACGAACCTGCCGGTGCAGCGGATCGACGAGGAGGACGAGTTCTACAAGACGACCGAAGAGAAGTTCCGCGCGATCGCCAAGCGCATCCGCGAGCATTCGGCCAAGGGGCAGCCGGTGCTGGTCGGTACCGTCTCGATCGAGAAGTCGGAGAAGCTGTCGGCCTTCCTGAAGGAAGAAAAGGTCCCGCACGAGGTGCTGAACGCCCGCTTCCACGAGATGGAGGCGCATATCGTGGCGCAGGCGGGCCGGCTGGGCGCGGTGACCATCGCGACGAACATGGCCGGTCGCGGCACCGACATCCAGCTGGGCGGCAACTGGGAATTCCGCGTCGAGGCCGAACTGGCCGACATGCCCGAGGGGCCGGAGCGCGACGCCGCGATCGAGAAGATCAAGGCCGAGGTCGCGGCCGAGAAGGAGCAGGTCAAGGCCGCCGGCGGCCTGTTCGTGCTGGGCACCGAGCGGCATGAGAGCCGCCGCATCGACAACCAGCTGCGCGGCCGCTCGGGCCGCCAGGGCGATCCGGGCCTCAGCCGTTTCTACCTGAGCCTGGACGACGACCTGCTGCGCATCTTCGGGTCGAACACCTTGTTCTCGCGCATGATGCGCTCGAACATCGAGGATGGCGAGGCGATCGGGTCTAAGTGGCTGACCAAGGCGATCGAGACCGCGCAGAAGAAGGTCGAGGCGCGCAACTACGACATCCGCAAGCAGGTCGTCGAATATGACGACGTCATGAACGATCAGCGCAAGGTCATCTACGAGCAGCGCGCCGACATCATGGACGCCGACACGGTCGGCGACGTGGTCGAGGACATGCGGACCGAGACGGTCAATTCGATCGTCGCCGATGCCTGCCCGCCGGAAAGCTATCCCGAGCAGTGGGACATTGCCGGCATGACCCAGCGGGTCGCCGACGTGCTGAACCTCGAGCTGCCGATCGAGGAATGGGCGCGCGAGGAAGGCATCGAGCCCGAGATCGTCGAGGAGCGCATCCAGGAGGCTGCCGCCAAGCTGGTCGCGGACAAGTCGGCCGATCTGGAACCCGAGACTTGGGCGCAGATCGAGAAGTCGATCCTGCTGCAGAATCTCGACCATCACTGGAAGGAGCATCTGGCGCTGCTCGACGCGCTGCGCCAGGTCGTCCACCTGCGCGCCTACGCTCAGAAGACGCCGCTCAACGAGTATAAGCAGGAAGCGTTCGCGATGTTCGAGCGGATGCTGAGCAACATCCGCGAGGATGTGACGCGCACGCTGGCCTATGCCCAGTTCACCTTCCAGGCGCCGCCGGCGCTGCCCGAACTGCCCGATTTCCTGACCAGCCACATCGATCCGCTGACCGGCGAGGACAATAGTGCAGACTGGGATGCGGCCAGTGCAGGGCTGATCGGTTCGGGCCTGCCGCCACTCGGCATTCCGCAGCCGCAGATGGAGGATCTGGGCGGGATGGATCCGTCGGAATGGGAAGGCCGCGTCAGCCGCAACGCGCCGTGCCCGTGCGGGTCGGGCCGCAAGTACAAGCATTGCCACGGTGCGCTGACCGGCGCGACCGGCGCCTGAGGGCAGGGGAGGCGGGCACCCGGTATCGGGTACCCGCCCCCCGCCCCGGCAGCCGAGGCAAGGAAAAAGGGCGGCGGTGCGATAGCACCGCCGCCCTTTCCTGTGCGACCCTTGGGCGCGCGCTCAGTTGCGCGTCTTGGGGTATTCGATCGTGGGGCCCAGCCGCTCGACCACCTCGCGGGCGTTGAACGAGCGGACATTGTCCGGCTTCGGTCCGCGGCCGACGATGATCTCGGCGGTCGCTTCATATTGATTGATCGTGCGGACGTCGAAATCGTTCATGAAGGGATCGTCGAACCACGGATCCCAGGCGCGCCAGCCGAAGCGCGGGCGATACCAGCGCCAATAGGGACGCCAGCCGCCCCACGGGCCTGCACCCCAGCTGCGATCGACCGTCGTGGTCGTCCGCGTCTCGGTATCGCGGGTGACGAGGGTGAAATTGTCGAAGCCGTTCTGGAGCGTCAATTCGGCGGCGCGGAACAACAGATAGCGCTCGACCGTCTCGCGGCTGGTCAGGCTGTTGCCGGCGAAGCGGACCATGAAGCGGTCATTCTCGACCTGCTGGTCCGAGAAGCCGGTGCGATAGGCTCCCGAACCGGTGGCAGGCTGATACGGGGTCGGAGTCGCGCAGGCGGCGACGGCGATCCCGGCGGCCAGGAGCGCGGTCAGCGCCCTAACTCGCGGGTGTTTCACGATTTTCCCGGACATCTTATCTTTCTCCGATCCTCTTCGGCTCGAACGCGCCGACCTGTCTTTGTTTCCAGCGGCCCTCACGCCGAACCGTTGCACATCAGCGATTGACCGTTGCTGAACGAAAGTCTCACGCGATGCGCGCGGGCACCTCCATCGCGTCCGCCGCCAGCGCCGAATCCGGCGCCATCGCTTCCCAGGGGAACACGAACCAGTCCTTGGTCACCGCCCGGTCGATCTCGCGGAAGCGATAGTCGACCCGCTGCGCCGAGCGGATATTGTCGAGCAGCACGGCGAAGCGGACCAGGGCGAGATCGGCGCCGTGCGACGCCAGCGCGCTGCGGATCTCGCCGATCGTGCGGCCGCTATCGTTGATGTCCTCGACGAACAACAGCCGGTCGCCGTCGCGCGAGCGCCGGGCGAGCACCGACACCAGCTCGTCGCCGAACTGCGCGATCTTGGCGCTGTGGTCGATCGACACGAGCTGAAGCCCCATGCGGTGCGACAGATAGACTGCCGGCGTCAGCCCGCCGCGTCCCACGCCGACCAGCAGCGACGGGCGCCATTCCTGTGCGTCGGCGGTGTCGGCGATCGCCTGGATCCCCGCGACCATCTCGGCATGGGTGAAGGGGGTGAAGACGATGTCCATCATGCCGCCTCGAGATAGGCGTCCAGCCGCGCCAGGTGCTCCGCAACCGCATCGTCGTCGAGGAAGGAGCCGAGAAAGCTGTTGCGCGCCAGCGTGGCAAGCTGGTCGCGGTCCAGCCCGCGGCCTTGCGCGATCGCGCGGTAATTCTCGCCGATATAGCCGCCGAAATAAGCCGGATCGTCCGAATTGACGGTGGCGCGCAGGCCGAGCTTCAGCATCCGGTCGATCGGATGGACGTCGACCGAGGCAACGTTGCACAGCTTGACGTTCGACAGCGGGCAAACGGTCAGGGTCATGCCGCGGCGCGCAAGCCGCGCGACCAGCGCCGGATCCTCCAGCGCGCGATTGCCATGGTCGAGCCGGTCGACCTGCAGCAGGTCGAGCGCCTCATGCACATAGGCGGGCGGCCCTTCCTCTCCGGCATGGGCGACGCGCTTCAGCCCCATCGCGCCTGCTGCGGCGAAGACCCGTTCGAACTTGGCGGGCGGGTGGCCCATCTCGGACGAATCGAGGCCCACGCCGTCGATCCGGTCGAGCCAGGGTTGCGCCTGTTCCAGCGTGCGGAAGGCGTCCGCCTCGTCGAGATGGCGCAGGAAGCACAGGATCAGCTTCGAGGTCAGGCCGTGCTTGCGCTGTGCCTCGTCCATGCCGGCCAGCAGGCCATTGGCGACCACGCCGAACGGAACGCCGCGATGGGTATGCGTCTGGGGATCGAAGAAGATCTCGGCATGGACGACGCCGTCCGCCGCCGCCCGGTCGAAATAGGCAAGCGCCAGGTCGCGGAAATCGGCCTCGGTGCGCAGCACGTCGGCGCCCGCATAATAGATGTCGAGAAAGTCCTGAAGGTTCGAGAATTGATAGGCCGCCCGCACTTCCTCGACCGAGGCGAAGGGGATCGCGACGTCGTTGCGCCGAGCGAATTCGAACATCTGTTCTGGCTCCAGGCTGCCCTCGATATGGATATGGAGCTCGGCCTTGGGCAGGCCGGCGATGAAGCCGTCGAGATCGCTCATCGCGTCAACATCGCAGGCAACGCGGGCGGCGGCAAGGCGTTGGTCGCCGATGCCGTCGAGCGTTATCCGCGACTGGAGCTATGACGAGGGCCAGCAGGCGCTCGATATCCGCTTCGTCAGCGGTCGCCACTATCGCTATCATGACGTGCCCGAGCGGCTTGCCAGCGGGATGCGCGAGGCGCGGTCGAAAGGCGTCTATTTCAACGAGCATATCCGCGACCGCTTCGCCTTCACTCGGCTCTAGCGTCAGCGCTTGTCGCGGATGCGGATGACATCGCCGAAGCACAAGGTGGCGAGCGTCGTCCCGCTTTCGTCGCGCACGCGCAGGCAGTCGCCCAGCACCAGCTGTCCATGGATGATGACCGACTCGCCGGCCAGGATCCGAACTTCCTCGCGCGCGCGGGCGAGGGCGGCTTCGAGATCGGGCAGGTCGGCGCCTTCGTCGTCGATCGCCACGATCTCATCGAGAAGGTCGAAGAAATATCGGGGCATCGCGCCTCAATGCAGCGGATGGCGATAGGTTGCCGGTCGGGACCGATTTCGTGAATATTTGCGAGGTCGACCGGACGTGGCACAGAAACAAACGAGTGTTATCCTCGTTATTATCATTGGTTATATTTTTGCGCGTCGGATTGTCGAATGAGCGACCAGAGCCTGACACGCCAGACGAGCGACGATGACGCGATCCCACAACTCCCTCGGTCAGTTTCTTGAAAAGGTCCGACGGCGGTCGGTGCTGACCGCGGAGGAGCAGGATGCCATCCTGTCGCTGCCGGTGCGGGCTGAGCAGATTCCGGCGCATATGGATTTCGTCGAGCTGGGCGAGCATGTCGATAATGCCTGCCTGATCGTCCACGGGCTGGCGGGTCGCTTCGGCCAGGGGCGCGAGGGCAATCGCCAGATCACCGCGCTGCATATCCCGGGCGACATGGCCGATCTCCATTCGGTCGTCTCGCCGTCGGCAACATCGGCGCTTCAGGCGCTGACGACGACGACGGTGGTGAAGATTCCGCACGGGGCGATTCGCGACCTCGCGGCACGCTATCCGGCGATCGCCCAGGCGCTATGGCGCGAATGCGTGATCGACGCGGCGATCCTGTCCGAATGGGTGGTGAATGTCGGGCGCCGGAGCGCCAGTGTGCGGCTGGCGCATCTCTATTGCGAGATGGCCTATCGCTACCGCCTCGGCGAGGTGGCCGAGCGCATGTCGTTCGACTTTCCGGCGACGCAGCATCATCTGGCCGACATGCTGGGGCTGACCGCGGTGCATGTGAACCGCACGTTGCGCGTGCTCGAAGCGAACGATCTGGTGCGGCTGAAGCGCGGCGTGGTCGAGATCCTCAGCTGGGACCGGCTGACCGAATATGCCGATTTCGACCCGGTCTACATCCAGCTCAACGTCACCCCGCTGGCCCCGATGCGCGCGGGTTGAAGAAGCGGCCGCCGCTCTCCCCTTCCTGGGAGGGGAATTGCGTGTACGCCCTAATTTATTGATATAGGTCAGCTTTCTTCGCGCTCGGACCCCGATTATTGCGATGAGCCGATCGCCAAGCTTACAAGTGTTAGATCATCGCTACGTAGGATTGCGTAGAACATCAGGCGCGGGGCGGGCTTTTTCGGAGGCCCTTATGTCTGATCGAGAAGACCTGGCCTATTACATGCGACGCGCGCAGCGCGAGCGTGACGTGGGCAATTGCTGCGAGGACAACACCGCCGCACTGGCGCATTTTCGCCTTGCCGAAGAATATGAGCGGCGCGCGGCGGCCATGGCTGGCCGTACTTCGCCGACATTGTGGATTTGAGCGGCGCGATGGGAACCGTTGAACGCGCCTTCGAGCTTGCCCATCAGGGCAGGTGCCGCACCCTGACCGATATCCGCAAGATCCTGGTAGCCGAGAAACATGCCGGGGTGGACCTTCACCTGGCGGGATCGGGCATCCGCAAACAGCTACGCGCGGCGATGCATGCCACGCGTCCGCCGGCCGGGACATCCGCCTCGCAAGGCGCCTGACGCGGCGCCGCGCCATAGGGCGGGCCGCTTACTCGCCCAACAGATGCAGGGCCACCTCCCGCCGATGCGGGCGGTGGCGATGCTCGAACAGATAGATGCCCTGCCACGTCCCGAGCATCAGTGCGCCGCCAATCAGCGGCACCGAGAGCTGGACGCCGGTCAGCACCGCGCGCAGATGCGCCGGCATGTCGTCCGGCCCCTCGTCGTCATGGGCATAGTGCGGTCCCTCGGGCGCCAGCCGCGCGACCCAGGCCTCCAGATCGATGCGCACTTCCGGCGCGGCATTTTCCTGGATCAGCAGCGACGCCGAGGTGTGGCGGCAGAAGACCGTCAGCAGTCCCTCATCCATGCCTTGCGCATCGGTCCAGCGAACCACCTCGCGGGTGATCTCGTGCAGCCCCTGGCCGCGGGTAGCGATGGTGAGACGGGTCGAGGTCTGGCGCATGGAGGCTCCTGAAGGTCGTCCCCGGCTATGGTCCGGGGTGACGGGAAGGGCTGGCTCCCTGAGTAGGATTCGAACCTACGGCCGCTCGATTAACAGTCGAGAGCTCTACCGCTGAGCTATCAGGGAACGATGCGTGCCGCCTGGCACCTGCGCATTTCGCCGGCTGGCTCCCTGAGTAGGATTCGAACCTACGGCCGCTCGATTAACAGTCGAGAGCTCTACCGCTGAGCTATCAGGGAATAGCCGGAGGGCGCTCTATAGCGCTGCTTTCGAGGGATGCAAGTCGCTCAAGCGACGAATTGTTCCATGGTGATGCGATCGTCGAGGGCATGTTCGGGGTCGAACAACAGCGTCAGGTCGCGGACCGGGTCGATCGCGATCTCGACATGGGCGACCTCGCGCACTTCGCGCTGGTCGCCGACGGCGCTGACCGGGCGCTTGTCCGCCTCCAGCACGCGGACGCCGATTCGCGCCTTTTCGGGCAGGATCGCGCCGCTCCAGCGTCGCGGGCGGAACGGGCTGATCGGAGTCATTGCCAGCATCCCCGATCCCAGCGGCAGGATCGGCCCCTGGACCGACAGGTTGTAGGCGGTCGAACCGGCCGGCGTCGCGACCAGCAGGCCGTCGCACACCAGTTCGGGCAGCACGACGCGGTCGTTGACCGTCACTTCCAGCTTTGCGGTCTGGCGGGTCTCGCGCAGAAACGAGACCTCGTTGATCGCGGGCAGCTCGAACCGCTCGCCATGGATGGTGGTCGCGCTCATCCGCAGCGGGGTGACCTTGAACGGCTTGGCGCGGGCCAGACGGTCGTGCAGTCCGTCCAGCCGCCATTCGTTCATCAGGAAGCCGATCGTGCCCAGATTCATGCCGAACACCGGCACGATCCGGTGCGACTCGAGCATCTGGTGCAGCGTCTGGAGCATGAAGCCATCACCGCCCAGCGCGACGATCGTCTCGGCGTCCTCGACCGGAACCCAGTCATAGGCGGCGCGCAGTTCTTCCTGGGCCGCCTGGGCGGGGGGAGTCGGCGATGTGACCAGGGCGCAGCGCGTCATCCGCCGGTGACGCTCATATGGCGGGAGACGGCGGGGGCGGCGCCGCGTTCGATGCGGAAGTCATGTCGTTCGGGCTTGGCGCCCAGCGCCTCGGCGATGCGCGCATCGACCTCGGCAAGCCCGCCCTCGCGCAGCGCTGCCTTGAGGTCTACCGAATCCTCATGCCCCAGGCACATGTGCAGCTTGCCGTCGGTCGACAGCCGGACCCGGTTGCAGGTGGCGCAGAAATTGGCGGTTAGCGGCGAGATCAGGCCCAGCCGTGTGCCGGTGCCCTCGACCCGCCAATAGCGTGCAGGGCCGCCCGAATCGTGCGAATCGCGCACCAGCGGGAACTCCGCCTGAAGCTGCGCCAGCACCGTGCCCAGCGGAACGAAACGGTCGGCGCGATCCTCGTCGATCTGGCCGAGCGGCATCGTCTCGATCAGCGTCAGGTCCATGTCGCGCTCGACCGCCCAGGCGAGCATCGGCGCGAACTCGGCATCGTTCAGCCCCTTGAGCGCGACCATGTTGAGCTTCACGCGCAGCCCGGCCGCCTGTGCCGCCGCAATCCCCGCCAGCACCTGCGACACGTCGCCGTGTCGGGTGATGTGGCGGAAGGTGTCGGGATCGCGGCTGTCGATGCTGACATTCACCCGCCGCACGCCGGCCTCGGCCAGCGCCTGGGCATGCTGCGCCAGGCGCGTGCCATTGGTCGTGAGGGTCAGTTCGTCCAGCCCGTCGCCGATCCGCGCGCCCAGCCGGCGAACCAGCTCGATCATGTCGCGGCGGACCAGCGGCTCGCCGCCGGTCAGGCGAATCTTGGTGACCCCGCCGGCGATGAACCGCTCGGCGATGATCGCGATCTCTTCCAGGCTCAGCACGGCGGCGCGCGGAAGGAACTGCATCTCCTCCGCCATGCAATAGCGGCAACGAAGATCGCAGCGATCGGTGACCGAGATGCGCAGATAGCGGATCGCACGGCCGTGACGGTCGATCAGGGCGGATGCGCAACTCATCTTGCCGGAGTTAGGCGGTTGGGAGAGACAAGTCCAATCCGATCAGGCTAGAACGCCCCGTGTGAACGATATCGATCCCGCGACTCCCCCCGCCGATGCACCTGTATTCGTGCTCTCGTTCAATCAGCGGGACGAGCTCGCGGCCGCCGCGGCCGGTGTCGGCTGGCGGATCGTCGCCGCCCGGCGTGCCGAAGGGGTGGAGAGCCGGTTCCTGACCAGCGGCGCTGCGGTGGCGGTGATCGACGCGCGCGGCGCGCTGAGCGACGGCCTCATCGCGGCCAAGGCGCTGGGCCATGTCGTCGAGACCAATGGCGCGGCGATGCTGATCCTCGTGTCGCAGAGCGACACCGTCCATATGCGCCAGTTCTACGACGCCGGCGCGACTCATTTCCTCAGCAGCCCGATGTCGACCGCGGCGATTTCCCAGGCGATCCGCTTTGCGCTGCGCCATGTCGAGCGGCTGGCCGGCGGAGTCGGCGGTACCGGCGAAGCGGCCGAGCTGCTGGGCTGGCAGCAGGATGGCGACCGGCGCTCGCTGCTGCTGACGCCGGCGCTGGCCGCGCTGCTTGGGGTGGAGGAGACTCCGCGGCTGCGCGCGCTGCTGCGGATGATTGACCCGCGCGACCGCGCGCTCGGCCGGGCGGCGCTGCGCCGGCTTGACGCCGCGACGCCCAGCACTGCCTTCGCCCATGCCCTCAAGGACGGGAGCCGGGTGGTCCAGCACCTCCAGCGCGATCCCGTAACCGGTCGGCTGAGCGGGCTGGTCGAGCGGCTGGGCGAACTTCCCGATGCCGGGGTGGTGGTGCGCGAGGCGCTGAGCGGGACGCGCGACGGCCCCGGCGCGCGGCGCTGGATCGACCGCCGGCTGGCCGAAGGCGGATCGGTTGCGGTCCTGCTGATCGGGTTGACCCGGTTCGAGACGGTGAACACTGCCTATGGGCGCGCGGCGGGCGACGCGGTGCTGCGCGCGGTCTCGCGCCGCCTGTCGGACGTCGCGCGCGAAATGCTGGGCCGCAATGTCGTCGTCGCACGACTGGGCGGCGCGGAATTCCTCGTCGCCAGCGACGACGCCGATGCCGACCGACTGGACGCGGCTGCGCGCCGGATCGAGGCCGCGCTTGCCCGCCCGTTCGTGGTCGATGGCGCATTCCTGGCGCTGGGCACGCGGATGGCCCATGCCGCCAGCGGCGAGGGCGATACCGCCGCCCGTCTGCTGCGGCGCGCCAGCGAGACCTTGGTCGATGGCGGCGCCTCGCATGTGCTGGCCGGACAGCCGCTCGACGAGCTGGCCGCCGCGCTGCGCCGGGCGATCGACCGCAGCGAGATCGGCGTGCTGTTCCAGCCGCAAGTATCGATCGCCACGGGCGCGATCGTTGGCGTCGAGGCGCTGGCGCGCTGGCGCAGCCGCGAGCTGGGCGAGGTGGGTGCCGAGCAGCTGTTCGCCGCCGCCGAGCATGCGGGACTGACCAGCGCGGTCAGCGACCATCTGCAGCGCAGCGCGCTGGATGAAGCCGCGCGCTGGCCGCTCAACCTGTCGCGCACCCGGTTGTCGATCAATGTCAGCGCTTCCGATCTCGCGCGACCCGGCTTTGCCGATGCGCTGCTGGGCCGCGTCGACATGAGCGGATTCCCGCCCGCGCGGCTGACGATCGAGATCACCGAGAGCGGGATCATGGCCGATCTGGGCGAGGCGTCGCGCTTGCTGTCGCGGCTGCGCACCGCCGGCTGCCGGGTCGCGATCGACGATTTCGGCACCGGCTATTCGAGCCTCGCCTATCTCAAGGCGCTCCCGCTCGACTATCTCAAGATCGACAAGCGGTTGAGCCTGGACATCGCCGGCACGGCACGCGACCGGATCGTGGTGCGCGGCGTGATCGACATGGCGCGCTCGCTGGGGCTCAGCGTGATCGCCGAAGGGGTGGAAACAGCGGAGCAGCTCGATCTGCTGGCGAAGGAAGGCTGCCAGTATTTCCAGGGCTATCTTTGCTCGGGGCCGATCGACAGCCAGGCGCTGGTGCGGCTGGTCGGGGGTGCTGCCAATGCGTGACAGGGGGAAGGAAATCGGAATGGCTCGCTGGCTGGTCTGGATGATTGCGCTGATGCTGGCGATGCCGGCTGCGGCACAGCAGGGTGCGCTTGGGCCTCGCGCCGCGATCGAGATCGCGATGGCGGACAGCGCGGCGGGATGGGACGCCGGCGATATCGACCGGTTCCTGGCGATCTATTCGGACGATCCGGCAACCAGCTTCACTACCGAAAAGGGAATCGCCCGCGGCAAGGCGGATGTGCGCAAGCGCTATCTGGCGAGCTATGTCGACCAGTTCGGGCCAAAGCGCGGGGCAAAGGCAAGCCGCCTGTCCTTCAGCTTCGACGACTTCCGGATGCTGGGCAGCGACCATGCGCTGCTGATCGCGCGGTGGACGCTGGTCGACGGCGCGGGCAAGAAGCTGACCGGCATGACCAGCCTCGTGTTCCGCCGCGAGGGCAGCGACTGGCGGATCGTCGCGGACCACAGCTCGTGAGCGACAAGCGCGACCTGACCGGTGTCTGGTACGGCCGCTACACCGGGACGTACGAGGACAACGGCTTCATCGCGTTGCTGAACGAGCAGGGCGGTGCGGTCGATGGCAGCGTCAGCGAGCGGGACCCCAATGGCATCGTCGACATCCGGCGGGCGTCTGTTTCAGGCACGCGCGATGGCGCGGCGGTGGGCTTCGTCAAGCAATATGACGGCAGCGGCGGCTTCGACCACGCCGTATTCTATTCGGGCATGATCGACGGCGATGGGACCGAAGTGAGCGGGCGCTGGCAGATCGACCGCTACAATAGCGGCGGCTTCGTGATGACGCGCGAAAGCTTCACCGCCGAGGAACTGGCCGAGGAGCAGGAAGCCGAACTGGACGCACCGGTCCGCTGAACGCGATCGACCCGGCGGATCAGCCGGCCGCGCCCATCTGGTTGCGCTCGACGCGGTCGAACACCGGGCTGGCGGCGCGGGCCAGATTGCCCAGCAATGCGATCGCCTCGGGATCGATCGGCCCGGCACTGGACCAATAGGCGCCCATCGCCATGCGCGGCTCGCCGACGCCGATCGGGAACATCGCCATGCTCTTCACGAAAGTCGAGCGATAGGCCTCGATCGGCACGCGATCGTCGGCGTAGATGTCGCCGATGATGATCGGGCGATTCTCGGTCATCGCGATACCGGAAATACAGCTCTCGATGGGAAAGTCGTGTCCGGTCCATAAAGGCGAGGCTGCGTCCTCGGCGACATAGGCCACGCGATTGCCGACGCGGCGCACGACGGTGATCCCGTCGGCATTGCCCATCGCGCGCGCCGACCCGCGAAGCGCCATCACCAGCGCATCGATCGAGTCGACCTGCGCCAGCTGGCCGAGCATATCCATGAGGCGGCGCCGCCGCTCCAGACTTGCCACTTCCATACCGTGTTTCCTAAACCCGCTATGGCGCCGCCGCAATCCTCACGGGTCGCACTCCGTTATCCCGCCGCCCGCGCCAGTCCGCGCGACAGCTGCAGCGCGCCGTTCAGCCGCGCCTTGGGCGTTGCCCAGGCGCGGGTAATGACCAGCTTCATGTCGGGGCGCAGCCGTGCGGTACCGTCCAGCTTGTCGACATAGGCCAGCAGCCCCTCGATATTGGGGAACTTGTCGTTGTGGAAGCTGACCAGCGCGCCCTTCGGCCCGACGTCCAGCTTGGCGATGCAGGCGGCCTTGGCGTTCAGCTTGGCCTCCATCAGCTGGATCAGATTGTCGGTCGCCTCGGGCAGCTTGCCGAACCGGTCGATCAGCTCGACCGCGAAGCTCTCGATCCCGGCCTTGTCCTCCACCTCGTTCAGGCGGCGATACAGGCCCATGCGCAGGTCGAGATCGGGGACATAATCCTCGGGGATCATGATCGGCGCATCGACGGTGATCTGCGGGCTCAGGTCGCGCGGCCGCTCGTCGCGCAGGCCGCCGGCGCGTGCGTCGAGGATCGCTTCCTCCAGCATCGACTGGTAGAGTTCGAAGCCGACTTCCTTGATGTGCCCGGACTGCTCGTCGCCCAGCATGTTGCCGGCGCCGCGAATGTCGAGATCGTGGCTGGCCAGCTGGAAGCCCGCCCCCAGCGATTCGAGATCCGACAGCACCTTCAGCCTCTTGTCGGCAGCCTCGGTCATCAGCCGCTGCGCCGGGGTGGTCATATAGGCATAGGCGCGCGTCTTGGCCCGGCCGACCCGGCCGCGCAGCTGATAGAGCTGTGCCAGGCCGAACTTGTCGGCGCGGTTGACGATCATCGTGTTGGCGCTGGGGATGTCGAGCCCGCTCTCGACGATGGTGGTCGAGACCAGCACCTCGAACTTCTTGTCGTAGAAGGCGGACATGCGCTCCTCGACCTCGGTCGGGGCCATCTGGCCGTGCGCGACGACATAGCGGACCTCGGGGACTTCCTTGCTCAGGAATTCCTCGATCTCGGGGAGGTCGGCGATGCGCGGGGTGACGAAATAGGTCTGTCCGCCGCGATAATGTTCGCGCAGCAGCGCCTCGCGCAGCACCACCGGATCCCAGGGCATGACATAGGTCCGTACCGCCAGGCGATCGACCGGCGGGGTCTGGATCACCGACAGCTCGCGCAGCCCCGACATCGCCATCTGCAGCGTGCGCGGGATCGGCGTGGCGGTCAGCGTCAGCACATGGACATCGGCCTTCAGCGCCTTCAGCCGCTCCTTGTGCGTCACGCCGAACCGCTGTTCCTCGTCGACGACGACCAGGCCCAGTCGCTTGAACTCGATGCTCTTCGACAGGACGGCATGGGTGCCGACGATCACGTCGATCTGGCCGCTTGCCAGGCCCTCCCTGGTCGCCTTCGCTTCGGCGGCGGGAACGAGGCGCGACAGGCGGCCGATCTCGATCGGGAAGCCTTCGAAGCGCGCCTTGAAATTCTGGTAATGCTGGCGCGCGAGCAGGGTGGTGGGACACACCACCGCGACCTGCATCCCCGCCATTGCCGCGACGAAGGCCGCGCGCAGCGCGACCTCGGTCTTGCCGAAGCCGACATCGCCGACCACCAGCCGGTCCATCGGCCGGCCGGCGGCGAGATCGCCGAGCACGTCGCCGATCGCGCGATCCTGATCGTCGGTTTCCTCATAGGGGAAGCGATCGACGAAGGCGGGATAGCCGCCATGATCGGGCTCGGCGACTTCGGCGGGACGCAGCGCGCGCTTGGCGGCGGTCGCGATCAGCTCGCCCGCAATCTCGCGGATCCGCTCCTTCATCCGCGACTTGCGCCGCTGCCACGCCTCTCCGCCCAGTTTGTCGAGCGACGCGCCTTCCTCGCCCGAGCCGTAGCGGCTGAGGACTTCGAGATTCTCGACCGGAACGTAGAGCTTGTCGCCGCCCGAATAGGTCAGCGCGACGCAATCGTGCGGCGCCTTCTGCACCGGGATCTGCGTCAGCCCCTCGTACCGCCCGATGCCGTGATCGACATGGACGACCAGGTCGCCGGGCGACAGCGTCGCCAGTTCCTGGAGGAAGGCGTCGGTATTCTTGCGCCGCTTCGACCGGCGGATCAGCCGATCGCCGAGCATGTCCTGTTCGGTCAGCACCGCGACGTCGGGCGCGGTGAAGCCATGGTCGAGCGGCAGCACGATCAGCGCGATGCCCTTGTCGGCAATGCCCAGCGCCTCTTGCCAGCTGTCCGCCGGCCGTGCGCCGATCAGGCCGTGATCTTCCAGCAGCCCCTTCAACCGGTCGCGCGCGCCGTTCGAATAGCTGGCGAGGACCGGCGCGCGCTTGTCCTTGCGCAGCCGGGCGAGGTGATCGACCACCGCCTCATAGACATTGGTGCCGGCGGTCCTCTCGGGCGTGAAATCGCGCGGGCCGTCGACCTGGAAATCGAGCACGGTCTTCGACTCGGGCTCGTGGAAGGCGGTGGCGGTATGGACCGCGGCGTCGGCCTGGGCGGCGGCCCACTGCGCCGGCGTGAGGTACAGCGCGTCGGGATCGAGCGGGCGATAGCTGCCCGGGTCGCTCGACTGGGCGCGCAGGCGATTGGCCTGATAATCGGCGATACCCTCAAACCGCTGTTCGGCGGCGGCGGGGACGCCCGACTCGGCGACGATCACCGCGTCGTCGGGCAGATGGTCGAACAGCGTCTCCAGCCGCTCCTCGAACAGCGGCAGCCAATGTTCCATGCCCGCCAGCCGGCGCCCGTCGCTGATCGCCTGGTACAGCGGATCGCCGGTCGCGGTGGCGCCGAACTTCTCGCGATAGCGGGTGCGGAAGCGCTTGATCGTCTCTTCGTCGAGCAGCGCCTCGCTGGCGGGCAGCAGGGTGAAGCCGTCGACCCGGCCGGTGGTGCGCTGGTCGGCGGGATCGAAGGTGCGGACGCTCTCGATCTCGTCGCCGAAAAAGTCGAGCCGCAGCGCCTGTTCGGCGCCCGAGGGGAACAGGTCGACCAGCCCGCCGCGCACCGCGAACTCGCCATGATCGTTGACCGTGTCGACCCGGATATAGCCGTTGCCGGTGAGCAGCGTCGCCAGCTTGTCGAGCGAGATGCGTTCGCCGGGCGCGAGCCGGGCGACGAGCTGGCGGATGCGGAACCGGGTGAGCGCGCGCTGCGTCGCGGCGTTGACCGTGGTGACCAGCAGCCGCGGACCCTTTGCCCTGATCTGCAGCGCCTGGAGCGCCGCCAGCCGCTCGGACATGACGCGCAGCGTCGGGCTGGCGCGGTCATAGGGCAGGCAGTCCCAGGCCGGATAGGTGACGACCTCGAGCTCGGGCGCGAAGAAGGGCGCCGTCGACGCCACGGCGCGCATCGCCGCCTCGTCCGACGCGATGAGGACGGCAGTGCCCCCGGCGCGCGCGAGATCCGCCAGCATCCAGGGCACGAACCCGGCAGGCGCACCCGCCAGGGTCAGCGGGGTGGAGGCGGAGAGGATCGTCTTCAGGTCGGGCATCTGGGTCTTTCTTCACGCCTCGATGAGGGGGGCGGATTTCGCCTTCATCTCCTCCCCAGGAGCCTGCGGCTCCGGGGGAGGGGGACCGCGATGCGCAGCATCCGGGGGAGGAAAAATCACTCCGCAATCGGCACGTAGTTCAGCGTCTTCAGCGCCTGCATGATCGCGCCCTGATATTCCGGCGGGACGGGCTGGGTGCCCATTGCCCAGGCCATGATGTCGACATCCTGTTCCTCCAGCAGCGTCTCGAACAGGTCGATCTCGGCATCGTTCCACCCGGCGTGATGCGCGTCGAAAAAGCCGCCGATCATCAGGTCGGCTTCCTTCACGCCGCGGTGCCAGGCGCGGAAGCGGAGACGTTTCAGGCGGGTTTCGCGGTCCATGGTCCTCAACGACGATTGGCCGGCGGCGCATCGGGGCGCGGTCGGCTGGGTTCACCGGTGCAGATAGGGGAACAGAAGGCGAAACGCCAGTGCAGCCGGCTTTCGCAAGGGCCCCGCTTCGCCTACCTGTCGGGACGATGCGGCCCGATCTCCTCAATCCCCTGTTTGCCGAAGTCACCTCGCTGAAGGGCATCGGTCCCCAGCTTGCCAAGCCGCTCGACCGGCTGGGCCTGGCGCGGGTGGTCGATGTCGCCTTCCACCTGCCGACCGGCTGGGTCGACCGGCTGCCGCGCGACGAGCTGATGGCGGCCGATGCCGGGCGGGTCATCGCGATCCGACTGACCCCGGTCAGCTACAAGATGGGCGGCAGTGCGCGGGCGCCGGCGCGGGTCCATGCGGTCGACGCGCACGGCAATTACGTGACCCTGGTCTATTTCGGCGGCGGATCGGGCTGGGTGAAGAAGCTGTTGCCGCTGAACGAGCCGCGCTGGGTCTCGGGCAAGCTCGAGACCTATGGCCAGGAACTGCAGATCGTCCACCCCGACCATGCCCTGCCGCCCGAAGAGGCGGAGGGGCTGGCGATGCGCGAGGCGATCTATCCCTGTTCCGAAGGGATCACCTCGCGCCGACTGGCCAATTTCGCCGAGCAGGCGATTCAGCGTGCGCCCGAACTGCCCGAATGGATCGAACCGAGCCTGAAGGCGCGGCACGACTGGCCCGACTGGCGCGCCGCGCTGGAGCGGATCCATGCGGACCCGGCCGATGCCAAGGCGCGCGAGCGACTTGCCTATGACGAGGTGTTCGCGACCCAGCTGGCCCTGCTGCTGGTCCGGGGCGAGGCCCGGGCGAAGCGCGGCCGGCCGCTGAAGGGCGACGGCCGGCTGCGCGACGCGCTCAAGCTTCCCTATGCCCCGACCGGCGCCCAGTCGCGCACGATCCGCGAGATCGAGGGCGACATGGAACAGCAACGGCCGATGCTCCGCCTGCTTCAGGGCGATGTCGGCGCGGGCAAGACTTTGGTGGCGGTGATGGCGCTGCTGATCGCGGTCGAATCGGGGGCGCAGGGCGCGCTGCTGGCGCCGACCGAGATCCTGGCGCGCCAGCATTACGAGACGCTCAGCCGGCTGCTGACGGGCATCGGCGTCAACGTCGCGATCCTGACCGGCCGCGACAAGGGCAAGGCGCGCGAGGCGACGCTGATGGGCCTTGCCGACGGGTCGATCGACATCCTGATCGGCACCCATGCGATCTTCCAGGATGCGGTCAGCTACCGCGATCTCGGCCTGGTTGTCGTCGACGAACAGCATCGCTTCGGCGTTGCCCAGCGGATGATGCTCCAGGCCAAGGCGGACCAGCCGCCGCACCTGCTGGTGATGACCGCGACGCCGATCCCGCGCACGCTGACACTGGCCAATTATGGCGAGATGGACGTCAGCCGGCTCGACGAGATGCCGCCCGGCCGCCAGCCGATCGAGACGCGCGTCATTTCCGAGGACCGGCTGGGGGAGGTGGTCGACGGGTTGGCGCGGCATTTGTCGAACGGCGGTCAGGCCTATTGGGTCTGCCCTCTGGTCGAGGAGAGCGAGAAGAGCGACATGGCCGCCGCGGAGGCGCGGGCGGAGACGCTGCGCCAGCGCTTCGGCGACCGGGTCGGGCTGGTCCATGGCCGGATGAAGGGGCCGGAAAAGGACGCGGTGATGGCGCGCTTCTCGTCGGGCGAACTCGGCGTGCTCGTCGCGACGACGGTGATCGAGGTCGGCGTCGACGTGCCCAATGCGACGCTGATCGTGATCGAGCATGCCGACCGGTTCGGCCTCGCCCAGCTCCACCAGCTGCGCGGCCGCGTCGGGCGGGGCGGGGGGCGGTCGGTCTGCGTCCTGCTGCGCGGCAATACGCTGAGTGAGACGTCGCGTGCGCGGCTGGCGCTGATGCGCGAGAGCAATGACGGCTTCCGCATCGCCGAGGAGGATCTGCGCCTGCGCGGCGCGGGCGAACTGCTCGGCACGCGCCAGTCGGGCGAGATGCAGTTCCGCCTGGCGACGCCCGAGATGATGGCGGAACTGATCGCCTCGGCGCATGGCGACGCGCGGCTTCTGATCGACCGCGACGGCGGCCTGAAGGGCGAGCGCGGCCAGGCAGCGCGGGTGGCGCTGTATCTGTTCGAACGCGACGCGGCGGTGGGGTTGCTGCGCTCGGGCTAGGCCCCCCGCCCGCAGGGAAGCGACCGCAAGCCGACCCCTGCCTCTACCGCTTCGACAAAGCCGCCACGCAGCTCGCCTGGTCGATCGGCTTGCCGTCGCGCTGGCGGGCGTCGACATGAGTGACCACGGGCTCGCCGCGGCCGCGGGGATAGAGATAGGCGTCGAGGACGCAGATCGGGCCGGCGAACTGCAGCTTGCGCCCGGTGCCTTCGGTAAAGTCGATGCTCGGCTTGCCGAGTGTCGCGATCAGCCGCGGCCCGGTCTGGCCCATCACCTTGCCTAGCCCGGCGGCCATGGCGCTGGGCGGTGGGGGCGGGGGCGGCGGACCGGGGCGGGCGACGCGGACCGGCTTGTCGGACGCGGGGACGCAGGCGGACAGTGCCGCCAGCGTCAGCACCGCGGTGAACAGGCGCAGGCTCGCTTTCATGCATTCTTCCCCAGATGATAGGCATGGGTCGCCATCGCGGCGCCCAGGATCGGTCCAATCAGGTTGAGCAACGGCACCAGCATGACGCCGGTTCCCACCGCGCCCAGCGCGAAGCGACGGGTGCGCGTGCGGCTGCGCCAGGCCGGCAGCTGGTCGTACGGCACATGGCGCGCGGCGACCATGTCGCCCAGGTCTCGCCCCAGCAGCCAGCTATTGACCAGGAAGAAGGCGATCGCGGTGCCCACCCCGGTCACCAGCAACAGGATATAGAGCGGCATGAGCAGCAGGTTGATGCCGATCAGGCGCAGGATCGACCGCACGCCCATCGCCACCGATCGGCCCAGCGGCACCGCGCGCGCGCTGGCATGGGCGGCGGGATAGTGTTTCGCTTCGACCGCCTCGACCACTTCGTCGGCGAAGATCCCGATCACCGCGATGGCGATCGCGCGAAACGCCAGCCACCAGGCGAACACCAGGATCAGCACCGCCAGCACATCGGCCAGCGCCGCGGTGACCGTGCTGGTCGCCAGCCAGCTGCCCCAGCGCTCCGCGGCCGCGTGCAGCCCCCACCACAGTCCGACCCCCAGCAGCGCGAACAGCACCAGCGTCAGCGCGATCGACTTGAGAAACACGCGGACGACCCGGGGATCGAGCAATTGTCCGAAGGAAAGGACCAGGGCGTGGATCATTGCGATTCCCTTTGCCTGTCCCTAGTGGGGCGACGCAACTGATTTGGAGCTTCCGTGAGCCAGCCCACCTATGACGTCGTCGCGATCGGCAATGCCATCGTCGACATCCTCTCCCAGGCCGATGACGAGTTCATCGTCGCCGAGGGCATGACCAAGGGCTCGATGCAGCTGGTCTTCTCGCCCGCCGACGCAGACGCGCTCTATGCCAAGATGGGCCCGGGCCGCGAAATCTCGGGCGGCTCGGCCGCCAACACCGTCGCCGGCATCGCCGCGATGGGCGGCAAGGCCGGCTTTATCGGCCAGGTCGCCGACGACCAGCTGGGCCAGGTGTTCGCGCACGACATCCGGGCGGCGGGCGTCGAGTTCGGCACCGCGGTCCGCTCGGGCGAGCCGACCACCGCGCGCTGCCTGATCTTCGTGACGCCGGACGGCCAGCGCACGATGAACACCTTCCTGGGCGCGTCGCAGTTCCTGCCGGCATCGGCGCTCGATCTCGACCTGATCCGTTCGGGCGCGATCCTGTATCTCGAAGGCTATCTGTGGGATCCCGAAGAGCCGCGCGCCGCGATGCGCAAGGCGATCGACGTCGCTCGCGAGGCGGGCCGCAAGGTCGCCTTCACCCTGTCCGACGTGTTCTGCATCTCGCGCCACGGCGACGACTTCCGCCAGCTGATCGCCCACGGGCTGATCGACATCCTCTTCGCCAACGAGAGCGAGCTGCTCGCATTGTGCGACTGCGGCGACTTCGAGGATGCGATCGCGTCGATCTCGGGCAAGGTGCCGCTGCTGGTCGTGACCCGTTCGGAACAGGGCGCGATCGCGCTAGCCGGCGGCGAGCGCTTCGCGGTTCCGGCCGAGCCGATCGAGAAGGTCGTCGACACCACCGGTGCCGGCGACCTGTTCGCCGCGGGCTTCCTCCACGGCCAGGCCAAGGGTCTCGACGTCGAGGCGTCGCTGCGCCTGGGCGCGATCTGCGCGGCCGAAATCATCCAGCATTATGGCGCCCGTCCCGAAGCGGACCTCAAGGCGCTGGTCGAACGCACGCTCGGCTGAGCGCAGGAAAGTTCTGGGCGACCAAAGGGGGGCGGGGCGAAAGCCCCGGCCCCCTTGTTTTACGGTCGTACAGGATGTGCGTGGCGATTGACGTGGGGTCAGTCGATCGGCGATCCTCGGGCAAATGGCTCGGGGAGGGTGATGATGACCGGTATGGCACTGCGGCTTCTGGCGCTCCTCTCGATCATGCTTGGCGTCCCGGTCGCGAACGCCCGCTCGCCCGACCGGGTCGCGGTCGAGGCCAGTTTCCGGTCGGAGCCCGGCGTGACCATCGCGGGCACGCTAGAATTGCCGCCGCAGCGCGGCACGTCGCGGGTGCCAGTGATGGTCGTGCTGCAGGGGCATGGTCGCTGGACCCGCGGCGGCTTCGACGGGATCCGCAACCGGCTGCTCGCCGCAGGGGTGGGCGTGCTGATCTATGACAAGCGCGGGCTCGGCCAGTCGACCGGCAGCTATGACGAGCGGCTGCCGCTGACCGAGCGCGATGCCGAGGCGGCGATCGCCTGGCTGCGCGGCCGGCCCGAGGTCGATGGCGACCGGATCATGCTGATGGGGATGAGCCACGGCGCCGCCGCCGCGCCCGAGATCGCGCTGCGCGATCCTAAGATCGCCGGGGTGGTGATGCTGTCCGGACCGGTCGGGCCGAAGGGCAAGATGTTCATCGACGGGCTGCGCGCCAGCCTGTCGCGCGGCGGCATGGCGCCCCCCGCGATCGATGCCATCGCCGGCGCGGCCGCGCAGTGGATGGACGCCCGCGCCCGTGGGGCACCGGACGCCGAGGTGGCGGCGCTGCGCGAGAAGCTGGTCGCGGCATTCGTCGGCGGCGGGTTTGCGCCCGAGCAGGCGCAGGGCGCGATCGCGGTGATCGACACGCCGCTGCTGCTGTCGATGTACCAGGCCGGCACCGGCGAGGCGCTGGCCAAGATCCGCGTCCCGATCCTGATCGTGCTCGGCTCGGACGACCCGATCCTGGCGCCCGCAGCCCACCTGATCGATGCGCAGAACCTGTTGCGGGACAATCCCGACGCGCTGGTGGTCGGTGTACCGGGCGCCGATCACGGGCTGGGCCGCCCGGACAAGGACGGCAAGACCAGCTTCATGTCGCCCGCGCTCGACGCCCTGGTCGCGCACTGGCTGATCGACCGGCTGGGCAGGTGATTCCTGCCCAGTCTCGACAGCGCGGGATCAACCCGTTGCGCCTGATCAAAGTATGGTGAAAACTCACAGGTCGGGTTGATTGAGTCGCGCAAATGGGAATGCGGGTTTCGACTTTGCGTTCAATCATCAGGTCGCGCATCCTTGTCCGAGATACGGTCACCGATCATCAACGCCAAGAAAAGTTATTAATCCAATACCGAGTAATTGTGGAGCGGAGTTACGATTTAGGCGTTTGATAAGAATCATTTATTCTATCGTAGGCATTGCCATGGCTCGGACGCGCTTGGATGTAGATGTTGTAAATGGAAGCTGTGCCGGCCAACTTGCAGGCGTTAGGCTCCGATATAATCGGCCTACTGAGCAAATGTTCTTCCACTATCCAGATGGTCGTTTCGACCATGTTCCGACAAAATTTGTGGGTACTCGCCGATGTCCCGATAGAACGGAGTATGACGAATATGTCCCCGCTCGGGCGCCCGATCCCGGCTACGATGCTGTAATCCATACCCATCAAGATCGCGCGGGGGCAGGCAGCCAGCATTTTCCGTATCCTGGAACAAGAGACGGAGTTACGCCAAAGCGGCTTGGGATCCCCAATTATGGAATATCAAGCGTTGGCGTATGGGTCGTTCGGCCAGGTCTCCAACTAGATATCGAATTGCTCGATGGAGTCTGGGGTGAGCGCTTCAACCCGGCTGCGTTCAAGATCTTGCTGAATCGCGGAGGCGGTGATGTGGCTGTGGGAATGGGGGTCATATGTCGGTGAAGAAACTCGCAATTATACTGGGGTCGGCGCTCCTGTTCTGCGGTTGCGCAGGTGCCCGACATTCACCCGCATCAACACCCTATACTGGAGATGCGCTGATCGGCTGGATCAGTTTCAGAGGTGAATTTCTGTTGTATCCTCGTAAGGAGGATATTGGCCGGACACTGGATCAGACCTGTACGAGCGGCACTTTCGCCCGGGTTGCTGACTTCCGTTCTGCAGCGCGTCGGTTTGAGGGGAAACGGGTACGGGTAATCGGAAGACTGATGAGGGCTGATGCGTACTTCAGCGACAGCACGTTGGGACAGCGGATCGAGAATTACTGTGGTTCTGACATGGTGCTAATCGCAATCAGTGTCGAACCCGCACCGCCGCAGTAATAGACGGTCCACAAGACGCTTTCGCTTCGCTCGCCTGTATCGACTGGCTTATGTTTCGCCGATCGCCGCCGCCGCGGCGCGCACCGAGGCGGTGAGCGGCTGGGGCAGGGCGTCGAGGGCGAACCAGCCCATGCCGCCGAGTGCCTGCAGCTCGAGAACCCTTGGCTCACCCTCGAACGTGTCGACGCGGTACACTGGCGACACCCAGTGGAAGCCCGCCTGACGGTCGATCAGGTCGACCACGCACAGCAGCCGGTCGGCGCGGATCGTGATGCCGAGTTCCTCGGCAATCTCGCGTTCGACCGCTTCGGGCACCGTTTCGAACGGATCGACCTTGCCGCCCGGCAGGCCCCAATGGTCCGCCTCGGGCGGGCGCAGGCGGCGGACCAGCAGCAACTGCCCGTCGCGCAGGATGGCCGCGCCGCAGCCGACGCGGGGCTGGACTTGCTCCTCGCTGCTCATGCCGCGACCGGAACCCATTTGCTGTTGGCGCGCCGGGCCATGTTGGCCGGCGGCCGCGTCACGATGCTGATCTGGCTTATGTTTCGCCGATCGCCGCCGCCGCGGCGCGCACCGAGGCGGTGAGCGGCTGGGGCAGGGCGTCGAGGGCGAACCAGCCCATGCCGCCGAGTGCCTGCGGCTCGAGAACCCTTGGCTCACCCTCAAACGTGTCGACGCGGTACACTGGCGACACCCAGTGGAAGCCCGCCTGACGGTCGATCAGGTCGACCACGCACAGCAGCCGGTCGGCGCGGATCGTGATGCCGAGTTCCTCGGCAATCTCGCGTTCGACCGCTTCGGGCACCGTTTCGAACGGATCGACCTTGCCGCCCGGCAGGCCCCAATGGTCCGCCTCGGGCGGGCGCAGGCGGCGGACCAGCAGCAACTGCCCGTCGCGCAGGATGGCCGCGCCGCAGCCCACGCGCGGCTGGACCTTCTCCTCGCTGCTCATGCCGCGACCGGAACCCAGTTGCTGTTCGTACGTCGCGCCGCATTGGCCGGCGGTCGCGTCACGATGCTGATGTGGAAGCCCTCATGCTCGACGATGAAGTCGCGTTCGAGCAGCGTGGGCAGGTGGGTCGCCCGGTCGGGATCGGCCTGGCCGACCTTCCGCGGCGTTTCGAAATAGCGCAGCGCCGCGTCCTGGTCGGGCGTCAGCGGGGTCATCCGCGCCTTGGCGATGCGGCGGGTGTCGGCGATCACCACCGGCGCGCCAGGCCCCATCGCCAGCGCCGAGACGATCGGCGGGCGCCGGGTCCAGGCCTCGGTCCAGCGGTCATAGGCATCGTGCAGCCGTTCCAGCGACTCGCCGTCGGACATGAAGGCGGTGCTGTGCTGGCCGACGAAATGATAGCCGAGCTCCATCAGCGGCGATCCGTCGGGGAACAGCGCGGCGAAGCCGTCATAGGGCTTGTACGAGCCGATGCCGAAGCCTTCGGGGTCACCGTGGTGCGGGCTGAACCGGTCGATGACGATCGGAACGCAATAGCCGGGCGGGCGGAAATGCTCGATCCGCGCGAACAGGTCGGCGAGCGGCGCATAGTCGGACACTTCCTCGCCCGGGAAGCCGTAGAGCAGGTTCCACAGGACATAGAGGTCGAGCGAGGTCGCATCGCGCAGCAGGCTGAGATTCTGAATGCCCGAAATGCCCTTGCGCATCAGCTTGAGGACATTGGTCGACAGCGATTCGATGCCCGGCTGGATCTGCACCAGCCCGGCGCGCGCCATCAGCTCGAGCTGGTCGTATTTGAGGTTCGCCTTCACCTCGTAGAACAGGCCGGGCTTCTTCTCCCAGCTGGCCAGTTCGGGCAGCACCGTCTTGAAATAGGACAGCGGCATGATGTTGTCGGTGAACGAGAGATAGGGCGGGTCGTAGCGGTCGATCAGCTCGCGGATCTCGTCCAGCATCCGGTCGGGCGCCTTGGTGCGGAAATCCATGCCGGTGCCGTTCAGGCCGCAAAAGGTGCAGTGGTTCTTCATGCCCCACCAGCAGCCGCGCGAGCTTTCCAGCGGCAGCCCCTCGGGCAAATGCGGCGGCAGCCGGCCCGCCGCCTTCTCCGCCTCCAGCGCGGTCAGGAAATCGTCGAATTCGGGCACCGGCATCTCGCCGATATTGTCGTTCGGCCCGCATTCGATCACCCGCGCCTCGGGCCGCTCGCCGGTGCGCAGATAGCGTTCGCAGAAGTCGGGGAATTCGCTGTCCGCCTCGCCGGCGAAGAAATGATCGACCCAGGGAAAGACCGAGGCATAGGCAGCGCCCATCGGCATCGCGATGTTGGCGCCGCCCATCACCACCAGCGTGTCAGGCGCGGCTTCCTTCACCCGGCGGGCGATCGCGGCACTCGCCATGACCTGTTCGAAGGTGTTGGCGATGGCGACGATCCGCGGGCGGTACACTAGCACCGCCGCCAGGAACTCGTCCATGAACGGCGCGACCTGGGGCAGGATATGGTCGACGATCTCGGCGGCCTTGCCGTGGATCGGGGGCAGGGGCGGCAGCGTGGGGACCATGTCCGCCGGCCAGGCCTGGTCGCGGAACACCCGTTCGCCGATGATCGAATCGAGATAGTAGCGCGCGACGCCCTTGTACGGTTCATAGCCGACGCGCGCCGCCAGCATGATGCTGCCGAAGACGGTACGCACGCCGATGCCGCGCTGGCGAACTGCCGCCGCCAGCAGCGCCGGGCCCAGCAGTGGAATCTTGATCTGGTCGAACGGCGGGATGACCATGCACAGGTCCAGCCGGTCGCCCGCGGTCGCCGGTTCCTGTCCCATGCCTGTATCCATCCTGCCCCTCCGCTGCGCCGGTTGCCCGACCGGTGCCGAGTTTCTATAGCTCCCTTAATCACTTGTCGAAGGGGGCATCAATGGCAGTCGAGGAAGAAACGATCCTGGCGGCGCGGATCGAAGTGCCCGAACATATCCTGTTCCAGGAAGTCACGGGCAATTCGGCGCTGCTGAATCTGAACACCGAAACCTATTATGGGCTGGACGAGATCGGCACGCGCATGTGGGAAGTGCTGGGCGAGGCGAGCAGCGTCGCGGCGGCGGCGGAGACGCTGGCCGGCGAATATGATGCCCCGGTCGAGACGATCCGCGCCGACCTGGTCGAACTGGTCGAGGACCTCGATGCCCGCGGCCTCGTGACCCTCTCCTACTGATCGCCTCATGGCCGCGCTGGTCGATGCCGCGCGCGCCACGCCGGTCGCGGTCGCGCTGGCGGGATCGGCGCTGCTGATCCGGCTGCTGGGCCTGCGCCGGGCGGCGCGCGTCGCCTGGACGCTGGCCGATCGGCTGCCGCGGGCGCGCGAGGTCAGCGTGCTACCGGTGGAACTGGCGCAGCGTCAGGCGCGGATGATCGCGCGGGTGGGCGAGACGATGCCGGCGGGCCCCCGCTGCCTGCCGCGCGCGCTGTTGTTGGCGGCCGTGCTGCGCCGCCGCCGGGTGGCGGCCGATCTGGTGCTGGGCGTGGGGGTGGCGCAGCCCTTCGATGCCCATGCCTGGGTCGAGCTGGAGGGGCGAGCGGTCAACGAGGCGCCGACGCTCACCTCCGACTATCGCCCGCTCTGGCATCTGTCCAATCTGACCGCATGACTGGCTTTACCGGCCTTGTCGCGGCGCGTGGCGCGCCGATCGACCCCGCGCTGTCGCAGAAGATGGCGGCGGCTATTGCGCGCATGGGCCCCGATCGCCGCGACAGCTGGCAGGGCGCGGGCGTGTTCCTGGCGCATGCGCTGCTGGCGACGACCGAGGAGGAAGTCGCCGACCGCCAGCCGCTCAGCTTCGACGGCGCGGTGCATCTTGTGGCGGACGCCCGCATCGACGGACGGGAGGCGCTGATCGAGGCACTGCGCGCCGCGGGGCGCGAGGCACGGCTGGACGCGCCCGACAGCCACCTGATCCTCCACGCCTGGCACGTCTGGGGCGAGGCGTGCGTCGAGCGGCTGATCGGCGACTTCGCCTTCGCGATCTCGGATACGCGCACGCGGCGGCTATTCTGCGCGCGCGACCAGTTCGGGTCGGTTCCCTTCTATTATGCCCGGGTCGGTGAGACCTTCCTGTTCGCCAATGCGGTGCCGGCTCTGCTGGCGCATCCGGGGCTCGACCGGTCGCTCAATCGTCGTGCGATCGGCGACTATCTGCTGCTCGGCTATGCGCTGGACCGTGACGAGGGCAGCTACCGCGCGATCCGTCGGCTGCCCCCCGCGCATTGCATGACGGTCGAGGAGGGCGCGATACGCCTGCGCCGTTACTGGCAACTGCCCGAGGCCGATTTTGCCGAGGCCGAACGGCTGTCACCCGACGATCTGACCGAGGGGTTCGGCGCGGTGTTCGATGCCGCCGTGCGCGACCGGCTGCGCAGCCCGCGTGTCGCCACGACCCTGTCGGGTGGCATGGATTCGACGATGATCGCCGCGGCGGCCAAGCGCGAAGGGGCGGGGCGCAGCGAGATCCATGCCTGGTCCTATGGCAGCGACTGGCTGATGCCCGATCGCGAGCGGCCGCTGGCGCAGCGCTGTGCCGAGCATCTCGGTATCCCGTTCAACCCGGTATCGGTCGAGCGCATCTATACCGACCCGCCGCGCGGCGTGTTCCGCGCGCCGCCCGAGCCGCGGATGGAGTTGCGGACCAGCTCGTTCCACCTGGTCGGCGAGGAACTGGTGGATCGCGACATCCGCGTGCTCCTGCTCGGCATGGGCGGCGACGCGATCGTCGGTGGCGGCGTGACGCACTGGGTCACGCTGGCGCGGCAGCGGCGCTATGCCCGATTGATGCGCGAGACGATCCGCTTCTGGCACCATCATCGCCGCCGCCCGCCGTTCAAGTCGGTGCTGGCGCGGCTGCGCGCCTCCGGGACACGGCCGATCGCGGGAATGATCGATCCCGGCCTGATCGCCGAGGAACACATGGAAGAGCGGTGGCGCGACCTGTGCGCCAGCCAGCTTGGCGATCCGCGCGAGGGGATGGCCAACCACCCCTTCTGGACCGAGCTGCTGGTCGCGGCGCATCCCGAATCGACCGGCCTGAAGCTGCGCGTGCGCCAGCCGATGTTCGACGTTCGGTTGATCGAGGCGGCGATGCGGGTGCCGCCGATGCCGTGGCAGTTCGACAAGGCGATTCTGCGCCGCCGCGCGCAGGGGCTGTTGCCTCCCGAGATCGTCGCGCGTCCCAAGACGGTGTTCGGCGTCAACGGCAGCTGGGAGGCGGCGCGGCGCGGGCTGGAGCCGTGGCTGGAGCCGCTGGCGCAGGCTGATGTGCTGGACGGCTATGTCGATCGGCTGCGGCTGGCCGCGATTCTGGCCTCGCTCGAGACGTTGCCGCCGCATCGTTATTCGTCGCAGGTCATGCTCCCCGCCGGCCTTGCCGCCTGGCTGGGCGCGGACCTGGGGCCGGGCGGGACAGTCTGGCGCGCTTGAGGCGCTTGATCGAGCAAGTAAAACGACTTAACGATAGTTGTTGAAGGGCAGCCCAGAGGCGAGACCGGCAACAGGGGATTGTGAATGACCAAGATTACGGCGACCAAGGCTCCGTATCGCAAGCCGGTTCTTACCGAGCATGGCACGATCCGCGGCATGACCAAGACCGCCAATTTCGGCCAGTCGGTGAACGATTCGGACGGCCCGGGCACCTATACCAGCTGAACCCGTCATCCCGCGCACGATGCGCGAATCGGCCGGCGCGGCGCCCGGAACGGGCCCCGCCGGCCGTTGTTTTATCGGCACCATGAACCATTATCGCCTCGGCGTTGCCGGGATTGCCAGCGAGCTGCCGCTGACCGGACTGCCGGAAGTGGCGCCGATCGGGGCGCCCGAGATTCGCGTGACGCGCGGCATTGCCGCCGCGCTGGCAGACGCGTGGCTGGACGACCATTCCAGCGAGGTCGTGCCCGACTGGGCGACGATTCACTATTACCGCTCCGCCGACCGCCGCTGGCACCGGATCCGCTATGACTATCGCGGTAACGTCGCCGATGTCGCGATCCGCGAGGACGGCGCCGAAATCGTCGTCGAGACGATCCATCCCGACGCGGCCGAGGTCGCCAATCTGATCGAGGGGCCGATCCTGGGCCGGGCGATGCGGCTGGCGGGCTGTACCTGCCTCCATGCCACCGCGCTGGCGCATGGCGACCGGGCCATCGCGCTGATGGGGGCGTCGGGCGTCGGCAAGTCGAGCCTCGCCTGGGCGCTGGTGCGCCAGGGATGCCGGCTGGTCACCGACGACATGGTCGCGCTGGCCCGCGACGGCGATGCGCTGATGGTGCAGCCAGGCCGCGCGCGGCTGCGCCTGTGGCCCGACAGCGCGGAACAGCTCGGGCTGAGCGGCGATACTGGCATCTTGTTCCCGACCACGACCGAGATGGCCAAGGTTGGCGTCCATGATCCGGCGCTGTTCGAGGATCGCCCGGTGCGGCTCGACGCCATCTACCGCGTGCTGCCGCGAGACCCGGCCCTGTCCGAACCGGCGATCGCGGAGATGCCGGTGGCCGAGCGGCTGGCCGAGCTTGCGGCGAATCTGCACGGCATGCTGGCGCCGGGACGCGAGGGGCGGCGGCGCGAGCTTGCCTGGCTGGCGGGCGTGGCGATGCGCGTGCCGGTGCGCACGCTGACCCTGCCGGACCGGCTCGACGCGCTGCCCCAGGTCGCGGCGGCGCTGATCCCGCGCCTGTTCGCATGAGCCGCTTTGCCGCGCAGCTGATCGAGCTTGCCATCGCCCATTTTCCGCTGGCGCTGCTCGACGAGGCGGGGGCAGGTGCGTTGCGGCGAGCGGCCGATTGGCTGGCACCGGGGGTGCAGCTCTATTTCGAATGCCGGCTCGCCGGTGACGATCGCGCGATCGATGTGTCGCAGCATTTCTTCGCCGCGCATGGCGGCACGGCTGCGCTTAGCGCGCTCGCCCGGCAGCGTGCGGCGCTGGCAGGTGCCGATCCCGCCTGGGCGCGGCTGGCCGGGTTTGCCGCAAGCTGGGCAACCGAGCCGTCGATCGTCGAGATCGGGCTGGAACATGACGACGGCCCCGATGGCTGGATCGCCGCGCCGGCGGTCTTCGCCGCGTTCGATCGCGGCGCGCTGGCAGACCGCGATGCCGGCGAGCGCTTCGTCATGGCCGTTGCGCCCCATGCTGCCGAGGCCTGGTCGCGGCTGATCGACACGCTGGACCGGGCGGAGGCGCTGGGGATGACCGGCGGGCGGCTGGTCGGCGCGATGCTGTCGCGCGACGCGCAGCTGCGCTGCATGATCCGCGACGTCGCGCCGGGGCCGGTGGCGCAGCTGCTGCGCGAGATCGGCTGGCCCGGCGACCCGGCACGGTTGCTCGACCTGCTTGCCTGGCCCGAATTGCACTGTGACGCGACGCGGCTGGTGCTGGGCTTCGCGCCTGGACCGGTGCCCGAATGCGGGATCGAAGTGATCCCCGCCCAGACCGCGGCCGGCGCTGCCGCCCGTGCGGCGCTGCTCGATCGGCTGGTCGTGGCGGGGCTGGCCGAAGTGCCACGGGTCGCCGCGCTCACCGAGTGGCCGGTGACGATCACGCCGATCGACGCCCGCGCCGATTGGCCCGATGCGATGATCGCCGCCGATCTGGCGCGCGGCGGTGCGTCGCACCTTGCGGGCTTCGTCAATCATGTGAAACTGAACCTGGCCGGCGGGCGCATGCTCCCGGCCAAGGCCTATCTGGCGCTCGCGCCGATGCTGCAGGGGAGCGGCCATGCTTGACGCGATCGTGGTGGGAACGGGACCGGGCGGCGCGCTGGCCGCGCTGCGCCTGGCCGAGGCGGGCGCGAAGCTGCTCGTGATCGAGAAGCGCAAGCTGCCGCGCGACAAGGCGTGCGGCGGCGCGCTGACCGTCGGCCCGGTCAAGGCACTGCTCGGCTGGGACTTCAGCCATCTGGTCGAGGCGCATGTCGACCAGTCGCTGTGGCAGCTCGACTTCGGCACGGTGGTCGAGCGCGACTTTGGCTATGGCGCCTGGATGATCGACCGGCGGACGTTCGATCTCCACATCCTCGAACGCGCGCTGGCGGCGGGCGGATCGAACATCGAGCTGCGTGACGATTGCGGCGTCGAGGCGGTGACCGAGGAGGCGGACGGCGTGACCGTGACGCTGCGCGGCGGCGAGACGGTGCGCGCGCGCTACCTGGTCGGCGGCGACGGTGCGGCGGGGCGGACCGCGGCGGCGCTGGGGCTGGGCCGGCGGACGCGCCCGGCGCTGGCGATCGATGCGCATATCGAGCCGAGCGAGGAAGCCTGGGCGCTGGAGGGGAAGCGGATGAGCTTCAACTTCGGCGTGGTGCCCGGCGGCTATGGCTGGATCTTCCCCAAGAAAGGCTATCTGTCGTGCGGCGTCGGCAGCTGGACCCGCGCCACCGGACTGCCGGGGCTGCTCGACACCTATCTGGAACAGGCACTGCCGCCCGGCGCGGTGCGCGGCGAGGTACGCCGCGGCCATCCGATCCCGATCTATGACGGCCCGGTGCCGATCTCGACCCGGCGCGCCTGCCTGGTCGGCGATGCCGCCAGCCTGGTCGAGCCGATCCTGGGCGAGGGCATCCGCTTCGCGCTGGCCAGCGGCGCGATCGCGGCGGCGGTGATCGCCGAGAAGCTGGCGGGCACCTCGACCGATCCCGACGGCCTCGACCATTCGCGCCGCGTCCACCGCGAGATCGGGCGCGACCTCGACCGGCTGCGCCGCTTCGTCCTGCCGATCTTCCTCAACAAGCCCGAAAGCTTCTTTCGCAACTTCCTGGTCGAGGAGGGCAATTACATGGCGCTCGCCGCCGCGCTGGAGGCGAAGCTGCCTGCCCCCGAACCCTTCCCGCTTCAGCCCGGGCGCGCCTGACCCCGCGCGACGGCCGCCAGTGCACGCGACTGGCGATGCGCGCGGCGGATCTCGTCGGGCGTGCAATCGAGGCCGCGCGTCGCGGCAATGGCCGCGATGTCGTCCAGCGTCACATCGAACCCGAACCCCTCGATCGCGGCGGCGAGCGTGGGATCGCTTGCCGCACGGGCGATGAAATCATGGGCGTGGCGCAGGCTCATCGCGCGAGACTGGCCGAGGGGTGGGGCGGGTTCAAGCGTGTCGCCGAGGATGCCGGGAAATTGGTTCGCGCAGAGACGCGGAGGCGCAGAGAGGGATCGCGGGAGGCGATGCCGCTTGCTCCAGGAGCGTGGTGTCTCCCGATCTTTGGCGCTATGCGGGCCCGCTTGACTCGGCAGTCGGCACAGAAAGGCGCCCTGTTCAAACGCCCATCAGCGTGTCCCAGAGCGCGAGCGAATAGCTGGACTTGCGGGTGAACATGATGGTGTGTGGCTGCACCACCGTCTTGCTGGTCCCGGCGTCGCTGACCGACACGGTCAGTCCTTTTGTCAGGTCGCTCCTGCCGAGATCGGCGCGAAATACACAGACATCGTCACGGGCGGGATTGCATCCGACCTGTGTCGTAACACCGTCTCGTGATGTCAGGGTGATCCGGTAGTCGTAAGCGCGAGAACCGTCAGTGCGACCGCGAATGTAACCTCTTATCGGTCCGACGTCGGAATAGATGGTGGAGTAGGTGATCGGCCACCTTCCACGACTCGTCTGAAAGTCCCCGGCGGCGTAGAGGTTGATCAGCAGGCCGCCCGAGGAAAGCGGCTGAGCAACGGGCGCATTGGTGCGTGCCCAGCCGGGCGCCACTACATAGCCCACCGGCGCAGCAATCGTCAGAAAGATGATCGACCAGAGGAATGCTCTGAAGGCGGTTCTCATCATGACTCGATCATAATGCTGTACAGTATAACCGCAAACGACGTTCGCGTCATTGCCCCGAGGCGTCCGAAACACCATGCTGTCGTTATGACAAAGTTAACGGACCATGATGCCTATATCGCCGCGGCGCCGGAGCAGTTCCGGGCCCTGCTGGGCAAGCTGCGCGCGCAGCTGGCGCATGCACTGCCCGACGCCGAGGAAGTCATCAGCCATGATATGCCCGGCTTGCGGGTCGAGGGCGCGATCGTCGCCGGCTATGCCGCATTCAGCAGACAATGCGGGGCTTTACGTCGATCCACGCGCGATTGCCGAGCATGCCGACGAGATCGCGTCGTTGAAGCTCAAGGCGACCAAGACCGGGGTGACCTTTTCGGCTGACAGGCCGATCCCCGACGAGTTGATCGCCAAGCTCGCGCTGAGCTCCCGTCGCGCCAAGCGCATGTAAGGCACGAACGCGCCAGCCGCGCGGGCCGACCGCTTGGCAACTTTGACTCAGCTGCGCTTTAGGGGCCTTCGAAGCGAAGCGTATTTCTCGGGATCCAATTGGGAGCGGTAGCGCCCGCCCGGCCGGTATGGAGGCAGACGATCCGCCAGCTTAACGAGCAGCCGGATCACGAGCCGAACGCTTAGGTCGTGTTGACAAAGTGGATTCCCAAACGACCTGATCTCTGATTCAAGGCTGCTCTTTGCAGGGGGCGGCGATGGCGCGTGGCGATCTGACGGACGAGGAATGGTCGGTGCTCGAAGGGCTGCTGCCGTCCGAGCGAGGCCGAAAGGCGCGCCCTGCCCATGACAATCGGCGATTTCTAAACGGGATGCTGCATGTGTTGCGGGTTGGCTGCCCCTGGCGCGACATGCACGAGCGCTACGGCAAGTGGAACTCGGTCTATGTGCGGTTCCGGCGTTGGGCGGAACAAGGCGTCTGGGATGCGATGCTGGCCACGCTGGTCGAGTTCGGGCTGACCGACGACTGGCAGCACATGATCGACAGCACCACGGTTCGCGGCCATGTTTCGGCAGCGGGCGCTAAAGGGGGACTCATAAGGAGGCTTTTGGTCGATCACGCGGCGGCTTTACGTGCAAAGTCCACGCCCGTTGTGACAATCAGGGACGCCCTCTTGGCTTCATCCTGACTGGCGGGGAGGCATCGGATTATAGCGCTGTCGATGACCTCATGGCGTTGCCTGTCGACAAGCCCAAGGCGCTGCTGGCCGATAAAGGGTATGACGGCGATGCGGTCCGGGCGAACCTGTTGATGCGCGGCATCCTGCCGATCATCCCGCCAAAGGCCAACCGGCGCGAACACATCGCCTGCGACTTCCGTCGATACCGAGACCGTAACCGCATCGAGCGCATGTTCGGCCACCTCAAGTATCAACGCCGCATCGCCACCCGCTACGACAAAACCGCGCTGTCGTTCGCCAGTTTCCTCAATCTTGCCGCTATCCGCAGGTGGTTGCCTAACTTTGTCAACAGCGCCTAGATTGTCGATCACCATCGCAGCGATGAGGATACCGAACACCAGCGCAGCCATCATTGTCTCACCCAAGACCGCTCTCCCGCTGGTTGCAGCGTCCAAGGCCCGTCCGCAACAGCCGGGAGCGCAAGACGAACGCAGCCGCCGCTTTCCGTTTCGCCGAACAGCAGGTCGCTGCGCATCATCGGCGGCTGAAGGCGCGAGGGAAATGCCAAGCGCGGCGGCGCCGGCCGCTGCCGCGCGGAGCACGGGCAGAAGCCACTTGCCCGGCCCTAGCTGAGTTGCTCGTTGAGACTGCGGGTGAGCGGCGTCACCTCGTCGCCGGTATGCTTGGTCGATTCCGGCTCGATCAGCAGCACCCAGCATTCCTCGGCGGCGACCGGATTGTGTCGCACGCCGCTTGGCACGGTAAGGAAATCGCCCTGGTTCAGATCGACCGGACCGTCCTCGAACTCGATGCGGAGCGACCCGCGGACGATGTAGAACAGCTCGTCCTGGCCGTGATGCGCGTGCCAGACGAATTCGCCCTTCAGCTTTGCGACCTTGAGCAGCTGGTCGTTGACCCGGCCGATTACCTTGGGGGACCAATAGTCGGTCACCCGATCGAACGCGGCGGTGAGGGCGACGGGTGACAGCATGTGTTCCTCCTGGATCAGGGACCGGCCCGGCTTCTGTCGATCAGGTCGTCAGTCTCCTACCGAGCGTGTCCTGCAGCGGAAGAGCGATTGCAAGACGATCACCGTCGCCGCCATGGTCACCAGGGCGTGACACCGTCCGGCTCGACAAAGCGTCCGCTCTCCGCGCCGCCGAGCGCGTATGCCACGGGCAGCCGGGCGCCCTGTTCGGGTGTCATGAAACCGTTATGGCCGGTCAGATCGGTCTGGACATAGCCCGGGCTGACCGAATTGACGACAATGCCCGTCCCGCGCAGTTCCTCGGCCAGCTGGACCGTGAGCATGTTGAGCGCCGCCTTGGACGCGTTGTAGCCGATGAGCCGCGCCGAGTAATAGGGCGAGGCCGGATCGCCATTCAGCGTCAGCGAGCCGAGCGCGCTCGACAGATTGACGATCCGGCCGGCGGTGGAGCGGCGCAGCAGGGGGAGCATCGCTTGCGTCACCGCCAGCGTGCCGATGAAGTTGGTCTCCAGGATATGGCGGACCGCCTCCGGGGCCGCGGCGCTGGGCGGACCGTCTTGCGGATCGACGATGCCGGCATTGTTGACCAGGATGTCGAGCCGGTCGTGCCGGACGGCAATCGTCTCCGCCGCGGCGGCAATGGTCGCCGGGGCGGTCAGGTCGATCTCTACCGGCTCGACCGACAGGCCGTCGGCGGCCAGTGCGTCGGCCGCGGCGCGGCCGCGATCCGCGTCGCGCGCGCCGCACAGGACGTGGATGCCGGCCTGGCCGAGCTGACGGGCGATCTCGCGGCCGATCCCCTTGTTGGCGCCGGTGACGAGGGCAATGCGGGTGTCGTTGGACATGAGGATCTCCTTCACTTTTCGGACGATGTCGCCAAAGATATGAAGCATCCTTCAGTTCGGGAATTCGCTTATGTCCGACCTCGCGCCGCGCCATCTGAAACCCCGGAAAACCCCGCGTCAGGCGCGCGCGGCGGCGACGCTGGAGGCGATTTTCGAGGCGACCATTCAGCTTTTGGTGGCGGATGGTCCGCAGCGGCTGACTACCACCCGCGTCGCGCAGCGCGCCGGCGTGTCGGTCGGCAGCATGTACCAGTATTTCCCGCACAAGCAGGCGCTGCTCTATGCACTGAACGCCCGCTATCTGGAGGCGCTGGCCGACCGGATCGAGGCGCTTTGCCAAGCGCGCCAGGGTGCGCCGGTGGCAGTGATGCTCGATGCGCTGATCGATACTTACTGGGCCGCCAAGACCGAACGGGCGGACGTGACTCGGGCGCTGTACCGGACCGCGGTCGAACTGGACAATGAAGCGTTGATCGACGCCTTTGCCGGGCGGGTGGATGCCGCGACCGCGGCGATGCTGGCGAGCGCGCCCGATCTGGAAGCACGCGACATGCCCGGCGTCGCGCTCACCCTGGTGACGGTGATCTTCGGAACGATCCGCAATGCGTTCGAGCGCAACCTGGACCCGGGCGCAATCGACCTGCTGCGTGGGGAGGTGAAGCGGATGTGCCGCGCCTATCTGGCGGCACAGAGCTGAACGAATCGATTCAGCGATTGCGCCGCATCAGGCATTTGATGGGCGCTGCCGGAGCCGGCCAGAGCGCGATGCGGTAGCGATCGTCGCCGTCCAGCCCATCCTCGCTCAGCGTATCGAGCCCGCCGAAATGCACGCGTAGGCGATAGGTGTCGGGCGGGAGGTCGATCGTGTCGACCGACCCGGTGGCGCATTCCATCACCTCCAGCCGGCCGGAGGGCAGTTCCAGGCTGGCCTCGACGATCTGGTCCCAGCCTTCCTCGATCCGCTTCGGTAACGGGTCCAGCACCTCGATCTCGACCGGCACATCCATGTTACGGACGGGCTGGATCACCAGCAGATGTGGCACTGCCTTGACCATCAGCACCAGGTCGGCCTCGACATAGTCGGTCGGCGGATCGGCCTGCACCTCGGCATCGCGCAGATAGAATTGGAAATAGTCGGCGAAGACTTCGTAGCGGTGCAGCGTGATCGGGTAGGGCCCTGGCGGTTGCTTTTCACGGTCCCAACGCCTCGCCGTGCACGAGATTTCCGCCGGCGACGTTCCCTTAATCGGTGAAGCGGGGGTTACGCCGCGGCGGCGAAACGTCCCTCGGTTGGGCGGCTGCCAGGCCTCGTATCGGTCGGGACCGGTCGGCATGGTGCCCCGACGAGAAGAGCCGAGGCGCGACTCCCACTATACCGCCACGACCCGTCGCTTGAAGTAGGAGAGCGGAGGCCAGGTCGAGACGAGTGTCCACCCTTCGGACACCATCGCCTTGCGCATCGATCCGAAGCCAATCCGCCTGCGATATTCCCAGATTTCGCTCGTCGGCCGAAAGACGAGCGCGTTGTTCTCGGTTGCAATCAACTCGCTACCTCTTAGCCCTTCTTCGCGAAGAATATTCATCTCGCCTACAGCGCTGTATCTGGCGCGACGGAATATGAGTGCCCCGCCCGGTTGGAGCAACGCCGCGCCAGTTCCGCCAACGCTGAAGCGCTGCTGTGCTGCCTGTTTGGAGATGCCGAGCGCATTTCCGATCTCTGCCCAGCTGATGCCGGTCCTGCGCGCTGCATCGATCCAGCGGTGTAGACTGAGCTTGGCTTCATCGGCGACCAGATGGGCGACGGTGATGGCTTCGGTGAACCCTTCCGCCGTCTCGCCGGTGAACGGCGGTTGACGGTGCGCCGCCCAGTCTAGAACCAGTGCCGACGTCTTGTGTCTGATGTCCTGCTGCAGCTCGATATTCATGCTGATCCCCGTCAATATATTCTTGACGAATCGTCAATACTACATTGACGAGCGTTCCGTCAATAAGTTCTTGACGGGACGGCAAGTAGCGGGGGCTTGGACCAGTCTCCAACGAAAAAGGCCGGGGCGTGAACCCCGGCCTCTTCGTGTTGCCCTTGCGGACGGTGCGGACCTTAGGCCTGCTTGCCGCCTGGGGTCGGTGCGCCCGGCAGCGGCGGGACCGGCTGGGGCGGGGTGTCTGCGTCCGTTTCCGGCACGTCGACGATCCCGCGGCCGACATGGCTGCGATTGCGGCTGTAGCCGAAATAAACCAGCAGGCCGATCGCCGCCCAGATCAGGAACAGGATGATGCTCTTGTGATCCAGGCTGACGAACAGATAGATGCAGCCGACGATCGCGATCGGGGCCGTCACGAACACCGCAGGGGTGCGGAATGGGCGGTGACGGGTCGGATCCTGGCGGCGGATCACCATCACCGCGATCGCCACCGCGGCGAAGGCGAACAGCGTGCCCGAGTTCGAGATATTGGCCAACTGACCCACCGGGAAGAAGGCGGCGAACAATGCCACCGCGACGCCGGTGATGATCGTGATCACGTGCGGCGTGTTGAACTTCGGGTGGATCTTCGAGAAGGACTGCGGGAGCAGGCCGTCGCGGCTCATCACGAAGAAGATGCGGGTCTGGCCGAACATCATCATCAGGATGACCGAAGGCAGCGCCAGGCCGGCCGCCAGGCCGAGCAGGTTGCCGATCTGCGGCCAGCCGATTTCACGCAGGGTGAACGCCAGCGCTTCCTTCGAGCAGACCACGTCCTTGAAGCCCTCTGCCGCGCGCGCGGCGCACTGGGCGGCAAGCTCGCGGCTGCCGGGTTCGAGCACCGCACCCGCTGCGCTCACGACCGGCTGGCTCGACAGGCCGGGGGCGCCGATGACGCCGGCGGCGACCAGGATGTAGAAGACGGTGCAGATCGCCAGGCTGCCGATCAGGCCGATCGGCATGTTGCGCTGCGGGTTCTTGGTTTCCTCGGCCGCGGTCGAGACCGCGTCGAAACCGACATAGGCGAAGAAGATCGACGCTGCCGCCATCGAGATGCCGACGAAGCCGGTCGGGGCGAAGGGCGAGAATTGCTCGCTGTTCATCACCGGGATCGCCAGCACGATGAACAGTGTGAGCGCGGTTACCTTCACTGCCACCAGGATGGCGTTGATGGTGGCGCTCTCCTTGGTGCCGATGACCAGCAGCCAGGTGACCAGGCCCGCGATCGCCATCGCCGGCAGGTTGATCAGCCCGCCGTCGAACGGCCCGAGCACCAATGTGTCGGGGATGTCGATCGCGAACGTGTGTTCGATCAGGCCGACGACATAGCCGGACCACCCGACCGACACCGCGCCCGCGGCGACGGCATATTCGAGGATGAGAGCCCATCCCACCATCCAGGCGATCAGCTCACCCATGACCGCATAGCTATAGGTATAGGCGGAGCCCGAAACCGGGACCATCGACGCCATCTCGGCATAGCAGAGCGCGGCGAAGGCGCAGACCAGGCCGGCGATGATGAACGAGATCATCATGCCCGGGCCCGCCTTCTGCGCGGCCTCGGCGGTGAGAACGAAGATGCCGGTACCGATGACCGCGCCTACGCCCAGCATGGTCAGCTGGAACGCGCCCAGTGATCGATGAAGCGATTTCTTTTCGGCTGTGGCCAGGATGGCATCGAGTGGCTTTACGCGCCCGAAGATCATGAAAGGGTCCCCTTCGCGGCGCTCGGGCGCCGCCCCGTTTGGTTGAAGGCCGGGAGCCTAGTCGCAAATCGGGGAGGCGCAACGATTTTGTAACGCGTGTAACCGCAGTTCGCCGCGGTTTTCGGCCGTTAGCGGGCCAGCATCGGCCCCAGCCTCCGGCCCGCGAACACATGCACGTGAAGATGTGGCACTTCCTGTCCGCCGTCCACGCCGACATTGGCAAGCAGCCGATAGCCCGGCTCGACCATTCCCGCCTCACGCGCCACCGCGCCGACCGCGCGGACGAAGCCGGCAATCTCGGCATCGCTGCCCCGCGCCGAAAAATCGTCCCACGAGACATAGGGCCCGCGCGGGATCACCAGGATGTGCTGCGGCGCCTGCGGATTGATGTCGTGGAAGGCGATCGCGAACTCGTCTTCATAGACCCGCTTCGACGGGATCTCGTCGCGCAGGATCTTCGCGAAGATATTGTCCGGATCATAGGGGAGGGTGGCGTCGATCGGCATGGCGGCTCCTTTTCTGGAGGCTTAGCGCAGCGGCGTTGGAGGTGGGAAGGGGCATGGAGCGACATCCCCTCCCTGGAAGCAGGGGTTATCGCATTTGATCGGATGAGCGCATTGTGTTCCGGCGAAGGCCGGAACCCAGTTGTAGCGAAGGCGAGTTTCTCCAAAGCCGGGAGGCTTTCCAACTGCGTTCCGGCCTTCGCCGGAACACGGAAATTGCCGATTCACCCGCTCGCAAAATGCAAATGCGATTGCCTCCTTCCAGGGAGGGGAGCCGGTAGTTCTCTCCTCCCTCGGAGCTCCGGGGAAGGGGGCATTTGCAGCATTGTGTAGGGGCAGTCCGGCTAGACGCGCGGCCGCGCCGCCTTCTCGTCGATCCCCGACACGCCCTCGCGACGCGCAAGCTCGGCGCGTACCTCGTCCAGCGTCACCCCGGCATCGGCCAGCAGCACCAGCAGGTGAAAGATCAGGTCGGCCGCCTCGCCGGTCAGCTCGGCGCGGTCGTCGCGGATCGCGGCGATCACCGTCTCGGTCGCCTCCTCGCCGACCTTTTGCGCGATCTTGGCGCGGCCGCGTGCGGTCAGCTTGGCGACATAGGAAGTGGCCGGATCGCCCTCGCGGCGGTCGCGGATCACCTGTTCGAGGCGGTCGAGCATGTCCATGTCCCCCGGCTGTCCGAGGGCGGCGCCCAAGTCAATCCTGTGCGTCAGCCTCAGGCTTAGCTGCGAACCGCGATCCCCGCCGCCGCCAGTGCGGCATGCGCGTCGGCGATGCTCGCTTCGCCGAAATGGAAGATCGAGGCCGCCAGCACCGCCGAGGCATGGCCGTCGCGAATGCCCTCGACCAGATGCTGCAGCCCGCCGACGCCGCCCGATGCGACCACAGGCACCGTAACCTGATCGGCGATGGTGCGGATCAGATCGAGGTCATAGCCGTCGCGCGTGCGGTCAGCTTGGCGACATAGGAAGTGGCCGGATCGCCCTGGCGGCGGTCGCGGATCACCTGTTCGAGGCGGTCGAGCATGTCCATTGCCCCCGGCTGTCCGAGGGCGACGCGCAAGTCAATCCTGCGCGTCGACCTGACGGCTCAGCTGCGAACCGCAATCCCTGCAGCCGCCAGTGCGGCATGCGCGTCGGCGATGCTCGCTTCGCCAAAGTGGAAGATCGAGGCCGCCAGCACCGCCGAGGCATGGCCGTCGCGAATGCCCTCGACGAGGTGCTGCAATCCGCCGACGCCGCCCGAGGCGACCACCGGAACCGTCACCTGGTCGGCGATGGTGCGGATCAGCTCGAGGTCATAACCGTCGCGCGTGCCGTCGCGGTCCATCGAGGTGACGAGCAGCTCGCCCGCGCCCAGCCGCGCGAGGTTCAGCGCATGCTCGACCGCGTCGATCCCGGTCGCGCGGCGGCCGCCATGGGTGAAGACTTCCCAGCCCCCCTCGACCCGGCGGGCATCGACCGAGGCGACGACGCACTGGCTGCCCATCCGGTCGGCGATCTCGGCAACGACTTCCGGCCGGGCGACCGCCGCAGAATTGACCGCGACCTTGTCCGCGCCGGCCAGCAACAGCGTGCGCGCATCCCCGACGCTGCGCACGCCGCCGCCGACGGTCAGCGGCATGAAGCACACCTCGGCGGTGCGCCGCACCACGTCGACGATCGTGTCGCGGCCTTCGTGGCTGGCGCCGATGTCGAGGAAGCAGAGTTCGTCCGCGCCGGCGGCGTCATAGGCGCGCGCCTGTTCGACCGGATCGCCGGCGTCCTTGAGGTCGACAAAGTTCACCCCCTTCACGACCCGCCCCCCGGCAACGTCGAGGCAGGGGATGACGCGCGCGCGAACGGTCATAATTCCTCCCCGGAACGGGGAGGGGGACCGGCGCGAAGCGACGGTGGAGGGGGCCCTCCACGAACGGCTCGCTTGCCTCGGGCCCCCTCCACCATCCTGCGGATGGTCCCCCTCCCCGTTCCGGGGAGGATTTTGTTGGCTGCCATCATGCGGCGGCTTCCAGTGCCTCGCCCAGCGCCAGGCGGCCGTCGTACAGCGCGCGGCCGGTGATCACGCCTTCGATGCCGTCGGCAACGTGAGCGCGCAGCGCGTGGATGTCGCCCAGGTCGGTGACGCCGCCGCTGGCGATGACCGGGATCGATACCGCGCGCGCCAGTGCCACCGTCGCCTCGACATTGCAGCCCTTGAGCAGCCCGTCGCGACCGACATCGGTAAACAGGAGGGCGGCAACGCCGGCATCCTCGAACCGCTTCGCCAGCTCGACCACCGACACGTCGGAGACATCGGCCCAGCCGCGCGTCGCGACCATGCCGTCGCGCGCATCGACCGCGACCACGATCCGCCCGGGATTGTCGCGCGCCGCCTGGCGGACCAGGTCGGGATTCTCCAGCGCCGCGGTGCCGATCACGACCCGTTCGACGCCCAGATCGAGCCAATGCGACACCGACTCGGCCGAGCGGATGCCGCCGCCCAGCTGGACCTTGCCGGCAAACGCCTGGAGAATGCCCGCCACCGCGGCCCCGTTGACCGACTCTCCGGCAAAGGCGCCGTCCAGGTCGACGACGTGCAGCCACTGCGCACCCGCCGCCATGAACGCTGCCGCCTGTGCCGCGGGATCGTCGCCATAGACGGTCGCGCGGTCCATATCGCCCTCGGCCAGCCGGACGACCTGCCCGCCCTTGAGGTCGATTGCGGGGAAGACGATCAGGCTCATGCCAGATCCTCCCCGGAACGGGGAGGGGGACCATCCGCAGGATGGTGGAGGGGGCCCGAGGCAGGCGAAGCGTTTGTGGGGGGCCCCCTCCACCGCCGCTTCGCGTCGGTCCCCAGCGCGTGGTCGATCGTGCCACCGGCACGATCTTGGATTGCTGGGAGCAATCCATCCTCGCGCTCCGTGCCGGGGAGGATCTGAGAAGTCACGGACGCCATGCGAGGAACCTTTCGATCAGCGCGAGGCCGTAGCGCTGGCTTTTTTCGGGGTGAAACTGGACGCCCAGACAGGTGTCGCGGCCGATCGCGGCGGTCACAGGGCCGCCATGGTCGGTCGTCGCCAGCACATCCTCGCCGTCGAACGCGAAGCTGTGCAGGAAATAGGCCTCGCCCGGCTCGATCAGCGGATGGGGCCGGGTCGGCACCACATCGTTCCAGCCCATATGCGGCACGCGCAGCTGCGGCGATGCGGGCAGGGCGCGGACGGTGCCGGCGATCCAGCCGAGGCCGGCATGCGTGCCCATCTCCTCGCCGCGATCGGCCATCAGCTGCATGCCGACGCACACCCCCAGAAATGGTACCGCGTCGCGCCGCACGCGCTGGTCCAGCGCCTCGACCATGCCGGGGATCGCGCGCAGCCCCGCGGCGCACGCGCCATAGGCACCGACGCCGGGCAGCACGATCCGGTCGGCGCGCAGCACGGCCTCGGGATCGGCGGTCACCTCGACACGCGCGGCACCCGCCGCGTTCAGCGCGTTGTGGACCGACCGAAGATTGCCCGCGCCGTAATCGATCAGCGCGACGCTCACCGCGCGAGCGCTTCCAGCCCGGGCGCGGTCATGGTCGGGGCGAACTCGACGAGCTGGTAATGGGCGACGCCGTGGATTGCGAACGGATCCTGCGCCAGCAGCGCCTCGGCCTCCGCGCGCGTGCCTGCCAGCATCAGCACGCCGCCCTGGGGCGGGGTCTGCCGGCCCGAGGCGAGCATGACGCCCGCGGCATATTGTTCCTTCAGCCAGTCGATATGCGCAGGCCGGTGCGCGTCCACCTCGGCCAGGGGAACGGTATAGGTCAGGATCGCGACGATCATCACAATATTCCCTTGGTGCTCGGGATCGCATCCGCCTTGCGCGGGTCGATCTCGACCGCCTGGCGCAGCGCGCGGGCCAGTCCCTTGAACGCCGCCTCGGCGATATGATGGTTGTTGGTGCCGTACAACGTCTCGACATGCAGCGTGATGCCGGCGCTCTGCGCGAAGCTGTGGAACCAGTGCTCGACCATCTCGGTGTCCATCTCGCCCAGCTTCTTCTGGGTGAACTCGGTCTTCCACACCAGATAAGGGCGGCCCGAAATGTCGATTGCGACGCGCGTCAGCGTCTCGTCCATCGGCGAGAGCGCGTCGGCGTAGCGGCGAATACCCTTCTTGTCGCCCAGCGCGCGGGCAACCGCCTCGCCGATCGCCAGCCCGGTATCCTCGACCGTATGATGCTGGTCGATATGCAGGTCGCCGACCGTCTTGACGTCCAGGTCGATCAGCGAATGGCGGCTCAATTGCTCGAGCATATGGTCGAAAAAGCCGATCCCGGTGGAGATGCGATACTCGCCGCTGCCGTCCAGATTGACGGTCACGGCGATCGAGGTTTCGCTCGTCTTGCGGCTGATCGTGGCGGTACGCATGGCGCCCCCATAGCGCCGCCGGGCGTCGAAGCAAATCAACCTATCCTTGGCACGTGCATGCTTCGCTTGACCCGTCAAATCGAGCCGCTACCCAAGGGGCATGACTGGTAGCGTGCCCGACAGCCTGATTCCCTATGACGAGATCGTGCAGGAAGCCCTGCGCGCGGTGGTGGGGCGCGTGCTCGGCACCGTCGCCCAGACCCAGGCGTTGCCCGGCAGCCACCATTTCTACATCACCTTCCGCACGCACGCGCCCGGCGTCGACATCCCGCAGCGGCTGATCGAGCGATTCCCGGACGAGATGACGATCGTCCTCCAGCATCGCTTCTGGGACCTGCGCGTCGACGACCAGAAATTCTCGGTCGGGCTGAGCTTCAATCAGGTGCCCTCGACGCTGACGATCCCCTTCTCGGCGATCACCGGCTTCCAGGATCCCGCGGTACATTTCGAACTTCGCTTCCAGGCGCAGGAAGGCCCCGAGGGTCCCGACCCGCATGACGAGGCCGAGAATGACGGCCCGACCGTCACCCCGGTCGAGGACGGATCGAACGTCGTCGCGGTGGACTTCAAGCGCAAGAAGTGAGGCGGGCGGTGCGGCAGGCCGCGGATTTTTGCTTCAGATAGGGTTCTTCCTCAATTCCCTCTCCCCCTGTGGGAGAGGGAAGGAGCAGCCGCAGGCTGCGGAAGGGTGAGGGGGATGTTTCAGGCGCCCGCTTTACTATTTTCGTAGATGCCCCTCATCCTTCCCACTCGGGCCCAGTGCCGGGTGGACAGCGCCCCGCGCTGTTCAGGTCATGCCGGGGGCATGACCGACCCGACACTCTTCTCCCACAGGGGGAGAAGGAGACTGACACATCCCGCTATCGGCTTCCCTCCCTTCCCGCGAGGGAAGCCCCTGATCTAGAACGAGATCCGCGCCCGTGCGATCAGGCGGTCGCCGGTGTGGCGGAAGTCCGAATAAGGCGAGGCGATCGCCTGCGACCGGTCGATATCGGTGCCGACATAATCGACCCCCAGCGTCAGCGGCGCGGCGACATATTCGACGCCCAGCCGCCAATCGGCATAATTGCCCGCCGGACGCAGCCGGGCGGCGAGGCGGGGGTCGTCGGTGCTGCCGCTGGTGCGGCCGACGCGTGCCGACACGGTCAGCGGGGTGGTCGGAATACCCGCCCGCGCGCCCATGTTCAGATAGAGATTGTCGCCGCCGATCGACGCCTGGTCAGGGGCGTAGATCAGCCCGGCATCGACCTCGACCGGGCCCAGCGTGAAGCTGCCGCTGCCGCCCAGCTCCAGATAGTCCATTCGCTCGACCGCATTGACGAACACATGGCCGGTGCCGTGGACGCGGAACCGTACCGGGCCGGCGCCCAGGCCGGTGCCGGCCTCCAGGTCGAGCACCCCGTCGGCACCGCCATGCCGGTCCGATCCGCGCAGCATCGTGAGGCGCGCGGACCCGTCGACGATACCGATCACGTCGACCGCGGCATCGGCGGAGGTCGACACGCGACCCTCGCTCCAGCTCAGGCCGCGGCGGCTTTCGTCATTCGTGATTTCGACCCCGCCCGTCACCAACTGGGCATGGGCCGGCAGGGCCGCGGCACCCGCCACGATCCCTGCCAGCACTGCAAACACACTTCGATTCATCAACCTGTCGACCTCGGCAATCCGTCCAGTTCCCCGTTGAGGACCTTATGGTCGTCCCGGGCAACTTCGACCAGATGCCCGCGCAGCGTTTCGCCGTGCCGGGCGACCTCTGCGTCGATCGAATCGCGGTGCGTGCTGCACCAGCCGGCGCGGCGGCCTTCGATCACGCCGTCGCGCTCGATCGAGCGGCGCATGACCGAGCCCGAGGCATTGCGCGCCTCGCGCTCCACGGTGACGTCGGCGCGCCAGGTACAGGCAAGCGTCGACATCTTGCCGGGACCGGACGCGGTACCGACCTGCTTCGTCGCGACCTTCACGGTCGAGCGGTAATGGGCGTCGACCGGCCCGCTGGCATGGTCGATGCGGACACGGTGTTCGAACTGCCCGGCCATGGGCGGCACCGCGATCATGCCGAGCGCGAGCCCGGCCACAAACAGATTGGCCATTCTTACGTCTCCTGCGGCTGTCCCGGCCTATATTGGCCGGTGACGTCGCCGGCACATCGCCGGCCTCGGCGAGATGGCGGTCAGCGGCGGGGGCGACAATATCCGTTCACAAAACGTAACATTCGAGACGATATCCGGCAGCAAAAGCGGGGTTGGCGAAAGGCGCCCTGCGGTTCTAGAGCGCCTGCGACTGTTCCCGCGGAGGATGATGTGACCGAGACCCGTACCGAAACCGACTCGATCGGCGCGATCGAAGTGCCTGCCGACGCCTATTGGGCGGCGCAGACCCAGCGTTCTATCGAGAATTTCCCGTTCGGCGCGCAGGAGCGCATGCCGATCGGCATCGTCCACGCCCAGGCGATCGTGAAGCAGGCTGCGGCGCGGGTGAACGTCAAGCACGGCCTCGATCCCGAGATCGCCAAGGTCATCGACCAGGTCGCGCAGGAAGTGATCGACGGCAAGCTGGACGACCAGTTCCCGTTGGTCATCTGGCAGACCGGCTCGGGCACCCAGACGAACATGAACGTCAACGAGGTGATCGCCGGGCGCGCCAACGAGATCCTGACCGGCAAGCGCGGCGGCAAGTCGCCCGTCCACCCGAACGACCACGTCAACATGGCGCAGTCGTCGAACGACAGCTTCCCCACCGCGCTGCATATCGCGGCGGCGCGCGGTGTCACGCTGAAGCTCTATCCGGCGCTCGACCGGCTGTTCGCCGCGCTGGATGCCAAGGCCAAGGGCTGGGATCATATCGTCAAGATCGGCCGCACCCATCTCCAGGATGCGACCCCGCTGACGCTGGGCCAGGAATTCTCGGGCTATGCCGCGATGCTCGCCTCGGCGCGCGCGCGCTTCGCCAGCGTGCTCGATCTCGACATCTTCAAGCTGGCGCTGGGCGGCACCGCGGTCGGCACCGGGCTGAACTCGCCGCCCAACTATGCCGAGGATGTTGCGGCCGAGATCGCGAACATCACCGGCCTGCCCTTCGTCACTGCACCGAACAAGTTCGAATCGCTGGGCACCAAGGACCAGCTGGTCAACCTGTCGGGCACGCTGAACACGCTGGCCGTGTCGCTGACCAAGATCGCCAACGATATCCGCCTGCTGGGTTCGGGCCCGCGTTCGGGCCTGGGCGAGCTGGAACTGCCCGCGAACGAGCCGGGCAGCTCGATCATGCCGGGCAAGGTCAACCCGACCCAGTGCGAGATGCTGACGATGGTCGCCGGCCAGGTGATCGGCAACCATGTCGCGGTCACCGTCGGCGGCATGCAGGGCCATATGGAGCTGAACGTGTTCAAGCCGCTGATCGGCTCGAACGTGCTGCGCTCGATAGACCTGATGTCGACCGGCATGATCAGCTTCGCCGACCGTACCGTCGACGGGCTGAAGGCGAACGAACGCCAGATCAAGGACCTGGTCGACCGCTCGCTGATGCTCGTCACCGCGCTGGCGCCCGAGATCGGCTATGACAATGCCGCCAAAATCGCGAAATACGCCCATGAGAAGGGCCAGACGCTGAAGGAAGCCGGGCTTGAGCTCGGCCTGGTCGACGAGCCGACCTTCGACCGGCTGGTTCGTCCGGAGACGATGGTCGGGAAGTAAGGCAAGCGCCGGCCGCCGGTTTCGCTTTGGGGAACCGGCGGACGGCCTTTGCATAACCGTTATGCCAGTTAAGGTGCCGACGCCTGCAGTGCGGCCGCCGTATGGCTGAGAGGGCGTGGTCACTGGCGCGCCAGCGCTCGCGTCTGCGCTGAAGCGCTATGCCGGAAGTCGGCTACGTGTCTTCAGCTTGCGGCCCCGTCCGGGAAAAACCCGTCAGCGTTCTGGTGAATTTCCGGATGCGTGCTCCAGTCGCTCAACCCGCTCCCAAAACTGCGCGATCAGGTAGCGGTCAACGAGGTGCGATCCCAGCATCAGTATGGTGAAGGAAATTGCTGCTGCATATGTCCAGTTTGACATATGGCCCATCTGCCAGCCACTTATAACGAATGTGGCGCAAAATATCGCCCCAAACGTCAAGAAGCTAGAGAGTCGCCGGAGCCAGTTCACAAAGAAATAGATACCCCGCCTCATGAGCATTGGCAAGAAACTTGCTGCTGCATACAGGGCTGCGCCGGCCGAAGCGCCAGTATCAACCGCGCGGGGCTTTATATTGAAGCGCAACAAGCCCCTACGTGAGGCTTCCCCTCGGCCACATGATTGAGGCACGGCAAACTGCCACCATGGCGGCCAAACGGCATGCAGGGGAACTTCGCGCGCGCTCCCGCGATTTATCCCGCGACATCCAAGCGGAGACTATCATGATCGGCAAGGCAATCGCAGGCTGGATCGGCAGCAGGATCGACCAGCGTGACGGCGAGGGCGGAACGCTCGGCGCGATCGCGGGCGTCGCGGTGTACGAAACCGCCAAGCGCGTGATCCCGGCGGCCGCGGTGATCGGCGGCGGCTATCTGCTCGTGCGCTACCTGACGAGCCGCTTCGGCGGCGATGAGGCGGTTCAGCCGGCGGAATGAGGGCAAGTCGGGGCGATGCTCGCCGTGCGACGCGTGACCCGCGGAACCGCAGCGGCCTATATGCCGTTGATCCTCCAAGACAATCTGGAGGGACGAGATGCTCCGCAATATTCTGGGCGCCGTGATCGGCAGCCGCATGGCGCGACGTGGCGGCGGCGGCAGTGTGAAGGGCGCCATCCTTGGCGCCACGGCTCAGCGGGTCGTGACCCGCATGGGGCCGCTCGGTTGGGTCATGCTGGGCGTGATCGGACTCTGGCGGCTGGTGTCGGGCCGCAAGCGGAGTGCGCGCTACCGCTGATGTGGCAATAGGGGAGTCGCCGCGCTTGACGCGCGACCGACTCCTCCGCCACTAGCGCGCATGGCCGAGCACCCCGAAGATCCGCATGGTTTCCGTCGACGTGGCGTATTGTTCGTCCTGTCGTCGCCTTCTGGCGCGGGCAAGTCGACCATCGCGCGCAAGCTGCTGGCGGCCGATGACGATCTCGACATGTCGGTGTCCTACACCACCCGCGCGATCCGCCCGGGTGAGAAGGATGGGGTGGATTATCACTTCACCGACACCGACACGTTCAAGTCGATGGTCGACAATCGCGAGTTCCTGGAATGGGCGCATGTGTTCGACCAGCGCTATGGCACGCCCAAGGCGCCGGTCGACGCGATGCTGCGCTCGGGCCGCGACGTTCTGTTCGACATCGACTGGCAGGGCGCGCAGCAGCTGTTCCAGCTGATGGGCGGCGACGTTGTGCGGGTCTTCATCCTGCCTCCGTCGATGAAGATCCTGCACGAGCGGCTGACCAATCGCGGCACCGACTCGATCGAGGTGATCGACCGCCGCATGGCCCGCGCCAATGCCGAGGTCAGCCACTGGGACGGCTATGACTATGTCCTGGTCAATGACGATGTCGAAGAATGTTTCGACTGCGTCCACACCATCCTGAAGGCCGAACGGCTCAAGCGGTCGCGACAGACGGGCTTGATCGGATTCATTCGCGGGCTCAACAAATAACCTCTCGGGCCGGCGCGGCCGGCCAACAGGGAGGTATTCCATGCCCAGACTCATTCTCGGCAGTGTGCTCGGCGGCGTCGCAATGTGGCTCGTCGGCTTCGTCTTCTGGGGAACCCCGCTCAGCTGGCTGGCGCTGAAAGGCTCCAGCGACGCGACGACCCAGGCGCTGCAGGCGGCGCTCAGCCAGCATCTCGGCCCGACGGGAACCGGCGCCTATCCGATTCCTTGGCCCGGCACACCGCTCGGCACCCAGCTTTACGGTCAGGGGCCGACCGCGATGGTGTTCTTCAACACCAGCGGCTTCGCCAATCCCGACGGCGGCGCGCTGATCGGCGGGCTGGTGCTCGCGATCGTCTGCACGCTGATCGCGGGCATCGCACTGCGGATGGTGGCTCACCAGCTGAGTTTTGCTGGCCGGCTGAAGCTGGTCGCGGTGATCGCGATCGCGGCGACGGCCTATTCGGATCTCGGTCAGCCGGTCTTCAACCATATGCCACTGGGATATTTCATCTATCTGTGGATCAGCGACGTCGCGTCGTGGATCGCGGCGGGGGCGGTGCTCGCCTGGGCGCTGCCGAAGCCGGTAGTTGCCAAGGTCGATACGCCAGCGGCATGAAACCGCTGGGCGGGGTCCGGCGTTTCTCACCGCCGCCAACCCGCCCGGAGCCCGACGCAGCATGATCAAGAGCAGCATGAAGCCGCGGGTGTTCTGGGGCGCCTCGGCGGTCGTCGCCCTGTTGATGATCGGCACGATCGCCATGCCGGGCACGGCGGATGTCGCGTTCCACGCGGCGCAGAGCTGGACGATCGACACGTTCGGCTGGTTCTACGTCGCCTCGGTCGCGGCGTTCCTGGTCATCGTGCTGATCCTTGGCTTCGGCCCGGCGGGCAAGCTGAAGCTGGGCCCCGACGATGCCGAGCCCGATTTCCCCTATGTGTCGTGGCTGGCGATGCTGTTCGCCGCGGGAATGGGCATCGGGCTGATGTATTTCGCGGTGGCCGAGCCGATCCAGCATTATATCTCGCCGCCCGACGTCGAGAGCGGCACCATCCTGGCTGCGCGCGAGGCGATGGCGATCACCTTCCACCATTATGGCGTCCACGCCTGGGCGATCTATGCGCTGGTCGGGCTCAGCCTCGCCTATTTCACCTATCGCAAGGGATTGCCGCTGACGATGCGGTCGGGCCTGTCGCCGATCCTGGGCAAGCGGATCAACGGCCCGCTGGGCGATGCGATCGACATTTTCGCGATCTGCGGCACGGTGTTCGGCGTCGCCACCTCGCTCGGCTTCGGCGTGTCGCAGATGACCGCCGGACTCGCCTGGAACTACGGCCTCGCCGACACCAACACGCTGAAGGTGATCGTGATCGCCGTGGTGATGGGCGCGGCGACCCTGTCGGTGCTCAGCGGCGCCGATCGCGGCATTCGTCGTCTGTCCGAGCTGAACCTGGTCCTCGCCATCCTACTGATGCTGTTCGTCCTGTTCTCGGGCCCCACGCTGTTCCTGCTGCGCGCGCTGATCCAGAATTTCGGACTGTATCTCGATCATTTCGTGAAGCGCACCTTCACCCTCTACGCCTATGAACCGCGGGCGTGGATGGCCAACTGGACCTTGTTCTACTGGGCCTGGTGGATCGCCTGGTCGCCCTTCGTCGGCATGTTCATCGCCCGCATCTCGCGCGGGCGTACGGTGCGCGAGTTCGTGATCGGCGTTCTGTTCGTGCCGACTGCCTTCACCTTTCTGTGGATGACGGTGTTCGGCAACACCGCGATCTCGCTCGACCTGGGCGTGGCCGCGGGCGACATCGCCCGCGCGGTGCAGGCCGACCTGTCGACCGCGCTGTTCAAGTTCCTCGCCTATCTGCCCGGCGCCGGCTTTACCTCGGCACTGGCCATCCTGCTCGTCGGCGTGTTCTTCGTCACCTCGGCGGATTCGGGCGCGCTCGTGATCGATACGCTTGCCTCGGGTGGGAAAGAGGATACGCCGCGCTGGCAGCGCATCTACTGGTGCATCCTGCTGGCGGTGACTGCCACCGCGCTGTTGCTGGCGGGCGGGCTGGGCGCGCTTCAGGCCGCGACCCTGCTGGCGGCCTTGCCCTTCTGCTTCATCATGCTGCTGCTCGCCTATGGGCTGCTGCGCCAGACCAAGGCCGATCTGGAAGGCGAGACCCTGTCGCAGGAGGAGGGGCCGTCGATCGCCGAGCGGATCAAGCGGCTGCTGGTGCCCGCCACCCGCGCCGATATCGCCAAACAGATCGAGCGCTTCGGCGTGCCGGCGCTCCAGTCGGTCCATGACGCGATGCGCGAGGAGGGGCTGACCAATGCGAGCGTCGACCGCGACGACGACGGTGCGACGCTGACGATCCGCCTCGGCGAGGCTCAGCCCTTCGTCTATCGCCTGGCGCCGCGCTCGCGTCCCTTGCCCGCCTATACCGCGCTGGATGCGCCCGAGGGCCGCCGCAGCCTCAGTTGGATGATGGCAGGTCAGGCCGGCGACGGCACCCGCTACCGCAACCTGACCGGCTTCACCGCCGAGCAGATCGCGGCGGATGTGCTGGAACAACTCGAGCGCTGGCGGCTGCGGTGAGCGCTCGGTTCAACGCGTCTGCCGGGTGAGGGCCGGATTCAGCCGAGCAGGCTCAGGAACCGCACGCCCGCATCGAAGTCGGAGCGCTTCGCATCGCGCGCCTTCGTCAAAAGTTCGTCCTCGCCCCACATCTCGGCCTGCCACGCCTCGTCGACTTGCGCCGCGGTCCATATCGTTTCGGGGTCGGCAGCGCCTTCCAGCAGGGCGAGGGCCGCGACCAGCGATCCGCTGACGGTGACGAGGGGAGACAGGCCGGCGAGGCGGAAGGGGTCGAGTGCGGCGACCGCGTCGGACAGGCGCGCAACCGTCGCTTCGGGCTGGGCCTTGTGCATGACGCCCGTCGCGGTCTCGAAATGCACGTCATAGCGGCCGCGCGCCCAGTCGAGCAGCGGGTCCCAGTGCGCGATCTGGCGTTCGACCAGCGGCTCGGGCATGTCGGCGCGGTAATAGAGCAGGTCGCTCTCGCCATAGGCGGCGAGGCCGGCGGCGAAGCGCTCGCGATCAGGGGCGATCCGGTCGATCGCGGCGTTCGAAAGTCCGGTCAGCGGCATCGCGCGCGGGTCGATCGTCTCGCCCACCGCGCGCCATTCCTCGGCCACGGCCTCGGCCAGGGTCTCGGTCGGCAGCACCAGCGGGGTCCGGCCGGGTGTCCGCACCGGGCGCCCGTCCAGCGCGATGCCGCGATTGTCGATATCGACCTGCTTCCAGAACCGCTTCATGCCTCGGGAGGACTCTTCCATCTGCGGGCCATCGCGCGGGGCACGACCGCCATGACGTACAATGCCGACAGCACGATCGCGCCGCCAAGCACCTGGCCGTACCAGTCGGTCGATCGGCCCGCCAGCACCAGCCCGAAAAAGGCACCGGCCGCACCCAGCAGATTCACCCCTGCGATCAGATAGTAACGCTTGCGCGCCAGCGCGTCGGCTTCGGTCATGGTCATAACGCCTCCAGATGCCCCGGCAGGGCGTGCGCGGACTCGACGACGTGATGCGCGCCCGCCTCGACCAGATCATGCGCGGTGTGGTAGCCCCATGCAACACCCAGGGCGTGCGTGCCGGCGGCGCGGCCCATCGCCATGTCGAAACTGGTGTCGCCGATCATCACCGTCGTCTCCGGCGAAGCGCCCGCCTCGGCCATTGCCGCCTCGATCATCGAGGGATGCGGCTTGGACGGGTGGCGGTCGGCGGTCTGCAGCGTCACGAAGCGCCGGTCGATTCCGTGGTGGGCGAGCAGCAGGTTCAGGCCCCGATCGGACTTGCCGGTCGCCACGCCCAGCAGCCAGCCGGCCGCGTCCAGCGCGTCGATCGCCTCGGCGATGCCGTCGAACAGCGGTTCGGGGTCGAGCCGCCCGTCCTGCCGCATCGCTCGAAAGGCGCGCTTGTAATCCTCCGCCATCGCCTCGTGCAGCGCCGCCTCGCCCTCGGGCAGCAACAGCGCGATCGCCGGCACCAGGCTGAGCCCCACGATCCGCCGGATCGCCGCGCGCGGCGGCGGCTCCAGCCGGGCGCCGACGAAACATTCCTCCATCGCGCGGCAGATATTGACCTGGCTGTCCGCAAGCGTGCCGTCGCAGTCGAAGATCGCGAGCCGATTCATGCGCGGGCTTTAGGCCGGGGTCATGGTCGCGGCAACGAGGTCCCTTGGACTGAGGGCGGGCGCGTCAGTCCAAGGGGCCGCCCGGCAGACCCGCCCGGATCCTTGCACAGCGCTCGAGATACGCGACGGCAGGCTTGATATCCTTGTCGAGCGGAATATCGGCAACGCTAGTCGTGCCGCGGGTGAATTGCAGCCGTGACGCCTTTACCAGGCTGTCCAGAAACGCCGCATCGGCGCGAAAGGCGAAACCGCGATGGCCGTCGTTCACTACGCCGTGACCGGTGATGCTTCCCCATTCGGGATCGCGCGTGTTGCCCCGGAAGAGGTTGATGGTGAGCGGGTAACTCTTGCGATCGACGATCGACCGGAAGACCGGGTCCGCCACCAGCACCAGCACCGTCCCCTTCTTCGCGTCATGGAAAATCGCGAAATCGCCGCCTTCGCCGAAGGACGTGGCGAGGATACAGGCGCCGTCCGCGGGACCGACGCTCCAATTGCCGAAACTGCCCTTCTGCATGGGCCCCGACACCGCGAGCACTGTCGAAACAAGTGCGGCGATCAGCATGACGGTTTCCTTTTCGCTTGGGTACAGGACCTTCGGGCCACTCGCGACATGGGCGCCAGCCGGCCTGTGAGGCAGCAGGAGCTGGAAACCGGTCCGCGATCAGGGCTCATAGATTTGCTGGCACATGTCGAACGCCGGAGCGAGATTCGGATTTCGCTTCAGATCGAAGGCGGCAAGCAGCCGATCGTTGCGATAATAGGCCAGTCTGTCGGCCATCGCGATGGCGCCCAGATAGGGCTCGGCATTGGTCACCAGGACAAAGCCCGGCTCGCCGTCCTTGATCGCTCCGTCCACCTCCAGTGAGGTGCGAATGTCTTCAGTCTCGCCGGCAGGTCGAAACCGCTGTTCGACCTGATAGGTCTGCCCGTCGACGATCGACTTGAACTTGGCGTCACGTACCATGACCGCAAGCCAGGATCGGCCCTGCTTCCACGACATTTCCAGCGTCGCGCCATCCTCGTTGGTCAGCGTTGCCCAGCATCCGTCCCGAGACGTGCGCAACTCCCAGGCCCCCGTGTCGAGCGGTTCCTGCTCGACCTGATGATTCTGTTGGGCTTGTTGAGCGCACGCAGTCTGCGCGAAGCTCACCATCGCGACGATCACTGTTGAAACAGCGCGGACCCTGGCGCTGTGGCGCGACGGCGTCGTGCACCTCACCTTGAGCCTCCGCCATAGATTTGGGGGCAACGCCGCAGAAAGCCCGCGACCTCCTCACTTCCCGCATAGGCGTGCATCAGCGCCATCTTGCCATTGCGCTGGATCACGAGGCCCAGGCTACCGGAGAGAGCGTCCAGCATCTTGTCGCCGGGGGACATAATCATGAATGCCGGCTTGCTCTTGATCCTGGTGCCAATCGCCGGCACGTCACGCCAGCGCTGGGTCTGGGCATTCGATCCGTGGAGAAAGTCGACCGAGAGACGATATTCGCGCCCTTCGACAATCGACGCGAACTTCGCATCGACGACGGTAAGGCCGGCAATTTTGCCCTTGGGCTCATAGACAAAGACAATCATCGCCCCAGGGCCATAGACCTGTTTAGCCATGCATACTTCGTCGAAGGTCAGCGTCCAGCCCGGAACCGTTGGCGTCTGCACTTCCACTCCAACGCGCGCGGCCGCAGCTATCGCCGCAGCGATCACAAATGCCAACATACGTCCCCCTTCTGTTCCGTGTCTGGCCCGGTTCTTCTTCAGGATCAATCCACGGCCATAGCGGTCGTCGCCGAAACGGATCGACTTCGCGAGGTGCGCTCAGCCGACAAATGAAATCCGCGACGAGGCTAGAGGTGAATGCCCGTAGCATCGAGCGCGGCGCAGCGCTGGGGCGCGACGCCGCGGTCAAGCTTGGGCTCTTGTGTTATCTTCATCTGGCGGCTCCCTATTCTTGCCTGCACGATCTCAGGAAGGCGGCGAGCGCCGGGCCGTCGCGATAGTCTAGCCTGAGGACCGATTTGCCTTGACGCTCGATCGCGATGTTCGAACTTGCGGAAATTGCCTCGTATAATTCGTCACCGCCGACATAGATGGCAAATCCAACCACGCCGGCTTCGCCGTTCGAGCCTTCCTTTCTGAGGCCAGTGGCGGTGATGTTTGGCAAGGACCAGGCGATCTCGCCCGTGCGGCTTCTGAAGGTCACCGTCACTTCATAGTACTGACCCTCGCGAATGGACGCAAACCGATCGTCCATCACGCTGATAAAACCGAGATCGGAAGCACGATTGACGCCCAGAATCGTCAGTCCCGTTTCGGACCGACCGTTTATCAGCGCGCATCCGTTACTTCCTTTCACGACTCCCCAGTTGCCAACTCGTTCCTGGGCGGAAGAAGGTGTGGATAGCGCGGTGATCGCGATCGTGGCGGCGATAGAATATTGAAGCATGTATCCCCTCGGTCGTTCCGTGTCTGGCGAGGGAGCTGCCGCGGATCAATCGGGCGCTAAACATCTTTCGCCGGAACGGACCGATCTCCGGCGAGAAAGTCTGGCGAAGGCGCCGTTCGGCTTCACCACCTGCGCTTCGACGCGCGTTTGCGAAAGGTTGCTGCCACCTCCCAGGGGGACTGGCAGAGCCAAGGCAGGACCGCCCCTCAACCCGCGTCACGCATCCGCTGCGCCATCGCCGTGCCGCCTTGTACCGCCAGCGCATCGGCGGCGGCCAGGCGGGCGGCTTCGCGCTTGTTCTGGCCCAGCTTGCGGGTGCCGCGCCAGTCCAGCACCTCCATGCGGAAGCCGACGATCGCGTTCAGCATCGCGTCGATCCGCTTCGGGTCGGTCTTGGCGCGGGTCCATTCGGGCTTGGGCGCCAGCCTTGCCTCGAACTCGTGGCTCAGCGCATCGACCTGCGCGATCAGCGCGTCACGGTCCATCCGCGCCATGCGGCCTTCCAGCTCGACCGCGACATAGTTCCAGGTCGGCACCTCGTCGGGGCCGGTGTCGTACCAGTCGGGGCTGATATAGGCGTCGGGGCCCAGCACGGTGAACAGCGCGGTGGCGCCGTCCAGGTGCCGGGTGACCGCATTGCCCCGCGCGACATGGATGCCCAGCGTCGTGTCGTCCAGCCACACCACCGGCACCTGAACCGCGCGCGGCCCGTCGGGCGTGCCGAGGAACAGCGTGCCGAAGCCCGACTCGCGGACGAAGGCGCGCATCGCATCGCGGTCTTCCCAGCGAAAGGCCGCGTTGGGATGCATCAGCCCTGTCCGCCGCGCCCGCCGCCCGAGCCCCCGGGTCGGCCGCCGGGCTTGCCGCCGCTGGGCCTGCCGCCCGTCGGCCGGCTCGCGCTACCCGGCTTGCGGCTGCCGCCCGCGGGCTTCCCGGCGGGGCCGCTGCGGGAGCTGGTCGAGGCTGCGCCGCCGCGCCCGCGCCGTTCGCCCTTGCGTTCCTTGCGCACCGTCTTGGCGTGCTGCTTGGCCCAGATCTTCTGCTGCTCGCGGCTGGGGGGTGGGGCGTCCTCCATCGGGAGCTGGTCGCCCAGCGACAGGTCGAAGCCCAGCGTTGCCATCGATTCTGCAATGTGGCGCGGCAGTTCGGCGGTCACGTCCAGCTTGCCGCCATCGGGATGATCGATGCGGATACGCCGCGCGTGCAGGTGCATCTTGCGGCTGATCCCGCCGGTCAGGAAGGATTCCTGCATGCCATATTTGCCGTCGCCGACGATCGGGTGACCGATCGCCGCCATGTGCACGCGCAGCTGGTGCGTGCGCCCGGTATGCGGCTGCAGCTCGACCCAGGCGGCGCGGTTGCCTGCCTGTTCGATCACCCGGTAGCGGGTGCGCGCCGGCTGGCCCTCGGCCTCGTCGACCTGCATCTTCTCGCCGCCGGTGCCCGGCTGTTTGGCGATCGGCAGGTCGATCCAGCCATCCTCGATCCGCGGCACGCCGACCACCAGCGCCCAGTAGAGCTTCTTGGCGGTGCGCCCCGAAAAGCTCTTGGAGAAGAAGGCGGCGGCGCGCGGCGTGCGCGCGACCAGCAATGCGCCCGACGTATCCTTGTCGAGCCGGTGGACCAGCTTCGGCCGGCTTTCCAGGTCGAACTGGAGCGCGTCGAGCAGGCCGTCGACATGCTCGGTCGTGCCCGTGCCGCCCTGCGTCGCCAGGCCCGGGGGCTTGTTGAGCACCAGCGCGCTGGCATCCTTGTGGATGACCATGTCCTGCGCGAACTCGACCTGCTCGTCGCTCAGCTGGACGCGCGGCTTTTTCGGCCGCGCGGCCATTGCCGGCGCCTGCTTCACCGGCTCGGCGGGTGGGACTCGGATCACCTGGCCCGCCGCGATCCGCTCGCCCGGCGTGGCGCGTGCGCCATCGACGCGCAGCTGGCCGGTGCGCGCCCAGCGCGACACGATGTTGAAGCTGGCATCGGGCAGATGCCGCTTGAACCAGCGGTCCAGCCGGATGCCGTCATCGTCCAGCGCGACGGTGAACTGCCGCACCTCGCCCTCATTGCCGCTCATGCCAGCGTCCTCGTCGTCATCATCGTCGCTATCCAGAATCCTGCCGCCACCGCCGCGACCGAACCGATCACCGATGCCGAAATATAACCGATCGCCAACCCCCAGTCGCCGCGCTGAAGCATCGCGACCACGTCGAGCGAAAAGGCCGAGAAGGTCGTGAACCCGCCCAGCAGCCCCACGCCGATCAGCAGCCGCCACGTCTCGCCGCCCTCGCCCAGCCGCGTCAGGCTGCCCGCAAGCAGCCCCATGGCAAGCCCGCCGACGAGGTTCACCGCCAGCGTTCCCCAGGGGTAGCCCGGCCCGAGCCACAGCACCGCGCCGCGCCCGACCAGATACCGCGCGCCGGACCCGACGGCCCCGCCCAGCATCACGAGGAGGAGATTGAACATCGCCAGCGCCTAGCGCGGAACGCGGCAAAGGGGAACCACGGGCTTGCGCGATGACCCGGGCGGTCCCAGCATGCGAAGACAAGGGGGGAGAGTGATGTTCGGATTTGGGAAGAAGGCGGCCATTCGGCAGCGGGCGATCCAGGAAGTGCGGGTCCTGCGCCATTTCTGCGAGGGTCAGCGGCAGGTCGATGCTGCGGCCTTCTGGCGCGATCCCTATCTTGTCGGCTTCGCGCATGGTGTCGTCGGCGCGATCACCAGTCGGCTGACCGGCACCCGCCTGAGCGAAACCGCCAAGGCGCGCATCTGGCTGGAGGCGGTGCAGGCCAATGGTGGCGATATCGCCACGATCGGCGGCTTCATGGCGCGCTACGCCGCGGACGAGCGGTTCCAGCTTGGCATGGGCCAGGGGGTCGATGTCCAGTTGCTCGAATTCGGCGCGATCCCGCCCGAGAACTATACGAACGATATCGAATGGGCCATCGCGCGCGGCCCGATCGTCCAGGAAGAGATCGTCGCGCTGGACCAGCGACCACTGGACGGGAAGGCCGCGGCCAGTATCGCATTGATGACACGCTATCTTCAGCGCCATCTACACGACGCGGTCTAGCAGTTCAGCGATGGCGGCCGATCATAATGCCTGACTGGCTGGTCGATCGACCGCGCGGCTCTCTCGCCGCGGCGGGCGGTCAGCCCGCCAGTGCCAGCGGCAGGATGACGAGAAGGTAAAAGCCGAGCCGGGCGATCATGAAAGCGCTCCTGATCCAGCGTTCGTTCATCGCGGGTCGGGGTTAAGAAATCCTAAACAGGCAGCGGAACCGCGTCCGGCGGTGCGCCGTTGATACGCCAACGTCACGATCGCAGGACGACGCTGTTATACGGTCGTACAACAAATGCTCGGTGCTTGACCCGGTCGGGTCTCTCACTGTATTGTATAAATAATACACTATCTAGGGCCTGTCCGTCGATGCTTAACCTCGTCTCGATCCTGTTCGGCGTTGTCGCGTTTCCGGTGATGCTTGTCGGACTGATCCCGCTGCTGGGCTGGCTCAACTATCTGGTGATCCCGGTCGCTGTGGTTGGTGTCGCGCTGGGTGCCCTGTCGGACAGCAATAGCGGTCGCAACCTCAACCTCGTCGTGCTCATCATCGGGTTCGTTCGCCTCTGGCTGGGCGGCTTCATCTTCTGACCGATCTGCCCCTGCGCGTCGATTTCACGTGATGCAGGGGCTGCCTGCGACTAGGCCGCCGGCATGCTGACGGTGCGGGTGCTGGGATGACGCTTCACAATTGGTGGCTGTTCGCAGCCGCGGTGTTCCTGTTGTCGGGAACGCCCGGGCCGAACATGCTCCACATCCTGTCGCGCAGCGTGGATTCGGGGCTGAAGCGCAGCGTCGCCGCAATGGCGGGATGCCTGCTGTCGATCGTTGCCGCACTCAGCGCCTCGGCGGCGGGCCTCACCACGCTGCTGCTCGCGCTGCCGGGCGCGTTCGAGGTGCTGCGCTACGTCGGCGTCGCCTATCTGGTCTGGCTGGGGATCAAGGCGTGGCGCAACGCGGCGGCACCGATCGATGTGGGCGAGGGGCCGATGCCGCCTGCGGTGTCCTCGCTCGCGGCGTTTCGCGGCGGCTTCGCGATCGGGATCAGCAATCCCAAGCTGCTGCTGTTCGCCGCCGCCTTCTTCCCCCAGTTCATCAACCCTGCCGCGCCGCAGGTGCCGCAGTTCGCGATCCTGGTCGGCACTTTCGCGGTGATCGAGAGCTTCTGGTACGCAGTCTATGCGCTGGGCGGGCGCGGCCTGTCACACTATCTGCGGCGCCCGTCGGTCCGGCGTGCATTCGACCGGATCAGCGGCACGATCTTCATCGGCTTCGGCCTGGCGCTGCTAGGCGTGAAGCGGGGGTAGGGCGCGCACGTCTCCGCAGCGGCACGATCGCCTCGATCACTTCCCGGGCAGCTTGATCCCCAGCAGGACCAGCCGCTCGCCGGTGATCCCGAACCAGTGCGGCACGCCGGCCGGTACCAGGATGACATCGCCGGGCCCCAGCGTCCGGGTCGTCCCGTTCTCGATCCGGCTTCCTTCCACCAGCGTCGCATTGCGGGGCGCCGCATCGACCAGCGTACCGCCCGACACCAGCGTTCCGTTGCCCTCGATGACGATCGCATATTCCGCCTCGTCCGGATGAACCGCGGGGCGGCCGGGCTTTTTCCAGATCTCGAGTGCTGCGATCCGCGCGCCGTCCCGTACCAGCGGCCGCCACATGAAGCCCTGGTCGGGCTTCATCTCCGCCAGCATCGTCTCGATCTGAGCGCGCAGTTCCGTGTCGCTGGCAAACTCCCGTCTGCCGGGAGCCTCGGGCGCCCCGGTCTGCGCGGAGGCACTGGCGATGCCGAATGCCATCGTCATCAGCATCACCGATGCAAGCGCGCTGAGTCTTGCGGCAGTTCTCATGGCATATATCCCCCACAGGTCGCTGGGCGCGATAGGCTCCGTACCCTAGCCCATAGTGACGTGTCGCGGCCCGCATTGCCAGCATTTGCCAGCGCACGTTGTCGCGACGGGCCGCCGGACAGATAAGGGCTCTGATCCCCCCTCCCGCTTGCGGGAGGGGCCGGGGGAGGGCGTGTCAGAATATGATGTCCTCTAGCGGACAGGCCCTCCCCTAACCCCTCCCGCAAGCGGGAGGGGGACTGGGTTGCGCTTGCGAGAATGGCATTGCTGAGTTGGTCATGGCTTGGTGCCTCGGCAGGAACGTTCGTCGCGCTTGCCGGGTTTTGCCTGAATGACTCGCATCGCCCTTCACGCCGCATGGCTGCCCGCGCTTTTGCTCGTCGGTTGCGAGCGCGCGCAGCCGCCTGAGGATGGCAATCGTTCCACCCCGACGATTCAGCCGACGCCTGTTGCTGCGCCGACGCCGTCGCCCGCACGCCCGGAGGTAACGCCGTCCCCGGCTCCGAGCGCGGATGCTGCCGTCGTGCCCGAACTCACGCCAGAAGCGGAGCGCGGCGAGAAGGGGGCGCGCAATGTCCTGCTCGGCTTTGCCCGATCGATCGAGCAGAAGCAGTTCGACCGGGCCTGGGCGTTGTTGAGCCCGGCCGACCAGCGCAAATGGAGCCGCACTGCTTTCGCCAGGCTGTTCGCCGATCTTGACCGGATCACGGTCGCCGTCCCCTCCGGCACGATCGAGGGTGCTGCCGGATCAAGCTATTACAACGCACCGGTGTCGATCACCGGCACCGACAAGGACGGGCGCCCGGTGCGGATCGAGGGCGAGGCCGTGCTTCGCCGTGTCAACGACGTCGATGGTGCGACGGCCGAGCAGCGTCGCTGGCATTTCGAGACGCTGACGCTCGACTGGACGCACTGAGCCGCAGCCCAGCCACGCGGTGCTATTGCGGCGGTCGCCGGGCTTCGGCGATTGCGGCCTTCCCTGCTTCGAGCAGGGCAGCCACCGCGTCCCGCAGATCCTGTGAAGAGGGCTGCGTCCAGGGTAACGGCCAGCCGCCCTTGGCGCGGAAGCTATCGGTGCTCACGCCCTGCCAGATGCGGGCGAGCCACTGCCCTTCATAGGAACCGGGCTCGCTTGCCTGGGTCGCGTTCAGTCGAACCGTGGCGCTGACCCTGCACGTGTCGGCTCCGTCTTCGGTCGTCCGCTCGACCTGGACGCTCCACCATGGCCAATCGCGCGCCGACCGATTGGATGTGTCCCGCACCATGTTACCGGCAAAGGGCTGATGCTGGCGGCATTCCTCCAGCAGGGCATCGAGGATGCGCATCCGGCTCGCAAACGGGTCGTCGGCGTTCATGCGGGAAGGCTAGATCCGATCACGACGAATGTCAGCGACCCACCCGAGCCGGCTCGCTCGGCTCACGCACGGGCTGGCGCAAATTTTCAGCGCGGCCGAAAGACCGCAAGATCGGGCGAGCGGGCGGGTGGGGCGTATCCGCCAGCAAGTGATCGTTTTGGGATACCCCCTCTCCACCAGCCTGCGGCTGGTCCCCCTCTTCCTCCGGGGAGATGAGCTTTTCAGTCAGACGCCTGTTCGGTTCGGAGTGACCTTAGTTGCGGATCACGATCGAGACCGCGCGGCGGTTGCGGGCATAGGATTGCTCGTCCGACCCAAGCGCATCGGGACGCTCCTTGCCATAGGACAGGGTGCTGATCCGCGTGCGGTCTATTCCCTGAAGGATCAGGAACTCGGCGGCGGCGCGGGCGCGGCGATCGCCCAGGGCTAGGTTGTACTCGCGCGTGCCGCGTTCGTCGGCATGACCCTCGATCGAGAAGCCGACGCGCGGGTTCTGGCGCAGCCAGGCGGCCTGGCGGGTCAGCGTGGCGCGGGCCTCCGGCGACAGGGTATAGGCGTCGAAGTTGAAGAAGACGCGGTCGCTGCCTGCCGCCGCAACCAGTGCAGACTGGAGCGCGCGCAGACCCGGATCGTCCTGTTCGCCGCCATTATAGTCGCCGCCGGGGCCGGCGTCGGGGATGGTGTCGGCGGTCTGCGGCGGAACCCGCTTGGTGCAGGCGGACAGCGCTGCCGCGCTCAGCATCAGCGCGATCGTCAAATGCCTCGTGTTCATCGGAATCGCCTCTCGAGAAATGTTTCGGAAACACTCCTAGGGCGACCGCGCGATCCGGCGTTACTATAGCTTTTATATGCATGGACTCTGCGGTCGGGCCGCGGCTATCCGGAACTTGTAAGCGCAACCGCGTCCCTAGCGCGGTAATCCTCTCCTCCCCCCTCTGAGGATGCGCTTCTCACCACGGCGGCGGGTGCCTCAACAGGCTCCCCCTCGGGCCCGGCTCCCGCCGTCGCGGACCAGTTATGGAGACCAGCCGGCCGATGGCCGAACCAGCCCCGTTCCCTGCCGGCCTCAGGAACATGAGGCTGCATATCGACCGCATGCAGGGCGCGGTCACGCTGCTGGTTCTGCTTGTCTCGGCGCTGGCCGCCTTCGCGGTCCAGGACTATGGCGAGGTCGCCTCGGCGCTCGTCTTCGTTCTCGGCATCACCATCGCCGGTGCGCTCAGCGGCCTGGTCGCCGCGCTGATCGCCGCGGTCGTCGCCTTCGCCATCTATAATTTCTACTTGACCGAGCCGGCGCTGACCTTTCGCATCGCCACCGGCGGGGATCTGGCGCCGCTGGTCGCGTTCAACCTGTGCGCGCTGGTCTCTGGGGTGCTGGCGGGCCGATTGAAGGACCATGCCGAGGATGCCCGATCGACCAATCTCCAGCTGAACGGCCTGCTGGCGCTCAGCCACGAGCTCCAGTCGGCGTTGCGCCTGCCCGACATCGTCGCGACCCTGGGCCGCGGCGCCCGCACCATCCTCGGCGCGGAGGTCGCGCTGTTCCGCATCGATGGCGACCGCGCGGTCTCGCTCGATGCCCGGCCCGAAAGTGACGACTGGGGCGCGTTCGCGCTGCGCACCGACCAGGGCCCCAAGCCGCTGCACGTCGAGAAGGCGCTGATCGGCCGGCGACTGGGTGGCAGTGCCGGTGCGATGGTCATGGTCGTCGTTCCGTTCGGCGGCCCGCGGCTGAAGCCTGTGGTGGTCGACGCGCTCGGCAACATGGTGGCGCTGGCGATCGAGCGCGCCGCCCTGTCCGACGAGATCACCGAGCGCCGTGCCGCCGCCCGCGCGGAGGAGCTGAAGAGCGCGCTGCTTGCCTCGGTCAGCCATGATTTCCGGACGCCGCTGACCGCGATCAGCGCTTCCGCCTCCAGCCTGCTGGCCTATGGCGCCCAACTCGATCCCGAGACCTCGGCCAAGCTGTTGCGCGGTATCGTCGAGGAAGGCGACCGGTTGAACCGCTACACCGCGAACCTGCTCGAGATGAGCCGGATCGAATCAGGCGGATCGCCCCACCCGCTGCAGATATTGAGCGCGGCCGAGATGGTTGGCGCCGCGATCCAGCGGGTCCGCCCCCGCGCCGGCGACCGCCAGTTCGTGCTCGTCGGGGTCGACCCCGAGCCGCTGGTCGCCGCAAATGCGGCGCTGTTCGAACTCGTGCTGATCAACATCCTCGACAATGCGGTCGCCTATAGCGACGACGGGACCCGCATCCAGGCGACGCTGTCGCGCGAGATGGGCGCGTGCCGGATCGATATCGCCGATGCCGGTCACGGCATTCCCGAGGCGGCGCTGCACCGCGTGTTCGACCGCTTCTACCGCGAGGGACGCAACGAGGGCAGCGGGCTGGGCCTCGCCATCGCCCGCGGCTTCGTCGAGGCGCTGGGCGGCACGATCGAGGCGCGCGTGCCCGGGCTGGACGGCCGGGGCAGCTGCATCACCATCCGGCTTCCGCTTGTCGAAGGGGCATTGTCATGACCAGGATCCTGCTCGTCGATGACGAGGCGCCGCTGATCGCGGTGCTCGAACCCGTGCTGGGCGCGGCCGGCTATGACGTCAGCACCGCGCTGGACGGCTCGAGCGCGCTGCGGCTGGCACAGGATGTCGCGCCCGATGTCGTGCTGCTCGACCTGGGACTGCCCGATATCGACGGCAAGGATGTGATCCGCGAACTGCGCCTGACCGGCACCGTGCCGATCATCGTCATCTCCGCGCGCCACCAGGAAACCGAGAAGATCGCCGCGCTCGATCACGGCGCCGACGATTACGTCAACAAGCCGTTCGAGATCGGCGAGCTGATGGCGCGGATCCGCGCCGCGATCCGCCGCAACTCCAGCCTGCGCGAAGAGCCAAGCGGCTATCGCGGCGGCCCGCTGGAGATCGACTTCGTCGCGCGCCGCGTCGTGCTGGATGGCGAGACGATCAAGCTGTCGCCCAAGGAGTATGACCTGCTGCGCACGCTGGCGATGAGCGCGGGGCAGGTGGTGACGCACAAAAGGCTGCTCGCCGCCGGCTGGGGCGCGGACTCGACCGACAGCCAGTATCTGCGCGTCTATATCGGGCTGCTGCGCCAGAAGATCGAACAGGATCCGGGCGATCCGCAGCTGCTGCTGACCGAGCCGGGCGTCGGCTATCGCCTGGTCGGATCGGCGTGATGCGCGCATGATCGAGGTCCGTACCCGCGACACGCTGGGCACCAGCAGGCTCGCCGAGCTGGAGACGCTCCACCATTTCTCGTTCGGCGGGTTCCAGGATCTGGCGCGCGATAATTGGGGGCGGCTGTGCGTGCTCAACCACATCGTGATGGCGCCGGGCGGCGGGCTGCGCACCGCGCCGATCGACGGCGTCGACCTGCTCAGCGTGGTGCGCAAGGGCACGATCGCGCATGAAGGCGGGCTGGGCGGCAGCCCCAAGACGCGGGCGGGGGAGGTGCAGTTGATCTGCCCCGGCCCCGGTATCGTCCACGCCGACGCCAATCCCGGCGCCAAGCCTGCCGAATATGTCGAGCTCCGCATCCGCATGGAGGGCGCGCCCGAACGCGCGCTGCGCCGAGTGACGCGCTTTCCCGGCCGGACCCGCACCGGGTCGCTCGAACCGCTCGCCAGCGGCTTTCCCCAGGATCGCGCGCCGATGCCGCTAAACTCGCCGTCGCGTGTCTATGGCGCGCGGGTGCCGGGCAGGGGCCGGATCGTCCACGCGATCGAGCCAGGTCGCTGCGCCTATCTGGTGGCGCTGAGCGGCACGGTGACCGTCAACGGTGCGACGGTCGGACCGCTGGAGGGCGCGGCGATTGCAGACGAGGCGGCGCTGGCGATCGAGGCCGAGGCACTTGCCGAGATCCTGCTGGTCGAGACCGACTAAAGGCCCCGGGGGTCCGTCGCTACGGCCGCAACCAAGCGCGACGCGTTCGACACGAAGCCGCAACCCCCCAACCCGATTCCGATCCGGCAAATCGGCGATCGCGTCCGATACCTGACCCTGTGTGCGTCGGCGGACAGGGCAGCTCATGGGGGTGTGCTTGGCGCATAATCTGGTCGGAAAACAGTCTTTCGCCGCAACCGCTACCCGGAAGGTCGAGCCTGCCCGGCCGGTGGCGGTGGCCCAGCGGATCGCTTCGCTCGACGTGCTGCGCGGTTTTGCGCTGCTCGGTATCCTGGTCCTGAACATCGAGGTGTTCAGCGCCCCGATCACCTTCCACAACGTCCCGCTCGATCAGGCGCATCCGGCCTTTGTCGGCTGGCATGCCGAGCTCGACTATCTGATCCTCTGGGTCAAATGGGCGTTTTTCGAGGGCAGGATGCGGACTCTGTTCGCCATGCTGTACGGCGCCGGCATCATTCTGTTGACGCGGTCGTTCGAGCAGCGCGGGGAGACGGTACGCGGACGACAGATCTATTTCCGGCGCAACCTGTGGCTGCTTGCCTTCGGGCTTGTTCACGGCATCCTGATCTGGACCGGCGACATCCTGACCTATTACGCCCTGCTCGCGCTGGTGGTGATGTATCCGCTGCGGCGAGTCGGGGCCAGAACGCTGGTCACCATCGGCCTGATCGTCGGAATCGGCGGCGGCTCGATCGGGCTGTACCGCATGACCAATGCTGAGGCGGTTTTCGAGGCCGAACGCGTCGAGCAACTGGTGCAGCAGGCGCACGCCGCAATAAAGGCGCACCGGCCGCTGACCGGCGAGCAGCGCGCCGCGCTCGCAGCGGAGGCCAAGCGCCGGGCTGAGGCGGCGAGTGCGCCGGCGTCGGTGGTGGGTGAGTCGGGCCGATCCTATCTGCAGAGCATCGGACCCCGGGCGGCCTCCTTCTTCGAGTTCATCCGCGGCGTGTTCGGCAGCGGCTGGATCCTGGAAGTGGTGGGCAGCATGATGGTCGGCATGGGCCTGTTCAAGCTGGGCTTCCTGACCGGCGACTGGTCCAGGCGCGCCTACGCGCTGACCGCCGGCATCGGCTATGCTCTCACCGTACCGCTCGTCACGGTCGGGCTCATCGTCTCACAGCAATCCGGCTTTGCGGCGCCCGTGCTGATGCGCTGGCTTGCGCTGCCTTATGGTCTGGAGGTGCTTCCCGGCGCGATCGCCAACGCCGCGCTGCTGCTGCTGATCTGGAAATCGGGTGTTGCACGGACAATGACGACGGCGCTCGGCAAGGTCGGCCGCACCGCGTTCAGCAACTATATCGGCACCAGCCTGATGTGCCAGTTCATCTTCGCCTGGGGCCCGTGGCCGCTGTTCGCCAAGCTCGAATATCACCAGCAGCTTTATGTCGTCGCGGGCGTCTGGACGATCAATCTGGTCGCGAGCGCACTCTGGCTCCGCTGGTTCGACTTCGGTCCGCTGGAATGGCTGTGGCGGTCGCTGGTCTATGGCAAGCGCCAGCCGCTTCGGAGGCGGTGAGGGGAGAGTTTGACGACGTTCGTAACGGGGCGGGCTGCGACGGTGACTGTGTCGTAGCTTCACCCCGCCAGACTGCCGGTTCTGACTTCGGTCGGGATGCCTTTGACGTTCCGGCCCGGCAATGGGATTTACGATGCATCGCTCCGTCCTACCTGATGACCTGATTGTCGGCCCGCGCATGGCCAGCGACGCCGGGCGTCATGATCTGCCCACGCTGATGGCGCTGGGGTGCATCGTCTATTTCATCACCGTCATGGGGCACGAGCTACTGGGTCACGGCGTGGTTATGGCCCTGAGCGGCATTCGCAGCTTCGTCCTGACCTCGACCTCGATCGACGGGACCGATCCGAGCGAGTTCTCCGACTATGCCAGCGCCACCGGACGTGCGATCGTGATGGCGGGATCGGCATTCAACGTCTTGCTGGCTGCCCTTGTGGCGGCGGTGCTGTCGAGCCGCCGGAACTGGGCCGGAGCGCCGGTGCTGCAACTCGGCCTTCGCCTGCTCGTCACGGTCAATCTGTCGCTCGGCCTCGTCTATCTGTTGTTCTCGGCGATTTTTGGCGTGGGCGACTGGGCGGTGGCGATCGACGGGCTGCCCCATCAGCGCCTGTTGCGATCGATCGAGATCCTGATCGGCCTGGCTGGGCTTTACCTGTCCGCCCGGATCATGGGTGGCTGGCTTCGCGACTATTCGGGCAAGCCGGCGATCCTGGTCTGGGCGCCCTATCTCGCCTCCGTCGTCGCATTCTGCGCCATCGGATCGCGCGTGCCCGATCCCTATATCATCCTGATCTCGGTCTTCCCCGCGCCGGTCCTGGGCCAATCGGCACTGATCCTCGCGCCGCTGTTCGTGCGCGACGGTTCGCCAGGCCTCGGCGCCGCTTCCGCGATCCGCATCGGGCGGAGCTGGCCTGCGATCGGGCTGGCTGCATCGTGCCTGGTGGCGACCTGGCTCGTCGCGCCGGGGGTCGCGTTCCGGCTGTAATGGGCGGCCGACAAGCAGAGCTTCGAACAATTGCGAGACGCAATCGCTGTCTTGGCGAAGCGTCGCTCCGAAGCGGTTCTATCGTGTGACCGAACCGTGATAGTCTCGCGTGCGCCGACTCGGGCGAGCAGCCCGATCGCGCATGAACAGGATCGTGAACGCGACCTGCGTGGTGGCATCGCAGCCGCCGCTTGACTGGCTTTCACGGCGTCCTGCGAGGAGAGCGGCCCGATGGCGCAGGTGACGATCGACGCTGCCAATACGCGCTTCTACATCAGCGTGGCGCCCGCGATGCCCGTGGTTGAACTCACCGCCAGAGCCGCGGACGGGAGCGTCCTGCCAGCGGCGGCGTGCAGCTGGACGTTCGTGCTCGACTATCCCGGTTTCATTGCCGTGCCGCAGGGCTTTCGCCGCAATGGGCGGGCCTATCGCCATCCGCCGATCCAGGCGATTATCGGCAACCCGGTGCGCGTGCCCTTCGCGATCGTGACAGGCGGGCAACTGACCGCGACGGTGACGGCGTCGATCGGCGGCCGGCCGGTGACCGTCTCCCGCAGCGATATCCTGATCGGCGGAACCAATCCGGGCGGGACCGATCTGTCGGCGGCCGTGCCCGAAAAGCTGATGCGCCAGATGATCCAGCAAGAAAGCGGCGGCGCACAGTTCAACGACGGGCGGGGCGGGCTCCCGGCCCAGGCGATCAATCCGAACTGGTCGCAGGACAATCTGCGCGGGGTAGGGCTGGGCCAGTTGACCAATCCGCCGCCGAGCGCCGACGAGGTGTGGAACTGGCGCGTCAATGCCGCCTCGCTCCAGCGCCGCTATCGCGACAAACGGCGATCGGGTGCATCGCTTCATACGCGGGTCATGGCGTCGGCCCGGTTCCAGGCGGAAGTGGCGGCGCTGGCCGAATGGCGCCGCGCCGAGGGCCTGCCACCGATCCGCGTCTCGCTGCCCGCGCTGACCGAGCAGCAGCAGGACCGGGAGGGGCTTCGCGCCTATAATGGCTTTGGTCGCAAGGTCGCGGATCAGTATCTCGACCATATCCATGAATATGAGCCCACCCTGACCACGCTGACCTCCGCCACGCGCCGCGATCCCGCGGGGCGAGCGCTGACCTCACCGCCGGTACCGGCGGTCGATGCCAATGGCGTCGGCAGCTGGACCCAGATCAGCGGTGCCGAGCGGAACAGTCGCTCGGGCGGCCAGGCGCCGGGGGATCCGGACTATGTCGCCCATGTCCTGGCGAGGCCGGGATGAGGCGGGTGCTGCGTCTGCTCTGGCTGCTGCCGATCCTGGCACTGGCGGCGCCGGCACCGGTCGCTGCGCAGCGCCGGAGCTGGCCCCAGCAGGCAACCGTGCTGATCGGTCAGTCCTGGATCGGCCTGTGGCGCGGCGGTCGCGTGGTCGCCTCGCGCACCGTGACCGGCTGGCAGTTCGGCGCGGCGCGGTTGAGCGCGGACGGGCGGATGGTCGAGATCGCCGCCACCCGCAGCGACGCGGCGCAGGGCGGCGATACGATCCTGCGCTTCGATATCCGGACCCTGAAACCGCGCGCGCAGGGGCGTGACCCGAGGCTGACCGCCGCTCCGGTACGCACCCCGATCGGCACCGATGCCGGGGTACCCGACGACCGCGAGGCCCTGGCTCGGACCGGGCGTGAGGGCGGCCGGATGGCGGGGCCGACCGACCGGGTCGTCCTGTCCGCCGACGGCGTCATGGTCGCGATGTTCGCGCCGTCGGCTGAGCCCGGAGCTCCCTGGTCCGGGCGCGTCATGCGGCTGAAAGACGGCCAGGCGCAGAGCGCCCCTGGCCTGTTCATCGACGACGGCACCCGCCGCGACAACGGCGCCGCCCGATCGCTCGCCTGCCTGCTCCCGCGCGGTGAGGGCGCCATCTTCACCTATATCGGCGCGCCAGCCGACCGCGCGTCCGAGTATCAGCCCTTGACCCCGGGCGCAGCGCCGGTCCCGCTGAAGACGCCTTATGTGATGAGCTGCCTCGCGCCGCGGGGATCCTGACGCAATGCGTGAGGGCTGTCAGTTCCCATTTGAAACCCCCGAAAGCTCGGCCAGCACGCCTTTGATGCGAGGATTGCCAGGATCGAGTTCAAGGGCAACGCGATAACTCACCCGGGCATCATCGCGGCGGCCCGCCGCGAGATAGGCTTCGCCCAGGCTGTCATGCGCATTTGAGGACTTGGGGAACCGCCTCACATTCCATTCGAAGGGCCCCAGCGCGGTGTCAACATCGAGAATGAACCTCGCATCGTAGCCGACGCGATTGACGATCGCCTCGACGCGGGTCGCCGAATGGGTGGCGATCAGGCGGTCGACAGCTGTTTCCCACCGTCCAACCGCCAGCGCGCGGAACAGTGCCTCCTCCTGAGCCTCTTCGGCGCGCGCGGCTCCCGGCATCACGTACTCCGCGAGCAACGCGGCGACACGGTGCCGGTCGAACGCAGATCGTCCGCCATTGTCGAGATAGATCACCGTGGCGCTATCGGCATGATCGGCGGTCCTGAAGAAATGTCGCCACACCAGACGGTTCTCGCCGCCATGACCGACGATCGTCACATCGCCATTCTGCGCATATTCCCAACCGTGGCTGTGCCAAGCCGGGACCCCCGAGACCATGGGGAAGGGTTTCCAGGATGCGTGCAATATGTCGAGCGGCAACAGCGCGCCGAAATACAGAGCCCGGCTCCAGCCGATCATGTCGTTAAGAGTGGCAAATACTCCGGTAGAGCCGAACGTATAATCCGGCCACGTAGGCAGGCCATAGGGCGCCGGCGGGCCGTCTCGGCGCCGCGTCGGCCGATAGCTCGATACCAGTCCGGGCAGACGGAATGGCTTATCTGGCACCCCACTATAGTACCGTGCCACCTGCATCCCGGCGGCGCGAAATTGCGCGCGCGAAAGAGACGAGATCGAGGCGCCGGTCGCCTGCTTCAGCGCTTCGTGTGCGAACAGGAAGTTAGTCTGGTTATAGTCGTTGGACGTCCCTGGCGGGAAGCGCAGCGGCAGGCTGTGGATCGCCGTAAACGCTTGATCCACGGTCGGCGCGACATGGTCCGGAATATAGTCCGGCAAGCCCGAGACATGCGCAATCGCTTGCTCAAGCGTGATCGACTGCCAAGCGATGGGCAGATCGGGACGGACGATGCCGAGCGGCATCGCCAGGTCGATTTGCCCCCGTTCGACGGCCTTGAGCAGTTCGATCACCAAGAAAAGTTTGGAAATGGAGAATAGCGGATAGACAGATGCCGGGGTGATCGGCGTGCCGCTGTCGCGGTCTGCCAAGCCGTCATGTCGAAGATGGACGAGTTTGCCGCGGCGCAGAACCGCGGCCGAATAGCCGACTGTGCCATAAGCCGATGCAGTGGCCCGGAGCAGATCGTCCATACCGTGCGAGATGGGCGCCGCCGCCATGTCGGAGCAGAAGCCGCGCCTCGCCAAGCCCCCCGTCGCGACGCCGGCCAAGCCCAGGCCGACGAGGAGTCGCCGCTCCGGTGAGTGCGGCTGGTCGCTCGTCCGCATTAATGCTCCCCATGTCGCTGGTTCGAAGGACCCTTGGCGTATCTTCGGATAACGAACGCAGCCAGTGACAACTTCTGACCAACTCTGACATCGAAGGATGGGCAAGACGCAGGCTCGGCTTCGCGTATAGAGATGACGCAATGCAGTGCTTTGACGACTTCAGGCTGGATCCGGGGATGCTGCGACTCTCTCGCGGCGCGTTGGACCTCGATGCGCCGCCTCAGGCGGTCGAAGTGCTTGCCTATCTGATCTCCAACGCGCATCGCACGGTGACCCGCGACGAATTGCTGGATCGGTTCTGGCCGCGCGCTGGTACTGGCGGCGACGCAGCGCTCAACACCTGTATTCGCCGAATCCGCGCGCTCCTCGACGATGACGCGGATGCTCCGATATATATCCAGACCCGGCCGAGGGCGGGGTATCGGTTCGTCGGTCAACTCAAGCCTGAGCCTGCGGCACCCTCCCGGCGGCGCTGGCACCGACTTGCCGTCGCAGTCGGCATGACCGCCAGCGTCACCTTGGCCGGTGCCGTCTGGGGGCAGCAGCGTTTATTCCCCCCCCATCGCACCATTGTCATCGAGCCGGTTCAGGGCCTGTGCGAATATGTCCTGTTTCCCCGATTCAACAGCGGCCTTCGGGAAAGCTTCGTGTCGACGCTGAGCCAGGACCTCCCTGCGCGGTTCAGCATCGTCGCATCCGGAAAGCGCGCCGACCTCCACGCGCGCGTCAGCGTGCGGCAGACGCCCCAGCATACCCTGGTCGCCTTGACGCTGATCGAAGACGGCAATGGCCGTATCCTGTGGTCGGAGGAGTTCGACGCGCCGACCGACCGCAACGATTATGTGCCGCTGCAGCGTGCCCTTGCGAATCGGATGGCCGTCAGCCTGAATCGCGCGCTGGTCGATCGTCTTTGAGACACCGGCTCATCCACTCCCACCGCCTCACCCCAGTTCCGCCACCGTCACCATCCGCACAAGTTCCGACAGGCTCCTGGCCTGCATCTTCATCATCACGTTGGCCCGGTACACCTCGACGGTGCGCGCGCTGATTTCCAGGTCGAAGGCGATGACCTTGTTGGCGTGGCCGGCGATCAGGCCGTCCATCACCTCGCGCTCGCGCTGCGACAGGGTCGCCATGCGTGCGCGGATGCGGTCGCGTTCGGCCTGGGCCTCGTCGCGGTCGTGCTGGCGGGCGATGGCGGCGCGGATCGCGGTCAGGATCGTGTCGTCGTCGAACGGCTTTTCGATGAAGTCGGCGACGCCGGCCTTCATCGCCTGGATCGCCAGCGGCACATCGGCGTGGCCGGTGATGACGATCACCGGCGCCGCCACCGCGCGACGCTTCAGCTCGGCGACCAGCTCGACGCCGTTCATGCCGGGCATGCGGACATCGGTGACGATACAGGCATGGTCGACCGGTGCGTGGGAGGCGAGGAAGGCGTCGGCCGAGGGGAAGGTGCGCACGCGAATGCCGGCACAGTCGATCAGGAACTCCAGCGAATGCCGCGCGCCCTCGTCATCGTCGATCACATAGACGATCGGCTCATTCGACATCGGCCAGTTCCTCCTTGTCCAGTCGCTCCAGCGTGAAGCGGAACACCGCCCCGCCGCCGTCATTGTCCTTGACCCAGATCCGTCCGCCATGCGCCTCGACGATGGTGCGGGAGATCGACAGGCCGACGCCCATACCCGTGCGCTTGGTCGTGATGAAGGGCTGGAACAATTGCTGCGCGATCTCCGGGCTGATACCCGGGCCAGTATCGGCGACGCGGACCAGCGCCATGGCGTTCGGCGCCGGCTCGATCGCGATTTCCAGCTCGCGCCGGTCGGTGTCGCCCTCGCTCATCGAATCGACGGCGTTGCGCACCAGGTTCAGCACGACCTGCTGGATCTGCACCTTGTCGGCCAGCACCAGGTCGATCGCGGGGTCGAAGGCGTATCGCACGCGGATGCCATGTTCCTTGGCGCCGACCAGCGCCAGCGCGCTGGCTTCCTCGATCAGCTTGGGCAGGCTCTCGGCGCTGCGCTCGCTCTCGCCGCGCGCGACGAAATCGCGCAGCCGGCGGATGATCTCGCCCGCGCGCAGCGCCTCGTCGGCGGCGCGCTCGACCGCATCGGCAACGCGCTCGACCGGCACCTCGTCGCGTGCCAGCAGCATCCGGCTGCCCTTCAGGTAGTTGGCGATCGCCGACAGCGGCTGGTTGATCTCATGCGCCAGCGACGATGCCATCTCGCCCAGCGCGGTCAGGCGAGAGACATGGACGAGTTCGCTCTGCAGTTCCTGCAGTCGCGCCTCGGTCTGCTGCCGCTCGGTCAGGTCGCGGACGAAGCCGGTAAAGAAGCGCGCGCCCTCCATCCGCATCTCGCCGACGGCCAGCTCCATCGGGAAGGTCGATCCGTCGGCCCGCTCGCCCAGCACGACGCGGCCCTTGCCGATGATCCGCCGCTCCCCGGTTTCGTAATAGCGCGCCAGATACCCGTCATGCGCCTCTCGGTGCGGCGACGGCATCAGCATGCTGACATTGCGCCCCTCGACCTGGTCGGCGCGCCAGCCGAACAGCCGCTCGGCGGTCGGGCTGAAATCACGAATCAGCCCTGCCTCGTCGATCACCACCATCGCATCGGGCACGGTTTCCAGGATCGATCGCAGATGCGCCTCGCGCCGGGCAAGGTCGGCATTGACCCCCTCCGCCTCGCGCCGCGCCCGCTGGAACCACTCGCCCCCCAGCGTGACCGCGCCACCGACCAGCAGGAAGGCGCCGGCGGCGATCCAGTTGCCCGCGCCGATCGCCCCGGTCATCCGGTCGACGAGCAACCCCGCGACCGCGCCCAGCAGCGTCGCCAGCAGGCCCGGCCACAATCCGGACAGCGCAGCCGCGGCAACCACCGCGGGCACGAAGAAGATGAAGGTGGCGCGCTGCTCCAGCAGGTCGCCCAGGCTCCAGCGCACCGCCGCGCCAGCCGCGATCACCATGATCGCCAGCGCACAGCCCGCCGCGGTGCCCAGCCGGGGCAGGCGGGTCGGGGCAGGGGGAACGGGCAGGGCCACCACGTCGATCATGTCTCCGTCCGCGCGGGATGCCGGACCTCCGGGATTCCCCTTAGGGTAGCCATCCTAGGATGATCATCCAAATTTCGCCGCGCAGGCCATGCGCCTAATTGGATCTCCGACGGCAGCGACCGGATCGCACCGCCTGTTTCGGGAGACTTTCCATGACCGCACCCTTTATCGACCTCAGCGTCCACCACCGGCCCAAGGGCGTGTCCGACCGGATCGCGTTCGGCTTCACCAAGATGCTGCGCTGGACCGCCGACACCTTCTTCGCCGAACGCTATGGCCACCGCGCCGTGGTGCTCGAGACGGTCGCCGCGGTGCCGGGCATGGTCGGCGCGACGATCAACCACCTCGCCTGCCTGCGCCGCATGTGCGACGACAAGGGCTGGATCAAGACGCTGATGGACGAGGCCGAGAACGAGCGGATGCACCTGATGACCTTCATCGAGGTGTCCAAGCCGACCTGGTACGAACGCGCGGTGATCATCGGCGTCCAGTGGGTCTTCTACCTGTTCTTCTTCGGCCTGTACCTGGTCAGCAGCAAGACGGCACACCGCGTGGTCGGCTATTTCGAGGAGGAAGCGGTGATCAGCTACACCCACTACCTCGCCGAGATCGACGAAGGCCGGTCCGAGAATGTCCCGGCGCCCGAGATCGCCAAGCGCTATTGGGGCCTGCCGGAGGACGCGACGCTGCGCGACGTAGTGCTGGTCGTCCGGGCGGACGAGGCCCATCACCGCGACGTCAACCATGGCTATGCCAATGAACTGGCTGGCCTGCCCACCGGCACTGTCGCCCCATGCCCCCCGCACGCCGCGCTCGAGCCGACCTGGAAACAGGCCGCCTGAGCCGGGACCGGCCGGTGGATCCCCCACCGGCCGGGCGGTACCCGCACCACCTGTTCCCCTCCGTTTCCAGGGAGGGGAGACGGTTCGCCCCTCGGTAGAGAGACGATCCCCCCAACGGACACGCGCCATGACCGCCCAGCCGCAGATCCTGTTGTTCGAGCCCGACCCCGCCGTCGCCGCCGCGCTCGCGTTTTCGCTCGAGCTCGACGGCTTTCGCGTGACCCCGGGCGATGCCGATGACGATGCGGCGGACACCGCCTCCTGCCTCGTGCTCGACCAGCGCCAGCCCATCGGCGATGGCCTCGCGCTGCTCGGGCAACTGCGCGCCCGGGGTTGCCGTGGCCCGGCGGTGATCCTCGCCACCAATCCCAGCCGCGCGCTGCGCGACGGCATTGCCCGGGCCGGAGCGGCGCTGGTCGAAAAGCCGCTGCTGGGCGAAGGACTGACCCGGGCCTTGCGCAGTGCGCTCGTCCAGCCGAGGGACGCGTGACCATGACCGAATTCAGCTTCGACCCGGTTCCCCAACTGACCGAGGCCGACCTGGAACGGGTCGTTCACGCCTTTTACGCGCGCGTCCGCGCCGACGGGCAGATCGGGCCGATCTTCAACGACGCGATCCACGACTGGCCCGGGCATCTCGACAAGTTGAGCGCCTTCTGGTCCTCGGTCATGTTCACCAGTGGCCGCTACAAGGGGCGGCCGATGCCTGCGCATGTCCGCCATGCCGGACGGATCACGCCGCAAGGCTTTGCCCGCTGGCTGGCGCTGTGGCGCGAGACGACCGACGAGCTGCTGCCCGCGCGGCACGCGGCTGCAATGCAGGAAAAGGCGGAGCGGATCGCCGAGAGCCTGATGCTGGGCATCGATTTCTACCGCAGCAAATTGCCTGCGGACGCTCGTTCCGCCTGACTTTACGGCGTCGCGGAACCCGAAACGGGTTCATCGGTACGAGACATGCGCGCAAATGCTGCTAAGAGCGCGCTTCCTGGCGGTCGTCGCGATCGCCTCCTCGTACCTATGGAACACCGACGGATCATCATGGCAGGTTACAAGACTCCGAGCTTCAACGACCGCGCAGCGGCATCGCGCGCCGCTCGCGAAAGCGCGCTGGAAAAGCTGCGTAACAAGGCTGCACCGGATCCCGCCGTGATCGCAGAGCGCAAGGCGGCTCAGGAAGCACGCGAGGCGGCCGAAGCGGAGAAGCGCGCCGCGCGCAAGGCGGCGATCGAGGAGGCCAAGGCCGCCCGCGCTGCGGCAGCGGCCGAGCGCAAGGCGGCCCAAGAGGCGGAGGCCGCCAAGGCCAACAAGCCCAAGCCGACCGAGGCCGAGCTGAAGGCAGCGCGCGACGCGCGCTATGCGGCACGCAAAGCCCGGAAGCGGTGACACCCCGCGAGCTGATCGGCGTGGCCGAGGTGCCGGGCGGTCCGCCGCTCCGCCTCGTCCGGCACGGTCGCGACTTCATCATCATGCTCGATCGCAACGAGCTGATGAGCAGCCGCATGAGCGGCTCGGAAGTCGCGCTGGCGACGATGACGCTCGATCGGCTGGCCGAACCGAAATCGGCGCACATGCTGATCGGCGGATATGGCATGGGCTTCACCCTGCGCGCGGCACTTGCCGCGACGGGGCCGAAGGCGAGGATGGTGGTGGCCGAACTGGTGCCGGGCATCCTCGACTGGGCACGCGGCCCGATGGCCGATCTGGCCGCGGGCTGCCTCGACGATCCGCGGGTCGACATCCGTATCGAGGATGTCGGCGCATCGATCGGTGCAGCGCGCGCGACCTATGACGCCATCCTGCTCGACGTCGACAATGGCCCGGACGGCCTGACCCGTCCGGGCAATGACGGGCTCTATTCCAACCACGGTCTGGCGCGCGCGCGCACCGCGCTGCGTCCCGGCGGCATCCTCGCCGTCTGGTCCGCCGGCGCCGACGCCGCCTTTACCCGCCGGGTGAAGCAGGCCGGCTTCGACGTCGACGAGGTCCGCGTCCGCGCCCGCGAGAACGGCAAGGGCCCGATGCACACCATCTGGTTCGCCCGGAAGGTGTGATGCCACTCGGGCGCGCTCACACCGCGCCCGTTCCTCCGTGCGCGCCGAAGATGCTGCCCGTCGTGAAGCTGGTGTTGTTGTCGACCAGCACGACGTAGAGCGACGCCAGCTCTGCAGGCTGTCCGGCGCGGCCGAGCGGGGTGTCCTGGCCAAACTCGCCCATCTTGCCCGGCAGCTGTCCGCCCGCGACCTGCAACGGGGTCCAGACGGGGCCGGGCGCGACGCCGTTCACCCGGATGCCCTTGCTCGCCAGCTGCTTGGCCAGCCCCTTGGTAAAGATCTCGATCGCGCCCTTGGTCGTGGCATAGTCGAGCAGTTCCTCGCCCGGATTGAAGGAATTGACGCTGGCGGTGTTGATGATGCTCGCCCCCGGCTGCATCCCCGCCGCGGCCGCCTTGGACAGCCAGAAGGGGGCATAGACATTGGTCTTCATCGTCCGGTCGAACTGGTCCGAGCTGATTTCGGCGATCGATGCCTTGGACTGCTGATAGGCAGCGTTGTTGACCAGGATATCGAGCCCACCCAGCGCGCGCGTCGCATCGGCAATCAGGCGGGTGCAGAACCGCTCGTCGGTCAGGTCGCCGGGCAGCAGGACGATCGTCGCCCCCTCCGCCTCCAGCAGTTTCTTCACATCCTGGGCGTCGGGTTCCTCGCTGGGATGATAGTTGATCGCGACTGCGGCGCCTTCGCGGGCATAGGCGATTACCGCCGCCCGGCCGATGCCCGAATCTCCACCGGTGACGAGTGCCTTGCGGCCCTTCAGCTTGCCCGATCCGACATAGCTTCGCTCGCCGCAATCGGGGACCGGCTTCATGTCGCGCTGAAGCCCCGGCCATTTCTGGCGCTGCTCCGGAAAGGGGTCGGACGTATATTTGGTCTGAGGATCGGTCATCGGTGCGGTCGTGCCGCCCTCCTGCGCAGCTGCAGCGGGCGATGCCGCCATTGCGAGGCCGGCGACGGCACCGCCCTTCAACATCTCCCGCTTGCTGATCATCCTACTGTCCTTCCCTGACCGAGCGGGGTCGAACGGCATGGGTCCGGGAAAGGTCCATCGAGCGCTTCTGCTGTGATAAGAAAGTGAAATGCGGGCGCCGCAGCCTTGATCGGAAACACGGCGGAAAGCTTCGAGCGATAGGGCGCCCGCAATCAACGGCCCGCTAACCGGGCCATTCCTGTTCGGTACCTAGCGCGAGGACCCTGAGTGCCCTCACCATATGCCGGCATTCCGCCCCTGTTTTCCGCCCGTCGGGAAGCGGCAATCTTGTTGCTTGCAAACTGCATCATTCGGCAACATTCCAGATCATCATCGCCCATGAAACGAATCTCCGCCGCACGAGTTTGGCCCGCAGTGCCAGGGATCGTGTCTGGCTTGACCAGGACGCCCGACTTGCCCGCTGACCCGATCGCCCCGATTCTCCGTACCCTGCCGCTCGCATTCGCGCTGGTCCTTGCCGGCTGTGGCGGCGGCAGCAGCGCGCAGGACAAGGCGAAGGGGAAGGGGCCGTCCGGCCCCACCCAGGTCGGCTTCGTGGTGGTCCAGCCGACCAGCGAGCCGGTAACGGTCGAGCTTGCCGGGCGCGTCAACGCCTATCAGACCGCCGAAATACGTCCCCAGGTCAGCGGCGTGATCCAGCGCCGCTTCTTCACCGAGGGTGCGATCGTTCGCCAGGGCCAGACGCTCTACCAGGTCGACCCCAGCCTCTACCGCGCTTCGGTCAATCAGGCGCAGGCCAATCTTCGCAGTGCCCAGGCCAATGCCGAGGCGACTGCCGTCCGTGCCCAGCGGCTGAAGCCGCTGGCGGAGATGGAGGCCGTGGCCAAGCAGGACTATACCGATGCCGAGGCGACCGCGCGCCAGGCGCAGGCGTCGGTGGCGCAGAACCGGGCTCAGTTGGAAACGGCGCGGATCAACCTGCGCTTCACCAACGTCCCCGCGCCGATCACCGGGCGGATCGGCCGCTCGCTGTTCACCCAGGGTGCATTGGTCACCGCGAACCAGGCCGATCCGCTGGCCGTCATTCAGCGGCTCGACCCGATCTTCGTCGACATCCAGCAGTCGAGCGCCGAGATGCTGGCGCTGCGCCGCGCGCTGAGCCAGGGCGGACTGATGCCGACCCGGGCGCAGGTCCGGCTCAAGCTGGAGGATGGCAGCGACTATGGCCTGACCGGCAGCGTCGAATTTGCCGAGGTCCAGGTCGACCCCGCAACCGGTACCGTCACGCTGCGCGCGGTCTTCTCCAATCCCAATGGCGTGCTGCTGCCCGGCATGTTCGTCCGCGCCAATTTCGCCCAGGCGATCAACACCCGCGTGTATCTGGTGCCGCAGCAGGCAGTCACGCGCGAGGCCAATGGCACCGCCTTCCTGTTCGTGGTCGGTGCGAACAACAAGGCCGAACGCCGCAACGTCGAGATCGAACGCGCGGTCGGCGCCAACTGGGTCGTGACCAAGGGGCTGAACCCCGGCGACCGCGTGATCGTGCAGGGCACCGGTCAGCTCCGGCCCAACGCCGATATCCGCCCGGTTCCCGCCACCAACCCGCAGAATGTCGCGCCGCCGCAGCAGAAGCAGGGCGGCGGCGACGCCGCCAAGGGCAAGCAGGGTTGAACTGAGCGATGTCCCGCATCTTCATCGATCGCCCGATCTTCGCCTGGGTGATCGCGATCATCACCATGCTGGCGGGCGTCGGCGCGATCTTCGCGCTGCCCAAGGCGCAATATCCCAACGTCGCCCCGCCGCAGGTCAATATCCGCGCCACCTTCCCCGGTGCGTCGGCGGAAACGCTGCAGAATTCGGTGACCCAGGTGCTGGAACAGCAGCTGACCGGTATCGACGGGCTGCTCTATTTCAGTTCGAGCTCCAGCTCGCGCGGGCAGGTGACGATCTCCGCCACCTTCTCCACCGGCACCGATCCGGACATCGCCCAGGTCCAGGTCCAGAACCAAGTCCAGCAGGCGCTCCCGCGCCTGCCGCAGCAGGTCCAGCAACAGGGGCTGCGCGTCACCAAGTCGAACCCCGACTTCCTGCTGATCGTCGGCACCTATGACGAGACCGACGAGAAGACCAATCGCGACGTCGCCGATTACCTGACCTCGAACCTCCAGGACCCGCTGTCGCGCATCGAGGGCGTGGGCGACGTCAACGTGTTCGGGTCGCCCTATGCGATGCGCATCTGGCTGAACCCGGACCGGCTGGCCAGCTATCAGCTGATGCCGGGCGACGTCGTCACCGCGATCCAGAACCAGAATACCGAAGTTGCTGCCGGTGAACTGGGCGGTCAGCCCATGCCGCGCGAGCAGATGCTGAACGCGACCGTGACCGCCCAGTCGCGGTTGCAGACCGCCGACCAGTTCAAGGCGATCGTGCTGAAGACGCAGCAGAACGGCGCGACCGTCCGTCTGTCCGACGTCGCGCGTGTCGAATTGGGGGCGGAGAATTATACCTCGTCCAGTCGCATCAACGGCCATCCCGGCGCGGGCATGGCGATCAGCCTGGCGCCCGGCGCCGACGCACTGCGCACCTCGGACCTGGTCAAGGCCGAAGTCGAGCGGCTGGCGAAGAATTTCCCGCCGGGAATGAAATTCGCATACGCCAACGACACGACCGACTTCATTCGATTGTCGATCGACGAGGTGGTGAAGACCCTGCTCGAGGCGATCGTACTGGTCGTGATCGTGATGTTCGTGTTCCTGCAAAGCTGGCGCGCGACGCTGATCCCGGCGATCGCGGTGCCGGTGGTGCTGCTCGGCACCTTCGCGATCTTCTATCTCGCCGGCTTCTCGATCAACACGCTGACCTTGTTCGGACTCGTCCTCGCCATCGGCCTTCTGGTCGACGACGCCATTGTCGTCGTCGAGAATGTCGAGCGGCTGATGGAAGAGAATCCGGGCATGTCGCCGCGTGAGGCGACGATCCAGTCGATGAAGGAGATCCAGGTCGCGCTGGTCGCGATCGCGGTGGTCCTGTCGGCGGTGTTCATCCCGATGGCGTTCTTCGGCGGATCGACCGGCGTGATCTATCGCCAGTTCTCGCTGACCATCGTCGCCTCGATGGTGCTGTCGGTGCTGGTGGCGCTGATCCTCAGCCCCGCGCTGACCGCGACCTTGCTGAAGCCGAAGCATGCGGAAGGCGAGCATGAGGCGAGGCCCGGCTGGCTCAAGCGTCGATTCCCGCGCGTCGCCCGGTTCGGACACACGGCGAAGACCAAGTTCAACGATGGATTCGAACGCGGGGTCGACAGATATACGGCCAGCATCGCCTATGTCGTCGATCGCAAATGGATCTTCCTTCTGATCTATCTGGCGGTCGTCGCGATCCTGGCCGTGATGTTCCTGCGCCTGCCCACCAGCTTCCTGCCGGTCGAGGACCAGGGCGCGGCCCAGATCCAGTTCCGCCTGCCCGCGGGCGCGACCCAGCCGCGTACCATCGCGGTGCAGGAGCAGATCGAGCGCTATTTCCAGCAATATGAGGGACGCAACGCAGCCACCATCCTCACCGTCGCCGGCGGCGGCGGGGGCGGGGCGGCCGGCCAGAATACCGGCCAGGGCTTCCTCAACTTCGCCGACTGGTCGGAGCGCAAGGGCAAGGAAAACAGTGCCGATGCCATCGCGGCGCGCGCCACCGCCGCGTTCCGCAACATCCGCGATGCGCAGGTGTTCGTATTGTTGCCGCCGGCCGTTCGCGGCCTGGGCCAGTCGACCGGCTTCACCATGGAGTTCCAGAACGCCAGCGGCATGAGCCAGGCGGATTTCGCCAAGGCACGCGACCAATTGATCGCCGCCGCCAATGCCGACCCGATGCTGACGGGAATCCGGTTGAGCGACCTGCCCGACGTAGCGACGCTTCAGGTCGATATCGACCAGCAGAAGCTGTCGGCGCTCGGGCTCAATCAGAACGACGTCAACAACACGCTCGCGACCGCCTGGGGCGGACGCTACGTCAACGACTTCATCGATCGCGGTCGCGTGAAGCGCGTCTTCGTCCAAGGCGATGCGCCCTATCGCGCGACGCCGGAAAATCTGGGCGAATGGTTCGTGCGCGGATCGCAGGGCAATATGGCGCCCTTCACCTCGTTCGCCCGCACCAGCTGGTCGGTCGCGCCGACCACGCTCGGCCGGTTCAACGGCATCCCCGCCTTCGAGATCCAGGGCCAGGCCGCATCGGGCGTCAGCTCGGGCGAGGCAATGGACCGCATCGCCGCGCTCGCCGCGCAGATCCCGGGGACCAGCGTCGCCTGGGCGGGCGTTTCGTTTCAGGAACGCCTGTCCTCGGGCCAGGCGCCGCTGCTCTACGGCCTGTCGCTGCTGGTCGTGTTCCTGTGCCTCGCGGCGCTCTACGAAAGCTGGTCGATCCCGGTCGCGGTGCTGCTGGTCATCCCGCTCGGCCTGGTCGGGGCGGTGTTCGCGGTCACGCTGCGCGGGCTGGAGAATGACGTGTATCTCCAGATCGGCCTGCTGACGACGATGGGCCTGGCGGCGAAGAACGCGATCCTGATGATCGAGTTCGCCGAACAGGCGGAGAAACAGGGCAAGCGGGTGATCGACGCCGCGATCGAGGCGGCGCGGCTGCGCATCCGCCCGATCCTGATGACCAGCCTCGCCTTCATCTTCGGCGTGCTGCCGCTCGCCATCTCGACCGGTGCCGGCGCCAACAGCCGCGTCGCGATCGGCACGGCAGTGATCGGCGGCATGCTGACGGCGACGATCCTGGCGGTATTCTACATCCCGCTGTTCTTCGTGCTGGTCCGCCGCGGGGTCCGTGACGGGCTGAACAAGATCCGCGGCCGCAAGCGCGACGCGAAGGCCGATCCGGCCGCACCGGAGGCAACGGCATGAAGCGCGCGCTGATTCTCCCCCTGCTGCTTGCCGGCTGTTCGATGGCGCCGCGCTACGAGACGCCGGCGCTGCCGGTGCCGCAGTCCTGGCCGGTCGGCGACGCCTATCTGGCCCAGTCCGAGGCGACCTTGCCCAGCCTGACCTGGCGGGACGTGTTTCGCGACGCCCGGCTCCAGACGCTGATCGAACAGGGGCTGGAGACCAATCGCGACCTGCGCGTCGCCGCCGCCAATATCCAGGTGGCGCGCGCGCAATATCGCATCCAGCGTGCCCAGCAATTCCCGGCGATCGATGCCAGCGCCGGGGTCACTGCGACCGACAGCGGCACGGCGCGCCAGGGCAATGCCGGCGGCGTGGCGGGGCAGGGCGGCGGTACGCGGACCAGCTTCTCGACCGATATCGGCGTGACCGCGTTCGAGCTCGACCTGTTCGGCCGTCTGCGCTCGCTGACCGAGGCCGAGCAGAACCGCTATTTCGCCACCGAAGCCGCCGCGCGCGCCACCCGGCTGACGCTGGTCGGAGATATTGCAGATGCTTGGCTGACCTATGCGGCCGATGCCAGCCGGATTCAGCTGGCGCAGGAGACCGCCGCCAGCGCCGAGCGCAGCGTCCGGCTGACGCGGGCGCGCTACGAAGGCGGCATCGCACCGCGGTCAGACCTTCGCCAGGCGGAGCAGATCCTCGCGAGCGCCCAGGCCGATATTGCGGAGACGCGCACGCAGCTGGCCCAGGATGTCAACGCTCTGCAACTGCTGGTCGGTCGCCCGATCGATCCCGCGCTTCTCGCGGCCTCGCTGGATCAGGCCGCGCCGGCCATCGCGCTGGTGCCGGCGGGCATGGACTCGACGATCCTGTTGCGCCGGCCCGACATCGTCCAGGCCGAATATCAGCTGCGCGCTGCCAATGCCGATATCGGTGCGGCGCGCGCCGCATTGTTCCCGCGGATCAGCCTGACCGGACTGGTCGGCTTCGCCAGCAATGCGCTGACGTCGCTGTTCACCGGCGGCGCGTTCAACTGGTCGGCCGGCGCGAACGCCAGCTATCCGATTTTCCAGGCCGGCGCGGGCCGGGCAGGGGTCGCGCTCAGCGAGGCGCAGCGCGACGCATTGCTCGCCACCTATGAACGCTCGGTCCAGTCCGCCTTCCGCGAAGTGGCAGACGGCCTGGCGCGCCAGGGCACGATCGGCGAACAGCGTCGCGCGACCAGCGCGAACATCGCCGCGGCCGCCGACAGCTACCGTCTGGCCGAGGCGCGCTATCGCGGCGGGATCGAGCCGTTCCTCAACACACTCGACGCGCAACGCTCGCTGTACCAGGCGCAGCGCAGCGGACTGGAACTTCAGCTGGTCGAAGCGTCGAACCGCGTAATTCTGTACCGCGCACTCGGCGGCGATTCGTCGATCTCCCAGCCGGTGCCGGCAACGGCTCGACCCTAAACCGCGCACCGGTCGCCGCGCGTTCGGCTGTCCTTTTCGGAGGAACCGTTGCCGCCCGCAAAGGATTAGGACAGGCAGACGCAGGTTGGTGCTAATCCTCGCGGAGCCGGTGCATGAAGAAGACGCTGTATCTTCCGAAGTTCGACGCGTCCTTGAATACCGACTGGTGCAGTTCCAAGAACAATGCCGACTTGACGCTGACGCTGCGGCTGGGATTTCGCCAGATCAACCCGGCGGGCGGCGCTGCCAAGGGCACCTATAACGACTATGGCGACGCGAATGGTCAGCCGCGCGCGATCCTGAAATGGACGCCACAGACGTGGCAGGCGTGGAAGCTCACCTTCTGCCGCTCCGCCCAGTTGTTCTGGCATGGCAAGTTCTGGATCTCGAACAATCGGGGCCTCTACCCGGTCCGGCTGGCCCAGCATATCTTCCTGCCCAACTTCTACTGCAAGTTCGAGATTCTCGGGAGCGACGCATCCGCCGGGCGGCATCATCACGTGATCGACGTGGTTCGCCTGGATCCCAGCGAAAGCTGGTTCGGATCGCACTCGACGCTGTACGACAGCGGCGACATCAATTCGGTGCCCAAGGCGCGCGACAGCAAGGGCAATACCGTGATGCAACGCGCGCATGTCCATGAGATCGGCCATCTGCTGGGCCTGCCGCATGTCGATGTCGGCAAGCCGCATTGCCCGCCCGGCGGCAACACGAATGCCAGCGCATGCTATGGCATTACCGACACCGACATGAACAGCGTGATGGGCTCGGGGATGCGGTTGGACGTCGCCCATGCCAAGCCCTGGATCGAGGCGATGGACGCATTCGCCAAGGGTGAGGCGCGCTCGCCCTATTACAATCCGGCGCCGAAATTCGTGAAGCCGTTCCAGGCGACCAAGCAACGCATCTACCCGCGCAGCACGGCCGAGTTCGAGGCCGGCAAGCTGGTTACCACCCTGCAGTTCGGAAGGTGACGATCATGTCCATCGGAACGACCCTCAGGATCGGCATCGCCGCAGCGGTCCTCGCCACCAGCGCGCTTGCCGGCTGCTCCGGATCGAATGCAGCCGCCCCCGCGAATGACCTTGCCACCCCCGACCCCCAGGCGCGCACCGCTGCGCGCGATCAATCGAAAGGACGCACCATGTCGGCCTCGAAGCCGTGCGGCACTACCCGGATCGAACGTTCCGCCTGCATGATCGAGCTGATCCTCGACGATATAAAGGCCAATTACAGCGCGATCGGTGGCGGTGGGATCACCAGCATCAAGGCGGGCGTCGGCATGTCCTATACCATCGCCCTGCCGCAGGAAGGGCGCACCGACCTGTTCACCTATGAATTCGAGCTTCGCGGCAACGACATCGCGATCAAGAGCAAGAAGGAATCGACCCAGAGCTATTGATCGCGGCCGTCAGGCGAACGGCGTCGCGAACTCGATGCGGATCCCGCCGGGGATGAAGACCAGGAAGTGGCGTGTCGCGGATCCCACTTGGATCGGTCCGGGGGCCGCGTCCACCGTCACGCCGGGATGCGCCCGAACCTTGTCCCAAACCGTATCGAGCGCGGCATCGTCGGCCACTGCCAGCGACAGGTGATGCAGCCCGATATTGGCCCGCCGGTCGAATCCGCGCGCCGTCTCCGGATCTGCCGCCCGCCACAGCGTCAGCAGGATCGCGCCGTCCGAAACGAAGATTGACGGATAGTCGGGCACGCCGCCCACCTCGTCGAACCCCAGCACACCGCAGAAGAATCCGCGCGCCTCGTCCAGGTCGGGGACGGTCAGCCCGACATGATGTACGCCGCGGGTCAGTGCCTTGGTCACGATGGCTCTCCTTCCAATTCTGCGATCCGCGCGCGAAGCCGGGCGATCTCGTCGATCAGCGGCTGGCTGGCCTCCCGTATCTCGGCTTCGGTGAAGCGCGGGGTGATATGCTGCGGGCAGTTCCAGTCGAAGCCGGTCACGTCGATGACAAAGGCGCGCTCGACCTCCGCCGGATAGTCCGGGCTCGTCAGCGCCACGATGTCGGCGGGGTCGTCGCTGCTGCGGGCATGACCGATCAGCTTCAGCCTGCGCCGGTTGGCATAATCCATCAGGAGCAGCGCGACGCGGTCATCCGCCGCCAGGTTCGCCGCCGACAGATATTGCTTGTTTCCGCGATAGTCGGCGAACCCGATCCGGTTGCGCTCGATCCGCCGCAGGAAGCCGGCGGGGCCGCCGCGATGCTGGACATAGGGCCAGCCATCCTCGCTGACGCTGGCCATGTAGAAGCTGTCGCGCGCGGCGATGAAATCCACCTCGCGATCGGTCAGCCAGTCGATGTCCGCATCGGCCTCCATCCGCGCATAGGCGGCGCGGGACCCCGCTAGCTCCTGCAACGCGCGGGCGCCAGGTCCGAACAGGGTGTGGAGATAGGTCGCCGCCATGCAGGCCAAGCTAATGCGTTGCTGCGACGATGATAATCGGCAAGGATTGAACCGTTCCATTTCGCATTGAGGAATAATGGACCGGTTCGAGATGATCGGCGCGTTCGTCGCGGTGGCGGAACATCGCGGCTTTGCCGCCGCCGCCCGTGCGCTCGGCATCTCGCCGCCCGCTGTGACGCGCGCGGTCGCCGCGCTCGAGCGCCATCTCGGCGTCACGCTGTTCCACCGCTCGACCCGCGCAGTCTCGATCACCGATGACGGCGCCGCCTTCCTCGAACGCGCCCGCGCCATCCTTGCCGATCTGCGTGACGCCGAACAGGTCGCACGGGGCGGGGGCTCGGAGCCACGCGGGCAGCTCTACGTCACCGCGCCGGTCATGTTCGGCCGGCTGCACGTGCTGCCGGTGATCGACGCGCTGCTTGGCGCGCATGACGGGCTGACAGCGCGGATGATGCTGATCGACCGCAATGTCCGAATCGTAGAGGAGGGGATCGACGTCGCGGTGCGGATCGGCCCGCTCGCCGACAGCGCGCTGCGGACGACCCGGATCGGGTCGGTCGACCAGGCGATCGTCGCAAGCCCTGCCTATCTCGCCGCCCATGGCACGCCGGCCGTGCCGGACGAGCTTGCCGCTCATCGCTGCATCGCCGGCAATGGTGTCCGCACCGGCACGACCTGGCCGTTCGGGCCGCGGGGGCAGGGACGGGACATCACGCCTCGCCTGACCGTCAACACGATCGACGCCACGCTGGCCGCGGCAGAGGCCGGCCTCGGCATCGCCAACCTGCTGAGCTATCAATGTGCCGACGCGATCGTCGCCGGCCGCCTCGTCCGCATCCTGGCCGATCACGCCCCGCCGCCGCTTCCGGTCAGCCTGCTCTACGATGCCGGCCGCGCCGCCATGCCCGCGGTCCGCGCCTTTATCGACGCGATGCGTGACCGCGCGCGGCAGCGGGGTTGGGGCTGAGCGTGCGTCGAAGCGGATGGACGGGATCGCTCGCGCTCGCCGATGGTTGGCTCCACTGTTAATCCGGTGCTCGCCATGATGGAGGCAAGGTCTTGCGCAAAGTCGAATTGAAGGTGGGCAGCAAGCCGGTCGGAACGGCGAGGACGTTCCCCTATCCGATGGGCAAATATCTCGGCGATTACCAGGTCCCCACCTACAATATGAGCGTAACCGGATCGCTGGGCGGACGCCGCGTGTCGCATGTCTTCGAGGTGATGCGCTTCGGCGTCTCGTGCACCGACGGGGCGACCGCCCGCGTCGTCGGCCTGGCCGACCAGCAGACCCATGTCATTCGCACTTGGATCCCAACCTATGAGGTGCACAGCGCGAACTCGCCGGAGAATGGCGGATGGCAGGTCTATGGCAACTTCCTGATCCACGACGGTCCGGACAACGCCACCGAGGTGTTCGCCTCGATCGGCTGTATTGAGGTGATGGGGCCACGTGGCTTCGTGCGGTTCAACGACCTGCTGATCCAGCTTTCCGGCGCCGTCGGGAAGAAGCGCAACGATCAATTGCACCAGATCGCCAAGTCCGGTCTCCTCTCGATAACCTATGAGCGCGCGGCGCGCCCGCCGCTGGTGCCGTTGCCATGATCCCGGCGCTTCGCGTCGGCCTGCTCGCCGCCGGCCTCCTGGGCGGTGCCGCCGCCCTCGGCGTGACGCTGTCCGGCGGCACCACCCCGCCCCATCCGGTGCAGGGCAACGCGCAGGCGGTGACCCCCGAGGCACAACTGCGCGCGCGGATTGTCGCCGATTACGGCCTGACCGGCGACGCAGCCCGGTTCGAGACCACAGATTATGCGCCGCTCGATCTAGATCGCCTGCTTCGCACCCGGATCGACCCCGCTCTGCTGAACGGCGCGGTGTCGAAACACGGGCAGGATGTCCGCTTCACCCCCGCTGACGGAATCCGCCGTCATGCCGGGGTGCTCGTGATCCGCTATCCCGACCCGGCCGTCGCCGCGGCCCGGGCGCGCCCGCTGCTGGGCGACAAGCAGTTCTTCAACAATAGCAAGATTCGCACCCCGATGGTTGCGGCCGCACGCGGCGACACCTTGGCGATCTTCTTCACCGAAAGCGGCGGCGAGGCGGCCCTGCGCGCCGCGCTGTCGCATGCGGCCGCCGACTTCCAGTCGGGGCGCTGACCGGTTTCTTCGGATCGAAGGTTGCGCTGGTAAAATCGCGCCCCGACCCTATATGAAGGCTATCGCGTCATTTCCGCCACGAGCAGGACGCGACTGAGAGATGCATCCGCTTTCGCTCCGTGCTGGAGCATTGCGTGCTTCCCAAATTCCAGAGTTCCGGAGCGTCGCCGCTCCCGCCCGCGGTCGAGGCGGTTTCGCTTCGCGCGCCAGCTTCCTCGCCCGCGCGCAAGCGCCGCCTGCTCTCGCTTTTTGCCGAAAAGGAACATCCATGTCCCGTGCTCTGAACATCAAGGCTACCGTTGCCGAAGTCATCGCCATGTCCGCCAAGAAGGGCGCCGCGATCACCGCGATCGAGCCGCTGACGCCGGCCGGAACGCGTGTGGTGTACATGAATTCCGATCAGACCGCGACGATCGCCCGCGCTTATGGCTCGCGCGTCATCACCGGCCCGGTCGTGCGCCAGGCATGGGGCACGCGCCGGATGATCTGACCTGCCGGACGGGCCGGGTATCGCCCGGCCCGTCCCGTGCGCCTGTCCGACCGTCGGGGTTTCCTTGCATTGACGCACCGCTCCGTTAGCCGAGACGACAGGCAGATCAAAGGACTTGGATGACCGTTCGCATTCGTACCGCAATCTCCGTGCTGGCGATGATTGCCGGCGCATCCATGGCGTGCCCCGCCGCGGCGCAGATGGTGCGGGCCCAGGATCCCCAGTCGGTGCTCGCGGCGATGAAGGCGGGTGGCTATGCCGATGCCACGCTCAGCACCGACAAGGGCGGCGATCCGCACATCACCGCCAAGACCCGCGACACGCAGTTCGGCGTGTTCTTCTACAATTGCACCGACAACAAGGACTGCGCGACGGTCCAGTTCTATACTACCTACAAGGCCGAAAAGCCGATCTCGCTCGAGCGGGTCAACGAGTGGAACAACACCCGACGCTTCGGCAGGGCCGCGCTGGACGAAGAAAATGATCCGCTGATCCGGATGGACCTCGATCTGGACGACGGGGGCATGCCGCAGGCGCTGTTCGTCGACAATCTGGAGTTCTGGGAAACTGTGGTCGCCACGTTCGAGGAGTTCCTCGCGCGCTGAGATCGGCGCGTGCCTGCCAGATCCGGAACGTGACCGAACATCGGCAGGGCCTTCGGCAGCCGTCTTCGATCTTGCATCCTCCAGCGCCCGCGTTAGCTACCGTGCCGTGCAGATAAGGGGGGATTGATGACTAACCGCATTCGTACCGCAATCGCGACACTGGCGCTGATCGCCGGCGCCACGACCGCGCTGCCGGCGGCGGCGCAGATGGTGCGCGCGCAGGATCCGCAATCGGTGCTCGCGGCGATGAAGGCCGGTGGCTATTCGGACGCCACTCTCGGTACCGACAAGGGCGGCGATCCGACGATCACTGCGGAGTTCAACGACACGGAGTTCGCGGTATTCTTCTATAACTGCAAGAACAATAAGGATTGCGCGACCATTCAGTTGAACACCGCCTATCGTGCAAAGGCCCCGATCCCGCTGGAGAAGATCAACGAATGGAACGACACGCGCCGTTTCGGCAGGGCGTCGCTCGACAAGGACAAGGATCCGGTGATCCGGATGGATATCGACCTGGACGACGGAGGCATGTCGCAGGCGCTTTTCATCGACCATCTGGAATTCTGGGCGGCGGTCGTTACGGGATTCGAAAAGTATCTGGCCTCCTGAGCAACGCTGGCAATGACCGGGTTTGCCGGTGCATGTCGGCGTCGCGCTGTCGCACCGGCTCAGTGAAGATTCTACGGCATTAAGTGGGCCGGCTTCGTGTTGCACCGCCGCCGCCCGGTCGGCAGCCGCGCTGCGGGCTGCAGCGCAAATGGTGATCGCGACTGATCCGAATCCCAATCGTGTTTCACTTGCATCTACGACCCACCGTTAGCTACGGAACCGTGCAGATTTAGGGGGCCTGATGATACATCCCACTCGTACCGCACTTGCTGCGATCACGCTTGTCGTCGGTTCGGTGGGGTCACTTCCCGCTGCCGCGCAGATGGTGACCGCCGCCAGTCCGCAATCTGTCCTCGATGTCGTGAAGGCCGAAGGCAATTCGGCGACTCTCGGCAAGACCGAGTCGGGCGTGCCGATAATCAAGATCGAGCGCAACGGTGTCGTCGTGACTACCATATCGTTCCGTAACTGCACCGCGAACAAGGATTGCGAGACGGTTCAGTTTGCCGCCGGATATGCTCGAAAGGATGGGCTAGGCTGGGAGAAGATTAATAAGTGGAACAAAATGTGGCGCTTCGCGAGCGCTTATCTTGACGATGAGGCGAATCTGGTCCTCAAGATGGATATCGATTTGAGTGGAGGCGGCATCTCAACCGAGAGATTCAGCGCTAAATTCCGAGGCTGGGCAGGGCTGGTCGGCGCGTTCGAAAAGCATCTCGGATATCGTTGATGCCGCTAGCTTAATTGAATTCGATTTCCCGGCGACAGCGAGCGGAACCAATTGTGGTTGCTGACGTCGAAGAAAATCGACGACTGACGTGCGCATAGAAGTCTGTGCATCGACAGTCTCGGATTCTGAAACTCCGTTGTGATCGGCTTCGAGAAGGGATCTTGCCTCTTGAGGGGGTCGCGTGCAGCCTGACGGGGAGAACCTGCTTTCTCCTCTAGGCTGACAGGCCGATCTTCGCCCTTGCATCCCCCGCTGGCTCGGTTAGCTAACGTGCCGTGCAGATAAGGGGGGGGTGATGACCAACCGCATTCGTACCGCAATCGCGACGCTGGCGCTGATCGCCGGCGCCACCACCGCGCTGCCGGCGGCCGCGCAGATGGTGCGCGCGCAGGATCCGCAATCGGTGCTCGCGGCGATGAAGGCCGGCGGCTATACCGACGCGACGCTGGGCAAGGACGATCTGGGCGATCCCAAGATCTCGGCTAAAATCGACGGCACCAGCTTCTTCGTGTTCTTCTACAACTGCACCGATCACAAGGCCTGCGCCACCGTGCAGCTCCACGCCGGATATGATCTCAGCAAGAAGATCTCGCTCGAGCGGATCAATGAATGGAACCGCAACCAGCGGTTCGGACGCGCTCATCTCGACAAGGAAGGCGATCCGATCATCCAGATGGACATCGACCTGGACGATGGCGGCGTGTCGCGACTGTTGTTCATCGACAATCTGGAATTCTGGGCCTCGATCGTCGGCAAGTTCGAGACCCATATCGGCTATTAAAGGCTGAACCGTCCGGAGCGCGCGCTGGCGGTCCGGACGTGATTATGACGTCACGGCGACGGGGGCAGGGTCCCCGTCGCGCCATAGGTGGCGATCCACGCCGGTGGTTCCTGCTCCTTCGAGCCATCGACGCGCACGCCGTACGCCTGGGCCCAGCGATAGCCCCACATCGGGCCGAACTTCGTCGCGACCGGCGGTGGGGTGGCATAGGCGGGGTCGGCCTGCGCGTCGGCAAGCGAGACGAAGCTGAAGCCTTCGGCGCGGAACAGTGCGATCAGGTCGTTCAGCCTCGCCGCGTTGATCTCGTAGACATGGAGCAGCATGATCGCGGGCGGCGCATGGCCCAGCACCTGGCGGCCAAGGTCCTGATAATAGCGGATCTGCACCCGGCTATGGTCCAGATAGGCGCCGACGATCCGCGCCCTCAGCGCCGGATCGGCGGCGGCGCGAACATAACCGCGGTTGAACAGATAGTCCGACGTATCGATCGTCGATGCCGCCAGTCGATAACCGCGCTCGGCAAGCACTCCTTCGATCGCCACCCGCTTCGCCTCGGTGTCGCCGACATGATTATAGGCGAAGCGATAGAAGCGCAGCGGCCGGCGATAGCGTTCGGCAAGCGGGCGGATCGTCCGCTCGCCCGCTTCGATCTCGGTGCGGATTGCGGCGATATCGAGCCCGTTGATATCGGCATGGGTCGCGCCGTGATTGCCCAGGTCCAGCCCCGCGGCGATCCAGTCGCGCACCAGCCGTCGGCCAGCGTCGCCAAGCTCGGTCACATTCTGCTCGGTCACGAATCCGGTCGCGGGCACCCGCTTCCGGCGCAGCGCCCGGACGATCGCGCGATTGGCGGCGCGCGCATCGGCCACCGGAACATCGCCTGCGCCGGCCATGGGCAGGTCGTCGAATGTGATCGCCATGCTCGGCCGCGCATCCAGCGTCTGTGCCGGTGCGGCCTGGGGTGCGGTTGCCAGCAGCGCTGCCGCCAGCCAGGCAAGGAACCGGATCATTCCACCACCTTTCCATCCTCGCCGCGGTGCTGCCAGACGGTCCTCGTCCGATAGTCCACGGCGAAACCGCGCGCCTCCAGCCAGTCCATGCCCAGGATCGCCAGCCGATCGCCCGCCATGGCCAGCCGGCCGAACACCAGCAGGTCGCCGACCCGAACCGGCGCCGATGTCCAGCGCCACATACCGACTTGAACATTGGCGACGGTCGCCTGGCTCAGCGGCAACTCGCGGCCGTCGATGCCCGCTATCGAACCCGCCGGCCTCGTCTTCGCCGGATCGATCCCTGCTGCAGTGGCGAAGGCGGGGTTCAGCGTTGTATATTGTGCGCCGGTGTCGAGCAGTGCCCAGCCATCGGCATTGCCGATCCGGATCGGCAGCATGATCTTCCACGGTTGGACCCAGTTCACCGCGACCCTGCGCCAGCCGCGTCCCGCCGGGCGACCGCCACCCGGCGCGATCTTCACGCAGCTGCTGCCCGGCGTCCACCATGTCAGCCGGTCGCCGAACAGGTCGGTCCCGGCCAGTCCGACGATGCGGTGGCTGGTCAGGTCGGGCGCCTCGATCGAGGGAAGGGCGACATTCCGCAGGCTGAGCGGACCTGCGTCGAAGCTTGCAACCTGATGATATCGCACCGTGATCTCGCCGCCCATGCCTTGGGCGGTCTCGGTTGCGGCGTCGCGCGGCAAGGCCAGGCGCGCGGCGGTGGCGGGGTCGATGGTCGTGCCACTCGAACCGGTATCGAGGATGAAGGACAGCGGCTCGCCGCCGTTCACGCGCGCGGCGACTACCGGAGTCCCCTGGTCGCCGCGCTCGATCGCCAGGCAGGCGCCGTCCGCGGCCAGCGCGGCCGCAAGTGCCAATGGCAGCGCGCTCACCGGGTCTGGCCCAGCGGTGCGAACGGCTCCAGTATCGTGCTGCGATACGACTCGCCGTCCTGCCAGATGTAGAAGGCGCCCGTCCAGATCGTCTCCGGCCGGCCGAGCATCTGGCGCATCAGCTCGACCAGCGCGGGTGGCGACTTCTGGCTGTCCGACGCGATCGCTGCGATCGCCGCATCGGGCGCGAACCAGCGCAGTTCGTCGAACCCCGCCGGCGCTCGCGCCGCACCGCCGGTCAACTGGGCGCGATAGTGCGACCGGGTCGAGATCGCCGGGGTGTAGCCGTAGCGATAGCTGAACAGCCCGGCCAGGCGCACCTCGCCGATTTCGACGCCATAGGTGCGGGCGAGGTCGGCCAGCCCCTCCTGGATCGTCAGTCGCTTGTCATAGCGTGCGCCCGGAGTGCTCCACCCCATGAAGTTGCGCTGCAACAGCACCTCGCCGGCATCGTTGACGATGATCAGGTTCTGGGTGGTGTAGTTGGGGTCGTCCACCGGCTGCGCGCGCGCTGTCCCGGTCCATAGCAACATCGCGAAGATTGCCAGCAGCGTGCGGATCATCGATCACCCTCCCTTGCGCGCAGGTGGCGCATCCGTCGCGCCCGAGTAAAGTCTTACGTGAAGAGGATCAGCAATGCGATCGTCCCCGGTCCTGAGTATCGTTGCGCTGGTCGCACGGGTCCGGTATCGCATCATCGGCCATTTCATGGCGTTTCATGCGATCGAGGCGGAGGAGGCGGTCTTTTACCTGCCGACGACACCGCTCTACCGGCGCGAGTTCGATGCGATGCTGGCGCGCGGACTGGTCCGGCAGGCGGGGCATCGGCGCTACTGGGTGGATCTTGCCGCGTGCCGCGCCGACGTCGACCGGCGCCGCCGGCGGGCGGTGCCGATCGTCATCGCCACCGCCATCGCCTCGGCCCTGGCGCTCACCTTCCTCTATCGCGGCTGAGCCGTCGGCTTACTCGACCGTGAAGGTCAGCCCGGCATTGGCCTCCAGCCGCGCCTTCAGCGGCTCGGCCATGATCGCGCCCGCCGTCCAGATGCCGCCCTTGTCGCCCTCGACGTCGCGCACCAGGCACAAGGCTGCCTCGACGATCATCTTGCTCGTCGATCCATAGCCCGGATCGCGATCACCCTTCACGCTGGTGATGACACGGCGGCCGTCGGGCATCTCGGCGATGAAGGCGATGTCGTAATGGCCGGTGTCGCGTTCTTCCTTGGACGGCCCTTCGCCGGGGGCGGGGCCCTTCTCGGCGCTCATCGGATTCATCTTGGCGATCGCCTCGGCCGCCGCCTTGCCCAGATCGCCCAGGCCGGGGGCAACCATCATCTCGTCATAGCGAAAGTCCGCGCCATAGGGGTGGCCGGCCAGGAAATTGGTGCGATGGACATTCTTGGTGTTGATCACCGCCATCATGAACGGCGCGACCCAGCCGCCGACCGCCTCGTCATATTCGGGCAGCATGCCCTTGGGCTGGGCGGGGCCGGTGAAGCCCGGCGTCAGCGCGAACGGGTCGATCATCACCTTCAGCACCGACGGATTCTTCGCCGCCGCCATCGCCGTCGCCTTGCCGCTGGCGAAGGTGCCGCCCGAGAAGGTGCCCTTCATCGAACGAACCCGGCCCTTCACTCGCGGCGCCGGCCCGCCGAAGCGGGCGATCGCCGCCTGCTGTGCCGCCCAGACGCCCAGGTCGAACGGGATGGAGTCGAACCCGCAGGAAAACACGATCCGCGCGCCGCTCGCCTTCGCTGCGGCATCATATTTGGCGATCATGTCGTGCATCCAGTTGGGCTCGCCGCACAGATCGACATAGCCGGTGCCGGTCTCGACGCACGCCGCCAGCAACGGCTCGCCATAGAGCTGATAGGGGCCGACCGTGGTGATCACCACCGCTGCCCGGGCCACCATCGCCTTCAAGGCAGCAGCGTCATCGGCATTGGCGGTCAGCAGCGGCGTGTCCGCCGGCGCGCCGATCTCGTCGCGCACCTGCTCCAGCTTGGTCAGCGACCGGCTGGCCATCGCCCAGCGGACGCTGCCACCGGCATAATGCTGCGACAGATATTCCGCGACCAGCCGACCAGTGAACCCGGTCGCGCCATAGATGATGATGTCGAACTCGGCCATGTCGCTCTCCCGCTTCCGGTTGCATACCGGATTTTCTAAAACCGCGGACGTGGTGCCATGCGCGGCCGGGATTGGCTACAGGATTTCGAGCAGGCGGGCGCGACGCGCGGTCAGGCCGCCTCGTTGAACTGCAGCGCCGCCAGCCGGGCATAGAGGCCGCCCTGCGCGACCAGCTCGGCATGCGTACCGCTCTCGACGATGCGACCCTCGTCCATCACCACGATCCGGCCCGCCGCGCGCACCGTCGCCAGCCGGTGGGCGATGACCAGGGTCGTGCGATCCTGCATCAGCCGCTCCAGCGCATCCTGGACCAGCCGCTCGCTTTCGGCGTCCAGCGCGCTGGTCGCCTCGTCCAGCAACAGGATGGGCGCATCGCGCAGCAGTGCGCGGGCGATCGCGATCCGCTGACGCTGCCCGCCCGACAGCCGCGCACCGCCTTCGCCGAGGAAGGTGTCGAGCCCCTCGGGCAGCTCGCGAAGGAACTCCGCCGCGTTCGCCGCCTCAGCCGCTGCCCAGATCGCCTCGTCACTGGCATCCCAGGCGCCGTAGCGCAGATTGTCGCGCGCGCTGGCGGCGAAGATCACCGTCTCCTGCGGCACCATCGCCATGCGGCCGCGAATGTCGGCCGGATCGGCCTGCTTCACCGGCACGCCGTCGACGCGGATCTCGCCGCTCTCGGGGTCATAGAAGCGCTGAACCAGCTGGAACAATGTCGACTTGCCCGCGCCAGAAGGGCCGACCACGGCCACCGTCTCGCCCGGCTGAATCGTCAGGGTGAAGTCGCGCAGCGCCGCGACCTCGGGCCGGGTCGGGTAGCGGAAGGTGACGGACTCGAACGCGATTCCGCCCTGGGGCGGCTGGGGCAGGGCGACCGGATTGGCCGGCGGCGCGATCTCGGGCTGCTCCTGCAGCAGTTCGGCCAGCCGGCTCGCGGCGCCCGATGCGCGCAGCAGGTCGCCATAGACTTCGGTCAGCGCGCCGAACGATCCGGTGACCAGCCCGGCGGTGATCACGAACGCGGTGATCGCGCCGCCCGAGATGCGGCCCGCAGCCACGCCCGACACCGCGTCCCACATGATCAGCACGATCGCGGTGAACAGCAACCCGATGACCAAGGCGGTCATGATCGCCCGCAGCGCGAAGCGGCGCTTGGCCGCGGCGAAGCCCCGCGCGACCGCGGCATCGAACCGGGCGCTCTCGCGCCTTTCCTGGCCGAACGCCTGGACGATGCGCATCGCGCCCAGCGTCTCCGACGCGATCGCGCCGATATCGGCGATCCGGTCCTGGCTCGACCGCGACAGCGCCCGCACGCGCCCGCCCAGCCAGACGATCGGCAGCACGATGACCGGGATGCCGATGATCAGATAGGTGGCGATCCGCGGCGAAAGCGCGAACAGGTAGATGATGCCGCCCACGCCCATCAGCAGGTTGCGCAGCGCGGTCGACACGGTGCTGCCCACCACCTGCTCGACGATCGCGGTGTCCGATGTCAGCCGCGACGCGATCTCCGAAGGACGGTTCTCCTCGAACCAGCGCGGGGGCAGGCGCAGCAGGTTGCGATGTACCGCGGCGCGCATGTCGGCCACCGTGCGCTCGCCCAGCCACGATACGAAATAGAAGCGCACCGCCGTCGCCACCGCCAGGATCACGACGACCGCCAGCAGGCCCTGGAAATAGACACCGATCCGGCTGATGTCGCCGCCCTGCGAAAAGCCGTTGTCGACCACCTTCTGAAAGGTGCGCGGAATCCACAGCGTCGCCACCGCCGAGGTGATCAGCGCCAGGATCGCGACCACGAGTTGCACCGGATAGCGGCGCGTGAAGCTCCACACGACGAGCAGGTTGCTCAGCTTGCGGCTCGACTGGGGCGCAGTCTGGGGCTGGGGAGCGACGGAGGGATCTTCGGCCATGGCGGCTGCGACCTAGCGCGATTGTCCGCGCGGGGAAACCTGGGGATGTGCATTCATTGCTCTGGCGGAGTAACGGGCGACAGACCCATCCCACTACTCGTCACCCCGGCTGCAATGCCGGGGTCCACCCATCCTCCATCCCGGACCCTCGGTTGCGCACCCCGCCAGCCCCGCAATATGGATCCAAAGGTCCCGTCCAACCACCAGTCCGGGATGTGCCGCGCAGTGGATGCCGGCACTTCGGCCGGCATGACGGGGTGGTGATGTGACTGTCCGACAAAGCGCAACTGCGGCTAGCGCGCTCCGCTCGAACCCACCCCGCCGTCACCCCGGCTGAAATGCCGGAGTCCACCCGTCCTCACTCCCGGACCCACGGCTCCGCGCCACGCCAGCCCCCGCAGAATGCGCGCAGCATGACGATCCGTTTTACTTTGCCACGAACCGCAACATCGAAATCCGCCAGCCGGACATGCCTGACAACGGGATCAATGCGTAGTGGTCCGGCGTTGCACCCCTCGACCCCTGCGGTATAAACGCGCCGTGCCGCCGCCATCTGGGGGGGTGACGGCGGAAGGATCGCCAAAAATGCTCTATGACGCTTATGAATTCCAGAAGTCCCTGCTCGCCGGCGCCAGCGCGATGGCGAATTTCGGCGCAGGCCTGCTTCAGAACCCCGCCAACCCCTTCGCCTATATGGGCGGCGGCACCGTGCTCGCCTCGGCGCTCGAGGTATTCGCCCATGCCTCGGCCCCGCGCGGCAAGCCTGCGTTCAACCTGAACCGGACGACCATCGACGGTCGCGAGGTCGAGGTCGTCGAGGAAGTGGTGCTGCGCAAGCCGTTCGGCCAGCTCAAGCGCTTTGTCCGCAAGGGCGTCGAGGGCGGACCCAAGCTGCTGATCGTCGCGCCGATGTCGGGCCATTATGCCACGCTGCTGCGCGGCACGGTCGAGCGGATGCTGCCGAGCTGCGACGTCCACATCACCGACTGGCGCGATGCCAAGCTGGTGCCGCTGTCGGATGGGCGCTTCGATCTCGACGACTATGTCGACTATCTGGTCGAATTCCTCGAGCTGATGGGCCCGGGATCGCACATGCTCGCCGTCTGCCAGCCCTCTGTGCCCGCCTATGCCGTCGCGGCGCTGATGAGCGCCGACAAGCATCCCTGCCGCCCGAAGACGCTGACCATGATGGGCGGTCCGGTCGACACGCGCGAGGCGCCGACCGCGGTCAACCTGCTGGCGACCGAGCGACCCTTCGCCTGGTTCGAACGCAACGTCATCGCCAGCGTGCCGGTCACCTATCCGGGTGCCGGACGCCGCGTCTATCCGGGCTTCCTGCAGCTTGCCGGCTTCATGACGATGAACCTCGGCAACCACATGATTTCGCATTTCGAGCTGTTCAAGCACTTGGTCCAGGGCGACGGCGAGAGCGCCGATGCCACCATGGCATTCTACGACGAATATCGCGCGGTGTGCGACATGACCGCCGAATTCTATCTTCAGACGATCGACGTTGTTTTCCAGACGCATGCGCTGCCCAAGGGCGAGCTGATGCACCGCGGCCGCCGGGTCGATCCGGGTGCGATCACCGACATCGCGCTGCTGGCGATCGAGGGCGAGCGCGACGATATCTCGGGCCTCGGCCAGACCAAGGCGGCGCTGACGCTGGCGACGTCGCTGCCGGACGCGATGAAGCAGTATCACATGGCGCCGAGCGTGGGCCATTACGGCATCTTCAACGGCTCCAAGTGGCGCACCAAGATTGCCCCGGTCGTCGAGCAGTGGATCGCTGCGCACAGCGACTGATCGGTTCGGCGTTCGTGGATGTTCAGGGCCGGGGCGGAGACGCTCCGGCCCTTTTCACTCGTAGTTGAACGCGACGATCGACCAGGCCAGCCAGGCCAGCGCCGCCCAGATCGCGACGACGATCAGCACGCCCCACCAGGATACCGGCCGCTCGGCAGCCTCGGTTGCCGTTGCGCGATGTTCGGCCAGTATCGCGGGCGACACCATCTTCTCGAACAGCCACACGCCGATCGGGATCAGGACGGCGTCGTCCAGCAGGCCGATGCCGGGGATGAAGTCGGGGATCAGGTCGATCGGCGACAGCGCATAGGCAGCGACGAACAGGCCAAACAGCCGCGCGTGCAGCGGCGTTCGCGGATCGCGCACCGCCAGCCAGACGGCGTGCGCCTCGATCCGGATGCGATGTGCGAGCGACGGCCCCATGGCGGATGGCGATGGGACGCGAACGGGGCCGCGTCAAGCGGCGCGGCCCCGGCGTGGATTACAGCGCGGTCTCGACGTGGCGGCCGGCTTCCTCGGGCTTGATCGTCTGGCCGGTCAGCATCTTGAACTTGCCGCTCAGCGATTCATCGCCTTCCCAGATCTCTGCATCGTCCAGCTCGAAGCGCAGCATCATCAGCTTCGGATCGTTGCGACCGCCCTCGAACCAGGCCTCGACCATGTTCGACCAGTATTTGTCGATGATCGCCGGGTCGGTTTCCTCGACCAGAGTGCCCTTGATGCAGGCGAAGATCACATGATCCTTCGATGCGAAATGCACCATCGCCGGGCCGCCGGGCGCGATGCGATTGTCCTTGCTGGTATAGAACCAGAATTTGCCCTCGACATCCTCGTCCAGCTGCGCAGTCATCGGCAGCGCGTGATCGGTCGCGCCGATCCGCGACACCATGACGAAGGGGCTCTTCGCCATCTTCTTCCACATCCGGTCGCGGACTTCGGCGGGATTGGCGTTCTCGTCCATGCTTGCTCTCCTGAAAGGGGTTGCAGCGAGAACGGGCAGGGGGTTCAGGCGTTCCCGAACGCGGTCGCCGCGCCCAGCAATTCCAGGTCGTTGCGATTGACCAGCGCGACCGGCACCTCGCTCAGCTGGCGACGGAAGCTCGCCTTGGCCTCCATCCGCTGGCGAAAGGCGGGGTCCATCAGCTGCAGGTGCAGCGCGCGCGCGATGCTGCCGGTCAGGAAAATGCCGTCCCACGCCCCGAACGCCAGCGCCAGATCGCCGGCAAAGGCGCCGAGCTGCTCGACGAACAGCCGCACCGCCGCGGTACAGGTCTCGTCGCGTCCGGTATTGCGGGTGACGTCCTCCGGCTTCAGCAGCTTCTTCCCGCCCAGCGCCTCATGGGCAAGCAACAGCCCGTTGGCACTGATCAGCGTCTCGACCTCGGTCTGGATGCCGCGCGCGCGACAGAAATCGGCGAAGCGCTGGCCGTCGGCGGTGGCGGGGATGAAGCCCATATGCCCAGCCTCGCTCTGCACCGGGACCAGCCGGTCGCCGGCGGTCACCAGCGCGGCGACGCCCAGCCCGGTGCCGGTGCCGATCACGACATAATTGCCGCCCGGCCGCACCTCGCGCGGCGCAGGCCCGCGTAGCGGGGTGAACGCGCCCGCGGGCAGCTGGCTGAGCGCCAGTGCATTGGCGGCGCATTCGTTCAGCGCCATCGGCGGCTCGCGCAGCACCGCCTCGACTCCCGACAGCGAGATATACCAGCGGCTGCCCGTCAAGTTGATCAGGTCGCCCCGCGCCGCGCCCGCCACCGCCAGCACGCTGGGCAGCCGCGCATCGCGCAGGTCGACCGCGGTCAGGTACGACACCAGCGCGCTGGTAAAGGTCGGATGCTCGGCGGTCAGGAACTTGCGCACATCGCGCGGCGCGAGCCCATGCCCGCCCCCGGTCAGCCCGAACCGAACCGACTGCCGCCCGATATCGGCGACCAGCGCCATGCCCTGTTCCATGATCCCTCCCTACGGCCTTCGATGAAGGTCCAAGGGCGGTTATCGCTAACAGGGGTTACCGAAAGGCAAACGCGGGGAGGGGGAGGGGCGTACCCATAAATCTCCTCCCCAGGAGCCTGCGGCTCCGGGGGAGGAAAACAAACGCTTACAAGACCTCGAACAGCCCCGCCGCGCCCATGCCGCCGCCGATGCACATCGTGACCACGACGTACTTCGCCCCGCGGCGCTTGCCCTCGATCAGCGCATGGCCGGTGCAGCGCGCGCCGGTCATGCCATAGGGGTGGCCGATCGAGATCGAGCCGCCATTTACGTTCAGCAGCTCGTCGGGAATGCCCAGCTTGTCGCGGCAGTACAGCACCTGCACCGCGAACGCCTCGTTCAGTTCCCACAGGCCGATATCGTTCATCTTCAGGTTGAAGCGCTCGAGCAGCTTGGGGATTGCCACGACCGGGCCGATGCCCATCTCGTCGGGCTCGACGCCGCCCACCGCCATGCCGACATAGCGGCCCAGCGGCTGCAGCCCGCGCTTCTCGGCCAGCTTCTCTTCCATCAGTACCGAAGCCGAGGATCCGTCGGACAGCTGGCTGGCATTGCCCGCGGTGATCGTGCCGCCGGGGATCACGGTCTGCAGCGCCTTCAGGCCCTCCAGCGTCGTCTCGGGCCGGTTGCCCTCGTCCTTGGTCAGCGTCACTTCCTTCGTCGTGACTTCCTTCGTCTCCTTGTTGACGATGTTCATCGTCGCGGTGACGGGGATGATCTCCTGGTCGAACAGGCCGGCAGCCTGCGCCGCCGCGGTGCGCTGCTGCGACTGGAAGCCGTACTCGTCCATGACGTCGCGGCTGATGTTATAGCGCTTGGCGACCACCTCGGCGGTCTGCAGCATCGGCATATAGACGTCCTTGTGGATCGCCAGCAGCTCGTAATCGGGCGCCACGCGCATCTGCGGCGTCTGGACCAGGCTGATGCTCTCCACGCCGCCGCCGATGGTGATGTCCATCTGATCGCTGACGATCTGCTTCGCCGCGGTGGCGATCGCCATCAGGCCCGACGAGCATTGCCGGTCCAGCGACATGCCCGACACGCTGACCGGAAGGCCGGCGCGCAGCAGCGAGGTGCGCGCGATATTGCCCGCCTGATGCCCCTGCTGCAGCGCGCAGCCGAACACGACATCGTCGACTTCCGCGCCGTCGATCCCGGCGCGCTCGACCGCCGCCTTGATCGAGTGGCTCGCCAGCGTCGGCGAGGGCAGGTTGTTGAACGCGCCGCGATAGGCGCGGCCGATCGGCGTGCGGGCGGTGGAGACGATGACTGCGGAACGCATGATGTTCTTCCTTTCTGTGGGCCCGCCGCCGCGCGGCCGGCCATGTCGCGATGGTTCAGACGTAGATCAGCGAGATCCATTCCGCGATCAGCGCGGGCTTGGGCTCGCCTTCAATCTCCAGCGTGAATTCGGTGACCTGTTCCCACACGCCCGGCTGGCGCTCGACGAACTTGAGCAGCTTGAACCGGCCGCGCACGCGCTTGCCCGACCGGACCGGGGTCAGGAAGCGGGTCTTGTTGCCCCCGTAATTGACGCCCATCCGCGCGCCCTCGATCTGCGGCGCGCCGGTGCTCTGCGCCAGCACCGGCATCAGCGACAGCGACAGGAAGCCGTGCGCGATCGTGCCGCCGAACGGGGTCTGTGCCGCGCGTTCGGGGTCGACATGGATGAACTGATGGTCGCCGGTCGCCTCGGCAAAGCGGTCGATCCGCTCCTGCGTGACCTCCAGCCAGTCGGAGACCCGCTCGGTCCCGACGGTTTCGGCCATCTGCTGAACGGTGATCGTATCCACAGAGACTATCCCTCCCGCCGCTTTTTTCGCATAGCGCGCGAGCCCATCTAGTGAGCGGCGCGGGTGCGCCGCAAGTCCAAAGAGACCGGAAAAACGAAAATGCCGATTGACGTAGCGTCCAACCCCCGCGCTTCCATGGCCGGCCTGCATCGCGCCAGCGAACCCGATGTTCTAAAACCGCTTCTGGAACGGGCGCGGGTCTCGCCTGAGTCGCGCGGACGCGTGCTCGGCCATGCCGCCGCACTGCTGGCGGACCTGCGCGCGGCGCAGAATCGCGGCTGGGTGAACCAGTTCCTCCAGGAATACCGACTGAACTCGTCCGAGGGCGTCGCGCTGCTCAGCCTGGCCGAGGCGTTCCTGCGTGTGCCCGATCCGGAGACCGCCGACCTGCTGATCGCCGACAAGCTGGGCGATGCCGACTGGAAGGCGCATTCGGGCAAGTCGAACTCGATGCTGGTCAATTCCGCGACCTGGGGCCTGATGCTCGGCCGCGCGGTGATCGGCGAACAGGGCGGTGTGCTGCGCCGCCTGATCTCGCGCGCCGGCGAGCCGTTCGTGCGCCAGGCGGTCGGCGCGGCGATGAAGATGATGGGCGAGGTCTTCGTGATGGGCCGCACCATCGACGAGGCGCGAAAGCGCATGGCCCGGCCCGAGCACAAGGGCTTTACCGCCAGCTTCGACATGCTGGGCGAGGCGGCGCGGATGAGGGCCGATGCCGAACGCTATTTCGGCGCCTATTTCGACGCGATCCGTGCGGTCGGCCGCGATCCCAAGTCGGGCCATTCGGTCTCGGTCAAGCTGTCGGCGCTGCATGCCCGCTACGAAGTCGGGCAATATGAGAAATGCGTCCCCGAACTCACCGACATGCTGGCTCAGCTGGCGTCGGAGGCCTGCTCGCAGGGCATCCATCTGACCGTCGACGCCGAGGAGAGCGAGCGGCTCGACATGTCGCTCGACATCATCGGGTCGGTCGCGCGCCGCCCCGAGCTGAAGGGCTGGGATGGCTATGGCATGGCGGTCCAGGCCTATGGCAAGCGTGCCCGCGCGGTGATCGCCTGGGCCGACCAGCTCGGCCGACCGATGAATGTCCGCCTCGTCAAGGGCGCCTATTGGGACAGCGAGATCAAGCGCACCCAGGTCGAGGGGCTGGAGGATTACCCGCTCTTCACGCGCAAGGCGGCGACCGACGTGTCCTATCTCGCCTGCGCGCGCGATATGCTGGATGCGACCAACATCGTCCCCGCCTTCGCCAGCCACAATGCGCTGACCGTCGCGACCATCCTCGAATGGGCCGGAAAGTCGCGCGACTTCGAGTTCCAGCGGCTGCACGGCATGGGCGAGGGGCTGTACGAGCGACTGGTCCAGGAAGAGGGCTATCACTGCCGCATCTATGCCCCGGTCGGCGGTCACCGCGACCTGCTTGCCTATCTGGTCCGCCGCCTGCTCGAGAATGGCGCCAATTCCAGCTTCGTCCACCAGTTGGCCGACGAGCATCTGTCCGAAGAGGAATTGCTCGCCGACCCGGTGGGCAAGATCGGCTCGGTCGGCGGCACGCGGCACCCCAACATCCCGCTACCCAGGGACCTGTTCGGCGAATGGGCCAATTCGGGCGGCATCGATCTTCAGGAGCGCTCGATCCTGCACAAGACCGCCGAGGCGATCGGCGCCTTCCCGTTCGTGCCCGAGGGCGCGGCGAGCGTGTCGGTCGGCGATGCGGTCTCGCGCGCCCAGGCCGCCTTCACCGGCTGGTCGGACGAGAGCATCGAGACGCGCGCTGCTACGCTGGAGCGGCTGGCCGACCTGCTCGAGGCGAACAGGATCGAGCTGATGGCGCTGGCGGTCAAGGAAGCGTTCAAGACGATCCCCGATGCGCTGGGCGAAGTGCGCGAGGCGGCCGATTTCTGCCGCTATTATGCGATGCAGGCGCGCCGCGGCCTCGCGCCGATCGCGCTGCCCGGGCCGACCGGTGAGCGCAACGAGCTGCGCATGGAAGGGCGCGGCGTGTGGGCGACGATCGCGCCGTGGAACTTCCCGCTGGCGATCTTCCTTGGCCAGACCGCGGCCGCACTGGTGGCGGGCAACACCGTGGTGGCCAAGCCGGCGCCCCAGACCCCGGCAATCGCCCGCGCCGCGGTCCGGCTGGCGCATCAGGCGGGCGTGCCGCAGGACGCGCTGATCCTGGTCCCCGGCGGGCCGGAGGTGGGCGCGGCACTGACGGCCGACCCGCGCATCGCCGGTGTCGCCTTCACCGGATCGACGCCGACCGCGAAGAAGATCGCCCGCGCGCTGCTCGATGGCGACGATCGCCCGTTGGTGCCGCTGATCGCGGAGACCGGCGGCATCAACGCGATGATCGTCGATTCCACCGCGCTGCCCGAACAGGTGGTGGCCGATGTCCTGACCTCGTCCTTCCGCTCGGCCGGTCAGCGCTGCTCGGCGCTGCGCCTGCTGCTGTTGCAGGAGGAGATCGCCGACACGGTGATCGAGATGCTGAAGGGCGCGATGGAGCTGCTGGTGATCGGCGATCCCGGCGATCCCGCGACCGATGTCGGCCCGGTGATCGACGACGGCGCCTATGACAAGCTGATGGCCTATCGCGAGTCCGCCAAGGCGCGCTGGGTCAAGACGCTGCCGGTGCCCGGCACCGGGCGGTTCGTCCCGCCGACGCTGATCCGCCTCGACGACATGGACGATTTGCGGACCGAATGGTTCGGCCCGATCCTCCATGTCGCCACCTGGCCCGCGGGCGAGCTGGCCGAGACGATCGAGCGGGTCAATGCCAAGGGCTTCGGCCTGACCATGGGCCTGCACAGCCGCATCGCCCGCTCAGGCGAACTGGCGGAGATGCGCGCGCGTGTCGGCAATCTCTACATCAACCGCTCGATGATCGGCGCGGTGGTCGGCTCGCAGCCCTTCGGCGGCGAGGGCCAGTCGGGCACCGGCCCCAAGGCGGGCGGCCCGCACTATCTCCACCGCTTCTGTGCCGAACGCTCGGTGTCGGTCGACACCACCAGCGCCGGCGGCAATGCGACGCTGCTTTCGCTTGACGAGGGCAGCATCTGAGGCGGGCTTGCCTGTCGCTGGCGGGCTACGCGGAAAAGGGAGGGGCGAGGGAACGATGGAGTTGCGAGCCGGTCTGCCGATCATCGCTTTCGCCGATGCCGCTGCCTTCGACGCCTGGCTGGCGGCGGAACCGCGATCGTCGAAGGGGCTGTGGCTGAAGCTTGCCAAGAAGGGCTCGGGCATCGCCAGCCTGTCCAGGGCCGAGGCGATCGACGCGGCCCTGCGCCATGGCTGGATCGACGGACAACTCGACACCTATGACGAGAAAAGCTGGCTGGTCCGCTTCACCCCGCGCAAGCGCGCCAGCAAATGGTCGCAGGTCAATCGCACGCGCGCGACCGAACTGATCGAAAGCGGCCAGATGCACGCCGCCGGCCTGGCCGAGGTCGAGGCCGCCAGGGCGGACGGTCGCTGGGACGCCGCCTATGCCCCGGCCAGCAAGGCAGAGGTCCCGCCCGACCTCCAGGCGGCACTCGACGCCTCGCCGGCGGCAGCCGCCTTCTTCGCCGCGCTGAAGGGCGCCAACCGCTACGCCATCCTCTACCGCATCGGCACGGCAAAGAAGCCCGAGACGCGCGCCAGGCGGATCGCGGAGTTCGTCGCGATGCTCGAACGGGGCGAGACGGTCCACGGTTCGTGAGCGTGCCTGTGACCGCGCCGCTATCTCACGTCCGTTGCTATTCGTTGTCGTCCTCACCGTCATATGTAACGTCTTCGACGTTCAGATAGAGTGAGCTCGAGCAGGCCCGGCAGAACATATTTTTACCGGTGCCATCCGATCGCGTATAGTAGCCACGTCGCGATTTATCGATCGCCCAATTGCCGTGCTCACCGTTGGCAAGCCAGACAACACCCTTGGCGTAGCACTGTGAAATATTCAGTTCGTGATTGTAGGTTCGCTCATCGATCGTCTCTGCACGTGCGAAAAATTCCTTCACCTGTGCAGGCGTCAATTGAAAGGCGGCGCAATCCGAGACACTTTCATAATTCGTATCGGTTCCAGAATGTAGTCCGTTGCCTGTAATCACCACTCTGAAGTTTCCCTTCGCAGACGGGGCAGCGTCCGCAGGCACGGAAGACGGCTTGTTCGCATTCTGGCCATCGTTGGCCTGCTCGCAATTTGACAACCCTATGGCGAGTACGACCAAGAGCGCGCTGTGTCTGAATTGGCTCTTCGTCACCATTGCACTATATCCGCTTCAGTCGGAGTATTTTCTCGAAACGAGAGGGTGACAAAATATCTCCCTTACGTTCCGACCAAGTGTCTTGATCAATTCTCGCATCAACCATCGCGAGTTAGGATTTTACGCGCGGTTACCGCTTCATATATTGCATATGTCTCACCACTTTCCGCGAAAAATTATTCGATCTATTTTCCGATCACCACTTTTTTCCCGTCGTGTGAGAAAAGCTGGCTGGTTCGCTTCACCCCGCGCAAGCAAAAGGCCGCGCGTCACGCTAGCCCAGAAAATGGACTCGTAGGTCTCGCTATCACCACTAGGCGGGGATCTGCCGCCCGGTAGAGCCCGGCATTGCAGCCGGGTGACGATCGAGGGGTGTCGAGCGCAGCGCGGCACCGTCTGCCGCTCCTGATCAGCGCGCCAACATCACTGCACCCACTCCGTCATGCCGGCCGAAGTGCCGGCATCCACCGTCCGGCACATTCCGGACCCAAGTCGGCCACGCGGCTGCGTCAAAGCGCCCTGAGCAGCCCCAGCGCCCAAACCCGCATCCCGAATTGACCATTTCCACCCGCCCATGCGTTGCCCACGCATCACACAGGAGACGACAGATGAACCCGACGCACATCCCCGGAAACGAGCCCGACCCCGGCGACATGTCAAAAGAGCACGACACGGTCGCCCCCAACGACCCGACCGAGCAGCACGACCTGCCCGAGGAAGAAGCGGAAAAGCTGGGCGATTTCGCCTGATAGACCGGTTTGCCGCACGGGCTTGCGCGGGGTGCTGCCCGTGCGCCCGGTCGCGGCCTTTCTCGTTGAACGCGTCGCTGCCGCGCGGCTAACGCAAATCGCCCTCGACCAGGACCACTTCGGTTCCGGCCGCGCTGACGAGCAGGCCATCGACGAACTCGAAATGCATCTCGAATGCCCGTCCTGGCACCTGGGTACGAAGCAGCATCTGGGCACGCCCGCTGCATCCCGGATCCACGACGGAAATCGACCCGCTCAGCGGAGTGGAAGTCAGGAAGCTGGCAGGCCCGATGTACCGGACCATCTCCATCACCCCCGCGACGCCGCGGCTCCGGGAAATGACCGTATCGCCCCGCTGAATTTCATATGTCGCCTCGGAGGAGACCAGTTTTTCGAGCGCTTGCCGATCCTCCCGCAGGCCGGCCCGAACGACATCGGCCGCCCGCGCGGCGTAGAATGCGTGGGCCTCCGTCGGCGATGCGCGTTTGCCGCCCGACCCCGGACATTGCGCCTGAGCAAGGGCGGGCAGGGGCGCGCAGGCCGCAATGCATAATGCAATCATGCGCATCGGGGCGTTCATTGCGCCAATCTGAAGAAGTCGGCAGGAGTCGGCAACCTGCAACGCCGATCAGAACGCGCGGTCATCTACGCGTCGTGCCGGCCGAAGTGCGGCATCCACCGCAAGGCTCATACGGGAGTCGGACGCTCCCGCCTAACCGCCCCGCCGCCGCAAATCCTCGATCAGCGTTTCCATCGCCCAGCGACAGGCCGCGGCGGCGTCTTCGCCTGTCAGGTCCCATTGTTCGCGCAGTTCCAGCCAGGCGGCGCCCTCGCTTAGGAACCCCAGCATCGCCGCCGCGCGGGCGCGTTCCGGGTCGGGAAGCGAACCGGCCGCCTCGCCCAATACTGCTCGCAGTTCGTCCCCCTTGGTCCGGCGGCGTGCGGCGCGACCTTCGGTGCTGGCCAGCGCCAGCGTCGCCTCGGCGGGGCGGGCGTCGAACTCGGCGAAGCGGGCGGCCAGTCCTTCCATCACCGCCTCCAGGCTGGCCGGCAGCGGGGTGGGGGCGTCGATCCGCGCGACGATGGCCGCGCGAAGGGCCTTCTGGTCGGGATAACGCCGATAGACGGTGCGACGCGACACGCCGGCCCGCTTCGCCACCGCATCATGGTTGAACCGTCCGCCCTCGGCCGCGAGCGCGATCAGCGCCGCCTCGATCGGCGACGGGCTTGCCGGCGGCGCAGGCAGCGGCAGCGGGCGAGCAGCAGGCACGGGGCGGGGACGCGCGGCAGGTGCGGGCGGCGGCGACGGTTCGGCCGGGTCTTCGTAGAGAAACTTGCGCATCGCCGATCCATCCGCGCTGACACAATCCGTGTCAATCGCGCGATGCGCCGGGGCGCCCCGGTCAGGCGGCGGAGACCGCGGCGTTGGGCGCCACCTGATGCCAGTTGCGACCGCGATACAGTGTGAGCGACAGGATCCGCCCGTCCAGCACCTCGAAATATTCGGTGTTGCGGAGCGACTCTCCACCCTCGATCGTGACCAGATAGGTGAGGAAGGCGCCGTCGCCATCGGCGATCAGCCGTTCTTCCTCGAACGCGACATGGCGGTCGCCCATCGGCCAGCATCGAGCGAACCAGTCCGCCTTGCCCAGCGGCTCATCTTCGGGACCGGTGAAGCGGAACGCCTCGTCGATCAGCATCGACGCTGCCGCACGGTCGCGCTCGTGATAGGCCTGGTAGAAGGCGCGGATCGCCTCCGCCGCACCGCTCATGACCGGGCCGCGCCCGTCTCCGGCGCCCCATCGGCCGACTGCAAGACGAACCCCTGATCGGGATAGGGCATGATCAGCTTGCCGTCGGGATCGGCGGTGAAGGTGGTCTGCGTCGGATAGGGGATCGAGATGCCCTCGGCAGCGAAGCGGCGCAGGACCCCGATGATGATCTTGTTGCGCGCCTTGTGTGCGGTGTCCCAATCGTCGCCGGGAATGTCGAACTCCAACACGAAATCGACCGAGCTGGCGCTGAACGCCTCATAGCTGCCGCGCGCCAGCGTGACGCCGGCGTCCTCGACGATCTCGCGGACGATATCGGGCAGCGCCTCGAGCTTTTCCGGCGGCGTTTCATACGCAACGCCGATCACCAGCTTGATCCGCACATGGTCGCGGTGGGTGTGGTTCTCCAGCAGCTTGTCGAGCAGCTGCTTGTTGGCGATCACCATCTCCTCGCCGCTATAGGCGCGAATGCGCGTCGACTTCAGCCCGATCGCCTGGATGATGCCCGATGTCTGGTCGAAGCGGACCTTGTGGCCGACGCGGAACGGCTTGTCGAACAGGATGGCGAGCGCCGCGAACAGGTCGGCGAAGATGCCTTGCGCGGCCAGACCGATGGCGATGCCGCCGACGCCCAGACCGGCGACCAGGCCGGTGACGTTCACCCCTAGATTGCTGAGCACCACCACCGATGCGATCGCGAACACCACGATCGTCACCAGCAGGCGGATGATCCCCAGCGCGCTGGTCAGCGCCTGTCCGTGATAATCCTCGGCCGATGTGCGGTGCTCGATCGCGCCGAACACCAGCTCGCGGACCCAGATCGCGGCCTGGAACACCGTGGCGATGGTGAACAGGAACCCGACCGTCGTATCGACCATCGGCGGCGTCTGGGCATAGCCCACGACCAGTCGGATCGAGACCATGATGATGAAGAAATTGCTGGTCCGCGACACCGCGCGGCCGATGATCGCGTACCAGTTGGCGACGCCATTTCCGCGCAGGCACAGCTTCATCGCCCAGGCGCGGACCGCATAGAGCAATGCCGCGATCGCCACTGCGGCGCCCGCGGCGATCAGGATGCTCAGCCAGTAATCCTGGACCCAGTTCCATGCCTCGGTCGTGAAGGAACGGACATGGGTTTCCAGCTCATCGGCCGACGCAGATGTGGGCGTGGCCTTGGGGGCGGCGGTGTTGACGGTCATGAAAGTCCTCAGGCGGCTTTGGCGATGTCCGGCGCGTCGCTTTCGAGGAAGGCGATCAGGCCGCGCTCGGCGCGGCTGAGATAGCGCGTGGTTCGCGGAAGATTAATATGGGAGCGAAATGTTTCCTGCAGCTCGCGGTCCTTGGTCAGCGCGATCAGCGCCGGGTGGACATAGGATTTGCGCGCGATCGCCGGCGTGTTGCCCAGCGCCTCGGTCACCGGTTCCAGCATCGCGTTCAGCCCGACATGCGCCTTGGCGGTGGCCAGCACCTCGAACGCGATGACGCTGGCGCCCCAGGTGCGGAAATGCTTGGCGGTGAACTCCTCGCGCATCGCGTCGCGGATATAGCAGTTGACGTCGGTCGAGGTGACCGGGTGCGTTTCGCCCTCATCGTCCAGCCAGCGGAACAGATGCTGGCCCGGCAGGTCCTGGCACCGCTTGACGAAGCGGATCAGCGATCCGTCGGTGATGCTCAGCACGCGCAGCTTGCCCGACTTGGCGCGGAACTGCAGCCGCAGCGTCTGACCCTTCACCTTGGCGTGGCGCTTGCGCAGCGTCGTCGCGCCGAAGCTCTTGTTGGTCGCAGCGTACTGCTCGTTGCCGACCCGGATCGTGCCCAGGTCGAGCAATCGGACGACCGCAGCCACCGCCTTTTCCTTGCACAGCCCGCGCAGCTTTAGGTCCTGCTCGACCTTGGCGCGCAACAGCGGGAGCCGCACGCCGAAGCTGGCGCAGCGATCATATTTCGCGGCTTCCTGTGCCTCGCGAAAGGCGGCGTGATAGCGATATTGCTTGCGACCGCGATCGTCATAGCCGGTCGCCTGGATATGGCCGAGCGGACTGGGGCAGAACCATGCGTCGCGATAGGCGGGGGGCAGGCCGATCGCATTCAGCCGGTCGATCTCGTCGCGGTCGGTGATCCGCTGACCCTCCGCATCGAAATAGCCCCAGCCATGCCGCATCTTGCGGCGGGTGATCCCGGGCTCACGGTCATCGACATAGCTTAGTTCGGATTGCGGCATCGGCTCCCTCGCACTGTCCCGATCAATGCGCAGGCCATCGCTTCGTTCCGGAACCAGCCGCCAGGGGGCCGGGTTAGGCGGGCAAACATCATTCTTTCAAGGACTTGAATCATGACCGATCTTTCCCGCAGCCGCGTCCTGATGATCGCGACCGACGGCTTCGAACAGTCCGAGCTGTTCGACCCGCGCCAGGCGCTGCTCGACGCTGGCGCACAGGTGACGCTCGCCTCGCTCGAGACCGATCCGATCACCGGCGAACAGGGCGGCGAGAAGGGAAAGAGCATCACCCCCGACACGACGATCGATCGGGTCGATGCCCCCGACTATGACGCGCTGGTCCTGCCCGGCGGTGTCGCCAATCCCGACACGCTGCGAATGAACGACCGCGTCGTCTCGATCATTCGCGAGGTGTTCGATGCGGGCAAGCCGGTCGCCGCGATCTGCCACGCGCCCTGGCTGCTGATCGAGGCGGGCGTGGTCGAGGGCAGGCGCGCCACCGGCTGGCCGTCGGTGCGCACCGATCTGGGCAATGCCGGCGCGACGGTGCTGGACGAGGAAGTCGTGGTCGACGGCAATCTGATCACCAGCCGCAAGCCCGACGACATTCCCGCCTTCAGCCGCGCGGTGATCGACGCGCTGGAGCATGCGCGCGCCGACGCCTGAACGTTTCGCTCAGATCGCTGCCGTGTCGGTTCGCCGGAACGGCAGCGGTCGCGCGTTGATCCAGCGCTGCGCCGGCCGCTCGACCAGGTGATGGAGCAGGACCGACGCGGCCAACACCAGCGCCAGGAAGCCCAGCGCCATCGGCCAGCTCATGCCCGTCCTGGGCACGAACGCCAGCTTGAACGCCATCCACAGGATCCAGTGGCCAAGATACGTCGCATAGCTGATCTCGCCGAGATAACGGACCGGCGTCCATTCGAGCACATTGCCGCGCACCCCCGAACTCAGCGCGAGCGCAAGAACCAGCGCGGCGAAGACGAGCGGCATCGCCAGAATCTGCGGCACCAGTCCCAGCGCATGCCCGCCCAGCACTGCGGCACCCGCGCCGATGCAGCCCAGCGCCGACATCAGCGGCCGATCGCGCCAGCGCAGCCACAGCGCGCAGGCGATCGTTCCGATTCCGAACTCCGCCAGGCAGCGTATAACCCCGAACCGCTCGATCAGATTGCCCAGCACCGTCGCGCCCAGCGCGGTGAAGATCAGCCACAGTGCCGCCGCAAACCCGAACATCGCCGCGATCAGCGCCCAGCTCGGCCAGCGCCGCCAGTCGACCGCCATCACCAGCCAGGGAAAGATCAGATAGGCGGCCAGCTCGCACGAGATCGACCAGGCCGGCACGTTCCAGGTCAGCCGGCCGGTGAGCCCCCAATTCTGGATCAGCAGGAAATGGAGCGGCAGTTCGGCCGGCGGATATTGCGGCATGTCGGGCCGACCCGCGACGATCAGCGCGACCGCGAACAGCATCGCGACGCCCAGCATGACCGCGTGCAGCGGCCAGATCCGGGCGATGCGGCGCCTGAGAAACTCGAGAATCCCAGCCGGCCCCGCCTCTCGCAGCGGCTCGCCCCAGCTCAGCCAGATGACGAAGCCCGACAGCACGAAGAAGAAATCGACCGCCAGATAGGCCTCGGCCAGCCAGCCCTGCGGCCCGCCCATGTCGGGTATCGCGAAGCGCAGGTGGAACAGCACCACCAGCCACGCCGCGATCCCGCGAGCGCCGGTCAACGGCTTCAGTTCCTGCCCGGCCCGCATGAGTCCTCAGCCCTCTCCCTGTGATCGCGCCACCGCACCACCCCGAAAGCTGATAGGCGCGCATCGGGTCGCGTGCCAGCCGGCCGGGACCGGCATGCCGGTCGTTATCCTTCTGTTTACCAAGACCCCCTCAGAAAGTGGTTCATCGATTCGGGAACCGAGGGGGCAGGGCATGAAGCTTGGGGTGGCGACGCTGGGCGGGCTGACGACTGGAGCAACCGCGGCGATCCGCGCGCTGCTGCCTGGCCGATCGGCGGAGCGGCCACCATCGGGTGAGATCGTGCCGGTGCTGCGCCGCGCCGATGCTCATCCCGATGCGCCTGCTCGCGCCCCCCTGTTGGCGACCCGCGATCTCGGTACGCCGTTCCTCGAAATCACCGCCCGCGGCGCAGCCCGTCGCGAGCCGCGTGAGCGCAGGGTCCCCCTCGATCTCGACCAGAAGCTGTCCGCCTTCGATCCCGACGCGATCCTGGCCGCGCCGCAGTCGCCGGCGGACCTGGATCTCGATGAAGGCGAGCGGTTCGAAGCGTTCGAACTGACCCCGCCAGCGAGCGCACGCCCCGCGCCGCCGCCCGGGCTGCGTCCCGTGCCGCTGCCGCCGAGCGAGGCGATTGCCACGCCGCGCACCGATGCCAAGGTCCATGCGCTGCTCGACCGTCTGGAACGGGGCATGCTCGACCGCACGCCCGCCGCGCCGCGCCGCGCGCCGCTTTCACCGCGCCCGCGGTCGCGCGACCACACGCTCGAGGATGCGCTGGCCACGCTGCGCATGCTCGCCCGCACCGCCTGACCCGTCAGCCTTCCGCGTCGCGCGCGGCAATGAACTGCTCGATTCGCGACACCGTGCCCGCCCGCGGTTGACGCCCCTTTCGCAGGTCGCTTACCAGCCTTGGATCGTTGACTGCCTCGCGGCCGAACCGCGTCTCTTTCATCCCGCTGTGTCGCAGGAACAGGTTGATCTTGCGCAGGACCGCCATGTGCCTTCCTTCATCGAGTCGCTGTTGATGATCCTGTTTTGTTCTGGTAATCCAACTTGTCTAGGAAATTTCCTACGGGATCGGATCGACCATGGACCCTGCCGAACAACGCTCAGCCCTGTCGGCGGCGATCGAGCGTTCGGAGCATAGCTGCGCCCTCCTGTCCCGCGTGATCGGGCGCAATCCCGCCTATCTTCAGCAATATCTCAGCCGTGGCTCGCCGCGCGAATTGTCGGTGAAGGACCGCGCCCGGATTGCGCGGTTTCTGGGTGTGCCGGAGGCGCGGTTCGGTGTCGTGGCCGATCGCCAGATCATCGAGGTGACCCGCATGGACCTGGGCGCCTCGGCCGGGCCGGGGCGGTTGGCGGAGGAGGAACGCCGGGGGCAGGCGGGGCTGGTCGACCCGTTGCTGCTGCGCAAGCTCGGGGTGCGCGCCGATGCGGCATCGCTGATCCGGGTTCGCGGCGACTCGATGGAGAGGACCTTGTCCGATGGCGACGAGATCCTGGTCGACAGCGACCGGCGGATGCCGAGCGCCCGGCGCGACCTGTTCGTGATCCGCCATGACGGGGCGCTGATGGTCAAGCGGCTGGCGCCGCTGGGCAGCGAGGTCGAGGTCATCAGTGACAATCCCGATTATCCCAGCTGGACCGCGCCGGCGGGGGCGATCGATGTGATCGGTCGCGCCGTCTGGGTGGGGCGAACCCTGATCTAGCGCTGTCTGTCGATCAGCCAGACCGCGGCGAGCAGTACCATGCCGACCGCGAAGCCGATCACCGTCCCCAGGCTGGGCTCGCCCTGGCTGGTGCCGATGCCGAAGCCGAGCAGCAGGCTGATCGCGAGCAGGAAGCCGCCCGAGCGCGGAGTCTTGGTGGTGGAACCGTTGGTCATGCGCGTTCCCCTGCCATGTCGCGCGGCGCGGCGCCACTACCGGATGGTTGCCGACCGCTTCACCATCAAAAGCGCTTCGGTCTGGCGAAAGGGTGGCGACTGACGCAAGCTTTCGGTATAGCGCGGGAAATGACGGCCTGCGGGGCGTCGATCGGAGTTTCCATGGACGTGCTGCCCCCGTTTCTCGCCGACGCCGCGCAGGTTGCCGACGCGGCCGAGCTGATCCTGATGTTCGGCGACGAGGCTGGATGCGAAGCCGCGTCGCGTGCCGACCGCAGCCGGGGCATGGGCAATACGCTCCATTATCTGCGCTGGCGCCAGATCGAGCGACTGGTCGCCCTGATGTCGTGCGACGAGGCGATTGGCACCGTCCACTGACGCGCTGACACGCAATCGACTTCGCTCTTCGGAGCGGAGGATCCCGCCTCTTCTCGTCCCCCCAGGAAGAAGAGGCGGGATTTCCCCAAATCGGTTGCGACGCCATGGACCCGCGGCCGCCGACGGGAGTTGAGGCCCGGATGACATCCGAGGCCGCGTGACGCTCCCCCAGATCCTGTCGGTTACCGTGCTGATCGGCATGATGCTGCTCTTCATCTGGGGCAGGCTGCGCTATGATCTGGTCGCGGTCACCGCGCTGCTCGCCGCGCTCGCGGTCGGGGTGGTGAAGCCCAAGGACGCCTTTTCGGGCTTTTCCGACGATATCGTGATCATCGTCGGATCGGCGCTGGTTCTGTCGGCCGCGGTCCAGCGATCGGGTGTGATCGAACGGGTGATGCAGATCACCCAGCGCCGTGTCCGCCGGATCCGCTCGCAACTCCTGCTGCTCACCTCCAGCGTCGCCTTCGCCTCGGCGCTGGTCAAGAATATCGGCGCGCTGGCGATGCTGATGCCCGCGGCGATGCAGACTGCGAAGAAATCGGACACCTCGCCTGCGGTATTCCTGATGCCGATGGCCTTCGCCTCGTTGCTCGGCGGGCTGATCACCTTGGTCGGCACATCGCCCAACATCATCGTCAGCCGCGTGCGCGAGGAGATTACCGGCCAGCCCTTCGGCATGTTCGACTATGCCCCGGTCGGGCTGGGGCTGACGGTGATGGGCCTGATCTTCCTGCGCTTCGGCTACCGCCTGATCCCGCGCGACCGCCGGGCGACCGCGTCGCTGGGCGAGGCGCTCGACATCCAGGATTATGTGACCGAGGCGGAACTGGCCGAGGGATCGGAGGCGATCGGCGAGACGGTCGAGGCGTTCGAGGAGCGCCACGATCAGGAGGTCGCGATCACCGCGATCCTGCGCCGCGGCATGCGCAGCACGCCGCACCGCCAGACGCAGCTTCGCGAAGGCGACGTGCTGATCCTCGGCGGCGCACCCGATGCGCTGGAACGCGTGATCGCGATCGACGGGCTGAAGCTGGAAGGCTTGGAGCGCGATTTGCCCGAAGGCGCCGAGGGCGAAGTGGGCGTGATCGAGGCGGTCGTCGGCAATGAAAGCCCGCTGATCGGCCGCACGGCGATCGGCATCGGGCTCCACGAACAGTTCGGCATCAACCTGATCGCGGTGTCGCGCCACGGCGCCCGGCTGGCCAAGCGCGTCGGCCGGATCGCGCTGCAGCCGGGCGACGCGATCCTGCTCCAGGGGCCGCTCGAGCTGGTGTTCGAGCAGTTGAGCGCGCTCGGCTGCCTGCCGCTCGCGCAGCGTCAATTGCGGTTGGGCAGCGTGCGCAAGGGGCTGTTGCCCGTCGCCATCCTGGCCGCGGCGATGATCGCGACCGCAACCGGGCTGGTGCCGGTCGCGGTCGCCTTTTTCGCCGCCGCTGCGCTCGTGATCCTGACCGGCGCGCTGCCGGTGCGCGAGGCCTATGAGCATGTCGAGTGGCCGATCCTGGTGATGCTCGGCGCGCTGATCCCGGTCAGCGACTCGCTGCGTACCACCGGCACCAGCGACCGGATCGGCGAATGGCTGTCGGCGCTGGCCGCGACGCTGCCGCCCTGGGGCGCGGTCGCGCTGATCCTGGTCGCGGCGATGGCGGTGACCCCGTTCCTCAACAATGCCGCGACGGTGCTGGTGATGGCGCCGATCGCGGCGACCTTTGCCAGCGGCCTCGGCTATCGCCCCGAGGCGTTCCTGATGGCGACCGCTGTCGGCGCCGGGTGCGATTTCCTGACCCCCATCGGCCATCAGTGCAACACGCTGGTGCTGGGGCCGGGCGGATACCGGTTCGGCGACTATGCCCGGCTCGGTGCGCCGCTGTCGCTGCTGGTCGTCCTGATCGGCACCCCGCTGATCCTGATGGTGTGGCCGGTGTGATGCCGCGCTGATAAGGCGCGGCAAGGTTTTCAAAGGAGCGACGATGATGGTGCGTGCGGCGCGGATCGAGAAGACGGGCGGCCCCGAGGTGATCCAGCTGGTCGATCTCGACCTGCCCGAGCCCATGGCAGGCGAGGTCCGAGTGCGGGTGACCGCGATCGGCGTCAACTTCATCGACACCTATCACCGCTCGGGCCTGTACCCGGTCGAACTGCCGAGCGGGCTGGGCAGCGAGTTTGCCGGCGTGGTCGAGGCGCTGGGCGAGGGCGTCCATGGCCTGTCGGTCGGCGACCGCGTCGCGACCTATGGCCCGGGGCTGGGCGCCTATGCCTCGCACCGCAATGTCGCCGCCTCGTCGCTGTTCCGCCTGCCCGACTGGCTGGACGACGAGACCGCGGCGGCGGTGATGCTGAAGGGATGCACGACCGAATATCTGGTCGAGCGCTGCGGCAAGGTGCAGGCGGGCTGGACCGTGCTGGTCCACGCCGCGGCTGGCGCGATGGGTCAGCTGCTGTGCGGCTGGCTCAAGGCGATCGGCGCGACGGTGATCGGATCGGTCAGCACCGAACAAAAGGCTGCGGTCGCGCGCGAGGCCGGGGCGGATCATGTGATCCTCTACCGCGAGCAGGACATTGCGGCGCGGGTGCGCGAGCTGACCGGCGGTGCGGGCGTGCCGGTGGTGATCGACGGCGTCGGCGGATCGACCTGGCAGGCCTCGCTGGCCAGTGCGGCACGGCGCGCGCTGATCATCAGCTATGGCAATGCCGGCGGCCCGGTGGAGGGCGTCAACCTCGCCACGCTCAACCAGCATGGTTCGCTATACGTCACCCGGCCCAAGCTCTACGATTATTACTCCACGCCAGAGGAACGCGAACAGGGCGTCGCCCGGCTGTTCGCGATGCTGCAGAGCGGCGCGCTGCGCGCCGAAATCGGATCGCGCCGTCCGCTGGAGGAAGTCGCCGACGTCCACCGCGCGCTCGAGGCCGGCGAGACGATCGGCTCGACGATCCTGATCCCCTGAACGCCGGCGTTCAGACCGGGTATCAATCACAACAGGAGAGCAGCGCGATGGCCGGGATTTTCAGGAAGCTGTTCGGTGGCAAGCCGGACCCGGCCGCTGCACCGTCGGTGCCGCCCGGCATGCCGGCAACGATCGAGGACGGCATGGCGTCGCAGGCCGAGGATTTCGTCGGCGCCTTTTCCGAGCCGGGCTCGCCGATCGACGGCAGCAAGCTCGACTATAGCGAAGCCTCGCTCGCGCTGGTCGACCAGATCCTCGACGATTTCCACACGCAGCAGGTCCCTCTGCCCGAGGACCTCCACTTTCTTGCCTCGGCCTATGTCTTCGAGACCGCCCGTCGCGAATTCGGCGGTCGCTATGCGCGCAGCGACGCCGACAACCCGTTCGTGCTGGTCATCGGCGAAGGCGATGCCGAGGTCGGCGTGTGCGTCATGTCGAAGGTGAACGACCGCGTGGCGAACGGAGCCGAGGACAGCATCCCGTTCTTCTACGCCGGCATCGCGCCGCTGGTCGCGGCGGGGAAGGGGGCGACGCTGATTTGAGGGTTGGGCGGAGGTCGGCAGGCTTGGCGGCTGCTGTCATGGCCTCCGAGAGCAACCCACCCCTAACCCCTCCCTTCCAGGGAGGGGAACAAGCGTGAGCCTGACCGAAAGGTCTCCCCTCCCTGGAAGGGAGGGGCAGGGGTGGGTGGGCCTGAGGCTGCCAGACCGCCAAACCCGACGCGTCAGCCGTTAACCCCGACCAGCGCCTTCACCTCCAGAAACTCCGCCAGCCCGAACTTGCCATGCTCGCGGCCATTGCCCGACTGCTTGTATCCGCCGAACGGCAGCTCCGGATTGGGCTGGCCGCCATTCACATAGACCATGCCCGCGCGCAGCCGCGGCGCGACGCGGCGCACGGCTTCGGGCGAGCCGAACACCACCGCCGACAGTCCGTAATCGGTGTCGTTGGCGATGCGCACCGCCTCTTCCTCGTCCTCGTACGGGATGATCGTCACGACCGGGCCGAAAATCTCCTCGCGCGCGATCGTCATGTCGTTGCGCACGCCGGAGAACAGGGTCGGCTTCACGAAATAGCCGGTGTCGACCCCGTCGGGACGGCCGGGACCGCCGGCCTCCAGCGTGGCGCCTTCCTCCAGTCCCTTGGCGATCAGGCCTTGGACCTTGTCCCACTGCGTCTTGTTGACCAGCGGGCCGAGATGATGACCTTCCTCCGCCGGGTCGCCGGTGCGGGTCGCGCGCACCATCTCGGTCGCCAGCGCGACGATCTCGGCCTGCTGCGCCTTGGGCACCAGCAGGCGGGTGGGGGCGATGCAGCTCTGGCCCGAGTTCAGCAGCACGCTCATCAGCGTACCCTTCACCGCGCGCGCGGGATCGGCGCCCTCCAGCACCAGGCTCGGCGACTTGCCACCCAGCTCCTGATGGACGCGCTTGACCGTATCGGCCGCGTTCTTCGCCACCAGCACGCCCGCGCGGGTCGATCCGGTGAAGCTCACCATGTCGACGCCCTTGTGCCGGCTGAGCGCGGTGCCGACGCCGGGACCATCGCCATTGACCAGGTTGAACACGCCCGCGGGGACGCCGGCGGCGTCGAGCACCTCGGCGAAGATCATCGCACAGCTCGGCGCTTCCTCGCTGGGCTTCAGGATCATGGTGCAGCCCGCCGCCAGCGCGGGCGCAACCTTCGACACGATCTGGTTGAGCGGCCAGTTCCACGGAGTGATCATCGCGACCACGCCGATCGGCTCGTGCACCACCTCGGACGCGCCGATCGTCTCGATGAACTCGAACGTGCGCAGCGCCTTGGCGGCCGACATCAGATGGCCGATCCCCGACCCGACCTGCGCCGTCTTCGCCAGGCTGAGCGGCGCGCCCATCTCCTGACTGATCGCCTCGGCCATGTCGCCGGCGCGCTTCTTATACTCCTCGATCACCCGCTCGATCAGCGCGATCCGCTCGTCGGGGCTGGTGCGCGAGAAGCTTTCGAACGCGCGCCGCGCGGCGGCGACCGCCTTGTCGACATCGGCCTCGCTGCCGAGCACGATCTCGCTGACCGGTGCCTCGGTCGCGGGGTTGATGACCTGATGCACCGTCCCGCCCGCGCTCTCGACCCAGGCACCGTCGATGAACTGCTTGAGGTTGCTGCGCATGTCGCTCTCCCGATTCGAATTTTCGGTATGGAGATGCAACGCGGGCAGGGAGGTTGCAAGCGTGAGCGCTTTCCTCCCCCGAATGCTGCGCATCCGGGGGAGGGGGACCATTCGCGCAGCGAATGGTGGAGGGGGTCCACCACGTCTGTTGCAGCCCCCTCCACCACGATGCTGCGCATCGCGGTCCCCCTCCCCCGGAGCCGCAGGCTCCTGGGGAGGAAATGGGTGTTACCGCTTCTCCGCCGCCAGCCGCGTCATCAGGATCGCGGCGCGTTTCGCCTGTAGCGCGATGCTGGGGATATCCAGCCACTCGCCCTCGGCATGGCTGTTGCCGCCCCAGGGGCCCATGCCGGCCAGCGTGTCGGCGTCCGCCGCGACGAAGCTGGAGTCGGCCGCGCCGCGCTTGGCGGGGTCGTATTCGGGCATTTCGGGCAGGCCCAGGCTCTTGTTCACGCCGTTCAGCTTGCCCAGCAGCGCGCGATTGCCCTGCGTCGGTGCCATCGGCGGATAGCCGGATTCAACGGTGAAGGTCGCGCTGGTCCCGGGCAGGTTCTGCGCGACGATCGCCGCCATCTTGCTGCGCGCGCGGGCATCCTGTTCGGGCGTCAGGCTGCGAATGTCGCCGCGGGCGATCGCGGTTTCGGGAACGATGTTGGTCTTGCCCGATCCAGTGATGGTCAGCTGCGCCGCGTCGATCGTCGCCGGGGTGCCGCCGCCCGCGACCGAGACATTATAGGTCAGGTTGGGCTCGACCACCTCGCGCCGCCAGCTGTCGAGGATTCGCGACAATTCGTAAATCGCGCCATAGCCCAGCTCCTTGCCGAAGATCGTGCTCGAATGGCCGGTCTTGCCCTTGACGGTCAGCAGCCAGTTGGACGAGCTGCGCCGGGCGACGGTGCCGTAATCCTTGCCGCCCTCGCGCGCGAGGCTTTCGAACTCCAGCGCGACATCGGCCCATTTGCCCGCCTCGATCAGGTCGCGGCGCGCCACCTCGACCGGGGCGCCGATCCGCTCCTCGTCGCCGGTCAGCACCACCATGATGTCGGCCTGTTTCAGCGTGCCCGCGGCCTGCATCCCGCGCAGTGCGGCGAGTATCACCGAGATGCCGCCCTTGTCGTCGACCACGCCGGGGCCGATCGCCCGGTCGCCCTCGCGCTTCCAGCTCTGGAAGGGCGAGCTCGGCTCGAACACCGTGTCGAGATGGCCGATCAGCAGCATGCGCTTGCCGCGGCCATTGCCCTTGTGCGTCGCGACCAGATGGCCCGACCGCCCGGTGGCGGCCATGTCCGACCAGCGCACCGCAAAGCCCAGCGCCTCGAACTCGGGCACCAGCAGGTCGTGCACCTTGCGAACGCCCGCCGCGTTCAGCGTCCCGCTGTTGATGACGGTCATCTTCTCCAGCAGCGCCAGCGACCGCTCCTGCTCGGCATCGATCGTCGCGGCGATCTTCGCCTCCGACTTGGTCAGCTGCGCGGCGGCGGGCGTGGCGATCATCATCGCGAGCGTGCTCAGGATCAGGGATTTCATGAGCCGCAGGCTAGGGGCGCGCGCCGCGGGAGGCAATGAGGAGGATTGCCCTGGGGGACGTTGCCGCTAAGCGTTGCGACGGGGGGAATGCGCGATGCTGGGTTTGTTCAAGCCGAAGCTGCCGGTCGATCCGGACGAGTTCGAATGGCTGATGGCGGGCTATGCCTGGCTGTTGCAGGAGTTCGACGGGATCGAGGGGTTGCGTGGGACCGCGCTGGTGCTGCCCGACGGGGATTATTTTCCCGAAAGCCGGGCAACGGGCCATGCGCGCGCGGTGGAGCTGTTCGATCAGGTGCGGGCGATCGCGGGCATGAGCGACTGGCAATGCGACCTGTATGAGGGCGCAACCGATGCCGATCCGCATATCGCGCGCGGCCATGCACTGCGCAGGCTGACCGCCGCCCAGCCTCTCGGCACCTTTGGATACGCCAATGGCCGTTATCATGTGACCTACAATCCGGCCGAGCTGGCGCGGCCGCAGTCGCTGGTCGCGACCTTCGCACACGAGCTCGCCCATTATCTGATCCACAGCGCCAGGACGCGTCCGCCCGGCGGTCCGGAACTGGAGGAGCACGCCACTGACCTGGCCGCGATCTTCATGGGGTTCGGCGTGTTCCAGGTGAACAGCGCGCGCGACTTCCAGCAGTTTCAGAGCGACGGGGAACAGGGGTGGCAGATGCGATCGAGCGGCTATCTGTCCGAATTGTCGCGCGTCACGGCGCTGGCGATGTTCGTCCGGCTGGCCGGCGCGGACGCCAGGGCCGCGGAAGCCGCGCTCAAGGACTATCTGCGCGGCCCGTTCCGCAAGGCGATCGGCGCGCTGGACCATCGCCATCCGCAGCTGGCCGATGAGATTGCGGCGGTCGATCTGACCGAGTGGCGCTGATCAGCCAGGCGTGACGCGGAAGATCTCGCCTGCCAGGTCGACGAGATAGAGATTGCCCGCGGCATCCTCGCCGAACGAGGCGATCTGGTCGATCTCGCCGGCGTCGGGCGTGAAGTCGAGGTTGCGGCGCTCATAGCTGCCCGCAGGGAACAGGCTGCCCTGGATCAGCGACGCTGCGGGCACGGTCCAGATATTGCCGCTGACGAAATCGGCGAAGACGTACAGGCCGGCCAGCGAGGTGACGGGCCCGCGATAGACATAGCCGCCGATGATCGACGCGCCCTGGGTCGGGCCGGTGCCATGGCCATATTGCGAGACCGGCGCGGTCAGTCCGCCCGGCGCGGTGCCGCGATAGGGCTGGGTCCCCTCGAGAAAGGGCCAGCCGAAGTTCAGCCCCGGCTGGTCGGGGCGGACGACGTCGATCTCTTCGATCGCGCCCTGGCCGACATCGGCGATGTAGAGCCGTCCGTCGGGGCCGAAGGAATTGCGGAACGGATTGCGCAGGCCATAGGCGAAGACATAGGGATCGCCGCCGCCGCCGGCGAAGGGATTGCCCGGCGCGGCGCGATAGCCGCCCCCCGGCGCATCGGCCAGCCGCAGGATCTTGCCCAGCCGCGAGTTCGTGTTCTGGGCGTTGTTGCCCGGATCGCCCGATCCGCCGCCATCGCCGGTCGCGACATAGAGCAGGCCGTCGGGGCCGAAGCCGATCCACCCGCCATTGTGATTGTTCGCGCCGGGGTGCGGCACGCTGAGCGCAGTCGTATAGCCCGGCCCGCCGACGACATAGTCGCGGACCTCGATCGTGCCGCCCGGCCCGGTGCAATGCACCGCGACGCGCCGGCTGGTCGCGAAGTCGGGCCGCGCCGCAAGGCCGAGCAGTCCGCGCTCGCCATCGGTCGTCAGTCCCGTGACGGTGAAGGCGACGCTCTTCGCGCCGGTGGCCGGATCCAGAGTCCAGACGCCGCCGCCCTTCTCGACCACGAACACCCTGGTGTCGCCGGGGATGGCGGCGACATAGAGCGGCTGGTTGAAGCCTGTGCCGACGCGGCGCACGGCAATGCCTTCGCGGCTGTTGGTGACGGTGATCGCCAGGTTGAGCGTGGCGCTCAGCGTCCCGTCGCTGACGCGCAGCTGAACGTTATAGACATTGTCGCCGCCGGCATCGGCGGGCGCCTCGAAATTGGGCGGTGGATTGAAGCTGAGCGCCCCCGCCGAGGTGATGGTGAAGCGCGCGGCATCTGCACCGCCGGCGATCGAATAGGTCAGGGTGTCGCCATTGGGATCGGTCGCAGTCGCCTGATAGGCGGCGCTACTGTTCTCGACGACGCTGACGGTGGCGCCGGAGGTGAAGACCGGCGCGCCATTGACCGGTGTCGGGGTGGGTGTCGGCGTCGGAGCCGGTCCCGGCGTGTTCCCGCCGCCGCCGCTGCACGCGGCGAGAAGAAGCAGGGGCAAGGCGATGCCGGCACGCATGATGTAAGCGCGTAACGCGATCGGTGGGCGGCGGTTCCCGAAAACTAATTCCTCTCCCGGAGGGAGAGGGGGACCATGCGTCGCATGGTGGAGAGGGAGTATCCCGAAACGACCAACACCATTGTGTTGAAACTCCCTCTCCACCGCTTCGCGGTTCCCCTCTCCCTCCGGGAGAGGATTATTATCTATCCGACGAAATGGGGCGCTGTTACGTCCTCAAAGTACCAGCGCCTTCTTGATATCGTCCCATGCGACCAGCTTGAAGTTCTGCGCGCGCGGGGCGTTCTGGCCGTCCTGGGCGATGAAGAGGCCGCCGGGATAGTCGGGGCCGAAATTGCCGACGCCGATATCGATGCCGTCGGTTTCCTCGGTCGCGCCGAACCTGCCCGCGGCGATGCGAAAGCGGCCGACATAGGCATCATCGCTCAGGCGGTAGACGGCATAGGCATTGTCGCCCTGGCTCGACACGATCAGATAGCCGCCATCGGCATCGCCCTCGGGCGCGATCGTCACGCCTTCGGTATCGGCCACGATCTGCGCCCCGTCCGCGGCGGCGAGCTTGACCGGGGCGGGACTTGCGGAAGCGCGCGCGTCGAAGCGCCACAGGCCAACATCCTCCTCGGCGACATAGAGCCGGTGGGTGCGTTCGTCGACGACGCAGCCCTCGGACTGGGTCGCCAGCTTCATCGTGCGGACGATGCGGCCGGCGGGCGCCGTGCCCGACAGGTCGAGTTCGACCTGGGTGATCGTGCCGTCCTTGAGGATGTTGAACGCGCTCAGCGTCCCGCCCTGGCGATACAGGCACACACCATAGGCCTCGCCGGTGCCGACCGTGACCTTGCCGAGCGGGGTGAGCGTGCGCGTGGCGGGGTCGAGGCGGAAGAGGGCGAGCTTGGGGTTCAGCTTGTCGGTCCGGTCGCTCGCGGCGACGATGATGCCGGCCGCGCCCATGTCGCGCAGGTCGACATTGTTGACCCGGCCGGCATCGAGGAAGGACTGAACCTCGCCCTTCAGATTATAGACGTACAGCCCGGCCTTCTTGTCGGTCGCGACGATCAGGCTGGCGGCGGGATCGGCTGCGTTGCGCCAGATGGCGGGATCGTCGGCGGCATCGGCATTGGCGGTCGCCACCGCCGCCGTCTCGCCGCGCGCCTGGACGCTGGCGGTCGGGGCCCGGGAAGCCGCAGGGCGCGGCTCGGTCGCGCTGCACCCTGCCATCATCGGGAGCAGGGCAGCGAGGGTGGCGGTCAGCGTCTTGGTCATCGTCATCCTCGAAAGCGCCGGGCGGATCGTGCGTACAAGGCGGGGCCTAGGAGGGATGTTTGACATTCGGGCGCGATTTGCGTGACGGTTCGGCGTCGTTTCCGTGACACTTCCGCGCACGGCCGCCGACGCCGGTCAGGCCGCCGGCGGCTCGCGCTCGGTACAATGTCCCGATCGCTCAGTTCATCCGGGTCAGCCAGATGCGCGAACTGCCATTGGGATCGTTGACGTGCATCATCATCCGCCCGTTGCGGGTGCTGTAGCTCATGATCAGGTTCGATTCCGTCATGTGGATCGCGCTCTGGTTGATCTCGTACAATTCCTCTTCCGCCGCATCGACATAGCCGCTCTTCGCGCGATAGGTGCGCATCTGGCGATCGGCGGTGAACTCGATCTGGTCGCCGCGGTGGATATCCTCGAACCCGCTGGCGCCGGTGACTTTCCAGCGCCCGACGACCGTCAGGTGTCGCAGCGACCTGGGCGGCTCGCCGCCGAAGCCCGAATAGAAGCCGGCACGCTGACGCAGGTCCGCGACCAGCTTGGTTTCTCCATCAAGGCCGTCCAGCCCGGAACTCGCCATCCGACTCGCCAGCCCGTCGACCAGCGCATAGGCTGCCTTGGGATCGGCGCGCTGATGGAAGGCGGTCGTCGCTTCCTTCAGCGACAGATATTCGTCGACCAGCAGATGCGCCTTGCGCAGCGGCACGCTGGCGATGCGGGTGGGGGTCAGATCGACCGCAACCGCATCGGTGCCGGGAGTGCCGTCAAGGCCGTTCCAGGTGACCGTCGCCGCGAGCAGCGGCGCGCCGGGGGCGAGCGGCGCCAGCGGCAGGTTGGCGCGGTCCGCACTGCGCGTCATCGTCGCGAAGATGCCGCCGCCATTGGTGCTCAGGAACACGCTGGCCACGGTCACGGTGATCGCCCCCTCGGGCGTCTCGGTCATCACGTCCGCGGGGACGCCGAACACGCCGGAGATGCGATAGCCCGCGGCCGGGGTCAGCGTGACTTTCAGGTCGTGCGCAAGTTCGCTTACCATCGTGTCGAGCTGGCGATCGAACACGGTCTTCACATCGTCGTCGCCGGCGATGAAGAACAGGTTGCCGCCGCGCACGCTGGACACGCGCGTCGCCAGCGGGCCGTCGAACTGGGTACCGACGCCGATCGTCGTCAGGCCGATGCCGCGCCGCGATGCCTCCTGCGCCATGCCCATGAAGCTTTCGGCATCGGTCGCGCCGACATTGGGTTGTTCGTCGGTGAAGAGCATCATCCGGGTATTGCCCTTGAACCCCGGCGCATCGGCAAAGGCGGTGTCGTACCCGACGCGCAGGCCCGCCTCCATATTGGTCGACCCCTCGCTGCGGATCTCGCGGATCGCGGCGGCGATCCGGTCGCGGCCTGCGGCGATGTCGGTCGGCGCCAGATAGACGTGCGAGCGGTCGCCATAGAGGATGATCGACATGCGATCGCCGTCGCGCATCTGGCCCAGGATCTGGAGCATGCTGGCGCGGACCCGGTCGAGCGGGGCGCCGTTCATCGATCCCGACTTGTCGACCACCGCGACCAGGTTCAGCGGCGCGCGGCGCCATGTGGCTGCGTCGATGTTCGATGCGAAACCGACACCGACGAACAGCCGGTCGTCGCCGCGCAGCGCCAGCGTGGCGGGCATCGCCTCGCCGGTCAGGCAGAACAGCTTGGCACACCCCTCCGCGGCGGGCAGCGTCAGGTCGTGCTCGCCCATCAGTCCTTCGACCGTCAGCGTCTCTGGCCGGGGCATGCCGACATCCTCGGCGGTGTTGCGGAACGACTTGATGTCCTGCGCGCCGCCCTGGCGGACCCCGGTGACGACGACAATCTCATCATAGCCTTCGTCCTGGTCGTCAGTCTGGGCGAGGGCAGGAGCTGCGGGGAGCAGCAACGCGGCGAGCGTGAGCGCAAAGAGGGAATGGGCCAAAGCCTTCATGACGATCCTCCCGATATGTTCTGTAACGCGAAGCTAACACGGGCAGGCGACCGGCAGAAACGAAAAAGGGGCGCCCGGACGGCAAGGTCCGGGCGCCCCCAGGCGCGATGATCTCCCCCGAAATCAGGCGCTGTAGTACATGTCGTATTCGACCGGGCTGGGGGTCATTTCCCAACGGGCCACGTCGGCGCGCTTGATCTCGATATAGGCCTCGATCTGATCCTTCGAGAACACGTCGCCCTTCAGCAGGAAGTCCATATCGGCTTCCAGGCTGTCCAGCGCCTCGCGCAGCGAGCCGCAGACGGTCGGCACGTTGGCCAGCTCTGCCGGCGGCAGGTCGTACAGGTTCTTGTCCATCGGATCGCCCGGATGGATGCGGTTCTGGATACCGTCCAGGCCGGCCATCAGCAGCGCCGCATAGCAGAGATACGGATTGGCCAGCGCGTCGGGGAAGCGGAACTCGACGCGCTTCGCCTTGCTGCCCGCACCATAGGGGATGCGGCACGATGCCGAGCGGTTGCGCGACGAATAGGCCAGCAGCACCGGTGCCTCATAGCCCGGAACCAGGCGTTTGTAGCTGTTGGTGCTGGGGTTGGTGAAGGCGTTCAGCGCCTTGGCATGCTTGATGACGCCGCCGATGAAGTACAGGCACATGTCGCTGAGGCCCGCATAGCCGTTGCCGGCGAACAGCGGATTGCCCTTGTCCCAGATCGAGATGTGGGTGTGCATGCCCGAGCCGTTATCTTCCTTGATCGGCTTCGGCATGAAGGTCGCGGTCTTGCCATAGGCATGGGCGACCTGGTGCACGACGTACTTGTAGATCTGCATGCGGTCGGCGGTCTGGACCAGCGTGCCGAAGGTCAGGCCCAGCTCGTGCTGCGCCGCGGCAACCTCATGGTGATGCTTGTCGCAGGGCAGGCCCATTTCGAGCATGGTCGAGACCATCTCGCCGCGGATGTCGACGGCGGAGTCGACCGGTGCGACCGGGAAATAGCCGCCCTTGGCGCGCGGGCGGTGGCCCATATTGCCGGCGTCATATTCGCGGCCCGAATTGCCGGGCAGCTCGATATCGTCGATCGCATAATAGCTGGTCGAATAGCTGTTCTCGAAGCGGACATCGTCGAACATGAAGAACTCGGCCTCGGGGCCGACATAGACGGTGTCGCCGATGCCCAGCGACTGGAGATAGGCCTCCGAGCGCTTCGCGGTCGAGCGCGGGTCGCGGGCATAGAGCTCACCGGTCGACGGCTCGACGATGTCGCACACCAGGATCAGCATCGGGGTGGCCGAGAAGGGGTCGGTCCACACCGCGTCCAGATCCGGCTTCAGGATCATGTCGGACTCGTTGATCGCCTTCCAGCCCTCGATCGACGAACCGTCGAACATCAGGCCGTCGGTCAGCTCGTCCTCCCCCAGGACGCTGGCGACCATGGTCAGGTGCTGCCACTTGCCCTTCGGGTCGGTGAAGCGCAGGTCGATCCACTCGATCTCCTGGTCCTTCACCATCTTCAGAATGTCGCTGGCCGAATTTGCCATTGGAAGCCCTTTCGCTCTCTTTCAGAAACCCGACGAATCGGGCAATAAAATTACCGTGCGGCGCGCTTCATCCTGTGGATGCTGCGCCGCGTCAATCGACTCAGATTGCGTTCTCGTTGCGCTCTCCGGTGCGGATGCGCAGCGCGGTCTCGACCGGAATCACGAAGATCTTGCCGTCGCCGATCCGGCCGGTCTGCGCCGCTGCAGCGACCGCCTCGACCACGCGCTCGGCCAGGCTGTCCTCGACCACGACTTCCAGCTTCACCTTGGGCAGGAAGTCCACGACATATTCGGCGCCGCGATACAGTTCGGTGTGACCCTTTTGCCGCCCGAACCCCTTGGCCTCGGTGACGGTGATGCCCGACACGCCCACCTCGTGCAGCGCCTCCTTCACCTCGTCCAGCTTGAACGGCTTGATGATCGCTTCGATCTTTTTCACGTCGTGCCCCTTATCGGAAGGCGGTCCCGCCTGCCGCGCGTGTCGCAACAAGCGTGCCAGCCGCTGGCCATAGCTTGTCCCTCAGCGCGGTGCGACGCAATGGGGGAACGCTGCCCGATAATCGGGCAAACGCTGAAGCTGTGCCCATAACTCCGGCATCTGCGCGAGCATGCAGGAACCAGTCGCCGACTTGACGTAGGTTACGGCGGTGATATTGCGAGTCACTCGCAACAATCATTGGGAGATGCGGCATGTACCGGTTCCTCGATCGCCACGTCCTGTCGCTCGAACCCGGCGAGCAGGCGCTGCTCTGGTCGGTGCGCAGCTGGACCGACGCGATGCTGATGCAGCGTTGTCCCTGCTCGGCGCTGGAGCCCGCCTTTGCGCGGTGGCGGGTCGCCGAGCTGCTGCCCGATTTCAACATGGCGATGTTCCTGCTGAACGGCGAGGGACTCGGGCGGCTGACCTTCGGCATGCCACCCTGCGCGCACGTTCATGACGACGAAGCGATGCTCCTGGCGCTTTTTCATGCCGCATCGACCGATGATTTTCACCTTCTTGAACGAATGGCATTGCAATTGGTGAAACAGGAAAGCATCGCGCCATTCATCGTTGCGGCGAGTCAGGCCGCCGAACTGCTTCGGCGCACGCCCGTGCCGAAGCGAAACTGAAGGACCTGCAGTTCAATGACGTTGCACACGCGGCCACCCGCGCTGCTACCCGAGCACAAGAGTTTCCTCACGGCGGGCGTCCGCTGGGTTCGCCACTGGAACGAGCATCTGTTCAGCTTCGCGATCGAGCGTCCGGCAAGCTTCCGCTTCCGCTCGGGCGAGTTCGTGATGATCGGCCTGCCCGACGACGAGGGCAAGCCGCTGATGCGCGCCTATTCGATCGCCAGCCCCGCCTGGTCGGACGAGCTGGAATTCCTGTCGATCAAGGTCGCGGACGGCCCGCTGACCTCTAGGCTGCAGCTGATCCGCCCCGACGACCAGCTCTATCTCGGCCGCAAGCCCACCGGAACGCTCGTGTCCGACGCGCTGCTGCCGGGCAAGAGGCTGTTCATGCTGGGCACCGGCACCGGCCTGGCGCCGTTCCTCAGCGTGGCGCGCGATCCCGAAATCTATGACCGATTCGACCAGGTGATCATGGTGCACAGCGTGCGCCGGGTCAGCGACCTGGCCTATTATGAGGAACTGACGGCGCAGCTGGCCAGCGATCCGCTGGTCCAGGAACAGGCACTGCTCCAGTTCCACTATGTGCCGACCGTCACCCGCGAACCGTTCCGCACCTCGGGCCGGATCCAGGTGCTGGCCGATGACGGCACGCTGTTCCGCACGCCGGTGGTCGGCCCGACCGAGTTCGATCCCGAGACGGATCGCATCATGCTGTGCGGATCGATGTCGATGATCCGCGACTTCGCCGAGATGCTGGAGGGCAAGGGTTTCGCCGAAGGCTCGAACGCCAATCCCGGCCACTTCGTGATCGAGCGCGCCTTCGTCGGCTGATCGCCGCGGGTGTTGTGGAGGATTGGGGGCGCGTACCGTTCAGGTGCGCGCCCTTTTTCGTGCCGGTGGTGGATTTGTGCGCGCAGAGACGCGGAGACGCAGAGATCGGGCGAGGAGGCCCGTCTTTCTCCCCTCCGTGGAAGCGAGGGGCCGGGGGTGGGTCGGTCGGGGGGCGGGGCTGAACGGCGTCAAAAGAGCCGAACCCAACCTACCCCTAACCCCTCCCTGACCAGGGAGGGGAATAGCTTAGGCCTGCATGGAAATGACTGACGTAGGGACGCCATCAGCGCACCCCTCTGCGTCTCCGCGTCCCTGCGCGAACAACCAATCGTCAGACGCGGTGAACGACGACGTCGAACCCCTCGTCCGGTGCGGGCGGCACGAAATGGCTGGTGAACAGATCGAACGTCGCATCGTCTACCGTAAACTCGTGCTGGCCCGCCGCATTACGACCGCGCAGCCGCGCCTTGCAGTCGGCGTCGGAGACATCGAGATAATGAAGCCGATGCGCCGTCCCCGCCGCTTCGAACAGGCTGCGCATCCAGAGGCGTGACGACGGCGTATTCGCCGGGAAGTCGAGGACGACCGACACGCCAGCCTGCAGCACCGCGATCAATTGTGGTGCGATCGCGTCGCGCAGCCGGGCGGAGTTGCGCAGATAATCGGCCAGCGTCTCCTGCTCGCCCGGATACAGGCGGGCGAGCCAGTGATCCTCGCTCACCAGGACCGAGCCGCGGCGGGCGCTCAGTTGCGCGGCCAGCGTCGACTTGCCCGCAGCGATCTTGCCGCACAGCAGGTGCAGCGTCGTGTCATTCGATGTCATGGGAAACCCTTCGTCACGGGCGCAGCCGCGCCCTTCATGTCATGGCAGGCGGGGCCCGGTCCGACGGATCAGACCGGGGTGCTAATTCGCCCGCAAGGCGCTGAGCCTGCCATGAGAGAGACGAAGGTCATGCGGCGATTGTGACGCAGGGCGGCGCGTGCGTCCAGTGCCTCGGACTGACGAACGCGCTCCCTGGCTACAGTGCGAATGTTGCGCGCAGAGGGTGTCGAGGGAGCGGCCGATCTGGCTCTTTTCCTCCCCTCCCTGGCCAGGGAGTGGAATAGTTTAAGCCGACATGGGAATGGCGACGGCAGGGACGCCACTCGCGCACCCTCTCTGCGCCTCCGCGTCTCTGCGCGAATAAACCTGCCCAGTCAGCCGCCCTCAATAAGGCGGCCGGTCCAACCCCTTCGGGCTCTTGGTGAAGATCTCGCAGCCATCCTCGGTAATGCCGATCGAATGCTCGAACTGCGCCGACAGCGAGCGGTCGCGGGTGACCGCCGTCCAGCCGTCGTCGAGCAGCTTCACATCGGCGCGGCCGATGTTGATCATCGGCTCGACGGTGAAGAACATGCCGGGCTTCAGCTCGGGACCGGTCTTGGGGCGGCCGACATGGACCACCTCGGGCGCGTCGTGGAACATGCGGCCGACGCCGTGGCCGCAAAAGTCACGGACCACGCCGTAGCGGTGCTTCTCGGCATGCGCCTGGATCGCGTGGCTGATGTCGCCGAGATAATTGCCCGGCTTCGCCTGCTCCAGGCCCAGCATCAGGCATTCATAGGTCACGTCGACCAGTCGGCGGGCTTTCAGCCCGACATCGCCGACCAGATACATGCGGCTGGTATCGCCGTGCCAGCCATCGACCAGCGGGGTCACGTCGATATTGGCGATATCGCCTTCCTTCAACACCCGGTCGCCCGGAATGCCGTGGCACACGACATGGTTGATCGAGATGCAGCAGCTATGGGTATAGCCGCGATAGCCCAGGGTCGCGGGCACGCCGCCGCCGTCCAGCGTCATCTGGCGGACGATGTCGTCCAGCTCGCCGGTGGTCACGCCGGGCACGACGTGCGGCACCAGCGCATCGAGAATCTCCGCGGCCAGACGGCCGGCGCGGCGCATGCCCTCGAACCCGTCGGGGCCGTGAAGCTTGATTGCGCCGGTGCGGGCCAGCGGCGTGTCGGAGGTGACGCTTACATACTCGGTCATATCGCCGATATAGTCATTTGCGCCCGGCTTTGCGAGTGAGTACGAGCGCCGATATGGACGAGAGGATCTGGACAGCCGCGCTGGTGGTGATCGGGGATGAGATCCTCTCCGGCCGCACCCAGGACCGCAACATCGCACAGCTGGCGACCTGGCTGAACGCGCAGGGCATCCGCCTGAAGGAAGTGCGGGTGGTGCCCGACGTCCAGGCGGCGATCGTCGAGGCGGTCAACACGTTGCGCGCGCGCAACGACTATCTGTTCACCACCGGCGGCATCGGCCCGACGCATGACGACATCACCGTCGATGCGATCGCCGCGGCGCTGGGCGTGCCGGTGATCGTCCATCCCGAGGCGCGGGCGGTGCTGGACTCCTATTACGAGACCCGCGGCGGCCTGACCGAGGCGCGGCTGCGCATGGCGCGCGTGCCCGAAGGCGCTGATCTGATCCCCAACCGCATGTCGGGCGCGCCGGGCATCCGCATCGGCAACCGGATCTTCATCCTGGCCGGCGTGCCGCACATCGCGGCGCAGATGCTCGACGCGCTGACCGGCCAGCTGGAAGGCGGACGCCCGCTGGTGTCGCGCACGATCGGCGGCTGGGTTGCCGAGAGCGAGATCGCCGACCTGCTGGGCAAGACCGAGCGCGCGCATGACGGCGTGTCGATCGGCAGCTACCCCTTTTTCCGCGAGGGGCGGGTGGGCGCGAACTTCGTCGTGCGCGCAACCGACCCGGCGGTGGTCGATGCGTGCGTCGCCGACCTGATGGCCGCGCTGGCGGCGGCGGGATACGAGGTCGTCGACGGCGGGATTTGATCAGGGCAGGGTGCGCTTGACCTTTCCTCCCCCCGGATGCTGCGCATCCGGGGGAGGAAAATCAGAACTTCGTGCCCGCCCGGATGCCGAAGGTGGCCGGCCGGATGTAGAAGGCATAGGGCCGCTGGGTACAGGCGCCGCAGGCCTGGAAGCGGCTGATCTGCGCGCGCTCGTCCCAGACATTGTCGAGGAACGCCTCGATCGAGAACTCGCCGAACTTGACTCCCGCGGCCAGGTCGAGCGTCGTGAAGGCGGGAAGCCGGCCCAGCGCGTCGGCGTAGCTCACCCGAATATCCGACGAGGCGCTGCTCTGATGCGCCAGCACGCTCTGGACGTGCACCCGGCTCGATCCCACCGGGAATTCGTATCGTGCGGTGATATTGCCCTTGAACCGCGGCGTGACCGGCAGGCGCGTGCCCTTCGGCGCGGAGATCGAATTGTCGGGATCGGCGCAGCTATAGGTGGGATCGTCGATCGCGCACAGATTCTGCGTCGTCTTCGCATCGGTATAGGCGCCGCCCGCGGTCAGCGTCAGGCCGTTGCGCGAATAGTTCAGGTCCGCCTCGATCCCTCGGATGCGCGCGTCGGGGCCGTTATGGATCTCGGTGAAGCTGTTCTGGCCCAGGAACGAGAACTGGAACTTCTCCCAGTCCTGCTGATAGAGCGCGCCGTTGAAGCGCAGGCCCGGCGCAAGCGTGGTCTTCCATCCCAGCTCATAATTGATCAGGAAATCCGCGGCATAAGGCGGGATGGTGCCGCGCCGGTTGATGCCGCCCGGACGATAGCCCTTCGACCAGGTGCCATAGAGCATGATCCCCTCGGTCGGCTTCCAGGTCAGGTTGAAGCGATAGAGGAAGCCGTCATCCTTGGTCGCCTTGGGCACCAGCTTGCCGTCGACGAAGGTAGCCAGATTGGTGCACGGGCTGCCCGCCACTGCCGCCGGCAACAGCGCCGCGCCGGTATCGTCGCGCACCGTCGCGCCGTCCGCGGTGAAGCAGCCGGCGACGCCGGTGCGGCTGCTGCCCGCGGCGTTATAGGGCGGGCCGTTCGGATCGCGGCCGAAGCCGAAAAAGCCGATCAGCGAATTGTCATAGCCATAATAGCGTCCGCCCACCGTCGCGGTCAGTTGCGGCGTCAGGTCGTAGCTCAGCTCGCCGAAGCCGGCATAGTCCTTGTCGACGCGGTGCTGCTGCGTCAGCCACAAAGTGCCGGGATAGCCGTTGACCGACAGCGACGGCGACAGGCCGGTAATGATGTAATCCTGATGGATCGCATTGCTCTGCCGCTGAAAGAAGCCGCCGCCCACGAACCGCAGCGGCGCGTCGGCGGGGGAGGCGAGCCGCAGCTCCTGGCTCAGCTTCTTGAAATGGTCGGTGCCATAGACGCGCTGGCGCGGGTCGATCGTCGCGCCATTGGCGTTCTGATAATAGAAATAGCCGGCCAGCCCGCCGACCGAGGCGTAAAGCGAGTCATAGGCTTCGGAATAGTCGGTATAGTCGGTCGAACTGGCGGTCTTTCGATCGAGATAGGCGCCGGCATAGGTCAGGTCCCAGTTGCCGATCCGCCCCTCGATCGTCAGCGCCGCCTGGACGAAGCGATCGTCGCGATATTCGTCGAAGAAGCGCTGCGCCTTCAGGTCGCCGACCTGGGCGTCCGATCCGAAGAACCCCTTGGCGTGCGATTCCTGATAGAGGACGGTCGGCGTGACGGTCCAATTCTCGTCCAGGTCGACCTTCAGCGCGGCGCGGCCGCCATAGCTTTCGACCGTGTTGTAATCCTTGTCGACGAACGCGTTGTTGTTCACCGTAATGCCGCCGGGGTTGGGCAGGAAGCTGCGCGTGCCCGCGACATTGTCAATGAAGCCGGCATCGCGCTGATAGAAGCCGACGACGCGCAGCGCCGCCATCGGGCTGACCGGCACATTGACCATGCCCTCCAGCCGGCCGCCGACGCCGCCCTTGGCGACCTTGTTCAGCTCGCCATCGACCCGGCCGTAAAAGCCGCTGGTATCGGGCTTGTTGGTGATGATGCGGATCGTGCCGGCCTGCGACGAGGCGCCGTAGAGCGTGCCCTGCGGCCCGGCCAGGCTCTCGATCCGGGCGATGTCATAGACATGGACGTCCAGCGTTCCGCCGATCGTCGTCACCGGCTGTTCGTCGAGATAGAAGCCGACCGAGGGGAGCGACCCCGAATGGTTGCCGTCACCGCCCGACGCGACGCCGCGCATATAGACGGTGGTGATGCCGGGCTGCAGCGTCTGGAACGCGACCGACGGCAACAGGGTGGAGAAATCCTCGAAATTGGTGACGTTCAGATTGTCCAGCCGGGTGGTGCCCAGCGCCTGGATGCTGATGGGGACGTTCTGGACATTTTCCTCGCGCTTCTGCGCGGTGACGATGATCTCGTCGTCCGCCGGCTCGGAGGGTGGCGGCGCGTCCTGCGCAAGGGCAGGTCCGGCCAGGGCAGCCGATGTGAGCAGGGCGATCAGGGTAGCGCGGCGCGTGGAATGGTGCATCGGAACGGACTCCGGATACGAGGGCTTCGCGAGTCCGGAGGCTGTTCGCACGCGTAACGATCGTCAATATTGTACGATCGTGCAGGTTCATTTCGCAGGTGCAGCGTGACAGATTTGCAACGCTGCGATTACGCGCTGAAGTCGGGTATCTGCGGATAGGCGGTCAGCACGTCGCCAAGCGCGGTTTTCAGCGGATCGAGCCAGGGCTCGAACGGCTGCCATGCCTCGGTCCCGTCGCGGAAGATCGGTTGCCGCACCTGCTCTGAACTCGCCGTCCGGACCGCGCGTTCGGTGCGGTGGAATTCGAGGCAGCTGGTCTCGAACTCGAGCCCCAGTGCGGCCAGCAGCGCACGGACCTGGGCCTCGGTATCGTCGACCATCGCCTCGTAGAAGACGCGGTGGACGAGCCCGGGGCGGACCGCATCGACATGCGCGGTCAGCCGGACATAGTCGCGATAATAGCGGCCCAGATCGTCCAGCGCATAGCTGAACGCCTGGCCGCGCGCGAAATGCTGCTTGAAGTTGGAGAAGCAGCAGCCAAGCGGATGGCGGCGCGCGTCGATCACCTTCGCATTGGGCAGGATCAGGTGGAGCAAGGGCAGGTGCGCCCAGTTGTTGGGCAGCTTGTCGATGAAGAAGGGCCGGTCGGTCTGGCGCTGGATCGCGGCGCGCTTGAGATACGCCTCGCCCATTTCGCGCAGCCGGTCGGCAGGAAGATCGGCGACACTGCCCGGATAGCCGTCGATCCGGCGAGCGATGGCGGGCAGGTCGGGCAGCTCGGTCGTGCCCTCGACCAGGCTGTGGCTCGACAGGATCTGCTCGATCAGCGTCGACCCGGCGCGCGGCATGCCCAGGATGAAGATCGGGTCCGGCGCGGCACAGCCCTGGCCGGCGCGCGCGTCCAGGAACGCGCGGGTGTAGAGCGCGATGCTGGCGTCGACGAACGCCTCGGTCTCGTCGGCGTCATAGACGATCTTCGTCTTTCGCAGCCGGTTGCCCGCCTCATAATGGGCGAAGGCGCGCGCGGGATCGCGCCGGTCTTCGAGCGCCTTGCCCAGCGCGAAGTCGAGATGGAAGCGATCCTCGTCCGACAGCTCGCCCTGCGCCAGCGCGGCCTGCATCTCGGCGATATCGGCATCGTCGAACTTCACCGTCTTCAGATTGGCGAGGCTCCACCACACTTCGCCCAGCTCGGGCGCGAGGTCGAGCGCGCGGCGATAGGCGGCGATCCCCTCCGCCTGGCGCCCGACGGTCTTGAGCATATGGCCATAGCTCATCCACACCTTGGGCTGGTTCGGCGCTGCGTCCAGCACCGCGCGGTACAGCGCGATCGCCTCGTCGAACCCGCCCAGCCGGCCCAGCGCCGCCGCCTTCAGATTGGCGTGGCCGATCGTGTCGGGATCCTCCTCCAGCACCCGGTCGAGCTCGGCGATCGCCTCGTCCGGGCGGTTCATGCGGTAGAGGACCAGCGCCAGATTGGCGCGCGCGGCAGTGAAGCCAGGGGACAGCTCGATCGCGCGGCGCAGCAGCGATTCGGCATCCTTGTAGCGGCCGATCCGCCCGGCCAGCTCGGCGAGCATGCGGATCGCGGTGACGTCGAACGGGTCCGCCTTCAGATGCGCCTTCAGCAGCGGCTCGGCATCGTGCAGCCGGTTGTCGTGCAGCGCCAGCGCGGCCTCGATCAGCCGGGGGTGATAGTGGCGCGCGGGCAGGGGCTGCGTCGTCTGCATGGTGCGTGAGTGTAACGACCGCGCTGCCACGCGCCATCCCCGCGTGACGCGCCGCGCGTTTCATGATTGAGTGGCCGCATTCGGGGGAGAAGCCGATTGACCGTGTCGAGACGCGCGCTGGGATTTTGGACCGCGCTTGCGCTGGTGGTCGGCAATCTGATCGGGTCGGGCGTCTATCTGTTGCCGGCGACGCTGGCACCGCTGGGCGCCAATGCGCTGCTCGGCTGGCTGGTGACGATCGCCGGCGCGATGTGCCTCGCCTTCGTCTTCGCCCGGCTCAGCGCGCGACTGCCGCTGGCGGGCGGGCCCTATGCCTATGTCAACGCGGCGTTCGGGCCGGTGGCCGGGTTCGCGGTCGCATGGAGCTATTGGGTGATGACCTGGGCGGGCAATGCCGCGGTCGCGATCGCGGTGGTCAGCGCGCTCGGGCTGGTCTTTCCGCCGCTGATCACCACGCCCGGCGTCGCGCCGGTCGCAGCACTCGCGCTCAGTTGGAGCCTGATCCTCGTCAACATTCGCGGCGTGGCGCTTGCCGGAAGGGTCCAGCTGGTCACCGCTCTGCTCAAGCTGGTGCCGCTGGCGGGAGTGATCCTGCTCGGCGGCTGGCTGACGCTGCGCGGCCTGGGCGGGGGGGCGGGCGCGATCGAGATCCAGCCGCTGGCACCTGCCGCAATCACCGCGGGCGGCATCGCCACCGCGGCGGCGCTGACCTTCTGGAGCTTCATCGGGCTGGAGAGCGCGACCATCCCCGCCGACAAGGTGGAGAATGCGGCACAGATCGTGCCACGGGTCACGATCCTGGGCACCGGCGCGACCGGGCTGGTCTATTTCCTGATCGCGGTCGCCATCGCCTTCCTGATGCCATGGCAGGTGACCGCCGCCTCGCCCGCGCCGCTGGCCGAATTTCTCGGCCGCGAGTTCGGCAGCGGGACGGGCAAGGTCATCGCGCTGTTCGCCGCGATCAGCGCATTCGGCGCGCTGAACGGCTTTATCCTGCTCCAGGGCGAGATGCCCTGGGCAATGGCCAAGGGCGGCGTGTTCCCCGCCTGGTTCGCGAAGGAGAGTCCGCAGGGAACGCCGGCGCGCGCGCATCTCGTCTCCGGCGTGCTGGTCACCGCGCTGATGGCGCTCAACTTCGGCGACCGCACCGGACAGCTCTTCGCCGACATCGCGACGATCAGCCTGGCCGCCGGCATGGTCGCCTATTTCGCGAGCGCGCTCGCCGCGATCCGCCTGCTGTCCGGCGACCGGGTGCTGGCACTCGCGGCGCTGGTGTCGGCCGGGTTCATCCTGTGGATGATCTGGGGCCTGGGCCTGCGCGCCGACCTGTGGGGGCTGGGGCTGATGGCGCTGGGCCTGCCGGTGTACCTGTCGGTCCGCGGCAGCCGCCGACACGCGCCCTGACGCTTAGCCCAATAACCAGCCAAGCATGCTGCGGTCGCGCAAGATCTCGTGCGCTGCATTATGTCCCGGGGCGCCGGTGACGCCGCCGCCGGGATGGGTGCCGGCGCCGCACATGTAGAGGCCCTTGATCGGGCCGCGATAATCGCCATGGCCGAGCAGGGGGCGGGCGGCCCAGAGCTGGTCGAGCGACATGTGGCCATGCATGATGTCGCCGCCGATCAGCCCGAACTTGCGCTCCAGGTCGAGCGGCGAATGGATCTGGGTGGCGATGATCGACTTGCGGAAATTGGGGGCGTGCCGGGTCACCGTGTCGATGATCGTCTCCGCCGCCTGGTCACGCGCATCGTCCCAGCTGCGGCCATCGGGCAGCACGGGCGCGAATTGCTGGCAGAACAGCGAGGCGACATGCATGCCCGGCGGCGCCAGGCTGTCGTCGACGCTGGTCGGGATCTTCATCTCGACGATCGGCGCGTCGGACCAGCCCTTGGCCTTCGCGTCGGTATAGGCCCGGTCCATATAGTCGAGCGTGGGGGAGATGATGATGCCGGCGGTGTGATGCTCCGCCACCTCCTTGCCGGGCAGCACGGTAAAGTCGGGCAGTTCGGACAGGGCGACGTTCATCCGGAACGTGCCCGATCCCGCCTTGAAATGGTCCATCCGCCGGGCGAATTCGGGGCTCATGTCGCTGCGGTCAACCAGCTGGCGATAGAGCAGGGCGGGGCCGGCGTTCGACGCGACGATGCCCGCCGCAATCTCCTCGCCGCTTTCCAGCCGCACGCCGGCGACCCGCTTGCCGTCGACCAGCACCCGTGCGACGGGTGCCTCCAGGCTGATCTCGACGCCGACATCGCGGCATGCCTCGGCCATATACTGCGTGATCGCACCCATGCCGCCGACCGAATGGCCCCAGGTGCCCTTCTTCCCGTTCACCTCGCCGAACACATGGTGGAGCAGGACATAGGCGCTGCCCGGCGTGTCGGGGCTGGCATAGTTGCCGACCACCGCGTCGAAGCCGAACGCCGCCTTCACGAAGTCGTTCTCGTACCAGCTGTCGAGGAAATCGCGCGCCGACTTGACGAACAGGTCCATCACGTCGCGCTGCGCCTCGATGTCCATGCCGGCCAGGCGGCGGCCCTGGCTGGCTGCGGCGAGCAGTGCGCGCACCCCGCTGCCGGCATTGGGCGGGGTCTTCAGCGACAGGTCGCGCAGCACCTCCGCCACGCGCTCCAGCGCTTCCTCATATTTCGGGAAGGTCTCGGCATCCTTCGGACTGAACCGGGCGAATTCCGCCTGGGTACGAGCGGTGCCGCCGCCCAGCTTCAGATAACCGCCGTCATGCGGCAGGAAGTTGCTGATCGTGCGTTCGATGATCCGCCAGCCACGTTCGTGCAGTCGCATGTCGCGGATCACCTTGGGGCGCAGCAGGCTGACCGTGTAGCTGGCGGTCGAGTTGCGGAAGCCGGGATGGAATTCCTCGGTTACCGCCGCGCCGCCGACGACGTCGCGGCGTTCGAGCACGCGGACCTTCAGCCCGGCGCGCGCAAGGTAGAAGGCGCAGACCAGGCCGTTATGCCCGCCGCCGATGATCAGTGCGTCGTATCGCTGCGTCATTCGCCCCCGCCTATTGATGTCATTCCGGCTCGCGTCGTTCGTGGCGCGGCGATCACTCGACCGCCCGCGGCCGCCGGCTCCATCCCGGCGCGGGCGGCTGGTGCAGCCGCGCCTCGGGGATCAGCGCGCGGATCTTGCGCGCGAAACTGCGCAGGCAGACCTCGCTCTTGCCCAGCGGGCCGAGGCTGTAGCTGCGCGAGGCCATGCCCTGCTGGATGCGGGTGATCAGCCAGGTATCCTCGGCATTGACCATCCGGTTGATCCGCCAATTGGCATAGCGCACCAGCTTCATCGTCCGGCGCTGGTCCTCCGGCAGATGGTCGTCCGGCAGGGCGAAGCTCATCTCGCGCAGCACGCAGCTGGTCGGGCTGAGCGGCAGCCACTGCATGAAGTCGATCTGGTCCGAATAGATGTCGAACGCCTGGTTGGGCCACAGCTTGTAATAGAGCCACAGCCGCTGGTTCGCCTCGGGCAGGTGATCGGCATGGGGCAGGTGGGTGCGGTACACATCCTCCCAGAAATTGCCCGACCGCTCGGTCAGATAGCCCGACATGCGATCGACCCAGGGCTGTGCCTCGATCGAATAGCTGCGCCCGAACAGCCGGGTCAGCCCGGGATGGGCGACCGGGATGTGCAGCCCGTCCGAATAATTGTCGCCGACATTCTTCCAGTTCACCGGCCGGTCACGCAGCCGCACCGGAGTGAGGGTGCGCATCTCCTCGAACCGATAGGGCGCGACCTCATGGTCATAGGGCGTCATCATCTCGGCCACCGAGGGGCCGCCGCGATCCTCCAGCCGGACGAACACGAAGCCGCGCCAGATCTCGACCCCGACCGGCGCCAGGCCGTGCGCCGCGGGATCGAGCCCGTCATAATCGGACCGCGCCGGCACGCCGCTCAGCCGCCCGTCGGGATCATAGGTCCAGGCATGATAGGGGCAGACCAGCTTCTTCGCGCAGCCGGTCGGGCCCTCGACCAGCCGCATCGCGCGGTGGCGGCAGACATTGGTGAAGGCGCGGACCTCGCCATCGGCGCCGCGGATCGCGATCACACTTTCGCCGGCATAGTCGATCGTGTGGAAGTCGCCGGTCTTCGCAAGATCGCTGACATGGCAGACGATCTGCCAAGACGGGCGGATCACCCGGTCGATCTCGACCTGCTGGAATTCGGGGTCGGTATAGAGCCAGCCCGGCAGGCTGAAATCATCATCGGGATCGATGCCGGCATCGGCGAAACGATGGGCCATTGCTGCCTTTCCCAGATCCTTGTTGTACGATCGTATAACAGCGGATCTCCCCTTCGACAAGCGCGCGGCGATCGGGCATGAAGCGGTCATGGCACGCACCTTCATTCGCGGCGAACCCGATGCCCGGCGCCAGAGCCTGATCGAAGCCGCCGCGACGGTGCTTGCCGAACGCGGCGCAGCCGGCGCATCGGTTCGCACCATCTGCGCCACCGCCGGCGTGTCGCCGGGGTTGCTGCGCCACTATTTCGACGGGATCGATGCGTTGATTGCGGAGACCTATCGCTGGGTCGACACGCGCGTGGCGCAGGCGCTGGACGATGCGGTGTCGGATTCCGGGCTGATGCCGCGCGCGCGGCTGGTCGCCTATGTCAATGCCAGCTTCCGCAGCCCGATCGCCGACCCGGCGCTGCTCGCGACCTGGATCGCCTTCTGGAGCCTGGCCAAGTCGAATCCGGCGATGCAGGCGCTGCACGGCGAGATCTACGCCAATTACCGCGCCGGGCTGGAGCCGCTGCTGATCGCCTGCGGCATGCCGCGGCGCGAGGTGCGGCTGGCGGCGATCGGGCTGACCGCTCTGGTCGACGGGCTGTGGTTGGAGTTGTGCCTGGCGCCCGATGTGTTCACGCCGGAGGAAGCGGGCGAGATTGCGGAGCGGTGGATCTCGGCGTTGCTGGTATAGGGTGGTTCCCCCAGAGGTCGCTCAGGCGCAAGAATTTGATCTATAAGTGAAAATCCTCTCCCGGAGGGAGAGGGGGACCGCGAAGCGGTGGAGAGGGAGTTTCAGCACACGCAGGTGGCTGTTTGTGGATACTCCCTCTCCACCAGCCTATGGCTGGTCCCCCTCTCCCTCCGGGAGAGGATTTAAGACACTGATCTCAAGACGTTTTCGAAGGGATGCGGTACCTCGCACCCCCGCGCGCCCTCACTTTGCCAATTCGGTCAGCACCGTCTTGTAGAACACGATCGACGGCGCGATCTCGCTGATCGGGGTGCGTTCGTTCAGGCCGTGGGCGAAGGAGTCGCTGCTCTTCATGAAGATCGGGCTGATGCCGTAGCTGGGCACGCCGCGGGCGCGGAAGTGCATCGAGTCGGTTGCGCCGGCGGACATCACCGGCACGATCGGCACGTTCGGGAAGCGGGCATGGACCGCCTTCGTCACCAGCTTCATCAGGTCGGGGCGCAGCGGCGATGCGTCGCTGGCGACCGATCCGCTGTCGAGCTCGCGGATCTTCAGTTCGGGATCGCCGATCACCTGGGTCAGCGTCGCCTGGACATCGGCGACCTTCACCCCCGGAAAGATGCGGCAATTGACGTTCGCGGTCGCGCGCTGGGGCAGGGCGTTGGCGGCGTGGCCGGCATTGACCATCGTCGCGACACAGGTCGTGCCGGTCTGGCCGACATAGCCGGGATCGGCGCGCAGCACCGCCACCGCCTCCTTGTCCTGTGGATTGGCGACGAAGCGGCGCATCGCGTCCGCCAGCTTGGGCTCGGCATTGGCAGCGGCCGCGGTGAAGCTGGCGCGGGTCACGTCGTTGATCTGCGCGGGGAACTGGTACGCATCGAGCTTCTCCAGCGCGCGGGCCAGCGAGTAGATCGCGTTCGCCTTGCGCGGGGCCGAGCTGTGGCCGCCGGGATTGGTGAAAGTCAGTTCGAAATCGGCATAGGTCTTTTCCGCGCCCTGGACCCCGAACACGACCGGCTTGCCCGCCTCGTCCAACTCGCCGCCGCCCCCGTCGATGTTCAGCAGCAGTTCTGCGTCATGATAGTCCGCCGCCATCAGCGCGGTGGTCTTCATGCTGGTCTCCTCGTCGCCGGAGAACAGCAGGATGATGTCGCGGCCGGGCTTGAACCCCTCGCGCTTCAGCTGGACGAAGGTCGCGACCATGGTCGACATGTCGTACTTCATGTCGCTGGCGCCGCGGCCCCAGATATAGCCATTCTCGACCACCGCGGTGAACGGATCGCGCGTCCAGTCGGCGGGCTTGGCCTCGACCACGTCCATATGGCCGGAGATCAGGATCGGCTTGGCACCGTTCTTCGCCTTGCCGGTGCCGCGGTAGCGCGCGACCAGATAGGCGGTGTCGCCGACCCGCTCGACCTTGATGTCGTCCGCCGGAAACCCCGCCTCGACCAGCACGCCCTTCAAATAGGTGGCATAGTCGAAGGTCTGGTTGCCCGGGCCGGCGACGGTGCGAAAGGCGATGCCGCGCTTCAGCAGCTCGAGCGCCTGCGCCTCGGCCTGCGGATTGGGGCCGGCGGTCTGTGCCTGGGCAGAGGAGACGCCGCCCGCGGCGAACGCCGCCGCCAGAAAAGCCGCAAAGCCGCCACGCACCATCACTTGTCTCCCAGTTGTACAGGCGTAAAACTATGCGGAGGCTGAGGGGGAATGGCAATGCGCCATGTGGTTCGGTGGCTGCTGCTGTGCATCGCGCTCGCGATAGCCGTCCCCGGTCCCGCGGCGGCACAGGAAGCGGCCCGGCCGGTCCGCTATGTCCGCGCGGGACAGCTGCTCGACGTGATCGCCGGGCGGATGCTCAGCGACCAGCTGATCCGGATCGAGGGCGACCGGATCGCCTCGGTCGGTCCTTGGCGCGGCGCGCCCACGGACGGGCCGTCCGAGGACTGGTCGGGCTATACCGTGCTGCCCGGGCTGATCGACATGCACGCGCATCTGGCCGATTTCGAGGGGTTCGAGCCCGGCACCGTGCTGATGCGATCGGCGGCGGAGACGGCATTCGTCGGCGCGCGCAATGCCGGGCTGACGTTGCGAGCGGGCTTCACCACCGTCCATGATGTCGGCTGCTATCGCGGGCTGACCGACGTCGCGCTGCGCGATGCGATCGATGCCGGCTGGGTCCAGGGGCCGCGGATGAACGTGGTCGGTGCCTATATCACCGTGCCGGGCGGCGGCGGCGAGGTGACCGGCTTCGCGCCCGATGTCCAGATCCCGGCCGATTTCCGCATCGGCGTGGTGCGCAACCCCGACGAGGTGCGCGAGCGTGTGCGCTTCCTGTTCCAGCACCGGGTCGACTCGATCAAGCTGATCGCGTCGGGTGCGGTGCTGGCGATGGGCGGCGAGCCGGGCCGGCTGGAACTGTCCGAGGACGAGATGCGCGCCGCGGTCGCCGAGGCGGCGGAGAATGGCGGCTATGTCACCGCCCATGCGCACGGCGCCGCCGCGATCAAGGCGGCGATCCGCGCCGGGGTGCGATCGATCGAGCACGCCTCGCTGATCGATGCCGAGGGGATCGCCATGGCCAAGGCACGCGGCGTCTGGCTGGTGATGGACATCTATAATGGCGACTGGATCGAGAGCGAGGGCCGCGCCAAGGGCTGGCCCGCCGAATATCTGCGCAAGAACCGCGAGACCACCGACACCCAGCGCACCGGCTTCGCCGCGGCGGTGAAGGCGGGGGTGAAGATCGCCTATGGCACCGACGCCGGCGTCTATCCGCACGGCCAGAATGCGCGCCAGTTCGCCTATATGGTCCGCCACGGCATGACCCCGCTCCAGGCGATCCGCGCCGCGACCACGGTCGCCGCCGAACTGCTGCGCCGCGAAGCCGATGTCGGCGCGGTCGCCCCCGGCCGCTATGCCGACCTGATCGCGGTGAAGGGCGACCCGCTGACCGACATCCGCGTGCTGGAGCATGTCGCGGTGGTGATGAAGGGCGGGGCGGTGGTGCGATGAGCTTTGCCGGTTGACCGGACGCCCAAGCCTGGCATATCCGGCGCTGCACGCGGGTGTAGCTCAATGGTAGAGCAGAAGCTTCCCAAGCTTACGACGAGGGTTCGATTCCCTTCACCCGCTCCAAATCTTTGATATCATCCAAAGATTTGAAATAACTGGATAAAGATACCAGATTTTCCCCTGTATAGGTTTTGTGCAGAAAAATTTGCGGATTTGATTCGCGGTCTTTTCTGTCCCAGATGCACGTTCTCTACGCATCCTTTTCAAATCAAGCCGACAATGCCAGCCCGTTCAGCCGTGCCGCTTAGAGCGGTGGGTTTATGGCTTTTGGGATTGATGGTGAGCGGTAAACGCTTCGATCCGCGCCAGAAGGGGCGCAAGCCCGTGAAGTCGATGCTGTGAGCGTTTGCCACGAAGGCGACGCCTACCCCGGTCCATTCAACTCTCTATAGCTTCAATGCAATCTCGCTGCGTTCTTTCGCCTGTGGGGATGGTCTATTTCCTCCGTTCGCGGAGGACAAGGGTAGTTGCCTGCGCTTATGCCTATGTTGAGCAAGGCAAAGTTTGAGCTTGCCGAAATTCAAACAATCGTATGAACTCACCAAAGTACTCGTGAATGTGAGTGACTATGCACGCATTGCAGGCTCAGTTTTCGGTTGCGGATGACCTGCTGGCGGAAGCCGTGCATGGCAGATTGCAGGGGCATGGTTCACTTGTCATCGAAAACTCAGGGCGTATTGGCCCGATTATCGAGTTGCTAGGAGCTGCCCAGCGATTTCCCAGTGAGTACGATTCCATATCATTTGCGGGTTCGTTTGCTCCCAGAGTTCGCGAGGCATGGGCAACAGGGCAGCCTTTTGGTGGCGGCTTCAACGATCAAGCTGGCGCATTCCCATTGCCGCTTGAAAACCCCGTAGAGACCCGCGCTCCGGTATGGGAGCAATGGCTCCTCCATGCAGAAAATTCGGCCAAGAATAGAGGGTTACCTGCCAGGCTCGTTGCATCGCTGGTTGGGGCGTTGAGTGAGATGCAAGACAATGTCTACGAGCATAGCGGTGCGGCCCAGACGGGGCTGGTCGCCTATGCAGTTACAGATCGCACCTTCGAGTTTGTGGTGGCGGATCGCGGCATGGGTGTGTTGGAGACGCTGCGGCAGAATGCTGACTACGCGCATCTGCCCGACGCAGGTGCGGCACTGACGGAGGCAATTAGGCCGGGGGTGTCACGCTTCCCCGCATCGAGCGGACGGGGCCAGGGATTCGTACAACTCTGCAAGTCAATGGTGACAGACCGCGTCGAGCTTCGATTCCGCTCCGGTGATCATGCGCTCACGCTATGTCCGACAAATGACCCTCTTCACGGGCACCAGCGGCTCAGCCATACCTCAGCCCTCGCGGGCCTGACGATCAGCGCGATTTGGCGTGCGGAAACCCGGTGAAGCGGCATCGCGCCGCCGCTCTGCGTGGGTGCGCTCCAAGATGATATGGTGGCTGTGAAGCGCTGCGACGTTCTGTTGCAGCAACGCGTCGATTGGCGCACCGCGCGGCGTTGGGCGCTTGCGCCACACCAATTTCCCGTCGGGGCGGAATTGAGCTTCTTGGCGGCAACGGGTTTTGGTGAAGGCGTCGGTATCGATCATTGTCACCGCCGCAAAAGCTGCGCGCAGCGGTTCCAGGGCCCGGATGCCGCCACGCACAACCAAACCCAGTGATCGGGGCACGCGGGCGGCAAGTGCGGACAGCTGCGCCACGTGCCAATCCAGCCGTTCGCCACGACCTGTGCCAGTTGCGAACTCAAAGGCCAGATATTGAATCTCGGGGCGTTCGGCGATCAGCTCGGCCCAGCGCTCGTAATCCCGTTCGGTACGGGCGTTGACGTGGAGCGCGGTCGGAAGCCCTGCCTGCATCATCTCCACCGCCGCCATCAGAATGCGTTTCATGGCATGCATGTTGTCGGTGCGGGGCACATCGGTAAGCACACTGTAATTGGGTGGTGTGATCAGCGCGATGTCGAGGGCCGCAAGCTGCTCCAGCATGGCACTCCTGTCTGTTGCAGCCCAATAGCGCTCGATCCTGCGATCGCGCGCTACGCCGGAAATGATAAGCCGGGCGTTCGGATCAATACCGAACTTCTGACTCAACGCAGCCCTGTCGGGATAGCGCAGCGTGTCCGTGTCAATGTTCAAAAGAGCGTAGAATGGCAGCGCTACAATCGGAGAGTTGAGCGTACCGACGCGTGCCGTGGCGTGCTCGATCAATGGAACCATCGGCGGCAGCGGCTCGATGGGGACGATTGGAACGCGAGGTGCGTTGTTGAGGACCAAGCCATTGATCTCACGCAGGCGTTCCACAAACTGCTTGGGGTTGCCTCGGCAAACCAAGTCACAGGTCGCCTTGTCATCGCAGCGGCAGTAGTCGCCACAATCGAAGAAGCTGGCGCTGTTGTGCGCACCGCCACAGATTGGGCGATCAACGCAGCTCACGCAGCCCAGCGAACAGGGTATGGTGGCAGCATCGTCCCACAAGCGCTGCGAGTTGCGCACGATGCGGGGCAGCGAATTGTTGTTGGCATTCTTCATTGCAAACGAAGCTCCACGCTGTTTCCGAACAGGCTGACCCGTTCGACGATTCCGAGTGCGACGCCGCCGCAGTCGGTGATGGTCGTGCGCATGTCGGACGGCAAGCCATTCACGGCACCGATGCGGCTTTGGCCACGACAAACCATGGTGTTGCCAGACCCGCACTGCACGACCAGTTCGTCGCCCGCGCGCACGCTCAAGCCAGGGTCGATGTCCGCCGTAATTGTCCGCTGCTGTGACCCGAACCGGACATCGAACAGGCCCGGCTGTTTGAGTCGGTCCACGCCCTTGTTCCAGCGCTTGCGCCAAGGCTGGCCAGATTGTTCGCGGATAAAATCAGCACCCATTACACCGCCTCCATCACCGGGCTGAACAGCTTAGTTTTGCCGTGCCGCACTTCCTTGAGCATGCCCTTGGCGGACAGCGTCGCCAGCCGGTTGTTCCACGCGGTCGTGCCGATCTTGTCATCGGGACGAAGCTTTGCCAGCTCAGGCGCGGAAATCGGATGGTGCTGGGCAATTAATTGGATGGTGCTCATCTGCCCTGCATCGAGCTCTCCAAGGATGCGGGGATCAGTGGCGACACCGTCGGCATCTAGGGTACATGCCCAAATGGCGTCGTTGCGCCCCCGAAGGTAGGTAGCAAGTTCTTCCTCGATGGTCGCATTAGCGTTAGCGATCACTGGGTAGATCATGCCAGCCGCACTGCGGCAGAAGTCGCGGAAGCCCATGACGGCCTCGCGAAGAAACGACCCGGTTGCGATGTCCACCTCCGCGAAATCGAGGAAGGCAAGAGTGGGAGCTGCCATCGGCTTTGTCTTTTCAATAAGCTGCGCAAGCATCTGCCGCCCCATGGCGCTACCGGCCAGCGTTGTGCTTCCGGTTGGACCGGTCAGCATCGAATATCGGATCATTTCACATTCCTCACTCATAAAAGTGAGATAAGTGAGGGGTCGCGTCCCGTCAAGCGTTCTGGCAATAACGTCGAGCGCCGGGGACGAATGGATATCCCTTGATTTTATCGGCCAAGCCCGTGGAGTGATCCTAGACCGCCGTCCCGCCATAGTGCGTGCAGTGATGACAGCCGTCATGAGGCGCGCCACGGAGGGCGATCCCAAGTCAGCCTGAACAAGCAGGGCAAAGGGCGAATTGGCGGACATCTGAGCCGTCCCGGCTTCCTTCATTGAAACCGTCTGGCGTGCAGACAACCAAACAGTAGTGACCACCTTCCCCGCACCGCACCATTGCAATCCCCCGCAGTGCTGGCTAATGCGAATTAGTCGCATAAAGGGGAAACCGTGAAACCTGCATTCATCCCGGGGCTGCTCGTCGCCCTGGCTTCGCCGGCTGTTGCCTTCGCTCAGGACCAGGGGACCGCCGCCGCCGACCCGGCGGCCGCGGCGCCGGACAGTGACGAGATCATCGTCACCGGGCGCGCACAGCGTCTGTATCGGACGGAGACGACGACGGTGGGCAAGTCGGCGGAGGATCCGCTGAACATTCCCCAGGCGCTGCAGGTGATCAATTCCGAGCTGATCGCGGATCAGGGCGCGCGCGATGCGACCGATATCTATCGCAACATCTCGGGCGTCAGCTTCTTCAGCTATGCCGGGGTGACGTTCCGCGGCTTTCGCCAGGACCAGTCCTATTATGACGGCCAGCGGGGCAATCCGTTCATCGGCTTTTCGGTGCCGCAGCTGTTCAACATCGACCGGGTCGAGGTGCTGAAGGGGCCGGCGGGGCTGTTCTTCGGGCCGGGATCGCCGGGCGGCATCATCAACTATGTGTCGAAGACGCCGTCGGACAAGGCGGCGCTGCGCACCGTCGTGACCGCGGGCAATTACGACCGGATCGGCATCTCGTCCGAGGCGACCGGGCGGATCGATGGCGACGGGGTGCTGACCTATCGCGTCGGCGGCTTCTATGAATCGATGGACCCGTACCGGCGCAACACCCAGAACAAGTCGCTGATCGGCGATGCCGGGCTGACGATCCGGACCAATGCGGGCGGTGCGCTGACGTTGCAGGCGACGACCTATGACAATCAGTTGCGTGCCAACCGGCTGCGCGGCGTGCTGGTCGACAATGCCGGCAATTTCCTGACCTCGATCCGGTGGAACGCCAACGAACCGAGCGACTTCCTCCACCTGACCTCGACCGCGGTGCAGGCGCGCTATGCGACGTCGATCGGCGAGCGGGTGACGTTCGATGCCGGCGTGCGCTATTTCAAGGCGACCGAGCGGCAGAAATATCACGAGCCGCGCGGGTTGAGCCCGACCAATCCCGACCTGGTGCTGCGCGAGTTCCGCGACCAGATCCGCCCGGTCGACGGATTATCGTTCATGGCAAACGCGACGGCGAAGGCGACGATCCTGGGCATGGAGCACAAGTTCCAGGCGGGCGGCGACTGGTATGACGAAACCAGCATCCTGCAATCGCGAATCCTGCGCGCCGGGGTGCTGCCGCTCAGCCTCAGCAACCCGGTCTATGGCCAGTCGGACGGCGACGCGGTGCGCGCCGCGGCCTTGCCCTATACCGTCACGGATACCCGCACGAAGCGATACGGCTTCTACCTGCAGGATCAGCTGAGCCTGACCGAGGCGCTGATGCTGGTCGCGGGCGTGCGCTACGACCGGTTCGAGGACGGGGTGACGACCAGCACCGGCGGCACGGTGAGCGCGCGGTCGCGCTACCGCGACGGCGACGTCACCTTCCGCGGCGGCGCGATCTTCAAGCCGCGGCGCGACGTGTCGCTCTATGCCAGCTGGTCGCAAAGCTTCGAGCCGCAGGCTGCGGCCAGCCAGTCGACCGATGCCGGCGGGCCGTTCGCGCCGGTGACCGGCAACCAGATCGAGGCAGGCGCCAAGTCCGACCTGTTCGGCGGGCGGGTCCAGGCCAATGCCGCGGTCTATCGCATCCTGCGCCGCAACATCCTCCAGGCCGACCCGACGCTGCCGCCGGTCAACGGCCAGGACCAGCTGCGCCCGATCGGCGAGGTGACGAGCAAGGGGTTCGAGTTCGACCTGACCACCGACCTGACGCCCAACTGGGTGCTGATGGTCAATTACGGCTATAATGATGCGCGGATCACCGGCACCGTGCCGGGGCAGGCGATCACCAATGCGGTCGGCGACCGCTTCGCCAATGCGCCGGCGCACAAGGTCGGCTTCTGGACCCGCTATCAGCTGCCGTTGGTCGATGCCGCCTTTGCGGTCGGCGGCGAGCATGTGTCGCGGCGGATCAGCCTGTCGGGCCAGACGGTGCGGCCCTATACGGTGTTCGACGCCTCGATCACCAAGAAGCTGGGCTTTGCCGAGGTGATGCTGCGCGTCGATAACCTGTTCGACACGGTGTACGCGGCATCGGGCTTCTCCGCGCAGAGCGGCCACTTCCCCGGCGAGCCGCGCACCTTCCTGGCCGAGCTGCGCACGCGGTTCTGACGATGGCAAATCCCGCGCGTCCGCCGAAGCGCCGCTCGCTGTGGTGGATCGTCCACAGCTGGGCGGGGCTGAAACTGTCGATCTTCCTGACCTTCATCCTCGCGACCGGCACGCTGGCGGTGTTCGCGCACGAGATCGACTGGCTGGTCACCCCGGCGATGCGCGTCGCGCCGCAGGATGCGCCAAGGGCGTCCTGGGGGACGATCGCCGAGGCCGCGACGCGGGCGGCGCCCGACCGGCGGCTGACGACGATCTTCGCGCCGATCGATCCCTGGTTCGCGGTCGAGGCCTGGGTCGAGCCGGAGAAGGGGGCGCCGGGCCGGGTCTATATCGATCCCTGGACCGGGCAGGTGACGGGTCAGCATGGCTGGGCCAATGTCCACCGCTTCCTGCGCCAGGTGCATCGCCATCTGATGCTGCCGACGAAGATCGGCATTCCGATCGTGTGCGCGCTGGCGCTGTTGCTGGCGGCGTCGCTGATCACCGGGGTGGTGACGTACAAGAAATGGTGGCGCGGCTTCTTCCGCCGGCCGCGCGGCGGCGACGGGCGGCGGCTGGCGGGCGATCTCCACCGGCTGGGCGGGCTGTGGAGCCTGTGGTTCGTCGCGCTGATCTCGCTGACCGGCATCTGGTATCTGGTCGAGACGCTGGGCGGCTATGCCCCGGTCGAGCGGGTGCCGGCGATCGGAGAGCGGGCGATGCCGACCGGGCCGGCGCTGGACCGGCTGGTCGAGATCGCGCATCGGGCGAGGCCGGAGCTGGAGATCCGCGAGATCCGCTTCATGGAAAAGGAAGGCGTGATCTTCCTGGGGCAGGACAGTGCCTGGCTGGTGCGCGACCGGGCCAATGCGGTCGCGGTCGATCCGGCAGACGGACGGGTGACCGCGACGCTGGATGGCGGCGACCTGACGCTGCACCAGCGGATTTCGGAAATGGCAGATCCGCTGCACTTCGGCACGTTCGGCGGGCTGGGGACCAAGATATTGTGGTTCCTGTTCGGCGCGCTGATGACCGCGCTCGCGGTGACCGGCAGCATGATCTACGCGATGCGCCTGGCCCGGACCGAGACGGGCGGCGGGATGCGGATCGCGTGGCGCGGCATGGGCGTGTGGGGCTGGGTGGGCGTGGCGGCGGTGGTGACGGCGCTGGCGATGACGCCCTATGCGATCGGCGGGGCGAGTTGAGGTCGGGGGGCGTGGGCTCTGGAGCAGGCAGCAGTGTGCGGGCCCACAACTGGCAGCTTCCAATTTGCGCGCCTAATAGCGAGGATTGGGTGGAAAGCTGACATTCCCGCGGGTAGGCTGAGCTGCGTGATCGTGACCGCTATCCTCGCTTCAGAACGTGACCTTGAAGCGACGAACGCTTTGATGAGGGTGCTCCGCGAGGTCGGCGCGCAGGAGGTGGCGCGACTACGCCGTCGTCGGTTCACAAGAGATCAATACGTTGCGGTTCACTGTCGACGGCGCCCCGCTCTCCGTCGAAGCGGAGACTTATGTCGGGCTGTCAGTGACCGGGCAAGCCAAAGCAGTCGAGACCATCAGGTCACGCCTACAAGGCATCATCGGCCGCTAACACCCGCAACTTGCGTGGTTAGCATTAGATCTTGATTTCAGTTGTCGGAGCCTAAGATCTGACTGACCTCGTGATCGGTCAGACCGCCTTCACCAATAATGTGTCTTGACGCGCTTGCCTCGATTAGCACCCCTAATGGGATACCCGGGAAGGCCGACTTCATACATGCGATCGCGCGAAACTGTGTCATCTCGCCACCTCCACAATCAGCGATCAATCGCAATGCTTCCGCAAGCGGCGTCTTTCCCCCGGATTTCAGCTTTGCGACGATATCGTCATCTACCATAGGGTCTCGCTCGTCCTGTCCGTAGGCAATGCAGTGCGGTCCTCAAAGATTGGCGATGCGCTCGCGAGCAGCGGCACCCGCATTGCGAACCATCGGATGACGATGCTCCTCACAAAGCTTGGCAATCGCCATGAGATGCGATGCGGGACGAGCGGCGATTTCGCGGCCGACCGCTTCTGGCACATGGAGATCATCTCCGCTGACGAGCGTAGCCAGGAAGTCCGTGTCGGATAGATCAAGCGAAGGGACGAGTGCCGGAACGATATCTTCCCCGTCCGGTCCGGACTGCAGCGAGGTGATCAGGTCCTTTAACGCTGCCTGATCATTCACGATCCATGGATGCTTTGGATGTTGTTCATAGACAGCCTCTTTCCTTTCCGCCGCGTCCCGCGCTGCCTTTAGAAAGCTATCCATTCCATCGAAAACGATCCGGCTTTCGCCATCATGCGCGAGGTACATCACGGCACCTTTGAAGGGGTCTCGGCAGAGTGAGACGTGGTGATCGCTCATGTGCGGATCATCGAGGATGATGCCTTGAAGGTCGCGAACCATAGGATGAAACGCTCGAAATTGATTTGTCCAATCAATCGACTCTTCGATCGAGAACAGACCCAAAGTGCTCTTCCCAATAGCCCACTCATCAACTGTGCTGAAGTAGGCGTGCAAGGGACTTGCAATTTCCGCACCGGCTAATGCGATCAGATGAGAATTCACTGGGTCTTTTTACCTTCGGCCGTGGGCCAAGATAATCGGCTTTCGCCGGGGCTTAGCAACCCCTGTACCTCGTCGGTCGGGCAGTAGCGGCCCGTGCACTTACAGGATCGCCCGTACCGACAAAGCGCTACCGCCTGATCAGGAGTCGATGGCTTGGCTAAATCTTCAGGCCCACCTGCGCGTATGAGTCCAAGATTACCTCTCTCAAAAGTGCATAATTCGGGAAATCGAACGCGACGTAGTAGCCCGATAGAAACATCTCGAATTCGTCCTCGGATATATTCGATATAGCGATTAACCCCGGCATATATCGTTCACTGTCCCGACCGCCTTTGATATAATTACCTATCAAATCTTCCAATACCACTTTTTCGATGCATCTGCGATCGTTCATATTGATATTCTCAAGCTGCGGTAGATCGACATCGCCAACCCACGGCGCAATTACCTGTCCTATGCTAACGCTCATTTATCGATCCCTGAACTCATTCCGATGTGGTTGATAGCTCGGTCCGCGTCTTATCAGCTTTGCAACGCGAGGCCCTTGGCTCACACCACCCGCACCTTCCACACTCAGGTCTCCCCCTGATCGAACCGGCACACCCGCCCGGTGAACCGCTCGATGATGTCGCCGGCGGTGCGGCTGTGCTGGCTGGGCTTGACCGTGGTGAAGCTGCCGCCGCTCGCCAGCGGAAATTGGCCGGAAAGCTGCCAGCCCATCTTAGCGACAGGGGCCCGTTTCCGGACATTCCCGCTGCGAGATCACGCGATCGACGACCATATACTGACCCGACATCCCCAAGTGTCCGTAGTTACCGGAATACATGGTCTTGCGTCCGATGAAATCGATAGAGACCCGTCGTCCGCCTAGGCGCTGTTGACAAAGTTAGGCAACCACCTGCGGATAGCGGCAAGATTGAGGAAACTGGCGAACGACAGCGCGGTTTTGTCGTAGCGGGTGGCGATGCGGCGTTGATGCTTGAGGTGGCCGAACATGCGCTCGATGCGGTTACGGTCTCGGTATCGACGGAAGTCGCAGGCGATGTGTTCGCGCCGGTTGGCCTTTGGCGGGATGATCGGCAGGATGCCGCGCATCAACAGGTTCGCCCGGACCGCATCGCCGTCATACCCTTTATCGGCCAGCAGCGCCTTGGGCTTGTCGACAGGCAACGCCATGAGGTCATCGACAGCGCTATAATCCGATGCCTCCCCGCCAGTCAGGATGAAGCCAAGAGGGCGTCCCTGATTGTCACAACGGGCGTGGACTTTGCACGTAAAGCCGCCGCGTGATCGACCAAAAGCCTCCTTATGAGTCCCCCTTTAGCGCCCGCTGCCGAAACATGGCCGCGAACCGTGGTGCTGTCGATCATGTGCTGCCAGTCGTCGGTCAGCCCGAACTCGACCAGCGTGGCCAGCATCGCATCCCAGACGCCTTGTTCCGCCCAACGCCGGAACCGCACATAGACCGAGTTCCACTTGCCGTAGCGCTCGTGCATGTCGCGCCAGGGGCAGCCAACCCGCAGTACATGCAGCATCCCGTTTAGAAATCGCCGATTGTCATGGGCAGGGCGCGCCTTTCGGCCTCGCTCGGACGGCAGCAGCCCTTCGAGCACCGACCATTCCTCGTCCGTCAGATCGCCACGCGCCATCGCCGCCCCCTGCAAAGAGCAGCCTTGAATCAGAGATCAGGTCGTTTGGGAATCCACTTTGTCAACACGACCTAGTCGCCACTTATGGGCCAGATTTGCGCGCTCGACATCGAGCCAGATCCTAGCAGCAATTGCCTGGTCGGCCTTTCGTCGCCAGTCAGGGGATCCAGGATCGTCGCGCGGCCATTCTGGTGCTTGCGTTCCCTCGGGTATGAACTGCTGTCCTTCGAATTCATCAATCCAGATACCCCGATATCGACGGGGTGCTTCCATTTTGTAGCATTGGTCGGTCGCTACGAACCCAATCACCCCGGCCTCTATTTGGTAGCTGCACGGGGACTCGCGTACCAATCGCCCACCATCGCTGCGGTAGCAGCCGCGCCCCTCGTCGGCTTGAGCGCAGGGTTTCCAAAGAAGACGAGCGCGTTGCTGATCTTCGACGCGCACGAATGCGTCTGGATTGGGAGGGGCGAACTGCGCACATGCCTCGGTGTTGGCACCTGCCATCCCGCAAACAAACATCAAGGCGAGCCGGCTTATAGACACAGTGCCCCCTCATTCTGCGCAAGAAAGGAAACAGCCTTAACTTTCCCTAGGCACGCTGCATGATTGTGCCAACGTTCGCAAGTAGGGCGCTACCGGACAGGAAACTCTGGATATCAATGACGATGATGGCTCAGTTCGCTCTGGTTCCTTGGTGAAGATTGCAGCGGAGTGATCGCGAGCTTTTGCGAGAGCCGGGGGCAGTCGCGACCGGGACCGGCCTTCGCCGGAACACGGGATTTCGATCGACCAGGTCGACACCCAGACGCGTCAGCCCCGCCCGGCATCACAGCACCCGCACCGTCCACACCCCCGTCTCCCCCTGATCGAACCGGCACATCCGCCCCGTGAACCGCTCGATGATGTCGGCGGCGGTGCGGCTGTGCTGGCTGGGTTTGACCGTGGTGAAGCTGCCGCCGCCCGCCAGCGCGAAGGGCAGGAGGAGTTGGTCGGCCAGATAGGGGCCGGCAAAGGCGTCCGACGCGAGATAGCCGGTCATGCGCTGCGCTGCCTTCTTCGCCAGCGATTCCGCCGACACGCCCAGCTTGCCGAAGCCGCTGACGATCTCGGTCGCATGTTCGAAGCTCGCCTCGAGCAGCAGGATCGTGCCGGGGCCCTGATCCTCGGGCAGCTGGCGCACCGAAAAGGCGCTGTCCGGCCAGTCGGGCAGGCGCGAGCGGGCGGTTGCCAGCATCCGGTCGGCGATTTCGAACGGCAGCGAGGCGAACACCGCCGACGCCGTCACGCCGGTCGGCGCGCCGCGGTCGAGGCAGTCGATCGGCGTCAGGCGCGGGGCGGGGGTGATGTCGACCTCGATCCGGCCGCCGCCGCGCGGGTAGAAGCCGTGGCGGATCAGCCGCGCCTCGATCCGCGGGCCCATGCGGTTGACGATCGGCAGGAAACAGCGGTCGATGAAGTCGAACGGAGGCGCCAGCATGTTGTGCGTGCCGCCCTCCAGCACCAGCCGCGACGGTCCGCCGGCCAGCGCCAGCGGCATCAGCAGCGTCTGGAGCACCAGCCCGGCGCTGCCCGCCGATCCGACCGCGAAGTGATATTCGCCGGGCACGACGGTGCCGGGCGTGAAGGCGATCTCGCTGGAGCCGACCGCCAGCCCGTCGCAGCTCGCGCCGCCGATGCGGCACGCCGCCTCGACTGCGGTCAGATGCTGGCGCATCAACCCGGGCTTTTCGCGCCCGCCGCGGACGTTGGTGATGCGGAAGGGCGTGCCGGTGATCAGTGACAGCGCACAGCTGTTGCGCACCACCTGGCCGCCGCCTTCGCCTTCGGATCCGTCGATGATGATCATGAATTCACAAGGTCCAGAAATAGTGTGTTGGTCCGCGGCACGAGAGCGCGGTTGCTCGTTATACGTTGTGGCGGTTGGCCAGGCAGTTGCGGCGGACTTTCAGGGTTGTGCGCCACCTGCGGTCGACCCACCCCCAGCCCCTCACTTCCAGGGAGGGGAGACCGTTTCGCCGGGCGCCGCCGCATTCCCCTCCCTGGAAGGGAGGGGTAGGGGTGGGTTGCTCTCGGGGAGCGGCACCTTTGATCCGAGCTCTGCCGTGCAGATCGACGCGCCTCAAGATTTGGGGGAAATCTCGGTCACCGCCGAGGCGGGTATAGCTGTGCTCATCTCAGTCGGTATCCGTTGTCAGCAGGACGGTCGCGAGGCGAGTGCCGCGGTCGAACCAGAATAAACTGCGGTCCCACCCCATGCCGCGAAACCAGCCGTTCCATCGTTCCTCGCTCACCCAACCGCCGGCACTGGAGAAACGATCTCCGATGCCGGCGCCGAAGTCCGCCACCAACTTTGCGGCGTCAGCAGCGCTGCCCCTGAAGCTGCGATACGTGCCGCCATCCGTAATCCCGCGTTCGAGCCTTTCGGCGATTTGATTTCCGCTTTCGTGATGGAAGCCAAGCATGGCTTCCGAAGGCTGCGGCATGTTCGGGAAAGCCTTTCGAACATCGGGGTGGGTGAAAAAGTGGGAGAAGAAATCGGCCTCGATGCGATTGTGATCGAAATAGTCGGTCAGTGTGGGATCGGGATGGATCTGGAACTGGAGGAGTTGCACGCCATTGGACACGTTGCAGGTGGCGCGTATCGTCTTCGCCACCGCCTGAAGGCGGGGATCCAGTGCCTCGACGCGGGTCAGCGTCGTCCGGGACCAACCGCTTTGATGCGCGATAAATCCCGGACCTGCGCCCTCGGTGGATGACGTGAAGTCACTCATTGCTAGCCCTTTACGCAAACCACCTGCTTCAGCGTGTGGACGATCTCCACCAGATCGGCCTGGGCGGCCATCACGGCTTCGATCGGCTTGTAGGCGCGCGGCGTCTCGTCGATGACGCTTTCGTCCTTGCGGCATTCGACGCCCGCCGTGTCGGCGATATGCTCGTCGAGCGAGACCAGCTTCTTCGCCGCGGTGCGGCTCATCACCCGGCCCGCGCCGTGCGAGCAGCTGTCGAACGACTCCGGATTGCCCAGCCCGCGCACGATGAACGACTTGGCGCCCATCGATCCCGGGATGATCCCCATCACGCCCTTTGCCGCCCGCACCGCGCCCTTGCGGGTCACGAGCACGTTCTGGCCGAAATGGCTCTCGCGCTGGACATAGTTGTGGTGGCAATTCACCGCCTCCATCTCCGCGTCGAACGGCCTGGCGATCTGGCCCCGCAGCGCGCGGATGACGTTGGTCATCATCGTGCGGCGGTTCAGCGCGGCGAAGTCCTGGGCCCAGCCGACCGCCTCGACATAATCGTCGAAATGGTCGGTCCCTTCCGGGAAATAGGCCAGGTCCTGATCGGGCAGGTTGATGTGCCATTTGCGCATGTCCTGCTTCGCCAGTTCGATGAAGAAGGTGCCGATCGCATTGCCGACGCCGCGCGAGCCCGAATGCAGCATGATCCACACGCGCTGATCCTGATCCAGGCACAGCTCGATAAAGTGGTTGCCGGTACCCAGCGTCCCCAGATGCGTGAGGTTGTTGGTGTTGCGCAACCGCGGATGCCTATCGGTCAGCCGGTCGAAGCGCTGTGCCAGCGTGGCCCAGGCCTCGACGATCGCCGGGGGCGGAGACCCCCAGGAGCCGGTATCGCGCTTGCCGCGGCCGACCGAACGGCCATGCGGCACCGCCTGCTCGATCGCCGAGCGGATGCCCTCCAGATTGTCGGGCAGGTCGCTGGCGACCAGCGAGGTGCGCGCCGCCATCATGCCGCAGCCGATGTCGACGCCGACCGCCGCCGGGATCACCGCGCCCTTGGTCGGGATCACCGAGCCCACGGTCGCGCCGATGCCGACATGGACGTCGGGCATCGCCGCGACATGGCTGAACACGAACGGCATCTGCGCCGCGCGCTTCAGCTGCTCGCGCGCCTGGTCCTCGACCGGCACGCCACGGGTCCACATCTTGATCGGCACGCCGCCCTCGACATGCTGGTACTCGTACAAAGCTTCGGTCATCTCGACCTCCTTGATCCTTCTGGTGCCGGCGACGAGGTTTGGCGAGACATCCGGATCGCTCCGGCGCGGAGTTGAACCGCCCGGCCTTGCGGCCTTACCATGTAGTCCCGCCGGGCATTCGCCGGCTTGTGTGTTCGGTTCCGGCAACGAGGAATGCGATGGACGAGGCCCCGAAGGGACATCGTAGGAAGATGTAGTCCATCGCGGCATTTGCCGGAGTGCGTCGCATGCTGGCGACAAGGGTTTGGCGAGACGCTCACGCTCTGTCCAACTGAGCTACGGGCCGGAGACCCGGGCGGATTCGAACCGCCGACCTTGAGATTGACAGTGTAGTCCCGCCGGCATTCGCCAGCTGTATCTTGGGTTCCGGCAACGAGAGATGCGAAGGACGGCCCCCGAAGGGACATCGTGACAGGATGTAGTCCAACGCGGCATTTGCCGGAACGAAATCATGGGGCCGTGGCGACGAGATCGGTGAGACGGCGGTCCTTAAGCTACGTACCAGCGACGGGATTCGAACCCGCATCTCCCGGTTGCCCGGGCGCTTTACTCTTCGGACCTGTCATTTGGTGGATGTAGTCCCACCAGCATTCGCCACGGCCTTGCTTGCTATACCTCCGTCTGTTCGATGATGCTGACCCAGTCGCTCGCGTCGCCGGCGGCGAAGCGTGCGATCGTGTCGAACACCGCGTCGGAGAAGCCTCCGACATTCAGGATCTCCGGACGCCCGGCCGCCTGGGTGGTCCCGTGCGGCTGGATGTCGATGCAGACCAGCTTCGCCTGCGGATTGCGCCGCTTCAGCTGATCCCATTCGCGCATCGTCTGCGTGGCGCCCGACCGGCTCGCATCGACCCAGGATTCATTGTCCGAGACGATGATCACCAGATCGACCGACGCCCCTTCGGCGTTCAGCTTCGCCAGCGGAGCCGAGACGTTGGTCCCGCCGCCGCCAAGGCCTGCAAGCGCCGCCGCATTGACCGCGAGCCGCGCATGCCGGTCCAGCCGGACAGGCTTGACCCGCACCTCGAACGGCATCACCCGAGCCTGCGCATTGGTCCGCAGCATCGCCGCCGAGACCAGGGCCGCGACATCGATGCATCGCACCTTGGACGAGGCGCCCTTGCGATAACCGGTCGCCGGCGAGCTCATCGAGCCCGAGACGTCCGGACATACGACGATCCTGCCTGCCACCTTCGGCACGCGCGACACCGCGATGTCGAGCGCATCCTCCAGCGCCGCCTGTACCTTCAGCGGAACCGCTACGTTCGCCGAGCCCAGCGCCACCATCAGCTGATAGGGCAGGACTCGCGACCGGGCGATCGCATCGGGATCGGCCAGCCGCTGCGCCACCGCCGCGGACACGCCCTCCACCGCGAACGCGCCGTTGCGCGCCAGGGTGTTCAGGTTCATCCGCAGCGCCTGCCAGCCCATGCGGCCGGCAAGCACGCCCCACTGCTCGGCCGAGAGCGGGAAGGCGGTCAGCCATTCGAACGGCACTTCGGGCAGCGGCAGCGAGGGATCCCGCTTCCACGCCTCGAACCCGGCGATCTCGGCCGGCAATGCGGCGACATCATAGGGCTTGCCGATCAGCCAGCCGTAAAAGGCGCGACGCTGCGCATCCGCAGGCTTGGGGTGGACCATCCGGACGATATCCGCCAGCGACGGATCGTTGCCGGTGGCCGCCGCCATCAGCTGCGCCATCGATGCGCGTTCCAGCCAGTTCTGGACCAGCCGCTTCGGCCGCGAGCCGAGCGAACGCCGCCCGACCCGACCCGAGCGCAGGATCTGCACGAAGTTCCGCAGCATGCGCCCATTGTCGATCACGCGGTCGAACACCCGGACCGACAGGTCCGGATCGGCAACCGTCAGATGCGCGGCGATCAGCGTCGGCATGTCCTTCATCGCGCCCGAGCGACGCGCATAGACCGCCGCCCTGGCCGCGAACATCGGATCGACCGCACGGATCGCCTCCAGCGCCTCCGCCAGATGCGTCTGGGCGTCGGCATAGAAGCTGTCGCTCAGCGTGCCGGTTGCGGCCAGCTGGGCGAGCTTCGCCTGCGGACCATAGGCATAGGCCGGCGCCGCTTCGCGGTTCCGCGTGTCGGTCGCCGGGAACAGCGCCGCGACCGCGGTGGCGAAGAGGTTCTTGTTGGCCATGTCGATCCCTTTCCAATCCTTGGGGGCGTCTGGGGCGGCCGGCCCGTTCCAGCCGCCCCTTGGTCCCGCCGCCCGGCCGATTGTGCCGGGACGTCCTCAGCATTGCAGGCAGCGTGCCAGTTTGCCGGATGCAGCGGTCGTGCAATTGGTAAGGTAATGATCGTAAAGAATAAAAACGTTGAAGTGGCGAAGATTGATTGTTGGACAGCGAGCGGCCGGCTTGGCAAATATCTATCGACAGGGATCGTATTTTATACGACAGGATAGGGATGCGCCCGCTTACCGTAATCGGCTTTCTCGGCTCGACGCTAGACGCAGCGAAGGTCGGACCGTCGCGCTGGAACAAGTGGCGCCCATCGGTGGCGCTGACGATGCACGAGGATCTGCGCGTCGATCGGTTCGTGCTGCTGCATGGCGAGGCGCACGGCCGCCTTGCCGAGTGGGTGGCGGAGGATATCGCATCGGTCTCGCCCGAAACGACGGTGGTGCCGCAGGTGATGAACCTGAAAGACCCCTGGGACTTCGAGGAAGTCTATGGGGCGCTGCTCGACTTCGCGCGCAGCTATCCGTTCGACCCGGAGGCCGAGGATTATCTGATCCACATCACAACCGGCACGCACGTCGCCCAGATCTGCCTGTTCCTGCTGACCGAGGCGAATTACCTGCCGGGCAAGCTGCTCCAGACCCAGCCGGCCAAGCTCAGCGAAGGCGGCGCCGCGCCGGGGCGCTGGACGGTGATCGACCTCGACCTGTCGCGCTATGACAGCATCTCGACCCGCTTTGCGGTCGACCGTGCCGAGGGCGCCTCGTTTCTCAAATCGGGCATCGAGACGCGCAACGCCGCGTTCAACAGGATGATCGACGAGATCGAGCAGGTCGCGATCCGCAGCCGTGCGCCGGTGCTGCTGATGGGTCCGACCGGGGCGGGCAAGAGCCAGTTGGCGCGGCGCATCCATGACCTGAAGCGCGTGAAGCATCAGGTTAAGGGGCCGTTCGTCGAGGTGAACTGCGCCACGCTGAAGGGCGACAGCGCGATGTCGGCCCTGTTCGGGCACAAGCGCGGCGCCTTCACCGGCGCGACCGCCGACCGGCCGGGGCTGCTGCGCACCGCGGACACCGGCATGCTGTTCCTCGACGAGATTGGCGAGCTGGGGCTGGACGAGCAGGCGATGATCCTGCGCGCGATCGAGGAGAAGCGCTTCCTGCCGGTCGGCGCCGATCGAGAGGTGGCAAGCGACTTCCAGCTGATCGCCGGCACCAATCGCGACCTGGCGGCCTGCGTCGGCGAGGGGACGTTCCGCGAGGACCTGTATGCGCGGCTCAACCTGTGGACCTTCGCGCTGCCCGGGCTGGCCGAGCGGCGCGAGGATATCGAGCCCAATCTCGATTACGAACTGGACCGCTATGCCGAGCGCGAGGGCGACCGGGTGACGTTCAACCGCGAGGCGCGAGAGCGCTATCTCGCCTTCGCGACCGGGGCCGACGCGCCCTGGCCGGGCAATTTCCGCGACCTGGCGGCCAGCGTGACGCGGATGGCGACCTTCAGTCCCAAGGGGCGGATCGATGTGGCCGGGGTCGACGCCGAGATCGCGCGGCTGCGGCGGCTATGGCCGGGAGCTGCGGCGGGGCAGGCCGATGACGGGCTTGCCGCCTTGCTGTCGCGCGAGGCGCTGGAGGCGCTCGACCCGTTCGACCGGGTCCAGCTTGCCCATGTCGTCGCGACCTGCCGCGCCAGTCGCTCGCTGTCGGCGGCGGGGCGGACGCTGTTCGCTGCATCGCGCACCCAGCGTGCCTCGACCAACGATGCGGATCGGCTGCGCAAATATCTCGCGCGCTTCGGGCTGGACTGGAGCGCGCTGGCGGAAGATTGATCAGAGGCAGGTGCCGGCGAGTCAGGCTCCAAATAGCGGCGTGGGCATGAGCCAGGGGCCGAGAACCAGAATTGCGGTCAGCAAAAGCCACCAGCGTCGTTGCCGCCGGATTACCAGCGTTACGCAAGCGAGCCAGATGACGGTCAGTGTGATGGTGAGCAAGCGGCCGTTCCCGAACGCGAAGCGCATGCCTGCCACCGGGGCGACCATCAGCGCAGACGCCACGACGGCGATCAGGATCGCGGTCATCGTCATTAGGTCGGTCAGCAGCTGCTGCCGATCGTTCTGCGGTTCTTCGATCATTGCCTCAGTTTAGCTTCGAGGAGCACGCTTGCCAGCAGGATCGGGTCAACCCGCTTGCCGCATCGCATCGCCCGGACTAGCTCGGCACGAAATCAGATGAGGAGAGCCCGGATGAGCGACGCCCCGACGGTAGTGCTGGAGAGGGATGGCGATGTCGCCATCGTCCGGCTGAACCGGCCCGATCGGCTGAATGCGGTAACCTATCCGATGCTCGACCTGATCGCGGCGACGCTGAAACAGGCAGTGGACGAAGGCGCGCGGGCGATCCTGCTGACCGGCGAGGGACGCGCCTTCTGTTCGGGCGCCGATCTGTCCGGCCGGGGCGGCGACACCCAGCTCGAGCCCGGCGAATCGCTGCGGCTTCACTATAACCCGATGATGCGGACCTTCGCCGACCTGCCCGTGCCGGTCGTCACCGCGATCAACGGCCCGGCCGCCGGGGCGGGGGCGTCGATCGCGCTGGGCGGCGACATCATCGTCATGGCGCGCTCGGCTTATCTGCTGCTCGCCTTCGCCAATATCGGGCTGGTCCCCGATGCCGGCGGTACCTGGCTGATCGCCAAGGCGGCCGGACGCGCCAAGGTGCTGGAGATGGCGCTGCTTGGCGAGAAGCTGCCCGCGGACGACGCGCTGGACGCCGGGCTGGTCACGCGCGTCGTCGATGACGAGGCGTTGATGGGCACTGCGCTGGATTATGCGCGCCGGCTGGCGGCGAAGCCGACGGTCGCGCTGGGGCTGATCCGCAAGCAGGTCGCCGCCGCGCTGTCGGGCACGTTCGAGCAGACGCTGGAGATCGAGGCATCGCACCAGTCGATCGCCGCGCGGACCGAGGATTTCCGCGAAGGCGTCGCTGCCTTTCTCCAGAAGCGCACACCGGAGTTCCGCGGCAAATGACCCAGTATGACGTGCTGATCGTCGGTGCCGGTCACGCCGGCGCGCAGGCAGCGATCGCGCTGCGCCAGAACAAGTTCGCCGGGACGATCGCGATGATCGGCGAAGAGCCCGAAATCCCCTATGAGCGCCCGCCGCTGTCGAAGGAATATTTCTCCGGCGAAAAGGCGTTCGAGCGCATCCTGATCCGCCCCGCCGCCTTCTGGGAGGAGCGGCAGGTGGCGATGCTGCTGGGTCGCCGTGTCGTGTCGGTCGATCCGGCGGGCAAGACGGTGACGACCGCCGATGGCGAGACGATCGGCTATGGCGCGCTGATTTGGGCAACCGGCGGCGCGCCGCGCGAACTGCCGTGCGGCGGGCATCATCTGAGGGGGCTGCACACCGTGCGGACGCGCGCGGATGCCGACCGCATGCTCGCCGAATTGGACCAGGTCTCGCGCGTGGTCGTGATCGGCGGCGGCTATATCGGGCTCGAGGCGGCGGCGGTGCTGAACAAGTTCGGCAAGCAGGTTGTGGTGTTGGAAGCGCTGGACCGGGTGCTGGCGCGGGTCGCGGGGGAGCCGCTGTCGCGCTTCTACGAGGCCGAGCATCGCGCGCACGGCGTCGAGATCCGGCTGGGCGTGACAGTCGACTGCGTCGAGGGGGACGACAAGGTGACCGGCGTGCGCCTGGCCGACGGGTCGATGGTGCCCGCTGACATGGTGATCGTCGGCATCGGCATCGTGCCGGCGGTCCAGCCGCTGATCGACGCGGGCGCGCTGGGCGGGAATGGCGTGACGGTCGACGGCCAGTGCCGCACCTCGCTGCCCGACATCTATGCGGTCGGCGATTGTGCGCAGCATTCGAACCGATTTGCCGAGGGCAAGGCGGTCCGGCTGGAATCGGTCCAGAACGCCAATGACCAGGCGACGGTGGCGGCGAAGTCGATCCTGGGCATTGAGACCGATTACGATGCTGTGCCGTGGTTCTGGTCGAACCAGTATGACCTGCGTCTCCAGACCGTCGGCCTGTCGATCGGCTATGACGCGACCGTCGTACGCGGGGACATCGCGGCGCGCAGCTTCTCGGTGATCTATCTGCGCGAGGGCAGGGTGATTGCGCTCGACTGCGTCAACGCGACCAAGGATTATGTCCAGGGGCGCAAGCTGGTTGTCGAGGGAGCTGTGATCGATCCGGCACGGCTGGCGGATGCGACGGTGCCGTTGAAGGAGATGGTGGGGTGAACTTGGGGAGGCTCGTAACCGAGTCTCCCTAGGTGGCGTTGGACAAGCGGTTTGCGCCACACCTGTCCTCCTTCGCGAGGCAGGGGAGGGGAACCATGCGTAGCATGGTGGAGGGGGCGGCTGACCTTGACGGTGCGTTTGGAATATCACGCATCGCATGCCCCCTCCACCACGCCCTACGGGCGCGGTCCCCCTCCCCGAGGGAGGAGATTAGCGGAACCCGTAGGGCACCGGGCCGCGGGCGTCCGGGTCGATGCGGATCTCGCTGCCGGCGGGCGGGAAGGCGCGCTGGTCGCAGTCGGTGCGGGGGCAGATGCGGCAGCTGGTGCCGATCGGCGTCGCGATGCCGTCGGTGCGCAGGCCGTCGGCATAGATGAAGTCGGGCGCGTGGCTCTCCTCGCAGCCCAGCGCCACGGCGTAGCGTCGCGGCGGGCGGGTATAGCTGCCCGAGGGTTTGACCAGCCCCTTGGCCATCGAGACATAGCGCACGCCGTCGGGCGTTTCGGCCAGCTGGACCAGGATGCGGTCGGGGATCGCCACCGCCTCGTGCACGACCCAGAGCGGGCAGGCGCCGCCGAAGCGGGCGAATTGCAGGCGGGTGGCCGAATGCCGCTTGGTGATGTTCCCCGCCATGTCGACGCGGCAGAAGAAGAAGGGGATGCCCGCCGCGCCAGGGCGCTGCAGCGTCGACAGCCGGTGACAGGTCTGTTCGAAGCTGGTGCCGAAACGCTGGCGCAGCCGGTCGATATCGTGGCGCAGTTCGCGTGCAGCTGTGCGGAACCGGGCATAGGGCATCACCAGCGCGCCGGCGGCATAGTTGGCGAGGCCGGCTGACAGCAGCTCGCGTCCGGCCGCGGAATCGATGCCGCGATGCGCGATGTCGCGGATCAGTTCGGCGAACTCCAGCCGGGCGAGCTGGTGCGCCAGGCTGAACACATGGGTCTCCGGCGCCTGTGACGGGTCGAGCTGCAGCACCCGCGCTTCGGGATCATAGGCGCGCAGCTTTGCCCCGCCGACCTCGACGCGCACCCCGTGGCGCTCGGCCAGTCGCGCCTCGATCGCGCGTTGCCCTTCGCCGACATCGTCCGCAATCCGCTCCGCCTCGCGGTCGATCGGGTCGACATAGTTGCGCTCGGTGTGAAACCAGTCGCGCACCTCGTCCCAGGGCAGGCGCGCCTCGCCGGTCTCGAACCGGTCGTCGAGCACCCGCAACTGGTCCTGCGACCTTCGATAGGCGGCGTGCAGCGCGACCATCCGCCGCACGAGCTGCGGCTGCTGCTTCACGCCGCGCTGGACTGCCTCCTGACCGATCGCGCCATCGGGAACGCTGGGGTCGCCCGCGGCCTCGACGCCCTCGATCAGCAGCGAGGTTTCCTCCTGCGGGTCGATCGTCGCCCAGTCGGTGGGAAAGGCTTCACCCAGCGCGCCCAGCACCGCAGGCGTGATCGGTCGGTCGCCATTCTCGATCTGCGACAGATAGCTGACCGAGATGCGCAGCCGCGCCGCCATCTCCGCCTGGCTCAGCGCCAGCCGGGTGCGAAGCTCGCGCACCAGATGTCCGGCGAAGATGCGGCGGGTCGACATGGGTCAGGAGGTACGACCGGCCGCCGCACTTTGCAAACCTTCCATCGGCAGGTTTGCAACATCACAGTTGCGCCGCGGTGCAAGCTGTGAAACGGGCAGGCTTTGGCCAGCCGGAGACCGCCCTTGTCCTCGACGATCGAAGAACTGGAACGCCGCCGCGAGGCCGCCCGCGCGGGTGGCGGGGAAAAGCGTGTCGCCGCGCAGCACGCCAAGGGCAAGCTGACCGCGCGCGAGCGGGTCGAGGTGCTGCTCGACGAGGGTTCGTTCGAGGAGCTCGACATGTATGTCGAGCATAATTGCGTCGATTTCGGCATGCCCGACCAGATCGTTCCGGGCGACGGCGTCGTCACCGGCAGCGGCACGATCAACGGCCGGCTGGTGTTCGTGTTCAGCCAGGACTTCACCGTGTTCGGCGGATCCTTGTCCGAACGCCATGCGCAGAAGATCTGCAAGATCATGGACATGGCGCTGAAGGTCGGCGCACCGGTGATCGGGCTGAACGATTCGGGCGGCGCGCGCATCCAGGAAGGCGTCGCCAGCCTGGGCGGCTATGCCGAGGTGTTCCAGCGCAACGTGCTGGCGTCCGGCGTGGTGCCGCAGCTCAGCCTGATCATGGGCCCGTGCGCGGGCGGTGCGGTCTATTCGCCGGCGATGACCGACTTCATCTTCATGGTGAAGGACTCCTCCTACATGTTCGTCACCGGCCCCGATGTGGTGAAGACCGTGACCAACGAGGTAGTGACCCAGGAGGAACTGGGCGGCGCAGTAACGCACACGACGCGGTCGTCGGTCGCGGACCTCGCGCTGGAGAATGATATCGAGGCGCTGCTGGCGGCGCGCGACTTCATCGACTTCCTGCCCGCGTCGAACCGCGAGCGCGCGCCGGAGCGGCCTTGCCACGATCCGTGGGACCGGATCGAGGACAGCCTCGACACGCTGATCCCGCCCAGCGCCAACCAGCCCTACGACATGCACGAGCTGATCCGGAAGACGCTGGACGAGGGCGACTTCTTCGAATTGCAGCCGGCGCATGCGGCCAACATCATCATCGGGTTCGGCCGGATCGAGGGACGGACCGTCGGCGTCGTCGCCAACCAGCCGATGGTGCTGGCCGGGTGCCTCGACATCAATTCGTCGAAGAAGGCGGCGCGCTTCGTGCGCTTCTGTGACGCGTTCGAGATTCCGATCGTCACCTTCGTCGATGTGCCGGGCTTCCTGCCGGGCGTCGGCCAGGAGCATTCGGGCATCATCAAGCACGGTGCAAAGCTCTTGTTCGCCTATGCCGAGGCGACCGTGCCGAAGATCACCGTCATCACGCGCAAGGCCTATGGCGGCGCCTATGACGTCATGGCGTCGAAGCATCTGCGCGGCGATCTCAACTATGCGTGGCCGACCGCCGAGATCGCGGTGATGGGCGCCAAGGGCGCGGTCGAGATCATCTTCCGCGGCCGCACGCCCGAGGAAATCGCCGAGAAGACCGCGGAATATGAGGCACGCTTCGCCAATCCGTTCGTTGCCGCCAGCAAGGGCTTCATCGACGAGGTGATCATGCCGCATTCGACCCGCCGGCGGATCGCGCTGGGCCTGCGCAAGCTTCGCAACAAGAAGCTCGAGAACCCGTGGAAGAAGCACGACAACATCCCGCTGTGATGCCCGCCCCTTCCGCCGCGAAGGGGTCTGTGAAGGACCGAGTAATGAGCACCGATTCCGTCGTCATCCTTTCCTATGCCCGCACGCCGATGGGCAGCTTCCAGGGCAGCCTGTCGGGCGCGACCGCGACCGAGCTGGGCGCGACCGCGGTGAAGGCCGCGGTCGAGCGTGCCGGCGTCGACCCCCAGGATGTCGAGCGCTGCTATATGGGCTGCGTGCTCCCCGCGGGCCTGGGCCAGGCGCCGGCCCGCCAGGCGGCGCGCGGCGCGGGCCTGCCCGATCATGTCGAGGCGACCACGGTCAACAAGATGTGCGGCAGCGGGATGAAGGCGGCGATGATGGCCGCCGACGCGATCGCCGCGGGCACCAGCGACATCATCGTCGCGGGCGGCATGGAAAGCATGTCGAACGCGCCGTACCTTTCGAAGAAGCACCGCGCGGGCGCGCGGATCGGGCACGACACCGTCTATGACCACATGATGCTCGACGGGCTCGAGGATGCCTATGAGCCCGGCAAGGCGATGGGCGTCTTCGCCGAGGCGACCGCGGGCGAATATCGGCTCACCCGCCAGGCGCAGGACGATTATGCGATCGAATCGCTGACCCGCGCGCAGAAGGCGCAGAGTTCGGGCGCCTTCGACGGCGAGATCGTCGCGGTCGAGGTCAAGACCCGCAAGGGGTTCGAGACGGTCGACAAGGACGAGCAGCCGCTGAAGGGTGACCCCTCGAAGATCCCGACCCTGCGTCCTGCCTTTGCCAAGGACGGCACGATCACCGCCGCAAACGCCAGCTCGATCTCCGATGGCGCGGCCGCGCTGGTGCTGGCGCGGGCCTCGGTTGCCGAGGCCAAGGGGCTGAAGCCGGTCGCCCGCATCGTCGGTCACACCGCGCATGCACGGCTGCCGGCGCATTTCACCACCGCGCCGGTCGGCGCGATCGAGAAGCTGCTGGCGAAGACCGGATGGAGCGTCGGCGATGTCGACCTGTTCGAGATCAACGAGGCGTTTGCCTGCGTCACCATGTTCGCGATGCGCGACCTGGGCATCCCGCACGACAAGGTGAACATCCATGGCGGGGCGACCGCGATGGGCCATCCGATCGGTGCATCGGGCGCGCGCATCCTCGCGACGCTGATCGCGGCGCTGCAGAAGACCGGCGGCAAGCGCGGCGTGGCCGCGCTGTGCATCGGCGGCGGCGAGGCGACGGCGATGGCGGTGGAGCTGATCTGATGAAGCTGGGCCGCCTCAACCATGTCGGCGTCGCGACGCCGTCGATCGAGCGATCGATCGCCTTCTACCGCGACGTGATGGGCGCCGAGGTGATCCGCGAGCCGTTCGACCTTCCTGCACAGGGGGTGAAGGTCTGTTTCGTCGACACGCCGAACAGCCAGATCGAGTTGATCGAACCGCTGGGCGAGGGGTCTCCCATCCACGGTTTCCTGGCGAAGAATCCGGCCGGCGGCCAGCATCATCTCTGCTATGAAGTGCCTGACATCGCCGAGGCCAAGGCCTGGCTCGAAGCCAAGGGCGCGAAGGTGCTGGGCGAGCCCCGCATCGGCGCGCATGGGACGCCGATCTTCTTCGTCCACCCCAGGGACATGGGCGGCGTGCTGACCGAGATCATGGAGACCCCCCGTGGCGAGCATTGAGATTTCTCCTTCTCCCCTTGTGGGAGAAGGAAGCGGCCCGCTGCCGCAGGCAGTGGGAAGGATGAGGGGGCTTGTGTCCAACTCCCCCTCACCCTTCCGCAGCCTTTGGCTGCTCCCTCCCTCTCCCACAGGGGGAGAGGGAGAATGAGCGACAAGCCGACTCTCGACCAATGGGCCGCCGCCGCTTCCAAGGAAGTGAAGGGCCGCGATCTCACCTGGCGCACGCCGGAGGGGATCGACGTCAAGCCGCTCTACACGGCTGAAGATATCGCCGGGATCGACCCCGGATTGCCGGGCTTCGCGCCGTTCACGCGCGGGGTGCGTGCGTCGATGTATGCCGGGCGGCCTTGGACGATCCGGCAATATGCCGGCTTCTCGACCGCCGAGGAATCGAACGCATTCTATCGCCGCAACCTGGCGGCGGGTCAGAAGGGGCTGAGCGTCGCCTTCGATCTCGCCACGCATCGCGGCTATGACAGCGATCACCCGCGCGTGACCGGCGATGTCGGCAAGGCGGGCGTCGCGATCGACACGATCGAGGACATGAAGATCCTGTTCGACGGCATCCCGCTCGATCAGATGTCGGTCAGCATGACGATGAACGGCGCGGTCATCCCGATCCTGGCCTTCTTCATCGTCGCGGGCGAGGAGCAGGGCGTGCCGCGCGCGCAGCTGGACGGGACCATCCAGAACGACATCCTCAAGGAGTTCATGGTCCGCAACACCTATATCTACCCGCCCGAGCCGAGCATGCGGATCATCTCGGACATTTTCGGCTATACCAGCCGCGAGATGCCGAAGTTCAATTCGATCTCGATTTCCGGCTATCACATGCAGGAAGCCGGAGCGACGCAGGTCCAGGAGCTTGCCTTCACCATCGCCGACGGCATGGAATATGTGAAATACGGCGTCGCCTCGGGCCTGGACATCGACAAGTTCGCCGGGCGTCTGAGTTTCTTCTTCGCGATCGGCATGAACTTCTTCATGGAGATCGCCAAGCTGCGCGCGGCGCGCGTGCTGTGGCACCGGGTGATGACCAAGCTGGGTGCGCAGGACGAGCGGTCGAAGATGCTGCGCACCCATTGCCAGACTTCGGGCGTGTCGCTGACCGAGCAGGACCCGTATAACAACGTCATGCGCACTACGATCGAGGCGATGGCGGCGATGCTGGGCGGAACCCAGTCGCTCCATACCAACGCACTGGACGAGGCGATCGCGCTGCCCACCGACTTCTCCGCCCGAATCGCGCGCAACACGCAGATCGTGATCCAGGAAGAGACGGGGATGACCAAGGTCGTCGATCCGCTGGGCGGCAGCTATTATGTCGAGAGCCTGACGCAGCAGCTGGTCGACAGCGCCTGGGAGATCATCGAGCGGGTCGAGGCCGAGGGCGGCATGGCCAAGGCGGTCGCCGCCGGCTGGCCCAAGGCGATGATCGAGGAGGCGGCGGCCGCCACTGCCGCGCGGATCGATCGCGGCGAGCAGGTGATCGTCGGCGTCAACAAGTATCGCAAGGACGGCGAGGACCCGATCGACATCCTCGACGTCGACAATCACGCGGTGCGCGAGGCTCAGATCGCGCGCATCCGCCGCGTCAAGGAAAGCCGCGACGAGGCTGCCTGCCAGGCCGCGCTGGACGCGCTTCGCACCGGTGCCGAAGGCAAGGCGAACCTGCTCGAGCTGGCGGTCGAGTGCGCTCGTGCCCGCGCGACGCTGGGCGAGATCAGCTCGGCGATGGAGGCGGGCTTTGGCCGCTATGGCACGCAGCCGACGCCGGTGAAGGGCGTCTATGGCGGTGCCTATGCCGAGGATGTCCGCTGGGAACGGCTGAAGGACGGCGTCGCCGCGACCGAGCGCCGGCTGGGTCGCAAGCCCCGCATGCTGGTCGCCAAGATGGGGCAGGACGGGCATGACCGCGGCGCCAATCTGGTGTCGTCGGCGTTCGGCGATCTCGGTTTCGAGGTCGTGCCGGGCCCCTTGTTCCAGACGCCGCAGGAAGCCGCGCAGCTTGCGCTGGAAAGCGATGTCGACGTCGTCGGCGCGTCCAGCCTCGCGGCCGGGCACAAGACGCTGATCCCCGAACTGATCCGCGAGCTTCAGGATGCCGGCCGCGCCGACATCAAGGTGATCGCGGGCGGCGTGATCCCGGCGCAGGATTACGAGTATCTGCGCGAAGCGGGGGTGCAGGCGATCTTCGGACCGGGTACGAACCTGGTGAAGGCGGCCGAGGAAGTGCTTCGGCTGCTGGGCCATAACATGCCGCCCGTGGAGGAAGCCGCCGAATGAGCGACGATGCGGACGCACCGGTCGACCTGTCGCATGACGGCGAGACCCTGCTCTACGATTATTTCAAGCATCTCACCTCGCTGTGCCTGTTCTCGCTGGGCGGGGTGCTGGCGCTGGCGCAGAACGCCAAGGGCGTCTCTGCCGGCGTCATGATCGCGGTGCTGGGCGTGATCGGTGTCGCCGCGCTGATCTCGTTCAGCGGCACTGCGGAGATCGTCGCGGCGCGGTTCCATCGCAAGCCGCTGGGCAAGCACGTCAACCTGTATCGCGCGATCGCGCCGGCCTTCCTCTCGGTCGGCGTCGGCATGTTCCTCTATCTCTTCACAAGGACGCTCAACCTGTGATCCGCACCGACTGGACCCGCGACGAGGTCGCCGCATTGTTCGACCTGCCGTTCCTCGACCTGGTGTTCGAGGCGGCGTCGATCCACCGCGAGCATCACCCGCGCAACGAGGTGCAGCTGTCGACCTTGCTGTCGATCAAGACCGGCGGCTGCGTCGAGGATTGCGGCTATTGCAACCAGTCGACCCATGCCGACACCGGGCTGAAGGCGACCAAGCTGATGGACCCGCGCGCGGTGCTGCAGGCGGCGGCGCAGGCCAAGGATGGCGGCTCGTCGCGCTTCTGCATGGGGGCGGCGTGGCGCGAGCCCAAGGATCGCGACATGCCCGCCATCATCGAGATGGTGAAGGGTGTGCGCCAGATGGGCATGGAAACCTGCATGACCTTGGGCATGCTGACGCCGCGTCAGGCGGATCAGCTGGCCGAGGCCGGGCTCGACTATTACAACCACAATATCGACACCAGCCCCGAGAATTATGCGAACGTCATCTCGACGCGCAGCTTCCAGGACCGGCTCGACACGCTCGACGCGGTGCGCTCGGCGGGGATCAATGTGTGCTGCGGCGGGATCGTTGGCATGGGGGAGAAGCGCGAGGATCGCGTCGGCTTCCTCCACGTGCTGGCGACGATGCCGCATCCCGAAAGCGTGCCGATCAACGCGCTGGTGCCGGTCAAGGGCACCGTGCTGGGCGACATGCTGGCCGATACGCCGCTGGCGAAGATCGACGAGATCGAATTTGTCCGCACGGTCGCCGTCGCACGCATCCTGATGCCGCTGTCGATGGTCCGCCTGTCGGCCGGGCGCGAGAGCATGTCGGACGAGACCCAGGCATTGTGCTTCATGGCCGGCGCCAATTCGATCTTCACCGGCGACAAGCTGCTGACCACCGGCAATGCCGGCGACGACCGTGACGCGGCACTGTTCGCCCGGCTGGGCGTCCGCGCGATGCAGGGCGAGGTGAAGGCCGAGCTGGAAGCCGCAGAGTAAGTTCACCCCTCCCGCTTGCGGGAGGGAGTTGTCGGGTCGGTCAAGCCCCCGGCTTGACCTGGACAGCCTGGGAGGCTGTCCACCCAAAAACTGGGAGGGCCTGTTCCTTCCTGACACAACAGACACCGTCCGCGGAAGACTGGCCCCCGGCCCCTTCCGCAGGCGGGAGGGGAGTTGAAGGCGTGATCAAGAAAATCCTGGTCGCCAATCGCGGCGAGATCGCATGCCGCGTGATGCGCACCGCCAAGAAAATGGGCATCAAGACGGTCGCGGTCTATTCCGATGCCGACGCGCGCAGCCCGCACGTGCTGATGGCCGATGAGTCCGTTCGCCTCGGGCCCGCGCCGGCCAGCGAGAGCTATCTCAAGGCCGAGCTGATCCTGTTGGCCGCGAAGGAAACCGGCGCGGACGCGATCCATCCCGGCTATGGCTTCCTGTCGGAGCGCGAGAGCTTCGCCAAGGCCTGTGCCGAGGCGGGTATCGCTTTCGTCGGCCCGCCGCCAGGCGCGATCGCCGCGATGGGCGACAAGATCGAGTCGAAGAAGCTGGCCAAGGCGGCCGGCGTGAACGTCGTGCCGGGCTTCGTCGGCGTGATCGAGGATACCGAGCATGCCGTGCGGATCGCCGGCGAGATCGGCTATCCGGTGATGATGAAGGCATCGGCCGGCGGCGGCGGCAAGGGCATGCGCCTGGCCTATTCCGAACAGGACGTCCGCGACGGGTTCGAGGCGACCAAGCGCGAGGGGTTGGCGAGCTTCGGCGACGACCGCGTCTTCATCGAGAAATTCATCGAGAGCCCGCGCCATATCGAGATCCAGGTGCTGGGCGACCAGCAGGGCAATATCGTCTATCTGGGCGAGCGCGAATGCTCGATCCAGCGCCGCCACCAGAAGGTGGTCGAGGAAGCCCCGTCGCCCTTCGTCACGCCCGAGATGCGCAAGGCGATGGGCGAGCAGGCGGTCGCGCTTGCCCGTGCCGTCGGCTATTACAGCGCGGGTACGGTCGAGCTGATCGTGTCGGGCGCCGACACCACCGGCCAGGGCTTCTATTTCCTCGAGATGAACACCCGGCTCCAGGTCGAGCATCCGGTGACCGAGGCGATCACCGGGCTCGACCTGGTCGAGCAGATGATCCGCATCGCATCGGGCGAGTCCTTGGGCTTCACCCAGGACGAGGTGACGCTGACCGGCTGGGCGATCGAGAACCGCGTCTATGCCGAGGATCCCTATCGCGGGTTCCTGCCTTCGACCGGGCGACTGACCCGCTATCACCCGCCGCACGAGACGGTGCCGGGCAGCGCGGGCGCCGAGGCGCATGGTTCGTGCTGCGGTCCCGCCCCCGAGCCGCAGGGCAGCGGCTATGTCCGCGTCGATGACGGCGTCCGCGAGGGCGGCGAGGTGTCGATGTTCTACGACCCGATGATCGCCAAGCTGATCACCTATGGCGCCACGCGCGACGAGGCCGCCGACCTGGCGGTGCAGGCGCTCGACCGGTTCCAGCTGGAGGGCGTCGGCAACAACATCGATTTCCTGTCGGCGATCATGCAGCATCCGCGCTTCCGCGCCGGCGAACTGACCACCGGCTTCATCGCCGAGGAACATCCCGACGGCTTTACCGGCGCGCCGCTGGCGCCCGAACTGTCGGCGAAGCTGGCCGGTGTCGCCGCGATCGTGGCGTCGGTCCAGGCGACCTGGGCCGGCAGCATCAGCGGCCAGCTGAGCGCGCGTCCCGAAGTGTCGAACCGCTGGACGGTGACGCTGGCCGGCAACACGCATGACGTGGTGATCGACCAGATCATGGTGGTGGTCGACAACCGGGCGATGAACATCCAGCTCCAGTATCTGCCGGGCCACCCGCTGATCGAGGCGACGATCGACGGCGAGCCGCTGTCGGTGAAGGTCGCACGGTATCGCGGCCACTGGACCTTCACCGCGCGCGGGGCGGCGCATATCGTGCGCGCCTATCCGCCGCGCATCGCCACGCTGGCGCGGCACATGATCGAGAAGGTCCCGCCCGACATGTCGCGCTTCCTGCTGGCGCCGATGCCGGGGCTGCTGACCCAGCTCCATGTCCAGCCCGGCGACCGGGTGGAAGCGGGCCAGCCGCTGGCGGTGGTCGAGGCGATGAAGATGGAGAATATCCTGCGCGCCGAAAAGGCGGCGACGGTGAAGGCTGCCAATTTCGCACCCGGCGACAGTCTGGCGGTTGACGCCGCGATCCTCGAGTTCGAATGATCGCGGCATGAAGCTCGCACTCCCGCTCGCCGCGCTGGCGCTCGCCCTGTCCGCAACCGCCGCCCAGGCCCAGGACGAGGAGGGCGAGCCCGCCTCGCCGCTGGCGCAGGACACCGCCTGGCACAACAAGCAGCAGCTGGCGCTCGCCAGCCTGAAGGCGGCGGACGGCTGGGCCCCGCTGGAGGGCAATATCCGCTGGCGGCGCGTGGCCGGCAACGGCAGCGGCCGGCACCCCAAGGTGACCGACACCGTCACGCTCCATTATGCCGGTACGCTGACCACCGGCGCCGAGTTCGACAGCAGCTGGACCCGCGGCGAACCCGCGACCTTCCCGCTGAACCAACTCGTCCAAGGCTGGCAGATCGCCGTGCCGATGGCCGGGGTGGGCGACACGATCGAGATCGCGATCCCCTCCGACTATGCCTATGGCCCGGTCGGCCGCGGCCCGATTCCGCCCAACGCGACCTTGTTCTTCAAGGTGCAGTTGATCTCGATCGACACGCCGGCAGGTTGAGGCTTCCCCTTTCCTCCCCAGGATGCTGCGCATCCGGGGGAGGGGAGGCCTTGACCTCGCCCGTTACCCCTCGTCCCGCGCCGCCTTCAGCGCTGCCGCCAGCGACGTCGTGCCGCTCCCGCGCCGCGCCGGTTTCGGCTGTGACGGGTCGGGTGCCCAGCCGGTGAGGTAGACGATCTCGAACCGCTCCGGCACGCGGCCGTCGGGATCGGCATTCGCCGCGAAAGCCTCGGCCGCGCGCAGCAGCGCACCCCGCGTCAATGGCCGTGCGCCCGGGAGCAAATTGGTTGCCGCCATCCCGCGCAGATCCTTCAACAGGCTCCAGATGCTCGAATAGCGTACCGTCAGCGTCTCGGTGTCCGCCACCTGCAGCGTGAAGCCGGCACGGCCGAGAAGGTCGCCGGCGGAGCGCACGTCGATCTGCGGGTGGAAGCGCGCGACAGGCTCTGCCGCCAGGAAGGCGGCCTTCAGCGTCGCCAGGCTGCCCGCCCCGGCAAAGGCCCCCAGGAACAGCCCGTCGGGCTTCAGCGCGCGGCGGATCAGCGCCAGCGTGCCGGGGACGTCGTTGATCGTATCGAGGACGCCCGCCGAGACGACCAGGTCGAAGCTCGCCTCCGGGAAGGGATGCAGATCCTCGTCGGCATGCACCGCGCCCGATTGCCGAGCAAATGCCGCCCCGGCATCCAGCCGGGTGATCGTCGCGCCGGGCAGGGTGAAGGCGCCGTCGAAGCTGCCCAGGTCGAGCACGTCGCGAAACTCGCGTTTCACATGGGCCAGTCGATCATGGATGCCGTCCAGCATCTCGTCGCGCAGGAAGGCGTGGTCGCGGTACAGGGTCGCGGCGCGGTCGCGGCGCTTGCGGCGCAGCGCGCGGTCGAAAATCTCGGCGGATTGGGAGTCGGACACGTGGCGCTTGTGCAGCGATGCGCGCTGGGGAACAAGTCGTGCGTGCGCCTCTCGGCTTCCCTTGCCGCGCTCGTCGCCCATGCGCTGCCGCCGCGCTGTCCCGGCTGCGGCGACGTGACGGTGGCCGATCATCGTTTCTGTGCCGCCTGCTGGTCCAGCCTGCGATTCCTCGGGCCGCCCTGGTGTGCCGGGTGCCAGCGCCCGTTCGATCATGATCGCGGTGCAGGTGCGCGGTGCGGCGAGTGCCTGGCCGATCCGCCGCCGCATGACGGGGTGCGCGCCGCCGTCGCCTACGGCGATGTCGCGCGGCACGTCGCGCTGCGCCTGAAATATGGCGGGCGCACCGGTCATGCCGGGACGATGGCGCGCGCGATGGTCCGACTGATGCCCGAGGATGCCGACCTGCTCGTCCCGGTACCGCTGCATCGCTGGCGCATCTGGGGCAGGGGGTTCAACCAGGCGGCGCTGATCGCTTCGCATCTGTCTCGCGCGACTGGCGTGCGTGTCGATCCGCACCTGTTGCTGCGCCCCAAATCGACCCCGGTGCTGCGCGGGCTGGGGCCGAAGGGGCGCGCAAAGGCGGTGGCAGGCGCCTTCGCGCTGGTCGGCGATGCGCGCGAGCGGCTGGCGGGGAAGCACATCGTGCTGGTCGATGACGTCCATACCAGCGGTGCGACCTCGCGCGCCTGTGCGAAGCTGCTCAAGCGGAATGGCGCGGCATCGGTGATCCTTCTGTGCTGGGCGCGCGTTCTGCATGAGGAGGCCGATTGACAAGCGGCCGTGGCGGCATCACCTCGGAGGAACGATGGCTAAGGTTGAAATCTACACCCGCGCATTTTGCGGCTATTGCGCCCGCGCGGTCTCGCTGCTCGACGGCAAGGGTGTCGAGTATCAGGAATATGACCTCACGATGGGCGGTCCGCAGCGCGCGGAGATGGTCCAGCGCGCGAATGGCCGGAACACCTTCCCGCAGATCTTTATCGACGACCGGCATATCGGCGGGTGCGACGATCTGGTCGCGCTGGAGCGTGCGGGCAAGCTGGATGCGCTGCTGAACGGATGAGCGGTCGCGCTGCCCTGTTGCAGATGACGAGCGGGATCGATCCGCTCGCCAATGCCCGCACGATCGTCGACGCCGTCGCCCGGGCGAAGGATGGCGGCGCGGCGATGCTGTTCACGCCGGAAATGTCTGGCCTGCTCGACGGCAATCGCGACCGCGCCGCGGGATCGCTGCGCCACGAGGGCGACGATCCGGTGCTGGCGGCGGCACGTGAGGCTGCGGCGAAACACGGGCTGTGGCTCCATCTCGGCAGCCTCGCGATCCTGCGCGAGGACGGCACGCTGGCCAATCGCGGCTTCGTGATCGACGATGCCGGGGAGATCCGCGCGCGCTACGACAAGATGCACCTGTTCGATGTCGACCTGCCCACCGGCGAGAGCTGGCGGGAATCGAACAGCTATACCGCCGGCGAGCGGCCGGTGACGGTCGCCACGCCGCTGGGCGTGCTTGGGCTCGCCATCTGCTATGACCTGCGTTTCCCCGACCTGTTCCGCACGCTGAGCGATGCGGGTGCGACGATTCTCGCTTTGCCCGCCGCCTTCACCCGGCCGACCGGCGCGGCGCACTGGCACGTGCTGCTGCGCGCCCGCGCGATCGAGGCGGCAGCATTCGTGATCGCCGCGGCGCAGACCGGCGAGCATGAGGATGGCCGCACGACCTATGGCCACAGCCTGGCGATCAATCCCTGGGGCGAGATGCTGCTCGACATGGGCGAGGCCGCCGGGCTCGGCTTTGCCGAGATCGACCAGGCGCGCGTCGAGGACGCCCGCACCCGCGTGCCCGTGCTGCGCCACCGCCGCGCGATCCCCCCGGTCGAGGCGCGATGATCGTCTTCGACCTGAAGTGCGGGACGGGTCATGTGTTCGAGGCGTGGTTCGGATCGAGCGCTGCCTATGAGGACCAGCGCAGCCGCGGCCTGCTCGCCTGCCCGATGTGCGGTAGTGGGGAGGTGGCCAAGGCGGTGATGGCCCCGAACGTCGCCGCCAAGGGCAACCAGCGCAGCGCCCCCGCGGTGCCCGCACTCCAGCCGCAACCCGGTCAGCCGCCCGCGACCGCCGATGCGCCGCCCAGCCCGGAAATGGTCAAGGCCGCGCTCGCGACACTGGCGCAGCTTCAGGCGAAGATGCTCGAACAGTCGCAATGGGTCGGCGGCAACTTCGCCACCCGCGCCCGCGCGATGCACGCAGGCGAGGAAGACCACGCTCCGATCCACGGCCAGGCGACGCCCGAACAGGCCCGTGAACTGATCGAAGACGGCATCGAGATCGCGGCTTTGCCGTTCCCGGTGATCCCGCCCGAGGCGAGCAATTAGGGAGGAACTGGCGACGGCGGAGCCGGTCGCCTCGAGTTGGCGTCCCCGAGAGGATTCGAACCTCCGACCTGCGGTTTAGGAAACCGTTGCTCTATCCTGCTGAGCTACGGGGACGTGGGCGGGTTCGTAAGCGGCGGCGGGGCGAGGGTCAATCGGCGATGCGCACGACTGGAAATGTGTCTCGGGTCTCAACGTAAATCAGAGCTCCAACTTCGCCCCCAGCACTGATCTCAGATGCACCCGTCCGGCCCGGTGCCGCCGCCATAGCCCTCGGGCAGGGGCAGGCCGACCTCGGCCTCCAGCGCCTTGTCGGCATGGCAATAGAGGCGCTTCGCCTTGAGCTCGGTCACGCGGGCGAACTCGTAGGGCGTGCCGATGCCGCCGTCGTTGCGGACCAGCGCGTAGATAATGATGCTGGTCGGTGCGGGATCGGGGACGGCGTCGCGGATGGCGCGGGTCGCGACCAGTGCGAAGGTGGTTGCTTTGCCCTGATGCATCCCGCGGGCGAAGCGGACCGAGGTGATCACGTCCTCGCCGGTATGCGGGCTGTCGGTGAAACGGTCCTTGTCGCCCACCGCCGCGACCGATCCGTCGACCGTGACGGTGTAGATGTTATAGCCCCAGGCATTGCCATTCTCGCGGTGATCGATGCGGATCGTCCCGGCCTTGCCGTCGCCGGCGATGTCCGCGATGCGGTTCTCGCCGCCCTTGACCGCGACCGGCTTGAGGTCGCGCCATTCCGGACCCATGGACGGGGTGGTCAGCATCAGGGCAGCGGCAAGGAGTTTGAGCATCGTGAGTCGTCCGGCAAGGAGGGGTGGCGAATCTGCGCCTGAGCGAGGCGGCAGGCAATTGGTCGTCGGGCGTAAATGCGGCGGATCGAGGTTGGTTGCGATGCTGCTGATCGGCGCCGCAGCGCTTGCCGGATGCTCGGCGCCGAAGCCCGATCCTCGCCGCGAGCGGCTGGGCTCCAACCCGACCGAGGCAGCGTTGCGGCAGGCGGCGGATGCGCGGGTCGGCTCGCAGAAGTTCGGCCGCTGCGCGCAATGCCATACGATCGAGCCCGGGGCAGGGCACCGCGCCGGGCCGAACCTGACCGGCGTGATGGGCGCGCCGGTCGCGGGCGACGGCAGCTATGGCTATACCGCCGCACTGCGCTCGGTCGGGGGAAGCTGGACGTGGGAGGCGATGAACGCCTGGCTGACCTCGCCCCAGCGTTTCGCGCCGGGCAACAAGATGGCCTATCCCGGCGTCACCGATCCGCTGGATCGCGCCGACCTGATCGCGTTTCTGGAAGAGAATTCGAAGCCGGGGCGCTAGCCGCGCGGCCGGCGGCTCTCGCGAATGGCGGTGCCGACCAGCGCGCGGGTCGACAGCAGGATGCCCGACACCAGGGCAGCGATCGCCAGCAGCCCGACAGGCGAGACCCGCACCGAAGCCTTCATCACCCGGCCGGCGCCCAGTTCGAGCGAAGCGTCCTGAGGCTGGGTCAGGATGTCCAGCGCGGTCGGCCGCGACGGACGGGGCGAGGGATCGCCCGCCGCCGCGCCGATGGCGTCAGCGCCAGCCAAGGGCAGGCGCGACATGGGTGAGGATGCTCTCGATCACATGGGCGTTATACTCGACGCCCAGCTGGTTGGGAACCGTGAGCAGCAGCGTGTCCGCCTCGGCGATCGCCTCGTCCGCGCGCAGCTCCTCGATCAGCTTGTCGGGCTCGTTGGCATACGAACGGCCGAACACGGCGCGCATATTGTCGATGACGCCGATCTGATCGCTGCCCTCGCCGCGGCCGAAATACATGCGGTCGCGGTCGTTCATCAGCGCGAAGATCGAGCGCGAGACCGAAACGCGCGGCGTGCGCGCATGTCCGGCCGCGGTCCAAGCCTCGCGATAGGCGCGGATCTGCTTGGCCTGCTGGACATGGAACGGCTCGCCGCTCTCGTCCGCCTTCAGCGTCGAGCTTTGCAGGTTCATGCCCATCTGCGCCGCCCACACTGCGGTGGCGTTGGACGACGAGCCCCACCAGATCCGGTCTCGCAGGCCCGGAGAATGCGGCTCGAGCCGCAACAGCCCCGGCGGGTTGGGGAACATCGGTCGCGGATTGGGCTGGGCAAAACCTTCACCCTTCAGCAGTTCGAGGAACACTTCGGCATGGCGGCGCCCCATATCGGCGTCGCTCTGGCCCTCGGCCGGGGCATAGCCGAAATGGCGCCAGCCCTCCATCACCTGTTCGGGCGAGCCGCGGCTGATGCCCAGCTGAAGCCGCCCGCCGCCGATCAGGTCAGCCGATCCGGCATCCTCGACCATGTAGAAGGGGTTCTCGTACCGCATGTCGATCACGCCGGTGCCGATCTCGATCCGGCTGGTCTTCGCGCCGACCGCCGCGAGCAGCGGGAAGGGGGAGGCAAGCTGCTGCGCGAAATGATGCACGCGGTAATAGGCGCCGTCGGCACCCAGTTCCTCGGCCGCAACCGCCAGGTCGATCGACTGGAGCAGCACGTCGCTGGCCGAGCGCGTCGCCGACTGGGACGAGGCGGACCAATGGCCGAAGGAGAGGAATCCGATCTTCTTCATATGCTGCATCCCGATCACTGCGTTGCGACCGATCTGGCGAGGCGCTCGCCGGGCCGCAAGGCGCGGGACGGAATTGCAGCGTTTCCGTCCGCGCGCAGGCTCAGGCGGTCCAGCCGGCCAGGTCGGGCTGCTCGCCGATCAGCGCCAGGCCATGCGCAATTGAGGTCAGCTCGCCGCCGGTCGCGATCCGATCGCTGCCGAAGCGCCGCTCGAAGATCGCGCGGATCGCCGGGATCAGCGACGATCCGCCGGTCATGAACACGCGGTCGATATCGCCGGCGGCAACGCCCGCGCGGGCGAGCGCTGCGTCCATCGCCGCCTCGATCCGGCGCAGGTCCTCGGCGATCCACTGTTCGAAGTCGCTTCGCGGCACCTCCGCCGCGATCTCGACCCCGCCGCCCGAGAAGCGGAACTCGGCCGCCTCGGCGCCCGACAGCGCGCGCTTCAGCCGCCCGACCGCGTCGTACAGCGGAAACCCCTGTTCATGCTCGATCAGCGCGATCATCCGCCCGATCGGCTCCGGATCGACTGCCTCACGCTGCAGCTTGCGCAGCTCGTCCAGCGTGCGGCGGTTGCGCATCAGCGCCAGGCGCGACCAATCGGCGAACTCGACGAAATAACCGCCGGGGATCGGCAACAGCTTGCCGAACGAGCGATAGTCGCCCCCCTTGCCCAGCATCGGCAGGACGAGGTGATCGACGATCCGCTGGTCGAACCGGTCGCCGGCTATGCCGATGCCGGCCGAGGCGAGCGGGATGCAGCGCCGCTCCGCGCCCGGCTCTGCCACGCGCACGACCGAGAAGTCGGTGGTGCCGCCGCCGAAATCGGCGACCAGGATCGTCGCGGGATCGGTCAGGCGCGAGGCATAGCTGAACGCCGCGCCGAGCGGTTCATAGACATAGTGGAGCTCGACCCCGAACCCGTCGAGCATCGCGTCATAGCGCTGGCGGGCCAGCGCCGGATCGGGCCGCGCGCCGGCATATTCGACCGGGCGGCCGACGATCACCCGTCGCGGCCGTCCGTCCAGCGCGCCGCCCGAATGCGCCACCAGCTTCTGGAGGAACAGCCGGCCGAGATCCTCGAATCGAAACGGCTTGCCGAAGATCTGCGCGCGCTCGAACAACGGGCTGGCGGCCACGGTCTTGAACGACTGGACGAAGCGGCTGTCGAGCGGCGACTGGAGGAATTCGGAGATCGCCCAGGGCCCCGCCTCGTGCGCGATGCCGTTCCAGCCGCGCTCCTCTTCCCAGAAGCACAGTGCGGTGCGGAAGACCGCGCCGGTCGCCTCGTCGCCGGCGAACTCGACCAGCTGCGACGCGCCTGCGCCGTCGGCGATCGCCGCGACGGTGTTCGTAGTGCCGAAGTCGAGCCCCAGCGCGCCCGTGTCGCTGTTCACGACGAGTCTCCCATATCGGTTTGGCGGGTCCCGCGCGCGAAGGGCGCCGACGGGGCGGGGCCTATGGCAGTGTCGGCCACGAACGGCAAGCGCGGATGCCCTGTCCGGTTCCTGCGGCGCGCGTCGTCTTCTCCGGTACCGGGCCGCCGGGTGCGGCTCGAACTCGGAGACCCTGCCATGTCGATCAACCGCATCTTTCCCGCCGCCGCCCTTGCCGTGCTGGCCTTCGCGGCATCCCCCGCGGCAGCCCAGGTCGTCGTGATCGGCGGCAAGTCCAGCATCGGCGCCGATGCCGCGTCGGGCGTGCCGATCCGCATCGTCTCCGCCAATTCGGGCGGCGTGCGCGTCTCGATCGATACCGATCCCGATGTCGCGCTCGTCTGCGACAACAAGGAACCGAAGACGACCTGTCACGCCTATGTGAAGAAGGGGTCGGTGATCCGCGTGGCGCTTCGCCGTCCGACCGGTCCGCGGGTGATGCCGGGCCAGGGTGCGGCGCCGCAGCCATCGCAATGGGCCTATGATTGTATCGGCACCACCGGGCCCGACTGCACGGTCACGATGGACCGGGTGCGCACGGTGTTCGTAGATTGGTCGGCTGGCGCGCGGCGGCATCAGTGAGAAAAGGGCAAAGAATCAGTGTCTTAAAATCCTCTCCCGGAGGGAGAGGGGGACCAGCCGCAGGCTGGTGGAGAGGGAGTAGCCCCAACGAGGACCTTCGCGCGTGGAAACTCCCTCTCCACCGCTTCGCGGTCCCCCTCTCCCTCCGGGAGAGGATTGTTTATATTGATCAATTGCCTGTCGTCGATCACTCGCCCTTCGCCATCGCCCCCAGCGTCACATAATCGATCTTCCCCGTGCCCAGCACCGGCAGCGCGGCGACTGGGCGGATGTCGCGCGGCACTGCCAGTTCCGCCACGCCGTTCGCGCGAGCCCAGGCCTGGAGCTCGGCGAGCCTGGGGTCGGCGCGGGTGGTGAACAGCACCAGCTGCTCGCCCTTGCGCGGGTCGGCGCGGGTGACAACTGCGTGTTCGGCCTCAGGCCAGACCGCGCTTGCATAGCCCTCGACCGCGGGCAGCGAGATCATCTCGCCGCCGATCTTGGCGAAGCGCTTGGCGCGGCCGCGGATCGTGACGAAGCCGTCGGCGTCGATCGTGACGATGTCGCCGCTGTCATGCCATCCGCGCTCGGGCGGCTGGATCTGGCCGGGCCGGTCGGCCTTCATGTATCCGGCCATGATGTTCGGCCCGCGGATCGACAGCTTGCCGCCCTCGTCAATGCCGGGCACCGGATCCAGCCGCGCCTCGATCCCCGGCAACAGCCGGCCGACGCTGCCCGCCTTGTAGTGCATCGGCGTGTTCACCGCGATCACCGGTGCCGCCTCGGTCGCGCCATAGCCTTCGAAGATGCGCAGCCCGAACTTCTCGTTCCAGGTCCGCCGCGTCTCGTCGCGCACCCGCTCGGCACCGGCGAAGATGTAGCGCAGCGCATAGAAGTCGTAGCTGTGCGCCATCCGCGCATAGCCCGACAGGAAGGTGTCGGTGCCGAACAGGATCGTCGCGTTCGCGTCATAGGCGAGCGCGGGCACGATCCGGTAGTGGAGCGGGTTGGGATAGAGCAAAGTGCGGATGCCGCTCAGCACCGGGAGCAAGGTGCCGCCCGTCAGCCCGAAGCTGTGGAACACCGGCAGCGCGTTCAGCACCAGGTCGGACGAGTTGAAGTCGACCCGCGCCGACAGCTGCGCACAGTTGGACAGGAGGTTGCGGTGGGTCAGCACCACGCCCTTGGGCAGCCCTTCCGATCCGCTGGTGAACAGGATCACCGCCGGGCTGTCGGCAGTGATACGGCGGCGGCGATGGAGTCGCCCCGCGACGATCGTCTTGAGCAATGCGGACAGCTTGGCCCGCTTGCCGAGCGCGCCCGCCAGATCCTCGAGATAGAGGAAGCTGCGGCCATCCGCCTCCAGCCCGGCGACGATCGGCTCCAGCTTCCCCTGTTCGATAAAGGCGCGGGCGGTCACGATCGTGCGCACATCCGCCGCCAGGCAGGCGGCCTTCAGATTGGCGAGACCGGCGGTGTAGTTCAGCATCGCCGGTACCCGCCCGATCGCCTGCAGCGCGAAGAAGCTGACGACCGTCCCCGTCACATTGGGCAGAAAGAGCCCGATCGCCTCGCCCGGTTTCGACCGCGCCTCGAACACGCGGCCCAGCGCGATGCTGCCGGCCAGCAGCTTGCGATAGCCGATCGGCTGGCGCTTGATATCCTCGACCACCAGCGCCTTGCCGCCATGCACGTCGCGCGCATCGATCAGCGCCTGGAACAGCGTCCGGTTGGTGTCGGACGTGTCGAAGATCATGCCGCTCATCTCGTCATAGAGGCGGCGGCCGGCGATGCCGCGGCGGGCGCGGGCGGTCATCTCGCCCTCGATCTGGAACCGGCGCGGCGGCAGGATGGTCAGGTCGATCCGAGGAAAGGTACGCAGCCGGACCTTGCCGCGCAGGCGCGAAAAGGGGGTGAACTGTGCGCCGTCGATCCGTACCGGGATGATCGGCGCATCGGCCTTGTCGGCGACCATGCCGGGACCGTCGAAGATCTTCATCAGCGCGCCGGTGACGGTGATGCGGCCCTCGGGGAAGATCACCAGCGTGTTGCCTTCCTTGACCGCGCGGACCATTGCCTTGGTCGACATCGGGTTGGTCGGATCGACCGGAAAGGCGCGGAACAGCTTCAGCGCCGGCTGGATCCACCATTTCTTGGTGACCGCCGTATGCACCGCAAACAGCGGCTTGCCCGGTAGAAACACCGCGAGCAGCAGTCCGTCGATCCACGACACATGATTGACCACGACGACGGCGCGCTGGCCGGGCTTCGGCATATTCTCCGCGCCATGGACGTCGATCCGGTAGATGGCGGCCAGCAGCGTGCGCAGCGTTGCCTTGATCACCGTCTCGGGCAGCAGCCAGCACGAGATCAGCGCCACCGCCAGTGTCGCGAAGCCCATCGTGCCGACGATGCCGGGGATCGACGCGCCTGCGGCCAGCATGGCGGTCGCCACCGCGACCAGAAGCACCATGACCGCCGCGTTGACGATGTTGTTCGCCGCGATCACGCGTGAGCGCTCCTCGGGCGGGCTCTGCGTCTGGAGGATCGAATAGAGCGGCACGACGAACATGCCGCCCGCGACCGCCATGCCGGCCAGGTCGATGACGATGCGCCAGCTGCCCGACGTCTGCAGGAATTCCGGGATCGATGCGTGCGGCGTGACGATCACGAAGCCCGATGTCGACAGCCACAGGTCGATCATGAAGAGCGCCATCGCCAGCGCCGCCGCAGGGACGTAGCGCGCGGAGACCTCGCCCTTCAGCAGCCGGTTGACCAGCACCGACCCCGCCGCGATCGAGACCGAAAAGACGATAAGGAAGAAGGTGACCAGATCCTCGCGTCCTCCCAGATTGCCTGACACCAGGGGCAGGAACTCGGACACCAGCACTGCGCCGACCGCGAAGAACCAGCTGATCCCCAGGATCGACAGCCACACGCCGCGCCCCTGGTGCCCGGCGCGCAGCACCGCCCAGGTGCTGACGAACGGATTGCGCGTGATCTGGACCTTGGCGATCGGCGGGGCAGGGGGAACGAACAGGCTGACGGCGAAGCCCAGCATTGCCAGCACGGTGGCGATCAGGCCCGCTTCCCAGGGCGGCACGATCCCCGCGAGCAACTGCCCGCCCAGGATCGCGAGGAAGGTACCCGCCTCGATCAGGCCGGTGCCGCCGACGATCTCGTCCTTGTTCAGATGTTGCGGCAGGATCGAATATTTGACCGGCCCGAACAGCGTCGAATGGCAGCCCATCAGGAACAAGGCGAGCAGCAGCAGCGGGATCGACTGGGTCCACAGACCTGCCAGACCGATTGCCATGAAGCCTACCTCGGCGGCTTTGACGGCGCGGACCAGCCAGGCCTTGTCCCAGGCATCGGCAACTTCGCCGGCCAGCGCCGAAAACAGGAAATAGGGGGCGATGAAGATGCCGGTCGCGATCACCGCCAGCATCGCCGACTCCTGCGGCGCATTGGCGTAGATGGTGAAGTTCGCCAGGAACAGCATGGCATATTTCAGCGCATTGTCGTTGAACGCCCCCAGGAACTGGACGACGAACAACGGGCCGAACCGCCGGCGGCTCAGCAGCGAGAAATCGGGTGCGGACATTCTGTGTTCCCCTTGGGCCGTTCAGGCCGTTGCGCCCGTGACCTGCCGAGCCTTCAGCTCGCACAGGAAACCATGCAGCACTTCGGTGGACAAACCGTGAAGCATCAGCCGGAATCCGGCGCGCAATGTCGAGAATGGCACCAGCGGGTGGCGATTGCTGATCATCGCCAGATGCTTGTCTTCGCCGGTCAGCCGCGCCGCGTACAGCCCGATCGTCTCGTCGAGCTGCAGCGAATTGGACGCTCGCCAGAAATCGCGATCGGTCAGCAGCATGGCATAGGCAGGCGTATAGAGCTCGATCGCGGTCTGCAGGTCGATGACGTTCAGCCGTCCCTCAGGCAGCGGCGCGATGTCGAGATCCTCGGTGATCGCCGAGAAATCGAGCGTCTCGACCCGGCCCAGCGTCGTGCCGCGCCGTTCCATCTCCTGGTTCAGCTGAATCAGGAAGTTATAGATGTTGAGGTCGTGCTTCAGGAACAGGTTGTCGCGGACGTCGTCGACCGTGCGCGGCCGCATCGGCTCCAGCGCAGGGTGGAATCCCGGCGTCGCATTGTCGGAGATGAAGCGCAGGATCTGCGCGCCCAGATGGAAGTGGCGCAGGATCAGCCGGTTGGCATCGGGCGTCAGGAAACGGCGCATGCCGAACGCGATGCTGCGGTGGAGCAGCTTCGGCGCGTGCGGCCAGCGCGGGCTCACCGTGTGGACCAGCTGCGCGACGATGATCATGATGCGCGCCAGAGGACGGACGATCGGCAACAGGAACTGCCGGCTGCGCGAGGTCTGGTCGCGGATCAGCGCCGCCTTGGCCTCGCGGTCGAAGGGAAGCGACCGGTCGAGCAGCAGCGCCAGCGCGGGATCGGGATCGCTCGGGTCATAGGCCTCAGACATTGTCGAGCTCCTCGAGTTGCAACCGGTACAGCCGCGCCACGATCCGCGCATGGCGCACGATATCGTCTGCCACCGCTTCGTCATCGCTGATCGCGAGTTCCAGCGCATGGTCGAACATCTCCAGATGATCGCCGTCATTCGCGCCGTGATAGGCGAGGAAGCTGACCGCATCGTCCCCCAGGCCGAGCTGATGCTTGATCGCCTCGGACCAGGGCAGAGCCAGCCGCTCGCCGAGCCCCTCGATCACGAACATCGCACCCAGCATGCCCAGCGGATCGGGCCGGGACGCCGCCTGGTACATGAAGGCCGACAGCGCCTCGGACCCGATATTCTTGCGTGCCGACCGGATCTCCTCGGCATTGCCGCCGGCCGCGACATAATTGTCCTCCAGCAGGCGATAGTCGCGATGTTCGGCCACCGCATGGCGCACGAACAGCGATCGCAACTCCTCATGGTCGGGGCCGAGATTGGATGCGGCGCGGCTGATCCAGCGGCTGCCCTCGACCACCTGCTGGCGCAGATTGCGCAGCAGCGCGCGATAATCCTCGGCGCGCAGCTTGCCGCCGGTCAGCCGGGCGATGACCGGCACTTGGACGAGCGCGCTCTCGAAATCGATCCAGGCCTGGGCGAGCCCGCGATTGGCGCGCTGGACGAGTGCGTTCATTGGGCTTCTCCCACCACGGTCATTGCGGCATAGGCCATGATGCACTGGCCGCTCTCCGGAACCGCGCACAGGATGCGCTGCCCGGCCTTCAATTGTCCCGATCGCATCAGGTCGTCGATCATCAGGAAGATCGCGGCCGCGCCGACATTGCCCTTGTCATAGATGTTGGTGAACCAGCGTTCCTCGGGGATCATCACCCCCGCGCGCGTCGCCAGCTTCACCATCTCCTCGCGTAGGCTGTGCGCGGAGAAATGGCACAGGAACCAGTCGACCTCGTCGGGCACGACCTTGCCCTCGTCGACCAGCCGCATCAACTCGCCCAGCCAGACCGGCAGCATCCGGTGCAGCGCCTCGACATCCTGGCGCAGCTGGAACGCGCCCGCTGCGGCGGGGTCGGGATGCAGGCTCCACGGCGTCAGGCTGCCGTCCGCCTCGCGCACCGCGCCGCCGGTCATGCACGGAGCAAAACGATCCGCAAACGAGCGCAGCGAGATCCAGTCGATCCGCAGCGACAGGCCGCGCTCGGCCGGGCGATCCTCGATCAGCAGGCCGGCGGCCCCGTCGCTCAGCGTCCAGCGCAGGAACTCCGCGTCGCCGGGCAGCGTGTCATTGTCGCCGACCGTCGCGGTGCCGCGATAATGATGCGGCCGGAAATAACGGCTGGAGAATTCGGCACCGACGACGATCGCCGCCCGATGTTCCTCCGCCGCCACCTGCAGCGCCGCGGCCTTCAGCGCCATCATCGAACTGGCGCATACGCTTTGCAGGCTGGCGACCTCGATCGGGGGCAGACCGCTTTCGGCATGGACGCCGCTGGCGAGGCCGGGAACCAGCATGTCGTTCTGCGTCGTGGCGCTCGCCAGGAACCCAATCCGGCGCGCGTCGATTTCCGCATCGGCGATCAGGCTGCGCACCGCCTGACCCGCCAGCTTCGCGACTGTCCAGTCGCTGCTGCCGTCGGGGCGGATCGCGTAGTGACGGCTGCGGATACGGTTTTGGCGCAATGTCAGCCGGCCTAGCCGCTCGGCCTGGGGAGAGAGGCGGCCGATATAGTCGGCCATCTCGTCGTTACTCACCGGATCGCCGGGCAGGCATTGCGCCGTGGCGGTCACATAAACGGGACGCATCAAACTCCTCCGTTCGACTTCAGGTGATCTGCCATAAACGCTGGATGGCAGAAAAATGATCAATGTTCAATAAAATAATTACGCAGTGATCAATTATCTTTCGGGAACGGTGCGGTTGCGGCAGTGTCACATTGCGCTAGGACGGTCGGGCCGTCGGTACGGATGCCTCGCAGGCGCCGTCGGCCGGAAGCGCGATCCGCGCATGCCACTTGCGAAGGGCGGAGCAGCAGATGACCGACCGGCTCCGTCAGGCTCATGAAACGCTGTCCACCGGGGCCCGCTTCTTCGCGACATGGCTTTCGCCATCCACTGCCACGCCGGGGCAGGGCGGCGTCGCGCACGAATATCGGTCCCGGGCCATCGGCAATGGTTTGCGCGAACTCGATCGCTTTCTCAACGTCTTGCTCGACGAAGTTGCGCAGCGTCACGGGCTGGGGCGTGCGATCCTCGGGCGCGGCACGGCGCGGCGCCTGCGCGGATTACGCGCGCTGCTCGGCGTGGCGGACGGCGACCATGACCGGCTCGTGGCACTCGGCCGTTCGCGCGCCTGCCTGTTCCATTGCAGCGGGACGGTGCGCAGCGGCGATCGCCGCGACCTGGCAACGATGACGCTTGGCTGGCCGGACGGGGTCGCGGGCACGCCGCCGCGCCGCGTGCCGCTTGGCGTTCGCGTCTCGCTGGGGCGCGGCGACATCGAAAGCATTGCCAAATTCTACACCGGAATCGGCGATGAATTGATGCAGCTGGCGCCACGTCCAGCGCGGGGCGAAAACAGGATTTCGGCCTGAACTTTTCGACCCGTTCGGTCGCCCTGAATGAAGCGTTCCTGGCACTCGATTTGCGTTTTAGCTGCCCGTCCGGCATAAAGAGCCGGCTACAGTCGCAATCAGAACGGTCTTTCGGTGCTTTGCGGCTCCTTTTTTCCTTCTCCTGGCCTCCGCAGCGCGAGGCACGCCGGCATCCGGCGCGCCGACAATGGAAGGATTATCCTATGAGCATCGAAGGCACCGTAAAGTTTTTCAACGCGACCAAGGGCTATGGCTTCATTGCCCCCGATTCCGGCGGTCAGGACGCGTTCGTCCACATCAGTGCGGTCGAGCGTGCCGGCCTGGCGACGTTGAACCAGGATCAGCGCGTCAGCTACGAGCTGGAAACCGATCGTCGCGGCAAGACCAGCGCGGTCAACCTCCAGTCGATCTGACCCATCGGGACGGGGCGCGGTGCGCCCCGTCGCCGACCGGCGGCGCTCGCCTGTGACAGCGCCGCCTCGTTCTACCGACGCGAGGAACCCCATGGCCCAGCAGCATCTGATCTATCGCGAGAATGCGGCCCGCGCCCGCGCCGATGCCGATGCGGCGACGCTCGCGAATGTCCGCGATCGGTGCCTCCGCGCCGAAGCTGCCTGGCTCGACATGGCCACCCGCTACAAACGCGTTGAGACCGCCCGCGGCGAGCGTGAACGCGGTGGCAATCCCGGCCTGGGCGGAACCGAGTAATTACTTCCGCAATCGCATTGTTGCTGCTCGTCGCCCTTGGCTTCGGGGCCGCGCTGACTCTCGGTGCCGTCCTTCACCGCCGGCGGACCGAGCGGCTGTCGCGCTGTCGTCAGGCCGCCTCGCGGACCCGCATCGGCTTCCCCTGGCATCGACCATAATCGGGCGGCGGAACAGCTCATATCCCGATCGGTTCAGAGGCGAAGCGATGGGAGCAGTTTCGCAATGCCACGGCCCTTTACCTCCGACGACAAGGTTCACGCGCAGGACGCGGTTCCCGGCCATCCCGATCATGACTTCGCGCTGATCCTCAGCGGCGGCAACGCGCTGGGCGCCTATCAGGCCGGGCCTATCAGGCGCTCGAGGCGAGGGGATTCGCGCCCGGCCGGGTCGCCGGCGCCTCCGCGGGGGCGATCAACGGGGCGATCATCTGCGGCAATCCGCGCGAGCACCGGCTCGATCGCCTGCGCAATCTCTGGTCTCCATCACGCATCGGAGCGGATGGCTTGCCCGGCGCGCTCGACGAGGCGCGCCGTACCGGATCGGCGACCTGGGCCTTCGTCACCGGGCAGCCAGACCTGTTCGTGCCGCGCAACCTGTTCGGTCCGTGGTGGAACCCGTTCGGCAATCCCGAACCTGCCAGCCTCTACGACGCCAGCCCGCTGGGAAGGACGCTCGAACGGCTGGTCGATTTCGACCTGCTCAATCGCGGTTCGCCCCGCTACGCCGCGACCGCGGTGGATATCGAGACGGGCGAGGATGTCGTATTCGACACCGCAACGCACCGGATCGGTCCCGACCATATTCGCGCCAGCAGCGCGCTGCTCCCCGCCTTTTCTCCAGTCGAAGTCGACGGGCGCTTGCTGGGCGATGCGGGAATATCCGCCAACCTCCCGCTCGACTCGGTGCTGGGCGGGCAGTTGCCGCGGCCGCTGCTGTGCATCGCGGTCGACCTGCTGCCGCTGAACGGCCCGCGACCATGCAGCCTGGGCGAGACGATGCTGCGGATGCAGGACCTGATGTTCGCGACGCAGAGCCGCCGCGCACTGGCAGCATGGCAGGCGATCTTCGACGAGCGCGTCCGCAATGGATCGACGGCCTCGGTCACGCTTCTGCACCTCGCCTATCGCGATCACTCGCGCGAGGTCAGTGGCAAGGCGTTCGACTTCTCCCCCGACTCCGCCGCCGCGCGATAGCAGGCGGGGCAGGTCGATATGGACGCGGCGCTCGATGCGCTGAGGGCAGGGGACGTCACGCTCGGCCAACCGGGCCTCACTCTGTACCGCCAGTCGCCGGCAGGAGTCCTTGAGCGTGTCGCCGACGCGCTCGCGCCGGTCGCTGCCTAGTCGGTCAGCGTCTGATCGACCACGGGGCGGTCCGCCGTCCCGGCATTCTCCACGGCACCGGCCATGCGTCGCGCGATCACCGCGCAGGCGATCAGCTGGATCTGGTGGAACAGCATCACCGGCAACAGGATCGCGCCGACCTGCGCCGCGGGGAACAGCACGCCCGCCATCGGCACGCCCGACGCCAGGCTCTTCTTTGATCCGCAGAACAGCAGCACGATCGCATCCTCGCGCGAGAAGCCGAGCATCCGCCCCAGCAGCCAGGTGACTGCCAGCACCACCACCAGCAACATGGTGCACAGCAGCAGGATCAGCGCCAGCGTCTCCCCCGACACGCGGCTCCACAATCCCTCGACTACCGCCGCGCTGAATGCGGTATAGACCACCAGCAGGATCGATCCGCGATCGACACTGCTCACCAGCGTGCGGTGCCGACCGACAAGGCCGCCGATCCACGGGCGCAGCAGATGCCCCGAGACGAACGGCAGCAACAGCTGGAGCGCGATCGTCTCGACCGCTTCGATCGACACGCCCGCCTGGCCGGCAAGTCCGGACATCAGCAGCGCGACCAGCGCCGGCGTGATGACGATGCCGATCAGATTGGAAAAGGACGCGCTGCATACCGCGGCCGCGACATTGCCGCGCGCGATCGCGGTGAAGGCGATCGACGATTGCACCGTAGACGGCAGCAGCGTCAGGAACAACAGGCCAGCTGCGGTCGGCCCGGTGACGAACGGCAGCGAGACCAGGCCTAGGCCCAGCAGCGGAAAGAGGACGAAGGTCGTCACCACCACCGCCAGGTGCAGCCGCCAGTTGCTCGCCCCCTTCACGATCTCTTCGCGTGACAGCTTGGCACCGTGGAGGAAGAACAGCAGCACGATCGCAGCGGTGGTGATCGCATCGGCCAGCGGCACCAGCGACCCGCGCACCGGCAGCACGCTCGCCAGCACGACGGTGCCGAGCAGTGCGAGGACAAAGGGTTCGAACAGCGAGAGCCGGGAACGCGGCATGATGCGCGATGCGCTGACGCAGAACGGAGGTGGCGGCAAGTGGAAAGGGGCGACCGGACATCGTCCGGCCGCCCCGCCCCCCGGGTTCAGGATCAGTTCTGCTTGGTGCCGGTAATCTGGGTCGATCCCTGGCACCGTGTGTTGCCCGGTCCGACATAGCTCCAGAAGGACGTGCCGAAGAGTTGCGAACTGTTCGGGATCTGGATGCTCAGCGACTCCGTCGTCTCGCCGGGGCCGTCCTTATAGGTGCCGCTGATCGACGTCTTCAGCCCGGCGGGATCGTCCTTGCTCCCCATGGTGAAGTTCAGCGTCGTTCCGTCGAAGCTCGTCGTATACTGGGTATCGGAAATCTTCGCGAGCGTCGCCGTGAAGGTGTTGTTCTCGTTCGGGCACAGGCCGGGCTGTGACTGGCTCGACGTCGTCGAGATGCTGTTGATCGACCAGCTTCCCTCGAACTGGCGGTTGATCGTGAACAGCACGGTCGCGGTGCGCGAGGCACCGTTGGTGTTCCGGGCCCGGAACTTCAGCTGATCGCTACCGAAATACTGGCCGGATGGGGTGTAGCGCAGCAGTCCGTCGATGCCGATCGTCGCGGTGCCGTGCGCCGGTGCCTGGACCATCTCGATGCTCTCCGCCCCGCGAATCTGGAGCTGCGAGCTGAGCGCCTTGCCCTGGATCGTGGTGACCGCCGCATCCTCAGCTTCGGGCAGCTTGATCACCAAAGTACCGCTCAGCGGAATGAGCTCGTTGCCGCGGCTCAGCGTGAAGTTGAAGTCGATATTCTCCGACGGCGGGTCGCCGATATAGGAGAAGACCAGCGAGATCACCTCGCCCGAGCCGCCCTTCGCCCCGACGATGTTCGGGTTGGACACGCTCTCGAGGCTCACTTCGGACGCCGGCACGAAGCGGGTCTTTTCCATCGCGAAATTGGCCATCGCGACCGAAAGCCCTTCGGGCACATAGGGAAGCTGTGCCACCAGATCGCTCAGTTGCTTGAACGCGCTTTGGACGCGCGACGCGACCGATTCATTCACCCGCTCGGTTTCGCGCAGACGGAAGTTCTTCGACTTCTTGTTCTCGAAGCCGAAGCTGCTTGCGGTCGTGACCGCGCTGGCCAGCGTCCGTGCCTGACCGCTTGCGTCGCTGCTGACCATCTCGAATTGGCGCTCGTCGATACAGGTGTCGACGAGGTTCGTTACCGCGGCCTTTGCTCGTTCGATCGCATAGGCAGCCTGGACGAACAGGGCTAGACCGGCCAGCTTGGTCACCGTCGCCTCTGGAATGGTGATCAGCGCGAGCCCGGTAATCAGCCGGACCCCCGCCAGATCCTTGGCAAGGACGAATTCGACCATCGACGCGTTGCATGCCTGCTCGTTGAATCGCGCGGTTGCCATCCGGGCGGATGACGGGGCCGGGCTGTTGCTCACCAGCATCTGCGCAAGCGCCGTGACGTCGCCCGCGGCCATCGTCGGGACCTGCGCCAGGGCAGCGGTCAGTTGATCGCGATAGCCTTGATAGATGTTGCGCTGGTTCGGCGTCATGCGCGTGCCTTCGTCCGCCACCAGCGCATCGATCGCTGCTACCGCCTGGGTCAGCTGGGTCGTCACGACCCCGCGCGGGTCGGCGACGGTCGGCGCCGCTGTGATGGTCAGCGTGGTGCTGTAGCGCTTGTCGCCGACCTGCACGGTGAGCAGGTGGTTGCCCGCCGGCAGATCGGTTGGAATGACGAAGTTCAGCGTGCTGGCCGAGCCGCGATAGACCGTGATCGAGCGGTTCCCGAGCGTTCCCGTGTAGCTGGGGGCGATCAGCGACAGATTTTCCACCGTGAAGGCACCGAATTCGCCCGGTGCCATCGTCGATGCATTGGCCAGCGCGACAGTGGTCACGGTCTTCTTCACGGTGATCGTCGTGGTGCCGGTGCCGCTGTTGCCCGACTTGTCGGCAGCTGTGCCGGTGCAGGTGATCGTCGTATCGGTCGTCACGCTGGTCGTCACCAGCAGCGTTCCGGTCAGCGTGCCGCCATTGCAGCTGAGCGTCACCGGCACCGATCCGTCCACGGCATCGGTCGCGGTCGCGGTGATCGCGACCGTCTCGCCGCCCTCCACGCTGGCCGAGGACGGCGTCAGCGTGATCGTCGGCGGCGTCGAGTCCTTGGCGACGACGCTTCCCCCGGAATCGCTTCCCCCCGAACAGGCGGCCAGCGCGTACAGGCTGGCAAACAACGGTATCGTGCGACGCATGTGATGAACCCCCTGAACCGGCCGGCGGTCCTCCCGCCGACCCGAAGTTGCGGGGACGCGCTGAGCTTCCCCAGATCCCGGAAGGCTGGTGCCTCCCGGCGCGGGCGAGACTGGGCGGGGCAGGGGCGTGCGAATATCCCCATTTGTGGGGTGGTGCGGGCGTGGGTGGGAAAGAGCCGATTCGCGTCCTCCCCGGATGCGCGGCAACTGGAGAACGAACGTCGTCAACGCTGCGATTACGCCCCCGCCAACGTCCCCGCCACCAGCGTCGCATGGGTCATCGCCAGCATCCGGCCAGCGCCCGGTACCTCGACGAATTGCGCCTGCGGCAGCACCGCCTGCCAATAGGCACGTACGTCCGCGGGGTCGTGCAGGCTGTCATGCTCGCCGATCAACACCGTCCAGTCGGCGCAGTCGGATCGCGGGGCGGGGTGGCTGGCGGTCGCCATTGCGACCTGTTCATTGACGTAACCCGCGACCCGTCCGGTCGCGAACATGCGCACTGCACGATAATAATCGTGGCGGATCTGCGGGTCGCGGATCGCCTCGAGATCGGGCGGGCTGCCGACAAAGGACCGTTCCATGATCCGCACCAATCGCGCCGGGGTCAGGTGCGACGCGAGCAGATGGACCATCCGCGCCACCAGTCGCGGATTGCGGTAATAGGCTTCCTTGACCGCACCCAGCGGGCCCCAGCGGCGGCCCTGCTCCTCGGTATGGGGGTCGGGATTGACCAGCACGACCCGGTCGATCAGCCCCGGGGCGGCGTCCGCCAGCGCCAGCACCAGTTGCGCCCCGCCGCGGGCGACCACATCGATCGAGCCGATCTTCAGCTTGCGGCACAGGAGCACGACATCCTCGGCTGCCGTAGCGAACGGATCATGCGCACCCGGTGCCCGGCCGGGGACGGGATCGGACATGCCGAAGCCCGGCCGGTCGATCGCGATCGGGCGCCGGCCGATCGCCTGCAGTGCCGCGACCAGCGCCTTGCTGACAGGTCGCGAGGTCATGCTGCTGTGAACGACCAGCACGGGCTTGCCCGATGCCGGGCCATAATCGCTCCACGCGATGCGCGACCCGTCGGACCGCGGCATCATCCGCAGCGGCTCCGCATGGTCATGCGGCATGGCCACCTGGCCATGCGTCGCCGCGACCGTACAGGACAGCGCCTGCGCCTCGATTACCGCGCGGGCCAGCGCGGCGGCGCTCGACACGCCCAGGCTGCCATAGATGCGGTCCAGTTCCTTCTTCGCGGTCGCGCGCGAGATGCCCAGCCGCTGTGCCGCCACGTCGCGCGACAGGCCCTCGGCGATCAGCGACGCCAGCGCCGCCTGGCGCGGCGACAGCCCCCAGATATCCTCCAGAAGATCGCCCGAGCGGCGCCCCGGCAGCACGCCGAAGGCGAGTGAGGCGAGGCTGGCGACCAGCGCCGGCAGCCGGTCGACCCCGACCCGGCGCATCGCTTCCGACAGCGTTTCGCGCGCGGTATCGTAGGAGATGCCCAATTGCGCCGCCGCGCTCTTGATCGCGCCGGTGCGAATCGTCGCCATCGCGACGCGCGTCTGAAGCCCGCTCAGCCCGAACGTATCGCATGCAGCCTTCAGCGGAGTCGCCCGGCTGCTGGTGATCGTCGCCAGCACGACGACGTGGCCGCTCGTCGCCTGCGCCCGCTCGGCGATATCGGTGGGGAGGATCCACGATGCGGCCTGCGCCGCAGCCCCATAGGCGAAGATCACCGGATCGACACCGCCATCGCCCGCCTCGACCGCGACGGGCGCGACACAGGTCCGGCCGGTACGCAGCACCTTGCCGACCAGTCCAGCGTCGACATGGCGTCCGGCCTTCTCCGCGACGAAGACCGGGCTCGCGGCAACGATTTCGCCGTCCGCGTCGAGCAAGGCCGCGGCGAGGCTATCCGGCCTCAGCAGCGGATAATGGCGCATGTCCTGGGGCAAGAAGCTTTCGGCCAGTTCCCGCTCGATCCGGTCCGACGCGGTTCGTGCGGTCTCGATCATCGCCGCCGGATCGTCGAGCCAGCGGTGCATCGCGTCGTGGAATTCCACGTCGCTCGCATCATCGAATGGGCCGGCGGTCGAACCGACGCTGGGGGAGGTTTGTGCCGAAGTCATGCCAGCAATCCGTGGAAAGAAAAGGACGGCTGGCGTCGATCATGCGACCGGATCACGGCGTCGCGCAACCATGGGCGGCACAAAGCTTACAAAATGCTCATGTTGCGGACACGGGGGCGACAGCGCCGGGGGCTCAAACCTGATCTCACCCCGCAGCGAGCGGGTCAGTTCAAGGAGTATCGAGATGGCTACTTCCCGCAAGATCATCGCCGCCGGCCTTGCCGCCGCAGCGATGCTGACCGGCACCACCGCATTCGCCGCCACCGGCGCTGCCAAGCAGGCCGCGACGCACAAGGTCGCGACGCCGAAGAAGAAGGCCGGCACGACGACGGCGAAGCCCGCTGCCGCCACTCCCGCGAAGCCGGCGGCGAAGAAGACCCACTGATCCCGAAGGCGGGACAGCCACCCGATCCGGATCCTCCCTCCTCCAGGAGGATCCCGGAAACCCCGCTGCCCGATCCCGGTAGCGGCGCGAGACACAGCGCGGTTTTCTCCCCTGGGCCGCCCGTGTTTCGCCACATCAGACGGCCGGTGCGTCCCCTGCGCACCGGCCGTTCCTGTGTCCGGGTCCGTTGCGGCTCGAAACGTGACGCAGAGTTAATCTGCCGGGCAGATCGTGGAAGGGTCCGGGATCGTAGCAGGATGGGGTCGGCCGGCTCATGCGTTCCCGGTCGGCGCCCCCGCAGCGCCCGGTCCTTCCGTCCACCTCGGACCGGGCGCTGCACCTTCCATCGACAGCAACAGGGAATTTGCGATGAAGCGGCCGATATTCTTCGATGCGAGCGGACGCCGCAATCGATGGACGATGCGCGGCTTTTTCGCGCTCACCCTGGTCGTGATCCTCGCCGTAATCGCCTTCGCGATGACGGTGGTCGAGGTTCCGATTCCGGGTCCGCTGGCCATGTCGATGGAACGTCCCGCGCCGCGCTCGCTCAAGCAGCAGGTGGCCCGGCTCGACCATAGCTTCGCATCCTGGCTGCCGCGCAAGCATGGCAAGCCTGGCGGCGCACCGCTGGCGGTCGGCTTCTATGTCCCGTGGTCGGATTCCAGTCGCGCCTCGCTCGAACGCCATATCGGTCAGCTCGACTGGGTCGTGCCGGCACTGTACAGCGTGACCGGCCCGGCACATCGGCTGGTCCAGACCCCCGATACCCGGTTCGACGCACTGATCGCCAGCACGCCGCGCCACCCGCGCATCCTGCCGATGGTCGGCAATGCCGAGGGTGACGACTGGGACGGCATCGGCATCGCGGCGATGCTGCACGACACCCGGGCTCGGGGCGCGTTTCTGGATCAATTGATGGGGTCGCTCGTCGCGCGCCATGCCGACGGTGTCGTTTTCGACTTCGAAGCGCTTCCGGCCTCGGCCCAGCCCGATTACCTGCAATTCATTCGCGACGCGCATGCCCGGTTCGCGGCGAAGAACATGACCGTCGCGGTGACGGTGCCGGCGGCGGATGACGACTGGAACCTGGCACATTATGCGCAGGCGGCCGACAAGCTTATCCTGATGAACTATGACGAGCACGCATCGTCCGACGCCGCCGGCCCGATCGCCAGCCAGGGCTGGTTCGTCCGCCAGATGGACCTGGCCCTGCGCCATGTGTCGCCAGACAAGCTGATCGTTGGCGTCGCCAACTATGCCTATGATTGGACCGCCCCCGGCAAGGCCGACACGCTGACGATAGAGGAAGCGTGGCTGATCGCGCATGACAGCCAGGCGCAGGTCCAGTTCGACCCGGTCAGCGGCAACCAGAGCTTCGGCTATGAGGACAAGGGCGTCGAGCATACGGTATGGATGGTGGATGCCGCCAGCGCCTGGAACCAGCTGCGCGCCGCGAACCTGAAGGGTGTCGGCGGCGTCGCGCTGTGGCGGCTGGGGTCGGAGGATTCGAATTTCTGGAAGGTGCTGGACGCCGCCCATGGCGGCAAGCTGCCCGACCTGTCGAAGCTGGAATCGGTCGGCGACGTCGATGTCGAGGGCACCGGTGAGATCTTTCGCATCACGAGCACGCCCGGCTTCGGTCAGCGCGCGCTGAGCCAGAACGCGCAGGGCCTGATCATCGACGAGCGCTTTTCCGCGCTGCCGACCCCCTATGTCGTGACGCGCACCGGCTATCATCCGGGCAAGGTGGCGATCACGTTCGACGACGGTCCCGATCCCGACTGGACGCCGCGCATCCTCGATATCCTGAAAGCAAAGCAGGCGCCGGCGACCTTCTTCATGATCGGCGAAAATGCGGTCGAGCATCCGCTGCTGGTTCGCCGGGTGATCGAGGAAGGCAACGAAATCGGCAGCCACACCTTCACCCATCCCAATCTGGCCCAGTCGTCGGACGATGCCACCCGGCTGGAGCTGAATGCGACGCAGCGGCTGCTGGAAGCGTATACCGGCCATTCGGTCCGCCTGTTCCGCGCACCTTATTTCGGGGACGCGGAGCCAACGACCGCAGATGAGCTCGGGCCCGCATTGGCGGCGCAGAATCTCGGCTACACCAATGTCGGTCTGCACGTCGATCCGAACGACTGGCAGCGCCCCGGTGTAGACGAGATCGTCAACACCACGCTGGCCCAGGTCGCGGAGGGCAATGCCGAACAGTCGGGCCAGGTCATCCTGCTGCACGATGGCGGCGGCGACCGGTCTCAGACTCTGGCGGCACTGCCGCGGATCATCGATGGCCTGCGCGCCAAGGGCTATCAGATCGTGCCGGTTTCGGAACTGGCCGGGCTGACCCGCGAACAGGTCATGCCGCCGGTGCAGGGCGCCGATCTGGTGGCGGTGCGGACCGATGTCGGCATCTTCCTGGTGCTGGCGGCGATCGGCTTCGCGCTGAAATGGACCTTCTTCGCCGCGATCGCGCTGGGCATCGCCCGGGCGCTGGTTCTGGCCGCCCTTGCGATCATCGCCAATCGCCGCCGCAACCGTCCGGTCGCGCCCGAGATCGATCCCGGCCAGTTCGTCTCGGTGCTGATCCCCGCATTCAACGAGGAGCGGGTGATCGTGTCTTCGGTCCAGCGGGTGCTGGCCAGCGAGCAGGTCGGTGTCGAGGTGATCGTCCTGGATGATGGATCGACCGACTTCACCAGTGACGTGGTCCGCGCCGCCTTTGCCGACGAACCGCGGGTGCGGCTCCTAACGCTGGAAAATGGCGGCAAGGCGCGCGCGCTGAATCAGGGGCTGGCGCTGGCCAAGGGCGAGATCGTGATCGCGCTCGACGCCGACACCCAGTTCGAGCCGATGACCATCGCCCGCCTGGCCCGCTGGTTCGCCGACCCGACGATCGGCGCGATCGCCGGCAATGCCAAGGTCGGCAACCGCTTCAACCTCGTCACCCGCTGGCAGGCGGTGGAATATGTCACCTCGCAGAATCTGGAACGGCGCGCGCTTGCCCGGCTGGACGCGATCATGGTGGTGCCGGGCGCAGTCGGCGCGTGGCGCAAGTCGGCACTGGACGCGGTCGGCGGCTATCCGGTCGACACGCTGGCCGAGGATCAGGACCTGACCATCGCGATCCAGCGCAAGGGCTGGCGCGTCGGATATGATATCGACGCGGTCGCCTGGACCGAGGCACCGGAAAGCTTCGGAGCGCTGGCGCGGCAGCGGTTCCGCTGGGCCTATGGCACGCTGCAATGCCTGTGGAAGCACCGCGCGATCCTGCGCGACCGCAAGCCCGCCGGGCTGGCACTGGTCGGCATGCCCCAGGCCTGGGTATTCCAGATCGCCTTCGCTCTGGTCTCTCCGCTGATCGACGCGGCGCTGGTCGCCAGCATTCTCGGCACCGCGTTGCGCGTGTGGCAGCATGGCTGGGCCCAGACCGAGACCGATGTGCTGCGCATGGGACTCTACTGGCTCGTCTTCACCGGCATCGACCTGATGTGCGGCTGGGTCGCCTACAAGCTGGAGCCGCGCGAGAAGCGCTATCCCGCCTTCCTCCTGCTGGCACAGCGCTTCGTCTATCGCCAGCTGATGTACTGGGTGGTGATCCGCGCGGTCGTCAGCGCGCTGCGCGGGCCCAGCGTCGGCTGGGGCAAGCTGGAGCGCAGCGGCCGGGTGGAGACGTCGGCATGAGCGGCGCGTCGATCCGCTGGGCATTGCTCGCCGCGCTGAGCATCGCCACCCCGGCCTTCGCCCAGGACAGCGCGCCGGCCGACAGCCCGGGCGCCGATTCGAATGTCGACACCAGCCGCGACCGGCTGACCGTCGGCGTCGGCATCGGCACCACCCCACGCTACTCGGGCGCCTCGCGGTCGATGACGATCCCGGTCGTCGCGGTTCAGGGCCAGGTGTCCGGCATCAGCTTCGCCACCCAGGGTACCTCTGTCTTCGCCGACCTGATCCCGAGCAAGGGCAAGCCGGGCTGGAAGCTGCAATTCGGCCCCGAGGTCGCGCTGCGCCTCGATCGCAACACCTCGCCGGGCGATGCGGCGGTGGCGCGGCTGGGCAAGATCGGTCGTGCGTGGGAAGCCGGCGGCTGGGTCGGTGTCCAGCGCACGGGCGTCGTCACCAGCGCCTATGACACGCTGTCGTTCAGCGCGTCGTGGCAGAAGGACCTGTCGGGCGTGCACAACAGTGCGATCTTCACGCCCAGCATCGACTATGACACGCCGCTGTCGCGCCGCGCCTATGTCAGCTTGTCGGTGTCCGCCGATCATGTCGGGCGCGGCTTTGGCGATACCTATTTCGACATCACCCCGGCGGGCAGCGCCGCCAGCGGACTGCCCGCCTATGCCGGCGCCGACCATCCGGGGTGGAAGGACTGGAATGTCAGCGGGCTACTGGCCCATTCGCTGACCGGCGACCTGACGCACGGCCTGGGGCTGTTCGCGACCGCGGGCTACAGCCGGCTGCTCGGCGATTATGGCCGCTCGCCGGTGGTGCGCGAGCGCGGCCAGACGAGCGCAGCGATCGGAGTAGAGTTCACGTTCTGACCTTCCAAGGGGATCGAGCGGATGCACAAGCGACAAAGCCAGCGCGCGCTCAGCGAGCGGGCCTGCAGGATGATCTGTCCGATCGCCGCCGCGATGGTGGGTGTCTGCCTGACCGCGGTCGGCATCCTGCGCGTGGTGGTCTCGATCCGCAGCACCGGGACCATCGCCGACGACCTGCTGTCGATCGACTCGGTGCTGTTCCTGATCGCGACGCTCACATCCTATTTCGCGCTGCGTACCGAGTCCGATTCCAGGCTCCACTGGCTGGAACAGATCGCCGACCTGACCTTCATCATGGCGATGATCCTGATGACCGTGGTTGCGCTGGTGATCACCTATGTGCTGGCGGGGTGAAGACACAGCACCGCGCGGAGCCCGGGTGCATTGTCCTCCAGCGCGAAACTGCCCTGATGCAGCCGCGCGACCGCCTCGACCAGTGACAGGCCGAGGCCAGAGCCGGCTACGTGACGCGACGGGTCCAGTCGTCCAAACCGGCTGAGCGCTTCCGCCCGGCGATGTTCGGGAATGCCGGGCCCGTCATCGGCCACCATCAGTGCGACCCGGTCGCCGCGGCGCGAGGCGATAAGCTGAATCGTCTGGCCGCCCTCGGCATATTTGGTGGCATTCTCGATCAGATTGCCGATCGCCTGGCTGATCAGTTCGCGGTGGAGCGGCAGGCGCAGTCCCATGTCCGCCATGACCTCGATCGCGAAGCCGCGATCCTCGGCCAGCGGGCCATAGACCTCGGCCAGATCCTCCAGAAGCGCGCCGGCATCGGTATCGACGAAGCGATCGCGGCCGATCCCGGCCTCCGCGCGACTGATGAGAAGCGCGGTGGAAAGCATGCCAAGCAGCGTCTCCGCCTCCGAAGAAACACGCTCCAGTGCGGCCAGGGCAGCGGGATCCTCGGTCTCGACGATCGCATTCTCGAGCACGACCTTCAGTCGGGTGACCGGCGAGCGCAAGTCGTGCGCCAGCCCGTCGGTCATCATCCGGAGTTGCGACACCAGTGCCTCGATCCGGTCGAGCATCGCATTGACCGACTGGCCAAGCGCGTCGAACGCGTCGCCGCTCCCGTCCAGCGGCACACGCCGGCCCAGCGCACCTTTGCCGACGTCGCGCGCGGTGGCGACGACCGCCTGAATCTGCCGCGACAGCACGCGACCGATCAGGAGGGCGCTCAGCAACGCCAGAACGATGCCGATCACCAGCGCAGCGGTCAGCGCTTCCTGATTGAGCCGCGCGAGCCGGATGCTGGAATCGATCACATGGCCGGCGAGCAGCCGGCGGCCGCCGGGCAGGGCAGTCGCGGTCACCGCCATCAGTTCCGGCCGATCGCTGCCCGTGCGATAGAGTTCGATGGTGCGCCAGTCGGTCTGATAGGGAATGACCGTCGGCCAGGCACCCAGGTTGCCGGCGATGGCGTCGCCCTGGGCGTTGGCCAGCAGGATCACCGGCGGCGTGCCGCGCGTGCCGAGCCGCGCATCGATGATGCGGCGCAGCCCGTCCTCTCCGCCCGAGCGCCACGCCGAGAGAAGCTCGTCGCGCAGCTCACCGACCAGCGTCTGCTGCTCGCTGGCCAAGGCGCGCTGGCTCGCCTGCTGGACGAACAACAGGATGCCGCCGGTCACGACCAGCTGGACCAGAAAGGCAACGATGACGAAGCGTGCGGTGACCGACCGGGTCAGCGGCCCCCAGCGGAGGGCCATGTCAGGCCGCCGGGCTGAGGCGGTATCCCGCGCCGCGGATCGTCTGAAGCATCGGCGTGCTACCGTCGTCCAGCTTCTTGCGGAGCCGGCTGACGTGCACGTCGATCACGTTCGTTCCGGGGTCGAAATGATAGTCCCACACGCCTTCCAGTAGCATCGTGCGGGTAATGACCTGGTCGGGATGACGCAGGAAATATTCGAGCAGCCGGAATTCGCGCGGCTGCAAGTCGACCGGACGTCCGCCGCGCTTCACCCGGCGCGACAGCAGATCCATTTCCAGATCGCCGCAGACGAGCCGGGTGATCGCGCCGTCGCCGGCACCAGCCTTACGCAGCAGCAGGCGCACCCGCGCCAGCAGTTCGGCAAAGGCGAAGGGTTTGACCAGATAGTCGTGCGCACCGCCGGTCAGCCCCTCGACCCGGTCGTCGGGCGTACCAAGCGCGGACAGGATGATGACCGGGGTTTCGATCTTGGCCGCGCGCAGTGCGCCGAGCACGGCCATGCCGTCCATCCCCGGCAGCATCCGGTCGAGCACGATCGCGTCGTAGCTGCCGTCGCTGGCCAGGAACAGGCCGTCGCGGCCATTATCGGCGCGATCGACGGTGAACCCCTCTTCCGACATGCCCTTGGAAATATAGGCGGCGGTCGCCTCGTCATCCTCGACCACCAGCAGCTTATGTCCCATTTGCCCCACCCGAATTGCGCGCCAGCCTCAATTGCCGCCGCTGCTGGTCATGGACCAGCTCGAGGCTGAGGGCCGGCTTCGCGTCATTATGCAGATAGCGGCGTGCCTGATCCAGCGTCTCGATGCGCCTTCCATCGATCGCGACGATGCAGTCGCCGACCTCGATCCCGTCACCCGCCGCCTCGCTGTCGGAGCGCAGGCTGGTGACGACCAGTCCGCCGGCCGGGCAGGCCGAGCTCTCGGCGGTGAATCCGGGGAACAGCGCATCGGTCTGGCCATCGATGCTGCGCGACGGCGCGACCCATCCCGACCAGACGAGCAACAGGACCACGCCGACGGCTACCGCCAGCGCGACGATCAGGGCGAAGCCGGGCAGGCCCCGGCTGCGCGTCGCGGCGCCCGGGCCCGTGTGCGCCTCGACCGTCATGTCGTCGACGCCCTGAGCGTACCGCGATCGAGCGCCGCCATCAGCTGTGACAGTCGTGCCTCGAGCTGGTCGAGCCGGTCGACCACGCCGCGATCCAGCTTCTCGTGCAGGCGCAGAATCTCCAGCTCGGCGCGCAGATTGACCTCGAAGTCGAGGCTCGCCGCCAGCCGGTCCTTCGCCGCCTGGCGGTTCTGGCTCATCATGATGATCGGCGCCTGCACCGCAGCTAGCATCGAGAGCATCAGGTTGAGGAAGATGAAGGGGTAGGGATCGAAGACCAGCCCGAGGTGACGCAGTACATCGGTGTTGAGCAGGACCCAGGCAAACAGCACCAGCGCGAAGCCGATGATGAAGCCCCAGGAGCCGCCGATCGCGGCGACCTTGTCGGCCAGCCGCTCGCCGCGGGTCGCCCGCTCGTCGGAGATGTCGGCCGCGTCGCGGCTGATCGGGCTATGGTTCTGGATCCCGAGTAGCACATTCTGCTCCTCGGGATCGAGCGCGTCCGAAGACTTTGCGAGCAGCGTGCGCGCCAGATCGTGGATCTCTCCCTCGGTCATCGGTCTGCTCCTGCGGCATCAACTACCTATGAAGAGATGGTCTTCGGGGGTGGGCAAGTCACGTTAAGCTTTGGTCATGATCCGGTCACCGCCACGCCACCGGCACGCGGATAGCGAGGACGCTCGAACGGATAGGAAGATGTGATGCGCAAACCGCGTCGTGCCCTGTGGATCTCGATTGCCGCCCTGCTGATCGTGCTGGGGGCGGCGACCGGCTGGCTGCGCTATATCGGCTATCTGGGTGGCCCGGTATTCTTCGAGATGCCGGCGACCGGACCGACCGCACCGGCCGAGCGCGGACTGGCCGTGGTGATCGTGTCGGGGGACATGGGGTTCCGGGTCGGCATGGGCCCACCGATCGCCAAGGGCTTCACCGCTGACGGCGTGCCGGTGCTGGGCGTCAGCTCGCTTGCCTATTTTCGCACGCGCCGCACACCCGAAGAAGTGCACGCGTTGATCAAGGAATCGGTGGAACGCGCGCTTGCCCTGCCCAATGTCGACCATGTCGTTCTGATCGGCCAGTCCTTCGGCGCCGACATGCTGCATGTCGGCCTGACCGCACTTCCCGCCGACCTGCGCGCCAAGGTTCAGTTGGTCGCGCTCGTCGTGCCGACCGATACCGTCTATTATCAGGCGAGCCCCGCCGAGATGCTGACCTTCTCCAAGCCCGATGCGGCGGCGTTGCCGACCGCGCAGCAGCTGACCTGGATCCGCGCGCTGTGCGTCCAGGGCGCCGCCGAAAAGGACAGCCTGTGCCCCAAGCTGACCCAGCCCAACATGCGGCGCGTCGCGCTGCCGGGTAACCATTATCTCAACTATGACTCCGACGCACTGTACCGCGTGCTGCATCAGGCAGTGGTCGCATCCGACCCGGCTCCCAATTCGCTGAAGGGAAACAGATCATGAAACTGCTTCGCATCGCGGCTGCGGCCGCAATCGGCGCGATCGCCCTGGCATCCGCGCCGCTCGCTGCCCAGGCGCCGGCCAGCGGCGTCGACGGCACCTGGGTCAACCCGCATGGCAGCGTGAAGGTGAAGACCGGGCCGTGCGGTGACAAATTGTGCGGCTGGGTCGTCTGGGCCAGCCCCCAGGCGCTGAAGGACGCCAGCGACAGCGGCGTCACCAAGCTGATCGGCACCGAACTGCTCCAGGACTATCATTCGACGGGGCAGGGCAAATGGCAGGGCCGGGTCTATGTCCCCGACATGGGCCGCAGCTATTATTCGACGATTCAGCAACAGGGGCCGAACAGCCTGAAGATCAGTGGCTGCATCCTGGGCGGATGGATCTGCAAGTCGCAGATCTGGCAGCGGGCCTGATCCGCCATGTCCGCCGCGAGCCTTTATCGCCGCCACCGTATCGCGATCCAGGCGGTCGCGGTCCTGGTTCTGGCAGTGCTCGGCTTCGCTGCGCTCCATGCGCTGCTGAGCGAGGTCCGTTGGCGCGACGTGCGCCATGCCATCTCGGCGGTCAGCGCCTGGCAGCTGGTGGCCGCGGTGCTGCTGACCGCGGCCAGCTATCTGATGCTGACCTTCTACGACGTGCTGGCGCTGCGGATCGTCGGCAAGCCCTTGCCCTATCGCACCGCAGCACTCGCCTCGCTGACCAGCTACACGCTCAGCCATAATTTCGGCTTCGCGCTGCTGACCGGTGGATCGGCGCGGTACCGGGTGTACAGCGCGGCGGGGCTGGAGACGCCCGACATCGTCCGGGTGATCGCGACGGCCAGCGTGACCTTCTGGTCGGGCATCTTCGTGATGGCTGGCGTCGCGCTCAGCGTCCATGGCGGCAGGCTCGACCTGGCCGGCCTGGCGATCCCCGGCGGGGTCCAGCGCGGGCTGGGGCTGGCGATACTCGCGGTCGCGGTCGCGGTCCTGTTCACGCTGCGCAGCCAGACGCGCGAAGTGCGGGTGCTGCGCTGGCGCTTCAACCTGCCGGCCCGCCACCAGGCATTGGCCCAGATCGCCATCTCCGCGCTCGACCTGGCCGCGGCCAGCGCGGCGCTGCTGGTGCTCGTCCCCGGCGCCAGTGCGGGGCAGTTCCCGATCTTCTTCCTCGGCTATGCGCTGGCGATCATCGCCGCGCTGGTCACCCATGTCCCCGGCGGCGTCGGCGTGTTCGAGGCGGTGATCATCGCCGTCATGCCGGGGGTCGAGCCGTCGCACATCCTGGCGGCGCTGATCCTCTACCGCGTCGTCTATTACATCCTGCCGCTGATCGTCGCCGCGGCGATGCTCGCAATTCATGAGCGCCGCCGCCTGCGTCAGCCGCTGGCGACCGCGATGGGCGCGATGCAGATGGCGCTGGGCGGCCTTGCGCCCACGGTCCTGTCGGCCCTGGTGTTCGTCGGCGGGCTCGTGCTGCTCGTCTCGGGATCGCTGCCCGCCATTCCCCACCGGCTGCGCGCGCTTCACGCCTTCGCCCCGCTGCCCTTTATCGAAGCGTCGCACATCGCCGCCAGCCTGGCGGGCACCGCGTTGCTGCTGATCGCGCCGGGCCTGTATCGACGGCTCGATGCGGCCTTCCACATGTGCCGCGCACTGCTCATCGCCGGCGCGATCTTCTCGCTCACCAAGGGGGTAGATTATGAGGAGGCGACGATCCTGCTGGTCATCGCCGGCCTGCTCCAGCTCTCGCATGGTGCTTTCTATCGCAAGACCGCGCTGACCAGCGCGATCGGATCGCCGCGCTCGCTGGTGTCGGTACTGCTCGCGGTCGGGCTGGCGACCTGGATCGGCTTCTTCGCCTTCAAGCATGTCGATTATCAAAGCGAGATGTGGTGGCATTTCGCCTGGAAGGGCGATGCCTCGCGCTTCCTGCGCGCCAGCTTCGGGTCTGCCGTGGTGCTGCTGTGCGTGGTGATCTGGGACTGGTTCGGCCATGCTCGCCCGCCCCGGGCAGAACGGGTCGAGCCCGATGCCGCCTTGCCCGAGGTCGCGCTCGCCCAGTCCAACCGCACCGACGCACTGCTGGCCTATACCGGCGACAAGCGCTTCCTGCGTTCCGACAGCGGCGATACCGTCCTCATGTACCAAGTGCAGGGCCAGACCTGGATCGTGATGGGCGATCCGGTCGGCCCGCGCGAGCAGTGGGGCGAACTGCTGTGGCAGTTGCGCGAGATGGCCGATGCGGCGCAGGGCCGGTTGCTCCTCTATCAGATCTCGACCGATGCGTTGCCGATCGCAATCGACCTGGGTCTCCAGCTTGCGAAATATGGCGAGGAGGCGCGCGTCGACCTGCAGGCGTTCACCATGGACGGGCCCGACATGAAGTCGCTGCGCCATGCCGATCGCCGCGCGGCGCGTGAGGGCGCGGAGTTCGCCATCATCCCCGCCGATGCGATGGACACGGTCCTGCCCGAGCTGCGCGCGGTGTCCGATGCCTGGCTTGCCGCCAAGGGGCAAAGCGAGAAATCCTTCTCGGTCGGGCGGTTCGACCCCGCCTATCTCGGTCGGTTCGACTGTGCGGTCGTCAGGGCAGGGGGGCGGATCGTCGCCTTCGCCAATATCTGGGCGACCGAGAATCGCGAGGAGCTGTCGGTCGACCTGATGCGGCACCTCGACGACATGCCGTACGGCACGATGGACTTTCTGTTCGTTCGCCTCATGCAATGGGGCAAGGGTCAGGGCTATCGCTGGTTCAACCTCGGCATGGCGCCACTGTCGGGCATCGAGTCCCGCCGCCTCGCGCCGGTCTGGGCTCGGATCGGCGGGCTGCTCTACCGCCATGGCGACGCCTTTTACGGGTTCGAGGGGCTGCGTGCCTATAAGGAGAAGTTCGGCCCGGTCTGGTCGCCGCGCTACATCGCCGGGCCGCACGGGCTGGGGCTGGCGCGCGGGATGATCGACCTCCAGACGCTGATCGGCGGCGGCAAACGCAGCGCCGCGCGCAAGTTGCGATTGGTAGCCTGATCCCACCCCGATTTCGCTTGACCCCCACCGGGTCAGCGAAGAGGAACCGGCCATGGTCTATTATCTCGGCATCGATGCGGGCGGGAGCCATTGCCGCAGCCGCCTGATCGACGCCGGCGGGAAGGTCCTCGGCACCGGGGAGACCGGGCCGGCCAATGCCCGGATCGGGATGGACCTGCTCTATGCCACCCTTTGGGACGCCGCGGCGCAGGCGATCGAGGCGGCCGGGCTGGGTGCGGATCAGGTCCGCACGATCCGCGCCGGCATGGGCATTGCCGGCATCTCGCGCCCCGGCATTCGCGACAGCCTGGTCGATCTCGACTTTCCCTTCGCTTCGGTCGCCTATGAAACCGATGCGGTGATCGCCAATATCGGCGCGCATGGCGGCGCCGACGGCGCGACGCTGGTGATCGGCACCGGCAGCATCGCGCTGGTGCGTGTCGACGGCCGCGACTTCTCGATCGGCGGCTATGGCTTCCCCATCTCCGACGAGGGCAGCGGGGCCGCGGTCGGTCTCAGTGCGATGCGTCACGCGCTGCGCGCGCTCGACGGCCGGACCCAGCGCACCCCGCTGTCGATCGCCGTCGCCGCCCGTTTCGGACACGAGACCGCGCGCGCCGTCGCCTGGATGGATGAGGCGACGCCCAAGGACTATGCCGCGCTCGCGCCGCTGGTGATGGACTATGCCGAGAATGACGATGCGATCGCCCGGTCGATCGTCGAGGATGCGGCCCAGCATATCGAGATCTTCATCGAGACGATCTACGCCCAGGGCGCGCCGCGCTGCGCGCTGGCCGGTGGCCTGTCGCGGCGCATGCGGCCCTGGCTGCGCGAGCGTACGACCGCCAAGCTGGTCGAGCCGCAGGGCGATCCGCTGGACGGGGCGCTGCTGCTCGCCGGCTACCGCGCCGCCGCCTCCCACTGAAAGCCGCCATGTCCACCGAGAGCATCGACCCGCGCTTCACCGATATCGACCTGTGGCCGACCGGCGCCGCGGTCCAGGCAATGATCGAGGGCCAGATGGCAGCGGTCGCCGCACTGCAGGGCCAGGCAGACGCGATCGCCGCAGCGGCAGAGGCTGCGGCGGACCGGCTGCGAGCCGGCGGACGGCTGGTCTATGCCGGTGCCGGCACGTCGGGCCGGGTCGCGGTGCAGGACGGAGTCGAGCTCGGCCCGACCTATGGCTGGCCCGAGGCGCGGCAGGTCTATCTGATGGCCGGCGGCCTGCGCGCGCTGACCGAAGCGGTCGAGGGTGCCGAGGATGACGCCGATGCCGCGCGCGCCGAGATTGCCGCCGCCCATGTCGGCGCGAACGATGTCGTGATCGGCGTCGCCGCCAGCGGCCGGACGCGCTACACCGTCGCCGCGATCGAGGCGGCACGCGCGGCAGGCGCGCTGACCCTCGCCATCGCCAACAATCCCGAGACGCCGCTGCTCCGCGCCGCCGAACATGCGGTGCTGGTCGACACCGGCAGCGAGATCGTCGCCGGCTCGACCCGGATGAAGGCGGGCACCGCGCAGAAGGCGGCGCTCAACCTGTTCTCGACCGCAACCATGATCCGTCTGGGCTATGTCTATCGCGGCCAGATGGTCGCGATGCGCATGGCCAATGCCAAGCTGCAGCTGCGGGGCAGGGCGATGGTCGCGCGGCTGGCGGATGTCGATGAAGCAGCCGCCGGCGCCGCGCTGGAGGCCGCCGGCGGCGATATCCGCCGGGCTGTGCTGATCGCGCGCGGTGCCTCGCCGGAGGGTGCCGCCGCGCGCCTCGATGCGGCAGGGGGCAGCCTGCGCAAGGCGCTGGAGCGGTGAGCGAACGCCTGACTGCCGCCCAGGCGCGACGCATCGCGCTGGCGGCGCAGGGTTTCGGCACCGCGCGGCCGGGCATGCCGGGCAGGGCGCAACTGCTGCGCACGCTCGACCGGCTCGGGCTTTTCCAGATCGACAGCGTCAACGTCGTCTCGCGCGCCCATTATCTGCCGGCCTTTTCGCGCCTCGGCAGTTACGATCGCAGCCTGCTCGACCGCGCCGCCTGGGGCGCGAAGCGCGATCGGCGGATGTTCGAATATTGGGCGCACGAGGCATCGCTGCTGCCGCTCGATCTTCACCCGCTGCTGCGCTGGCGCATGGCCAGCGCCGATCGCGGCAGCTTCGGCTGGAAGGCGATGCGCGTCTTCGCCACCGAACGTCGTGCCGAGGCGGTCGCGGTGCTCGACCGGATCCGCGACCAGGGGCCGATGGCAGTCTCCGACTTCGAGGAGGGCCGCAGCCGCGCCGGCTGGTGGGAATGGGGCGATGCCAAGCGCATCCTCGAATGGCTGTTCTATGCCGGACATGTCACCACCGCGGCCCGCCGCGGCAGTTTCGAGCGCGTCTACGACCTGACCGAACGCGTGATCCCGCGCGCGATCCTCGAGCTGCCGACCCCCGACGAGGCCGATGCGCTCCAGGCGCTGATCGAACGCGGCGCCCGCGCACTGGGCGTCGCCACCGCAACCGAGCTGCGTGACTATTTCCGCCTGAGACCGGCGCAGGGCGATCCCGCGATCGCTGTGCTGGTCGAGGCGGGTCGCCTGATCCCGGTGGAGGTCGCCGGCTGGGGCCGCCGCGCCTATCTCCACCCCGAGGCAAGGCGCCCCCGCCGCATCGCCGCCCGCGCGTTGCTCGCCCCGTTCGACCCGCTGATCTGGGAACGCGACCGCACCGAACGGATGTTCGACTTCCGCTACCGCATCGGCATCTACACCCCCGCCAGCAAGCGCAGCCACGGCTATTACGACCTGCCCTTCCTGCTGGGCGACCTGCTGGCGGCGCGCGTCGACCTGAAGGCGGACCGCCAGGCGGGCAGGCTGCTGGTCCAGTCGATCCACCTCGAACCCCGCGCGCCCAGCGAGACCATGCGGGAACTGGAAAAAGAACTCGACGAAATGGCAAGCTGGCTGGGACTTACACGAGCGTAACAGCTTTGCTCCGCCGCAGCCGTTGCTGCTCCACGGGGAGCAACCCACCCCCACGGAAACCGGGACTCCTGAGGAGAGGGGCCATTCACCCTTGATCCCCCGCCCGACATCGCGCACCCCTCGCGCGGCCACCAGCGGAGCAGTCCTATGCCGATCGAAACCCTGTCGACCTTCAAGGCCCATGGCGGCACCCAGGGCGTCTATCGCCACGCCGCGTCCACGACCGGCACCGACATGGTCTTCTCCGTCTATGTGCCGCCGCATGCCGAGGGCGCGACGCTGCCGATCGTCTGGTATCTCTCGGGCCTGACCTGCACCCACGCCAATGTCACTGAAAAGGGCGAGTTCCGCGCCGCCTGCGCCGAACATGGCATCATCCTGATCGCGCCCGACACCAGCCCGCGCGGTCAGGGCGTGCCCGACGACGAAGGCTATGATTTCGGCCAGGGCGCCGGCTTTTATGTCGACGCGACCCGCGACCCCTGGGCCGAGCATTTTCACATGCGCAGCTATATCGAACAGGAACTGCCCGCGCTGATCGCCGACGAGTTTCCGATGGCCGATCTCACCCGCCAGTCGATCACCGGCCATTCGATGGGCGGTCACGGCGCGCTGACGACCGGCTTGCGCAATCCGGACCGCTTCCGCTCGATCTCCGCCTTTTCCCCGATCGTCGCTGCCAGCCAATGCCCCTGGGGCCACAAGGCGCTTGGCGGCTATCTCGGCGAGGACCGCGCCGCGTGGCGTGACTATGACGCCTGCGCCCTGATCGAGGACGGTGCGCGCGTGCCCGAACTGCTGGTCGACCAGGGCGATGCCGATCAGTTCCTGACCGAACAGCTCAAGCCCGAGCTACTGGTCGAGGCCTGCAAGGCGGCGGGCATCGACCTGACGCTCCGCATGCAGCCGGGCTACGACCACAGCTATTATTTCATCTCGACGTTCTTGCCGGAGCATGTTGCCTGGCATGCGGCGCGGCTGAAGGGGTGAGGCCCTGAATTAGCTTGTTGAGTTTGTCACGCATGCGCCGGATAATGGGGCATCGCGGCGAGAGACACATGGCCTATATTTTGGCGAGCCTGTTCCCGGTAATATGTCTCGTGCTTCGGGCAGGTTTGCTCCGGCGGCCGTCGCCAACTTGGCGCTTGTGGATAGATTTCGGCATTCTGCTGTTTTCCTTGCCGGCGGGACTAAAGGTGATCGGCTGGGTGCTGGACTTCCCGGCATATCCGGGAGATCACAATCCCGGGTTGGGCATCGCATTCGGGCCGCTATTTCTCATATGGTTGACGTGCTTCGCCGTGTGGATCGGTCGTGCGGCTATCCTAGGTCTTAAATCGATCCTTGTCGGCGAAGACCTCGGGCATCGACGTGACCCTGCTGAGCGGTGACTCCACTGTTACTCCATCCACTGTGGAATGGGGCCGTCAGACAAGACCAGCGGCTAGAAGTTTGACGGTGAAGTGCTTATTCGACCGCCTCCGCGATATGGTCTGACCGCGCCCCGATCACCTCTCGCACAGCAACCAGCGCCGGCGACCCTTCGCGAACCTTATCCGCGACATGCGCGCCCAGCATCAGCCCGATCTGGCGGACATGGCCGAACCCGGCCAGTCGAGGGCGCGCGACGCCCTCCACCGCGAAGCCCTCCGGCATCACCGTGACGCCCAGCCCCGCGCGGACCATTGCCAGCGCGCGGTCGTCGCTGGTCGTGCGGGCGGTAAAGAAGGGGCGGACCCCGCGCGCGGTGAAGTGGCGGCTTGTCTCGGCCAGCAATTCGCAGTGTCGGCGCACGATCATCACATCGCCCGCCAGCGCCTCGGCCTCGACAATCTCCTGCTGCGCCAGCCTGTGGCTCGACGGCACCGCCAGCGCATAGCCTTCGCTGCGCAGCACCTCACCATCGCCCTGGCGCACGATCGTCAGGGCGGCGTCGATGCGGCCGCGCTTCAACCGCTCGAGCAATTCGCCCTCGCGCCCTTCCGACACTTCGATCCGCTCCTCGCCCAGTCGCTCGGCGAAGCGGGCGGACAGCGCGCCGATCCAGTCGGCGGGGATGCTGGCCAGGATGCCGAGGCGCAGCGTCGGCCGCGCCGCGCCGTCGCCGACCAGCGATCGCTCGGCCGCGGCGAACTCGCTCTCGATCCGCCGCGCATGGCCGGCGAACTGCACCCCCGCCTCGGTCAGCTCGACCCGCCGGTTCGTGCGATGGAATAAGGTGCGCCCCAGCAAGCGTTCCAGCTTGGCGATGCCGACAGACAATGTCGGCTGCGAGACGTTGCACTGCGCCGCCGCGCGGGAGAAATTGCCGCTGTCCATCACGGCCAGGAAATAGCGGAGCAGATAGCGGTCGATCATAGATGCCATCTATGATGTTCCGCCAAGACCTTCAATTTCTCTTGTGTCGGCGCGGGTGCTAGTGACGGTGGCAACGGATTTGGAGAGGCTGAATGAGCGAACTGGACTTCGGCATCGGCGAGAATGCGGAGATGATCCGCGATACGACCGCGCGCTTCGCCAAGGAGCAGATCGAACCGCTGGCGGCGAAGATCGATGCCGAGGACTGGTTCCCGCGCGACCTGTGGCCCGCGATGGGCGAGCTCGGCCTGCACGGCATCACCGTGGGCGAGCAATGGGGCGGCCTGGGCCTCGGCTATCTCGAACATGTCATCGCGTGCGAGGAAGTGTCGCGCGCCTCGGCCTCGATCGGCCTCAGCTATGGCGCGCATTCCAACCTGTGCGTCAACCAGATCGCGCGCTGGGCGAATGACGATCAGAAGGCGAAATATCTCCCCAAGCTGATCTCGGGCGAGCATGTCGGCAGCCTGGCCATGTCGGAGAGCGGGGCAGGGTCCGACGTGGTGGGCATGAAGCTGCGCGCGGAGAAGACCGACCGCGGCTATGTCCTGAACGGCACTAAATTCTGGATCACCAACGCCGCCTATGCCGACACGCTGGTCGTCTATGCCAAGACCGGCGAGGGCAGCCGCGGCATCACCACCTTCCTGATCCAGAAGGACATGCCCGGCTTCTCGATCGGCCAGAAGATCGACAAGATGGGCATGCGCGGATCGCCGACTGCCGAGCTGGTGTTCGACGATTGCGAAGTGCCCGACGAGAATGTGATGGGCCCGGTCAATGGCGGGGTCGGCGTGCTGATGAGCGGCCTCGATTATGAGCGCACCGTGTTGGCCGGCATCCAGCTGGGCATCATGCAGGCGTGCCTCGACGTGGTCGTCCCCTATCTGCGCGAGCGCAAGCAGTTCGGCCAGCCGATCGGCAGCTTCCAGCTGATGCAGGCCAAGGTCGCCGACATGTATGTCGCGCTCAATTCGGCGCGCGCCTATGTCTACACCGTCGCCAAGAATTGCGACGCCGGCCGCACCACCAGGTTCGACGCGGCGGGCGCGATCCTGCTGGCGTCGGAAAATGCGGTGCGCGTGTCGCTGGAGGCGATCCAGGCGCTGGGCGGGGCAGGCTATACCAAGGACTGGCCGGTCGAACGCTTCGCCCGCGATGCCAAGCTGCTCGACATCGGCGCAGGCACGAACGAAATCCGCCGCATGCTGATCGGCCGCGAGTTGATCGGGGCCGCCTCGTGACGGGCTTTCAGATCCTCCCCGGAACGGGGAGGGGGACCGGCGCGAAGCGACGGTGGAGGGGGCCCTCCGCAGACGTTGCGCTCGGGGTGGGGACCCTGCACCAGCCTGCGGCTGGTCCCCCTCCCCGTGCCGGGGAGGATAGTCAGTGACCGCACCGACACTCACCACCGCGCTCTCCAGCGAGAGCGAAGCCTTCAAGGCAAATGCGGCGCACAACCGCGCGCTGGCCGAGCAGCTTCGCGTCGATGTCGCCACGGCTGCGCTCGGCGGCAGCGCGGCCTCGCGCGAACGGCACATCGCGCGAGGCAAGCTGTTGCCGCGCGAGCGGGTCGAGCGGTTGCTCGATCCAGGCGCGCCGTTCCTCGAGATCGGCCAGCTCGCCGCAGGCGACCTCTATGACGGCGAGGTGCCGGGCGCGGGGCTGATCGTCGGCATTGGCCGGGTGTCGGGCCGCACCTGCATGATCGTGTGCAACGATGCCACGGTGAAGGGCGGCACCTATTACCCGATGACGGTCAAGAAGCATCTCCGGGCGCAGGAGATTGCCGAGCAGAACCGCCTGCCATGCATCTATCTGGTCGACAGCGGCGGTGCTAACCTGCCGCATCAGGCCGAGGTGTTTCCCGACCGCGACCATTTCGGCCGCATCTTCTTCAACCAGGCGAACATGTCGGCGCTGGGCATCCCGCAGATCGCCTGCGTCATGGGGAGCTGCACCGCGGGCGGCGCCTATGTCCCCGCGATGTCCGACGAGACGGTCATCGTGCGCAACCAGGGCACGATCTTCCTCGCCGGCCCGCCGCTGGTGAAAGCGGCGACGGGGGAGGTGATCAGCGCCGAGGATCTGGGCGGCGGCGACCTGCATGGCCGGCGTTCGGGCGTGGTCGATCACGTTGCCGAGAATGACGAGCATGCGCTGACCATCGTTCGCGACATTGTCAGCACGCTGCAGCCCGATCGCCAGGCCGATGTGAACCTGCAGGAAGTGCGCGCGCCGAAGTTCGACGCGGAGGATATCTACGGCATCGTGCCGCAGGACGTCCGCGCGCCCTATGACGTTCACGAGATCATCGCCCGCCTGGTCGATGGCAGCGAGTTTCACGAGTTCAAGGCGCTGTACGGCACGTCGCTGGTCTGCGGCTTCGCCCATATCTGGGGCATCCCGGTCGCGATCCTGGCGAACAACGGCGTGCTGTTCAGCGAGAGCGCAGTCAAGGGCGCACACTTCATCGAACTCGCCTGCCAGCGCCGCATCCCGCTGCTGTTTCTCCAGAACATCTCGGGTTTCATGGTCGGCGGCAAGTACGAGGCCGAGGGCATCGCCAAGCACGGCGCCAAGCTGGTCACCGCGGTCGCGACTGCCAGCGTGCCCAAGATCACCGTGCTGATCGGCGGCAGCTTCGGCGCCGGCAATTACGGCATGTGCGGCCGTGCCTATTCGCCGCGCTTCCTGTTCAGCTGGCCCAACAGCCGCATCTCGGTGATGGGCGGCGAACAGGCGGCCAGCGTCCTGGCGACCGTCCACCGCGACGCCGACAGCTGGACACCCGAACAGGCCGAGGCGTTCAAGGCCCCGATCCGCGCGCGCTACGAAGAGGAAGGCAATCCCTGGCACGCCACCGCGCGCCTGTGGGACGACGGCATCATCGACCCCGCGCAGACCCGCGACGTGCTGGGCCTGGCGTTCAGCGCGACGCTGAACGCCCCGATCCCGGAGCGCGCGCAGTTCGGCGTGTTCCGGATGTGATGAGAGAGGCGCCGGCCCCAATTCCTCCCCGGAACGGGGAGGGGAACCGTCCGCAGGACGGTGGAGGGGTTCCACCCATCCTCCGCGCGCCGATCCGTGATGTGCGAGCTGCGCGACAAGCGCGCCGGAAAATGGAGCTTCCAGAAGTGCTCCTGTGGCAAGCCCTGCGCAAACGCCCGGGCGGGTTCCGTTTTCGTCGCCAGCATCCACAGCCGCCCTATCTGTTGGACTTTGCCTGCCTTGAGGCGCGGCTGGCCATTGAAGTCGATGGGGAGAGCCATGACCGGGGCGACCGGCCCGAGCGAGACGTCGCGCGCGACCGCATCCTGGCTGAGCGTGGCTTTCATACGGTGCGCATCCCCGCGCGTGAGGTACTGGGCGATTTGGAAGCAGTGATCGCCGGCATCCTTGCGGCGTGCCGCGAGCGGGGACCCCTCCACCGTCCTTCGGACGGTCCCCCTCCCCGTTCCGGGGAGGAGTGATGGGAATCTTCAGCCATTCCTTCTCGCAACGGGGTGGGGATTGTCCCTTCTCAGCTCGCTCAAATGTGTCAGGCCGTAAAGAAGGGTCTATAATGCGCCACCTCCTCCTCGCCGCCGCGCTCCTTGCCCCGGGCATCGCTGCGGCCCAGACCACGCCGACCCCCAAGCTCCCCCCGGCCAACCCGCTCCCCTATGACGACCCCGATGCGGCGGCTGTCATGGCTCCCATCACCGCGCTGACCCGCGCCATCGCCGCGCGCGATGGGCAGGCGGCGCTCGCGCTGGTCAAGCCCGAAGGCGTGGTCACGGTCGTCGAGCAGGGCGCGGGCGCCCCGCGGATCACGCACCAGCGCTGGTCCGACTGGGCCAGGGCGATTGCCCCCGGGCCGGAGCGGTTCGAGGAGCGACTGTCCACCCCGGCGGTCGAGGTCGATGGCGACCTGGCGATGGTCTGGGTGCCCTATGTGTTCCTGATCGACGGCAAGGTCAGCCATTGCGGCACCAATCATGCCGACCTGGTCCGCGAAGGCGGACGCTGGCGGATCGTCAACCTCAGCTGGAACCAGCGCAGCACGGGCTGCCCGGCATGACCGCCGCACGCGACCGGCTGTTCGTGCTCGAGACCGATGTGACCGATCCGGCGCATCCGGGGCGGCGCTTCTATTGCAAGGACTGCATCACCGTCGAAGGGCTGCTCGCCGCCTTTCCCGACCGTGCGGCGGGGATCGAGCTGGTCCGCGTGCCCTGGCCGCGCCCGCGCGCCGCGGTGGTCGATGCGATCGGCGAGGCCAATCAGAATCTGCCCGCGCTCGCCTTCGCCGAGGGCGGGTTCATCAACGAGATCGAGGCGCTGCTCGCGGCGCTGCACACCCGCCACGGCTTTCCGGAACGACATCCATGATCCAGTCCTTGCTAATCGCCAATCGCGGCGAGATCGCCTGCCGCATCATCCGCACCGCGCGCGCGCTGGGGATCCGCACGATCGCGGTTCACTCCGACGCCGACGCGCAGGCGCTGCACGTGCAACTGGCAGACCAGGCAGTCGCGATCGGCCCGGCGCCGCCGCGCGAGTCCTATCTGGTCGGCGAGAAGATCATCGCCGCGGCGCAGGCGACCGGCGCGGAGGCGATCCACCCCGGTTATGGCTTCCTGTCGGAGAATGCCGACTTCGCCGAGGCGGTGATCGCCGCGGGCCTCGTCTGGGTCGGGCCAAAACCGTACAGCATCCGTGCCATGGGGCTGAAGGACGCGGCCAAGGCGCGGATGATCGCGGCCAACGTGCCGGTCACCCCCGGCTATCTCGGCGACGACCAATCGCCCGAGCGGCTGAAGGCCGAGGCCGATGCGATCGGCTATCCGGTGCTGATCAAGGCAGTCGCCGGCGGCGGCGGCAAGGGGATGCGCCGCGTCGACGAGGCGGCAGCGTTCATGGACGCGCTGGCCAGCTGCAAGCGCGAGGCGGCGTCGTCCTTCGGGGACGACCGGGTGCTGCTGGAGAAGTACATCCTCTCGCCGCGGCACATCGAGGTGCAGGTGTTCGGCGACAGCCATGGCGATGTCGTCCACCTGTTCGAGCGCGATTGTTCGCTGCAGCGGCGACACCAGAAGGTGATCGAGGAAGCACCGGCGCCGGGGATGGATGCCGAGACGCGCGAGGCGATCTGTGCCGCGGCGGTGCGCGCGGCCAAGGCGGTCGATTATGTCGGCGCCGGGACCATCGAATTCATTGCAGATGCAAGTAATGGACTGCGTTCCGACCGCATCTGGTTCATGGAAATGAACACGCGGCTCCAGGTCGAGCATCCGGTGACCGAGGCGATCACCGGCCAGGACCTGGTCGAGTGGCAATTGCGCGTGGCGAGTGGCGAGCCGCTGCCGAAGCGGCAGGACGAACTCGTGATCGACGGCTGGGCCGTCGAGGCGCGGCTCTATGCCGAGGATGCCGATCGCGGCTTCCTGCCCTCGATCGGGCCGCTCGACCTGCTGAGCTTTCCCGAGGATGACGGTCTGCGGATCGATACCGGGGTGGAGCAGGGGGCGGAGGTCAGTCCCTATTATGACCCGATGATCGCCAAGCTGATCGTCCACCGCGAGACGCGCGAGGCGGCGCTGGAGGGGCTGGCGACCGCGGCGGGATCGATGCTCGTCTGGCCGGTGCGGACCAATGCGGGGTTCCTCGACCGGCTGCTGAGCCTGGACGCGGTGCGCAGCGGCGCGGTCACCACCGGGCTGATCGAGCAGCGCCTCGACGACCTGCGCGGGCCCGAGCGCGCCGATGACGACATGATCCGCGCCGCCGCCGCCGGGCTCTACATGACCCAGCGCGACGAGACGCCGCCCAGCTTCTGGACCGGCATGATTCTGTCGACCGAGGAGGACCGGCGGGACCCGGTCGGGCTGGCCGGTTTCCGCCTGAACGCACCAGCCAGGGTGCGGGTCGCGGTCGAGAGCCTGGGCGAGGTCAGCGTCGTCGAGTTCGATGCGCGCGAGATCGGACCGATCTACGAATATGACGAGCGCGGCGTGGGCGAGGGGCGCGATGCCGGGCGGCCGATCGAGCTGACCGCCTGGGGCGACGCGGTGCTGGTCTCTCGCGCCGCCGACCTGTTTGCGGTGCGCATCGCCGAACCGCGCGGATCGGCCGGGGCAGGGGCGGCGTCGGACGGCGCGGTGCTGGCGCCGATGCCGGGCCGGGTCACCGCGGTCGAGGTCGCGGCGGGCGAGGCGGTGACCAAGGGCCAGCGGCTGCTGACGCTGGAGGCGATGAAGATGGAGCATGGCCTGACCGCGCCGTTCGACGGCACTATTGCCGAGCTGAATGCGTCGACCGGGGCCCAGGTGACCGAGGGCAGCGTGCTGGTGCGGGTCGAACCGGCGGGCGAGTGACGCGGGCACTAGCGGGAATCACCCGCAACCCCTAAGCGCCTGCCATCATGCTCAACCTGTCCGACATCACGGTCCGCCTTGGCGGGCGGACCATCCTCGACGGCGCCACCGCCTCCCTGCCGCCGCGCGGCCGCATCGGCCTGATCGGCCGCAACGGCGCCGGGAAGACCACCCTGGTCAAGGTGATCGCCGGACAGCTGGAGCCCGATACCGGCGCGGCGGAAATGCCGCGCGGCCGGCGGCTGGGCTATATCGCGCAGGAAGCGCCGGGCGGCGACGCCACCCCGTTCGAGACGGTGCTGGCAGCCGATAAAGAGCGCGCCGCGCTGCTTGCCGAAAGCGAGGTCAGCCACGACCCCGACCGGCTGGGCGAGATCCATGAGCGGCTGAACGCGATCGACGCGCATGCCGCACCGTCGCGCGCGTCGCGTATCCTGGTCGGCCTGGGCTTCGACGAAGAGGCGCAGCACCGCCCGCTGGAAAGCTTCTCGGGCGGCTGGCGGATGCGCGTGGCGCTGGCGTCCTTGCTGTTCTCGCAGCCCGACCTGCTGCTGCTCGACGAGCCGTCGAACCACCTCGACCTCGAAGCCGTGCTGTGGCTTGAGGAATTCCTCCAGAGCTATCCGGCGACAATCCTGATCGTCAGCCACGAGCGCGACTTCCTGAACAATGTCGTCGACCACATCCTGCACCTCGAGCGCGGGAAATTGTGGCTCTATCCCGGCGGCTATGACGCGTTCGAGCGCCAGCGGGCCGAGCGCCAGGCACAGCTCGCCTCGGCACGTGCCAAGCAGCAGGCCGAGCGCGAGAAGTTGCAGGACTATATCGCCCGCAACTCGGCCCGCGCCTCGACCGCGAAACAGGCCCAGTCGCGCGCCAAGGCGCTGGCGCGGATGCAGCCGATCGCCGAGCTGCTCGACGATCCGAGCCTGACCTTCGGCTTCCCCAGCCCGGAGGAGCTGCGCCCGCCGCTGATCACGCTCGACATGGCCACGGTCGGCTATGGCGAGAAGCCGATCCTGCAGCGGCTCAACCTGCGGCTCGATCCCGATGATCGCATCGCGCTGCTCGGCCGTAACGGCAACGGCAAGACGACGCTGGCGCGGCTGCTGGCGGCGCAGCTGACGCCGATGGAAGGCGAGATGAACGCCAGCGGCCGGATGAAGGTCGGCTATTTCACCCAGTATCAGGTCGAGGAGCTCGACCGCGACGATACCCCGCTCGACCATATGACCCGGCTGATGAAGGGCGCCAGCCAGTCGGCGGTGCGCGGCCAGCTGGGCCGGTTCGGCTTTTCGGGCGACAAGGCGACGACCAAGGTCGGCAAGCTGTCGGGCGGCGAGCGCGCGCGGCTTGCGCTGGCGCTGATCACCCGCGACGCGCCGCACCTGCTGATCCTCGACGAGCCGACCAACCACCTCGACGTCGATGCGCGCGAGGCGCTGGTCCAGGCGCTGAACGAATATAGCGGCGCGGTGGTGATCGTCAGCCACGACCGGCACATGCTGGAGATGACCGCCGACCGGCTGGTGCTGGTCGACAGCGGCACCGCGCGCGAGTTCGACGGATCGATCGAGGACTATATCAAGTTCGTCCTCGCCAAGGAGCCGCAGGGCGAGGGCAAGAGCGAGGCCAAGGTCAATCGCAAGGATGCCCGCCGCGCCGCCGCCGAGGCACGCGAGCGCGCCACTGCGATGCGCAAGGCGGCCAAGGCTGCAGAGGCGGAACTGGCCAGCCTGAACGAACAGCGCAGCGCGGTCGACCGGGCGATGTTCGATCCGTCCTCCGCCGATGCATCGCTGACGAAGCTGACCATGACCGACCTGATGAAGCGCCGCGCCGCGCTCGATGCGCAGATCGGCGAGGCGGAGGCACTGTGGATGGAGGCAAGCGAAGCGGCCGAGGCGATCACTGCGGGCTGATCGTCGCAGGGGCCGAGGAGGCCGGCGGAAAGCTGGACGCTGTCCTTCGTGAACGATGCGGATCGTTCCTGCCATGATAACGCTTTGCCAGAGGCGGCGATGTCGCCATCTTCAGTAACATAGAGCAGCGCAAGCTTCCCCAAGGCCGGTAATCGTGGATTTCCCGTGATGCCCCTCACCAGGAACAGAAGACTGGCAATCATCGGCGCGCTGGCCTCCGCGACAGTCGCCGTCTCCCTGGGCACCTATCTGCCATCGGGCGACAAGACGCTCGAGACAAGAACCTCTCCCGACGGTCGCTACGCGCTGGAGCTCCGTAGCGCCACGCGGTGGCAGGTGGCCACGCATTCCATTGCCGACCAGCTGGTCTATGCCCGCCTCCACCTGCCGGACGGAAAGCGGGTCGACTCCGCTCCATTCGACGTGAGCGGCGCTGGCCCCACCTTGTGGACGGACAATGGTGGCGTGCAGATCGGCACGACCGCGATCTACGAGCCGAAGAAGCAGCGCTGGTCGGTCGAGCGGTAGCGCAGGAGCCGCCAGCCGAGGCAACCGCGACCTCTCTCCCGCTCGCCTGCTGGCCGCCGCCCAGATGTATCCGGATCGGATGCGCTGTCGCTCCGTTCCTGGTATGATCCGCTATGCTTACCCGCGACAGGCCTCTGTGCCTGTCCGCGTAGAGGCATGAATGGGGAGGTGGGCGATGATCCTGGTGATGCTGGCTCTGGCGGCGGTGATCCAGCGGACGCCGGCGACCGAGGAAGAGCGAAGCGCGGCAATGGAAACCTACTTCGCGTGCCTGGCCAAGGCGGCGGAGGAGAATGACGACGATCGGTCCGATGCGATGACGATCGGCCTGATCATCGCGCCCTATTGTCGCAGCGGTCGCGAGCTTGTCGCCCAGGTTTGGACCCGCGAATACAAGCGCGATCGCGTGCGCGTCTGGTTCCTGCAGGATCTGGAGGACCGGTCGCCACAGGACGCCGCCGCGATGGTCGTCGCCCGGCGTCAGGCGCGGGGTGTCAATTAGGTCGCGGGCGCGTGCCGCCTCCGACCTGATATTGAATGACCGAGACTGGTGGGCGGTTGTCGATCCTTTAGGGACCAGTTTCCAGAGGTGCGACGATTCAACTCATCCATGACTGCTGCCTTAGCTGCCCAGGGCGTCGGTGGTGGCCTTATCGGGTCATGCTTGGAGCTGAGTGTCGTTCTCGCGCGTCACAGCGCCGCTTGATTCGCGGTCCAGGGACGGAGCTGTTAAGAGCCTCTCGTGCGTGATCGACGCGATGGCAAGGCGAGCGATCCGCCTCGGACCTCGCACTCAGGCGGTTGAATCACGTCTGCCAGTTCTGAAGCTGTTCTAATTCGCTTGCTGCGCATCCCGGTCACGCTGTACATGACATTTCGATGACACCTCCTCTGATCGACCGATCGCGGGATCGCCGGATCGAGGATCCAACCAACCTCTGGCTCATTCACCCTGCAGCGCGTGTTCTGCTGCCGTGGTTCGTTGCGCGGGGCGTTTCGGCCAACGCCGTATCGATCGGCGGGCTGATCCTCGGCGCGCTGGCGGCGCTGGCTTATGCCCATTGGCAGCATTGGCCCTATGCGGTGCTCGGCCTGGCATTGTCGATCGCGTGGCTGGTCGCGGACGGGCTCGACGGCATGGTTGCGCGGGCCACCGGCACGGCAAGTCCGCTGGGTCGCGCGCTGGACGGGCTGTGCGACCACGGGGTGTTCATCCTGATCTATGTCGTGATCGCATCGTCCATCGGTACGGTCGAGGGCTGGGTGCTGGCGGTGGGGGCCGGCGCTGCCCATGCACTCCAGTCCAACCTTTACGAAAGCGAACGCGCGCGCTTTCACCGCCGGTGCAAGGGCGTTGCGGCCCCGGTCCAGCAGGCCCCGAGCCACAACCCGTTGGTGCGGCTGTACGATCGAGTGGCAGGCGTGTTGGAGCGGTTCGCCCGGCCCTTCGATAGTGTCCTCGCCGCCCGCTCGGGTTCGGGCAAGCTTATCGCTACCTATGGCGCATCGGCGGCCAAGCCGATGCGCTTGATGAGCCTGCTCAGCGCGAATGTCCGCGTCTACGCGATCTTCCTCGCCTGCCTGGCCGGGAATCCGCGGTGGTTCTGGTGGTTCGAGCTCGTCCCGCTTTCCGCGATCCTGCTGATCGGCCTGGCGTGGCACCGGAATGTCGAGCGGAAACTGGCCCGGCTCGACTCAATCTCAACGCTTAAATCGACTTGAAGGAAGTGAAGAAGCAATGACGAGTATCAATGTCGCCGTGGTCGGCATCGGCAATTGTGCAAGCTCGCTGGTCCAAGGCCTGTCCTATTACCGCGAAGGCACGAACGAGGCCGTGGGCCTGATGCACCTGGATCTGGGTGGATACCGCCCGAGCGATATCCGGGTCGTGGCGGCCTGGGATGTCGACCGGCGCAAGGTCGGCAAGGACGTCGCGGAGGCGATCTTCGCCAAGCCGAACTGCACCGCGGTGTTCGCCCCCTCTGTGGAGCCGACCGGCACCATCGTGCGGATGGGCAAGGTGCTTGACGGCGTCGCGGAGCATATGGCGGACTATCCGGACGACCGGACCTTCCTGCTCAATGACGCCCAGGAGCCGACCAAGGAAGACGTCGTCGCGGTGCTTCGCGCGTCGAAAACCGATGTGCTGATGAACTATCTTCCGGTCGGATCGCAGACCGCGAGCGAGTTCTATGCCGAATGCGCGCTCGAGGCCGGCGTGGCCTTCGTCAACAACATCCCGGTATTCATTGCCAGCGATCCCGAATGGGCCGATCGCTTCACGCAGGCCGGAGTGCCCATCATCGGCGACGACATTAAGGCGCAGCTGGGTGCGACGATCGTCCACCGCGTGCTGACCGATCTGTTCGCGAAACGCGGCGTCAAGCTGGAGCGCACCTACCAGCTCAACACCGGCGGCAATACCGACTTCCTCAATATGTCGAACCATCGCCGGCTCGCGTCCAAGAAGATCTCCAAGACCGAGGCGGTGCAGTCGGTCGCCGCAGAGCGGCTCGAGGACGAGAACGTGCATATCGGCCCGTCGGACTATGTCCCCTGGCAGAACGACAACAAGGTCTGCTTCCTGCGGATGGAGGGCACGATGTTCGGCGCCATCCCGATGAACCTCGAACTGCGTCTTTCCGTTGAGGACAGCCCGAACAGCGCCGGCGTCGCGATCGACATGATCCGTTGCGCGAAGCTGGCGAAGGATCGCGGGCTGGCGGGTCCGATCGACGCGGCGTCCGCCTATTTCTGCAAGCATCCCCGCACGCAGATGACGGACGATCTTGCGGCACAGGCAGTGGAAGACTTCATCCTGCAGCGCGCATGATCGACACGGCGATCCTGCTGGCGGCGGGCGAAGGCAGTCGCCTCCGCTCCGCCGCCCCGCTCAAGCCGCTTTGCCCGGTCGGCGACCGTCCGCTGATCGACCATGCGCTGTTCGGGCTCGCCGAGGCGGGCCTGGAGCGTGTGGTGGTGGTGCTGGGCTATGGTGCCGATCAGATCGAGGCGCACCTTGCGGCGGCGACCTATCCGATCGCCGTCCAGACGGTCCGAGTTGCCGACCACCGCAAGCCGAATGGCGTCTCGGTCCTGGCGGCGGATGGCCACGTCGCCGGTACGGAAGCACTGCTTGCGATGTGCGATCATCTGGTCGAACCGGAACTGTATCGCCGCGTCGCACGGGCGGGAGCCGCGGGCGGCGCGCGATTGGCGATCGACCGCCGTATCGAGAGCGACTGGGTCGACCTTGACGATGTCACGTGCGTGCAGACGCAAGGCGAGCGGATCGTCGCGATCGGGAAGGGGATCGACACCTACGATTGTTTCGACACCGGCGTGTTCGCGATCGGGGCGGGTCTGTTCACCGCCCTGCACGGCCTGGAGGATCCCTCGATCACCGAAGGCATGCGCGTTCTCGCCAGTCAGCAGGGCGCGCTCACCCTGGATTGCAGCGACCTCGACTGGATCGATGTCGATGATCAGGCCGCCCTGGACAAGGCAGAGGCATGGTTGCGCCAGAAGAGGTGACGTCGGACCAGCGTGCAGGGCCGGTATCGTTGAGCAATTCAAGCCCTGCGCCGGCGCTCGCTTCTGCCCGAAAGGTCGCGAGCTCTCGGTTGAGATAGCCCGCCAATGAACCCGAACGCGATGACAATTCCTGGATGCCATAGCATGCCGCAAGTCGATTTGTTGAAGTCCATGATCCAGTGACCGATCGACGGACCATCTCCATCATCGGCAGGCTCAAGGGGGAGACGCCGCTGGTCCGGACCGTCCGGAACGCCGGCTGGCTGCTGATCTCGAAGATTGTTGGCGCGTTTCTGAGTCTGATTTACCTCGCCATGGCTGCGCGCGCGCTGCACGCGGCCGGCTTTGGTCAGTTTTCACTGATCCTGGTATTGGCCCAAGGGATGGTACTGATCATCGGTTTCCAGAGCTGGCAGATTGTCTTGCGCTGGGGCACTGCTTCGATGCTGGAAGGCAGGAAGGCGCAGGTTTCCGCGCTGCTCTGGTTCTGCATTCTCCTCGAGTTGGTCGCAGCGCTTGCGGGATGCGCCATCCTGGCCCTGATCGTCCGCGCGCTCGCGCCGCATTTCCGGTGGACGCAGAGCACCGCCAATCACGCGATTCTCTTCGGGGCCGTGCTTTTGCTTACCGTGCGCTCGACCGCGATTGGGGCATTGCGGCTATATGATCGCTTTCGTGACGGTGCGATTGCCGAAACGGCGACCCCTGTCTTCCGAATGATCGGTGCGCTTGTCGCGGTGTTTGCCGGGGCAACCATCGATGGCTTCCTGTGGGCGTGGGCGGTAGCGGAGATCGCGACGGCGGCTGCATATTGGGGCCTGTTCTGGTACAGAATCGCACCAGAGATGTCGAAGCCCGTCCTCGCGGACATCGTCGGCGTCCCGCGCGCCTATCCTGGCTATTGGCGTTTCACCTTGTTCAACAATCTGAGTTCGGCATTCTCCGCGGCGAGCCAGCAGGTGGCCTTGCTCGTCGTGGGCTATACGGTCGGGGCGACGTCTGCCGGCTATTTCAGGTTGGCGCACCAACTCGGGCAGGCATTGCTCGTCCTTGCCGAAATGTTGAGCCGCTCGCTGTACGCAGAGCTGGCGCGGGTCAGCGTGAGCCAAAGTGGGGCCGCGGTGGCGACGTTGCTGAGCCGCACGAACAAGGCCGCCTTGGTCGGGGGGCTCGCCGTCCTTGGCGCAGTATCGATTCTCGGCAAGCCCGCGCTCTATCTGATCGGTGGCTCGGCTTACCTCCCCGCCTTCCCGGCGCTCGTCATTCTCGGTGCCGCCGCCGCGGTACAACTGATCGGCGTCAGTTTCGAGCCGGCGCTTATGGCTCGAGGCCGCATGGGTACATTACTTCTGGTCAGAGGCGCGGCGCTGCTCATTCTGATGGGGCTACTTGCCCTGTTGTTGCCGAGCATCGGAATGGTCGGCGGCGCTCTGGCGATGCTGATGGACGCTTGCGTCGCGGTGGCGTTGTTGTGGTTCTTCACACGCCGAGAGACCGCGATTGTAGGGCACCCGCGGCCCTGAGCATTGCCTTCGCCGAGGGGCATCCGCGGCCCTTCCCGAATAATGTCAGGTCCGCGAGGACGCGCATGATCCAGACTAGCATGTCAATATTTCGTCGCCGCCGTCGACCTACCCGACGGATGCAGCCCCCCTCAGGCTGCGGAAGGTGATCGACCAGCGCGTCGCTTCCATCGGGGCGATGCTGTGTTCCCAGTCCCAGCGCGCCTCGCCCGACAGGTGGTATGCGGAGCGTGGCGGCAGGTCGATCGAGTGGCGATCGAAGCCGCCGCTGGGTTTGCGGCGGCGGAAGCGGAGGGTGGCTTCGGCGCCCAGCGAGATGCCGACGACATGTTCGAACACCGGCCGGTCGCGGTGCCAGCCGATGCCTGCGCCCGGATCGTATCGCGTCAGCAGCACCTGTTCAAGCGCATCGGGCGCCAGGCGGGCGAAACGCGCGGCGCTGTCGCGGACGGTCAGCAGCCAGTCGGGGATGGGTTCGGCGCGCTCAAATCCGCCGGTTTCGAAATCATAGCGCCATCCGAACGAGGTCGTCAGCCGCCTGCCGGTCCATTGCTGAAAGCGGAATGGCGCCAAATCCAGTCGGTCGATCTCGTTTGCGAGTGCGCCCTCAGCATCATGCGGGACATGTTCCAGACATGTTTCAAGGCCGCGGAGGGCCGGATAGCCGAACAAATCGATGGGGTTAGGCGTCATAGCTGATATATAGAGTTACTTCATGTTCTCGCAACAATATCCAGTTTTTTCCGAGAGATAGCGGGTTGCATCGCCGGTCCCGACCCCCTAGCAGACCTTTGTGAAGTACGAGTTGATTGAATCTGCCGACCGCGTTTCGGTGTTCCTGAAAGCGCTCGCCGGCCGTAGCCGCCTTCTCCTCCTGTGCCATTTGTGGGAAGGCGAGAAGTCCGTTGGTGAACTCGCGCGGCTGACCAGCTCGCGCGACACCGCGGTCTCGCAGCAGCTTGCGCTGCTCCGGCGCCAAGGCATGGTCAAGGCGCGCCGATCGGGCCAGACGATCTTCTATTCGCTGTCGAGCGACGAGGTGATCCGCATCCTGGACGCGCTGCAGGACATGTTCGCGAATGGCGGTGTCGAGGCTGATGCCGAGGCCGAAGTCCCGGCGAGGCGCAGCGCCGCTGCCTGATCTGCGGTGCGGCGGAGGCCGCGCTGCTTCTTCTCAGCGTCGCGGGCGATCGATCACCGCGCGGGCGGCGGCCACCACGGTTTCCTGCGGCCGGTTCACCTTCATCCGGTGCCAGCCATAAAGCTCGCCGATCGAGCGGCGGGATTGTTCGCGCACCACGTCGGCGCCGGCGTCGGACGCGTCGCCCGACCGCGTATTGACCCGCGCGATCCGGTCGCGCTCGGGCGCCTCCAGCCAGATGCCGGTGAACGGCACGCGCCAGCGATCGGCCAGCATCTCGGCAATATCGCGCTCGCTGCGGCGCATGAAGACTGCGTCGATGATCACGCTGGTGCCGCACGACAGATGGTCGTCGGCGGATTCGAACAGCGCCTCCCAGGTGTCGGCATCGTTCGCCTGGGTATAATGCGAGGCGGGCAGCCGCGCCTCGGGCGGCAGGCCCATCAGCCGCTTGCGGAACACATCGCTGCGCAGGATCCGCGCGCCCGGCGCACGCCCCATCAGGCCGCCGAGAGAGCGGGCGAGGGTGCTCTTGCCGGTGCCCGAAAGCCCGCCCAGCGCGAGCAGCCGCGGCGATGCCTCGGCCAGCACTGCGTCGTCATGGCCGTGGAGCGACACGAATAGCGGCAGCAGCGACCAGCCGCGCGCGCCCTGGGGCAGCAGGTCGACATAGCGGTTGGCCACGATGTTCGCCGCAACGCCGAGACCGCGGCAGCGCAGATCCTCGAGCAGCACGGCCAGGTCGAACAGGATGTCTACGCCGACGTCATTGCCCTCGCCCAGATCGATGCCGGCTTCGCCGAGCGCGATCTGGTCAAGCGTCAGCGCACCGTGCCCGCGCCGGAAGCGGCCATGGGCTGCGCGCGCGTCCAGCGCCTGCGCGTGCCGCGACCATTCGATCCGCTGCTGTGGCAGCTCGGCATCGATCGCAGCGGCGCCGCCGCCCGGCGCGCGCTCGGCCGCGCCATGGAAGGCGGAAATTGCGTCGGCCAGCCGCATCAGCGTCGCATGGTCCAACTCGCGACGCTCGACGATTTCACTCAGCAACGGACCGGCCGGAACACGCATGAACAATCCTTAGCACGCCCGACCGGCGCGTCACCCTAACGGCGCGGAGAAACCGCCAATTCAGACAGCTCGATCCAGGGCTGCGGCGAATTCGCCTTCGTCCGGCCGAACGCGGTCAGGCATTTCATGAATTCGGGCGCGAACATCACCCCGCCCCCCGGCTTCACGCAGGGCACCGCCTTGTACCCATCGGCGCTGACCATGCGCAGCGGCCCGCGCGGATGCTCGATACGGATCACCGCGATCGAGTTCACCTCGAGCTGGTTGACCAGGATCGACTCCGCCCGCAGCGCCGCGTCGACCGCGCCATTCTTGCTGTTGATGTCGGGATCGGGCTCGGCCGTGGTCGGGCCGTTGCGGATGACATAGATGGGGAACAGCGGCTCGCGACGGCGGGCGGGCTGGCCCGGGGGCGTTGGGGCGGCGGCATCGCGGCTGCTGACCGCCTCGACCGAAGCTGCGACATTGGCCTCGAACACCGATGCGCGGGTGCCGCCGTCGAAATAGGTGACGCCGTTGATCTGCACCGGCTGGAAATTGACCGGCATCGCCGCCGAGGCGAGTGCGGCGCCGGTGATGCAGGTCCGCGCCTCGCGTCGCGGCAGCTGCGCCAGCTCGACCACATCGACATATTTGAACGTGCCGCTGGCCGCCTCGACAAAACCGATCAAAACGAACCTGCGCTGCTGGCCATCGGGGCCGCGCATTGCCTTCAGCGCGTCGATCGCGCAGGGCCTGGTCGGGTCATCCACCACCGCATCGGGGCACAGCGCCATCTCGATCCGTCCCTGGAGCGGGGCGAGGCCGGCCATCGACCCCTTCAGGATCACGCGCAGGAACCCGCCGCGATCGACAATGTCGCTTTCCTTCGCAGGGGCATAGGCCTGGAGCAGTTCGGCATAGGCCTGGGGCGTGCCGATCGACACGAACAGCGACTGGAGCGCGCCGGTGCTGACCCCGCTGATGAAGGTCGCGTCGGGCAGGGTGCCGTTCAGCCGCATCTGGTCGAGAAAGCCCGCGCCGAAAGCGCCCCATTGCCCGCCGCCGGACAGCATCAGCACCGCCGGAACCGGCTGGGTAGGGCCGCCGGGTCGTGCGCTGGTCAGCCCCTCGGGCGGGCGCGTCGCGCGATCGATCCGGGTCAGCATGTCGGTGTCGCTAGGCGTCGCCTCCAGCTGCGGTCCGCCGCGCGGGGGCAGGCCGTGGATCTCGCGCTCCAGCGACGAGAAGGGCACGTCATGGGTGAATTTGTCGAATTGCGGGCAGCTGATGTTCAGCGTCCCGTGATTTCCCGAACAGGCCGAAACCAGCATGCCGAGTCCTATAGATGCAACGATCCTGCGCATGACTCCACCCCCATGAAGTTCGTAAGGCCGGGCGCGCTTGTTGCGCCGTCCCGGTCCGGAGCTGCGACCGTTCCACCTGCGCCGCTAGCCCAGCGGAGAGCGACTGCCAAGATCGTTACGCTGCCAAAGCGGACCTATCGCGAGCCTATCGGGCTGGCGCCTCGCCCAGGACGCGCGCGATCGTGGCGTGCAACGGCTTGGGCTTGAACGAGGCGTCATAGGGACAGCCGCGGATCATCTGCTTGTCGGCGCGCGGGTCGAAGCCGGTCAGCCAGCTATATTTGTCGACCATCCCCCAGGCGAGCACCTCGCGCAGCTGTGTATAGGAGGCCATCAGCTCGAGATAGGCACCGGCATAATCGGCGACCATCCGGTCGCGCACCGCGATGTCGGTCGGCGCCTTCTTGTCGTTCACGTCGAATTCGGTGATCGCCAGCTTATAGCCCATGCCGACCACGGCATCGATGAAGGTGCGCCATGGCCCGCTCGATTCGCGGACGATCTCCGCGACGGGCGCGTCCTTCAGCAGGCGGATGTGCGACTGGATGCCCAGCGTGTCGACCGGCGTCCCGCGCTTGCGGAACCCCTCCAGCATCTTGAGCACGCCCTTGATATGGGTCTCGTCCTCGGTGCCGCGCTCCCAGCTCATATAGTCGTTATAGACCAGCTCGGCATGCGGCGCCTCGGCTCTGGCGGTGTGGAACATCAGGTCCAGCATCGCCTCGCCGCTGCCAAAGGCGCGGGTGACGACGGTGTCGCGCAGCGCGCCGGTCTCGGGCTCGACCGCCTCGTTCACCACGTCATAGGAATGGATCTGCGTGCCATAGCGGCGGCAGACGGTGCGGACATGGCCGGCCAGCAGTGCCTCGGCCGACTTGGCCGGCTGCGACCCGAAATCATAGCCGACCAGCCATTTCGGAAACCATTTCTCGGGCGCCCAGAACAGCGTGTGGCCGCGCACGCTCATGCCGCGCTTGACCGCTTCGGCAACGATCTGGTCGCAGTGGTTGAAGTCGTAGCGGTCGGCGGCGGGCCGGGTCCATTGCCACTTCAGCTCATTCTCCGGCACGACCAGCCCGCAGTCGCGCTGGAGGATCGCGGCATAGGCGGGATTGGCGAAGCTGGCGCGATCGGCACCCGGCGCGCCCCAGGCGACCGCCGATCCGAAGCGCAGACCCTTGCGCCGCGCCACTGCATCGATGCCGGCCGGCGCCGCCTGGGCCAGCGCAGGACCACCAATGGTGAGCGCGGCGCCGGCCGCACCGGCCGCCAGCATCCCGCGGCGGGTCATTCCCGTCATGGCAATCCTCTCCGTCACCAGTTGAACATCGTTCCGTCTTCGAGCCGTGCGACGGGCAGATAGGCGCGCTTGTACTCGTGCTTCGCCGCCAGCACCTCGTCGATCTCGACGCCAAGACCCGGTGTGTCGCCAGGATGCATCATCCCGTTTTCGAAGCGATAGGCGTGGGGGAAGACCGCGTCGGTTTCCTCGGTATGGCGCATATATTCCTGCACCCCGAAATTCGGGACCGAAATGCCGAAATGCAGCGCCGCCGCCATGCTGACCGGCGACAGGTCGGTCGCGCCGTGGCAGCCGGTGCGGACCTGATACAGGTCGGCTAGGCTGGCGATGCGACGCAGATGGGTGATGCCGCCGGCATGCACCACGGTCGCGCGGATATAGTCGATCAGCTGTTCCTCGATCAGCTGCTTGGCGTCCCAGATCGAGTTGAAGATCTCGCCAACCGCCAGCGGCGTCGTGGTGTGCTGACGGATCAGGCGGAACGCTGCCTGATTCTCGGCCGGCGTCGCGTCCTCCATCCAGAAGGGGCGATAGGGCTCGATATCCTTGCCCAGCCGCCCCGCCTCGATCGGGGTCAGTCGGTGGTGGACGTCGTGCAGCAGGTGCACGTCCCAGCCCAGCGCCTCGCGCGCGGCGTCGAACAGTGGCGGGACCGAGCGGAGATATTTCTCGGTCGACCACAGGCTTTCGGTCGGCAGCGCGGCATCCGCGGGCTCGTAGAAATACCGGTCCTTCGACACGCCATAGGTCGCCTTCAGCCCCGGCACGCCCGATTGCAGGCGGATCGCCTTGTAGCCCTGCTCCTGATAGCGCAGCGCATTTTCGACCGTCTCGGAAATGTCCGCGCCATTGGCATGGCCATAGACCATGCAGCCCTCACGGCTCGCCCCGCCCAGCAGCTGGTAGACCGGCAGCCCGGCGACCTTCCCCTTGATATCCCAAAGCGCCATGTCGACCGCGGCGATCGCCGACATGGTCACCGGCCCGCGCCGCCAATAGGCGCCCTTGTACAGATACTGCCAGATATCCTCGATCCGGTGCGCATCGCGACCGATCAGGCAGGGGATGACATGATCCTCGAGATAGCTGGCGACCGCCAGTTCACGGCCGTTCAGCGTGGCGTCGCCGATGCCGGTGACTCCGTCTTTCGTCTCGATCAGCAGGGTGACGAAGTTCCGCCCGGGCGAGGTGACGATGACGCGCGCAGAGACGATCTCAGTCATTGTTCGTCCCGCGCTGGCGCTGTGCGTCGCGTGCCCGCATCCTTGTCTCTCCTATCCGTGCTGAAATCATATTGTCTGATGATAGCGCTACCAACAACGCCATGCTATCGCCTTTGTCAACGGCGGGAATGAACCGCCTGGGCGAGAGGATGACGATGCGGCTGTTTTTCCAGCTTTTCTGCCTTTTGGCACTTGTTTTCGGCACGGCCGGCGAATCGCATGCCGAGGACGGCTATGACCTGTGGCTGCGCTACCGCATGATCGAAAGCGAGGCTCAGGCGCGCTACCGGCCGCTGGCGACGGCGATCGTCGCGGAGGGGCGCAGCGAGACGATCGATGCGGCGACTCGGGAATTGCGGCGCGGGCTGGAGGGAATGCTCGGCCAGGCCCCGGCGAGCGCCGCCCGGGTGACCGGAGACGGTACGATCGTCATCGGCACGCCGGGCGGATCGCCGATCGTCGCGCGGCTCAGGCTGAACCTGTCCGGGCTGGGTCGTGAGGGATTCCTGATTCGCTCGGTCACGATCGATGGCCGGCGCGCGACGGTGATCGCCGCGAACAGTGATATCGGCCTGCTCTACGGCGCCTTCCGCTATCTTCAGCGCATCCAGCTTCGTCAGCCGGTCGACGCGATCGACCTGTCGGACAAGCCGAAGCTCGACGTGCGCGTGCTCAACCATTGGGACAATCTCGATCGCTATGTCGAGCGCGGCTATTCGGGCGAATCGCTGTGGGACTGGCAGAAGCTGCCGCGCTTCCGCGACCCGCGCTACACCGACTACGCCCGCGCCAATGCCTCGATCGGCATCAACGGCGTGGTGCTCACCAACGTCAACGCCAATGCCGATATCCTGCGCCCCGAATGGCTGGAGAAGGTCAGGATACTGGCCGAGACCTTCCGCCCCTATGGCATCCGCGTCTATCTGACCGCGCGCTTTTCCGCTCCGATCGAACTGGGCGGCTTGAAGACCGCCGACCCGCTCGATCCCGCCGTCCGCGCCTGGTGGAAGGCGCGCAGCGACGAAATCTACCGCGTCATCCCCGATTTCGGCGGCTTCCTGGTCAAGGCCAATTCGGAGGGCCAGCCCGGGCCGGGCGACTACAAGCGCACCCATGCCGACGGCGCCAACATGATGGCTGAAGCGGTGAAGCCGCATGGCGGCATCGTGATGTGGCGCGCCTTTGTCTATGAACCGCACAATCCCGAGGACCGGCACAAGCAGGCCTATACCGACTTCGTGCCGCTGGACGGCAAGTTTGCCGACAATGTCCTGGTCCAGGTGAAGAACGGCGCGATCGATTTCCAGCCGCGCGAACCCTTCCATCCGATCTTCGGCGCGATGCCGCGCACGCCGCTGATGATGGAATTCCAGATCACCAAGGAATATCTCGGCTTCGCCACGCACCTCGCCTATCTCGGCACGATGTGGGAGGAGGTGCTGGAAAGCGATACCGGCCGCCCCCGCCCCGGGCGAACCGTCGCAAATGTGCTGGAAACCCGGGTGCGACCCGGGGCCCTGACCGGCATGGCCGGGGTCGCCAATATCGGCACCGACCGCAACTGGTCGGGATCGCAGTTTGACCAGGCCAACTGGTACGCCTTCGGGCGTATGGCGTGGGATCCCGACAGCAAAGCGCAGGCGATCGCCGCCGACTGGACGCGGATGACCTGGGGTCCCGATCAAGCAGTGGACCAGGGGGTGACCGACATGATGATGCGATCGCGCGAGGCGGTGGTCGATTATATGACCCCGCTGGGGCTGGGCCATCTGATGGCGACCGGCCATCATTACGGCCCCGCGCCCTGGGTCTCCGATCTGGCCCGGCCCGAATGGAACCCGGTCTATTATCACAAGGCCGATCAGCGCGGGATCGGCTTCGACCGGACGAAGACCGGTAGCGACGCGGTCTCGCAATATGCCCCCTCGGTCGCGGCGCGCTATGCCAGCCTGGACCGCGTGCCCGAGACTCTGCTGCTGTGGTTCCACCATGTGCCGTGGAGCCACCGGATGGCGTCGGGCCGGACGCTGTGGGACGAACTGATCGTCCGTTACGACCGCGGTGTCGGCGAGGTGGCGGCGATGCAGGCGCGCTGGGACTCGTTGAAGGGCAAGGTCGACCCGCAACGCTGGGCGGAGGTTCGCGACTTCCTGGCGATCCAGCATGACGAGGCAAAATGGTGGCGCGACGCCTCGATCGCCTATTTCCAGTCGATCTCGAAACTGCCGCTGCCGGCCGGCCATGCGCCGCCCCCACATGACCTCGACTGGTACAAGGCGATCGACAGCAAATACGCGCCTGGCAACGGCAAATAGGCACAGCGGAGGCGGGATCCGCATCGCGGATTGCCGCTTCCGCCGCCTGCCGGGCAGGGCGCCTGCTCACGGGTGAATCCCGGAATCGGCGCCCGCGTCGCGCCGTGCGGAGCGATCGAAACGACCAGTTGCATCCCGGCCTTTTCGTCGGGGCTTGACCGAATTTTTCGAATCGATAAAAACTCATACAAAAGATGGTAGCGCTAACGTGACCATGATGAGGGGAGAGGACGTTATGAATCCGAGGAAGAATTCTGCGCGCGGCGTGCTTGGCCTGACCGCGTTGCTGATGGCCGGAACGGCACTGCCGGCCTTCGCCCAGACCGCCACCGAGCCTGCGCCGCAGGACCAGGCCGCAGCCCCGGCCGACGAGCCGACCGACATCGTCGTCACTGGCTATCGCGCCTCGCTGGAGAGCTCGACCAACGCCAAGCGCGACTCGGTTGGTTTCACCGACTCGATCTTCGCCACCGACATCGGCAAGTTCCCCGACACCAACATTGCGGAATCGTTCAACCGGATCCCCGGCATCACGATCAACCGCGACGTGAATGGCGAGGGCGTCAACGTCGCGATCCGCGGCCTGGGCTCGAACTTCACCAACGTCACGCTGAACGGCGCGCCGATCGCGGTGTCGTCGTCGGGCGCGACCGATGCCCAGGGCACCGACCGATCGGTCGATCTCAGCTTCTTCCCGACCGACCTGTTCACGAAGCTGACGGTCAACAAGAGCTATACCGCCAACCTGCTCGAGGGCGGCGCCGCCGGTAATATCGACATCCGCTCAGCCCGCCCGTTCGACCGGCCGGGCACGCGGCTGACCTACAACGTCCAGGCGGTCCGTTCGGGGATCGAGGACAAGCTGGGTGCGCGCGGATCGCTGATCGCCAGCACCACCACCGATACGCTGGGCATCCTGGTCGGTGTTTCGGCGCAGCGGCTGTACACCGACAATCGCGGCTATGAGACGATCGGCTTCACCAACCCGGCGCTGACCGCGGCCCAGTGCGGCGCGGCGACCGGATGCAACTCGACCGGCGGCGGCAACTGGACGATCCCGGCGACCGTTCCCGCGGGTGCCGGTGGCGGGCTGACCGCAGGAACCGTCATCGACCGCGATTTCCTGCTGGCGAACAACCCCGGCGCGACGATCCAGCAGATCGACAACGGCCTGCTGCCGCGTCTCGGCCGCTTCTCGGCGCAATATGGCCGCCGCGACCGGATCAACGGCATCGTCAGCGCCGAATGGCGCCCCAGCGATACGCTGAACTTCTATGTCGACGGCCTGTACGGCTACAAGTTCAACGACCTGCGGCGAGAGAACATCGCGTGGATCGTGCGCAACAGCCAGATCATCCCGACCCAGACCAAATATGACCGCGCCGATTGCTCGGCCGGCTGCCTGGTGACCGAGGGGACCTACGCCAACTCGCAATTCTTCCTGGAATATCGCCCGTTCATCGAGACCACCGAGCTGTGGAGCGCGAACCCGGGCGTGGAGTGGGAAATCGCGGACAAGCTCAAGCTGTCGTTCCAGGGTAATTACACGCGCAGCACCTTCCACCGCGAGGTGCCGACCGCCGGCCCGGTGACGGCGCTGGGTGCCGGCACGACCGTGACCTACAAGTACAACCCCAATGGCGCGCCGACGATCGACGCCAGCGTCGACCTCAACAATCCGGCGAACTTCGTCTGGGCCGGCGGGCGCGTGAACATCCAGGACGAGCGCCGGATCAACGAGACCAAGGGTCTGCGCGGTAGCCTGACCTGGGGCGACTCCGCACTGAGCGTCCAGGTGGGCGGCAATTATGACGACGTCACCCGCCGGATCCGCGGGTTCGACAATAGCGGCGCGTGGCAGAATGCGGTCTGCGGCGGCAACCCCAGCATCAACCTGCCCGGACCCAATGGCCAGCCGCCGTGCCTGGGCCAGACCGCCGGACAGATCACGCCGGGCGTGGGCGGCTATCCCAATTATCCGGGCTATGGCACCGGCTACACGTCGGGCCAGACCGGCTCGGTCAGTTATGGCGGCTCGCTGATCCCTGCGGCACAGCTTCCCAGCTTCCTGATGCCCGGCCGCGCTGGCTTCGTGACCCTCGACTGGGATCGGTTCAAGGCGGCGTCCAACTATGACTTCTACCACGACAATGCGCCCGAATCGGGCGGGTCGAATACCGGTGCCAGCGGCGGCCTGATCAACGAAAAGTCCTGGGCCGGCTATGTCACCGTCAACGGCACGCAGCAGGTCGGCGGCAACGACCTGCGCTTCAATCTGGGCGTCCGCTATGTGCGGACCGACCAGACGATCGGCGGGCGCGTATCGATCAGCGATCCGCGCAACACGCTGCCGAACGGGACGCAGATTCCCGACGGCTCGCGCTATCCCAATGTGACCAACTTCGTCGAGACGCGGAACAGCTATGACAAATGGCTGCCCGCGGTGACGGTCGCGTACAATGTCGCCGACAATGCGATCGTCCGCGCGGCCTATTCGAAGACGATGACCCGTCCCGATCCGGCGGCGCAGCTGCCGGGCGTCGGCTTCGGCGATCCCTCGGCGGCGACCGCGACGATCGGCAACCCGGCGCTGAACCCCTATTTCTCGAACAATATCGACCTGGGGTTCGAGCTCTATACCGGCCGCGAGGGGCTAATCGCGTTCAGCGCGTTCCGCAAATCGCTGACCGGTTTCACCACCAACCAGATCGTGACCCAGCCCTTCTCGTTCCTGGCACAGTACGGGATCACTTATGACTCGCTGAACCCAACCCAGCGTGCCGCCATCGACCTGCGCGGCGGTCCGACCGCGGCTCAGATCCAGGTCCAGTCGCAGGTCAACGTGCCCAACAAGCTGACCGTCAACGGCCTGGAATTCCAGTGGGTCCAGCCGCTCGACTTCCTGACCGAGCGGTTCGGGGTGCGCGGCTTCGGCTTCAACGCCAATGCGACCCTGGTCGATCAGCGCAGCGACGGACCGGCGACCGCGTTTGGCGTGGCGCCCTTCACCTACAACATCATCGGATATTACGAGAATGGCGGGGTGAATGTACGCGTCTCGACGACGTTCCGCGAAGGGTCGCAGAGCAGCGGCCTGAACCAGAACGGAATCGTCGCGGCCGGCCTGTTCAGCGACGACTACCAGCAGTGGGACATGTCGGCGAGCCTCGACCTGAAGGAGGTGTTCGGCATGGAGCATGCACCGCAGCTCACGCTGGACATCCAGAACTTCACCAACTCGAAGCTTCGCAGCTACTTCCAGTTCCCGGAAGCGACGTTCAACCAGTACACCCCCGGCACCACGGTGCTGATCGGCGTTCGCGGCAGCTTCTGACGACGGTACGGACGGCGCCCACGGGGGGTGCCGTCCGTTGCCTCGAGGTTGATCAGGGTCGCTGAAGGCCCCGCAGCAGATATTGCCTGAGATAGCTGCGCCAGCCGGGGCTCGGCTCACCCAGCACGCGGCGCTGTTCCACCGGCAGATGCTCGGCGGGGTGGCCGTGGCGGCGAAAGGCGAAGGTGTCGAACATCGCCCGCCACGCTTCGCGCCGCGGCTCGGACAAATGGCTCACCGCCAGGATGGCGTGGACCATCGCCTCCATCCGCGCCGGCATGTCGGGCGAATCCGCCCACCAGTAATTCGTTAGCAGGTTGAACCGCGACAGCGCATCGACCTGATGCCACCACAACGCCGGGATGAAGATCGCGTCGCCGGGCTCGAGTTCCGCCACCCGGGCCGCGGCCAGCGCCTCGCGAAAGCGCGGATAGCGATCGAAATCGGGATTGTTCAGTTCGACCATGCTGGCGGGCTGGCCGGCCATATTATGGTCGAGCGGGCCGACATAGAGGTTATGGACCTGGTCGGGCGGGAACAGGGTGAAGCGCCGCCGCCCGCCCGCAACCACCGCAACATTGTCCGACGCGTCGAAATGGATGCTGACGATGCTGGCATTGCCGATCCACAGACGCGGCGACGCGTCCAGCCCCTCGACCAGCGGCATCGGATTGGCATCCGACAGGCCGGGCAGCGTGGAATCGGCGTCCAGCGCGCCGGCATAGATGGACGGCGGCGCATCGCTGTCATGGACCTGTTCGAGCGTGGCGAGCAGTGCCGCCAATGGCCCCTTGCGCCGCTCGAAATTGAAGCCGCGCATGTCGGGAGTGTAGAAGTAACGGCCGAGGATCTCCGGCTGGCCGACAAACGCCTCGGCCGTGCTGCCCCGGTCGAACTGGCGCAGATAGGCACCTGCCGAGGCCGGATGGCTTCCCGCCTCGACCAGGGGCCAGTGCGCTGCCGCGCCGCGGATCACGACCGGCTCATACTGGTCGACCACCTCGTCGCGGAAGGTGGCGGGGGAGAGGTCGCGGAGTTCGCGGATCGGTGTCATCCCCGGCTTCCTAGCGACATTGGCGGGCGAGGGGCCAAAAAAAGAGGCGCCGCCGGTCGGGACCGGCGACGCCAGGGCAGGGTGTACCTCGCTAAGCTCTAGAAATTGAAGCGGATGATGCCTGCCACGCGGCGATCGTTCATGTACCAGCCGCGCGGGACCTCAACATTCTCGCCGTTCAGGCCGGTGATTACCGCCTTGGTCTTGACCACCTCGTTCAGCAGGTTCGATCCCTGGATGCCCAGCTTGATGTTGCTGGTCAGGTTGACGAAGATCGACGCGTCGAGCTGGCCGGTCGCCTTGTTGATGATCGGATCGTTCGGCACGATCACGTCGCGGATCGTCAGCAGGAAGTCCGACCGCCACGAATAGGTGGCACGCAGCGACAGCGGGCCATAGTCGAAGAACGGCGTGATGTTGAACGAGTGTTTCGACAGTCCCTGCAGCGGCAGCGTTTCCAGCCGCACGGTGGTCACGCGGCCCGCTCCCACATCGGGATCGGTTTCGGACAGCGTGCTTTGCGGCACGCCCTGCGAGTCGACGAAGGTATAATTGGCCTGCAAGCCAAGCCCCTTCAGCGGTCCGGGCAGGAAGTCGAAGGTCTGCTGATAGGCGATCTCGAACCCCTTGATCGTGCCCGTCTCGGTCGCGTTCGCCGGGTTGGTGACCAGCGCATCGAACGTCTCTCCATTGTTGGTGATCGTCGTGCGGAAGGTCTCGTTGGTCAGCACGTTCTTCAGGCGCTTGTAGAAGCCCGAGAAGGTCAGCTGGCCGACATTCGAGAAATACCATTCGGCGGTCAGGTCGAAATTGTCCGCCTCCACCGGCTTCAGGAACGGGTTGCCCTGGTTGATGTCCGCCTGAAGACGCCAGCTGTCGGGGATCAGGGTGCCGTCCGGATTGGTGTTCTGGATGGCATTGACGCGGATGTCGCCGAAATTGCGGATCAGGCCGGTGGCCGGCGGCGCCACACCCTTGAAATAGGCGGCGCGGAACTGGAGCCCGCCGCCCACTTCCAGCTTCGCGTTGAAGCTCGGTAACCAGTATTCCAGCGTCGACTCTCCCGGCGATTCCAGCAATGCGCCATTCTGGAAATTGCGCACCCGCTGGCGGGTGGCGGCGTCGAAGGTGCAGAAGCCCTGCGCCGCCGAGCCGTCGGTCGGCGGCGTCAGGCAAGTGGTCTCCGAGGCCAGAAAGACGGTGCCGCGGGTAAACTGCTTCACCCCCTGTGAATTGCGCTTCGTGTTGGAGTAGCGCACGCCGATATTGCCGGTCAGGCGCATGCCGTTGCCGAACTCCTGGTCGAAGCGCGCCATGATATAGGCGGCCTTGTTCTGCTCGCGGATCGGATTGATCTCGCCAGGCAGGAAGGGTGTGCCGGCCACGACATCGCAGCGCAGCGCCAGCGGGTTCCACCCGCCATTGCGCGCCAGGCCGTCGGGGCATTCGTTGTTGGTCGCCTCCCATTCGCGGTTGATCGCCGAGGCATAGGCGACATAGTCCGAATAATTCTGGATGATGTTGCTGGCGTAGAACTGGCGGCCATCCGCTGCCGGATTGCTTGCCTTGCCGCGCATGAAATTGCTGAAATAATAGGGCGCGTTGGCGTTCAGGCCGATTGCCGTGCCGCCGGTTCCGCCGATGACGTTGTCGACCGGATCATCGAGCCAGACGGGGCCGTCATTGCCCCATTGTTCGGACAGGCGACCCCAGTTGTAGGTGGAGAAGCGCGCTACCTGATCGCGGTCGGCATAGCGTACGCCGGCGCGGATCGACTTGATGAAGCTGTCATCGGGAAAGGTATAGTCCAGGTCGAGGCGGAACGCGTCCGAATTGCCCTTGCTGTCCTCGAGATGGTCCATCGCCGCACGGGCGAAGCTGTTGAACGGATCGGTGAAGCTGGTGTGCCCCGCGCCGTAATAGGCCGGCGAATATTGCGCACCCGGCGTGGCATTCTCGCCCGCGCGGCTTCCGAAGCCGGCGCAGTCGAAATCACCGCCCGGCGGATCCTGTGAATTGGCGGCGGGACCGCTGCACACCTGCGGCGGCAGGAAGGCGATCGTCGGATATTTGTCGCCGTTCAAGGCGATCGACGCGTTCTGATAGGTCGAATTCCACAGCGTGTGGTCCGCGACATAGGTCGAGGAATTCACATGCTGATAGTCGAACGACAGCGCCAGCCGGTCACTCGCGGTCCATTTGAAGTTGAAGGCGAGGTCATCGGTGACCAGCTTCTCGTCGTGGAAGCGGGCGATGTTGTTCGACTGGAGGCCGAGCATCGGCACGCGCGCGGCGCCGGTATTCTGGTCGGCGCGCCAGCCGGTCGGACCGGTGATCGTGCCGCTCTGGAACATGCCGTCTTCGTCGAAATTCAGCGTCGTGCCCGGCACCCGGCGGGAATCGCCGTTGTTCGAGACATTGTCGGTCGCGATCTCAATCGTGTGCTCGTTCCACGCCTGACGCGCGTCGGAGCGCAGGAACTGCAACACCGCCTCGGCGCTGCCGTCATTGCTGCGCCACTGGGCGGCGGCCGAATAGCCATAGCGTTCGCGGTCGAATTCCTGGCTGCCGATCACCGCGCCGCGCGGGAAGATCACCCGGCCGGCGACGGTCGTGCCGTCGTTGGCGTTGACGTCGCCGTCCGAATAGAGGTTGCGGATGCGGAAGCTCGACACCTGGAGGCGGTCGGCGCGGCTCTTCAGGTTGGAATAGGAGGCGCTGCCCAGCAGGCCGAACTCGCCGATCCCCGTCTGCCAGCGATTGCTGACGACCAGCGACAGGTTCGGCCCGGTCTTCTTGAGGAAGTCGCCATAGTTCAGCTCGACCGATCCGGCGACCACCAGCCCCTTGGCATCGAAGGGCAGGCGGGTGCGCAGATTGACGACGCCGGCGATGCCGCCCTCGATCCGGTCGGCCGAGGGCGACTTGAACACATCGACGCCGCCCAGCATTTCCGACGGCACGTCGGCGAAGCTCAGCGACCGGCCGTTATTGGCGCTGAACGCCTCGCGACCGTTGAATTCGGAGCGGACATAGGTGAGGCCGCGGACCACGACGCCCGATCCTTCGACCGAAAAGTGATCCGGGTCGACGCCGGCGGCGAAGCGGTTGATCGTCACGCCCGGGATGCGCTGCAGCGTCTCGGTCACCGACCGGTCGGGAAGCGCGCCGATATCCTCGGCCGTGACCGAGTCCACGATCACGTCCGAATTGCGCTTGATCGATTGGGCGCTTTGCAGCGACTGGCGATAGCCCTGGACGATGATCTCGTCGCCCGCCGCCTCCGGGGGCGCCTGGTCCTGCGGCTCGGCCGGCTGGGATGCGTCCTGCGCCCAGGCGGGCGCGCCCGCGGCGAGCAGGGCAAGTGCCAGCGCAGATGCGCCCGTCCTCAATGCTGTCGAAGTGCGCGTCCCGATCGCGGACGCAATGCGAACGTCATCCAGCCTGATCATCAAGCTTTCCTCCCCCTATGGCGCGCCCGGTAGCGCTATCATGGTCGTCCGCTTTCGGACGCCGTGTTCTTATTGCCATATTGGTAACGGAGGTTTGCCGAAAAGATCAAGACACATTGTTAGCGGTATCTGGAAATCATTCCGGCGTGACTTTATTGCAACCGAACCGGCCCTCTTGATGCTTTGCGCGGAGGGAGTGAGTGCGTTGACGCGGCGCAAAGGCGAACGCTAACACGAGTGGAGGAGAGGAGAGGCGAGATGCTCGCGGGGCACATCCTCATCGCTGACAGCGACGCGACGGGCCGCAGGTGAGCGGCGCGAAGGAGCCGATTCGCCACGTCGTGATCGTCGGCGGCGGGACCGCAGGCTGGATGGCGGCGGCGGCGCTGACCAAGCTGATTCCGACCCGGGTCAGGGTCACGCTGATCGAGTCCGATGCGATCGGCACCGTCGGTGTCGGCGAGGCGACGATCCCCCCGATCCGCAGCTTCAACGCGCTGCTCGGCATCGACGAGGCCGATTTCCTCGGCAAGACCCAGGGCTCGATCAAGCTGGGCATCGAGTTCGTCGACTGGACGCAGGAGGGGCATCGCTATGCCCACCCGTTCGGCGAGTTCGGCTTCGATATCGAAGGCGTGAAGTTCCATCATTACTGGCGAAAGCTGGTCGAGAGGGGAGAGGCGAGCGGGATCGAGGATTATAATCTGTGCGCCACCGCGATGCGCGCCGGGCGCTTCATACCGCCGGTCGCCGATCCAAACGATGCCCGCTCGCGGCTGACCTATGCCTATCATTTCGATGCCGGCCTCTATGCCCGCTACCTGCGCAGCTACGCCGAGGCCCGCGGGGTCGAGCGGGTCGAGGGACGAATCGTCGACGTCGCGCTGAACGGCCACAGCGGCTTTATCGAGAGCGTCGCGCTGGAGGGCGGCCGCCGCATGGCCGGCGAACTCTGGATCGACTGTTCGGGCTTTCGTGGTCTGTTGATCGCCGATGCGCTGAAGACCGGCTGGGTTTCGTGGCGCCACTGGCTGCAATGCGACCGCGCCGTCGCCGTGCCCTGCGCCGCCGCGGGTGCCGAGATCACCCCCTATACCCGCTCCACCGCGCGCGAGGCGGGGTGGCAATGGCGCATCCCGCTCCAGCATCGCACCGGCAATGGCTATGTCTATTGCAGCGACGATATCGACGACGATGCGGCGCGCGACACTCTGCTCGCCAGCCTCGACGGCGCGCCGCTGCGCGATCCGCAACTGATTCGCTTCGAGGCGGGCCGGCGCGAAGCGATGTGGGCGAAGAACTGCGTCGCGCTTGGCCTCGCCTCGGGCTTTATCGAGCCGCTCGAATCCACCTCGATCCATTTCATCCAGAGCGGCATCTCGAAGCTGCTGGCGCTGTTCCCCGACCGCGGATTCTCGCCCGTCGAGCGCGACGAATATAACCGGCTGAGCATCCTTCAACTCGAACAGGTGCGCGACTTCGTGATCCTCCATTATCACGCCAACCGCCGCCGCACCGGCGACCTGTGGCGGCGGATGCGCGAGATGGCAGTGCCCGAGACGCTGGCGCGCAAGATCGATCTGTTCCGCGGGCGCGGGCGCTTCTTCCGCTACGAGGACGAGCTGTTCGCCGAATCCAGTTGGGTCGCGGTGCTGCTGGGGCAGGGAATCATGCCAGGCGGTTGGGATCCGCTGGTCGACGCGATCGATCCCGCGGCGGTCCGCGACCGGCTCGACCGGATCCGCGCCGCCTTTGCCCGCGCGACCGACGCGATGCCGCCGCACCATCTCTGGCTGGCTCGCAATGCCGCCGCCCGACCCGACCTGAAGGTTCCTGCATGACCGAGGACAATCGCCTGCGCCATATCCTGATCGTCGGCGGCGGCACCGCCGGCTGGATGACCGCGGCGGCGCTGTCGCGCTTCCTGGTCGACGGCTTCACCAAGGTGACGCTGATCGAATCCGACGCGATCGGCACGGTCGGCGTCGGCGAATCCACCATCCCCCAGATCCGCATCTTCAACCGGCTGCTGAACCTCGACGAGGATGATTTCGTCCGCCGGACCAAGGCGACGTTCAAGCTGGCGATCGAGTTCGTCGACTGGCGCAGGATCGGCGACCGCTATTACCACCCCTTCGGCCCCTATGGCGTCGATATGGGGGGCGTATCCTTCCACCCCTATTATCTGCGCGCGCTGAAGGAAGGGCATGGCGGCCGGCTCGATGACTATTCGCTCCAGTCGCTCGGCGCCGCCGATGCCAAATTCTCGCGCCCGGTGCCCGATGCCGGCAACTCGCCGCTGGCGGACATCGCCTATGCCTTCCACTTCGACGCCGGCCTCTACGCCCGCTATCTGCGCGACTATGCCGAGGCACGCGGCGTGGTGCGGCGCGAGGGGCGGATCGCCCATGTCGCCCAGCATGCCGAGACCGGCTTCGTCGAATCCGTGACGCTGGAGGGCGGGGAGACGATCGAGGCCGATTTCTATGTCGACTGTTCGGGCTTTCGCGGCCTGCTGATCGAACAGACGCTGAAGGCCGGCTATGAGGACTGGTCGCACTGGCTGATGAACGACCGCGCGGTCGCCGTGCCCTGCACCCTGGGCGGCGCGCTCAATCCCGTCACCCGCGCCACCGCACGCCCGGCCGGCTGGCAGTGGCGCATCCCGCTCCAGCACCGGCTCGGCAACGGCCATGCCTATAGTTCGGCGCATATGAGCGACGACGAGGCGACCGCGATCCTGCTCGCCAATCTGGACGGCGAACCGCTGGCCGATCCGCTGCCGCTGCGCTTCACCGCCGGACGCCGCAGGAAGAGCTGGGACCGCAACGTCGTCGCGATTGGCCTGGCAGCGGGGTTCATGGAGCCACTGGAGTCGCAGAGCATCCACCTGATCCAGGTCGGCATCTCGCGGCTGATGACCCTGCTGCCGACCCGATCGATGGGGCAGCCGGAGATCGATCTCTACAATCGCTGGATGACCTGGGAATATGAGAAGATCCGCGACTTCCTGATCCTCCATTATCACGCGACCGAGCGCGACGACACGCCCTATTGGGACCATTGCCGGACGATGGAGGTCAGCGACTATCTCAAGGAAAAGATCGCGATCTTCCGCTCCACCGGCCGCGTGTTCCGCGAGCATGACGAACTGTTCAACGACACCAGCTGGTTCGCGGTGATGATGGGCCAGGGGCTGACGCCCGGGCGCTACGACCCGATCGTAGACGAGATGCCCGAACCGGTGTTCCTCGACCGCATGTCCCAGATCCGCCGCGCGATCCGCAACTCGGTCGACTGGATGCCGAACCATTTCGACTTCATTGCGAAGCACTGCGCCTCGGATGATCTTCTAAAACCACAATAAATCCTCTCCCGGAGGGAGAGGGGGACCGCGCAGCGGTGGAGAGGGAGTTTCCAAACAGTGCGGTGTCTCGTGTGAGGCGACCCCCTCTCCACCATGCTGCGCATGGTCCCCCTCTCCCTCCGGGGAGAGGATTCTACCGTCCAACCCGCTCGACACTCGCGTTCCCGTCCGCCATGGTAGCGGTAACGAAACGAAGAGGGAGAGTATGATGCGGATGGCGATTCTGGCCACCCTGCTGCTGGGCGTTGCGGTGCCGGCAAGCGCGCAGACCGCGCGGTTCGACTGGTTCGACTATCGCGGCTCCGACCCCGTCGACACCACGATCAAGCAGGGACCGGGCGACTATCGCAACCCGATCCTGGGCGGCTTCTATCCCGACCCGAGCGTCACCCGCGTCGGCGAGGATTTCTATCTCGTCACCTCGACCTTCAGCTATTTCCCCGGCATCCCGGTCTTCCACAGCCGCGACCTGGTCAACTGGACCCAGATCGCCAACGCGATCGACCGTCCGGGGCAGCTCGACTTCAAGCAGCTGGGCCTGTCGCGCGGCGTCTTCGCGCCGACGATCCAGCACAAGGATGGCCTGTTCTACATCCTCAACACCTGCGTCGATTGCGGCGGCAACTTCGTGATCACCGCGAAGAACCCGACCGGCCCCTGGTCCGACCCGGTGTTCCTCCCCGACCTGAAGGGCGGGATCGATCCGTCCCTGTTCTTCGACGATGACGGCCGCACCTGGATCATCAACAACGACGCCCCTGCCGGCCCGCCGCAATATCAGGGGCACCGCGCGCTATGGGTCCAGGAATTCGACCTCAAGGCGCTCAAGACCTTCGGCCCGCGTACGATGATCGTCGATGGCGGCGTCGACATCCGGACCAAGCCGATCTGGATCGAGGGGCCGCACATCTTCCGCAAGGACGGCTGGTATTATCTCAGCGCCGCGGAGGGCGGCACCGCCGAGGGGCACAGCCAGGTCATCCTGCGGTCCAAGTCGGTCCTCGGCCCCTGGACGCCCGGCCCGGGCAACCCGATCCTGACCCAGCGCGACCTGCCGCGCGACCGCGCCCATCCGATCACCTCGGCCGGCCATGCCCAGCTCGTCACCACCCCCGACGGCAAATGGTGGGCGACCTTCCTCGCGGTGCGCCCCTATGAGGGAGACTATTACAATACCGGGCGCGAGACCTTCCTGCTGCCGGTCGAATGGAAGGACGGCTGGCCCGTCATCCTCGAACGCGGCAAGCCGATCCCCTATGTCCACCCCAAACCCGCGCTTCCCGCCGGAAAGGGCACTCCGATGTCGGGCCCGCTTGCGGTGCGCGACGAGTTCGCGGGGCCGAAACTGCCCGCCTACTGGATGATGATGCGCAACCCGAAGAGCGACTGGTACCGCTTCGACAAGGGCGCGTTGGTTCTCACCGCCCGGCCCGATGGGCTGGGCGACAATGCCAATCCGTCCTTCCTCGGCCGGCGCCAGCAGAACATGAACGCCGTCGCCACCACCGTGGTGCGCTTCACCCCCGGCAAGAATGGCGACCGCGCCGGCCTCGCCGCGCTGCAGAGCGACGAGTATTGGGGCTTTGTCGGCATCGGCATGGAGGGCGGCAAGCCCGTGGTGCTGATCGAGAACCGGGCAGGGGCGAGCGATCCAAAGCCCGGCCGCATCCTCGCCTCGGCCCCGCTGACCGCCAAGCCCGGAGCCCCCGTCTGGCTGCGCGTCACCGCCTCGGGCAAGGACTATGTCTTCGCCTATGCCACGACCCAGGGCCGGTGGCAGACGCTCGGCACGCTCGACGCCAAGCAGTTCAGCACCAAGAGCGCCGGCGGCTTCGTCGGCACCGTCTTCGGCCCCTACGCACGCTCAGGACAATGATGCGCCTTCTTCTCCTCGGTACCGCCATCGCCGTCACCTTCTCCTCCCCAGGATGCTGCGCATCCGGGGGAGGGGGACCAGCCGAAGGCTGGTGGAGGGGGTCCGCAACCGTCGTGGCGAACCCCCTCCACCATTCGCTGCGCGAACGGTCCCCCTCCCCCGGAGCACCGGCTCCGGGGGAGGAGAAAATTCCCGGCATCCGACTCAATCAGCTCGGCGTCACCCCCACCGGCCAGAAGCGCGCGATGCTGGCCAGCGACAGCGCCACTCCGATCGCGTGGCAGTTGATCGCCGCCGACGGCACCGTCGCCGCATCGGGCCAGACGATCGTCCACGGCCCCGACGCGCTGGCCGGCGAACCGGTCCACATCATCGATTTCACGCGCTTCACCGGCACTGGCAAAGGCTATGTGCTGAAGGCAGGCGCGCTCGAAAGCCGCCCCTTCGCCATCGGCCCCGATATCCGCGGCACTCTGGCCGAGGACGCGCTTGCCTTTTTCTACCATCAGCGCGCCGGCATCCCGATCGAGGCGCGCTATGTCGGCGCCAAATGGGCCCGACCGGCCGGGCACACGAAGGAGGTTGTCCATTGTTTCAAGGGCCGCGACCTGCGCGGCACCGACTGGCCCGGCTGCGCCTACACGCTCGACGTCACTGGCGGGTGGTACGATGCCGGCGACCAGGGCAAATATGTCGTCAACGGCGGCATCAGCCTGTGGACGCTGCTCGACGCCTATGAGCATCTGAAGAGCCCCGCCTTCGCCGATGGCCGGCTGAAGATCCCCGAGGCGGGCAATGGCGTGAACGACCTGCTCGACGAGGCGCGCTACGAGATGGCGTTCCTCCTGTCGATGCAGGTCCCCGCCGGCACCCGTGCGAGGCTCCCGGTCGGCCCCTTCGCCCGCGACGCCAGGGTGGTGCTCACCGATGTCGACGCCTCTGGAATGGCGCATCTCAAGGTCGGCGACCGCAACTGGACCGGCCTGCCGACCCGCCCGGCCGACGACCGCGAGGAGCGGCTGCTCTATCCGCCCAGCACCTCGGCCACGCTCAACCTCGCCGCCACCGCCGCCCAGTGCGCGCGCCTGTGGAAGGGTGTCGACGACGCCTTCGCCGCGCGCTGCCTGGCTGCCGCGCGCAGCGCCTGGGCAGCGGCGAAGCGCAACCCGCAAATCTATGCCGTCGGCGACTTCAACGGCAGCGGCGGCTATGGCGACAGTGACGTCTCGGACGAATTCTACTGGGCCGCGGCCGAACTGCTCCTCACCACCGGCGAGCCCGAGTTTCGCGACGTCGTCCGCGCCTCGCCGCACTTCACCGCCGATCCCGGCGAGCCCGGCTGGCCACGCACTGCGGCGCTCGGCACCCTGGCGCTGGTCAAGCTGCCCGAAGCCGCGCCCGAAGCGGTCCAGGCACGCAAGACGCTGGTGCAGGTCGCCGATCGCTTCGCTGCGGAGCGCGAGCAGACCGGCTATCACATCCCCTATGCGCCGGCGGGCGGCTATCCCTGGGGCTCGACCTCGACCCTGACCAACCGCGCGATCATGTTGGCCTATGCCTATGACATCACTGGGAAGACGAAGTATCGCGGCGCGGTGGTCGATGCGCTCGACTATCTGCTCGGCCGCAATCCGCTCGACCAATCCTATGTCAGCGGCTTCGGCGCACGATCGATGGCCCACCCGCACCACCGCTTCTGGGCCCCCTCGCTCGATCCCAGGCTCCCCGGCCCGCCCCCGGGCGTGATCTCGGGCGGTCCCAACTCGACCGCCATGTCCGATCCGGTCGCCGAGAGGCTGAAGGGCAATTGCGCCCCGATGCGCTGCTGGGCGGATGACGTGCACGCCTATGCGCTGAATGAAGTCGCGATCAACTGGAACGCGCCGCTCTTCTGGGTCGCGGCGTGGCTGGATGCGCGCGAAGGGCAGGGGGGCAATCGGGTGAAGTGAACTGGCAGGCGAAGAGCTGACGCAACCCTTTTTCTCCCGCCGGAGCCGGAGGCCCTTGGGGAGGAAAAGGGTCGGGTAACTGGCGTTCAGGGCGTCGCGCCGCTCGTCGCTACCGTTGCGCGGCGTCTCCGCCGCAAATCCTCACCCCAGCATCCGGCCATCGGGCGCCAGCTTCACCGTCCGCCCATCCTTCGCCGACGCATAGAACGCCTCGATCAACCGCAGGTCGCGCAATCCCATTTCCCCCGGCGTCCTGATCGTCGCGCCGTCGCGCACCGCATCGGCGAAATGGTCGAGCTGCCCGGCGAACTGGACGCTCGGGTCGCCCGGCGTCAGGTCGCGCGCATTGGGTCCCTCGATCCGCATCTTCTGTCCCGAATATCCGGTGGCCGAGTCCATCTGCAGCACGCCTTGCGTCCCGCGCACCTGGGCGAAGTTGATGCCGGCAGAGTCATAGGAGGTGACCAGCTGCGCCACCGCGCCCGAGGGGAAGCGCATCTGCGACGCGACATGCGCGAAGATCTCGGAAAAGCGTGGGTCGTTGGCGGGGCGGAAGGTCGTGGCGCTGACGCTCTCGGGCATCTCGCCGGTCAGGTAGAGCGCCGATTGCAGCCCGTAGAGCCCGTAATCCTCCAGCGGCCCGCCGCCGGCCAGCGCGCGGCTGGTGCGCCAGTTCTCGCTCGGGGTCGTGGGCCCCATGCGATAGGATTGCTCGGTCCGCATCAGCCGGATGTCGCCGACCGCCTTTTGCGACATCAGCCGCATCGCCTCGACATTGTGGGGCTCGAAATGCGATCGATAGGCGATCATCAGCTTGCGGTTCGCCCGCTTGCCCGCCGCGATCATCCGCTCGCAATCGGCGCTGCTCAGCGCCATTGGCTTCTCGCACAGCACATGCTTGCCCGCGGCGAACGCGCGGATCACCCATTCGGCATGCAGCCCGGTCGGCAGCACGACATAGACGGCATCGATCCGCTTGTCGGCGGCGATCCGGTCGAACGCGTCATAGGATAGGCGCGCATCCTGCGGGACGCCGTACGCATCGCCCACCTGGCGCAGTTTGTCGGGGTTGCCCGACACGATCGCGGCGATGTGACACCGCTCCGACTGGTCGAAGCGCGGCATCATCTGGTTGAGCGCATATCCGCCCAGCCCGACGATCGCGAAACCGACGCTGTCAGGGCGCTTGCGCCGCGGCGGAGAGGCGGGGAGTTTCACCCCGTCGGGCATCTTCTGCCCCGTCGCCCGCACGCCGCCCTGAGCCTGCGCCGCTGCCGGCCCCGCCACGAGCGACGCTGCCACCACACCGCTTCCCGCCTCGATGAACCCGCGCCGGGTCATCCCATTGTCGACCATCATCGCTCTCCCGTTTCGCCCATGAATTGTCGGACCCAGCACCGGCCGCTGACAGACGCAACGTAGCGCGCCCGAGAGGCTCTACGAACAGGTTTCGGCGCCGTTCCGGGGGTGGTTCAAGCAGAGCGCTGGTACTTCCCGCCTACTTACGGTTGGGGTTTGGCAAGGGCGGGTCCCAGATATCGTCGTTCCAGGCCTCGCGTGCCCGGCAAACGTAGCGAAGTATTTGGAGCGCAATGGAAAAATCCTCTCCCGGAGGGAGAGGGGGACCGCGAAGCGGTGGAGAGGGAGTTTCCACGCACGCAGTCATCTTTTGGGGATACTCCCTCTCCACCAGCCTGCGGCTGGTCCCCCCTCTCCCTCCGGGAGAGGATTTGTAAATTAAAACAGCTGCTTACCTGACAATCCCGTTGATCACTCCCGCGCGGTGGCCACAATGTGGAGTATTACTGCGTCCAGATCCCGCAGCACATCTCTGGCCGGGATCCGCAACACCCGCACCTTCCGCACTGAAAGCCACGTGTCCCGCGCAAGATCGCGCTCCGGTCGATTTCCCCGATCATGCGCTTCGCCATCGACCTCGATCGCCAGGTCCATCTCGGCGCAGTAGAAATCGAAAATATAGGGACCGGCCGGATGCTGATGCCGGAACTTCAGTCCACCGGGCCGCTTGCGCAGTTCGCGCCACAGCAGCACTTCCGGCAGCGACATCGCCCGGCGGAGCTGCTTGGCTCGGCGGATCGTGCCCTGCGGACCGGTGAGCTTGCGAATACTCCCTCTCCACCGCGCTATCCCAGAAAAGGACCAATGAGGGGCCGGACGATCGTCGTCCAGCCCCTCGTCAGACGTTCACTTCACCGTCAGCGTCGTCGTCTTCAGATCCACCGAGTTCGGACCGGCCGAGATGGTGAACGTGCCCGGCTCGACGACGCGCTTCATGTCGAGGTTCCAGAAGCTCAGGTCGCGCGGGGTCAGGGTGAAGGTCACCGTCTTGCGCTCGCCGGGCTTCAGCGTGACGCGCTGGAAATGCTTCAGCTCCTTGATTGGGCGGGTGACGCTGGCCTCGTCGTCGCGGACATAGAGCTGGACGACCTCGTCGCCTTCGCGCTGGCCGGTGTTGGTCACGTCGACCGACACGTTGACGCTCTCGCTCAGCCCGATCGAGGCCGATGCCAGTTTCGGCGCCGACATGTCGAACGTCGTGTAGGACAGGCCATAGCCGAACGGATAGAGCGGCGAGGTGTCGCCGAACAGATAGCCGCGGCGTGCGGTCGGCTTGGCATTGTAATAGACCGGCAGCTGGCCGACGCTGCGCGCGATCGTCACCGGCAGCTTGCCGCCCGGATTGTACCGGCCGAAGATCACATCGGCCAGGCCGTTGCCGGTTTCCTGACCCAGATACCAGCCCTCGATCAGCGCCGGCGCGTTCTTCGCCAGGTAATTGACCGAATAGGGGCGACCGTTCAGGAGCACCACGACCACCGGCTTGCCGGTCTTGATCAGCGCCTCGGCCAGCTGGTCCTGCGGCCCGACCAGGTCGAGCGTTTCCATGTCGCCCAGGTGATTATCGGCCCAGGCCTCGCGGCTCAGCGCCTCATTGCCGCCCAGCACCAGCACGATGACATCAGCATCCTTGGCGGTTTCCAGCGCTTGGGCGCGCAGCTGGTCGTTGACCTCGGGCTTGACCAGCTCGACCGCGTCCTTCGACCATTCGCGGTGGTCGGTGATGCGGATGCCCTCCGCATAATCGACCTGGAACTTGCCCTTGCCCTCGTTCTGCATCGCCTCGAGCACGCTGACGACATGGCGCGGAATGTCCGAATAGCCGCCAATCGGGGTGTCGCGTGCGTGTGTGCCGATCACCGCCATCCGCTTGATGCCGGTGCTGTTCAGCGGCAGCAGCCCGTTCGCGTTGCGCAGCAATACGATCGACTCGCGCGCCGCCTCGCGCGCCAGCGCGACCGCGTCCGGGGTCGCGGTCTTGCGGCCGGCGGTCTTGGGGTCGGCATAGGGGTTCTCGAACAACCCGCCTTCGAACTTCATCTTCAGCACGCGGCGCACCGCGACGTTGATCTGGTCCTCGCTCACCTTGCCCTCGCGGACCAGCTCGGCGAGGTGGTTATAGGCCTCGCCATCGGGGGTCTCGACATCGACGCCCGCGTCCATCGCCCGCACCGCCGCTTCCTTGACGTTGGCGAACATCTTGTGGCGGCTCACCGTCTCGCGGATCGCGAAATAGTCGCTGATCACCGCGCCCTTGAAGCCCCATTCGCCGCGCAGCACATCGGTCAGCAGCCAGCGGTTCACATGGCTCGGCACGCCGTCGATCTCGTTATAGGACGCCATCACGCCCATCACCGGCAGTTCCTCGATCGCGCGCTCGAACGGCGGGAAGAAATTCTCGCGCAGCGTCCGCTCGCTGATCTGCGCCGGAGCGACGTTGGTGCCATTCTCGGGCTGGCCGTGGCCGGTCATGTGCTTCAGCGTGACGAACACCTTGTCCGGCGCCAGAGGAAGGGTGGTGCCCTGGAATCCGCGGATCGCGGCCAGGCCCATCTCGCTCACCAGATGCGGGTCCTCGCCATAGGTTTCCTCGATCCGGCCCCAGCGCGGATCGCGCGACACGTCGACGACCGGCGCCAGCACCAGATTGGCGCCGCGCGCACGCGTCTCGCGGGCGGCGACGCCGAAGACCTTCTCGACCAGCTTCGGGTTGAAGCTGCTGGCTAGTGCGATCGACTGGGGAAAACTGGTCGCCTCGGCTGCGACCAGGCCGTGCAGCGCTTCCTCGTGCATGAACATGGGGATGCCCAGCCGGGTGCGCTCGACCGCCCATTTCTGCGCTGCGTTGATATAGGTGACCGTCTCTTCGGGACTGCGATTGCGCACGCCCGCGGCGGCGCCGGCGCTCCCCGGGGCTGGCGGCGTCACGCCGCGGCGGTCCGACGGGCGCGAGATCATGCCCAGGCCGTTGGGGAAGGCGGCACTCGCCTTGGCCGGGTCGAAATCGCCGTTCGGGGTCTGGATGCGGTCCTTATGCTCCCAGATCGCGACCAGCTGCGCGATGCGCTCGTCCAGCGTCATCCGGCTCAGCAAATCCTCGACGCGCGCGTTGACCGGCTGGGTCGCATCCTTGTAGATCGGCTTGTCGGCTTTCTTCGCCGCGGTCTGCGCGAAGGCGGCAGGCGTCGTGGCAGGAACCAGCGTGACGGCGGCGAAGGCCGCCAGGAACGCGATGCGACGACGCGCGTGGCCGGAAACGATCATGAACTTCCTCTCCCTGTGGACGTGGCGCGCTTCGCGCCTTCGCGTGCGGCGCCGACCCGGGCGCCTGAATATGGTAGCGCTATCAACTATAGATGGGGGGAGGCCCTGGTCAACTCGAACGATGCGCCTCCGCAACTTTATTGCATTTGATATGCGGCAATCCTATGCCCGCGACAGGAGGGACCTGCTTGAGCAAACCGAGCCGCCGCAGCCGCGGCACCGTGACCGTGCAGGATGTCGCACGCGCCGCCGGCGTGTCCGCGATGACCGTGTCACGCGTCGTCAATGGCGGGTCCAATGTCCGCGCGACCACGCGCGAGGCGGTGCTGGCCGCGATCGAGAAGCTGAACTATTCGCCGAACAGCGCCGCGCGCAGCCTGGCGGCGGGGGAGGCGACCCAGATCGGCCTGCTCTATTCCAACCCGTCGGCTGCCTATCTCTCCCAATTCCTGATCGGCGCGCTGGCCGCGGCACGCCGTGCCGGATGCCATCTGGTGCTCGAGGCGTGCGAGGGCGAACGCGCCGACGAGCAGGCGGAGGCGACGCGCAGCTTCGCCTCGACCTCGGTCGAGGGCGTCATCCTGCCGCCGCCGCTGTCCGAGGCGGCGCCGGTCCGCGCCGAACTCGAGGCGGCGGGTATCCCCTGGGTTTCGGTCGCGATGGGCTTGGCGCCCGAGAACAGCATGAATGTGCGGATCGACGATTTCGGTGCTGCGTCGGCGATGACGCGGCACCTGCTGGAGCTCGGCCATCGCCGGATCGGTTTCATCCGCGGCAACCCGAACCAGAGCTCGTCGGCCGAGCGCTATCGCGGCTTCCTCGCGGCGATCGAACAGGCTGGGCTCGACCTCAAGGACATGCCGGTCGAACAGGGCTATTTCACCTTCCGTTCGGGTATCGTCGCGACCGAGCGGCTGCTCGACCGCGCCCAGGTGCCGACCGCGATCTTTGCCTCTAACGACGACATGGCCGCTGCCGCGGTGGGTGTCGCGCATCGCCGCGGTCTGCACGTGCCGAACGACCTGACGATCGTCGGATTCGACGACACCCAGCTTGCCACCACTGTCTGGCCCGAACTCACGACCATCCGCCAGCCGACCGCGGCGATGGCGGAGACCGCGCTCAACCTGCTCCTCGCCGGGCTGCGCACCCAGCGTTGCGGCGAGATGGCCGAACTCGACGAGCAAGTGCTTGATTACGAACTCATCGTGCGCGAGTCCTCCGGTCCGCCGCCTGAGCAGTCCGGCGCGCGCTAATCGATCGGGGACCCTTGCTTTTCCCCGGTGATGCCGTAACCGTTACCGCTAACATGCCCGTGCGGGCGGGTTTAGGAGAGGGGAACCAATGAATCAGACGGCGGACAGGACCAATCTTGGCCTGATCGGCGCCATCGTCGCGGTGGCGACGATCGGCGGCCTGCTTTTCGGATATGACAGCGGTGCCGTAAACGGCACGCAGGACGGTCTGAAGGCCGAATTTCTGCTCAGTGAAAACGGCGTCGGCTTCACCGTCGGGTCGCTGCTGATCGGCTGCGTGATCGGTGCGTTCGGCGCCGGCACGCTCGCCGACCGGCTCGGTCGCCGCAACGTGATGCGGATCGCCGCGATCCTGTTCCTCGGCGGCGCGCTGGTCCAGGGGTTCGCCCATGACCACACCATCTTCGTCATCGCCCGCATTATCGGCGGCATGGCGGTCGGCGCGGCCAGCGTCCTCTCGCCCGCCTATATCTCCGAAGTCGCCCCCGCAAACATTCGCGGCCGGATGACCACGGTGCAGCAGGTGATGATCATCACCGGCCTGACCGCGGCGTTCCTGGTGAACTATTATCTGGCGGGTGCCGCCGGCTCGTCGCTCCAGCCCTTCTGGGGCGGGATCGAGGCGTGGCGCTGGATGTACCTGATGCAGGCGATCCCGGCCGCGGTGTTCCTGATCGCACTGTTCTTCATCCCGGAAAGCCCGCGCTACCTGGTGGCCAAGGGCCGCGACGCGGAGGCGGACAAGGTGCTGACCGACCTGTTCGGGCGCACTGCGGGCAAGGCCAAGCTGGCCGAAATCCGCGCCAGCTTCAGCGATCATCGCCCCAGCCTGCGCGACATTCTCGCTCCGGCCGGCGGCGGTTTCCTCGGCATCCGTTCGATCGTCTGGGCGGGCCTGTTGCTGGCCGTGTTCCAGCAGCTCGTCGGCATCAATGTGATCTTCTATTACGGCGCAACGCTGTGGCAGCTGGCCGGTTTTACGGAGAGCGATGCACTGCTGATCAACATCGGCTCGGGCGTGGTCTCGATCGCTGCCTGCTTCATCACCATTGCGGTGATCGACCGGATCGGTCGCAAGCCGCTGCTGCTGATCGGCTCGGTCGGCATGACGATCACGCTGTTCGTCATGGTCTGGGCGTTCAGCCAGGGCTCGCTTGATCCGAACGGCAAGCTGGTCCTGTCGACCCAGCTTGGCATGGTCGCGGTGATCGCCGCCAACCTGTATGTCGTCTTCTTCAACGTCTCCTGGGGCCCGGTGATGTGGGTCATGCTGGGCGAGATGTTCCCGAACCAGATCCGCGGCTCCGCACTTGCGGTCTGCGGCTTCGCCCAGTGGTTCGCCAACTATCTGATCGCGCAGACCTTCCCCGGAATGGCCGCGCACAGCCTCGCCGGCGCCTACACCTTCTATGCGGTTTGCGCGCTGATCAGCATTTTCCTCGTCCAGAAGTTCATCAGGGAAACCAAGGGCAAGGAACTCGAGGCAATGGAAGGCTGATCCAAAATCCTCCCCCGGTTCGCCGGGGGAGGGGGTGGTGGAGGGGCGGCGCCGAAGGCGCCGGACGCCCTCCCGACGCCCCTCCACCAGCCTTTGGCTGGTCCCCCTCCCCGAGACAAGCTTGGGGAGGATTGTTACTGGAGCATCACATGACGACCCGCACGCCCGCACGCCCGTTCCGCTCCCGCGAATGGTTCGCCGCGCCCGGACGCGCCGACATGGCCGCGCTGTATCTCGAGCGCTTCATGAACTACGGCATCACCCGCGACGAGCTGATGTCGGGCAAGCCGATCATCGGCATCGCCCAGTCAGGCAGCGACATCGCGCCGTGCAACCGCATCCATCTGGAGACGGTCAAGCGTGCACGCGAAGGCATCCTGGCGGCGGGCGGCGTGCCGATGGAATTTCCGCTTCACCCGATCTTCGAGAATTGTCGCCGTCCGACCGCGGCGCTCGACCGCAACCTGGCCTATCTCGGGCTGGTCGAGATCCTGAACGGCTATCCGATCGACGCGGTGATCCTGACCACCGGCTGCGACAAGACCACGCCGTCGTCGCTGATGGCGGCATCGACCGTCGACATTCCCGCGATCGTCCTGTCGGGCGGGCCGATGCTCGACGGCTGGCACGAGGGCGAACTGGTCGGCTCGGGCACCGTCATCTGGCGCAGCCGCCGCAAGATGGCCGCGGGCGAGATCGACGAGGCCGAGTTCCTGCGCCGCGCCACCGACAGCGCGCCGTCGGCGGGCCATTGCAACACCATGGGCACCGCCTCGACGATGAACAGCCTGGCCGAGGGGCTGGGCATGTCGCTGCCCGGCTGTGCGATGATCCCGGCGCCCTACCGCGAGCGCGGCCAGATGGCGTATGAGACCGGCAAGCGCATCGTCGACATGGCCTATGAGGATCTGCGCCCGTCAAAGATCCTGACGCGCGCCAGCTTCCTCAACGCGATCAAGCTGCTGACCGCGATCGGCGGCTCGACCAACGCCCAGCCGCATCTGATCGCGATGGCACGCCATGCCGGGGTCGAGATCACGCCCGAGGACTGGATGACCGGCTATGACCTGCCGCTGCTGGTCAACATGCAGCCGGCGGGGCAATATCTGTCCGAACGCTTCCACCGCGCGGGCAGCATCCCCGCGGTGATCCGCATGCTGGTCGAGGCCGGGATGCTCGACGGTTCGGTCGCGACCGTCACCGGCCGCACCCTTGCCGAAAATGTCGCCGACGCCGCGGTGCGCGATCCCGAGGTGATCTGGCCGATCGACGCCCCGCTGAAGGAAAAGGCCGGCTTCCTCGTCCTCAAGGGCAATCTGTTCGACATGGCGATCATGAAGACCAGCGTGATCTCCGACGAGTTCCGGGCACGCTATCTCTCGCGTCCCGGTGCCGAGGGCGTGTTCGAGGGGCGGGCGATCGTCTTCGACGGATCGGACGATTATCACCACCGGATCAACGATCCCGCGCTCGACATCGACGAGAATTGCATCCTCGTGATCCGCGGTTCCGGCCCGATCGGCTGGCCCGGCTCGGCCGAGGTGGTGAACATGCAGCCGCCCGATCACCTGATCCAGAAGGGCATCATGAGCCTGCCGACGCTGGGCGACGGTCGCCAGTCGGGTACGTCGGACAGCCCGTCGATCCTCAACGCCTCACCCGAGAGCGCGGTGGGCGGCGGCTTGTCCTGGCTTCGCACGGGCGACGCGATCCGCATCGACCTGAACAGCGGCAGCTGCGACGCGCTGGTCGACGAGGCCGAGATCGCCCGGCGCAAGGCCGAGCCGGCACCGCCGATCCCCGAGAGCCAGACGCCCTGGGAAGAGCTGTTCCGCGAAAAGACCGGCCAGCTGGGGCAGGGCGGCACGCTGGAATTCGCGGTCAAGTATCGCGGCACCAGCAACACGGTGCCGCGCCACAATCACTGATCCGCTTCGGCACCCTCATGGCGCAGGTCGATGAGGGTGCCGAGCACCTCGCGGGCGTGCATGACCTTGTCCTCGCCCAGTCGCTCGACCAGTTCCTCGTCGATCGCATCGCGCGCGATCGCCTGAGCCGCTGCCGCCCGTCGACCGCGATCGGTCAGCGTCAGGACGAAGCGGCGGCGATCCTCGGGATCGACCGCCCGCTCGACATAGCCGCGCAGCACCAGCGCATCGACCAGCTGCCCGCCGGCCTGCTTCGACACGCCCATCTGGGTGATGATGGTCCCCAGCTTCAGGTCGCCGTGCGACAATGCACCGACGACGTACATCCCGCTGCGCGGCATGTCCTCGCAGCCGACGACCGCCAGCGCCTTGCGCATCGCCTCGCCGTATGTGGTTCGCGCATTTCGCAGCAGCGCGGGCAGCACGACATAGGACCAGTAGGGGACGTGTTGGATCATAGGAAATTTCCTATGGTCAATCTACGCTATAGTCAATGAACTGGACCAAATACCATCCAGATCGACATGGCCATCATCATCACATTCTCGGTCAGCGAGACGAAGCCGAGCGGCACATTGCTGCTCCCGCCGACGCACGCGCATTTCAGCGTGCGACGGTCGACATAGACCGCCTTGAACACCGACACCGCGCCGATCGTCCCGATCACCAGCGCCACCGGCGCCGACAGCCAGGTCAGCGCCCCGGCGACCATCAGCACCCCCGCGCCACCCTCGGCAAAGGGATAGATCCGCCCATAGGGCACCCAGCGCCGCGCGAGCAGGTCGTAGTTGAGGAACATGGTCGAGAAACGCTCGATATCCTGGAGCTTCAGCAGCGCGAGCACGCACATGCTGAAGGCGATGAACCACTCGCCCGCGCGGATCGTGAAGGGTGTGCCATGGACCGCCTGGCTCGCCGCCAACGCCATCAGCGCGGTCATGGCGAACAGCGCGATTACCGGGCGATAGCTCGTCGCGTCGGGATCGCGCACCGGCTTGCCGAGAAAGGCGGTCAGGTCATCATGGCCGCCGATCCGTCGTCCGTCGATAAAGGTCTGTGGCGTGGTCTTCACGCCATGCTCTGCCTTGAACGCATCGGTCTCGGCGCGGGTGCGCAGCGGGCGATCCTCGACCTGATAGCCATGTTTGCGCAGCAGATGCAGCGACTTGAGGCCATAGGGGCAGACATGGTCGGGCAATACCATGCGATAGAGAATGGCGCGTTTCGGCGCGGCGTCGGTCATCGGGGTCTCCTTGCGGCTCAACCGTCGCCGGACCATATGGGGTCCGTACCATGGTACGGAGTCAAGACATGGCGGGACTGACCATCGCGAAACTGGCCGCCGCGGGCGGGGTGGGGGTGGAGACGGTGCGCTATTATCAGCGCCGCGGCCTGCTGGGCACGCCCGATCGGCCGCGGGGCGCAGGCAGCGTCCGGCGCTATGACGATGCGGCGGTCGGACGGCTGCGCTTCATCCGCTCGGCCCAGGCCGCCGGCTTCACGCTTGAACAGATTGGCGAGCTGCTCGAACTCGATGCAGGGCACGACCATGGCCGCGCCCGCGCGCTGGCCGAGGAGCGGATCGCCGCGCTTGACGCGAAGATCGCCGAACTGGAAGCAGCACGTGCCTCCCTGCGCAGGCTGGCGGGCCAGTGCGCCGCCAGCCGCGGCCCGTGCCCGATCCTGGAAGCGTTCGGCTGAGCTAGATCCCGACCGAAACCTCCACGCCGGGCAGGCCGGGTACGTCGACCTCGAACGAGAACAGGTCACCGGCCTGGGGCTCGGCCTCCAGATCCTCGGGGCTGCAATGCTTGTTCGCGGTCGTGGCGAACACCGTCTTCAGCTCGGGGCCACCGAACGCGATCTTGGTGATGGCGCTGACCGGGAAACGGATCGTCTCGAGCAGCTCGCCGGTGGGCGAATAGCGGCGCACCGCCCAGCCCTTGTAGAGCCCGGTCCACACGCACCCCTCGGCATCGACGGTGGGTCCGTCGGGATAGCCTTCCTCGTTCGGAATGGTGGCGAACAGGCGGCGGTTCGACAGCGATCCGTCATCACCGACGTCGCAGGCATAGATGAACCCGCCCAGCGTATCGGTGTGATACAGGGTGCGGCCATCGGGGCTGAGCGCGGGGCCGTTGGTGATCGAGTAATTGGGGCTTTCGGCCACGCAACTCCCATCGGCGTGGAGCCGCCAGATCGTGCCGGTCTCGGCCGCCTCGTGATCGTCCATCGTTCCGAACCACAGCCGCCCCTGCGGATCGACCGTGCCGTCGTTCAGCCGGTTGTCGGGCAAGGCAGGCTCGGGATCGACCAACGGCGTGAAGCTGCCGCTGCGCTCGTCAAACCGGGCAAGGCCGGTCTTGAGGCCCGCGACGAAGCCGCCGCCGGCAATCGGCAGCGCAAAGCCGACCTGGTCGGGCGCTTCCCAGCTGGTCTTCACCTCTGTCGCCGGGTCGAAGCGGTGGATGCGGTGGCTCTTGATGTCGGTGAACCACAGCGCCGGGTCGCGCTGCACCCACACCGGACCTTCGCCCAGCGGCGCGCCGAGCTGCCAGACGCTGACGGGCTCGGAGCGCTGCACGGTCATCTCAGCGCCAGCCCGCGTCGACGAAATAGGTGTGGCCGGTCACCAGCCGAGCATCGGCGGAGGCGAGGAACAGCGCCATTGCGGCGATATCATCGGGGACCAGGCGCCCCTTGAGACACTGGGCGTTGACGATCTCTGCCTCGCCCTCGGGCGTGTACCATTTCAGCTGGCGCGGGGTTCGGACATTTCCCGGCACGATGCAGACCGAGCGGATATTGTCGGGGCCGAGTTCGCGTGCGAAGCTGCGCGTCAGCCCCTCGATTGCCGCCTTGGCCGTCTGGTAGAGCGTCAGCCCTTCCAGCGCGAGATGCCAGGAGATCGAGCCGAGATTGACGATCACGCCGCCGCCCTGTTCGCGCATGCCCGGAATCACCGCCTGGGCGCAGAAGAACAGGTGCTTGAGGTTTACGTTGAGGCGGTTTTCCCAATAATCCTCGGTGATCTCGTCGATCGTGTGGCGATCGTCATTCGCGGCATTGTTGATCAGGATATCGAACGCGCCAGCCTCGGCAATCGCTTCGGCGATCTTCGCTTGCAGCGCCTTGGTGTCGGTCAGGTCCATATGGTGGAACACCGGTGTCTTCGCCGCGCCCGACAGGCTGGCGACCAGTTCCTCCGAGTCCGCCTGGGCGATGTCGAAAAAGGTCACGTCGCACCCCTGGCGGACGAACCCCTCGACCAGCCCCGCGCCGATTCCCGATCCGCCCCCGGTGATCAGCACGCGCTTGCCTTCCAGGCTGGGGTAGATCGCGCGCAGATCGCGGGTCAGCGTGGTGGTCATGGGATCGGCTTCCGACATTCGAGGGTCTTCCAGAAACTTGAGGGGCAGCCGCGGCGCGCGGGCTGCAGGCGCTCAGCCATTGACGGGCTGGGCAAGCAGGCCGCGTTCGGCCAGGTTGCGCATGAGATCGCGGATGCCGAACGCCCAGGGGGCGGCGGCCTTGCTGGTGGTGACGCGGTTGACCAGCTTGCCCAGCTTCGGGCTGGAGATGCTGACCAGGTCGCCGGTCTTGTGGGTGAAGCCGCGGCCGGGATGGTCGCGGTCCTGGATCGGCGCGAACAAGGTGCCGAGGAACAGCGCGAAGCCGTCGGGATATTGATGCTCGCTCAGCGCCTGGCGGACCAGTTCGGTCGGATCGCGGCTGATCTGGCTCATCTTGTTGGTGCCTTCGAGCCGATAGCCTTCGGGCCCCTCGATCACGAGGTCGATCTCCGCGGCGCGGACATCGTCGAGCGTGAAGCGGTCGTCGAAGACGCGGATGAACGGCCCGATCGAGGTCGAGGCGTTATTGTCCTTGGCCTTGCCCAGCAACAGGGCCGAGCGACCCTCGAAGTCGCGCAGATTGACGTCATTGCCAAGTGTCGCGCCGCGGATCGTGCCACTGCGGTCGACGATCATCACGACTTCGGGTTCGGGATTGTTCCAGTCGCTGTCCGATCGCACGCCGATCTCGGCACCCCAGCCGACCGACGACAGCACCGGCGCCTTGGTGAAGATCTCCGCATCGGGGCCGATCGCGACCTCGAGATACTGCGACCACATGCCCGCCTCGATCAGCGCTGCCTTCAGGCTGGCGGCCTCGGGCGTGCCGGGGACGACCGATCGGATGCCCGATCCGACGCGCGACTCAAGATCGCCGCGGATTTCGGAGGCCTGGTCGGAGTCGCCGCGCGCGCGCTCTTCGATCACCCGCTCGATTGCCGAAAGGGCAAAGGTAACGCCTGCCGCCTTGACGCATTGCAGGTCGATCGGGGCGAGCAGCCTTGCGGGATCGAGATCCTCGACACGGCCAATTTCATCGCCCGACAGGCTGGTCAGATCGTCGCGCTCGAGCAGGTCGGCGACCGTCGGCGCCTGACGCGACACGTCATGGACCACGCCGCCGCGGACGATGACGGGGCTGGGGCCAGAGTCGAGCAGGAGACGGCCGACCAGTACGGCGTCGGCAATGTCGACAGGCAGCATTTCAGCTGTGAACGCTTCCAAGATCAATCCCCGCCCAATGATCGTTGTTTGATAGCGCTACCATTGTGGCGCGCGGGGGCGGCTGTCAAGCGTTCTGGAAACTGGGGTCAGCGCGCGGCGACGCTGATATGGTCGATGATCTCTGCGACGATGGTCGCGGAGGCACGCATTTCGCCATCCGCGCTGGCCTGTACGGTTTTCCATCGGCCGAGCAGGCCGGCGGCAGCGATCTGGCCGTACATCTGGCGGACCCGCAACTGCAGGGCCGCGTCCGACTCATGCTCGTCGAAGCTGCGGTCGGTATAGCTGCGCTGCGCCTTTTGCAGGATCAGCGCGCGGGCCAGGTCCCACGGCGTGTCGAGATAGATATTGAGGTCGGGGACGGGCAGGGCGAACTGCCCGGTTTCCAACTCGGCGATCCACGCGAGCAGATCGGCGGCGTCCCCGTCCAGCTTCGCGCCCTGATAGGCCATGTTGGAGGCGACATAGCGGTCGAAGATGACCATGTCGTGCGTCGCCTGGGCCTTCAGGATGTGGTCGCGCGATTCCAGCCGGTCGAGCGCATAGAGCACCGCCGCAGCCTTGGGGGTGACGGGAACCGGCATGTCGCCGGCCAGGAAACGGCCGATCGTGACGCCGCCGACGGTGTTGCCATAGCGCGGGAAGGAGATGACCGTGGCGCTGCGCCCCATCGCGTTCAGCGTCTCGCACAGCATGCCAGCCGTGGTCGCCTTGCCCACGCCGTCGGCGCCTTCGATCGCGATCAGCAGTCCCACGCGGTTCGTCTCCCTTTGCAACGCCCCCTCCTAGGCGCAGGGTTATCGCTTGTCACCGTCGCGTGATGCCATCCGCAAGAGAGGGCGATCAGGTGTTGAAAAGGCTCGCCCTTAAGGCCCGCGCGCGCCTTCGTGCTTGCCATGCGCCGGTCCAAACCGCCATCAAGGCGGTCATGACGGTTCCGAACCGTCCGGAACCAGGGGAGAGACATTGGTGGTCAGAATGATCCTGTTGGCGGGGGCGGCGCTGTCGCTTGCCGCCTGCGCGAGCGAAGGCTCGAAACCGCGGACGGCATCGTCCGAGCCGGCGGCGAAAGGACCCGGCAAGGGCAAGGGCTATAATCACGACCCGTTTCCCTCGACCTATCGCGCCTATCCCGGGCGTCCGACGCTGATCACCAATGTGGTCATCCTCGACGGCGAGGGCGGCCGGATCGACGGCGGGTCGGTGCTGTTCCGCGAGGGCAAGATCGTCGCGGTCGGCCGCGACCTGGCCGCCGGAGACGCGACCGTCGTCGATGGCAAGGGCAATTACGTGACCCCCGGCGTGATCGACATCCACAGCCATCTGGGCGACTATCCCTCGCCCGGCGTTCAGGCGCTGTCCGATGGCAACGAGGCGACCGCCCCGGTGACGGCCGAGGTCTGGGCCGAGCATAGCGTCTGGCCGCAGGATCCCGGCTTTTCGCGCGCGCTGACCAATGGCGGCGTCACCACGCTGCAGATCCTGCCGGGCTCGGCCAATCTGTTCGGCGGCCGGTCGGTCGTGCTGAAGAATGTGTATGCCCGCACCGCGCAGGGGATGAAGTTTCCCGGCGCACCCTATGGCCTGAAGATGGCGTGCGGCGAGAATCCCAAGCGCGTCTATGGCGGGCGCCAGCGCGCGCCGTCGACCCGGATGGGCAATATCGCGGTCGATCGCGCAACCTGGGCCAAGGCGGTCGAATATGGCCGCCGCTGGGACAAATATGAGGAAAAGGGGGGCGAGCCGCCTGCGCGCGACATCCAGATGGATACGCTGCGCGGCGTGCTGGACGGCGAGATCCTGGTCCAGAACCATTGCTACCGCGCCGACGAGATGGCGCTGGTGATGGATATGGCCAAGGAGTTCGGATACCGCGTCACCGCCTTCCATCATGCGACCGAGGCGTACAAGATCGCCGACCTGCTGAAGGCCAACAACACCTGCGCGGCGGTGTGGGCCGACTGGTGGGGGTTCAAGATGGAATCCTATGACGCCATCACCGAAAATCTCGCCATCCTGGAAAAGGAAGGCGCGTGCGCGATGATCCATTCGGACGACGCCAACGGCATCCAGCGGCTGAACCAGGAAGTCGCCAAGGCGCGCCAGGCGGGCATTCGCGCGGGCTTCCCGATCAGCGAGGAGACGGCGTGGCGCTGGCTGGCGATCAATCCGGCCAAGGCACTGGGCATCGACAAATGGACCGGCAGCCTGAAGGCCGGGAAGATGGCCGATGTCGTGCTGTGGAACGGCAATCCGTTCAGCGTCTACACCCGGCCGCAGATGGTCTGGGTCGACGGCGCGCTGCTGTACGATGCGAACAATCCGAAATTGCGGCCCGTGTCCGACTTCGAACTGGGCCAGCCGGGCGAGGGGGACGTGAAGTGATGAAGGCTCTGCTCCTCTCGGCCGCAGCGGCGGCCGTCGCCATCGCAGCGCCCGCACTCGCGCAGGATGTCGCGATCACCAATGCCAAGCTGGTCATCGGCGACGGCGCCGCGCCGGTGGATGGCGGCACCGTCGTCATCCGCGCCGGCCGCGTGGTCGCGGCCGGGCAGGGCGTCGCCGTGCCCGCCGGCGTCCGCGTGATCGACGCGCAGGGCAAATGGGTCTCGCCCGGCATCTTTGCCGGCTTCTCCCGCCTGGGCATCGTCGAGGTCGATGGCGTGTCGGAGACCAACGATGCCAATGCGCGCAACTCGCCCTTCCATGCGGCGCTGGACGTCGCCCCCGCGGTCAACCCGAAGACCAGCGCGGTCGCGCTCAACCGCTCCGAAGGGGTGACCCGCGCGGTCGTGGCCCCGGGCGACTCGGGATCGATCTTCGGCGGGCAGGGCGCGGTCATCGACCTGGGTGCCGACATGGACGCGGTGACCAAGCCGCGCGCCTTCCAGTTCCTGGAATATGGCGAGACCGGCGCGGGCAATGGCGGAGGTAGCCGTCCGGCCGCCTATGCCACGCTACGCAACGCGCTGTTCGAGGCGCGAGATTATGCGCGCAACCCGGCCAGCTATGTCGATCGCGGCAAGGATGCGTTCCTGACCCGCGCCGATGCAGAGGCGCTGCAGCCGGTGATCCAGGGCAAGGTGCCGTTGCTGATCCATGTCGAGCGCGGATCGGACATCCTGGTGGTGCTGGGCCTGAAGCGCGAGATGCCGCAGCTGCGGATCGTGCTGGTCGGCGCGACCGAGGGGTGGACCGTCGCGCGCGAGATCGCCGCGGCGGGCGTGCCGGTGATCGCCAGCGCGCTGGCCGACCTGCCGGCATCGTTCGAATCGCTGGCGGCGACCCAGTCCAACATCGGCCGGCTGAAGGCGGCGGGGGTGACCGTCGGCATCGGCATGATCAACGACGACGAGGCGCGACAGGCGCGGCTGGTGAAGCAATATGCCGGCAATCTGGTGGCGCTGAACCGCATTCCCGGGGCGAACGGGCTCGACTGGGGCGCGGCCTTCGCCACGATCAGCTCGAAGCCGGCCGAGGCGATCGGCATGGGCGACGAGTTCGGATCGCTGCGCGCCGGACGGCGCGGCGATGTCGTGGTCTGGGACGGCGATCCGCTTGAAGTCGGAACGGCGGCGGTGACCGTGTTCATCGACGGCGTCGAACAGCCGCTGACCAATCGCCAGACTCGTCTGCGCGATCGCTATTGGGACCCGAAGGAGAAGGGCCTGCCCAAGGCCTATGAGCGCTGACGGAACCGCGTCGGCGGGCAAGGCATTCAGAACGGACAAGGAGATTACCATGAATAAGGCATGGATCGGCGCCGTCGCCGCGGGATTGCTGGCAACGGCATGCTCGTCGGGCACGACGAACAACCAGACGGTCGCCAACGACCTGGCCCAGCCGGGCGACATCGTGGTGCCGGCAGACGAGACCGCGCTGAACGAGGAAGCGATGGTCGGCAACGGCGCCGAGCAGGGCAACGCGCTGGCGACCGTGCTGGGCATGACCGAGAGCCAGCGCAACATCCCGTTCGTCCGCGCGATCATGGATTCGGGCTTCCGCTGCGACGGCGTGACCAAGTCGGAGCGGGTCGACGATTACCAGGGCCAGCCGGCCTGGCGCGCAACCTGCAAGGACGGGACGCTCCACCTGCTGACGGTGAAGCCCGACGGGACGGTGAACATCATCAGTCGGACGGACAACTGAACGGCGTTCGAGCCGATCGTTAGGTTCTTTCCCTCCCCCGGAGCCGCAGGCTCCTGGGGCGCAGAGTGAGGGAATAGAAAAGGGGGAGGCCGGTTGCCCGGTCTCCCCCTTTTTGCATTCGCTGAGCTCGGATCAGAGCGCGACGACGCCGCCGTCATTCTTGGTGATGATGGCGATCGCCGAGCGCGGGCGTACCGTGGCGCCGGCCGTACCCGACTGGCTGGCCGGCCAGTGGCTGGTCGGTGCGGCGGGCGTGCCGCCTTCGCCCGGATGCTGGATGCCGACGAACAGCGTGCGGCCGTCCGGGGTCGAATCGACGCCGGTGATCTCGCACTCGACCGGCCCGACCAGGAAGCGCTTCAGCGTGGCGGCGGTTGCCGCTGCGCCGATGCGGGTCGCCTGGGTGGCGGTGGCGCCGCCCGAGCCGGTGTTGGTGATCGTCTTGGTCGTGCCGTCCTGGACGGTGCCCGGGATGGCGGCCAGCATCATGCAGTTGGTGACGTCGGTATAGGCACCGTCATCGGTCTGGATCCACAGCACCGGCTTGACCAGGCCCGAGGCGTTCTGCGGCCGGCCGAACCACAGGCCGTCCGGGCTGGAGAAGTCGTTGTCCGCCGTCAGGCCCGACAGGTTGATGTTGGCCGGATCCAGATCCGCGCCGGCGCCGAACAGATAGATGTCCCACTTGAAGCTGAGCGCCTCGGTCGTGTCGCCATCCTCGCGCAGGCGGACGATATGACCGTTGGGGTTGCCGTACTGGGCGCTGCCCGCCGTGCCATAGGGGTCGTTATAGTGGCGCGGGTTCGCGGCATCCGTGCCGTTCAGCGGGCGCAGCGACGCATTATTGTTGGTCAGCGTCAGATAGACTTCGCCGGTGACCGGATTGACCGCGGTCCATTCCGGACGGTCCATCGGGGTCGCGCCGACCGCGTCGGCGGCAAGGCGGGTGTGGACGAGCACGTCCGCCTGGCTGGCGAAGGGATAGGTGGCGTTGGAGGCGGTCAGCGGGCCGGTGCCGAATACCAGCGGCAGCCATGTGCCGGTGCCGTCGGCGTTGAACTTCGCGACGTACAGCGTGCCGGCGTCGAGATACTTGTCGCCCATCGCGAGGCGATCCGCATTGGTGGCATCGGCCGCCGACCAGGCCGTGGCCGACACGAACTTGTACAGATATTCGCGGCGCGAATCGTCGCCCATGTAGAAGGCGGGCTTGCGACCGGCGACGAAATTGCCGGGCCAGCAGCCTTCATGGCCCATCCGGCCCAGCGCGGTGCGCTTGCGCGGCGCGGCCGACGGATTGTACGGATCGACCTCGACCACCCAGCCGAACTGATTGGGTTCGTTGCGGAAATCGGCCAGCGCATCGGCGCCGGTCGCGCGCGCGTCCCAGCGGCGGAAGGTCGTGTTGGCGGAGTCCGCAGCGACGACGCTCGACCAGCCATAGCTGCCGGTGCTGCTGGTCACGCCGTAGCGGCTGAGACCGGTCAGTTCCTTGACCGTGCGCGCGGCATTGTCGCCCGAGCGGCGGAAATAGCCGGCCCAATTCTCCTCGCAGGTCAGGTTGGTCGCCCAGGGGGTGTGGCCATTGGCGCAATTGTTGATCGTGCCGCGGCCGGTCGTGCCGTCCTTGGAATAGGCGGTCTTGAGGAAGTCGGTGCCGCGCACCGGGCCGTTGAATACCGCCGGCGTGTTCGGCGTGATGCGGCGGTTGAAGCTGCTCGCCTGGACATAGGCCCATTGGCGGTTCGCGCCTTCAGCATATTCGACGACCGACAGGCCGTGGCACTCGATCTCCTTGAGCGCCTCCGCCTCGGGGCGGGCGCCGCCGGTCGTGGTCGCGCCGGCGACGTGGAGATACTGCTGATTGATGTTCTCGTGGTTCTGAACGATCAGGCCGCGGGTCGAGGCACTGTCGTCGCGCGCGCCGGCGGCGCTGAGCCCATACCAGGACAGCGCGTCGCCATGGTCGCCGATACGCTGGGCATAATTGGTGTCGGTGCCGTTATTGGCGAAGGCAGCAACGCCGTTGGCAATCGGGTCGCCCAGGCGCGCGCCGATCTGGACGGTGTAGCCAGCGGGCACGGTGACGACGTCGTTCTTGTTCTTCGCGACCGCGGTGAAGCCCAGCGCGGCGAGGCTGACCCGGACGGTCGTGTCGGTGGTGGTCGTGTTACCGCTGTTGTCCGTTGCGGCGAAGCGGAAGACGAGGTCAGTCGCAGTGGACACCGCGGGCGCGATGAACGTCGTAGAAAGCGCAGACGGCGTGCTGAGCGAGACGGTCGGGCCAGAAACCTGGGTCCAGGCCGTTCCGGTGATGGTCGCATTGTCGCCCGCGGCGCCGGTCAGCGTGACGACGCGGCCGGCTGTCGTCGCCCCGCTCGAGCCGGCCGTCACCACCGGGGCGGGATTGGTGGAGAAGTTGTCGTCGCTGTCGCAAGCCGCCAGGACCGAGCCGCCGAACACGGCGCCGGTCAGCGCGACGCTGCCGTTACGGATCATCTCGCGGCGCGAATAGCGCTGGGCGACCATGTCGTTGAGCGACTCGGTCGCGCTCATATTGGTGTCGACGTCGCCGTCGGTATAGCCGAAGCTGATCTCGGTCATTGGATGCAAGTCCCCTTTGCGCTCCGGGCATGCGCGCCCGAATCGACCGCCGCTTTGCGAGGCGTGGATTGCGCGGTGATGCATGCGCGAAGTCGTTACGATGACGGTATGGGGACAGGTTGATGACGGCTCTTGCCTTCGCCCCGGCTTTGCGCCAGCGGCGCGAGGATGAGCGAGGATCGACCCGGCACCAGCCTGAGCGGGCGCATCGCAGACGCGGCGCGGGCGCGGATCGACGCACGGCGTGCGCCGCCGGTCGCGGTCGAGGTGCAGGAACCGCGCGAGGCGGGGCAGGGCGGCGACTGGCGTGTCGCCGCAGCGCTCGCCGGGATCATCGCGCTGGGGCCGATCCTGACGGTGGCGGCGGCGAGTTGGGCAGGCGCGTCTGCGAGGGGCGATGCGGCGGCGCTGCGCGAGAAGCTGGCGCCGCGGATTGCGGCCGAGCGGCAGGCGGCGGCGGATCGCGAGACGCTGGTGGCGCTGGTGCGGCGACCGGGGGCGGGCGTCACGCTCGACGCTCTGGCGCGGGCGATCCCGCCCGAATCGTCGCTGGTCCGGGTCGAGCGCAATGCTGCCGGACGTCTGGAGGTCGAGGTAGCTGCGGCCGATCCCGACCGGTTGCGCGAGGCGCTGAGGCGCGAGCCGGTGCTGGCCGGGCTGCGCGACGCCGGACAGCGCCAGTCGGACCAGGGCATGATCGTCTCGTTGAAGGAGCGGGGCGAATGAAGGACTCGCCGATCGCCTGGGGCGTGGGCGGCGGGCTGGCGCTGCTGCTGGCGCTGGCGCCCTCGGTCGGGACTGCGCTGGGCAGGCTCGGCGCGGCGCGTGAGGAGAGGGCGACGTTGAGCGCTGCACTGGCGGCACCGCCCGCGGCGCGTGGGCCGCTGGTCGCCAAGGGACTGGCACTGAGTGATCCGCAGGCGCTGGTGGCGCAGATCCGCGAGCGCGCGCGCAGCGGTGGTGTGCTGGTCGAGGAAGCGGTGCCGGTACAGGGGGTCGGCGCGCTGATCACGATCCGGCTCAGGATCTCGGGTCCGGAAAAGGCGGTGATCGCGCTGGCCGATGCGCTGGAGCGCGAGGCGCCGCTGGTGCGGATGCGCAGCTGGCGGCTCGCGGCGATCGAAGGCGGGGTGCGGCTGAGCGGCGACGCCGTAGCGGTGAAGCCGTGATCGCGCGGAACGAGCGGATCGCGCTGGCGGTCGCGGGACTGTTCGCGGTGGCGATGCCGCTTGCGCTGGTGGTGCCAGGCGATCGACAGGCGGAGGCGCCGCGGCGGCAGTCCACTGCGCCGATCGCCGCGCCGCCCGCGCCGGCGCTGTCCTCCGCCTATGAGCGGACGCTGTTCGCCGCGCCGGCAGGGCTGGCGACGGAGAGTGCACCACAGGATGCGCCCGCGCTGGTCGGGATCGTCGGGCGGCTGGACCAGGACGCGGTCGCGCTGGTGAAGACTGTCGAGGGAAGCACTCGCACGCTGGCGGTGGGTGCCAGCGTCGACGGGTGGAAGCTGGAAAGCCTGTCGATCGACGCGGGCTATTTCACCCGCGGCGCCCAGCGGGTGCGTGTGCCGCTGCCCACCGCGGACGGAGCCGCGGCGGCAAGCGACGAAGAATCGCCGCCCGCTCAGTAGATCCCGTCGATCTCCACCGTCAGGCGCGGCGCCTGGGGCTTCAGCAACAGGCTGGTGTTGCGGCCATTGTCGAGTTCGTCGGCGCGCAGCCGGGCATATTTGCTCGCCGTTACCGACTCCGCATCCAGGCTGTCGCGCAGGATGGTCGGGCGCAGGAAGATGAAGAGCGTGCGCTTGGAACGCGACTCGCGGCGGCTCTTGAACAATTCGCCGACGATCGGGATGTCGCCGATGATCGGCACCTGGCGCCGCGCCTCGAGATAATCGTCCGCGACCAGGCCGCCCAGCACGATCGTCTGGCCATTGTCGGCCAGCACCGTCGTGGTGATGGTGCGGGTGTTGGTGATCAGGTCTGACGCCTGCACCGTCAGGCCGGTGGCGATGGTCGAGGCTTCCTGACTGACCTCGAGCCGGACGGTGTCGCCGGCGTTGATCCGCGGAATGATGCGCAGCGTGATGCCGACATCCTGGCGCTCGATCGTCGTATAGGGGGTCGCCGAGTTGCTGTTGGTCAGGATCGATCCGGTGACGAACGGGACATTCTGGCCGACGACGATCTCCGCCGCTTCATTGTCCAGCACCGTCACCTGAGGCACCGACAGAAGGTTCGACTTGCTCGAGGTGCCCAGCGCCTGAACCAGCACGCCGAAATCGTCGGTGATGTTGATGTTCGCGGTCAGCCCCTCGCCGAGCACCCGGCCGGCGGGCACGCCCAGCGCGGTCAGGATCGTCCCGAGCGAGGAGCCGGCGGTCGAGAATGAGGTGCCGCCCCCGCTGCGCAGACCGAGCTGTGCGCCGCCGAAGCCCAGTTGCACGCCCAATTGCTCGCCAGTGTCGCCGGTGATCTCGGCGATCGCCGCCTCGATCACCACCTGCGGCCGGCGCACGTCGAGATCGGTGATCAGCGGCTCGATCGATGCGATCACCGCCGGCGTACCGCGCACGACGATCGCGTTGAGCTCGGGCGCCGGCTGGATGGTGACGTCGGGAGTCGAGAAACCCTGCGCCGGGGTCGTTCCGCTGCCCGAGGTGGAGCTGCTATTACCGCCCGCCAGGCCCTGCGACTGGCCGCCCAACGTGCTGCCCAGGCCGCTGTTGCCGCCCAGCGCATTGGCGGTCATCGCCGCGGTGGCGGCGTTGGTGTTGGCATTGTTGGTCGCGAGCGAATTGAGCGGCGACGTGTTGCGCCGGCCGAGCTGGTTGAGGCGGCTGCCGCCCTGCTGGCGCAGCGACCGCGCGACGGGATTGGACGCTTCGCCTTCCTGCCCGAGAATGCCGCGCAGCACCTCGGTCACCGATTCGGAATCGGCATAGTTCAGGCGGAACATGCGGGTGATCGGCGTCGCGCCGCCCGGCTGGTCGAGCGATGCGGCGATGCGGCGGGCCTCGGAGACGACCGCGGGCATGCCGCGCACGATCACCGTGTTGCTGCGCACGTCGGATGCGACGCGCACGCCGTCGCCCAGCACGGTCGTCAGCGTCTGCGCCACATCGGGGGCGTTGCCGTTGCGCAGCGCGATGCTGGCGAAGCTGGATCCGCTGCCGCTGTCCAGTTGCCGCGCGATCGATTCGATGCGGCGGACATTGTCGGCATAGTCGGTGACGACGATCGCGTTCGGATTGGTCAGCGGCTCGACGCTGCCAAAGGTCGCGACCAGCGGGCGCACGACGCGCGCGACTTCCGCCGAGGGCACGTTGCTGAGCCGCACCATGCGCGTCACCAGCGCCTGTCCCGATGCGCCGCGCGACGGGACGCCGCCCTCACGGACGGCATTGGCCGCGGGCACGATGCGCCACGCCCGGCCCGATCGCACCGCCGCGAAGCCGTTGGCGCGCAGTACCGACTGGAACAGCTCCCAAACCCCGGTGGGCGACAGCGGCGTGGCCGAGGTGACGGTGACCGGGCCCTTCACGGCAGGATCGAGGATCAGCGTGCGGCCGGTGATGCGCGACACCTGGTCGGCGACATCGGCGATCTCGACGCCGCGCATGTTGATGACGACATCGGCATCCTGCGGGGCTGGGGCGGGCGCCTGCACCGCCTGGGCGGCGGCCGCGGTAGCGTCGAGCGCCAGCGAGGCGAGCCCGATCAGGGCGAAGGTCGAACGAATCGCAGTCACGGATGCTCTCTTTACTTCAGCGGCACGGTCAGCGTCATCGGCTTCCCGTCGCGCATGACCTGGATGGTGGCGGAGCCGCTGCCCTGTGCGGCGGTAAAGGCGGCGCCGGCCGCCGAAGGATCGCTGAGCGGCGTGCCGTTGACCGACATCAACACATCGCCCGCCTTGAGCCCCGGCAGCGCGGCGTTGCCGACGCGGTAGCCGCCGTCGACCGGGGTCGCGTTGAACCGCTGCATGATCGCTGCGGTCGACGGCGCGGCGGGGGCGCCCCCGCGCGGCGGACCGTCGAGCAGATTGGGTGCGCGATTGGTCGGGGGCGGCGGCTGTGTGCCGGTGACCGAGGGTGGCGGGCCGCCTGGCAGGCTGGGGTTGGCGCCTTCGGCGGGCGGCGGTGCGTTGGGGTCGGGAAAGGCGAGATATTCGGTCTGGCCGGCGTTGGACAGGATCACGCGGTCGCGCAGGATCGCCTGGATCGTCCCGCCGCCGACATTGTCGCCGATATGGAAGGGCGCCGCAGGCGCTCCGCTGACGATGATATAGGCGGTCGAAAGCTCGGCAGGCTGCGCGGCGACCACGCCCTGCAGGATCAGCGGCAGTGCGGTCGGCCGCGTCGCGTCGCTGACCGCCACCTTGCCGAAGGGGGAGAGCGCCAGCACCGGCGCGATGTCCGGGGACGCGCCGGGTGCGGTCCGGCCCGACGGGACCATGATCGCGCCAGTCCCGGCATGGCCGGCCAGCCGCCAGGTCAGCCCGGCAAGCGCCCAGGCGACCGAAATCACCATCCCGGCGGTCAGCAGGTTGAGTGCGGTGCGCGTCTGGCGAGGGGTCAGGCTGGGCAGGATCATCCGCGCCTTCCGTCCACGAAGCCGTCCAGCGTTGCAAGCGCTGCTTTCTCCTGACCCTGGAACACGCGGATGCGGATCTTGTTGATCTCGGCATCGTCGGTCCGGGTGCGCTCGACATCGACGCGCCATTGCTGGCCCAGCATGTCGACCGGCTGGGCCTCGCCGCCCGTCGCCATGCCCAGTTCGATCTCGGCCAGGCGGTTCTCGGCGACCCACATGGCGATCGTCCGCCGTTCCAGCCCGCGGGTCGAATCGATATGCGATTCGACCGCGCGCATCAGCCCGACCGATGCGATCGCCAGCACCGCGAGCGCGACCATCGCCTCGATCAGCGAGAAGCCGTCATCCTCGCTCATTTCTCTGGCTGCCCCTGGATCACGCCCGCGGTCATCCCGTCATAGGTCACGACCCAATTCTGTCGCCCGCTCTGGATGCTGGCGGTCATCGGTTCGCCGGCGCCATCGGCCCCAAGGATCACCGGCGGCTTCACGCTGACGGTCATCACCATGCCGGCGGGCAGTTGATGAAAAGCGAGGGCCTTGTCCGGGCTGATCACCGTCTTCCCGTCGCTGCCGATCGTGGCGAAGCCATAGCCGTCGTCGGTCACGGTGAACGCCATCATCCGGTCGCCCAGCATCGCATCGTCCGACGCCGACTGAAGCACGGTCGCGAGCCGGCGTGCCTCGCTCTCGACCGTCGGCGCGCGGGTCGCGCTGCCGATGCCGAGCACGACCGCGCCGGCCGAAACGCCGATGATGACCAGCACGATCATCATCTCGATCAGCGTCAGCCCGGTTTCCCCGGGCGCTATGGCATGTCCCCCCCGCACAGGCCCTATTGGCCAGTGCCGCTGATGTCGGCGTCGACGCCTTCGCCGCCCGGCTTGCCGTCCTTGCCCAGCGAGACGATCGTGAAGCCGCCATTCTCGTTGCGATAGACATAGTCGCGGCCCCAGGGATCCTTGGGCGGCTCTGGCACATATTGGCGCCAGGCGGGCGGCGCCGGCGAGGGCTGCACCGCGAGCGCCTTCAATCCCTGTTCGGTGGTGGGATAGTCGCCATTGTCCAGACGGTACATCGCCAGCGCGCTGGAGATCGTCTTGATGTCCGCCTTGGCGGTCGTGACGCGTGCCTCATCCGGGCGACCCATCACATTGACCGTGACCAGGCCGGCGACGACCGCGATGATGACCAGCACGATCATCATCTCGATCAGCGTCAGGCCGGCTTCGGATTGCGGCACCGGCTTGCGGTTATTGTCGCGTGATGTCACGCTGTCCTTGAACTGTCGTAATTCTATGCGCATCGCGATCCCATGCGTTCTGTCCATGAAAGCAATGTTACAGTCGAACCGCATGCCGACCGGCGTGCTGAGGGCGTGTGGACGCTCGCCGGCAGCGGTCCGATCATAAACGACCCTGACGGCCCCGCAACCTTGCTGGTGCCGACGGAGCAGGTGCTGCTGCTTGCGGTCGACCTGCCGCTGTCCAACCGCGCGAAGCGGATGGAGGCGCTGCCCTTCGCGATCGAGGACCGGATCGCCGACCCGATCGATTCGGTGCATCTCGCGATCGGCGAGGAGGTCGCGCCGAAACGCTATCTGGTCGCGGTCGTCCGGCACGATGTGATGGCGGGCTGGGTCCTGGCCGCTGAGGACGCCGGACTGGCGCATGCCGCGATGGTGCCCGACGCGCTGACGCTGCCCAGGCCCGAGGGCGATGCCGGCTGGACGGTCGAGCTGTGGAAGCATCGCGCGCTGGTCCGCGCCGCCGACGGCGCCGGCTTCGCCTGTGACGAGGTGATGCTGGAGCCTGCGTGGCAGGCGGCGGGCCGGCCCAATCTGCAATCCTATAACGATCGTCATCCGGGCGACCTGCCGGTCACCGGCACGGTCATCGACAGCATTCCGCTGGGCCAGCGGCTGCGCAAGCCCGCGATCGACCTGCGTCAGGGGCTCTATGCCCGGCGTGGGCGGCCGGTGTCGAATGCCTGGCGGCGCGCGGCATGGATCGTCGCGGCGGGTGCCGTGGCGCATGCCGGCATCGCGCTGGCCGACACGGTTGCGCTGCGGATGATTGCCGACCGCCGCGAGGCCGATACCCGCGCGCTGATCCAGCAGGTGGCGCCGGGCACTTCGCTGCAGGGCGATCTCGCGGTCAGCGTGGCCACGCTGCTGCCGACCGGGCCGGGACCGGCGCCGCAGAGCTTCATTCCGCTGGTGTCGCGCCTGTCGTCGGCGCTGGCGCCGCTGGGTGCGATCAATGCGCGCAGCATGCAATTCCAGTCGGAGACGCTGGTGATGGATATCGACGGCCAGCCGGGGCAGGCGGCGCGCGTGCGTGCCGCGCTCCAGAATGCCGGGATCAAGGCGACGGTGACCGAGGCGAGCGACGGATCGGTCCGCATCTCGGCGGCTGCGCTGTGATCGTCCGGATCATCCAGCGCAGCGGCATCGAGGCCGCGATCGCCCGTTTCGACGCCTGGTGGAGCGCCCGGTCGCGACGCGAGCGCGTGCTGTTCGCGAGCATGGCGACGCTGATCGGTGCGGTCGTGCTGTTCTACGGCATCCTGCTGCCGCTGCAGAATGCGCGGGCCAAGGCCTATGCCGATATCCGCACCTATGAGACGATCAATGCGCGCATCCGCGCCGCCGGAACGCTTGCCCCTCAGCGGCCGCAGCGCAGCGGCGGTGCCGCCGAAGTGGTGAACAGCTCCGCCGCCGCCATGTCGGTGCCGGTGCAGGTCTCGACCATTCCTGACGGTGTTCGGGCGACGATCGCCGATGCACCCTATGACGCGGTGATGTCGTGGCTCGCCGATCTGGGGGCGACCAGCCGGCTGCGCGTCAAGCGGGTCGAGATGAAGCGCCAGACCGGACCCGGCCGGATCAGCGCGGTCGTGGATTTCGCGCAATGATCGATGATGTCGCCGTCGCCAGCACGGTCCCGCTGCTGCCCTATAGCTATGCCCGTCGCCAGGGCGTGCTGCTGCGCCCGGAGGGAAGCGGTATTGCCTGTCTTCACCGGCCGGGTATCACGCTCGACGCGATGCTGGAGGTGAAGCGCGTGGCGCCTGCCGCCGCCTTCGTCCCGCTGAGCGATGCCGAATTCGATACCGCGCTCAGCACCGCCTATAGCGGAAGCGCCGGTGCCGCGGCCGAGCTCGACATGGGCGACATGGACCTCGCCGCGCTGGCCGATAGCGCCGCTGCGGTAGACGACCTGCTCGACAGCCGCGACGATTCGCCCGTCATCCGCCTGATCAACGCGCTGCTGCTCGAGGCGGTGAAGGAAGGCGCGTCGGACGTGCATATCGAGACGCAGGAAAAGCGCCTGGTGGTGCGGTTCCGCGTCGACGGCGTGCTGCGCGACATGCTGGAGCCGCAACGCGCGCTGGCGCCGCTGCTGGTCAGCCGCATCAAGGTGATGGCGAAGCTCGACATTGCCGAGAAGCGCGTGCCGCAGGACGGCCGCGTGACGCTGCGCATCGGCGGGCACGATGTCGATGCGCGCGTGTCGACCATCCCGACCCAGCATGGCGAGCGGGTGGTGATGCGTCTCCTCGAAAAGGGATCGCTGCGCCTCGACATGGAAGTGCTCGGCATGAGCGAGCGCGACCGCACCGTCTTCACCCGGCTGCTGGAACGGCCGCACGGCATGCTGCTGGTCACCGGGCCGACCGGTTCGGGCAAGACGACGACGCTCTACGCCGCGCTCAACCGGCTGAACGACCGGAAGCGCAACATCATGACGGTCGAGGATCCGATCGAGTATGAGCTGGCCGGCATCGGCCAGACCCAGGTCAATCCGCGCACCGACATGACCTTTGCGCGCGGGCTGCGGGCCATTCTGCGCCAGGACCCCGACGTCATCATGGTCGGCGAGATTCGCGACCAGGAAACCGCGCAGGTCGCGGTGCGATCGTCGATGACCGGCCATTTCGTGCTGTCCACGCTCCACACCAACAGCGCGGTGGGATCGGTCACCCGGCTGATCGACATGGGGGTCGAGCGCTATCTGCTGGCGCCGATGGTCGTCGGGCTGTGCGCGCAGCGGCTGGTGCGCCGGCTGTGCCCCAATTGCCGGACGCAGGATGTGGCGAGCGAGGGCGACGCCCTGCTGCTCGGCGACGCGATCCGCCCCGGCGAGACGCTGTGGCGCGCCAATGGCTGTGCCGAGTGCCACGGCGAGGGCTATCGCGGCCGCGCCGGCCTGTACGAAGTCGTCGCGGTCGATGATCGGTTCCAGAAGCTGATCCATGACGGCGCGTCCGAAGCCGATCTGGAGGCGCATGCCCGCCAGGAGAATCCGGCGCTGGTCGATGACGGCGTCGCCAAGGTGCGGGCGGGCGTGACCACGGTCGAGGAAGTCGCGCGCGTGGTGAGGGAAGAGGCGTAAATGCCTGCCTTCGCCTACAAGGCCGCGGACCGGACCGGTGCGGCGAAGAAGGGAATCATCGAGGCATCGTCGCCCGCCGCGGCGCGGGCGATGCTGCGCGAACAGGCGCTGCTGCCGCTGTCGGTCGAGCCGGCGGGCGAGCGCCGCGCGTCGCTGGGCCGCATCGGTCTGCCCAGTTTCAACCGCGGGATGAACGCCCGCGCGCTGGCGACGGTAACGCGGCAGATCTCGACTCTGGTCGGATCGGACATCTCGATCGAGGAAGCGCTGCGGCTGGTCGGCGCGCAGAGCGAGCAGCCGCAGGTCAGCTCGGTCCTGCTCGGCGTGCGCGGCGCGATCCTGGACGGGCGCAGCTTCGCCTCGGCGCTGGGCCAATATCCCAAGGCCTTTCCCGAATTCTACCGCGCGTCGGTGGCGGCAGGCGAATCCTCGGGCAAGCTGCCCGACGTGCTCTATCACCTGGCCGAGTTCGTCGAGAACCGGCAGGCGAACGGCCAGAAGCTGCAACTCGCCTTGCTGTACCCCGCGCTGCTGGCGCTGGTGTCGCTGGGCATGATGGTGCTGCTGATGGTCTATGTCGTGCCGGACATCGTGAAGGTGTTCGTCTCGCGCGGTGCCGAGCTGCCATTCCTGACCCGCGCGCTGATCGCGGTCAGCGGCTTCCTGCAGAATTTTGGACTCTACCTGCTGCTGGCCATCGCGTTGCTGCTGCTGGCGTTCGAGCGCTGGCGGCGGGTGCCGGCCAACACGCTGCGATTGCACAAGGGATTCATCGATCGCCGGCCGATCCGGCGGTTCAGCCGTCAGCTCAACGCCGCGCGCTTCGCGGGCAGCCTGGCTACGCTGGTCGGCAGCGCGGTGCCACTGGTCGAGGCGATCCACGCCGCGGCGGCGGTCACGCCCAACCACTGGGTGCGCGACCGCGCGCTCCATGTCGCACAGCGCGTGCGCGAAGGCGTCAGCCTGCGCGCGGCAATGACCGAGGCGGGGGTGTTTCCCAGCATGCTGATCGCGATCGTCGCGTCGGGTGAGAGTTCGGGCAAGCTGGCGCCGGCGCTGGGCCGCGCCGCCGGCGAACTGGAGCGCGAACTGGACGGTCTGGTCACCGCACTGGTCGCGCTGGTCGAGCCGCTGGTGCTGCTGGTGATGGGCGGGCTGGTGCTGCTGATGGTGCTGTCGATCCTGCTGCCGATCATCAACCTCAACAATCTGGTCGGCGTCTGACGCGCGGCGGGCGACCGCCGGTCAGAGCTTCATCCGCATCGGCGTACCCGGCGGCAGCGGCAGGAAGGGAAGCATCCGTGCGCCCTCGGGCGTCATGCTCAGCTCCAGATCGCCGGCCTCGCTCAGCGTTCCGCTCATCAGCGTCGTCATGCGCTGCGTGGCGGGGGCCAGCCGTATGCGGGTGACGTCGCCGACCTTTTCCGCGCTGAACAGCAGCGAGGGCACCTGCGCCCGGGCCGCCAGCCCGCGTGCGCCGCAGCTGCCCGGATCGGTCAGGATCCGCGCCTGGATCATCTGGTCGTCACCGCCCGTCACCGCGCGTGGCATGTCGACCTGCGCGGTCATGTCGCAGCTGAACGGCATGTTGGGCTTCAGCACCGAGAGCAGGCCGGCATTGGCCGATCCGCTGACCTTGTCGAACGTCGTGCTGCCCGGATGCGCGATCACGCGACCGCCCAGCTCGGTATCGGGGCCGGTCAGCTTCCAGTCGGCGGCAAAGCCGAGGCCGAGCAGCGAGCGCAGCGGCGACCAGCTCCACTGCGCGGTACTGCCGCCGGCAACCCCGACTTCGCCGTTCCAGATCGTGCCGGACACGCCCGATCGCCACGGCCGGTTCTTGAACACCGCGCTGGCCGGGATGGTCGCGACCATCGCGACGGCGTAAGCGGCTATGCCCAGGACGGCGAAGCGGATAATGTCGCGCCGAACAGTCTGACGTGCGATCGGAGTCGCGAGTGCCTCTTGAATCCCTGCATCGGCGGGACCTGCTGAACCTCCTGACATCGGGAGCGGTCGCATCGGCGGCATCGGTCGCATTTCCCTCTTTGGCCCTGGCAGCGGGCGAGAAGAAGGACAAGCGCCCCATCGCCCTGCTCGTTCCGCTCTCGGGTGAGCGGGCACGGCTGGGCACTAGCATGCGGGCCGCGGCATTGCTCGCGGAAAACAGCGCTTATGTGCAGGCGTTCGATACCCAGGGGACGGCTGCCGGAGCCGCCGCGGCGGCGACGCTGGCGCTGAAGAAGAACCCGGCAATGATCCTGGGCCCGTTGCTCGCCGAAGAGGTGCCTGCGGTCTCGGCGACGGTCGCCGGCCGGGTGCCGATCGTTGCATTCAGCAACGATAGCGTGCTGCGCGCGCCCGGTACCTATATCTTCGGCATCACCGCGGCGCAGGTGACCAGCGCGATCCTGCGCTATGCACGCTCGCGCGGCGTGCGCAGCGTGGTGGTGATCGACGACCATTCGCCCTGGTCGAGCGCGGCGGCGCTGGCTGCCAGCAAGCTGGAGGGCGAGCTGGCCATGACGATCCGGTCGATCGAGATCCAGGCGGGCCAGCCCTTGCCCGATGTCGGCGAGGCGCCCGATGGCGTGCTGCTGCCCGGCAATGGCGAGACGGTGGTGGCAGCGGCGCGCGCGCTGAAGGACAGCGGCGTCCAGCTGCTCGGTACGCTCCAGGGGCTCGACCATCGCCCGCAATCGCTCGCCGCGCTGGACGGGGCGTGGATCGCCAGCCCCGATCCCAAGGCATTCGGTACCTTCGCCAGCGAGTTCGCCGGCCGGGTCGGCGGCGATCCGGGCACGATCGCCGCGCTTGCCTATGATGCCGCCGGGATCGCCAATTCGCTGCGCAACTCGAACACGCTGACGCCCGCGGGCCTGCTCAGCGCGCAGGGCTTCCAGTGCGTGACCGGACCGGTCCGGTTCCGCACCGACGGCAGCGTCGCGCGCGACTTCGCGATCCTGCGCGCCCGTGCATCGGGCTATGAAACGGTGGCGGTGGAGCTCGGGCGCATGACCGACGATCCGCGTGGGCCCGGCGAGTCCGGGTTCACGCTCATCGAACTGATGATCTCGCTCGGCCTGTTCGCACTGATCGCGACGGCCGGGCTCGCGCTCGTCCAGGGCGTGCTGAACGTTCAGGGCCGGACCGAGGTGCGCCTCGACCGGCTGGCGGAGCTGCAGCGCACGATGTTCGTCATCACCAGCGACATCGACCAGATTTCGGCCGGCCAGGTCAGCGGCGAGGGCGGGCAGGTCAAGTTCAGCCGCGTCGCGCCCGGAACCGGCGGCCAGTCGGCGGAGGTGCTCTATGCGGTGAACGATGGCGCACTGGTCCGCGGCATCGGGCGGGCGCAGCAGCCTTTGCTGACCGGGGTCACCGCCGCACGCTGGCGCTTCTACGATGGCGGGCGCTGGGTCGATCGCTGGCCGGTGAACGAGGAAGAGACCAATCGCTGGCCCGGCGCGATCGAGGTCGAGCTGGAGGTGGGGCCGGGCAATCGCGGCGGGACCCAGGGCAAGTTGCGGCGCATCATCGTGCTGCCGACGCGGGGAGACGGCCAGTGAGCCGCGACGTGCCGCAGGACGAACAGGGCATGATCCTGATCAACGTGCTGATGTTCGTAGCGATCGCGGCGGGGATGGTCCTGCTGCTGATCACACGCGAGGAAGTCGCGCTGGACCGCGGACTGCGCGCACGAGAGGCGGCGCGGGCGCTGGCGGTGGCGCGCGGCGGCGAATTGTCGGCCATCGTCGGACTGCGCCGCGACCTGGAGAAATCGCCTGAGGCCGACTATCCCGCCGAACCCTGGGGCAAGCTGTCCGAAAGCGGCGCACCGATCGAGGGCGGCACCTTTGACCTGGCGATCTCCGATGCCGAGGGCCGATTCAACATCAATTCGGTGCGCAGCGGCGAGGCGGGATCGCTGATCCTTTTCCAGACGATCGCCGCGCGGGTGGGGGTTCCCGATCACCAGATCGACCTGCTGATTCAGCTCGTCCGGCTGCAGGGCCCGGTCACCGATCTGCGCCCGCTGCGCCTGCTCGACATCGAGCCGGCGGTGCGCGAGCGGCTGGAGCGGATACTGACCGCGCTGCCCGGCAAGACGACCGTGAACCTCAATTCCGCCGATCAGGAATTGCTGACCATCCTGTTCAACGACCCGCTGGTGGCGCAGCGGCTGGTCCAGCTGCGCGGTCGCAAGGGCTTCCTGACCGCCGCCGACCTGGTCGACCAGAAGGCGACGATCCCGTTCGGCACCTCGTTCCGCTCGACCACTTTCTGGGTTCGCACCCGCGTCCGCATCGGCGGCACGACCCAGCAGGTCGCGACGCTGATGAAGCGCGGCTTCGATCAGGAAGGCAAGGCGCAGGTGCTGCCGATCGAACGCTGGCGCAACGCCGCAGTGCCCCCCGACGCGCCGCCCTTCGTGGAGAAGAAGTAACCCGTTTCCTCCCCAGGAGCCTGCGGCTCCGGGGGAGGGGGACCGCCCCGCGCAGCGGGGTGGTGGAGGGGGCTGCCACGTCTGTTGTGGACCCCCTCCACCAGCCTGCTGCTGGTCCATCCGGGGGAGGAAAAGGGTTACTCCAGCAAACTCAGCTGCGGCTCCGCATCCCCCTCGCCGAAGCCCGACACCGTCACGCCCAGCAACCGCACTCCCAGCCGCAATGGGTACAGCGTGCGCAGAAGCGCCAGGCTCACCTCGTGCAGCGTCGCGCGGTCCTGCACCGGGGCGTTCAGCGTGCGGCTGCGCGTCACGATGCGGAAGTCGGAATAGCGCGCCTTGACCGTCACGGTGCGGCCGCGGCCGCCGGTGCGCTCGCACCACTCCCATACCGAATCCGCCTGGACCAGCAGGGGCGGCTCGACTGCCTCGGGCGTGGTCAGGTCGGTCGCGAAGGTTGTCTCCGAGCCCGAGGATTTGCGCGGGCGATCAGGCGTCACCTCGCGGTGATCCTCGCCGCGCGAAATGGCGTGATACCAGCGCCCCGCCTTGCCGAACTGCGCCTGGAGAAAGGCGATGTCCTTGTCGCGCAGGTCGGCACCGGTCTCGATCCCCAGCCGCTTCATCTTCTCGGTCGTGCGCGGGCCGATGCCGTGGAAGCGCGACACGGGCAGGGTGGCGACGAACCCCGGGCCGGTCGCGGGGGTGATGACGAACTGGCCGTCGGGCTTGTTCTGATCCGACGCCAGCTTCGCCAGGAACTTGTTGTACGAGATGCCGGCGGAAGCGGTCAGCCCGGTCGCCTCGAGGATACGCGCCCGGATCTCGCTGGCGGTCGCGGTCGCGGAGGGCAGGCCGCGCAGATTGGCGGTGACGTCGAGATACGCCTCGTCGAGCGACAGCGGCTCGACCAGCGGGGTGTAGCTGAGAAAGATCTCGCGGATCTGGCGCGAGACCGCGCGGTAGACGTCGAACCGGTGCGGCACGAAGATCAGGTCGGGACAGCGGCGCTGCGCGGTAACCGACGGCATCGCGGACCGCACGCCGTAGCGCCGCGCCTCATAGCTGGCCGCCGCCACCACCCCGCGCCCGCTGGCGCTGCCAACCGCCACTGGCTTGCCGCGCAACTCCGGAAAGTCGCGCTGTTCGACCGACGCGAAAAAGGCATCCATGTCGACATGGATGATCTTGCGGCTGTCCGCATAGGGCGAGGCTGGATCAGTCAATCGTGTTCGTCGTCGCTGGCGGAGCGCGCGGCATGAAGCCGCGAAGCGATCCCCGTCTGGTGGAACAAACCGCGAATTGGCGGCGCCGTCAAGGTCGATGAGGCGAGATCGCGGTGCGGCGGCGCGCCGGCACGCATCGCCGGGGCGGGACGTTATGCTGCTCGATCGGCCGCCACAGGAAAGGATCGCGATGTCGCTGCTGAAGAAGCTGTTCGGTGGGGGAGGTTCGGACCGGGTCCTTTCCCATGGTGACTATGTCCGCCGCTATGCCGACTATGTCAGCGGGCGCTTTCCCGGTATTCCGGTCGACGCTCAAGTCGGTGCCGACGCAGCGAACAGCCATGTCGCGTGGAAGACGCCGGGCGGCATCGAGGCGCGGCAGTATTTCGGCAATTATTACACACGCTTTGTTGGCGGCGAGCCGCTCGATCAGCTGATGTCGGAACAGATGGACGAGGCGCTCGCGCTCGACTCACCTGCGGAGGCGCCCGACCCGCGGCAGTTGCTCCCGGTCATCAAGCCGGTCGAGTGGGTCGACATCGCACGCCGCCAGATCGAGGGCGGCGGGCTCGACCCGGCCCGGGCAGCATTCATCATCCGCCCGCTCGTCGCCGACCTGGTCGTGGCCTATGCGCTCGACACCGACGCGATGATGCAATTCGTGACCTCCGACTTGCTGGAGGAACTGGGACTGGACGAAGCCAGGCTGCACGAGACCGCGCTGGCCAACTTGGCGAGAAAACTGCCCGAGATGGAGATCAAGGGGCATGACGGGCGATATGTCGTGCGGCTCGACCGGAATTACGATGCGTCGATGCTGCTGATCCTCGACCAGTGGCGCAACCGCGTGCCGATCGACGGGCCGATCCTGCTGGCCGTGCCGGCGCGCGACGAGGTGCTGATCGGCGACGCCGGCGACCCGGACATGGCGGAGTCACTGGCGGAAATCGCGCAGGAGATCGTCGCGCAGTCGCCTTATGCGCTGAGCAGCCAGGTGCTGCGCTGGAGCGACGGCCGGCTGACGGCCATCGGCGTGGACTGCGGCGGGCCGTCGGTCAGACCGTGAGGTGAAACCAGACCCCGTACAGCATCAGCGTGCCGCCGCCGAGCCACAGGCAGGCAACGAAGAGCGCCAGCTGACGGGGGTAGCGGATCAGGAAGCTCACCGGGAAACGATGGAGATTCCCGCTGTTATTCTGACGGTGAAAGGCGGTGACGGTCTCGATCATCCCGCGAAAGATCATGTGCGCGATCGTGACCAGCATCAGCACCTCGATCGCGAGCAACAGCCGGAACAGCGGCGTACCGAAATCGCCCGAAGGGTCTATCCTGGTGGCGGCCATCGCCAGGATGATCGCGACCGCGCCGACCGGCGCGCTGGCGGCAACGACGATCGCACGCTTCAGCAGCGTCCGCGGCGCGACCCTGTTTGGGACGACGAACAGCAACCAGCCGTTGATTGCGACCGACACGAGCCAGAACAGCACCCACACGGCTGAACCTCCCGCGTTGCCGAGCCGCTGTAATGCAGAAGGGCGGCGCGCCGTTCCATGGTCCCTGCGACGCCTCAGTCGCCCGGTGGCCCCTGATAGTCCGCGCCGTACACCGCCTCGCGAATGTCGTGGTGCAGCGTGCCGTCGAACGGGAAGCGCTGGACGAAGAACACCGCCGCCAGGTCGTTGGCCGGATCGACCCAGAACAGGGTCGACAGCGCGCCGTCCCAGAAGAACTCGCCGACCGCGCCGCGCGCCTCCTCGGCGCTTTTCGGCGGCGACACTCGGACCGCGAAGTCGAAGCCGAACCCGACCGCGCCCTTGTTGGGCAACCAGTAGCGCTCGGTGATGCGCGGATCGAGCTGGTCGGTGCTCATCAGCCTTACGGTCGAGGGCTTGAGGATGCGCGCGCCGTCCAGCGTGCCGTGGTTCAGCAGCATCCGGGCAAAGCGCATATAATCGTCGATCGACGCGACGATGCCGGCGCCGCCCATGGTGAGCCGGTGGCCGGCGAAATTGCCCGCCTTCACCCGTTCCTCGGGCAGGCGGACCAGCGCGCCGTCCTTGGTCTTTTCATAGCCGATCGCCAGCCGGCCGAACCGGTCAGCAGGCTGGGTCCACCCCGAATCCTTCATCCCCAGCGGCTCGAAGATATGCTGGCGGACATAGGCTTCCAGCGTCTGGCCCGAGAAGATCTCGACCAGCCGTCCCTGGATGTCGACCGACGCGCTGTACCGCCACTGCGTGCCCGGATCGAACGCCAGCGGCAGATCGGCGATGCGCTTCGTCAGCGTCGCGAGGTCGTTGTCGAGGTTTAGCGGATCGGCGGTGCGGAACAGCGCATCGACCGGATTGTCGTCGCTGCCATAGGTCAGGCCGCCGGTATGGCGCAGCAGGTCGCGAATCGTCATCGGACGCGTGGCGGGCCGATAGAGCGGCACGCCGGCCGCGTCCTTGCCCGCATAGACGCGCGCATCGGCGAATTCGGGAATGTAGCGCGACACGGGATCGTCCAGCCCGAACTTGCCCTGTTCCCACAGCTGCATCAGCGCCACGCCGGTCACCGGCTTGGTCATCGAGAAGATCTGGACCAAAGTATCGCGCGTCATCGGCCGGTTGGCCTCGCGATCGGCCAGGCCGGCAGCGCCAAAATAGCGCTCGCGCCCGCCCTGCCACACGAGCGCCGAGACCCCGACCGCGCGCTGGTCCTTCACCATCGCCGCCAGCGCCCGCTCTATACGCGCCTTGTCGATCTTCACCCGCTTGGCCGCAGTCGCCTGTGCGGTGGCCGGCACCGGCAACGCTGTCACTGGCACAAGCAACAGGGCGGCAAGCACAAGGCGTGGCTGAAGCATGAGAATCCCCTCCTGATTTTGCGCGAGCTTATCCCGTTGCCGACCGATGGGGAACGGCGCTCTTAGTCGTAATGATAGGGCGACCGCTTTGCCCAGATCGATCCCGGGTAGCGCTTGTGCAGCAGCTGGAAGGCGCGTTTGCTGAGATGATTATAGTCGCCACCCCAGCGTCCGATACGGATCAGCCAATAGAGTGCCTCGGGCGAACGCGGATCGGACGGGTTGGCCCGGGCCTGATCGAGCAGTTCATCCCACAGAACCACGGTGCCGGCTGGATATTGAGCCTGTTCATCCAGATAGCCGCCGTCCGCGAGGTAGCGGCTGCGTTCGATCGTTTCCCGCGGCTGTGCCTCGGCGACGAAGCGTGGGAGATGGATGGGGCGCCCACCCGCGCCGCATTTCCCGCGACACACCAGATCGTCTTCACCACCCTCGCTATAGCCTTCCATCGTGACGTCGTACCGCCCGGCAATGCTGTCGGCATTGTAGCTTCGTGCAGGTGGCCGCTCGGTCCCGGGGGGGTCCGCACCTGCCGGGAATATCATCCAGCGCGCCCAATAGCCCTTGAACTGCCGCACCGTCCCGCGGGGCCGATAATAGGTGGCGAGGTCCGGACGCAGCCCCGGCAATTTGGCCATGGCGAAAAGCTGCGCATAACGCTTGGCGGATCCGCGGCTTGTCACGACCCGCTGCCAGTCCGCACCGAGCTGAGGGAGCAGCCGAGCCAGATCACCCGCCATAAGCTCTGCGGTTCGGCCATCTCGAAGCGCCACCGCGCGCGCAAAATTGGTAAGCGCGACGTCCAATCGCAATTCGGCAGGCAGACTGGCATCACGTGCCACTTCGGCGCGCATGGCCAGCGGCATGCGGTCGATGATCGCCCGCGCATCCTCGCCGAACCCGACCGGGCCGGCCGCGCGGTGGCCAAGGGTGATGTCGCCATTGGGATCGTAGATCGAGGTGCAGGGGCGCGGATCGCTCTCGCGGCAATAGGGCTCACGTAGCGACGCTCGAATGAAATCGCGCAGGTCGACAGCCACCTGGGTGCGCAGGCCCATGAACAGGTTGCGATCTGTCCGTGTCAGGTCGCGACGCGCGAGGATCGAATCGATGCTGCTGCGCAGATCGCTGGGCTTCGCCGAGTCGATGGTCAGCCGGTGAAGATGATATTGTGCGGTCAGCCAAGCGGGATTTGTCGCCGGCACCCGCCGTGCATCGGTGATGATGCTGGCTGGGTGGGAAGTGTTGCCCGGGGTCAGCGCCAGCGCGGCCACCAGCCATGCCGTGTCCGAACTCTCCTTCCACCGCGTCGTTGCATGTTCGAGCGCGGACTCCGCCGGAGTTTCGTCCAGCGCGTCCACGACCCATGCCAGTCCGATGGCCGCGAGCCAGCCCTGCTCCGCAACCAGGGAGGCGCGATTTGGTGGATTGCCACGAATCGTGCTCATCCAGTCGGCCAGGTCGGGCAAGCTGACGCCTGGAGGCCGTAGCGTTACATAGTCGCGCAGCGCCATGTCGACATCGCCGGGAAGGGTGCGAACCGTCAGCTCTTGATCGAGCTGACGCTGCAGCTCGGCTGGATGTTGCCGATAGTCGAGTGCGCGAAGGATCGAGCGCGCGGCCACCCGGCCGAACACATCTCCAGGCGCATCGATTACCGCCTGGGCAGAGGCGCGAGCCGCAGCGAAGCGGCTGGCACTAGGGGCCTCGATCGCAGCGTTGAACTGCGCGCGTGCGACCAGATACTGGCCATAGGGTTGCCACGGAGAGGCGGGGTCCTGCGCAATCGCGCGAAAGCGCTGCGCGGCGTCGTCGAGGCGGCGACTGTACAGCGCGAGCGCAGCCTGCTGATAGTCACGGTCCTTGCGCAGCCATTCGGGTGCGTCAGCCGGAAGGGGCGGAAGCGAATGGGCGGACCCGTCGCACGAGGCGAATACCAAGTCCTGCGACGCGACCCAGGCGCGCACCGCCGGCGAGCCGCCGCCATGGCGCCGAACCCGATCCGTCAGCGTGGCGGTAGCCGTGTCGAATGCGTCCCCCAGGCATATCGGCTGATAGACATAGTCCTCCGTCACCCGCCCTAGGCGGAGGTAGCTGTCGATTTCGGGACTGCCGGCTACCAACTGCCGCGCCTTCAGCCAGCCTTCGACGCCTCGGCGCTCTTCGCCATAGGCCTCCATCGTGCAGCATCGCTTGGCCAGCTTCGCTCCTGCGCTCGATCCGACCGGAAGTCCGTGCAGCAACCGCCAGTTCGCGAACAACATCCCGTCGGTTCCGGCGACCAGGACCACGCCCGCACGCCCCGCGAAGAAACGCTTAATCTCCGCAGGCGTCCCGCCGCGCTCGTCGACATAGGTCGGCCCGGCGATCGGATCGCCCGACCCGAGCGCGGGTTCGGCGAGCAGCAGCGCCGCCAACAAGACCGTAGATCCAAGGGCTATGCCGCGCCAGGCCGACTTCATCTTATAGTCCCTTGTACCAATAGGGCGACTTCGCGGCCCAGCCGGATCCGGGATAGCGCTGATGCAGCAAGTCGAAGGCGCGCTTGCCCAGCAGATCGTGATCGCCGCCCCAGCGCGCGATGCGGATCAACCTGTACAGCGCCTCGGGAGATCGCGGATCGCGGGGATTGGCGCGAGCATGATCGAGCAGCTCTTCCCAAAGGAAGCTCGCATTTGCTGGGTAGTCCTTCCCGTAATCGGGACGCGGCAGAATGGTCCTGGCATATTCGCGCTCGGCCTGGGGCACCGCCCGGGCAAGAAACTGGGGGAGGTGAAGCGGAAACCCGCCCGCGCCGCATTTGCCCCGGCAGATATAATCGGGCTCATCCCCGACGCGCCAAATCCCATCCGCGTTATATTGGTAATGCTCGGGGTAGGACGCCTTCACACGCGAGGCGGGAGCCGGGACGGCCCAAGCTTGCCAATAGCCATAGTAGCCCATCGGGGCAGTGCGCTGGTACGTGGCCAGATCGGCCGTCAGTCCAGGCAGGCGGGACATCGTCACCAGTTCCGCAAATCGCTTTGCCGAGCCGGAGGGCGTGCCACCGATACGCCGCCAGTCGGCACGCATTTCCGGCATCAGGCCGGCCATGTCCTTCGCCAACTGGTCGACGATCCGGTCGTCGCGCAGTGCCACGGCGCGACCGAAACTGGTCAGGGCGATATCGAGGCGCAGCGGTGCCGGCAGGCCGGGATGGCGAGCGAGGCCGGCACGCATCGCTAGCGGCATCCGGTCGATAAGTGCGCGAGCGTCTTCGCCCAGCCCGACAAACCCCTGATCGGTTCGCGCCAGGGATGAGTCATTTTCCGGATACCCGTCCTCGACGCAGGTGTCGGGCTTCGTCGATGTGCATATCGGGTGGCGGACGGCGAAGCGCACGAAGTCGTCCAGCGAACTTGCGACCTGCGCCCGAATGCCGAGGAACAGGTTCCGGTCCGTCCGGCTCAGGTTTCGCCGCGCCAGGATCGGATCGATGCGCGCTCTGATCCTTGCCGGGTCGGCGGTCGAGATCGTCAATCTGGCGATGTGATATTGCGCGGTGAGCCAACCCGGGTGACCCTCGCGGATCGCCTCCCCGTCCGCGACCAGCGAAGCGGCTGTGGGGTCCGTGGCGGGAGCCATGGCAAGTGCCGCGAGCAGCCATGCGACATCACCGCTTTCCGTAAAGCGGCTACGCGCGCGTGCCACAGCTTCGGCGCGCGTCGGCTCCTGCGTGGCGATCAACAGCCATCCCAGGTCGAGCGTTTCCGCCCAACGCGCCTTGGCCGCTTCGACGTCGGGCCAGCCAAACTCGTCGTTCAGCGTCATCGCCCAGTCGGCGAAGGGAGGCGGCGAGGCGTTGTCTCTCGCTGTTCGCATGTAATCGGCAAGGGCGACCGGGGCGTCCGACGGGAGGCTGGGCGCGTTCAGCTCCCGCTCGACCGTGGCGAGCAAGGACAGGGGACGTTGCCGGAAATCGATCGCCCGCCGGATTCCGCGCGCGTCATCCTTGCCGAAAAGATCGTCCTTCGACGACAGCACGGCATTCACCGCAACGGACACGCGGTCATAATGTACCTTGTCGGGATTCTGCAGGGCATCGCGATAGAGAGAGCGAGCGGCGAGATAGAGGCCATAGCGACGCCAGGGAGAGTGACGGTCCCTGGCGATGGTGGCGAACTGATCCGCTGCCTGTGGATAGCGGCCGGAATAGAAATCGAGCGCCGCCTGCTGATAGGCACGGTCTTTTCTCAACCACGCGGGCGCATTCGCCGCCAGTTCAGGCAACTCGACGGTGGTGCCATCGCATGCCTGGAACACGGCATCCTGAGCCGCAAGCCAGGCACGGACCCATGGCGAGGCGGGTCCATAGGCCGCGATGCGTCGCTCGAGCGCCGACGTTGCGGTATCGAACGCGCTGCGGAAACAGGCCAATTGCCACTGGTAATAATCGACCCAGACCTGCCGCTCAGGATTGATCCGGTTCGGTGCATCACCGGCCACCCGACTTCTCACCGCCAGCCATCTTTCGATCCCGGCATCGGGCGTCCCATAGGGCTCCCAATCGCAGCAACTGCTGGTCAGGCGTACGCCGTTCCCGACGCCCACCGGAAGACCATGAAGAAGTCGCCAGTTGATCAGCAGCATGCCGTCCGAGGCGGAGGCGAGCAGCACGCCCATCTGCCCATCGAAGAGACGCTTTCGCTCCGCCTCGCTGCCGCCCGTGTGGTCGATGAAGGTCGGCGTGGGTGCGGGGCCACCCGACCCAAGCGCAGGCGCCGCCGGCACCAAGGCCGCCGCCGCAATTGCCACACGCCACCGACGCCACGCCGTCATCGCCACGCCTCCACGGTCTGCCGTGCCCTGTCGAGATCCGCCGGGGTCCAGCTGCCGGGATTGAAGAGATAGACTCGCCGGCCTGGCGGTGCCCTGACGATAGGCGTGTCGGTGGAAATCGCCAATGCGGTGCGGCAGCGCGGATTGCGGAAATCTTCCCCGTTTTCGAGGCTTTTCAACAGATATTTGCCACGCGGTCCCATGCGGAACAGCATCGGCACGATTTCGTCGACCGGCGCGTCCTTCAACCAGGTCTCGTGATCGCACCATGAGGCGATCGCGGTCATCGACAGGAAGGTGCCGGCGGGCAGGGAGCGGCGCAGGTCGGACAGGGTGTCGAGCAGCACAGGGCGTTCGGACTCGCGCACTTCGAAGTCGAGCTGCACGCGCGATCCGGGGATCAGCGTGGCATGATCGACGATCGCCGCGACCAGCCGCCGGCGCAGCTCGGGCGACCAGACCAGCGGGCGCTCATGGTCGATCTGGACATGGACGGTCACGGTGGAGGGCGGGCGATCGACCTTCAGCGGGAAGCGCCGGCCGCGCACGAACAGCGTCGTTCCGCGCAGTTCGATAAAGCCATGCTGCACCGCGACCTCGACCGATGGATTGGCGAATCGCAGATCCTCCGGGCGCTCCCAGGCCCAGGCGATCAAGTGCGACGCGGGCGGCGCCCGACGGCATCCAGCGAGGGAGAGAATCGCGATGAGGAGAAGAAGCAGCGGCCGCACGGGATGTTCATCCCGCTTGGCTGCCAGCATTTCAAGAAAATGGTCGGGAAGAGAGGATTCGAACCTCCGGCCCCTGCCTCCCGAAGACAGTGCTCTACCAGGCTGAGCTACTCCCCGACGGAGTATCGGTCCCTTTCAGCGGCCCTTCGGAGGGGCGGGATCGATGCTGGAGGCGCGCCTATAACGAGGCCTGACGTGTCGCGCAAGCGGTTCGGATCAGCTTTCTCGCGCGGCAAGCAATGCCTCGATGCTGGTGAATTTCTCGCGCGGCGCTCCGCTGCGGGCGGCGGCGTTCTCGGCAGCCTCGATCTTCTGCCAGTCGCGGAAGGTCACGATCTGGACACCGCGCTCGCCAAGCAGCGAATCGAGTCCGGGGCGACCGGCCTTGCCCGACCCATCGGCAAGGTCCGCGGCGATCTTCTCGACCACCGCGAACCCGTCGGGGCGATTCGTGCCGATCGTGCCTGTCGGCCCGCGCCGGGCCCAGCCCACGGCATAGAGGCCCGGCAGGATGCGGCCCTCGTCATTGGCGAAGCGGCCGGCGGCCTCGTCATAGGGAATGCCCTCGATCGGCGGGGTGCGATAGCCGATGCAGCTGACCACCAGGCTGGCGGGAATCGCATAGGTTTCGCCGGTACCCGCGGCATGGCCGGTCTCGTCCAGCGCGGTGCGTTCGACGATGACCCGCTCGGCGCGGCCGTCGCCCTCGATCGCGATCGGCATGGCGAAGAAATCGAACACGATGCGGAACGGCTTGTCCGACGCGCGCGGTGCCGCGGCGAACTCGCGCAGGTGGGACAGCGACTTGCGATGGCTGATGTCGAGCGGAGCATCCGATTCGACCGGGGGCAGGTCGGCGGGGTCGAGGATCGGCTGCGCGCGGGCGAGATGGCCGAGTTCGCCCAGCTCCTTGGGCGTCATCGCGATCTGGTGCGGACCGCGCCGGCCGAGCAAGGTGACCGTGTCGAGCTTCGACTGGGCAAGCTCGGCCAGGGCATAGCCGACGATATCGGATCCCTCGAACTCGGCGGGGGTCTTGGCGAGGATACGGGCGACGTCGATCGCGACGTTGCCGTTGCCGATCACCACCGCGCCGGTGCCCTCCAGCGCGGGCGCCAGGCCGGCGAAATCGGGATGGCCGTTATACCAGCCGACGAACGCCGCCGATCCGACGACGCCCGGCAGGTCTGCACCGGGAATCTCGAGCGGCCGGTCGAGCGGCGCGCCGGTCGCCAGCACCACCGCGTCATACAGGTCGCGTAGCTCGTCGATGGTGATGTCGCGGCCGACCGCGACATTGCCGACGAAGCGGACATTGTCGGTCAGCGCGGTCGTCTCGTACCGGCGTGACACGCCCTTGATCGACTGGTGATCCGGCGCCACGCCGGTCCGGATCAGGCCGTAAGGCACTGGCAGCTTGTCGATGATGTCGACCCGCACCGAGTCGCCAAATTCGCGCTGGCACGCCTCGGCGGTGTAATAGCCCGCCGGTCCCGATCCGATTATCGCGATGTGACGCATGGCTGGCTCCTTGTCCTGTGATCAGCGTTTCGGGGGCGGGGCGATGGCGAGGCCGTCGCCATTCTTGCCGGCGGCAAGGCGGCGGGTGACCGCGAAGCTGGCCAGGTTGATCTCGGCGACCTGGTCGCGGCCGGTCTCGGCAGCGTAGAGATGCTTGCCGTCGGGCGAGAAGAGCAGGGTCACCTGGCCCGCATCCTTTGTTCCCGACACCGGAAAGCTGCGGACCAGCATGCGCGTCGCCGGGTCGATCAGGCTGACCGTGCCGCTGGCGATGTTGCTGGTCGCGATCCAGCGGCCGTCCGGGCTGGCCAGCACACGGATCGCCACCGGATCGACCGCGAGTTCCGCCAGCTTCGCGCCGGTTGCGGTATCGAACGCCTGGACCCGCGGCGCGGACAGGTCGCCAACCCACAGATCCCTGCCATTCTGCGCCAGCGCCAGCCCCTCGGGCTTGCCGCCGGTGGCGATGTCGCGAAGCTTGCGGCCTGCGGTCAGGTCGAGCACGCTGACCGTGCCAGAGCCGATATTGGCGACATAGGCATGGCGCAGGTCGGGCGCGACCACGATCATGTGCGATCCCTCGGCATCGGTCGCGATCGATCGGACCTCGCCCGAGGGATGGACGATCGCCACCGACTTGCTTCCCTCGGCCGTGGCGACGATCCGCCCGTCGCTGAGCCAGAGCAGGCCGTGCGGCCGCTGGTTCGGGGCGAGGTCGATGCTGCGCAGCTTCGTCCGGCTGGCAAGGTCGAAGACGTCGATCGTCGATCCGCCATAGGCGACCACCGCCGCCTGGCGCCCGTCGGGGGATATCGCGATCTCGTGCGGCATCGGGCCGGTGGGCAGGCGCGCAAGCTCCTTGCCGTCGGCAAGATCGATCAGGCTGAGCGTATTCTCGCCCTTGTTTCCGACCAGCAGGGTGCCGGTCGGCTGGGCCACCGCCGGGGTCAGCGTCGCGGCCATCGCCGCGACGAGGACAGGAAACCAGACACGCATCGGCCTCTCCCGTTCTTTGCACCGGATGGTAACGGGCCTCGGGCGGTGCGCAACCCCCGATCGGGGAAAGACGCGCCGCCGCCGGGGCTTCGCCGTGCGGATCAACCGGCCGAACGAGCCGATGCGCAAGCCATGTGCCGCAATCCCTCTCGACCCCATGCGAAACGGGCTGCTAGGCAGGCCGGGTGAGTGCGCCCCCGACCGACATGCTTTCCCAGTTCGCGCAGTGGGTCGGGTTCAGCCCGATCGAATATGTCGCCACCGTCTTGGGGCTGGCAAATGTCGTGCTGATCGTCCGGCGCAGCATCTGGAACTATCCCTTCGGGCTGGCGATGGTTGCGCTCTATGGCTGGGTCTTCCTCGGCGCCCGGCTCTATTCGGATGCGCTGCTCCAGATCTTCTTCTTCGTCGTCCAGATTTACGGCTGGTGGAACTGGCAGCAGTCGCGCGCCGCGCTGGGCGAAGTGGCGGTGCAGCGCCTCACGTCACGCGCCTGGCACGGCTGGCTGCTCGGCTGCCTGGTCGCGACCGCCTTGTGGGGGGCGATGATGCATGCGCTGACCGATGCGCATTTCCCCTGGTGGGACGGGGCGATCGCGATGCTGAGCGTCGCGGCGCAGATCCTCCAGTCGCGACGCTATCTGGAAAGCTGGCTGCTGTGGATCATGGTCGACCTGCTCGCCATTCCGCTGTTCGCGGTGAAGGGCCTGGTGCCGACCGCCGGCCTCTACGCGATCTTCCTCGCGGTCTCGGTTGCCGGCTTTCTCCAGTGGCGCAGTGCTGCCCGGGCGCGGGCCACGGCGTGACCCGCGGCTTCCTGCTCGGCAAGTTCATGCCGCCGCATAACGGCCATGTGCTGATGTGCGAGACGGCGCGGGCGCTGGTCGACGAGCTGACGATCCTGGTCTGCTGGCTGCCCGACGATCCGATCCCGGGGCCGCTGCGGCTGCAATGGATGCGCGAGCTGTTTCCCGACTGCCGCGTGGTCGGCCACGACGCAGTGGTGCCGCAGGCGCCCGAGGAGCATCCCGGCTTCTGGGACATCTGGCGCGGCATATCGCGCGCGGCGCACCCCGAGCCGATCGACCGGGTGTTCGCGTCCGAAGCCTATGGCGAGCGGCTGGCGGCGGAACTGGGCGCAGTGTTCCACCCGGTCGATCCCGGGCGCGACGCCGTGCCGGTCTCCGCCAGTGCGATCCGTGCCGATCCCTGGAGCAATTGGCGCCACCTGCCGATCCCGGTACGGCCCTATTATGCCCGCACCATCTGCCTCCACGGGCCAGAGAGCGTGGGCAAGTCGACGCTGGCCGCGCTGCTCGCCGAGCATTTCGGCACGCACATGGTGCCGGAATATGGCCGGACCTGGTGCGACTTTCGCGGCAACGAGCTGGTCGTGGCCGACCTGATCGAGATCGCGCGAACGCATGACGCGATGACGCAGGCGCTGCTGCGCCAGTGCGACCGGCGGCTGATCCTCGATACCGATCCGCTCATGACCCAGGCCTGGGCAGAGATGCTGTTCGGGAGCGTCGATCCCTGGTTCGCCGGCTGGGACCGGACCGCCGACCTCTATCTGCTGCTCGACATCGACCTGCCCTGGATCGACGACGGCACGCGTTTCTTCGCCGATGCGGCGGAGCGGCAGCGCTTTTTCGATATATCGCGTGCCGTTCTCGAGGCGAGGGGCGTGCACTGGGTGCTGGTGCAGGGCGAGGGGGAGGCGCGGTTCGAGTCCGCGCTGGCCGCGATCAAGGAGGCGGGATTATGAGCGACATACCGATGCAGCAGATCCGCGCGCAGTTCGACGCCGCGAAGATCCGCGTCTATCAGGCCTATAGCCACGAGATCGCCGATGCCGCGCTCGCCGCCGGCCGCTTCGTCGCGCCGTTCAAGCGGGAGCGGATGACGTGGATCAAGCCGTCCTTCCTCTGGATGATGTACCGCGCCGGATGGGGCTTCAAGGATGCCGGCCAGGCCCGCATCCTGGCGGTCGACATCAGTCGCGACGGGTTCGAATGGGCGCTGGCGAACAGTTGCTCGAGTCATCCCGAACCGGGCATGAGCCGCGAGGCCTATGATCGGCTCAAGCAGGAGCGGCCAGTTCGGGTCCAATGGGATCCGGAGCGCGACCTTCACCACCAGCCGCTGCCCCATCGGGCGATCCAGATCGGGCTGGGGGGCGAGGCGGTCGGGCGCTATGTCGATGCCTGGACCGTCGCAATCAGCGACGTGACGCCGCTGGCGCACGAGATTCACGCGCTGGTGCAGCGGCGCGAACTGGATGAGGCGCGCGCCAGACTGCCGGTCGAGCGGGCCTATCCGCTCGACACCTAGCGGTCGTCTGGGAGCGCCGCGCTTTCAATAGGTCAGGCGATCGCACCGGGTCGTCTTGCCGTCGATCGTCCAGACATCGCCGAAATCGGGATGGGCGAGGGCGGCCGGGCGTTCCCCGCCGAGCTGCTCGACGATATCGGGCACGGTGTTGCTGTGCCCCACGATCAGCACGGAACCCGTCTCTGCCTTCACCCGCGCCAAGAGTCCGGGTGTGTCGGCCGGGTCGTAGAGGCGCAGGCGGATCTGGCGTTCGCCGTTCAGCGCCGAGATCGTCTGTCGGGTGCGGCGAAAGTTGCTCACATAGATGACCGACAGCGGCTTGCCCTGAAACCATTCGACCAGCGCCCAGGCACCCTTTTGCCCGCGCTCGGTCAGGTCGGGATCGCGCTCCCCCTCGGGCGTATCGAGGTGACGCATCACATAGACGGGAGCGCTTTCCGGCCCGGCCACCGCCATGCCCGTACCGCTCAGCGTCAGCACCGCCGCCACGATCATCGCCCATATTCGCATGCCGCCTCTCCTCTGCGACAGGGTGCCGGAGCGGGCAGGGCTTCGCAATGGCCCTCACCCCTGCTAACGCGCCCGGAATCATGGCCACAGAACTTTCCAAGATCCGCAACTTCTCGATCATCGCGCATATCGACCATGGCAAGTCGACGCTCGCCGATCGTCTGATCCAGCGCACCGGCGGTCTCACCGAGCGTGAGATGAGCGCCCAGGTGCTCGACAATATGGACATCGAGAAGGAGCGCGGCATCACCATCAAGGCGCAGACCGTGCGCCTGGAATGGAAGGGGCATGTCCTCAACCTGATGGACACGCCGGGTCACGTCGACTTCGCCTATGAGGTGTCGCGCAGCCTGGCGGCGTGCGAAGGTGCGCTCCTGGTGGTCGACGCGGCACAGGGCGTCGAGGCGCAGACGCTCGCCAATGTCTATCAGTCGATCGAGCATGATCACGAGATCATCCCGGTCATCAACAAGATCGATCTGCCCTCGGCCGAGCCCGAAAAGGTCAAGAACGAGATCGAGGAGATCATCGGGCTCGACGCGTCGAACGCGGTGCTGGCCAGCGCCAAATCGGGCATCGGCATCGAGGAAGTGCTGGACGCGATCGTCGAGCGGATCCCGGCGCCCAAGGGCGACCCTGCTGCGCCGCTGAAGGCGATGCTGGTCGACAGCTGGTACGACCCCTATCTGGGCGTCGTGATCCTGGTGCGCGTCATGGAAGGCACGCTGCGCAAGGGCCAGCAGGTCAAGTTCATGCAGACCGGCACGCTGCACCTGGTCGACCGGGTCGGCTGTTTCCGTCCCAAGATCGAGCAGCTGCCCGATCTGGGCCCGGGCGAGATCGGCTTCATCACCGCGCAGATCAAGGAAGTCGCGCAGGCACGCGTCGGCGATACGTTGACCGACGCCAAGAAGCCGGCTGCCGAGGCGCTGCCGGGCTTCAAGGAAGTCCAGCCGGTGGTGTTCTGTGGCCTGTTTCCGGTCGATGCCAACGACTTCGAGAAGCTGCGCGAATCGATCCAGAAGCTGCGGCTGAACGATGCCTCGTTCAGCTTCGAGATGGAGACGTCGGCAGCGCTGGGCTTTGGCTTCCGCTGCGGCTTCCTCGGCCTGCTGCATCTCGAGATCATCCAGGAGCGGCTCAGCCGCGAATATGACCTCGACCTGATCACCACCGCGCCGAGCGTGGTCTATCAGCTCAAGCTGACAAAGGCCGCGGGCGAGGCGGCGGGCCAGCAGATCGAACTGCACAATCCGGCCGACATGCCCGATCCGAACCGGATCGACGTGATCGAGGAGCCGTGGATCAACGCGGTGATCTATGTGCCCGACGAATATCTCGGGCCGATCCTGAAGCTGTGCCAGGATCGCCGCGGCATCCAGAAGAACCTGACCTATGTCGGCGGCCGCGCGCAGCTGACCTATGAACTGCCGCTCAACGAGGTGGTGTTCGACTTCTACGACCGGCTGAAGTCGATCAGCCGCGGCTATGCCAGCTTCGATTACGAGCAGATCGGCCACCGCGAGGGCGACCTGGTCAAGATGTCGATCCTGGTGAACAACGAGCCGGTCGACGCGCTGAGCATGATCGTCCACCGCGCCAGCGCCGAGGCGCGCGGCCGCGGCATGTGCGAGCGGCTCAAGGACCTGATCCCGCGCCACCTGTTCAAGATCCCGATCCAGGCGGCAATCGGCGGCAAGGTGATCGCGCGCGAGACGATCGCCGCGCTGCGCAAGGACGTGACCGCCAAATGCTATGGCGGTGACATCAGCCGCAAGCGCAAGCTGCTGGACAAGCAGAAGGAAGGCAAGAAGCGGATGCGCGAATATGGCTCGGTGCAGATTCCGCAGGAAGCCTTCATCGCCGCTCTGCGGATGGGTGACGATAATTGAGCAGGAGCGGGGCGTCGGAGGCGCCCCGCGACCGCTACATCCGGCGCAGCAGCTTCAGCGCATCGCGATCGGGCATGTTCACGACGGTTTCGTACAACGCCAGATGGGCGTCGCATTGCGATTTCGCCGACCCCTTCTGCATCAACGCGTTTGACATCGCCTCGTCACTAAGGCCGGCGCGTTTCCGGGCGGCCTCGTACACCCCGCCCGGTATGCTGAACCTGCCGTTGGTCGAGGGCGTGTCGCCCCGCCATTCTCCCATTTCCAGAACGACCCGTGCCTCAAGCTTCTGGCGCGCTGTTCGGTAGCGCACGGTTTTCAACGGATCCTTTGGGAGAATGCCCTGCTTGAGGAAGGCAAGGCAGGCCTCAGGCGATTGCTTCAGCCCGCCAGCGGTCTCGATCTGCAATCGGAAATAGTCCTTCAGCAGCGGCGCGGCCGCATTGCTGTAGCCGTTGCGCAACCATTGATCGATCGTGTTGCGGACGGCCAATCCCAGTGTGGCACGGCTTCCGCCGCGCTTGCGCTCGCTGTCCCAAAGCCGGGCAAGCGTCTTTGCGAGGGGCGCGTTCAGAAGGCCGATCTTGGCCATGTCCAGGTTCATGTTCACATCCAGCAGCGCGCGATCGAGATCCTCGTCGCGATCGCCGAGCGGCTGCGGTGCGGCGGTCAGGAGCGTGCCACGTTCCTGAGACGGTGTCTCGGTCGTGACGGGCGGCGACCGGTCCTCGGTCGGGGCGGTGAAGGCGCGGATCAACAGGAATGCGGCAAACAGGATCGGGAAGATCCATGCGGACCAGCTGCTTCCCCGACCGCCCGACGCTTTGCCGACATTGCGCCGCCGCTCCCAATGGTCAAGCCGTTCGGCGTCGAAACATCCCTCGAGATCGGGAAACTCCTCACGCACGCGCGTCAGCAGCTCGCGCACCTGCGCCTTGGGCACGCGCCCCGTCGATGTGTCGCCGCCGGGCGAGACCAGGTCGCGCCAGGCGGGGTTGAGGGGATGCCCGGGCTGCTCGACCTCGGCCATGAACTTCAGCGTGCGGTAGCGCCGCGTGAGTTCGTCGCGGGCCCAGTCCTGGCGGATCGTGCCTTCCTGCGCCATCCAGCCGAAAAATTCGGTCGCCGGGATGACCAGCGGATCCGACCAGGGAATCGCGCGTGAAATCTGGTTCGCGAACCAGCGATCGGCCTCGTCGAAGAAGCTGATGTCCTGCATCCGCGGGTCGGCGGTGATCGCGCGCCAGTGGCCCAGCATCGCCTCGCGCTGCGCTGCGGTCGGCCACGAGCCGTCAGCAGTTGTACGGTCGTGCAACAGCGCCGCGAGCGCCTCGGCATGAGCCTCGACGCTGAGGGGCGTCCAGGGAGAAGGTTGTGGCGCGGAAGAAGTCTGGGACGGCGCGCCGGACGGGCCGAAGGACAGGTCGCCTGACCCGCCCGGTCGCCAGCTGCGCTCGAACTGCTGCTGGCTCGCTTCCGTGTCCGGGCTTTCCGGCGTGACATCGACCGTGTCGTCCGGCCGCCATTCAGGCTCGAACAGCGGCGCGGTCAGCGGGGCGGGAGGGACCGCCGCGGAAGGCGCCGGGGCGGACGCGGCGGTAATCTCTGGTGCGGTGGCGGCCCCATAAGGGTCCGCGTCGCGGAGCCGGGCATTGATATAGTCGATTGCCGGCGACTGGTACGCGGAACCTTCCGCCCGGCGATCCCAGCCGAACGCCTTTGCCAGCCGGAGCAGGATCGCGTCCGAGGCCGGCCAGGCGCGCGCCAGCAGCTCGGCCAGCCAGCGATCCGCGTCCGCCTGAAAGCCTACCTGTTCCAGCCGCGGATCGGCCAGGACCGCATCGACCGCGTCTCCCAGCTCGCGCTGCCACGCCTCGTCGAATGGCGGCTGACGGCGGGTGCCGTCCGGCAGGAGCAGATCGTGGAGCGCACGCCACGGCGCGTCAGGATCGGGTCGGCTGTCGTCGATCGGCACCCGCGCGCCGGTGATCGGGCTATAGGCATAACCCGCGGCGTCCTCCTCCTCGTACAGCGACAGCGAGGCGACATCGTCGTCGTTGCTCTCCTCGTCCTCATCGGGGAGATCGACCCACTCGGCCTGCTGCTGCGCACGCTCATAAGCCTCGCGCAGCGCGATGAAGGCCTGCGGATCGTTCTCCGGATCGATCGCCTTGAGCTTGCGCGTATAGGCGACGCGGATCGCGCGCTGATCGCTGGTAGGCTCGATCCCCAGTTCGTCCCAGCAGGGGTGACGCCAGGTCATCGGCTGGCGCGGACGGATGCCGGAAGGGAGTCAGCGGCGCCACCGAGCGTCGCCCAGATCCGGGCGTCGTTCACAGGTAGCGCTCGCCCTCGAGCTGATCGAGCGCGGTGACGAGTTGCTCGCGCGCCTCGCGGATGATGCGCGGGTCCTGCGTGTCGAGCGCCGAGTCGAACTGCGTGATCCAGCGGCCGACCATGTCGCGCGCGTCGCCCAGGAAGCTTTCGTAGCAGCGGGCAGCGCGGGCGCGCACGGCGGCATTCTCGCTTTCCTCGCGCGGGTGGATCTTGAGCGCGGCGAGCGCGTCGCGCCGCTCGGCGATCTCGCGCTCGGTCATCGTGTCGGCCTGGTCCATGATCACCAGATTGCGCGTCACGCCGGTCGCCGGCACGGTGACGTCGACGTCGAGCATCCCGCTGGTGTCATAGGTGAAGCGGCATTCGATATGGACCTGGCCGCGCGGCTTGGGCGGCACCTGCACCCGCAGGTCGCCCAGCCGGACGTTGGACGCGACGTCGCGCGCCTCGCCCTGATAGACGACCAGATGGATCTCGCGCTGCTGGTCCGACATCGTGCTGTAGCTGCCGACGCGGCTGGCCGGGATCGGCGTGTTGCGATCGATGATCGGCGAGAACAGGCCGGAGCGGATGCCGCCGCGGCCATCCTCCTCCGCCACCTCGATGCCCAAGGTGAAGGGACAGACATCGGTGAGGCGGATCTCGTCCAGCGCCGCGTCCTTGGCGAGCAGCCCGGCCTGCACCGCCGCGCCCAGCGCGACCGCATGGTCGGGGTGGACGGTGGCGTTGGGGAAGCGGCCGAACATCCGGGTGATCGCGCGGCGGACGATCGGCATGCGCGTCGATCCGCCGACCAGCACGACCTCGCTCAGCGCCTCGACGCGGATATTCGAGTCGCGCAGCGAGCGCAGGACCGGGTCGCGCAGCCGCTGGAGCAGCGAGGCGCAGGCAGTCTCGAGTTCGGCGGCCGTCACCTTGGTCTCGAACCTTTGGTCGTTCCAGACGATGGCGAATTCGGCCTCGTCGGCTTCGCTCAGCTTGCGCCGCGTCCGCTCGGCGGCTGCGCGCAGCAGTTCGGCCAGGACGACCGGATCCGCCTTGTCGAGCGCCTTGTCGGGATCGATCTGCCGGCGGACCAGATCGACCAGAACCGCGTTGAAATCCTCACCGCCCAGCCGGTTGTCGCCCGACGATGCGCGCACCTCGACCACACCCTCGAACACCTCGACGATCGACACGTCGAACGTGCCGCCGCCCAGGTCGAACACCAGGAAGGGCTCCTGCTCGCGGGTCTGGATGCCGAAGGCGAGCGCGGCGGCGGTCGGTTCGTTGACCAGCCGCTTGACCTCGAGGCCTGCAATCTCGCCCGCGCGGCGCGTCGCCTTGCGCTGACGGTCGTTGAAATAGGCGGGGACGGTGATCACCGCCCCGGTGACCGTCTCGCCGGTAAAGGCCTCGGCATCCGCCTTCAGCTGGCGCAGCACCAGCGCCGACAGTTCCTCGGCATCGAACTTGCGCTTGCCCAGGGTCACGCTCTGCTGCGTGCCGATATAGCGCTTGAAGGCGGTGACGGTGTCCTTGGGATGGGTCGGCTGGCGCTCGCGCGCAGCCATGCCGACCAGGATCTCGCCCGCCTCGGTCATCGACACCGCCGACGGGGTCAGCAGGTCGCCCAGTGCATTCGGCACCAGTACCGATTTGCCGTCGTGCCAGATTGCTGCGGCACTGTTGGTGGTGCCGAGGTCGATACCGATGATCACGCTTGCTATCCCCAGTTTCACACAGGTTAGCGGGAGCAGTTCGCATTTTCCAGATGGCTGCGTTGCCGGGGTGGAGTGTCTCCTCGCGCCCGCATCAGATTTCACGCTCGGGCTCGCCGGAGAGCCCGATCCGCGCTAGATCGAGGTGGGGGGTGGATCATGAGACAAACGCTTTTCGTGCTGGCGGCGGCCCTGCTGATCCTGCCCAGTACGGCGGCGGCCCAGTCGAGAATCGACCCGGAGGTGTTCACGCAGGATGTCGCCAAACGGTTCAGGGCCGAGGTGGGCACCGACAAGGTCCGGGTGGCTGGACCGCTCGAACTGTCGATCGATCCGCCCGATCCCGACCCGGCCGATGCGGGCGAGCAACGGCGCGAGCCGGCGACGCTCTATCTCGATCGCATCCATCAGTTCTGCGAACGCAACACGGCCGAGGCGTGCGAGACCACCAAGGCGAATTACGTCGCCGGAATGGTCGAGCAGCGCGGTGGTCCCCCGCCGCTCACGCGCGAGCGCCTGCGCGTCGTCGTGCGGGGCTCCGACTATTGCGATCAGATCATCAATGTTTTCAAGCGCGGCGAGCGGACGCCGGTCATCGAGACACTTGCGCCGGGCCTGTGCGCCATGCTGGTGGCAGATTACCCGCGCACGATGGCGGTCGTCAGCTCGGACGAGCTGGATCCGCTGAAGCTCGGCGTCGCCGGCGCTTGGCTGATCGGCCGTGAACAGGTGCTGGCCGGGCTACCGAAGATCGGTCGCGACGTCGAGTTGAAGGACGGCGCCATCGCCCTGATCGATGACCCCTATATGTCGAGCTTGATGCTCGACCATGACGGCTGGAACCAGCTTGTCCGCCGGTCGGGCGGGGAGATTTTGGTCGCAGTGCCCGAGGATGTCGGCGTTCTCGTTCAGCGGCGCTCGACCGCTAATCTGCCAGAACTTCGCAAACTCGTGGGCGAGGCCTTTCACGGTGCGCAGCGTTCGGTGTCGACGCGCATCTATCGCTGGACCGGCAATGGCTGGGCAGTGCTCGACTGAGATCGCGGCAAAAAAAAGGGCGGCCGGACCTCTGTCCGACCGCCCCTTCTACATTTACTAACCGCGCTGTGCGATCAGGCGAACAGCTTCGCCCAGGCGCGCTTCGGGCGGTCCTTCCACAGGCCGCGATGATAGGCGTCGCTGGCCAGCAGCGGCATGACCGAGCCGGCCTCGGCGAACACCATCTGCTCGATCGCGGTCGACACCTTGCCCCAACTGGCGGCTTCCTGCAGCGTCGAGGACGAGCAGGCGCCGTCGCGCACGTCGGCGACGGTGATCTGTACGGCGTACTTGTGGACCGCGACATCCTCATGGCCCAGGATCTCGGCGCACACGACCGTGTCCTGGATGAAGTTCTTCGGCACGCCGCCGCCGATCATCAGCAGGCCGGTCTCGCCCGCCTTGATCTTGATGTCGGTCAGTTCGCGGAAGTCCGCGACCGCGTCGATCATCAGATAGGGCTTGCCCGCCTTCATCTGGTCGACCTGGTGCTTTACCAGGCCGAAGCCGGCCGAGCTGTCGACGAATGCCGGGCAGAAGATCGGCACGTCATGCTCATAGGCGAGCTTGACGAGGCTGTTCTCCTTCTTGCCGTGCTCGACGAGATACTTGCCCATTTCGCGGATGAACGCGCGCGACGAATAGGCCTTGGGCTCCAGCTCGTTCGCGATCTTGTTGATCGTGAAGTCGCAGTCCTGGAGCTGCTGCTCGTCGATATAGGTGTCGTAGATGCGGTCGATATAAAGCGAGCGCAGCGTGTCGTCGTCGGGGATTTCCTGCGCCTGATAGTGCTTGTGGCCAAGCCCTTCGAAGAAATCCATGTCGACGATCGTGGCGCCGGTGGCGACGATCACGTCGACCATGTTGTTGCGCACCAGCTCGGCATAGAGGTCCATGCAGCCGCCGGCCGAGGTCGAGCCTGCGATGACCAGGCACACGGTGCAGTCCTTGTCGGCCAGCATCTGGTTGTAGATGTTGGTCGCGCGGCCCAGGTCGCGGCTGGTGAAGCTCATGTCGGCCATCGCGTCGACGATCGGACGCGCGTCGAAGCTCTTGATGTCGATATGCTTGACGGTCTTCGAGAGAAGCTCCGCCTTGCGGGTGTCGTTGATCATGGTGTCGGTCATGTCGATCCGTTTCCTACATGGCCGCCGTCATTCAATAGGGGACGCGGAAACCCGATGGTCGCGACGCATAGCGATGCGATGCGCCGACTGCCAGCCGTCACCCCGGCAGGTGCCGGGATGACGGGTGGTGGAGCAGAGATGCGTTACAGCTTGACGACGTTCGAGACCGGAGCCTGTTCCGTGCGTACGTAGAGGCTGGCCATCGGCTCGTCCTCGACGATGATCGTCTCGTCCGAACCGAAACCGTTGAACGCGGTGCGCATGGCCGAGCCATAGGCGCCGAGCATGCCGATCTCGATATAGTCGCCGGCAGCCATGTCCGCAGGGAGCATGAACGGCCCGGCCATATGGTCCAGATCGTCGCAGGTCGGCCCGTAGAAGCTGAACTCCATGTCGCGGGCGTTCGAATCCGGCTCGCGCAGGAGCTGGACCGGGAAACGCCAGCCGATATGTGCCGCATCGAACAGCGCGCCATAGGCGCCGTCGTTGATGTACAGTTCCGAACCGCGGCGCTTTTCGACGCGCACGATCAGCGAGCTGTATTCGGCGCACAGCGCACGGCCGGGCTCTGCCCACAGCTCAGCCGAATAGCTGATCGGCAGGCTTTCGAACGCACGGTGGATCGTCTCGAAATACAGCTCGAGCGGCGGAGGCTCCATGCCGGGATAGGTCGAGGGAAAGCCACCGCCGACGTCGACGACGTCCACGGTCACGCCCGCCTCGACGATCGCGGCGCGAACGCGCTCCATCGCCTGGGCATAGGCGTCGGGCGACATCGCCTGGCTGCCGACATGGAAGCAGATGCCCAGGGCATCGGCTGCCTGGCGGGCCGCCATCAGCAGGTCCTTGGTCTCGCCCGGCATTGCGCCGAACTTCGACGCAAGGCTCAGCTTCGACAGGTCGGACGACACGCGGATACGGACGCACAACGTCAGGTCCTCGGCGGCGCGGGTGGCGCGAACGATCTTGTCCAGCTCTTCCATGCTGTCTAGGCTGAAGACCCGCACGCCATGCGTGAAATAGGCTTCAGTGATCGCCTCTTCCGCCTTCACCGGATGCATGAAGCACAAGGTGGCGTCGGGCAGCGTCCGCGCGACCAGACGAACCTCGGCGATCGAGGCGACGTCGTAGTGCGTGATGCCGTTGTCCCAGAGGATCTGGATCAGTTCCGGGCTCGGATTCGCCTTCACGGCATACATCGAGCGGCCCGGGAACTTCTCCACGAAGAAGCGGGCGGCACGCGATGCGGCATGCGGACGGATGAGCGTGACCGGCTGGACCGGTCGGAGGGCAGTCGCTAGCCCCAGCGCGCTATGGTGCTTGTGCAATTCAAGGGACCTCCAAGTGCCTTACGGCTGTCGTTGAACAAAGCTGCCTTGCGGTTGGAAGTCCCATGGGGCAGCGGGAAGCGGGCATTTAGGGTCGGTGAGTCCCTGTGTAAAGTGATTCTCGCACCGTATTTTTCCGTCGGGGGTGAATAGTGACTATTGTGCGACAACCGACCCGGGCCGGGGTGCGCGACGCGGCGGCGAAGGTGGCGGCGATTTTGCCGCAAACACCTCTGTTGACAGCGGAAATCCACGGAGTGCGGGTTTCGTTCAAGGCCGAGACGCTGCAACCGGTCGGGGCGTTCAAGATACGGGGTGCATGGCATCGGCTGACCGCATTGGACGCCGAAACGCGCGATCGCGGCGTCGTCGCCTTCTCTTCAGGCAACCATGCGCAGGGAGTCGCCTGGGCGGCGAAGCGGCTGGGAATCCCGGCGGTGATCGTGATGCCGGCGGACGCGCCGCAGGTGAAGCTGGATGCGACGATGGCGATGGGCGCCGAGGTGGTGAAATACGACCGCGCGACCGAAAGCCGGGAGAAGATCGCCGCGCACCTGGCGCATGCGCGCCGCGCGACGCTGGTGCCCAGCTTCGACGATCCCTGGATCATCGAAGGGCAGGGGAGCGTCGGCATCGAGTCGCTCAGCCAGATGGTCGAGCTGAAGCTGCCCGATCTCGACCAGGTAATCGTACCGTGCGGCGGCGGCGGACTGGCCGCCGGAATCGCGCTCGCGCTGCCCGAGGCCGAACTGGTGCTTGCGGAGCCCGAAGGCTGGGACGATATGCGGGCCAGCCTGGAGGCGGGATGGATCGAGCCGGTGCGCGACAATCCGCCGCCCACGGCCTGCGACGCGCTGCAGACACCGCGCGTCTCGCCGCTGACCTTCGACGTGCTGTCGCGTCGCGGGGCGACGGGACGGGCGGTGAGCGAGGCGGAGGTGCGCGCCGCCCAGCGCTGGGCGGCACGCACGCTGCGGCTGGTGGTGGAGCCGGGCGGCGCGGCCGCGCTGGCGGCGCTGCTCGCGCGGAAGGTGAAGGCGACGCCGGGGACGCTGGTAATCCTCTCCGGAGGGAATGCCGATCCCGCGGCCTATGTGCGGGTGCTGGCCGGGACGGATTGAGGACGAAAGGTGCAGAAGGTGGCGGGAACGATCCTGGCGAACATGCTGAGCGGCGTGGCATGGGCGTTGGGCCATGTCGTGTACGGCGTCCTGCTCATCATCTATCGCCGTGACGTGCGGATGATGGCGGTGTTCGCCGCGGCGATCCTGGGCATCGTGCTGCTGACGGACTGGGTCCTGTGAGCGGCACGGGTCAACTCGGCGCGCTCGCCGGCACGATGCTCAGCGTCCTGGTGATCGCCGCAGTGGTGCTTGCCTGGGGCGGCTGGCGGATGATCACAAAGCGGGGCGACCGTCAAAAGGGCATCCTGATGCTCGCCTGTGCGTTCGTCCTTGTCGTCAATGTTCTGATCTGGACGGTCTGAGATGCTTTCCAACCGCGGTCCCGCGCAACTCCTCTACGGCGCCTCCGATTTCCAGGTGATGCGCCGGGGCGACTTTGTCCTGTGCGCCGTCAGCGGCCAGCCGATCCCGCTGGACGAGCTGGTCTATTGGAGTGCGGAGCATCAGGAAGCCTATCGCAGTGCCGCGGAGGCAACCGCCGCCTTGCTGGCTGGCGGCGCGAGGAACGTGAAGAAAGACTAGGCAGGCCCGTCCGTCGGCGGCGTGCCGAGCAGGCGAAGCGCCAGCGCCTCGATCTCGTCGGCCCAGGCAAGTCTGGCGCGCCAGTCCGCGGGAATGCCGCTCGCACCATATAGCGCACCCGCCAGCTGGCCGGTGATCGCGGCGACCGTGTCGGCGTCGTCGGCGAGGTTGGCGGCCAGCAGGATCGCCTCCTCGAAGCTCTCGGTCGTGCCGACGCACCACAGTGCCGCCTCGAGGCTGTCGACGACATAGCCGCTGGACGAGATGGCCTCGCGCGGCCTGCCGCGCCACGCACCGCCAAGGATTGCGGCGATGCGGTCCGATCGATTCGAAGCCTGCGGAGCCAGCACCGCGTCGCGGCCCTCGCCCAGAATCGCGCGCCGGGTGAGCAGGGCATAGGCCTCGCACGCCGCCAGGCATTCCTCGGCGCCGTGGGTCACCCGGCTCTGCTCGCGCGCGATCCGTGTCGTTTCTGTTTTGCCGCGATACGCGCCGAAGATCGCGACCGGCGACAGCCGCATCAGCGATCCGTTGCCGGCGCTGCGCGGATCGATCGAGCCGGCGAACGGATCGCCTTCATCCTCGAACCGCTCCAGCGCGGAACGCGTGGCGATGCCGATGTCGAAACAGGTGCCGGTGCAGCTATACGCGCCCCAGCGATACCAGTTGACGAAGCGCGACATGCAGTCGACCGGATCGAAGCCGCCGCGATCGGCGAGGCTGTTGCCCAGCGCCAGCGCCATGGCGGTATCGTCGGTCCATTGGCCGGGCTTCAGCGCGAATGGACCGCCGCCGACCATGTCGGTCACGACCGGCCCCTGATCGCGCAGGCTGAATTCCAGCGTGGTGCCGACCGCATCGCCCGCGGCCAGCCCCATCAGCGCGCCGACCGCGCGATCGATCAGCGCCGGATCGGTCACCCGATCAGCGCGCGGGCGCGCTGCGGGTCTTCAGGATCTGCTTGGCGATCATCCAGGCGACGGTGCCGGTGACGACGATCGTCAGCAACGGCCAACCGGCGCCCTGGCCCGGGGTCAGTGCGCCTGCCACGAACATCGCCACGATCGGCCCCAGCAGGAGCAACACGGCGATTCCCCAGGCGGCGCCCGTCAGCGGTCGCGCACTGAGGATCGAATGGCCCGGCGTATAGCGGAACAGCGGCTTGTTCGGATCGTCCATGAACCGAGCCTAACCGATCGCGCGGACCGGCTCAATCGCGCTCAGTCGTGATCAGGATGCTGGCGGTTGCTGCGTCGGATCGCCTCGGCCCAGTCGGGGTCGTCGGCGCCGGTTTCGCCCTGGTCGGTCAGCGCCGGCAGCGTGTCGAACCAGGGCATGCGCGCTTCGCTGCCCATCTGGACCCGGGGCGGAAAGGCGGGGGCGTCGTCGAGCGTGCCGATCATCAGATTGGTCCGCCCGGTGTCGAGCGAATGGTAGAAGAGCGGGGTGCCGCAGGCGGCGCAGAAGCCGCGCTCGACCCGCTCGGAGCTCATGAAGATCGACGGGGTCCCGCGCGTCCAGTGAAGCGCATCGTCGGGTGCGGCGACCAAAGGCGCGAAAAGCCCGCCGCTTGCCTTCTGGCACATCCGGCAATGGCACAGATGTGCGCTGTCGAGCATCGCGTCGGCCCGGTAGCGGACGGCGCCGCACTGGCAGCCGCCCGTCGCCGTGATGCCCCGTCGCGCCGCTCCGGTCAACGGATGGGCGAGTTGGGATCGAGCCGCATGTCGAGATAGCGGTCGACGCTGCCCATCAGCTCGCGCATCTCGTGCTCGAAGAAATGGTTCGCGCCCGGGATGGTGTCGTGATGGATGGTGATGTGGCGCTGGGTGCGCAGCTTGTCGACCAGCTTCTGCACCGCGCTGGGCGTGACGACCTCGTCATTCTCGCCCTGGATGATGATGCCCGAGGAGGGGCAGGGCGCGAGGAACGAGAAGTCGAACATGTTGGCGGGCGGCGCGACCGAGATGAAGCCGCGGATTTCCGGCCGGCGCATCAGCAGCTGCATGCCGATCCAGGCGCCGAAGCCGAAGCCCGCGACCCAGGTGGTCGACGCCTCGGGGTGGAAGCTCTGGACCCAGTCGAGCGCGGAGGCGGCGTCGGACAGTTCGCCGATGCCGTTGTCGAACACGCCCTGGCTCTTGCCCACGCCGCGGAAGTTGAAGCGCAACGTCGCGAAGCCGCGGCGCTGGAACGTCTTGTAGAGCTCCTGGACGATGTGGTTGTTCATCGTGCCGCCCGCATTGGGATGCGGGTGAAGGATCATCGCGACGGGTGCGCGCGGCTTGGGAGCGGGGGCGAAGCGGCCTTCGAGGCGGCCTTCGGGACCGGGGAAAATGACTTCGGGCATCGAGGACCTTGCTTGAATTCTGGGGCTCCGGTGGAGCGCGGGAAGTTGCGCGCTATATAGGCAGCACCCCTCTTTACGCAATTGGAACGATGAACTTGGCCCACCGCATCTATCTGGATCACGCCGCGACCTCGCCGATGCGCCCCGAAGCGCGCGAGGCGATGATCGAGGGGATGCTGCATTGGGCCAATGCCAGTTCGCCCCATGCCGAGGGTCGTGCGGCACGCGCGGCGCTGGAGGATGCGCGCGCGCGGATCAAGGCGGCGCTGGGGTGGGAGCACACGCTGATCTTCACCAGCGGCGCCAGCGAGGCGCTGTCGATTGTCCTTCAGCGCGCGCGGGGCGGCCGGCGCTGGATCTCGGCGGTCGAGCATGACGCAGTATTCCGTGCCGCGCCCGGCGCTGGCGTCCTGCCGGTCGATGTCGCAGGCGATGTCGATGAACAGGCGGTTGCCGAGCTGCTGGCTGGCGGGGGTACGCCGGTGGTGGCGATCCAGCGGGTCAATCCGGAGACCGGCAAGGTCCAGCCGATCGAGCGGTTCGACCAGGCGATCCGCGAGGGCGGTGGCATCCTGGTCAGCGACTGCGTCCAGTGGGGCGGGCGGATCTTCCTGCCCCAGGCGGACATGATCGTGATCTCTGCGCACAAGATCGGCGGGCCTCCGGGGATCGGTGCGCTGCTGGTGCGCGACCTGGGTCAGCTCGACCCGACCGGGGGGCAGGAATATGGCTATCGCGGCGGGACCGAGAATCTGCCGGCCGCGCTGGGGTTCGCCGCGGCGATCGAGGCGCTGATGGCCCCGGTGGCGCCCGACCTGGCGCTGCACGACGCCGATTTCGAGATGCGGCGTCGCATTCACGCTGCCGGCGGTATCGCCGTCGGCGGACATGGCGATTTCGTCGGGCATATCCTGGCGGTGGCGATGCCGGGGCTGAGCGCCGCGGCGCAGCTGATGCGGTTCGACATGAAGGGATTCGCCGTGTCCGCCGGCAGTGCCTGCGCGTCGGGGACGCTGAAGGAAAGCCGCGTGCTGAAGGCGTTCGGCGTCGATCCGGAGATGGCGTCGCACACGATCCGCGTCAGCACGGGATGGAGCACTACCCCGGACGAGCTGCGCCGCTTCGCCGATGCCTGGGAAGCGATCGCCGCCGAGGCCGGGTCGCGCGCGGCATGATCTATCTCGATTATCAGGCGACGACCCCGCTGGCGCCCGAGGCGCTGGACGCGATGCTGCCCTGGCTGAAGGACAATTACGCCAACCCGCATTCGCCGCACGCGGCGGGTCGCAAGGCGCGCGCCGCGGTCGAGGTGGCGCGCGATCAGGTCGCCGCGCTGCTGCCGCCGGGTGGAAGCGTCAGCTTCACCAGCGGCGCGACCGAGGCGCTCAACTGGGCGATCAAGGGCACCAGCGGCGGACTCGTGACGCTGGCGACCGAGCATGCCGCGGTGCTCGATACCGTCGAAGCGGAGCGGCGGGCAGGGCGGTCGGTAACCGTGCTGCCGGTCGGCAGCGACGGTCTGGTCGATCTCGAAGCCGCACGCGCGGCGATCGGGCCCGAGACCGGACTGGTCGCGGCGATGGTGGTCAATAACGAGATCGGCGTGATCCAGCCGATCGAGGCGCTGGCAAGTTTGGCGCACGCGGCGGGCGCCCTGTTCCTGTGCGATGCGGTGCAGGGCTATGGCCGGGTCGCCATTCCCGAGAGCTGCGACCTGGTCGCGGTATCGGCGCACAAGATCCACGGTCCCAAGGGGATCGGCGCCTTGTGGATGCGCGACGGCGTGGCGCTCGATCCACTGATGCACGGCGGCGGACAGGAGGCGGCGGGTCGCTCGGGCACGCTGTCGCCCGCATTGTGCGCCGGGTTCGGCGCTGCGGCGCGGGTCGCGGGGCTTCGATCCGGGGCCGATCGCGATCATGTCGAGCGGCTGTTTGGCCTGGCTCTGCAACGGCTCGGCGCGGGCTGGACCGTCAATGGCAGCACCGAGCACCGCTATCGCGGCAACCTCAACCTGCGCCACGAGGGGCTCGACGTGGCGCGGCTGATGTCCGACCTGCGGGACATCGCCTTCTCCGCGGGGTCGGCCTGCGCCAGCGGATCGGGCCGGTCCAGCCATGTGCTGCGCGCGATCGGGTTGAGCGATCAGCAGGCGCGCTCGAGTATCCGGCTTGGCTTTGGCCGCGACACCGGCGAAGAGGCGCTGATGGAAGCTCTTGATCGCATCGACGCCGCTGCCCGCGCGCAGCGGGTATCCGCATGATCCGCGTCCGCTTCGTCAGCGCCGACGGTGCCGACACGCGCGAGGTGTCCGCGGCAGAGGGCGACCGGCTGCTCGAAGTGGCGCAGGCCGATGGCCAGCCGCTGGAGGGCACGTGCGAGGGGCAGATGGCCTGTTCGACCTGTCATGTGATCGTCGCCGCCGACGATTTCGCGCGCCTGCCGGCTGCGGCGGAGGAGGAAGAGGATATGCTCGACCTCGCGACCGGCGCGACTCGCACCAGCCGGCTGGCCTGCCAGATCGTGCTGGGCCCCGAACTCGACGGACTGACCGTGCGGATGCCACCGGAACATCGCGACATGCAGGGCCGCTGATCGCAAATCAATACTCCTGACATGTCACGGAAACATGTGCGCGGGAACCGAAACATGGGTTTCAGCGTCCATAACGGGCGGATGTGAGACCCGCGTGTACAGGAGAGTATAGTATGAAGATGTTGTCCCTTGCGGCGGCAGCCGTACTGGCCGCCTTCGCAGTTCCCGGAACGGCCACCGCAAACACATCGTCGGTCGGCGCCGTTTCCGCGGTCAGCGCCGTGGCGGGTACTTCCGCGATTGCCAGTCAGGACTGGCGCGATCGTCGCGAGCGTCGATATGACCGGCGCCGCTATAATCGGGATCGCCGCTACTATAACCGCGGCCGTTACTATCGGGATCGCCGCTACTATAATCGTGGGCGCTATTATCGCGACGGCCGCCGCTCCTATTGGGCGCGCGAGTGCCGCACGGTATGGCGCTATGGCCGCAGCTATCGCGACTGTCATCGCGTTCGCCGCTGGCGCTGACACCCTGTACGCCAACGACACTCACACCAGCGACTGGTGCTGAAAACAAGGGGGCGGCCTTCCACGGGCCGCCCCCTTGCGCGATCCGGCGGCTTCGCCCATATGCGCCGCGGGAGTCGGGCGGACGGTGCCGTCGCCAACCCGGTCAGGTCCGGAAGGAAGCAGCCGCAACGATTTCGTATCGGGTCGTCCGGCTCCCACCTCAATCACGACAGTCTCGCCTCGGTTCGACCCGGTTTTCGGGATGGCCGTTGAGTGCCTGACGCCGCGCCGATCGCACGTTCCGGCTTCGACATCCTCGATCCGAGCGGCTAACAGGATCGCGATGTCCGACGACTCCTTCCTTGGCCTCGATGAGCCGCCTCAGCCGCACAAGCCCGAGGCCTATCGCGTCCTCGCCCGCAAATACCGGCCCCAGACGTTCAGCGAGCTGATCGGCCAGGATGCGATGGTCACGACGCTGGGCAATGCGATCCGGCGCGACCGGCTGGCGCATGCCTTTCTGCTCACCGGGGTTCGCGGGGTCGGCAAGACCTCGACCGCGCGGCTGATCGCCAAGGCGCTGAACTGCATCGGCCCGGACGGGCAGGGCGGGCCGACGATCGATCCGTGTGGCGTGTGCGAGCCCTGCCGCGCGATCGCCGAGGGGCGCCATATCGACGTGATTGAGATGGACGCCGCCAGCCATACGGGCATCGACGATGTGCGCGAGATCATCGAGGCATCGCGCTATTCGGCGGTGTCGGCGCGCTACAAGATCTACATCATCGACGAAGTCCATATGCTGTCCAAGGCCGCGTTCAACGGCCTGCTGAAGACGCTGGAGGAGCCGCCGGCGCATGTGAAGTTCCTGTTCGCCACGACCGAGGTGAACAAGGTGCCGGTCACGGTGCTGTCGCGCTGCCAGCGCTTCGACCTGCGCCGCATCCCGGCGGACAAGCTGGCCGCGCATTTCGCGCGCGTCTGCGATGCCGAGGGCGTCGAGGCCGAGCCCGAGGCGCTGATGCTGGTGGCGCGCGCGGCCGAGGGGTCGGCGCGCGACGGCCTGTCGATCCTCGACCAGGCGATCGCCCATGCCGGGATCGAGGGCGATATGGTGCGGGCCGAGGCGGTGCGGGCGATGCTCGGCCTGTCCGACCGCGGCGCGATCCGCGACCTGTTCGGGCTGCTGCTGGCCGGCGACGCGCCCGGCGTGCTGAATGCGCTGCGCGGTCAATATGATCTGGGCGTCGATCCGCAGGCGGTGCTGCGCACCCTGCTCGAGACCGTGCATGCCACGACACTGATCAAGCTCGGGACCGAAGCGAACCCGGCCCAGTCGGTCGAGGAAGTGAAGGCACTGGAGCGCTGGGCCGCAGGGCTCAGCTTCCCGATGCTGCATCGGTTGTGGCAACTGATCCTGCGCGGCCATGACGAGGTCGCCAAGGCGGTGCTGCCGATCGAGGCGGCGGAGATGGCGCTGCTGCGTGTCGTCCATGCCTCGCAGCTTCCCGATCCCGGCGATCTGGCGCGTCAGATCGCCAGCGGGTCGATCAGCGTCAACGTCACCGGCGCGCCCGCCGCACCGGCCGGCGACGCGCCGGCGGCAAGTGCCGCGCCCGAGGCCAGTGTTGCGGGCCTTCCCCGCGACCTCGCCGAGCTGGCCGACTTTCTGGAAGAAAATCGCCGCTATCAGCTTGCCGAGCAGGTGCGGCACCTGCTCCGCCCGATCCGGTTCGAAGGGACCGAGGTCGAGTTCTCGTCGTCGCGCCCGCTGCCGCAGGATTTCGTCCGCGAGCTTTCGGCCGCGCTGCGGGAAATTACCGGCACCAACTGGAAATTGCTGACGGGATCGGACACGGGGGGACAGACGTTGCGTGAGCGTGAGGCCGATCTGGCCAATGCGGAACGCGAAGCCGTGCTGCGGTCGCCCCTGGTGGCTGCGGCGATGCAAGCCTTTCCCGGGGCCGAGTTGCTCGGCTGGTCCAAGACAGGAACGTGAAATGAAGAGTCTCGAAGACATCATGGCCATGGCGCAGAACGTCCAGGCCGAACTGACCAAGGCTCAGGCCAATCTCGACACGATCGAGGTCGAGGGCGCGTCGGGCGGCGGGCTGATCAAGATCCGCGCAACCGCCAAGGGCCGCATCATCGGCATGGACATCGACGATTCGCTGCTGAGCCCGAGTGAGAAGGGCGTGCTGGAGGATCTGCTGGCCGCCGCGTTCAACGATGCCCGCGCCAAGGCCGATGCCGCGTCGCAGGAAGCGATGAGCAAGATGACCGCCGGCATGCCTTTGCCGCCCGGGTTCAAGCTGCCCTTCTGAACCGCCTGCGGAACCATCTCCCGTCCTCCTCTGTTGCTGCGGCAATAAACCAATAGGAGGATTGGAGATGGTCGATCGTGTTACCGAGCGCAGCGACGGCGTGACCGCAGAGCGCGTGACCGAAACCGGCGGCGACCGCACCGTTGTTGTCGAGCGCAGCGGCGGTGGCGGCTTTGCCGTGCTGATGGGTGTGATCCTGCTGGTCGCAGTTGCGATCGGCGCGGTCTATCTGTTTAACCAGAACCAGAATGACGCGATCCGCACCGACGCAGTGGCCGGCGCCGCCAAGAGCGTCGAGCGCACCGCCGACAAGGTCGGCGACGCCGTTACCAGCGAAACCAAGTAAGACGAACCCGGGCTCGATGCCGCGCCGCGCTGATCCTCAGCGCAGGCAGGCGTCGAGCCCGTCGTTCCTGACGACCCCGATCCGCGCATTGATCGAATTGCCGTAACGGCGGGTATAGCCCCTCGGATCGATCCCGGCGCGCTTCTTGGGCAACGGCAGGACCGCAGCGATCTGCGCCGCCTCGCGCGGGTTCAAGGTCGACGCGTCATGCTTGAAATAGCGCAACGATCCGGCGTTGACGCCGTAGGTTCCAATGCCGGTCTCGGCGACGTTGAGATACACTTCCATGATCCGCCGCTTGCCCCAGATATTCTCGATCAGCAGCGTGAACCAAGCCTCCAGCCCTTTGCGGACATAGCCGCCGCCCTGCCACAGGAAGACGTTCTTCGCGGTCTGCTGGCTGATCGTCGATCCGCCGCGGATCAGCTTCTTGCCGGTCGCATTTCGCGCCGCGGCAGCGGCGATCGCGCGATAGTCGAAGCCGTGATGCTCGCAGAAGCGCGCATCCTCCGCCGCGATCGCAGCGCGCGCCATGTTGGGCGAGATCTGGCTGAGCGGCATCCAGCTCTTGCGCACCCCATGCCCGGCAAAGACGTCGCCGATCATCGTCCAGGTGATCGGCGGCGGCACGAAGCGGAAGATCGTCACCATCACCAGCGACAGCAGGATGAAGGCCAGGATCGCCTTGACGATCCACATGGCGATCCGGCGCGGCCAGGACCGGCGCTTGCGCGGCGCCTTGGGTGGTTTTGCGGTTGAGGCTGGCACGATCGGATCTCGGAAACGGGATGGGGCAGGGGGCGCGGCGGCGGGCTGGTTCGATGACGAATATGCGGCGGCTTCTTCGGGGTCGACCGGATCGTCGCCCGGCGGCAGCGCAAGCGGATCGAGCCTGGGCCGATGCCAGTCGCGCCGCGGCGCGCTGGAAGGGCCGGTGCCCGGATCGTCGCGGCGGTCGCTCATGCGCCCCTCATTGCCGTTCCATAAACGAAACGGCAACCGCCCGGGGGCAGCTGCCGTTCGCGTTTCACCGGGTCACCGGCTCAGGCGGTGAGCAGGCGTTTCTCGCCGGCCAGGCGCATCATCGCCTTTTGCAGCTTCTCGAACGCCCGGACCTCGATCTGGCGCACCCGCTCGCGCGACACGCCATAGACCTGGGAGAGTTCCTCCAGCGTCTTGGGATCGTCGGTCAGGCGACGCTCGGTCAGGATGTGGCGCTCGCGATCGTTCAGATCGTCCATCGCGCTCACCAGCATCTCGTGCCGGACTTCGGCTTCCTGCGTTTCGGCCGTGACCTGATCCTGCAGCGGCGCATCGTCCGCCAGCCAATCCTGCCACTGGCCCTCGCCATCCTCGCGCATCGAGACGTTGAGCGAGGTGTCGCCGCCCATCGCCATGCGACGGTTCATCGACACGACCTCGTCCTCGGTCACGCCCAGATCGGTCGCGATCTTCGCCACGTCCTCGGGGCGCAGATCGCCGTCCTCGAACGCATCGAGCTTCGCCTTCATCCGGCGCAGGTTGAAGAACAGCTTCTTCTGCGCCGCGGTGGTGCCCATCTTCACCAGCGACCAGCTGCGCAGGATGAATTCCTGGATGGATGCACGGATCCACCACATCGCATAGGTCGCCAGACGAAACCCCCGATCGGGCTCGAACTTCTTCACGCCCTGCATCAGGCCGATATTGCCCTCGGAGATCAGTTCCGACACGGGCAGGCCATAGCCGCGATAGCCCATCGCGATCTTCGCCACGAGACGAAGGTGCGAGGTCACGAGCTGCGCCGCCGCTTCGGGGTCCTGATGTTCCTGGAACCGCTTGGCGAGCATATATTCCTGCTCGGGCGCGAGGATCGGAAACTTCTTGATCTCGGCCAGATAGCGGTTGAGGCTGGCCTCTCCGCCAAGTGCGGGGATCGTCGCCGGGACGTTGCTTCCGCTAGCCATGATCTCTTCTCCCTTTCACTGGGCCACCACTGCCACGCCGGACAGGGCGCCGAAAATCATACGATGAGGTTATCGAACAGTTCCTGCATGTCGGCAGGCATTTCGCTTTCGAACGACAAAGCGTGGCTTTTCACCGGATGGATGAACCCCAGTCGGGCCGCGTGCAAGGCCTGCCGACGGAAATCCAGGGTTTCCAATAAGGCACGGTGCGACTTCCTCGTGCTTCCATAAACCGGGTCACCCAATAGCGCATGGCCGATGGACGCCATATGAACGCGCACCTGGTGCGTCCGCCCGGTCTCAAGCCGGCATTCGACCAGCGCCGCGTCATGCATCTGGCGGATCTTGCGCCAATGGGTGATCGCATGCTTGCCGACGCCTTCGCCCACGACCGCGACCTTCTTGCGATTGACCGGCGACCGCGCGAGCCGCGCATTCACCGTGCCTTCGGCACCTGGCACGCCGCCGACGATCGCCTTGTAGCGGCGGTCGATGCTGTGCGCCTTGAACTGCGACGCCAGCCCGATATGCGCCCGGTCGGTCTTCGCCGCGACCATCAGGCCGGACGTGTCCTTGTCGATCCGGTGGACGATCCCCGGCCGAGCTACGCCGCCGATTCCCGACAGGCTGCCCTGGCAGTGATGCAGCAACGCGTTGACCAGCGTCCCGTCCAGATTGCCGGCCGCCGGGTGGACGACCAGGCCCGCGGGCTTGTCGATGACGATCAGATGCTCGTCCTCGAACACCACCACCAGCGGAATGTCCTGCGCCTCGTTATGCGCGGGCTCCGGGTCGGGCACGACGATGGTGAAGGTCGATCCGCCCGCCGCCTTGCGCGCCGGATCGCGGATCAGTCCGGCCGGTCCCGTGACCTGTCCGGTCGAGATCAGCGCCTTCACCCGCTCACGCGACAAAGTGGGCAGAGCATCGGCAAGCGCACGGTCGAGACGCCAGCCATCGGCCAGGTCCGAAATGCGCGCTTCGATGATGGAAACCCCCCGGCTCATGTTTTAATGAAGATGGGAATGAGGGTCAGGATTTCAAGGGGTCTGCTGGACGCGTTGCGGCAGGAATCCGCGGCTGCATGGCCGGCGGAAGCCTGTGGTCTGTTGTTCGGAAACGCAGACCAAATCGATGGGTTCCAGACCACCGACAATGTCGCCGATACACCCGAACATCGCTTCGAGATTGACCCCGCGGCCCTGTTCGCCGCGCTCCGGGCCGAGCGCGCCGGGGGACCGTGCGTCATCGGCTATTGGCATTCGCACCCCAGCGGCGACCCGGAGCCGTCGCCGACGGATGCCGCGATGGCGGAGCCGGACGGCAAGCTGTGGCTGATCCTGGGTGCAGATCGCCAGTCCCTGCACCGCGCGGTTGCCGCCGGTGCGGTGCATGATCGCTTCGATCCGGTCGAACTCGTCCTCGTCTGAGTTCCGGCGCGGCGCAGTCGGACCGAGGGTTTCGCACCGCTGGCCGCAGCGCCGGGTTGCGGGGCGGGGGACACTGCTCCAAAGGGGTGGAAAGATTGGAGCCTAGCCCTTTGAACATCAGCCCGACCGACTTCGCGAGCCTGCTTTGTTCCCGGCTGTGCCACGACCTGCTGAGCCCAGTCGGCGCGTTGAACAACGGGCTGGAGCTGCTCGCTGACGAGCAGGATCCGGAGATGCGCCAGCGCTGTCTGGAATTGCTGAACGAGAGCGCGCGGGCGAGCGCCAACAAGCTCAAATTCTTCCGCCTGGCGTTCGGTGCGGCGGGGGGTTTCGGCGAGACGGTCGACACGCGCGAGGCGCAGGCCGCGATCGAGGGACTGTTCGGCGACAATCACCGCGTCCGGATCGGCTGGATGGTTGAGGAGCCGGTGATGGCGAAGCAGGCGATCAAGGTCCTGCTCAACCTCGCACTGATCGCCGGCGACGCGCTGATCCGCGGCGGCCAGCTCGACATCGGCGCCGAAGTGATCGAGGGCCAGGTCGAGATCGTGGTGCGCGCCGACGGGCCGCGCATCGTACTGGACCCCGAATTGCGCAACGCGCTGGTCGGCCAGGGTGACGCGTCGATCACCCCGCGTGCGGCAGCCGCGCACCTCGTCCACGCCCTGGTCGCCCAGGGCGGCGGCGAGCTGCAGGTCAGCGATCCCGACGCCGAAGTGCTATTGTTCGGCGCGGCGTTCGATATCGCCTGACCGGCAGTCCGGCCGACCCATCCGCGATGGATGTGCCGGCCGGTCGCTCACCCCTTGATATTGACGATCTGGCGCAGCCGGTGGCGCACCGCCACCAGATCCGCCTGCGCCGCCATCACCGCGCCGATGTCCTTGTAGGCGGCGGGACTTTCGTCGAGCACGCCTTCGTCGATACGCGCCTCGATCCCCTTCATCGCCTCGACATGCTCCGCCAGCGAGATGCGCCGCTTGGCCTCGCCGCGCGACATCCGCCGGCCGGCGCCGTGCGAGCAGGAACAGAAACTCTGCTCGTTGCCCAGTCCCTCGACGATGAAGCTGCCGGTGCCCATCGATCCCGGGATGATCCCCATATCGCCCGCGCCGGCACGCACCGCTCCCTTGCGGGTCACCCAGACGCGTTCGCCGAAATGGATCTCGCGCACCGCATAATTATGGTGACAGTTGATCGCCTGCTTGTCGGTCTTGAACGCGGGCAAATGCTTGCGCAGCGCCTCGAGCACGCGCAGCATCATGATCTCGCGATTGACCATGGCATAGTCCTGCGCGAACTGCATCGCCTCGACATAGTCATCGAACAGCGTCGTGCCCTCGCTCAGGAACGCCAGGTCGCGATCGGCCAGGTGGAAGTCCAGCCGTTCACGCGCGATCCCCTCCTTGGCGGCATCGATGAAATAGGTACCGATGCGGTTCCCGGTGCCGCGCGATCCCGAGTGGAGCATGACCCAGACGCGATCCTCCTCATCGAGACAAATCTCGATGAAGTGGTTGCCGCCGCCCATCGAGCCCAGCTGGTCGCTGGTCTTGCCGTCGATCCGCGGATGTTTGGCGACGATGGCGCGCCACCGCGTCTCGAACCGCTCATACCAGGTGCGCGCGACCGACGCCGGGGTGATCGCCCAGCCGCCCTTGGCATGGTTCGCGGTCCGGCTGGTCTCGATCCCCTTGGGAACGGCACGCTCGATCTCGGCACGGATCGCGGACAGGCTGTCGGGGAGCTGTGCGGCGGTCAGCGAGGTTCGGGTCGCGATCATGCCGCAGCCGATATCGACGCCCACCGCCGCCGGCACGATCGCGGCCTGTGTCGCGATCACCGATCCGACGGTCGCGCCCTTGCCCAGATGGACGTCGGGCATGCCGGCGACATGGCGGAACACGAACGGCAGGCCGGCGATGTTGCGAAGCTGTTGCATCGCCGCGGGTTCGAACGGCCCGGCGCTGTCCCACAGCTTCAGCGGGGCGCCGTGGGTGTCATGGATGGAAAACTGGCTCATCATTCACTCCTGTCACGCGCTGCACGGGATCAGGGGTGCGGATCGCGGCGAAGCCGGATCCTGTTGCTCTTGCCTCGGGGAGAGCGGCACCCTGACGGGTGCAGCGCGCCCCGTCCGTCACCGCGTGGCGGCGACCTTGATACGAACGAGGCGAAGCGAGTTGCTCATGGGCGGGGCAGATAGCGGGCAGGGGGCGAAAAGGGAAGGGGGCTCAATAACCCAGGATTAACCCTGTGCCGCCATGGTCGCCGTGCGCAATTGCCCGGGGCACCATGGACGACCTGCTTCAAGAATTCATCGCCGAGACGCGCGAGACGCTCGAGGCCCTGTCGGGCGAGATCGTCGCGTGGGAGGCGAATCCCGGCGACCGACCGCGGCTCGACGCGATTTTCCGCTTCGTCCACACGGTCAAGGGAAGCTGCGGCTTTCTCGATCTGCCGCGGCTCGGGCGGCTGAGCCACGCCGCCGAGGATGCGCTTGCCCAGGCGCGCAGCGGAGAGCGCATGCCCGACCGGGCGATGGTCAATGCGGTACTGGCGATCGTCGACCGTATCGGCGAACTGGTCGAGGCGATCGATTCGGGCGCCAGTGTCGAGGCGGCCGGCGACGCGCCGCTGATCGCTGCGCTTGCCCGGGGCACGGACGAAGTTGCTGCGGCCCCGGCCGCCGCCGTCCAGCGCGCGCCTGCGCGGTCGATCCGGCTCAATGTCGACCTGCTCGACCGTATGATGTCGGGCATGTCCGACATGGTGCTGGCGCGTAACGAGCTGGCACGGCGGCTGCGCCAGGGCGAGATCGATCCCGCGGCCGAGGCGGCGCTGGAGCGGTTGTCGCTGACCGTGGGGGAGATGCGCGACACGGTGACCCGCACGCGGATGCAGAAGATCGACGCCCTGTTCTCCGCCTTGCCGCGCATCGTGCGGGACACCGCCGCGTCGCTCGGCAAGTCGGTGCGGCTCCAGGTCGAGGGCGCCGATGTCGAGCTCGACCGCGAGATGATCGAGGTCATGCGCGACCCACTGGTCCATATCGTGCGCAACGCGATCGATCACGGTATCGAGGGACCGATGGAGCGCCGCCGGGCGGGCAAGCGCGAGACCGGGCGGCTGATCGTGTCGGCACGCCAGTCGGGCAACCAGATCATCATCGAGATCGTCGACGACGGCCGCGGGATCGACAGTGATGCGCTGATCCGCAAGCTGGTCGCCACCGGTCAGCGCAGCGAGCGCGAGCTGCAGGAACTGCCCGAAAAGGCCAAGCTGGCGCTGGTCTTCGAACCGGGCCTGTCGAGCCGCGACGAGGTCAGCGAGATTTCGGGCCGCGGCGTCGGCATGGATGTCGTCCGATCGTCGATCGAACAGATTGGCGGACGGGTCGACCTCGACAGCGTGCCGGGCCGGGGGCTTCGGATCGCCATCCATGTGCCGCTGACGCTGTCGATCATCTCGGCGATCGTGGTCGGAGTCGGCACTCAGCGTTTCGCCATTCCGCGCCAGGCGATCGAGGAAATCGTCACCGACCGCGGCGACGCGATCCGCATCGACCGGATCGGTGACAGCCATATGGCCAGCGTACGCAACCGCCGCATGCCGCTGGTCGGGCTGGCGGATCTGCTCGGGCTTCAGCGCGACGTCGCGGCCGCCGATGCGATGGGCCAGATGCTGGCGATCATCAGCGTCGGCACCGGCAGCTATGCGCTGGCGGTCGACACGGTGCTCGACAATGAGGAACTAGTCATCAAGCCGGCCTCGCCCGCGGTGATGTGCACCGGCCTCTATGCGGGCCAGACGCTGCCCGACAGCGGACTTCCGATGCTGATGCTCGATTGTGCCGGACTGGCAAGTGAGGCGGGCCTGGACTTCAGTCGCGACGACCGGTTCGAGGATGCGGACGGAGCCGAGGCCGAGGCGGAGGATCCCGGGTTGCCTGCGCTATTGTTCCAGGATCTCGACGGGGTGCGGCGCGCCGTGCCGCTGGCGATCGTCGACCGGGTCGAACAGGTCGATCCGGACTGCATCCGCTTTTCGGCCGGACGGCACCGCCTGGCGATCGACGGTCAGTTGCTCCCGCTGGTCGCACAGTCCGATCTGGTCGCGGCGCGGCCGTGCATCCTCCGGCTCAAGGACGGCGAGAGCGAACTCGCCTATGCGATCGACGAGGCGATCGACATCGTCGTGCTGCGCGGCGACATCGCGCCGGCGGCGTTGCCCGGCATCATCGGGGGGGTGGCGATGCTGGATGGCGAGCAGGTCGAGTTGCTCGACGGCTATTGGCTCTTCGGGGAACATGGCCGCGACGTTTCGGATGCGGACCGGCGCCCGCTCTGCCTGTTGTCGGGCGATACCGACGGATGGATGGCCTCGTTTCTGACGCCGCTGCTCGAAGGTGCCGGCTACCGCGTCGCGACCCAGGCCGCGATCGGGGAGGGCGTTGCCGTCGTCCTGTCGGCGGACGAGGCGCCGCCGCCCCAATCCCCCGCGCCTGTCGTCCGGCTGCGCCGCCGCAAGGCGGCGGATGCCGGCGAAGACAGCATCTATCGCTATGATCGCGCCGCGCTGCTTGGCGCGATCGAGGCCCGGACGGGAGCCCTTCGATGACCACGCTGTACCTGATCGCGCAAATTGCCGGCCGGCCGGTGGCAATCGACTCAAGCCAGGTCGAATCGGTAGTCGATATCGGCGAAGTCACCGCGATCCCGCGCGCCGCGGATCATGTCCGCGGCCTCGCCGCGCTGCGCAGCCGCGTGGTGACCGTCATCGATAGCCAGGCGGCGCTTGGCCTCGCGGGCCCTGGCGAACGCGGCGGACGCGCAGTCATCACGCGGGTCGACGGGCATCACTATGCCATGCTGGTCGACGCGCTCGACGATGTCGCGCCGTTCGACATGGTGCCGCTGGCCGGGGGCGTTACGCTCGATCGCGCCTGGCGCCAGGCGGGACGCGGCATGGTGGAGCGGAACGGCGAACCGGTGCTGGCGATCGACCTTGGCTGCCTGGTCGCTGGACCGGCGGGCGGCCCGTCGGGTCGCCCTCTCGATTAACGCGCCGCTTACGCTTTGCGGGCAAGGATGCCGTCAAACGATCCCAGCAGGGAAAGCTCGAATTATGAAGACATGTCTGGTCGTCGACGATTCCAAGGTCATCCGCAAGGTGGCGCGGCATATCCTCGAAACGCTAGATTTCGAGGTGCGCGAGGCAGGTGACGGCCGCGAGGCGTTGGACAGCTGTCACGCGGCGGTGCCCGACGTGGTCCTGCTCGACTGGAACATGCCGGTGATGAGCGGGATGGACTTTCTTCGTGCGCTGAAGGCCAGCGACATCGTCAACAAGCCCAAGGTGGTGTTCTGCACGACCGAGAACGGCATGGCCTATATCCGCGCCGCGATCGAGGCGGGAGCCGACGAATATGTGATGAAGCCGTTCGATCGCGAGACGCTGGAAAGCAAGCTTCAGATCGTCGGCGTCGCCTGATCGCGCGGGTTCGGGAAAAGGCGCTGCAGGTGGGACATCAGTTCGACATTCGCCGATGTGCCGTCGACGGCGCGCCGGCCCGGGTACTGATCGTCGACGACTCGGTGGTCGCGCGATCGGTACTGGCGCGGATGATCGACGGCACCCGGCGCTTCATGGTGGTCGGGGCCGTGCCCGACGCCCGCGCCGCGCTCGACTATCTGGCGCGCAGTCCGGTCGAAGTCGTGCTGCTCGATATCGAGATGCCGGGCGTCGACGGCCTGACCGCGCTGCCCGACATCCTGGCGGCGGGCGCGGGCGCCAAGGTGCTGGTGTGCTCGCACGCCGCCGACGAAGGCGCAGCAGCTGCGATCCAGGCGCTGGCGCTGGGGGCTGCCGACACGCTGGTGAAGCCCGGCATCGGCGCGTTCGGCGGGCGCTTTGCCGAGGTGCTCGAGGACAAGCTGCACCGCCTGTTCGAGCCCGCGCCCGACCTCCCCGGACAGCCCTTCGTCCGCCATGCACTGGCCGAGGACTATGACATAGTCGCGATCGGCGCCTCGACCGGCGGCATCCACGCGCTCAGCCAGTTGCTGGACGTGATCCCCGCCAGCTTCACCTTGCCGATCCTGGTCACCCAGCATCTCCCGGCCAGCTTCATGAGCTATTTCGCGGCCCAGCTTGCCGGGATCTCGGGCCGCCCGTGCGACATTGCCACCGACTCGATGCGCATCTTGCCCGGCCGGATCATCGTCGCGCCCGGCGATGCGCATCTGCGGGTGGTTCGCACCAGCGTCGGCATGGCGGTGCGGCTGACGCGCGAGCGGGTCGGCAGCGGATGCCTGCCGTCGGTCGACCCGATGTTCCAGTCGGTTGCCCGGGCCTTCGGGCCGCGCGCGCTGGGGATCGTCCTGTCGGGCATGGGGCGCGACGGCAGCGATGGTGCCTGCGATCTCGCGGCCGCGGGGGCGCAGATCGTCGTCCAGGACCAGGCAAGCTCGGTCATCTGGGGCATGCCCGGTGCCATCGCCGCGGCCGGTCGCGCCAGTGCCATGCTTCCGCCCGACGAGATCGGCCGCTTGGTCGCCAGCCGGCGGAGGCCGAATTGATCGTCATGCCGCGCGTCGCTCCGGGCTCTGCGTCCAGCGCCAATGCGATGATCGCGACGTTGCTCGAACAGCGAACCGGGCAGCAGATCGATGCGACGCGTGCGTGGCGGATCGAGACGGCCCTCAAGCCGTTGCTGCGCCAACTCAAGCTGACAACGCTGGACGAACTGATCGCGCAGCTGATCCTCGCCCGCACCGGTGACCTGTCCGATCAGGTGGTCGATGCGTTGCTCAACCAGGAAACCAGCTTCTTCCGCGATGCCGCCGCGCTCGACCAGGTGGCCGACGCCGCGCGCGAGCTTCAGCGCGAGGCGCCGCACAAGCGGCTGCGCATCTGGTCGGCGGGCTGCGCGACCGGACAGGAGCCGTTCAGCCTGGCGATCCTGTTTGCCGAGCGCGAGCTTTCCCATGGCCAGATGCCGGAGATCATCGCCACCGACGTGTCCGCCGGGGCGCTCGCACGGGCGAAAGCCGGGCGGTTCACCCAGTTCGAGATCCAGCGCGGCCTGTCGGTCCGCCGGATGATGCGCTGGTTCGAGGGCGAAGACACCGACTGGACGGCGCTGCCCGAATTGCTGCGTCGGGTCCGGTTCCACCCGCATAATCTGGTCAGTGATCCGGCGCCGCCGGGCAGTTTCGACATCGTGCTGTGCCGCAACGTCCTGCTCTATTTTTCCGCGCCGCTGCGGCGGCAGGTGTTCGACCGGCTGGCGCGCGTGCTGCGTCCCGGCGGGCTGCTGGTACTCGGCGCCGGGGAGACGGTGATCGGCCAGACCGACCGCTTCGTCCCCAGCGAGGCGTTTCGCGGCTTCTATCAGCCGGTCGCGATGCGCGACGAGATGCCTTGCCCGATCGGCTGAGCCGCTATGCTGTCGCGGAATCGCCACTGGCATCGCACGCCCGTGCCCGGTAGCGTGGCGGGCGATGAGTGACCTCGACATCCTCGACACGCCGTCGCCCAACTTCAACGCGCGCGATGCGGATGTCAGCATGATCGTGCTGCACTATACGGGCATGGAGAGCGCCGAGGCGGCGCTGGCACGACTGACCGATCCCGCATCCGAAGTCTCCGCCCATTATCTGATCGACGAGGACGGGACGATCCACCGGCTGGTCGCCGAGGAACATCGCGCCTGGCATTCCGGAAAGTCGCACTGGCGCGACGTGGTCAACGTCAATTCGGCCTCGATCGGGATCGAACTGGTCAATCCCGGACACGAACATGGCTATCGTCCGTTTCCGGACGCGCAGATGTCGTCGCTGATCCCGCTCGTGGCGCAGATCAAGGAACGCTACGGCATCACCCGCGGCAATGTCGTCGGCCATTCGGACGTCGCCCCGGCGCGCAAGCAGGACCCGGGCGAGCTGTTCAACTGGCATGCGCTTGCCCGCCTCCGGCTGGCGCTGCCGCGGCCGACGCGCAACCTGGTCGATCCAGGCTGGAGCGATGCGGGCTTCATGCTGGCGCTCGAACGTTTCGGCTATGACGTGACCGATGCGCGCGCCGCGGTCACCGCCTTCCAGCGCCGCTTCCGGCCCGAGATGATCGATGGCGACATCGACATGGAGTGCCGATGCCTGTTGCTGGCGCTGCTGCTGCCTAGGCCGCAGGGCGACGACTGAAGCGCTGCTGCGTTCGCCGGGGCTTCCATCCTGCGCATTTCCCGCTATCTGCATCTCCGCCAGAGGGCCGGGCGGCCGCGGGCACCCATCGGGTGCGCGAGGAAAGTCCGGGCTCCACGGAACGACGGTGGCGGGTAATGCCCGCCGGGGGTGACCCCAGGGAAAGTGCCACAGAGAGCAAACCGCTCGCTGCCCCGGCTTTCGGGCCAGGGTAAGGGCAAGGGTGAAAGGGTGCGGCAAGAGCGCACCGCGCGACCGGTAACGGAAGCGGCATGGTAAACCCCACCGGGAGCAAGACCGAATAGGGGCGCCACATGGGCCAGTTCCGGCCCGGTGCCCGGGTTGGTTGCTTGAGCGGCGGAGCGATCCGTCGCCTAGAGGAATGGTCGCCTATCCCCTTCGGGGGTGGACAGAACCCGGCTTACAGGCCCTCTGGCGTTTCACCCCGCGACAGGCCCGTCGCGCGCCCCCCGTGGGTTGCACGGGCGGGACGAATGTCTATCTGCGACACGATGGCACGTCCGACGCGATCTTCCGACTGGGGCTTTCCTCGCTGGCGCAGCTATGGCGCCGAGCGTGAGGCGGTGAACGTGCGGCTGTGCGACCGCCATGGCTGCGAGGCGCCCGGCAATTGCCCCGCGCCCAAATCGCCCAACAGCCCGGAGCGCTGGTATTTCTGCGAAACCCACGCCGCAGAGTACAATCGTAACTGGAATTATTTCGAAGGACTGACCGCCGAGGAAGCTGCGCAGCGCGAGGCGGACGAGCGGCGCGACGCGTCCGGCTTTGCCGAATCCAGGCATAACAGCTGGGCCGGGCCAGGCGACGGCAGCCGCTCGCGCGACGAGATTCGCGCGCTGGAAGTGCTTGACCTCGAGGTCGATGCCGATTTCGAGGCGGTCCGGCTCGCCTGGCGCCGGCTCGCCAAGTCGAACCATCCGGATGTGAAGCCCGGCGACGCGGAGGCGGCGAAGCGCTTTCAGGCGATCCAGGCCGCCTATGACGTGCTCAAGCTCGCCGAGGAACGGCGGAGCTGGAAGCCGGCTTGAAAAGCCAGGTCCGCTCCAACTGGGCGAACGCCGTCCTGGTCTGTGCCAAATGCTCGAAGAAGCTGGATGGCGGCTTCGGCCCCAAGGGCAAGGCGCCGCTGGCCAAGGCGCTGCGAAAGCATCTGAGCCTGAAAAAGGGTCGCAAGGCCGATGCGGGGATCGTCGAGGTGAAATGCCTGGGCGTCTGCCCGCGCGGCGCGGTGACCGTCGTCAACGGTGCCGCGAGCCGCGAATGGCTGCTGGTGCCCGAGGGGGCGGACCTGGACGATGTGGCTGCCGAACTCGGCCTGACGCGATAGCCGCCCGCACCCATTGACGCGGCGGGGTCGGCACCCGACATCGCGGTTTCCGTTTGATGGAGTGTGCCCAGGATGAAGATGCTTGCTCAGGCAGGCCTTGCCGCGTCGCTGCTGTTTGCCGCTATACCCGCCGCGGCCCAGGGAGACGGCGTCGCCGAACGCCTTGCCGATGCCGAAGCCAATCTGGTCGGCACCGGTCAGACCGCGACCGGTTGGGAAACGCGCGGTACGCTGGCCCGCGGCGCCAGCCAGGAAGTCACCGTCAAGCTGACCAAGGCGACCAGCTTCAGCATCATCGGCGCCTGCGACGCGCGCTGCGACGATCTCAACCTCTCCGCCACCGACTCGAAGCGCAAGCTGGTCGACTCGGACGACAATGACGATCCACTGCCGGTGCTGACGATCGACGCTCCGGGCACCTACCGGATCCGTGTCGAGATGAAACAGTGCAGCGCCGACAGTTGCGCCTTCGCGGTGAAGGCGTTCGGGAAATAGCCTGAGGTTCAGTCCGGCTTGAGCGTCCTGGCCAGTTCGCGTGCCTCGGCCTCTTGATAATTGCCGGTGATGATGACCGTGCCGCCGAGGATCGGCTCCTGGACAATCGGACGCGAGATCATCTTGCCGTTCAGGCTGATCTCTAGCGGCCGGTGCAATCTGCAGGTCGAAATCCAGCCGAACCGCGCGCGAGCATAGTCCGACAGGACCATCTCGACGCTCCAGCCTGCAAACTCGTCGTTGAACACTCTCACCGACCGCAGTTCGCTGGGCGCAACCGGCATCCCGCCGATCCAGAGGCCAGCGCCGCCGGGCTCCGTCAGCTCGGTGGACTCCCAATCCCGCTGGTCTTCCATATCGAACTTCGGGAGCGGCGGGCAGGGCGGGTCCTGCGGCGCCATCGCCAGCAGCGCCAGCGGCAGGAGGAACGGGGCGCTCATGCGTAGCGCGCCGCGGTCTCGCGGATCAGGGCGATCATGTTGGGAATGCCCTGCGTCCGGTTCGAACTGAGCTGATTGCGAAGGTCGAACGGCGCGAGTGCGCCCTCGATATCGGTCGCGGCGATCTCCGCCGGGCTGCGATCCTGCACCGTGGTCAGCACCAGCGCGATGATCCCCTTGGTGATCGCCGCGTTGGAATCCGCGAGGAAATGCAGCGTCCCGTCATCGGCCCGCGTCGGATAGACCCACACCGCCGCCGAACATCCGCGCACCAGCGTCGCATCGGTCTTCAGCGGATCGGGCATCGGCTCCAGCGCGCGACCCAGATCGATCAGCAGGCGGTAGCGGTCGTCGGAGTCCAGGAACTCATATTCTTCCTGGATGTCGGTCAGGCTCGGCATGCCGGGCCTATAGCGCCGGGCGGCGGTCCGTCCAATGCCGGACCTGGGTCCGGGAATACAACCGCGGCGTGAAGGCAGTCAGGCCGGGATAGGTGCCCCGCATTCACGCCGCGGTTCCCGGCCGTTGGCCGGGGTGACGCGGTTGGGTCAGAGGTCGACGCCGGCAGCGATCGCCTCGAGCTTGCGCAGCCGTTCCTTCAGGTCGGCGATCTCGATCCGCGATCCGGCGGACGGGGCGCCGCTGGCGCCGGCATCGGCGGCATGGCGTTCGTGCAGCTCGTCACGCTTCAGCGAGAGCCAGCTGCGCCAGCCCGAGAGCCCGGCGGCGGTGATCATGCCGAGGCCGGCAAGGCCGGAAGCGGCGAGGGTGAGGTAGAGATTGGCGTCGGTGGTCATGATGTCCTCCGTCAGACGCGGTTCTTGTCGCGCAGCTGCTCGATCTCGCGGTCGAGGCGGCTGGCGCCGGTTTCGGTGTCGGTGATGACCCGCTCGAGCACCTGGATGCGCTCCTTCAGCGAGCGGATTTCCTCGCGCAGCATGCGGCTCTCCGCGTCGTCGCGCTTGGTATCGACCTGATATTCGCCGCCCCATTTGTCCGTGCGGACGCCGAAGCGGGCCTTGAGTACGCTGGCGATCGATACGATCAGCACAATGCCGATGACCATTTCGAACGGGTTCATTGCAGTGGTCCTCTTCTGGGTCCTGCCCGGTTACTCGGCGGGCTGCAGGGCGGCTTCGCGCTCGGCGCGGCGGCGGGGGCGGTCGCGGCTCTCGGCGAGCCAGATCATCCCGCCGCACATCGCGGCGAGCACGCCAAAGACGATGATCATTTCGCTATCCTCGATTTCGGGACCTGGGTCCCGGTTGATGTCGTTGCTTCAGTTCAGCGGCTGATCGCGCAGCCGTTCGATTTCGTCGGAGAGTTCCAGGCCCTTGTCGGTCACGATCCGCTCCAGCACCTGGACCCGCTGCTCCAGCCGCTCGGTCTGGGCCGCATATTGCGCTGCCTTCTCGGCGGTCTGGGCGGCGATCAACTGGCCCATCTTCTCCTTGTGTTCCAGCCAGTGCTTGAAGGCCCCGACGCTCATGGCGCCGATGATCGGAAGGCCGACGACGATCATGAAGAAAAACAGGACAGATGTGGGCATGAGGTCCTCCGTCTGGTCAGTTGCGGGTGCCGCGGAGCTGTTCGATCTCGCGGTCCAGCGCGTGGCTGCTGTCGGTCACGATCCGCTCGACATTGGCGAGCCGGTCCTTGATCGAGCCGAGCTCGGCGCGCAGCTGGGCATTTTCCTGGCTCAGCAGCTTGATCCGCTCGACCGTCTCGTCGTTGTTCTTCGGATAGAGCGCCTGGCCCCAGCTGCCGTCGAGCGGATACCCGTTCTTGATCCGCAGCCAGGTGGTGACGACCCATCCGGCGATCGCAACCGAGACGATGACGGCGATCAGGGGGAACAGGCCCTGGATGAATACGAGCTTCTCGGTCATTTCCATCGTCCCTTTCTTCAGCGCAAGCTGTCGATTTCGCGGGCGGTGCGTTCTGCGGGATCGGTGACGATCCGCTCGAGCACCGCGATCCGCTCTTCGAGGCGGGAGATCTGGCCGGTCAGCCGTTCATTCTCCCGGCTCAGCAGCTCGATCTTTCGGTCCGCATCGGGGCCCGTCTTGCTGGTCATGCCGGTCCATTCATTCTCGATCGGGTAGCCGTGCTTCGCCCGGATCCAGCTCGAGATCAGCCAGCCCATGGTGGAGATCAGCACGATCCCCAGAACCATTGCCTGTCCGCCGTTCATTGTTCTTCTCCCTGTGCAGCCGCTGCTGGGTTCAGCGCAGGCTGTCGATTTCGTCGGCGAGGCGCGTGTTGCGGCTCGTATAGTACATCTCGATATCGGCCAGGCGGCGATCGATGTCGCGGAACTTGGACCGCACCTCGGCGGTGGAGCGGCGCGGGTTGGAGCGAACGCCCTGCCAGAATTTCTGGTCTTCCCGGTCCTCGTACAGGTCGCGCGGCCTGGCCGGCGCCATCATCGCGATCAGGAAATAGGCGACCACCACCATTCCCGAGGTCATCATGGTCAGCAGGATCACGCCGATCCGGAGCCAGAGCGCCTCGATCCCGGTATAGTCGGCGAGGCCGGAGCAGACCCCGAACAGCTTGCCATTCTGCTTGTCGAGGTAGAATTTGGTACGGCTGGCGGACATCTTAGTTCCTCCTGCTGAAATCATAGGGCTCTTGTTCTGAGCCGATGCGGGGCGTGGCGCGGAAGTCCGGATTGTCGGCGGCGATGATCCGCTCGACCGTCTGGAGCCGTTCCTCGAGCTGGCGGGCGAGATAGTGCAGCTCGTCGAGCAGCTTCTCGTCCTCGCCGGTGATCGTCGCGGCGGTCTTCCACTTGGTGATATAGTGGAAGATCACCCAGGGAAGCCCGATGAAGAGCATCCCGACGATCATGATGGGCAAGAACACCTCTTCCATCGGCTCAGTCCTTGTTCGCGAGGCGCTGCTTCAGGGCTGCCAGTTCGGCGTCGACCTTTTCGGACGAGCGCAGCTCGGCAATCTCTTCCTCCAGCGTCTTCGGCTCGGCACCCAGGCCCAGCGCATCGGCGCGACCCTCCGCCATGTCGACCCGGCGCTCCAGCACATCGAAGCGCGAGAAGGCGTCCTGCATCCGCGGACCGTTGGTCACCTCGCGCAGCTTGGCGCGGTTGTTGGCGCTTTCCAGCCGGGCGGTGATCGAGTTCTGCCGGGTGCGGGCCTCGCGCAGCTTGCTCTGGAGCTTCTGGATGTCGGCTTCCGACGCCTGCAGCGTCTCGTCCAGCACCGCGATCTCCTCGCGCAGCTGATCGCACATGTCCGCTGCCTTCTGGCGCTCGACCAGCGCCGCCTTGGCCAGATCCTCGCGGTCCTTCGACAGCGCCAGCTCGGCCTTTTCGGTCCAGCTTTCCTGGAGCTTGTCCAGGCGGGCGATGTGACGGCGCATTTCCTTCTGGTCGGCGATGGTGCGGGCGGCACTGGCGCGAACCTCGACCAGCGTCTCTTCCATCTCGAGGATGATCATCCGGATCATCTTGGCCGGGTCTTCGGCCTTGTCGAGCAGGTCGGTGACGTTGGCGGCGATGATGTCCCGGGTTCGCGAAAAGATACCCATATGCTTGCTCCTTCGAAACTTCGTACCGGCGGGAGGGAGTAGGGGGCCTCTCTCCCGCCGGGGGATCGCTCGCCGATAGGGGTCGGCGAGCGAAGCGATTGGTTAGGCCAGCGCGTTGGCTGCCGGACCGACCACCGATGCCATCAGGACGATGCCGGTGAAGAGGGTGCAGACGACCGCCGCGAAGGCGTTGCGGTAATAGTTGGGCTGGTAGGTCATTGTCGTTTTCCCTGAACCTGAAGTTTGTATCTCACGCCCGTTGCCGGGCTTGCCTGATACTTAGCAGGATGCGTGCCAAGTGCTGAAACCCACGGTTTTCCGCCATTCTTCGCGATGTGCGCGGCAGGGTCGGGATTTTTCACTTGCCAAAAGTTGGGAAATTTCCCCAAGCATTCGGCATGGAGCGCACTACCCAGGTCATCGGCCAGTCTTCTGCCTTTCTCGACGCGCTGGAGCGGGCCAGCCGCGCCGCGGCGCTCGACCGGCCGGTGCTGGTGATTGGCGAGCGCGGCACCGGCAAGGAGCTGGTGGCGGAGCGCCTCCATCGCCTGTCGCCACGCTGGGACCAGCCGCTGGTCGTGATGAACTGCGCCGCTCTGCCCGAGACGCTGATCGAGGCCGAACTGTTCGGCCATGAGGCCGGCGCCTTTACCGGTGCGACCAAGGCGCGCGCGGGGCGGTTCGAGGAGGCGCATCGCGGCACGCTGTTCCTCGACGAGCTCGGCACGCTGTCGATGGCGGCGCAGGACCGGCTGCTGCGCGCGGTCGAATATGGCGAGATCACCCGGATCGGCTCGTCGCGTCCGCTCCAGGTCGATGTCCGCATCGTCGCAGCGACCAACGAGCATCTGCCCGCACGGGTCGAGCAGGGGAAGTTCCGCGCCGACCTGCTCGACCGGCTCAGCTTCGAGGTGGTGACGCTGCCGCCGCTGCGCGCACGACCTGGCGACGTGATGGTGCTCGCCGAATTCTACGGCCGGCGCATGGCGTCGGAAATGGGCTGGGAAGACTGGCCCGGCTTCGGCGCGCGCGCCAGCGACGAGCTGGAACGCTATGACTGGCCCGGCAACGTCCGCGAGCTCCGCAACGTCGTCGAGCGCGCCGTCTATCGCTGGGAGCGCGAGGGACCGATCGACGCGATCGAGATCGACCCGTTCCAGTCGCCCTTCCGTCCGCGCCCGATGGCGCACTCGGCCGCGGCGCCGGCGATGGTGCCGCAGCTCGAGATCGTCGACGCGACCGCCACCGCCCAGCCGCAGCCCGAGCCCGAAGAGGATATCCGCGACTTCAAGCTGCGCGTGGCGCGGTTCGAGCGCGACCTGCTGCTGCGTGCGCTGTCCGAATGCCGCTATAATCAGCGCGCGACGGCCGAGGTGCTGGGCCTGACCTATGACCAGCTGCGTCACGCGCTGAAGCGCCACGAGCTGCTGACCGCCGGCGGCTGAGCAACCGCGCACCCAGATTTCGTTTGCGCTCTGCAACGATTTTTCGGTGCTTCACCGCAAGACTTGGCCTAGGAGGGACCGGAACGCGCGGGAGTTCGTTCTCCCCGCGATTTGCCAGCAACGGAGAGTATCATGGCCTTCGAACTTCCAGCCCTTCCCTATGCAGCCGACGCACTGGCTCCGCACATGTCTGCCGAGACGCTGGAGTTCCATCACGGCAAGCATCACAAGGCCTATGTCGACAAGACCAACGGCCTGATCGCGGGCACCGACCTCGCCGATGCCAGCCTGTCGCAGGTGATCAAGGCGGCCAAGGACCAGGGCAACAAGGGCCTGTTCAACAACTCGGCCCAGATCTGGAACCACAGCTTCTTCTGGCAGTGCCTCTCGCCCGAGAAGCAGGCGCCGTCGGGCAAGCTCGCCGACATGATCAACGACAGCTTCGGCTCGGCCGACGAACTGGTGAAGAAGCTGGTCGAGGAATCGACCAACCATTTCGCCAGCGGCTGGGGCTGGCTGGTGCTCGACGGCGACGCGCTGAAGGTGACCTCGCTGCATGACGCCGACACGCCGGTCGTCTATGACGGCATGAAGCCGCTGCTGACGATCGATGTGTGGGAGCACGCCTATTATATCGACTATCGCAACGCCCGTCCCAAGTATCTCGACGTGCTGAGCGCGAACCTGATCAACTGGGAATTCGTCGCCCAGAATCTCGATGGCCAGGGCGTGAGCCGCGCCGACCAGGGCTGATCGCGACACCGATCGATTGAAGGGGGCGCCGAGCGAAAGTCCGGCGCCCCTTTTCGTTGGGCGTCGGTTCATCGCGCATTCAACGCGTCAGGCAGAGCCTGCCTTATCCAGTGGCAGGAGGGACGGATGCGAGTCTGGCTGGCGGTGGTTCCGATGATGATGGTGACGGCGGTGCCGGCTTCGGCACAGATCTGGGGCGGGCCGGGCGGCAAGAGCCTGGCCCAGCCTCGACCGCGCGATGCGCGCCTTCCGCGGGACCTTGTCATGACCGAAGCGCCCTCGACCGGCGCGGGCGAGATCCGCCGCATCCGAAGCGATATCGACCGCGCGCTCGCCAATGGCGAGATCGACCGCCGGACGGCCCGGCGGCTGAAACAGGAAGCGAACCAGATCGGCACGCTTGCCGACCGCTACGGTCGAGGCGGTACGAGCGACTCCGAGGCGGCCGAACTGGCCACAAGGCGCAATCTGCTGCGCAACGACGTTGCCGCCGCCCGTAGCAAGCCACGCTGAGACGCCTCAGGAGGCAGCCCTGTCGAAGGGGGCGTACCGCCAGCAACCGGCTCGCAAGCCTCCATCCTGCCCGTGGCCCCCACGACCTCGATGAACGCGCGGAGCGCCGCCGGCGGATGCCTGTTGCGCGAATAATAGAGGCACAAGCCCGGGCAGGGCGGCGACCAGGCGTCGAGCAGCGTCATCAGGTGCTGCGCCGAACGTGACCTACAAGATCATCGCGCATGAGCCGATCGTGGTCGTCCTGCCGCGCGAACATCCGCTCGCCACGCGGCGCGAGATCGATCCCCAAGACATCGATCCGCGCGCGTTCATCGGCTATGCCGATACGCCGCACGTCCTGCGCGGCATTACCGACCGCTATTTTCGCGAGCGGGGGCTGACGATGATGCCGACGCATTTCCTCGACGGCTATGCGACCGGTATCTCGCTGGTCGCCTCGACGAAGGGGGTCACACTGCTCCCCGCCTATGTGAAGGCACTGCTCCCTGCCTCGCTGGTCAGCCGCCCGCTCGCCGGAAACGGCCCCGTGATCGAGATCGCGGCCGGGTACCGTGCCGACAACCCGTCGCCGATCCTGGCGGTTTTCCTGCGCAACATCGATCGCCTCGTCGAGGCGCGCGCTGCCGAGATCGAGGCGCAGTGACGCGGACTCCTCCGCTCCCCCCTCACGTTACAGAAGATCCTCGATCCGGATCGGCAGGTGGCGGATCCGCTTGCCGGTCGCATGATAGACCGCGTTGACGATCGCGGCGGTTGCGCCGACCATCGCCACCTCGCCAATCCCCTTCGCGCCGGAAATGTTGAGATTGGTGTCCGGCTCGTCGAGCAACTCGACTTCGATCTCGCCGATGTCGGCATTCACCGGTACGACATAGTCGGCAAGGTCGTTGTTGAGCACCCGCCCGAAGCGCGGATCGACTTCCCCGATCTCGCGCAGCGCGGCGCCGAAAGCCCAGACGACGCCGCCGCGCACCTGGCTCTCCGCCGTTCGGTGGTTCAGGACGCGACCACAGTCGCACACGCTGACGACGCGCGGTACGCGCACGCGGCAGGTCGTGGGCTCGATATGCACCTCCGCAAAATGCGCGATCCAGCTGAACGCCGTGAACCGCTCATAGTCGGGCCCGACGGGTGCGGGCAGGCCCTTGTTCAGCCGCTCGAACGCCGTCGGTGACTGGCCGAGCCCGGCCTGCGACACCTCGACCTCGAGGAAGGGGCGTCGCGCCTTGGCGAGCGCCGTGTGCACCGGTCCGGCCGCCCGCTCGGTTCCGACCAGTTCGGCCAGGCGCGAGCGTAGGAGCTGTGCCGCCGCCCGCGCGGCAGGTGCGGCGCTGGCGCACCCCCAGGAGCCCACGGTGATGTGCTGGGGCGCGACCGCCGTTTCGCCGAGTGCGATCTCCAGCTTGTCAGGATCGATCCGGAGGACGTTGATGAGTTCGGCCGCCACCGCGCTGCGCATGCCCTGACCGAACTCATGGCCGGTGATGGCGAGGCGTGACGTGCCATCGGCGTTCACGCGGAGCTTCGCCACGGCCGGCGACATCGACGCCTTGTAGGCGCCGGCGGCGACGCCCAGTCCCACAAGCATGCCGTCGCGCGTGCGCATCGAACCCGGCGCCTGCCGGCGGCGGGCCCAGCCGAACCGCTCGGCGCCTCGCTTCAGGCATTCGGCGAGCCGGCGCGAGGTGAAGGGCTTGCCCGTGATCGGGTCGATCTCCGCGTCGTTGCGCAGGCGCAGCTCGAGCGGGTCCATTCCCAGCTGATAGGCGAGTTCGTCATAGGCACATTCGGTCGCATAGCTCGAAGGATGCTCGTGCGGCGCGCGCTGATGTGCCGGTCCCTGAACATCGACCCGGACGCGGTGGTTGGTCGAGCGCCAGTTGGGGGTCGCGTACATGCGGCTGACATGTTCGCCATGAGCGCTTTCGAACTGATCGAACCGGCTATTCTGTTGCTCGACATCGTAGAGCACGGCTTCGAATTTGCCCTCGTTGCTCGCGCCCACCCGGACCCGGTGCTCGCTGAGCGGCCGGTAGCTCGCCGTGTGGAACAACTGACTGCGTGGCATCACCAGTTTGACGGGCCGCTTCAACAGCATCGCGGCCCGCACGACCAATGCCGTCTGCTGCTGGAGCTGATTCTTCTGGCCGAATGCCCCGCCGACATAGGGGCTGCTCGAGTCCAGCGATTGCGGGTCCTGGCTCAGCATCCCGGCAAGGCCGAACTTGAAGGCAGCGGCGTTCTGCGTGCCTTCCATCACGACGATCTTCCCGTCGACGAAGGACGCGGTGGTCGAGATCATCTCGATCGGATTGTGATGATGCTGCGGGTGGACATAGGTCACGTCCAGCTTCTTGGCGGCCGCGGCAAGGGCCGCCGGCGCATCGCCGGCTTCGCGATCGACTTTGACGGGTTCGCGTTCGGCACCCGGCTGATCGCGAGCCGCGGTGAAGGGCACCGCCCGGTATCGGACGCTCACGGCTTCGGCGCCTTCGATCGCGGCCTCGAGCGTTTCGGCAACGATGAGCGCGACCGCTTCTCCGCGATGGCGTACGCTTGGCCGCTTCATCGGTTGATAGCCCGGCTTGTCGCCACCGCCACCGCGCGTGGCCGGGGTTTCGCGGATGTCGGCGAAGTCGCGCCATGTGAAGATGCGGACGACCCCCGCTACCTGCGAGGCCCGCTCGACGTCGATTCCCAGAATGTCGCCCTTGGCGATCGCGGCGGGAACGGTCATCGCGTGAAGCAGGCCGGGCACCGCCCGGTCGGCCGCGAACCTCGCCGTGCCCAGGACCTTCTCCCGCGCATCGATCCGGGGGCGATCGGGGTTGGGTTCGAGCGACATCAACCGTTCCTTTCCGCTGCGATGACGACGGCATCGGCGATCGCGCGCGCGCCCAGTTCGATCTTGAACCGGTTCTGCGCCCCCGGTTTTGCCTCCGCGAACGCCGCGCGCGCAGCGGTCAGCGCGATGTCCCGGGCCGGCTCGCTGCCTTCGAGCAGCGCTTCGGTCTGCCGGGCGCGCCACGGCCTGGTCCCGACACCGCCAAGAGCGACATGCGCCTTCGTTATCCGGCCGCGATCGAGCTTCAGTGCGACGGCGGCGGACACCAGAGCAAAGGCGTAGGATTCGCGGTCCCGGATCTTGTGATAGGTCGAGTGTCGACCGGCCGCCGTCCTGGGCACGCTGATGCCGGTGATGATCTCGTCGGGCAGGATCGCAAATTCGCGCTCCGGGGTGGATCCGGGCAGGAGATAGAAGTCGGCGATCGGGACACTGCGTGCTCCTCCCGACCCGTTCAGTTCCGCGCTCGCGTCCAGCGCGGTCAGCGCAACCGGCCAGTCGCCCGGGGACACCGCCGTGCAGCCCGCGCTGGCTCCCAGCACCGCCTGGCCGCGATCGATTCCGCCGATCGCGGCGCAGCCCGAGCCGGGTTCGCGCTTGTTGCAGGGATAGATGCCGCCTGCGCCGTTTCGGAAATAGGGACAGCGCGTCCGCTGCAGCAGGTTGCCGCCAACGGTGGCCATGTTGCGCAGCTGTTGTGATGCGGCCTTCCACAGGCTTTCGGAAAGCACGGGATAGTCGCGGCGCACGACGGGGTTTTCCGCAACGTCGGCCATCAGCGCAGCTGCCCCGAAGAACAGGTGATCGCCACGCGTGTCGATCCGATCGGCATTCTCGATGGCGGAAATATCGATCAGGTGGACCGGTCGCTCGACCCCGAGCTTCATCAGGTCATAGAGCGTCGTCCCGCCGGCGATGTAGCGCGCGCCGGACCCGGCACGCCCGAAGGCGGCGATTGCCTCGGCGGTGGTGCGCGCGCGGAGATAGGTCACCTGCTGCATGACTCAGCCTTTCCGCATCTCGGTCGAGGCTTGCTCGATGGCGGCGACGATCCCGACATAGGCGCCGCAGCGGCAGATATTGCCGCTCATATATTCCCGGATCTCGTCGCGCGATGTGGCATGCCCCTCGCGGACGCAGGCGATCGCGGCCATGATCTGCCCGGGCGTACAATAGCCGCATTGCAGGGCGTCGTGATCGATAAAGGCCTGCTGCATCGGGTGAAGCGCGTCGCCATCGGCAATCCCCTCGATCGTGACGATCTCGCGGCCATCGGTCTTGGCGGCCATGGTGAGGCATGACGCGACGCGGCGCCCGTCCAGATGCACGGTGCAGGCGCCGCATTGCCCATGATCGCATCCCTTCTTGGCGCCGGTGAGCCCAAGCCGCTCGCGCAGCATGTCAAGCAGCGACGCCCGTGCGTCGATGTCGATCGAAACGGGTGCGCCATTGATGCGCGTCGAGATCGCAATCGTGGCACCGTTCTCGCGGGGGCGCACCGGCGCATCGGCGGATTGCTCAGCCCGCACCTCCGGAACCAGGCCCACCACGCCGACAATTGCTCCCGCTTGCAGCGTCTCGCGGCGGGTGATCTCGAGTCCCGTCGCCACGGGCCGGCTTCCGACAGGGTTTTCCCGGTTCAAAGCTCGCGCCCCAGTCGAGTGTCGACCGACCAGGCGACCGCACCGTTCATCGAGATGAGCAGGGCGATGAAGCCGAGGATGATCGGGTATTCGATCCCCCGATCGATCCAGGGATAGGTCGGCCCGAGTGCAAGGCAGATCGCCGCCATTTGCACCGCCAGCATCGGCGCGAAGAGGCGCGTCGCGAAGCCGACAGCGACCGCAAGCCCGCCAAAGGTCTCGAGCAGTGCCACGAACATCGCGAATTGCGGCGCAAAGGGGAGGCCCAGCGCGGTCTCGATGAGGCTGGTCGAACCGGCCAGCGGATTGGCCATGGTGCCATGGGCACTGCCCGTCAGCTTGGGGACGCCGTGCGTCGCGATCGTGAGGCCGAACGCTATCCTGAGCAGGACATAGCTGGCGGTTCCTCCGCGAGCATAGAAGCGAGCGAGCGACGGGAAGAGCAACCGGTGCTCTCGCGTCGTCGAGCGGATTGACAGTTCGGGCATAGCCATTTCCTCGACTGCTTCACTGAAGACAACGATATCGGCAGGCCCGCTCAACTCAAGCACGGGTACTTGAATTCACCATTCCACAAGCGTCAACAATTGATGGTTGATGCGCGAGGGGGAACGGCGCATTTCGCATAGTCATGGATCGCTTCGAAACCATGCGGCTCTTTGTGCGGATTGTGGAGCGGGGGAGTTTTGCGAGCGCCGCCCGGGATCTGCGACTTCCCCGCGCGACGGTGACCCGGGCCATTCAGCAGCTGGAAACGCATCTCGGAACGCGCCTGCTCGAGCGCACGACCCGTGCCGTCCGGCCGACGGACGACGGCACCCTCTATTATGGGCGCTGCGTTCAGCTATTGTCGGATCTCGACCAGATCGAGAGCGGTTTCGGGGCCTCCGAACCAAGGGGCCCTCTGGCGATCGACATGCAGGGGACGCTCGCGCGCTTCTTCGTCCTCCCCGCGCTTCCGGACTTTATTCGCCGCTACCCTGCAATCGACCTTCGCCTGAGCGAGACCGATCGCATGGTGGATCTTGTCGAGGAAGGCGTGGACTGCGTGCTCCGTGCCGGCACGCTGCCGGATTCGTCGCTGGTCGGACGGAAGGTGGCGGAGGCGGAGCAACTCACACTGGCCAGCCCTGGCTATCTCGAAACGTTCGGGGTCCCCTCCGTGCTGGCGGATCTCGCCGCGCATCGCATGGTTGCCTATGTGGCCTCCGCTTCCGGTCAGCCCTACGCCCTCGACTTCGAGGTGGAGGGCGCGCTGCAAGAGATCCTGCTCCCGTTCGATGTCACCGTTCGCGGGGCCGAGATATACACCGCGGCAGGTGTCGCCGGTCTGGGGCTGATTCAGGTTCCCCGCTACCGGGTGCAGCACCAGATCGATGCGGGGGACCTGGTCCCGGTCCTCCAGGACAATCCGCCACCGCCGATGCCGATATCGATCCTCCATCCCGGCCATCGCAACATCTCCCCGCGGACGCGCGTGTTTGCCGATTGGTTGGCCGAGTTATTCGAGGATCTTCAGGAGCAGGGGAGGCTGTAAGCGACACGACGTCCGTTCGACGACCTCACCGTGTCAGGCTTACTCCCTCAATCGGTCCGTCGTCACCTGATTGGTGAGCGGGCGCCCCGCCTCGGCGTCCGACACGCTCTCCAGCGTCGTTTCCGCGATCGCGGTCAGCGCTTCTTCGGTCAGGAACGCCTGATGCCCGGTCAGCAGCACATTGGGGAAGGTCAGCAGCCGCTGGAGGATGTCGTCCTGGACGATCTCGCCCGACAGGTCCTTGAAGAACAGGTCCGCTTCCTGCTCGTACACGTCGAGCGCGACGCCGCCGATGCTGCCGCGCTTCAGCGCCTCGATCAGCGCCCGGGTGTCGACCAGCGCCCCGCGGCTGGTGTTGACCAGGATCAGCCCCGGCCGCGCCGCCGCCAGCATCTCCGCATCGATCAGGTGCCGCGTCTCGGGCGTCAGCGGGCAGTGGAGAGTGACGATGTCGCTTTCACGCAGGAGCTGCTCGCGCGGGACATAGCGCACCCCGATCGCGGTCAGCTCCGGATCCTCGATTAGGTCGCTGGCCAGCACCTCGCAACCGAAGCCGGCGCGCAGCGCGCGGGCGACCAGCGCGCCGATCTTGCCGGTGCCGACCACCCCCGCGACGCGTCCGTGCAGGTTGCGGCCGACCAGCCCGTCGAGCGCAAAATTATTGTCGCGCGTTCGCGACCAGGCGCGATGGATTCGCCGGTCTAGCGCCAGCAGCAGCGCGACGGTGAATTCGGACACCGCATGCGGCGAGTAGGCCGGCACGCGCACCACCGGCAGGCCCAGCGCCTCGGCCGCTTCCAGATCGACATTGTTGAATCCGGCGCAGCGAAGCGCGACGAGGCGGACGCCCATCGCAGCCAGTGCCTCCAGCACCGGCCGGTCCAGCCGGTCGTTCACGAACACGCACACGGCGTCGCTGCCCTGCGCCAGCGCAACCGTGTCCTCGCTCAAGCCGGGCTCGAGGAACCGCAGGTCATGGCCATGCGCCGCATTGGCCTTGTCGAGGAACCGGCGGTCATAGGACCGCGCACCGAAGACCGCGACGCGCATTGCTCAGCCCTCGGGCGGGATCGGCGCGTCGGCCGGCTTTTCGAGCTGCAGCCCGTGCTTCAGCAGCATCGGGATGTTGAGCATCGCGAAGACGAGCGTCATCGGGATCACTGCCCAGGTCTTGAAGGTCAGCCACTGGTCCCAGTCGACCATGTGCCGCACCACTTCGTTCAGCACCGCCATGGCGACGAAGAAGCCGGTCCAGTTGATCGTCAGCAACCGCCATCCCTTGGCCGACAGGCCGGGATAGGCACTTTCCAGCAGCGCTTGGAGCAGCGGTTTGCCGGTCAACAGGCCATAGGCGAGGATGATCGCGAACATCGAATAGACGATGGTCGGCTTGATCTGGATGAAGGTCTGGTCGTGGAAATACAGTGTCAGCCCGCCGAACACGAGCACCAGCATGCCCGAGATCCACAGCATCGGCGAGATGTGGCGGGTCTTCCACCAGGATAGCGCCATCGCCAGGCCCATCGCGACCATGAATGCGGCGGTCGCCGCCAGGATCTTTGCAATCTGCGCACCCGGCGCCAGCCAGTTGGTGGCGAAGAAGATGACCAGCGGGCCGAAATCGATCAGCATCCGCAGGCCGGGTGAAACGGGTTTGCGCGTGTCAGCGGCCATTGCTCAGTTCCTCGACGCCGGCGATGATGCGGGCGACTTCCCTGGGATTGAACGGGCGCAGATCGTCAACCTTCTCGCCCACGCCGATCGCGTGGATCGGCAGGCCGTATTTCTCGGCCGCCGCGACCAGCACGCCGCCGCGCGCGGTGCCGTCCAGCTTGGTCATCACCAGCCCGGTGACACCAGCGACTTCCTTGAAGACCTCGATCTGGTTCAGCGCATTCTGGCCGGTGGTCGCGTCGAGGACGAGCACCACGTCGTGCGGCGAGGCGGGGTTGATCCGGCCGAGCACGCGGCGGATCTTGGCGAGTTCGTCCATCAACTCGCGCTTGTTCTGAAGGCGGCCGGCGGTATCGACGATCAGCACGTCGATGCCGGTCTCGGTCGCCTGCTTCACCGCCTCGAACACGATCCCCGCCGCGTCGCCGCCTTCGGGGCCTGAGACGATCGGTACGCCGATCCGCTCGGCCCAGGTGCGCAGCTGGCCGATCGCGGCGGCACGGAATGTGTCACCGGCGGCAAGCATGACGCCGTAATCCTGCTCGATCAGCAGGTTGGCCAGCTTGGCGATGGTGGTCGTCTTGCCCGATCCGTTGACGCCGATGACCAGGATCACCTGCGGCCGCGGAAACGCCTCGACCTCCAGCTTCTTCGCGACCGGGGTCAGGACCTTCTCGATCTCTTCCGCCACGATCAGGCGGATGCCAAGCTCTTCCATGCCGGTTTCGAACTGGCCGTCGGCGAGGCGCTGGCGCACGCGCGCCGCGGTCGCAGGGCCCAGGTCGGACGCGATCAGCGCCTCCTCGATCTCGTCGAGCGTCGCTTCATCAAGCCTGCCAAGCTGCAGCCCGGCCAGATTGCCGAGCAGCCGGTCCGACGTGCGCTTGAACCCGCCCAGCAGGCGCTCATGCCAGCTCCCGCTCATGCGATTCCGCCCCGCAGCCTGTCGTCTTCGACACGTTCGATCTTCACTCGCACAATCGCTCCAACTTCATTCGGGCCATGCCGCACTTCGGCGAAATTGGCCGCATGGCCCCGGTCTCCCGGACGCTCTACCAGAATTTCCTGCGTGCTGCCGACCAGGCTTTGCAGCCAGGCCGATCGCCGCCGCTGCGCCGCGGCCCGCAGCGCCGCCGCGCGCGCCTTCACGACATCGGGCGCCACCTGCGGCATCCGCGCCGCCGGCGTGCCTGCGCGCGGGCTGTAGGGGAAGATATGCGCGTGCACCACGTCGCAATCGTCGATCAATGCCAGCGTGTTGGCGAACATCGCCTCGTCCTCGGTCGGGAAGCCGGCGATCAGGTCGGCGCCGATCGCGATGTCAGGGCGCGCCGCCTTAAGCCGCTCGACCAGCGCGACCGACTGGGCACGGCCATGGCGGCGCTTCATCCGCTTCAGCACCATGTCGTCGCCTGCCTGGAGCGACAGATGGACGTGGGGCATGACCCGCGCCTCCTGCGTCAGCAACTCGAACAACCGGTCGTCGATCTCGATCCCGTCGAGCGACGACAGCCGCAACCGTCGGAGCCCCGGCACATGGCGCAGCACGCGCTCGACCAGTTGGCCCAGGCTCGGGCTGCCGGGCAGGTCATGGCCGTAACTGGTCAGGTCCACCCCGGTCAGCACGATCTCGGCATGGCGCTCGGCCAGTTCGGCGATGCGGTCGATCACCGCGCCCGCGCCGACCGAGCGGCTGTTGCCGCGCCCGAACGGGATCGCGCAGAAGGTGCAGCGATGGTCGCAGCCATTCTGCACCTCGACGAACGCGCGGGCATGGGTCGAGAAGCTGGCCGCCAGGTGCGGCGCGGTATCGCGCACCGCCATGATGTCCTGCACCACCACCGCATCGCCCGCCGCCCAGGCGTCGGCGCGCAGTTTCTCGGCATTGCCGATCACACGGTCGACCTCGGGCATCGCGGCAAAGGCCTGCGGATCGATCTGTGCTGCGCAACCCGTGACGACCAGTTCGGCGTCCGGCCGCTCGCGCCGCGCGCGGCGGATCGCCTGGCGCGTCTGCTTGACCGCCTCGTTGGTCACCGCGCAACTGTTCACCACGACGGTGTCTCGCCCTGTCAGAAGCGAACGGATCGTTTCGCTTTCGGCAAGGTTCAAGCGACATCCGAGGCTGACGACATGTGGTGAGGAGAACGGCATTTGGCGGACGATCTAGGGTTGGCGGACCTCGATGTCCACGCGAAGGCGCAGGAGGTGCTGGGCTTCTGGTTCGATCTGGTGATGCCCGAACAATGGTTTGCCCGCTCAGACTCGCTCGATGCGGAGATTCGCGAGCTGTTCGGCCCGCTGCGCGATCTGGTGCTGGGCAGCGGCGCTGCCGGCTGGCGCGACGATCCTGACACGCTGCTGGCGGCGATCATCCTGCTCGATCAGTTCAGCCGCAACCTGCACCGCGGCACCGCCGAGGCGTTTGCCGCCGACCCGCTGGCGCAGGAGCTGACCGCGCTCGCGCTGGTCGCCGGCTGGGACGAGGGGCTGCCGCAGGAGCGCCGCCAGTTTCTCTACATGCCGCTGATGCATGCCGAGGATCTCGAGATCCAGGCGCTCAGCGTCCGCTGCTTCGAAAAGCTCGGCAAGGCGGACTCGCTCGACTTCGCGCATGAGCATGCCGAGGTAATCAGGCGCTTCGGCCGCTTCCCGACCCGCAACGCTGCGCTCGGCCGCGAGTCGACCCCGGAGGAGCGCGACTGGCTGGCGAGCGACCCGGTCGACTGGTGAGGCGTCAGCCGGCCAGCCGCTGGCCGGGCACTTCCACGACGAGTCCCGAGGCAACCGGCACCTGCTGGACGAGCAGCCGCCGTTCCGCCAGCAGGCGGCGCACGCCCGCCGCCGACAGCGGCTTGCCATAATACCAGCCCTGGGCCTTGGCGCAGCCCACGGCGCGCAGCCGCTGCTCGATCGCGGCATCCTCCACCCCCTCGGCGGTGACCGGCAGGTTCAGGCTGTCGCCCAGCTTCGCGATCGCGTTCACGATCGCCGCCGAATCAGCATTGTCGTTGATCGTCGTCACGAAACTGCGGTCGATCTTGATCCGGTCGAAGGGCAGGGCGCGCAGATGGGCGAGCGACGAATAGCCGGTTCCGAAATCGTCCAGCGCGATCCGCACCCCCTGGTTCTTCAGGCTGCCGACGATCGACTGGGCCAGAGCGAGGTTGTCGAACAATGCGCTTTCGGTGATCTCGATCTCCAGCCGATGCGCGGGGAAGCCGGTCTCGGTCAGCACTTTGATGATCTTCTGAGCCAGCCATGCGTCGCGCAGCTGCCAGGGCGACAGGTTGACCGACAGGCTGAGCGCCGGGTCCCAGTCGCGCGCCGCTTGGAAGGACTGGCGCATGATCGACAGCGAGAGTTCGGCGATCAGCCCGGTTTCCTCGGCGATCGGGATGAACAGGGCAGGGCTCAGCAGCCCGCGCCGCGGATGCTCCCAGCGCGCCAGCACCTCGAACCCGTCCAGCCGGCCGCTGGCCAGGTCGACCTGCTGCTCGAAATAGGGAACGATCTCGTGGCGCGGGATCGCCATGCGCAATGCGGTCTCCAGTTCGTTGCGCGCCTGGAGTTCGCGCTCCATCGACTGGTCGAACCAGGACAGCCGGTTGCGGCCCGATTTCTTCGACTGGTACATGGCGATGTCGGCCGATCGCATCAGTGCATCGATGCTGGTGCATTCGAAATCGGACCGCGCGACGCCCAGCGAGCACGAGATGTGCAGGCGCAGGCCTTCGACGTCGAAGGGCTGGGCCATCCGGCTGACGATCCGCTCGCCGATCCGCTCGACCATCTCGGGCTGGGTCGGATCGAACAGGAATCCGCACGAGAATTCGTCGCCGCCCATCCGCGCGGTCAGCGCGGCGGCGGGCACCGCGGCGCGGATCTCGGCCGCCACCGCACGCAGCAGCGCGTCGCCCACCGCATGGCCGTGCATGTCGTTGATCGCCTTGAAATGATCGAGGTCGAGCATCATCAGCACCATCGCCTTGCGCCGGCGCTGGGCGCGCACGAACATCGCCGCGCCTTCCTCGGCCAGGCTGCGGCGATTGAGGAAGCCGGTCAGCGGGTCGCGGCTCGCCAGCAGATGCGCCCGTTCCTCGGCTTCCGCCCGCTCGCGCACTTCCTCACGCAGTGCTTCATGACGGCGCCAGCCGAACAGGATCAGCGCCACGTTCAGCAGCAGCGCGATCACCAGCGTGCGGTCCACCGGCTCGCCGCCGGCGAAATAATGCTGCACCGTCTTGGACAGCACCGAACTGCCGGTCCCCACGAACAACAGGATCGAGGCGACGCTGATCGCGCCGGTCACGACATTGCTGTCCTTCTTGCCGCTGTTCGTCTTGCTGTCGTCATGCACGTCATTTTCGAGATCCAGCGCCATGCCGGACGTCTCCTCAATTCGATCAGGCGACGGCTCTGGCACGTGCGGGGTATAGAAGCGGTTAAGCGCAGACGCGGATCGGTAATAATCGGCTTCCGTCAGGATGGACTTGCATCGGGTTGCGCTTTTCCCATCTCGCGGCTATGAGCCACCCCGACCGTTCCAAGGAACGCGCGACATTGATCGTCCCGAGGGGCGACGCCGGCCGACGAGGTTTCGTCCGCCGGCGTGTTTTGCGTTTGGCGGAACCCGGGCGGAATTTGGAGTGAAACGAGTCTCATGTTCGAGAGTCTGAGCGAACGGCTTGGCGGCGTATTCGATCGCCTGAAGGGTCGTGGCGCGCTCGTCGAGGCCGACGTCCGCACCGCCATGCGCGAAGTCCGCATCGCCTTGCTGGAGGCCGATGTCGCGCTTCCGGTCGCGCGCGAATTCGTCGACAAGGTGACCGAACAGGCGATCGGCCAGCAGGTGCTGCGCTCGATCACCCCGGGTCAGCAGGTCGTCAAGATCGTCCATGACGCGCTCGTGGACATGCTGGGCCCCGACACGGCTGAGCTGAACCTGGGCGTCACCCCGCCTGCGGTCATCATGCTCGTCGGTCTCCAGGGCTCGGGCAAGACCACCACCACCGCCAAGCTCGCCAAGCTGATCAGCAAGACGCAGGGCAAGAAGGTGATGATGGCGTCGCTCGACGTCAATCGCCCGGCGGCGCAGGAGCAGCTGGCGGTCCTCGGCACCCAGACCGAGGTGGCGACGCTGCCGATCGTCAAGGGTCAGCAGCCGGTCGAGATCGCCCAGCGCGCCCTGTCCTCGGCGAAGCTCCAGGGCTTCGACGTGGTCATGCTCGACACCGCCGGCCGACTCCATGTCGACCAGGCGCTGATGGACGAGATGAAGGCGGTCGCCGACATCGCGAAGCCGCAGGAAATCCTGCTCGTGGTCGACTCGCTGACCGGCCAGGACGCGGTCAACGTCGCCACCAGCTTCAGCACCCAGGTTCCGCTGACCGGCGTCGTGCTGACCCGCATGGACGGCGACGCGCGCGGCGGCGCCGCGCTGTCGATGCGCTCGGTCACCGGCAAGCCGATCAAGTTCGCCGGCATGGGCGAGAAGCTCGACCAGATCGAGCCGTTCCACCCGAAGCGCGTCGCCGGCCGCATCCTCGGCATGGGCGACGTCGTCTCGCTGGTCGAGCGCGCGGCGCAGGCGATCGAGCAGGAAGACGCCGAGAAGATGGCGTCGCGGCTGGCCAAGGGCCAGTTCGACATGAACGACCTGCGCAGCCAGCTGGCGCAAATGCGCAAGATGGGCGGCATCGGCGCGCTTGCCGGCATGATCCCCGGCATGAAGAAGGCACAGTCGGCGATGGCCGCCGGCAATGTCGACGAGCGCATCCTGCTGCGCATGGACGCGATGATCACCTCGATGACGCCCAAGGAGCGCGCCAAGCCCGAGCTGATCAACGCCAAGCGCAAGATCCGCATCGCCAAGGGCAGCGGCACGACCGTCCAGGACGTCAACAAGCTCATGAAGATGCATCAGGAGATGCAGACCGCCATGAAGCGGCTCAAGAAGATGGGCGGCCTCAAGGGCATGATGTCGATGCTTGGCAAGGGCGGCATGGGCGGCCTCGGCAACGCCATGGGCGGGCCCGAGCTGGGCGACGTCATGGGCAAGATGGGCGGTCCCGGCGGCGGGCTTCCCGGCCTTCCCGGCGGCGGCGACATGCCCAAGCTGCCCCCCGGCTTCCAGAATTTCCTGAAGAAAAAGTAAGTTCGTTTTCGGTTTCAACAGTTCAGATCAACTAAGGAAGTGAAGTAATGGCTCTCTCCATGCGTCTCTCGCGCGGCGGTTCTAAGAAGCGTCCCTATTACCGCATCGTCATCGCCGATGCGCGCAGCCCGCGCGACGGCAAGTTCATCGAGAAGATCGGCACCTACAACCCGCTGCTCGCCAAGGACTCGCCCGAGCGCGTCAAGCTCGACAGCGACCGCGCCAAGCATTGGCTGAGCGTCGGCGCGCAGCCGACCGACCGCGTCGCCCGCTTCCTCGATGCGGCCGGCCTGAAGGAGCGCGCAGCGCGCAACAACCCGAAGAAGGCCGAGCCGGGCGAGAAGGCCAAGGAGCGCGTCGAAGAGCGTGCCGAGAAGGCCAAGGCAGCCGAGGAAGCAGCCGCTGCAGCAGCAGCCGCTCCGGCCGAGGAGGCTCCGGCCGCCGAAGCCACCGAGGAACAGGCAGAGGGCTAAGGCTCGATGCCGGTGGATCGCCCCGTCACCTTGGCCGTCGTCATCGGCGCGCACGGCGTGACGGGCGAGGTCCGCCTCAAGGTCTTTGCCGAGGATCTGTCGGCGCACCAGGCGTTCAACGCCGGTGCGCTGACTCTCAAGTCGCTTCGCAAGGGCTCGAACGGCGCGATCGCGCGGTTCGCGGAGATCGCTGACCGCAACGCCGCAGAGGCGTTGCGCGGCACCGAACTCACCGTATCGCGCTCGGCCCTGCCGCCGCTCGGCGAGGGTGAATATTATCATGTCGACCTGCTCGGCCTGCCCGCCGTCAGCGCCAGCGGCGCCGACCTCGGCCGAGTCATCGCGATCGACAATTACGGCGCGGGCGACGTGATCGAGATCGAACGCCCCGACGGCAAGCGCTTCATGCTGCCGATGCAAGCGCACGCCGTTCCCGAATGGAATAGCGACCGCCTGGTCGTCGCCGACGACTTCGCCGACGCCTGAGCGGGCGGGGGGGGGGCGGATCCGGCTCTCTTTTCGAAACTGTCCCATCCGTTTCCTCCCCCGGATGCTGCGCATCCGGGGGAGGGGGACCATTCGCGCAGCGAATGGTGGAGGGGGTCCACAACAGCCGTGGCTGCCACTGCCACCACGATGCTACGCAATGAACAGGTGAGATTGTCCCCCGGCAATCTCGGCCCTGTGCCGGGCACAGGGCGACCTGTTAATCCCCCTCCCCCAAAGCCCAGGGAATCGCATTTGGCTCAAACCAGCTCCGTGCTCCGGCGAAGGCCGGAGCCCAGCTACGGTGGACACAAGGTTTAGCGGCCCCCCAGAGGCGTTTCCAACTGGGTTCCGGCTTGCCCCGAAACACGCAAATTGCCGATTCACCCGCTCGCAAACTCCAGATGCGATTGCGCTGCCCGAAGCCGCAGGCTGCTGGGGAGGAGGGGACAGTTCGGGCATGTCCTAATCCTGTAACTCCTCCGGGTTAATAGGAATTCAGATGGGCAAACCGGAAGCTGCTTCCTGCCTCACCGACCCGGACCTCTGGGACCGGCTCCGCCATTACCGCATCGGCCCCGACGACGCTGCGCTCGGCTTCACCCAGCGGCTGGCGCGCGAGAATGGCTGGACGCTGGCCGAGGCCGATCGCGTCCTCGGCGAATATCGCCGCTTCTGCTACCTCGCCGTCACTGCCGGCCACCCGGTCACCCCGTCCGATGCGGTCGACCAGGCCTGGCACCTCCATTTGACCTACACCCGAGATTATTGGGAGCGTTTCTGCCCCGATATCCTCGGCCGCCCGCTCCATCACGGGCCCACTGCGGGCGGCAGCGCGGAGCAGCAGCGTTTCTTCGAACAATATGCCGCGACGCTCAAAAGCTATGAGGCGAGTTTCGGCACGCCCCCGGCCGATCTCTGGCCCGATGCGGCGCGCCGCCTGATCGAGGATCCGAAGGCGGTTCGTGTCCACCCGCGCGACCATATCATCCTCTCCCGACGCACGATGCTGCGCGGCGCAGCCCTTGCGGTCGTCATGATCATCCTTGTCATCCTCATCCAATGGAGTGAAATGCCTATATGAGTTACGGCCCCTTCGACTGGACCGGCGGCCCTTTCCTGACACTTTATTGCGGCCTGCTGCTGCTCACCATCTATGCGGGATTTGCGATTCCCGCCCGGCTGCGCCCCCGGGGCAGCGCCATCCCGATCACCGATCCCGACGAATTCGCCTATCTGGCCGGCGGCACCCGACGGTTCGCCGACTCGATCATCGCGCGGCTGTTCGCTGCCAATGCCATCACCCTCACGACCGGCGGCCTGTTCACCACCGACCCGAGCCACCCCGCGCGCTCGGAAGCCGAGCGCAGCGTGCTGGAGGTCCACGGCCCGGCGAAATGGCGGACCCTCACCGCCGAGGTCGAGCCGCATGCCTGGCCGGTGCGCCAGCGCCTGATCCGGGGCGGCAAGCTGATGACCGAACGTTCGGTCCTGGCGATGCGCTTGTGGCAAACCTTGCCCTATCTCCTGCTGATCGTCTTCGGCGCGATCAAATGGGAGATCGGCACGCAGCGCGAGCGGCCGGTGGGCTATCTCACCGCGCTGCTGATCCTGACCGCGGTCCTCGCGCTGATCCGCTTCTGCATGGTCGATCGCCGCACCCGCGCGGGGCAGGCGGTGATGGATGAGGCGCGCAGCCGCTTCGACCGGATGCGCCGTGCCCCTACCCGGGACGAAATCGGGCTGGCGGTCGCGCTGTTCGGGACCTCGGTGCTCCTCGCCACGATCTGGGGCGACTATCACCGCGCGCGCAATGACAGCTCCAGCTCCAGCTCCAGCGACGGCGGCAGCCACGGCGGCGGCGGCGACAGCGGCGGGGGAGGCGGCTGCGGCGGTGGCGGCTGTGGTGGCTGCGGCAGCTGAGCTCAGCCGATGACCTCGACCACCTCACCCTGCTGGTTGCGGATCTCGGTCGGCTCGACCGCCCAGGCCAGCGCATCGAACCCCGGCACCCGATAGCGACCGGCCTTCGGCGCGAGCGCAGCCGCCATCGCTGCCACAGTCTCCCTACGCAACGCGATCTTCAGCATTGTGTCGCTCGCCGCGGTCACCGCATCGGCCTCGCCGGCGACGATCCGCACCACCCGTCCGGGCTCGGTCCCCATCAGCGTCACATCCTTGCCGAACGGCAGCCGCATGCCCAGCATCTCCACCAGGTTGGTGACATGATTGGCGCCCAGCGTGACTTCGGTGAACGGCTTGCGCAGCAGCGGTTTGTGCGTGCTCCAGTCGAGCCGTTCGAGATAGATCATCCCGGTGGACGATCCCTCCCGGCGCGATCCTTCCTCGACAGCGCGGGCAAGCTCGGGGTCGTCGAGCAACGATCCGCGATCCAGGTCGGTGATCCATAGCGGCATGCGCGGCGCCAGCGTCTCGAGCAGCTTGCGCGCATTCCACCGCTTGACTGCGGCCTCCTCGTCCAGCGTCAGGCCGACGACCTGAAGGAAGGTCACGCGCCCATTGGGTGTCTCGATCGCCGGCAGCTCGGGATCCGCGATGAACGCGATCGAGGCGAGCTGCGTGCCCGTTTCCAGCGCGATTGGGCCGTTGGTGTTCAGCCAATGCCCGTCGGCAAAGCGGTTGCCGCTCTTGAACACATAGCGCGCCAGATTCTGCAGCATGTTCATGACCCAGGCCGGCGGCGTCTCCGCATCGGGCGTGCAGGCGACGCGCATCGTCAGCTCGAAGCCGAAGCCGCTCTCCTCGGGATCCTCACTCTCCTTGTCGTAAAGCTCGGAAAAGCCATAGGTCACGAAATGCCAGTGCGGCACGGGATCCAGCCGTTTCCAGGCGCTGATCCCGTTCAGCGGATCATTGCCGCCAAGAAAGGCAGGGACGACCGATCCGAAATGCAGCGGCGCCTTGCCCGGATAGAGCCGGTCCATCGCCGCATCGATCGCTTCCCAGCCCGGTGCCTCGTCCGTATCGCTGTCGCTCATCCGCTCGTTCCCTACTGCGTTCGAACCCTGCTAACCGCCGGCTCGGGCGCACCGAAACCCGACGCACGACGATCCGGGCGGACCATGGGGCGAACCGCGATGCCGGGGCGGGGGTTATCGCGGGGGTCCGACTCGGCTACCCCTGCGGACGGGAGACGCACAACAAGGGGGCAGGCTTCATGCGCAACGTCACGATCATCGGCCGCATCGCATCGGCGATCCTCGCTACGGCACCGGTTTCGACGGCGTTGACGGCACTTCCGGCGGCCGCCCAGACGGCGCCTGCCGATGAGACCGTGATCCGCGCCGCTGTCCCGCGGATCGATGCGATGTTCGAGACTTTCCAGAAGCAGAATCCGACCCCGGGCCTGGTCTATGGCATCGTCGCCAATGGCAAGCTGGTCCATGTCCGCGGCTTCGGCGTGCAGGATATGACCGACAAGCGCCCGGTGACGGCGGACAGCCTGTTCCGTATCGCGTCGATGACCAAGGCGTTTACCGCGCTCTCGATCCTGTCGCTGCGCGATGCCGGGAAGCTCTCGCTCGATGACCTGGCCGAGAAATATGTGCCCGAGATGCGCGGCTGGAAATATCCGACCCCGGATTCGCCGCGGATCCGCGTGCGCGACCTGCTCAACCACACTGCCGGCTTCGTCACCGACGATCCCTGGGGCGATCGCCAGCAGCTGCTGCCCGAGGCGGAATTCACCAGGATGATCCGCGCCGGCGTCCCCTTCACCCGCGCGCCGGGCACCGCGATGGAATATTCGAACTTCGGCTATGCGCTGCTCGGCCGGATCGTCACCAACGTCTCGGGCACGCCGTACCGCACCTATGTCGAGCGGACGGTCCTGAAGCCCTTGGGCATGACCTCGACCGGCTATGAGGTCGGCGAATGGCCGCTGGCGCGCCGGGCGATCGGCTATCGCTGGGAGAATGGCGCCTGGCTGGAAGAGCCGACGATGAAGCACGGTGCGTTCGGCGCGATGGGCGGGCTTCAGGTCAGCGCCAACGACTATGCCAAATGGGTCGCCTTCCTCCTGTCGGGCACTCCGGCGCGCGACGGCGCGGACCGCGGCGCGGTGCGCCGGGCGACGCTGCGCGAAATGGCGGAGGGGTCGAACTTCTCGCGCACCCGCCGCCGCTTCGGATCGACCGCGCAGAGCGGTTGCGTCCAGTCCGAGGCGTACGGCATGGGCTTCCGCGTCGCCCAGGATTGCCAGCTGGGGCGGATGATGCACCATGGCGGCGGCTATCCCGGCTATGGCAGTCATGTGCTGCTGCTCCCCGATTACGGCGTCGGCCTCTTCGTCTTCACCAACCGCACCTATACCGGCGCGGCGGACCTCGCCTGGGACGCGGCGTTCCTCCTGAACGACGCCGGTGCCTTCACGCCGCGGGCCATCCCGGCGACGCCGGCGCTCGCCAGGATCCATGACCAGGCGCGCGCCGCCTATGCCTCGGGCGACGTGACCAGCCTGCCGCTGGCGATGAACTTCCTGATGGACCGCTCCGCCGCCAACTGGCGCACCGAGTTCGCGCGGCTGCGCGGACTGGTGGGCGCGTGCCCGCGTGCCGAGCCGCTGACCGCCACGGGGGCGCTCAGCGCGACCTTCCGCTGGAATTGCGAGAAGGGCGTGCTCGACGGTCACATCCTGCTCGCGCCGACCACCCCCGTCACGCTGCAGGCGCTGCGCTTCACGGTCGTCCCGAAACAGCCCTGAGCTTGCCAAGCGCGGCCGGAGCCCCGAAAGGCGCGCCATGACCTTCGCTGCCACCGTCCTGACGCTGTATCCAGAGATGTTTCCCGGCCCGCTCGGCGTCTCGCTGGCCGGCCGTGCGCTGCGCGAGGGGCTGTGGTCGATGGAGGCGGTGCAGATCCGCGACTTCGCCACCGACAAGCACCGCTCGGTCGACGATACCCCGGCTGGCGGCGGGGCAGGGATGGTGATGCGTGCCGACGTGCTTGCCCGCGCGCTGGACAGCGTCGAGCCCGGCCGTCCGGTGCTGGCGATGACGCCGCGCGGCGCGACGCTGACCCAGCAGCGCGTGCGCGACCTGGCGACGGGCCCCGGCGCGGTGATCCTGTGCGGCCGGTTCGAGGGGATGGACGAGCGTTTGTTCGAGGCGCGCGAGATCGAACAACTCTCGATCGGCGACTATATCCTGTCGGGCGGCGAGATGGCGGCGCTGACCCTGCTCGACGCTTGCATTCGCCTCATTCCCGGAGTAATGGGCGCGCCTTCCAGCGGCATGGACGAGAGCTTCGAAACGGGGCTGCTCGAATATCCGCAATATACCCGGCCCGCTGAATGGGAAGGGCGCACGATCCCCGAAGTGCTGCGATCGGGGGATCATGCGAAGATCGAAGCCTGGCGTCGCGCCATGGCCGAGAGCGATACACGGTCACGGAGGCCGGATCTTTGGGAGCGCCATGAGGGCGCTCGGGTCCAGTCTCCCTCTGGCGCGCGGCAACGTAAGAGGACTGACCAATGAACCTCATCCAGCAGCTCGAAGCCGAGCAGATCGCCAAGTTCAACGAGGCGAAGAAGATTCCGGAATTCCGTCCCGGCGACACGCTGAAGGTCGGCGTGAAGGTTGTTGAAGGCGAGCGTACCCGCGTTCAGAACTTCGAAGGCGTGTGCATCGCGCGTTCGAACAAGGGCATGGGTTCGAACTTCACCGTCCGCAAGATCTCGTTCGGTGAGGGCGTCGAGCGCGTCTTCCCGCTCTATTCGCCGAACATCGATTCGATCGAGGTCGTTCGCCGCGGTGTCGTGCGTCGCGCGAAGCTCTATTATCTGCGTGGTCGCACCGGCAAGTCGGCGCGTATCGCCGAGCGTCGCGATCCGCGCTCGACGGCAGCTGCCGCCGAGTAAGCGCGAGCAACGGTACAAGCGCGGGGCGCGGAGGCTTTGGCTTCCGCGCCCCGTTCGCGTTTGGAAAGCGTGCGTTTCGCCCCTGAAACTTTGCCGAATCGGGTCCGTTCCTCTAGAATGGCAGGCATGAACCGGGCCACCCTCCTCTCGCGCGCGACACAGCTTCGGCTCCACGTCGCGTCGCTGTGGATGTCGATGGTCGTCGCGCTGTTCTGCGCGCTGGTTCCGGTCGGCGCGCCGCTGACCACACCGCTGGGCTCGGCGTTCAATCCCTCGACCACGCTGGTCGCGCTGAACGCTGCGACGCCAAAGGCGCGTGCCGCCGCCAGCGTGCGTGACGACGATGCCACGCGCACCGATCTCGGCATCGATTTGCCCGATCGGGTGATGGCGCAGACGGTCGCACTCCCCATGTCGCCCTACACCGGCCAGGCCGACTGGCCTGCGCCCGACCCGCGGCTGAAGGGCGCCGTCCCTGATGCATCGGCCTGGCCGCGCGCACCCCCGATCGCCTGACTTTCCTCCCGCGGCCCGACCGGCCGTGCTTTCGAAATCGTGGGTTCGCCAGACGGACCCCCTTGTCGAGGAAAGCCAATGAACATCGAAGACATTCGCGAGGAAAAGCAGAAGCGCCCGCCCTGGTGGTTCATCACCGCGGTCTGGTCCGGCATCGCCGGGTCGGCTGCGGCGCTGGCCGCCCTGCTGGGCGCGACTGCCGAATAGCGCATCGATTGACGACCGACCGGGCCGGACGCTGATCCGGCCCGGCGCACGCCGCGGAGTGCGGCGACCGAACAAGGACATACATGCACCACACGCCTCTTATCGCCACGATCGTGGCCGGCCTGGTGATCGCCTTCGGCTTCGGTGCGCTCGCGCATCGGCTGCGGGTGTCGCCGATCGCGGGCTATTTGATCGCCGGCGTCGTTGTCGGACCCTTCACTCCGGGCTTCGTTGCCGATGCCGGACTGGCCAGCGAACTCGCCGAGATCGGCGTGATCCTGCTGATGTTCGGCGTCGGCCTTCACTTTTCGCTCAAGGACCTGCTCGCGGTCCGCAAGATCGCGGTGCCCGGCGCGATCGTCCAGATCGCTGTCGCCACGCTGATGGGCATGTGCCTCGCCTGGACGCTGGGCTGGAACCTGTTCGCCGGTTTCGTCTTCGGCCTCGCTCTCTCGGTCGCCAGCACGGTGGTGCTGCTGCGCGCGCTGCAGGGGCATAATCTGGTCCAGACCGAACGCGGCCGCATCGCGGTCGGCTGGCTGATCGTCGAGGATTTGGCAATGGTCCTGGCGCTGGTCATGCTGCCGGTGCTGGCCAAGGTGATGAACAGCCCCGATGCGACCGCGGCGGAACTGCTGGCGCCGATCGCCGGCACGATCTTCAAGGTGATCGGCTTCGTCGTGCTGATGCTGCTGGTCGGGCGCAAGGTGATTCCCTGGGCGCTGCACTGGGTGGTGCATACCGGCTCGCGCGAGCTGTTCCGCCTGGCGGTGCTGGCGATCGCGCTGGGCGTCGCGTTCGGCGCCGCCTTCGTCTTCCAGGTGTCGTTCGCGCTCGGCGCCTTCTTCGCCGGCATGATCCTGGGCGAAACCCCGCTCAGCCGTCAGGCGACCGAGGAGACGCTGCCGCTGCGCGATGCGTTCGCGGTGCTGTTCTTCGTGTCGGTCGGCATGTTGTTCAATCCAGCGGTGGTGATCGACCAGCCGCTCCAGCTCATCGCGACCGTGCTGATCATCGTCGTCGGCAAGTCGCTGGCTGCCTATGCGATCGTCCGCGCGCTGGGCCATAACAGCCGCACCGCCGTCACCGCGGCGGCCAGCCTGGCACAGATCGGCGAATTCTCGTTCATCCTCGCCTCGCTCGGCACCAGCCTGGCGATCCTGCCGTCCGAGGGGCGCGACCTGATCCTGGCGGGTGCGATCATCTCGATCTTCCTCAACCCCTTCATCTTCTCGCTGGTGCCCAAGCGGCAGGAATCGCCCGAGGTCGCGCACCGCGAGGCGCCGAAGCCGCGCGAGCACAAGGGGCATGTCGTGCTGATCGGCTATGGCCGCGTCGGCAAGCTGATCGCGGGCGAGCTCAAGAAGCGCGGCAAGCCGGTGATCGTGATCGAGGATCAGCCCGACATGATGCGCGAGGCCGAGGCGGCGGGGCATGACGTCGTCCATGGCAATGCGGTCGAGAACGACACGCTGCTGGCCGCCGGCATCCGCGACGCCGGCCGGCTGCTGATCGCGATCCCCGAGGGGTTCGAGGGCGGCGCGATCGCCGAACGCGCGCAGGCGCTCCACCCCGGGCTCCAGATCGTCGCCCGCGCCCATTCGGACGCCGAGGTCGCCTTCCTCGAAAAGGCAGGCGTGCCCGAGGTGGTGATGGGCGAACGCGAGATCGCGGCGCGCATGCTCAGCCTCTGCAACTGCTGAGCGACACGAGATCCCGTCGGCCGATCGGCCGATGGGCGGGGAATGCCGGTCTGGGGGCACATTCCGGCATTCCCCGATTACCCCGCACGCTCAGGCGTAGCTGACGATCTCATATTCGGTCCCGTCGGGGTCGAGGAAATAGAAGCGCCGGCCCGGGTCGTAATCGCCGTGCATGAAGGGCGTCAGGCCCGCCGCGATCACCCGGCGCTCGACCTCATCGATATCCTCGACCTGGATGCCGATATGATTGAGCGGATTGCCCTTGCGGAACACGTCATCCGGCGTGTCGGCGCCGTCACGGGTGTACAGCGCCACATAGCAGCGATCGTCGCCGACATGGATCGACCGTCCGCCCAGCACCGAGGGGCCGGACCAGCGGACATACCAGCCGAACAGGTCGGACATCAGCTGCGCCGACCCCCCGGGATCGCGCACGGTCAGGTTGATGTGCTCGATGAACGGGGCTGCGGAACGGGCAGGGGCGGGATGCATGGATTTTCCTCTTGCGGTTGTTGCCATGCGTCAGGCAGCTACAACCTCAACCTAAGTTGAGATCAAGGGGTAAATTTCCGAGGAGGTACGGCATGGCCAGTTCGCAAGATGTGCTGACGATCGGCGACCTGGCCCGGCGGACCGGTCTGTCGGTTTCGGCGATCCGCTTCTACGAGGAGAAGGGGCTGGTTGCCTCGTTCCGCACCGCTGGCGGACAGCGCCGCTTCTTCCGCTCGGCGATCCGCCGCCTGTCCTTCGCGCTGATCGCGCAGCAGCTCGGGCTGACCCTGCCGCAGATCGCGGCGGAACTGGCGAAGCTGCCCGAGGGGCGCACGCCGACCGCTGCCGACTGGAAACGCATCAGCAGCGGCATCCGCGCGCTGATCGACCGGCGCATCGCCGCGCTGGAGCGCACCCGCGAGACGCTGGACGGCTGCATCGGCTGCGGCTGCCTGTCGCTCGACCGGTGCGCGCTCTACAATCCCGGAGACCGCGCCGGGCTGAGCGGGGCAGGGCCGCGCTATACGATCGGTGCGCAGGGCGATTAAGAGCCGCGCGGCTTTGCCTTTGCGCGCCGGGGCGTGTTAGGCGAGCGATCCCCGTGGGTTGCGGGACATCTTCCCCCAGAGGTTTGCGAGAATGCGGAAATGGTTGATCGGTGTGGCGTTGCTTGCGGCCGGAGGCATGTCGATGCAGGTTGAGGCGCAGGAAGTCGCACCGGCGCTGAGCCTCAAGCGCGTCTTTGCCAGCCCCGATCTTGCCGGGACCCAGCCGCGCGCGATGAAGCTGTCGCCCGACGGCCGCTACCTGACGCTGCTGCGCAACCGCGCCGACGAGAAGGAGCGGTTCGACCTGTGGGCGATGGATACCCGCACTGGCGAGTGGCGGATGCTGGTCGATTCGAAGAAGGTCGGATCGGGCACCGAGGCGTCCGAGGCCGAGAAGATGCAGATGGAGCGCGCGCGCATCGGCGGGACCAAGGGGATCGTCTCCTATGACTGGTCGCCCGACGCGCAGTCGATCCTGGTCCCGCTGGAGGGCGAGCTGTTCCTCGCCTCGCTCGATGGCCAGGTGCGCAAGCTGCCGGCGGCGGCGGGCGCGAAGCTGAACGCGGCGGTCAGCCCGGCGGGCGGCTATGTCAGCTATGTTCGCGACCAGAATTTCGCGGTGCTGCCGATGACGGGCGGCGAGCCGCGCGTGCTGACCGACAGCGACGGCAAGGGGACGATCCATTGGGGCGAGGCCGAGTTCGTCGCCCAGGAGGAAATGGATCGCTTCACCGGTTACTGGTGGGCGCCGAACGACAGCCGTGTCGCCGTCGAACGCTTCGACGAGAGCCCGGTCGGCATCGTCACCCGCGCGGCGATCGGCGCGGACGGCACCAGCATCTATCAGCAGCGCTATCCCAAGGCGGGTACCGACAATGTGCTGGTCGAGCTCTGGCTGATGGGCCCGGACGGCGGCAACAAGGTGAAGGTCGACCTGGGCGCCGAGCGCGACATCTATCTCGCCCGGGTCAAATGGGCGCCCGATGCGAAGACACTCTACGTCCAGCGCCAGAGCCGCGACCAGAAGACGCTCGACCTGCTCGCGGTCGATCCCGCGACCGGCGCCTCGCGCGTGGTGTTCACCGAGAAGGCGGCGGAGAAGAGCTGGGTCAACCTGTCCAACGCCTTCACCCCGCTGAGCGACGGCAGCCTGATCTGGTGGTCGGAGCGCGACGGCCACGGCCATCTCTACCGCTGGGCCAAGGGCAAGTTCACGCAGCTGACCCGGGGCGACTGGGAAGTCTTCTCGGTCGCGGGCGTCGACGAGAAGACCGGCCGCATCTTCTTTCTGGGCAACAAGGACGGCGTACTGGAGCGCCATCTCTATTCGATCAGCCTCAAGGGCGGTGCAGCCACGCGCCTGACCGAGCCGGGCTGGTGGAACATGGCGACGATGGACAAGGCCGCGACGCGGGTGATCGTCACCCGCTCCAACCCCGACCAGCCGCCCCAGGTCTATCTCGCAGATCCGGCCGGAAAACGTGTCGCGTGGGTCAACGAGAATTCGGTCAAGGATGTTGTACACCCGTATAACAGCTATCTCGCCAACCATCGCCAGCGCAGCTTCGGCACGCTGAAGACCGAGGACGGTGCGACGCTGCACTGGGAGATGATCACCCCGCCGATGGAAGCCGGCAAGCGCTATCCGGTGTTCTTCCAGCATTATGGCGGTCCGCATTCGCAGACCGTCTCGCGCGCCTGGGGCGGGGCGCTGCAGCAGGCGATCGTCGATCGCGGCTATATCTGGTTCCAGATCGACAATCGCGGCTCGGCCAATCGCGGCAAGGCGTTCGAGGATGCGATCTACCAGGCGATGGGATCGATCGAGGTGCGCGACCAGGTGGCGGGTGCCAACTATCTCAAGACGCTGCCCCAGGTCGATCCGGACCGTATCGTTACCTATGGCTGGTCCTATGGCGGCTATATGACGCTGAAGATGCTCGAGGCCGCGCCCGGCGTGTTCGCCGCCGGCGTCTCGGGCGCGCCGGTCAGCAAGTGGGAGCTGTACGACACCCACTATACCGAGCGTTACATGGGCGACCCCCGCGTCGTACCGGAGGCGTACAAGGTCTCGGACACGGTGCAGGACGCGACCAAGATCCGTGATCCGCTGCTCCTGATCCACGGCATGGCCGACGACAACGTCGTGCTCGATCATTCGACGGTGATGATGGCGAAGATGCAGGGCGCCGCGGTTCCGTTCGAACTGATGCTCTATCCGGGCCAGACGCACCGCGTTGGCGGACCGGGGGTCAGCGAGCATTTGTGGAACACGATCCTCGACTTCCTCGACCGCGTCGCGCCGGCGAAGAACTGAAGGGGAGCGCGTCGATGCGGCTGTCGCAGGGAGTGATCCCGCTCTTCGCCTGGCCGCTCGACGCGATCCTTGCCGCGCTGCCGGGCGAGGATGACCCGGTCTGGGAGATCTGGTCGCGTCGGCAGGAGCGGTTTCCGGCCCATCGCAGCACTCGCACGATCCGCTTCGTCTGGCTGGAGGCGCTGGAGCCGGGCATGCCGCCGGTGATCGAGCGGATCGACGATGCCTCGCCCGAGCTGCAGGCCGCCGTGCTCGCCTGTGGCCGGGCGATTGCCGACCATCATGGCGGGCGCATCGCCCGGCTGATGCTGACCGAGATGGCGCCCGACACCGCGATCCCGCGCCATGTCGATGCCGGCGACCTGCTGACCCACACCCATCGCTGTCACCTGGCGGTGCTGACCAACCCGCGCGTCCGGTTCGAGGTGGGGAACGATAGTTTCCACTTCGCCGCGGGACAGGTCTATGAATTCGACAATCTGCGTCGCCATGCGGTGGTGAATATGGGCGATACGCGGCGCGTGCATCTGATCTGCAACGTGCTGCCGGCGAATCACCCCGCCTGAAATCCTGCAATCGATATCAGCGGGCAGGCCGCCGGGCTCAACCGGCATCTTTTTTTCGTTTTCGCGGCTGCAGCATTTAGTCGAGCGGCTGCGCTGGTTTACGGGCGATTCATCATATGACGGCGAGTTAATCCGCCCGAAACGGGCCAGATATGGCTCGCGATTAGGCTGCACTCGATCCAAGGGAGGAGACCGCAACGACGGTCGCCCCAACCAAAAAGGAATATCGAGTGCTTGCCGAGAAAGAATTGCTGGATCGGGCCCTGACGCTGGGCGAGGAAGTGCTGGCGCTCAGCGATGCCGCCGGCCAGTCGCTGGCCAGCGTGCACATCCATACCGGGCTCGAGATCCTGCGCGCGCAGGCGGCGACGCTCGACGTGGTGGTCAGCAGCTCAGCAGATAGGCCGTAAGCACCTCGCGGGCGCGCTTGGTCAGGCGGACCGAGCGCCGACGCGCATCGAACCGGTCGGACTCGCGCTCGATCAAGCCGCGCTCCTCCAGAATCGCCAGCCAGCGGATGCCGGTCGAGGATGGGACGCACGCGCCGATGCAGGCGTCGCTAACGCAGGTGTCGATGCCGCGTTCCTGCGCGATATAGAGGTCGAGCAGGATATCCCAGGCCGGTTCGCCGAACAGGTCGGCGTTCGGACCGAAAAAAGGCTCCCGCGCGCGCCGCAGGTCGTACAGCGCCTGGGCGCGCTGCAGCGGCGACAGGTCGGTCGTGGTCTCAGGCATTCGAGGCTCCCCCGATGGTCTTGGTGTGCTGCTTGATCAGCTGTGCCCGACTGGGGCGCAGATTGGAGAGTTCGAGCGGGCCCAGCCGGTCCCATTCGCCCTCGGGCCGGATCGAGACGAGCGGATCGACGCCGAGGCGGATTGCGTCCTTATCGACCTCGCCCAGGTCGAACATCATCTCGCGATAGTTGAAATCGGCGAAGCGGAACGCCGGGCGGTCCATTTCGCGCCCGCCGAACATCCGCCAGAAGGGGACCAGATCCTCGCGGGCATGGCCATAAGCCTTGGTGAACCCCTTGCGGCGCGCCAGTGCAGCGGCCTCGCGGACCAGTCGGAAGGCGAGGCGGGTGTGGCGATATTCACGGCGCACCGCCAGCCGCTCCAGCTTCACGAAGTCGCCGAAATAGCGCATCCGGATGCAGCCGGCGGGATCGCCATCGACGAAGCCGATGAACTGGGTCGAGCAGAAGTCGTTGCCGTCGAACTCCTCCGAATAGAGGCAGAACTGCTCGGCGAGATAGGTCGAGGATCGAATGGCGTAGATCATCGCCATATCCTCGAAATTGCGGACCATCCTGATCGTGATTGCGCTGGCGCGCTTCGGCTCGGGCGCCTTGCCCTCGGGCAGGATCACCAGCAGCCAGTCCGGAGCGCCCGGATAGATGGTCGCCGCCTCGACGAAGCCCAGACCGCGATTGAGGTTCGCGGCATGATCGTTGACCGCGCGCGAGAAGATCGGAACCGCCTGCGATGACGCGTCCTCGAGGCAGCGGGCCAGGGCGGGCAGGCATTTGACGAACTTGCCCGGTGTGATGGTCAGCCAGAAATAGATGGCGACCGGATCCTCGCCCTGCGGCACGATCAGCGCCGGATCGGGATCGAGCCCGTTCAGCGTGCCGGCGACCATCGCCGCGGCGCCTTCGGCATTCAGCGGAAGATAGCAGAAAGCACCGGGCTGCTCGCACTGCTCGGGTCCGAACCGCCAGAAGGCTCCGGGATTCTTCTCCCAGATGCGGCGCACGCTCTCGACCTTCGCAATCTCGAAATCGGTCGGCGCGCTTGCCAACAGCGTCTCTATTTCCGCCCAGGTCGCGAGCCTGCGATCTTCCTCGAGATGCTTGAAACCTTCGAGCAAGCGTTCCGCTTGTTCGGAGAAGCGAATCCGTCCAAGATTATGGTCAGGTTTAGCGATAACATCGGGTCGCATTTGACAGGCTCCATTCCGGGTTGGACGGAAGATGGCGATGAACGGCAGCATATCGGGTGTGACGGAAAAGCAGGTGATCCCAAGTTCGGAACGGCCCGTTCCGGCGTGGAACGCCCACCGGGCACGAGCCTTTGCGCAGCGCGTGCGATGGGACGACCTGAAGGCATTTCTGGCGGTGTGCGACGCGTTGAGCTTCCGCGCCGCGGCCGTCGCCAGCGGCCTGTCGGTCAATACCCTGCGCCGCCGGGTCGAACGGCTGGAGGAGGAGGCGGGCGCGACGCTGATGCGCCGCGACGTCCAGGGTGTCACGCTGACCGATGCAGGCGAGGATGTCGCCTCGGTCGCGCGCGAGATGCACCATTCGGCCGCGCACGAGTCCGATCATCGCGGCGACGTGCTGATCAAGCCGGGCGAAATCCGCATCGGCTGTACCGAGGCACTGGGCAGCGTCTGGCTGACGCCGCGATTGATGGAATTGAACGAACAGGTGCCCGAGCTGACCATCTCGCTTCAGCACAGCTATGATGCGGGGACCGAGCGCAGCCGCGAGATCGATGTCGGCATCACCTTCAGCGAGCCGCAGAATCCGGAGCTGGTGCGCGCGCGCATCGGCGCGCTGCACTTCATGCTGTTCGCCTCGCAGGGCTATCTGCGCGAGTTCGGCCAACCGACCTCCTTTCCCGACCTGCGCCGCAATCATCGCTTCATCGAGCAGGCCGGGGCGGGGCTCAATGCCAGCCTGGTCGACTTCTTCTTCGGGACCGAGCGGCCGCCCGGCTTCGTGCCGATCCGGTCCAACTCGTCCATGTCGGTCTATTGGGCGGTGATGAACGGGGCCGGGATCGCCGCCTTCCCGACCTATGTCCGCGCGATTACCCGCGACATGATCCCGCTGACGCTGCCGTTCCAGCTGCGCTTCGACCTGTGGATCTATTATCATGATTCGGCGCGCAACTCGCCGGCGATCCGGGCGACGGTCGACTGGGTGAAGCAGGCGTTCGACGGCGAGCGCTATCCCTGGTTCGCCGATGAGTTCGTTCACCCCGACGAATTCCCCGGCACCCAGCGGCGCCGCGCCGACGTCGTCGAGCTGTTCGAGGACCTGGCGACCCGCGTCGATATCCGCCCCGGCGACCCGCCGGCGCAGCCGCGCCGCAGCGAGGCTAATAGAGGATAAAGCAAAAGGCCCTTTACGGAGGGCGTGCGGCAGACCATTGCCGCACGCGGCGGCGCATCCCCGCCGCATGCTGAATAGGGAATTGAAATGGGCTACCGTGTCGTGGTCGCAGGCGCCACCGGCAATGTCGGGCGTGAAATGCTGAACATCCTCGCCGAGCGCGAGTTTCCGATTGACGATCTGGCGGTACTCGCCTCGTCGCGTTCGACCGGTGACATGGTCGATTTCGGAGAGACCGGTAAACAGTACAAGATTCAGAACATCGAGCATTTCGATCCGACAGGCTGGGACATGGCGCTGTTCGCGATCGGATCCGATGCGACCAAGATCTACGCCCCCAAGTTCGCCGCAGCCGGCTGCACGGTGATCGACAATTCGTCGCTGTACCGCATGGACCCGGACGTGCCGCTGATCGTGCCCGAGGTGAATCCGGACGCGATCGACGGCTATACGGCGAAGAACATCATCGCGAACCCCAACTGCTCGACCGCGCAGATGGTCGTCGCGCTGAAGCCGCTGCACGATGCGGCGACGATCACGCGCGTGGTGGTGGCGACCTATCAGTCGGTATCCGGCGCGGGCAAGAGCGGCATGGACGAGCTGTTCGAACAGTCGCGCAACATCTTCGTCGGCGACCCCGCCGAGCCGAAGAAGTTCACCAAGCAGATCGCGTTCAACGTGATCCCGCACATCGACTCCTTCCTCGACGACGGTTCGACCAAGGAAGAGTGGAAGATGGTGGTCGAGACCAAGAAGATCCTCGATCCCAAGGTGAAGGTCGTCGCGACCTGCGTCCGCGTGCCGGTGTTCGTCGGCCATTCCGAGGCGATCTATATCGAGCTGGAGCGCGAGCTGTCGGCCGAAGATGCGCAGAAGATCCTGCGCGAGGCGCCGGGCGTGATGCTGGTCGATAAGCGCGAGAATGGCGGATACGTCACGCCGATCGAGTGCGTCGGCGAATTCGCGACCTTCGTCAGCCGCGTGCGCGAGGATCCGACCGTCGAGAACGGCCTGGCGCTGTGGTGCGTCAGCGACAATCTGCGCAAGGGCGCGGCGCTGAACGCGGTGCAGATCGCCGAACTGCTCGGCCGTCGCCACCTGAAGAAGGCCGACTAAGACCGTAGGTGACGGCCGGCCCGGCACATCGTCGGGCCGGCCCGCCTCGATGAGCGCCGCGCGCGCGGTTGCGGGGCCGGCCTTGCCTACCTACACAGGCGGGGCATCCCGATAGACTGGACCCGACGTGGCGAATATCCCGACCGAAACCCATCATTTCAACAGCTTCGACGGCACTCAGCTCACCTGGCATGAAATGGGTGAGGGGCGGCCCGTGGTGCTGATCCACGGCTATTTCTCGACGGCCTTCGTCAACTGGATCCGCTACGGCCATGCCGAGAAGGTCGCCGAGCGGGGCTTCCGGGTCATCATGCCGGACCTGCGCGGCCATGGGCAGAGCGCGCGGCCGCACGACGCGGCCTCCTATCCGCCCGACGTGCTGATGCGCGACGGGCTGGGGCTGATCGAGCATCTCGGCCTGAGCGACTATGACCTGGGCGGCTATTCGCTCGGCGGGCGCACGACGGTGCGGATGCTGGCCAATGGCGCGACGCCGCGCCGGGTGGTGATCTCGGGCATGGGACTGCGCGGGCTGACCGATACCGAGGGGCGCGGCGGCTATTTCCGCCGGGTGCTCACCAATCTCGGCAGCTTCGAGCGCGGCACGCCCGAATGGCTGACCGAAGCGTTCCTGAAGACCACCGGCGGCGATGCTGAGGCGCTGTTGCGTATCCTCGACACCTTCGTCGACACCCCGCGCGAGGACGTCGCGGCGATCGCCCAGCCGACCCTGGTGCTGTCGGGCGTCGAGGACGAGGACAACGGCCCGGCGGGCGAGCTGGCCGAGCTGCTGCCGGCCGGCACGCTGGTCGAGATTCCGGGCAATCACATGAGCGCGGTGACGCGGCCGGAACTGGGCCGGGCGATCGCGGAGTTCCTCGCGGCTTGACCGGGGCGGGGGTGGCGGTCAGTGTCCGCGCCATCCGATAAACCGTTCGAAAGCAGCCTCATGATCCGCTCCGGCCTGTCCATTCTCGCGCTCGCCGCGACCCTAATTGTGCCGTCACAGCTGTCCGCCCAGACCAGCGCTCGCATTAAGCCTGCCGCAAAACCCGCCGCAACTGCCGTCCCCACCGCCGCCGAGGCCGACGCCTTTCTCGCCCGCGCGCAGAGCGAATATGCCGCGTTCAACCTGATGGCGAGCCGCGTCGCCTGGATCAACGCAACATTCATTACCGATGACACGGACGCGCTGGTCGCCGATTACGGCGCGCGGGGGACCGAGATGGCGGTCCGCTTCGCGCTGGAGGCGGCGCATTTCTCCAAGGCCAAGGGCCTGTCGCCGGACAGCAAGCGGATGCTCGACATCCTGCGCAGCGCGATCGTGCTGCCGGCGCCGACCCGCCCGGGCGCCGCGGCGGAGCTGTCCGAACTCTCGACCCGCATCTCGTCCGCCTATGGCAAGGGCAAGGGCATGCTGAAGGGCAAGCCGATCAGCGGTAGCGACATCGAGGCCGAGATGGGGAGCAACCGCAACCCCGAAGAGCTGAAGGAGATGTGGGTCAGCTGGCACGACAATGTCGGCGCACCGATGCGGCAGGACTATGCCAAGATCGTCACGCTGGCGAACGAGGGGTCGAACGAGCTTGGCTTTGCCGATACCGGCGCGATGTGGCGGTCGAACTATGACATGCCGCCCGAGGAGTTCGCCAGGCTGGTCGACAAATTGTGGACCGACGTGCGGCCGCTCTATGAATCGCTGCATACTTATGTCCGCACCCAGCTGAACAAGAAATATGGCGACGCGGTCCAGCCGCGCACCGGCCCGATCCGCGCCGACCTGCTCGGCAATATGTGGGCTCAGGAATGGGGCAATATCTATGACGTGGTCGCGCCGCCGGGGGCGGGCGATCTCGGCTATGATGTCGGCGATCTGCTGAAGGCCAAGGGCTATGACCCGCTCAAGATGGTCAAGGGCGGCGAGAATTTCTACTCGTCGATCGGCTTCGCGCCGCTCCCCGAGACCTTCTGGCAGCGCTCGCAATTCGTGAAGCCGGCCGACCGCGAGGTCCAGTGCCATGCCTCGGCATGGGATCTGGACGATAAGGACGATCTGCGCATCAAGATGTGCATCAAGGTGAATGCCGACGACTTCGTCACCATCCACCATGAGCTGGGCCACAACTACTACCAGCGCGCGTACAAGGATCAGCCGATGCTGTACCGCAACGGCGCCAATGACGGCTTCCACGAGGCGATCGGTGACTTCGTCGCGCTGTCGATCACGCCCGACTATCTCGTCCAGATCGGGCTGCTCGACCAGTCCAAGGTACCGAGCGCGGACAAGGACACCGGGCTGCTGCTGCGCCAGGCGATGGACAAGGTCGCGTTCCTGCCCTTCGGGCTGCTGATGGACAAGTGGCGCTGGGGCGTCTTCTCGGGCGAGACCAAGCCGGAGAACTACCAGGCATCGTGGAATGCGCTGCGGCTGCAATATCAGGGCGTGGTGCCGCCGGTGCCGCGCGGCGAGGACAAGTTCGATCCGGGCGCCAAGTACCACATCCCGGCGAGCACGCCCTATGCCCGCTATTTCCTGGCGCGGCTGCTCCAGTTCCAGTTCTACAAGGCGGCGTGCGACCAGGCCGGCTGGAAGGGGCCGCTGCATCGCTGCAGCTTCTACGGAAACAAGGAAGTCGGCGCGCGGCTGAACAAGATGCTCGAGATGGGCGCGTCAAAGCCCTGGCCCGATGCGCTGGAGGCGTTCACCGGAACCCGCGAGATCTCGGGCGCGGCGATGATGGAATATTTCGCACCGCTGAAGACCTGGCTCGACGAGCAGAACAAGGGCCAGACGCCGGGTTGGTAACCAGCTTTCCTCCCCCGGATGCTGCGCATCCGGGGGAGGGGGATGAACAGGTCGCCCTGTGCCCCGCACAGGGCTTAGATTGCCGGGGGCAATCTCACCTGTTCATCGCGCAGCGAATGGTGGAGGGGGGTCCACCACCTCTGTTGCAGCCCCCTCCACCACGATGCTGCGCATCGCGGTCCCCTCCCCCGGAGCCGCAGGCTCCTGGGGAGGAGAATAGGCCGCCCTTACCGGAACGGCGGTTCGTTGAACGCGCGCAGCTTGCGGCTGTGGAGCTTGGCGCCCTCGCGGCGGAGCTGTTCGACCGTCTCGATCCCGATCTTGAGATGCTCGGCGATGGCGCGCTCGTAGAAGCGGTTGGCCTGGCCGGGGAGCTTGAGCTCGCCATGGAGCGGCTTGTCCGACACGCACAGCAACGTGCCGTAGGGCACGCGGAAGCGATAGCCCTGCGCCGCCAGCGTGGCGGATTCCATGTCGACGCCGACCGCGCGGCTCAGCGAGAAGCGCAGCGCCGATTGCGAGTAGCGCAGTTCCCAGTTGCGATCGTCGGTGGTCACGATCGTGCCGGTGCGCAGCCGCTGCTTCAGCTCGTCGCCCGACTGGCCCGACACCGTCTCGGCCGCCTTGGCCAGCGCCAGCTGGACCTCGGCAATCGCGGGAATCGGGATTTCGGGCGGCAGCACATCGTCCATGATGTGATCATCGCGCAGATAGGCGTGGGCGAGGACATAGTCGCCGATCCGCTGGCTGGGGCGCAGGCCGCCGCAATGGCCGATCATCAGCCATGCCTCGGGGCGCAGCACCGCCAGATGGTCGGTGATCGTCTTCGCATTGGACGGGCCGACGCCGATATTGACCAGGGTGATGCCGGTATTGCCCGGCGCCATCAGGTGATAGGCGGGCATCTGGTGACGGCGCCACGCGCTGTCGGTGACCAGCCGCTCCTTGTCCTCGGCACTCTCGATCACGATGCCGCCGGCGCCGGACACGCCGGTGAAACGGCTGCCCTCGCCCAGCTGGGCGCAGGCCCAGTGAACGAATTCGTCGACATAGCGGTGATAGTTGGTGAACAGGATGTACTGCTGCACATGCTCCACCGGGGTGCCGGTATAGTGACGCAGACGGGCCAGCGAGAAATCGGTGCGCAGCCCGTCGAAGAACGCCAGCGGCCGGATCGGATCGACCTCATCGACGCGCCACAGGCCGTCGGCGATCTCATCGCCGATATGCGCCAGCTCGGTCGCGGGGAAATGCCGCGCCAGTTCGGACGCCGACACCTGGTCGAGGTTCATCGCGTGGCTGGGGTCGAGCACATAGGGAAAGGGGATTTCCTGCGTGCCCGAATGCGCCTCCACCTGGACGTCGAAATCCTCTATCAGGAAGGTCAGCTGCTCGATCAGATAGTCGCGGAACATCGCCGGCTTGGTCACGCTGATGCGATAGTCGCCGGCATCGACCAGCCGCCCGAACGAGCGGGGCGGGGCCGGGCGATCATTGCCGCCGCGATAGATCACGCGGATCTCGGGATAGGCGAAGGAGCCGTCGCTGCGGCTCTTGGGATCGGGCGGCGTCCCGTCCTGGAGATAGCGGTGGAGGGCGGCCTGGAGTCGCTCGACAGAGCCGCGGTAGAGCCGATCCAGTTCGGCTACGATCATTTCTGCTTGAGTCATCTTATGCGGCTAATGCGCAAAGATGACGCTGGCAAGACGTGCAGATATCGGCAGGCTCGCGGCAGCGGCCAGTCGAGCCGAAGGATAGGACGGTTGCCCCCCGCCCGCGGGCGGAGGGGCTGTCCAGTTACTTCTTTCCGGTCTTGGCGGGCTGATCGTCCTCGCTGCCGCCCAGCTGGCTGATGCCATAGGCGGCGGCGCCGACCGCTGCGACCGTCCCGGCCGCGATGGCTGCCGCCGCAACGGGATGCTCCTTCACCGCCTCGACGGTCGACTCGAAAGCCCCGCCGATCTTCTCCTGGGCAGCGCCAAGCACGCCCTGTGCCTGTTCGAGCAGGGTCTTCGAATCGTCGTTCGCGGTCGTGCCGCCGGTGGTGTTCGAGTTGGTTTCCGTGGCCATTGGGAAATCCTTTTCGTGGAATTGCCCTCGGTCAACTCCAACTCGAACGCGCGGTTCCGCGGCAGAGCGCGGACTCAGAGCGACTCGAGCATATGTTCGGCCGAACTGACCTTGAACTCGCCCGGACCCTCGACATTCAGCTGCTCGACGACGCCGTCATTGACGACCATCGACAAGCGCTGGCCGCGAATACCCATGCCGAACTTGGTCCCGTCCATGTCCAGGCCGACCGCGCGGGGAAAGGCGCCATTGCCGTCGGCGAGCATCGTCACCTTGCCCTCGACGCCGCTCGACTGGCCCCAGGCGCCCATGACAAAGGCGTCGTTGACCGCGGTGCAGGCGACCTCGTCGATCCCCTTTGCCTTCAGGGCATCAGCCTTCTCGACGAAGCCCGGCAGGTGCTTGGCCGAGCAGGTCGGGGTGAAGGCGCCGGGTACCGAGAACAGCGCCACGCGGCGGCCGGCGAAGAAGGAGTCCGAATCGACCGGTTCCGGCCCATCGGCGGTAACCTTCACGAACGAGACATTGGGGACGCGGTCGCCTACCTTGATGGTCATCGGACTCTCCTGGCTTGATGCTGTGGATCCCCCTTCGACATGTGACGGATCTTTTTCAAGCGTAGCGGACCTGAAATGGGAGAGATATGTTGAGCCGACATGGACTCCACACCGTTTCTCACCGGCCAGTTCCTGCTCGCGATGCCCGGAATCGGCGATCCCCAGTTCGAACATGCGATCATCGCGATGTGCGCGCATGACGAGGAAGGTGCGATGGGCATCGGCATCGGCGCAACGATCGACGGGGTCGGCCTGCACGACCTGCTGCGCCAGTTCGAGATCGAGCCGGGCGAGGCGCCCGACGTCGCGGTGCATTTCGGCGGGCCGGTCGAGCCGCGGCGCGGCTTCGTGCTGCATTCGACCGACTGGCAGGGCCAGGATACGATCGACGTCGCCGGCCGCTGGGCGCTGTCGGGCACGATCGACGTGTTGCGCGCGATCGCCGAGGGCACCGGGCCGCGAGACTGGCTGGTCGCGCTCGGCTATGCCGGATGGGGCGAGGGCCAGCTGGACGAGGAAATGACCCGCCATGGCTGGTTCAGCATGCGCGGCGACACCGACCTGATCTATTCGGTCGAAACCGAGGCGCGCTGGCAGACCGGCTTCGCCGCCGCCGGCATCGACCCGCGGATGCTCGCCAGCAGCACAGGCACCGCCTGAGCCGCCCGGTCAGGCCTTGAGATAGACCCAGGCAAGCGTGCCCGACGCCAGCGTCACTTCGGCACGGGTGTAGTTCGCGCCCTCATAGACGTCGACCGCGGCCAGTTCGGCATCGCTCAGCGTCAGCGTGCGCCCGTCGATCGCCGCTGCCGGATCGATCGCGGGCACCAGTGCCAGATGCGTCTCGATTCCGCTTGCCTCCAGCACGTCGGGATCCGTGATCGTGATCGTCTCGGTCGCGAAGCCCAGCAGCCGATCCTCGGCCATCGGCACTTGCCGTCCGAACAGCGCCTGCTGCACCGAGGGCAGTTGTAGCGTGCCATAGGAGAAGATGCGGTGGATCATTGGTGGAAAGCTTTCTGGCAGACGCGGCGCGCTGATCTTCGCGCGACGGCAGCAACTCGGCAAGCCACGTGCGCCACCTACCGCATCCGGGATCGGTCCGGGTCGGAGCCGATCGACGTTGCGCGGGCGTAACCACTGCGTAATTTTGCGACATTGCCACCCGGAGGTTGCCTATGATCGATCTGCCTCGCCTGACCCGTCGCTCGATGATCGCGGCCGCCGCCGCACTACCGCTGGCGGCACGCGCTGCACCCGCGAGGCTTGGCGATCCGGTGAAACTGAGCGTGGGCGACCCGCTGCCGCGTTTTTCGCTGCTGAAGCCGGGCACGCGCACCTATCTCCGGTCGCAGCTTCGCGATGGTGCGCATGTCGCGACCGATGTGTGGCAGCGTGAGGTGCGGCTCGAGCGGATCGATGGGGTCGAGCGGCTGCGCATCGTCCAGCGCTGGGACGGAACGGGCAGGGAGCCCAGCCTGGTCACGCGCGATTCTCTGTTCGACATCGGCACCTTTCGCCCGGACACGCATGTCCGCATCACCAAGGCACAGGGCAAGACGCTGGTCGAGGGCTTCCGCTTCACGCCCACCGCGCTCGTCGGGCTCGCCGACCTGCCCGACAATGCCCACGCAGCGCTGAAGATCGACTTTGCCGAGCCGATGTTCAATTTCGAGGCAGATATCGAGCTGTTGCAGACGCTGCCGCTGACGCGCGGCTATGCAGTGTCGATCCCCTTCTTCCACCCGGTGGGCGGCCAGCCCGCGCGCTATGTCTGGCGAGTGGCGAGCGAGGAGACGCTCGCATCACCGGACGGCCGGGGGATTCCCTGCTGGGTGGTCGAGACCGACTATAATCGGCCGGACCAGAAGCCGGCGCGCTTCTGGCTGGCCAAGGGGACGCAGCAGCTGGTCAAGAACGAGAGCATCGCCCCTGACGGGACGATGCATCGCAAGACCCTGTTGTTCTGATCCGACCGGCGGTCGTGGACCGGCTCAGCTGACTGCTTCGAACACCGCGGCGCGCAGCTCGGCGATGCCCATGCCCTTTTCGCTGGACGTGGTCAGGATCTGCGGATGGGCGGCGGGACGCTTGCGCGCTTCCTCCGCGGTTCGCGCCTCGACATCGGCCAGTTCGGTCGCCTTGATCTTGTCGGCCTTGGTCAGGACGATGCGATAGCTGACCGCCGCGGTGTCGAGCATCTCGAGCACCTCGCGGTCGACATCCTTGATGCCGTGGCGGCTGTCGATCAGCACCAGCGCGCGCTTCAGCACGTCGCGCCCGCGCAGATAGTCGTTCACCAGGAAGCGCCACTTCTTGACGACATCCTTGGGCGCCTTGGCAAAGCCATAGCCCGGCATGTCGACCAGCCGGAAGCGCAGCGGATCGCCGACGTCGAAGAAGTTGAGCTCCTGCGTGCGCCCCGGCGTGACCGAGGTGCGCGCCAGGCCGTTGCGGTTGGTCAGCGCGTTCAGCAGCGACGACTTGCCGACGTTCGAGCGGCCGGCAAAGGCGACCTCGGGCACGTCGGGTGAGGGCAGGTGCCGCAGCTCGGGCGCCGATTTGAGGAAGGCGACGGGACCCGCAAAGATCTTGCGCGCCGCCTCCACCAGTTCGGGGTCGAACAGGTCTTTGCTCACTTGGCTGCCTTTTCGGGCTTTTCGGGCTTTTGCGACAGCACCGGATGCTTCTGGTACAGCCACCATTGTTGCGCGATCGTCACGATGTTCGAGGTGATCCAGTACACCTGCAGGCCGACCGCGAACGGCGCCATCAGGAACATCAGCATCCACGGCATCAGCGAGAAGATCTGCTTCTGCATCTCGTCCATCGGCGCCGGGTTCAGCTTGATCTGGAAGTACATCGACACGCCCAGCAGCACCGGCACGACGCCCAGCGCGAGGAAGGCCGGCAGCTGGAACCCCGCCATATGGGCCAGGGCGCCGAGATTGGCCGGATCGGGGGCACTGAGATCCTTGATCCACAGCACGAAGGGCTGGTGGCGCATTTCGATCGTCAGCAGCAGCACCTTGTACAGCGCGAACATGATCGGGATCTGCAGCAGGATCGGGAGGCAGCCCGCGAGCGGATTGACCTTCTCCTCCTTGTACAGCTTCATGATCTCCTGCTGCTGGCGCGGCTTGTCGTCCTTGTAGCGTTCCTGCAGCGCCTTCATCTTGGGCTGGAGGACGCGCATCGCCGCCATCGAGGCGAACTGGCGCTGGGCGATCGGGAACAGCAGCAGGCGGATGGTGAAGGTCAGCAGGATGATCGCCAGGCCAAAATTGCCCACCAGGCGGAACAGCCAGTCGAGATAGTAGAAGATCGGCTGCTCGATGATGCCGAACCAGCCCCAGTCGATCGCATAGCCGAACTTCGAGATGCCGAGGTCCGCCTCATAGGCATCGAGTACCTTCACTTCCTTCGCGCCGGCGAAGAAGTGGCTGGTGTAGGTCGTCTGCTTGCCCGGCTCGAGGCTGACCGGCGTCTTCAGCGCATATTCGGCCTGATAGCTCTTGTCGGGGTTCTGGATCTGGCGCAGCTCGACATCGGCATTCTGGTTCGGAATGACCGCGGTCAGCCAATAATGGTCGGTAAAGCCGGCCCAGCCGCCGCGATTGTCGAACTTCAGGCCGTTCGATCCGGCCTCGCCGACTTCCTTGTAATCGAGATAATTGGCGGCGCGGTTCTGGACGATCATCGGGCCGACGCTGGCGGCCCATTGATCGACGTCCTTGGTCTGCTCGGCGCGGGTGACTGCAGCGCGCGGCTGGACGACGACCGGGCCTGCACCGACATTGGCGACCTTCTGGGTCACCGTGAACATATAATTCTGGTCGACCGCGATGGTGATGGCGAAGCGCTGGCCAGTCGCATTGGTCGCGGTCAGCGTAACGGGCTTTTGCGGGGTCAGCGTCGGCGCATCAGCGGTCCACAGCGTGTCGCGGTTCGGCGCCTGGAAGCCCGAGGCGTTCCAGCCGAACTGCGCGACATAGGCGCCTGCGGCGCCGGCCGGGGAGAGCAGGCGGACCGGCGGCGAGTCCTTTGCGACCGTCTCGTCGTAGCTCTTGAGCTCGAGATCATCGATCCGGGCGCCCTTGAGGTTGATCGAGCCCTTCAGCTTGGGCGTATCGATCGCCACGCGCGGTGATTCCGCCAGGACCAGCGCGCGGTCGCGCAGCGCTTGCGGCGTATTGGCTGCCGGGTTGGAATCGGGTGCGGGGAGGGGGACCGACTTGCCCTTCTCGATCTTCGTGACCGGTGGATTTGCCGGCGGCGAGATCATGTTCACCAATGGCGTCCAGGCGAACAGCAATATTGCCGCCAGCACCACGAAGATGACCATGTTCCGCTTGTCTTCTGTCACCACGTCTTCCTCGGAAAGATGGTTCGCGTCACGGCACGGGATCGTAGCCGTGGCCGCCCCAAGGGTGGCAGCGCGCGATTCGCCGGATGGCGAGCCAGCTGCCCTTCACCGCGCCATAGCGGCGCAGCGCCTCGATTGCATAGGCCGAACAGCTGGGCGCATAGCGGCAGCTGGGCGGGAGAATGAGCGAGGGGCCGAGCTGCCAGCCTCGCGCGATCAGGATCAGCAGGCGGGCGATCATCGCCGGACGCGCCCCAATGCCTTGAGCAGTTCGGCGCGCAGCGCGTCATAGTCGCGTTCGATGCCGCCACTGCGGCCGATCAGGACATGGTCGGCCCCTGCCAGGCCCGACTCGGGCAGGACCTCGCGCGCAAGCGCGCGGAAGCGCCGCTTCATCCGGTTGCGGATGACGGCGTTGCCGACCTTCTTGGATACGGTGATGCCGATCCGCATATCGTCCGTGCCGTCGGCGCGGTCGCGCACAAGCAGCACAAAGCCGGGCATCGGCGCGCGACGCCCGGCATTTGCAGCCAGATAATCCTTGCGCTGCTTCAGGCCCGAAAGCCCTGCAGACGGCTGGCCTACGGCAGTTACGCCGACAGCTTGGCGCGGCCGCGGGCGCGACGCGCACGGATCACCTTGCGGCCACCCGGGGTCGCCATCCGGCTGCGGAAGCCGTGCCGGCGCGCCCGCACCAGGTTGCTCGGCTGAAAGGTCCGCTTCATGGCTCATCCTCGAAATTCAGAATAGAAAAGGGCCGCCACAGGGGCGGCCTCGCGTCGGGAGCCCATATACAGCGACTCGTTTCAAGTCAACGCGGACTCAACGCGGTGCGTCGCCGAAACCCGCGCCGGCCTGGGCCAGCCTGTTCCGCTCGCGCCGACGGTGAAAGCTCGGCCGGCGCAGCGCCATGTCGGCATAATGACCGAATCGCGGCCAGCGCCGTTTGGTCCGCGCGAATACCCGCCGCGCCCAGTTGGAGTTGCGCAGGATCAGGATCATGCCGCCGGCAAAGGTCAGCAGGCCGCCGGGGCCGGGAATCGGCCCGACCAGCGGGGTGATCGCCAGCAGCAGGAAGCCGAGGCAGAGCAGGGCGATGCGCAGCGCGGGATGGCGGGCCTGGTCCTTCATGAGGCCGATGTGGGGAGGGTGTCATGGTCGGGCAATACGGTCGGGCGCTTCGCGGCCTCTGTTCGTCGCATCCTTGGCGCAGGGCCTGCGTTGACGCCGGATGGCGGGGGTGCGACCCTCCCCAGGCGTTTCAGTGAGGGAGCTCGATCATGCTCAAGGAATTCAAGGCGTTCATCGCACGCGGCAACGTGCTCGATCTCGCCGTCGCGGTGATCATCGGTGCCGCGTTCGGCCGCATCGTCACGTCGCTGACCGACGACATCATCATGCCGCTGATCGGTCGGGTCATGGGCGGTCTCGATTTTTCCAGCTATTTCATCGTGCTGGGCGAGGTGCCGGCGAATCTGGTCGGGTCCAGCGACTATGCCGCGCTGAAGAAGGCCGGCGTCCCGCTGCTCGGCTATGGCTCGTTCATCACCGTGGCGGTCAATTTCCTGATCGTCGCGTTCATCATCTTCCTGCTGGTGCGCGCGGTGAACAAGATCATGCCCAAACCCGAGGAAAAGCCGGCCGAGCCCGCCGCCGAGCCGGCCGACATCGCGCTGCTGCGCGAGATTCGGGACGAACTGCGCCGCCGCGACTGACGCGTTCCTCCCCTCTGGAACGGACTTTGATCCATTCCGGAGGGGTTCGGTTCCCGCCCGCGCAAAGCCCGCTAAGCTTCCCCGCAAACGGGGGAAGCAGTCATGGTCGCCAGCGTATCGACGGTCGCCTATCTGGGGCTGGAGGCGCGCGCGGTCGAGGTGCAGGTCCAGCTGATCCCCGGGCTGCCCGCGTTCAACGTCGTCGGGCTGGCCGACAAGGCGGTTGCGGAAAGCCGCGAGCGGGTGCGTGGCGCGATCGCGGCGATGGGACTGGCGCTGCCACCCAAGCGGATCGTGGTGAATCTGTCGCCCGCCGACCTGCCCAAGGAAGGATCGCATTTCGACCTGCCGATCGCGCTGGCGCTGCTGGCGGCGATGGGCGTTGCCGATGCGGAGACGCTCGCCGGCTATGTCGTGGTCGGCGAACTGGGGCTGGACGGGCGGGTCGCCTCGTCGGCCGGGGTGCTGCTGGCCGCGATCCATGCCGGCGAGATCGGCAAGGGGCTGGTCTGTCCTGCGGCTCAAGGGTCGGAGGCAGCCTGGGCCGGGATGGTCGAGGTGATCGCGGCACCCGACCTGATCGGGCTGATCAACCATTTCAAGGGACACCAATTGCTGCCAGACGCGCCCCCGGGCGAAGCGGAGGAGGCGGCGTTCGGGCCCGATCTAAACCAGGTGCGCGGCCAGGAAGTGGCCAAGCGCGCGCTGGAGATCGCCGCGGCCGGTGGACATAACATGCTGATGTGCGGTCCGCCGGGTGCGGGCAAGTCGCTGCTCGCGTCCTGCCTGCCCGGCATCCTGCCGCCGCTCGATCCGGCCGAGGCGCTGGAAGTGTCGATGGTCGGATCGGTGGCGGGCACGCTGAACGGCGGGCGGCTGACGCGGACGCGGCCGTTCCGCAGCCCGCATCATTCGGCGTCGATGGCGGCGCTGGTCGGCGGCGGGCTGAAGGTGAAGCCGGGCGAGGTCAGCCTGGCGCATCTCGGCGTGCTGTTCCTCGACGAACTGCCCGAATTCCAGCGCGCGGTGCTCGATTCGCTGCGCCAGCCGCTCGAGACCGGCACGGTCAGCGTCGCCCGCGCCAACGCCCATGTGACCTTCCCGGCCCGCGTTCAGCTGGTCGCGGCGATGAACCCGTGCCGCTGCGGCCATCTCGGCGACCCGGCGCTCGCCTGCGCCCGCGCACCGCGCTGCGCCGCCGATTACCAGGCCAAGGTGTCGGGGCCGCTGCTCGACCGGATCGACCTGCATGTCGAGGTCCAGCCGGTCAGCGCCGCCGACCTGATCCTCCCGCCGCCAGTGGAAGGATCCGCCGAAGTCGCCGACCGCGTCGCCGCCGCCCGCGCGATCCAGACGGCGCGCTATGCCGAGGTGACGGCGCGAACCAACGCCGAAGCGGACGGCGAGGTGCTGACCGCCTTCTCGACCCCCGACGAGCCCGGCCGCAAGCTGCTGGCCCAGGCAGCGGAGGCGATGCGCATGTCCGCCCGCGGCTATACGCGCGTGCTGCGGGTGGCGAGAACGATCGCGGATCTCGCGGGGTCGGAAGAGGTCACCCGGATCCATGTGGCGGAGGCGCTAAGCTATCGCCGCCGGGCGCCGACGAACTGACAATTAAGATTCATCCCGAGGATTTGGTGCGGAATTTTACCTTAATCGTTGAAACGCATTCTGCAAAAGTTCAGCGCTAGCCCTTCACTACAACCGCAAAAAGGCGTCGGAAATCGTTGGCGCGCATGCGCATCGACGCGCCTGTCGCGGTGACCTTCGGAGCTCACCAAGGTAGTCATGCTCTCGACCGTCCTGACTAGACGCGGACCGACCACCAGTGGGCGAAACGCCACGCGCCTGCTGCACGCTGTCAATATTGATGATCTCGGGCATCGACTGCAAAATGGCGCAGGTGAACAGCGCGAGTTTTCCACAATGCGATCCTGCACTGTAAACGCACTCTCGCTGACCGTGAGGGCATGATGAAGATGGTGGGCACTGACTTTCAGGAATGGGCTTTTCCTGACGGCGGTAACAAGCGGAAAACTGGCTCGATAGGAGGAGCCCTTAGCGCAACGAGCGCCAGGGAAAGGCCAGGAAAATGCTGATGCTGACATCAATTGGGCGGGGGATGGGTAGCGCGGGTCTTGGGATTGCAGCGATAGTGACCGCTTATTTTAACGGGCGAGCAAAGCTGATCCGCGCGCAGCGAGGTGACCCCGAGCCGGTCACGTTAAGGGTCGCGCTGCCAAAGCTTCGAGCGCTAACATACGATCAGGATAATCGCTCGATACCGGTGAAGCCGGACCAGCGATGACCGTAGCTAGGCAACCCGCAGGGGTTGCGATAAACTCAGCTTTACTCCGAAATGGCCCTCCTCTTCGCCATCTTTCCAACCCCCAACCATCTTTGCTTTGCAGGATATGGCGTGGTGCCGCGGGCTCACACGGGCGATCTGGCTCCGCAATTCCTGCGCTGATGCCTTCGCTATCGAACCAACCTGTGCCCCCTGAATGTGGACGCTAATCGCGTGGGGGTCGTGCTTGTTGTTCTCGAAGCGGAGGACGGCAGCGATCTCACGATCCTGCCCTTGGGCTACCTTACCACCGCAAATCGTGTTCAGAGCGCTTTGAAACCTTGATTCGCCTACGACCGGCACAGTGAATCCCTTTCCGGCCGCCACCGCGACCGAGTTCGGCAGCGACCACCAGCACCCGGCTTGTGCGGGCGCGGATGTCTGCATTCGGTTTCTCGCCCCTGTAAGCCACCTTAGCAAACTCACGCGAATTCTCCCCAAGCTGCTCCCGGCCCGCATCTCACCCCGCCGTCAGCTCGATCCAGCGGCGGTGGGCCCAGCCGGAGCGGCAGGGGCCGGTGTAGGCCATGGTCTTGGGCCAGGGCGAGGTGACGTTGCAGTTGCCGCCCTTGTGCGAATAGACGATGCCGATCCAGTCGCCCTTCTGTGCGCAGATGTACACGTCGGCGCCATTGTACAGGCGGTCGAGCTCGCGGCCCTTGGTCGAGGGCGTGCTGCGGATCGACAGGAAGCCATCGCCTGCGGCCTTCAGGCCATGCACCACGCCGTTGCTGCACGGATCGAGGTCGCCCGCCTCGATCATGATCGGCGTCGAGGGGCGGGGTGCCGCCTGGGCTGCGGTGCCGAGGGCAATGGCGAGGGTGAATGCGAGCATGAATCCTCCGAGTGATGTTTGACCAAGGTCCGCTGGGGCTCTCGAAACTGCGACGCCCAACGGCCGATACTGGCAGTTAGTTGCCTATAGCTGGGCCCAGGCGAACGACCCGCGGCGGCGCGGTTGCTGCCACGTCGAAATGCGCCTCCATCGTATTGATCACCCAGTGCCGCAACTCGGCAGGCTCGTCGAACCCGCCGCTTATCAAGGCAATATATTCCGGCGACGCGTTTGATTCGCTCCTGACCCATTCGAGAAATGCGGTGTCGCTGCCTATTTCGGATATCGTGACCTTGGCAGCTCCTCCCGTCGGGAAGGGGTCGCCTCTGACTGCGAAGCAGACGACGACCGGCCAACTCACCTGGTAGATTCCGTCTCCGGGCGCCGCGATAATCTCATATGAAACGAAATCATCAAAAGGACCGGTTTCGGCAGGACCTGATCCGCTCCGTTCCTCCAGGATGATCTGTAGGCCTCGGTCGTTAAGTACCTCATGCGAGACCAGAAACGGGGGATGCGAGATCGTTGGTATGTCCATGGATCGACGATAGGTGTCGGCCATAGCCGGAACAATGGGGGCACCACGGAAGTGTGCGTGCTGCCGCGAAGGCGGGCGAGCCGGGGTCCGGTCGAGCACCCGGCGCAACGCCCGTCGCTGATTTTTCCGGAGCCGGTTGCCCAGCGGCGAAGCGTCGGCTAGGCACCGGCGCTTCGCTGCGGGCGTGGCGAAATGGTAGACGCAGCGGACTCAAAATCCGCCGGAGAGATCCTTGTCGGTTCGAGTCCGACCGCCCGCACCATGTCTCTCAGTCATGTTCGACCTGGCTTACGTCGCGCACCGCGCCGCGTGAGGCGTTGGTCGTGAGCGCGGCATAGGCGCGCAGCGCCGGCGAGACGTTGCGCTTGCGGCCGAACGGCTTCCACGCCTTCTTGCCGCGGGCGACCATCTCCTCGTGCCGGTGCGCGAGCGTCGCGTCGTCCACGTCCAGGCGGATGCCGCGATTGGGGATGTCGATCACGATCGGGTCGCCGGTCTGGACCAGCGCGATCAGCCCGCCCTCGGCCGCCTCGGGGGAGACATGGCCGATCGACAGGCCCGAAGTGCCGCCGGAGAAGCGCCCGTCGGTGATCAGCGCGCAGGCTTTCCCCAGTCCCTTCGACTTTAGATAGCTGGTCGGGTAGAGCATTTCCTGCATGCCCGGCCCGCCCTTCGGCCCTTCGTAGCGGATGACGACGACGTCGCCCGCTTTCACCTCGTTGCCCAGGATGCCGACGACTGCCGCGTCCTGGCTTTCATACACGCGGGCGGTGCCGTGGAAGGTGAGCACCGATTCGTCGACGCCTGCGGTCTTCACGATGCAGCCTTCGGGCGCGAGATTGCCGTACAGCACCGCAAGCCCACCATCCTTGGAGAAGGGATGGTCGACGTCGCGGATCACGCCGGTCGCGCGATCGGTGTCGAGATCGTGCCAGCGATTGCTCTGGCTGAACGCCTGGGTGGTGCGCACGCCGCCCGGCGCTGCCTTGAAGAAGTCGCGCACGCTGTCACTATTGGTCCGGCCGATGTCCCAGCGGTTGAGCGCATCGCCCAGGGTCGGCGCATGCGCGGTCGGCAGGCTGGCGTCGACCAGCCCGGCGCGCTCGAGCTCGCCCAGGATCGCCATGATGCCGCCGGCGCGGTGGACATCCTCCATATGGACGTCCTGCTTGGCGGGCGCGACCTTGCACAGGCAGGGGACGCGTCGCGACAGCCGGTCGATGTCGGCCATGGTGAAGGGGATGCCGCCCTCATGCGCCGCGGCGAGCAGATGGAGCACGGTGTTGGTCGATCCGCCCATCGCGATGTCCAGGCTCATCGCATTCTCGAACGCGGCGAAGCTGGCGATGTTGCGAGGCAGGGCGCTTGCGTCGTCCTGCTCGTACCAGCGCTTGGCCAGGTCGACGATCGTGCGCCCCGCCTCGCGGAACAACCGCTCGCGGTCCGAATGGGTGGCCAGCACCGATCCGTTACCGGGCAGCGACAGGCCCAGCGCCTCGGTCAGGCAGTTCATGCTGTTGGCGGTGAACATGCCCGAGCAGGAGCCGCAGGTCGGGCAGGCCGACCGCTCGATCACCTTCACTTCCTCGTCGGTATAGCTCTCGTCCGCCGCGACGACCATTGCGTCGACCAGGTCGAGCGCCACGGTCTTGCCACGGATATCGGCCTTGCCGGCCTCCATCGGCCCGCCCGAGACGAAGATCGCCGGGATGTTCAGCCGCATCGCCGCCATCAGCATGCCCGGCGTGATCTTGTCGCAATTGGAGATGCACAGCAGCGCGTCGGCGCAGTGCGCGTTCGCCATGTACTCGACGCTGTCGGCGATCAGGTCGCGGCTGGGCAGCGAATAGAGCATGCCGTCATGACCCATCGCGATGCCGTCATCGACCGCGATGGTGTTGAATTCCTTGGCGACGCCGCCGGCCGCCTCGATCTCGCGCGCGACCAGCTGGCCCAGGTCCTTCAGGTGGACATGGCCGGGTACGAACTGGGTGAAGCTGTTGGCGATGGCGATGATCGGCTTGCCGAAATCCTCGTCGGTCATGCCCGTCGCGCGCCACAGGCCGCGCGCGCCCGCCATGTTGCGGCCATGGGTGCTGGTGCGGGAACGATAATGGGGCATGTCCGGATCCTGAAGCTGCGCTGATCGTCGCAAGCTAGGCGCGTGTGCATCAGTTGTGAAATATATTGTTCCCGCGCTATTGGGTCGCAGGAGATATCAATGGACCTGCGTCAGCTTCGCCAGTTCGTCACCGTTGCCGACACGCTGCATTTCGGCCGCGCCGCCGCGCAGCTCGGCATGACCCAGCCACCGCTCAGCCAGTCGATCCAGGCGCTGGAGCGCGAACTGGGCGCTGCCTTGTTCGAGCGGACGCGGCGCAGCGTGGCGCTGACGCCCTTCGGGCAAAGCTGGCTCGAGCATGTCCGGCCGGCGGTGGCGGGACTCGCGGCGCTGCCCGAGATCGCCCGGCGCCTGCTGACGGGGGAGGCGGGAAGGCTGAGCCTGTCGTTCGTGAGTACCGCGGACTACAGCGTGCTTCCCGATCTGGTGCAGCGTTATTCGAGCCGCTTCCCGGATGTCGAGATCGACCTGATCGAGGCGACGAGCGACGTCCAGATCGAGGCGCTGCTGGCGCGCCGGACCGATGCGGGGATCCTGATCCCGACCCGCCCGGCACTGCCGGCCGAGCTTGCCTATCGCCCGCTCCTCTCCGAGCCGCTGATGGCGGCGGTGCCGGAGGCGTGGCTGGCCGAGGGGAGACTGGGACCGGTTGCGTCGATGCTGCGCGGGGAGGGGTGGATGGACCAGCCGCTGATCCTGTTTCCGGCGCGCGTGTCCCCCGACTTTCACGATCTGGTGACCGGCTATTACCGGTCGCGCGGGCGACAGCCCCGCATCCGGCAGGAAGCGATCCAGATGCAGACGATCATCAGCCTGGTATCGGCGGGAATCGGCATGGCGCTGGTGCCGCGCTCGCTCCAGCATCTTGCGCGAACCGGCGTCCGCTATCTGCCGCTGGGAAAGACTGCGCCGATGCTGGAAACAGGGCTCGCATGGCGGGGGGAAGATTCCTCACCGACCCTCAGGTCGTTCCTCAAGTCGATCGATGAAGATCACTGAAGTTAGTTTAGATGCACTGCGGATAAGCCACAGACGCGGCGAGTCGCATGCAGATAAGACAAAACCGGCGTCCGGATCCGGGACACCGGCTCAACCGTTCAGCCGAGTGCCCTGCTCAGCTCCCGTAGTTGACGGGGTTATCACCCTCGTAATTGTCGATGTCCGCAGTAAAGTCGTGACGGGTCGAGTCCCTGACATGGTCCTCGATCAGCGTCGGAGTCCGCCACTCGGGGCGGGTGTCGACGGCGTTGGGCGAATTCGTCATGGTCTCGATCCCCCTTGAACAACTGCGCGGGGTTATACTTTGTCCGTGACTATTGGCAATCAGGTCAATTACTCAAATTACCCGAATTGGCGAAAACGACGTCACGCTGCGGCATTGATGTCGGGGCTCATTACCGGCACCGGCGGGCCAAGTGCGAAGCCCATGGTCGGCGAGACGGCGGCGCGCGGCGGTCGTGACGCGCTGGCGCCGCACTCCGCAGTCTCGCAGATCGCCTTCAGTGCCGCGGCGTGATCCGGCATGATGTCGAGCAGCGGCGGACGCAGGCGCAGGAAGCGCCGGACATAATTGTCCCACACCTCGCGCGGAAGCAGGTCGGTCCCCACGCGCGGCGGGCCGTCATAAAAGCCCTTGCCGAACAGCACGGCCGAGACGCTCCAGAAGGTGAAGACGTCGTTCGGCCGGGGATCATAGACATCGGGCAGCGCGTCGCGCCACAGCGCAAGGCATTGCTCCAGCTGATCGGATCGCTTCACATCGTGGCGGATCGACCGCCAATAGGGCGTGTCGTCGCGGTCGCCCAAGGTGAAGTGCAGGCCGAGAAAGTCGCGGACATCGTCGTACAGCCCCGCCATCTGGGCGTTGAACTTGGCGATCGCCGCGGGCTCGAAGTCGCTGCTGGGCAGGCATTGCAGGAAGCGGCGACAGGCAAAGTCGACGAACTGGATCGCGGTGGATTCGAGCGGCTCGAGAAACCCCGACGACAAGCCGAAGGCGACGCAATTGCCGACCCAGGACCGGCGCGACCGGCCGTTGCGCGTGCGGATGATGCGCGGATCGGTCAGCCGCTCGGCCCCGTTCAGCGAGCGGACCAGTTCGTCGATCGCCGCCTGCTCGTCGACATGTGCGCTGGAATGGACATAGCCGGTGCCGATCCGCGACTGGAGCGGGATGCGAAAGCGCCATCCATGCTCCATCGCGGTCGAGGTGGTAAAAGGCTCGAGCAGATCGCCCTCGCGGTGCGCGATCTGGACCACCGCGGCGCGATCATTGGGCAGATAGTCGGCGAAGCTTTCGAACGGCTCGCCCATCGCCTCGTTTATCAACAGGCCGCGAAAGCCGGTGCAATCGATCACCAGCTCGATCTCGTGCCGGCCGCCCTGCTCCAGGTTCAGCGCGGAGATATGGCCGCGCTCATCCTTCTCGACCGACTGGACGGTGTCGCTGACATGGGTGACGCCGCGCGCCACCGCGACCTCGCGCAGGAAGTCCGAGAAGAGCCGCGCATCGACATGATAGGCATAGCCGAGCGCGCCGTTATAGGCGCGGTCGCTGGTGCGCTTGGGCGACTTGCCGGCCAGTGCGGCGGCGACCCCGTGCCCGACCAGATTGCCGAGCTGGTCGTCCTCGTTGACGCCGTCGGGCAGGCCATAGGCGAGCAGCGAGGCGGCGGGATTGCGCCCGCCGACCTGAAGCCCGCCGGTGAAGGGGTGAAAATAGCTCTGGCGCTTCGGCCCGCCCGGCTTGTGCCAGTCGTCGAACTTGACGCCCAGTTTGAACGTCCCGTTGGTCCTCGCGATGAATTCGGCCTCGTCCACGTCGATCGAATTCAGCGTGTGGCGCATGCCCGGGATCGTCGCCTCGCCGACGCCGATGATCGGCACGTCCGGGGACTCGATCAGAGTGATGGAAACGCCGTCGGGATGGGCATAGCCCCATTGCAGCCGATGGTTGAGCACCGCCGCGGCAAGCCAGCCAGTGGTACCCCCGCCGACAATGGTAATGTTGCGGATCGGCCTGGCCATCGCTGCTCCCCTTGCGCGTCCGACAGTCCATGCGCCGCCGGCCGGCCGGGATCAACCCGCAGACAATGGCAGATTTACAAGTTCCTGCAGCTTGCTAAGGCTCGAGTCCATGAGCGAAACCTTGGCACCCGACGCCGTTATTGCGGCTTCCCCCGACGCGATCATGAGCGATGTCGATGGCGAGATCATGCTGATCATGGTGTCGACCGGCCGTTATTTCGGACTCGACGCTGTGGGGAGCGAAGTCTGGCGACGCCTGCAGCAGCCGGTGCGCGTCGGCGACCTGGTCGAGGGGCTGAAGAGCCATTTCAAGGGCGACGAGGCCGTGATCGAGCGCGAGGCGTTCGCCTTCGTCAACACGCTGTCCGATCGCGGGCTGCTCACCACCCATTGAGCGGAGGCCGCGCCTAGAGATAGGCGAAGCGTTCCATCACGGCGCCATGGTCGCGCTCGATCCGAGCAACCTGGGCGGGGGTGAGTGCGCCCTGCCAGCCGCGCGCCTGGCCCTGCCGGAAGAACGCATGGGTGCCACGCGGATGTTCGGGAAAGCCGGTCTCGCGCTCCAGCCGCGCCAGCCGGTCGAAGCGCGTCGCCTCGACCGCCATGTCGATCACTGCATCGCTCGCCGGCCAGGCGAGCCGTTCAGCCATCGCGGCCAGCCAGCCGCACGTGTCCGCGACCAGATCCTCATAGCGCACCACCAGCGGGTGCAGGCCGCTCCGGTCGATCCAGCTGGTGGCGTGGCCCGACCAGCTGCCGACATGCTGCGGCGTCTGGGTGAACAGCTTGCTGGTGCTGCCGCTGACCGCCGAGTTCGGATCGGCGAGGAAGTCGATCGCCCAGTCGATCGAGCGATGGCGAAACCGCGCCCAGGATACTGCCACGTCGCGCGGATCGCGGATCAGATAGAGTGCCGAATGGGTGACGTCGGCATCGTGGACCGGCAGGCCCCGTCGGTTCAGTCGCCAGCTGTCATGCACCTTCACCAGCGGCTCGGTGGGGGCGAGGGCTCGGTGGAAATGCGGCCGGATCAGCTCGACCTCGTCCGCGGTCATCAGCCCGGTGTCGCAGTCGAGGACCATGTCCATCCGCTTGCGGCTGAGCGCCATCTGGCCAAACTCGCCCAGCCGGTCGAGCGCCGCGGGTTCGCCGTGGCGGATCGTCCACAGCGCCAGCCGCGTCCAGGTGTTGCCCGATCTCGGATAGGAGACCAGCCAGCGGATCCCGCTCACGCTTCGGCCCGCACCGTCTCGACGATCGCGTCGATCGTGTCGTCCAGCCGGCGAAAGTCGATCGGGCGGCGGATCTCGAAATGGCGCGGGATGCGCTCGGCGGCGGCACCGGCGCGACGAAGAGCCCCCGCCGGGGTCATGAGCCCGGCCAGCGCGCGCCAGCGATAGATTTGCTGGCGCAGCGCCGAGACCGCCACCGCGCCGCGCAGCCGGTCGAAGCGGATCTCGTCCGACCCATGTTCGCTATGGTGCAGATGGAACAGCGCCGCAGGTTCGAGTGCGCGGTCGGCATGGGCGTCACCCAGCGCGCGGGTGAACTTGGCCAGATCCTCGCGGCACGGCTCGAAATCGCCCTCCGACCAGCCGGCATGATGCGCCGAATCGCGCCACAGGCGGATGCGGCGCAGGCTGGGCAGGATCCGGGCAGGACCGGCCAGGGTCAGCGGCGCGACATCGTCCGACAGGACGGGAAAACCGCGCCGGGCAAAGGCGGAGGCGAGCGTCGACTTGCCCGCGCCGGAGGATCCGGCGAGCATCACCGCCCGCCCGTCGATCTCGACGCTGGCCGCATGGATCGGGACCATACCGCGCTGGTGACAGAGATAGCCGAGCCCGGTGCCGAGCAGGAACAGGCGGATGTCGGGCGCGTCCACGGCCATTTGCGGCGCGATGGTGACGTGATTGCCGCCCTCGACCAGATAGGCGGCGATCCCGTCGATCTCGAAGCGGATGCGGCCATCGGCACCGACCTGCGCGATCGGCGTCTCGAACAGGGTCTCGTCCAGGCTGGCGGGCACGTCGCCGAGCACGAAGCGCACCTCCGGCGCGCGGTCGTCGCCGTCCCACGGGCCAAGCTCGGGCAGCGGAATCGCGCTCGCCAGCCGCCAGCCGCACAGCGAATAGTCACAGGTCACGTCACTCATTGCTTCCCTCGTGCCAGCGCAGGAAGCCGCCCATCGAAATGGCCCGGTTCAGCGCATGGCCGTACAGCACGCGCAGGTCGCGCGCGCTCTCCGCATCCTTGGGCCAGGTGGCGATGATCTCGCGCATCCGCGGAATGTCGAGCACGCGCGAGGCCAGCGGGGATCGCGCCACCCGCTCGATCGCCTCGGCGGTCTGGTCGAGCCGGCGAGTGGCGAGATAATACCATTCGGGCGACTGGCGGCCCTTGCGGCGCTGCGATAGGATTTCGGCCGGGACGCGGTCCGCCAGCACGCGGCGTGCCAGCCAGCGCGACGTGCCGTTGCGCCAATATTGGTCGCCCGGAATGCCCAGGGTGAATTCCACCATCGCCCGGTCGTGATAGGGATCGCGCCGGGCACCCGCCCAGCGTCGCCGGGCGAAGGGGGCCATGTCGCGCCCCGTCTGTCCCTGCAGCATCCGCAGGCGCAGCTCGCGGTTGTCGTAATCGGGACGAAAGGGGATGTCGTGGCCCAGCCGCTCGCCCTCGGCGGCATAATCGACCTCGTCGAGGAAAGCGGGCGAGACGAGGCAATGGTCGAGCCAAGGCTTGTCGCTGCCGATGCGGCGGTTGTTCGCCCAGCGCTGCCAGCTGCGCGGCGCGTGGCTCAGCCAAGCGGCGCTTGCCGCGACGCGCGCCGGCGACAGGCCATGCTGTCGCCCGATCGCGCGCAGGTCGCGGTACAGGCCGCGAAGCTGGAGCCGCTTCAGCCGAGCCGCATAATCGGGGCTGCCTTCCCAGGAGAGGGTCGAATTGCCGACCCCGCCGTTCAGCAGCACGTCGACGCCGCGCCGGTCGACCTCGATCAACAGGCTCTCGAACCAGGTGCCATTGAAGCTGCCGCGGCGCGGTACCAGCAGCGCGCCCATCTCGATCTCGGGCTCGACGTCGCGCGGATTCTCGCGCGTGTCGTCGATCACGTTCCACTCGATATTGGCGTAGGACGCGGCCAGCACGCCCGCCAGACGTCGCTCGTCGATCCCCTCTTCGGGATGATCGGCGCCGGCGGCACGGGTGAAGGCCAGCAGGGGCCTGTCGCCCATCAGTCGCGCGGCGGTCGCGGCGACGCCGGTCGAATCGAACCCGCCGGACAGCGTCACCCCGGTGCGGCCATCCGGAGACAGCCGCGCCGCGACCGACCGGTCGAGCAGCTCGCGCGCCGCCTCGACATAGTCGTCGTCGCGGGCATAGCGAACCGGCTTGATCCCGTCGGCGGTGAACCAGCGCGCGGTCTCGAGCCGGCCGTCCTGCCAGCGGATCGATCCGCCCGGCGGCACGCGGCGGATATGGGCGTAGAGCGTCTGTTCCTGATCCTGCATCGCCAGCGTCAGGCTGTGCGCCAGCATCACCTCGTCCAGGTCGCGCGGCACCTGGGGCAGCGCCATCATCGCCTGGAGCGTGGTCGCGAAGACGATCATGCCGGGAAGCGCGGCATAATAAACCGGGCGCGACCCCAGCGCGTCGCGGGCAATGGTCAGCCGGCGATCGCGCTCGTCCCACTGTGCCACGGCGAAGTCGCCGTGCAGGCGCTCGGCCGCCGCCAGCGGCCCCCAGCGATCGGTCGCCAGCGCCAGCAGCGTGCGGTGATCGGGCACGTCGTTGCCGGGCAGGGCGAGCGCGTCGCGAACGCCGCGCGGGTCGGACAGCCAGGCGGTCGCCAGGATCACGCGACCCTCGCTGCGCTGGATCGGCGGATTCTTCGACCCATTGTCATGGCTGGCGAAACCGCGGCGCTCGACGAACGCGCAGCTCGGGTCCGGACGCCAGGCGCGCGGCTTGCCACTGCCGTCGAGCGAGCGAAGCAGCCGGTCCACCGTCGGATCATCGACGGGGCCGCCGTCGTTGCGGATGATGCCGGCGAAGTCGCTCATATCCGGTCCATAACCGGATCGGCCGGTCGCGCAAATCGTCAACGCTTCCGGAAGGACGGTGTCAGCGCGCCGCGATGCTCGGCGTCAGCGCGCCATAGCCGCGGCGCAGCGCCACGCGATTCTCGATCCGTGCGCCCAGTGCCTCGGCGATCAGCGACAGCGCCGCGTCGGGATCATTGGCGACGCCGCACATGAAGATGTCGACCGCGGCATAGTGATGCTCGGGCCAGCTGTGGATCGAGATGTGCGATTCCGCGAGCAGCGCAACGCCGGTCACGCCCATACCCGGCCCGAAGTGATGCAGCCGCGTCTCGATCAGCGTCGCGCCGGCGGCAACCGCCGCGTCGGCAAGGCAGCGGCCGATCAGCGCTTCGTCATCGAGCCCGTGCGCGCCGTGCAGGTCGGCGATCAGGTGAATGCCTTGATAGGATGGGGTCGCGGTCACAACAGGCTCTCATGGGCATGGCCGAGCTGGGTCATCGCAGCTTCGGCGGCGCGGACGCCACGATAATGGGCTTCCTCGAACAGCGACAGGCCCGACAGGTCGCTATGCGCCAGATAGAGGGGCGGGGCGGGGGGAGCCGCATCGGCACGGGCGAGGAAGCCAGGGGTGGGACGGATCATCGCATGACCCCAGCGCCACAGGTCGATCCGCCGGATCGCGTCATCCATGTCGGGATGCATCGCCAGCAGGTCGTCGCGCACGATCCGCTTCCACTCGTCCGCCGGCCGCTCGACCAGCAGTCGGCGCGCGACCGTGGGCGGCATGTCGGACAGAGGGAGATACCAGGTCAGCACGCTGGCCGGCGAGATCGCGTTCGGCCCCTGATGCGTCGCCACGACATAGCCGAGCGAGTTGCTGGTGGTCGACACATTGTCCCAGGCCAGCGGCACGCCTGGGCCGCCGGGAAGGCGGTCGACGGTGACGTTGGCGATCAGCCAGGGCGCATAGCTGTGCCCCTTGGCCGATCCGATTTCGGGTGCAACCCGCGCGGCGATGAAATGGGGCATGGCGAGGATCGCCGCGCGCGCCGTGGTGCGGATGCTGGTCCCCGCCTTGGCATCGAAACTGTCGATCAGGACGCGGTCGCCGTCGCGCGCCACCTTGTGGACGATATGGCCCGAGGCGATCCGGTCGCGAAACTGCGCGGCCATCCTCGCGACCAGCCGACCATTGCCCTCGGGCCAGGTCAGCTCGTTGCCGCCGGCGCCATCGGCCGCCCAGCCGCGGCGGGAAGCGAAATAATGAATGCCTGCCCAGGCCGAGACCTCGCCCGGCTCGGTCCCGTAATCGTCGCGCGTCGCATAGCGGATATGCGCGCGCAGCACCGGCGAGTGCCAGCCGCGCTGGTCCAGCCATGCCGCGAAGCTGAGGCGGTCGAGCGCGCGCAGATCCTCGTCGCGCGAGCTATAGGCCATGGGCAGCGCGAAGGCGGGCTTGCCGTCGCTGCCGATGCGCGTGGAGAAGTCGCGCATCGCCTTGTCGAATGCGGTGAGGTCCGCCTTGTCGCGCTGGGACAGGCCGGTGCGCGGGATCAGCCCTTCCTGCCAGCGGCCCTGCCAGAACAGCCGTTCCTGAAGGTCGGCGCACAGCTGTTCCGGATCATAGACCGGCACGCCGTCGCGGTCGCCGGTGATCATCCCGAACTGGCGCAGCATATGGCGCAGCGCACCCGCCTCGCGATTGGCGACCGGCAGGTAATGTGCGCCGAGCGGATAGGCGGACACGGCGTTGCGGCCGTTGCGGGCATTGCCGCCGACCGTATCCTCCAGCTCGAGCAGGCGAAACCGGTCGAACCCGGCATCCTTCAGCCGCCAGGCGGCGGCCAGGCCGGCGACGCCGCCGCCGGCGATGACGAGATCGACGTCTTCGTGCCGGGTCGGCGCGGGGAAGCCGCCGTCGCGCAGCCGGTGTCCGCGCGCCATGTCGGCACCGGACAGGTCGCCTGCCGGAAGCAGGTCGTCGCGAAGACCATAGGCCAGGCCTGCGCCTGCCGCCGCAACCACGCCCGCACCAATTCCCAGCACCGCCCGGCGGTCAGCCTTCATAGCGGCCCCAGGCCTCGTCGAACTCGCGCACCAGCGCCTGGTTGTCGAGCCGGTTCACCGGGGTTGGACGGCGCGCCATGTCCGGCGGAAAATCGAACAGCCGATCGGCGATCTCGGGCGTGATGAACCGGCCACCGGGCAGGATGCGGGCATGTTCCGGGATTGGCCCGGCCGAGGCGAGGACAAAGCCCCATTCGCCGAAGCTGGGGACATAGACATGATAGCCGCGCGTCTGGAGCCCGGCCGCCTCCAGCGTCGTCGCTACCGTCCAGAACGCCTTGGGCGCGACCAGCGGCGAGGTGCTCTGCACCACCATCATCCCCCGGGGCGCGAGAAGCTTGCGCACCGATCGATAGAAGGTCTCGGTATAGAGCTTGCCGACCGAGTAATCGACCGGATCGGGAAAATCGATGATGATCGCGTCATAGCGTCCGGTCGCCTCGCGCGCCCAGCGGAAGCCGTCGGCGTTGATGACCTTCATCTTCGGGTTGGTCAGCGATCCGCCGTTCAGCCGAGTCAGCATGTCGCTGCGCGAGAACAGAGCAGTCATCTCGCCGTCGAGATCGACCAGCGTCAGATGCTGGACGCTGGGATATTTCAGCACCTCGCGCGCGGCCAGTCCGTCGCCGCCGCCCATGATCAGCACGTTGCGCGGGCTCTCGACCCGCCCCAGCACCGGATGGACCAGTGCCTCGTGATAGCGATACTCGTCGCGCGACGAGAATTGCAGGTTGCCGTTGAGATAGAGCCGGAGGTCGTCGTTGCGGCGGGTCAGCACGATCCGCTGAAATTTCGAGCTGACCGCATAGATCACCGGCTCGCCATAGCTGGCGACCTCGGCCCAGCGCTGCAGCCGCTCGGACGCGACGAACCCGGCGCCCAGGCCGATCAGCAGCAGGATCGAGGCGATCTTCTCCATCCGGAACCGGCTGGTGCGCGGCAGCGCGAACAACAGCGCCAGCGCGACCGCAGCGTTGAAGATGCCGAACAGGAAGCCGGTGCGGATCATGCCGAGATGCGGCATCAGCACGAGCGGGAACAACAGGCTGGCCGCCAGCGCGCCGACATAGTCGAAGGTCAGCACGTTCGACACGACCTCGCGGAAATCATAGCCGCGCAGGATGCGGATCAGCAGCGGGATCTCGAGCCCGACGAGAAAGCCGATCGCCAGCACCAGCCCGTACAAGGCCACCCGGAAATGGTCGATCACCGGGAAGAGCAGGAAAAGGGCGGCCGCCGAACAGCCGCCGAGCAGCGCGATCAGCAACTCGACCCGGACGAACAGCCGCAGTTCGTCGCGCTTCACATAGCGCGAGAACCAGCTGCCGATCCCCATTGCGAACAGATAGCTGCCGATGACGGTCGAGAATTGGGTGACGCTGTCGCCCAGCAGATAGCTGGCCAGCGTGCTGGCCAGAAGTTCGTAGATCAGGCCGCAGGTTGCGACGACGAAGGCAGAGGCAAGCAGCGCCGCGGCGGGCGCGGACGTCTTTATCGGCGGACTTCCGGGATCTGCCTCAGCCATGGATCGCGGCGGCGACGATGATGGCGAGGGCGATCGCCACCATGCCGGCGAAGACCGCCACGGCAAGGTTCTTCTTTTCCTCGATCTCTTCCCACAGCTTGCCGGGCGTCAGCAGGTCGAGCACGACGAACCCGACAACGAAGACCAGCATGCCGAGGCCGGAATAGACGAGCGTGGCGATCACCTGCGGGAGGGTCGTAGCCATTTCCTGTTCCCCTTATTTGTGCGTTGGACCGTAATAGCCCCGCGCGGCGCCGGCACGGCCGGCGTCGGCAAAGGGCGAATAGGCGAAGATGCCTGAGGTGAGGTAGAGGCCGATCACGGCGACGCACCACAGCAGATAGACGAACATCTTGCCCATCAATCATCATCCTCGTCATCGCCGCCGGCGAAATCGCTCTGCGACCGGCGCGAGCTCTCGAAGCTGAGGTGGCGCAGCGCCACCCAGATCAGCGGTATGCCGATCAGCAACAGGGCGATGATGAAATTGCCGAAGAACAGCGCGCCCTGGGACACCCGCACCCGCAATTGCGGGTCGGCGGCGCTGGCCATCCACCCGCCATCGTCGCTGCCGCGCGAATCCCATGAGCCGATGCCGGTGACGCTGAGCGACACGCCATTGCGAGCATTGGGATCTGTCCAGCGATTGCCCTTATACTCGACCACCAGGTCGTACGTGCCCGCCGGCACGCTGGCGACCGAGACCTCCTTGTCGCGCGATCCCTCGCTCCACGATCCGTCCGAGTCGCGACCCGAATAGCGTTCGGCGGCGCCATAGGCCTGATAGCTTTGCTGGGTGGCGCGGTTGACCAGGCGATAGTCCAGATCGACCCAGCCATTTTCGAGTGCCGGGACGTCGGCGCGGATCTCGACCTTCTGATAGGGGCGATTGAGCGTGATGGGGCCAATCGTGCTGCTCGCCTCCGCCCCGGTGCGCGGAATGGACAGCGTCTGGTCCACCAGTTCGCGCGAGCCGCCGAATATCGTCATCGCCAAGAACAGGCCGACGATCGCCGCCAGCGCGACCTTCCACCCGCGCTTCAGCCAGGCGCGGTGCGGGGAGGGCTGGTGCGGCAGCGGCGGCCAGATGCGCTTGGGCGGCGTCACGCCGAACGCCTTCATCTCGTCCGGTTCGAGCCATTCCGACAGCGTCCAGCTGATTTCATGCGCGTTCTTCTCGCGCGACAGCATGAAGCCCGGGCGCGCCCAGTCATCGGTGCTGACCGTCTCGCCCTTTGCGACGCGCCAGTAGAATTCGCCCAGCACATAATCGACCTGGGCGGTGCCGCTGGCGAAGAACGGCTCGTAGGATTCGCCATCGATCTGGATGGTGCCCGAACTGCCGCTGGGCGCGTCGGTGCGCATTTCGCCCAGGCTCCAGCTGCCACGGTTGGCGATCAGCCAGCGATAGCCGCGATAGGGGTTGAAGAGCAGATATTCTTCCCACCCATAGGCGCCGCGTTCGGACCGACGCAGATAGCCGACGACTTCCCATTCGATCCCGCGCAGTGTGGCACGGGTGCCCAGCGGGATGGCGAGTTCGGCGCGGGCACGGTGATCCTCGACCAGCAGCTTGACCGTCGGGTTGGTCACGTCGAGCAGCGAGCCGCAATATTCGCAGCCGACCGTCACCGAGAAGCCGGCGGCGCGCAGCTTCACGCTGCCGCCGCAGGACGGGCAGGTCAGCACCGTCGCGCTGGGCGAGGGTTCGAGGCGCGGGCCGGCCGGCTGCGCGTCGCTCACGGGCGTTTCAGGCTGCATAGTCGGGCAGCGTCCAGCCTTCGAAGCGGCGCAGGCCGCGGAATTTCAATTCCTCCAGGCTGACATAGCGGCCGCGATAATAGCTGGTTCCCGCCTCGTCGCGCTGGATGCTGGCGAAGCCGCCGTCGCGCCCCCGGAGGTCGACGCTGTACAATTTCCATCCCGGCCGCGGGGTGAACGGCAACTCGCCCTCTGCCGACAGGCAGATTACATCGCGGGCGTCGACGACCGTCATCCGCTCCTTGTCGATCTGGATCTCGGCGCCGGGCCGCGCATCGCGGCCCTCGGCGATCATCTGGATCTGGCGGCTGCGCACGCTGGCCAGCTCACGCTCCTGCATCAGCATGAACTGGCCCATCGCATCGCCCAGCCAGGCGGTCTTGCCGTTGCCGGCCAGCAGCAGCCATTCGTTCCACGCCCCGTCCGTCCAGCCCCAGCGAATGCGGCCGACCGTCTCGAAGCCATGGTCGCCCAGCTGCCCCCGCGCGCCGATCTGGAGCGGGCTCATGTCGAACGGCAGCGGCGACGACTGGCCGACGACCTGGACGCCCGCATCGCTGCGCACGAGCAGCGATCGGCAATAGTCGCACACCCGCGACGGCAGGCTAGCGGAGCGGAACACGACTTCCGCACCGCAATTGGGGCAGGGAATGGTCAGGCTCATGGGGTCAGCGAATGCGGCCCATCAGCTCGGCCTTCTTGGCGTCGAACTCCTCCTGGGTGATTGCCCCGGCAGTCATCAGCTTGTGCAGCTTCTCGATCTGCGCGAACGCATCCTCCTGCGGCGCGGCCGGAGCCGCCGGCTGGGGCGCGGCCGCGCCGCCGATCCCGCCCGCCATGCTCTGGCCGATCGCCATGCCGGCCGCGGCGCCCGCGCCGATTCCGGCGACGCCGCCCGACTGGGCAGCGGCGGTCTCGATCGCCTCGGCGCTCTGGAAGCGGACGAACTGGTCGAGATTGCCCACGACGCGCATCGAGCTTGCCTTGTCGAGCATCGCCTGGACCTCTTCGGGCAGCGACAGGCTCTCGACATAGAAGCTGGTGCACGACAGGCCCCATTGCGCGAAGGCGGGCTGGACCGCAGCCATCAGCTTTTCGGACAATCTAGTCTGGTCGGCCGCCAGGTCGATAAAGGCCGTGTCGCCGCCGCCCAGCGCCGTGGCGATCGCGGTCGAGATGGCGCCGCGCAGCTGCGGTTCGATATCGTCGACGCGCAGCTTGTCGAGCGTGCCCATCATCTTGACCGCGAAGGTCGGCACATCCTCGATCCGGAAGGAATAGCTGCCGAAGGCGCGGATGCGCAGCGCGCCATATTCGCGGTCGCGTACCGTGATCGGCTGGGCGGTGCCCCATTTCAGGCCCGCCTGCTCCTTCTGGGTGTAGAAATAGATATCGGCCTTGAACGGCGAGGCGAAGCCCTTGTCCCAGTTGCGCAGCGCGGTGAGCAGCGGGAGGTTGGCGGTCTCCAGCGTATAGAGGCCGGGGCGGAACGCGTCGGCCATCACGCCTTCATTATAGAAAAACGCGATCTGTCCCGCGCGCACGGTCAGCTGCGCGCCGTTCTTGATCTCGCGGTTATCCATTGCGTAGCGCAGCGCCAGCTCACCGGGCTTTTCCTGCCAGTCAATGACTTCGACGAACTGCTTCGAAAGAAAATCGAGAATGCCCATCCGGTCCTCCGTTACGGTTGAAAGGATAATGGCATCATGCCCGTCGCGAAATGGAAATCGTAATGAACAGCGTCGATTTAATTCGGGCTGGCCTGAATCGCGCAGGCTTCGGCGATGGCCGCGTAGATGCGATCGAGGTCGGCATCGTCGATGCAATAGGGTGGCATGACATAGACGGTGTTGCCCAGCGGTCGCAGCAGCAGGTCGCGGTTGCGGAAAAAGGCAAGCAGGCGCGGGCCGAGATCGGACAAATAGCGGCCCTGATCGTCCGCCAGCTCCATCGCGGTCACCGTGCCGATCTGCCGCGCATTGCGGACGCCTTCGAGCGCTGACAGGCGCGCCGCCTGACGCTCGGCCAGTGCCGTGATCCGCTCGAGCACCGGCTCGTCGCGCCAGATCGCCAGATTGGCATTGGCCGCGGCGCAGGCGATCGGATTGGCGGTGTAGCTGGACGAATGAAAGAACATCCGTGCGCGGTCCTGCGACAGATGCGCGTCATAGATCGCCTCACGCGCCATCGTCACCGCCAGCGGCAGGCTGCCCCCGGTCAGCCCCTTGGACAGACACAGCAGGTCGGGGACGACGCCCGCCTGTTCGCAGGCCAGCAGCGTGCCGGTGCGGCCCCATCCGGTCATCACCTCATCGGCGATGAACAGCACGTCGTGGCGCGCGCAGATCGCCGCCATCTCGGCCATGACCCGGGGCGAATAGATCAGCATTCCGCCCGCGCCGAGCAGCAGCGGCTCGACGATGAAGGCGGCCGGCGCCTCGCGGCACGCCGCCTCCAGCGCGTCGAGCGTCGCCTGTTCTGTGCCGGCGACCGGGAAGGGCAGGGTGCCGACATCGAACAGCAGCGGGCCATAGGGCTGGTTGAACACGCCGCGCTCGCCGACCGACATCGCGCCGATCGTGTCGCCATGATAGCTGTGCTGCATCACCAGGATGCGGTGGCGCGCCTCACCGCGATTGGCCCAGTAGCCGAGCGCCATTTTCAGCGCGACCTCGACGCTGGTCGATCCCGAGTCCGAATAGAAGACCCGGGTCAGCTCGGGCGGCATGATCGCGGTCAGGGCGCGCGCGAGATCCTCGGCGGGCTGATGCGTCCAGCCGGCGAAGATGATCTGGTCCATCCGCGCCGCCTGATCGGCGATCGCGGCCATGATCCTGGGATGGGCATGGCCATGCGTCGTCACCCACCAGGAGGAGATCCCGTCGACGATCCGGCGGCCGTCCGCGGTATACAGCGCGGCACCTTCTGCGCGCTCGACCAGCGGGATCGGCTCGTTGAGGCCATGCTGGGTAAAGGGGTGCCAGACCGGCGAACTCATGCGAAATCCCCGAGGTCGAAGCCGGCGGCGAAGGCTGCGGCCAGCGACGGTGCGTCGAGCGTGGCAAGCCGCGGCAGGCGGCCGAGCCGGCGGACCCCGCCGATCCGGGCGATGGTCGCCTCGCTATGTTCGACCGCGTCGCCGATGAAGGCGATGCCGTGGATCGGCACGCCGCGCGAGCGCAGCGCCTCGATCGAGAGCAGGCTGTGATTGATCGTGCCCAATGCGGTCCGCGCCACAAGGATCACCGGATGCTGCCAGCGTGCGAACAGGTCGGCATAGAGCAGGTCGTGGGTTACCGGCACCAGCGCGCCGCCGGCACCCTCGACGATTAGCGGCCCGTCCACCTGCGGCGGCACCAGCCGATCCGGGTCGATCACGACGCCGTCGATCTCCGCCGCCAGATCGGGCGAGCAAGGGGTGACCAAGCGATAGGCCTCGGGCAGGATGCGCGCCGGATCGACGCCCAGCGCCGCCACCGCGCCGCTGTCGCCGCCCTGGTCGGTGCCCGCCTGGATCGGCTTCCAGTAGAATGCGCCGAGCGCAGCCGTGAGCCCGGCGGCGAACACCGTCTTGCCGACATCGGTATCGGTGCCGGTGACGACGAAGGTGCGGCTCATGCCAGCGTCTCCCGAAGCGTGTCCGCCAGACGCGCGATATCCTGCGCGGTAACGTTGAGGGTGAGCGACAGCCGGAGCCGCGCGGTTCCCGGCGGAACCGTCGGCGGGCGGATGCCGCGCACGTCGAACCCGGCGGCCTGCACCGCGGCGGCGACCGTCATCGTCCGGCGGTCGTCGCCCAGGATCAGCGGCAGGATCTGCGAGCCGGCCGGGGCGACGCCGCGCGGCGCCAGCAGCGCCTCGGCTTCGGCGATCAGCGCGTGCAGCGCCTCGCGCCGCTGCGGCTCGTCGGCCAGGATGCGCAGGCTCTCGCGCACCGCGCTCGCCATCAGCGGCGACGGCGCCGTCGAGAAGATGAAGCCCCGCCCGCGATTGACCAAGAAGTCGCGCACCACCGCCGCGCCGGTGACCAGCGCGCCCTCGCATCCCAGCGCCTTGCCGCAGGTGCGCAAGCTGACGACATGCTCCTGCCCGTCGAGTGCATGGGCCAGGCCGCGGCCATCGGGCCCGAACACGCCGGTGGCATGAGCCTCGTCGATCAGAAGCATCGCTTCGTGCCGTCGCGCCACCTCGGCCAGCGCGTCGAGCGGGGCGCGGTCGCCGTCCATCGAATAGAGGCTCTCGACCGCGATCCAGGGGCGCCCCGTCCCGCCCGCATCGCGCCAGCCACGAATCGCATCGTCGAATGCCTGGGCATCATTATGTGCGGCGGCTACGCGCTCGGCACGGCCCAGTCGCATCCCTTCATGCGCGCTGGCGTGGATCAGTGCGTCGTGCACCACCAGGTCGCCACGCTGCGGCAGGGTGGCGAGCAGTGCGGCGTTGGCGGCGAAGCCGCTGGAGAACCACAAGGCAGCCTCGGTCCCGAAGAAAATAGCCGCCTCCGCCTCGAGCGCCTCATGCTCCTCGTGATTGCCGCGCAGCAGGCGTGATCCGCCCGACCCGATCGGCACGCCGCGATCGATCGCCGCGCGTACCGCCGCGGCAAGGCGCGGATCGCCGGCAAGCGCCAGATAGTCGTTCGAGGCAAAGTCGAGCCCGGCGCGGGGTGAAAGCGAGCGGCGGCGGCCCTGCTCGGTCAGCAGGGCAAGATCGGCATGGAGCGGGGCAAGGCGAGTCACGGCGTGGCCCCTAGCGCCAAAGCCGCGCGCTGACGAATGCCGCGTTGACGCGCTCGGCTGACACCGGTAGCACAGGCGAGCCTATCGGCGCATCCCCGTGGGGAAAAGAGCCGAAGGCCGGGTAGAGCGATTCGAAAGGCCGGCACTCTTGGGTTCCCTCGATTGGACGGTAGCGCTAACAATCCGTGGCGTCGCGTCGGCCGGACGGCCGACTGACATACGCGCGACGCGATGCTGCGCCAGGATCGGGCATGGCCCCGATCGCGGACATGCCCGGCACATGGGCAACGGATTTCGACTGGCGCCATGGCCGGCGTCGCCCCGGGGCCAAACGGGCCGGGGAGACACGGTCGGGCGGCGGAACGGGCAAAAGGACGAGGAAGGAGAGGGGTATGGCGAGTAACGGTGAGGCGACGATCGCCGCGACCGTCGAACGCATGGGCCGCTATCGCTGGATGGTGGTCGCGCTGCTCTTCGCGGCGACGGCGATCAACTATATCGATCGGCAGATGATCGGGCTGCTGAAGCCCACGATGATGGACGATCCCTCGCTCCACATGGACGAGCGGACCTATGCCGACATCGTCGTCTGGTTCCAGGTCGCCTATGCCATCGGCTATATCGGCTTCGGCAAGGTCGTCGACGTGGTTGGCGCACGCTTCGGCTATGCCGTGGCGGTGGTCATCTGGACGATCGCGCATATCGCCCATGGCGGCGCGTACAGCGTCACCCAGTTCGCGCTCGCCCGCTTCGGCCTGGGCATCGGCGAATCCGGAAACTTTCCCGCCGGCGTGAAGTCGGTCGCCCAGTGGTTCCCCCAGAAGGAACGCGCCTTCGCCATCGGCCTGTTCAACGCCGGTGCGAATGTCGGCGCGATCCTGACGCCGCTGATCGTCTATGTGATGATCTCCCAGCTCCATATGAGCTGGCGCACCGTGTTCGTCGCCACCGGCATCTTCGGCGTGCTGTGGCTGATCGCCTGGCTGGCCATCTATCGCGACGATCCCGCCAAGCACCCGCGCGTCGGCGCCGAGGAACTGGCCTATATCAACCAGGATCCGGCCGATCCCGACGTCAAGACGCCGGGCCTGTGGCTGAAGCTGCTGGCCACGCGTGAGACCTGGGCATTCGCGCTCGGCAAGTTCTTCATCGACCCGATCTGGTGGTTCTACCTGTTCTGGCTGCCGGGCTTCCTCGGTACGCAATACGGCGTCGACCTCAAGACCTGGACCACGCCGACCGCGGTGCTCGCGCTGGGCGCCATCTACCTGATCTCCGACGTCGGCAGCATCGCCGGCGGCTGGCTGTCGGGGCGGCTGATGAAGGCCGGGATGGACGTCAATCGCGCGCGCAAGATCACGATGTTCGTCTGCGCGCTGTTCGTGCTGCCGGTCGTGTTCGCCACCTCGGTGCCGAACCTGTGGGTCAGCGTCGTCATCATCGGCATCGCCGCCGCGGCGCATCAGGGCTTTTCGGCGAATCTCTATGCGGTTCCGTCAGACACCTTCCCGCGGTTCGCGGTGGGTGCGGTGATCGGCATCGGCGGCACCGCCGGTGCGATCGGCGGCGCGATCATGTCGAAATATGCGGGCGACGTGCTCGACCGGCTGGGCACCTATACCCCGTTGTTCGTGGTTGCGGGCGCCGCATATTTCCTCGCGGTCCTGTCGGTCCATCTGCTGGCGCCGCGGCTCGAGCGTGTCGAGAGGTTCCGCAGCTCGACGCCCTGGGCGGTGATCATCGCCTCGATCTCCGGGCTGATCGCGGTGATCATCTTCCTCGCCACCGGCAAGCGCGCGCCGGGCAGCGAGTGTATCCCGGTGTGGATGGGCCCGACATCGCCCTGCCTGTCCGACGGCACCTATTACGGCCTGCTGATCGCCTTTGCCGGAGTCGCAGTGCTGGGTATCCTCGCGAACGTCATGTTCCGCGAAAAGCAAGCGTAAGGAAGTTCGAATGTCCAGGCCATTGAAGCTCGATCCCGACCGGCTTCTCCCCGCGGAAGAGCGCACGCGCAGCATCGCGCGCGAGCTCTACCGCGAGGTGGCCGGGCTGCCGATCATCAGCCCGCACGGGCACACCGATCCGACCTGGTTCTCGACCAACGAGAACTGGTCGAATGCGGCCGAACTGCTGCTGGCGCCCGACCATTATCTCTATCGCATGCTCTATTCGCAGGGCATCGCGCTGGCGGACCTGGGCGTGCCCGACAAGAATGGCGTGCCCGCCCATGACCCGCGCAAGGCGTGGCGGATCCTGGCCGAGAATATCCACCTGTTCCGCGGCACCCCGTCCAGCATGTGGCTCAGCCATGTGTTCGGCGAGGTGTTCGGGTTCGACGTCGCGCTCGATGCCTCGACCGCCGACCTCTATTACGACCGGATCAACGAGCAACTGGCCAGCGACGCGTTCAAGCCGCGCGCGCTGTTCGACCGGTTCAACATCGGTTTCCTTGCCACGACCGAGGGGCCACAGGACGATCTGTCCCCGCACCATGCGATCCAGGCCAGCGGCTGGCAGGGCCGGGTGGTCACCACCTATCGCCCCGACGCGGTGATCGATGTCGAGCATGAGCAGTTCGGCGACGCGATGCGCGTCTTCGCCGAGAAGACCGGCGAGGACGTCTATAGCTGGGACGGCTATCTGGCCGCGCACCGCAAGCGTCGCGCGGAGTTCCGCGCGGCGGGCGCGACCGCGACCGATCACGGCCATGTCACCGCGCAGACCGCGAACCTGACGCATGACGAGGCCGAGCGGCTGTTCCGCACGATCCTGTCGGACCGCTGGACCCCGCAGGACGCCGAGCTGTTCCGCGCGCAGATGCTGACCGAGATGGCGGCGATGAGCGTCGAGGACGGCATGGTCATGCAGATCCATCCGGGCAGCTTCCGCAACCATAATGGCGGCCTGTTCGCCAGCCATGGGCGCGACAAGGGCGCCGATATCCCGATGCGCACCGACTATGTCTCGGCGCTCAAGCCGTTGCTCGACCGGTTCGGCACCTCGACCGAGCTGTCGGTGATCCTCTTCACGCTCGACGAGAGCAGCTATGCGCGCGAACTGGCGCCGCTGGCGGGTCATTATCCCTGCCTGAAGCTCGGCCCCAGCTGGTGGTTCCACGACAGCCCGGAGGGGATGCGCCGCTTCCGCGAGATGACGACCGAGACCGCCGGCTTCTACAACACCGTCGGCTTCAACGACGATACCCGCGCTTTCCTGTCGATACCGTCGCGCCACGACGTCGCGCGCCGCATCGATTGCGGCTTCCTCGCCCGGCTGGTGGCGGAGGGCCGCATGCTCGACTGGGAAGCGGCGGAACTCGCCTACGACCTTACCAACGGGCTGGTGCGCAAGGCGTACAAGCTCGACCAACCCGCCCCCGCGCCCGTCGCGGCGGCAGCCTGACCTTCCAATCGGAGCAGACCATGTTCGACCGTACCTATTATGCAACGCATCCCGACATGATGGAGTGCGTTTCCAATGACGAGCTGCGCGACCGCTATCTGATCTCGGACCTGTTCCGCGAGGGTGAGTGCGTGCTCAACTACACCCATGCCGACCGCTTCGTGATCGGCGGCGTGCTGGTCGGTGCGACCCCGGTCGCGCTTCCGGCGCAGACCGAGCCTGCGTCCGCGGCCGGCCACCCGTTCCTCGAGCGTCGCGAGCTTGCGGTCGTCAATGTCGGCAAGGCCGAAGGCACCGTCACTGTCGACGGAGAAGTCTTCACGCTCGGCAACAAGGACTGCGTCTATGTGACGATGGGCGCCAAGGACGTGCAGTTCTCGGGCGAGGGCGCACGTTTCTACCTGGCGTCGTGCCCGGCGCATAAGGGCTTCCAGACGCGCAAGCTGTCGATTGCCGACGCCAACGCGCTGGATCGCGGCAGCCTGGAGGAATCGAACGAGCGCACGATCTTCCAGCTCGTCATCCCCGGCGTGTGCGACAGCGCCCAGCTGGTCATGGGCCTGACGGTGCTGAAGCCGGGTTCGGTTTGGAACACGATGCCGCCGCACATCCATGAGCGCCGCAGCGAGATCTATTTCTACTTCGAGCTCGACGATCTCGAGAAGGACCGCGTGTTCCACTACATGGGCGAGGGCGAGGCGACCCGCCACATCGTCATGGCCAATGAGGAAGCGGTGATCAGCCCGCCCTGGTCGATCCATATGGGCTCGGGCACCAAGTCCTACGCCTTCATCTGGGCGATGGCCGGCGAGAACCAGGACTATACCGACATGAACGTGCTGGACATCTGCCAGCTGGCGTAAATCTCCTGCTCCCCCTCCCGCGCGCGGGAGGGGGCCGGGGGGTGGGCTCCCGGCCGATACGAGCGCTATCGTTACCGGATAGCGGGGGCCCACCCCCCGACCCCCTCCCGCAGGCGGGAGGGGGAGAGGATGTGGAATGACCAACCCCTTCGATCTCACCGGCCGCGTCGCGGTCGTCACCGGCGCCAATACCGGCATCGGCCAGGGCATCGCACTGGCGCTCGCCGCGGCGGGTGCCGACATTGCGGCGGTGGGCCGTACCCCGGCCGAGGACACCGTCGAAAAGGCGCGCGCGCTGGGCCGCCGCGCCGAGATCATCTCGGCCGATCTCTCGACCATCGAGCCTGTGGACAGGGTTGTGGACGAGGCTGTGGACAAGTTGGGAAGGCTCGACATCCTGGTCAACAATGCCGGGATCATCCGCCGCAACGACAGCCTCGATTTCACCGAGGAGGATTGGGACGCGGTGGTCGACACCAACCTCAAGTCGGTGTTCTTCCTGTGCCAGGCGGCAGGCCGCCACATGGTGAAGCAGGGCCGCGGCAAGATCATCAACATCGCCTCGATGCTGACCTTCCAGGGCGGCATCCGCGTGCCGAGCTATACCGCGTCCAAGTCGGGCATCGGCGGACTGACCAAGATCCTGGCGAACGAATGGGCGTCGAAGGGGGTCAACGTCAACGCGATCGCGCCTGGCTATATCGCCACCAACAACACCGCGGCGCTCCAGGCCGATGCCGATCGCAACAAGTCGATCCTCGACCGCATCCCCGCCGCGCGCTGGGGCTCGCCCGACGACATGGGCGGGGCGGCGGTGTTCCTCGCTTCGTCCGCATCCGACTATGTCCAGGGCCATGTCCTGGCGGTCGACGGCGGCTGGCTGGCGCGATGACCATCGCCTTTTTCGGGGAGCTGATGCTCCGGCTGTCGCCGCCGGGGCGCGAGCTGCTGCTTCAGACGCCGAAGCTCGAGGTCAATGTCGGCGGGGCCGAGGCGAATGTCGCCACCGGCCTCGCCTGCCTCGGCCATCCGGTCCGCATGATCAGCGCGGTCGCGGACAATCCGCTGGGCGGCGCGGTGACCGGCGAGCTGCGCCGCCGCGGCGTCGACACCTCGACGATCGCGGTCGAGCCTGGCCGGCTGGGTCTCTATTTCCTGACCCCCGGCGCCGGACTGCGCGCGTCGGAAGTCGTCTATGACCGTGCGCATTCGGTATTCGCGCTGCGCGGTGCCGATGCCTGGGACTGGGACGCGGCGCTTGCCGGTGCGACCCGGCTTCACCTGTCGGGCATCACTCCGGCGCTCGGCCCCAATACGGCGGAAGCAGCCATCGCTGCCGCAGAGGCCGCGTCGGACCGCGGCATCCCGGTGTCGTTCGACGGCAATTACCGCGCGAAACTCTGGGAGGCCTGGGACAGCGATCCGCGCGCGGTGCTCAGCCGGCTGATCGGCCATGCCGACGTCCTGTTCGGCAATCACCGCGACATCTCATTGCTGCTCGGCAAGCCCTTTTCGGGAGACGGGTCGGAGCGCCGGCGCGAGGCGGCCGAGGCTGCGTTCGACGCCTTCCCGAAGCTCCAGCTGATCGCCTCGACCGCGCGCCATGTCGACGATGCCGACAGCCACCGGATCGCGGCGCGGATCGACACGCGCGAGGGTGCGCACCAGACCGACGAAGTGCTGGTCGCCGGGATCGTCGATCGGATCGGTGCCGGCGACGCTTTTGCCGCGGGCGTGCTGCACGGCCTGCTGGAATGCGGCGATGCCAAGGCGGCGGCCGAGGCCGGTCTGGCGCTGACCTGCCTCAAGCATTCGCTGCCGGGTGACGCCAGCCTGTTCACCCGCGCCGACCTTGCCGCATTCGGCGAAGGGCTCGACGTTCGCAGATAGGAAAGGGCGGCCTCTCGCCGGTACGCCTGAAGTTCGGGAGAGGATGATGGACGCAGTTTCGCGACGTTCGGTGCTGGCCGGCGGCATTGCCGGCGGGCTGGGCCTGACGCTGGTGCCATCGCGTGCGTTCGCGCAAGGCGCACCGGTAGTGACGGCGCCGAGCGGTATTTTCGAGGGCGACGCGGTCGGCGGCGTCTGGCGCTTTCGCGGCATCCGCTATGGCAATGGCCCGCGCTTCCGCGCGCCGATTGCCTTCGCGACGCCGGGGCTGCGACGGCCGGCACATGACTTCGGACCGGTCTGTCCCCAGCGCGGGCCCTATCGACCGCAGAGCGAAGACTGTCTCTACCTCAATGTCTGGACGCCGGGCGCGCCGTCGCGGGCGCGCAAGCCGGTGATGCTCTACATCCATGGCGGTGCCTATTCGAATGGATCGGTCACCGATCCGCAGAATGACGGTGCGGTGCTGGCGGCGAGCGAGGATGTGGTCGTCGTCACCGTCAACCACCGGCTCAACGCGCTGGGCTATCTCTATCTCGCCCGGCTCGACCCGCGTTTCGCCGACAGCGGCAATGTCGGCCAGCTCGACCTGATCCTCGCGCTGCAATGGGTGCGCGACAATATCGCCGCGTTTGGCGGGGATCCCGGCCGGGTCTTCGTCTTCGGCCAGTCGGGCGGCGGCGCCAAGATCGCGACGATGATGGGCATGCCCGCCGCCAAGGGTCTGTTCCACTCCGCCGCGACGATGAGCGGCCAGCAGGTCACCGCCTCCGGCCCACTCAACGCCACGCGTCGCACCCAGGCCTATCTCGCGAAGCTGGGCGTGCGCGAGAGCGACCTGTCGCCGCTGCTGGACCTGCCGGTCGAGAGACTGGTCGAGGCGCTGGAGGCGACCGACCCGATCCTGGGCGGGGGCGTCTATTTCGGGCCGGTGCTCGACATGAAATGGCTGTCGCGTCACCCCTTCTGGCCCGACGCCAATCCGCAGTCGAACGCGATGCCGATGATCCTGGGCAACACCCGCGACGAGACGCGCGCGTTCATCTCGCCCGATTCTCCGCGGATCAGGGCGCTGAACTGGGACAATCTCGCGGCGACGATGGCGCCCGAATTGCGCATGGACATCCTGCCAGAATGGGTGGTGAGCGAATATCGCCGCCGCTTCCCGCAGGACACGCCTGAGGCAATCTTCTACCGCGCGACCACCGCGGGACGCAGCTGGCCGGGGCAGGTGATCGAGGCCGATGCGCGCGCCGCGGCAGGGGCAAAGGCGACCTGGGTCTATCAGCTCGACTATCAGTCGCCGGTGAAGCCCGAGCGCGGGGCACCACATACCGGCGACATCCCGCTGGTGTTCGGTACGCTGGGCGCGGAAGGATCGATCAGCGGCACCGGGCCCGCGGCGCAGCGCCTCAGCCGCCAGATGATGGCTGCCTTCGCCGCGGTCGCGCGCACCGGCCGCCCGGCGGGGAAAGGCGTGCCAGCCTGGCCCGCCTATACGCTGCCCGGCCGCGCGACGATGGTCTTCGACACCGCGAGCCGCGCGGTCAACGACCCACGCAAATGGGAACGCGAACTGTTCGCCCGCGTGCCCTATATCCAGCCGGGCAGTTGACGAAGGAGTTAAGCAGTTGATCGGGAAATATAATCCTCTCCCGGAGGGAGAGGGGGACCAGCCGCAGGCTGGTGGAGAGGGAGTATACGCGAGCGATGTACTCTAGTTGAGAACAGCCCGATCCGGATTTCCCGATTTAGCCAGCTCTCCAACTCCGTCCAGTCCGCCTGAGGATATCCCCTCTCCACCATGCTTCGCACGGTCCCCCTCTCCCTCCGGAGAGGAGATAAGTAGCTAATCTAAAAAGACTCTGCTCAGTCCTTCGCGGCCGTCACCGGATAGGAAATGATCAGCACCAGCGGTGCGCTGCCGGTCTGGCGGATGCCGACGACCGCGCCGTCATAGAGATAGGCGGCCATGCCGGGCCCCATCTTCCTGGTCACGCCGTCGGAGGTCACGTCGCCTTCGCCCGACAGGACGTAATAGACCTCGTCATGCGCGATCGGGTGCAGGCCGATCGCGGCGCCCGGCGGCAGGATGCGCTTGCGGAACTCCATCGTGCGCGGCTGGGGCGCGGCGTCGCTGATGCGATAGGCCGTGCTGATCCCGATCTTGCCGTGCGGCGTCGGTTCCTGGCGCATCGTGTCGCGCTCGTCGATCACGACCATCGGCGGTGCCTTGGCGGCCGCCGGAGCGGGCGGGGCGTCCTGCACCGGCAGGAACGCCACCGCCAGCGCCAGCAGCGCGCTCACTTGGCGCCCTGACGCATGTCGGCGTCGCGCGGGCTCAGATGCTCCTGGATCGGGCCCTTCTGCCCCGGATAGCGACCCGATTTCGGCTCCATCGTGTCAAGGTTCCACTCGGCCTCGTTGAACGGCGCGAACACCGCCCCGTAAGAGGGATAGGCGCTCACTTCCTTCTCGTCGTTGATCACGAAGCCGCGACCTTCGGCGACGAAGTAAAGCACGCGGATATCGTCGTCGTCGCGGTCCCAGGGGCGGGCGCCCGCAGTGGCGAGCACGCTGGTCTCGACCTGGCCCGACGGAAGCACGGTCATGCCGGCAGTGGACATCATCGGCGCCTGCTTCTCGACAATCTTCGCCCTGGTCTCGCCGTAACGGCCGAACATCGGCAGCTTGTTGCCGTGCAGGTCGACCGCGCGATTGTCGCGGCCATAATAATCGAGATCGCCGTCGCCGCCGATCATCAGGAAGGGCAGGTCCTTGTCGGTGTCGTTGCCGCCGCGCATCACATTGCCGATCGCGGTGATCTGGCCGGTGACATAGGGATGATCGCCCCATTCCAGCGCCATCAGATTATAGTGAACCGCGCGGTGCTTGGGGTTGTAGATCAGGTTGTTCACCATCAGCACCTGCGCGCCGCCCTTCACCAGCGGATGCCGCTCGACATTATGCGCCCACACATTGCGGTAGAAGACGATGCCGGTGGTGTTGTCGTGAACCAGCGACCCCTTGGAATGCTCGCCCTTGGGATGGCTCGAATCGGCCAGCCCCTCGGCCGCCAGATTGTTCGAGAAGGTGACGTTGCGGCTGGTGCCGTTGCGCCAGTCGGCGACGCTGTTGCCGGTGAAGCGCGGGCCGCTGGCCGACATGTTCTCGTCGATCGCCCAGCTGAACGTATTGTGGTCGATGATCACGTTGCGCGCCGCGACGGTCGAGAAGGCGTCGGCTTCCCAGCCGCTGCGCTTGGGCTGGTTGTCTGCACCGGTGCGGACGCGGATGTGGCGGATGATCACGTCGTGCGTGCGGACGTCGATGCCCGTCTTGATCAGCGTGACACCGGGGGAGGGCGCAGTCTGACCCGCGATCGTCAGGAACGGTTCGCGGATCTCGATCGGCTCGCGCTTCATGTCGATGACGCCCGCCACGTCGAACACGACGATTCGCGGACCCTTGGCCTCGACCGCTGCCTTGAATGATCCGGGGCCACTAGGATTCAGGTTGGTCACGCGGATGATCTGGCCGCCGCGCCCGCCGACCGTCTCCGCCGCCGGGCCGACGGCGCCGGGAAATGCGGCCTGCGCCATCGCCGCGCCGGGGACGGCGATCAGGCAGGCCAGAAACAGGGCGATCTTCTTCATCAGGGGCCTCTCCGCTTGGACTGGGTGACCATGTCACCGGTTACCTAAACGGGTATACCCGGCGAAACGCCTCCGCAAGACCCCGATTTTGCGGTGCCGGCTTCTTGTCCGCCGGACAGTCTCGCCTTGTCCCGCGCGACAGTGTAGCGTCGAGCGATGAACAGCATGGGCAAGCCAACCATCAACGATGTCGCGCGTCTGGCGGGCGTCTCGAAAAAGACCGTCAGCCGCGTGATCAACCGGTCGCCGCTGCTGAATGGCGACACAAGGGCGAAGGTCGAGAAGGTCATTGCCGACATCGGCTATGTCCCCAACGTCCAGGCGCGGGCACTGGCGCTCCGCCGCAATTTCCTGGTCGGGCTGATCCACGACAATCCCAATGCCCAGATGGTCATGAACGTCCAGGCCGGCATCCTCGAGGCGATCCGCGATACCGAGTTCGAGCTGATCGTCCGGCCGATCGATCGCGGATCGTCGACGATGCTGGCCGACGTTAAGAATTTCCTCGAGCGCCAGCGCCTCTACGGCGTGCTGATCCTGCCGCCGGTGTCGGAGAATGACATGCTGGCGCAGGTCTGCCAGGAGATTGGCTGCCGCTATGTCCGCATGGGATCGACCACGCTCGACACCCCCGAGCACATGGTCGCGTCGAACGACAGCGAGGTGGTGCGCGAAGCGGTCAACCATCTGATTTCGCTGGGCCATACGCGCATCGGCCTGATCGCCGGGCCGCACGGATTCCGTTCCGCGCGCGAGCGGCGCAAGGGATTCGAGGAGGCGGTCGCTGCCGCCGGGATCAAGCTGCCGCGCAGCCTGATCGCCGATGGCAATTACACGTTCGAGACCGGCCTTGCCGCCGCCGACCGGCTGCTCGACCTGTCGCCGCGGCCGACCGCGATCTTCGCCTCGAACGACGAAATGGCGGCCGCATCGCTCCACGCAGCGCGCCGCCGGGGGATGAACGTGCCCGAGGATCTCAGCATCATCGGGTTCGACGATACTGCGATCGCGTCGCACATCTGGCCGCCGATGACGACGGTTCACTGGCCGATCATCTCGATGGCGCGCTCGGCTGCGCTCAAGCTGCTGGCCGATTTCTTCGGCGACGATCTGGCCAGCGAGGAGCCCTCGCTGTTCCCCTCCACCCTGATCCATCGCGCCTCGGTCGCACCGCCTCGGCGCGATTGACGCGCCCGCGTCGCGGCGCGCCCTGACGGCGGACTGCGGCTATTCTTCGCGCAACATGCAACCGATTTCGCGATGACACCGGTTGACTTGAAATCGACTCCTGCCCACAAAAAGAAGTGAACCAGGCGTTTCGAAGCGCTTGCGTCCTATGCGACCGGAAGAGTCGCGGGGCTGATGGGGGAGGAAAGGGCGGCTCGATCGCCCGGCGCGCACGGTGCGGTGCGCCCAGCTCGACATCCCGTCGGTCATCAAGGACGCAAGCCTTTGCAAGGGCTTGGCGCTGAAAACTGGCCAGGGGAGGCTTGAAATGCTGGATCTCGATCGTGCGGCGCGCTTGCGCCGCGGACTGACTACGCTGCGTGGAACGGCGGCGCTGGGCGCACTGGGAATCGCGATGCTCGCGAACCCGGCTCAGGCGCAGGACGGTGCACCGGTTACCGCCTCGATCGGCGTCGTTCATGGCCAGGACGATGCGCCGGCCCAGGATGTCGAGGGCGGGCAGGGCGACGAGATCGTCGTCACCGGGTTCCGCGCCTCGCTGCAAAGCGCGCTCAACGAGAAGCGTCGCTCCGACCAGATCGTCGACGTGATCACCGCCGAGGATATCGCCGATTTCCCCGACGCCAATCTGGCCGAATCGATACAGCGCCTGCCGGGCATCTCGATCGATCGCGACAATGGCGAGGGGCGCAGCATCACCATTCGCGGCCTTGGCGGCGATTTCCAGATGGTGCGGCTGAACGGCGCCGACGCGCTGAACGTGGCGGGCGGCAACCAGTCGGACGCGGGCGCCAATCGCAGCCGCGGCTTCGACTTCAACACCTTCGCCTCGGAACTTTTCGGCGGGGTGAAGATCACCAAGACCACGGCCGCCGAGAATGACGAGGGCTCGCTCGGCGCGATCATCGACCTGACCACCGGTCGGCCGCTGGCGTACAAGAAGAGCCGCTTCCTGCTGGGCGCCGACGCCGAATATCGCGAGAATGGCGAGACCTGGAACCCGCGCCTGACCGGCCTCGCCTCGGTGCGGGTGACCGACACTTTCGGCGTGCTGGTGTCCGCCGCCTATCAGAAGCAGGACCAGCAGATCGATTCCTATCGCCGCAACATCGGCCAGTTCGAATATGCCTATCGCAATTCGCAGCTGAACGGTGTCACCCCGGCCACCTTCGGCTTCGCCCGCCCGGGCGGCAGCGGACCGACCTTCGGTTCCGATCCTGCCGCCTATGCGCTGATCACGCCGACCACGATCATCCCGGCCTTGCCGTCGATCGGTCGTCAGGAACTGAGCTATGAGCGGTTCGGCGCGACCGCGACTGCCCAGTGGCGGCCCAGCGAGCATACCGAGATCACGCTGGACGGCGTCTTCTCGCGCTATGATCAGGACAGCATTTCCAACTCGATCACCACGATCGGCCTGAACCGCAACGGCACCAACACCCGCGTGACGCAGGGCACGCTGCGGGCGCTGGGCACGACCAACGGCAATGCCGACCGGGTCGCGCTCTATCCGAACTGCGTACCCAGCGCGACGATCGACTGCGACGGACTGCTCAGCGGCAATGCAGTGCTGCCCGGGTTCCTCAACAGCTTGAACCCGAACAACCTCAACCCCTATGATTATTACAACAATCCGCGCTCGCCGGGTTACGTGCCGACCGCAAACAGCACCGGCTTCTACAACGAGCTGATCGGCCGCCCGAACACCAAGATCCGCGCCGCCCATGTCAACGCCGCCGGCCAGGCCGATTATCTGGCGCTCGACGATGTCGACTGGCGCAGCACGTCGGACGCGCAGTTCGGCCGCACCGAGTTCAAGCAGGCGACGCTGAACCTGCGCCAGGACCTGGCGGCGGGACTGGTGTTCGACGGCACGCTCGGCTGGTCCAAATCCGAATTCCGGGCGACCGGCCTGCTCGCCGAGTTCAATGCGATGGACCGCGACGGCTATGTCTTCGACGATCGCGGCGGCGACAAGATGCCGGTCTTCACCCCCGGCTTCGACGTTGCCGATCCGGGCAGCTGGTCGCTGGTGAAGGGCCTGTCGACGATCCGCTACTTCAACACGCGCGTCGATAATGAATTCCGCGTCGCCCGGGGCAATTTCACCTTCGAAGCGCTGCCCGAGATGACGATCAAGTTCGGCGGCACCTACAAGGAATTCGCCTTCGAAAGCGATCAGGGCCGCCGCGCCCAGGATATCGAGGCAATCAACCCGACGCTGGTCGAGGCGGGCATCCCGATCACCGCGCTGGGCCAGACGATCAATTTCGGCCAGGGGCTGAACGTCACGCCCGGTACGCCGACCAGCTTCTACGCGCCCGATCTCAACCGTTTCATCGAACAGTTCGGGATCAACTGTAACTGCGTCAACAAATGGGGTGACTATCGCGCCGTCGCCGACGGGCGTCAGCGCAACTCGGTCAGCGAGCGCGATGTCTCGGGCTATTTCCAGGTCGATTTCCGGCTCGACCTGTTCGGCCGCCCGTTGCGCGGCAATGCCGGCCTGCGCGTCGCCAACACCCGCGTCACCGGACAGGGCAATGTCGGCGGCACCGACGGGGTGCTCGGCATCCCGGTCACCGCGCGGCATGACTATTGGGACTGGCTGCCGGCGACCAACATCAACTGGGAGCCGATGGAGAATTTCATCGTCCGCTTCGCCGCGTCGCAGACGATCTCGCGACCGCAGCTGGCCAGCCTGACGCCAGGCACCACCTCGTTCGCTAGCGGCCTCAACGCCTCGGGCGCGGCGCCGGCGGTGACGGTGGGCAATCCCTATCTCAGCCCGTTCCGCGCGACCAATTTCGACCTCAGCTTCGAACGCTATTTCCGCAACAACGGGCTGGTCGCGATCACGCTGTTCCACAAGACGCTCGACAGCTTCCCGCAGCAGATTGCGGGCGAGGCGCCGCTGTCGTCGGTGTTCGAGCCGGCCATCTACAACCAGATCGTCGAGTCGATGACCAGCCCGACGCTGAAGGCCTATACCCAGGCCGGCGGCACTTGGGCGATCCGCCAGTTCCAGGACGCGCCGGGCGGCACGATCAAGGGTGTAGAGGTCAATCTCCAGACCGATTTCTGGTTCCTGCCGGCGCCGTTCGACAAGTTCGGCGTGACCGCCAACTACACCCATATCGAATCGAGCCTGAGCTACCTGACGGGCACGACGCTCTCCACGACCCAGACCGGGACCGCATCGACCGCGGTGAACACCTTCGCCGAGGGGCCGTTCCTCAACACCTCGCCGGACTCGTTCAACGCGACGCTCTATTATGAGGACAGCGTATTCTCGGCGCGCGTGTCGGGCGCCTATCGCACCCGCTACGTCAACCGCTTCCCGCTGGCGACGGGCACGTGCAGCGTCGGCACCACCACCAATGCGGGGGCGGCCTGCAACTCGCCGGTGCTGGCGGACTTCGGCTATAACGAGAATACGCTGAACATCGACGCGGCGATCGCCTTCAGCGTGACGCCCTTTGCGAAACTGACGCTCGAGGGTCGCAACCTGACCAACGAGACCCAGTATCGCACCATGTACTCTGCCAATCCGGTGACCCAGACCTATGCCAGCACCGGCCGGGTCATCACCGTCGGCGCCCGGCTGATCTTCTGATCTTGTCCGGGGCGGTGCGGTCTCGACCGTGCCGCCCCGCTTCCTCCGACAAAGGGTGACACGCATGCACCGTCCCGCGCTGATCGCGCTTGCCCTGACCGCCGCGGGCCCGGCGCTGGCACAATCCGTGACGCTTGCCTTTCCCGGTGCCGAGGGGGCGGGCGCCCACGCACTCGGCGGGCGCGGCGGGCGCGTCTTCACCGTCACCACGCTCGCCGACAGCGGCACGGGAAGTCTGCGCGAGGCGGTGGAGGCCAAGGGGCCGCGGACGATCGTCTTCGCGGTCGCCGGCACGATCCGCCTCGCCAAGCCGCTCAAGATCGTCGAGCCGCGCATCACCATCGCCGGTCAGACTGCGCCGGGCGGCGGCATCACGCTGCGCGACCAGCCGCTGCTGGTCGCCGCCGACGATGTCGTGATCCGCTTCATCCGCGCCCGTCTGGGCGACGTATCGCATGTCGAAAGCGACGCGGTGTCGGTCGTGGCCGGGCGGCGCATCATCCTCGATCATGTCTCGGCCAGCTGGTCGGTCGACGAGACGCTGTCGGTCGGCGCTCCGGGCAAGGATCCCGAACGCGTGGTTCGCGACGTCACGGTGCAATGGTCGATCATCGGCGAATCGCTCAACCGGTCGGGCCATGCCAAGGGCGCGCACGGCTATGGCTCGCTGCTGCGGTCGGGGTTCGGCGCGCGGATCAGCTTCCACCACAATCTCTGGGCGCACCACCGCGCGCGCATGCCGCGTCCGGGCAATTACAATGATCCCGATATCGATCCGGAAGGTGCGGTCTTCGATATCCGCGCCAATGTCTTCTACAATTGGGCGGGTAGTCATGCGGGCTACAATGCCGACAAGGTCAGCCGCTCGACCTATAATTTCGTCGGCAACCTTTATGTCCGAGGCCCCGCCAGCAAGGGTGGAATCGCCTTTGACGAGGCCAGCGCCGGCGGGCGCGGCTGGTTCGCGGGCAACCGGATGGACGGCCAGCTGCCGACCGATCCCTGGAGCCTCGTCACCGGCCTGACCGGGCCAGAGAACCGCCTGACCGCCCCGGCCGAGGCGCCGCCGGTCGCCGAAGATGCGTCGGCGTTCGAGCGCGTCCTTGCCTCTGCCGGCGCGTCGCTGTGGCGAGACTCCGTGGACACGCGCATCGTCGAGAGCGTGCGGTCGCGCGGCGGCGCGCTGATCGACAGCCAGGCGCAGGTCGGCGGCTGGCCCGATCTGCCGGCGGGTGAGGCGGCGAAGGACAGCGACGGCGACGGCATGCCCGACGCCTGGGAACGCGCCAACGGCCTCAACCCCCGCGACCCAGCCGATGGCGCCGCCGATCGCGACCGCGACGGCTTCACCAATCTCGAGGACTGGCTGGCCGAGGCGGCGGCGGGGAAGCGCTAGGCAGGGTCGCGGCGCACCGCTAAGCCGGGGCGATGGGCAGGGGCGTGATTTCCAGAATAGCCGAGTTGCGGCGCGCGGTCGGCGGCATGACCGGGGCGTTCGCGCGCTATGCCGGCTGGCGCGGCGTTCGCGCCGGCCTGCTGGTCGCGGCAGGCGCGGTGCTCGACGGTGCCGGACTGTTGCTGCTCGTTCCGATCATCGGCGTGGTGGTCGAGGGCGGCTCGGGCGTCATCTCCTCGACGCTGCGTGAGGTCGGGCTGACGACGCCGGTTCAGCAACTGGCCGCGCTGATCTCCGCCTTCGTGCTGCTGAGCGCGCTGCGCGCCGTCACCCTCTACACCCGCGACATGGCGATCGGCCGGCTTCAGACCGGCTTCATCGAATCCGAACGCAATCGCGCGATGCAGGCGCTGGCCCAGGCGTCGTGGAGCCAGGTCGTCGGCCTGCGCCATGCCCGCGTCACCAACCTGATCACGACCGAGATCCAGCGGCTGAGTTCCGCCTCCTATTTCATGGTCCAGGGCGTGGTGCTGGGGGCGATGCTGGTGATCCAGGCGGCGATCGCCTTCACGCTGGCGCCAGGTCTCGCGGCCGTCGCGATCGTCCTGCTATGCATCGGCGGGCTGGTATTCCTGGCGACGCAGGATCGCACGCGAGAGATCGGATCGCGGCTGGTCGGTGCCGGCCAGGCGATGATGGCCAACGCCGCCGGCTTCCTTTCCGGGCTGAAGACCGCGGCCGCCCAGAACGCCCAGGCAAGCTTCGTCGCCGAGTTCGAGACGATCCAGCGCGAGATCCGCGGCAACCAGCTCGAATTCCAGCGCCGTCAGGCACGCGGGCGGCTGATCTTCGCGATTGTTTCCAGCCTGCTGGGGGCCGGCGTGGTGCTGATCGGCTTCGGCTGGATGCAGGTCACGCCGGCGATCCTCATCACCCTCGTCCTCGTCTTTGGGCGGATGAGCGGCCCGGCGATGCAGCTCTATCAGGCCGGCCAGCAATTCGTTTTCGCGCTTCCCAGTTTCGAGGCGGTCCGCGCGATGGAGGCGGAATTCCGTCGCGGCGCCGATGGCCAGCCCGATCCGGTCGAGCCTCCCGCTGGACCGATCATGCTGGATGCCGCCACCTATCGCCATCCGGGCGGCCGCGGCGTCAGCGATGCGACGCTCACGCTCGATCCCGGCAGCTTCATCGGCGTGGCCGGCCCGTCGGGGGCGGGCAAGACGACGCTGATCGACCTGATCGTCGGCCTGCTGACGCCGCAATCGGGCGAAGTTCGCGTCGGCGGTGTCGCGCTGGAGGGCGGTTACCGGTCGGGCTGGGGCACACGCATCGCCTATGTCTCGCAGGAAGGCTTCCTGTTCCATGACACGATCCGCCGCAACCTCACCTGGGCGACGCCCGAGGTCAGCGATACCGAGATCGCCGCCGCGCTTGAACTGGCAGGTGCGACCGAGATCGTCGCGCGGCTCGAACAGGGTCTGGACACGGTGGTGGGCGAGCGCGGCACGCTGATGTCCGGCGGCGAGCGCCAGCGCATCGGGCTGGCCCGCGCGCTGCTCCGCAAGCCGCGGCTGCTGGTGCTCGACGAGGCGGCGAACGCGATCGACGCGCCGGCCGAGGCGGCATTGCTCACCCGGCTCAAGGCGCTCGATCCGCGCCCGACCATCCTGATGATCTCGCACCGTGAAGAGAGCCTGGCCTGGTGCGATCGGGTGATCCGGGTCGAGGATGGCAAGGTGCTTGGCTGATGCTCGCCCGCTCTGCTAGGCCGCGCGCATGACCTTCGCCCCCTCCGCCACGCTGATCCGCACCGCCGACGCCATCGCCACCGAGGTGGATGGCGAGATCGTGCTGATCAGCATCGAGGATGGCCGCTATTACGGCATGGACGCGGTCGGCAGCGAGATCTGGCGCCGGCTGGAAAATCCCAAGCGCGTCGATGCGCTGATCGCGGAGCTGCAGGCGCATTTCGACGGGCCGGCCGATGCTGTCGCGGCGGATACCCAGGCGTTCCTCGCCAAGCTGGCCGAAAACCGGCTTATCTGGACCGAAGCCTGACGAGTTAGAGATAGCCGAAGCGGGTCATCACCGCTTCGTGATCGCGCTCGATCCGCCCGGCCTGTTCGGCCGACAGCTGTTCGCGCCAGGCGCCCGCCACGCCGCTGCGGAAGAAGCGGTCGGTGCGCGTGCCCTTTTCGGTGAAGCCGTGACGCGTCTCCTGGTCTGCCAGCCGGTCGAACCGCGTCGTCTCGACCGCGCCGTCGATCGCCGCGACATCGACCGTCCAGCCGAGATGCGCCGCCATCCGCGCCAGCGCGTTTGCGGGGTCGGCGAGCATGTCCTCATAGCGGATCACCAGCGGCGCGAGCCCGGACTCGTCGATCCAGCTCAGCGCATGGCTCGACCAGCTGCCCATCGTCTGGCGGACCTGGATGCCGATCTGGTCGGTCGCATGGCCGAGGCTCGCCTTGGGATTGGCCATGAAATTGATCGTGTTGTCCACCGGCCAGTCGATAAAGCTGGCCCAGGACAGCACCACGTCGCGCGGATCGCGGATCAGGTAGATGGCGGCATGGGTAAAGCGCGCATCGAAGATCGGACGGCCGCCGGGGGTGGCGAGCCAGGCGTCGTGCGTCTTCACCAGCGGCGGCGGATCGGCATGCGCGTAGAGCACCTCATGCATGTCGGGCCGCAATTCCTGCGTCTCCGCCTCGGTCAGCATGCCCGAATCGACTTCCAGCGCGCGGTCGATCAGCTCGCGACGGGTCGACAGCTTGCCGAAGCGGCCGATATCGGCAAATCCGATTTCCTCGCCGCCGCCCTGAAGCGATCTGAGCGCCAGCCGCGTCCAGGTATTCCCGGATCGGGGATAGGAGGCGAGCCAGACCGCGCCGGTCACCGGCTGGCCCGCACCGTCGCGACGATCGCGTCGATCGTGTCGTCCAGCCGATCGAATTCCATCTTGCGGCTCAGCTCGAAATGCCGCGGGATCGCGCCCGCCGCCCGGGCGGCGCGGCTCAGCGCCTCGGCCTGCCCAGAAAAGGCGACCAGCGATCGCCAGCGATAGACCTGCCGGCACAGCTGCTGCATCGCCGCGCCGCCCTGAAGCCGCCGAAACGAGACATCGCCCTCGGCCTGGTCGCGCAGGTGGAAGATCGCGCGCGGGGTCAGCGCGCGGGTGTGGAACCCGTCGTCGAACGCGCGCGCGAATTTCTCGATCCCGTCGCGGCAGCGCTCGATCGGCTGGCCTTCCCAATCGGACGCCGCCGCCAGCGAGTCCGACCAGAGCCGGATGCGTCGCAGGCCGGGGAGGAAACGGACCGGGTCGAATGCGATCGGCGTGACATCGTCGGCGAACAGGGTGAAGCCGCGCCGGCGAAAGGCGGCGGCCAGCGTCGACTTGCCCGCGCCCGACGCGCCGGCAAAGGCAACTGCCTCGCCATCGATGTCGACCGCCGCGGCATGGACCGGCAGCACGCCGCGCTGATGGCACAGCAGCCCGAACACGCTGCCCAGCAGGAACAGCCGCACATCGGGCGCATCCGGGGAGAGCACCGGGTCGATCGTCACCCGCGTCCCGCCCTCGACCAGGAAGGCGGCAACCGCCGGGATCCGGTACAGCGCGCGGCCAGTGCCGTCGATCTGGAGCATCGGCGTGGCAAAGACGGGATCGGCGAGCCGGTCGGGCAACGGTCCCAGGACGAACTCGACCTCGGGCGCGCCTTCGGCCCCGGTCCAGCCGGGAAGCTCGGGCAGGGGAATCGCGCTTTCGACATGCCAGCCGCACAGCGCGTAATCGTGAACAGGATCAGCCATTATTGCCTTCGTACCAGCACAGGAAGGATCCGATCACCACCCCTTGATGCAATGCCACACGGTGTCCGCCCTCGCTGGCGCGCGCGGCCTCCGCGTCTTTTGGCCAGTCGTTGACCAGTCGCTGTAGCCGCGGCACGTCGAGCACCCGGCTGGCCAGCGGCGATTTCGCGATCCGCTCGACCGCCTGGATCGTATGCTCGCGGCGCAGGCTGGCGAGGTGATACCATTCGCCGATCTGACGCCCGCGCCGGGTCTGGGCCAGCAGTTCTGCCGGCAGCCGGTCGGCCAGCGCCCGCCGCGCCAGCCAGCGCCGCGTGCCGCGCCGGGCGAACTGGCTCTCGGGCAGGCCCAGCGTGAACTCCACCAGCCGACGGTCGGTATAGGGGTCGAGCATCTCGAAAGACCATTCGCCGCGCAGATAGGCATATTGGTCGAGCCGCGCTTCGCCCACCAGCAATGAGGCGCGAAGCGTGCGGCCGGGCAGGGCGACGCTGTCGAGGTTGCGATGCTCGACGCTGTCCATATGCGCGGCATAGTCGATTGACTGGAGGAAGTCCGGCGACAGCGCGAGCCAGCCCTGGTTCGGCCAGCGATGCGTCGATGAGCGCCGACGCCGCCATTGCCGCAGCGCCCTCGGCTCGATCGCAGCGCCCAGCGTCAGCTTCAGCTCCTGTGCGATCGGCCGCCCTTCCGCTCTGGCGGTCGCGATCACGTCGCGCGCCGCGGCGATCAGCCGGCCCTGGCGGACCTGCTCATAGGCCAGTCCGAAGCCGCTCCACGACAGGGTCGCATTACCCATATAGCCGACGAACAGCGTGCGCGCGCCCTGCGCGGTCGCAGCATTGTGGATCGGCTCGTTCCAGCTGCGGGCAAAGGCATTGGTCGGCATGCCCATCCGGGCCGACTCCCATTCGCTGCCGGTATCGCGGGGCGCCTGATAGAGCTGATCGAGCACCACCCAGTCGATGTTGTCGTGCTGAGCCGCGACCATTGCGGCGAAGGCACGGTCGTCCAGCGCACCGCGATAGGGATGGGGGGCGCCCGACACACGCGTATAGGCGGTCAGCCGCCGCGCGCCGAGCAGTCGGGCGGCGGTGGCGGTCAGCGCGGCTGAGTCGAACCCGCCGGACAGGGTCGTGGCGAGCAAACCCTGCTCGGGCAGCCGGCTGGCGACGGCATTGTCGAGCAACTCACGCGCCGCCTCGACATAGTCGTCGTCGCGGGCGAAGCGAACCTTGGGCAGTGCCTCGGCCGACCAGTAGCGCCGGGTATGGATTGCATCGGCAGTCAGGGTGACGACGCACCCTGCCGGCACGCGCTTGATCCCGCGCCAGGCGGTGCGATCGGGCGCCTCGCTCGCGCCCAGCAGCGAATCGACCAGGCCAAGATCGTCGATCTCGCGCGGCACTTCGGGCAGCGCCAGCAGCAGGTGGAACGAGGTCGCGAAGCGGACCACCGGACCATCGACATGATAATAAAGGCCGCGCTGTCCCAAAATGTCACGCATCAGGCTCAGCGTGCGTGTCTTCGGGTCCCAGTGGATCAGCGAGAAGTCGCCGTTCAGCGATTCGGCGGCGCCCAGGCCGCCCCGCTCGACCGTCCCCGCGACCATCGCTTCGTCACTCGGCCGGCGCCCGCCGAAACCGAGCTTCGCGCGCAGCGTCGCGCGATCGTCCAGCCGGGCTTCGACGAACGTCAGCGCGTCATCTGCGGCCCGAAAGGGCTGGGGCTCGGCGGAGTCGCCGCGACGAAAGGGGAGGGTTTGCTGGGCGAAGGCCCAATTGTCCTCGGCGCGGACGCGGTCCGGCCGAAACTCGCCGGCGGGCTTGCGCCAGCGCTCGATCAGCGACCGGTCGATCGGCCCGCCGTCGAGACGAATGATCCCGACCAGCCGGCCCATCGACTCAAATCCGTCAGCACAAGGAGCGCGGCCGGTGGCGGCCGCGCGATATCAGCTGTTGAAACCCAGGCCCGGATAGATGGACGGGTCGCTGGGCGGTGCCGGAACCGGATCGATCGCCGTCATCTCGGTCACGCTTTCGACCTTCAGCTGCGGCGCGCGCCAGCGCGGGCGGGCGGTCTCTGCCTGCATGGCTTCGGTCTGGTCATGCTTCATCACGATAGGCCCCCAATTACTTCACATTCCCTGCAGAAGCGGTCCAATATCATGTGAGCGCCGCAAGGCAAATGGTTCGTTCGTCACGACTCCCGATCTGCGTAATCCTGCAAAGATTCCGCTTGACGAGCAGGGGCGCGTCCAGCCTACATGGGGCGTCAATCTGGACCGATGGGGCAATTGGTTCGGGTGGAAATGCCGGGGGGCTGTCTTTCCGCGATCCATCCGCATGTCCTGAATCGGTCGGGGCATGGGGGAGACGCGATCATCGGCGCTCCCGCGTTAAGAAACGGGAGGAGCTCATGTCGTCATTCTATATCGGCGAAATCCGGCTGATGCCGTTCAATTTCGCACCGAGATACTGGGCGTTCTGCAACGGGCAGCTTCTGGCGATCAATCAGAATACGGCGTTGTTCTCGTTGCTCGGCACCTATTATGGCGGCAACGGCGTGAACAATTTCGCGCTTCCCGATATGCGTGGACGCGTAGGGCTCGGCGTCGGCAGCCGGCCGAACGGCCCGACCTATAATTACGGGCAGACCGGTGGGCAGGAAAGCGTCACGCTGACGACGCAGCAGATGCCGGCGCACACCCATTTGCTCGCGGTCACGACCCAGGACGGCAACAGTGCGTCGCCGGCGGGGGCCTATCTTGCAAACGTCAACCGCGCAGGGATCGGAAACCTCAACGCCTATGCCGATCCCATGGGGGCGACGGTCGGTCTGGGCAATGGCGGTCAGGCGGCGGGGTCGAACACGCCGCACTCGAACATGCAGCCCTATCAGGCGATGAATTACTTCATCGCGCTGCAGGGCGTGTACCCGTCGCGCAACTGACCATCGCCTTCAGCAGGATCGGGGAACCACCATGTCTCAACCCTATATTGGCCAGCTGAAGCTTTTCGCTGGAACCTTTGCGCCGGTCGGCTGGGCGCTCTGCAACGGCCAACTTCTCTCCATCGCGCAGAACGATACGCTTTATGCGCTCATCGGAACGACCTTCGGCGGCGACGGCGTGACGACGTTCGGCCTGCCCGACTATCGCGGCCGTGCTGCTGTCGGCGCGCAGAACGGGTCGGCCGGACCGGGCCTGACCTCGCGACCGCTTGGATCGGTCGGCGGTAGCGCGGCGGTTACACTGCTCACGGCCAATCTCCCGGCGCACACCCATTCGATCAATGCGTGGGATACGCCGGCCACCACGTCCAACCCGAACGGAAAGGTGCTTGCGCGCCCCGGCCTGGCCAATCCCAACTCGCCCGAGGTCGGCAACAGCCTGTTCTATCTGAGCAATCAGGTCACGGCCAACACGCCGGCACTGCCCGCGAACACGCTCACCAATTCGGGCAGCAGCCAGCCGCACAACAATCTGATGCCCTATCTCGCGGTGAATTTCATCATCGCGCTGTACGGCATCTTCCCCAGCCAGAACTGAACAGGAGCGAGCGGCAATGACCGAACCCTTTGTCGGCGAGATCCGGCCCTACGCCTTCAGCTATCCCCCCTATCAATGGGCGAGTTGTTCGGGACAGCTGATTTCGATCGCGCAAAACACCGCGCTGTTCTCGATCCTGGGCACCACCTATGGCGGCAACGGCCAGACAAATTTCGCGCTACCCGATCTGCGCGGTCGCATTCCCGTCGGCGTGGGCAATGGTCCCGAACTTCAGACCGTGCTCGGCCAGCAGGGCGGTGAGGACTCGCACACGCTACTCAGCACCGAGATGCCCTCCCACACACACAGCGTGACGACGCGGGTTCAGCCCACGACCGCGGCAAACCAGACGAATGTGCCGACCGCCGGCTATTTCGTGTCGCGCTTCATGTACCATGCGACCTCCGCCGCGACCGCGTGGCGCAATGGCATCACCAATGGCGATACGACGCTGCATCCTGCGACCGTCGGCGTTCAGGGCGGCAGCCAGCCGCACGAGAATCGCCAGCCCTTTCTCGCATTGAACTATAGCATTGCGCTCTATGGTGCGTTCCCCGCCCGAAATTGATGCGCGCAATCGACTTGAGACCGGAGACGGCGGAGGATGAACCATTCCTCCGCCGTCTTTTCGTATCGACGCGGATCGACGAGTTCGCCGCGGCCGGCCTGCCGCCTCAGGCGATCGACCTGCTGCTGGCCCAGCAATATGATTTGCAGCGCCGCCATTATCGCGCGGCGTTTCTCGACGCCGACTGGTCGATCGTCGAACGGCGCGGCGTCCCGGTGGGTCGCCTCTACCTCGCGCGCGAAATGGCGGGGCGCCGCATCGTCGATATCGCGATTCTGCCCGAGGCGAAGGGGCAGGGGATCGGCGGCATGCTGATCGACCGCGTCCTGGCCGAGGCGCGCCGCGCCGACCGTCCGGTCCATCTCCATGTCCGGCCGGAAAACCGGGCGCGCCGCCTTTATCTGCGCAAGGGCTTTGTCGAGACCGGCGTCGAGGGCGGCGACATCATGATGACCTGGCGTCCCTGATCGGGGCCGGCGGGGCGGTCAGTAGAACGTCGCCGAATAGCGAAAGGTGCCGTCCTCGTTCTTGCCGAACGGACCTGCGAAAATCTCGATCCTGCCCAGCACAGGATGCTCGAACGGCAGGACGTTCTGATTGAAATGCATGTCGGTGCGGGCACCGTGGAACGTCAGGTTGAACGGCTCGCGTGCCGAGGTGCCGGCCGCCTTGCCCCGCTCCACCGCCACCAGCGTCAGCACGTCGTCATAACCGTCCATGCTCACCGTGAAACCGGTGTTCACATGCGGTTCGAAGCTGTCGGCCGTAAGCGTATCGAGCATTCCATCCCCCAATGACGAGCACGGCGTTTCAAAGCGCCGCTTGTTCGTCGGACCAGTCCATAACGACCCCGATATCAACAGAATTCCGGGGATTCCCCAACTGTGTCGCATCGCGGCTCGTGGATCAAGGGGACGACCTCCATGCGACGATGGGGGTCGGTCGAGGGACCCGTTGCGGCATCGGAACGTTACCGCGCGATGCATCTTCAGAAAATGATTGGCGAGATTGCCGACGACATTACCGCGAATGCCGCGAAGTTCGAGGCCGAAGCGGACGCCAAGGACGAAACTGCCAAGCCGGGCCCCTTCGGTATCGCTATCGCGACTGCCGATGGCGTGATCACCGCCGGTGCCGCGGACATCCTGTTCCCGATCCAGAGCATTTCCAAGGTGTTCGCGCTCGACCTCGCGCTGCGTGCCTGTGGCGACCGGGTGTTCGAGCGCGTCGGCCGCGAGCCGTCCGGCGACCCGTTCAATTCGGTAATCGATCTCGAGCGGACCTGCGGCATCCCGCGCAATCCGTTTATCAATGCCGGTGCGCTGGTTGTCGTCGACATGCTCGTCGAGACCCATGCGAGCGAGGACATGGTGATCGATCTGATGCGCGAGCAACTGGACGGGCGCCCGATCGAGCTGAACGACGACGTCCTGACCAAAGGCGGGCACCTCAACCGCGCAATGCTCAGCTTCATGAAGCACCACGACAATATCAACGCGCCGATCGAGGAGGTGCTGCAGTCCTATGCCAAGCAATGCGCCATCTCGGTCGATTGCGGCGGCCTTGCGCGCGCCGGCCTGTTCCTCAGCCGCACCCGGCTGAACGGCGAGGACGAGGCGGATGCCGATCGGGCGCGGCGCATGCGCAAGGTGCTCGCGCTGATGATGACGTGCGGCCATTATGACGGATCGGGCGACTTCGCCGTCCGCGTCGGCCTGCCTGCGAAGAGCGGCGTGGGCGGCGGCATCCTTGCCATCGCACCTGAGCGCGCCTCGATCGCGGTCTGGTCGCCCAATCTGGACCAGCACGGCAATTCGATCCTCGGCGTCCGCGCGCTGGAAATGCTCGCCAGTCGCACTGGCTGGTCGGTGTTCGGCCCGCCGCTGAACGGGGGACAGGCATGACCAACATCAACACCGCTTCGGCCGAGGAACTCGACGCCGTCCCCGTGCTCCAGGGGCACGGGTTCGAGATCGTCCGCTACCGCGAGGAGCGAGGCCGCTTCACCGCCCTTCGCCAGCTGGACGAGGTGCCGGGCCTTGCCGGCAAGGTGGATGACGATTTTGCGGGCCTGACCGTCGGCGACGGCTGAGCCGGGCGGCGTTCAACGGTCGCTGCAGCGGGGCAGGGCGTCGACCGGCGCCTTCACCGATCGTGGCGCAGCGCCTAACAAGATGAAAAAGGGGTAAAGTTTCTTGCTCGTTGCACCGCGTTTCAAACTGATCGCCCCGCTGGCGGCCGTGTCGGCCCTGGCGGCCTGTGTCCCGTCGAGCGTTGCGCCCACGCTTCCGGCGGCCAGGCCGTCGCCCCCGCCGATTTCGGTCGAGGCCGCGCCCCCCGTCCAGACAAGCCGGCCAGCGCCGGTGCGGCGCGAAGCCCCGGCCGGGCTGCTGAACGCGATCCAGGCCCTGGGCGGATCGTTCAAGGGGCAGGTCGCGATCGCGGTCCGCGACATCGATCAGGGATGGAGCGTCGCGTGGAACGGCGACAGGCCCCACCCTCAACAGAGCGTCAGCAAATTATGGGTCGGCATCGCGGTGATGGCTGCGGTCGACGAAGGGCGATTGTCGCTCGCCGATCCGGTGGTGGTGAAACGGTCCGACCTGACCCTGTTCCACCAGCCGATCCGCGCCAAGGTCGGCCCGGAGGGCTATCGCACCACGATCGGCGAATTGCTGCAGGGCGCGATGACGCTCAGCGACAATACCTGCAACGACGTGCTGCTGTGGAAGGTGGGCGGCCCGGATGCGATCCGCCGCATGCTCGCGGCGAAGGGAATCGAGGGCGTCGGCTTCGGTCCCGGTGAGCGCGAGCTTCAGGCACGCACCGCAGGCCTGCGTTGGCGTCCCGAATGGGCGGGCGGCTGGGGCTTCCTCCAGGCTCGCGCAGCGATGAGCTACGAGGCGCGCAGCAAGGCGCTGCAGCGCTATCTCGACGACCCCTATGACGGCGCCACCGCCAACGGTATCACCCTCGGCCTGTCGCTGCTGGCGGACAACAAGCTGCTCAGCCCTGCATCGACCCGCCACCTGCTGGCCCTGATGCGCGCCAGCCGTACCGGACCGCTGCGCCTGAAATCGGGACTGAAGCCGGGCTGGACGCTGGCGCACAAGACTGGGACCGGCCAGGATCTCGGCACGCTGTCCACCGGCTATAACGATATCGGTCTGCTCGTCGCTCCCGACGGGCGGCGCTATGCGGTGGCAGTGATGATCGCCAGCACCCGCGAGCCGATCCCGGTCCGCATGCGCCTGATGGGCGACGTCTCGCGCGCGATCGTGGCGACGACACGCTGAGTGTCGAGTCCAGGGCGCTTACAGGGGGAAGGGGACAGGATGGTGCCGGATGCAGGGATCGAACCCGCGACCTTCGGTTTACAAAACCGCTGCTCTACCATCTGAGCTAATCCGGCATCGCGCGGCCGTCGGGCCGTCTTGCCCGCTGGCGTGTGCGCAAATCGGCGGGCGCGGTCAAGCTGGGGAGGGGCAGAAATCGCCTGGTTCGGTCACGCCACCGCGAAGGCGCTCAGGAACACATGCGCTGCATAGTCCGCCTCCGCCTCGACATCCCCGGGCTGTACCGTCACCGTTCCCCACAGCAGGCGGTGGTGGAACCGCCCGGTGCACAGGCTGACCAGCGCCCCGGCCGCGCGGACCGGATCCTCGTCGCGCATGTGGCCCGCCGCGATCTGCGCGGTCAGATAGCCTGCCAGCAACTGCTGCGTCGGCTCGGGTCCGCGGCTGGCGAAGATGCGGCCGACCTCGGGAAAGCGCGTCGTCTCCGCGGCGACCAGCCGGTGGAGCTGCAACGCATCCTGACGCGTGATCTTCTCCATGAAGCGACGGCAAAAGATGTGGACCGTCTCCGCGAAATCCCCTTCCGGCGCCAATACGTCGTGCAGCACCGCACGAAACGCACCGGTCGCATCGTCGAGCACCGCGGCGAACAGATCCTCCTTTGAGGGAAAATAGCCCCACAAGGTGCTTTTCGATCCGCCAAGCTGCGACGCGATCGCCGACATCGACGTCGCGGCATAGCCGTTTTCGAGGAAGGAATGTCGGGCAACCGCCAGGATCGCCTGGCGGCGTTCCTGCTTCGCGGCTTCTCTCCTGCCCGGCGCTTTCTGGTCGCTCAGCATCACCGTACTATAGCGTACACTTTTATATTGACAAGCGTTGTCGTCAGGCGCAGGGGCGATTTTCGTACCCCCTAGTACGGGTTTGAGTGGAAATGACGTTACATCCTGTTCCCCGAACGCTTGCGACCGTAACTTTGGCGGCCGCCCTCCTTGCCGGGTGTGCGAGTGTGCCGCAGCTCGGTCCGCGGCCCGAACTCCGCACCGCTGCGACCGTCGAGTCGAGCCAGACGCTTGCGCCCGAGTCGCCGTCGGCCGACTGGCCCGCGGCGAATTGGTGGGCCGGCTATGGCGACCCGCAGCTCGACGCGCTGATCGCCGAGGGACTGGCCGGATCGCCTGATCTCGCCGCCGCCGCTGCGCGCCTTCGCGCTGCCCAGGGTTTCGCGCAGCAGGCGGGCGCCGCACGCCTTCCGACGCTGGGCGTCGATGCCAGCGCCAACATGGCGAAGCAGAGCTACAATAACGGCATCCCCCGCGACTTCGTGCCGCAGGGGTGGAACGACAATGGCCGCATCGCCGCGACGCTCAGTTTCGATCTCGACCTGTGGGGCAAGAACCGCGCCGCGCTGGCCGCGGCCACATCGGAGGCGGAGGCCGCACGCGTCGACGTGGAGCAGGCCAGGCTCGTGCTGTCGACCAACATCGCCAGCGCCTATGCCGATCTCGCCCGGCTCACCGCCCAGCGCGCGATCCAGCAGGAGGCACTGAACGTCCGGCTGAAGACGCAGCAGCTGGTCGCCAATCGTGTCGCCACCGGGCTGGACACCCAGGCCGAGCTGAAACAGGCCGATGCCGCGGTGCCGATGGCCCGCGCCGACATCGCCGCGACCGACGAGACGATCGGCCTGACCCGCAACCGCATCGCCGCACTGCTGGGCAAGGGCCCCGATCGCGGCCTGTCGATCGCGCTGCCCGCCCGGGTGGCTGCGGTCGGGGCGCTGCCCGCTGGCGTCACCACCGACCTGATCGGCCGCCGTCCCGACATCGCATCGGCCCGCGCGCGGGCTGAGGCCGCGGGCAAGCGGATCGACGTCGCCCGCGCCGATTTCTACCCCTCAGTCAATCTCAGCGCGCTGATCGGCCTCCAGTCGCTCGGCCTGTCTAACCTGATCGACGGCGGCTCGACCTTCGGCTCGGTCGGCCCGGCGATCAGCCTGCCGATCTTCCGCGGCGGCCTTCCCGCCGGTCGCTACCGCGAGGCACGCGCCCGCTATGACGAGGCGGTAGCGACCTATGACTCGACCGTAGTCGGTGCCTATCGCGAAGTCGCCGATGCGGTGACCAGCCGCACCGCGCTCGCGACCCGGCTCGGCCAGGCGCGCGAAGCGCTCGCCGCTTCCGAACAGGCCTATCATGTCGCCCAGCTCCGCTTTCAGGGCGGGCTGTCGACCTTCCTCGAAGTGCTGACCGCCGAGGACCGCGTGCTTCAGGCACGGGCGATGGTCGCCGATCTCGACTCCCGCGCCTTCTCGCTCGACGTCGCGCTGGTGCGCGCGCTGGGCGGCGGCTTCACCGATCAACAGGACACTGCGGCTGCGGCCGCACGCAAGGACCCGAACCATGGCTGACGCCGATCCCGCTTTCATCACGGCATCTACCGAAGACGCTCGCGCGAAGGGCGCAGCGTCAGGCGGCACCCCGGCCGACGTCGCACCCGCCGAAGACGCTCCGGTCGAGCGCAAGTCGAAGCGGCGGAAGCTGCTGGGCGGCATCGCCGCGGCGGTACTGATCGCCGGTGCCGGCTATGGCGGCTGGTATGTGCTGGTCGGCAGCCATTATGTCAGCACCGACAACGCCTATGTCGGCGCCGACACCGCCAGCGTCACGCCGCTGACTTCGGCCCAGGTCACCGAAGTGCGCGTCAGCGACACCCAGCGCGTCCGCAAGGGCGATATCCTGGTCGTGCTCGACGACAGCGACGCGCGCATCGCCGTGGCTCAGGCCGAGGCCGACCTCGCCCAGGCCCGTCGCCAGTACGGCCAGACCTCGGCGACCAGCGCCGCGCTGGCCGCCCAGGTCGGCGCGCGCGACGCCGATATCGCCCGTGCCCGTGCCCAGCTGGTCGCGGCACAGGCCGATTACGAGAAGGCCCGCGTCGATCTCGACCGCCGCCGCAAGCTGGCACCCGCCGGCGCGGTTTCGGGCGACGAACTGACCTCGGCGACCGCCGCCTTCTCGTCGGCGCGCGCCAATGTCGAACTCGCCCGTGCCGGCGTCGCCCAGGCAAGCTCGACCCGCGGCGCCGCTACCGGCCAGCTGGCGGCGAACAATGCGCTGATCAACGGCACGACCGTCGCGACCGCGCCGGAGGTGCTGGCGGCTCAGGCAAAGCTCGCCCAGGCGAAGCTCGGACTCGACCGCAGCGTAATCCGCGCGCCGATCGACGGCATCGTCACCCGCCGCAACGTCCAGGTCGGCCAGCGCGTGGCCCAGGGGGCGACGCTGATGCTGATCGTTCCGGTCGACTCGCTCTATGTCGACGCCAACTTCAAGGAGGCGCAGCTCGCCAAGGTGAAGGTCGGTCAGCCGGTGACGCTGACCTCCGACCTCTATGGCGGGTCGGTGACCTATAGCGGCCGCGTCGTCGGCCTCTCGGGCGGCACCGGATCGTCCTTCGCGCTGATCCCGGCGCAGAACGCGACCGGCAACTGGATCAAGGTGGTCCAGCGCGTGCCGGTGCGCGTCGCGCTCGATCCGAAGCAGCTGAAGGAGCATCCGCTGCGGGTCGGCCTGTCGATGGACGCCGAGATCGATATCTCCGGAAACTGAGGACGCGTCGCCATGAACGCAAAAGCGGAGGCGGTTCAGCCGCTGACCGGCATGCGCCTCCTGCTTGCGGGGGCGGTGCTGGCGCTCACCAATTTCATGGTGGTGCTCGACACCACCATCGCCAACGTCTCGGTCGCCCATATCTCGGGCAGCCTCGGCATCTCCGCCAGCCAGGGGACGTGGATCATCACCTCCTATGCGGTGGCGGAGGCGATCTGCGTGCCGCTGACCGGCTGGCTCGCCGGGCGCTTCGGCGTGGTGCGCACCTTTACCTTCGGCATGATCGGCTTCGGCCTGTTCTCGTTCCTGTGCGGCATCTCGACCTCGCTCGGCATGCTGGTCGCGTGCCGTATCGGCCAGGGGCTGTGCGGCGGCCCGCTGATGCCGCTGTCGCAGACGCTGCTGATGAAGATCTTCAAGCCCGAACAGCGCGCCCAGGCTATGGGCGTGTGGGCGATGACGACCGTGGTCGCGCCGATCCTCGGCCCGATCCTGGGCGGCACGATCAGCGACAGCTGGTCGTGGCACTGGATCTTCTTCATCAACATTCCCGTCGCCGCGCTGTGCGCCTTCGGTGCCTTCCGCCTGCTGCGCACGGCCGAGACCCCGACCGAGCGGCTGCGCGTCGATCGCGGCGGGCTGGTGCTGATGGTCATCTGGATCGGCGCGCTTCAGCTGCTGCTCGACCTGGGTCGCGAGCATGACTGGTTCGGCGATCCGTTCATGGTCGTGCTCGGCCTGATCGCCGCGATCGGCGTCGTCGTGTTCCTGGTGTGGGAATTCACCGACGATCAGCCGATCGTCGATGTCCGGGTGTTCCGCCACCGGGGCTTTACGGTGGCGGTGATCTCGCTGTCCTTCGCCTTTGCCGCCTTTTTCGCCTCGGCGGTGATCATCCCGCAATGGCTGCAGACCAGCCTGGGCTACACCTCGACCTACGCCGGCTATGCCACAGCGTTCACCGGTGTCGGCGCGGTGATCATGGCGCCGATCGTCGCCAGCCTGACCAACCGGGTCGACCCGCGGGCTTTGGTCTGCTTCGGTATCCTGTGGCTCGGCTTCACCTCGCTGTTGCGCGTCGGCTGGACCTCGGGCGCCGATTTCTGGACGCTGGCCATGCCGCAGCTGATCCAGGGCTTCGGCATGCCCTTCTTCTTCATTCCGCTGACGACGCTGGCACTGTCGGCGGTGGACGAGAAGGAGACTGCGTCGGCGGCGGGCGTGATGAGCTTCATGCGGACCATGGCGGGCGCGATCGGCACGTCGATCTCGGCGACGATCTGGAGCGACAATGCGGTCGTCGCCCGCAGCGAGATCGTTTCGCGCCTGAACACCGACGACACGGTCGCGGCGATGACTGCCCAGGGCTGGTCGCTCGACCAGATCCGGGTCGCCATCGCCCAGCAGGTCGACCAGCAATCGCTGGCGCTGGCGACCAACCATGTCTTCCTGCTCTCCGCCTTCATCTTTGCCGGTGCGGCGATGATCATCTGGCTGACACCACGCCCCGCCAGACCGGTCGATACCAGCGCGGCGCACTAGCCCGCCAATGATCGCTGGTCCGGACTTCGGGCCGAACGCTTCGACCGGTTCGGACCAGCGATCACCTGAAGCGTTTAGGGCGGGAAGATCCCTGATTTCCTGACCTTAGTTCGTGCTTTTGCGCCTTTGTGCGAGCCAGTCGAGCTTTTCGGACGCCGTCTCTATTTCGCCGCGCCGGACCAGTGCCGCCAGCCGCCGCGCTGCAGGCCGATCAGCGTGGCGGCGATCGCCAGCACCGCTGCGATCGCCGCGCCGGTCGCCACGGCCGGATCGGCCTGGCCACCGGCGGCATGGATCGCCGACAATGCCCACAGGAACACGACCGCATAGGGCGGATTGCCGCGCGCCGACAGCAGCGCCGCAGCCACGATCAGACCCGCTGCCACCAATACGCCGGCGGCGATCATCGGCGCATCGCTGCCGCCCTCGATCCCGTAGAAGCGCAGCGATGCCGCGATGTTGACCGTCGACGCCACCGTCAGCCAGCTGGCCAGCGCGCTGAGCGGCAGGACTGCGCACCACCGTTCCCCGGCGGTGAAGGGCACCGGCCATTTCGCGAAGACGCGGAAGCAGGCGAGCAGGCACAGCAGGGTGAACAGGATGATCGCAACCGACGCCGCGCCGAGGCCCAGGCTCTGCGTGTACAGCGCCCACAGGCCGTTGCCGAGGAAGGCGCCTGCTGCCGGCCAGCGGATCCATTTCAGCAGCGCGTCATCGCGCCGCGCGGGAAGTGCCTGATACACGGCGAAGACCAGCGTCCCGGCATAGAGCGCGCCCCAGATCGAGAAGGCCCAGCCGGCCGGCGTGATCAGCGTTCGGGCATCGTCGGACTGGTCCCCGATCGGCTGGCCGATGCCGGCCAGCGGCAGGAGCGGAATGAGGATCTGGACAATTGCGCAGATCAGCGGGGCCGCACGGCTGGGCGCCGAGACGGGCTGGGAGCGGTCGTGAACGGTGGCCATGTTCCATCAACCGTCCGCGAGGCTTTCGGTTGCGAAACGGATCGATCTGCTCTCGCCAAAGCGGGGCGTGCCCGCTATCCAGCGGTCGACGCGTCACGTGGGGGGATGGTGTTGCGGCTCCTGCGAAGGCGAGTGTGCGTTAAGCTGGCATCGAACGCTTCGGCGCTGAGCCTGCTTTGCTGTTTGGCTGCTCCGGCACTGGCACAGGATGCGCCCGGGCCGGGCCCGGTCGCGCCGGACCCGTCGGACGACGGACAGCCCCAGTCGGACATCGTCGTGATCGGCCAGCGCGGATCGGCGGTGACCGACCTGCCACCGCTGGCCGAGTTCGACGCCGCCGCGGTTGCCGCGACCGGGGCCACGACCATTCCCGAATTGCTCCAGGCGATCCGCGGGTCGACGCGGGGCGCCGACGGTGCCGAGCCGATCCTGCTGCTGAACGCGCAGCGCGTGTCCGGCTATGCCGAGATTGCCTCGCTCCCGCCCGAGGCGATCGAGAAGGTCGAGGTCATGCCCGAACAGGCAGCGCTGAAGTTCGGCTTTCCGCCGACCCGGCGCCTGGTCAACTTCATCACCAAGGCGCGCTTCCGCCAGCTCGAGGTGAAGGCGAGTGCCGGTACCGCGACCCGCGGCGGAACGACGACGCAGAAGGCCAATATCGGGCTTACCCGGCTCAACCACGGTGCTCGCGTCACGCTGGGGCTCGAAGTGCGCCGCGTCGATGCGCTGCTCCAGACCGATCGCTCGATCCTGCCCGATCCCGATGTCCCGTTCGACGCGATCGGCAACATTACCGGCGTCGGTGCCGGCGAGATCGACCCGGCGCTGTCGGCCGCCGCCGGCCAGGCCGTCACCATTGCCCCGGTGCCCGTCGCATCCGCCGATCGCGATTCGCTGGCCGCCTATGCCGCGGCGGGCAATCGCCCGCGGCTGTTCGATCCCAGCCCCTATCGCACGCTCGCGCCCGGTACCGAGGCGATCAAGGCGGAGGCGGTCATCGCCGATCGTATCGGTGAGACCCTGTCCGGATCGATCAGCCTGTCCGCCGGGCACAGCCGCGACCGCTCGCTCCTGGGTCCCGCGGGCGTGCGGCTATCGATCCCCGCCGGCAATCCCTATTCGCCGTTCGGCGGTCCGGTGGTGCTCAATCGCTACCTGATCGAGGCCGCGCCGCTGGGGCAGACACAGGAGGTGACCGACCTCAGTGCCGGCGCGCTGCTGCGCGGTGCGACCGCCGGCTGGCGCTGGGACGTCACTGCCAATTTCGATCAGAAGCGGACTGCCGCCGTCGTCGATCGCGGGTTCGACGTGGCCGCCGCGAACGACGCGATTGCCGCCGGTGCCGATCCGTTCGCACCATTGTCGCCTGAACTGCGAACCTTGTTGGTCGACCGGATCGTCCAGCGGACGCGGACCACCAGCGCGAAGGCGGTGGCGACAAACGCCCCGATCCGGCTGCCCGCCGGCAAGGTGACCGTCACCGCCACGGCCGAGGTCTCGCGCGACAGCGCGGTCTCGTCGCTGCGCGGGGTGGTGCCGTCCGACCTCTCGCTGGCCCGGACCCGGGTCGAGGGCGGGTTGGCGGTCGACATACCGCTCACCTCGCGGCGCGAGAATGTCCTGTCGGCCGTCGGCGACCTGTCGGTCAACGCGTCGCTCAATGTCCGCCATGTCGGCGGCTTCGGCAGCCTGGACGACAGCGTTCTCGGCCTGTCCTGGGGGCCGTTCAAGGGCGTCCAGTTCATCGCCGCGCTGCGCCGGAGCGCGACCGCGCCCGACATGGCCCAGCAATCGACTCCGGTCACCCGCGTGCCGAACGTGCCCGTCTTCGATTTCGGCACGGGTCGCACCGAGATCACGACGCTGGTCACCGGCGGCAATCCCGATTTGCTGGCGGAACGCCGCCTCGTCCGCTCGTTCACCGTCTCGCTGAAGCCTTTCGCCAAGCGCGAATGGCGGATCAACGCGACCTATGAGGCGACGACGATCCGCGACCAGACCGGCACCGTCCAGGCGATCACGCCGCAGACCGAGGCGATCCTGCCCGACCTGTTCGTCCGCGACGCCAACGATCGGCTGACCTCGGTCATCTATCAACCGATCAATTTCGACGTCGAGGAGGTGCGGACGCTGAACGTGACGGTCAACGTCACCGGGCAGTTCGCCAAGGCGCCGCCGGCGCCGGGCAAGCCGCCGCGATCCTCGACCTATTATGGCGGCATCGGCCCCAGCTTCAAATTCAGCGACCGACTGCAACTGCGCCCTGGCACGCCTGAGCTCGACCTGCTGGCGGGCGACACGGTGCGCGGCTGGGGGATGCCGCGCTTCTATGGCTATGCCTATGGCGGCATCAATCACCGCGGCATGGGGCTGACCTTCAACGCCTGGTACCAGGCGCCCAACCGAATCCTCAGCGACGATCCCGCAGGCAATCTGCGCTTCGCCTCGCTCTTCAAGCTGAACCTGGGCGCCTATGTCGGGCTGGGCGAGGTGCTGAAGGACCAGAAATGGGCGCGCAAACTGCGTCTCGGCCTCGACATCGACAACGCGACCGATGCGCGCCAGCGCGTGACCGACGGCAATGGCCTGGTCCCCAACCGATTCCAGCGCGATTATATGGAGCCGGTCGGGCGCACGGTGACGCTGTCGCTGCGGCGGCTGTTCTAATGCAGGTTCTGCTCGTGACGCGCTAGCCGGCAATCATCGAACGCAAACCTGCCGGGGGATCATGGTCATGCTCCCGCCGCTCGAGACGGGTCGCGTCTCGGTCCGGGTCTTCCTGCACGGGCGGCCTTGCTTGTCGGTCGGCTGTCCGCGTCGCTTGTTGCGGATGGCCGCGCGGGCCTCTGGGCACACCTGCGTACGAACCCATTCTTCGGCCACGGCCTTGCCTTTGGTGCGCACGCGGAAGCGGTAGCGGGAGCGATATTGCTTCTGATCCGCCGCCGACAGGGTGGCGAAGGAGGAGCAGCGCGGTTGGTCAGGTGGGACCGCCGACGCCGTCAGGAGCAAGGTTGCAACAGCGGTGATCATCGGCATCCCCTCGTTTTTCGACCGTCCCCAGGCAAACGCATCAATGGCGACTTGGCTTCGTCATGTGCGCCCGATCTCGTGCGTGCCGGTCGATCTCACTGCGCGCGTGGCGCACCCGACGACCGGCAGCGGTCCGAGCAATATTTCACCGCGTCCCAGTCGCGTTCCCATTTCTTCCGCCAGGCGAAGGGGCGCTGGCAGGCGACGCAGAGCTTCGTCGGGAGGTTCGGTTTGCGATGCGCCATGCCGCGACAACGCGCGTCGCAGCGATTTGCCTCATCGAGTCGCGGCGCTATAGTCCGACAAATACAAGACTTGCGGAGGGGATGGCGATGACCGGGTGCAGCATGAAAGGCCATTCGCGCCGCGAGTTCCTGAGCGCTGCGGCTACCGGTGCTCTGGCGGCGGGATGCGGCGCTGCGTTGCCGATGCCGCCTATGGCTTCGGAGGATGCGCAGGACGCAGCGCGGCCGGTTGCCAGGCTCCAACCCTTCGATATGTCCGATGTCACGCTGAGCGAGGGGCCGTTCCTCCATGCCCAGCGGATGACCGAAGCCTATCTGATGCGGCTCGAACCCGACCGGATGCTGCACAATTTCCGGGTCAATGCGGGGCTCGAGCCCAAGGCGCCGGTCTATGGCGGCTGGGAATCGGTCGAGACCTGGGCCGACATCAACTGCCATGGCCACACGCTCGGTCATTATCTGTCCGCCTGCGCGCTCGCCTGGGCCTCGACGCGCGACGCGCGCTATAGCCAGCGGATCGACTATATCGCCGGCGAACTGGCCGAGTGCCAGAAGGCGTCGAACAGCGGACTGGTCTGCGCCTTCCCCAAGGGCGCGGCGCTGGTCACGGCGCACCTGCGCGGCGAGAAGATCACGGGCGTCCCCTGGTACACGCTGCACAAGGTTTATGCCGGGCTGCGCGACGCCGTGCTGCTCGCCGACAGCGCGCCGTCACGTGCGGTGCTGCTGCGGCTCGCCGACTGGGGCGTGGTCGCCACCCGGCCGTTGTCCGACGCCGAGTTCGAGACGATGCTCGAGACCGAGCATGGCGGCATGAACGAGATCTATGCCGACCTCTATCTGATGACCGGCACCGCCGACTATCGCACGCTGGCGCGGCGCTTCTCGCACCAGGCGATACTGAAACCGCTGGCGCGGGGGCGCGATCATCTCGACGGGCTGCACGCCAATACCCAGGTGCCCAAGATCGTCGGCTTCCAGCGCGTCTATGAGGCGACGGGCGAGGCGCCCTATCGCGATGCCGCCGCCTTCTTCTGGCGCACCGTCGCGCGCACCCGGTCGTTCGCGACCGGCGGGCATGGCGACAACGAGCATTTCTTCGCGATGGCCGATCTCGGGGATCACGTCTTCTCGGCCAAGGGATCGGAAACCTGCTGCCAGCACAATATGCTGAAGCTGACCCGGGCGCTGTTCCTCCACGATCCGCAGCCCGGCTACGCCGACTATTACGAGCGCACGCTCTACAACGGCATCCTCGCCTCGCAGGATCCGGACAGCGGGATGGCGACCTATTTCCAGGGCGCGCGGCCGGGCTACATGAAGCTCTATCACACGCCCGAGGACAGCTTCTGGTGCTGCACCGGCACCGGCATGGAGAACCATGTCAAATATCGCGATTCGATTTACTTCCACGACGCGTCGTCGATCTATGTGAATTTGTTCATCCCCTCGTCGGTCAGCTGGGCGGAAAAGGGCGCGGTGCTGCGACAGGAGACGAGCTTCCCCGACGAGCCGACGACCCGGCTGCGCTGGACGCTGAAGCGGCCGACCCGGATGACGCTGAAGCTGCGCCATCCCGGCTGGAGCCGGACCGCGACGGTGCTGGTCAACGGCGCGCAGGCGCTGCGCTCGTCGACCCCGGCGCACTTTCTCGAGATCGACCGCGAGTGGCGCGACGGCGACCGCGTCGAGCTTCGCCTGGAGATGCGGCCGGGGGTGGAGACAGCGCCTGCGGCCGCCGACATCGCCGCCTTCACCTATGGCCCGCTGGTGCTCGCGGGCGCCTTCGGGCGGGACGGTCTGGCGCCGGGATCGGACATCGTCGTCAACGAGCGCAAATATGGCGAGTATAACGCCGAACCCTTCGCCGTGCCGACGCTTGCGGGGGACCCTCAGACTCTGGCGCAGGGCATCCGTCCGGCAGGCCGGCCGCTCGAATTCACCCTCGCTGCAGCCGACGGAACGCCCGTCCGGCTGATCCCCTATCACCGGATCGCGCACGAACGCTATGCGACCTATTGGCGGGTGAAGCCCGCACGCGCCTGATCGACTGCAACCCGGCCGCGCGTTCGGGGTTATGCACCTTCGAGGCGACAGGGGTGCAGCATATGAAGCGATCGGCGATATCGGGTTCGGTACTGCTCACGATCTTCGGTGCATCCCTCGCGTCGGCTCAGCCCGCACCGACCGTCCCGCAAAGCGTGATTGCGGCGCTTCCTGCCGGCCACATCGTGCGCGCGGCCGCGTGCAGTGACAGCTTCGATCCGCCGACCCGGATCTGCATCGTCGCCGCGGTTCGCCGACAGGAGGCGGGCGTGAGCCCCGCACCCGCGCGGCCGCTGCTCGTCTATCGCCTGACCGCGGGCAAGGCGGTGCTGATCGACCGCAACGACGATGTCGTGCTGCGTGCGGACGAGGGCGGGCAATGCGACCCGTTCGACGAGGATCAGGGGAGCATCGCCGTCAGCGGCCGGTCCTTCACGGTCGAGAACAGCGTTGCCTGCGGCCAGCACTGGACCGATTTCATCACGTTCCGCTTCGATCGCGCCCAGCGCGCCTTTCTCTGGCGCAGCGAGATATACGAGAGCTGGCGCCTGAACGACAGCAGCGCTCCCGACGCGGAGGCGCTGGTCTCCGATGGAAGGACGGTGCGCCGCGCCGACCCTCGAAAGCCGATCCGCCTGGGCGCCTATCGCTCACCAAAATGAGGACCACCGAATGAAGCGTTTCGATCCGCGTAGCAGGGCCGGTTTCGGTGCTGCGCTGGCCCTGTGCATCGCCTGGCCATCGGTTGCCTCAGCAGGATGCGGATGGCTCGATGTGAATGGTGATGACGTCCAGGTTGCGAAGGTCACCCCGGGCAAGCCGCGCGTCAATTTCGTGATCGACCGCGTCTTCAAGGCGCAATGCCCCGCGGCCGGCGCGGCATGTCAGGACAAGGCCTATCTGGTTCCCGGCGACGTGGTCGTGACCGGCAAACGCGAGGGCGCGTTCGTTTGCGCCGGCTTTGTGAACGCGCGCGGCAGCACCACGATCGGCTGGTTCCCCGCCGCCGCTCTCGCCCCGTTGCCCGCCTCCGAACAGCAGCCGAACGACTGGGTCGGCCATTGGTCCGCGCCCGAACAGGACATCACGATCAAGGCGGCGGGCGGCGGCATGCTGCAGATCTCCGGCGACGCGACCTGGGGCATGGGCGACAAATGGCGGCGCGAAAATGGCGCGGTTCATCTCGGCGAGATCAAGGGCACCGCGCGCCCGGTCGGCGGGGTGGTCGCCTTCACCGAGGGTGACGACAAGACGCTTCCCTACAATGCCAGCGACGAAGATTCGTGCAGCATCCGCATGGTCCGTCGCGGTCCCTATCTGATCGCGCGCGACAACAACCAGTGCGGCGGCCTGAACGTCAGCTTCACCGGCTTCTATCGCCGCAAATAAACGGGCGGAGCGGGGGGCGCTTCACCATCCCCCGAGCCACCAGATCGCGATCCCGGCCTTCAGCGTCAGCGCCATCAGCACCAGCGTCGACAGCAGGAACAGCAGGAAGCGGATCGCGACCCGGTTGATCGTCGCCTGGACCAGGCTGTGCACGATGCGCAGGCCGACATAGGCCCAGGCGAGCCAGGGGTTCCACCCGCCGCCGGCATGCGTGAACGCCAGGGTGAGTGCGATCGCGTAGAACAGGGTCGGTTGCTCGACCAGGTGCATATAGTTGTGCACCGGCCACTGCGCCTTTTCGGGAAGCAGGCCGTCAAGCTGATTGGGTCGGGTGCCATAGACTCTGGACATGTCGATCCCCGCCTTTTTCAGCGCGGGCAGTCGAACCGCGAGCGTCCATACCAGCATGATCAGCGTCCAGCCGACGAGCACGACGACCGGTGCCAGGATTGCGGCACTGTTCGAGTGATGCATGAGTTCCCCTCCTCCACATCCTTGCGGACCGAGGCTGCGCCATGCGGGATGCGAAGGCAAGCCCACGATGGGCGCAGTGCTGCTCGACAGCCGGCCCCGATCCGCTAAACCCGGCGCATGCTCCGCCCGCTCCTCCGATTGCTGATCGTCCTGACGCTCGGCCTGCTGCTTCTGGTGCCGGCGGCTGCACCGCTGATGGCGCAGGGCAGGGGCGGCGGTGCGCCGATCGTGCTGGCCGCCGCCAGCCTCCAGGAATCGATGACCGAGGCGGCGGACGTCTGGGCGCGCAAGGGGCATGCCCGGCCGGTGATTTCCTTCGCCGCGTCCTCGGCACTCGCGCGCCAGGCGGCGGCCGGTGCTCCGGCCGACCTGTTCGTGTCCGCGGACGAGGCCTGGATGGACGATCTCCAGCGCCGCGGGCTGCTCGTCCCGGGCAGCCGCGTCGATTTCCTCGGCAACCGGCTGGTGCTCGTCGCCCACGTCCGCGACGGTCGCGCCGTCCCGCTCCAGCGCGGTTCGCCGCTGCCGGCGTTGCTCGGCACCGGCCGGCTGGCGATGGCCGATCCCGCATCGGTCCCGGCCGGACGCTATGGCAAGGCTGCGTTCGAGCGGCTGGGCCTGTGGCCGCGTCTGGCACCGCGCGTGGTCCGCGCCGAGAATGTCCGCGCCGCCCTCGCGTTGGTCGAGCGCGGCGCCGCCCGGTACGGCGTGGTCTATGCCACCGACGCCCGTGCCTCGCGCCGGGTGCGGATCGCGGGGGTCTTCCCCGCCGACAGTCATCCGCCGATCCGCTACCCGATCGCCCGGCTGAAGCGATCGACCCATGCCGAGGCCGAGGGGTTTCGCCGCTTCCTGATTTCGCGCGAGGGCAGGGCGATCTTCGCGCGCCACGGCTTCACGACCGGATGACATGCTGACCCCGGCCGAATGGGGCATCGTCCTCCTGTCGCTTCAGGTGGGCCTTGCCGCAGTCCTGTTCACGCTTCCGTTGGCCTTTGCGCTCGCCTGGATACTTGCACGTGCACGTTTTCCGGGGCGGGTCCTGCTCGATGGACTGGTCCATCTGCCACTGGTCGTGCCGCCGGTCGTGACCGGCTGGCTGCTGCTGCTGGCCTTCGCGCCGGAGGGCCCGGTCGGGGGCCTGCTCGAGCGGATGTTCGGGGTCACCGTGCTGTTCCGCTGGACCGGCGCCGCGATCGCCGCGGGGGTCATGGCGCTGCCGCTGATGGTCCGCGCGATGCGCCTGTCGATCGAGGCGGTCGACCTGCGGCTGGAAAGCGCCGCGCGCACGCTGGGCGCATCGCCCTGGCGGGTGTTCCGCACGATCACGCTGCCGCTCAGCCTGCCCGGGATCGTCGCCGGGGTCGTGCTCGGCTTCGCGCGCGCACTGGGCGAGTTCGGCGCGACGATCACCTTCGTTTCGAACGTCCCCGGCGAGACCGAGACGCTGCCGCTTGCGATCTATTCGGCGCTGCAGATGCCCGATGGCGAGGCGATGGTGCTGCGGCTGTCGATCATCTCGGTCCTGCTCTCGCTCGCCGCGCTCGTCGCCTCCGAACTGATCGCCCGCCGCGCGGGGAGGCGGATGCATGTCCTTTGACGTCGAGGTGACCAAGCGGCTCGGCGACACCGAGGTCCGCTGCCGGATCGAGCCGGGCGAGGGGCTGACCGTGCTGTTCGGCCCGTCGGGTGCCGGCAAGACCAGTGTCCTCAACATGGTGGCGGGGCTGCTGACCCCGGATGACGGCCATATCCGGGTGGGCGGCACGATCTTGTACGATCGTACAACAGACGTACCGGTCGCGCGCCGAAGGGTGGGTTATGTGTTCCAGGAGGCGCGGCTGTTTCCGCACCTGCGGGTTCGCGCCAATCTGCTCTACGGACGGCGCGAGGATGCCGGGGGGCTGGGCGTGGACGAGGTGATCGCCTTTCTCGGCATCGCGCCGCTGGTCGACCGCTGGCCGCGCAGCCTGTCGGGCGGCGAGGCGCGGCGGGTGGCGATCGGGCGGGCTTTGCTGTCAGACCCCGCCTTTCTGTTGCTCGACGAGCCACTGTCATCGCTTGACCGCGCCAGGCGTGAGGAGATCATGACGGTGATCGAGCGGCTGCGTGACGAGGTGAAGCTGCCGATCCTGATGGTGACGCATGATCGCGGCGAGGCCGAGCGGCTGGGCAATCGCATCGTCGAGATGGGCTGAACCCTAGCCGCAGGCCTCGGCCCGCGCGAGCAGGAACGCGCGCTCGCGGGCATTGCGGGTGAGCGCCGCGGCGGCGTGGAAGGCCTCGCGCGCCTCGGCCAGGCGGCCGGCGCGGAACAGCAAGTCGCCGCGGGCCGCGGGCAGCGGCGCATATCCCCGCAGCGCCTCCGCCTCGGCCAGCGCGTCCATCAGCGCCAGCCCCGCCTCGGGACCGAACGCCATGTTGTGTGCGACGGCGCGATTGAGGTCGACGATCGGCGAGGGCATCACCTGCCGCAGCCGGTCGTAGAGGCCGGCGATGCGGTGCCAGTCGGTAGCCTCGGCGGTGGCCGCGCGTGCGTGACAGGCGGCGATCGCTGCCTGAAGCGCATAGGGACCGTCCGCGCCGCCCAGCGCCTTGACCCGGGCGAGGGCAGCAAGACCGCGCTGGATCAGCAGCCGGTCCCAGCGCCCGCGATCCTGCTCGGTGATCGGCACGAAGCTGCCGTCCGGGGCGCTCCTGGCAGCGAGGCGCGACGCCTGGATTTCCATCAGCGCCAAAAGGCCGTGGACCTCGGGCTCATCGGGCGCGAGGCCGGCGAGGAGCCGCCCGAGCCGCTGTGCCTCGGCGCAGAGCGCGGGGCGGACCAGGTCGTCGCCGCTGGTCGCGGCATAGCCCTCGTTGAAGATCAGATAGACGACCTCCAGCACCGAGACGAGCCGCGCGCCGCGCTCCGGCCCGTGCGGAACCTCGAACGCCAGCCCGGCGGCGGCGATCGTCTTCTTGGCGCGCACGATCCGCTGCGCGATGGTCGGCTCGGTGGCCAGGAATGCGCGGGCGATCTCCTCGACGGTCAGGCCGCCGATCAGGCGCAGCGTGAGCGCGATCCGCGCGTCGGTCGGCACGACCGGGTGACAGGCAGTGAAGATCAGGCCGAGCAGCTCGTCGCCGATATCGTCGTCCATCGCCGCCTCGATCGCCTCGACGTCGGTCGTGCGATCGCTCCCCTGATCGTGCCCGATCTCGGCATGCTTGCGCTCGATCATCCGGGCGCGGCGCAGATCGTCGATCGCGCGGCGCTTTGCGGTTGCCATCAGCCAGGCGCCGGGGCGGTCGGGAATGCCCGTCCTCGGCCATTCTGACAGGGCGATCACCAGCGCATCCTGCGCCAGCTCCTCCGCCCGGCCGATGTCGCGCAGCATCCGCGCCAGGCCGGCGATCAGCCGCGCCTGTTCGATCCGGAACACCGTCTCGATCGCTCGATGACTATCGCTCGCCGCCACGCCGCCTGTCTGTCGCCTTCACGCGGCGAGGACAAGCGGCGGCCGCCAGGATCGCTCAGTTACCGGTTTCGTCGCGCAGCTTTGCCTCGCGCTCGACGATGTCGGGCGTCAGCACTTCGGCGAAATCCTCCATCTCGTAGAAGGGGCGGATCTCGATCTCGCTGGGGCCGAACATCGGGTTGGGGCAGCGCTTCACCCACTCGACCGCCTCGTCCATGTCCTTGACCTCCCAAAGCCAGTAGCCGGCGACCAGCTCGCGGGTCTCGGCAAAGGGGCCGTCGATCACGGTGCGGCCGGGGCCGTCGAATGCCACCCGCTTGCCGAAGGACGAGGGCTTCAGCCCGTCTCCGCCCAGCATGATGCCGGCCTTGACCAGTTCCTCGTTGAAGCTGGTCATCGCCTCGAGCAACTCGGGGGTGGGCATGCGACCCGCTTCGCTATCCTCGGTCGCCTTGACGAATACCATCACGCGCATCTTCGATCTCCTTGCTGCGGAACAACGATTGCCGTGTTCCCGATCTGACGACGAGCGAGCGCTGGCGGATTCGACAGCCTCGACGAATTTTTTTTGCGGCCCCGTCGCGAGGGGTCAGAGTCCGCCGAGATAATCCATCTTGCCGACCGGCACGCCCTTCATGCGCAGGATCGCGTAGGCGGTGGTCAGGTGGAAGTAGAAATTGGGAAGGGCGAATTCGAGCGCATAGGCGCGGCCCTTGAAGGCGAAGCTTTTCTTGGCGGTCTTCAGCTCGACATCGGCATCCTCGCGCCCATTGATCGCGGCCGGATCGACCGAGCGCAGAAACTCGACCGTCCTCGCGATCCGCGCCTGGAGTTCGTCGAAGCTCTTTTCCTCGTCGGGCATCACGACATTGTCGATCTGGCCCAGCCGTACCGCGGTGAACTTCGCCGCATCGCTGGCGCGCTGCACCTGCGAGGTCAGCGGGCCCATGTCCTCGTAGAGGCGCGCTTCCAGCAGCCGCTCATGGGGGATGTTGCAGCCATCGGCATGGGCACGCGCCTTCTCCAGAAGGTTGGAAAGCGCGTCGAATCCGCGGAGGAAGGCCGGGATCGTCAGATCATAGAGTTCGGTTGCCATGACCCGAAAATAGGATTGCGGGGGTCGCAAGTCGAGAGGTGGACAGCGCCCGGCGAAGCGCCTAGCGCGGCGGCGTGACCGGCACACGCGCCTTTCTTCGCACCCCGATCGCGATCACCCTGATCGCGCTGGCGCTGACGGTGCGCGCGATGATCCCGGCCGGCTGGATGCCCGCGACCAGCGGCGCCTTCGCCGTGACCCTGTGTACCGGCGGCATGGTCTCGACCGCATGGGTCGATGGCGAAGGCCGCATTCACAAGGAGAAGCCGGGCGAGTCGAACACGGCCGAGCATTGCGCCTTCGCCGGCATGGCCCAGGCGATGCTGGGCAGCGACGTGCCTGCGGTCGTGGCCCCCGTCGCGGCGGCGATCGCCGACACCCGCTCGCGCCTGTCGGCCGTCTCCATCGGCAGAGGCCTGGCCGCTCCGCCACCGCCCTCGACCGGACCACCCGCCATCCTCTGAATTCCGATACCCGGCAGGTGCCCGGGTCGTGATCCTGCGTGTGCGGCGCCCCTGCGCCGGCGCGCATCAGAGGTGGTACATCAATGAAACTTCGTGCGTTGCTGCTCGCGGGGCTGGCCTGCGGCATTCCTTCCTTCGCCCTTGCCCAGGTGCAGGCGGATCCCAACATCATCGTTCTCGGCGAACGGGTGCCGATCGACCTGCCGCCCGGCGGATCGGACATCGTCCCGGCCGAGGAGTTCGAGAACAAGGTCGCCGTATCGCTGCGCGACGCGCTCGCCTTCTCGCCCGGCATCTATGCCCAGCCGCGCTTCGGGCAGGAGGTCCGCATCTCGATCCGCGGATCGGGCATCAGCCGCGGGTTCCACATGCGCGGGCTGACGCTGCTGCAGGACGGCATCCCGATCAACCTTGCCGACGACAATGGCGATTTCCAGGAGCTGGACCCGCAGGTCTTCGAGCGGATCGAGGTCTATCGCGGTGGCAACGCGCTGCGCTTCGGCGGATCGACGCTGGGCGGCGCGATCAATGCCGTGACGCCGACCGGTCGCAGCGCCAGCGGGCTGGAGGTGCGGCTGGACGGCGGCAGCTTCGACACGGTGCGCGGCAAGCTGGCCTATGGTGTGTCGCAGTGGGCGGGCGATGCCTTTGCCGCGGTGACGCTCGACCGTTCCGACGGTGACCGCGACCATGCGGAGCGGTTCGCGCTGCGCTTCAACGGCAATGCCGGGCTGCGGCTGGGCGAGGGGATCGAGACGCGTTTCTACGCCTCGATCAACCATATCCGGCAGGAGCTGCCGGGCTCGCTGACATTGTCTCAGGCGCTGACCAATCCCGCGCAATCGCTGCCCGCCAATAGTGCCGGCGATCAGGCGCGCGACATCGATTCGATCCGGCTGCAGAACCGGACCGTCGTCGACCTCGGCGCGGGGAGGGTCACGTTCGGCGCCTATTGGAATACCAAGCAGCTGTTTCACCCGATCTTTCAGGTGATCGACCAGAAGTCGGACGATCGCGGCATCTTCGCCAGCTATGACTGGTCCGGGCAGCTCGCGGGAATGCCGACCCAGATCGTGGTCGGCACCCAGGCGCGGTTCGGGACCGTCCATGCCCGCCAGTTTGTCAATGTCGGCGGCAGGCGCGGAGCTCCGACCGCGGAGGTGTGGCAGCGGGCGCAGACGATCAACAGCTATGGCGAGTTGCGCATTACCCCGATCGCGGGCCTGACCCTGATCGGCGGCGCGGTTCAATCGAACGCGACGCGGGATATCGACAATGTTCGGGTTCCCACCAACAGCGCGCGCCAAAGCTATGATGCCTTCTCCCCCAAGCTCGGCCTGTCGTGGACGCCGCTGGCAGGCGCGGAGGTCTATGCCAATTACAGCCGCTCGGCAGAATTCCCCGGCTTTGGCGAACTCGTCCAGGCGCCGCTGGCGGGCTTCGTCCCGCTCGATCCGCAACGCGCCTGGACGATCGAAATCGGCACGCGCGGCGCGCGCGGGATCGCGCGCTGGGATCTCAGCCTGTACCGCGCCGACCTGACGGGCGAGATGCTGCAGTTCACGACCGCTCCGACCATTCCCGCCGCGACCTTCAATGCCGATCGGACCCGGCATCAGGGCGTCGAGGCAAGTCTCGCGCTGGCGCTGACGCCATGGGCCACGCTGCGGCAGGTCTATCTCTACAGCGACTTCCGCTTCCGCGACGACGCCCAGTATCGCGACAACCGGTTGCCGGTCGTCCCGGAGCATCTGTGGCGTGGCGAACTGAGGCTCGGCACCGCGCGTTTCGCCGTGACCCCGCGGGTGGAGTGGGTGCCGCAGGGCGCGTGGGCGGATTACCGCAATACGGTGAAGGTGCCCGGTTACGCGTTGCTGGGGCTGGGTGCCGAAGCCGATCTGGGCAAGGTGTCGCTGTTCCTCGACGCGCGCAACCTGACCGGCAAGCGCGCGATCGGCGATATTTCCGCCGTCGTGCAATCCAGCGCGGAAACTGTTGCCTTCTATCCCGTTGAGCGCCGCGCCGTTTATGGCGGGCTGCGTGCGAGGTTCTGAAGATGGGTAACCTCTATCGCACCGCCTGGCGCTGGCATTTCTATGCCGGGATCGTCGTCCTGCCGGTCATGTTGTGGCTGGCCGTGACCGGCGGCCTGTATCTCTACAAGCCCGAGATCGAGCGGCAGGTCTATCGCAGCTGGAGTCAGGTCGAGGCGTCGGTTCCGGCCAGGCCGGTCACTGCCCTGATCGCGGCGGCGGAGCGGACCTCGGGCGGTCGCGTCACCCAGGTGACGCGGCCCGCGGGGGCTGACGAAAGCTGGCGCGTCACGCTGCAGATGCCTGATGGATCGAAGCGACTGGGGTTCGTCGATCCCTATCGCGGGGTGCTGCTCGGCACCGCGGCAGGCGGCGGGATCATGGCGACGATCAAGGAACTGCACAGCCTGGCGATCACCGGTCCGGTGGGGAATGCGCTGGTCGAGATCGTCGCGGGATGGGCGATCATGCTGGTGATCACCGGGCTGATCCTGTGGTGGCCGCGCGGAGGATCGCCGGCGATCGGGCTCCGCGGCCGGCCGCGCAGCCGGCTGTTCTGGCGCGACCTTCATGGCTCAATCGGGATCCTCGCGGCGGCGGTCGTCCTGTTCCTGGCCGTCACCGGAATGCCCTGGACGGTGTTCGCCGGCGCCAAGCTGAACCAATGGGTCGCCGCGCAGGGGCTTGGCCGGCCCGAGCGACCGGGGCCGAAGGCGGCAGTGCATGACGAGCATGAGGGCCATGAGGGGCATGGCGGCAAGGCGACCTTGCCCTGGTCGATGCAGTCGGCGCCGGTGCCGCAATCCTCGGGGCCGGTGGCGGTCACTCCGGACCTGATCGCGTCGCGCGCGCAGTGGGTCGGCATGACCGCGCCCTGGACGATGACGCTGCCGGCTCGCCCCGGTGCGCCCTATCTGGTGTCGCACCTCGCCACGCGCGCCGAGGAGGCGCATGCCGTCTATCTCGATGCCGCGACCGGCGCGGTGATCCAGGATGCCCGCCGGGCCGACTTCGGCGCGGGCGCGAACGCGATCGAATGGGGCATCGCCGTCCATCAGGGCCAGGAATATGGCGAACTCAACCGTCTGCTGATGCTGTTCGGTTGCATCGCCATCTGGGTGCTGGGCATCACCGGCACGGTGATGTGGTGGAAGCGCCGCCGCGACGGCCGACTGCGCGAGCCGCCCCGCGGCGACCCGCGTCGCGAGCGCGGGCTGGCCGCGGCGATGCTGGTCCTGGCAGTTGCGCTGCCGTTGACCGGACTGACGATGCTGGCTGCGCTGCTCGGTGAGGCGGGGTGGCGGCGGCTGCGCACGCGACAGACGGGTTAAGGTCGGCCCCTCCGCACGGGATCAGCGGGCGGCAGCCTGCTGATCCATGACGGCGGTCGGCCGCCGTGCAGGACGCTTCTTCGGGCGCTTGAACCAGAAGGTCCACACCGCGAAGCTGCCCAGCAGCGTCATGGCGAGGCCGGAAAGGGTCATGACAAGGCGATAGGCCAGGCCGCCGACCTTGGCGGCGTGAAGCGGATAGGCGGTGTTGAAGACCTGTGCACCCATCGGCATCGTGAGGGCGTCGCGCGCGGCCAGCATCTGTCCGGTCGATGCGTCGAACCACAGGGTAGTGCGGCCATTGGGCAGCCATTCGGCCTGCTGGCGCATCCGCAGCGTGATCGGGGCACCGGGCTTCGCCGGCAGCGACAGGATACGGAACTCCGCACCGGGGAAGCGCTGCGCGGCGGTGCGTAGCAGCGCGGTCAGGTCGAGATCTGGGTTCAGCGGTCCGCTGATCAGCTTGGGCGGCGTCATCGACTGTTTCACCTCGGCCGCCGAGGAGAAGGGCGCGGTGACCAGATTGGCGACGGGCTTGAAGATCATCATCGTGCCGGTCAGCGCGGACAGGAACAGCAAGGGCGCCATGACGATGCCCAGGTCGCGGTGATGCATCACGATCGCGGGACGGCTCATCCGCGCGGGCCACAGCTTGAACTTGAAGGTCCGGCGCGTGCGCCACCACAGGATCGCGCCCGAGACGACGAAGAAGATCGCTGCCAGTCCGGCGATACCGATCACCGTCTCGCCCGTGTCGCCGGCAAGCAGATGGTGGTGAAGATCGAAGATCCACAGCTCGGGGCGCTCCCACTGGCTGTGCCAGCTGGCCACCAGATTGCCGGCCTGATCCGCATAGGCGCCGCTGCCCTCGCCGGTGCGCAAGAGGTGCAGGCCGAAATCGGGGTTGGCATAGATGATGCCGTCCACTTTGCCGCCGCCCTCGGCCATCAGCTTTCGCGTCGCCGCTGCGATCGTCTCGACGTCTCCGGCCAGCGGATCCTGGGCATGGGGCAGGCGGATCCAGGCGAAGCGGTGGACCAGGATCGCGCCGGTCAGGCCGAGCATGGCAAGGACCAGCCCGAGCAGCCCGCCGGTCCAGCGATGGAGGAGATCGAGCAGCCGCATCGTCAGAACCGATAGTCCCAGCCGAGCGTCAGGGTCCGCCCGCGTCCGGCGAAAAAGGCGAAATTGTCGGTCGGGAGCCGGGTATCGCTGCTGTAATCGATATAGAATTTGTCGAAGAGGTTGAGCGCGCTCAGCGACAGCGCGCCGAAGCCGATATCATAGCGGATGCTGGCGTCGGTCAGCGTATAGCCGCCGAAATCGTTGCGTGGATCGGGGTTGGCCTTTCCGTGGAAGCTGCGCGCCAGATAGAAATTGGTCTGGACCAGCGCCGCGAGCCGCCCGCGGGCATAGCTGGCCGACAGGTTCAGGCGATCGGGCGAGATGTTGACGCCGTCAAGATCGGTGTCGACGATCCCGTCGGGATTGGCGCTGTCGCTGTCATAGCGGCCCTTGAGATGCGCATAGCCGACCCCGACGCGGAGCCCTTCGACCGGGAGTGCGAAGCGCAGGCTGAGTTCGAGCCCCTTGATCTCGACGCGCTGGCGCTGGACGTCGAAGATGCGGTCGGGGCGGGCGATCAGTAACTGGCCCTTGTCGCTGGACGACCAGAAATAGGTTGCGCTGGCATCGAGCGGGCCGCGCTTCACTTCGAATCCGATCTCGCGATTGTTCGAGATGATCGGGCTGATATCGAGGAAATTGTCGAGGTCGACGCCCGGTCGGTTGATCGACCGGGTGATGCGGCCGATGTCGGGGACGGTGAAGCCCTCGGCATAGCTGGCATAGGCGCGGATGCCCTTGACCGGCTCGATGATGACGCCGCCGTTGAGCAACAGGTCGGAGAAGCTGGGGCGGCCGCCCGAAACCGCGACGCCGCCATAGGTGGACGGGTCCGTATTGACGAAGGTGGTCGAGGCGAGCGTGCGATAATCGTCGATGCGGATCTCGACATTCTCGTACCGCGCACCGCCGGCGAGGCGGAGCATGCCGTCGAACAACTTGAGATTGGCCTGGGCGAAGGGGGCGATGCTGCGGAAGCTGCTGGGCGGCACCCAGACACGGTTGGTGGCGATCAGCCGCTGTTCGGTCTTGTCGGTCAGCGCATCGACGCCGATCGTCGCGGTCAGGTCCTCGAAGCCGGGCAGGGCGCGTTCGTAGCTGAGCTTGGCGCCCAGCTTGCGCGAGCGGTTCTCGGACTGGTCGAACAGCTTGAAACTGGGATCGAGCGCCGGATCCTGGAAGGTCGCGATCGGGTTTATCTCGCCACCGAACGTGTCGTGGGTGCGATTGAAGAAGATCTGGGCGATCAGATTGCCGCCCGCCAGATTGGTGTCGGTGAAGGTCAGCGCGACGCTCTCGGTCCGGCTGGCAGCGGGCTTGCCCGGGGCGTCGCCGCGGATCGCCGAGGTGGGGACGCCGGTCAGGCGATTGCCGGCCAGCGCGATATAGTCGCCATCGCCCTTCATCTCGTAGCGGCTGGCGATCAGGTCGAGCCGGGCGGTGTCGGAAACGGCATAGCCGAGCCGGGCGAAGCCGTTGGTCGTCTGTGAATCCTGGGTCTCGCCCTGGGTCAGGTTGATTCCGATCCGGCGACCGTCGCCGTCATAATAGGCGCCGCGCTTTTCATAGACGCCGCCGATCGTCGCATCGAACCGGCCCGAGCGATACTGGAGCAGCCCGCCCAGCTTGCCGCCAAGCCCGTCGTCATGGAAGCCGGTGTCGGCGGTGCCCTGAACCAGGATACGGCCCGACAGGCCTTCCTTGCGCGGCGCGCCGACGGTGACCTGGTTGACGATGCCGCCGGTGCCGCCGACGCCCTGAAGCGCGTTCGAGCCATAGATCAGCTCGACCCGATCGACGAAGAAGCCGTCGATGGTGAAGCCGTCGCGGCTGCCGTCGCGCAGCGGCGTCGTCTGCGGGATGCCGTTGATCGCATAGAGCGGCGAGCGGCCGCGCAGCGTCTCGCCCGATCCCGACAGCTTCTGGCGGGTGGGCGAGAAGGACGGGGTCAGCAGGGCGACCGCATCGACGGTGGAACCGGCAATCGCCATCTGCTGGTCGAGCGTCTGCTTGTCGATGATGTCGATCGTCAGGGGGAGGGCAGAAGGCGGCAGGATGGTGCGCGCGGCGGTGACGACGATCTCGTCGTCAAGGTCCTCCAGCTTCTGCTCCCCGGCCGCCGGACTGGCGCTCGGATCCTGGGTCTGCGCCTGGGCAAGGGTCGGAACGAGCAGTGCGAGCGCCACCAGCGGCAGGGAATGAAGCGACATGGCGGCGCGGCTAGCAGGCCAGATCGGCTAATGCAAACAATTCGCATTAGAGCGTTGCCGCCGTAATGAGGGCGCCCGGTCCCGACCTCAGGATAAGCGTGGTCTGATAACCGCGGAACGATGATAACCGATGGAAAGTGACCATGGCTTCCGCTAGCCTTGGCTTATGTCCGACCAGAATAAACTCACCCTCTGGTTCGAGGGAGGCGATGACCTCGGACAATTTGATGCCATGGTTTCGGCTAGCGGTTTTTCAGGTGAGACAGGGTATGTCGTGTTCACAGGCCAAGTGCGGAAATTCTTGGATGCGCTGGCTAATTTCCCGATTGCGATCCCCGTCGCGCTGACAATTGGAGAAGAGCTTGAGGACGGGCCATTACTGGCACTTGTCATAAGTCCAGATGATCGACGCGGGACCTTGCGAGTTCAAGTGTCACTGGCGGCCGACGACGATCGAACTCGCAGGGTCTCGACCGATTTCCTGTGTGTCTATTCTGATATCGAACGCTTCGCTAGTGAGGTTGAAAGCGCTCTTCGATCGGGCGGGACGGCGATTCTCGCTGCCGACCCAAATTAAAGGACCTTCCGCAACTGGGGCGAATTGCGACATGCCTATGCGGCGTCGGCGATCGTCTCGAAGTCTGGGCGCCAGTGCCACGGCATGAGCTCGTCCCAACGCGCCGCAGGCCAGTTGCCGGGGATTTTGGCGATGACGTCAGCGACGTAAGACTGCGGCTCGACAGGTTCAGCTTGCAGGTCTCGATCACCTTGTAAATCGCGGGGGCACGTTGGCCGCCCGCCTTTGATCCGGCGGACAGCCAGTTCTTGCGGCTGATCACGATGCTGTGGATCGCGCGTTCGGCGATGTTGTTGTCGATCTCCAGCCAGGGGGTCTTCAGACGTCGCTTACCTCAGCGCGGAGCGGAACCGCCATCCCCTAGAACCGCCGAAATAATCCCCGCGCCGGGCGGCTCACACGTCCCGGACGCTTAGCCGACAAAAAAGAAGCCGCCGCCCGGCATCCCGGGCGGCGGCTCTTTTTATTCAGCGACGCGAGGCGCTGGACGGGGCGATTACTCGCCTTCGTTCAGATACTCGCCGGCATCGGCATCGGTGCCGGTGCCCGAGGGAACGACGCTCGCCAGCGGATCGCTGCCGGTGCCGCCCGCGTCACGGACGTCGCGCGCCAGTTCGGCTGCATGTTCCTGAGCCGCGCTCTCGGGCGCGATCAGGGCTGCCTGCAGCGCGCGCTGCTGGACGCGGAGTGCCGCATCGCGCGACGTGGCCGCCACGCGCAGGCGGTTCATGCCCGCACCGGTACCCGCCGGGATCAGGCGACCGACGATCACATTCTCCTTGAGGCCGTTCAGCGTGTCCTGCTTGCCCTGGACCGCAGCCTCGGTGAGGACGCGGGTGGTCTCCTGGAACGACGCCGCCGAGATGAAGCTGCGGGTCTGCAGCGACGCCTTGGTGATGCCGAGCAGGATGGGCTTGCCCTGTGCAGGCTGCTGGTTGCTCTCGAGCTTCGCGTTGATCGAGTCCATCTCCTCGCGATCGACCTGTTCGCCGGCCAGCAGCGTGGTGTCGCCGCCGTCGGTGATCTCGACCTTCTGCAGCATCTGGCGAACGATCACCTCGATGTGCTTGTCGTTGATCTTCACGCCCTGGAGTCGATAGACTTCCTGGATTTCCGACACGAGATATTCAGCGAGCGGCTCGATGCCGAGCACCTCGAGAATGTCGTGCGGATCCGGGGAGCCGCCGATCAGGTTGTCGCCACGCTTGACATAGTCGCCTTCCTGAACGTCGATCACCTTCGACTTCGGAACCAGATACTCCACGACCTCGCCGCCGTCCTCGGGCTGAATCCCGATCTTGCGCTTGGCCTTGTAGTCCTTGCCGAAAACGACGCGGCCCGAGACCTTCGCGATGATCGCGTTTTCCTTGGGCTTGCGTGCCTCGAACAGCTCGGCGACGCGCGGCAGACCGCCGGTGATGTCGCGGGTCTTGGCAGACTCGCGGGCGACACGGGCGACCACGTCGCCTGCCTTCACCTCTGCACCGTCCTCGACCGACAGCACCGCACCGGGCGCCAGCATATAGCGTGCGGCCTCGCCCGAATTGCCGTCCAGCAGGGTGATCCGCGGACGCAGATCCTCCTTCTTGGCGGTGATCCGGTTCTCGGTGACGACGCGCTGGGTGATGCCCGTCGCTTCGTCGACCTGCTCGGTCAGCGTCTTGCCGTCGACCAGGTCCTGGTACTTGGCGGTACCGCCCGTCTCGGTGATCACCGGCATGGTGAACGGATCCCACTCCGCCATGCGGTCGCCCTGGCTGACGATGTGGCCATCGTCATACAGCACGTGCGCGCCATAGGGGATGCGGTGCACCGCCAGCTCGCGGCCGTCCATGTCGACGATCGCCAGTTCGCCGGAGCGGCTGAGCACCACGCGACGACCGCGCTGGTCCTCGATAATGCGCAGGTCGCGATACTCGATCGTGCCGTCCGATGTGGCTTCGAGGTTCGACTGCTCGTTGAGCTGAGCCGCGCCGCCGATGTGGAAGGTACGCATGGTCAGCTGCGTGCCCGGCTCGCCGATCGACTGGGCGGCGATGACGCCCACCGCTTCGCCGATGTTCACCGGCGTACCGCGGGCGAGGTCACGCCCGTAGCACTTGCCGCACACGCCGAACTGCGCCTCGCAGACCAGCGGCGAGCGGATCTTCATCCCCTGCACGCCGATCGCCTCGATCCGTGCGACCGCGGCCTCGTCGAGCAACGTGCCCGACGGGATCACGACTTCGCCGGTCTTGGCATCGACCACATCCTCGGCCGTGGTGCGGCCCAGGATGCGCTCGCCGAGCGACGCGATGGTCGAGCCGCCCTGGACGATCGCCTTCATCTCGAGCGCACGCTCGGTACCGCAATCCTCTTCCATGACGACGCAGTCCTGCGACACGTCGACCAGACGGCGGGTCAGGTAACCCGAGTTTGCCGTCTTGAGCGCAGTGTCGGCCAGACCCTTGCGGGCGCCGTGGGTCGAGTTGAAGTACTCAAGGACGGTCAGACCTTCCTTGAAGTTCGAGATGATCGGCGTCTCGATGATCTCGCCCGACGGCTTGGCCATCAGGCCGCGCATGCCGGCCAGCTGCTTGATCTGGGCCTGCGAACCACGGGCACCGGAGTGCGCCATCATGTAGATCGAGTTGATCGGCAGCTCGCGACCGGTCGCCTCGTCGCGGCGAACGGCCTTGATCTCGTCCATCATGGCCGACGCCACCTGGTCGCCGCAGCGGCTCCAGGCGTCGATGACCTTGTTGTACTTCTCCTGCTGCGTGATCAGGCCGTCCTGATACTGCTGCTCATAGTCCTTCACCTGCTCGCGGGTGTCGTCGACCAGCTTCACCTTCTCGGCCGGGATGAGCATGTCGTCCTTGCCGAACGAGATGCCCGCCTTGAACGCGTGACGGAAGCCCAGCGCCATGATGGCGTCGGCGAACAGCACGGTCTCCTTCTGGCCGGTGTGGCGATAGACCTCGTCGATCACGTCGCCCACGTCCTTCTTGGTAAGGAGGCGGTTGACGGTCTCGAACGGCACCTTGTGCGACTTCGGCAGACACTCGCCGAGCAGCATGCGGCCCGGGGTGGTCTCGTAGCGCTTCAGGTACTGGTTGCCGTCCTCGTCGGTCTGCGGAACGCGGCTGACGATCTTGGTGTGGAGGGTCACCGCGCCGGCGTCGAGCGCCTGGTGCACCTCGGCCATGTCGCCGAGCAGCATGCCTTCGCCCGGCTCGTTGGTCTTCTCCATCGACAGATAATAGAGACCCAGCACCATGTCCTGCGACGGAACGATGATCGGCTTGCCGTTCGCGGGCGACAGGATGTTGTTGGTCGACATCATCAGGACGCGCGCTTCCAGCTGAGCCTCGAGGCTCAGGGGAACGTGGACGGCCATCTGGTCACCGTCGAAGTCGGCGTTAAAGGCCGAGCAGACCAGCGGGTGAAGCTGGATCGCCTTGCCCTCGATCAGCACCGGCTCGAACGCCTGGATGCCCAGACGGTGAAGCGTCGGCGCGCGGTTCAGCAGAACCGGGTGCTCGCGGATCACCTCGTCCAGGATGTCCCAGACTTCCTTGCGCTCCTTCTCGACCCACTTCTTGGCCTGCTTCAGGGTCATCGAGAGACCCTTGGCGTCCAGACGGGCGTAGATGAACGGCTTGAACAGCTCGAGCGCCATCTTCTTGGGCAGGCCGCACTGGTGCAGCTTGAGCTCCGGACCGGTCACGATGACCGAACGGCCCGAATAGTCGACGCGCTTGCCGAGCAGGTTCTGACGGAAGCGGCCCTGCTTGCCCTTGAGCATGTCGGACAGCGACTTGAGCGGACGCTTGTTCGCACCGGTGATGGTGCGGCCGCGGCGGCCATTGTCGAACAGCGCGTCGACGGCTTCCTGAAGCATGCGCTTTTCGTTGCGGACGATGATGTCCGGCGCGCGCAGTTCCATCAGCCGCTTCAGGCGGTTGTTGCGGTTGATCACGCGGCGATACAGATCGTTCAGATCCGAGGTCGCGAAGCGGCCGCCGTCCAGCGGCACCAGCGGGCGCAGCTCGGGCGGGATGACCGGAACGACGTCGAGGATCATCCACTCGGGGCGGTTGCCCGAGTCGATGAAGCTCTCGACGACCTTCAGCCGCTTGATGATCTTCTTGGGCTTCAGCTCCGACTTGGTCGTCGCCAGCTCTTCGAGCAGGTCCCTGCGCTCACCCTCGAGGTCGAGGTCCATGAGCATGATCTTGACCGCTTCCGCGCCGATGCCGGCGGAGAAGGCGTCCTCGCCATACTGGTCCTGCGCGTCGAGCAGCTCGTCCTCGGTGAGGAGCTGATACTTCTCCAGCGGGGTCAGGCCCGGCTCGGTGACGATGTAGCTCTCGAAGTACAGGACGCGCTCGAGCTGCTTGAGCTGCATGTCGAGCAGCAGGCCGATGCGCGACGGCAGCGACTTCAGGAACCAGATGTGCGCGACCGGGGCGGCCAGCTCGATATGGCCCATGCGCTCGCGGCGGACCTTCGAGACGGTGACCTCGACGCCGCACTTCTCGCAGACGATGCCCTTGTACTTCATGCGCTTGTACTTGCCGCACAGGCACTCGTAATCCTTGATCGGACCGAAGATGCGCGCGCAGAACAGGCCGTCACGCTCGGGCTTGAACGTGCGGTAGTTGATCGTCTCGGGCTTCTTGATCTCACCGAACGACCAGCTGCGGATACGGTCCGGCGAAGCGATACCGATCTGGATCTGGTCGAAGGTTTCCGGCTTTGCGACCGGGTTCGCGAAATTGGTCAGTTCGTTCATTTCTGTCGTCCCTTCGGGAGGGTCAAATTCCTTGGGTGGGCAGGGGAGGGTGGGCGCCGCCGCGAGGCAGCGCCCGAGCCCTTATTCCGCTGCCTCGGCCAGATCTCCGCCGTCGTCCGTGGCTTCCTCGAGAGCCTTGAGCTCGACGTTCAGGCCCAGCGAACGCATTTCCTTGACGAGAACGTTGAAGCTCTCCGGAATGCCCGCCTCGAACGTGTCGTCGCCCTTGACGATCGCCTCGTAGACCTTGGTACGTCCGACCACGTCGTCCGACTTCACCGTCAGCATTTCCTGCAGCGTGTAGGCGGCGCCGTACGCCTGAAGCGCCCACACCTCCATTTCGCCGAAGCGCTGACCGCCGAACTGCGCCTTGCCGCCCAGCGGCTGCTGGGTGACTAGGCTGTACGGCCCGATCGAACGCGCGTGGATCTTGTCGTCGACCAGGTGGTGGAGCTTGAGCATGTAGATGATGCCCACGGTCACCTTGCGGTCGAACGCGTCGCCGGTGCGGCCGTCATACAGCGTCGACTGGCCCGACGTATCGAGGCCCGCCAGTGTCAGCATGTCGGACACGTCCGATTCCCGCGCGCCGTCGAACACCGGGGTGCCCATCGGGACACCGGTCCGGATGTTCTGGACCAGCTCGGCGATCTGCGACCCGTCACGCGATTCGATGTCGGCGGCATAGTGATCGCCGTACACCTCGATCAGGCGCGACTTGACCGCGTCCGGCATCTCGCCGGGCTGCGCGTCCGGATTGGCTTCGCGCCATTCGTCCAGCGCCTGCGCGACCTGCATGCCCAGGTTGCGGGCAGCCCAGCCGAGATGCGTCTCGAAGATCTGACCGACGTTCATGCGCGACGGCACGCCCAGCGGGTTCAGCACGAGATCGACCGGCGTACCGTCGGCGAGGAACGGCATGTCCTCCTGCGGAAGGATCCGCGAGATCACACCCTTGTTCCCGTGACGGCCGGCCATCTTGTCGCCCGGCTGCAACTTGCGCTTCACCGCGACGAACACCTTGACCATCTTGAGCACGCCCGGCGGCAGCTCGTCGCCGCGCTCCAGCTTCTCGCGGCGGTCATGGAACTTGTCCGTGATCCGCTTCACCGCCTCGTCATACTGCGCCTTGACGGCTTCCAGATCGCTCTGCGCCTTGTCGTCCTGGACGGCGAACTTCCACCATTCGTGGCGGTCGACCGAGTCCAGCAGGTCCTGATCGATCTCCGAGCCCTTCTTGATGCCTTTCGGCGTCGCGGTCGCGACCTGGCCGATCAGCATCTCGCGAAGGCGCGACCAGGTCGCACGGTTCAGGATGTTGCGCTCGTCGTCCGAGTCCTTCTTCAGGCGCTCGATCTCCTCGCGCTCGATCGCCATCGCACGCTCGTCCTTGTCGATGCCGTGCCGATTGAAGACGCGAACGTCGACGATCGTGCCGGCAACGCCCGGGGGAAGGCGCAGCGAGGTGTCGCGAACGTCCGAGGCCTTTTCGCCGAAGATCGCGCGAAGCAGCTTCTCTTCCGGGGTCATCGGCGATTCACCCTTGGGGGTGATCTTCCCGACCAGGATGTCGCCCGGCTCCACTTCGGCGCCGATATAGACGATGCCTGCCTCGTCGAGGTTGCGCAGCGCTTCCTCGCCGACGTTCGGGATGTCGCGGGTGATGTCCTCGGGCCCGAGCTTGGTGTCGCGGGCCATCACTTCGAACTCGTCGATATGGATCGACGTGAACACGTCGTCCTTCACGATCCGCTCGGAGATCAGGATCGAGTCCTCATAGTTGTAGCCGTTCCAGGGCATGAACGCGACGAGCGCGTTGCGGCCCAGGGCAAGCTCACCGAACTCGGTTGACGGACCGTCCGCGATGATGTCGCCTTCGTTCACGACGTCGCCCACCTTCACCAGCGGACGCTGGTTGATGCAGGTCGACTGGTTCGAACGCTGGAACTTCATCAGCGAGTAGATGTCGACGCCGCTCTCGGTGGCCTCGACGTCTCCGGTGGCGCGGATCACGATGCGCGACGCGTCGACCTGATCGACGATGCCGGCGCGGCGTGCGCCGATCGCGGCGCCCGAGTCACGTGCCACGGTCTCTTCCATGCCCGTGCCGACGAAGGGCGCTTCCGCCTTCACCAGCGGCACGGCCTGACGCTGCATGTTCGAACCCATCAGTGCGCGGTTCGCGTCGTCGTTCTCCAGGAACGGGATCAGCGAGGCTGCGACCGAGACGAGCTGCTTCGGGGACACGTCCATCAGGGTGATGGTGTCGGGGATCGCCATCAGGAATTCGCCTGCCTGACGCGCCGAAACCAGCTCCTCCTGGAAGCGACCCTCGCCATCGAGCTCGGCGTTCGCCTGCGCGATGGTGTGCTTGGCCTCTTCCATCGCCGACAGATAGACGACCTCGTTGGTCACCTTGCCGTCGACGATCTTGCGGTACGGCGTCTCGATGAAGCCGTACTTGTTCACGCGGCTGAAGGTCGCGAGCGAGTTGATCAGACCGATGTTCGGGCCTTCCGGCGTCTCGATCGGGCAGATGCGGCCATAATGGGTCGGATGGACGTCGCGGACCTCGAAGCCCGCACGCTCGCGGGTGAGACCGCCCGGCCCGAGGGCCGAAACGCGACGCTTGTGCGTCACTTCGGATAGCGGGTTGGTCTGGTCCATGAACTGAGACAGCTGCGACGAACCGAAGAACTCGCGCACCGCAGCGACCGCGGGCTTCGCGTTGATCAGGTCGTTCGGCATGACGGTCGACACGTCGACAGACGACATGCGCTCCTTGACCGCACGCTCCATGCGCAGCAGGCCGACGCGATACTGGTTCTCCAGCAACTCGCCCACCGAACGGACGCGGCGGTTGCCCAGGTTATCGATGTCGTCGACTTCGCCCTTGCCGTCCTTCAGGTCGACCAGCGTCTTGACGACCGCCAGGATGTCCTCGCTGCGCAGCGTGGTCACCGTGTCCGGCGCGTCGAGTTCGAGGCGCATGTTCAGCTTCACCCGGCCCACGGCCGACAGGTCGTAGCGCTCCGGATCGAAGAACAGGCCGGCGAACAGCGACTCCGCGGTCTCGAGCGTCGGCGGCTCGCCGGGGCGCATGACGCGGTAGATGTCGGACAGCGCCTGCTCGCGCTCCTCGGCCTTGTCGACCGCGAGCGTGTTGCGGATCCACGGACCGGTGGCGATGTGATCGATGTCGAGCAGTTCGATCCGGTCGATGCCGGCCTTGTCGAGCTTCTCGAGATTCTCGGCCGACACTTCGTCGCCCGCCTCGATATAGATTTCGCCGGTGGTCTCGTTGATCAGGTCATAGGCGCTGTAGCGGCCGAAGATTTCCTCGGTCGGGATCAGCAGCGTCTCGAGACCGTCCTTGGCAGCCTTGTTGGCTGCGCGCGGGCTGATCTTTTGGCCGGCCGCGAACACGACTTCGCCCGACTTGGCATCGACGATGTCGAAGGCGGGCTTGGCGCCGCGCCAGTTCTCGGGCTGGAACGGGATCTGCCAGCCGCCCGGACCGCGCAGGAAGGTCACGCGGTTGTAGAAATAGTTGAGGATGTCCTCGCCGTTCAGGCCCAGCGCATAGAGCAGCGTGGTCACCGGCAGCTTGCGCTTGCGGTCGATACGGACGTTGACGATGTCCTTCGCGTCGAACTCGAAGTCGAGCCACGAGCCGCGATACGGGATCACGCGCGCCGCGAAGAGATACTTGCCCGAGGCGTGGGTCTTGCCGCGGTCATGGTCGAACAGCACGCCCGGCGAGCGGTGCATCTGGCTGACGATGACGCGTTCGGTGCCGTTGATGAAGAAGGTGCCGTTCTCGGTCATGAGCGGCATGTCGCCCATGTAGACGTCCTGCTCCTTGATATCGAGGACCGAACGGGCTTCCGTATCGGGATCCACCTCGAACACGATCAGGCGCAGGGTAACGCGCATCGGCGCCGCATAGGTGATGCCGCGCTGACGGCATTCCTCGACGTCGAACTTGGGCTCTTCCAGCTCGTAGGTGACGAAGTCGAGCTCGGCGGTGCCCGCGAAGTCGCGGATCGGGAAGACCGAGCGCAGGGTCTTTTCCAGGCCCGACACATAGCCGATCGAGGGGTCCGAACGCAGGAACTGTTCGTAGGATTCGCGCTGAACCTCGATCAGGTTCGGCATCTGCACCACTTCGTGGATGTCGCCGAACACCTTGCGGATGCGGCGCTTAACGGTGCCGCCCTCGATTGCCTTGGTTGCCATGGGTGTTTTTGCCTCGTCAGCCGTAATTTCGGTGCCCCTGTCCGGGGCCGGGACGTGCGACAGGACGCGAAAAAGCTGCGCGACTTCCCGTTTGGAATTCGGCAGCTTCGGCGTCCTGTAGATGCCCCAGTCCTATTCGATCGACACGCTGCGCGACGGCGCGTCATTTCCCGGATCCGTGGCGTGACTGCGATATAGGGAGGGGGTCAGCGGGTGTCAAATGCACTCGGGGGTCAAATGTTCCCAGCTGCCCTCGGCCGCCCTAATCGGCGGCCTTGCCCGCATAACGATCCGTCGCGCGGATCAGCTGGTCGAGTATGCCGGGCTCCGAAAAGGCATGGCCCGCGCCCTCGATCAGGTGGAAGTCGGCCTCTGGCCATGCCTTGTGCAGCGACCAGGCGTAGCGGACCGGGCAGGGCATGTCGTAGCGGCCATGGACGATCGTGCCGGGAATGCCGCGCAGCGTCTGCGCGCCCTTCAGCAGCTGGTCGGGCTCCAGCCAGCAGCCATGGACGAAATAATGCGATTCGATCCGGGCGAAGGCGAGGGCGAAGTCGCCTTCGTCATGCTGGGCCGAGAGGCTGGGGTCGGGAAGCAGGGTGACGACCTCGCCCTCGAACAGGCTCCAGGCACGCGCGGCCGCGACCTGATCCTCGCGCGTGCCGCTGGTCAGGCGGCGGTGATAGGCGGCCAGCATGTCGCCGCGCTCCTCGGGCGGGATCGGGGCGACGAACCGCTCATATTTGTCGGGAAAGAGTTCGGAGACGCCGAACTGATAGAACCAGTCGAGCTCGGGCCGGGTGCACAGATAGATGCCGCGCAGCACGATTTCGCTCACCCGCTCGGGATGCTTCTGCGAATAGGCAAGGGCCAGGGTCGAGCCCCAGGACCCGCCGAAGACCAGCCATTGCGCGGCCCCTGCCAGTTCGCGCAGCCGTTCGATGTCGGCGACGAGATGCCAGGTCGTGTTCGCCTCCAGCTCGGCATGCGGCGTGGACTTGCCGCAGCCGCGCTGGTCGAACAGCAGGACGTCGTAAAGATCGGGATCGAACAACTGGCGATGCGCCGGGGAGATGCCGCCGCCCGGGCCGCCGTGCAGGAACACCGCGGGCTTGGCGCCGGGCGTGCCGCACCGCTCATAATAAATGGAATGGCCATCGCCGACATCGAGCATGCCGGTTTCATAGGGGTCGATCGGCGGATAGAGGGTCCTGAGCATGGCGCCATGCTTCCTGATTTTCGTCGGCAAGGGAAGGGGCGGGATCAGTTGCGCTGGAGGGCCACGACGATCGGCCCGATCTCCGCGCCCGAATCCTTGCGGGCGCTGACCGGATCCCAGAGCCGGGAGACCGACCCGTCGAGATACAGCGCGTCGGGTGTCTTCAGCCGGTCGCGGAACAGGCGAGCGAAGCGGCCGAACGACACCGGCTCGTTGCTGATCGCGAACCAGGCGGATCCGTCCGGCGCGACGCCGACGCCGTTGCGCATCTGCAGCGAGGTGCCGTTGTCGGCGAACTGCGGATGGAGCTTGCCGCCGATCACCAGCATCGGGCCCGACTGGGTGGCGAAGCGGACATGATCGGGCTTGCCGGCGGCGAACTGTTCCGTGGTGACGACGTGCCAGCCGCGCGCATCGCCGTAGAAGACGCCATTGGGCTTGAGGTGGAAGTTGCCGGGGCCGGAGCGTCGGTTGAGCGGCGCCTGGACGGCGCCATCCTCGACATAATAGCCGATCGGCAGTCCCTTGCCGTCGAACATCCCGGCGTTCATCGCGAAGGCCAGGCGCGGGAAGCGATCGCCCAGGCGACGGTCGAGCGTGTCGAAATTGCGCATCGGCGCGCCGCTCTCACCCTTGTTCACCAGCATCAGGTCGTGCTTGCCGGGCCTGGCCTGGCACAGGGTGAACTCGCTTCCCTCGAACTCGGCGACCGAGCAGGCCGCGTCGATGCCGTTCCGGCTGGTCGGCGCGCCGCATGCCGACAGGGTGAGGAGGGCGGCCAGGGCAAGCAACCGGGCGATCGTCGTCATCGCGCCGACTTAATCGGCAAATCCGCCGAAACAAGCCGCATTCAGGTCACAATGCCGGGCAACTGTGCGCGGCGCACGGGCGTTTAACGGGGCGTTGAGTGGAGGTTTCATGGTACTGAAGTTGGCGCTTGCCGCGCCGTTGATGCTTCTGGCGTTCCCGGCAATGGCACAGGATGCGAGCCAGACACAGAATCCGCCCAAGCGCGTGCGCAGCGTGATCCTGTTCGGCAGCGAGCAATGCCCGAAATCGAGCGACCCGGACGAGATCGTCGTCTGCGCCGATGGCGGCGATTCGCCCTATCGAATTCCGAAGCGGTTTCGCAACAAGCCGGCCGAAGGTCCGGGAGGACAGGCCTGGAGCAATCGCTTCGAAACCGTCGAAGAAGTCAATCGCGCCGGCCTGCCCAACAGCTGCTCGGCGATCGGGACGGGCGGACAGACCGGATGCAACCGCCAGATGATCCGCCAATGGTATCAGGAGCGGCTGGACGCGAAGGCGCGCGCGGCGCGCGAGCAGGCACCCGACGACGACGACAAATAAGGGCGGTGCCGGGTCGGGCTATTGCCCGAACCCGGCCTCTCCCGCGCGGGCGACCGCCTCGCGCGCGGCGGCGAACAGCGCACCCGCCTTCGCTTCGCATTCCCGCTGTTCATAGACGGGATCGCTGTCGGCGACGATGCCCGCCCCGGCCTGGACGTGCATCATGCCATCCTTCACCAGCGCGGTGCGCAGCACGATGCAGCTGTCCATCGATCCGTCGGGCGAGAAATAGCCGACGCCGCCGGCATAGGGGCCGCGCGTCTCGGGCTCGAGCTCGGCGATGACCTGGCAGGCGCGGACCTTCGGCGCGCCGCTGACGGTGCCCGCGGGGAAGCCCGCGAACAGCGCGTCTAGCGCGTCCTTGCTGGGCGCCAGCCGGCCGACCACGTTCGACACGATGTGCATCACGTGGCTGTAGAATTCGACGGTATAGCTGTCGGTGACGCGGACGCTGCCCGCTTCGGCGACGCGGCCGACATCGTTGCGGCCGAGGTCGAGCAGCATCAGATGCTCGGCGCATTCCTTGGGATCGTCGAGCAGGCTGGTGCGGTTCGCCTCGTCCTCCGCCGCGGTCTTGCCGCGCGGACGCGTGCCGGCGATCGGGCGGATCGTCACCTGGCCATCGCGGGCGCGCACCAGGATTTCGGGGCTGGAGCCGGTCAGCGAGAAGCCGGGCAGGTCGAGATGATAGAGAAAGGGTGAGGGATTGATCCGGCGCAACGCGCGATACAGCTCGAACGGCGGCAGGGCGAACGGGGTGGAGAAGCGCTGCGCCAGCACGACCTGAAAGATGTCGCCGGCCGCGATATATTCCTTGGCGCGGGCGACCATCTCGCCATAGCGGCCAGGGGTTAGGTTGGGCGTCATGGCGATTTCGGCCGGATCGAGACGGACCGGGGCAGGCAGCGCCGCGCTGGCCAGTCGCGCCGCGGTCGCATCGATCCGCTCGGCGGCACGGTCCGGATCCTGGCCGGGCCAGACCGGGGCGACGATGAACAGGGTATCGGCCAGACGATCGAAGACCAGCACGACCGTCGGTCGCACGAAGATCATGTCGGGCACGCCGATCGGGTTCTCGGCGGGGCGAGGCAGTCGCTCTACCAGGCCGATCGTCTCGTAGCTGAAATAGCCGACGAGGCAGGCAAGCGCCCGGGGGAGTTCGGCCGGCACGTCCATCCGGCACTCGGCCACCAGTGCGCGCAGCGCGTCGAGCGTCGGCGCGGCGCATGGCGCGAAGGCCTCGCGATCGGTCAGCCATGCCGCGTTGATCTCGGCCTGATCGCCGGTGGCGCGGAAGACAAGGTCGGGGGCGAGACCGATCAGGCTGTGGCGGCCGCGGACCGATCCGCCCTCGACCGATTCGAGCAGGAAGTCGCCCCGGCCCGGCTCGATCAGTTTCAGTGCCGCCGCGACCGGGGTGTCGGTGTCGGCGACCTGACGCCGCCAGAGGAGCGCGGGGCGCCCTTGCGCGAGCGCGGTCCTGGCGGCGTCAATGCCTTCGATCATGATGGCCTCAGCGGGTTGCGGTGCCGGTCTGGAGCAGATTGGCGCGCAGGGTGCCGATCGCCGCTTCGTTGCGGGTGACGCCGACATGACGCTTGATCGCCTCGAGGAAGCTCTCGCGGCGCTCGACGGCGGTCGTGCGAGCGAGCGCGGTGGTGGCGCCAGCCATCAGCTGGGCATTGCCGCGGGCATCGCCTTCCTGGATCGTCGCGACATGGACCACGAAATAGCCGCTGCCATCGGGTGCCTGGACCCACTTCGCGCTCTTGGCCGGCATGCTGAACGCCAGCTGGGCCTGCGGGCCAGCCTGCGGCGTCAGGTCGCCGAACTTCACGTCGAAGGCCTTGGGCGGCACGCCGCGAATGCCGAGATTGGCCATCGCCTGCGCCATCGGCACGCCCTTCTTCATCTCGCCGACCAGCTTCTGGGCATTGGCGCGGGCGACCTTCAGCGCTTCCGCCTTCAGATAGTCGTCGCGAACCTGCTTGCGAATGCTTGCCATCGGGCGGGCGGCCGGCTGGACGACGCGGGACAGGGCGACGACGGCAAAGCCGCCTTCCTGGTCGAGCGGCGCGATGACCGGATCCTGCGAGTCTGGATCGATGCCGAAGGCACCCTGGACCATCGGCAGGAGCGCCGGGTCGGGCTTGCTGTTGGGATCGTCAGGGTTGACGCCGGCGGAGGTGATGGCCGCGGTCTGTTGCGGGGTCAGCTTGTTCGCCTGCATCAGCTGGTCGAAGGTCTGGCCATTGCCGATCCCGTCCTCGAGCGACTGGCGCAGCGCGGCCAGCGACTGGATGGTCTTGGCGGTGGTCAGTTCACTCGTCAGCTCGGCACGCGCCTGGTCGAGTGTCTTGGCCGGGATCTTCTCGACCTTCTCGACCTGCAGCACGACATAGCCGCCCTGCGCGCGGACCGGCCCGACCACGCCGCCCTGCGGGGCTGCGAAAGCGGCGTTGGCGACATCGGCGGAGCTGGCCTTGGTCAGCGTAGCCTTGTCGACCGCTTCGAAGGCGCGGGGCTCGAGACCGCGGGCGCGCGCGACTTCGGTGATCGACTTGCCGCCCTTGACCTCGGCGGCGGCGCTGTTGGCGCCGGCCTGATCGAGAATCACGAGCTGGCGAACGGTACGCTTCTCGGTCGCGGCGAAGCGGTCGGCCGACTTGCGATAGGCGTCGGCGATCTCGGCTTCGGTCGGAGCCGCACGCGTCGCGAAATAATCCTTGGGGACAAGCGCATAGCGGATCACGCGACGCTGCGGGATCATATAGGCTGCGCGATTGGCGTTGTAATAGGCCGCCAGCGTCTTGTCGTCCGGCTCACCCGGAAAGGCCGAGTCCTGCCAGCGCAACAGGGTGAACTCGCCGGTGCGGCGCTGGAGCGGCAGCGCGGCATAGGGGGCGACGAACTTGGCCGGCATGAACGTGCCGGGCGCCGGCGAGTTGAGCAGCCAGGTTTCCAGCCGCTCACGGGCGAAGTCGTCGCGCAGCGCTGAGGCCGAGATGCGCGCATCGGCGATCACGCGGTTGAACTGATCCTGGTTGAACTTGCCGTCCACGCCCTGGAACGCCGGGGTGTTCGCAATCTGGGCATCGATCACCGAATTGTCGACCTGGATGCCGGTCTGCTCCCCGAACTCCTTCAGGGCCTCCGACTTGACCAGCTCGTTGATCGCGAGGTCGAGCCCGCCTTCGGCCAGGAACTGCTCCATCGTGATGTTCTGGCCGTTGCGACGCGATGCGGTGATGAATCGGTCGATCACCTCTCGAACCTGCGTGTCGGTGATCTTCTGCTTGCCGACGGTCGCCACGACGTTGCCCTTGGGGCCGGCGGGGTTGCCGAGTCCGGTCACATCGCCCAGCGCGAAGGCGACGGCGATCAGACCGAGCAGCAGGAACACCACGATAAGACCGCCACGCGATTTGGCGAAACTGCGAAAGAAACCGAGCATCAGGGACCGTTCGTTCGAGGAAGCGTCGAGGCTGCTTTAGGGCGAGCACCGCCAGCCATCAAGCTTGCGCGAGGGGCGATCCGCCCTCTATCGCCGCTGCAAGCGATTTAGCACAGGGAGAAGGATATGCGCCGCAAGCTGGTGGCCGGCAATTGGAAGATGCACGGCCTGAAGGGCGACCTGCCCGAGATCGCGGCGATCGCCGCGGCGGCGCGGGCGAATCCTGGAGTCGATGTCGCGCTGTGCCCGCCCTTCACCCTGATCGAGCCCGCCATCGCGATCGCCGGGGGGATGCCGATCGGCGCGCAGGACGTGCACGATGCCGACAAGGGTGCGCATACCGGCTGCATCTCCGCGCCGATGCTGGCCGAACTGGGCGCGGCGCTGACCATCGTCGGCCATTCGGAGCGGCGCGCGGACCAGCATGAGACGAGCCATGACGCCTGGGCCAAGGCGGCGGCGGCGCGCCGGCATGGCTTGCGCGTCATCCTGTGCTGCGGCGAGACCGAGGCGGAGCGCGATGCAGGGCGGGCCGAGCGGATCGTCCAGTCGCAGATCGAGAAGTCGCTGCCCGACGGCGCCGCGCCCGACTGGCTGACGCTTGCCTATGAGCCGCGCTGGGCGATCGGCACCGGGCGGACGCCGACGCTGGACGAGATCGCGTCGATCCATGCGATCGCCCGCGCCAAGCTGCGGATGATGGTGGGCGAGGCCGCCAGCGGCATCCGCATCCTGTATGGCGGGTCGGTCACGGGTGCGAATGCCGGATCGATCCTGGCGGTCGACGATGTCGATGGTGCGCTGGTCGGCGGCGCGAGCCTGACTGCCGAGAAGTTCGTGCCGATCATCGAGGCTGCGGCCGCCCTGGGCTGAGCGTCAGATACGCCGCCACGCCCGATAACAGGGCAGTGGCGGCGCCGACCAGCGATGCGATGTGAAAGCTGGAGACGAGCGCGGCGCCGGCCGACGCGATGACTGCGCCGGCGACCGCGGTCGCGATCAGCCCGCCGGCGCGCGCGACCGCGCTGTTGAACCCCGACGCGGTGCCGGTGTAGCGATCGTCGACGCTGGCCAGCACCGCGGTGGTCAGCGGCGCGGCGACGCACGACATGCCCAGCGCGATCAGCGTCGCGCCGGGAAGGACCTGGGTCCAGTAACTGGCCTGTTCCTCGACCAGCAGCATCAGCGCGAAGCCGATCGCGACCACCATCGGCCCGAAGGTGAGCGGCAGCCGCGGGCCGAGGCGGGTGGTCAGCCGTCCCATCAGCAGCGAGGCGAGGCCTACGCCGAGCGGCAGCGGCAGAAGCGCCATGCCGGCCTGAAGCGCGGTATAGCCGCTCGCCTCAATCAGCACATAGGGCAGGAGCAGCAGCACCCCGCCAAGCGCGCCGTAGAGAAAGAAGGTCAGGATCGTGAGCCCGGCGAAGGCGCGCGACCCGAACAGGTCGAGCGGCATCATTGCCCGCGATCCCCGATGCCGCTCGATCCAGACGAACAGGCCGGCCAGGACGAGGCCGCCGATGAGCGAGCCGACGACTTCGGCATCGAGCGTCCCGCGGCTCGACCAGATTGTGAGGCCCCAGGTCACCGCGCCGAGCGCCAGCGTCGCGCTGGCGGCGCCGGGCCAGTCGAGCGGCTGTTCCCCCGCGCGGCTTTCGCCGACCCAGCGCCAGGCGATGCCGATCGCGACCAGCGCGATGGGCAGGTTGATGTAGAAGATCGATCGCCAGCCGATCGTGTCGACCAGCCATCCGCCCAGCGGCGGGCCGACCGCGCCGGCAATGGCCGCGACCGCCGCCCAGGTGCCGATCGCCTTGCCGCGCGCCTCTCCGGTAAAGGCATGGCCGAGCGTGGCGAGGCTGTTGGGCAGCAGGATCGCCGCGCCGATCCCCTGCAGCGCCCGGGCGGCGAGCAGCAATTCGAGATCCCTGGCGAGCGCGCAGCCGAGCGAGGCGATCGTGAACAGCGCGATGCCGAGGATCAGCAGCCGGCGCCGCCCATAATGGTCGCCCGCCGCGCCGCCGAGCAGCAGCAGCGCCGACAGCGGCAGCATATAGGCGTTGATCGTCCATTGCAGCTCGGCCGGGGTGGCGCGCAGGTCGGCACCGATCGCGGGCAGGGCGACGTTGGTCACCGATCCGTCGATGAAGGCGAGGCTGGACGCGAGGATGCAGGCGACCAGGGTCAGCGCGGGGCTGGACCTACCCGCGGGTGACGTTCGGGCTGAAGGATCGGTCGTGGTCGAGGTCACGCGGCGAATTCTGAACCATCTCCTCATCGCAGACCAGCCGAACCTTCACCATTGGGGAGGCAAACGGACCAAGCGATATCTGCATGATCGGGAGGGAAGGGTGCGATGGTCCGTCGCATTCTGTGCTGGTTCGCGCTCGTCGTCATGGCCGGCGCGGCAGCGGCGGGGACGGTCGAGCATCACCGGATCCAGACGCCCAGCCTTGAGGGAAATCTGCTCGGTTTACCGTTGGAACGCGGTGTGACCTTCTATTTACCAAAGGCTATTCCCAGGCCGACCGGCGATTTCCGGTGATCTATTACCTGACCGACTTCTTCGCGGGCGATCGGTGGATCTGGCTAATAACGACGCGGCGGCCACAGTCGACGCGGCGATCGCGCGTCGCGCCATTCCGGGGGGGCGATCGTCGTCACGGCGGACTTCACGACTCCTGCCGGAGGAAGCTGGTACGTCAATCGGGAGTAACGGGGAACTGGCAGGACTTCATGGTCCGCGACCTGATCCCATGGATCGATGCGCGCTACCGTACAACCGTCTCGCGCGACGGGCGCGGTGTCGCGGGCTGGGGCGACCGGATCTGGGGCGCCGACGGGCGCGTCTCGACCGAGATGCTGCCCTTCTTCGCGCCATCTCAGCTGGGGATGACCGGCCCCCTCGCGCACGGGGAGGGGGCCGGTCGATCCTAGCTTGCGTAGCGGTCCTTCAGCACCTTCCACACCGCACGCAGGCCGGCGGCGTCGGCGCCCTTGGGACGGCCGGGCTTGGGCGAACCCTGCCAGCAGAAGATGTCGAGATGCGCCCACTGCGCCTTTTCGGGGACGAATTCCTTGAGGAACAGCGCCGCGGTCAGCGCGCCGCCCCAGGGGGACTCGGCGGCGTTGAGCATGTCGGCGACGTCCGACTTCAGCATGTCCTTGTACGGATCATAGAGCGGCAGGCGCCAGATCGGATCGGCCTCCGCCTCGCCGGCGGCGATCAACTCGCCGGCCAGCGTGTCGTCATTGGCGAACAGCGCCTGGAGATCGGTGCCGAGCGCCACGCGCGCCGCGCCGGTCAGCGTCGCGAAGTCGATGACCAGTTCGGGATTGGACTCCGCCGCCTTGGTCAGCGCGTCGCCCAGGATCAGGCGACCCTCGGCGTCGGTGTTGCTGTTCTCGACGGTCACGCCCTTGCGCGACTGCATCACGTCGCCGGGCCGCGTCGCCTCGCCCGAGATCGAATTCTCGACCGCGGGGACCAGCATGTGCAGCCGGACCGGCAGGCGCGCGCCCATCACCAGCTCGGCGATGGCCAGCGCATGCGCCGCACCGCCCATGTCCTTCTTCATCAGGCGCATGCCCGCGGCCGGCTTGATGTCCAGACCGCCCGAGTCGAAGCACACACCCTTGCCGACGATCGCGACACGGGGATGGTCGGGATTGCCCCATTCGATCTCGATCAGGCGCGGCTCGCGGCCCTTGCCGGCTGCCTTGCCGACCGCCCAGATCATGCCATAGCCCTTCTCGATCTCGGGGCCCTTGGTCACGGTGAGCGTTGCGCCATGCGCCCTGGCGATCTCGGCGGCGGCAGCCTCGACATCGGCCGGGCCGAAATCATTGGCGCCGGTGTTGATCCAGTCGCGCAGCTTGACGGTGACGGCGGCGAGGCGAACCGCCTCGTCCATCCGCGCCGGATCGCCGGTGAGCAGGACGCGCGGGCCCTGCGCCTTGTCGTCCTTCTTCTTGTAGCGGTCGAACTTGTACTGGGCGGTCAGCCAGCCATAGATCGCCTTGCCGGGCTCGGTGCCCTCGACGCGGTAGGTGCCCTCGGGGAGCGTCTCCGACAGTCGGGCGAGGCACCAATGGGTCAGCTTGTCCGTGTTCCCGACGACCGACACGACCGACCAGTCGTCCGGAGCGTCACCGGGCAGGATCGCGCTGGCACCGGGGGTGGGCGCCAGCTTCTGCGCGACGACCGCGGCGCGGTGGCGCGGCGGCTGCGCGGTCAGCCAGGCCTCAAAACCCTTGGCATCGACGAGGTGGATGGCGCGAGCGGCTTGGCCGCGATCGGGCTGAACGAGCGTGTTTGGATCAGGCATGGCGATGATTTAGGCACGCTCGCGCCGATCGACCAGCCCGGAAACCAGATTTAGGGCCGCACGCGCGAAACGCCCCGTTCAGCGCGCCCGTGTCACCCGTGTCACCTCCGGCGCACACAGCGCCAGCGCGCGGTCGATCATCGCCACCAGCCGGTCGCGCTGGTCGGCGAGCGACGCGGGCTCGTTGCCGCTGTCGAGCGTCTCGAAGTTCAGATAGTCGAGCCCGTGCAGCACCGCATAGTTGGAGGCTGATCCGTCGGTGACGACGACCCGTTCCTGGACGACGTTGAAGTCGTTCTCGGTCAGCTTCCAGCAAAACGCCTGGGCAGGATCGCGGCCTGTCGCATGGGTGACGAAGGCGACGGTGTCGTCATCATCGAACGGGAAACTGCGCGTCTGCGACGGGTGCGGCGTGTAGAAATCGTCGCAATAGCGGATCGAGATGATCCCGTTGCCCGGCGGGTCCGACTTGTTGCATTTGGACTCGCGGGTATCGAAGCCCTTCTGATTGCTGTGCAGCGCGATGATCGGGCCGTCGCCGGGGCGGTGGGTCTGCCGGATGCGGCGAGCATAGCCGGGCAGGGCGGTGTCGAAATTGCGGTTGGGATCGACGGGCTTGCCGTAATCGACCGCATAGTTGAACCGCTGTCCGTCATGGTCCGGCGCGATGCCGGCATCGACCGCGACGATCGTGCCGCCATAGTTGCGGATGGAGACCAGCGCCGCCTCGAACCCGCCATTCTCATTGTCGTGCGGCACGAACCACAAGGGGCCGCGCGGTTTCGCCTGGCTGGTGATCCGCCACAGCCGCCACTTCGCGCGCTCCTCGCGGAACTCGATCTTCTCCACCTTCAGTCCGCGCCATTCGGCGGGATCGCGGTGACGCGCGAAATCGTCGTCGTCGATGCGGAGCGGATCGACGCGGGTGATGCGCGTGGCGCCCGGCGCCATATCGGGCGACGCCGCAGCGGACAGGCTAAGGCACAGGGCTGCGAGCAGCGCGCGACGGATCATGCGACCTCATTTGGCTTTTCGGGCCATCATAGGCACGGCGGGGCCGCTGGCATAATTCCCAGCGGGCATGACCCTGTTCGTCGCGGATATGGCGCGGCGCCGACCGGTGTCAGGCGAGCGGGACGCCGAACAGGTCGTGATCGTCGGCATCCTCGATCTCGACCCGGACGATGTCGCCTTGGGCAAGATGTCCGGCATCACGCAGATGGACCTCGCCGTCGATCTCGGGCGCGTCGGCCTGCGATCGGCCGGTCGCGCCTTCGTCACCGACCTCGTCGATGATCACTTCCAGCGTGCGACCGATCTTCGCCTGGAGCTTCGCCGCGGAGATTGCGGCGGTCTTCTCCATGATCCGGGCATAGCGCTCTTCCTTGACCGCCTCCGGCACCGGATCGGGCAGGGCATTGGCCGCCGCGCCTTCCACGGGTTCGAAGCGGAAGGCACCGACCCGGTCGAGCTGGGCCTCGTCGAGCCAGTCGAGCAGATACTGGAAATCCTCCTCGGTCTCGCCGGGGAAGCCGACGACGAACGAGCTGCGGATCGCGATATCGGGGCAGATAGCGCGCCACGTCTTCAGCCGCTCGAGCACCTTTGCCTCGTTGGCCGGGCGGCGCATCGTGCGGAGCACGCGCGGGCTGGCATGCTGGAACGGGATGTCGAGATAGGGGAGGACCAGCCCCTCGGCCATCAGCGGGATGACCTGGTCGACATGCGGGTAGGGATAGACATAGTGGAGTCGCACCCAGGGCGCGATCCTGCCGAGCTCACGCGCCAGGTCGGTCATGTGGGGCACGACTTCCTGCCCCTTCCACATGCGCGGCTCCTTGCGGATGTCGACGCCGTAGGCCGAGGTGTCCTGGCTGATGACCAGCAGCTCGCGCGTGCCGGCCTCGACCAGCTTTTCCGCCTCGCGCAGGATCGCGTCGGGCCGGCGGCTGGCCAGATCGCCGCGGATCGACGGGATGATGCAGAAGGCGCAGCGGTGGTTGCAGCCCTCCGAGATCTTCAGATAGCTATAGTGGCGCGGGGTCAGCTTCAGCCCGCTTTCCGGCACCAGGTTCAGGAAGGCATTGGCGGGCATCGGCGAATGCTCGCGCACCGCATCGACCACCTGCTCATATTGATGCGCGCCGGTCACCGCGAGGACGTTGGGGAAGCGCGTGCGGATCGTCTCGGCTTCCTGGCCCATGCAGCCGGTGACGATGACGCGGCCATTTTCGGCAATCGCCTCGCCGATCGCCTCGAGGCTTTCCTCCTTGGCGCTGTCGAGGAAGCCGCAGGTGTTGACCAGCACCACGTCCGCGCCGGCATAATCGGCGGACATGGCATAGCCGTCCGAGCGGAGCTTGGTCAGGATGCGTTCGCTGTCGACCAGGTTCTTGGGACAGCCCAAGGATACCATGCCGACGCGCGGCGCTTCAGGAAGTTTGGTTGCCATGATTGGCGGGCGACATAGGGATTTTCGCGCGAAAAGCTAGTTGTGGCTGTTCCGCAGCCGCGCGCATCACACCGGCGCGCGGAAGATGAAGATGGCGCCGGCCGCGATCAGCACGAAGCCGATGACGTGGTTGATCGTGAACTTCTGCCCCAGCCAGACGATCGAGAAGATCGCGAAGACGGTGAGGGTGATCACCTCCTGGATGCCCTTGAGCTGCGCCGCGGAATAGACGTCGCTGCCCCAGCGATTGGCGGGTACCGCAAGCAGATATTCGGGTAGGGCGATCAGCCAGCTGACCAGGATCACCCCCAGCAGGGGCGCCTGTTTGTGCTTCAGATGGCCGTACCAGGCGAAGGTCATGAAGATATTCGACATGACCAGCATGGCGATCGGCAGGATGCGGGCGGTGAGCGGGCTGAACATGCCCGCACCATCACCCGGTTGCGCGCCGCGTCAAGCCGGGATCAGCTGACGATCTCGACGATCATGTCGCCTGCCTCCAGCGCCGCTGCCTCGGGCGCCTTGCGGTCGTAGCCGACTCCGTCGCGGTACAGGCGCAGGCCGATGCCGGTCTGGATCGTGCTGAGCGGCTTGCCCACCTCGTCGCCGGTCACGTTTCGCTCGGTCAGCTGGACCTGGCCATGGAAGGAGGCGAGGTCGGTCAGATAGTCGGCGATGTGCGGCCCATTGCACGAACTGGCCAGCAGCAGGCCGGCGAAGCTGACCGGATTGACCACGGTCGTGGCGCCCGCGGCGCGCGCCGGCAGCTCATTGTCCTCGTTGCGCACGATGACGCTGATCGGCAGCTCGGGTGCCAGGTGACGCGCGGTCAGCGTGATCAGGATCGAGGTGTCGTCGCGGCCGGCGGCGACGATCATCGACTGGGCCTGGCCGATGCGGGCCTGGTTCAGCACCTCGTCGCGCGTGCCGTCCGCCTGCATCACTATGCAGGCGGACGCCTTGGCCGCCGCGAGCGCATCCGCGTCGGTGTCGATCACGACGAAGCGATCCGGCCGCTCGCCGCGCGCCACCAGCTCGTCCACGGCTTCGGAGCCGGTCTTGCCATAGCCGGCAATGATGATGTGGCCCGTCAGGTTGCGCTGGATCATCGCCATCCGCCATCTCTCCCAGGTACGCTTGAGCACGAAATTATAGGCCGTGCCGAGGAACAGCAGCACCACGAACACGCGGATCGGCGTGACGACCAGCGCGTCGAACATCCGGGCCGCGTCGCTGACCGGAACGATGTCGCCATAACCGGTGGTGGTGATCGAAATCGAGGTGAAATAGATGATGTCGAGGAAGCTGACATGCCCGTCGGCATTGTCGCGCAGCCCGTCGCGCTCCAGCCAGTGGACGCCGATCGCCAGCGCAAGCAACCCCAGCACCGCCACCACACGCCAGCCGATCGAGACCCAGACCGGCAGACTGGACTTGCGCTTGAGGATGGCTGGCGGACGCATCAACGTCGCGCCAGGCGGGGCAGGGGGCGAGGCCGGCCTGTGTCGGTCATGACCGGATTCCCTCCCTTTTGTCTGGGCACAGTGTCGTTAGCCCAGTGGACCGCCGCCTATAGCGCAAGCGGCAGGCGTTCAGGAAGCGGCGACGCGCTCGAACCGGTCCAGTCCGCGCAGATAGGGGCGCAGCACCTCGGGAACCGCGACCGATCCGTCTTCCTGCTGGTAATTCTCGACCACGGCCACGACGGTGCGTCCGACCGCCAGGCCCGATCCGTTCAGGGTATGGACGAAGCGCGTGCCCTTCTCGCCGCCGGGGCGGTAGCGTGCGTTCATCCGGCGCGCCTGGAAATCGGTGCAGGTCGAGCAGGAGCTGATCTCGCGATAGCGCGCCTGGCCGGGCAGCCATACTTCGAGGTCGTAGGTGCGGGCGGCAGAGAATCCCATGTCGCCGGTGCACAGCTTCATCCGGCGAAACGCCAGACCCAGCTTGGTCAGGATATCCTCGGCACAGGCGGTCATCCGTTCATGCTCGTCGTCCGATGTCTCCGGCGTGACGATCGACACCATCTCGACCTTCTCGAACTGGTGCTGGCGGATATAGCCGCGCGTGTCGCGGCCGGCGGCGCCGGCCTCGGACCGGAAACACGGGCTGAGTGCGGTGAAGCGCAGCGGCAGCGCCTCTTCGCTCAGGATCTGCTCGCGCACGGTGTTGGTCAGGCTGACCTCCGAGGTGGGGATCAGCCAGCGGCCATCGGTGGTCTGGAAGCTGTCCTCGGCGAACTTGGGCAGCTGGCCGGTGCCGAACATGACCTCGTCGCGGACCATCAGGGGCACCACGGTTTCCTCATAGCCATGCTCGCCGGTCAGCGTGTCGAGCATGAACTGGCCGAGTGCACGGTGAAGCCGCGCCATCGAGCCGCGCACGAAGGTGAAGCGCGATCCGGCGAGCATCGCACCGGTCTCGAAATCCAGCCCGAGATCCGGGCCGATCGCATCATGTTCGCGGGGAGCGAAGCCGAACTCGGGGCGAGCGCCGCGCGCGTGGATCAGCGCATTGTCATTCTCGTCCGCACCCTCGGGCACGTCGCCCAGCGGCAGGTTGGGCAGCGAGGCGAGACGGCCGTTGAGCTCGTCGCTGATGCCCTTCTCCTCGGCCTCGAGCGACGGCAGCCGCTCCTTCAGCCCCGTCACCTCGGCCATCAGCGCCTGGGCCGTCACTTCGTCCTTCTGCGCCTTGGCGGCGCCGATCGCTTTCGACGCTTCGTTACGGCGCGCAAGGCCGGTCTGGATTTCGGTCAGCAATGCGCGGCGGCGCTCGTCGAGCGCGGCAATGCCGGCGGCCGCAGCCGGGAGGCCGCGCCGGGCCAGGCCCTCGTCGAATGCGCCCGGATTTTCCCTGATGAAGCGAATGTCATGCATGGGCTCGGCATTTAGCGGGGGCGGCGGCGGGCGCAACCCGGCTTTGGGGCTGGTCGGCGCAACTCGGCATGATCCCGGGCCTCGCGTCGCAACCCTGATCGGCTGAGGGGCGTTGGTCGGGCAACAACCTAGAGGAGAGTTCCATGCGCGTGCCCCACAACGCCTTTGTCGTCGTCGCCGATGGCCGGAAGATGATGTTCTTCCGCAACGAGGGCGATGCCGAGCACCTCGACCTTCAGATCGAGAAGAAGCTGATCGATCAGAATCCGTCCGACCTCGATCAGTCCACCGACCTGGCCGGGCGGGCATCGTCGACTCGCACCGGCGGCGCCAACTGGACCTCGGGCAGCAATGTCGACGAAACCGATTTCCACCAGCAGGAGGAAGACCGGTTCGCGGCGGAGACGGCGGAGCTGTTGAAGCAACGCGCGCTGCGCGGCGAGTTCGAATCGCTGATCGTCGTTGCGCCGCCCCGTACGCTGGGCGAGTTGCGCAAACATTATCACAAGGAAGTGTCGGACCGGCTGACTGGCGAACTCGACAAGGATCTGACCAAGCACCCGGTCTCGGAGATCGAGGCGCTGATCGCCGCGGCCGAATAATCGACCGAGCATGAGGGCACGGGCGGGCACTGGTTCGCCCGTGTTCTCCGGCCGCACTCCGTCGCCTGCTTTCGTCACGATCGCGTGCAGACCGCGCAATGTCCCGCCGAGCCGACGGACTTCAGCGATGGTCCAACCTCATCGCCAACGTGATCGGGTTCGGCATCAAGCCGGTGCACAAAGAAATATGGCCGGCGGTGTGCATCGTGGCAATTGAGGTGATATTCCCGCATACTTGGCGAGCAAATCGACACCAATGACTGCGTGCTATGGTTCCCGCCGGATAGCGCTGAAAGTCGATGGGGGTCGGCCCGGATACCATGTTGTTACTGGCCGACAATTATCGGGTCACCCGGTCCTGGCGTTCACTCCCAGCTAATTTCCCCTGTCTTAAAGGATATTTGACGGCGATTTTTTACGTGATTCGCCCGCTTGTTTACGATTTCACGCGCGCTTATAGGCGCTGCGGGCAAAGGCGGTCTCCAACGGCGTGCGAACGCGAGACCGCGTTGGAGAGAGTGGGATATGGCTTCGGTTTTGGGACGAGTCGAAGATCCTGAGCAGGCGCCGCCGAGCGCCGCGAACGATGGGTACCGGCCCAGCGCCGATGAGCCCTTCATGAATCCGCGTCAGCAGGAATATTTCCGCGAGAAGTTGCTGGCATGGAAGGACGCGATCCATCGCGAGTCCGCCGGCACGTTGTCGCATCTGCAGAACGAGTCGCTGCGCGAGGCCGACCTCACCGATCGCGCGTCGAGCGAGACCGACTGGTCGATCGAGCTGCGCACCCGCGACCGCCAGCGCAAGCTGATCGCCAAGATCGATGCGGCGCTTCGCCGGATCGAGGACGGCGAATATGGCTATTGCGAAGTGACGGGCGAACCGATCTCGCTGGGCCGGCTCGAGGCGCGTCCGATCGCGACGATGACGGTCGAGGCGCAGGAACGCCACGAGCGCAACGAAAAGGTTTCGCGCGAGGAATAGGCGTTCGACCGGACGGGTGGGCGGAGACGTCCGCGCCTGTCGCGGATTAACGCTTTCGACACCGGTTCCTGCTCTAGTTCGCGCGATGGCAATCCACGTTCGAGCAGTCTGAATGGACCAGGTGTCGTTTGAGCCTCCCGAGACATCGGGACAGGAAGAATCCTCCGGCCAGCGCAGTGCCGGTCGCGACAGCCTGATGTTGTTCGCGACATTGCGAATATCCGGACGCGACGATGCGACGATCCGCATCCGCAACCTGTCTCCCGGCGGGCTGATGGCCGTCTATGGCGAGGCGGTTTCCCCCGGCACGGTCGTCGAGATCGAAATTCGCGGGATCGGCTGGATCGGCGGCCGTATCGCTTGGGCTGCCGACGGGCGGATCGGGGTCGAATTCGATCGACCGGTCGATCCGCTGGCAGCGCGCCGGCGCGTGGAAGACGGGGCCTGGCCCGCACTGTAGCGTCCGGGCGCGCCAGATCAGGGGGGCGCCACCTTCGTCATCCTGGGATCGATCGACCGACACTTCCGGGATGTCGCTCAAATCCTGCGATGTCATGAAGTTTGAGGTGCCACAGTCCCCCGGCAAGCTTGCCGGGGGTGAGGGCTTCTTTCGATCGCGCCAGGTGAGCCCTTAGCGCTCCATTTCCTCCTTCACGCGCAGCTTCTGGCGCTTCAGGTCGGCAATCAGGATGTCATCCGGACGGGGTCGCTGCGACTCGGCTGCGATCCGCTGATCGAGCACTTCATGCTTGGCGTTGAGCGCCGAGAGATGTGCGGTGTTCATGGATGTTTTCCTCCTTCGATGTTCAAGGCCGGAGCGTAAGTAGATCATCTTTACGCGCGCTTGTCTCGGGGGTTTCGATGCCTTTCGGCGAAATGGCGAAAAGCCGCGATGGCCCGTTGCGCGCCGCGGCCGTGTTCGGGCAGGAGAGGGGCATGGAAGAGCGCGAGATTCTGAACCGTATCGAACGGCTGCGGTCCGAGCACCGCGATCTCGACGCAGCGATCGGGGCGCTGCTGGCAATGGGGGGCGACCAGCTGCAGATCGCACGTCTCAAGAAGCGCAAGCTGATGCTCAAGGACGAGATCGCCCAGTTGGAAGACCAGCTGATCCCTGACATCATCGCCTGAGCTGGCAACGGCTTGTGCTGGAGATTTCCCATTCTGTTCGCCGCCGCGCTGTGGCAGCATGGCGGTCATGACGAGCGCAATCGGAACCTCGCTGCTTCACCGCCGGCTGGCCGACTCGCTGCATGTCGAGGCGCTGCTTCTGGCGGATGAAGCGCGCGCCTATTTCGAAGAGATCGGTCGCCGCGAGCGCCATGCGCTGGTGCCCGCCAACCGGGTTGCCTTTTCCTGCGAGTCGCTGAAGGTTACGACGCGGTTGATGCATGTCATCGCGTGGCTGCTGACCCGCCGCGCCGTCGATGCCGGAGAGATCGGAGCGGCTGAGGCGCTGGCTCCGGCCCGCCGCTTGGGCCCGGCGCCGGATACCGACGAGGCGGTGCTGGCGTCGATGCCGGAGCAGGCGGCCGCGATCATGCGCAGCAGCATCGAATTGTATCGACGGGTCGCCCGGCTAGACACCGCGCTGGACGAGCCGGAGCCGGTCGATCCCGGCCCCGCAAGGTCGATGCTCGAGCGTCTGTCCAGGGCGTTCTGAGCGCCCGAGATCGGCGCTCAGCGGGGGACGGCAGCCTTTGCCTCGGCATATTCGCGCTTCAGCCGGTCGATCAACGCAGCCGCGGGTTCTACCGCACGCACCGCGCCGATGCCCTGGCCCGATCCCCAGATGTCCTTCCATGCCTTGGCCGCACCGAAATTCATCTGGCTGGGATCGCTGACTGGCAGATTGTCGGGATCGAGACCTGCCGAGATGATCGAGGCACGCAGATAATTGCCGTGAACCCCGGTAAACAGGTTCGAGTAGACGATGTCCTCCGCACGGCCGTCGACGATGCCCTGCTTGTACGCATCGACCGCATTGGCCTCCTCGGTCGCGATGAAGGGCGAGCCGATATAGGCAAGGTCGGCGCCCAGCACCTGCGCGGCCAGGATCGATCGCCCGGTCGAGATGGCGCCCGACAGGATCACCGGTCCGTCGAACCAGTCGCGCACCTCCTGCACCAGCGGGAAGGGATTGAGCCGCCCTGCATGGCCGCCTGCGCCCGTCGCGACCAGAATCAGGCCGTCGGCGCCCTTCTCGATCGCCTTGTGAGCGAAGCGATCGTCGATCACGTCATGCAGCGTGATGCCGCCCCAGCCGTGAACTGCATCGTTCAGTTCGGGCCGGGCGCCCAGCGAGGTGATGACGATCGGGACCTTCCATTTGGCGCAGGTCGCCAGATCCTCTTCCAGCCGAGTATTGGATCGATGCACGATCTGATTGACCGCGAAGGGGGCGGCGGGCGTGTCGGGATGGTCGCGGTCCCAGGCTGCGAGTTCCTCGGTGATCCGCTGCAGCCATTCGTCGAGCTGGCTCTGCGGCCGGGCGTTCAGCGCCGGAAACGACCCGACGATCCCCGCCTTGCACTGGGCGATGACCAGGTCGGGAACCGAGATGATGAACAGCGGCGATCCGATGACGGGAAGCCGCAGGCGGTCGAAGATCGGGGGCAGGGCCATGCAGGTTTCATAGCGCAACCGGAATGGCTGTCGAGAGCCGGTCGGCGGACGCTACGGCAGGCTGGCGTCATGTTGCGATTGTCGGCGGCGGCGTTCAATCGACTCGGGTCAGGCCCTGCCGATATTCGCGCTGCTTATGAATATAGGTGGCGGCAGAGACCTTGAGGAAGGCGATCGTGGCTTCGTCCAGCGGGCGGATCGCCTTGGCCGGACTGCCGACGATCAGATGGCCCGGCGGGAAGACCTTGCCCTCGGTCACGAGCGCGCCGGCTCCGACGACGCAATCCTCGCCGATCACCGCCCGGTTGAGAATTGTCGCGCCCATGCCGATCAGTGTCCGATCGCCGACGGTACATCCGTGCAGCACGGCATGATGGCCCACGGTCACCTCGTCGCCGACGATGCAGGGCTGGCCGGGATCTGAATGAAGCATCGCCCCGTCCTGGATATTGCTGCCCCGGCCGACGGTGATCTGGGTGTTGTCGGCCCGGATCACGGCACCGAACCAGACCGAGGCGTCTTCGGCCAACTGGACGTCGCCGATCAGGTCGGCGCTGGGCGCCACCCAGGCGGTGTCGGCGACGGTGGGGCGCTTGCCCCCGATTTCGTAAAGCGGCATGCGCCCACCCTATCGGACGGACGCACGAATTAGAACAGCGACTCGACCGTCCCCAGCGGAACCTGCATGCCCAGCGCGATTGCGACCGCGACTGCGGCCATCAGCACCGCCAGCGTCGACGACAGCGAGAACAACCCCCAGCCGGCGAGCGTCAGCGCAGGCGAGGACGACCGCTGCTCGATCTGGTTACGGCGCATGGATGTCACGACGAAAAAGGCGGTCATCGCGTACATGAAAATGAAGAACTCGGTCATCCTACCCACCCGGTAATAGCCGGGCTCTGCTTACCGGTTCCGCGGCTCCGGTTTCAATGCCGCATCGCACAATCCGCCCCTATACTCGTTTCGGTTCGTCTCTTTGTCGGCGTCGCAAGTATCGGAGAACAGGCAATATTAAGTAAGAATACTTAGTATTGTTTCGTCTTGTACTCCGTCTCGAACGCGACTCGCTACAGGGTGACGCCGCGCTTCCAGATCGCGATCTCGCGCTCGCCATTGCGTTCGGCGGCGGTCTCCTTGCCCGATGCGACCGCGCAGATCGTGTCGAGCAACGCATCTGCCGCCTTAGCCATCCCGTCGGTCAGCGCCAGTCCGGCGTCGAAGTCGATCCAGCCGGGCTTGCGCGCGGCCAGATCGCTGTTCGAGGCGATCTTGATCGTCGGCACCGGAAAGCCAAGCGGCGTGCCGCGCCCGGTGGTGAACAGGATCGCCGTGGCGCCGGCGGCTGCCAGCGCGGTCGACGATACCGCATCGTTGCCCGGTGCCTCCAGCAGCGTCAGCCCGCGCGTGCGGACGCGTTCGCCATAATGGCGCACATCGGTGACGGTGGCGTGCCCGGCCTTCTGCACCGCGCCCAGCGACTTTTCCTCCAGCGTGGTGATGCCGCCGGCAATGTTGCCGGGGGACGGGTTCTCCGACACCGGCTCTCCATGGCGAACGAAATACGCCTTGAAGTCGTTCACCAGCCCGACGATCTCGTCGAACACCTGCTCGCTTGCGGCGCGCTCCATCAGCAATTGCTCGGCGCCGAAAATCTCCGGGATTTCGGTCAGGATCGCGCTGCCGCCCGCGGCGGTCACCGCGTCGCTCATGCGGCCGACCAGAGGATTTGCGGTCAGGCCCGAAAACCCGTCCGACCCGCCGCATTTGACACCCAGCACCAGCTCGGACAGCGGCGCCGGTTCGCGCTTGGCCTTCGCGGCGACCTCGATCAGTTCGGCGACCAGCGCGAGCCCTTCCTCGATCTCGTCGCTCGACGCCTGCGCGCCGATCGTGCGGAGGTTGGGATGGTCGATCCCCTCGATCATCTTGCTGGTCTGATTGTTCTCGCACCCCAGCCCGACGATCAGCACGCCGCCGGCATTGGGATGGTTGGCCAGCGCCGCCAGGATATCGCGGGTGCCGCGCAGGTCGTCGCCCAGCTGCGAACAGCCAAAGGGGTGGGGGAAGGCATGCACGCCGTCGACCCGGCCCCCGAACTTCGCGGCGGCACGCTCGGCGATCTTCTGCGCGGTCCGCCCGACGCAGCCGACGGTCGGAATCACCCAGATCTCGTTTCGGGTACCGACGCGTCCGTCCGCCCGGCGATAGCCCAGGAAGCTGCGGCCGTCGGCATGCGCTTCCGGCGGAGATGCGGGTCGATAGGCATAGTCGCCGCTTCCCTTCAGTGCAGTCGTCACATTATGCGTGTGGACATGCTCGCCAGTCACGATGTCCCGGCTTGCGGTGCCGATCGGGAAACCGAACTTCAGCACCGGTGCGCCCGTCGCCACGGCCTTGACCGCAACCTTGTGTCCTTTGGGCACGGCAGCGGCGACGGTGACGCCCAGCCCGGTCTCGCCGGCCTCGACGTCGCGAAGGGCGGTGGCCACGCTGTCGCGCGGGTCGATCTGGAACAGGGCGGGGATAGTCATGGTTGCGATATAGGTCCGTGATCGGGCGCAGGGCAGGGGGAATGGTGTCGATCCCGCGCGGTCGATCGTGATCGGCTGGAAACGGGTAGCTTTGCCATTCGACCTTCCAGCCGGGATAGCGACGGCTCGATTCGATGTTACCGTTTTATCGCATTAATCAAATAAGATCGCGTCTGCGCCTTTGCCGCGGCGGGCGAAGCCGTTATGAAGTTAGCGTTACCATTCAGCCGACAGGGCCTGGAAAGGGCTCGGCGATCGGCCGCGGAGGGGAGAATCAGGTGATCAAGGGTTTGACGGGACTGGCGGCGCTGACGGTTGCGCTGTGGGGCGGAACGGCGCTCGCCTCGGACGTGGTGCAGGTGCCGCATGGCGTCATCGTGACGCCCGATACCGGACCGGCCAAGCGCGTCCGCGTGCTCGCCTATGGCGACGCCGCGTTCCGCGTCACCGCGGTTCCGCTTGAGACGATCGACGTGCCCGACAGCCTGATGGTTACCGCCAAGCCCGAGGGCCAGCCGGCGGTCAGCACCGCCAAGGGCATCGTCACGCTGAAGCTGCCGCGCGCGACCGCCGAGATCCGCCTGTCGGACGGCAATGTCCGCTTCCGCGATGCAGCGGGCAAGATCGTGCTGGCGGAATCGCCGCGCGGTACCTTCGGCCAGTCGGCGACGCCCGGCTATCTGACCATCCGCCAGCAGTTCAACCGCGCCACCGACGAGGGCTTTTATGGCCTGGGCCAGCATCAGAACCGGCAGATGAATTACAATGGCGAGGACGTCGAACTCGCCCAGCACAATATGGACATCGGCATCCCCTTCGTCGCATCGACCAAGGGCTATGGGCTGTTGTGGGACAACAACTCGATCACCCGCTTCGGCAATCCCACGCCCTATGCCCATGTCGGTCAGGGGCTTCGCGTCAGCAGCGGCGGCAAGCCGGGCTGGAAGGCCGACTATTATCTCGGCGACAAGCTGGCGGTGACGCGGCAGGAAGCGTTCATCGACTATCAGTTCATCAAAGACCAGAAGAACTGGCCGGCCGCGGCCAAGGCCGAGACCGTCGCCAGCCCGCAGAGCGGCCAGAACACCGCCGGCGTCGTCGTCGGCAAGCAGCAGGTCGTCTGGACCGGCACGGTGACTCCCGACGTCACCGGCACGCACAAGTTCCGCCTCTATGCGTCGAGCTACATCAAGGTGTTCGCCGACGGGAAGGAAGTGGTGAACGCCTGGCGACAGAACTGGAATCCCTGGTTCCGCAATTTCGACCTGCCGATGACCAAGGGCAAGCCGGTCGAGATCCGCATCGAGTGGGAGCCCAATGCCGGCTATCTCGCGCTGTTCCACTCCGATCCGCTGGCCGCGCCCGACCGCCATTCGCTGTGGATGTCGTCCGAAGTGGCCAAGGGGCTCGATTATTATGTCGTGACCGGTGCCGATATGGACGGTGTCATCGGCGGCTATCGCCACCTGACCGGCAAGGCCGAGATGATGCCGCTCTGGGCCTATGGCTTCTGGCAGAGCCGCCAGCGCTACGAGACGCAGGAGCAACTGCTGGGCGTGGTGCGCGAATATCGCAAGCGCCGCATCCCGCTCGACAGCATCGTCCAGGACTGGTTCTACTGGCCCGAGGACCAGTGGGGCAGCCACGAGTTCGACAAGAAGCGTTTCCCCGATCCCGTCGGCATGGTGAACGAGGTCCATGCCCAGAATGCGCGGATCATGATCTCGGTCTGGCCGAAATTCTATCCCAATACCAAGAACGCGCAGGAACTGGCGGCCAAGGGCTATCTCTACCAGGGCAATCTCGAGGCCAAGGAAAAGGACTGGGTCGGCCCGGGCTATCTCAACACCGACTATGATCCCTATGCCCCCGAAGCGCGCCAAATCTATTTCCGCCAGATGAAGGAGCAACTGGTCGACAAGGGCTTCGACGCCTGGTGGATGGACGCGACCGAGCCCGACATCCACTCGAACCTGTCGATCGAGCAGCGGGCCGAGCGCATGGGCCCGACCGCGCAGGGCCCGGGCGCGGCCTTCTTCAACAGCTATCCGCTGGTCCACGGTGAGGGCGTGGCGGACGGTCTGCGCGTGGCGCAGCCCGGCAAGCGGCCCTTCATCCTGACCCGCTCGGGCTTTGGCGGGACGCAGCGGACCAGCTCGGCCCTGTGGTCGGGCGACATCGCGGCGCGCTGGGACGATCTGCGCGACCAGATCTCGGCCGGCACCAATCTCTCCATGTCGGGCGTCCCCAACTGGACGCATGACATTGGCGGCTTCGCGGTCGAGGATCGCTATACCAAGGAAGAGCCCGAGCATCTCGCCGAATGGCGCGAGCTCAATCTGCGCTGGTTCCAGTTCGGCGCGTTTAGCCCGCTGTTCCGCAGCCATGGCGAGACGCCGAAGCGCGAGATCTACGAGATCGCGAAGGGCGATCAGGCGATGTACGACGCGATGGTCGACTATTCGCGGCTGCGCTACCGCCTGCTGCCCTATATCTACACCGTCGCCGCCGACACCTGGCACAAGGACGGCACGATGATGCGCGGGCTCGTCATGGATTTCCCGGCCGACAAGCGCGGCTGGGGCATCGATGACGAATATATGTTCGGCCCGGCGTTCCTGGTCGCGCCGGTCACCGAGTTCCGCGCGCGCAGCCGCAACGTCTATCTGCCGGCGGGTGCCGACTGGTATGACTTCGCCACCGGCGCGTTCCTGAAGGGCGGGCAGGTCGTGAAGGCCGACGCGCCGCGCGAGCGCATGCCGCTGTTCGTGCGTGCCGGATCGATCGTGCCGACCGGACCTGCGCTGCAATGGACCGGCGAGCAGCCCGACGGGCCGATCGTCCTCCACGTCTTCACCGGCAAGGACGGCAGCTTCTCGCTGTACGAGGATGACGGGCTGAGCCCCGGCTACAAGAAGGGCGCCTTCGCTCGGATTCCGATCAGCTGGAACGAGGCGAGCGGCACGCTGACCATCGGCGCACGCCAGGGCAGCTTCCCCGGCATGGCCGCGAAGCGCGCCGTGTCGGTCCGCTTCCACGGCCCGGACAAGGCGGTCGCTCCCGACTTTGCCGAAAATGGCGCGACGCTCGTCACCTATGACGGCAAGGAAGTGACGATCCGCCGCAAATGACCGCCGACCGCTACCGGACGCGCCCGCGCATCCGGTAGCGGTTATGCGATCCCGCGGCCCTCGATCCGAAGGACCGGGATCATCTCCCCGCTCTTCGCCCGAGGCAGCGTCAGCGTCAGCCCCGCATCGGTCCGCTCGGTCCGCACGGTTCCGCCGCCCACCAGCGACACCCGCTCGATCACGGCATCGGGCAGCGCCTGCTTGCCGAGTGCGGTCAGCGTCAGCGGGTCTTCCGGCCATACCAGCACGGCAGCGTACAGCGCGCCGCGATTGACCATGTACCGTACATCGCCCGCAGAGAACTTGACGTTGCCCTCGCTGTGCATGCCGCCGCCGGGCCGGGTCGGACCTTCGCCGAACCGGCGCCATGGCCGCGATCCGAAGATCGCCGCATCGCCGTTGCGCCCCATCCACCGGGTCAGGTCGTCGAGGATTTTCTCTTCCTCGCTGTCGATCGACCCGTCGCCGCGCACCGGGATCGACAGCAGCAGATTGCCGTTCTTCGAGACGATGTCGCACAGCCGCTGGATCACCTCGCGCGCGGGGACATAGGCCTTCGCCTCATAGCGCCAGCGATTATAATGCCAGTCGCCGATGCAGGTGCAGGTCTGCCAGGGCAGGGGGCGGATATCCTCGACGAAGCCGCGCTCGACATCGTCTACCATCGCGCGGCGCAATTCGGGGCTCAGCCGCTTGGCGGTGGCGACGACATCGACCTTGCCGTCGCGGTTCAGACCCTGGCCGTAATAATGCGCCAGCGCCTCGACCCCGATGCTGTCGAACGGCATGCCGTAATCGTCGAAATAGATCAGGTCGGGGCGGTATTTCTCGACCAGTTCCTTCTGCCGCATCAGCCAGCGGGCGACGAAATGCGGATGCGCGTCGGGGATGAACTCCATCCACCGGCCGCTATGCGTCTCGTGGAAATCGTTCATCGCCGGGATCGAGCGGATGCCCGCGGGCGGCACCATGGCCGGGCCGCCATATAGTTGCTGCGGGTCCAGCCCGTCCCACCACCTGTGCTTGCCGTCCGCGGCGGTCAGCCGGAACGCGTCGTAGCGCTCGCCGGCGCGCGGGCCTTCGGGATCATAGCCATAGCCGGTCTGCCACCAGTGCCAGGCATGGCTCGAATGGTTCGACACGCCGAAGCGCAGCCCCTCGGCCCGGACGATCTTCTCCCAGGTGCCGACAAGGTCCCTCTTCGGCCCGACCCGGACCGAGTTCCATTCGTGATGGCTGCTGTCGAAGAGGTCGAGATTATCGTGGTGGCTGGCCATCGCCATGATGTAGCGCGCGCCTGCCTTGCGATAGCGCCGGGCGAGATAGGCTGGGTCCCATTTCTCGCCCTTCCACCGGCCGATGATGTCGATGAAGCCGGTGTCGGCCGGATGGCCATAGGTCCTGAGATGATGGTCATAGAAGGGATTGCCCTGCTGGTACATCTGCCGGCCGTACCAGTCGCCATGTTCGGGCACGCATTGCGGCCCCCAATGCGCCCAGATCCCGAACTTGGCGTCGCGGTACCACTCAGGCACCTGCCAGGTGGCGGCGATCGCCGACCAGTTTGCCGGCACCTCAGCCCGTGCGCCCGCGCCGACCGTCGATCCGGCCAGCGCGGCACCCAGTCCGCCCAGCAGTTTGCGTCTCGTAACCAGCGACCATCTCCCCACCACGCGACGCCGGTTTGGCTCAGCTGCTATGGGAAATGGTACCGCTAACCTGTTGAACCGACAAGCCGCCCGCGTCAGCCCTTGGCCCGTTGCCGCCACTCGGTCAGCGCGAACTCGGTATAGCCATTGGCAGCCGCCTGGCCCTCGAAGATCAGCGCCCGTGCCGCGCGATAGGCCGGCCCGTCAAAGCCCGGTGCCATTGGCCGATAGAGCGGATCGCCTTCATTCTGGCGATCGACCACCGCCGCCATCCGCTGCAGCGTCTCGTCGACCTGCGCCTCGCTCACCACGCCGTGGCGCAGCCAGTTGGCGATATGCTGCGACGAGATGCGCAGCGTCGCCCGGTCCTCCATCAGCCCGACATCATGGATATCGGGCACCTTGGAACAGCCGACGCCCTGATCGACCCAGCGCACGACGTAGCCGAGGACCCCCTGGCAGTTATTGTCGAGTTCCTCGGCAATCTCGTCGGGCGCGAAACTGGTGCCGGTCGTCAGTGGCGGGGTGAGCAGCACATCGAGGTCGCCGGTCGCGGGCGCCTTCGCCATTTCGTCCTGCACCGCGAAGACATCGACCTCGTGATAGTGCAGCGCGTGCAGCGTCGCTGCTGTGGGCGAGGGGACCCAGGCGGTCGTCGCGCCGCTTCGGGGATGGCCGATTTTCTGCGCCAGCATGTCGGCCATCCGGTCGGGCGCGGCCCACATGCCCTTGCCGATCTGCGCCTTGCCCTTCAGTCCGCAGGCCAGCCCGATGCCGACATTGCGCGCCTCGTACGCCTTGATCCAGGCGGTGTTGCGAACCGCTTCCTTGCGGACGATCGGGCCGCCTTCCATCGCCGTGTGGATCTCGTCGCCGGTGCGGTCGAGAAAGCCGGTATTGATGAACACCACCCGCTCGCGCGCGGAGTGGATGCAGGCGGCGAGATTGACCGAGGTCCGGCGCTCCTCGTCCATGATCCCGATCTTGACCGTGTTGGGCGCCAGCCCCAGCAGCGCCTCGACCCGGCCGAATAGCTCGCAGGCGAAGGCGACTTCCTTCGGCCCGTGCAGCTTGGGCTTGACGATATAGATCGATCCCTTGCGGCTGTTGCGAACCGCACCCTTGCCGTCGTGCAGTGCGCACAGCGTGGTGACGACCGCGTCCAGCATCGTCTCGGGCACCGGCGCACCGTCCAGCGTCGCGATATCGGTCAGCATGTGATGCCCGACATTGCGGACCAGCAGCGCGGATCGGCCGGGCAGGGTGACCGATCCTTCGCCGTCGGGGCGGGTATAGCGGCGATCGGGCTCGAGGCTGCGCTCGCTGGTCACGCCGCCCTTGGCGATGGACGCCCTCAGGCTGCCCTGCATCAGCCCCAGCCAGTTGCGCCAGGCGAGCAGCTTGTCCTCGGCATCGACCGCGGCGACCGAATCCTCGCAATCGATGATCGTCGATACCGCCGCCTCGACCAGCAGGTCGGACATGCCGGCCGGATCGCCGGCACCGATCGCATGGTCGCGGTCGATCTGGATTTCCAGATACAGGCCGTGATGGCGCAGCAGGATCGCCGAGGGGTGGGCGGGGTCGCCGCGATAGCCGGCAAACGCCCTGCGGTCCGCCAGCGCGGGCACCAGCTCGCCCATCTCGACCGAATAGCCCGTGACATCGGCGTGGCTGCCCTCGGCCAGCGGCGCGGCCTGGTCGAGCAGCGCCTTGGCCCGCGCGATCACCCGCGCCCCGCGTGCCGGGTCATAGCCCTTGCCCTGCGGCAGGTCGCCCAGCGCATCGGTGCCGTAGAGCGCATCGTACAGGCTGCCCCAGCGCGCATTGGCGGCGTTCAGCGCATAGCGTGCATTGGTGACGGGAACGACCAGCTGCGGCCCGGCGATCATCGACAGCTCGGCGTCGACGCGCGAGGTCTGAATCGCGAACGGCTCCGGCTCAGGCACCAGATAGCCGATCTCCCGCAGGAACGCCTCATGCGCCGCGACGTCGAAGGGCTGGTCGGCGCGGGCGCGATACCAATCGTCGATCTGCGCCTGCAGCGCGTCGCGCTTCGCCAGCAATTCGGCATTGCGCGGCGCCAGATCGGCGAGCAGTTCGGCGAACCCGTCCCAGAACCCCTCGCGATCCACGTCCGTGCCGGGCAGCACCTCATCATCGATGAAGGCGGCGATACGGTCGTCGATGGTCAAACGGGCACGGTCCACAGGAGACTCCTCGGGCAAGGTCTGGTCTGTTTCCTGGGGAAGGAGCCGTTCGTGTAGCGCAATTGCCGGGATCGGCAAGGGGGCGCGATCATCCGCCCGACCGTGCCCAGCCGTCGCCGGCCGGCTCCAGCGTCTCGAGGAAGCGCTCGGCGCTGGCGAGATAATCGGCCTGTTTCTCCGCGCTCATCCGCCGCCACGTGGCATACATGTTCGACATTCGCGGATTGCCGGCGAACCGCTTCTCGTGTCGCGCCAGGAAATGCCAGTAGAGCGCATTGAACGGGCAGGCGTCGGGGCCCGTCTTCAGCTTCACGCTATACCGGCACCGCCCGCAATAATCGGACATCCGGTCGATATAGGCGCCACTCGACGCATAGGGTTTCGACGCGATCATGCCGCCATCCGCGAACTGGCTCATGCCGACGACATTGGGCAGCTCGACCCATTCGTAGGCGTCGAAATAGACGACCAGGAACCAGTCCGAGATCGCCTTGGGATCGACGCCGATCATCATCGCGAAATTGCCCAGCACCATCAGCCGCTGGATATGATGGGCATAGGCCTCGCGCCTGGTCTGGCCGATGCTCTCCTTCAGGCAGCGCATCTCGGTGTCGCCGGTCCAGTAGAAGTCGGGCAGCGGCCGGGTCGCCTTCAACGCGTTGCGCTCCGCGAATTTCGGCATGTCCCACCAATACATGCCGCGAATATATTCGCGCCAGCCGATGATCTGGCGGATGAACCCCTCGACCGAATTGAGCGGGGCGTCGCCTGCGCGATACGCGTCCTCGGCCGCCTGACAGACCTCGATCGGGTCGAGCAGGCCGAGGTTGAGGCACAGCGACAGGCTGCTGTGGTAGAGATAGTCCTGACCGGTCACCATTGCGTCCTGGTACCGGCCGAAATCGGGCAGGGTGGTCGCGATGAAATGCTTCAGCGCGACCAGCGCCTGATCGCGCGTGACCGGCAGGCCGAACGGCTCCAGATCGCCGAAATGCTTGCCGAACCGTGCTGCGACCAGCGCCAGCACCTCGCGGGTGATCTCGTCGGGCTCGAACCTCTCCGGCGGGGGATAATTGAGCCCGCGCGGCGGCGTGCCGCGATTCTCGGCGTCGAAATTCCATCGACCGCCTTCGGGCTTGCCGTCCCCGGTCATCAGCAAACCGGTGCGGCGGCGCATCTCGCGGTAGAAATATTCCATGCGATATTCGCGCCGACCCTGTGCCCAGGCGTAGAAGTCGAGCAGCGGGCAGACGAACCGGTCGTCGCCCAGGATCTCGACCGGAAGTCCGGTGCGGTCCGCCCATTCGTCCTGGTGCTGCCGCACGCGATATTCGGCGGCCTCGACCACGCGGACCGCGCTGGCCCTGTGCCGCTTCGCCGCGCGCGCGACCTCGCCGGTAAAGCTCTGGCTGTTGCCGCGCGCGTCCAGCGTCACATAATCGACCGTCCAGCCCTCGGCCCGAAGCGTTTCGGCGAAATGACGCATCGCCGAGAAGATCAGCGCGATCTTCTTCTTGTGATGACGGACATAGGTCGCCTCGTCCCACACCTCCATCATCAGCACGACCGCCTCGCCGCGATCAACGTCGCGCAGGCTGGCCAGCGACTGCGACAGCTGGTCGCCCAGCACCGGGGTCAGGACCGTCATGCCGGTCGCTTCGACCGGGCGTGATCCGCGGCGGCAGTCATGCGTTGTGGCCGGAGCGCGGCATGAAGAAGCTTGTCCATGTCACCAAATGCCGGAACCCCCGGCGCAAGTTCCCTGGGAGTACCAATGCAGCAGGCAATCGTCATCGGGGCAGGCGGCGGGATCGGCCGGGCCTGTGTCGATCATATCGCCCGGTCGGGCCGCTATTCGACCGTTCACGCACTGTCGCGGCGCGCCCCACGCTCGGAAACATCGGCCGTGCGGACAGACCGGATCGACGTCGCCGATCCCGACAGCATCGCGGCGGCAGCGGAAGCGATCCACGGCGAGATCGATCTGGTGATCGTTGCCACCGGACTGTTGCACGAAGGGGAACTCGGTCCGGAACGCGCTCTGCGCGACCTCGATGCCGACTGGCTGATGCGGCAGTATCAGGTCAACACGATCGGTCCGGCGCTTGCGCTTCGACACTTCGCGCCGAAGCTTGCCCGGGAGCGACGAAGCGTGATCGCCTGCCTCTCGGCACGGGTGGGCAGCATTTCGGACAATCGCCTGGGCGGCTGGTATGGCTATCGCGCGTCGAAGGCCGCGCTGAACCAGATCGTGCGCACCGCCGCGATCGAGATCGGTCGCACGCGTCCCAAGGCGCTCTGCGTGGCGCTGCATCCCGGCACGGTCGAAACAGGCCTGAGCGCGCCGTTTCGCGGACGGGTGCCGGCGGAGAAGCTCTTCCCGCCCGAACGCGCCGCTGCGCAGTTGATCGCGGTCATTGACGGCCTGCAACCGGCGGACAGCGGCGGCATCTTCGCCTGGGACGGATCGCCGATCGCGCCCTGATCCCGGCCGCGTTCAGCCGCTGGCCAGCGACGCCGCCAGCCCGCGAATATCGACCCGCGCCTTCAGCCGGGCGGCAAGCAGCGCGGTGCCGCTCACCTTGCGCTGGACGAACAGCGTCTCGACATCGGGCACGTGCCAGGTCGCCTTGTCGGCGATCATCGCTCGCGCCTCGTCGCGGACCACCGGCACGAAGGCACGGTCGCCAAAGTCGAACGGACCGGGCCGGTTGAGCGCAGTATCGATTGCCGCGATCATCCGGTCGATCGCCGGCCGGTGCGCCTCCGCGGCGGCGGCACCGATGAACCCGGTCTCGATCGCGACATCGCGCACGGCGCCCAGGTCGCGCGACAGGCCGGCCGCGATCAGCCGGCGATAGGCATCGGCCGTGCCGGCGGGCACGGCGCGGGTCGCGCCGAAGTCGAGCAGCACCAGCGCGCCGCTGTCCGGCTGCCAGCGATAATTGGCGAAATTGGGATCGGTCTGCATCACCCCGAACTCGAACAGCTCGCGCAACACGAGCGTCACCAGCGCGGTCATCGCCCGGTCCCGATCCGCCTCGTCCACGTCGGCCAGCGACTCGATCGGCTGTCCCTCGACATAGCTCATCGCCAGCACCCGCGGCGTCGTCAGCGCGTCCTCGATCACGGGTACGACATAGCGCGGATCGCCCTCCAGCCGCGCGCGATAGCGGCGCATCTGCTCGCCCTCGCGCAGATAGTCGGCCTCCTCCGCCAGCTGTCGCTTGGCCTCGCTCAGCAGCGGCTTCAGGTCGATCGTCTGCGGCAGGACGCCCGACACGCGCAGCAGCGTGGCGACATTGTCGACATCGGCGTCGATGCTCTCGGCCACGCCGGGATACTGAACCTTGATCGCCAGCTGCCGACCATCGGGCAGGGTGGCGCGGTGGACCTGTCCGATCGATGCCGCCGCGATCGGCGACGCTTCGAAATGACGGAACCGCCGGCGCCAGTCCGCGCCCCATTCCTGACGCAGCACCCGGTCGAGCTGCGCCGGCGGCATGCGGTACGCTTGGTTGCGCAGGCGGGCGAGGATCGCCGACAACTCGGGCGGCAGGACATCGCCAGCGTCCATCGAGATCATCTGGCCCAGCTTCATCGCCGCGCCGCGCAGATGCGACAGCCGATCCGCGACCCGGGCGGCATTGGCCGGGGTCAGCACCAGGTCGCCCATCCTGGGTCGCTCGCCCGCGGCCAGCCGCCGCGCTCCTTCGGCGAGCATGCCGCCGGCGACCCCGCCCGCCAGCCGCCCAAAGGCACCCAGTCGCGCGATCCTGCCGCTGGGCACCGCGCGGTGCCGCGCCTTCCTGTCCTCATCATCCTGCTGCATGCGCGAACAGCGCGGGACCGGCGCGTCGGTTCCCGCCGGTGTTGGTAATTCCGCCGCGACGAACGGCGCTCGATCGACTAGGGAGCCGGGATTGGAATTCCAGAGAGTTGCAGGTTCAGAAGTGACGTCCCCCATGCCGATCCAGGTCGCCGCACTGTATCAGTTCACGCCGGTCGAGGATCCGGCGGCGCTGCGCGAGCAGCTACGGCCGCTTTGCGACGAACTGGGGATCAGGGGTACGGTGCTGATTGCCTCGGAGGGCTTGAACGGCACCATCGCCGGCGACGATGCGGCAATCGCCGCGGTCCTGTCCCACCTTCGCGCGCTGCCGGGTTGCGCCGGTCTGGACGTGAAGCTGTCGCGTGCCCCGGCCATGCCGTTCGACCGGATGAAGGTGCGGCTGAAGCGCGAGATCGTGACGATGGGCCAGCCCGATATCGATCCGCTCACCGATGTCGGCCATTATGTCGAGCCGGCCGACTGGAACGCGCTGATCGAGGCGCCCGACACGATCGTGATCGACACCCGCAACGCCTATGAAGTCGCGCTCGGCACCTTCCAGGGGGCGATCGATCCGCACACGCGCAGCTTCCGCGAATTCCCCGACTGGTTCCGCGAATTCCGCAAGGCGCTCGAGGCGGAGGGGCCGATGCCCCGCGTCGCGATGTTCTGCACCGGCGGCATCCGCTGCGAGAAATCGACCGCCTTCCTGAAGGCCGAGGGGCTGGACGAGGTCTATCACCTCAAGGGCGGCATCCTCGCCTATCTCGAACAGATCCCCGCAGCGCAGAGCCGCTGGGAAGGGGAGTGCTTCGTCTTCGACCAGCGCGTGACGGTAAAGCCCGGCCTGGAACCCGGCGACCGCCGCCTGTGCCCCGCGTGCCAGACTTCGGTGACCGAGCGCGGTTGCGAGGGCTGCACCTGAATTCCTCCCCGAGACAAGCTCGTGGAGGGGGTGTTTGAGTCAGAATTGCGCAGCGTCTTCCAACTCGCTCAGGGGAACGGGAGTTGGGGCTTGTTCTCTACACCCCGGTTCCCGAATGGGGCGGCCGCAAATCAAGATTCCGCTGGAGGACAGTGGCGTGGTAACCGATCGCGGACTGGAATGGGCCTATCCGCCGAACAGCGGGATCCTGCTGGTGCAGTGATGTGCGAGCTTGCAGTCAATCAAAGAAGGTTTGGCTACGCTGTTTTCGGAAAGTAAGATCTGCCGCATGGACGTGACGCTAATCTTCGATCTCGCCAATGATGGCGAAGCCAGCGGTGCAGTTTGGATCGTCGAAAGTCCGATGAAGCGCCTCTGGTTCGATCGTTACAGAAAGGATCTCGACGATTCGAGTGCGGTATTTTGTGCGGAAGGTGGGGCGATAACTGACGTCGCAATTCAGCGCGTCATCTGGAATCTAGACGACCATTATCCGGCGTGGCGGCGGATAGACCTGATCGGAGCGACTGAAATGTCAGGGGAACTGCTCGCCGATCTTGCCGCGGAAGGTCTGACGGTGACCGGCATCGACGGGCGTTCGACCATAAGCAGGTGCTAGAATGGCAAAGCTCGTATTCGCATTGAACCAGTCCTTGGACGGCTATGTCGATCACACAGGGTTCGCGCCGGACCCGATATTGTTTCGCCATTTCATTGACGATCAGCGCAGCATCTCCGCCAGCCTCTATGGCCGCCGCATGTATGAGGTGATGCGCTATTGGGACAACGAGCATCCCGAATGGGGCGATGCCGAGCGCGACTATGCCGCGGCATGGCGGGAGACTCTGAAATGGGTGGTGTCCCGGTCGCTTGGATCGGTGGGTTCGAATGCTACGCTGCTTGGGCGGGACCTGGAGGCGGAGGTGCGCGGTCTGAAGGCCAGGCTGGACGGCGAAATCGAGGTGTCGGGGCCCGAGTTGGCGCATGGCCTTGGGCAGCTCGGCCTGGTCGACGAGTATCGACTGTACGTTCATCCGGTCGTGCTTGGCAGCGGCAAGCCGCTGTTCGCGGGTCCGCGTCCCCGATTGCGGCTGATCGCGTCGGATCGCATCGGCGATGATGTGATCCGGTTGCGCTATGTGCCGGCCTGATCGTGGAGCAAGAGAGTTGCGCGGACATTGCGCCCGAGTTCGCGTCAAGGCTTAACAAATCGCCGACCAGAGTTTATTCGAATAATTAGATCAAATAAAATGCTAAGGCGGCAGCGCAGAAAATGGCTGCCATTACGAAATTGCACATAAAACAAAAATCAGAGTGGATGTTTGGAGCGGTCGACCCGCGAGAAGAATATATGGTCAATGGTAGATAATCCGCTTCTAATTTATGAACTAGTCATGGCCACGAAAAATATACCAGACAGCATCGGAAAAAATAGATTGTATGATGTCTTCGTGGATGCCTCCCTGCGGTTGAACGAACTGGATTCCGACCTTTGATCTATTCCTCGTCGACCAGCCATCGGCGCAGCGCCAGTCCGACGATCAGCATGGTCGCGCCGAACACCAGGATGGCGGAGAATCCGCCATGGTCGAGAAAGGTCACACCGGCGCCAACGCCCGCGATCAAGCCGCCTTGCTGAGCCAGGGCAATGCCGCCCGCATGCTGCGCGCTTAGGCGAAGGCGTTCTCTCTCTGCGGCATCCGGCACCGGACGCGCTGTTCTTTTAGCCCAGCCTTGAAGATGCTCCGCGAAGCGGACCGGATCGCGCCAAATGCGAGGGTCGCGTAAGGCGATCAGCCAGAGGAAGGACCAGTAGACGAGAAGACCGCCCAGCGCGGTCAGGGGCGCGAGGGCGGGGTGGAGCAGTTCCAGGGACTGGCCAGCGTCGATCCCCAACAGCATCAGGCCATAGCCAGCCGTCACGACGAACGCGATCGGCCAGGCACGCGCCGATAGGGGCGGGGGTTGATCGGCAAGTCGAGTATCTATCATCGACGCATCCGAAACGCCTCCATCGCTTTATTATTTTCGACCCACCCCGACCCTCAGTAATAACCCGCCTGGCGGCATAGCGCGAAGAGGCGCTTCACCTGGGGGTGATCCCGCCCGAGCCGGGTGCGGATCGTCCATTTGCGGGCGCAGTTGCGGCGGGCCTGGGCTTCCTTCGGGCTCATCCGCGCTCGGGTGCGGTTCGTGCCGGCGCGGCGTTCATTGCTGTAGCGGGCGGCCTCGCCGCCGGTCCAGCCGACCATCGCGCCGGGATCGAGTGCCGGGACTACGTCCTGGGAATTGGTCTCGGTCGTGAAGACGGCACCGACAAGTGCGAAGGGGATCAGGTATGTCACGGCTCACCTCCAGGCACCCCCGAGTTGGAAGATACCAGAAGATGCGTATTCGGCCTAATTGGCGGGTATCAAGCAAGCGGCCAAGGCGGCGCTGGATGCGGGCATCGTGCATTATGGCGATTTCATTTTTTCCCGGCACGGATCAGTCTCTGATACGTTGCGGCGCAATGAAACTCTCCATCCGATCGATGCTCGATTATTCGTTCGAGCGGCCCACCGATGTGCTGCTCCAGGTCGAGGCAGCGATGATCCCCGAGCAATTCGTCGAAACCGCGCATATCGACGTGATCCCGCGCGACCATTTCGCGCGCGTTGCGGCGCAGGATAATATCGGCGAGCGCATCTGGGTCCGCGCCGAGGGCCGGATGACGGTCACCTACAGCGCGACGGTCGCGATCCAGCGCAAGGTCGCCGATTGCGGGCAGCTTCCGCAGATCGAGTTCAGGAACCTGCCGGGGGAGACGATCCAGTATCTGATGGGGTCGCGATACTGCCCGTCGGACGAGTTCCAGACCTTTGTCGAGGCGGAGTTCGGCAAGTATCGCGGCGGTGGTCGCATCGTCGCGATGCGCGACTGGATCCACAACAGCTTCACCTATGTCCCCGGCGTCAGCAATTCGGAGACGACCGCGCTCGACACCTTCGTGCGCCGGCAGGGCATCTGCCGCGACTATGCGCATGTGATGATCACGCTGGCCCGTGCGTCCGGCATTCCGGCGCGGATCGCCAGCGTCTATGCGCTGGGCGTCGATCCGCCCGATTTCCATGCGGTCGCCGAGGTGTTCCTGGGCGGCGAATGGCATCTGGTCGATGCGACCGGCATGGCGCATGAATCGGCGATGGCGAAGATCGGCGTCGGCCGCGACGCCGCCGATGTGTCGTTCATGACCTCCTATGGCTTCGCATCGTTCAACGCCCAGTCGGTCGAGGTGACCGAGGCCAGCTGAGTGACGCCGGAAAGCCGGGGAACTCTGGACTTCTCATACCGTTAGCGCTGCTCGCCAACCCCGTCCCGGGGCCAGTGGAGGGCCAGAAGCTGGAAACGATCGCAGGGTGGGTCGCGCCGGTCGCGACGATGATCGCCGCCATGATGACCGCGGCCAATCTGGGCGCACGGGTCACCGGATGGGGGTTCGTGGTGTTCACCGTGGGCTCGATCTGCTGGTCGATCGTCGGGCTGACGTCGGGCCAGAATAATCTGGTCGCCAGCAATGCGTTTCTGACCGTGGTCAACCTGGTCGGCATCTGGCGCTGGCTGGGGCGGCAGAGCGTCTATGAGGATGGCGGCAAGTCCGCCACCCATGCCAGCCGCCGGTCGGCATCGCCCACCCTGTTCACCGCGACCGGTATCGCGGGAAAGCAGGTCGTCGACCAGGCCGGCGAGGCGGTCGGCAAGGGCGTGGAATCGCTGATCGAATGCGACACCGGTAGCATCAGCTATGTCGTGGTCGCCTCGGGCGGGATCGGCGGGATCGAGGAGCAGTTGCGCGCCGTGCCGCACGGGCGGATCGCATTCGGATGCGACGAGCTGACGCTGCGCATGGCGAAGGCCGAGTTCGAGGCCATCGAACCGCTGGAGGCAGGCGAGTGGCCGGCCGAGGCCGAGCCGGTGCGGGAGCGGGCGGCATGAGCAATCTCGCATGGATCGCCAGCCGGATCGTTCGCGAGCTGTCCAGCCGAGACATGCTGTGCCTGGCCGATGACGACCAGCAGGCGCAGGCGCTGGCGGCAACATTGCGGGCGATGGCGCCGAAGGCGCGCGTGATCTTCCTCCCCTCCAGCGACACGCTGCCGGGCGATCTGGCGCCTGCTTCGCCCGCCAATATCGGCGCGCGGGTCGCGGCACTCCGCGCGCTGCGTGTGGCACAGCAGGAGAAGAAACGCCCGCACCTTGCCTGCGTGATGAGCGGGGAGGCGGCCGCCCGCCGCTATCCGCCGCCCGAGGCGTTCGACCGCGCGCCGCCGCTGCTGCGTGCCGGCGACGCGATCGATCTCGAGACCTTTCCCGACCAGCTGCTCGAGCTTGGCTATATCGCCGACGACCGGGTGGACGAGCCCGGCGAGATGGCGGTTCGCGGCGATGTGATCGACCTGTTCCCGGCAGATGCCGGCATGCCGGCGCGGATCGACATCGCCGAGGGGCGCGTCGAGGCACTCCGCAGCTATGATCCGATCACCCAGCGCAGCGTTGGCGAGATCGAGATGCTGGAGATCGGCCGGGCGTCCGAACCGGAGAGCGAGGAGACGGGATCGATCCTGGCGCATCTGAAGCCCGCCGGGCTCTTCCTGTCCGAGCGTGCTGACCGGCGACGCCTGCGGTTCCTGGAGCTGGCCGCCGATGCCGCTCGCGGCCGGGAGGCTGCGTTCGACGCGATCGACGACGCCAGCTGGGCTCAGGAGATTGCCAGCTGTAAGCCACTGTCGATTGGCGAGCCGGGGCAGGAGATCCCGCATTTTTCGCAGGCGCGTTCGCCGATGGCGACGATGGACCGGTTCGTCCGGCCGTTGCTGGAAACGCGCGCGCTGGTGCTGGCCGGGCATGAGCGCGACCTGCGCTTCCTTCGCGGGCGGGTTGCCAAGCGACTGGGGCTGAGCCTGGCAGAATTGCCGGACTGGAGCGCGGTAGAGCAGCTGAACGCGGGCGAGGCGGGGCGGATCGAACTGCCGGTCCATGCCGGTTTCGTCGACGACCGGATCGTGCTGATCGCCGCCGCCGATCTGCTCGGCAGCCGGGCGTCGAGCGGAGACGCGCCGCCCTCGCATGCCGAGGTCCTGCTTCGCGGCGGAGAGATCAGGATCGGCGACGTCGTGGTTCATGAGGATCACGGTGTCGGCATGATCATCGGGCTGGAGCCCGATCCGGCCAATCCCGGCGGGGAGATGATCGCGCTGGAATATGCCGGCGGCGCACGCCGGCTGGTGCCGGTCGACGAATGCGACCGGCTGTGGCGCTATGGTGCCGATCCGGGCGCCGTGACGCTCGATAAGCTCGACGGGTCGAGCTGGATCAAGCGCCGTGCCGAGATCCAGGAGGCGATCGAGGAAAGCGCCGCGGGCTTGGCCGCGATCGCCGCGGCGCGCGCGAAGCTGGAGGCGCCGGTGCTCGCGCCCGATGCCGCCGCCTATGAGCGGATCGCCGCCAGCTTCCCGTTCAACGAGACCGCCGATCAGACGCGGGCGATCGCCGCGGTCCGGGCCGACCTCGCCAGCGGCAAGCCGATGGACCGGCTGGTCATCGGCGATGTCGGCTATGGCAAGACCGAAGTCGCACTGCGCGCGGCGGCGCTGGCGGCGCTAGCCGGGCATCAGGTGATCCTGGCCGCGCCGACGACCGTGCTGGTGCGCCAGCATCTGGCCAGTTTCCAGCGCCGCTTCGAGGGCAGCGGCCTGACCGTTGCCGGCCTGTCGCGCCTGTCCAGCGCATCGGAGAAGAAGGCGGTCAAGGCCGGTCTTGCCGATGGCAGCATCGACATCGTCATCGGCACCGGCGCGGTCATGGCAAAGGGCGTGCGCTACGCCCGACTGGGGCTCGTCATCGTCGATGAGGAGCAGCGCTTCGGTGCCGCCGACAAGGCGAAGCTGCGCGGGTCGGGCGAGACCCATTTACTGACGCTGAGCGCGACGCCGATCCCGCGCACGCTGCAGACCGCGCTGGTCGGACTGCAGCAAATCTCGGTCATCGCCACGCCGCCGGCGCGGCGCCAGCCGATCCGCACCAGCCTGGACCAGTATGACGACACCCGAGTGCGCACCGCGCTGCTGCGCGAGAAGGGACGCAAGGGGCAGAGCTTCGTCGTCGTGCCGCGGATCGAGGACATGGCCGGCGTCGCCGCAAAGCTGAAAAAGGCGGTGCCCGAACTCACTCTGGTCGAGGCGCATGGCAAGATGCCGGCCGCCGAGATCGATGCGGCGATGGTCGGCTTTGCCGAAGGGCAGGGCGACATATTGCTCGCCACCAACATCATCGAAGCGGGGCTGGACGTGCCCAAGGCCAATACGATGATCGTGTGGCGCGCGGACCGGTTCGGCCTGGCACAGCTTCACCAGTTGCGCGGGCGGGTCGGCCGCGGCAACCGGCGCGGCCAGGTCATCCTGCTGACGCGCGAGGAGGATGCGATCGGCGAGCGGACGCTCAAGCGGCTGCGCACGCTGGCGGCGTTCGACCGGCTGGGCGCAGGATTCGAGATCAGCGCGCGCGACCTGGACATTCGCGGTGCCGGCGACCTGCTGGGCGATACCCAGGCGGGGCATATGAAGCTGATCGGCATCGACCTGTACCAGCATCTGCTGGGCGCAGCGCTGCGCCGGGCGCGCGGCGAGGCCGTGGAGCGATGGGCGCCCGAGCTCAACCTGGGTGGCGGCGGCACCTTGCCGGAAAACTGGATCCCCGAGGCCGATGTCCGGCTGACGCTCTATGCCCGCGTCGCCCGGTTGACGAGCGAGGCCGAGATCGATGCGTTCGAGGAGGAACTGGTCGATCGGTTCGGGCCGCTTCCGGAGGGGGCGGCCACGCTGATCGCGCATGTCCGGCTGGGCGTCGCCGCGCGTCATGCGCATGTCGCGCGGGTCGATGCCGGCCCCTCGGCGATCGCCCTGACGCCGCGGCCGGAATTCGAGGCGTCGGCGGATGAGATCGGGCTGGTCCATCGCAACGGGCGTTGGCTGTTGCTGGAGCCGGTCGAGGACGGGCAGGCGGTGGAGAAGGTCCAGCATCTCCTGGAGAAACTGGCGGCCTGAGACCAGATCCTTCCCGGAACGGAGTGCCCGTCCGCTGGTTCGTCCTGATCGACAGGGGACAGGAATGACAGCATCACAAGGACATGGCCGCGATGCGGTGACACCCTGGGCCATCCCGGCCGCGGGATGGAAGGACGTGCTGCTGCGCGCGTGGCGGGAGTCGGGGCAGGACAATATCGGGCTGATCGCGTCGGGCGTCGCCTTTTGCGCGGTGCTGGCGATGGTGCCGATGCTGGGCGCGGTCGTGCTGAGCTATGGCATCATCGCGACCCCCGTGACGGTGGTCGAGCATATGCAGGAACTGACGTCGATGATGCCGGCGGATGCCGCGCGGCTGATCGGCGAGCAGCTGGCGAATATCGTCGAGACGTCGGACGGCAAGAAGGGGCTGGGGCTCATCCTGGCGATCGGCATCGCGCTGTACGGGGCGATGAAGGGCGCATCGGCGATCATCACCGCGCTGAACATCGCCTATGACGAGGACGAGACGCGCGGCTTCGTGAAGCTGAACCTGGTCGCGCTGGGGATCACGGCGGTCGCGGCGGTGCTGGCGGTGGTCGCGATCCTGTCGATCGCGGCGATGGCCGGGCTCGAGGCGCTGCTGCCCGGGACGCCGGGTTTCCTGATCGTGATCGGCAAGCTGGTCTCGTATCTGGCGATGGCCGCGCTCGGTTCGGCGGCGGCCGCCAGCCTCTACCGCTTCGCACCCGATCGCCATGAGGCGAAATGGCGCTGGCTGACTCCGGGATCGGTGCTTGCCTCGATCAGCTGGATGATCATGACGCTGGGGTTCGGCGTCTATGTCGCGAATTTCGGCAATTACGACGCGACCTATGGCTCGTTGGGCGCGGCGATCGTGCTGCTCACCTGGCTGTATCTCTCCGCCTATGTCCTGCTGCTCGGCGCGGAGCTGAACTGCGAGCTGGAGCGCCAGACGGTGCGCGACACGACGCGTGGTGTGGAACGGCCGATGGGCCAGCGCGGTGCCTTCGCGGCGGATACCGTCGCCAGCGGGCCGGAGCCTGACCCTAAGGCAGGCCCCGGTCCGAACTCGGCGACCGCGGATCCTGGAGAGAAAGCGGTGCCGGCGAAGACACCCGACCGGCCCTCACTGGTCGCCGACTATGCGGTGGCCCGCACATCGGCGCGGGCGGGTCGCCTCGCCGGGCTGAGCATTCCAGCCAGATTGCCGACGCTGATGGCGACGGGCGGGCTGATGCTGCTGAAACGGCGGGGGCGTGCTGCTGCCGGAGTGCTGCTGCTGTCAGGTGCCGGGGCGCTCGCCTGGTTCGGCCGCGAGCGGGTCGAGGCGAGCGAGGACTGACCTGGCGGGGCGACGGCGAAATACCGTCGCCCCTCACGCGCGTCAGAAGCGGAAGCGCAGGCCCGCGGTGAAGGTCCGCTCCTCGTAACGGAGGAAGCGGACATAGTCCGCGCGCGGCGCACCGTCGCGTGCGGAACTGAGCGTCACCCGGTACGGATCGCCCAGCAGGTTGGTCGCATCGAAGAAGAAGGCGGTGTTCTTCGCGAAGTTGATGCTGCTGGAAAAGTCCAGACGGGCCGCCGGCTCGCCATATTCGAGATAGACGTCATTGCCGCGATCCTGACGCGTTTCCAGCGTCTGGCTACGCTTGTTGTACGACATGCGCAGCGACAGCGCCGGACTCTCGTAGAACACCGCCACATTATAGGTGTGCTTCGAGACGCCCAGGATGCGATCCAGCGTCAGCTGACCCGAACTGGTCGGGAAACCGGTCTTGGCGTCGAGATAGGTGTAGTTCGCAGCGACACCGAACCGGTGCAGGAAGTCGGGCAGGAACGCGAAGTCGAGGAAGGTCGAGACCTGAGCCTCGGCACCGTCGATCCGGCCCTTGCCGGTGTTGATCGGCCGCGACAGGATGATCGGGCCCAGCACCGGATCGATGAAGCGCTGGTCCTCATTCTGGATGAAGCCGTTCAGATCCCGCCGGAACGCGGCGACCGACACGAAGCCGGCCGGCGCGAAATAATATTCGAGCGACGCGTCATAATTGTTCGATTCGAGTGGCTTGAGATCGGGATTGCCGCCGCCGCCGCGCCGCGCGTTGGTGTAGGGATCGCTCGGATTGGGCTGATTGCCCGGCTGGCCGAGATTCGCCGAGGGGTTGAGCTGGCCGAAGGTCGGGCGGGTGCGGGTCTGGGTCGCGGCAAGACGCAGCTGCACCCTGTCGGTCAGGTGGAAGCGCACGCTGGCATTGGGCAGATAATCGGTGAAGTCGCGTTCCGCCGAGACCGGGGTCGGCACCGCGGCGCCTCCGGCGTCCGGCACGATCAGCGAGGTGCCGTCGATGCTGACCTTGGTCTTGACCACGCGCATGCCGATCACGCCATCGGCAAAGTCGCCGAACTTGTAGTTGATCTGGCCATAGGCGGCATAGGTCTTCTCGTTCGCGTCGTACCGGGATTCGGGGTTCGGATCGACAGCGCCGGTCGTGAACGTCCCGAAGCCGCTGTCGCGCGGGCCCAGGTCGATCACGAACTGGCGCAGCTGCGCGAGATTGTCGCGCACGCTGTCATAGGTAGGGGCCAGCCATGTCGAGAAATTGTCGTGCGTCGCGCGGTTACCCGCCTGGACGCTGCCGATCTCGAGGGGCAGCGCGCTTTGCAGGATGTTGCGCGACCGGAAGCCCGAGAAGCGGTTGCCGAATTCGCGGTGCGCATCGCGGTCGGTATAGCGCACGCCAAGCTGGATCGAACGGAGCGGCCCGGCGTCGAGCTGATATTCGACGTCGAGGCGTGCCTGATAGTCCTGGCCCGTCGAGCGCTGCGCCTCTTCATACAGGCCGTCGAAATAATAGTTGCTCGCATCGGCCGGGTTCAGCGTCGGAATGGTGAAGCCCGGGCGTTCGAGGTCGAACGCGACGCTCTGCACGCCGCGCACCGTGCGGTCGATCGATTCTGTCGAGCCGACGAAGGTGCTCTCGGTGCGGGCGAAGTCGGCGGTGATGCGCAGCGGGCCGGAATCGTAGATGCCGCCGATCGCCCCCTGATAGGTGTCGGTCTTATTGTAGGTCGCGCCCTGGAACGAGAAGATCGCACCCGGTGATCCGGTGACCACGCCGCTCGACACCAGGTTGGTGCCCGGGCGGAACTGGAGATCGGTGACCGTTCCGCCATAAAGCGGCGCTTCGAAATTGCGGTCCGAAATCTGGTGGCGGAAGCCCTGATAGAGGCCCTCGATATAGAATTCGAGGCTGCTGTTCGGCCGCCACTGCGCGGCGACGTTCACCGACGGGCGCCAGCGCGTGCCGCTGTTGTAATTCAGACGCGCGATATCGGGCAGGCGGACGCGCTGGCCGTTGATCTCCGGATCGGCGATGAAATCGGTATTGGACGGCTGGGTGTCGAGATAGGTCAGCTTGGTGAACGAGGCATTGGCCAGGATACCGATCTCGCCGATCCCCGTGTCCCAGCGATCGCTGATCAGGATGTTGCCATTGGGCGTGACCGCGCCGGCTTCCGCCGTGTGAACACCCCAGACCGAACCCGCAATCTCAAGCCCGTCATAATCGAACGGACGCCGCGAGCGCACGTTGATCAGGCCGGCCAGACCTGCCTCGACCAGATTGGCGGTCGTCGACTTGTACACTTCCAGCGCGGTGATCGCCGAGGATGGAAAGTCCTGCAGCGCGACGATGCGAGTTTCGGCGGTGAAGATCTCGCGCCCGTTATAGGTCGTGGTGAAGTCGGGCAGGCCGCGCACCAGCACGCCCGAGGCCTCACCGCCGGAGCGATTGACCTGAACACCGGCGATACGGGCCGCGGTGTCGGATACGGCGATGTCGGGCAGCTTACCGATATCCTCGGCGACGATCGAATCGACCTGCTGGATCGAGTCACGCTTGATTGCCTGAGTGCTCTGAAGGCTGCGACGAATGCCCTGAACGACGATTTCCTCGCCCTCGTCGGCGGCCGCAGCGGGCGTGCCCTGATCGCGCTCGGCGCTGGTTACCGGTGGCGTATCCTGCGCGAAGGCGGGAGCCGCCCCTGCGAAGAGGAGAAACGAAGTCGAGCTGAGAATAAATGCTTTCCGGCGCATGGGCCACCTCCCCAAATGTCCAGCCCCCTTTTCGTAAGGGGGTTACGGGGTCGCCATACTGCGCCATGACCGGCAGTTACAAGTGATTTATCATATCTATACGACGCTGTGCTTTTTCGGCAACATTCCTAGAAGCTTGGATCAGTTTTGCCCGAAAAATCATCACAACCAGGACTTTATTTTATCCGATATATATGTTTTCTAGTGATGCGTGTCTCCCGGGCTGTGTGGGAGCCATTGGCGCGCGCAACGAGAAAAGGATGAGGGATGCAGGGGATGAGGATCTTGGCGGCAACGGCACTTGCCGCGCTCGCGTTCGGAGCGTCTCCGACGCTGGCCGCGGAGGCGAAGCGCTCGACATTCGGCAAGCTGCCAGACGGGCGGCAGGTGCCCTCGGTGACGCTGACCAATGGGCGCGGCGTCTCGGCCACGGTGATTGCCTATGGTGCCTCGCTCCAGTCACTGATCATGCCCGATCGCAATGGGCGCAAGGCGGACGTGGCACTCGGTTACGACACGATCGACGCCTATGTGAAGAAGCCGCAATTCTTCGGCAGCACCGTCGGTCGCTTCGCCAACCGGATCGCGCGGGGACGCTTCACGCTGGACGGCAGGCAGTATCAAACGCCGGTCAATGACGGGGTCAATTCGCTTCATGGCGGGACCATGGGGTTCGACAAGGTGCTGTGGGACGTCGTGTCGGTACGCTCCGGCCCGACCGCATCGGTCACGCTGCGCTATGTCAGCCCCGATGGCGATCAGGGCTATCCCGGCACCATGACCGTGGACGCGACGTACAGCCTCGACGAGCAGAACCACCTGACGATCGAGTATAAGGCAACGACTGACCGGGCGACGATCGTCAACATCACCAACCATGCCTATTGGAACCTGTCGGGCGAGGGGTCGGCCAACGGCGCGATGGGGCATGTCGTGACCATCCCGGCGCAGGGCTATACCCCGACCGACGACGGCGCGATCCCCACCGGGGAGATCCGGCCCGTCCGCGGGACGGTGTTCGATTTTCGCACCCCCACCGCAGTGGGGGCGCGGGTCCGCGACGCGCGCGACCAGCAGATCGTCTGGGGTCGCGGCTATGACCATAATTGGGTGATCGGCCGCACGGTGACGCCAGACCAGCATCTGATGGCGCGGGTGCAGGATCCGGCATCGGGCCGCGGGTTCGAACTGTGGTCCAACCAGCCCGGCCTGCAATTCTATTCGGGCAACTTCCTCGACGGCACCAGCCACGGCAAGGCCAAGCGCGTCTATCGAGGTGGCGACGCCATCGTGATGGAGCCCCAGATCTTTCCGGATACGCCCAACCGCCCCGGCTTCGGATCGGCGCGGTTGGAGCCGGGCCAGACCTATCGCAACGTCATGACTTATCGCCTGACCACCGGTCAGGCCGCGCCGCGCCGCTGAGCGCCGCAGAACCGACTTTCAGGAGAGACACGATGCTTCGCCGTACATTCCTTATCGCCTCGACGGCGTTCGCGCTGTTGGCGACCGCCGCGCCCGCGGACGCGCGCGACATCTGGAGCAAGCCCGCCGCCAAGACCTGGTACGACAAGCAGCCCTGGCTGGTGGGCGCCAACTACAATCCGGCGAATGCGATCAACCAGTTCGAGATGTGGCAGGCCGAGACGTTCGATCCCGCTCGGATCGATCTGGAACTGGGCTGGGCCGAGAGCCTCGGCATGAACACGATGCGCGTCTATCTGCACAACATGCTGTGGGAGAATGATCCCGAGGGGCTGAAGCGGCGGATGGACCAGTTCCTGACGATCGCGGCCAAGCACAAGATCCGTCCGATGTTCGTGCTGTTCGACAGCTGCTGGGATCCCGACCCGGTCGCCGGACCTCAGCGCCCGCCGATCCCGGGCGTCCACAACTCCGGCTGGATGCAGGCGCCGGGCGCCGCGCGGCTCGCCGACAAGAGCCAGTACAACAAGCTCGAAGGCTATGTGAAGGACGTGGTCGGGCATTTCGCCAAGGACGATCGCATCCTGGCATGGGACGTGTGGAACGAGCCGAACAACGGTGGCGGCGGCAATTACAAGCCGACCCCGAACAAGACGCAACTGGTCGCCGGGTTGCTCGACAAGGTGTTCGACTGGGCCCAGTCCGCGGATCCGACCCAGCCGCTGACCAGCGGGCTGTGGATCGGCGAGACCTGGGACAAGCATGCGAGCCTCGACGCGGTCGAGCGGATCCAGGTGAGCCGCAGCGACATCAACAGCTTCCACGACTATAACTGGCCCGAACAGTTCGAACGTCGCGCGAAGCAGATGCTGAGCTATGGCCGCCCGGTGCTGTGCACCGAATATATGGCGCGCGGCAACGGATCGACCTTTGATGGCACGCTGCCGATCGGCAAGCGGATGAACATCGGCATGTTCAACTGGGGCTTTGTCGACGGCAAGTCGCAGACCCGCTTCCCGTGGGACAGCTGGGAAAAGCCGTACACCAAGGCGGAGCCGACGATCTGGTTCCACGAGGTGTTCCGCAACGACGGCACCCCGTACCGCAAGGCCGAGACCGACCTGATCCGCCGCCTGGCCACCTCGCCCAAGGGCGTGGTGCCGCCGACGGTCTACTGAGGGAGCACATCCGATGTCGAAGCTTCGCAGGGCGCTGATCGCGGCGCTGGCGGGATCGCTGTGCGCCGCTCCGGCGGCGGCTCAGGAGGTGAAGTCAGTGCTGGTCGGTGCCGATCCGGATGCCGATTATGACGGCGGCAAATTGTGGATCTACCCGACCTCGGCCGGGCAGGGCGAGCGGCTGAGCGCGTGGAGCTCCCCCGACGGCGTCACCTTCGTGCGCAGCGGAGACCTGATCGCGCAGAAGGATATCGGATGGATCCGCGACGACCGGGCGTCGCGCCACTATCTCTGGGCGCCCGATATGGTGAAGGCGAACGGCCGCTATTATTTCTACTATTCGGTCGGTCCGCAGAACCCGACGCCGAGCCGGTTGGGCGTCGCCACCTGCAGCGGGCCGGCCGGTCCCTGCACCGACAGCGGCAAACCGCTGCTGACCGGAGGCGACGGGTTCGAGGCGATCGATCCCGCCGTGTTCGTCGACCCCAAGTCGGGCAAGGCCTATCTCTATGCCGGGGGCAGCGCGGGCGCGAAGCTCCGCGTGTTCGAGCTCAACCCCGACATGGTGACGATCGCGCGCGAGGTTTCAGTCGACCAGCCGCCGGCCTTTACCGAAGGGCCGTTCATGCATGAGCGCAACGGCATCTATTATCTGTCGTACAGCGGCGGAAAGTGGAACGACGCCAGCTACCGAGTGCATTACGCGATGGCGCCGAGCCCGATTGGCCCATGGAAATATCGGGGCGCGATCCTCGAGAGCAACCGCAAGTACAAGGGGCCGGGGCACCACAGCTTCGTCCGCGATCCGGCGGGCAACTGGCAGATCGTCTATCATCGCTGGGAAGGGAAGAAGGGCAACGGTCCGTACAGCGACGAGCGCCGCGTCGCGATCCAGCCGATCAGCTACGACAAGTTCGGCCAGATCCTGCCGATCGAAATGGGCGGCGGCAAATAGGCATCTGGCAGGGGCTGCCGGTCAGGCGGTCTCGGTAGCGGGCGCGGGTTGCGCGGCTTCACCGCTGCGTCGCCTCGATCGCCAGAGCCAGGACAGGCCGTAGGCTATCGCCAGGGCGGTCATGATCATCAACGGACCGCTGCTTTCGGCAAGCGAGGCGCCCATCTGGTTGAGGCGGACGAACAGGTGCATCGCCGCGGTCGCCGGCGACAGCCAGGCCAGCGTCGCGATCCAGTCGGGCATCTCGTCCAGCGGCCAGGCGAAGCCGGCGAGGAAGGCGAGCGGCAGCGACGTCGGCATCAGCACCTTGAGCGCGTCGTCGCCGTTGCGAAAGAAGCTGCCGAGCCAAAGCCCGAGCGCGCTGACGGCTGCCGCGAACAGCGGCAGCGCGACCAGCAAGCCCGGCACATTGCCCGCGCGGGGCACATCCTGGATCCAGAAGGCGAAGCCGAACACGAACAGGCCGGCGAAGCAGCCTAGCAGCACGAATGCCGCCCAGGTGCCGACGGCGTCGGCGCCCCCTTGCCGCACCAGGCCGCGGCGGCGGCGCTCGGCGATCAGGCGGGCGGCGGCGAACAGCAAGGTCTGCTGCAGGATGATGTTGGCGATCGCCGGGAACACATAGTCGCGATAGCCGCCGGTCGTGTTGAACAGCGGCTGCAGTCGGATCAGCGCGGCGGGATCGCGATCCTCGCCAATGCCGATCCGCGTCGCGACGCGTTTCGCCTGGTCGGCGATGACCTCGCCCAATGCGCGCGCGACCCCCTGGGCTCGGGCGAAATAGGTGCCGTTGACGATCACCGCGACGCCCGCGCCGGGGCGCCCGGCCAGGGCGGATGCTTCGAACCCCTTGGACAGATACAGGATGCCGTCGGCCTGCCGGTCGCGCACCAGCTGGCGCGCGGCCATCAGGTCGGGAACCTCGGCGATGATCTGGACGGATCGGTTGTCGCCCAGCCCGCGCACGATCGCGCGCGACAATGGGGTGCGGTCCTGATCGACCGTCACCATCGGCAGCGCCAGCGCCTGCTGCTGCGAATAGGGTGCGGGGTAATAAAAGGCGTAGAAGATCACCGAGACGATCGCGAGCGACAGCAGTTCGCGCGCGCCCAGCACTTCGAAGAAGGTCGCCTCGAACGCGGCCAGGAAGCGCTTCATGCCCGCTTGCCCGCGCGAGCGACCAGCCACAGGCCGATCGCGCCCGGCAACAGGGGATAGAGGAGCAGGGCGCCTGCCTCGACCAGGATCGGCCGGAGCGACGCCCCCATCGCCTCGTCCATCTGAAGCCGCAGATAATGGGTGAGCGGAAGCACCGCGTTCCACAGCTGGACGAACCAGGAGGCGCCGTTGACCGGCAACGACGCCCCCGAATAGGCAAGTGCGGATCCTGCGACGATCACCGCACCTGACAAGGCGGTTGCAACTTCGCGCGTGACGACGATCATGAACAGGCTGATCGAGACGGTGGCGACGAACAGCAGGACCATGCCCGCCAGCAGGATCGCGAGGCTGCCCTCCAGCCGGTAGCCACGCGCGAGGATGAGCCACAGCATCCAGAGCGTGCCCCACAGCGTGCCCGCAACGACATGCGGCGTCATCCGGCCGATCAGCCAGGCGGCCGGCCCGGGCGTTCTGCGTGCGAAGGCGGCGAAGGACTTGCCTTCCATCAACTTGCCAAGCGAGGCGATGGTCGTGACTGCGATGGCGAGGTGAAGCACGCCGGGTCCGAGTAACAGTCCGAGATACCACTCGAGGCTGAGTGTCGGATTGCCCAGCAGGCGGACATGGATGCCGGTGACCTGACCGGGCGCGCCGGGCCCGATCAGCCGTCCCTGTTCGGTCGCTGCCTCCCCCAGCGCCTCGGCCGCCGCCAGCTGGAGATAGGTGGATGCCAGCGATCCCGATGCGAGGAACTGCGCCTGATAGAGGATCTCGACCGGCTGGGGCGATCGCAGGCTGCCGACATCGTGCGGAATGATCAGCACCGCCTGTGCTTCCTCGCGCCGCACGGCGGCGAGTGCGTCGGCCGATTGCGGTGTGACGCCGACAAGTCGCAGCCGGGGGGAGGCGTCGAGGGTGCGCAGGATCGCCCGCGCGACCGGGCCGCCGTCGCGGTCGACGACGACGACCTTGAGTTCGCTCAACGATCCCGGAAAGATCATCGCCGCCATCGACAGCAACAGGATGGCCGGCATCACGGTCAGCAGCGCCAGGTCGAGCCGGTTGCGGGCGAGCCGGGCGAGTTCGCTGCGCAGGCCCGCTACGAACGCCATTATTGTGGCCAGTCGATAAGCACGCTCATGCCGGGCCTCAGGTCCGGTGCGCGCTCGGCGGGGCGCAGCTTGATCTCGAACGCGCGCACGTCATAGCCGCGCGATTGCCGGTCGGCACGGAAGGTCGCGAACTCGCCCTGCGGCGCGATATGCTGGACCCGGAAACGGATGGTCCGGTCCAGCGCCGGCACGCGACCGACGAGGATGCGGTCGCGCGTCATGCCCTTGAACTGGCTCTCGGGCACGTTGACTAGCACAAAGGGATGATCGACGTCGATGATCTGGATCGCGGGCAGCACCGGACTGACGATCTCGCCCGCCTTGACCAGCCGCCGCGACACCTCGCCGCCGATCGGCGAGACAAGTTGGGTTTCCTTCCGAAGCGCGCCAGCGGTCGCGGCGTTGGCGGCTGCGATACGGACCTGGGCGGCGGCGATCTCCTTCGACTGCGGACGGGCGCCGGCCAGCGATTTCTCATATTGCGCCCTGGCTGCCTGGGCGTTGCGTCCGGCGCTGTCGCGGGCAGCATGTGCCTCGTCGCGGCGCTGCGCCGCGATCACGCCTTCGGCATAGAGCCGGTCGGCGCGGCGGCTGCTGGTCGCGGCAAGATCGGCCTGCGCCTGCGCCGCCAGCCATGTCGCGCGCAGCGTGGCTATGTCCTCCGCGCGGGCGCCTTCGTCGGTCAGCGCCTGCGCCGCGCGGGCACTGTCGAGCGCGGCGTCGGCCTGTTGCTGGCCGTTGGCGATCTCCGGACTGTCCAGCGTCGCCAGCACGTCGCCGGGCTTCACCCGGTCGCCTTCTTCGACCCGGATCGCCTCGATCCGCGCCAGCGCCTTGGTGGCGACGTTGACCGAGTCCGCCTCGACCTGTCCCTGAAGCGACGGGTTGGCCGGACGCGAGGCAAGCCACAGCCCAAGCGCGAGCAGCAGCGCGACGACCAGCAGGCCGGCATAGAGCAGCCAGCGCATTCGCGGAGACCGCCGGGATGCCTCGGGAGCGGGGTCGGGAACAGGATCGGGGTCGGTCATCGCACGGGCTCCGGCGCAACCCGGATGTCGGCACGCGCGAGATAGTCGGAAAAATTGTCCAGCTGACCCGACGAGGCCAGCAGGCCGGCCAGGGCGAGGTCATATTCATAGGCGGTCGCGATCCGCTGCGCCCGGGCGTTCGCCAGTGCCGCCTCCGCCCCGAGCACCGTGGTTACCGTCGCCTCGCCCTCACGGAACGCCACACGCTGAACGCGCAAATTCTCTTCCGCCGCGGCGATGCTGCTGTCGAGCAGGAGGAAGGAGCGCCGGGCACTTTCGGTCAGATCCCAGGCGCGTCGGGTCGCGCTGGCCGCACTCTTGCGCGCCTCGCGGGCGCCATCCTGCGCGGCCGCCTGGCGCGCCCGGGCAGCCGCCAGCGTATGGCCGCGGTCGATGTTGGACATCAGCGTGATGCGCGCGCCGACGCCGACGACCCAGTCGGGCTCGGTCGGAAGTGCTTGGTCACGGTTGAGGTTATACTCGCCGAACGCATAGACCTGGGGCAGGTAGCGCGACCGAGCCAGGTCGACGCCCGCCTTCGCGACATCGGTCGCTGCATCCGCCTGGCGCGATTGCGGCAGCCGCTCCTCGCGGCCGAGAAAGCTTTCGACCGTCGGGATCGGCCGGGACTGGACGAACAGCGCCGTCGTCGGCTGGACCGCGGGAAGGTCGAGCGCCTGGGCAAGCTCCTGGCGCGCGGTGTCGTGCGCCAGCGCCGCGCGCTGATAGGCGCGTTCGGCAGTGTCGCGCGCGACCTGTGCCTCCAGCGTCCGCGCGCGGGGGGTCACCCCGGCCGCCTCCATCTTCTGTGCGTCGCTGTACAGGCTGGCTAGCGCATCGCGCGACTCACGCGCCGATTCCTCCAGCGACTGGGCGGCGAGCTGCCCGAAATAGAGTCGGATCAGGTTGATGCGAGACGCGTCGCGCAACTGGTCGGCCTGTGCCTCGGCCAGTGATACACCGGCCCTGGCGCCGTTCTGCACCGCCGGGATGGCGCCGCCGCTATAGATCGGCATGACCGCCTGCACCGTCGGGCGGAACACGTCATCGCGGTAGCGATAGGATAGCTCGTCGGGGATCGCCGAGAACAGGCCGGGCAGCGCCTGCGACAGCCGCCCGGTGACCTGCGAGGCGATGTCCTGATAGCCGGGCGGGAAAGTGCCCGGCAGGTCCGCGAGGAATTGCTGGGTCGATCCGAGCGCGTCGGCCTTCGGCCCGGAGAGATCCACCGCCAGCGTCTTTTGATACTCGATATACTGGACCGATGCGGTCACCAGCGGGCGGCGCAGCGTCCGAACCGCGGCCTCGGTCTCACGGGCCGCCGTCGTCGCATTGTCGGCCCCGCTGAGCGCCGCCGACTGTGCTTCGAACCGGGCCTGGGCATTGTCGAAGGTCAGCGCCACCGGAGCAGGGGCCGCCACCTGCTGTGCGGCTGTTGTTTCGGCCAAGGTCGCACCGGGGACGAGCAGCAGCACCGCCGCGATGACCCGCTCCGTGCCCATCCTTGCCCCCTTCGATCCTTTCGCTGCCGCGGGGCCATCCTTCGGCCTGCCGCCGGTTATTGTAAATGTGGAAAAGGATAGGGGAGAGGGCGATTATCCCAAATCGCGGCGATGCCGCGATCGGCTTCCGAAAGCGCGGCGGTGGTGCAAATGGCGGGAACCGCGGGGCGACCTGCAACCAGTCTTCTCGGCATCCTGTGGAGCCGAACCGACCCGGCGCAGCTTCTTCGTGCTGCTGCGCAGACTTGATTGACCGATCCGCAGTATCCGATCCGACTATATGGCAGGCGCGACGCCGTAACGAGCGACGGTGGCCTGGCTGCCCCGTCCGGCTTAGAGCCTGCTCGCAATACCTGTTGTCAATAACAGAGGATGGTGGACGCACTAGGGCTCGAACCTAGGACCCGCTGATTAAGAGTCAGCTGCTCTACCAACTGAGCTATGCGTCCATTCCGGGGCGTTTGGGAGGCGCTTCTTGGTGTTGCGCCCGCCGTCGGGAGCGGCCGATTACCATCCTGTTCGGGGATTGCAAACCCTAATTTGAAAAAAGCGAAAAAAGGTCACCAGCGGCTGACCTTGCGGCTTTCGCGGTCGATCGACATCAGGATGCCGAAGCAGATCATGACGGTCATCAGCGCCGTGCCGCCAAAGCTGATCATCGGCAGCGGGATGCCCACGACCGGGGCCAGGCCCATGACCATGCCCATGTTGATCGCGCAGTAGAAGAAGATGGTCGAGGACAGGGCGGCGGCGGTCAGCCGGGCGAAGCGGCTCTTGGCGCGAACGCCGACATTGATCCCCCAGCCGATCAGCGTGCCGAACGCCAGGATCAGGAAGACGCCGCCCATCAGGCCCCATTCCTCCATCATCGTCGCCAGCGCGAAGTCGGTATGACCCTCGGGCAGATAGTCGAGATGGCTCTGCGTCCCCTGGAGAAAGCCCTTGCCGGTGACTCCGCCCGATCCGATCGCGATCTTGGACTGGCTGATGTGATAGCCCGTGCCCAGCTTGTCGCTCTCGGGATCGAGGAAGATCAGCACGCGGTTGCGCTGATAGTCGTGGAGCAGGAAATTGACCGCCAGCGGCGCCGAGATGGCGAGGATCAGTGCGCTGCCGATGAACAGCCGCAACGGAATGCCCGCCAGGAACATCACCGTCACCCCGCCCGCGGTGATCATCAGCGCGGTGCCCAGGTCGGGCTGGAGCATGACCAGGCCGGCGGGGAGTCCGATCATGATCAGGCCGGGCCAGATCGCGCTGAACTTGCGGATGTCGGAGGCTGGCAGCATCTCGTAGAAGCGCGCCATTGCCAGCACGATCGCCGGCTTCATCAGCTCCGACGGCTGGATGCGGATGAAGCCCAGGTCGAGCCATCGCTGGCTGCCGCCGGCGACCGCGCCCAGCGCCTCGACGCCGACCAGCATCACCAGGATGACGACATACATCGGCAGCGCGGCCATCGCCCACACGCTTTCGGGCACGCGCGACAGGACCAGCGCCATCGCCAGGAAGATGAAGAAGCGGACGCCCTGCGACATTGCCCAGGGCTGAAGGCTGCCGCCGGCCGCCGAATAGAGGACGACGAGGCCGAACATCCCGATCGCGATGACGAGCAGGATGATCTTCCACGGCATCTGCGCGACGGGGGAGGGGACGAATCCCGGGCCGAGATCGAGCTGGCTCATTCGGGTGCTTCCCCGGATCGGCTCGCCGCGGTGTCGGCGGAGCGGGCAGTGGCGTTCGAGGCTTCGGACGCGGTGGCTTCCGCGGCGCTGGCGGCATCCTCCGGCGGGGGCGGCGGCGGAGTCGCCTGGGCGGCGCGGAACGCCGCGGCGCGCGCCTCCATCCGTGCGCGATAATCGCCGCCCCATCCGGTCTCGAGCTCGGCCAGCCGCTTCATCGCCAGTTCGGGATCGAACAAATAGGTCATCATGTCGCGCGCCACCGGGGCGGCGGCGCCCGATCCGGACATGCCGTGCTCGATCACCACCGATGCGGCGTAGCGCGGATTGTCGACCGGCGCGAAGCAGACGAACAGGCCGTGGTCGCGATATTTCCACGGCACGTTCATGCCGCCGCGCGCACCGCCGGCGATGCGCCGCACCTGCGCAGTACCGGTCTTTCCGCCCATGCGGATGTCGGGGAAGGGCAGCTTGCTGCGGCCGGCGGTGCCATGGCCATTGACGACCTCGTCCATGCCCGAGCGGACCATCGCCAGATGTTCGGGCGGGAAATCGAGCGGAGCGCCGCCATGTGCGCGATCCGCGAGCAGCTGCGGCTTGATGTCTTTCCCCGACGCCACCCGCGCGGCAAGCACCGCCAGCTGGAGCGGCGTGACGAGCAGGTCGCCCTGGCCGATCGCCATGTTCAGCGTGTTGGCGACCGCCCAATTGGTCTTGCGCCGGCGCAGCATCCAGGCGGGATCGGGCACGGTGCCATATTTCTGCGACGGGAGCGGCAGCGGATATTCCGCGCCCAGGCCCAGCTTGCGCGCGGACGCCGCGATCGCGTCGGGGCCCACGTCGCGGCCCACCGTGTAGAAATAGGTGTTGCAGCTGCGCGCGATCGCGGTGTGGAGCGTCATCGGCCCGTGCCGGCCGAGGCAGCCGAAGCGGCGATTGCCGAGCTGATAGCCGCCATTGCAATAGACGACCCGGTTGGGATCGACGCCGCCGCCCAGCGCGGCCAGCGCAGTGGCCGGCTTGAAGGTCGATCCGGGGGGATACAGGCCCTGCAGCACCTTGTTCATCAGCGGGACGCGCTCATCCTCGCGCAGCATCGCCCATTCGGAGCGGCTGATCCCGTCGGAGAAGCTGTTGGGATCATAGGCCGGCATCGACGCGAAGGCGAGGATGCCGCCGGTCTGCAGGTCGATCAGCACCGCCGAGCCCGATTCGGGGCCCAGGCGGCGGGCGGCATATTCCTGCAGCCCGAGATCGATGGTCAGCTTGACGTTCTTGCCCGGCACGTCCGGGCGGGTTTCCAATTCCTGGACCAGACGTCCGCGCGCGGTGACCTCGACCCGCTTGGCACCGGGCTTGCCGCGCAGCTCGCCCTCTTCCATCTTCTCGAGCCCGTCCTTGCCGAGCTTGAAACCGGGGGTGATGAGCAGCTTGTCCTGAAGCTTGCGATAGTCCTCGGCGGATGCCGCACCGACATAGCCGAGCAGATGCGCCGAGCCCGCGCCGAGCGGGTAATAGCGGGCATAGCCCTGGCTCGGCTGGACGCCGGGCAGCTCGGGCAGGCGGACGCTGACAGCTGCGTAGCGTTCCCAGTCGAGATTCTCGACCACCTGGACCGGCTGGAACCCAGCCGCGCGCTTCAGGTCGGTTTCGACCCGCGCTTCTTCCTCGGGCGTCAGCTTCAGGATCTCGGTCAGCTGTGCGACGATCTTGGTCTTGTCCTCGATCCGGTCGGGGATCAGGTCGACGCGGAACGAGGTGCGGTTCAGCGCCAGCGGCTTGTTGTTGCGGTCGACGATCCAGCCGCGGCGCGGCGGAGTCAGCGTCGAGCTGATCCGGTTGCTGTCGGCGAGCAGACTGTACTTGCTGTTCTCATACACAGCGAGATAGGTCATGCGACCCGCCAGCACGACGCCCACGCCTGCCTGGATCCCGCCGAGCAGCACGGCGCGACGGGAGAAACTATAGGTCTGTGCAGCTTCGGTGATCCGCATCGCGGGTCAGCTTCTCCGGAAATCGCGGTCGAGCCAAGCGCAGAAGCGCGTCGCGAGCGGGAAAAGTGCCGTCGAGACAAGGATCTGCACCAGCAAGGTGGTTTCGACATGGGCGCCGATATCGGTCGCGATCAGCCGCCCCGCGATCAGGCAGAAGGCGATGCCGCCCGCCGCGATCAGCCAGTCGTGCCAGAAGTCCCGCCAGACCAGCCGGGTGTCGATCACGTCGATCATGATGAACGTCAGCGTCCACAACAGCATCGCATTGCCCATCGGCTGGCCGCTGAACATGTCGTCGAACAGGCCGAGCGGCACCGCCGCCCAGACCTTCAGCGTATCGGCGCGGTGCAGCCGCCAGGCGAGCAGCATGATCAGCCCGAAGGGCGGCAGCCAGGCAAAGGTCGCGATGAACGGCAGGATGGTCACCATCGAGCCGAGCATCACCGACAGCGGAGCCAGCCAGCGGGCCCGATACTGACCGTCGCGGGCGCCCATGGGAATGAAGGGCGCGGGACGCCTCACTTGGCCGCGCCCCCGGGCGTCGGGGTCGGGCTGGGGGCAGGGGGCGGCAGGTAGATGCGCTGCACCATCGCGAAGTCGAGCGCGTTGGGATCCGCCGACGGTTCGGCCACCGCGGAATCGCGCTGATTGGTGACGACCTTGGCGACCGGGATGTTCGGCGGAAAGATGCCGCCGGTGCCGGAGGTGACGAAGACGTCGCCCGGTCGGAACATCATGTTCGACAGACCTGCGGCGCGAATATCGAGCAGCCCGTCGCCGCGCCCCTTGGCGATCGCGGGCATGCCGTCGCGGGTACGGCGCACGGGCACATTGCTGTCGGGGTCGATGATCAGCAGCACGCGCGAGGTATTGGGGCTCGTCTCGATCACCTGGCCGATCAGTCCCGCTGCCTCGCGCACTGCCTGGCCGCGCTCCACCTTCTGCCAGGATCCGGCGTTCAGCGTGGCATAGCGGCGGGTGGACGAGGCCGAACTGTTGACCAACCGTGCGGTGATGACCGCATCGGTGGTGACGTCGCGAACCTGAAGCAGCGCGCGCAGCCGGCGATTTTCCTGATGCAGCGTGCGCGCGCGCGCGACCAGTGCCTCGTCGTCGGCAATCTGCTTGCGCAGCCGCTCATTCTCCGCCTTCACGTTGAAATGCTGCGACACGCCCTGCGGCGCGCCGGCGACGCCGCTCGTCGCCCAGGCCAACCCGGACGAGATCGGCGTCGTGATCTCGGCAAAGAAACCGCGCACGGCGGCATAGGCCGGCGGGTTGAAGAACGACAGCAGCAGCAGGACAGCGCCGATCAGCGCTCCGGCAACTGCGCCGACATAGCCAAGGAAGAGCCCGTATTGCGCCCGTCTGGAAAAGCCGGGGCGCCGGTTGCGTGGCGGCGCCATGTCCCCCGAAGTCCCTTTGTCAGACCGCGAGCAGCACGCCGCGGAAGACCGGATCTTCCAGCGCGCGACCGGTGCCCAGCGCGACGCAGGTCAGCGGGTCCTCGGCAACCGTCACCGGCAGGCCGGTCTCGTCGCGCAGCACCTCGTCGATGCCTTCCAGCAGCGCGCCGCCGCCGGTCAGGACGATGCCCTGGTCGACGATGTCGGCAGCCAGCTCGGGCGCGGTGTTCTCGAGCGCGATGCGAACGCCCTCGACGATCGTGCCGACCGGCTCGCTCAGTGCCTCGGCGATCTGGCCCTGGTTGATCTGGATTTCCTTCGGCACGCCATTGACCAGGTCGCGGCCCTTGATGTGGATCGTCAGTCCGATGCCGTCCGCCGGCGGCTTGGCGACGCCGACTTCCTGCTTGATCCGCTCGGCGGTGGCTTCGCCGATCAGAAGGTTGTGGTTGCGGCGGACATAGGAGACGATCGCCTCGTCCATCTTGTCGCCGCCGACGCGGACCGAGGTGGAATAGGCGAGGCCGCGCAGCGACAGCACCGCGACTTCTGTCGTGCCGCCGCCGATATCGACGACCATCGAGCCGATCGGCTCGGTGACCGGCATGTCGGCACCGATCGCGGCCGCCATCGGCTCCTCGATCAGGAAGACCTGGCTCGCTCCCGCGTTCGACGCGGCGTCGCGGATCGCGCGGCGCTCGACCGAGGTCGAGCCCGAGGGCACGCAGATCACGATCTGGGGCCAGCGCATGAAGCGACGCTGTCCATGCACCTTCTGGATGAAGTGCTTGATCATCTGTTCGGCGACGTCGATGTCCGCGATCACGCCGTCGCGCAGCGGCCGAATCGCCTCGATCGTGCCGGGGGTCTTGCCCATCATCAGCTTGGCGTCGTCGCCGACTGCCTTGACCTTGCGAACGCCGTTCAGCGTCTCGACCGCGACGACCGACGGTTCGTTCAGCACGACCCCGCGCCCGCGCAGGTAGACGACCGTGTTCGCCGTACCCAGATCGATCGCCATGTCATGCGACATGAATTTGAAAAAGCGCGAGAAAACCATCAACCGTCCCGTCCTGCAGCCCCGGCCCGAACGGCGCTGCTGTTCGCACATAATTATTCCCGACCCGACCGGGGTGGATCGACTCCAGCCTCGGTTTTCTGGCGGATGCGGGTCGCGGAATGCCGCCGCTTGGGCTAGAGCGTCGGTCGTGTCAATACGCCGTCTCCCAGAGCATCTTGTCAACCGGATTGCCGCCGGTGAAGTGGTCGAACGCCCTGCCAGCGCGCTGAAAGAACTGGTGGAAAATGCGATCGACGCAGGTTCCACACGGATCGCCGTGCGCCTCGCCGCGGGCGGCACCGATCTGATCGAAGTCACTGACGACGGATGCGGCATGAGCCCGCCCGAAATGACCCTCGCGCTCGAGCGTCATGCGACCTCGAAGCTGCCCGACGACGAGATCGACCAAGTCACGACGTTGGGTTTTCGCGGCGAAGCGCTGCCCTCTATCGCCAGCGTCGCGATGCTGAGCCTGGAGAGTCGCGTGCGCGGCGCGGAAGGCTGGGCGTTGAGCGTCGATAATGGTCAGAAACTGCACGAAGGCCCGGCGGCGCTGCCGCCCGGCACCCGGGTGCGCGTCGAGCAGCTCTTCGCGCGCGTGCCGGCGCGGCGCAAGTTCCTGCGCTCGTCGCGGGCCGAGTACGCCGCCAGCCTGGATGTGGTGAAGCGCCTGGCGATGGCGCGGCCCGATATCGCCTTCTCAGTCGAGCATGACGGACGCCGCGTGCTGGGCGTGCAGGGCGGTGAGACCCAGCCCGAGCGCGTTGCCGGCCTGACCGACCGCGCGCTGGCCGAGAACAGCGTCGCGATCGATTTCGAGCGCGAGGGCGTGGTGCTGGGCGGGGTGGCCGGAATCCCGACCTTCAATCGCGGCGTCGCCGATCACCAATATCTGTTCGTCAACGGGCGGCCGGTGAAGGATCGGCTGCTGGTAGGCGCGGTGCGCGGTGCCTATGCCGAGATGCTGGCGCGCGACCGGCATCCGGTGGTCGCCCTGTTCCTCGACGTGCCCGTCGACCAGGTCGATGTGAACGTCCATCCCGCCAAGACGGAGGTGCGGTTCCGCGACCCGTCGCTGGTGCGCGGGCTGATCGTCAGCGGCCTGCGCCGGGCGCTGGACGCCGCGGGGCATCGCAGCGTGCAGCGCCCGAGCGAGGCCGCGCTCGACATGTGGCAGCCGGGATCGCTGCCGCCCGCGCCCGACAGCGGTCAGGGATCAATCTGGTCGCCGCCGGCTCCCGCACCGTCCTTCGCCTTCGGCGAGGGCGCGAGCGCACCCTATACGCCCGTCGATCATCTGACCCAGTCGCGCGTTGCGGAGGCGCGCGGCAGCTATGTCCCGCCACCCCAGGCGCGGGCCGAGGCTGCCTATAGTCCGGTTCCCGAGACGAACCGCTTCCCGATGGGTGTCGCGCGCGGGCAGGTGGCACGGACCTATATCGTTGCCGAAGCCGAGGACGGGCTGGTCCTGGTCGACCAGCATGCCGCGCATGAGCGACTGGTGCTGGAGCGGATGCGCCGTGCGGTGGCGGCCGGCGGTGTCGCCTCGCAGCAGCTTCTATTGCCCGAGGTGGTCGAGCTGGACGAACCCGCCTGCGACCGGCTGGAAGCACGATCCGCGGAACTGGCCGAATTCGGTCTCGATCTGGAGCGCTTCGGCCCACGCGCGATGCTGGTTCGCGCGACGCCGGCTTTGCTGGGGCAGGGCGATGTCCACGGCCTCGTCACCGACCTGGCCGATGAACTGGCAAGCTTCGACGAGGCGCTGAGCCTGAAGGAAAAGCTCGATCACGTCGCCGCGACCATGGCCTGCCACGGATCGGTCCGCGCCGGCCGGGTGCTGTCGGTCGCCGAAATGAACGCGCTGCTGCGTGAGATGGAGGTCACGCCCCATTCGGGCCAGTGCAACCACGGGCGCCCGACCTGGGTGAAGCTGGCGCATGGGGATATCGAGAAGCTGTTTGGGCGGAAATAGTGCCCGATTGCTTCAGTCTACCGTGCTCGGCACCCATTGCATCTTGCCATTGACCATCCGGCGGCGCGGCGACGGATCACCCGCATCGCCGCGCGGCGTCCTTGCAAAATCGATGACGCACATATGGCCGTAGCGACGATGCGCGCCGCAGCCTATGCCGGCGAAGCGAAAATTGGGGTCATAGACCAGCCGGCGATGACCTCGGCCCGGTACGCCGTCGTCGACGATCAGCTGACGCACGACCTGGGCGGCATCGTCGAAGCCGTAGGAAATGCCCTCGCCGACATAGATGCCGCCGCCGCGGCGTTTGACCCGCTGGCCGGGCGAGGCGCCGTCGGCTGAACCATGCCCGACCGTTCCGACCGGCCCCTGGGTGTCCGCATGGTCGCGAGCGGCCAGCGTCAGCACCTGATCGAGCGTGAGCGGCGGCAGCGGGTCCTGACGCTCGAGAAAGGCGATCGCCTCGTCCACTGCGTCGGTGCCTTCGCTGGTCGCGATCGCGACGCCCTGTCCTGGCAGATAGAGAAGATCACCGTCGAAGGTTCGGCGATAGTCGCGCAGCGCATCGGCATAATCGTGCGGATGCTGGCGCGCCCAGTTGAGCTGCGACAGGACCTGCTGTTCGAGCGGGACCCTTGCGGCGGGATCGGACATGCCGCCGACCATCGTCCAGCACGCACCGAGCGCCGCGACGGCAACCACCAATGCCTTCACACCAGATCCCCCTCGAAACCGGGCCGCGCACGGAAGCCGCCGTGGAAATCAGAAGGCCGGACCTAGCGCGTCAGGGCAGGGTCAGGACAGTTGGTAATTCCACGATCCGCCAAACCGCCGGCGGTCATCTGCCATCGGGCGTGCGACCGAGGACCATGACGCACATGATGCGATAGCGCCGGTGCGGGCCGCAGGCCACGCCGACATGGCGCAGCTCGGCGGCATAGACGATGCGGCGATGTCCGCGACCCGGCACATCGTCGTCGACGATCAGCTGGCGCACGACCTCGACCGCGCTGGGCGGGCCGTAGGTGATGTTCTCCGCCACGTAGGTCCCGCCGCCGCGGCGGGTGACGCGCTGGGCGGCGCGATTGCCGTTGGCCGAGGTGTGTCCGGTTGCGCCGCGCGGCCCCTGTTCGGCGACATGGTCGGCGGCGGCGCGGGCGAGCAGTGGTGCGGCAGTCAGCGACGGAGCAGGCTGCTGGCGGCCGAGCACCCGGATCGCCTCGTCGACGGCGGCCGTTCCCTCGGCGGTGATTAGCCCGTCGGGATTGCCGGGATAATAGACGATCTTGCCGCGGAAATAATTGCGGTAACTGCGCAGCCGCTCGGCATAGCTGCGCGGGTTGGCGCGGGCAAAATTGAGTTCGGTGAGGATGGCCTGTTCCAGCGCGCGCTGCTGCGAAACCGGGGCGGTCGGCGGGGCTGCGGCCGATGCGAGAAGGAGCGCGGCCAGTGCCGCGCCGGCCGCGCGCAACCTTGGGGCGGTCCGGACGTTCATTCGGTCAAGTCAACAAGGCGACAGGTAAGAACATGAAACAGGTGCTGCCCGTGATGCTCGCACTGATCCCGCTCGCTGCGGTGATCGGAGCGTGCGTGACCTGTCCTTAACACGACATTTCACCGTCACCCGAGAGAAGGGGCGTCGTCATCTTTCCGCGACGCCCCTTTTTCGTGCCTGGCGTCGATGAAATACCATCAGTTCTGGGCATTGCAGCGGGTGACGGCATCGAACATCGGGGTCGCGCCCTGCGGAAAGCCGATCTGGGTGTCGAGCCCCAGCGCCGGGATGCGCAGCGCAAAGCGTCCGCTGGCCACCACTCCCGGCCTGAAGCTGACCGGGAGGGCGGCGCCAAGCACCGACCGGCCCGACGGGGTCTGGTCCGCCGAAAAGCTGAGCGGAACGCTCGTCTGCCATCCGTCCCAGGACAGGGTCGCGGCAAAGGCCTGACCCTTGCTCAGCCGCCAGCGGTCGTTGAGCAGGACCAGGCGCGGCGCTTCCTTCTCGAATTCGATATAGCTGACGAAGGTCGCGGAATCGCCCATCTGGCTGGTCGCCTGACAGGCGGTCGTGCTCATCGGCAGGATCAACCAGGCGCCGACCCAGTCGCGATCCGGCGCCGGGGCCGGCGCCTGGGTGTCGGCGGGGCGCGGCTCGCGCTGTGTCATGTCCTGGGGCCGGGCGGTGCTCACAGGGGCCTGTTGTGCCCATGCCGAGGATGCGCAGGTCAGGGCGACCAGAGCCGCGATCGTCCTCATCATGCGCTTCGTCCCTGTCGTCATGCCCGAAGCACGATCCTTATGCGACTGGATGCAAAAGAAAAAGGCCGCCCCGGAAGATCCGGGACGGCCTGATTTCCTGATCGTCGAACGGCTCAGCCCTCGGCGGTCTCGCCTTCGTCGGCCGCTTCCGGCTGAACTTCGGCGGTCGCGCCCGGCTCGGCGTTCGGATCGTAATCCTCGACGAAGCCCGTGGTGTCACGGCCTTCCTCGAACATCGCGGCCATCACGTCGACGCCCTGCGCCTGCATGTCGGCTTCTTCCGGCGAGCGGGCGACGTTCACCTTGACGGTGACGGCGACTTCCGGGTGCAGCGCGACCTTGACGTTGTACAGGCCGATCGACTTGATCGGCTTGTCCAGAACGACCTGGCTCTTGTTGACCTTGTGGCCATCGGCGACCAGCGCGTCGACCAGATCGCGAACCGCGACCGAGCCGTAGAGCTGACCGGCGTTCGATGCCTGGCGGATCAGGGTGACCGAAACGCCCTCGAGCGTCTTCGATTCCTTCTCGGCCTCGGTGCGGCGGGCTGCGTTCTCGGCAACCAGACGATCGCGATTGGCTTCGAAGACTTTCTTGTTGGCTTCGTTGGCGCGAAGCGCCTTCTTGCGCGGCAGGAGGAAGTTGCGGGCGAACCCGTCCTTCACCTTCACCACGTCGCCGATGGCGCCGAGCTTTTCGACGCGCTCAAGCAGAATGACGTCCATGTCGGGCGCTCCTTACTTAACGATGTAGGGCAGCAGGCCCAGATGACGGGCGCGCTTGATGGCCTGGGCCAGTTCGCGCTGCTTCTTCGCGCTCACCGAGGTGATGCGCGACGGGACGATCTTGCCGCGCTCGGACACGAAGCCCTGCAGCAGACGGACGTCCTTGTAATCGATCCGGGGAGCGTCCTTCGCGGAGAAGGGGCAGCTCTTGCGGCGACGGAAAAAGGGTCGTGCCATGTGTCTCTACTCCCTTATTCGCCGCTGAAACCGGTGTTGCCGCCGGCATCGTCGCGCTCGCGACGGCCACGACGCTCACGGTCCTGACCCTTGCGCATCATCACGCTCGGACCTTCTTCCAGCGCATCGACCTTGACGGTCATGTAGCGGATGACGTCTTCGTTGATCTGCGTCTGGCGCTCCAGCTCGGCGACCACGCCTGCGGGCGCGTCGATTTCGAGCATGACATAGTGCGCCTTGCGGTTCTTCGCGATGCGATAGGCGATGCTGCGAAGACCCCAGGTCTCGGTCTTGACGACCTTGCCGTTGTTGTCCTCGACGATCTTGGTGGCGGCTTCCGCCAGTGCGTCCACTTGCGCCTGTGCCAGGTCCTGGCGCGCAAGGAACACATGCTCGTAAAGAGCCATGCATCTTTCTCACTGTTGGCCGATCGCTGACGTCACCCCGTGTGACGCCCCTCCGGCTGTCGTTCAATCAAGCTATCGCGCATGCGGGAGCGGACTCCTGATGAGCGAAGGCGGGCCCTTAGCGGAGACGACGGGGCAATGCAAGCGGCGGGCGGCACACATCAGCGCAGCTTCTCGGCCAGATAGTCGATGAACACGCGTACCCGCGCCGGCACCGTCGCGCCACCCGCGAACAGCGCATGGATGGTCTCGACATCATGCGGGTTATACTCCTCCAGCAGCGCGACCAGACGACCCGCCGCGATATCCTCTGCGACATGGAAGCTGCCGACCCGGGCGATTCCCATGCCGGCATGGACCAGCTGCACCATCGCCTCGCCGCTGTTGACCTCGATATTGCCGCGCACCGCGAGCAGAAAGGTCTCGTCGCCGCGGCGAAACGCCCAGCGTGGCTCCGCCCGGCGGAAGTTGAAGCCCAGGCAATTATGGTCGAGCAGGTCCTCGGGCACCTGCGGGACGCCGTTCCGGGCGAGATAAGCGGGGGAGGCGACGACGGTGCGGGTCGATTCCGCCAGCCGCCGCGCCATCAGCGGGCTGTCGAGGAGCGGACCGATCCGGATCGCGACATCGGCGCGCTGCTCGATCAGGTCGATGATCGTGTCGGTCAGGCTCAGATCGAGCTGGATCCCGGGATAGCGTTCGAGGAACTCGGGGATCAGCGGGATGATCACCTTGCGGCTGTGGCCCAGGGTCGCGCTGACCCGGAGCCGCCCGCGCGGCGCGGCCTGATCGGCAAGCGACCGCTCGGTCTCCTCCAAGTCGCGCAGGATGCGCAGCGCCGAACGGTGATAGGCCTCGCCTTCGGGCGTCAGGGCAAGCGCGCGGGTGGTGCGCGACAGGAGGCGGATGCCCAGCCGACCCTCGAGCCGCGAGACGACGCGGCTGATCGCTGAGGGGGTCAGCCCCAGCAGGCGCGCCGCGGCGGAGAAGCTGCCGCGCTCGACGATCGTCGCGAACACCTCCATCTCGCTCGCCCGGTCGATCCGCTCGCGTGGCATTTGTGCGTTCCGATCACAGATGTTTCGCCGGAAACGGTGGTACACGGTGCGATGTCGCAGGTCCACTTGTGCCCCGAACGATTTGGAGTGCAAGACCGTGAAGATCAATCCTCCGCTGCTGGCCCTGGCGACCGGCGCCTTCGGCATCGGCGTTACCGAATTCACCCCCATGGGTCTGCTGCCGGTGATGGCCGCCGACCTGGGCGTATCGATCCCGACTGCCGGATTGCTGGTCAGCGCCTATGCGCTGGGCGTGCTGATCGGCGCGCCGCTGATGACGCTGACCACCGGGCGGGTGCCACGGCGGACGCTGCTAATCGGCCTGGCTGCGATCTTCACGCTCGGCAATTTCCTCTCGGCGATCGCCGACAGCTACGCGTTGCTGCTGGTGTCGCGGATCGTCACGTCGCTCAACCACGGCGCGTTTTTCGGGGTCGGCGCAGTCGTTGCGGCGGGGCTCGTCCCCGCCGAGCGTCAGGCGAGCGCGGTGGCGGCGATGTTCACCGGGCTGACCGTCGCCACGATTGCCGGGGTGCCGCTGGCCACCTGGATCGGCCAGCATCTCGGCTGGCGCGCGGCCTTCTGGGGGACGACCGGCCTGGGCGTGCTGACGATGATGGCACTCTGGGCATCGCTGCCGGCCACGCTGCCCAATGCCAGCGGGGATGCCCGGTCGGAGCTGGCGGTGCTCAAGCGCGGCAACGTCCTGCTGGCGCTCGCACTGACCGCGATCGGCTTCAGCGCGATGTTCGCGCTGTTCACCTTCGTGACTCCAATCCTTGAGGGCGAGGCGGGGGCGTCATCGCTCGCGGTCACGCTGATCCTGATGATCTTCGGCGTCGGTCTGGCGATCGGCAACTGGGCGGGCGGCCGCTTTGCCGACCGGTCGGTCGACCGGACGCTGATCGTCGCGATGGCCACGCAGATCCTGCTGCTGCTCGTCTTCCCGTTCGTGATGCAGTCGGCGATTGCCGCCGCGGTGCTGCTGTTCGCGATCGGCATCGCCAGCTTCGCGCTGGTCCCGCCGCTCCAGATGCGGGTGATGAACGCGGCGGCCGATGCGCCGAACCTCGCATCGGCGATGAATATCGGCGCGTTCAACCTGGGCAATGCGATCGGCGCGGCGGCGGGCAGCGGGGTGATCGGACTGGGGCTGGGCTATGGCGCTGTCTCGGTCGCGGCGGCGCTGATGGCGGGCGCAGGACTGGCGCTGGTGCTGGTCACGCGTCGCCGGCCGGCGCACGGGGCACCGGCCGGGCTTGCGCAGGTCGGTTAGTCGGCGAGCAATGCTGCTTCGGAGCGCGCGCGGACCTCGTCCAGCGTCACGCGCCGGAGCAGCTCGCCCGCGCGCCACACCGGCTGCAACAGGCTGGCGCCCGGTGCCACTGCATCCAGTCGGCGGGCGACCAGCCGCCCGCCTTCCTCGATCACCGCCTGACGCCCTGCCTTGGATCCCTTGGTCGGATCGGTCGCGGGGGTCTTGCTGACATCGTGCCAGGTGCCGGCATCGTCCTGCATCGCATTGGCCTTCATCGCGAAGCGCAGCGTGTCGCGGTTGACCAGCTGGAGCAGGCCACCGCCCATGCCGAAGGCGATGTTGTCAATCGCGAAGCCGCTCTCGACCACGCGGTCGACCAGCCGGGCGATGCTGTCGATGTTCATGCCGTCACCCTGGATCAGGCGGACATGCGGGTCGAGGACGCGAAAGCCCTTGGCATTGATGCTTCCGCCGAACTTCTCCCACAGCGTGTGAAGTGTCCGCACCGGCGTCTTGACCGGATCGCCGCTGTCGGGCCGGACGACCAGCGTCCCGCCATCGCCCAGCACGGTGTCGCGCAGGCTGCCGCCCCAGATATTGGCGACCGCATTGTCCAGGTCGTAGCTGTCGGAGACGACGGCGACCGTCTTCCCCTCGGCCTTGAACTGGCGCAGCATGTTCGCATAGGCGGCTTCCTCGCGGGTCCGGCCCCAGCTGGTCATCGTGCTGTGCTCTGCGGCGGGGATGGAGAAGGCCGGCATCTCGGTCGCGCCGTAGAAACGGCGGGCGGCGGCCAGCGCCTCCATCGTGTCGGTGCCCTTGAAATTGACCAGATGCGCCAGCCCGCCCAGCGCCGCGCTCTCGGCGGAAGAGACGCCGCGCGCACCGAAATCGTGCAGCTTGAAGGGCAGCTGGCCCATCGGATCGTCGGAGCTGCGCACCAGCCCGGCATGGATGATCCGCTTCGCCTTGCCGCTCAGCGTCGCGACCGTGCTCGGATACCAGATGGCGCGAAGCAGCGTGGTTTCGATGAACGTCGCCAGCCAGGGCATGCGCGGATCGATATTCTCGACCTGTACCATCGGCACCCCGCTGGGGATCAGACTGCCCTCAGGCAGCGCGCTAATCTCGAGCGGCAGGAACCCGCCATGATCGGCCAGGATCGCGTCCCATCCGGCGCGATTGAACGGCACGCCGTGCGCGGCGCAGACCGCTTCGGCCTCGTCGATGTCGGCCTGGTCGATCGGGTCGGCGAGCGCGCCGAGCAGCAGCGCCTGCAGGCCGAAGAAGATCAGCTCGTCGGCAAAGGGATTGGCGCGCGCCTCGACATAGGCGCTGATCGTCCGCGCCTCAGGCGGATATTGGCGGAAGTGGCTCTGCTTGTAGCTGTCGGTCGCCAGGATCAGGTTCGTCATGATGTGAACTCCTCACATTCGGGTGGACACCCGCGCACCGGACTCCCCGGCGCTCGGGGATTTCAGAGGTCGGCCATCAGGTTGATGATCGACCAGTGATCTTCGAAAAACTGTTCCGCGCTCAGATCGCCGACGCGGTACCAATGGGCGTGCGCGGCATCGTCGCCGCCCTTGACCGTGAACAGGCTGCGCCGTTCGGGCAGGCGGAACAGGAAGGCGTGGGTGATGATCCGCCCGCGCAGCGAGCGATCCGGTGCGTCGAAGATGCGGGTGCGGCTGTCGTCGATGAAGGATGCGAGCATCGCCGGCGGGATCTGGCCCTTCGCATCGCTGATGCCGGTTTCCTCGCGCAGTTCGCGGATCGCCGCATCGCGCACGCGCTCGGCCGGATCGACGAACCCGCCCGGCAGCGCCAGCAACCCCTTGCCCGGCAGGCGGCCCCGCTCGACCAGAAGGATGTGGCCCGACTGGATCACCACCGCGTCCGCAGTGACGAACGGCCCCTTGCCCCACTGTGCGGGATAGGCATCGAGATATTCGCGCTCCGCCAGCAAGGTGCGGAATTCCTCGCCCAGCGCGAACTGGTCGAGCCATTCGGCGACGCCGGGGGACAGGATCGTGCGCGGCACCGCCGGAATGCGCTGGAAATACTGCTGGCGGATGTCGCTGGCGCTGAACGTGCCATATTGGCTGTCGATCTGGATATTTTCCCATTCGGGGAACATCTTCAGATAATAGCTGGTGGCATCCTTGCCGTAACCGGCCAGGCTGACGCGCGGCGTGTCGTCGTCGCCCGTTCCCGTCCCGACCGACAGCGCGATGCGCTTCACCCGCGCCTGGACCTCGGCGCACCAGGCGGTGTCGGAATAGAGGTGATCGTCCAGCGGCTCGATGATCAGATGACCGTTCGCCATTTCATAGGCGAAGCTCTTGCGGAACATCGCCACCCGCTCGTCATAGGTGAACGGGTTGCGCGGATCGCGCGCGACATTGGCCGATCCGATCAGGACGATGACATGGCTGGTCCGGGAAAGCGCCTGCCGCACCACATGTTCATGGCCGATGTGCAGGGGCTGAAAGCGTCCGATGAAGACGCTGAATTCGTTCGCATGCATTCGAGGCTCCCTCGAAAAAGTCTGGTGCCGATGGACTCCCCATCGACAAACGCATGTTAGGCCCGCGCGGTTCGAGTCGCAAGGGCGGGGCACGCGGTCCGTCGCCGATTTCCGCACGGATCGCCGGTTCCGGACATGCAAACGGCGCCCGGCTTTCGCCGCGCGCCGCCTGACGCAATCTGCCGAACCTTATTGGGCGGGCTGGCCCGACTCGTCGGTCGTGCCGCGATCGACGCGCGAGGTCAGGCCGGTCGCATCGGCATCCTCGGCGGTCTGCTGCGCTTCGCTGACCGTATCGCGTGCCGGCTCGGGGATCGGCGCTGCGTTCGCGATCGGGGTGGTGGCTTCGACGACATTGGTCTCGACTGGCGCGGTCTCGACCGGCGTCTCGACGACGTTGGTGACGTTGGTGTCGACCGAAACCTGGTTCGTCTCGTTGCTGCCCGAGCAGGCGGCAAGCGCCAGGGCGCCGAACGAAACCAGAGCGATGCTGCGGATGGTCTTCTTCATGATCGGTGATGCTTCCCTTTATCGTCCCTTGACCACACCGGCCTGGATGGCCGAGCGGCGTTCGATGCGCGTCGCAAGCGTCTTGTCCCAGCTATAGGGGTCGTTGCGGAAATTGATGCCGTTCGAGCTGGCATAGGCAGACCAGTAGAGCAGGTACACCGCGACCTCGTCTTCCGGACGCAGCTGCGCCCGGGTCGTCTTCCCGCCGTCGATCGTCGCCTGGATCGCCTCGGGCGTCCATTTCGGATCGTTGCGCAGCAACAGCCGCGCCAGCGCCGCCGGCTTTTCGAGCCGGACGCAGCCATGGCTGGCGAGCCGGTCGAAGCGCGAGAAGGTCGACTGACTCGGCGTGTCGTGCAGATAGACGGCGAACGGATTGTCGAAATCGAACTTGTAGCGGCCGAGCGCGCTCTGCGGTCCGGCCTGCTGTTGCAGGCGGCGGCCGGCGCCGCTGCCGATCACCTTGAACCCGTTGCGCGCCAGATAGGCCGCGCCCTTGGGAAACAATTCCTTGTTGGCGATGCCGGTCGGCACGTTCCAGGGCGGATTGAGCACGATCGAATGGATCTTCGATTGAAGCATCGGCGTTTCGCGGCCGCCCGGGGCGCCGGTCACCGCGCGCATCGAGGTGATCGGCTGATCGCCCTCGAACACCGTCAGCACCGCCGCGGCGATGTTCACCTGGATCCGGTTGCGCGGAAGCTCCTGCGGCAGCCAGCGCCACCGCTCCATGTTCGCCATGATCTGGCGGACCCGCTGGCTGGCCGGCACGTTCAGCGCGGCGCGCGTCTGGGCCGCGACCGTGCCGGTGGGGTTCAGGCCATAGCGGCGCTGCGCACGCTTCACCGCCTCGGTCAGTTCGGCATTATAGGTGTCGCCGGTCGTAGCCACCTGGCTGTCCTCGACCGCCAGGCGCTGGCGCAGCGCCAGCACCCGCGCGCCCGTGGCGCCGGGGCCGATATCGGGGCCGGCGGCAAGCTGCTTCCAGCCGCCCGCATCCTCGATGCGGCGATAGGTGTCGAGCCCGGCCTTCAACCCGTCATAGCCGGCATAGGGCGGGGGCAGCGAGTCCATCCACTGCTTGATGCGGTTGCGCTTCACCGCATCGGTGAAGGCGGGGATCGGGTCATAGGGGGCGGGGCGCAGCGCCCAGTCGCTCTGGAAATCCTCGGGGGCAAGGCGTCCGCTATGGACCGCGCGGGCATAGTCGAGCGCGGCGCGGACCAGTTCGTCGTTGCTGGCGGGATCAGTAACTGGGGCCGCGTCATGGACCAGTCCATGCGCATAACGCGCTTCGCTCAACAGCGTCAGGAGCTGCGAGGCCTGACCCTGGCTCAGCTGGGGAAGCGGGGCGGCCTGCGGAACGGCCTGAACCGTCTGCGGCGTGCCGCTGGGGGTGGGAGAGGGGGTGGGTGTCGCCTGCTGCGCGACCAACGGCGCGGCCACGAGTCCGGCCCCCACCAGGAACGCAACGCGTCCCAACGCTTTCTTACTCTGCATCTGCATGTCTCTACTCTACCCTGAAACCGCCAACGCTTGGTCGCGCTCGATACACGGTTCGCCGCTCCTGTGCTAGGTATCTCTTCGGAAAGCCCCGCGCCGGAACGGACGATCGCTCTGTTTCGTTCCTCAACCACTTACGGTCGAAACCCGATAATTCCGGGGAGCGCGGAACAACAGAAATTTATTCTCGCGGACCGAAATCCTCGATCAGGTCATAATGGTCTGCAGGAAAGATCTGGGTCGCATGGGTCACCGGTGCGCCGGCGCGCCAGGTCCAGCGCTCGATCTTCAGGCACGGCGCTCCCTCCGGGATCGCCAGATGATGCGCCTCGACCGGACCGGCGCCGATCGCGCATATGCGGTGACGCGCATCGGTCCAGGGCACCGTGTCGAGCAGCCATCGGCCCGGCGCGTTCACCTCGAAATCCACGCTCTCCGCCTCGACCACGGTGGTCAGGTCGAGCCAGCGACTTTCCCAGCCAAAGGGGCGGTCGCCAGCATGGTGGACGCCGCTGAGCTCCAGCCTCTCGCCTGCGCGCTCGCGCGACACCAGCTGCCAGCGATAGGCCTCACCCCGCGCGCTGATCAACGCGCCGATGTCGGGCACCTCGACCACGGCGGAGCGGATGCGGGGGCGGGCGACGAACGAGCCCGCGCGGCGCCTGCGCTCGATCAGCCCCTCGCGCGCCAGCCGCGTCAGCGCCTTGTTGACGGTCGCGCGGGCGCAGCCATGCTGCGTCACCAATTCATGCTCGAACGGGATGCGGGTCCCGGGCGCCCATTCGCCCGATCGGATCCGCGACTCGATCTCGGCGTGGATTCTCGCCTCGATCGTCACCCGACCAGCCGCCCCAGCGCGGCGCGGTAGCGCTGCCCGATCGCATCGCGGTCGACGTGTCGGCCGCCCGCGACCCGCTTGACGCCGCGGTGCCAGACACAATCGATGGGCGCGCGCGCGGCGAAGATCCAGCTGTCGATCAGCGTGTCGCCGCTGCGATCGGCAAAGGCCGGGTCCTGCGCGTTCAGTGCGACATAGTTCGCCTCGTCACCCGGAATGCCCAGGCTGCGAATGCCGCCGTCGAGCGCTGCCTGGAACAGTCGTGCGCCGGTCGCCGGTCGTGCGTCGCTGGCCAGGATGTTGCGCGCACGCACAGTCAGGCGTTGGCCATATTCGAGCAGGCGCAGCTCCTCCGCGGCATCGATCCGGACATTGGAGTCGCTGCCGATCCCGATCGCGCCGCCTTCGGCGAGATAGACCGCGGCGGGGAACAGCCCGTCGCCCAGATTGGCCTCCGTGATCGGGCAGAGCCCCGCCACTGCACCGCTTTGCGCGATGACGCGCCGTTCGGCTTCGGTCAGGTGGGTGGCATGGACCAGCGTCCAGTCGGGCCCAACCGGCATCCGGTCGGACAGCCACGCGACCGGGCGCTGGCCGCTCCAGGCCAGGCAATCCTCGACCTCGCGAACCTGCTCGGCGATGTGGATATGGACCGGACCGCCCTGGGCGAGCGGCAGGATCGCTCGAAGCTGATCGAGGGTCGCAGCGCGCAGGCTGTGCGGCGCGATGCCCATATGAGCGCCCGGCAGGTCGGCAACGATGTCGCGGCTGTCCTGCACCAGTCGCGCGAAGCCATCGGGATCGGTCACGAACCGGGCCTGTTGCGGCCGAGCAGGGGCGCCGCCGAATCCGCCCTGTGCATAGAAGACCGGGAGCAGGGTCAAGCCGATGCCCGCCCCGCGCGCCGCCTCGGCGATCGCCGCGGCCATCTCGGTGCTCGCGGTACCGTCGGGCAGATGGTGGAGATAGTGGAACTCGCCGACCTGGGTGAAGCCGGTCTCCAGCATCTCGGCATAGGCCTGGGCCGCAATCGCCTGCAGGTCCTCGGGCGTGATCCGCTCGACGAAGCGATACATCAGATCGCGCCACGACCAGAAATCGTCGCCGCCCGGTGCCCGGCGTTCAGCGAGACCGGCCATGCCGCGCTGGAACGCGTGGCTGTGGACATTGGGCAGTCCCGGCACGCCGATCGCATGGCGCTCATCCGAAGGTTCCGGATCGACGTCCCGCTCGACATGCGAGATGCGCCCATCGGCGATGCTCAATCGCACGCGATCGGACCAGCCGCCCTCGATCCACGCCGTCTCAAACCAGAGTGTCATGCGAATATGTCTAGACATATTGGGTGGCATGTCCAACACAACCCGCATGACGATTCCTGCCGATCGGATCTGGCGTAACGCCCGTCTGGCGACGATGACCGGCGCCGGGCTCGGCATCATCGAGCGGGGCTGCATTGCGGCGAGCAATGGCCGGATCATCCATGTCGGCGGCGAGGCGGAAGCGCCCGATGCGATCGAGAGCATCGATTGCGAGGGCCGCTGGATCACGCCCGGGCTGATCGATTGTCATACCCATCTCGTCCATGCCGGCGACCGGGCGCGCGAGTTCGAGCTTCGGTTGCAGGGCGCCTCCTACGAAGAGATTGCGCGCGCCGGCGGCGGGATCGTCTCGACCATGAGCGCGGTTCGCGCAGCGAGCGAAAGCGATCTGGTCGCGGCCAGCCTGCCGCGGCTCGACGCACTGATCGCGGAAGGGGTTACCACGGTCGAGATCAAGTCGGGCTATGGCCTGACGCTGGACGATGAAGCGAAGATGCTGCGCGCGGCAAGGGCACTGGCGTCCGTGCGCGACGTGCGGGTCCGTACCACCTTCCTTGGCGCCCATGCCCTTCCGCCGGAATATCGTGGCGCTGCCGATGGCTATGTCGATCTCGTTGCTGACCGGATGATGCCCGCGATGGTCGGTCTCGCCGATGCGGTCGATGTGTTCTGCGAAGGCATCGGTTTCACCCCCGCCCAGACCGAGCGGGTATTCGTGGCCGCGGCCGCGCACGGCCTGCCGGTCAAGCTCCACGCCGAACAGCTGTCCAACCAGCATGGCGCGGCGCTGGCGGCACGGCATGGCGCATTGTCGGCCGATCATCTCGAGCATCTCGATGATGCAGGCGTCGCAGCAATGGCGGCTTCGGGCACCGTCGCCGTGCTGCTGCCCGGGGCATACTATTTCATGCGCGAGACCCGGCTGCCGCCGGTCGATGCGCTTCGCGCCGCCGGCGTGCCGATCGCGATCGCGACCGACTGCAATCCCGGCACTTCGCCGCTCACCTCGCTGCTGCTGGTGATGAACATGGGTGCCACGCTGTTCCGGCTGACGGTCGAGGAGTGCCTGCTCGGCGTGACGCGCCATGCCGCCCGGGCGCTTGGCTTGCAGGGTGAGGTGGGGACGCTGGAGCCGGGCAAGGCCTGCGATCTTGCAATTTGGGACGTCGGGAGCCTGGCCGAGCTGGTCTACCGGATCGGGTTCAACCCGCTTCACAGCAGAGTGATTGGAGGACGATGATCTTGCGACCGGGCCAGGTGAGGCTTTCCGAATGGCGCGCCATTTATGAGGGGGCGCGCCCGACGCTCGATCGTTCGTGCAACGATGCGGTCGCGGCCAGCGCCGCGGCTGTCGAGGCGATCCTGGCGCGGCACGAACCGGTCTATGGCATCAACACCGGCTTCGGAAAGCTGGCGAGCGTCCGGATCGGTGACGAGGACCTGGAGACGCTTCAGCGCAACATCGTGCTGAGCCATGCCGCGGGCGTGGGCGATCCGGTTCCGCTGCCGGTGGTGCGGCTGATGCTGGCGCTGAAGCTCAGCAGCCTGGCGCAGGGCGCATCGGGCGTGCGCCCCGCGACCATCGCGATGCTCGCCGACATGCTGGCCCGCGATATCATGCCGGTGATCCCGGGACAGGGATCGGTCGGGGCGAGCGGCGACCTGGCGCCGCTGGCGCATATGGCCGCGGCGATGATCGGCGTCGGCGAGGTGGTCGTCGACGGTGGGCGCCGCGCCGCGCGGGAGGTGCTCGAACCGCTGACACTGGGTCCCAAGGAAGGGTTGGCGTTGCTCAACGGCACGCAGTTCAGCTGCGCCCATGCGCTTGCCGGCCTGTTCGAGGCCGAGCATCTATTTCGCTCCGCACTGGTCACCGGCGCGCTGTCGATCGAGGCGGCAAAGGGATCGGACACGCCGTTCGATCCGCGCATCCATAGCCTGCGCGGCCATCGCGGGCAGATCGAGGTAGCGGGGGCGCTGCGCGACCTGATGGCCGGGTCGGCGATCCGCGCGTCGCACCGGATCGACGACGAGCGGGTTCAGGATCCCTATTGCCTGCGTTGCCAGCCCCAGGTGATGGGCGCCTGTCTCGACCTGCTGCGCCAGGCGGGGGCGACGCTGGAGGTCGAGGCCAATGGCGTGACCGACAACCCGCTGATCTTCGCCGATACGGGTGAGGCACTGTCGGGCGGCAATTTCCATGCGGAGCCGGTGGCGTTCGCCGCCGACATGATCGCGCTCGCGATCTGCGAGATCGGCAGCCTGTCCGAACGACGGATCGCGATGCTGGTCGATCCGGCGCTGTCGGGATTGCCGGCATTCCTCACGCCGCATCCGGGACTCAATTCGGGCTTCATGATCCCCCAGGTCACCGCCGCGGCCTTGGTGTCGGAGAACAAGCAGCGTGCCTATCCCGCCAGCGTGGATTCGATCCCGACCTCGGCCAATCAGGAGGATCATGTGTCGATGGCCGCGCATGGCGCCCGCCGGCTGCTGGCGATGGCAGGGAATCTCGGTCATGTGATCGGCATCGAATATCTGGCGGCGGCACAGGGATGCGACTTCCACGCGCCGCTCAGGTCCAGCGACCGGCTCGAGCGCGCTCGCGCGATCCTGCGCGATCGCGTCCCCACGCTGGAGGAGGATCGCCATTTCGCGCCCGACATGGCCGTCGCACGGTCGTTGCTGCGTGAACTCGAAACCGACCTGCCGGGAGTGGAGCAATGATCGGCATCGTCCGCGGCGATGCACCGCTGATCGTCTCGATCCCGCATGCGGGAACAGAGGTGCCGGACGATCTGCTGGGCGATGTCCATTCGGTGGAGCGGGCACGCTATGATGCCGATCTCTATATCGACCGGCTCTACGACTTTGCGCGGCAACTCGGCGCAACGATCTTCCGCACGACGATCTCGCGCACGGTGATCGACATGAACCGCGATCCGTCGGGCGTGTCGCTCTATCCCGGCCAGACCACCACCGACCTGTGCCCGCTGACGACCTTCGACGGCGAACCGCTCTGGCGTCCCGGTCGCGAACCCGATGCGGCGGAAATCGAGCGGCGCAAGCGTCTCTATTTCGAACCCTACCACACCGCGCTTCAGGGCGAGATCGATCGGCTCCGCGCCCGGCACAAGGCGATCGTGCTGTACGAGGCGCATTCGATCCGCAGCTTCGCGCCCCGGCTGTTCGACGGGGAACTGCCGCAGTTCAACATCGGCTCGAACGACGGCAGATCCTGTGACAATGCGCTGACCCGCGCGGTCGAGCGGATCTGCGACCGCAGCGGCGGCAGCTGGATCACCAACGGCCGGTTCAAGGGCGGCTGGACCACCCGTCATTACGGCCAGCCGGCCAAGGGTGTGCACGCGATCCAGATGGAGCTGGCGATGCGCGGCTATCTCGACGAGGTCGGCCCCTATGACTGGCCGCCCGCCTGGGACGAGGCGCGCGCCGCGCCGATGCAGTCGGTGCTCCTCCCGATCCTCTCCGCTTGCATCAGTTTCGCAGAAAGCCAGACATGACCCGCATCGACAATGCCCGCCATATCCAGGCACCGACCGGACCCGATCTGACCGCGAAGAGCTGGCTGACCGAGGCGCCGCTCCGAATGTTGATGAACAATCTCGACCCGCGCGTCGCCGAGGCGCCGGAGAGCCTAGTCGTGTATGGCGGGATCGGCCGCGCCGCGCGCGACTGGGAAAGCTATGACCGGATCGTCGCCGCGCTGCGCAATCTCGACGGCGACCAGACGCTGCTGGTCCAGTCGGGCAAGCCGGTCGGTGTGTTCCGCACGCACGAGAATGCGCCGCGCGTACTGATCGCCAATTCCAACCTGGTGCCCAAATGGGCGGACTGGGACCATTTTCACGAGCTCGATCGCAAGGGGCTCATGATGTACGGCCAGATGACTGCCGGGTCGTGGATCTATATCGGCACGCAGGGCATCGTTCAGGGCACGTACGAGACCTTTGTCGAGGTGGGGCGCCAGCATTTCGGTGGCGACCTGAGCGGCAAGTGGATCCTGACCGCGGGGCTTGGCGGCATGGGCGGCGCCCAGCCATTGGCGGCGACGATGGCGGGCGCCTCATGTCTGGCGATCGAATGCCAGCCGAGCCGCATCGAGATGCGGCTGAAGACCGGCTATCTCGATCGCAGCGCCACCAGCATCGACGAGGCGCTGGACATCATCCGCACCGCGACGTCCCCGGTGTCGGTCGGCCTGCTCGGCAACGCGGCCGAGATCCTGCCCGAACTCGTGTATCGCGGCATCCGGCCCGATGTCGTGACCGACCAGACCTCTGCCCATGATCCGATCAACGGCTATCTGCCGATTGGGTGGACGCTCGATCAATGGTTCGCCGGGCGGGAAAACGCGCCGCACGAGGTGGAGGCGGCCGCGCGCAGGTCGATGGCGGTTCATGTCGAGGCGATGCTCGACTTCCACCACATGGGCGTCCCGACGCTCGATTATGGCAACAATATCCGCCAGGTCGCCAAGGACGAGGGCGTTGCCGATGCCTTTGCCTTTCCCGGCTTCGTCCCCGCCTATATCCGGCCGCTCTTCTGTCGCGGGATCGGGCCGTTCCGCTGGGCCGCGCTGTCGGGCAATCCCGAGGACATCTGGAAGACCGATGCCAAGGTGAAGGAGCTGCTGCCTGACAACCACCACCTCCACCGCTGGCTCGACATGGCGCGCGAGCGGATCCAGTTTCAGGGACTGCCGGCGCGGATCTGCTGGGTCGGGCTGGGCGACCGGCACCGGCTGGGTCTGGCGTTCAACGAAATGGTGGCGAAGGGCGAGCTCGACGCGCCGGTGGTGATCGGCCGGGATCATCTCGACAGCGGCTCAGTCGCCAGCCCCAATCGCGAGACCGAGGCGATGAGGGACGGATCGGACGCGGTGTCGGACTGGCCGCTGCTCAACGCGCTGCTCAACACCGCCAGCGGCGCGACCTGGGTGTCGCTGCATCATGGCGGCGGGGTCGGGATGGGCTATTCGCAGCATTCGGGGATGGTCGTCGTCGCCGATGGCACGGAGGACGCCGCCCGGCGGCTCGAGCGGGTGCTGTGGAATGACCCCGCGACCGGCGTCATGCGCCACGCCGATGCCGGTTACGACATCGCGATCGACTGCGCGCGCGAGAAGGGATTGAACCTGCCGAGCCTGTGACCTTGAAAACATCGCCGCCGACGTAGAAGGCGAGCGCGTGATCGGCAGGTGAGGGAGACGGTGATGATCCGCGCGGGAGTGATCGGCTATGGCCTGGGCGGGATGGCGTTTCACGCCCCGCTTATCGATGCGGTCCCCGAACTCGAACTCGCGGCGATCGCGACGTCCAAGCTCGATCTGGTGCGCGAGCGCTATTCGGCGGTTGCGGTGACCAGCCCCGAGGCGCTGATCGCCGACCCGTCGATCGACCTCGTCGCGATCTCGACGCCGAATGACAGCCATTTTCCGCTCGCCCGCGCGGCGCTGGAGGCGGGCAAGCATGTCGTGATCGACAAGCCCTTCACGATCACAGTGGAGGATGGCGAGGCGCTGATCGCGCTGGCGACTGCCAGGGGGCTCGTCCTCAGCGCGTTTCACAATCGCCGCTGGGATGCCGACTTCCTGACGGTGCGCAGGCTGATCGATGCCGATGTGCTCGGCGATATCCGCCTTGCCGAATTCCGCTGGGACCGGTTCCGCCCCGAAGTGACCAGCCGCTGGCGCGACCGGAACGAGCCGGGCGGCGGCATGCTCGCCGATCTTGGTCCACACCTGATCGACCAGGCCCTGGTGCTGTTCGGCATGCCCGAGGCGGTCACCGGCGATCTGGCGATCCAGCGCGACGGCGCCCACTCCGACGATTATTTCGACCTGACCTTTCACTATGGTCAGCGCCGGGTGATCCTCTCGGCGTCGCGCCTGGTCATGGCACGTCGGCCGCGTTTCGCGCTCCACGGGATGAAGGCAGGCTTCGTGAAGCACGGCCTCGACCCGCAGGAACCCTGGATGCGTGCGGGCGGCAGCGCCTCGGCGCCGGAGTTCGGCATCGACGATCCCGCCAATCACGGCGTCCTGTGGCACACCGACGGGTCTAGCGAGACGATCATGTCCGAACGCGGCGACTATAGGCGTTTCTATGCCGGCATCGCCCGCGCCATCGAAGGCAAGGGCTCGGTCCCGGTCGATCCCGCCGATGCGGTTGCGGGCCTCAGGCTGATCGACATCGCCCGCCAGAGCGCGAGCGAGGGGCGCCGTATCCGCTTGTGATACGATCGTATAATAGCTCGAAAACGGCTTCAATTTAGCGCCGCTCGCCGATTGCCTCTCTGGTCGTGCCGCCTAGGCTCCGCGGCTCCAACTGGGGGAGGATGTCATGGCGAACGCAATCGGTGATTTCATGAGCGTGCCCGCACGGCTGCTGCTGGGCGCGGGTGAGGCGGACGAGGCCGGAGAACCGCGCAAGGCGCGGCTGCCGGTCAAGGGGCAGGGGACGATCGCCTTCGCGGTCGCGCAGCGCAGGCGTTTCAGCGTCGTGCTGCGCGCCGAATGCTGGGGCGCACCGGGCTATCGCTGGGACGTCGGCTTCGGTGAGGTGACGCTGTCAACATTCCGCGACGGCGAATGGCATACGCTGGTGCGGCTCGACGTCGGCCCCGACTGGATGCCCGAAGTGGGTCTCGATGTGGATCCGCTGTGCCCCTACTGGTTCAGCATCGACTGCCACAATCGCCGGCTGCGCTATGGCAAGGGCGAGATGCGATTGGAGACGATGCTGCTCGACTATGAGCTGGCGCCCAAGCCGACCGATGGCGCACCCGATCCGCTGCACTGGCTGTGCGATGTGACGACGGTGGACCTGCGCGCCGAGGTGCGCGGCGAGGCCGAGATCTGGCGCGATCCGGTCGCCTGGGCGACGCCGATGCGCGTCGTGTCGCACGACGAAATCACGATGGACGATGTCGCGCTCACCACCGATCGCGTGGCGGTTCCGGCGAACCTCACACCTGCCTGTCAGCAACTGTACGAGAATGTCGCCGGCAAAAGCTTCGTCCTCGACACGCCGGACTTCCCCGACTTCTCCAAGGCGATCGCCAACAGCATCAACACAGAAGGCCTGTGGTGCTTCGAAAAGCTGAAGGAGAAGGCGAGCGAGTTCGGCGAGCCCGATCCATTGGCGACCTATCTGCGCATCACCCTGGGCGGCAACCAGGGCGAGTCCCCGGGGATCCCGTTCGTGATGGAGATCTGGCCGTCGAACCATTATTCGCCGATCCACGATCATGGCGGCGCCGATGCGGTGATCAAGGTGCTGAACGGCGCGATCGACGTCCACCTGTTCCCGATGCTGTCCTGCCATCACGAGACGCCGTTCGGAACGCAGAAGTTCGACACCAACGAGGTCGCGTGGATCTCGGCGCGGCTCAACCAGTTCCACAAGCTGGAAAATACCGGCACCGAGCCCTGCATCACGATCCAGTGCTATCAATATGCCGCGACCAACGACGTGCACTGGCCGTATTTCGATTACCTCCAGAAATGGGACATCGCGCGGTTCGATCCGAACAGCGACGCCGATTATCTCTGGTTCAAGAACAAGATGCGCGAGGAATGGCGCGACTATTGAACGGACAAGGTGGCCCCGGCATCGCTGCCGGGGCCAAGCTCGATCAGGGGCGCCAGCCGACCGGCAGCGTCCGCGCCGCGACCGTCACGCGGGTGCGTGCCTTCACGTCGCGCGAATGTTCGCCCAGCAGCACCTCGTAGCTGCCGCCCGCGACCTTCCACGAATGGCTTGCCGCGTCCCAGGTCGCCAGCAGCCGCGGATCGATGTCGAGCGTGACCGTCTGCGATTGGCCCGGCTTCAGCTCGACCTTGCGGAAGCCGCCAAGCCGCTTCGGTGCTTCCCAGCCATTGCCGGCGACATAGACCTGCGCCACGTCCTTGCCGGCCCGCTTGCCGGTGTTGCGCACCGCAAAGCTCACGCGGATCGATCCGCCCTGCGGCCGCGCGGTGAGGCGCGAATAGGCGAAGCTGGTATAGGACAGGCCGAAACCGAACGGATATTGCGGCTCCAGCCCCTTGGCGTCGTACCATTTGTAGCCGACCGTCGCGCCTTCGCTGTAAACCGTGTCGCCCTTGTTGGGCTCGGACGGCTTGGCCAGCTGGTCGAGCGAGCGGGGGAAGGTGACGGGCAGATGGCCTGACGGATTGGCCTTTCCGAACAGCAGGTTGGCGATCGCGTCGCCGCCCTGCGTACCCGGGAACCACGCCTCGAGGATCGCGCCGACCTCGCTCGCCCAGGGCGTGAACACCGGTCCGCCGGTTTCCAGCACGACGACCGTCTTCGGATTGGCCTTTGCCACCGCCGAGATCAGCGCGTCCTGATTGTCGGGCAGGGTCAGCGATACGTCGAACGCCTCGCCCGACCACTGCGTGGCATAGAGGATGACGACATCGCTCTGCGCCGCGAGGTTGACCGCGGCGGCGCGGTCGGTGCCGTCGGCATAGGAGACCGAGGCGCCCGGTGCCTGGCGGCGGATCGCGTCCAGCGGGGCGTTGGGATAATACATGACTGGTCCCGGCCAGAAGGTCGGCTCGAGCCCGGGCACGGCATTGCCGCCGACCGGATAGACCAGCGACGATCCGCCGCCCGCGATCACGCCCTTGTCCGCACGACCGCCGATCACGGCAATGCGCTTCACCTTGGGCGACAGCGGCAGCAGCGCATTCTCGTTGCGCAGCAGCACCGCGCCTTCCTCGGCATCCGCGCGCGTCACCTTGGCGTGTTCGGCCAGCATCGTCGCGGGCAGGTCATGCGGCGCGGCGGTGATCGGATGCTCGAACAGGCCGTGCGCGAACATCGACCGCACGATGCGGTGCGCCATCTTGTCCAGTGTCGCCATCGGCACGTCGCCGCGCGCGACCGCATCGGCCAGCGGCTTGCCGAAATAGGCCTCCTTGTCGAACGGGAAGCCCGAATCCTGGTCGAGGCCCGCCTTGGCAGCGGCCACGGTCGAATGGGTCGCGCCCCAGTCGGACATCACATAGCCCTTGAAACCCCAATCGTCGCGCAGCACCTTGTTGAGCAGCCAGTCATTCTCGCACGCATGCGTGCCGTTGACCTTGTTGTACGAGCACATGATCGATCCCGGATCGGACCGCTCGATCGCGAACTGGAAGGCGAGCAGATCGGACATGCGCGCTTCGGTATCGCCGATGACCGAATTGCCGGTGTCGCGGTCGGTCTCCTGATCGTTCACCGCATAGTGCTTGATCGTGGAGATGACGTGATTCGACTGGATGCCGCGGACCTGCTCGGCGACCATCACGCCGGCCAGCCACGGGTCCTCGCCGCCATATTCGAAGTTCCGCCCGTTGCGCGGCTCGCGCATCAGGTTGACGCCGCCTGCCAGCATCACGTTGAAGCCCGACGCCCGCGCCTCGCGCCCGATCATCGCGCCGCCCTGATAGGCGAGCGCCGGATTCCAGCTGGCGGTCGTCGCCAGGCCTGAGGGGAGGGCGGTACGGCCGCGCTTGTTCGGGGCGCCGCCCTGCGTCGCGACGCCGATGCCCGCATCGGTCTGCCACTGGGCCGGAATGCCCAGGCGCGGGATTGCGGGAATATAGCCCGCGCTGCCCGGCCGCGCCTCGGCAGGGGCGGTATATTTCTTCGGCGGGAAGTCGCTGCCGAAATAGCCGAACACCAGGGTCAGCTTTTCTTCGGTCGTCATCTGCGCGACCAGCAGGTCGGCGCGGCGATCGGGGTCCAGCTTCGGATTCGACCAGGGATGGCTGACGGCCGACCGGGCCGGCCCGCTGGTCTGCGCGGTCAGCGATGTGGAGGCCAGGATCGCGGCCAATCCAGCCAGCGGGGTTGCGAATGCGAGCGTGCGGCGAATACCCATTTTTCTCTCCCAGAATTGTCCGCTATTTGTCAGCGTTGTCAGAATGAGTCATATCGGGCAAGGGACGATTACGCCAGTGGGTCCGTCGATCGAAGACCCGCGGCAGCCTTGAGCAGGGAGCTAGGAATGAAGGGCCAGAGAAGTTCGAGCACGACGATCGCGTTCGTGTGCGTGACCACATTGTTTTTCGCATGGGGTTTCATCACCGCGCTGGTCGACCCGCTGGTCGCCGCGGTGAAGGGCATCTTCACGCTCACCGACGTGCAGGCGCAGCTTGCCGCCTTCGCCTTCTTCATCGCCTATGGTGCCTGTTCCTTTCCGGCCGCGTCGCTGCTCGCACGGCTGAAGTCGATTCCGACGATCCTGATCGCGCTCTGCACGATGATCGTCGGCTGCCTGGTCATGCTGGCGGCGGCGAACCTTGCCATCTTCACGCTGGTGCTGATCGGCCTGTTCATCCTGGCCAGCGGAATCACGATCCTTCAGGTCGCGGCGAACCCGCTGGCGGCGGCGCTTGGCGATCCGCGCTACAGCCATTTCCGCCTGACGCTCAGCCAGACCTTCAACTCGCTCGGCACGTTCCTGGCCCCGCTAATCGGCGCGCACCTCTTCCTCGAGGGTGTCGAGGTGAAGCCGGGCACCGTCGTGACCGAGGCGGTTCGCCAGCAGGCGCTGGGCGGCATCGATTCCGCCTATCTGTACATCTGCGGCCTGATTGCGCTGCTCGCGATCTTCTTCTTCTTGAGCCGCAGCGTCATCACCCGCGCCGCACCGCCTTCGACCGCGGAGGCTCGTGGCAGCCTGGGCGCGATGATCGCCGATGCCCTCTCGTCGCGCTGGGCACTGTTCGGTGCGCTCGCCATTTTCCTCTATGTCGGCGCCGAAGTCGCGATCGGCACCCAGATGGCGCTGTTCCTCAACAACGACGCGATCTGGGGCCAGTCGGATGCGCCCTTCTCGGTGCCGCTGCTCGGCCTTGCCATGGGCAGCGACGGCGTGCCCGGCGTCTCGCTTCAGGAAGCCGGCAAGGCAGTCGCCTTCTATTGGGGCGGCGCGATGGTCGGCCGTGCGATCGGGTCGGTGCTGCTCGGCTTCGTCCGCGCCTGGGTCCTGCTCGCGCTGTTCACCGCGATCGCTGCCGGCATGTGCGCGTTCGTCGTTCTGGTGGGCGGCGTCGACGCAGGCTTCGTCGCACTGGCGATCGGCCTGTTCAACTCGATCATGTTCCCGGTGATCTTCACCCTGACGCTGGAGCGCTCGACCGCCAGCCAGGAGGCCACGTCGGGCCTGCTGTGCACCGCGATCGTCGGTGGCGCGGTCCTGCCGCTGCTCGTCGGTGCGGTCTCCGGATCGCACGGCTATGCCTTCGCGCTGGTCGTGCCGGCCGCCTGCTACATCGCATTGTGCCTGTTCGCGATCGCCGCGGGCCGCGCGCCGGTGGCCAAGCGCGAGGGAGCGGCGGTCGTCTCGATGCACTGACGGTTGGGAAACGGGGCGTCGATCGGGCGCTCCGTTTCCGGTCTTGCGGACATCGATCCCCGGTGCGACAGCATGCGGCACTCGGTCGCATGGAGGGGTTGATGAAGGTGGATCGTCGTCGGTTGATTGCTGGGTCGGCGGGCTTCGGCCTGATGGCGCTCGCCTCGTCCTCCTCCGCCCAGACAGCGCCCGCGCCGCAGGAGAGCGACGCGGAACGGCGCAACCGCGAGAAGCTGGAGGATTTCGCCGGGCTTCGCCGCTATGCCGCCGACAATGCGAAAGTGAAGGCCAGCGGCCGGCCGGTCGACATCGTTTTCATGGGCGACTCGATCACCGAGGGCTGGCAGTCCAAGCATCCCGCCTTCTTCACCCCGGGCCGCATCTGCCGCGGCATTGGCGGGCAGACCACGCCGCAGATGGTGCTGCGGATGATGGCCGATGTCGTCGCACTGCGCCCCCGCTTCGTGCACATCATGGCCGCGACCAACGACATTGCCGGCAATACCGGGCCGATGACCTTCGGCCAGACGCAGGACAATTTCCGCGTGATGGTCGCGGTCGCCAAGGCGAACCGGATCAAAGTCCTGCTGGCGTCCACCCCGCCGGCGGACGGCTTTCCCTGGCGCCCCGGTCTGGCAACCGTGCCGCGCATCCGTGAGATCAACGCCTGGCTGCCCCGGTTCGCGCGCGAGGAGGGACAGACCTTCGTCGACTATACCCCCGTGCTTGCCGACGAAAAGGGCGCGATGAAGGCCGGGCTTGCCCATGATGGCGTGCATCCGGGCCCGGAAGGCTATGCCCTGATGGAAGGCGTGCTGACGCCGCTGCTGGTCGCGCGCAAGGCATGAGGCCGCTGCTCTGCATCGCCGCGCTGGCCGCGGCGGTGCCCGCTTGGGCGCAAGTCCAGGAACTGGCCTCGCCCGATGGCAGCAACAGGATCACCATCGGCCTGAACGCCAATGGGACGCCGCATTATCGCGTCACCCGCAACGGCGCGACGATCATCGCCAATTCGCCGATCGCGCTCGACCTCGATGCCGACAGCCTCGGCTATGGCATGACCATGACCGGCGCCGAGAAGGAGAGCGCCGATAGCGTCTATCCGATCGTCGTCGGCAAGGCGGCGCAGGGCAGGGACCACCACAATCAGCTGACCGTCCATTTCGTCGAGAAGGGCGGGGCGAAGCGCCGAATGGATGTTGTCCTGCGCGCCTATGACGACGGCGTCGCCTTCCGCACCGTCGTGCCGGTGCAGCCGCAGACCGCGGCTGCGATCGTCCGCTACGAACGGACCGGCTTCAACTTTCCCGAGCCGTGGAAATGCTGGGGCTTCAACGTCGGCAAGTTCGGGTCGAGCCATGAAGGCGAATTCGATCCGGTCGATACCAGCCGCACCCGCGACCATAACCTGTTCGACATGCCGTTCGTCTGCGAGACCGGAAAGGCGGGCTTTGCGATCGCCGAGGCCGATCTGCTCGACTTTGCCGGCATGTATCTGACGGGCCGAGGCGACGGCGGGCTGGGGCTCCAGGTCAAGCTGTCGCCCTCGATCAACGATCCGCGGATCGCGGTCCGCACCCGCGTCGGCAGCCCGATCGTCACGCCGTGGCGCGTGGTGATGCTCGCGGACAAGGTCGGGCAGCTGATCGATTCGACCCTGATCACGACGCTGTCGACGCCCAGCCGGATCGAGGACACCAGCTGGATCAAGCCCGGCATGACGAGCTGGGATTGGTGGAGCGGCCCGGTGATCGCGCGCCTGCCCGGCAAGCGGACCAGCACCGAGGTCGCCAAGGCGCTGATCGACTTCTCGGCCGAGAATGGCTGGCCCTATGCGATGATCGACGAGGGCTGGTACGCCGGTGCGGGCGGCGGCGGCGTGCGTCGCCCAGGCGTCGACATCACCCGCTGGAACGACCCTATCAACATCGAGGAGGTCGCCGCCTATGCCAAGACGAAGAACGTCCGGCTGTGGCTGTGGGCGCATTGGGAAGCGCTGGACGACCAGATGGAGGAGGCGCTGACACTCTATGAGCGGCTTGGCATCGCCGGCATCAAGGTCGACTTCATGGACCGCGACGACCAGTGGATGGTCAACTGGTACTCCAAGCTGCTCGCGGCGGCGGCCCGTCACAAGCTGATGGTCGACCTGCACGGCGCCTTTCCGCCGCGCGGACTGGCGCGCACCTATCCGAACTTCATGACGCAGGAAGGCGTGATGGGCGCGGAGTATAACAAGTGGAGCCGCCGCGCGACGGCGGGCAACAACGTGATGCTCGCCTATACCCGCGGGCTGCTCGGCCCGATGGACTATACGCCGGGCGGCTTCCGCAACGTATCGCCGGAACAGTTCCGCATCCGCAACGACCTGCCGTTCGTGCAGACGACGCGCGCGCACGGCCTGGGTCTGTACGTGGTGTATGACAGCCCGCTGGTGGCGGCGGCGGACAGCCCCGACACCTATGCCGAGAGCCCGGCCGGGTTCGAGTTCCTGCGCGACGTGCCGGCAAGCTGGGACGAAACCCGCTTCATCGCCGGCGAGGTGGGCGACTATGTCGCGGTCGCCCGGCGCAAGGGGAAGAACTGGTATCTGGGCGTGCTCAACAACGAGAGCGGCCGCACGGTTCGATTGCCGCTGTCCTTCCTGGGCGGAAAGCGCCACGCGATGACGCTATGGGCCGATGGCGACGCGCCGGATGCGATACGAAAGATCGAGCGCAGCATCGGCGGCAGTGAAACGCTGGAGCTGGTGCTCAAGCCGACCGGCGGCGCGGTGGCGACGTTCCGCTAGGACGTCGGGCCGTTCAGAACCAGCGATCGCCCATCCAGCGGTCGCTGACCTGCCGGACCAGCGCGGGATAGTCGGGCCAGTCGGTGCCGATGATCGGCAGGTCCCAGTCGGCGATGACCGCGGCGATCCCGTCCGCGTCGATCTCGCGCCCGGCGGCGCGGGCGTGACGCGCAAGCTCGAGCTCCTGGCCCCAGAAATAGATCGACCGCGCGTCCATGTTCGCCTGCATCCGGCGCACTTCGTCGACCCGCCCGTCGCTGACCAGCCACAGCCAGATGTCGGGCATCAACAGGTCGACCGGCACGTCGGGCCGATAGTCCAGCGCATCGCACTGCGCGATATGGACCTTCGCGCGCGCCTCGACCGGAAGCTGGGCGAAGATGTCGAGCTCATGATGCAGCGCGATCACGTCCGGATCGCGCTCGACCACTGTCACGCGCGTCACCTCGGGCAGAATCGCGGTGGCGGCTGCCGCCCAGCCGAGCCCGAGCCCCAGAATTACCACATGCCCGTGCGCCAGTCGGATGCCGATCTCCTGGCTTTCGAGTTCGAGCGGGGTGATCGACATCCAAGTTTCCGTGCCTCGCATCAGCACCGGAAAGTCGCTGACGAGGCGCGCCGGGCTCCAATAGCCCTGCATCAGCGCATGTCCGCCAACCCTGAGCGTCCAGTTGCCGCTGCGCATCGGATGATAACTGGGAACGAACAGATCGGTCTCGAACCGCGTCAGCGCGCTTGGCAGGGTCATCCCGATCGGCCGTCCTTCTCTTCCGCATGGCGGGTGGCATTGGTGACCGACTGGTCATGCCCGCTCTTGTCGCTGAAAAACGCAGCAGCGAAAAGTCCGCATCCGAGCAGTACCGACAGGAAAACGCCGGCAATCGTCGCAGTAACGATGACGAAGTTCAGCTCGACATAGAGCGACAGATACCAGAGCGCACCAGCGACCATGAGGACGCCGGCCAGGGCGATCCACTTCATCATCCGCTTGAACTCGGCCATTGCGACCGGACGGTCATTCGCCATGCTGTGCACTCCTTCGCCATCGTTCAGATGGGTGGCGCCACCGCGCCGGGCAATCGGACATAATGCCCAAGCCAGGACCCGTCCGTAACCGATGTGAAGCGTTGCGGCCTCAGGTGCAACGGCTTGTACGATGTGCCCGACAACGTATTGGACTGCGGACGATTATCTTTCCTCTCGGCGGCCCCGCGCGGGCTTCACGGCAGATTCGCGCGCAACTCCTCGATCCACGGCTTCGCCACTCCGTCGGACGGCGCGCGCCAGTCGCCACGCGGGCTCAGGCCCCCGGCCGCCGAGACCTTGGGGCTGTTGGGCAGTGCCGATCGCTTGAACTGACTGGTCTGGAAGAAGCGCCAGAGGAAGCTTTCGAGCCAGTTGGCGATGGTCGGCAGGTCATACTGGTTACGGCCGGCATCTGGAAAGCCCTGGGGCCAGGCGCCGGCATCGCGGTCCCGCCAGGCGTGCCAGGCGAGGAAGGCGATCTTGGACGGGCGCAGCCCATGGCGGACGACATAGTGGAGGAAGAAGTCGTGCAGCTCATAGGGGCCGATCCGGTCCTGCGTGCTCTGCATCTTGCCCTCGGCATCCGCCGGAACCAGTTCGGGCGAGATTTCGGTGTTCAGGATCGCGGTCAGCACCTCGGCTGCCTTGCCCTCGAACTGACCATCGCTGACCGTCCAGCGGATCAGATGCTGGATCAGCGTCTTGGGCACGCCTGCATTGACGCCGTAATGGCTCATATGATCGCCGACGCCATAGGTGCACCAGCCCAGCGCCAGTTCGGACAGGTCGCCGGTGCCGACGACGAACCCTTCGCGCTGATTGGCCAGGCGGAACAGGTAATCGGTGCGCAGCCCCGCCTGAACATTCTCGAAGGTGACGTCGTAGACGGGCTGACCATCGGCATAGGGATGGCCCATGTCCGACAGCATCTGCCGCGCCGCCGGGCGGATATCGATCTCCTCGCCCGTAATGCCGATCGCCTCCATCAGCGCCCAGGCATTGCCCTTGGTATCGTCGCCGGTCGCGAAACCCGGCATGGTGAAGCCGAGAATATCGGTGCGCGGACGCCCGAGCCGATCCATCGCCTTGGCAGCAACGATCAGCGCATGGGTGGAGTCGAGCCCGCCCGAGATGCCCAGCACGAGACGCTTGGCCCCAGTCGACTCGATCCGCTTGCGTAGCCCCTCGACCTGGATGTTGAAGGCTTCGTAGCAGTCGTCGGCCAGCCGGGCCGGGTCATTGGGCACGAACGGAAAGCGGCGAATGGCGCGACGCAGGCCCAGATCGGCACGATCGGCGCCATGGTCGAACGCGATCCGCCGGAACCGCGTCTCGGGGTGCCCCGCGGCTGCGGCAGCGTCGTTGAACGTGCCGGTGCGCATCCGCTCCAGCCGCAATCGTTCGAGGTCGAGATCGGCATAGACCGTCTCGGTCGACAGATCGAAGCGCTGCGATGTGGCGAGCAATTCGCCCAGTTCGTAGATCTCGCCCTGGCCGTCCCAGGCAAGATCGGTCGTGCTCTCGCCGGGACCCGATGCCGAATAGAGATAGGCGGAGGCGGTCCGGACCGATTGCGATGCGGAAAGCAGCGCACGTTCGCGCGCCTTGCCGACGACGATGTTCGATGCGGAGAGGTTGCAGAGCACCAGCGCCCCGGCCAGCGCGCCGGTCGTGGAAGGCGGGGTGGGGGCCCAGTAATCCTCGCAGACCTCGATATGGAAGACGAAGTCGGCAAGGTCGCTGGCCGTGAAGATCAGATCGGTGCCGAACGGTGCGGTCTGGCCCGCAAGCTGGACGTCGAGGCCGGTCAGCCCCGCGCCAGACGCGAACCAGCGCTTCTCATAATATTCGCGGTAGTTGGGGAGGAAGCTCTTGGGCACCACGCCCAGGATGCGGCCGCGCGCGATCGCGATCCCGCAATTATAGATGCGCCCGTTGCGGCGCACGGCTGCGCCGACCACCAGCACGGGCTTCAGCGTGCGGCTGGCTTCGACAATGCTGGCGATGCCGGCCTCGGTCGCGGCCAGGATCGCGTCCTGCATGTGCAGGTCGTCGATCGCGTAGCTGGTGATGTTCAGTTCGGGGAAGACCAGCAGGTCCGCGCCCTCGGCATGGCCCGCTTGCGCCAGTGCGATGGTCGAGGCTGCGTTGGTCGCAGGGTCCCCGGCGGTTGCGACGGGCGTGCACACGCCCGCGCGGATCATCCCCTGGCGGTGGAGCGAATAGAAGTCATGGATATCGGCCATCGGTGCGGGACGCCTCCTGAGCGCCCGGCGACGTGCTCGATCGAGCGCCGGCGGGAGCGGTACGGGTTGCGCGCCGTCCTAATCGCTGGCGCGGTCCCGTGCCAACCCCGCGATCGGCGTACCGTTCCCGTCAGGCCTTGGACGCGAAGATCATCCGGCCGGGGCCAAGCCGCTCGAACAGCCTGGACAGGTCCTGTTCGCCAACGGCGAAACAGCCCTGGCTGCGGCCCAGCTTGCCCCATTTCGCGACCATGTCGGGGTTGGAATACCAGGCGCCATGGATGACGATGGCGCGGTCCAGCGCATTATTGTTGGTCGGGTCGAGCCCTTCCAGCCGCTGCGACGTGCCGTGCTTGCCGACATAATAGTCGCTGGTGAGGAACGCGCCTTCGCAGGTCGCTTCAGACCCGACGACGTTCGAGAAATTGTGGAGCAGGCCGGTATGCTCGCGATCGGAGCCGACCCCGTGCGCGACCAGCATCGTCTCGACCTGGCCCGTGCCGAGGTTCACGATGTGAAAGCGCGGGCGGTAGGACGGGATGGCGAAGTCGGCGATAGCGATACGATCATGCGACGCGATCCGCATCGAGTGGCGGTTGAGCGAGGCGATCGCCTGACGGAACAGTTCGGGGCGCACGCCCGTTGGTGCGGGACGATGCGAGGCGGCCGGGCTGGCCTGGATCTGGGCAGCCGCCATCTCGACCCCGGCCGGCCGCTGGGGTGCGGCAGGGAGGCGTGCTGGGAGCGCGGCGATCGGTACCGATCGCTGAGCGCAGGCGGTCACCACGGCGCCGCCAGCGGCGATCAGCCCGGTCTTGATGAGGGTCCGGCGCGTCTGCACCGCGTCGAGAGACTTCATAGCTTCGGTCGTGCCCAATTCGTTTTCCCGCTGTGGAAATATGTACCACATAGATCGGGTGCGAATTGCTGACATGCTGCCACAATCTCCGCCATTCGCCGCAGCGATGGCCCGGTTCGCCGAGTCGGGACCCTATTTCCGAACTGAGTCAGTGGTTGGTTCGGGAACGATACAGGCTGTCACGCAGAATCGCTCCATTCGATACGCGCTTTCCAAACGTCTTCGACGCATCGCGTGGATCATCCCAGCGTCGACCGAAACGCAGTCAATCGATCGATCGCCCGGTCGAGGGTTTCATCGTCCTTGGCGAAGCACAGGCGAACGACGTTCGTCACGGGATTTTCCGCGTAGAAGACCGACACCGGGATGCTGGCGACACCCGCCTCGATCAGCGCTTCGCTGAAGCTGCGATCGTCCATCGCGATGCCGGAGGCCGCGAGGTCGATGGTCAGGAAATAGGTCGCGGCACTGGGCAGGGTGACATAGCCAGCCGTGCCCAGTCCTTCCGCCAGCCGGTCGCGCGAGCGCTGGAAGCGGTGGCGCGTGTCCTGAACCCAGGCGTCCTGCGTCGCCAGCCCCTCGGCCACGGCCCATTGCAGATTTGGCGGGGTCGAGAAGGTCAGGAACTGATGCGCCTTGGCCAGCACGCGGGCGATCGGCGGGGCGGCGCACATCCAGCCGACCTTCCATCCCGTCAGCGCAAAGATCTTGCCGGCCGACCCGATCTTGACCGTGCGCTCGCGCATGCCGGGAAAGCCGATCAGCGGCAGGTGGCGGGCGCCGTCGAAGGTGACATGTTCCCAGACCTCGTCGCAGATCGCGATCAGGTCGTGCGCGACGCAGAAATCGGCGATCGCGGCCAGCGTCTCGGCGCCGACCATGCTCGCGGCGGGGTTCACCGGATTGCAGATCAGCAGGAAGCGCGTGCGCGGCGTCACCAGCGCCTCCAGTGCGGCGCGGTCCAGCGTCCAGTGCGGCGGCTCCAGCCTGGCATAACGGGGCACGCCGCCCGCGCGCTGGATCAGCGGCGCATAGGCGTCATAGAGCGGCTGCAGGCAGATCACCTCGTCGCCCGGCTCGATCAGCGCGAGGAAGCTGGTTGCCAGCGCCTCGGTCGCGCCCGAAGTGACGATGACTTCGTCGGGGCTCAGGTTCAGTCCCTGATGACGGGCATAATGGTCGGCGACGGCGCGGCGCAACTCGATCAGGCCGGGCATCGGGGGATACTGGTTCGACCTGTCGCGCAGCGCCCGTGCTGCGGCCTCGACGACCGGCTCGCACCCTTGGCCGTCGGGGAATCCCTGGCCGAGATTGATCGCCCCGGTCTCCCGCGCACGAGCGGACATGGCTTCGAAGATGGTGGTGCCCATCGCTGCGTAGATCGGGTTCATGGGCTCACCCTAACATGCATAAATTGCATTCGTGCAACGGGATCGTTAGCCCTGGGTTCAGGCTGGAAGCGTAACGAGAGACCGTGATGAGCACCGATAAAGCCCGCGAAACCCCGGAGACCAACCCCGCTGAGGACAAGCAGGAGGGCGAGACGCTCGCTGCTGTCCGCCAGCTTGCCGCGGATATCAAGCGCCGCGCGCCGACCAACCGTCAGCTGGGCGTGGGTGCCGCGATCGGCGTCGGCTCGGCCGCCGTCGTGGCGGCGCTGCTCTACTGGCGCGGCAACCGCAAGTAATCCGTCCCCCGGCCGCGATCGACGCCTCAGGCGAAGATCGCGGTCAAATCCCCGTCCGGCACCGCCTCCTTGGCGTCGCGAAGTTCCAGCATCACGCTGGCGAGCATGGTCATGCCGCCCATTGCGACCAGCGCGTTGATCGTCCCGACGACCAGCGAGATGACCAGCGGGCTCGACATGCCCTTGGTGGCCTGGCCCAGGAATATCTGGAGCAGCGCCAAGACTGTTGCGCCGATCCAGAAGGGCAGCATCGCGAGAAAGATCCGGAATCCGGATCCTTTGGTCAGTGTCCAGCTTCTTGCGAACGCTTCGATCAGCCCTTCGCGCTCGAACACGTACAGCGGCACCGCAACCGACCAGCGGATCCAGGGCAAGAGCGCGATGATCGCGGACGTCAACATGATTGCATATGCAAGTAATGGCAGCGTGTAACCCGGTATTATCCACCGTGCCATCAGGGTCATCAGGACGGCTGCCACCAAGTAGATCAGTATCGTTAGGATCCAGGTCATCAGGATGATTGCGACCACCGGCAACATCAACGACAACCCCAGGCCGAGCGCTTCGCTCGCCGCAACGTGCTGGCGGGCACGACGACGAAAGGTCGCGTGTGACAGCGCGATCTGGAGTATCGCGGTGGTCAGCAGTCCAACGAGCCCGATAATCAGATAGGGCAGCCAGAAGTCGAAAGTCTCCGAACGTTCTGCCATGTCGTACGCGTCAGCCCATCCAAATTTCCGGGCCCACCATATCGTCGCGAAGGGCGGTCCTCCGGCCAGCACGAGCGATGCGCCTAGATACAGCGGCGCGTTCGCACCGATCGAGTCGAAGGTGCGCGAGATGACGGTCGAAATCTCGAATCGTCCGCGCTCGTCAGCGAGATAGGCCATGAACTTCCCCCTGCCAGCCGTCGCCCCCCGTCGGCCATTCTGAAAAAAGCTGAACAAAATCAGCGGGACTGTCCAGTCCTCTGCGACTTTCAACTTGCCCGCTCCTGTACTAGAAGTCGGTGGGGAAGGGGACAGTGTGGCGAATTCAGCCTCGACGGCGAACGGGATCGCGGAGGCGCATGAGCGCCTGCTCGCCAATCGCGACATCCAGTTCGACCTGCCCCCGCCACCGCAGATGCAGCCCCCGCCGCCGCGATCGTCGCCCTGGCTGGAGTGGCTGGGCAACCTTGGCACCTCTGCGGGCTGGCTGATGTGGGTCGCGATCGGCCTGTTTGCCGCGCTGGTCCTGTTCGTGGTCGTCCGCGCGATGATCCGCAATCGCAGTCAGCGCGAGGCGCCGGCGGCGGTCAAGCATGAGCTGGCGGAGTGGCGGCCCGAGGAGAAACAGGCGCGCGCATTGCTTGCCGAAGCCGATGCGCTCGCCGCCGAGGGGCGGTATGAAGAGGCCGCCCGGCTCCTGCTCCATCGCAGCCTCGACGATATCCGCAAGCGCAAGCCCAAGCTGCTGAAACCCGCACTGACCAGCCGCGAGATCGGCATGATCGACGCGCTGCCCGGGCCGGTGCGCCAGACGTTCCAGGTGATGGCCGCCGCGGTCGAACGCAGCCTGTTCGCCGGACGTCGCCTCAGCCGCGAAGCGTGGGAAGAAGCACGCGGTGCCTATGACGCCTTTGCGCTGAAGGGCAGCTGGGCATGAGCGCGACGGGAGACTCTGCTCTGTTCAAGGGGCGAACGGTCGCGATCGTTGCGATCGTTGCGATCGTGGCCTTCATCGCCTTCATGTTCCTGTCCGCCTATGAAGGCGACCTGCGGCCGCAGCGCGACGCCGGCGGCCACGCGCTGTCCAACTCGGCAGTCGGCTTCTCCGGGATCATCCAGCTGGCCCAGGCGACAGGCAGCACCGCCGGCACCAGCCGGGATCCGAACGACGTCTATTTCGATGGATTGCTGGTGCTGACGCCCAATCTGGGCGTCGATCCCAAGGAGCTCAAGCGCATCATCGACCGGCGCGACGGGCGGCAGACGCTGCTCATCCTGCCCAAGCATTTCGCGTTCGAACTGCCGACGCGTCCGGGCTGGGTGCGGGATGCGGGGGCGATCCCGACCCAGACGGTCGACAAGATGCTGGACGGTATCGTCAAGGCACAGGTCCGCGACAGTGCGGGCGGGCGCACGATCGATGGTCCGACGCTGGAGCCGCTCGTGAAGGGACCGTCGGGCGGCGCGTTGCTGGCTGCCGTCGGGGAAGACGGACTGTATATCCTCGCCGATCCCGATGCGCTCAACAATATGGGCCTCAAGACGCTGGCGGGCGCCGAGCGCGCGCGGGCGATCCTCGACGAGATGGAGATCCAGGAAGAACCGATCCTGTTCGACCTGACGCTGGTCGGGCTGGGCAAGGGGCCGAGCCTGCTGAAGCTGGCGTTCGAGCCGCCTTATTTGCCGTTCACGCTGTGCCTGGGTCTGGCGACCCTGCTCGCGGCGCTCCACGCCGCCCGCCGCTTCGGCCCGCCAGCGCATGAAGAGCGCAAGGTTGCGTTCGGCAAGCGCGCCATTGCCGAGAATGGCGTGGCGCTGCTGCGCCTGGCGCGCCGGCGGCATCGCACCGGCGCGCGATACGTCGCGCTGACCCGCGAGGCGGTGGCCGCTGCAACCGGCGCACCAGCTGGGCTGAACGGCCCGGAGCTCGACCAGTATCTCGACCGCCTGAATCGCGACGGCGAACCCTTTACGAGCATCGCCGCGCGCGCGACCGATGCCGCCGATACCCGCCGGCTGATGGCTGCCGTGCGTGACCTGTACAGCTGGAGAAGGACCGTGACCCGTGACCATCGATGACGTGAAGGCGCTGGGCGACAGCATCCGTGCCGAGATCGCCAAGGGCGTGGTGGGACAGGACGAGGCGGTCGAGCTGATGCTCGTGGCGCTGTTCGCCTCGGGCCATATCCTGCTGGAAGGCCCCCCGGGCACGGCAAAGACGTTCCTCGCGCAGTGCTTCTCGCGCGCCGCGGGGCTGGACTATGGGCGTATCCAGTTCACCCCGGATCTGCTGCCGGGCGATATCCTGGGATCGAACCTTTTCAATTTCCAGACGTCGCAGTTCACGCTGACCCGCGGGCCGATCTTCACCGAATTGCTGCTGGCCGACGAGATCAACCGCACCCCGCCCAAGACCCAGGCCGCCTTGTTGGAAGCGATGCAGGAGCGGGTCGTCACGATCGACGGCGAGGATCACAAGCTGAGCGACCGGTTCATGGTCGTCGCGACGCAGAATCCGATCGAGAATCAGGGCGTGTATCCGCTGCCCGAGGCGCAGCTGGATCGCTTCCTGTTCAAATATGAGTTCAGCTATCCCAGCGCCGAGGAAGAGCGGCGGATCGTGGCGGCGCATGGCAATCGCTTCGGCATGCCCAAGCCCGACGAATGGGGCGTCGCCCGCGTCGCCGACGCCGCGTCCATTCGGGCGGCTGCCGATATCGTCGCGGCGAATACGCTGGCCGACGAGGTCATCGACTATGTCGTGCGGCTGATCCGGGCGACGCGATCGACAGGCGACCTGCAGACCGGCGCGAGCCCGCGTGCGGCGGCGATGCTGGCCGCGGCGGCGCGCGCGCGTGCTGCGCTGGCCGGGCGCGATTATGTCCTGCCCGACGATGTGAAGGCGCTGGCGCCCGCTGCCTTGCGCCACCGCGTCATCCTGTCGCCTGCGGCCGAGATCGACGGACGCAAGGTAGACACGATTCTGGCCGGACTGATCGAGCAGACCGAGGCGCCGCGCTGATGATCCCGACCCGCCGGGGCGTATTGCTGATGGCTGCCGGCGCCCCGCTTGGGTTGCTGGTCGGCATCTTCGCGCCGGCGTTCTGGCATGTTGGTCTGGTCTGGATCCTGGTCGCGCTCACGCTGATCTTCCTCGACTGGCTGATGTCCGGCAGGGCGCCGGCGACCGAAGTCGAGTGCGCCGGCGCGGTCGAGGTGGGGCAGGTGCTGACCGTGACGGTCACGGTCGATCCCCAGAGCGCGTTGCCAAACGGTACCGAGGTTGCGCTGGGCACCGGCCGTCGGCTCGTCCCGGTTGCCGATAACCGCGCCTCGCTCAGCGGTGCGCAGCGGCAGGTCGCGATCCCCTTTACCGCGGTGCGGAGGGGACGCGATGCGGTCGAGCGGCTCTGGATCCGCTGGACCGGGCCGATGGGCCTGGCCTGGCAGCAGCGCGAGACTGCGCTCGACCGGACCGTCATGGTCACGCCCGACATCCGATCGGTCCGCGAGGGCGCGTCGGTGATGCTGCGCGAATCGCAGATGGCGGAGATGGCGCGGATCGATCGCGGCGAGGGCAGCGAGTTCGAGGCGCTGACCGAATGGCGCAGCGGCATGGAGCGCCGATCGATCGACTGGCGCCACAGCGCCCGCCATCTCCAGCTGCTGGCGCGCGAGTTCCGCATCGAGCGTAACAACAATATCGTGTTCGCGATCGATTCCGGGCGCGTGATGTGCGAACCGGTCGCGGGGCTGCCGCGGGTCGATCGCGCCATTTCCGCCGCGCTGCTCGCCGCCTATTCGGCACTCCGCCTGGGGGACCGCGTCGCGCTGTTCGGCTATGACTCGCGGCCCCGCATCTCTTCGGGACTGGTGTCCAGCGTGCAGGCGTTTCCGCTGATGCAGCGACTGGCCGCCGAGCTCGACTATTCGACTGCCGAGACCAATCACACGCTTGGCCTCGCGACGCTCGCCGGGTCGCTCAACCGGCGATCGCTGATCGTCGTGTTCACCGAATTCACCGACCAGACCGGTGCCGAGCTGATGATGCGCGCAGTTGCCAATCTGACCGGAACCCATCTGGTGCTGTTCGTCGTGCTGCGCGACGCCGAACTGGAGGAGATGGCGGAGGCCGAGCCGCAGGGCGTGGACGATGTCGCGCTGGCAGTCACCGCGGCGGCGCTGCTGCGCGAGCGCCGGTTGGTGATCTCGCGGTTGCGCCACATCGGTATCCATGTCGTCGAAGCGCGGCATAGCGAGGTCGGCCCCGCGCTGGTCCGCCAATATCTCGAATTCAAGCGGAGGAACCTGTTGTGAGCGCGCTTGCTCCCAACGCTCCAACCGGCAGCGCGCTGCGCTTTCGCGAGGCGCGCGAGGCCGACTGGCTGCGACTGGAACATCTGCTCGACCGGATCGAGAAGGGGAAGACGGCCTCGCTATCCGACGAGGATCTGTTCGAGCTGCCGGTGCTTTACCGCGCGACGCTGTCGTCGCTGTCTGTTGCGCGCGAGACCTCGCTCGATGTCGACCTCGTCGCCTATCTGGAGTCGCTGTCGACCCGCGCCTATTTCATTCTTTATGGCGTCCACGCGCCGCTGCTCGGGCGGCTGGCCAAGTTCTTCGGCCGCGACTGGCCGCGGTCGGTGCGCGCCATCTGGCGCGAGACCGCGCTGGCGACGCTGACCTTCTTCCTGGGCGCGATCGCGGCCTATTTCCTGGTGCGCGCCGATCCCAGCTGGTTCAATGCGGTGATCTCCCCCGATTTTGCCGGTGGTCGTGACCCGACGGCTAGCAAGGAGTTCCTGCGTAACGGACTCTATTCCAACACGGGTCATACCGGCGGACTCCTCGGGCTGTTCGCGACGCAGCTGTTCCTCAACAACAGCTGGGTGTCACTACGCTGCTATGCGCTCGGCTTCGCCTTCGGGGTGCCGACGCTGTTGCTGCTGATCACGAACGGCGCGATGCTCGGCGCGTTGATGGCGGTCTATATTCCGAAGGATCTTGGCTGGAACCTGGCGGGCTGGCTGACGATCCACGGCACGACCGAAATCCTGGCGATCGTGATCGCCGGAGGCGCGGGGCTGCGCATCGGCTGGGCGGCAGCCTTTCCCGGGCGGCTCAGCCGGCTTCAATCGATCATCGCCGCGGGCCGGACCACCGGCTTCGCGATGCTGGGGGTCGTGATGATGCTGGTCCTGGCCGGCCTGCTCGAAGGATTCGGCCGCCAGCTGATCCGCAGCGACGGTGCCAGGTTCGGGATCGGCGGGATCATGCTGGTGCTATGGGTTTGCTATTTCTACGTCATGCCGCTGCGCGGCGAGGACGGCACCCATGGCTGACAAGCCGCCCCGCACCCTGCATCGCGAGTTCATCACCTCCGAGGGCGTGGACCTGCGGCTGACGCTCGGCAGCGCCGGCGAACGTGCCGCGGCCTTCCTGATCGATGCGGCGATCATCTTCGCCGCGTTCATCCTGGTCCTGATCGCCAGCGCACTGGTGATGGCGGGTCGAGCTTCGGGCGGGGAATATCTGTTCTCGATCATCCTGCTGGTCTTCTTCTTCCTTCGCAGCGGCTATTTCGTCGCGTTCGAGCTGGGGACGCGCGCGGCAACGCCGGGCAAGCGTGCGCTGCGCCTGCGCGTTGTGTCGCGCGACGGCGGGCGGTTGAGCGGCGAGGCGGTCGTCGCGCGCAACGCGATCCGCGAGATCGAGGTGGGGATCCCGTTCCTGTTCCTGCTCAGCAACGCCTTCTTCCCCAACAGCGCCGATGTCTGGACCAACTATGCCGCGCTGGCCTGGGTCGCGTTGTTCACCTTCTTCCCGCTGTTCAACCGCGACCGCATGCGCGTCGGCGACCTGATCGCCGGCACCTGGGTGGTTCGCACGCCGCGGCGCAAGCTGGGCGTCAGCGTGGTCCAGCCGCATGTCGAGCCCAGCTTCATCTTCACCGAGGAGCAACTGGCGGCCTATGGCGAGTTCGAGCTCCAGAAGCTCGAGGAAGTGCTGAGGCGCGAGGACGAATTGTCGCTGATCGTGGTCGCGCAGGCGATCCAGCGGCGGATCGGATGGACCGGAGGCGGGGACGAGATGGAATTCCTCCAGGCCTATTATGCCGCGCTGTGCCAGCGGCTCGAGCGCAACATGCTGTTCGGCAAGCGCCGCGCGAACAAATATGAGCAGGCCTGAGCAGCCCGACCGGTGATCCGGATCGAGCAAAATACAGGCTCAGGAATCCGCCTTTCGGGCAATGCGGGCTATGCCGGTGCTCCGGGCAGGATTAGGAGGTTCTCCTAACCTGCGAGAGTCGAATGGGCCTCAACCTGCTGCTGGTCGAAGATGACGCCACGCTTGCCGCGAGCATGGTCGAGGAACTGGAGACGTTCGGCCACAGCATCATCGTCGCGCCCGACGGTCAGGCCGCGATCGGAGCGGTAGCCGATGCCGCGTTCGACGCGATCATCCTCGATCGGATGCTGCCCGTCTTCGACGGCGTGTCGGTCCTGACCCGCCTGCGCCGCGAGGGCGTGATCGTGCCCGTCATCATGCTGACCGCGCTCGGCCGATCGGTGGAGAAGGTCGAGGGGCTGGAGGCGGGGGCGGACGATTATGTCGTCAAGCCGGTTGCCGCGGAGGAACTGAATGCGCGCCTCCACGCGCTGATCCGCGCGCGACGCTGGAATGTCGAGCGCGATGCGGACACGCTGCGCGCCGGCAACCTGACGATCAGCCCGGCCAAGTTCCGCGCGTGGCGCGACGGCAAGCCGATCGATCTGCCCAAGGTCGAGTTCAACCTGCTGGCCGAACTGGCGCGCAATGCCGACACGGTGATGACCCGCGCCATGCTGATCGAGCGGGTCTGGGGCTATGACTTCGAGCCGACGACCAACATCGTCGACACCTATATCCGCCGGCTGCGGGTGCGGCTGATGGCGGATGGCGGCGAGGATCCGATCCTGACGGTGCGCGGCGTCGGCTACACGCTGAAGGGCTGAGCGTGCGCCTGCGCTCGCTCAAGGCGCTGACCGCCGCATTCCTGGCGGTCTTCCTCGGGGTGACGATCGCCACCGGATTGATGGTCAATGCCGCGAGCAGGTCGACGATCGCACGGTTGGTCGACCAGCGCATCGCCACCGAGAGCAGCAACGTGATCGGACCATCACCGGTCGATCCGGTTCGGATCGCCGCACGGATCGAGGAGTTCGCCCAGCAGCGCGACACGGGCGATATCGGGTTCGAGCTTCGTGACGGGTCGGGCTGGCACATTGCGGGGAACGTCAGACTCGATCGGCGCCTTCCGATCGGCTTCTCCACAATCGGCGAGAGCGACCAGATCAAGGGGCTGAGCCACGGCCGAGCGCTGGTGCGGGACATCGGCAACGGCATGACGTTGACGACCATCGCGGAAACCGAGCCGTTCGATCACTATAATAGCGAGCGCATCCGAATCTACCTGATCGGGTTCGGGTCGATCATCGTCGTTGTGATCGCCGCGACCTTCCTGTTCGGGCGGATCGTGTCGCGCCGGATCGCGGCGCTTCGGGCGACCGCCAATGCGATCATCGATGGCGACCTGCAGCGCCGCGTCCCGACCGACGGCAGCGACAGCGAGTTCGACCGCCAGGCGCAGACCTTCAACCGGATGCTCGACCGGATCGGCGAGCTGATGGTGGAAATCGGCAATTTGTCCAACGACATCGCGCATGATCTTCGCACGCCGTTGGCGCGATTGCGTGCACAGTTGCTTCGCCTTTCGCGTCGTGCCGTGGATGACGGACTGCGCGACGAGATCGACCGGGCGATCGAGCAGAGCGACGAGATCCTGGCGATGTTCGCCGCGATGCTGCGTATTGCCGAGATCGAGGGCGGTGCGCGGCGGGCGGGGTTTGCTCCGATCGATCTGGCCGTGCTGGTCGAGGAGGTGGGCACCACGATGGCGCCGATCGCCGAGGAGGAGGGCCGCGAGGTGATCGTTACGGCGGGTGAGCCTGCTCCGTTGGTCGGCGATCGCCAGTTGCTCAGCCAGGCGCTGATCAACCTCATCGAGAACGGCATCCGCCACACGCCGGCGGGCAGCAGGATCCACGTGTCGGTGCATGTCGATGCGGGCCATGTGACGCTCCGCGTCGCCGATGACGGTCCGGGGATCGCGCCGGACCAGCAGCACGTGGCGCTGCGCCGCTTCGGGCGGGTGGATGCCAGCCGTTCGCGGCCCGGCCATGGCCTGGGGCTGCCGCTGGTCGCGGCGATCGCGCGGCTGCATGGCGGCAGCGTCGAACTGGTCGATGCCGACCCCGGCCTGGCGGTGTCGATGTTGTTGCCGCGAGCTGCCGAAGTACCGGACATGAAAAAGGGGTGACGCCATCGGCGCCACCCCTGAAGGTTCACTTCCTCTCGCGTCAGAAGCTCACGGTGCCCTCTAGGCCGAAGGTCCGCGGCGCGTTGAAGTTGCCGTAGTCGCCCAGCACGTTGCTGATGCTGCCGGTCAGGCTGGGCAGGCTGTTCGACGGATCGCGGCGATAGACATGCGCCTCGTTGAACAAGTTACGCGACCAGGCGGCGACGGTCAGCTTGTTGCCGCCGCGACCCAGGTCGATATCGGCCAGCGAGATCCGGCCGTTGACGATGAAGGACGGATCGTTCTTCGTCGCGAACTGGTCGAAGCTCTGGGTCGACTGGGCATAGTTGCCGTCCAGATGCAGCTTGAGCGTCGCGCCGCCGACCTCGGTCGAATAGTCGATCGCGCCACTCGCCGCGTTGCGCGGCGTGTAGACGATATAGACCTTCTGGGTAACTCCGGTGAACGGGTTCAGCACCGGCGGGATGTCGGTATAGGTATAGGCATAGGAAGCGTTGAGCGTCAGTCCGCGGGCGGGGCTGACGGTTAGATCCGCCTCGATGCCGCGGATTTTCGTGGTGCCCGGGGCGTTGATCGTCTCGACCGTATTGCGGTTTGAGTTGGTGATCGCATCGAACGACACCGAGCTGAAATCGACCTGGCTGCCTTTGCGGTCCATTACATAGCCGGCAAGGTTTAGCCGGACGCGGCGGTCGAGGAACTCGCTCTTCACGCCGACCTCGTACGACGTCGCATCCTCCGGCCCGAACTGGCGATAGGTGACCGATCGCGAGCTGGCGCCCCCGGCGCGGTAGCCGGTCGAGTATTTTGCATAGACGTTGATGTTCGGCGCCGCGTCCCAGGCCAGCACAACCAGCGGATTGAACCGGCTGCTATGCTGTTCATAGGTGTAGGGGCGGGCGATGTTGTTGACGATGTAGAGATCGCCCGACTTGTCGTCCCAGGTGCCGCGGCCGCCCAGCGTCAGGTGGAGAATGTCCATGGGCGAATAGGTGACCTGGCCGAAGACCGCATAGCTTTTTGCAAGCGCACGGCTGGCGCGGTCGATCGAGCGGCTGCCTGGCTGCTGCGAAGTCGGGTCGTTGATCGTGTAGCCGGTGCCGGTCGAGTTCCACGTGTTCGAGTTCGGCGTCGCGGCATCGTCGCGGGCGCTCTCGTTGAAATAATAGAGACCGGCGACATAGTCGAAAGCGCCCGAATGGCCGACCGCCTGGAGTTCCTGGCTGAACTGGTGCTGATACAGGTCGGCCAAGCTGTAGCGGCTGAACGCGCCGCCCGGGGCGTACACCGGCGGGCGGTGCGCGCCGCCGCTATTGTCCCATTGTTCGGAACTGACGCCGCGCCATGCGGTGATCGAGCGGAGTTCGAGCCCCGGCGCCACGTCCCAGCGCAGATTGGCGGTATAGCCATGCGTCCGGTCGACGCTGGGCTGCTGCGGCACGCCGATGTCCGCCACGTCCATTCGCGACGTGCCGTTGACCACGACGATCGAGGGCACCGGCTTCACCGAACCGCTCAGGGTCGTGGTGTTCGTACCGGGCAGGACGCAGGTCGATCCGGCGGTCACCGGACCGGCGGTGCAGCCATTGGGATTGACGTTCAGTAGCTGGCTGTAGAACGGCGAATTCGCGTCATAGCCGACGTCGTAGGATAGGTCGGCGGTGATGTTGCTCGTCGGGGTCCAGCGGGCGGCGACGCGCAGGCCGCGGCGATCGAAATAGTTCCAGCCGGTCTGGCCGGCCAGCGGGTTCTTGGTCGTCGGGCCCTGATACTGGAGGACGCCGTCGACCTTCACCGCGACATTGGCGACCTCGGGCAGGTCGACGTGCAGCGCGCCGTTATAGCCGCCATAATTGGCGATGCCCGCGGTCACCCGCCCGTCGAACTCACCGGTCGGCGCCTTGGACACGATGCTGAGCGCGCCGCCTTCGGTGTTGCGGCCGAACAAGGTGCCCTGCGGGCCCTTCAGCACCTCGATCCGGTCGATGTCGAACAGGGCGGCGTTCAGGCCGTGCTGGCGACCGAGATAGACGCCGTCGAGATAGACGCCGACGCCCTGTTCGCGGGCGGGCTGGTTCGCATCGAGCGGAACGATGCCGCGGATGCCGATGGTGAGGGCGGTCTGGCGCGCCTCGAACGTCGCCACGCGCAGGCTGGGCACGGCGCCATCGGCCAGGTCGAGCAGGCTCTGGACGTGGCGATTGGCCAGCGCCTCGCTGTTGACGACCGCGATCGCGATTGGCGTCTTCTGGAGGTTGGTCTCACGCTTCGTCGCGGTCACGACGATCTCGTTCAGCTGGCCGTCGTCACCGGCGCCGGTGTCGTCGGAAGGTTGTGCCGCGACGCTGTCCGCCTTCGGCGCGTCGTCCGGCCCGGTGCCCGCCGCAAGGGCAGGGGAGGCAATCGCCGCCAGGGCGGCACCGCCAAGAAGCGCCGAGATAAAAGACCCTTTGATGTTTCGCATTTCATTCCCCGCATAGGTCCAGCTGATGCCGGTTCGCGAGGCGGGCCTCTAAGTACTATCGGCGACACTAATGTTTCATTGAATGAAACATTAAAATAGCAGTCCGTACATTTTCATTACATCTTGTAAGAGCGTTATGAAAATATTGTATTGTGGATAGATTAGTTATATATATGTTTTGCCTCACGCATCGAATATCAAATATTTGATGTGTTACAAATTGCACTGTTTTTTGGTATATTCGCAGATGGTGAAATGATTTTGATCCTCGCTTGTCACCAAGGGTGGAGCGTTCCAGGTTTTTTTAGATCGCTGATGATCGGGTGGTCGCTCATATTCGGGTTGGTTGACGGCGCGCAGCGAACGGCAGCCTGTGTGGGTCCGGCGGCATTGGCGCGATCCGCCTGTGCCACCGTCCTGTCACCGGATCTGCATGGCGGCGCTTCGAACTGTCACGATCCGGCCCGCGGACTGTAACGCTTCCCCGCTAGCTGCTGCCGGGCCGACGCTCTGCGCGGCCAACAGCACATCAGGGGAAGCAATGAAAACTCTCGTAGGCGCGAGCCTTATCGCGCTGCAATTCGCATGCGTGTCCGCCATGGCACAGCCGGTCGATAACGATCCGCATGTCGATGGCGAACAGGATATCATCGTGGTCACCGGCACCCGCGACCGATCGCGGACGCAGTTCGACACGCTGGCGCCGGTCGACGCGCTGCCGGCGGAACTCGTTCGATCGAGCGTGTCGGGCGACCTGAACGATACGCTTGCGCAGTTGCTGCCCTCGTTCAACGTCCAGCGGCTGCCGGCGGCGGACGGTCAGGCGTTCGTCCGTCCCGCAACGCTGCGCGGCCTGTCGTCGGACCAGACGCTCGTGCTGGTGAATGGCAAGCGCTACCACCGCTCCGCGCTGCTCGGGACGCGCGGCGCGCAGTCGGTGGATATCGCCAGCATCCCGTCGTTGGCGATCAAGCGGATCGAGGTGCTGCGCGATGGTGCAGCCGCGCAATATGGATCGGATGCGATCGCCGGGGTGATCAACATCATCCTGGAGGACCAGCCGGGCATGAACAGCTTCGCCCAGTTCTCGCAATATTATCAGGGCGACGGCAACGAGTATCGCGGCGGCATGCGCGGCGGCATTGCGCTGGGTGATCGCGGCAGCATCGTCTTCACCGGCCAGTATGACAAGTCTGAGGCCACCTCGCGCACCCGCCAGCGGCCCGATGCGATCGCCTTCCAGGCAGCGAATCCCGGCCTGGCGGTTCCCAATCCGGTCCAGCGCTGGGGCCAGCCCGACGAGACCCGCCTTCGCGGCGCGGTCGATGCGAAATATGAATTCTCCGACGCGTTCGAGCTTTATGGCTTTGCGACCGCACAGTCGGGTGAGGGCGTCACCGACTTCAACTGGCGCAATCCGGTCGGCACCGGCAGCGTCTATAATGCCAGCACGGTCTTTCCGGGCTTCTCGTTCCGCACTCTCTATCCGGCCGGGTTCACCCCGCGCTTCTCGACCGACTATGACGATATCCAGACCAATGGCGGCGTTCGCGGGTCGTTGAGCGATGCGTTCACCTATGATCTGAGCGCTTCGTACGGCCGCAGCACCATCGATTATGGCATGCAGGAAAGCCTGAACGCATCGATGGGCCCGCTGAGCCCGACGAACTTCTATATCGGCGCGCTGGAGCAGCGCGAGTTCAACCTCAACGCCGACTTCGTCTATCGCCTGCCGGTCGGGTCGGGCGAGCCGATCAACATCGCCTTCGGTGCCGAACGTCGCCGGGAGACCTATCAGGTCATGGCGGGCGACGTGGCGTCCTACCTGATCGGCCCGGGAGCGGCCACCGGCCTGGCTTCGGGATCGAACGGCTTTCCCGGCTTCGGGCCCGACCGGGTCGGGACCTGGAGCCAGACCAGCTACGCCAGCTATGTCGACATGGAGTGGAAGCCGGTCGAGATGGTGACGCTGGGCGCCGCCGGGCGTTACGAGGATTATTCGTCCTTCGGCGACACGTTCAACTACAAGCTTGCCGGGCGCATCGATCCGGTCGACGGGCTGGGTATTCGCGCAACCTATTCGACCGGCTTCCGCGCGCCGACCCCGGCGCAGTTGAACACGCGGGCGACGACCCAGGGGCTCGATACGAATACGTTGACGATCTTTACCCAGGGGCGGCTGTCGCCCAGCGACCCGCTGGCGATCGCCTTGGGTGCCAAACCGCTGACCCCGGAAAAGTCCAAGACGATCACTGCCGGCCTGACCTTCCGCACCGGCTTTGGCCTGACCGGCAGCGTCGATGCCTATCAGATCACGCTTACCGACCGGTTCAGCCAGTCGCGCACCTTTGCGGTGCCGACGAGCTTCCCCAATCCGGAAGGGTTCACCTCTGTCAGCTATTTCACCAACGACTTCGATACCCGCACGCGCGGGATCGACGTGGTGCTGGGCTATGCGCGCGCGCTGTTCGGGGGCCGGGTGAATGCGAATCTGGCGCTCAACTATAATAGGACGAAGGTGCTGAGCGGGGCGACCGCTGCGGTGCCGAACGACACCCAGCGTCGCGTATTCGAAGAGCGCCTGCCCACGACCAACGCGACCGCCACGCTGGGCTATGAGATTGCCGGTTTCGACGTGCTGGCGAGGGGGCGCTTCTACGGCCCCTGGACCGATGTGTCGGGAAATGCGACCGGCGAGCTGTTCCAGCGGTTCGGGAGCATGGCGCTGTTCGACATCTCGGTGGGCTATCGGTTCGACGAGCATTTCTCGCTGCGCGCAGGCGCCGAGAATGTGTTCGACAGCTATCCCGACGAGGCGACGAACCAGGCGGTGCGCGGGCTGATCTATTCGCGCAACGCTCCTTACGACACCGACGGCGGCCAATATTATGTCCGCCTTGGGGTGACCTTCTGATGGCGGGCGGCCGCATTTGTCGGCGGGGGCTGCTCGGTGCGGGCATCGCCGTGCCGCTTGTCTCGCACGCGGGTGGTGCGGCCGCCGCTTCGCTCGATGGCGAAGACGAGGCGTTCTGGCGCGGGATCGCCAGGGAATATGACGTCACCGACAAGGTCATTCAGGTCGAGAACGGCAATTGGGGGATGATGCCGCGGCCGGTGCTGCAGGCTTATGAAGAACAGGTACGGCGGGTAAATCGCGATACCAGCTTCTACACCCGGCGGACGATGGCACCCGACTGGATGGCGGCGCGGGCCAGCGTCGCCGGTGCGATGGGGGTGCCGGTCGAGGAGATGGCCTTCACCCGCAACGCCACCGAGGCGCTGAAGGCGCTGATCCTGGGCTATAACCGGCTGAAGCCCGGCGATGCGGTGCTCTATGCCGATCTCGATTATGACAGCATGCAGGCGTGCATGGAAAGCCTGGGCCCGCGGCGGGGCGTGCGGGTGGTGCGGATCGCGCTGCCCGAGCCGGCAACCAAGCAGGGGCTGATCGACGCCTATGCCGAGGCGTTCGCGGCGCATCCCGCGATCCGCATGGTGCTGCTCACGCGGGTCAGTCATCGCACCGGGCTGGCGATCCCGGTGCGGGAGATCGCCGCACTGGCGCGGGCCAAGGGGATCGATGCGATCGTCGATGCCGCGCACAGCTGGTATCAGGTCGATGGCGATATCGCGTCGCTCGACTGCGATTTCGTCGCGGTGAACTGCCACAAATGGCTGGGCGCGCCGCTGGGCGTTGGCGCCATCCATATCCGCAAGGCTGCGCTAGACCGGATCGATCCCGATCCGGCGAATGACGGCGCCATGGGAATCGCGGCGCGGGTGCATACCGGAACGAGCGATTTCGCCGCGATCCTGACCGCGCCCGAGGCGGTCGCCTTTCATGCGCGGATCGGCGCGGCGCGACGTGAAGCGCGGCTTCGCGCGCTGCGCGATCGCTGGGTGTCGCAGGTGAGGGGGATCGAGCGGGTTCAGGTGCTGACGCCCGACGATCCCGAACTGCACGGGGCGATCACCTCGTTCCGGCTGGCGGGCGTGACCAGTGTGGCGCACAATGCCCGGCTGGCGGCGCGGCTGCTGGAGCGGCATGCGATCTTCACTGTCCACCGGACCGGCGTGGCGCAGGGCGCGTGCGTGCGGGTGACACCTGCATTGTTCAACGATATGGCGCAGATGGACGCCGTTGCCGCCGCGATTGCGGAGGTGGCGCGGACGTTCGACGCGTAGCGCACGGTTGGCGCCGCGCGGAACCAACCCCTTCCAAGCGAGCCCCGTGACCCGACCCTTCTATCAGACCCGTATGGGCGTGTTCGCGCTGGCCACCTTATGCTGCGCGCTGTGGGGCAGCGCCTATCCGGCGATCAAGCGCGGCTATGCGATGCTCCATATCGGCGCGTCGGATGTGGCGAGCCAGATGCTGTTCGCAGGCGTGCGGTTCGCGCTGGCGGGTGCGATCCTCCTGCTGGTCGCCGCTGCGCTGCGCCGGCCCATCTTCGACATGGGCGATCGCAGTTTCGGACAGGTCGCGCTGCTGGGCCTGACCCAGACCGCGGCGCAATATGTCTTCTTCTATATCGGGCTGGCGCATGCCAGCGGGGTGAAGTCGTCGATCCTCAACGCGACCGGCGTGTTCTTCAGCGTGGTACTGGCGCACTTCATCTATTCGGACGACCGGTTGAGCACGCGCAAGGCGCTGGGCTGCCTGATCGGCTTTACCGGTGTCGTCGTGGTCAATCTGCGCCATGGCAGTTTCAGCTTCGACTTCGCGCTGCTGGGCGAGGGGTTCGTCACCATCGCGGCCTTCGTGCTGGCGGCGGCCTCGATCTATGGCAAGCATCTATCGCGCGGCATGGACGTGATGGTGATGACCGGCTGGCAGCTGCTGATCGGCGGGCTTATTCTGACCGTGGGCGGCGTGGCGGGCAGCGGCCATCTCGACGGCTTGAACATCGCATCGGGCGCGCTGCTACTCTACATGGCGCTGCTGTCGTCGATCGCCTTCGCCGTGTGGAGCCTGTTGCTCAAGCATCACCCGGTAGGACTCATCGCCGCGTTCAACTTCCTGATCCCTGTGTTCGGGGTGGCGCTGTCGGCGATCTTCCTGGGCGAATCGCTGCTGAGCTGGAGCTACCTGGCGGCGCTGCTGCTGGTGTGCGTCGGCATCTGGCTGGTGACGCGGGCGCCAAGACGGGCCTGAGGCGCCCGGCCGCGATGGACCGGGCGCCCGCGCCGGATCAGGCGAGCGTCCGCACCTTGGACTCGCGGTCGTAGAAGCGCCGGGCCGCGGCCTTGACGAACCCGTCGTCGAGACCGGTGACGCCGTCATCCGTCTCGACGCCTGCCTTGTCGAGCAGCGGCTGGGCGGCATCGCTTGCACCGATCGCCTTGAGATGACCGAATGCGTCCATCACGAACTGAACCGCCGCGCCCTCGTTCAGCAGCGCCTTGCAGCCGTCCTCCGACAGGACCACCGCCACCGCGTCGAACAGTTGCGACGGGGTGCCCGCCAGTTGGCCATCGGCCTTGCGCGTGCTACCGTCCGACAGTTTCGCACCGCCGACCTTCGGCGCGACGATCACGGGCTTGCCCTTGGCGCCATCGACTGCGGCGATGACCGCATCAAGCGCCGCCGCGTCGGTGCCGTCGGCGATCAGGATGCCGACCGCACGCCCCTCCAGCGTTTCCTTCATGTTGCGATGGATCGACAGCGCTTCGGATGGCTTCATGTCGACCGGTTCGCGCGCAGGCTCGGCTTTCGGCGGAAGGTCGATGCCCAGGCCATCCGCAACCCGCTTGGCCAGGTCCTCGTCGACATTGCGCAAGTTCGCCACCATCCGAGGCGGCACCTGGTCGAGCAGCCCGACCTTGGACAGCTCGAATACGAAGGACGAAGCGATATGCGCCTGCTCGCTCTCGGTCTGAGAGCGGTAGAAGAGGCGCGCCTGGCTATAGTGATCGGCGAATCGCTCCGCGCGGATGCGCAGCTTGTCGCCCGTCTCGTCGGGACCGGTGGCGGCATTGGCGGTGGCGAAGCCGCGCGTTGGGCTTTCGCGCGAGCCGCCTTCCTCGCCGTGCGCGGCCAGGCTGTTCGGCTCGTAATTGGCGCGACCCTTGGGCACCTGCGTCTGCATCAGTCCGTCGCGCTGGAAATTGCCGAACGGGCAGCGCGGCGCGTTGACCGGGATCTGGTGGAAGTTGGTCGTGCCCAGCCGCGACTTCTGCGTGTCCATATAGCTGAACAGCCGCCCCTGGAGCAGCGGGTCGTTCGAGAAGTCGATGCCCGGCACGATGTTGGTCGGAAGGAACGCGACCTGCTCGGTCTCGGCAAAGAAATTGTCGACGTTGCGGTTCAGCGTCATCCGGCCGATGATCCGCACCGGCACATCCTCTTCCGGGATCAGCTTCGTCGCATCGAGCACATCGTAGGGCTGGGCATCGGCGAAGGCCTGGTCGAACACCTGAATGCCCAGTTCCCACTCCGGAAAGGCGCCGGTGTCGATCGCCTCGAACAGGTCGCGGCGCTGATAGTCATTGTCCGCCGCCTGAAGCTTCAGCGCCTCGTCCCAGATCGTCGATTGCAGCCCAAGCTTCGGCTTCCAATGGAACTTGACGAAGCTCGCCTTGCCCTCCGCATTGACCAGCTTGAACGTGTGGACGCCGAACCCCTCCATCGTGCGAAAGCTGCGCGGCAGCGTCCGGTCCGACATCGCCCACATCAGCATGTGGGTCGTCTCGGGCATCAGCGACGCCCAGTCCCAGAAGGTGTCGTGCGCGCTGCCGGCCTGGGGATAGCCGCGATCGGCCTCCATCTTCACCGCATGGACCAGGTCGGGAAACTTGATCGCGTCCTGGATGAAGAAGACCGGGATGTTGTTGCCGACCAGGTCCCAATTGCCTTCGCGGGTGTAGAATTTGACCGCAAAGCCGCGCACGTCGCGCGGCGTGTCGACCGATCCGGCACCGCCGGCGACTGTCGAGAAGCGCACGAAGACTTCGGTCTTTTCGCCCTTGGTGAACACCGCGGCGCGGGTCAGGTCGCTGATGTCGTCGGTCGCCTCGAACACGCCGTGCGCGCCCGATCCGCGGGCATGGACGATCCGCTCCGGGATGCGCTCATGGTCGAAATGGAAGATCTTCTCGCGGAGGATGAAATCCTCGAGCAGCGTCGGGCCGCGCTCGCCGGACTTCAGGCTGTTCTGATTGTCCGAGATCGGCATGCCATGATTGGTCGTCAGCACCGCCTCGTCTTGCGCGTGCTGGTGGGTTTCGCCACCATTGCCGGTGGTGCGTGTAATCGGATCGGTCATGATGATTTCCCTCGATGGCCGCAGGCCGGCGCTATCGGGGTAACGTATGATAGGGGTGCTATTTCCCTGATGATGCAAACATTTATCCGGATCGTCGGGATAGAGATGTCTAACATGAAGTCGGCGTCGGGGAACAGCCGCAGCGCGTTGACAATTTGCCAAGCCGGATGCTTAAATCGCCTGATGGGGACGGCGGTCTCCCCACGAGGCGACAGCCGAAGCATCGCGTCCTGAATTTGCGGAAGGACGCCCATGCCCCTGTTGAATACCATCGCACCCGACAAGCTTGTCCGCCTGATCGGCTTGCCCACCGCACCCGTCATCATCGATCTGGCCGAGACGCCACGCCAATCTCTCATTCCCGGATCGATCGCCAGGTCGGGGCGCGAAGTCGATCGCTGGGCCGCGACGCTGGCCGGGTTGGCTTCGGTGATCGTCGATGAGGATGGCAGGGGCGCTGCGTCGGGCGTCGCCGCATGGCTGCGCAGCGAGGGCGTGGCGGCCGAGGCGCTGGACGGCGGCCATGCTGCGTGGTGCGCGGCCGACCTGCCGCTGATCCCGGCGGCCAGATTACCGCGACGCGACGGGCAGGGGCGCACCTTGTGGGTGACGCGTGCCCGACCGAAGGTCGACCGCATCGCCTGTCCATGGCTCATCCGGCGCTTCATCGATCCGGAAGCGCGCTTCCTGTTCGTACCGCCGGCGGACGTGCTGAACGCGGCCCGGGAATTGGAGGCTACGCCGTTCGATATTGCGCATGAGGCGGTATTTTGGAGCCATCGCGGCGATCGATGCACGTTCGACCTGATGGTCGATGAACTGGGTCTGGGTGCCTTTCCGGCACTGGGCCATCTGGCCGCGATCGTACGGGGCGCGGATACGGGCAGGCCGGACCTGGCGCCCGAGGCGGCGGGGCTGCTCGCGGTATCGCTCGGCCTGTCTCGCAATCATGCGGATGATCTGGAACAGCTGGAGGCGGGCATGCCCGTCTATGATGCGCTGTACCGATGGTGTCGCGATGCGCGCGGCGAAACGCATGACTGGAGTTCGCACCAGCCGCGCGAGCCGCGGGCATGACCGCCACCCCCGCAGGCGCATCTGCGCCGTTCCGCCCCGCGCCGATCACGCTCGGCCAGGCCTTTCCGGTCTGGCTGCGGATCGCGCTGCTTTCGTTCGGCGGGCCTGCCGGCCAGATCGCGGTGATGCATCGCATCCTGGTCGAGGAGCAGCGATGGATCGGCGAGCAGCGGTTCCTGCACGCGCTCAACTATTGCATGCTGCTGCCGGGGCCGGAGGCGCAGCAACTCGCGACCTATATCGGCTGGCTGATGCACCGGACCTGGGGCGGAATCGTCGCGGGCGTGCTGTTCGTGCTGCCGGGGGCGGCTGCGATCATGGCGCTCAGCTGGATCTATGTCCTCTATGGCCGGGTGGGGATCGTCTCGGCGCTGTTCTTCGGGCTGAAGGCGGCGGTGCTGGCGGTCGTCGTCCAGGCAGTGATCCGGATCGGCAGCCGAGCGCTGAAGAGCATTGGTGCGCGGTTGCTCGCTGCCGCGGCGTTCGTGCTGATCTTCTGTCTGGGCGTGCCGTTTCCGGTGATCGTGTTTGGCGCGGGCCTTGTCGGATGGTGGTCGACGCGCGCGGGCTGGGCGGCGTTCGGCGGCGGTGGCGGGCATCGGGCCAGCAGCGGGCCGCAGGTCGCGGATGCCGATACGCTGCTGGGTGAAGAATTGCCGGACCATGCAAGGCCGAGCTGGCGTGAGACGCTGCGCACCACGGTCATCTGGCTGGCGCTGTGGCTGGTGCCGGTGTTTGCGCTGCTGGTGCTGCTCGGTCCTGACAATGTCTTCAGCCGGATCGCCACCTTCTTCTCGATCATGGCGACGGTCACGTTTGGCGGCGCCTATGCCGTGCTTGCCTATGTCGCGCAGCAGGCGGTGGAGCACTATGGCTGGCTTCAGCCGCGCGAGATGCTCGATGGTCTGGGGATGGCGGAGACGACACCGGGGCCGCTGATCATGGTGTTGCAGTTTGTCGGCTTCCTGGGCGCCTTTCGCGGCGAGACAGGGCTCGATCCATTGCTGGCGGCGACGCTGGGCGGGCTGCTGGCGACATGGGTAACGTTCACGCCCTGCTTCCTTTGGATCTTCCTGGGCGCGCCCTACATCGAGCGGTTGCGCGGCAACGCGGCGGTATCGGGTGCGCTGTCGGCGATCACCGCCTCGGTGGTCGGCGTGGTGCTCAGCCTGGCGGTGTGGTTCGCGCTGCATACGCTGTTCCGTGCCACCGCGCCTGTCCTACTGGGGCCGATCCGCTTCGACGCGCCGCTGATCGCGACGTTGGACCCATGGGCGTTGGCGCTGACGGTGCTGGCAGTGATCGCGATCTTCGTCCTGCGCGCAGGGGTGATCACCACCTTGCTTGCCGTGTCCGGGGCCGGTGTGATTCTTCATCTGGTCGGCTGGATTGCCTGATGCGTCTCCGGTGGAGCACAGCCATGGTCGCGTGTGGCCTCGCCCTATCCGCGCAGGCGCAGGAGACGGCTCCACCCGAAGGCTTTTCGATCTCGGGCACGACGCGGTTCCGGATCGAGGCGATCGACGGCCAGGCACGGACGGGTTTCAACGAGTCGGACCGGCTGGTGAACCTGCGCACCACGCTGCTCGGCGAGTATCGCGACGGGCCGGTCCGCCTTGCTGCGGAACTGTGGGACAGCCGGGTCTATGGCGGCAATGCGGGCTCCCCGATCACCGCCAATGAAGTGAACGCAGTCGAGTTCGTCCAGGCGTTCGCAGAAGTTCGCGGCAACGGATTGTTCGGCGCTGGCAGCACTGGATTGCTCCAGCTGGGCCGGTTCACGCTGAACCTCGGCTCGCGGAGGCTGGTGGCGGCGGACGATTATCGCAACACGACCAATGGTTATACCGGCGTTCGCACCGATCTCGGCTGGCGCGGCGGGTGGCGCGCGACGCTGATCTACACGCTGCCGCAGCAACGCAGGCCCGACGATCCGGCGCGGGTTCTGCGCAACGCGGTGGCGATCGACCGTGAGGGTTTCGATCTCGTCCTGTGGGGCGGGGTGGCAAGCAAATCTCGCGCGATCGGACCGGTCACCGCCGAGCTTTCCTTTTTTCATTTTGGTGAGCACGACCGGCCGGGACGTCCGACGCGTGATCGCGCGCTCGACACGGTTGCGCTGCGACTGATGACCGACCCGGCGCCGGGCCGCGTCGATGTCGAGTTGGAAGGCGCGTTCCAGACCGGGCACGTCTCGACGAGCCTTTCTGCGGCCGCGCCGCGTCAGCAGGTTCGCGCCTGGTTTCTCCATGCCGATGCCGGGATCACCCTGGGGGCCGGGTGGAAGCCGCGCGTGGCGATCGAATATGATCATGCCAGCGGCGACGGCCCCGGCGGGACCTATGGACGGTTCGATACGCTGTTCGGCATGCGCCGCGCCGAACTGGCTCCCTCCGGCATCTACGCGGCGTTCGGCCGAACGAACGTCATCAGCCCCGGGCTGCGCGTCGAGGCGACGCCCGGTGCGCGTACCGACGTGCTGATGACCCTGCGACCCCTCTGGCTGGCGGCGCGGGAAGACAGCTTCTCGACCACAGGCGTGCGCGATCCGAGCGGCCGTTCAGGCAGCTATGCCGGGACGCAGATCGACGCCCGCCTGCGACACCGCCTCGCTAAAGGACTGCGGCTGGAGGTCGACACGGTGCTGCTTGCCAAGGGCAGGTTCCTTCGCGAGGCGCCGAACGCGCCGCCGGGACGGTGGACGCGTTACGTGTCGCTGAACGCCACCGCGGCGTTTTGACCGCGATCGGTCGGTCCGGGTGCGAGGGTCCCGGCATAATCGGCCATGACAGATGTTTCGCAGACCGGTATCATGGGGCGAACGCATCACACCTCTTCTTACGGGGCTGATTTGTCGTGAATGCGTTCAAGGAGTTTCGGGCCGCGCTGCGGCCTGTCCTGACCGTCTGCATCATCTCTGTGATGAACGCTGCGCCCGGGATGGCCAATCCGGTCGAGGCACGCAATTTTGCCCTGAAGATCCCGATCGACGACGGGGCGGGCCATCACTTCGCCATGCAGGGCCATATGTGCCTGCCCGAAGGTGTCAGCAAGCCGCGGCTGGTGGTGATCGCCCATGGCTCTCCGCCCAGCGCCGCGGACCGGCCGACGATGCTCCTCGCCGGTTGCCATAGCGAAGCGGTTCAGTGGTTCCTGCATCGCCGCCGCGCCGTCGCGCTGCTGCTCAGGCTCGGCTACGGCGCAACGGGAGGGCCTTGGACCGAGGGCTATGACGGATGCGACAAGGCTGACTTCTACAGGGCGGGGATGGAAACCGCGCGCCAGCTCGACGTGATGGTCGAGACGCTTGCCAGATTGCCGCAACTCGATCCGGACGGCGTCATCGTCGTGGGCCAGTCGGCGGGCGGCTGGGGAACCCTGGCTTATGACAGCATCGGGCATCCGCATGTCGCGGCCTTCATCGACATGGCAGGCGGTCGCGGGGGTCATTATCATGACAAGCCTGACAGCAACTGCCACCCGGAGCGGCTGATCGATGCCGCCTCGCGCTATGGCCGAACGGCAACCTCGCCGGTGCTGTGGATCGCGGCGAGGAATGACAGCTATTTCAGCCCGGAACTCGCCTCATCCATGGCAACGGCGTTCAATCAGGCTGGCGGCAAGGCGCAATTCGAGGCGGTGGGCGCGTTCGGCGAGGACGGCCACCACCTGTTTTTCGGTCGCGACGGCTCGCTGAAATGGGGACCGATTGTCGAGCGTTTCCTCGGATCGATTCCCGACATGCCGTGAAATTGGCCCGCTTACCGATGTCGCGCCAGATAGCAGGTGTTGCGGCGAACGATCGCTGCTAGCTGTGACGCATGAACCCGGATGGCAGAAGCGAGAAATCGACCACACTTGCGGGAACTGGCACGCCGTCCTGGACCGAGGCTGAGCGGGTCGCGGCGTTGGACAGCTATCAGGTGCTCGATACACCGCGAGAACCCGAGTTCGACGATATCGTACGCCTTGCCGCGGAAACCTTCGATGCGCCCATAGCGGTCATCAATCTGCTTGCGAGCGAACGGCAATGGTTCAAGGCCGAACTCGGCATCGGCGAGCGCGAGCTGCCGCTCGACGTGTCGATTTGCGCGCACGCGATCCTGCAGAACAACTTCATGGTGGTTCCCGACGCACGCAAGGATCCCCGGCTGGCCGAGAACAGGTTGGTGACCGCGGAGGGTAGCCTGCGCTTCTACGCCGGGGCGTTGCTGCGCAGCGCCGCCGGCCTGCCGATCGGCACGCTGTGCGTGCTCGACCGCGCGCCCAGGCCCGAAGGCATCTCCCCGCACCAGCGCCTTGTGCTCGAGGTTCTTGCACGCCAGGTGATGACCCAGCTCGAATTACGCCGCGAGCTTGCCGAACAGGCGGAGCGCGAAGAGCATCTCGCAGAGACCGTACGCCGGCGCGCGGCGGCGGAGCGGGCGCTGGACGAAATCGAGGAACGTTATCGACTGGTCGCGCGCGCGACCAATGACGCGGTGTGGGACTGGGATCTCGCGACCAATCATGTCGTCTGGAACGAGGCACTGGAGATCAGCTTCGGCCATGCTCTGACCGCAGTCGATCCGACCGGGGACTGGTGGATTGCGCAAATCCATCCGGAGGACCGCGACCGGATCGATCGCAGCATCCATGCCGCAATCGAGGGCGCCGCCACGAGCTGGAGCGACGAGTACCGGTTCCGGCGTGCGGACGGCAGCTTCGCCAGCATCTTCGATCGCGGCCATGTCATTCGCGATCACGACGGCCGCGCGACGCGAATGATCGGCGCAATGCTGGATGTCACCGAGCGGCAGGAGAGCCGCGCGGCGTTGACGATCAGCGAGGAGCGTCTGCGACTGGCCACTCAGGCGGCCGAGATCGGCTTCTGGGATGTCGATGTCGTGAACGACGTCCTGATCTGGCCGCCGATCGTCAAACGGATGTTCGGCATCTCGGCCGAGGTGCCGGTATCGATGCAGGATTTCTACTTCGGGCTGCACCCTGACGATCGCGACGCGACCGGGACGGCGTACGCTGCCGCCTGTGACCCGGATGCGCGTGCGCTTTATGATGTCGAATATCGCACTGTCGGCAAGGAAGACGGTCTGATCCGCTGGGTCGCGGCAAAGGGCCGCGGAATCTTTGCCGAGGACGGGACATGCCTGCGCGTCGTCGGGACCGCGATCGACGTCACCAAGCGCAAGCTTGCCACCCAGGCGCTGCATGAGAGCGAGGCACGGCTGCGGTTCCTTCGTGAGCTCGACGAGGCGCTGCAGGCCGCAGACGACGCCCCGGCCGCGATGATGGCGGCGGCCAGATTGCTGGCACTCCAACTCGGCGCCTCACGCTGTGCCTATGCCGATGTCGATGCCGACAGCGACCGGTTCATCATTCGCGACGATTTTACCGCGCCGGGAATTGCGAGCTCGGCCGGAATCTACAGCCTCGACCTGTTCGGCTCGCGCGCGGTTGCCGATATGCGCGGCGGCCGCACCTTGCTGGTCCGCGATGTCGGTGCCGAGCTTGCTCCTGCCGACGGAGGCGAGATGTTCCAGTCGATCGGAATCGACGCGATCATCTGCTGTCCGCTGGTCAAGGACGATCGCCTTGTCGCCATGATGGCGGTGCATCAGGATCGTCCGCGCGATTGGCGCGAGGATGAGGTCAAGTTGGTCGAGGCCGTGGTCGAGCGGTGCTGGGCCCATGTCCAGCGGATCGGGGCCGAGGCACGCCTGCGCGAGAGCGAGGCGCGATATCGCACCTTGTTCGAAGCGGTCGATGTCGGCTTCACCATTGCCCAGATGAAGTTCGACGAGAGTGGGCGCGCGATCGATTACAATCTGATCGAGATGAACCCGGCATTCGAACGCCAGACCGGCATGGGTGGGCTGGTCGGGAAATGGGTGCGCGAGGCAGTACCCGGGCTCGAGGAACATTGGTTCGAAACCTATGGCCGGGTCGCCGCGACCGGGGAAGCGATCCGGTTCGAGAATCATGCCGAGCCGATGGGGCGGTGGTTCGACGTCCATGCCTTTCCCACCGGCGCGCCGGGCGATAACCTGGTGGCGATCCTGTTCAACGACATCACCGCGCGCAAACGCTGGGAAGAGACGCTGCGCGAACTGAACGAGAGCCTCGAGAGCCAGGTGGCCGAGCGCACCGCGGAACTGCGCCTCAGCCGTGACATCATCGAGGCGACGACCTCGCCGATCTGCGCGTTCGATACCGACTATCGGCTGATCGCCTTCAACAAGGCGCACAATGACGAGTTCAGGCGGGTCAACGGTTTCGACACGAGGATCGGCGACGTGTTTCCCGACCTGTTCATCCCCGAACAAGCTGTGACGATGCGTGCCTTGATGAGCCGAGCGCTGTCGGGCGAGCAATTCACCGTCGTCGAGGAATTTGGCCGTCCCGAATATGGCCAGCCCTGCTGGGAGATCAGCTACACGCCGCTCCGCGATGCGGACAACCGCATCATCGGCGCGTTCCATCTCGCCAACGACATATCGGATCGATTGCGCGCCGAGCAGGAACTGGCAGCTGCGCAGGAAGCGTTGCGTCAGAGCCAGAAGATGGAGGCGATGGGCAGCCTGACCGGCGGCGTCGCGCACGACTTCAACAACCTGCTGACCCCCATCATCGGCAGCCTCGACATGCTCCAGCGCAAGGGCGTGGGCGGCGAGCGCGAACAGCGGCTGATCGGCGGCGCGCTGCAGTCGGCCGAACGCGCCAAGACGCTGGTCCAGCGCCTGCTCGCCTTCGCTCGCCGCCAGCCGCTGCAAGCCCGGGCGATCGATGTCGGCGCACTTGTCCGGGGCATGGCCGATCTGGTCGCCAGCACCTCCGGTCCGCAAACCCGCGTGGTGGTCGGGATTGCCGACGATCTCCCCGCGGCGCTCGCCGACCAGAACCAGCTGGAAATGGCCATCCTCAACCTGAGCGTTAACGCGCGCGACGCGATGCCCGATGGCGGGCGGCTGAGCATCTCGGCGAGCGCAGTCGAGATCGGTCATGGCAATGCCGCCGGGCTTGAGCCGGGCCGCTACGTTAGGCTGTCGGTCGCCGACACCGGGGTCGGCATGGACGCCGAGACCATGCGGCGTGCGGTCGAGCCCTTCTACTCGACCAAGGGCATCGGGAAGGGCACCGGGCTGGGGCTCTCGATGGTCCATGGTCTCGCGGCTCAGCTTGGCGGGGCGCTGACGATCGAGAGTCGCCCGGGCCTGGGTACCGATGTCCAGTTGTGGCTGCCGACGACGGAGGAAAATGTCGCAGCGGCCGACCATGCCGAGGAAACGGTGCCGCGTTTAGGGGCGGGGGTCGCGCTGGTCGTCGACGACGAGGATGTGGTGCGCGCCAGCACCGCCGACATGCTGATCGACCTGGGCTTCGACGTGGTCGAAGCGAGATCGGGCGAACACGCGCTGCACCTGCTCGACGGCGGCCTGAGACCCGATCTGCTGGTCACCGACCACCTGATGCCCGGCAAGAACGGCACGGACCTGGCGCGCGAGGTGATCCGGCGATTGCCGGATACGCGTATCCTGATCGTATCAGGCTATGCCGAGGCCGAAGGGATCGCGCCCGACCTGCCGAGGCTGGTCAAGCCGTTCCGACAGGCCGATCTCGCCGCGAGTATCGCGAGGCAAGCTGAAGGATCGGGAGGAGCGGCGCAACAGTAGCTCCGCCGTGATGCAACGCCGTCAGGGCAGGTGATTCGGTCGGGCTGTCTGGGGTAGGGTTCGAATTCGTCTAGCGCTTGCTTGATGTTACCGAGCAGTTCCAACTCGACCTGCCTGTCCTGCCCATGAATCCCTGCACTGCTTCTACTCTAAAGCAGGCCACCTTCCCTAGCCAGAAAGGGGGGTGATCTGCATCGGATTCAAAAATGGGCCATAACTCCAAATTAAATCTGGCTCCGTCTTCAACGGGTATTTGATCATATTGGGAAAGGCCTCCTACCGTGATCGTCTTGCAGGAATCGTCCGGACACATCCGTCCTTGCACATAGACATCGCCATATTTGGCCATGGTGTCGGCCGATACCTTGTCGACGACAAGATATCCGCTTCCACCGAGACGATCGACGCTTTCTATATGCGTGCGCTTCAGATCGATGACATAGTCCGACCGGTCGCATGAAGCGGTCAGCAGGCTGGCCAATATCAACAGGTTTGAACGTGTCATCGCTGCATCGCCCGACAAGACGCGTCCGCCGTGCCGCATCGCGATCAGGCCACGGGATGGAGTGCGTCAAGGATGAGGCTCGGATCCATCTAGCCCTTGCTTGATGGTGTGGAGCAGTGCCAATTCGACCTTCCTGTCCTGCCCATGAACCCCTGCACTGCTTCTACCCTAAAACAGGCGATCTTCCCTAGCCAGAAAGGGGGGTGATCCTCATCGGATTCAAAAATAGGCCATAATTCCAAATTTAATCTGACGCCGTCCTCAACCGGTATTGGATCGTATTTGGAAAGGGATCCCACCGTAATCGTCTTGCAGGAATCGTCCGGACACATCCGCCCTAGCACATAAACATCCCCATATTTGGCCATGGTGTCGGCCGATACCTTGTCGACGACAAAGTATCCGCTTCCGCCGAGGCGTTCGACGCTTTCGATGTGCGTGCGCTTCACATCGATGACATAGTCCGACCTGTCGCATGAAGCGGTGAGCAGACCGGCACATATCATAAGGCCTACCCGCTTCATCTCGGTGCCGCCCGATAAACATTCGCAATGAGCGCTTCGGCTCCCGCAGTTGTCATCATTATTTGAAAATCTGCGTGGGCGGCGTTCGTGTCACGGATGATACGGTTTGCAAAATGTTGTATCGCCATCGGCGTCTTGCCCCAGGCATGGGCGACGGGATCGCCGGCTTGTATGCCTGGCTTGTCTGCGATCACGGTAACCCAGTGACGTGCGATGCCCTTATACGTTCCCGCACTCCAGATCAGGTAATTTGGCTGGCCCACCGGATCGATCGTTATCAGCAAATCAACGATGATGTTCTCGCCCCTTGCCCGTCGAGCCGCTGCAATAGCGTCGGAACCGCCCCAACTATGGCCGATCAAGATCACTGGCCTGCCTGCGGCGTGGGTGGCGCGGACAGCGCCCGCGACCTTGCTGTCATCCCAATGCGTATAGAAGTTTCCACCTCCCTTGCGTAACTTGATATAGGGTTCAACTTCCTCGGTGAGATCTCGCCCGAAGACCAAATATCCTTCCCCGCCGCCCCCGATGAAGATCGGCTTGTTGACGTCGGCGGTAGCTGATCCGAAGCGTCTGCCCATGCTGCCATCCTTCTGACTGTCCGACTGAAAGATTTTCGATCTGCGTCGAGAGGTGTCCCTGGAATCTGTTGATTATCGAGCTCAAGTAAAACTCGTGACCAAGAAAAAGGTTCGCATTTACTTGCGGGCTTCCGTCGGGATTCCGACAGGGAGGTCGCCGGGTATATCGGGACGCATCGCTTTTGCGCAACCGGCGCAGTTTGCCCGCTAATCGACGAAAAATGGCGCGCCCGGCTGGATTCGAACCAGCGGCCCCAAGCTTAGAAGGCTCGTGCTCTATCCAACTGAGCTACGGGCGCGCGTTGCGACCCGCCTAGCGCGGATTGCGTCGCGGGTGAACCGGGATCATACAGCTTTCTCATGAGCATTGAGGAGGGGCCTGCGCGGGCCAGCGCGCGCGAGATCGCCGGCGGTCACTTCCGCTATTATGATTTCGTGATGGCCGCATTCGTCGCCATCCTGCTGCTGTCGAACGTGATCGGCGCAGGGAAGGTGGCGCAGATCTGGCTGCCGCTCTGGGACGTCTACTGGCCGTTCGGGGCGGGCATCCTGTTCTTCCCGCTGTCCTATGTGATCGGCGACGTGCTGACCGAGGTCTATGGCTATGCCCGTGCGCGCCGGGTGATCTGGGCCGGCACGGCTGCGGTGCTGTTCATGGCGTTCATGTCCTGGGTTGTCGTTGCCCTGCCGCCTGCACCCGACTGGACCAATCAGGCGGCGTACGAGACGATCTTCGGACAGGTGCCGCGGATCGTGCTCGCGTCGGTCTGCGCCTTCTGGGCCGGGGAGTTCGTCAATTCCTATGTCATGGCGCGGATGAAGATCTGGACTGGCGGCAGGCATCTCTGGTCGCGGACGATCGGGTCGACGGTGGTGGGGCAGGGGGTGGACAGCCTGATTTTCTACCCGCTCGCCTTTCTTGGCGCAGTCGGGTGGACGAATGCGCTGGTGCTCAAGGTGCTGGTGACGCAGTGGGTGCTCAAGGTCAGCTGGGAAGTGCTGCTGACCCCCGTGACCTATCTGGTCGTCAACTGGCTGAAGCGCCGCGAGGGCGTCGACGTCTATGACGACGGGACCGATTTCACTCCCTTCCGGACGCGTGTGTGAGCAACCGAACGATCGTCTACCCACCCGCCGTCATCAAGCCGGGCACGACCCTCCTCCAGGAAAGCAAGACATGGGTGGTCGACCATGTCGGCCTCGAGAAGGATGCGCTGCACGTCTATATCGCGCTTGTCCTGCTGTTCGGGAGCGCCTGGCTGTTCCGCTGGTCGCTGCGCAGCTGGAAGCCAGCGGCTTTGGTCTTCGCGATCGCGTTTGCCGGGGAACTCTGGGACGTTCGTGACGGGCTGATGACGAGCGTGCCGCTTGAGGTCAGCCTGCCGCTCAGCTGGCATGACTTGTGGAACACGATGTTCTGGCCACTGGCGATCCTGGCGTTGGCCCGAGTTTCTCCGATATTCGGTGAGAAGCCCGACGACAAGCCGCACGACGACGGGCCTGCTAACCAGATCGGTTAGCAAATCTTCGCTGTCACGGTTCGGTCAGCGCAGCGATCTGCGTCGCCGGACCTTCGCATATTTCCCTAGCTCGGGCCCGCTGCCCTCAGGGGTGACCGGCGGGATTTGCACCCGCTTGCACCGGAACCACAAACCGGCCGCGCACTGCATTGCGTTCGGCCACACCTGAAGGCAGCGTAAAGGCTGGATTTTCGAGGATCTGGTCAGGATGGCAGGACTCGAACCTGCAACCTCCCGCTCCCAAGGCGGGCGCTCTGACTCTCTTGAGCTACACCCTGAAGACAGGCGTAGCTGTGCCGCCCGTCAATGTCGGTGGGTGGCGGGTCGCGGTCGCGAACGGAGAATCACGTCGGTCATGATGGTCGATCAATGCCCGAGTCGAAAACGATATGCAAGCCTATTTGGTAAATCGCAGATCATCGGCGCAACGATGCAGCCGGCTAAGCCTGACGACACGTCCAATCTTGCAGTGAAATTCGGTGGGCGCCGCCCGAGCGGCCGCGATCAGGCGACGGCTTCGAGCAGTCCCTCGAACAGGCGACGGCCATCGTCGCCGCCATGCGCTGCCTCGATCCGGCGTTCGGGGTGCGGCATCATGCCCAGGACATTGCCCTGCGCGTTGATGACGCCGGCGATCTGCCTGGCCGATCCGTTGACGTTTTCGGCGTAGCGGAAGGCGACGCGGCCTTCGCCCTCGATCCGGTCGAGCGTCTCGGCATCGGCGAAATAATTGCCGTCGTGATGCGCCACCGGAAGACGGATCTCTTCGCCGGCCTGATAGCCGCTGGTGAAGATCGACTGGCTGTTGTCGACGGTCAGTGCGACGTCGCGGCAGACGAAGTCGAGCCCCGAATTACGCATCAGCGCGCCGGGCAGCAGGCCGGTCTCGGTCAGGATCTGGAAGCCGTTGCAGATCCCGATGACCGGCGTCCCGCGCTCCGCCGCCGCCACCACCGCCTTCACGATCGGCGACCGTGCGGCGATCGCGCCGCAGCGCAGATAGTCGCCATAGGAGAAGCCGCCGGGCAGGGCGATCAGGCCAAGATTGTCGGGAAGGTCGCTGTCGCCGTGCCAGACCATGGCGGGCTTCGTGCCCGTCACATCTTCCAGGGCCACCGCGATATCCCGGTCGCAATTCGATCCGGGGAAGACGATGACCGCGGTCTTCACAGCTTTTCGACCCGGTAATTCTCGATCACGGTGTTCGCGAGCAGCTTGCGGCACATATCGTCCACTGCCTCGTCGCTGGTGCCGTCGGCGAGATCCAGTTCGAAGATCTTGCCGGCGCGGACATCGTCGACGCCGTCGAAGCCGAGACCGGAGAGTGCGTGCTGGATGGCCTTGCCCTGGGGGTCGAGCACGCCATTCTTGAGCGTTACGATGATGCGAAGCTTCATGCCCCGCGCCTATGGCGATCGGATCGAGTCGCCGCAATCGGAAATAGCGATACCGCTCGATTCAGCGGCGAGTCAGCGCAGCGCGCCGGCGAGCTCGGGCTGGGCAAAAAGCTGCGGACCGAGCCAGGCGGCGCCGGCGCGGGTCAGGTGCAGGCGGTCCTGGCTGATGAACTTGCGGTCGGGCGTGAACACCGGCACCCGGCCCTGCGCATCGCCGATCAGGCCCAGGATGCTGACATAATGGCCGGGCGGCAGGCTGCGCCTCAGCGCCGAATCGATTGCCCGCACCTCCGGGTCGGGCAGCGCGCGATAGGCGTAGCGGATCGTCGGGGCGAGCCGCATGACGGCATCGTTGTTCCAGCCGAACGATTTGGGGCCGACGACCACGACCGGCGCGCTGCTGTTCGCCTGGAGCAGCTTTGCCAGCGCCGCGATGCAGGGAGCGTCGCCCGGCTCATAGCGGCGGGTCAGGATGATGAGATCAGCCCGGGCCAGGATCGTGCGAAGTTGGCGCCCCACCCGGTTGTGGCAGGCACGGACGCGGGTCAGGCGGATCGCTGCAGGATCGAACACGCCCGCGGCCAGGCCCATATTGACGACGTCGCGCGCGAAGCTGTCGCCCAGGATCAGCACGCGAGCCCTGGCGCCGCGATGCTCGGGCAGGGTGGCACCAAGATAGCGTTCGGGCTCGAGATTATAGGCGATGTTGGCGTGGCCCAGCGCGCCGGGATCGTCGCGGCTGAGTTCGGGCCAGTTGCGGTAGAAGCCCGATGTCGCGTGGAAGAGCAGCCCGATCGCGATGGCGGCGAGCGTTGCGATGCCGGTCGCCATCAGTGTCGATCGAGTGGATATCTTCGCCGCGTTCCGGAAAGGCTGTTCGACCCACGCCCAGCAGGCCCAGGATAGCAAGGCGATCGGGACGATCAGCGCGCCGAGTAGTGCCGGCGAGGGTGGTTCCAGGCTGGCGATCCGCGCGAAGGCGAACACCGGATAGTGGATCAGATAAAGGCTGAAGCTGATCAGGCCGAGGGCCGCCAGGGGGCGCGCGCCAAGCGTGCGGCCAAGGTTATTGCCGCCATGGGCAAAGATCAGGACCGCCGCCGTGCCCAGCACGGGGATCAGAGTGGGTGCGGCGGGGAGCCCCATCGCCTCGGTGAAGAGGAACAGCGGCGCGCAGGCTGCGAAGACGCCCAGCGTGGCGGGCAGCGCATGGAGCCGCTCCGGCACCCTGGCCCGAAGCGCGGACGTGGCAAATGCGGCCAGCGCACCGACGCCCAATTCCCAGGCGCGGGTCGGCAGGAGGAAGAAATTCTGAACCGGCTCGGTCCGCGCCAGAACGAGGCACAGCAGGAAGCTCAGCGCTGTTGCCAGGGCGGTCGCAGCCGTGATGCCGCGCGTGCGGCCGATCCGCCAGCCTGCCCAGAGCAGGAGCGGCACAGCGAGGTAGAATTGCTCCTCGACGCCAAGGCTCCAGCTGTGTGCCAGCGGCTTGAACGCGATCGCGGGCTCGAAATAGCCGCTGGTCTCGATCAGCAGCATGTTGTTGGCGAACAGCGCAGTCGCGACGAGCGACTGACCGAAATTCTCCAGCCCGTCGGGCAGCATCAGCCACCAGGCGAAGGGGACGCAGATCAGGCTGACCGCCAGAAGCGCGGGGAGGATCCGCCGGATGCGGCGAAGATAAAAGCGGCGAAACGAAAAATCGCCTGCTTCCAGATCCTTGTGGATGTTTGCCGAGATCAGATAGCCACTGATCACGAAGAAGATGTCGACACCGAGAAAGCCGCCCGGGATGAAGGCGAAGCCGGCGTGATACAGGATCACGCCGGCAACGGCGATCGCTCGCAGTCCGTCAATCTCGGGCCGATAGGTCAGATGGCGCGCGGCGCCCCCTGCGGCGCGCATCGGCGCTTACTTGCCGCGGCGCTTCCGGTGGCTTTCCAGGTCGAGCACGGCCGAGTCGTCCCCTTCCGGAAACAGCCCGAGACGACGGGCCACTTCCTGATAGGCCTCGACTTCGCCGCCCAGGTCGCGGCGGAACCGGTCCTTGTCCAGCTTCTCGCCCGAGGCGATGTCCCACAGGCGGCAGCCGTCCGGGCTGATCTCGTCCGCCAGAATGATGCGGGGATAGTCATTGTCCCAGATGCGACCGAATTCGAGCTTGAAATCGACCAGTTTGATACCGATGCCGGCGAACAGGCCCGACATGAAGTCGTTAACCCGGATCGCCATGTCGGCCATGTCATGCAGTTCTTCCTGCGTCGCCCAGCCAAAGGCGAGGATATGCTCGTCGGTGACCATCGGGTCGCCGAGCGCATCATCCTTGTAATAATATTCGACGACCGTGCGGGGAAGCGGCGTGCCTTCCTCGATCCCGAGACGCTTCGACAGCGATCCGGCGACGACGTTGCGCACCACGACCTCGATCGGGACGATCTCGACCTGGCGGATCAACTGCTCGCGCATGTTGAGGCGGCGGATGAAGTGAGTCGGGATGCCGATCGTGCCGAGCATCGTGAAGATATGCTCGCTGATCCGGTTGTTCAGCACGCCCTTGCCATTGATCGTGCCCTTTTTCTGGGCGTTGAAGGCGGTTGCGTCGTCCTTGAAATACTGGATCAGCGTGCCGGGCTCAGGACCCTCGTACAGGATCTTGGCCTTGCCTTCGTAGATTTGCCGGCGGCGTGCCATGTCGGCGGATACCCCTGAAATGCATCGCCCCGGCGGCGCGGGTCACCGCGTGGCTGCAGGGGCCGTGGAAAGGCTGCGCCTATACCGAAACGCCTGCCATGGCGCAATCGAGCATCGTGGGGACGGACAGGGGGATTCCGACGTGCTCACCGGCTGATGTGGAAGCGTGCACCCGGGCGTGGCGCGTGAGGTTCGGTGATGTGGGCGCGCGAATGCCTGATCGAGCCCTGCCAGTCGGGCATGAGGAGAGTTGATCTCTGCGTGCCAGCCACTGGGACGGTCAGTCGTGGCGCGTAGTATCGATCAATCGGACTTGTGAATGTGCGGGCGGCTTTCAGGCCCACCGCCCGCACGCACCGGCTCGCGGGGTACTATCGCGTGCCGGCGATGGCGATCGGGCGCGGCTTGGCCTGTGCGACCAGCCGTTCGCGCGTCGGTGCTGCCTGTCGAAGGGCAGTGGCGACGCAGGCGCGAATGCGGCGGGCGGTGGCAGCGTCGGTATAGCCCGGATTCGGGCAGGCGGCCGCGGCGGCGCGGCGCATCCGGCGGTCGAGTTCGTCCCGGCCGCGGGCCGTTGAGAGGTCGAGGTCATGATGGGCCACCCGCACGACCCGGGTGTCGGAGGACTGTGGCGCAGGCACGGTTGCGATTAGGATGAGTGAGGCGAGGGTCAGCATCTTGGGTCTCCAGCTTCCGGTTGATGCCTTTCGGCGACCCGCCTCATTTGCGCCTGAAGAAACGCTGGCGCCAACAAATGGTTGGACAGGATCTGCAAGTCAGGCTTATCGTTTGGCAATGCGCCGCCTTCCGCCCCTTGCCGCCGTCCGCGTGTTCGAGGCGGCGGCGCGTCACGGCAATTTCACCCGCGCGGCCGAGGAACTGGGGATGACCCAGGCGGCGGTCAGCTATCAGATGAAGCTGCTCGAGGAGCGTCTCGGCGCCCCGCTGTTCGCGCGTAGCGGGCGCGGCATCGCGCTGACCGATCATGGCCGGCGGATCGCGCCGCAGGTCAGCGCTGCCTTCGACGCGATGGGCGAAGCGTTCGGATCGGTTCGGGCCGAGAGCGAGGCAGTGCTGACCGTCAGTGCGCCACAGACGCTGGCGACCAACTGGCTGGCCGGGCGGCTGGGCGGATTCCAGGTGTCGCGGCCAGGGCTGGCGGTGCGGCTGAATGTCGGCGATGCGATCGTCGACATGGCCGCGGGTGACGCCGATGTCGCGATCCGCGGCGCGCCGGGACCGTGGCCGGGGCTGGTCTCGCACTTCCTGATGCGGATGCCGGTGACGCCGCTCGCCAGCCCGCTGCTGCTCGACAGGCATCCACCGGTGCGCACGCCGCAGGACCTGTTTCGCCTGCCGCTTCTGTCACCCGAGGATGATTGGTGGAGCCTGTGGTTCGACTCCGCCGCGGCGGGCGAAATCGAGGGAACTGCGCATCCCGGCATCCGGTTCGAATCGCAGATCCTGGACGGCAACGCGGCGATCGCCGGGCACGGCGTCGCGATCCTGAGCCCGCCGATGTGGCAATCGGCGCTCGCATCGGGCCAACTGGTCCAGCCGCTCCCGCATTTCGTAAGCTATCGCAACGGATTCTGGCTGGTCCATACCGAGGCGAAGCGAAACCTGCCCAAGGTGCGGGCCTTTCGCGACTGGATCCTGGAGGAGGTTAAGGCGACGTTGGGCGACGATCCGTTCGGCGCGCTGGTGCCGGTTCGCAACGAGGATTGAAGCGCGTTGCCGGCCGCCATCGTGAAAAATCCTCGGCCCAGCCTCGCCACCCGCATGAACGGTTGCTAGAGACGAGAACAGAATGGCACTCGACACCGATCTTCCCGAACCCGACGGCTCGTCCGATGTCCCCTTCGATAGCGCGCTTTCCGAGCGTTATCTCGTCTACGCCATGTCGACGATCACGGCGCGATCGCTGCCGGACGTTCGCGATGGGTTGAAGCCGGTTCATCGCCGCCTGCTGTGGGCGATGCGGCTGCTGCGGCTGGACCCGAGCCAAGGGTACAAGAAGTGCGCCCGCGTCGTCGGCGACGTTATCGGCAAATATCACCCGCATGGCGACGCATCGGTCTATGACGCGATGGTCCGCCTCGCCCAGACCTTCTCGCTGCGCTACCCGCTGGTCGACGGGCAGGGGAATTTCGGCAATATCGACGGCGATAACGCCGCGGCCTATCGCTATACCGAGGCCCGGCTGACGCAGGTCGCGATCGACCTGATGGAGGGGCTGGACGAGAATTCGGTCGACTTCCGCGCCACCTATAATGGCGAGGACGAGGAGCCCGAGCTGTTCCCCGGGCCGTTCCCCAATCTGCTGGCCAATGGCGCGCAGGGCATCGCCGTGGGCATGGCGACGAGCATTCCGCCGCACAATGCGGCCGAACTGCTCGATGCGGCCACCGCGCTGATCGACAACCCGCAGGCGAACGTCCTCGAGTTCGTGAAGGGGCCCGACTTCCCGACCGGCGGTATCGTCGTCGATAGCCCGGCCGCCATTGCCGAGAGCTATGACACCGGACGCGGCAGTTTCCGCGTGCGTGCCCGGATCGAAAAGGTGATCGAGAAGGGCGGCGGCTGGCACCTGGTTGTGTCCGAGATCCCGTACGGCGTCGCCAAGGGCAAGCTGATCGAGGGGATCGCCGATCTCATCAACGAGAAGAAGCTGCCGATCCTGGGCGACGTCCGGGACGAATCCGCCGAGGACATCCGCATCGTGCTGGAGCCGCGCAGCCGCACGGTCGATGCCGAAACGCTGATCGAGAGCCTGTACCGGCTGTCGGACCTCGAATCGCGAGTCCCGCTCAATCTCAACGTGCTCGACAAGGCGCGGACCCCACGGGTGATGAGCCTGCGCGATGCGATCGCCGCCTGGGTCGAGCATCAGTTCGTCGTCCTGCGGCGCCGCGCCGAGCATCGGCTGAACAAGATCGCCGACCGGCTCGAACTGGTCGGCGGCTATATCATCGCCTTCCTCAATCTCGACCGGGTGATCGAGATCATCCGTACCGAGGACGAGCCCAAGCCGGTGATGATTGCCGAGTTCGAACTGACCGACCGTCAGGCCGAGGCGATCCTGAACATGCGGCTGCGGAGCCTGCGCCGGCTCGAGGAGATGGAGCTGAAGCGTGAGCGCGACGCGTTGCTGAAGGAGCAGGGCGAGCTTCAGCAATTGCTGGGTTCCGACGCGCGGCAGCGCACCCGGCTCAAGCGCGATTTTGGCAAGATGCGCGACCGTTATGGTCCAGAGACACTGCTGGGCAAGCGCCGCACCTCGGTGATCGAGGCCGCGCCGGCGCGCGACATCCCGCTGGAGGCGATGATCGAACGCGAGCCGATCACCGTCATCCTGTCCGCGCGCGGCTGGATCCGCGCGATGAAGGGGCATGTCGAACAGCTGAGCGGCGAGGCGCTGAAGTTCAAGGAAGGCGATGGGCCGTTCCTCGCCTTCCATGCGCAGACGACGGACAAGCTTCTGCTCGCGGCCGATAATGGCCGCTTCTACACGCTGGGCGCCGACAAGCTGCCGGGCGGACGCGGGTTCGGTGAGCCGCTGCGGCTGATGATCGACCTCGACGGCGACCGACAGGTGCTGGCGCTGCTTCCGGCCAATTCCGCCAGCCGGCTGCTGGTCGCGGCCAGCGACGGCCGCGGCTTTATCGTCAAGACCGAGGATGTGCTGGCCGAGACGCGCAAGGGAAAGCAGGTGGTCACGCCGCGCACCGGCGCGCAGTTGCGGATCGTCCGTCCGATACCGCAGGAGGACGATAGCGTCGCGGTGATCGGCGATAATCGGAAGATGCTGGTCTATCCTCTGTCGGAGGTTGCCGAACTGGCGCGCGGGCAGGGCGTACAATTGCAGCGTTACCGGGATGGCGGGCTGTCGGATGTGCGCACTTTCCGAATGGCGGATGGCCTCAGCTGGGCGATGGGTGGCGAGACGGGCCGCGTCCGGACGGAGACCGATCTGACGCCGTGGCGCGCTGCGCGCGGTGCCGCCGGCCGGATGCCGCCGACCGGGTTCCCGCGGGACAATAAATTCTGATCGGTCAAGAATGGCGCTTTACGCCGGGGAACTTTAGCGCCGCTTAACTAATCGGCGTTAGCCCATCCTCGTGATGGTACCGCTAACGCTCACTCGCGAAGCGATGTCGATCCGGCCCGATGGACCGGCGGCGCCGGCCGCGTGCAGCCAGAGCGAAGCGGTCGCGATGCTCGATTTGATGCCGATCCCGGCGGCGGTCATCGTGCAGCAGCGCGGCGAGTTCGCCTTCCCCGCCGTCAATCGTCGCTTCGTTGAGGCGGGATTCGGCTGTGTCGCCGCCGAGTCGCCCGTCGCACGGCTGCTGGGGCCGGCGCTCAGAGACTTCTTCGCGTCCGACCTTTGCCACGCCGAGAGCATGTGGCGGTTCGGCGACGAGATCGACTGCCGCTACTTTCGCGTCAGTTTCGCACGGCGGTCCGGTGTGCCGGGTGTCGACAGGGCGCTGGTGACGCTGATCGACCAGACAGCGGAACAGCGGACCGAGCAAAGCCTGCGCCGCGAGATGATGACCGACAGCCTGACCGGTCTCGCCAATCGTGTCGGCTTCAGCGATGCGCTTGAGCGGTTGGTGCCGCCGGAGCGTGCGGCCAGCTACGCCGTGCTCGTGGTCAATCTGGATCGCTTCAGCCGGGTGAACGCATCGATGGGCGGTCTCGCCGGCGATGAACTGCTGATCTCGGTAGCGCGGCGCCTGAAGGGACTGTTGCGCGCTGGGGACGTGCTGGCGCGACTGAATGGCGACGAGTTCGCGGTGCTGATGCTGGCGGACGGCGGGATTGACGATGCGCGTCAGGTCGGCAGGCGCATCCGTACGGCATTGTCCGTGCCCTTTCGCTTGTCGGGATTCGAAGTCCGAGTCGATTGCGCGATCGGGATCGCCTTGGGATCCGACCGTCATGACGACTGCGAGGATCTGGTACGCAATGCCCAGATCGCCCTGAAGCGATCGCGACAGTCGGGGCGGGTCGAAACCTATCACGCCAGCGCATCGCAACTTGCGCGAGCGCGATTCGGGCTGGAAACCCGCCTGCGACAGGCAATCGAAACGGACGCATTGACGCTCCATTTCCAGCCCGTCTGCGAGTTCGCCAGTGGCCGGATTGTGTCGTTCGAGGCGCTGGCGCGGTGGACCGGCGATGACGGCGTCTGCCTGTCGCCGGACCAGTTCATCCCGGTCGCCGAGGAGTCGGGACTGATCGTCCCGTTGGGACGCTGGGCGACGGACGAGGCGGCGCGGACCCTCGCCAGCTGGAACGCGGCCGCAGGCACGAAATGCGATGTGCGGGTCTCGGTGAACCTGTCCGCGATCCAGCTTCAGCGTGATGACGTGCCCTCGATGGTCGGCGCGGCGCTTGAGCGGCATGCGGTGCCGTCGGACCAATTGACGCTCGAACTGACCGAAAGCGCTATCGGCATCGATCCCGATCATGTCGCGCGGGTCATGATCGCACTCAAGGAGATGGGCGCGACGCTGGCCATGGACGATTTCGGCACCGGCTATTCCAACCTAGCCCATCTTCAGAAGCTGCCGATTGATCTCCTCAAGATCGATCGCAGCTTCGTGTCAGGCATGGTCGCAGACCGGGACAAGGTTGCGATCGTTCGCGCGATCCTCAGTCTTGCGTCGGCGCTTGGCATGACGACGATCGCCGAGGGCGTCGAGACGGTCGATCTGGCGCAGCGGCTGGCGGCGCTGGGCTGCACACAGGGGCAGGGCTATCTGTTCGGCCGTCCGATATCTGGTGATCAAGCCTATCGACTGCTGGTCGAGCGCAATAGCTGATCCGTGAGTTGATCGACCCGCGACGCATCGGGAAAATCCTCGGCAACCCATAGATCCTCGACCTGCCGCATCAGTCGTGCGACCTCCGGGCCGGCCTTGATTCCCCGGCCGACAATCGAACCGCCCGACAGCGGGAAGCTCGGAGGCTCCCAGTCGCAGATCAATGTCACCTCGTCGATCGGTCGATCGGAGAGCAGCAGCTGATCGATCGCGCTGTCGACTCCCACGCGATAGGCGAGGGGTTTCGCCGGGTGGGCGGGCGCGGCCACTGCGGTTGTCAGCCGGCGCTTTTGGGCGTTGGATAGCTTGAGCCTCGCGCCGATCTGCTCGGCCACGGTCGCCTCGGCGGGAATCAGCGCCGCCAGCCTGCGAATGGCATGTGGTGCAATTCCCGACTGCTGCTCCCGCTCGGCCAGCCGTTCTAGCCTGGCTGCTCCGGCGGCATCGATTTCCGGCAGCACGGAGTCGAAGATGCGGCGCTCGACCATCAGCGCCACAACACGCACCGCGTCTCGCGCGACGAGAAGCTTCAGCAACTCGTCCGCAATGCGTTCTCGGCTGAGCGCCATGAGGTCGCGGGCGCGGTGGGTGCATGCCTCGAGCCCCGCCGCGTCCGGCGTGTCGCCGAACCGCGCAAGGAAACGGAAGAAGCGCAGGATCCGCAGGTGGTCCTCGGCAATACGCTGCAGCGGATCGCCAATGAAGCGCACGCGTCGTGCGTCGAGATCGTCCAGGCCGCCGAAATAGTCATGAATCTCGCCGGTCGCCGGATCGGCGTAGAGCGCGTTGATCGTGAAGTCGCGCCGCGCTGCATCTTCGCGCCAGTCATCGGTAAAGGCGACCGTGGCGCGCCGCCCATCGGTCGAGACGTCGCGGCGAAGCGTCGTGACCTCCACCGGTCCGCTTTCCAGCACCGCGGTGACGGTTCCGTGGTCGATTCCCGTTGGAACGACCCGAATATCGGCCGCCTTCAGCCGGCGCATGACCTCGTCCGGCGAGTGCGGCGTGGCAATGTCGATATCGGCGGCGGGGATGCCCAGCAATGCGTCGCGCACCGCACCGCCGACGAAGCGCGCTTCGCCCAGCACGGAGGCAAGCTCGTCAAGGCCGGCGCGGTCGCGCCAGTCGGTTGCGGGAAGGATCATGCTGCCCACCGGAGCCGGCGGGACAGATTGACGATCATCGCCGCGGTTGCCCCCCAGATGCGATGGCCCTGCCAGTTCATTTCGTAATAGCGTCGTTCCTGGCCGGCATAGACGGCGCGGCCCTCCTTATGATTGCTCTCGTCGAACAGGAAGCCGAGCGGGACCTCGAACAGCTCGGCGACCTCCGCTTCCGATGGCACAAGGGGCAGGTCGGGTGCGATTACGCCGACCACGGGGGTGACGCTGTATCCCGTGATGGTTCGATACAAGTCGGCCGTGCCGATCACGTCGACGCGGGAGCGGGGGAGGGCGATTTCTTCCTCCGCCTCACGCAGGGCCGCGGCGACGGGACCGCCATCCTCGGGGTCGATCCGCCCGCCGGGAAAGGCCACCTGACCGGCGTGACGCCGCAACGTCTCGGTTCGGCGAGTGAGGATGATGCCGGGATCGGACCGGTCGGTCACCGCGACGAGTACCGCCGCCGCGCTCGTCACCGCGTCGGGATCGAAATCGTGATGATCGCCGGTCAGCAGAATCGGCTCGTGCGGCGCCTCCAGAGCGTCGCGCAGCCTGGCGGAGAGCGTCACTGCGCACCCTCCGGCTCTTCCGCGATGAACGGAAAGAAGCTGCCATTGCTCCAGAGCCCGGGCGGCTCGCTGCCGTTCGAAAGCGCGATCTGCGCCAGTTCGTAATACACCGTGCGGGTAACCAGCGCCTCGAGTCCGCGGCGAACGTGCAGATAGGGCCGCGAGCCTTCGAAGCGCAGTTCGTGCCCCGGACCAGCGGTGACCAGTTCGTCGGTGTTGAGCCGGAAGGCAAGCCGCATGTCGCGACCCGCGCCTTCGGCCTTGAGCTCGACCGCCTGGAACGGCGCGTCCTCGACCTCAATGTCGAGCTTCTCGACCGGAGTGACCAGGACGAAGGACCCGTCGGGTTCGCGGCGCAATATGGTCGAGAACAGCTTCACCATGGCTGCGCGGCCGATCGGGGAGCCCTGATGATACCAGGTGCCATCCCGCGCGATCCGCATGTCGCTGTGCCCGCAATGGGTCGGATTCCATTTCTCCACGGGCGGCAGCTTCTGCTCGGCAACGAGCCGGGCAATCTCCGCCAGCGAAAGGGTGGCGAAATCCGGTGGAGGAGGTGTGGGCATGCGCCGTCGTTAGGCGAGGCCGAACGACAGCGCAAACCGTGTCAGGCGGGCTGAAGCACACGTGGGCCGAGTTCGCCGGCACAATCCGGAACTTCATCGCCCAGCGCCAGCAGCCGGCGCGCCTCGACGGGGCCGGGCGCGCGCCAGCGACCGGTCCGGTCGGCGGTAAAGCCGAAGAAGCGGCCATAATATTCAGGATCGCCGATCAGCATGAGAGCTGCCGCGCCGTCGATATGGCTTGACGAGGCTGCTTCCAGCGCGCGCGCCATCAGGGTCCGCCCGATGCCGTCGCGCTGTGCGGAAGGTTCGACCGCGACCGGTCCGACCATGATGAGCGGGGCCGAGTCCCCCCGATCGCAGCGCAGCAGGAGCGGCCAGCATTGGATCGTGCCCAGCAGGGTGCCATCCGCCTCGACCGCCGCGAAGCTGAGCGCTTCGATCGCGGTGGTTCCCGACCGGATGCGATAGGCGGTTCGCGCGCGTCGGTCTGCCCCGAAAGCCTTGTCGAGCAGTGCGTCGACGGCCTGAGGAGAAACCTGGGCAAGCGGAACCAGTGCGATCACTTCGAATAATCCTCCGACATTCTCCGGCAGTTGAGCCGGGGCGGCGCGCTTTAGACCCGCACGCGGTTGACGCAAGCTGAATCGTCTTTGCGTCAGGCCTGCTTCTGCTATGGGCGCGGGCCAGTCTTCCAAGGACAGCCGCGTGAACGATCTTCTACAGCTCGAGGTGCACGACCTCGAAGTCCAGGTGCTGACCGGAATCTATTCCGAAGAGACGCATCTCCCACAACCTCTCCGGATCTCGATGACGGTCGATCTCGCAATTCCCGAGCATTTCCTGCCAGACACGCCGCTCAGCGCGTCGAAAAGCTATATCGACCTAAAGCACGCGGCGACCACGGCGCTTCCCCAGGGGGTTCATTTCACGCTGATCGAGGGCGTGGCGGACCATATCTGCGAGACGCTGTTCGTATCGGACGAGCGGGTGAAGCGCGTTCAGGTCAAGATCGTGAAGCTTGCCATTTCGGAGAATGGCGAAGCCATCGGCATCACCCTGGTTCGTCACCGCCGCTAACATCTGAACCCCGCGACGTCATGGCGTCGCCAGATCTTCACCGCTTCGCCTGCCCCGGAGCTGCGAAGCGGTGCCGTCGTCGATCAGGTGCAGGGGCCGAGGCTCTCGCGCACGAACTGATAGTCCTCTCGCGCGATCCGAGCATTTTCGGGATCGCCCGCCTCGAGGGCGGTCTGGGGCAGTTCGGGGGGCAAGCCGCAGGCGAGCCGGTACCAAAGCAGCGTATCGCGCCGCGGAGCGCCGGCCGACTCATCAATGAAATCGCCGGTCGAAACCGACCAGCGCGGCTGCTGATTCGGACGGCGCAGGACCTGCAGCGAGATTTGCTGGCCGCTGCCGGTCAGCAGGAAAATCTGCGTCTCGCCCTCGCCGGGAAGCGAGCCGGGGACGTGAAATGCGTTGCCGACACCGGTTATCGCTTCAGGCGCGTCCGCTGCCAGCACCTCACGGACGATGCCGCGAACGCGCGAATCGACCTCTGGAGTCCATGGGATCTGTGCATCCACGCCAGTCAACTGGACCTGATCCGGGGCATTTGGTACAGGACGAGCGAAAGCCAGAACCCGCAGTCGCTTCAATTTCGTCGCGCGACCCCGAGCGTCGAGCGGAACGTCGACGAGATAGGCCACGCGACTGGCCATCGCCCCGGTGCCGCGGATCAGCGCGGTGACGTCGATCTCGACATAGAAGCGTGCGCGCCCAGCAGCGAGACCGGTCGCCTCGGCGTCTTTGACGCGCGTTGCGCTGCGGACGACGCCATCGATCACCAGCGGCGAAGCAAGAACTTGCCGGGCGATGCTGGCATAGCTGGGGCCGGCGGGGAGGGGGGCTGCCTGGCCGGCGGGGGAGGCCGTCTGGGCGTTGGCGGAAAGCGGCGCCGTCAATGCTGCGGCGCAACAAAAGAACAGGGTCTTCTTGTGCGTCATGCCGGTGTCGTTACCGGAATGTGCCGATGTTAAACAGAAATAATTCCGAAGCGCGGCCCTTCTATAGGGGAAATGTCCGACAAAGCGTTTGCGTAGCCCTGTGTCGGACGATACAGACTCGGGGTCTGCCGAGGGCTTGTTCGAACGGCGGGTGATTCCGTGCGCTGGTGACAAGCGCTTCGCGGGTCGCAAAACGGGATAGAGGAGTGACGGTGCCGAATGGCTTACGCTGACCGTAATGTAGCAGGAAGCCGGGTGGTAGCGATCGTTGTGGTCGCTGTGCTCGTGGCTGTCCTGGGCTATGTCTTCGTCACTGGACTGGCCATGAAATATATCAAGGAGAAGACCGAGGAACTGGACGTCTTCGACGTGCAGGACCCGCCGCCTCCGCCTGAGGAAGTGCCGCCGCCGCCGCCGCCGCCCGATTCGCCGGTGCCGCCGCCGCCGACCCAGGTCGTGACGCCGCCCGCAGTGGTGCAGGTGCCGGTTCCGGCCCCGCCCATCCAGACCACCAACGTGCCGCAGCCGCCGCCCCCGACGTCGCCTCCCGCGCCGCCGGCTCCGCCCGCGCCGCCGCAGCCGCCTGCACCGCCCGCCCCGCCGCGGGTTGCCAAGAAACTCACGCCGCGCGGTCAGCCGCAGAGCTGGGTGACGAATGACGACTATCCGGCAGCTGCGCTTCGCTCGGAGAGCGAAGGCACCACCGGCGTGCGTCTTGACGTCGATGCAAGCGGTAAGGTCACGAACTGCACCGTGACCTCGTCCAGTGGTTCGTCGCTGCTCGACAACACTGCGTGTTCGCTGCTTCGCCGCCGCGCCCGGTTCAATCCGGCCGAGGACGCGGGTGGTAACAAGATTCCCGCGAGCTGGCCCGGCCGGTTCACGTGGAAGATGCCGACGAACTGATCGATTTGGGTGACCGGCGCGGCGAAGACATTCGCGCGCCGGATTGAACGACAAGCAATTCTCAGAGGAAAGAATCAAACATGTTCACGACCATTCTCGCTGCCGGGGCCGGTGCTGGCGCTCCTCCCGCCGATTTCGACGTGCTGCACGCCCTCAATGAAGGCGGCGTCATTTCGTGGGCCACTGCCGTCATCCTCGTCGGCATGCTGTTCTTCTCGCTCTACATCCTGTTCACCAAGGTGTTCGAGCAGCAGAAGATCCTGAACCAGGGCAAGCGCGTCCGCGCCAGCTTCTGGACCTCGGGCAACCTGCGCGAAGGCGCGGCCAAGCTCGCCAAGAACTCGGCCTATCGCCAGATCGTCGACGACGCGCTGCTGGCCCAGGACCAGTACAAGGAGCTCACCGACCCGGTCGAGGCTCACGACTGGCTGCACGGTTCGCTGACCCGCTCGGAAGCGTCGATCAACTCGCAGCTGGGCGGTGGCCTGGCGTTCCTCGCGACCGTCGGCACGACCGCACCGTTCATCGGTCTGTTCGGTACCGTCGTCGGCATCTTCCGCGCGCTGATCAAGATCGGTGCGGAAGGCCAGGCGTCGATCGGCACCGTCGCAGGTCCGGTCGGTGAGGCGCTCATCATGACCGCGCTCGGCCTGGTCGTCGCCGTTCCCGCGGTGCTGGCCTATAACTGGCTGCAGCGCCGTAACAAGGCGATCGCCGAGCAGCTCAGCGGCTTCTCGAACGACGTGCTCGGCTACCTGGCTTCGGACGGCCGCGTTCGTCCGGTGACCTCGTCGACGGCAGCTGCTGCGGCTCGCAAGCCGGCCGCTCCGGTGGCGAAGGCCCCGCAGGCCTCGACCACCGCGTAAATCGACCGGGACCGGGTCGCGCGGACAGACTTGCCTCTGCCGCGCGGCACCGGTCCGGCGATTTGCCCGGGGACAGGATGCGTAAGATAGGAATGCGCCAATGGCGATGAATGTAGGCGGAGACGCCGAAGAAAAACCGATGTCGGACATCAACACGACGCCACTGGTGGACGTCATGCTGGTGCTTCTGATCATCTTCCTGATCGCGATCCCGGTGGTGGTGCAGTCGGTCGAACTGCAACTGCCGAAGGTGGTGTTCGAGCCGACCGAGACCAAGCCGGAGAACGTCCTGCTGGCGGTTCGCGCTGATGGAAACGGCACCTGCCAGGTCTATTGGGGCTTGTCCCCGGTGAGCAGCGCAGAATTGCTGGATCGTGCATCGAAGAAGCTGCAGGCGGAAATTGACCGGGTCGGGACGATCACGCGAGCGGACCAGCTTCCCGAAGTCCATATCCGCGGCGACGTGAACACGCCGTACAAGTGCATCGGTGGGACCATCTTCACCATGCAGCGCGCGGGCTTCGTCAAGGTCGGCTTCATTTCCGAGCCGCCGCCCAACTCGTCCCTCTGAGCCACCGTTTAAGGAGTTAATCACATGGCAATGAGCGGTGGCCGCGACGACGGCGAACCGATGAACGAGATGAACACGACGCCGCTGATCGACGTCATGCTCGTGCTTCTGATCATGTTCATCATTACTATCCCGATCCAGACCCACGCGGTTAAGATCGATCTTCCCCAGACGCCCAAGGACGCAGTCCAGCAGGTCGAGCCTGAGAAGAACAAGATCTTCATCGATGCCAATGGCAACGTATTCTGGAACAGCGCTCAGGTGGACGATGTCACCCTGCAGCAGTATCTGGAAGCCACGAAGAACATCAATCCGGAGCCCGAGCTGCACTTCCAGCCGGCTCCCGACGCAAAGTATGACAAGGTCGATCACGTGCTTGCGATCGTGAAGCGCGCGAACGTCACCAAGCTCGGCTTCGTCGGCAACGACCAGTATTCGAGCGTCTTCTAAGACGATCCGATATCCACCGCGCTTAGGCGCAGGTGATGAGAGAGGCGGCCTTCGGGTCGCCTCTTTTGCGTTGGGCGATGGCTGCGGTTTGTCTGAGCTGTCCGCCCGTCAAGTGGGTGACTGCATGTGATGCATTCGCGCGCGGCGCTTGCGATGTTCGCAATTGTCAGCCTGAAACAGAAGTGTCACAAATCCGACATCAAAGAGTCACCAAAAATACGCGGTGACGTCACATAGGATGGAGGATGGCATGCGTGTTTCGCTGATGGCTTTCGGCATTGCGGCCCCGCTGATGCTGCTCGCCGCCCCTGCCCAGGCGCAGACTCCGGCGGGCGACCCAGTTGCCAAGGCGACCATCGTGCAAGGCGATTATGCGACGGCGGAGCGACGCCTGCTTCAGGAATTGCGGATTTACCCCGATCGTCCCGAGTTGCTGCTGAACCTTGCCGCGGTCTATTCACAGACCGGGCGTATCAGCGAGGCCCGGGGCCTGTATCGTCGGGTCATCGCTCAGAATGACGTGCTGATGGATGTGAGTGCCGAGCGCACGGCCGGATCGCACGCGATCGCCAATGTCGGGCTTCGCCGCCTCGAGACGGTTCAGTTTACCCAGCGCTGATCGGCCGCAAGCGGGCGCCGGGCTTGGCCCGGCGATCCCTCAACGCTTGCCTGGTTCCTACATCGGCGACCTGCAACGCTGCATGCTGAGGCGCGCGACTGGACTGACTACCCTTTCTTAAGCTGTCCGCGGCCTCAAAGCCGCGGGAGCGTTACCCCGCGCTGACCCATATATTTGCCCGCCCGGTCGGCATAGCTGGTCTCGCAGGGCTCGTTGCCCTTGAGGAACAGGAACTGGCACGCGCCCTCGTTCGCGTAGATCTTGGCGGGCAGGGGGGTCGTGTTGGAAAACTCCAGCGTGACATGGCCCTCCCATTCGGGTTCGAGCGGCGTGACGTTCACGATGATGCCACAGCGCGCATAGGTCGACTTGCCGAGGCAGATCACCAGCACATCCCGCGGCACGCGGAAATACTCGACCGTTCGCGCCAGCGCGAAGCTGTTTGGCGGGATGACGCATACGTCGGTCTTGCGATCGACGAAGCTGTTCGAGTCGAAATCCTTCGGATCGACTACGGCACTGTCGACATTGGTGAAGATCTTGAACTCGTCGGCGACGCGCGCGTCATAGCCATAGGAAGACAGGCCATAGCTGATGCACCCTTCGCGGCGCTGCGCCTCGACAAAGGGTTCGATCATCGCGTGTTGCGTTGCCTGGTCGCGAATCCAGCGGTCTGAAAGGATCATGGCGCAGCTTTCGCGGCTCGGGAAGCATCGGGCAAGGGGGCTATTCGACCTTGAGTTCGAACGGCGTGGCGGGCAGTCCGGCACGATCGTAGAGCGTGCACACCGGACTGTCGCCCCAGCAGTAGCGCACGCGATCCGCGCCGCCGCCGGCGGCATCGATCACGACCGTCGCGCCATCGATCTTCGCTTCCACGAAGCGGCAACTGGCATAGGCCGCCCCACAGAGTTCGAAACCGATCGGCCGGCTTGCCGACCAGGCCTGGAGCGGACCGTCCGCGCCGGTGAAGGTGACCCGGATGCTGTTGCCCAGGCGGCGCGCTTCGACCGGCCACGGACCCGAATAGCCGATCTGCTCGCCATAGGCCTTGGCGCGAGCGCCGAGCGCCAGGCGGCGGCCGACCTCCTGCTTGTTGGCGGGGTGGATGTCCCATACGTCGCCCAAGTCGGTTGCCACGGTCAGCGCCGCATTGCGATCCGTCGCGACCGCGCGACGCTGCTCGTCGCGGATACTGGCATTGCCGCTTTCCACTGGAACCGCATTGCGCGGTCCCCAACCGGCGATCTGCACGATCAGGAATGGCAATTGGGGATCGCCGAACTGGCTGCGCCAGCCCGACATCAACCCGGCCAGGCGCGTCGCATAGCCCGAAGCGGCGCCGGTATCGGCTTCTCCCTGATACCAGGCGACGCCGCGCAACCGATAGGGGCCGATCGGCGCGATCATCGCATTGTAGAGCCCGGACTGCCCAGATGTGCTCTCCCACGGAGTGTGCGGCGAATCGCCGATGCCGGGGGTCGCGCGATATTGCCAGTCGGATGCCGACGGCAGGGCGAGGGTGGTGCCGTCTGCGAACCTGATCAGACGCGGGGCGTCCTTGCCGTACATGCCGCCACCGCCGCCAGTATCGATGACGCCGACCGTGATCCGGTTCACGCCCGCCTTCAGAAGACCCGGCGCGAGCCGATAGCTGCGCTGCTCGTTCCAGACATTCGTCGACCCGACCGGGACGCCATTGACGAAGGCGACATCCATGTCGTCGGCGATACCCAGCTCGATGCCGGTCGCCTTCTTTGCCTGGGCAGCGGTCAGCCGGATCTCGGTCCGGTACCAGACGATGCCGTTATAATTCTCCATCGCCGGGACGCCCCAGCCTTCCCAAAGCTCGAAAGCGGGCAGCTTGAGCCATTGGCCGGGGGCATTCGCTTGCCAGGGCTCGCGACCGGCCGCGTCACCGCTGCGTTCGCGCCACCAACTCATCCAGCCTTCACCCCATTGCCGGGCGGCCGCGGCGGGATCGCGCTGATAGAGCGCGCGCAACTCGGCGTCGCCCTTCGCCACCGCGTCGGCGACGAGCGAGCCGGCGCTTCGCCAGGCGTTGATCGCAGTGCCGCCCCAGGTGGAGTCGATCAGTCCGAACGGCACCTTCTGGCGCGCTTTCAGATCCCGAGCCATGAAATAGCAGGCCGCGCTGAACTCGCCGATCGTCTTGGGCGTGACGGGCTCCCAGGCCAGCGGATGCTTGAACCGGTCGAGGGGTGCGCTTGCCGAGTCCTTATGCACGGTGATCAGGCGCATCATGGGATCGTTGGCGTTGGCGATCTCGCTATGCGCGTTCAGCGCTTGCGAGACCGAAAGCTCCATGTTCGACTGCCCCGAACAGAGCCAGACATCGCCGATCAGGATGTCGCTGGCAGTCTGCGAGCGCGATCCGGCGCGGACCGTCAGCGTGTATGGGCCACCCGCCGCAAGCGCGGGAAGCTCGACGCGCCAGCGCCCTGCGGCGTCCGCCGTTGCGCGGGCCGACTTGCCGGCAATCTCGACCTCGACCGGCTGGCCGGGGGCGGCATTGCCCCAGACGGGGAGGGGCCTGTCCCGCTGCAGGACGCCATGATCCTGAAACAGCGGGGCCAGCAACGGGACATCCTGGGCCGCCGCCGGAAGCGCCCATAGCAGCGCAGCCGCCGCCGCGCTCATGCCCGGAATCACCTTCACTGCCATCTCCCCGCCACGTGTTCGCCCCCTGCAAAGCCGATGCGCCGGGGATCGGCAAGACCTAAAGCAGGTCGCGCGGGCCGAAGCCCTGCGGGAGCAGTTCGGAAATGCGCCAGCTGCGGATGGCGTCGCCTTCGGCCGCGCCGCAATGGACCGGCAGGTCGCGGTCACCGATCGCCGCCGCTTCGTTGATGATCTGTCGGCATCGGCCGCACGGGCTGACAGGCTTGTCGCCGGTAGGGCCTTCGGGACCGATCGGTCCGCCGATCACGCCGATCGCAACGACATCGGCAATCCGGCCCTGGGCATTGACCGTGGCGAGTGCGACGGTCTCGGCGCACAGCGACAGTCCGTAGCTCGCATTCTCGAAGTTCGCACCGGTCACGATGGTACCGTCGGCGAGGAGCACCGCGGCGCCGACACCGAACCGCGAGTAGGGCGCATAGGCGTTTCGGGCAGCCTCGCGCGCTTCGGCCACCAATTGCTCCGGGGTCACATCATTCATTCGCGTGCCTGTCCCTGCTTGATCCGCCCGTCTGTCGGATTCGGCGGAACCCGCAAGCGTGCCATATCGGTCCCAGCTTGTCGAAGTTCCAAGTCTAATGCCGCCTAATGGCGCGTTTTCAATGACCTATCCCTTGATATGCAGAACGCAAATGAGCGTGAACAGTCTGCGCGCGGTGTCGAAATCGACCTCGATCTTGCCTTCCAGCCGATCCTTGAGCAGCTGCGCGGCATCATTGTGGATCCCGCGCCGGGCCATGTCGATCGTTTCGATCTGCGCCGGGGTCGCGTTGCGGATCGCCTGGTAATAGCTGTCGCAGATCGCGAAATAATCGCGGATCGGGCGGCGAAAGCGTGCAAGCCCGAGCACCAATGTTTCGAGATGCGAACCGTCCTCGCGCATCATCTGCAGCGCCAGCCGACCTTCCTCGACGCTGAGGTGCAGCTTGAACGGGCCGGCATAGTCGCTGTTGCGCAGGACCGGCGCGAAGTGATTGTCCTCGATCAGGTCGAAGATCGCGATCCGCCGCTCCTGCTCGATATCGGCCGAACGCCACAGGATCGTGCGCTCGTCCAGGGTGACATCGATGATCCGCGGATCGGCCATGCCCTGCCTATCCGTTCATTCCACATTTTCCACAAGCGCGCAGGTTGATGCTATCATCGGTCTCCCCCACAGGTTCCGAACATGGTCCAGCCGATTCCCTTGCCGATGCCCGCCGCGCCCGAAACCGTCCAGCTTCCCCAGAATGTGGAAGCCGAGGCTGCGCTGCTCGGTGCGATGATGATCGACAATCGCATCGCCGAGGATGTGCTGCAGAAGATCCGGCCCGAGCATTTCTTCGAGCCACTGCACGGGCGTATCTACGAGGCGATCTCGTTCCTGGTCGGTGACAATCGCCTTGCGACTCCGGTGACGTTGCGCCCGCTGTTCGCCGCCGATCCGGCGATGAAGGAACTGGGCGGGCCGGCCTATCTGGCGCAGCTGACCGGCAATCCGGCCAGCATCATCGGCGCGCGTGCTTTCGCCGACCAGATCTATGATCTGGCGATGCTTCGAGCGCTGGTGACGGTCGGACGCGACATGGTCGATGGCGCGCTGGACACCAGCAAGGATATCAATCCCGCCAAGCAGATCGAGGTCGCCGAGCTCAAGCTGTATGAAGTCGCCGAGAAGGGCGATGCCGAGGGCGGAGCGAAGAGCTTCACCCGCGCCGCGACGCTTGCCGTCAAGCAGGCCGAGAAGGCGATGAACTCGGGCGGCGGCATCTCGGGCATCACCACCGGGCTGACCGACCTCAACGCGTCGACCGGCGGCTTCAACCGGTCGGATCTGCTGATCCTCGCCGGCCGTCCGGGCATGGGCAAGACCTCGCTTGCGACCAACATCGCGTTCAATGCGGCGAAGCGCTGGATGGATGACCTCGACGCCGGCATCGCCGAGGAAAAGTCGATCGGTGCGCCGGTCGCGTTCTTCAGCCTCGAAATGTCGGCCGACCAGCTGGCGATGCGTATCCTGTCCGAGCAGGCCGAGGTGATTTCGGAAAAGCTGCGCACCGGCCAGCTGAGCCAGGCCGAGTTCCAGAAATTCGCCCGGGCCGCGGCGGATCTGGAGCGATTGCCGCTGTTCATCGACGACACGCCCGGCCTGACGATCGCTGCGCTGCGCACGCGTGCGCGGCGCATGAAGCGCCAGCACAAGATCGGCATGGTCATCGTCGACTATCTTCAGCTGCTGAGCGGATCCGGGCGCAGCCAGGGCGATGGCCGTGTGCAGGAAATTTCGGAAATTTCCCGTGGCCTGAAGACCTTGGCGAAGGAACTTCATGTTCCGGTGCTGGCATTGTCCCAGCTCAGCCGTGCGGTGGAAAGCCGCGAGGACAAGCGGCCGCAGCTATCGGATCTTCGCGAGTCCGGATCGATCGAGCAGGACGCCGATATCGTACTGTTCGTCTATCGCGACGAATATTATCACGACTTCAAGGCGCCGACGAAGGTGCCGGACGGCACCGAGACGCCTGAGCAGCGCATCGCCTATGAGGAATGGCAGGCGAAGCAGCTGGAGGTCGCAAACAAGGCGACGGTGATCATCGCCAAGCAGCGCCATGGTGCGACCGGATCGGTGCACATGCGCTTCGATCGTCAGTTCACCAAGTTCAGCGACCTGGCGCACAGCGACTATTCGCCCGAATACGAATAGCGTGCGGTGCGCTGGCCGCGGCGCCGGTCAGGCCTGGGCGGGCTCCAGAGCGTTCTTCATGTCGCCGATCGTTCCGACGCGGATACCGATGCGCGGGTCGCTGCTCTTCGGGAAGACTGCATCGAGCCGCTGGCGCAGCACCGTTTCGAATTCGAGCTGACCATGCTTGCGAGCCCGGGAGACCGTGATGTCATGCTGGATCGCGCTCTTGATCCGTTCGACTGCGTCGTCGTCCAGGACGCCAACTGCCACAAGCTCGGCGCACAGCTGAAGCAAACCGACCGAGGTCGCCTGTGCCCGCAGGCCGATATAGTCGAGACATTCATGCAGGCGGATTGCCTGCTCCTTCTGGCTCCGGTCCATCCTCAACCTCCTTGCGACCCTCTTGAACGGGCGATGGCGCAACGGATCGGAACCGGCGCGCTGTCGCGCATAGGGCGTCGTAGACAGGCTAGGTCCGGGATGCCGGGCGCGTCAACGGCCTAGACGCAATGATCCGGCAGGTCGTCAGAAGACCGGAAGGTTGGGATCGTTGTCGGCGGTGGGATCGTGGATACCGCACTCGGTCTTTTCCCAGCCGCGCCAGCGCCCGGCGCGTGGATCCTCGCCAGGACGGACGACACTGGTGCACGGTGCGCAGCCGATCGACAGATAACCCTGCGCCTCGAGCGGGTGACGCGGCAGACCGCGATTTTCGAACCAGGCGTCGAGATCGGCCTTCGTCCAGGTGGCGAGCGGATTGAACTTCAGGCGATCGCCGTTGAGCTCGAAGCGGGGCAGGGCATTGCGCGTGCTTGCCTGAAACGCCTTGCGCCCGGTGATGGTGGCGTCGAATGTCGCCAGCGCCGTTTCCAGTGGCGCGACCTTGCGGATCTCGCAGCAGCCGTCGGGATCATAGGACCAGCGCAACCCGGTCTCGTCGCGCTTGGCAATGATCGCCTGATCGGGCGTGAGGATGCGAAGGTCGCGCAGCCCCAGACGCGCGGCGAGCGTGTCGCGATAGGCCAGCGTCTCGGGGAAATGCTTGCCGGTATCGATGAACAGCACCGGCACGGTCGGATCGATCGTGGCGACCAGGTCGAGCAGAACTGCCGACTCGGCACCGAATGACGACACGATTCCGACCTCGCCCAGCATCCGCTCATGAAGAACGGTGCGCAGCATGTCCTGGGTGTCGGTGCCGCGAAACCGGTTGTTGAGGCGCACCGCGTCCGCCTCGGTGAAACGCGGCGTCACGTCGATCACATCCCGTTGCCGGGCGATCCCGTGTGCGTCCGCTTCAGCCATGGCGACGTTTCCAGACCGGAATCTGGCCGTCGGCCGCCGACTGGTAGACGGACTCATAGCGCGCCAGCGAAGCCGCCAGCGTGGCAGGGTCGATCTCCGCCTCGGGCGCGAAGCTGTCGAAGCCGCAGCGGCGCATCAGCGGGATCTGGTCCACCAGCACGTCGCCTTGCGCGCGAAGCTCGCCGACATAGCCCGCCTCGCGCAGGATGCGCGCGGTGGAGTAGCCGCGACCGTCGCGGAATTTCGGGAAGCTCACCTCGACCAGCGCGATGCGATCCAGGCTGCCCAGCAGCGGGGCGACATCGTCGCCCGCCTCGATCCGGACGGCGGTAGCGTTTGACTGCCCAAGAAAGGCGTCCATCGTCACCGCCGGCTCGTCATGCGCCTCGTCGTCGCGGTAGCGCAGAAGATCAGCCATAAAGCGCCTCCTTGAACGGCTCCATGCCGATGCGGCGATAGGTATCGAGAAAGCGCTCGCCCGGCTGGCGCTCGCGCAGATAGACGTCGGTCGTCTTCTCGACCGCATCGACGATGCCGTCCTCGTCGAAGCCGGGACCGGTGATCTTGCCCAGGCTGACGTCCTCGGCGCCCGAACCGCCCAGCAGCAACTGGTAATTCTCGGTACCCTTCCGGTCGACGCCCAGGATGCCGATATGGCCGGCATGATGGTGGCCGCACGCATTGATGCAGCCGCTGATCTTCAGCTTCAGCTCGCCCAGGTCGCGCTGCCGGTCGAGATCCGCGAACCGCTCGGTGATCTTCTGGGCGACCGGGATCGCCCGGGCATTGGCCAGCGAGCAATAGTCGAGGCCGGGGCAGGCGATGATGTCGCTGATCAGGTCGAGATTGGCCTCGGCAAGACCCGCCTCCGCCAGCTTCTGCCAGATCGCATAGAGATCGGCCTTGCGCACATGCGGCAGGACGATGTTCTGCGCATGCGTCACGCGCAGCTCGTCGAAGCTGTATTGCTGCGCGAGATCAGCCATCAAATCCATCTGCGCGGAAGATGCGTCGCCCGGGATGCCGCCGCGCGGCTTCAGGCTGATCGTGACGATGGAATAGCCGGGCTGCTTGTGCGCGGCGATATTCTGATCGAGCCACAACGCGAAGTCGGGGTCGCTGCGGTCGATCTCGTCGCTCAGTCCGGTCTCGAACGCCGGCGGCGCGAAGAAGGCGGCGATCCGGTCCAACTCGGCGCGCGGCGGATCGATGCCCAGCGCCTTGACCTTGGCGAACTCCTCCTCGACCTGGCGACCATATTCCTCCGCGCCGAGGTCGTGGATCAGGATCTTGATCCGCGCCTTGTAGATATTGTCGCGCCGGCCATAGCGATTGTAGACGCGCAGGCACGCTTCCATGTAGCTGAGGAAGTCCTCGAACGGCACGAAGTCCTTGACCTCTGGCGCGATCATCGGGGTTCGGCCCATGCCGCCGCCGACGAAGACCTTGACGCCCAGCACGCCGTCCTTTTCGACGATCTGCAGCCCGATATCGTGCAGCCGCATCGCCGCGCGGTCCTCGTCCGCGGCGATCACCGCAATCTTGAACTTGCGCGGCAGATAGCTGAATTCGGGGTGGAACGTGCTCCACTGGCGCAGCAACTCGGCCCAGGGACGCGGATCGGTGATCTCGTCCGCCGCGGCGCCGGCGAACTGGTCCGAACTGATGTTGCGGATGCAATTGCCCGAGGTCTGGATGGCATGCATCTCGACCGTCGCCAGCTCGGCGAGGATGTCGGGTGCGTCCTCCAGCTTGATCCAGTTGAACTGCAGGTTCTGGCGCGTGGTGAAGTGGCCGTAATCGCGGTCATATTTGCGCGCGATATGGGCAAGCATCCGCATCTGGCGGCTGTCCATCGTGCCATAGGGCACCGCGACGCGCAGCATATAGGCGTGAAGCTGAAGATAGAGGCCATTCATCAGCCGCAGGGGCTTGAACTGATCCTCGGTGATCTGGCCGGCAAGGCGGCGCGTCACCTGGTCGCGAAACTCCTCGACGCGGGCATCCACGATCGATTGGTCATACTGGTCATATTTGTACATGTCAGATCACCCAGCTGCCGGCATTGGGGTCGGCGGGCTTGAGGGTCAGGTCGGGCCGCACGGTCGGGCCGAGCGCGCGGATGCGGTCCTTGATATGCGCGGGGCGGGGGCCTTCCGGCGTCTGCGTCGCGTCGATCACATAGGGGCCGTTGACGCGCCGGGCGCCTTCCTCGGCATGGGCGATTGCCTCGCCCTGGTCGCCCACATCGACCGCATCCTCGACATGGCGCGACCAGCCCTGACCGGTCCACCAGGTGACGTCGCCGCTGGCGAGATCGTTTCCGGTCAGCAGCTTCATGCGAGTGCCTCCGCCGCCTTGGCCCAGCCGACCAGTCTGTCCTGTGCATCGGCGAGCATCACGACTTCGCCGACGATGATAATCGCGGGGCTCTTCACCTGCTCGCGCTCGACCATCGGACCAAGATCGGCGAGCAGCGTGCGCAGCGCGCGCGAGCCGTCCAGCGTGCCGCGCTCGAGCACCGCCACGGGCATGTCCGGGGTGACGCCGTCCGCCATCAGCTTGTCGGCAATGTCGGGGCAGGTCGCGACGCCCATATAGATGACCAGCGTGCGGCCCTTGCCGGCAAGACCCGACCAGTCCTGTTCGCTCAGCCCCTTGCACTGGCCGGCGACGAAGCTGACCGCGCTCGACCAGTCGCGATGGGTCAGCGGCAGGTTGAATTCCGCCGCCGCGCCAAGCGCCGCGGAGATTCCGGGAATCACTTCGACCGGCAGGCCGGCGGCACGTACCGCCTCGACCTCTTCGCCGCCGCGCCCGAAGATGAACGGGTCGCCGCCCTTCAGCCGCACCACGATGGCGCCGGTCTTCACATGGGCGACGATCAGCGCATTGATCGCGTCCTGCGGCACGGTGTGCTTCGACCGGCTCTTGGCGACCGAGATGCGGTGGGCGTGAGGGGCGAGATCGAGCACGCGCGGATCGACCAGCCCGTCATGGACCAGCACGTCCGCCTGGCGCAGCGCCTCGACGGCGCGAACGGTCAGCAGGCCCGGATCGCCAGGGCCGGCACCGACAAGGATCACGCGCCCGCGCGCGGAAGGATCAAGAAGGCTTGCCATGCGAGGCAGATGGGCCGCCGGACGGCGAAGGGCAACGGAGGGATGATTGGGCCTGCCGTAGCCGAACTATAGCGGGGCGTCTCCGGGGCCCTGCCTGGCGCAGTGCCGCCCCGAGCGCTGCTCGACACGAAAACGCCAGCCCTCCGAAAAGGGCCGGCGCGTTCATGCTTCATTCGGCGCGGTTGCGGCGTTCGATCAGCCGATCAGTCGAACAGTTCCTCGAAGAACGACTTACGGCGCTTCTGCTTGTACCCTTGGCCGCGACGATCGTCATGGTAATAGCGGTCGTCGGAGTGCGACGCGCGCGGCTCGAACGACTGTTGTGGCGGGTAGCCCGGCGCCGGGGCGGCGGGCTGGGCGGGCGCTGCAAACGCCGCGGTGCTGCGCTCGATGATCTTGTCCAGCTCGCCGCGGTCCAGCCAGACTCCACGGCAATTCGGACAGTGATCGATCTCGATGCCCTGGCGCTCCGACATGACGAGGTTGGTGCGGCAAACCGGGCAGGGAAGTCCGTTGGCAGTCATGATCAATCCTCCTGTTGACCGAACAGGCTCAGCAGCAGCTGGAACATGTTGATCAGGTTTAGATACAGCGACAGCGCGCCCATGATTGCCATCTTCTCGATGCCTTCATGGCCGGCATAGGCGATATATTCGCTCTTTAGCCGCTGCGTGTCCCAGGCGGTCAGACCGGCGAACACCAGAACACCGACGGCGGAGACGATGATCTGCAGCGTCGACGAACCCAGGAACAGGTTGACGATGCTCACGCCGATCACCGCGAGCAGGCCGATGAACAGGAAGCTGCCCAGGCCGGTCAGGTCGCGATTGGTGGTGTAGCCCCACAGACTGAGCCCGAGGAACATGGCCGAGGCGGCGAAAAAGGCGCTGGCGATGCTGGTCGCGGTAAAAACAAGGAAAATCGCGGCCATCGACACGCCCATCACCCCGGCGAAGGCAAAGAAGGCGGCGCGGGCGCCTGCGGTGGTCATCTTCTCGATGCGAAACTGAAAGAAGAAGATGAAGGCCAGCGGCGCGAACATCGCCACCCACTTCAACGGGGTGCCGAAGATGAGCGCGGTCAGCGCCGGGGTCGACGCGACCGCCAGCGCGACGAGGGCGGTGACGAGCAGGCCAATACCCATATTGCGATAGATGCCGAGCATGTGGCGACGCAGGCCTTCGTCGAAGCGGGCCTGCGCGCCGGCTGCGGCTCTGCTGTTGAATTGCGAGAGGTTTTCCATGGGGACTCCTAGGCGTGACGCGCGCGCCCCAGAGCGCTGCGGACCACGCGGTGCATGTGACTTGCGTCGGGGAAATGCCGGAACAGCCGATCCTTGACGGCGAGTCGCTCTTTCTTGAGCCGTGCCAGACGGAGCGTGTCGGGCAGTCGGCGCGCCAGCTCGCGCCGGATCTCGCGGTTCAGGGTTTGATGGGCTGCGATCAGCCGCTGTACCAGGTCACTCATATGCCACTCCAATCGATGGTTCATCGATCGAGCAGACCCGGTTGCCTTTGGAGGTTTGGGACCGATCAGCCATCAAACCTGCACCGAGCCAGCTCGATGCGGTCCGACATCACGGCGCCTTCCGAAGAAGACCGCCGCCAGAGGGGCCCGGTCCCGCACTCCGATAATTAGGCGTGCGGCGGGTCGGTTTCAAGGGGCTCTACGGCGGTTAGCGCTGTGATCCGTCAGGCGTCTCTCAGGCCGACGCCGATCGATGCGCTCGCCCGCTCGATTTCGGCGCTGGCAACGGGATATGCGCAATAGTCCGCCGCATAGAAGGCGCTCGGTCGGTGATTGCCCGACCAGCCCACTCCGCCGAACGGAGCCGCGGAAGAGGCGCCGCTGGTCGGCCGGTTCCAATTGACGATACCGGCGCGAATGTCGGTCCAGAATCGGTCATAGAGGTCGGGATCCTGGCTGATCAGCGAGGCAGATAGACCGTAGCGCGTATTGTTCGCCTCGGCGATCGCGTCTTCGAAGCTGCTCTTGCGATAGACTTGGAGGATCGGCCCGAACAGCTCGACGTCGGGGCTGTCGCCAACGTCGGTCATGTCGATGATGCCGGGAGAGAGGAATGGCAGGCCTGCGATCGGGCGTGAAAGAGGAAGCAGGGGTCGGCCACCCCTTTCGATGAGCCCGGTGAAGCTGCCGATCAGCATATCCGCGGTGGCGTTATCGATCACCGGGCCCATGAATGGTGCCGGATCGGCGTGCGGGTGATCGACGATCAGCCGGCTGGCAAGCGATACGACCTCAGCCATCAGCGCGTCGTACAGTCTGTCGTCCACGATCAGCCGGCGTGCCGCTGTGCAACGCTGCCCGGCGGTCGTGAAGGCGGATTGCACCACTAGCACCGCCGCGGCCCCGAGATCGGGCGCGTCCCACACGAGGATGGGATTGTTGCCGCCCATTTCCAGCGCCAGGATCTTTTCCGGCCGCGCGGCGAACTGCTGATTGATCGCAATCCCGGTCGGTGCCGACCCGGTGAACAACAGCCCGTCGATATCTGGGTGTGCAGCCAGCGCCTTGCCCGCGTCCGGACCCCCGATCAGCAGGCGGACGCATCCTTCGGGAATGCCTGCCGCATGGAAACAGTCGACCAGGAAGGCGCCCGAAGCCGGGGTCTTTTCCGACGGCTTGAACACCACGGCATTGCCGGCGAGCAGCGCCGGCACGATATGGCCGTTGGGCAGGTGGATCGGGAAATTATACGGGCCCAGAACCGCCAGCACGCCGTGCGGCTTGTGCCGGACCGCCATCCGGCTGTTCATGGGGCCGTCGGTGCGTTGCTCCCCGGTGCGCTGTGAATAGGCGGTGATCGAGATTTCGACCTTCGCAATGACGCTGTCGACTTCGGTCCGCGCCTCCCAGACCGGCTTGCCTGTCTCTCGCGCCACCAGATCGGTCAGCGCGTCGCCGCGCTCCCGCACGATATCGGCGAAGCGGCGCAGCGCCTCGATGCGATCGGCGAGCGGCGTTTTCGCCCAGCCGACCCAGCTGGCGCGTGCTGCCGCGACCTCCACATCGGCATCTCCCACAGGGTGGCGCCACAGTTCGGCACCGGTTGCGGGTTCGATCGAAATGAGGTCCTGGCCAGTCATTCGGTTCCGTGCGTCGGTTGGATGATAGGTTTCGGTCTCTTGCGTCAATTGGCCCTGCCGCGCCACCCCCCGCTGCCTCAGTTCTCAGGCAAGTGCCTGGCCCATACGGCGGATCGCGTCGATCTTAACGCGAAGCGGGTTCCAGTCGTCGCGCTCGTCGATCGCCGACCAGATCGCCTCGACCTCGTCGATCAGCATCGAGCAAGGTTCGGTATCCGACCAATAGGGATGATCTCGATCCTTGCGCGCAGCATAGGACTGGAGCCGGCTTCGCAGTTCCTCGAACTCGGCGCCGTCGGGTGGGCGACTGCCGAAATGATCCTGGAAGAATCGGTCGATCGGAACCTGGCTGTCGCGCAGCCCCCGCTCGAGCGCCTGTACCAGCGCGAGGTCGCTGGCCCCGTCGCGCGGTTTGACGCCCAACCGCCAGAGCATCGCTTCGATCACGCCCGCCTGATAGCGGTCACCGAACGTCTCCAGCGTCGCAATCAGCGGATCGGACTCGGCGATCAGCCGCAGCGATACGGCCAGCTGCATCACGTCCCAGTGGATAGCCTCGGGCTGGCGACCAAAGGCGTACAGGCCGTTCTGATCGAAATATGCGGCGGTGAAGGCCACGTCCCAAGTCGGCGCGAACCGCCAGGGACCATAATCGAAGCTCTCCCCGGTCAGGTTGATATTGTCGCTGTTGAGCACGCCGTGGACGAAGCCGGCAGCCATATATTGCCCTGCCAGCCGGGCGGTGCGGGCGACCGCCTGATCAAGCAACTGGATGGCCGGCTCCGCGCCCGGGGTCTCGCGGTAGAGATTGCGGAGGACGTAATCGGTCAGGCGCCGGAGCGACTCCTCGTCCTGATGATAGGCCGCGCGCTGGAATGCGCCGATGCGGATATGGCTGTGGCTCAGCCGGACCAGCACCGATGAGCGGGTTGGGGAGGGTTCATCGCCCCGGTGAAGCGATTCGCCGGTCTCGATCAGCGAGAAGCTGCGCGAGGTGCAGACGCCCAGTGCCTCCAGCATCTCGGTCGCCAGGATCTCGCGCACGCCGCCCTTGAGCGTCAGGCGACCATCGCCGAAGCGGCTATAGGGAGTCTGCCCCGACCCCTTGGTCCCCAGATCCATCAGGCGGCCGCTGTCGTCGAGCATCTGCGCGTACAGGAAACCGCGCCCGTCGCCGATCTCCGGATTGTACACGCGAAACTGATGGCCGTGATAGCGCAGCGCCAGAGGCTGTTCGAGGCTGCCCGGCAACGGCTCGAACCGGCCGAAATGACGGATCCATTGCTCGTCGCTCAGCGCGTCGAGGCCAATGGTTGCGGCCGCCCGGTCGTTGCGAAAGCGCAGGATCGCCTGCGGAAAGTCGGCAGGCCGAACCGGGTCGTAAAGCGCGGGTCCGAGTTCGAGGATCGCCTGTTGCGGAGAGAAGTCCATGCGGCGATATGGGGGTCGATGGGTGAACGGCGCAACAGCTACACGGACGGCTTCTGGTGGTCGAAGGATGGAATTCGGCTGCATTATCGCGATTATCCAGGCCGCGACGACCGGCCGCCGATCGTCTGTTTTCCCGGCCTGACGCGCAATGTGCGGGATTATGAGGCGGTAGCGGAGCGGCTGGCGGGGGAGTGGCGGGTGCTGCTTGTCGAGTTCCGCGGGCGCGGCGAGAGCGGTTATGCCAAGGACCCGATGACCTATGTGCCGCTGACCTATCTCCAGGATGTCGAGGCACTGCTCGACGAACTGAAGATCCCGCGGTTCGTCGCCATCGGTACGTCGCTGGGCGGGATCGTCACCATGCTGCTGGCCGCGACCGACCGCGAGCGGGTGGCGGGTGCGGTGCTGAACGATGTCGGACCCGAACTCGATGCCAGCGGGCTTGCCCGCATCCGCACCTATGTCGGCAAGGCGGTCCAGCATCCGACCTGGATGCATGCGGCGCGCGCGGTCGCCGAAGGCAATGGCGATGTCTATCCCGGCTACAGGATCGAGGACTGGCTGCGCATGGCGAAGCGGCTCTATCGCCTCAACAGCCAGGGGCGGATCGTCCTGGATTACGACATGAAGATCGCCGAGCCGTTCCGCGTCCCCGGCAACGAGGCCGGGCCGGACATGTGGCCGACGATCGATGCGCTGAAGGGCAAGCCGTTGCTGGTGGTGCGTGGCGCGCGGTCCGATATCCTGAGCGAGAGGGTGGCGACGCAGATGGTCGAGCGGGCACCGGGCGCGAAACTCGTCACGGTGGCGGATGTCGGCCATGCGCCGACACTGGAGGAGCCCGAGGCGGTCAAGGCGATCGATATGCTTCTGGCGAAGGTCGCGAAGCTGCAACCGGCCGCCTGACCCTGGCGGTACGGGATGACGGGGGCGAATTTCCCCGTTAAGCGCCCGAACTCATGTCGATCCACATCCTGCATCTGCATTCGAGTTTCGACCTTGGCGGCAAGGAAGCACGCTCGGTCCGTCTGATGAATGCCTTTGGCGACCGCGCCCGGCACACGATCGTGTCCTCGATGCCCGACCAGCTCGGCGCCCGGGACGCCATCGCGCCGGGGGTGAAGTACGAGATTGCGCAGGATCCCCCGCTTCTGACGGGACGCCCCTCGGCCCGCCGCTACGAATCGATCGCCCGGTTCATGCGCCGCTTCGACCTGGTGCTCAGCTATAATTGGGGTGCGATCGATGGCGCGATGGCTGCCCGGGTCTTCGGCAAGGGCGTGCCGCCGCTGGTCCATCATGAGGACGGCTTCAATGCCGATGAAGCGTTTCGCCTCAACCCGGTGCGCAACACCTATCGCAAGATCGCGCTGAAGGCGGCCAACGGACTGGTCGTGCCCAGCCGGATGCTCGAATCGATCGGCTATCACCAATGGGGCGTGCCGATGGATCGGCTGCGCTACGTGCCGAACGGTGTCGCGACCAAGGACTTCACGCGTAAGCCCGATGCGAATGCGCTGCCGATGCTGAAGCCCAAGCCGGGCGAGGTCGTCATCGGCACGGTCGCCGGGCTGCGTGAGGTCAAGGACCTGCCGATGCTGGTCCATGCCGTTGCCGGGATGAACACGCGGATGAAGCTGGTCATCGTGGGCGAGGGGCCGGAGCGCGGCGCGATCCAGACCGCGATCGAAGCGATGGGGCTCGATGGAAAGGTCATTCTGACGGGCTTCGTTCCCGATCCGCACCGCTATCTCGGCCTGTTCGATATCTTCGCCTTGTCGTCTAAGAGCGCGCAGGCCCCGCTGGCCGTGCTGGAGGCGATGGCGGCCGGTCTGCCGATCGTCGCGCCGGCCATAGGGGATATTGCGACGATGGTATCGGACCTGAACCAGGTCTATCTGGTCCAGGATCGCAATGCGGTGGGTATCCGCGACCGGATCGAAATCCTCGCCCAGCACCCGCACGAGCGCGAGCGGGTGGGCAAGGCGAACCAGTCGAGGGCTCAAGCGTTGTTCGACGAGGCCGGGATGATCCGATCCTATGCCGAGATATATTCTCAAGCGGTCGGCCGGCCCGGAATCCTGGGCTGACGGATAATCCTCGCATCGCGAGGGCAATGCGGCTAGCGTCGCGCGCGTTTTAGGTTGGAGGAAAAGTGTTCAAGGGTCTTAAGCCCATCATGTACGGCGGTCGTGAAGTCTGGCCGCTGATCGAAGGTGGCAAGGGTGTCGCGGCGACCAATCACGCAAGCGCGGGGGCATGGGCAGCCGCGGGCGGGATCGGCACGGTCAGCGCGGTGAACGCCGACAGCTACGATGCCGAGGGCAAGATCATCCCGCAGGTGTACAAGGCCCTGACGCGGCGTGAACGTCATGAGGAACTGATCGCCTATGCGATCGAAGGCGCGGTCCAGCAGGTCAAGCGTGCCTTCGATATCGCCGGCGGCAAGGGCGCGATCAACATCAACGTCCTTTGGGAAATGGGCGGTGCCCAGCGCGTCCTGCACGGCGTGCTCGAGCGGACCCGCGGCCTGGTGGCCGGCGTGACCTGCGGTGCGGGCATGCCCTACAAGCTCAGCGAGATCGCTGCTTCCTACAACGTCAACTATCTGCCGATCGTCAGTTCCGGCCGCGCCTTCCGCGCGCTGTGGAAGCGTGCGTACAGCAAGGCGGCCGACTGGCTGGCGGCGGTGGTCTATGAAGATCCCTGGCTGGCGGGCGGCCATAACGGCCTGTCCAATGCCGAGGATCCGCTGAAGCCGCAGGATCCCTATCCCCGCGTCAAGGAACTGCGCGCGGTGATGCGCGAAGGTGGCATTTCCGACGACGTGCCGATCATCATGGCCGGCGGCGTCTGGTATCTGCGCGACTGGAACGACTGGATCGACAATCCAGAGCTGGGCTCGATCGCGTTCCAGTTCGGCACGCGCCCGCTGCTGACCCAGGAAAGCCCGATCCCGGCCGGCTGGAAGTCGAAGCTGATGGAAGTCGAGCCGGGCGACGTCCTGCTGCACCGCTTCTCTCCGACCGGATTCTACTCTTCTGCGGTCCGCAATCCGTTCCTGCGCAACCTCGAGGCGCGCAGCGAGCGGCAGATCCCCTTCTCGACGCAGGAAGCGGGCGACCACACCTTCCAGCTCGATGTCGGGGTGAAGGGCAAGAATTTCTGGGTCACGCGCAACGACCTGCTGCGCGCACGTGAATGGTATGGCCTGGGCTATACCTCCGCACTCAAGACCCCCGACAATACGCTAGTCTTCGTCACCACCGAGGAACAGGGCATCATCCGCAAGGACCAGGCGGATTGCATGGGCTGCCTCAGCCAGTGCGCCTTCTCGTCCTGGGCGGACACCGAGACCAACTCGACCGGACGCCTGGCCGATCCGCGCAGCTTCTGCATCCAGAAGACGCTGCAGGACATCGCCCATGGCGGGCCGACCGACGAAAATCTGATGTTCGCCGGCCACGCCGCCTATAATTTCAAGCGCGATCCCTTCTATTCGAACGGGTTCGTGCCGACGGTGAAGCAACTGGTCGACCGGATCCTGACCGGCGACTGAGTCCGGAGCCCCTCTTCCGATCGGGAGAGGGGCGCCTGATGGCTCACGCCAGGATCAGAGCCAGCCTTCGAGCACCTGATCGGGCGGGCGGTCCCCGCCGGACCACATGCGGATGTTGAGCACCACCTTGGCGCCCATCGCCTCGCGCGCCTCGAACGTCGCGGCGCCGAGGTGCGGCAGCAGGATGACGGTGTCGAGCGCCACCAGCCGCGGATCGACCTGCGGCTCGTCGACATAGACGTCGAGGCCGGCACCCGCGATCCGCCGGTCCTGCAGCGCGCCGATGAGCGCCTCGGGATCGACGATCTCTCCGCGTGCCGTGTTGATCAGCCAGCCATCCGGCCCGAGCAGGTCGAGCCGCCGCGCGTCGATCAGATGTTCGGTCGTTGCCGTGTGCGGCGTATGGATCGTCAGGATGTCCGCCGCCTCGACCAGGCTGTCGAGCGTGGCATGCCAGGTTGCGCCGAGCTGTCCTTCGAGCACGGCAGGCACCCGGTGGCGGTTGTGATAGTGGATCTGCAGCCCGAATGCGCGGGCGCGGGCGGCGACGGCCTGACCGATACGCCCCATGCCGAGAATGCCGAGCGTCCGCCCGCCGATGCGATGGCCGCGCATGCTGGTCGGGCTCCAGCCGGTCCATTTGCCGTCGCGCACCAGCTTGTCGCCCTCGACCAGGCGGCGCGGGGCGGCCAGGATCAGCGCCATCGCGATGTCGGCTGCGTCCTCGCTCATGACGCCTGGCGTGTTGCTGACCACGATGCCCCGAGCCTGCGCAGCCTTCAGGTCGATATGGTCGACGCCCGCTCCGTAATTGGCGATCAGCTTCAGGCGGTCGCCCGCGCGCGCGATCAGGTCGGCATCGATCACGTCGGTAACCGTCGGCACCAGCACGTCGCATTCGGCGACGGCGGTTTCCAACTGCGCCCGGTCGAGCGGGACGTCCCCGCGGTTCAGCGAGACGTCGAACAGCTCTCCCATCCGCGCCTCCACCTTGTCGGGAAGCGCGCGCGTTACGATGACCCTGGGTCGCGAAGGCCGGGCAGAACTGGTCATGGCGATGGATTGGGCCGGACAGGGAGGGCAGTCAACGGGTTGAAGCGTCGCCGCCGCTCGGGCTAAGCACGGGAACGGCTTTTTTCGGGGGTTTCAGACATGCGGCTCGGTAGCTCGATCATCCTCGGCGTTGCGGCGCTGGGTCTGATGACGCTGGGCGCCGGCGAGGCCTGGGCACAGCAGCGCAAGCCGCCCTATTTCGCCTCGATCACCGCAGGCAAGGCGCGGATGCGCACCGGGCCGGGGCGCAACTATCCCGCAAGCTGGCTGTATCAACGGTCTGACCTGCCGATCCGGGTGATCGATATCTATGGCGAATGGCGCAAGGTGCAGGACCCGGACGGGACCGAAGGCTGGATGCAGGTCAACCTGCTGAGCGACAGGCGCACGGCGATCGTCACCGGTCAGATCGTCGAACTGCGTGCCCAGCCGCGATCCAGCGCCAAGGTCAATTGGCGGGCAGCGCCCGGGGTGGTGGGGCGGATCAGCCGCTGTTCGGACGGCTGGTGCTATTTCGATGCGCGTGGCCGTGGCGGCTATGTCGAACAGTCGCGGATCTGGGGAACCGAACCCAACGAAACCGTGCCGTGACGGGGCCGCGGCACTGCCGATGATCCCTGATGCCTCCTGGCCGATGCTTCTGGGTACGCTCGGCGCGGTGTTCGGCAGTTTCATCGCGACGCTGGCGATCCGCTGGCCCCGCGCCCGATCCATCGCGGGAGCGAGCCGGTCGGCATGCGACAGTTGCGGCAAGCCGCTTCGCCCGTACGAACTGGTCCCGATTCTGAGCTTCGCGATGCTGCGCGGCCGATGTTCGGCATGCGGTGCTCCGATCCCGGTCAGCCATGCCGTCACCGAATTGCTCGGCGCCGGCATCGGTATCGCCTGCGGGCTGGTCGCGCCGGGTATCGAAGGTGTGGCCGGCGCCGTGTTCGGCTGGCTGCTGCTGTCGCTTGCGGCGCTCGACCTAGCTGCCTTCTGGCTTCCCAATATCCTAAACGCGGCGCTCGCAGCGACCGGATTGATCATCGGGCTCGCCGGCATCGGAGCACCGCTTCCCGATCGGCTCATCGGTGGAGTGGCTGGCTATGCCACGCTGATGGCGGTCGCGGCGGGATATCGCGGCCTTCGCGGGCGCGAAGGGCTGGGCGGTGGCGATCCGAAACTGTTCGGCGCGATCGGGCTGTGGCTCGGCTGGCAGGCCTTGCCGCTGGTGCTGCTGGTCGCCTGCATGATAGGTTTCGGGGCGATCGCAGCATTGAGGCTTGGCGGGAAGCCGATGGGCATGCAGGATCGGCTTCCACTGGGCGTCATGCTCGCGGCGGCGGCCTGGATGACCTGGCTCGGCCAGATATGGGAGGGGATGGGGTGATGCGCGATATCCTGGAGCGTCAGCGTGCGGCATTCATGGCGGAATTGCCGGTGCCGATCGAGGCCCGACGCGACAGGTTGAAACGCGCGATCGCGATGATGTCGGACAATGCCGACCGGTTCTGCAACGCGTTGAGCGAGGATTTCGGCCACCGCAGCCGCGAACAATCGATGATCACCGACATCATCGCGTCGATCTCGCCGCTGAAGCATGCGCTGAAGCATGTCGGGAAATGGGCGAAGTCGGAACGCCGGCCGGTCATGTTCCCGCTCGGACTGTTGGGCGCGAAGGCGCGCATCGACTATCAGCCCAAGGGCGTGGTCGGCGTGATCGCGCCGTGGAACTTCCCGGTCAATCTGGTCATGAGCCCGCTAGCCGGGGTCTTCGCCGCCGGCAATCGCGCGATGGTCAAGACGAGCGAGTTCACCCCGGCCGTCGCGGCGCTGTTCGAGGAGCTTTCGGCCCGCTATTTCACGGTCGAGGAACTAGCCTTCGTCAGCGGCGGGCCGGAGGTCGGCAAGGCGTTTTCCGAGCTTCCCTTCGACCATCTGCTGTTCACCGGCGCGACCGGCATCGGTCGCCACATCCTCCATGCCGCGGCCGACAATCTGACGCCGGTCACGCTGGAACTGGGGGGCAAGTCTCCGGTCATCGTCGGCCGGTCGGCGGATCTGGCGCAGGCGACCGAACGGGTCGTGCTGGGCAAGATGATGAACGCAGGTCAGATCTGTCTGGCGCCCGACTATATGCTCGTGCCCGCCGAGCGCGAGGGCGAGGTAATCGACGGGCTGACCCGCGCCGCCTCGAGGCTCTATCCGACGGTGCTCGGCAATCCCGATTACACCTCGATCATCAACGACCGGCATTTCGAGCGCCTGTCGACCTGGATCGACGATGCGCGGGCAAAGGGGGCCGAGGTGATCCGGGTCGATCCGGCGAGCGAGGATTTCGCTGGGTCCAATGCGCGCAAGATGCCGCTTCACATCATCCGCGGCGCGACCGACGACATGACGGTGATGCAGGAGGAGATTTTCGGCCCGATCCTGCCGGTGCGACGCTACGACACGATCGACGATGCCGTCGCGGAAGTGAATCGGCGGGATCGGCCGCTGGCGCTCTACTATTTCGGAACCGACGCTGGGGAGCGGGGCAGGGTGCTCGACCGCACCATCTCCGGCGGCGTCACTACGGACGATGTGATCTTCCATGTCAGCATGGAGGAATTGCCCTTTGGCGGCATCGGGCCGTCGGGCATGGGCGCCTATCACGGCAAGGCTGGTTTCCAGACCTTCAGCCATGCCCGCAGCGTCTATCGCCAGCCAAGGATCGACGTCGCGAAGCTGGCCGGGCTCAAGCCGCCCTATGGTGCGGCCACGCGCAAGGCGATCGCGCGGCAGATGAAATGAGGGGCGGAGAAGCGCCGACGGACTAGGGGGACAGGGCCGCCGGCGCTTCCGCCAGATCGCACGATGGCGCCACGCATGAATAAAAAAATGGCCGCCCCGAAGGACGGCCTTGGAAAGTCTTAGGAGAGGATGCCTGAAAGGCCCGATCTTTGTGCAACGCAGCGGATCGTTCCGCAAGTGCGAAATGTTACCGGTAGCATTGCAAAATCTGCAATCGTGATCGGTTGCAGTTGCAACGACCTGATCTGACGGGAACATAGGGGCATGCCCACCACGCTGAAACTCGATGAATTTCTCCCGTACCGCCTGTCCATCGTCTCCAACCTCGTCTCCGATAAAGTGGCCGATGCATATCGGGCGCTGTTCGGCCTAAAGATATCCGAATGGCGGCTCGTTGCAGTTCTGGCCGAGGATGGAGCGATGAGTCAGCAGGCGCTTTGCGGGCGTACTCATATGGACAAGGTCACCGTCAGCCGCGCCGCGATTGCGCTGGCGGATCGCCGGCTGGTCGATCGAGCGCCCAATCCCGAAGATCAACGCTCGCACCTGCTGGCTCTCAGTGACGAGGGGTGGCGGCTCTATGAACAGATCGCGCCGAAGGCGCTGGAAATGGAGCGCAGGATCTTCGCCGGCATCGATCCCGAGGAACTCCACAGGTTTCGCGAGATGCTCGATCGGATCCAGCTTGGCGCGGAGGCCTTGCGCGGGTGAAACTTGCCCAACTCTGCAAGTCTCCTTTGAAATGAAGGGCTTGCAAAAACCCCGGACCCAATTCGGGTCTGGGTCGTTACGGAGGCGGGGATGTCCGTCCATACGGCATCCGAGGGAGGCGTGAGCGGGTCGGTTTGAGCGGGGTCAGCTATAAGGGAATTTGCGTTGCGGCGCTTGCCGGCGCGGCGTTGCTGCCGGGGATCGCCTGTGCCCAGATTGCGGATCCGGGCGCACCGGGGCAGGGCGCGCCGCCATCCTCCCCATCGCCTGATCCAACGCGACAGACGCCGCAGGACGTCATCGTGCCTGATGCCACGTTCGAAGCGGCCCTGCCCAAGGTGGACGACGATTTGAACGCACCGCTCAGCGCATTGCCGCAGAACGCGCCAGCGGCGGATGACGCACTCGCCGAACTGGGCCGATCGCTTGCCGAAACGCTGGAGGCGATCAAACCGGAAGAGCCTGAATTCGCGGCGGAATTGCCTCCGCTCGATCAGTTCAAGCTGGATCCCCCGACCCAGATTGCGGGGGTGAAGGACAGCAAGAGTGTCGTAATCTTCTACAATTGGAGCGCAACGGGTCTCGACGCGATCGATGCCGAGGATCGCTTCCGCGAACTCTCCGCGCTGCGCCGAGGCAAAGGCAAGGCCGCCAATGCCGCGATGGTCAACGCGCGAGCTGTCGAGGACGAGAAGCTCGCGGTGCGGCTAATGCAGTCGCTCGGCTATTACGACGCCACCGCCATCTCGACGGTGGAGCAGAGCGCCGGGAACCGGCGCCAGCTGTCGGTCACCATCACCGCAACGCCCGGTCCGTTGTACAAGCTCGGGGCGGTGGACATCGACGCGGCGCCTGCGACACCGGCCGACCTGCTCACCAGCAACCTGCCGCTGAAGACCGGCGACCCGCTGGAAGCGGAGCGCGTTCAGGCCGCAGAGGCCAACCTCAGTCTGAAACTGCCGCAAAATGGCTATCCGTTCGCGGATGTCGGCGACCGCGACATCCTGCTCGATGACGACACCCATATTGGCGACTATACGCTGCCGGTCACCCTTGGTCCGCGTTCCAGTTTCCGGGGGTTCCAGACCACGGGACGCCGTCAGGTGTTCGACATCGATCACCTCAACATCTTCGCGCGGTTCCGTCGGGGTGACCTCTATGACAGCCGCAAGGTCGACGATGTGCGCGAGGCGCTGATCGCGACCAGCCAGTTCTCGACCGTCTCGGTCGAGCCGGTCCGCACCGGCGAGATGGCACCCGATGGAACCGAATATGTCGATCTGCTCGTCCGTCAGGTCGCCGGGCGTCCGCGGACACTGGCCGGTGAACTTGGCTACAGCACCGGGCAGGGGATCCGGTTGCAGGGCAGCTGGACGCACCGCAACCTCTTCCCGCCCGAGGGCGCGCTGATCGGCACCGGCGTGATCGGCACGCAGGAACAAGGCGCGACGGCAACCTTCCGCCGCTCGAACTGGCGCCAGCGCGACCGGACGCTCAGCTTCTCGGTCGGCGCCAATCACAGCGACTTCGATGCCTATGAGAGCTTCACCGGTTCGCTGACTGCCCGCGTCTCCTATGATTCGACCCCGATCTGGCAGAAGCGCTGGACCTATTTCTACGGGTTCGAGATCGTCGGCTCGAACGAGGACCGGTATAATTTCAACATCGGCGCGCGCGATCGCGGCACCTGGCTGATCGCTGCGCTTCCGACCTTCCTCGGTTATGACCGGTCGGACGACCTGCTGAACCCGACTCGCGGGTATCGGATCAAGGCGAATGTCAGTCCCGAGACGTCGGTGCGCGGCGCGGCGCGGCCCTATGCCCGACTGATGCTGGAGGGCACGGCCTATTATCCGATCACCAGCAGCATCGTCCTGGCGGGACGTGCGCGGGTCGGCTCGATCCCCGGCATCGACCGCGACGACCTGCCGCCCTCGCGGCGTTACTATGCCGGCGGCGGCGGATCGGTCCGCGGCTTCGGCTATCAGGAACTGGGTCCGCGCTCGCCAGACGGTCGCCCCGTGGGTGGTCGCAGCTTCAACGAATTCGCGATCGAGGCGCGCTATCGCTTCGGCAATTTCGGCATCGTTCCGTTCATCGATGCCGGTCAGGTGTATGACGGTGTCGCGCCGACCGGCAAGGATATCCGCTTCGGCGCGGGCATCGGTGGCCGGATGTACACCAATTTCGGGCCGTTGCGCGTCGACGTGGCGACGCCGATCAACCGCAAGCCGGGTGAATCGCGCGTGTCGCTCTACATTTCGATCGGACAGGCATTCTGATGGCGACCGACGAGCCCCAGACGCCCGCGACGACCGAGCCCGTTGATGAGAGCCCGACCGAAACCATCATAATCCGCGAGCGGCGCTCGGTCGCCGGCCGCATCGCCAAATGGCTGGGCATCATCATCGCCGTCCTGGGCGTGCTGGTCGTCGGCGTGATGCTGGGCATCAACACCGGTCCGGGACGTGACTTCCTCGCGCGGCAACTCAGCAACTATACGCTGGAGTCCGGGCTGAATGTGCGCGTCGGCCGGATCGACGGATCGATCTACGGCGCAATGGTGCTGCGCGACGTCCAGGTCCGCGACAGCAAGGGAATTTTCGCGTCCGCTGACGAGATCGCGCTCGACTGGCGGCCTTTCGAGTTTCTCTCCAATCATGTCGATATCCGATCGCTGACCAGCCCGTTGGTGCGGCTTGACCGGTTGCCCGAGCTGAAGGCCACCCCGACCGATCCGAACGCGCCGACCCTGCCCAACATCGCGATCGACATCGCACGGCTGGACATCGCGCGGATCGAGATCGGCACCGCGGTGACCGGCCAGCGGCATATCGCCATGCTGAAGGGCAAGGCGCATCTGGCGGGCGGACGCGCGCAGATCGACGCGGATGCCGGCACGCTGAGCGGCCCCGGCGTTGCAGGCGGCGACCGCGCGCTGGTGAAGATCGACGCGGTCCCGGACCGCAATCAGCTCGACATCGACATGCGCGTGAACGCGCCCGCTGGCGGCTTCATCACCGGACTGGCCGGCCTCGACAAGCCGGTGACCTTCGCCCTTGGCGGCAAGGGTAGCTGGAGCAACTGGAACGGCAAGGCAGTGGGGACGCTGGGCGGCGAGACGATCGCCGACATGAACGTCGCGGCACGTAGCGGCACCTACAGCATTCGCGGGACCGCCAACCCTGGCCTCTACATAAAAGGTCCCGTCGAGCGACTGGGCGCTCCGCGGGTCGATGTCGCGCTTGACGTGGCGTGGAATGATCGCCGGGCCGACACCAAAGTGCATCTGCGTTCCAGCGCGATCGACGTCACCGCCAATGGCATGCTGGACTTTGCGCAGAGCCAGTTCGGAAATTTTCGAGCCGAGGCGATGCTGCTGACGCCGGGTGCGATCGCCGAGAATGTCAACGGCCGCGACGTCCGTTTCTCGATGCTCCTGAACGGTCAGTTTGCGCGTCCGGTGGTCGATTACAAGCTGCAGGCCGCGTCACTGGGCTTTGGCGAGATGCGTGCCGAGCGGCTTTATGCCGAAGGCAAGGCGCGCGTCGATGCGGACCGTATCCTGGTGCCGGTCAAGGCGCGCGCCGCGCGCGTCGCCGGCCTGAACGCCGCCGTGGGCGGGCTGGTCACGAATCTGACGATTGACGGTGATCTCGCCATTTCCGGCGACCAGATCCTGTCGGACAATCTCAAGCTGCGGTCCGACCGGATCGCGGCGACCGCGGTCGTTGTCGCCGACATCAGCGAAGGCCGATACACCGGCGCGCTGAAGGGCCGGGTCAATGATTATGAGATCGACGGCATCGGTGTCGTCAATCTGACGACCGATGCCAAGCTTTACGCGGCGCCCGGCGGCGGCTGGGGCATTCGCGGGCAGATCGCAGGGCAGAGCGCCCGCATCTATAGCGACGGCGTGCGCGAGTTCCTGGGCGGCAATGCCGTGGCGTCGGCTCAGGTGGGGTTCGATCAGAACGGGATCATCACCTTTTCGAACGTCCGGATGACCGCGCCCAAGTTCCGCGTGACCAACGGCTCTGGTCGCTATGATCCAAAGGGCGCGCTGACGTTGAACGCGGACGCAGTCTCGACCGAATATGGTCCGATGAGCGCACGAGTCACTGGATCGCTCACCGCGCCGACGATCGCGCTTCGCGTCGCCCGGCCGGGGCTCGGGGTCGGCCTGGTCGATCTCGAGGCGGTAATAAAGGGAACGCCCAGCGGCGCCTATGCGGTCGAGGCGAAGGGCGGCACCAACTACGGTCCGTTCACCGCCAACGTCCTTATCGAGACGGCAAACCGTCTTGCGGTCGAGATTCGATCCGCGCGCTTTGCCGGTATGGACATCACGGGCCGCATTCAGCAGACCGCGGCAGGTTCGTTCGAGGGGCGGGTCGACTTCTCGGGATCGGGCGCGAACGGCAATGTGCGGCTGTCGGCTCAGGGTCAGCTTCAGCGGGCCGATTTCGATGCCCGCGCCACCAATGCGCAGATCCCCGGAATGGCGGCGCTGACGATCGGCCGCGCGATCGTGACCGGCAGCATCGTCCTGGCCGACACGCCGGAAATCGTCGCGGACGCTCAGGTGGCTGCGCTTCGCAGCGGCGCGTTCACCGTCAAGACGGCGCGCGTGAAGGTGAACTACAAAGGCGGCAACGGCACTGCCCAGGCCTATATCGACGGGTCGTCGGGCGTGCCGTTCAATCTGGCGGTCAATGCCAGGCTGAAGCCGGACGAGTGGCTGGTCGCGCTGAGCGGACGTGACAGCGGAGTGGGCTTCCGGACTCCGGACGGCGCGCCCGCGCGCATTGCGCTTGAACAGGAACGCTTCCGTCTGCTCCCGACGCGCCTGAACTTCGACCGCGGCACCGCGCGGATCGCCGGCACCTATGGCGACGGCATGTCGCTGCAACTTCGCGTCGATCAGGTCGATCTGGCCGTCGTGAACGCACTCGTTCCCGGACTGGGCATCGGCGGAAGTGCGACCGGAAGCGTCGATTTCGCCCAGGCCGAGGGCAGCGATTTTCCGACCGCGAACATGCGGATCGAGGTCGCCGACTTCACCCGTGCGAGCATCAGCCAGGTCTCCGAGACGGTGAACATGGTCGTGGTCGGCAAGCTGGGGCCGAGTGGTGCGGAAACGCGCGCGCTGATCCGGCGTGGTTCGACGACGGTCGGCCGGGTGGTCGCCGATCTGCGCCCGGTGCCCAGTGGCCCCGGAAGCTGGACGGAACGGCTGATGGCCGCGCCGCTCTCCGGCGGCCTGCGCTATAACGGCCCGGGATCGGTGCTGTTCTCGCTCGCAGGCCTGGCGAACCAGCATGTCGAGGGACCGGTCGGGATCGCCGCCGATTTCAGCGGCACGGTGCAGAGCCCCGACCTGAGGGGTGTCGTGAGGGCATCGAATCTCACCTATGAGAATGAGACCTTCGGCACGCGCCTGTCAAAGATGAGCATCGACGGGCGGTTCACCGACGACCAGCTGGTCATCAACGATATCAGCGCGGTCGCCGGCGATGGCACGCTGAAGGCGCGGGGAACGATCGGCCTGTCATCCAGCCAGGGCTTCCCGATGGACGTGACCGCTGATTTCAACAATGCGCGACTGGCGCGCAGCGAGGCGCTGGGTGCGACGGCGACCGGTCAGATCCGCGTGATCCGCGACAGCCAGGGCAATCGCATCCAGGGCCGTCTCAACATTCCCGAAGCCCGATACGAGATCGTTCTCCAGGGTGCCGCAGACGTGCCGGTGTTGACCGGGGTGCGGCGCAAGACCGATGTGTTCGAGACGCCGGAGCAGCGCGCCGAGGCGGAGAAGATGGGGTTGTGGAACCTCGACCTGCGCGTGTCGGCCGACAACCAGCTCTTCGTGTCCGGCATGGGCCTCGAGTCCGAATGGCGTGCCACCATGTTCGTTCGCGGGACCTCGGCTGCGCCGCGGATCACCGGATCGGCGGAAGTGGTTCGCGGAACCTATGAGTTTGCCGGGCGACGGTTCACGCTCACCCGAGGCAATGTGAGCTTCCAGGGATCGCAGCTGACCAATCCGACGATCGATATCGCCGCGACGACCACTGCCGAAGGCGTGACCGCCATCCTGAACATCTCCGGCACCGCGCAGCAGCCCAGGATCAGCTTCACCTCGACGCCGTCGCTGCCCCAGGAAGAGGTGCTGTCGCGGATCCTGTTCGGCAGTTCGGTGACGAATCTGTCGGCGGTCGAGGCGCTTCAACTGGCATCGTCGCTCAATTCCTTGCGCGGCGGCGGTGGCGGCCTGAACCCGCTGGGCAAGCTGCGCTCGGCGACCGGGATCGACCGGCTGCGCGTGCTTGCCGCGGACGACAAGACCGGGCGCGGCACCGCGCTGGCGGCCGGCCAGTACATTACCGACGATATCTATATCGAAGTGATCACCGACGCCCGGGGCTTCGCCGCGACCCAGCTGGAAGTGGCGCTGACCAAGTCGCTGTCGATCCTGTCGCAGACCGGGTCGTTCGGCGGGTCGAGCGTCAGCCTGCGTTACTCCCGTGACTATTGAGTTGCCGCGGACACGCTTTTGACCTTGGCTGCGCTGCTTACACCTGTGTAAGCATGGCGCAGCCAAGCGGGAGAGGCGAATGGCGGAGCATTTCGATGTCGTCGTTGTAGGGGCGGGCCTGTCGGGGATCGGAGCCGGCTATCACCTGCAGACCAGGTGTCCGGGCAGCAGCTATGTCATCCTCGAAGGGCGCGACCGGCTGGGCGGGACCTGGGACCTGTTCCGCTATCCCGGCATCCGCTCCGATTCGGACATGTACACGCTCGGTTTCTCGTTCAAGCCGTGGACCAACGCCAAGGCGATCGCCGACGGCCCGTCGATCCTGAGCTATCTGGAGGAGACGGCGGCCGAGCACGGGATCGACGATCACATCCGCTACCGCACCCGAGTGACGTCCGCCTCATGGTCGACCGAAGACGCCTTGTGGCGGGTGACCGCGATGGAGAATGGCGAGGAGCGCCGATACACCTGCGGCTTCCTCTTCATGTGCACGGGCTATTATAATTACAGCCGCGGCTTCGCGCCCGAGTTCGAGGGGGTCAGCGATTTTTCCGGCCGGATCGTCCATCCGCAATTCTGGAGCGACGATATCGATTATGCGGACAAGCGGGTCGTCGTCATCGGCAGCGGCGCCACTGCGGTCACGCTGGTGCCAGAACTGGCCAAGCAGGCGGCGCACGTCACCATGCTCCAGCGGTCGCCGACCTACGTCGTGTCGCGACCGTCGCAGGACGCAGTGGCAAATGGCCTGCGCCGTGTGCTTCCCGCCAAGGCCGCCTATGGCGTCACGCGATGGAAGAATGTTCTGCTCCAGCAGTTCTTCTATCGACTTGCCCGGAAGCGCCCCGACAAGGTGAAGGCGCACATGGTGCAGATGGTCCGCGACGAACTGGGCTCCGATTACGACGTCGAGACGCATTTCACACCGAGCTACAATCCATGGGACCAGCGCGTCTGTCTGGTCCCCGACGCGGACCTGTTCGCGACGCTGCGCAGCGGCAAGGCGGAGGTGGTCACGGGCCATATCCGCCGGTTCGTGAAGGAGGGGATCGAGCTGGAGACGGGCGAGATCCTGCCCGCCGATCTGATCGTCACTGCGACCGGGCTGGAGTTGCAGCTTGTCAGCGACATTCCTCTGGTCGTCGATGGCGAGACGATCGATCTGTCGACGCGGACGACGTACAAGGGGATGATGCTGTCCGACGTGCCCAATCTGGCATTGTCGTTCGGCTATACAAACGCGTCGTGGACGCTGAAGGCCGACCTGACGAGCGAATATGTCTGCCGGTTGCTCAAGGCGATGAGGAAGCGCGGGATGCGGCAGGCGACGCCGCGGCTCAGCGCGCCGGTCGAGGAGATGCCGTTTCTGGACTTCACCTCCGGCTATGTTCAGCGCGCCATGGCGAAGTTTCCGCGTCAGGGGGCCCGCAAGCCGTGGCGGCTCAACCAGAATTACTCGCGCGACCTGATGGCGCTGCGCTATGGGTCGATCGACACGGACATGGAGTTTTCCAATCCGGCGCCCCGAAGCTCCGCCGCCGCCTGATCGCGGGACAGCGGGGCGCGGCGATGTGAGTTGTAGAGGAGCGACGATGATCGGTTTCGCCAAAGTCTCGGGGGTAGCGGCGCTGCTTGTCGCGCTCGCACCTGCCGCCGCGGCGGAGGAGAGCTTCCCGGAAAAGCGGTTCGGAAGCTGGACCGTCTATGGTTGGGATGAGAGCTGCTGGATTGCGACAGAGCGGGCCGACGGGACCAGCGTCCGTATCTCCGACAGCGACAATCCCGGCGACGTCTATCTTGCGTTCGCCAATCCCGCCTGGGACTGGATCAAGGGCGGCAGCCAGATGGCAATGACGGTGCGCATCGGCACCGCAGATTTCGAGGCGACGGGCTTCGGCAATGCCGGGGGCGAGATGCAGCCGGGCATCGGCCTGTTCCTCGACAGTTCGGAGCGATCCTACCTGTCGCTCATCCGCGCCGCCCAGTCGCTGACCCTGACCTATCAGGGCAAGCAAGTGACTCAGGTGACGCTGGACGTACCCCGCGAGGGCTATGACTATTACGAGCGCTGTCTGGCGACCGTCGACGTCTATGCCAAGAAAAAGGACGTCTGATCTAGGTCGTGTTGACAAAGTGGATTCCCAAACGACCTTATCTCTGATTCAAGGCTGCTCTTTGCAGGGGGCGGCGATGGCGCGTGGCGATCTGACGGACGAGGAATGGTCGGTGCTCGAAGGGCTGCTGCCGTCCGAGCGAGGCCGAAAGGCGCGCCCTGCCCATGACAATCGGCGATTTCTAAACGGGATGCTGCATGTACTGCGGGTTGGCTGCCCCTGGCGCGACATGCACGAGCGCTACGGCAAGTGGAACTCGGTCTATGTGCGGTTCCGGCGTTGGGCGGAACAAGGCGTCTGGGATGCGATGCTGGCCACGCTGGTCGAGTTCGGGCTGACCGACGACTGGCAGCACATGATCGACAGCACCACGGTTCGCGGCCATGTTTCGGCAGCGGGCGCTAAAGGGGGACTCATAAGGAGGCTTTTGGTCGATCACGCGGCGGCTTTACGTGCAAAGTCCACGCCCGTTGTGACAATCAGGGACGCCCTCTTGGCTTCATCCTGACTGGCGGGGAGGCATCGGATTATAGCGCTGTCGATGACCTCATGGCGTTGCCTGTCGACAAGCCCAAGGCGCTGCTGGCCGATAAAGGGTATGACGGCGATGCGGTCCGGGCGAACCTGTTGATGCGCGGCATCCTGCCGATCATCCCGCCAAAGGCCAACCGGCGCGAACACATCGCCTGCGACTTCCGTCGATACCGAGACCGTAACCGCATCGAGCGCATGTTCGGCCACCTCAAGCATCAACGCCGCATCGCCACCCGCTACGACAAAACCGCGCTGTCGTTCGCCAGTTTCCTCAATCTTGCCGCTATCCGCAGGTGGTTGCCTAACTTTGTCAACAGCGCCTAGGGGTCGATGCCCTTGATCAGGGCCTCGGCTGCGGTGATCCCCGTCTCATAGGCGCCATGCGCGGTCGAGAAGTCGGTATCGTGGCAGGCTTCCCCCGCCATCCGGATCCGCGCGTCGACCGGCATCGACAATTGCCGGCGGGCGGCGTGGCAACCCGGCAGGGCGTGGCTGTAAGCACCCTGCACGAAGCTGTGCCGCCCCCATGCCGATGCCGCGACCAGTTTCAGCCGTCGCCGCCAGTCGCTGCCGAGCAGCTCAGCCAGTTCGCCGATCGCGAACTCGGCAGCCTCCTGAAAGCCGGCGCTGCACAGCGTCCGCGCCGCGTCGCCGCCGACCATGCATTCGATGACGGGGCGGCCGAAGGGACGAAGTGTATAGCTCCCCGTAATGGCGGCATGGGGATTGCCCATAAGATGGCCGTCGCTCGGCAGGTCGTCGGGCGTTTCCACTTCGAAGAAAAGCTTGTCGGCATCACCCAAAGGGAGGCGGCTGGCAGCGTGCTGTACATCGGCAAAGACAGGGGGGAGCGTGATGGCACCGGACGCGAGTATATTGGTCGAGACGGTGATGATTGCCTGACCGGCAGTCAGGCGCCCTCGCGACGTTTCGATCGACAGCCTTGTGCCGTCGGTATCGATCGACGTGACGCACGTCCCCATAGCGACCGGCAGCCCGGCGGCATGCGAGGCCACCAGCGTGCCATAGCCATCGACCACCCGCCAGTCGGTATCGGTCGCCGCGTCCATATAGGCCAGGTAATCGGCGACCGAGAGGCGATTGAGCCCGGCCCCGTTGATCACGCCGCTGAGCGTTTCGAGATACGGGCTCCACTTGTCCGCCGGGTCGATCAGGTCGCCCGCCCGGTCGCTGGGCGGCGGGGCGTCGCGCATCTTGTGCTCGAATGCCCTGAACGCGCGCGACGCGTCGCGCTGTTCCTCGCGTGAAAAGCCGAGATCGCGCCACTGGTCCATCCAGCGGGGGAGGTCGCGATCGATCGCGAACCCGGCCTGCCCGGCAACCCGAGCCCAGGGGTTATGCTGAGCCGAGTGCAGCCAGCCGCATCCCAGGTCGAGTGGCAGTCCGGAGCGGACCACCGTATGCGCCCGGCCGCCCAGCCGGGTCGAAGCCTCGACGATCAGCACGCTGCGTCCCGCGTCCGCCACGCGCCGCGCGGCCGCAACACCTGCAGCACCGCCGCCGACGATCACGAAATCCCAGTCGCTCATCGCCGCATAACGCGGATCAGGCGGCCTTGCTCCGCAGCAGCGCCGAGCGGAGGCATTCGCAGACCAGATCGTCCCGCTGGTTGAACATCCGGTGCTTCCAGGTGACGATTCCCTGGCCCGGGCGCGACTTGCTCGGGCGGAGCTCGACCACTTCGCTGGTGGCGCGCAGCGTGTCGCCGATGAAGACCGGCTTGGGCATCACCAGCTTGTCGTAGCCGAGATTGGCGACGAGCGTACCAACCGTGGTGTCGCCCACGGAGATGCCGACCATCAGGCTGAAGGTGAAGGTGCCGTTGACCAGGATCTGGCCGAACTCGCTTGCCTTCGCCGCCTCGGCATCGAGATGCAGCGGTTGGGCATTATGGGTCATGGTTGAGAACAGCAGATTGTCGGTCTCGGTCACCGTTCGGCGCAGCTCGTGCTCGATCGTATCGCCGACCTGCCACTCATCGAAAAATCGTCCAGCCATGACCTGTGCCTAGCCGCGACATTGAGACATGGGAAGTGGCTGGCATGACCTGCCGGGCGGGTGTAGCGATTGAGCCATACACTCATGCTGGAGAGACTCGTTGAAGACCCGGATCCTGCTTCTCGCCGCGCTACTGGCGACCTCGGCCTGCACCCCGGCCGCCAATACGCCGCCCAAGGGCACCGAAATCGGCGTCGATGTATCCGGCCTCGACAAGTCGGTGAAGCCGGGTGACGATTTCGATGAATATGCCAACGGTGGCTGGCGTGATCGGACCGAGATCCCGGCCGATCGATCGCGCACCGGCGTCTTCCTCGACGTGTTCAACAAGGCCGAGGCGAACACCGTCGCGATCGTTCAGGCCGCAATCAAGGCGCAGGCGGCGGCGGGCACCGATCAGCGGCGCATCGCCGACTGGTACACGGCGTTCACCGATACCGCGGGCATCGAGAAGCGGGGCATGGCGCCGTTGCAGCGCGAACTGGCAGCGATCGCCGCGCTGAAGGACAAGAACGCCCTGTCGGCAATGCTCGGCGGCAATGTACGGGTCGATGTCGATCCGCTCAACGCGACCAATTTCGAGACCGAGAATCTGTTCGGGCTGTTCGTCAGCCAGTCGTTCGACCGGCCGGACACGACCGTGCCCTATGTGCTGCAGGGCGGGCTGGGGCTGCCCGACCGCGACTATTATCTTTCGTCCAAGCCGGAGATGGTGAAGATTCGTGACGCCTATAAGGCCTATGTCGCGCAGCTGCTGGGCTTGGCAGGTGTCAGCGACCCGGCGGCGCGTGCGGATCGAATCCTGGCGCTGGAGACGCGGATCGCCCAGGCGCATACCGACAATGTCACCAGCCAGGACGCGCACAAGGCGAACAATCCCTGGAAGAAGGCCGACTTCGCCGTAAAGGCGCCGGGGGTTGACTGGAACGGCTTCTGGAATGCCGCCGGGCTTGCCAGCCAGCAGGACTTCATCGTGTGGCAGCCGGCAACCGTCACCGCCGTCGCCAAACTGGTCGCCAACGCGCCGCTGCAGGACTGGCAGGACTGGCTGACTTTCCACCGCATCAATCAGGTCAGCGACGTGCTGCCGGCCGCGATCGACCAGGCACATTTCGACTTTTTCAGCAAGACGCTGAGCGGCACGCCGCAGCAGCGGCCGCGCGACAAGCGTGCGATCGCCAGCGTCAATGCCTGGCTGGGCGATGCGATGGGCAAGCTCTACGTCGAGCAATATTTCCCCGCCTCGTCGAAGAGCGACATCCAGATGATGGTGAAGGGCATATTGAAGGCGTTCGACGATCGGGTCGCGGGACTGAACTGGATGACGCCGGCGACCAAGGCCGAGGCGCGCAAGAAGATCGAGACGATGCGCGTCGGCATCGGCTATCCCGAGACGTGGCGCAGCTATTCATCGCTGGAGGTGAAGGCGGACGATCCGGTCGGCAATCTGCGCCGCGCCGAAAAGGCGGAGACGGCGCATCAGCTGGCGAAGATCGGCAAGGCTGTCGATCGCGGCGAATGGTGGATGACGCCGCAGACGGTCAATGCGGTCAATTTGCCGCTGCAGAATGCGCTCAACTTCCCGGCCGCGATCCTGCAGGCGCCCTTCTACGATCCCGCCGCGGACGCCGCGAGCAACTATGGCTCGATCGGTGCGATCATCGGGCATGAGATCAGCCATGGCTTCGACAATCTCGGCGCGGATTTCGATGCCGAGGGGCGGCTGCGCAACTGGTGGACCAAGGAAGACCTGGCCCATTTCGAGGCGCAGGGCGCGGCGCTGGTCGCGCAATATGATGCTTATGAAGTGTTCCCCGGACTCCACGTCAACGGCAAGCTGACGCTGGGCGAGAATATCGCCGACGTCGCGGGGCTGGCGGCCGCCTATCAGGCGTGGCGGACGTCGCTGGGGGGCAAGGACGCGCCGGTGATCGGCGGGCTGACCGGCGACCAGCGCTTCTTCCTAGCCTTTGCCCAGAGCTGGCGGGCCAAGGCGCGCGAGGCGGCATTGCGCCAGCAGGTCGCGACCAATGGCCATGCGCCCGATCGCTGGCGGGCGATGACGGTACGCAACATCGATGCCTGGTACGACGCGTTCGGGGTGAAGCCCGGCGAGAAACTGTATCTGGCGCCGGACAAGCGCGTGAAAGTGTGGTGACCCGCCTCAGGCGGTGACGATCACCCCGTCGCGGACCGTGACCGGCCAGGGCGTCAGCGCCGCCCCGGTGCACGGTCCGCCGACGCAGGTGCCGTCATCGATGCGGAACAGCGCGCCGTGCCAGCTGCACTGGATCAGCGAGGCGTCTGCGGTCAGATAGCGGTCGAGTTCCTGCGCGAGCGGCAAGCCCATATGCGGGCATCGGTCGACATAGCCACTGACCGCGTTGCCGTTGCGCACGACGAAGCCGTGGAACCGCCCGGTGCGCATCTCGAGTACGAAATTGCGCGCGGCACCATCTGCCACGAGATCGAGCGGGCCGAGTGCGATGCCGGCGGGGGTGGCGGAGAGGCGTTCCATCGAACCGGCAGGCTCTGCCCGCGTCAGCGCGGCAGTTGCGCCTTGGGAAAGCCGCGCCACGCCTCTTCATAATCGGGCTGGGCGCGGTCGAGCGCATAGTGCGTCGGCTTGTACGGCCAGCACGTCTCGACCATGAACGCCATCGTCCCGTCGATCTTGTGCGGTTTCAGTTCGGCCTCGGTCGCGCCCCGCCAGCTGGTCACATCGGGACCGTGGCCGGCCATCAGATTGTGCAGCGACAGGCCGCCCGGCGCGAACCCGTCCGCCTTCGCGTCATAGGCGCCATGGATCAGGCCCATCGCCTCGCTCATGACGTTGCGATGGAACCAGGGCGGGCGGAACGTATCCTCCGCCACCATCCAGCGCGGCGGGAAGATCACGAAGTCGGCATTGGCGCGGCCCGGCACATCGCTGGGTGAGGTCAGCACGGTGAAGATCGACGGATCGGGATGGTCGAAGCTGACCGTGTTCATCGTGTTGAAGCGGGCCAGGTCATAACGCCAGGGCGCCAGATTGCCGTGCCAGGCGACGACGTCCAGCGGGCTGTGTTCGATGCGGGTGGTCCACAGGCTACCGAGATGCTTCTGGACGACTTCGAACGGCTCGTCGCGGTCCTCGAACCAGGCGGCCGGCGTCTCGAAATCGCGCGGATTGGCCAGGCCATTGGCGCCGATCGGGCCGAGATCGGGCAGGCGGAACAGCGCACCGTGATTTTCCGCGACATAGCCCCGCGCCTCGCCGTCGGGCAGGAGCGCGCGGAAGCGGACGCCGCGCGGGACCAGCGCGATCTGGCCGGGTGCGATCTCGACCCGGCCGAACTCGGTCAGCAGCGTCAGGCGGCCGGACTGCGGGATGAACAGGAGCTCGCCGTCCGAGTCGCAAAAGACCCGCGTCTCCATATCGGCGTTGGCGGCATAGATATGGACCGCGACGCCCTCCAGGTCCGCCGGATCGCGATTGACCAGCATCGTCGTCATGCCATCGATCAGGTCGGTGCCGGGGGCGGGGGCCTCGATCGGGTTCCAGCGCAGCCGGTTGGGGGGCAGGGGGGCGTCCACTGTACCTGGCGCAAAGCGGGCGGCGCCCTCGTAACGCGCGAAGGGGGGATGTTCGGCACTGGGACGCAGGCGATACAGCCAGGAGCGGCGATTCTCGTGGCGCGGCGCGGTGAAGGCCGTGCCTGACAATTGCTCGGCATAAAGGCCGAAGGCAGGACGCTGAGGGCTGTTGCGGCCGATCGGCAGCGCACCCGCGACCGCCTCTGTCGAAACATGGTTGCCGAAACCGGGGAAATAGTCGGTCATGCCGGGTGATTTCCTGGATTTGGCCGGGGTGAAGCAACGCCAACGCTACTCGCGCGCTTCCCCCGGCTCTCCCTCTCCAACTCGGGCGGCACCGCCTGGATGCCGCATGGTCCGTGTCGTTCCGAATCCCGCAGATGCGGGCATGACGCAAAAAGCGTTACGCGTCGACCTTGATTACGCCGCGGCGGATCTGATCGAGCTCGATACTCTCGAACAGGGCCTGGAAATTGCCGTTCCCGAAGCCTTCATTGCCCTTGCGCTGGATGATCTCGAAGAAGATCGGCCCGAACATATTCTCGGTGAAGATTTGCAACAGGATGCCCTCGTCGCCGACATTGCCGTCGATCAGGATGCGATTCTTGCGCAGCCGCTCCAGATCCTCGCCATGGCCAGGGACCCGCTTGTCGACCAGCTCGTAATAGGTCTCGATCGTGTCCTGCAGCTTGACGCCGCGCTCGCGCAGCCGCTCGACCGTGTCGAAAATGTCCGGCGTGGTCAGCGCGAGGTGCTGGATGCCCTCGCCCTTATACTCTCGGATGAACTCCTCGATCTGGCTCTTGTCGTCCTGGCTCTCGTTCAGCGGGATGCGGATCGCCTTGTCGGGCGCGATCATCGCCTGGCTGAACAGGCCGGTCGCCTGGCCCTTGATGTCGAAATATTTCTGCTCCTCGAAGCCGAAGAGCGTTCGATAGAATTCGCTCCACACGCGCATCTGGCCGCGACGGACATTGTGGGTCAGGTGGTCGAGCAGGTCGAGACCGACATTGTTCTCCGCCTCGGCCTGCTGCCAGCCGGGGAATTCGGCCCAGTCGGCATAGAGGTCGACCTCATCCTGGATGAAGTAGAGATAGGATCCGCCAATGCCCTGGATGACCGTGTCATCCTCGTCGGTCGCCTTGCCGCCATGCGCCAGCGCCCATTCCAGCGCCGCCTTGGGATCGGCGACGCGGAACGCCATCGCGCTGGCAGAGGGTCCGTGCTCACCGCGGAAGGCGGCGACGCGGCCAGCCTCGTCGCGGTTGAGCATCAGGTTGATGCGACCCTGCTTGTAGCGGGTGATGTTCTTGCTGGGATGACGGTGCGTCGGGACGAAGCCAAGCTGCTCGAACTGCCGCGCCATCGCCTCGGGATCGGGCGAGGTGAATTCAACGAACTCGAAGCCGTTCAGGCCAAGCGGATTTGTCGGATCGGTCATGGTCGCCTCCATCATGCGGTGCGGTTAGGCGATCGTCGATTTGGTGTCAAATGATACTATATCAACCTGAGTTACCCGGAGTGGTTTTCAACAGCCTGTGGATAACTTGCATCAAGGCCGAGTTTCGGGGCATGATGCGTCATGGCTGTCGTCAAGCTGAAGGAGAGAGAGCGGGTCGATACCCGCGGGCGCATCGTCGCGGCCGCTGCTCGTCTGTCCGACCGTGACGGCATGGAGCGCGTGACGCTCGACGCCATTGCGACCGAAGCTCAGATCGGCAAGGCGACGGTCGATACGCATTTCGACGGCAAGGACGATATTGCGATTGCCCTGCTGATCGAGGCAGATCGCAAGGCGTTCTGCGAAATCGCCCTGCTCCCGAAAGAAGGGATGAGCGTGGCCGAGGCGATCGACGCCGCGGCCTGGATATTGCTGGAGCGCAAGGCGCCGCATAGTCCCTGCGTCCGGACATTCCTTTGCCGGCTGTTCGGTAGCGACGCGATGCCCGCCGACCTGGCCAATCATCTCCGCGCGCTCGATTTGGCGATCGAGGCGCTTTTCGAACGCTTGCTCGCGCGGCCCGGCATGCGGCGCGCGCTGCCGGCCGAAACCTTGGTGCTCTCGTTTCGGTCGATGTACATGGGTTTGCTGACGCAGTGGCTGATCGAGGGCGCGCCCTATGAAAGCACGCGCATCCTCACCCGCCGCCACGGCGCGCTGCTTGCCAAAGGGCTTATGCTCTGATCGCGCCGGCCTAAAGGCCTTCGCCGCCCACCCATTGCGCGTTCGACAGGCGCCGCGCGAGGTTCCAAGTCTGCGTGCGGATATCGGGCACCGCTACGATTTCCCAGAAAGCGCCACGCGTCATCGGACCGAGCGCATAGAGCGAGCGGTTGATCTTCCCCTCGGCATTGATCGTCTGAGCCTGGTTGTCGACCGCGATCCCGAGCTTTGCGGCGTCCGCGCGGATCGTGCCGCGCGCGGCCAGCGTTCGGAGCAGCGGTTCGGTGGTCCGGGCGAGATCGGTCAGCGGGCCGGTGCAGTTGACGATGCGCCGTACCGAGAGCGTTTCCACCTCGGCGGTGCCGCGCGGTCTCACAGCGACGCTCACGCCATTGTCGGAGGGCTCGAACGACAGGGTCTTGGCGGCGCGCACGATCAGTTGGCCGCGATCGATGATCGCCTGGAGACGTGCATCGACCTCGGGCGCCAGGCGGTGGCGATGGACATCCCACCAGGGGCGAAGATGGCGCAGGAAGCGCGCGCGCTGATCCTCGTCGGCGTTGCCCCACATCGGCTGGGTGAAGGGGCGGAGTTCGTCGACCGCGTTGCGCCAACCGATCGCGTCCGCGCGGGCACGTACCCGGTGCAGCAGTTCGGAGGCGACGGTATCGGGTCGTTCGTCGATCTTCGCCCAATCCGCGCCGGGTCCATGCGACCGGGGCAGGAGGCCGCGCCGCGACAGCGCGATGATCCGACCCTTATAGCCATGCGCATCCAGGGTGAGTGCGACATCGACCATCGTCAGCCCGGTGCCGATGATCAGGACGGTGTCCTGTTCGCTGAGCCCATCGGCGATGCCCGGATCCCAGGGATTGCCCATGTAGCGATCGGCCGACAGCGCATCGGGATCGAGCCCGGGCGGGACGTGGGGCGGCAAGTTGCCGACCGCCAGCACAGCGACATCGGCATCGATCGTCCGATCCTGGAGCCGCAGCCGGGCGCCGCTTCCGACAAGGTCCACATCCTCGACCTCGCCGCGGACCACGGTCAACCGGTCCCCCGCCGATCGGCGGGTTTCTTCAAGCATCTGTTGCAGATACTCGCCATAGGTTACGCGCGGAATGAACGCTGTGGTCGGCTCTGCCACGCCGCGGCTCTCGAGCCAGCGGACGAAATGGCCCGGATCGTCGGGCAGGGCGCTCATATTGCCCGCGCGGACGTTCAGCACATGGCTGGGATGCGCCGCGCCATAGGCAAGACCGACGCCGGGACGCGGCGCCCGCTCGATCAGCGTCGCTCTCGGCCCGTCATGGCGCAGCAGGTTGATCGCCTGAAGCGTGCCCGAAAAGCCACCGCCGATGATGGCGACATGTTCGATCTTCATAATCCCCCCGGATCTCAAGCGGTCAGATCTCGTACTCGATCTGCCATTCGGGGTCGCGGTGCGCCTGGCGCATCGCCGGGGCATTGGGCTGACGGGCGACCATTTGCGCGTAGAGACGCTTGACCCGATCGCTGGCGGCGCGGGGGAAGACTGCGGGCAGCACTGCATGGATCAGGCAGGCAACCCCGCCCACGATCATCGTCGCGCCGAACCGGCCTGCAACGCCGGCATGCTCGACATAGGTCTCGCCGACGCTGCGGGGGTGGGACAGGAATACGCGATCGAACATGGTGGGCTACCCGCTATTATCTGTGTCGCCCCCTTCCTAGCAGCGCGGGGCGAAAAGGGGAAACCGCGTCGCGAGACGCCGTCTCCCCTCTGACGCAATCCTAGCTTGAAGTGACCGGGATGACATTGTCGTCGCCGTTGCGATCGACATATTTGTTGTAGGGATCGATCCCGGCAAAGGCGGGATGGCGGTTGCTCACGATCCTGATCCGCTGCGCGCCCGACCGCACCGGTTCGCGCGTCATCGAGATCACGTCTGACTTCTTGAGCACGCCATAGCCCGGATTCTGGTCGAACAGGCCGATATCGATCCGGTCGGCCAGCGGTGCGGCGCTTTCCTTGCCCTTGCCGTCGGCATAGGCCTTGGCCGCCTCGACCGTCAGGGTCGTTTCCCAGCGACCATCGGCCAGCTTGCGCGTCGTCGCTGTCTTCGCCTTCAGGTCGTACAGGGTGATCCGGGTCAGCAGGTCGTCGACCAGCTGCCGCTCCTCGGCATTGCGGGCCAGGCTGCGGAAGCCGTCGACCAGTTCGGTAGAGCGCGGGTAGGGCGCGCCCTTGAAGCGGTGCTCGGCGAGCTTCTGGCGCAGCATCGCATTCACCCGGTCCTCGCCCAGCCGGTCCTGGAGCAGGTACATCACCAGCGATCCCTTGCGATAATGGATATAGCCCTGGTTCTCGACGCGCTCGAGCGGCAGTTCCTCGATCGCCTCGCTGCCTCGGTCGCGCAGATAACTGTCGAGTTCATACTTCAGGAAGCGGCGGATATTGTCCGCTCCATAGAGTTGCTTCATCACCATCAGCGCCGAATATTGCGCCATGGTCTCGACCCAGATGGTGCCGCCCTGCATGTCGGCGGAGATCAGCTGATGCGCCCAATATTGGTGCGCCAGTTCGTGCGCGGTGACATAGGTCACATAGTCGATCTTGTCGGCATCGCTGTTGTTCGCGAGGAACCCAAAGGATTCCGAATAGGACATCGTCCCGGCGAACGCCTGGGCGAAGCGCTGGTAGCCCGGGAATTCGATGATCCGCGCATGATCGAACTGATAGGGGCCAAAATTGGCCTGGTAATAGCCGAGCGAGCTCTTCAGCGCGGCGAGCATCCGGTCGACGTTGAACGGATGCTTGCGATCATAGAATACCGTCAGACGCACGCCATCGGCGTCCAGCGACTTCTCGGCATAATCGGCCGACTGGATCGAGAAGAAGGCCAGGATCGGCGCATCGGAGACGAACCGCGCCGTCCGGCGGTCTCCATTGGTCGTGTCCGCTACCTTGCGACCGGGCGCGATCGGGGTCTGACCCGCCTCGGTCGAGATGGTGATGTCGCTGCGCACCCAGGAGGCGTTGCCGAGATAGTTGCGACGCTGCGCCGACAGGTCCTCCAGCTTCGCCTGGCGCAGTTCCGGGGGCAGCCCGTATTTGCGGCGCTTGACGCGGTCGCTCAACAGGCCCTGGCGGTCCATGCCGATTGCGGGAGCGATCTCGAAATTGTTGAGGAACGTGCCGTTGCCGACCAAGCGGGTATCGAGATTGTTCGCCCGCAAACCGCGCGTCTCACGGGTCACGGTGAAGCTGACCGTTCCTACCGCACCCGGCGCCAGCGGCTTGGGGAAGCGGAAGATGCGATAGTCGAAATCCTTGTCTTCCATCGCCAGCGTCGCGCCCGGGACCGCGATCTTCGCGAGCTTGCCCGACCGGTCGGGGAAGCGGACGTGAAGATCGCTCAGCGGCGCGCCCGTGTCGTTCACGAAGCGATATTCCCCCGTCGTCGTCATCTGCTGGCGCGACGGGTGCAGATCGACGTTCAGGCGAATGTCGGTCAATGACGGCTGGCGGACCGTCTCGTACTTCAGATATTTCTTCTCGTAATTCGCCAGCCGCTCGTCCTCGCCATCGCGGGTGCGATAGTCGTTCAGGACATTCATGTTATAGTAGAGCCAGCCGCCGCTGACCGCGGCGACGGCCACCGCCGCGCCCAGGATCAGCCCGGGCGTGCCCGCCAGGCGGCGCGCGCCGCGAGACAGTCGCGGACGCAGCCGAGTCTCGGTGCCGCGCCTCCAGACGAGATGCGCCAGCACCGCCAGCGCCAGCGCGAAGGCGCCCCAATAGAGCCGCAGCCACCACGCCGTCGCGCCGCCGACCTGGTCGCCGTTCATGTCGGAGAAGCGCACCGTTCCGGTGGTGCCGTAATTGTAGAGCGGGTGATCGAAGCCGATGTTGCTGAGCGTGATCGTCGCGACGAGGTAGACCACCATGATCCCCCAGCCGACATATTTGTTGGGGCTGATCGCCTGAACGAACACCGCCAGCACGGCGAGGATCGCCATGTCGATCGTCATCGGCAACAGATACCAGGCGAGATACTGGCCGATCTCGATGTCGGTCACGCCGCGTGCCAGCTGGATGATGATGGCGGCGACAGCGGAGATTAGCAGCGTCGCGAACAGCACGCCGGTGACCGCCAGCGTCTTGGGCACCATATAGGCCCAGTTGGGCAGGGCGGTCGCGTCGATGATCTCGTGCATCTTGCGGTCGCGATCGCGCCAGACCAGTTCGCCCGAATAATAGATGGCGATGATGATCGGGATGATCCCGAACATGCCCAGCAGGTCCTGGATCGTAATGAAGGTGAGCGGTCGCGACGGCGTGCCGTAGATCTCGTTGGCGAACAGCAGCCCGCCTATCGTGTTGAACATGCCGATCATCAGCAGGACGAGGAAGGCAGGGCTGCGGAAGACCAGACCCATCTCGAACCTGCAGCGCTGCCACAGCTGGGTCCATGCGGCTGCTTCCGGGCGGGCGGGGGGCAGGGTCTCGACGGTCTGCGGCTGGGTCGCGGCCAGCTTGTCCGCCTTGCGTGCCTGCTTGCGCAGCTTGCGGGCGGACACGCCCCTTTCCGCGAAGGAGAAGCGCCAATAGGCAACCACCAGCGCACAGAGCCCGACCACGCCCCAGATGAGCCGGTTGCCGAGCAACGGGCCGGTGAAGGCGGGCATCATCGCGTTCGATTCCGCCGCGGTCCAGTATCGGGTGACGTTGGAGAAGGCAGCGAGGCCGAACGGTTCGATATAGCCGCTGATCTCGCGCAACTCGGGCTTCGCGCGAAGAACGCTCATCAGCACGAAGTAGAGAACGAGGAAGACGACGACGCTGACATAGGAATACATCATCGACCGCGTCATCGTGGCGACCGCGAAGAAGATCGCCGCGGTAAACAGCACGTTGGGCAGACCGAGCAGGAAATAGGCGTAGAGATAGTCGGACAGCCGGTTGGGCCCGAGCGTCTCGCTGTCGAGCCACGGCATCATCGACCCGAGCCAGATGGCGAGCGGGATCGCGGCAAAGGCGATGGCGCAGACCACCGCCGCGCCGGTGAAACGCCCGATCAGATAGGAGAATTTCGAGACCCGCGTCGACCGGACCATCGGCCCGAAGCCGCTCTCGTCGTCGCGCACGATGATGTTCGCCACGAATGCCGTCGTGACGAACATGAAGAACAGCGAGAGGATCAGCATCATCTGCGCGATCGCCTCGGGGCTGTTCGCGTGGACGTTGCTTCCCGACCCGATCTGGATCTGCTCTACCGTCATCGCGCCGAAGGCGAGGAGGAAGAACAATATCGCAACGACCCAGAAGACGGGATTGCGCAGCTGGTAGCGAAGCTCGAAGCTCGCGATCTTTCCGAACATGCCGGTGTCTCCGCTCAGGCCGCGACGGCGTCGGTGACGGGGCGGCGGCTTTGCGCGAGCGTGGAGAAATAGACGTCCTCCAGCCCGCCATCGACCGCGCTGAATCCCTCGCCGGGATCCTGGGGCGACAGGATGTGGACGACGGTGCGGCCCGCGAACAGGCGCGTGGAGATCACTTCATAGCGCGTGCGATAGGCGTCGAGCTCGCTGCGATCGATCGTCTTGGCCCAGACGGTTCCGCGGGCGCGCGCGATCAGGTCGAGCGGTGCGCCCTCCAGCTGGATCCGCCCGGCCGCGAGCACAGCCATGCGCGGGCACAGGTCGGCGACATCCTCGACGATATGGGTCGACAGGATCACGACGACATTCTCGCCGATCTCGGCCAGCAGATTGAGGAAGCGGTTGCGCTCCTCGGGGTCGAGACCGGCGGTGGGCTCGTCGACGATGATCAGTTCGGGATTGCCGATCAGCGCCTGGGCAATGCCGAAGCGCTGGCGCATGCCGCCGGAGAAGCCGGCGATCGCCTTCTTGCGAACGGTCCACAGATTGACCTGGTTGAGGAGCGTCTCGACCGTGTCCTTGCGCTCGCGCGCGGAGGCAATGCCCTTCAGCACCGCCATGTGATCGAGCATGTCATAGGCCGACACGCGCGGATACACGCCGAAGTCCTGCGGAAGATAACCGAGCGTGCGGCGAAGCCGTTCGGGTTCGCGCACTACATCGATGTCGCCAAAGGTCACGCTGCCCGAGGTTGGGCTCTGTAGCGTGGCCACAGTCCGCATCAGCGTCGACTTGCCCGCACCGTTCGGGCCTAGCAGGCCGAACATCCCCTTGGGAATGGAAAGGGTGACATCGTCGAGGGCCCGCGTCCCGTTGGGATAGACATGGGTGAGCTGCTTCAGGTCCAACATGCGATTTCCCCCGTATGTGATGCGCAGACCATAACGGGTGTTTTACAAAGGTAAAGCAGCTGAAGCTGGTGTGATGCTTGAACACTCACGATCTTGTCGACTTCGCTGCAAAGCAGCATAGGTGGAGCCAGCCAACGGGGAGCCCAATTGCGCATCGCCATCATCGACGAGAGCGGACTGCGCGCAACCATTCTCGAAGAGGGGCTTCGGGACGCGGGGTTTGACGACATCATGGTGGTGCCGCCGACCGGTGCGTTCGTCGCGCGGCTGGAGCGGATGGCGCCCGACGTGGTGCTGATGAACCTGGGCAACCCTAGTCGGGATTCGCTGGAGGAGATGCTGGCAGTCAGTCGTGCGCTGGCGCGGCCGATCGCGATGTTCGTCGACCAGAGCGACGACGACATGATCGGTGCCGCGATCGACGCAGGCGTCTCGGCCTATGTGGTCGATGGCCTGCGCAAGGATCGGGTGAAGCCGATCCTCGACCTGGCGATCCGCCGCTTCCATGCCTTTTCCAAGCTTCAGACCGAACTCGATGCCGCGCGCTCCGAACTTGCCTCGCGCAAGACGATCGACAAGGCGAAGTCGATCCTGATGGAGAGCCGGGGGTTGAGCGAGCCGGAAGCCTATACCCTATTGCGCACGACCGCGATGAATCAGGGGCGCCGCGTGGTGGATGTCGCCGAAGCGTTGATCACCACCGCCGGGCTGCTGGGAGGCAAGTCATGACGCCTTTGTCGATTGCGTTTCTGCCGCTGACCGACAGTGCTCCGATCATTGTCGCCGCCGAGATGGGATTCGCCAAGGCCGAGGGGATCACGCTCAATCTGGTACGCGACACCAGCTGGGCGACGGTGCGCGACCGGTTGGTCTATGGTCAGGTGCAGGCGGCGCACTTGCTTGCGCCCTTGGCCGTGGCGGTGACGCTGGGTCTCAGCCAGACGCCTTGTGCGATCGCCGCACCGTTCAAGTTGAACGACAATGGCAATGCGCTGACCCTATCGGCCGAGTTTGCCGCGGCGCTCGATCCGGTGTCGCGCAACCGGATCGACGATCCGGTGGCGACGGCGCACGACTTCGCCGCGGCGATCGGCCTGCATTTCCGCAAGCCGGTGATCGGCATCGTCCATCGTTTCTCCAGCCACGCTCTGATGTTGCGCTACTGGCTGGGCTTTGCCGGCGTGAATCCCGATCGCGACGTGACGCTCAGGGTGCTGCCGCCCTCGCTGATGACCGAGGCGCTTCGCGCGGGCGAGATTGACGGCTTCATCGCCGGCGAACCCTGGAGCAGCGTAGCAGTCGATTCCGGGCTGGGGGAGATCGCCGCCGTCGGGGTCAATATCTGGAAGCGCGGCGTCGAAAAGGTGCTCGCGACCCGGGCTGACTGGGCGGAGGCCAACCCCGACACGCTCGACCGCCTGCTTCGTGCCCTGTCGCGCTCTGCGGCCTGGTGCGACGACCCGGCAAATCGCGATGCCGTGTCAGAGCTTCTCGCACGCCCCTCCTATCTCGATCAGTCGCCGCGGCTGATCGCGCACGCGCTCGCAGGACGCATGCCGCTGCGACAAGGCGAGGAGCCGGTCGAAATCCCCGATTTCACCGTCTTCTACCGCGGTGCAGCGAACTTTCCGTGGCGCAGCCAGGCACTGTGGATCTATTCGCAATTCGTTCGCTGGAAGATGGTCGATCCCAGCACGGAGGCGGAGCGCGCGGCCGCCGGCGTCTTCCGCTCCGACCTGTACCGCCGCGCGCTGGCAGGTGAGGGGATTCCGATGCCCGGTGCGAGCATGAAGGTCGAAGGCGCGACCGAGGCGCCGTTGAGCGCGGGCAGTCACAGCGGCAGCCTCACGTTGGCACCCGATCGCTTCTTCGACGGGCGGACCTTCGATCCCGATGCGATCGAAGCCTATCTCAATGCGTTGCAGGCGGATCGCTACGATTGAATTTTTTGCACTTGCGAAGAGTCGCATGTCCCGTCAGATTTTGAGAGTCGCCCAGGGACGGGGAGACGTCAGCGGAAAGTTCGGCCGATGAAGGCCTGACATTCCATCACACGACAGCAAAGCCGCTGTCCGATCACTGCCTTTCGGGCGGCGGGTCGGAAGCGGCTTTTTTCGTGCCTGCGCGGCACCGGGGAATGCGGCGATGAAGATGACGGAAGTGATGCAGGCGGGATACGCCTTTGCAGGTGGCGGCAGCGATGTCGATCCGCGACCGGTTCGGGCGCGATCGGCATTCTGGTCGAGCGGGCATACGCCCACGCTGATCGCCGCCTTTCTCTATTTCGACCTGGCGTTCATGGTCTGGGTCCTGCTCGGGCCGCTGGCGCCCGAAATCGCGAAGACACTGCAACTGACCGCCGCGCAGAAGGGGCTGATGGTCGCGACACCGACCCTGGCCGGCGCGATCCTGCGCGTGGTCAATGGCCTGCTGGTCGATCGTATCGGCCCGAAGCGGTCGGGCGCGATCAGTCAGGTGATCGTGATCGCCGGGCTGATGTTCGCATGGATCATGGGCGTGAACAGCTTTGCGGGCACGCTTGCGCTCGGTGTCATCCTCGGCTTCGCGGGTGCCAGCTTCGCGATCGCGCTCCCGCTGGCCAGCCGCTGGTATCCGCCCGAGCATCAGGGCAAGGCAATGGGGCTGGCCGGCATGGGCAATTCGGGCACGGTGCTCGCCGCGCTGTTCGCGCCGGCGCTGGCCAAGATGTTCGGCTGGAACTCGGTCCTGGGCCTGGCCTGCATCCCGCTGACGATCGTCTTTATCGCCTATATGATCATGGCGAAGGATCCGCCGGGTGCACCCGCCCCGAAGCGGCTCTTCGACTATTTCGAGCCGCTGAAGCGTGCCGATGCCTGGTGGTTCATGGGCTTCTATGCCGTGACGTTCGGCGGCTTCGTCGGACTGGCGGCGTCGCTTACCATCTATTTCACCGATCAATTCGGGCTGAGCACCATCATGGCGGGCTATTGCACCGCGGGGTGCGTGTTCGCCGGCTCGCTGGTGCGGCCGATGGGCGGGGCGCTGGCCGATGCGATCGGAGGGGTTAAGACGCTTGGCGTGGTGTTCATCGTCGCTGCCTTCGCGCTCGCCGGCGTTAGCGGCGCGACGACCGTCACGGCAGCACTTGGGTTGTTCGTGGTCGCGATGCTGGCACTGGGGGCAGGCAATGGCGCGGTCTTCCAGCTGGTACCGCAGCGCTTCGCCAGCGAGATCGGCGTGATGACCGGGCTCGTGGGCATGGCGGGCGGTGTCGGCGGCTTCTACCTGGCCTCGTCACTGGGCGTCGCACGGCAGCTGACCGGCAGCTATCAGTCGGGTTTCCTGGTCTTCGCGGCGCTGGCGCTGCTCGCCTTTGCCGGGCTGGCAATGGTGAAGACGCGCTGGCGCGGCAGCTGGGGCGCGGCAGACGGCGTCCGCATCTGACAGTCGGCGCACGGGCGGCGTGCTGCCGCCCGTGCGGGCTTGGGGGAAATCCGATGAAAACTGCATTTGCAACGGCGGCCGCCCTGGTCGCCGCAGGGGGAGCGCATGCCCAGGATCTGGCCGTCCAGCCACTGGTCGAGGCACGGCTACGCTCCGAACATGTCGACCAACAGGGCCTGGCGGACACCGCCGATGCGGTCACGTTCCGCGTTCGCGCTGGCGTGTCCGCCACCCGCGGGCGGATCGCAGCGCTGGTCGAGGCACAGGGTAATCTGGCCATCGTCGATCGCTATGATGATGGCCTGCACGGAGCATCGACGCGGCCGATCGTCGCCGATCCGGAGAATGTCGCGCTGTACCGCGCGCAGCTTCAATATCGCAGCAAGCCGCTGACGGTGACGCTCGGCAGGCAGCGGATCGCGCTGGATGACGAGCGGTTCGTCGGGGCTGTAGCGTTTCGGCAGAATGGCCAGACCTTCGACGCCGTGCGCGTCGAATGGACCGGAGTGGCCGGTCTGAAGGCGGATGTCAGCTATGCCTGGGGCGTGCGGACGATCTGGGGGGTCGACGGTGTCGGCGCCCGTCAGCGTGCCGTGTCAGGAAACAATGTCTTCGCCAACCTCACCTATGCCTCCCCGATCGGCAAGGTGACGGGCTTTGCCTATCTGGTCGATCAGGACGAGGCGGCTGTGCAGGGGTTCCGATTGTCCAGCCAGACCTTCGGCGCCCGGCTGGCGGGGTCGCGCAAGTTTGGGCCGGTAAGCTTGGGCTATCAGCTGAGCGGTGCGCGACAGCGCGACTATGACCGCAACCCGAACCGCTATACCGCCGACTATCGCCTGATCGAGGGCTCGCTGGACTATGGGGCATTTCGGCTGAGCGCGGGGCAGGAGGTGCTGGGCGCGGATCGAGGGGTTGCCCTCACGTCGTTCCAGGCTCCCGTGGGGACCTTGTTCAAGTTCAACGGCTGGGCGGACAAGTTCCTGATCACCCCGCCCGACGGATTGCGCGATGCCTATGCGAGTATCGGTTTCAACCAGGCCGTCGCGGGACCGTTCAAGGCGCTGACCTTTCATGCAAGCTATCATCGCTTCGACAGCGACCGCAGCGTGCGCCATTATGGCGACGAATTCGATCTGCTCGCGAGCGCCAAGATCGGTCGTTACACCCTCTCGGCCCGTTATGCCGACTATGACGCCGACCGGTTCGCGACCGACACGCAAAAGGCATGGCTTCAGGTCGACTGGGCATTCTGAAGATGCTGCATTGCAAAAATAACACTTGATCGTGTCGACTGTAATCCGCATCATGCCGGCATCGGGCAACGCTGCCCGAACGAGACATAGCTGCAGCTTCCACTGACGGAAGATCGCAGTGCATCGGACGGGCATCCCGTCCAGGGTGATTGGCAAGGCCGCCATGCGAGCACTTCTTCGGAAGTGACCCGCATGGCGGCCTTTTCGCGTTTGGAGCAGGCGAGATGGAGTTTTCGGGGAACGGCTGGAGCAGCGAGGAGAGCGGGGACGCACCCGGCATCCCGCCGCGGCGCGAGCATCTGGTGGTGATCGGCAACGGCATGGCCGGATGCCGCGCGGTCGAGGAACTGCTGGCGCGCGATGCGGGACGCTACCGCGTGACGATCTTCGGCGCCGAGCCGCATGTGAACTATAATCGCATCATGCTCTCGCCGGTCCTGGCGGGTGAGAAGACGTTCGACGAGATCATCCTCAACACGCATGAGTGGTACCGCGACAACGGCATCGAGCTGATCGCCGGCGACGCGGTGGTCGCGATCGATCGCGCGGCACAGTGGGTCACCGCCGCCTCGGGTCGCAGCGTTGCCTATGACCGGCTGTTGATCGCGACCGGATCCGACCCGTTCATCATTCCCTGTCCGGGACACACGCTTGACGGTGTGATCAGCTTTCGCGACATGCACGATGTCGACCGGATGCTTGCGGCAGCCGACCGGGGCGGTGACGCGGTTGTCATCGGCGGTGGCCTGCTCGGCCTGGAGGCTGCGCATGGGCTCAGCCTGCGCGGGATGAAGGTCACGGTGCTTCACCTGATGCAGACGCTGATGGAGCGCCAGCTCGATGAGGCGGCCGGCTGGCTGCTGAAGACCGCGCTGGAGACGCGGGGTCAGACGATCCTGACCGGCGCCGATACCGCCGAAATTCTCGACGACGGCAATGGCAAGGTTCGCGGCGTGCTGCTGAAGGATGGCACCGTCATCCCGGCAAGTATCGTGGTGATGGCGGTGGGTATCCGCCCGAATGTCCGGCTGGCGCGTGAGGCCGGGCTCGCGGTCGGTCGCGGCATCCAGGTCGACGATCATATGGTCACGTCCGACCCGGCGATCCTGGCGGTCGGCGAGTGCGTCGAGCATGACGGCAATGTCTATGGCCTGGTGGCGCCGCTGTTCGACATGTGCCGGTCGCTGGCCGACGGCCTGGTCGAGCGTCCGAGTGGCTATCGCGGGTCGGTCACCTCTACAAAGCTGAAGGTCGCGGGCCTCGATGTGTTCTCCGCGGGCGACTTTTCGGGCGGCGACGGCTCGGAGGACATCGTGCTGCGCGACGCCTCGCGCGGCGTCTACAAGCGCGTCGTCCTGCGCAACGACCGGGTGATCGGTGCGGTGCTGTACGGCGATACCGCCGATGGCGGCTGGTATTTCGATCTGCTGAAGAAGCAGGAGGACGTGTCCGATCTGCGCGATGTGCTGATCTTCGGCCAGGCCTTCGCCTCGGGAGGGGGGCAGGCGGACCCTAAGGCGGCCGTTGCGGCGCTCTCGGACGATGCCGAGATTTGCGGCTGCAACGGCGTGACCAAGGGCCAGGTCGTCGCCTGCATCGGCAAGGGGGCAAGCAGCCTCGATGCGGTGCGCGCAGGGTGCAAGGCATCGGCAAGCTGTGGGTCGTGCACCGGCCTGGTCGAGACGCTGCTGGCGCTGACGCTGGGCGACGAGGTCGAGGCAGGTCCACGCACCATGTGCAAATGCACCAGTTTCGGCCATGACGATGTCCGCCGCGAAATCGTCGCGCAGGACATGCGCTCGATCCCCGAGGTCATGCACAAGCTGCACTGGAGTACGCCCGACGGCTGCGCCTCGTGCCGCCCGGCGCTCAATTACTATCTGCTGTGTGCATTGCCCGGGGAATATGTCGACGACCAGCAGAGCCGCTTCGTCAATGAACGGATGCACGCCAACATCCAGAAGGACGGCACCTATTCGGTCGTGCCGCGCATGTGGGGCGGGATCACCAGCCCGCGCGAGCTTCGCGCGATCGCCGACGTGGTCGAGAAGTTCAACGCGCCGATGGTCAAGGTCACCGGCGGCCAGCGGCTCGATATCTTCGGCATCCGCAAGGAGGATCTGCCTGCGGTCTGGGCCGACCTGAATGCCGCCGGGATGGTCTCCGGACATGCCTATGGCAAGTCGCTGCGCACGGTGAAGACCTGTGTCGGGTCGGAATGGTGCCGCTTCGGAACCCAGGACTCCACCGGCCTTGGCGTCCGGATCGAGCGGATGACCTGGGGCAGCTGGATGCCGCACAAGTTCAAGATCGCGGTCAGCGGCTGTCCGCGCAACTGTGCGGAGGCGACGATCAAGGATTTCGGGGTCGTCTGTGTCGACTCCGGATATGAGCTGTCGGTCGGCGGCAATGGCGGGATCAAGGTCCGCGCGACCGACTTCCTCTGCAAGGTCGCGACCGAAGCCGAGGCGATGCATTATTGCGCCGCCTTCGTGCAGCTCTACCGCGAGGAAGCCCGCTATCTCGAGCGCACCGCGCCGTGGATCGAGCGGGTCGGCATCGACTATATCAAGGCGCGCATCGTCGAGGATGACGAGGGTCGCGACGCGCTGGCCGAGCGCTTCCTCTATTCGCAGAGCTTCAGCCAGGACGACCCGTGGGCCGAACGCGCGGCGGGCGTCGAGCGCGTCCAGCACAGCCATATGGCCGAATTCCATCCGCAGGGAGAACTCGCATGACCCCCGACTGGCTCGATATCGGCCGCCTCGACGAGATCCCGGTCCGCGGCGCCCGCACGGTGCCGGTGGCCGGCGGCGAGGAGATCGCGGTATTCCGCACCGGCGACGACCGCGTCTTCGCGCTGGTCAATCGCTGCCCGCACAAGAAGGGGCCGCTGAGCCAGGGCATCGTCCATGGCCACAGCGTCACCTGTCCGCTGCACAACTGGAACATCGCGCTCGCGAGCGGGGAAGCACAGGGCGAGGATCGCGGCTGCACCCCGACGGTGCCGGTGCGGATCGTGTCGGGCCGGGTGCTGATCGGCCGCGCCGCCGCGCTGGCGGCCGCCTGAGATGGAGAAGGCGATCCGCACGACCTGCGCCTATTGCGGCGTCGGCTGCGGCATCGCCGCGACCGTCACCGGCGAGCGCAGCGTCACGATCGCCGGCGACACGGCGCATCCGGCAAACCATGGCCGCCTGTGCTCGAAGGGGACGCATCTGGGCGAGACCACCAGTCTCGAGGGCCGGCTGCTCCATCCCGAGATCAACGGCAAGCGGGCGAGCTGGGACAAGGCGCTTGACCTGGTGGCGAAGCGGTTCCGCGACGCGATCGCGCGCCACGGGCCCAACAGCGTCGCCTTCTATGTCTCGGGCCAGCTGCTGACCGAGGATTATTACGTCGCCAACAAGCTGATGAAGGGGTTCATCGGCTCGGCCAATATCGACACCAATTCGCGCCTGTGCATGTCGAGCGCGGTGGCCGGGCATCTGCGCGCCTTTGGCGAGGATGTGGTGCCCGCAAGCTATGACGATCTGGACCAGGCCGATCTGATCATTCTGGTCGGCTCGAACACCGCCTGGTGCCATCCGGTCGTCTATCAGCGGATCATGGCGGCACGCGCGGCGCGCGGCACCAGGCTGATCGTGGTCGATCCGCGCTGGACCGAAACCTGTGCCGACGCCGACCTGCATCTGGCGATCCGGCCGGGCAGCGATGTCGCGCTCTTCAACGGTCTGCTGGCGCATTGCCGAGCCCAGGGCGTGATCGACGAGGCTTACCTGTCCCGAAGCGTCGACGTCCCCGACGACTTCTGGGACATGGTGGGAGAGGGGAGCGACCTGTGGTCGGTAGCCCGGACCTGCGATGTCCCGGCCGCCGATCTCAGGCGCTTCTTCGAACTCTTCGCCGCTACGCCGCGAACCGTGACCCTCTTCAGCCAGGGCGTGAACCAGTCGCTGCGCGGGACCGACCAGGTCAACGCCATCATCAACGTCCATCTCGCGACCGGCCGTATCGGCAAGCCCGGTGCGGCGCCCTTCTCGATCACGGGCCAGCCCAACGCCATGGGTGGCCGTGAGGTCGGCGGACTGGCTTCGACCCTGGCGGCGCACATGGACTTCGCGCCGGAGAATGTCGAACGGGTCGCTCGCTTCTGGGGCAGCGATCAGGTTGCGGCCAAACCGGGGCTGAAGGCGGTCGATCTGTTCCGCAGCATGGCGGAGGGGCGGATCAAGGCGCTGTGGGTCATGGCGACCAACCCCGCCGTCTCGATGCCCGACGCGGGCGCGGTTCGCGACGCCCTTGCCGACTGTCCCTTTGTCGTCGTCTCCGATTGCATCGCCGATACCGACACCAGCCGCTTCGCTCAGGTGAAGCTGCCCGCGGCGGGGTGGGGAGAGAAGGACGGAACGGTCACCAATTCGGAGCGAACGATCAGCCGCCAGCGCCGCCTGTTCGACCTGCCGGGGGAAGCGAGGCCGGACTGGTGGATCATCAAGGAGGTCGGCCGCCGCATGGGCTGGGTGGGCGAGTTCGCCTATAGCCGCCCCGCCGATATCTACCGCGAGCATGCCCGGCTCTCGACCTATGGCAATGGCGGGGCGCGGGTCTTCGACATCGGGCACCACTCGGCGATCGGCAATGCCGACTATGATGCGATGACCCCGTGGCGCTGGGGTGGTCACCCCTTCGTCGATGGCAGTTTCCCGACACCCAGCGGTCGCGCCCGGCTGGTGCCGGTGGCGCAGATGGCGCTGGCGGCACCCTTGCCCAACTGGCCGCTGACCCTCAACACCGGGCGCTACCGCGATCAATGGCACACCATGACGCGAACCGGCCTGTCGGCGAAGCTGGGCAATCACCGGCGCGAGCCGCTGGTCGAGATCCACCCCGAGGACGCGGCGGCGCTCGGCATCGGCGAGGGCGACCTCGCTCGCGTCTCCACGCCGCAGGGCGAGAGCGTGTTTCGAGCCGCGATGAGCACCGATCAGCGCCGGGGCGAGATCTTCACGCCGATCCACTGGACCGATCGCCAGTCCACCGGCGGGCGAACAGGCCTGCTACCGCGCCCGCTGGTCGATCCGCATTCGGGACAGCCGGGGTTCAAGTCGACGCCGGCGGCAGTAGCGCGTGTCGAGGTCGCCTGGCGCGCCTTTCTGATCACCCGCGATGATCCGGGGACCATCGATGCGCTCTGGGCGACGCGCGTCCGGGTTGCCAATGGCTGGCTGGTGGAACTGGCGGGCGATAGCGATCCCGCAAAACTGATGCGCCAGCTGCTGCCGTCAGGGGAGCGGATCGAGGCGGTCGACGCCTCTCGCGGACAGAGCCGCCAGGCGGTGGTCGTCGATGGCCGGTTGGTGGCGGTGCTCTATCTTTCGACCGGCGACCTGCCCCCGCGCGAGTGGCTGATCGCCCAGCTGAGCGCGACAGACACGGCGTCGCCGATCGAGTTGCTGGCGGGCCGGTCGGCCACCCCGGCGCCGGATCGCGGACCGATCGTGTGCGTGTGTTTCGATGTGGGACTCAAGACCATCCTCGCGGCGATCGCCGGTCAGCAACTGACGACGGTCGAGGCCGTGGGCGGGGCCTTGTCGGCCGGGACCAATTGCGGATCGTGCCGACCCGCGATCCAGCGCCTGCTGGGCGAGCATAAGGAGACTGCAAATGGCTGATGCGATCCTGCCCGGCGAAGTCTGGCTGGTCGGCGCTGGTCCCGGAGACCCAGACCTGCTGACGCGGAAGGCGGAGCGCCTGATCCAGGCGGCAACCGTGGTCTTCTATGATGCGCTGGTTGGGCCGGGCGTCCTGGATCTCGTGCCAGCGCGGACCCGCCTCATTCCTGTCGGAAAGCGATCGGGCAGGCATTCCAGGGATCAGCAGAGCATCAACGACATGCTGCTTGCTGCCGCGCTGGATGGAGAGCGGGTCGTTCGATTGAAGGGCGGCGATCCGTCGGTCTTCGCTCGGTCGGCGGAGGAGATGACCCACCTTCGCACGCATGGTATCTCGGTGCGCGTTTGCCCGGGGATCACAGCAGCCAGCGCCCTTGCCGCAAATGCGGGCATCTCGCTCACGCTGCGCGGCTTGGCGCGACGCCTCCAATTCATCACCGCCCATGCGCGCGCCGGGGAGAAGCTCGAACTCGACTGGGCGGCGCTCGCCGATCCCGGCGCGACCCTGGCGGTTTATATGGGTCGCGAGGTGGCGCGCGACGTCGCACGCGGGCTGATGGGGCAGGGGATGCCGCCGGAGACGCCGGTCCTGATCGCGGCGAATGTCAGCCTGCCCGAGGAACGCTTGTTGTTCACGCGCCTTGACCTGCTCCACCTGGGCGTCGCGTCGTTCGCAAATGGGGATCCGACATTGCTGCTGTTCGGTGAGGCCGTGCGCCAGACTATGGTGGCGAACCATGGAGTTCGCTCAAATGCCTTACTTGTCTCGGACCACAAGCCGCCCGAGTGAGGAAAGAATTCAGGTTGTCATTGACGCGCCGCGGACAAGTGTCGGCCGGCCGGCATTCAGCCGGCTCGGCTGCGCGGCGAAGGTCCCGGTGTCGCCGGTCGCCTGATAATCCGATGGCGGTACGCCCAGACACCGCTTGAAGGTGGCCGCGAAGGCGCTGGGGCTGTTATACCCGCATTCGAATGCGACCTGCGTGATCGATGCGCCCGCGTTCAATCGTACCACGGCGGCATTGAGCCGGGCGTGCAATAGCCACTGGGCGAAGCTGATCCCGATGTCGTGGCGAAACGCGCGGGTGAAGGTTCGTCGTCCCATGCCCGCGGCCAGCGCCGCTTCGTCGATCGACCAGTTGCGGTCGAGTGAGGCAAGCAGGCGGCGGCACAGGCGCGACAGGCGCGCGTCGCTGGGCATTGGCGTCCTGAGCGTTGGCAGCCGCGGCTGCGCCATCAGCAGTTCGACCTCCTCGCGGATCAGGTCCATGATCCGGCCGTCGCGGCTGTTCGGGTTGTAGCTCGGGGGCAGGCCGACTGCCGTCTGCATGAGTTCGTGCAGCAGGGGTGGCAATGGGATGCTGCGGCAATCCTGGTGCCACAACTCGGACGCTACGGTGACATAGACGCTAAGGACATGGGTATCGGCGAGGACGCGCATGTCGTGCACTGTGCCGGGGGGGATCAGCAGCGCGTTTTGTGTCGCCACCGTGAAAATCCGGTCCGCCGATGTCAGCGATAATGCCCCGGAACTGACATAAACGAGTTCCGCGCGGCCATGGGAATGGGGCGGGATCCGCAGTCTGGAAGGGCAGTTTACGGCACGAACCATGACGGGCCGCGCAGTGACGTCGCAATCGATCGGAATCGCAAACTGCTCCATGTCTGAAACTTAACAACACCATTTCGGTGTCACTAGACATATTTTTGCAAGTGCGAACGAACTTGGTGAACTCTCACCGATCGTCGAAATGGCCCGATGGCGCGGGACAAAGTCCCGATCACGAGGGCAGGCGAGGCCCATGTATTTTATGACCCTTTTGTTGCGGAGGGCGATGGGGGCACGCCGGCATAATCCCGAAATCATGAGTTAAAGCGCCTGCCGTCCGATACGCAGCCGAATGCTTCCAGGAGAGAATGTTCGAAAGGCAGTGCTTGCCGCGGGATCCGAGATCATCGGGAGGGCCCCCGCGGCACATTGATTGGGGGTTGCTTTTCATGAAGCCCCAATTTGTTCTCAGCAGTCGCGTTGATGGCGCTGGCCGTCGCATCCACCGCCCAGGCCCAGGAGGTCGAACCGGGCCAGGACGCCGAGGCGCCGACCGACACCATCGTCGTCACCGGATCGCGCGTGGCACGCACCGGGTTCGACAAGCCGACGCCGACCACCGTCATAAGCGCGGACCAGATCGCACGAACCGGCCTGAACGATATCGGCGACGTGCTGCTTCAAACACCGCAGATCAGTGTCGGCCTGGGCGCCAGCAATGACACGTTCCAGCGCGACATCGGCGCGACCTTCGTGAACCTGCGCGGGCTGGGCACCAATCGAACGCTGGTTCTGGTGAATGGACGACGCCGGGTATCGGGATCGCGAGAGGGGTCGCAGGTCGATGTCTCCTCGATCCCGGCGACGATGGTGGAGCGGGTCGAGATCATCACCGGCGGCGCGTCGGCGGTGTATGGCGCCGACGCCGTGTCGGGTGTGGTCAACATCATCCTCAAGGACGACTTCAAGGGTTTTAACATCACCGGCCGCCTCGGCATTGCCGATCGCGGCGATGCGGAAACCTACATGATCTCCGCCAGCGGCGGCGGCAGTTTTGCCGATGGTCGCGGGTCGGCGAGCCTGGGCGTGACCTATCAGAAAAGCGGAATCCTGCGATACACCGACCGCGACTATACGTCCGGCTCAGGTGCGCTGACCTTCGTTGCCAATCCGCTCAACACCGGCCCGAATGACGGCATTGCGGATCGCATCGTCATCACCGACCCGCACACGATCGGCAATTCCTATGTCCCGACCTTCGTGGTGCGCGGGCAGCGCTATTTCTATGACGACGCGCTGGTCCCGCTGACCAATCCGAATTGCTACGGCACGGTATGTAGCGGCGGGCCCTATGGCTATAACAGCCGCGAGCGTAACCTTCGCAATCCCCGTGAGGCGTTCGCCGCGATCGGCGGATTGACCTATGAGGTCGCGCCGTCGGTCACTGCCTTCGTCGACTTCGAATTTTCCTATTCCGACACCAATACCAACGGCCAGAGCTATTTCGACAGCAGCCTGGTGCTGCGCCGGGACAATCCGACGCTGCCGTCCGCCGTCACCTCCCTGATGGATGCCAATGGCTTGCAAACGCTGACCGTGGGTTATGAGGGCGAGGAGATCTACGGCAACAAGCAGTACAGCAACTCGCGCTACACCTACACGGCCGCTGCCGGCCTGCGCGGCCGCATTGCCGACCGGATCAACTGGGAGGCCTTCTATCAATATGGCCGGCGCGATCAGGACTATAAGACGTTCAATACCCGCATCGAAAGCAGGTTTTTCGAGGCGGTCGACGCGATCCGGGACCCGGCGTCAGGCCAGATCATGTGCAGCAGCGCATCGGCGCGCGCCGCCGGCTGTACCCCGATCAGCGTGTTCGATGGCCGCCTGACCGACGCGCAGCAGGCCTATTTCCAGCACACCTTCCAGCGCGACGTCACCAACGAACAGACGCTGATCGGCGTGCAGGCGACGGGCGAGTTGTTCAGACTGCCCGGCGGTCCGCTGAGCGTTGCGGTCGGTGGCGAATATCGCAAGGATCAGTTGCGCACGCTGGACGACGGGCTGGGTGCGCGCGGGCTGCTGTATCGGACCGATAATGGCGGTGGGCCGGTCAACGCGAGCAGCGAGGTGAAAGAGGCCTTTGCCGAGGTCGTCGTTCCCTTGCTGAAGGACATTCCCTTCATCCGCTCGCTCCAGGTCGAAGGCGCGGTGCGCTATTCCGACTATAACACGATCGGCAGCACCGTCGCATGGAAGCTGGGCGGCGAATGGGCGCCGATCGATGCGCTGCGCTTCCGGGTCACGCGATCACGCAGCGTCCGGGCACCGAACATCGTCGAGCTGTACAGCCCCGACACGCTCGGCACGCTCAACATCACCGCCGATCCGTGCGACGCGACGCAGATCAACCTCGCACCGAACCGCCTCGCCAATTGCCGGGCGCTCGGCATTCCGGTCGGCTGGGTCGATCCGGCGGCGGCGCTGGCGCTGCCGACCGCGCTCGGCGGCAATCCGGCATTGACCGAGGAAACGTCGAATTCCTGGACGGCGGGCATCGTGTTCAGCCCGATCGCAGGCCTGCGGATCTCGGCCGACTATTGGCAGATCCGCATCGACGACGCGATCCAGACGCTGGACGGCAACACGATCGTCGACAACTGCGTCGACTCCGCCACGCTCGACAACGCGTTCTGCGCGCTTGTCACGCGCGGCAATCTTGCCGGGGTTGCCGACCCGTTCGTCGTGTCGAATATCGACCTGCGCCAGATCAACATCGGCAGATTGGACGCCCGCGGCGTCGATGTCGCCGTAAACTACAACACGACGCTCGACCGGATCAGCTCGGGTCTGGCCGGGCGGCTCAGCCTGACGGCGACGGTCACCTATCTCGACCGGCTCGAGGAATTCGTCGACATCAACGATCCGACCAGCCTGCTGATCGAGGATGGCGAGTTCGACGATCCGACCTGGCGCGGAACGTTCAGCGCCGCCTATCGCCAAGGTGGGCTGAACCTCGGCTGGAACCTGCGTTACATCGGCGGCTCGAGCCTCGATGTTCAGCGCAGCGACGAGTATAACGGCTTCCTCAAGGTGGCGAAGCGCTTCTACAATGACGTGTTCGTCAGCCAGACGCTGCCCGGCGATCTGACGCTGCAGCTGGTGGTCAACAATTTGTTCGATGTGAAGCCGCCGCGAACTCCGTCCACCTATACCGGCGCGTTCGACGGCTCCCTGTACGACAATGTCGGTCGGTTCTTTTACGTGGGCTTTTCCAAGAACTTCTGAGCACAATCGCACGGTGCGGCTGTCGGCCGCACCCTGCTCCATCCATGTCCGCAATCAGGGGGCTAGCCGATGACGATCCTTACCCGCATTCTTCTTGCCAGCGCCGCCGCGGTGGCGATGATCCAGCCGCTCACTGCCCATGCGCAGGACAGCTATCGCCTCCCGCCAAAGACGGTCGTCGACATCCTCGACACCGCGCCGCCCCCGGAGGCGAGCGCCAGCCCCGATGGCCAATGGCTGGTCCTGACCGCGCTGAAGGGCATGCCGACCATCGAGGACCGCGCTGCGCCGATGGCCAGGCTGGGTGGGGTCCGCGTCAATGTTGCGACGAACGGCCCCTATGATCTCGACCCCTATGACCTGCACTCGTCCTATACCGGCCAGGGGACCGGCTACACGCTGGTCGACCTGAAGTCCCAGGCCAAGCGCGCGCTGGAGGTTCCGAATGCAAAACTCGGCCCGCCAATGTGGTCGCCCGACAGCCGCAACTTCGCCTTTCTCCGCACCGTCCCGACCGGCGTCGAACTCTGGGTCGTCGATGTCCAGACCGGCGCTGCGCGGTCGCTGTCCAAGCCGGTGATCAACACCGCCCGCAGCATCGATTACCAGTCGGATGCGCCGTGCCACTGGATGGATGCCGCGCGGCTGCTGTGCCATTTCATCCCCGAGGGAAGAGGCCCAGTACCGACGCCGGGTGTCCCGACCGGACCGTCGATCCAGGAGACGGACGGCAGCAAGGCGCCTGTCTGGACCTTCACCAACACGCTCACCAGCAAGTTCGACGAGACGCTGTACGACTATTACATGACGTCGCAGCCGGTCATCGTCGACATCGGTACCGGCAGCGCGACCCCGCTGGGCAAGCCGGCCATCTATCAGGAACTGACCCCGTCGCCCGACGGCAACTACCTGCTGTCGGTGTGGATCGCCGCGCCCTATTCCTATCTCGTCCCGGCCAACCGTTTCCCCAAGGAGGTCGACATTCTGTCCGCCTCGGGCGCGGTCGTGCAGCATGTCGCCAGCGTGCCGATGAACAGCGGTGGGCCCGAGAGCCTGGGATGGGCCGGTGCCGGTCCGCGTGGGTTCGCCTGGCGGCCCTCGGCGACGCCCGCGCTGCTCTATGTCGAACCGCTGGACAAGGGGGAGCCCAAGCAGGCGGCGGAATATCGCGACCGCGTGATGCTGCTCGGCGCCCCATTCAACGGGAGCGCCAAGGAACTGCTCCGCACCACCGATCGCATCGTCTCGACCGGCCCGGGCTATCAGTCGCGCGATCTGTTCGCCTTCACCCAGGACGCCGGCCGCATGCTCGTGAAGCAGTTCGCCTGGGGCACGCGCGAGACGAAGATGTGGCTGGTCGACGCGAACGGTGCAGACGGCGCCAAGCCTGCGCTGCTGTGGTCGCACAACGACGATAACTGGTATGGCGATCCGGGCACGCCGATCACGAGGAGTGCTGCCGCAGGCACCGTGCTGCGCCAGGATGGCGACTGGATCTATCTGACGGGCGAGGGCGGGTCACCGGACGGCGACCATCCGTTCCTGTCGCGCTTCAACCTGGCGACCAAGGCGACCGAGCGATTGTTCACCACCAAGGGAGCGAATTACGAGGAAGTCGTCGATGTGCTGGACGACAAAGCCAGCCGCATCGTCACCCGCTATCAGACCAGCTTGACGCCCGCCAATTATTATCTTCACCAGCTCGGCCGCGGCGCGCGGAAGACTGCGCTGACCGACATAAAGCGCCCGGCGAGCGCGCTCAGCTATTCCAGCAAGGAACTGGTGAACTACACCCGCGCCGACGGTGTGCCGCTCAGCGGGACGCTGTACCTTCCGCCCAACTACAAGAAGGGTGATCGCCTCCCGACGATCATCTGGGCCTATCCGCGCGAGTTCGCAGACGTGAAGGGTGCGGGACAGGTAAGGGGCACGTCCTACGCCTATTCCGGGACCTCTCCGCGCACGCCGACGGACTATATGCTGTTCCTGACGCAGGGCTATGCGGTGCTGGCGGACGCGTCGATGCCGATCGTCGGCGGGCTGCAGGCGAACGACACCTATGTCGAACAGCTGGTCGGCAATGCGCAGGCCGCCATCGACATGCTGGTCGCCAAGGGCGTGTCGGATCCCAAGCGGGTCGGCGTTGCCGGGCTCAGCTACGGCGCCTTCATGACCGCGAACCTGCTTGCCAACAGCGATCTGTTCGCCGCCGGCTATGGCCTGAACGGTGCCTATAACCGCACGCTCACGCCGTTCGGCTTCCAGCGCGAGCGCCGTACCTATTGGGAGGCGCCGGAAGTCTACACCAAAATGTCTCCCTTCATGCAGGCGACGAAGATCAACGAACCCTATCTGATCTTTCATGGCGAAATCGACAGCAACACCGGGACGTTCCCGATCCAGTCGCAGCGTCTGTTCCACGCGATGAAGGGGCTGGGCGGCACCGCCAAGCTTGAGATGCTGCCGTTCGAGGATCACATCTATGCGGCCCGTGAAACCCGCCTCCATGTACTGGCGGAAGCATTCGACTGGTTCGACAAATATGTGAAGAAGGCCGACTGAATGTCCCCCCCTGCCGGAACCGCTTCGCGCAGTTCCGGCAGGTCGCTGCACATGGTTCTGGATGAGGAAGTCCGCCGATGAAGGTTCGTTTGCTGCTGCCCGCGTCCGCCCTGTTGCTTTCGCCCGCCGCCTTTGCCCAGGCGTCGAAGCCGGTCACCGCCCCCGAAGGTTTTTTCAAGCAGCCGATCGGCAGCGATTACTATCTCGCCAACTACAGCGAATACGAAGCCTATCTGAAGCGCCTTGCGAGCGAGTCGGATCGCATCCGCCTCGTCGATATCGGCAAGACGGCCGAAGGGCGGACGCAGTGGATGGCGATCGTATCGTCGCCCGCAAATCTCGCGAAGCTCGACGACTATCGCGCAACTGCCGAGAAACTTGCCCGCGGCCGGGTGAGCGAGGCGGAAGCGCGGACGCTGGCCCAGACCGGCAAGGCGATCGTCTGGATCGACGCCGGCATGCACGCGACGGAGACGGTGACCTCGCAGGGCCAGCTACAGGTCATTCACCGCATGTTGAGCGAGTCCGACCCCGAGACGATGCGGATCCTGGACGACTGCATCCTGTTGTTCGGGCACGACAATCCCGACGGGATGGAGCTGGTCAGCGACTGGTATATGCGAAGCGCAGATCCCAAGAAGCGGACCTTCGAAACGCTGCCGCGACTGTACCAGAAATATATCGGGCACGATAACAATCGCGACAGCTACATGGCGCAGATGCCCGAGACCGAGAACGTCAACCGGGTCCTGTTTCGCCAATGGTATCCGCAGATCGTTTATAACCAGCACCAGACCGGCCCTGAGGGCATGGTGGTGTTCGTTCCGCCGTTCCGCGACCCGTTCAACTTCAACTATGATCCGATCGTGATGTCGCAGCTGAGCGAGGTCGGGCATGCGATGCATTCCCGCCTGATCGCGGAGGGCAAGGCGGGCTCCGGCATGCGCAGCGCCGCGCGCTATTCGACCTGGCATAATGGCATGGAACGCTCGGTCTCGTATTTCCACAACAGCATCGGATTGCTGACCGAGATCATCGGCGGGCCGACGCCCGCTAAGATCCCGCTGGTGCCGGCGACCCAGTTGCCACGGGGCGACGAGCCGATGCCGATCGCGCCGCGCGACTGGCACCTCCAGGACTCGCTCGATTATCAGTGGAGCCTGAACCGTGCGGTGATGGACTATGCCTCGCGCAACCGCGAGCGGCTGTTGTTCAACATCTGGCGGATGGGCGCGAACAGCATCGCGCGGGGCAGCCGCGACAGCTGGACGATGACGCCGACCAAGGTCGATCGTCTGAAGGCCGCGGCCCCGTTCAAGGATGAAGGCGACAGCGGGCGGGGGGCGAAGAAGATCGATCCCGCACTCTACACGACACTGACCCAGGTTCCGGCGGAGCGCGATCCGCGCGCCTATATCCTGCCGGCCGACCAACGCGATCTGCCCACGGCGATTACCTTCCTCAACGCGCTGATCAAGGCGGGCGTCGAGGTCGAGCGCGCCGATCAGGCATTCACCGCGGGCGGCAAACACTATCCAGCCGGTAGTTTCGTCGTCCGCACGGCGCAGGCCTATCGTCCGCACGTGCTTGACATGTTCGAGCCGCAGGATCATCCCCACGATACCGAATATCCCGGCGGCCCGCCCCAGGCGCCTTATGACATTACCGGGTACACACTTGCGTACCAGATGGGGGTCGGATTCGACCGGGTGCTCGACCCGTTCGAAGCGCCGACTGCGCCGGTGGGTGAGGTGATGACGCCGCCGCCGGGCCGGATCCAGGGCAGCGGTATGGCCGGATGGCTGGTCGGGCATGAAACCAACAACAGCTTCATCCTGACCAACCGCCTGCTGAAGGCGGGCGTACCCGCGCGCTGGATGACCGGGGCGGTCGGGGCGGGGGACACGGCACTGCAACCGGGCGCCCTTTGGGTGCCAGCATCGCCAAAGGCGAGGGCGATCCTCGAGCGCGCGGTGGCGGAATTGGGGATCGATGCGCACGCCGTTGCCGCACGACCGGCTGGCGCTTCGATCGCCTTGAAACCGGTTCGGGTGGGGCTGGTCGACCGCTGGGGTGGGTTGATGCCCGCCGGCTGGACCCGCTGGCTGCTCGAGCGCTTCGAATTCCCCTATGAACAGGTTTATGCCAAACGCCTCGACGCAGGCAATTTGCAGCGCGACTATGACGTGCTGCTGTTCGCCGACGACGCCCTGCCGCCCAAGGGCGCCTGGGGCGGCGACCGCGCGCCGCGCCAGCCCGAGGAGAGCGACACACCGCCGGGGATGCGCGCGATGCTCGGCCAGGTCACCGACGCCAGGACCGTGCCCGCCGTTGCACGCTTCGTGGAGGGCGGCGGCGCGGTCGTCGCTATCGGCAGCTCGGGGCGACTGGCCGAACTGATGCAGGCGCCGCTCGGCGCCGCCCTGTCGCGGCGGGTCGATGGCGAGGACAAGCCGCTGGAACCGCGCGACTTCTACATTCCCGGATCGATCCTTCGCGCGCGGATCGATAACAGCCAGCCGCTGGGCTTCGGCATGCCGGACCAGGCCGACATGTTCTTCCTGTCCTCGCAAAGCTTCAAGCCCGTGCCGGGCAAGGGCACCGTCCGCACCGTCTCCTGGTTCGAGGGGCGCGACCTGCTGCGCAGCGGATGGGCGGTCGGCGAGGAGAAGCTGGCCGGCACCATTGCCGTCGCCGATGTCGATATCGGTCGCGGCAAGCTGTTCCTGATGGGACCGGAGGTCGCGCAACGCGCTCAGTCCTACGGAACCTATAAATTGCTGTTCAACGCGCTGCTGTATGGCGCGGCTGAGCGGTGACCAAGGGCGCCATGCGTGGATCCGCAGGACCTGCGTAGCGATCGGGGGCACGTCGGTACGCTTTACTTAAGGACGAAGCGCTGCATTGTGATGTGGTGCCCACGATCCTCGAAAGGTTGCTTTTTCCGTCGCCTCGGCTGGACGTGATGGCGCTTAGCCGCAGCCTGGCGGGGCGAACCATCCTGGTCACCGGCGCGAGTTACGGGATTGGCGAGCAGGTGGCGCGGATCGCGGGCAGGGCGGGTGCCCGGCTGTTGCTCGTAGCGCGGACCGCCGACCGGCTGGCGCAAGTGGTGCGCGAAATCGCCGCGGATGGCGGCACCGCGGACAGTTACATTTGCGATCTCAGTGATGCCGAGGCGGTGGAGCGGCTCATAACGACCCTCCCTCCGCTCGACATCTTCGTCAGCAATGCAGGCAAGTCGATCCGGCGCCCGGTCATGGCCTCGCTCGATCGGCCCCAGGACGCGACCCGCACCAACGCGGTCAACTATCTCGCGCCATGCCGCCTGACTCTCGCTGCCATACCGGCGCTGATCGAGCGAAGGGGGCAGATCATCAACGTCTCCGCGGCGAATGTCCTCCTGCCGCCCGCGCCCGGCTGGGCCGCCTATCAGGCGTCCAAGACGGCGTTCGACCAATGGCTGCGCAGCGCTGCGCCCGAATTGCGCGCGCGGGGTGTCGCGGTGAGTTCGATATACCTGCCGCTGGTTCGCACGCGGATGATCGCGCCGACGCGCGCCTATGACCGGATGCCGGCGATGACTGCGGAACAGGCTGCTCTGCATATCGTCGCCGCGATGCTGCGGCGTCCGCGGTGCTGGCGGCCCTGGTGGCTGCCGCCCGCTCAGCTTGGGGTCGCACTCGCGAGAAGCACGTGGGAGCCGATCGCCGACTGGCGAGAGCGGAGCGCGTTGCGCTGAAGCGGCAGGGGCCTTCACGCCGCTGGATCATTTCGAGCGCGCTGCGATCGGGCCTGTTCTCTCCGGTCGCGCTGCTAACGCTTGGACGTTCGGTAGCGCGGTCCGGCGTCAACCTGATTGCGCTCGTCCGGATGGGTGCGCGGGTCTGCCCGGGCGGGGTCATCGACGACGGGTCCGAGCGTGTCGGCTACACGGCGCTTGCCGATCAGGCCAAACGGCTTGCCGCCGTCCTGAGCCGGGATCATGGCGTCGGGCGCGGAACGCCCGTGGGCATCGCCGCGGCGAACGGCCTGAGTTTCGTTCGCACTTTGCTTGCCCTGTCCCGATTGGGGGCGCGCGCGGTCCTGATCAATCCAGGCCTGCCGGCGTCGCAGTTTTCGCAGCTGCTGGCCCGGCACGGTGTCGACCGGGTAATCGCTAGCCGTGACGCAACCGTGCCGACCAGCGGAATCCAGATAGTCGATCCGGCCGAATTGCTCTTGCAAGGCACCGTGTTGCAAATCGATCTGCCCCGGCGATCGTCCGGGGAGATCGTCGTGCTGACCGGCGGAACGACCGGCTTGCCCAAAGCCGCTGCCCGCGCGGTCGCGCCCGGACGCATGCTTCGGCTGTTCCTGCACCTCGTCGCTGCGTTGCGGATGGAGCAGCGAAAGGCAGTCCTGGTGACCGTGCCGCTGTTTCACGGTTTCGGCCTCGCGTCGCTGGTGATTGCTCTTGCGCTGGGGCGGACGGTGCATCTGCGACCGAGGCTCGATGCCGAAGCTGCCGCCGCGCTCATCGACGCCGAACGGATCGACACGCTGGTGGCGGTGCCGACGGTTCTGCGGCGGTTGCTGGCAGTGCCGGCGCCACTCGACTCGCTGGACTGCGTCGTGTCAGGCGGCGCCCCGCTGGATGTGGAGTTAGTGCGAGAATGCCGGCAGCGTCTGGGGGGCAGTCTGTTCAACCTCTACGGCACGAGCGAGGCTGGACTTGCGGCCCTCGCACAGCCGGAGGATCTGGCGGAGGCGCCCGAAACGATCGGCCGGCCGGTGTGGGGCGCAGACATCCGACTTGGCGAAGAGGGCGAGCTACTTGTTCGCAACGCCGCATCAGTAGCCGCTCGCGACTGGATCCAGACGGGAGACCTGGCATATCGCGACCCGTCAGGCCGCCTGTTCCTGCGCGGCCGGACCGACGACATGATCGTCTCCGGCGGCGAGAACGCCAATCCATGGGAGTTGGAGAGCGTCCTCATCACCCATCCGCGGGTGGCTCGGGCGGTAGCGATCGGCGTCCCGGATCCAGACTTTGGCCAGCGGCTGGCGGTATATGTTGTGCCGCGTGGCGGTGTCGAACTGGAAGGGGCGATACTGCTCGACTGGGTCAAAGAACGAGTGGCGCGCCACCTGATGCCTCGCAGCGTGACCATATGCAGCGCGCTGCCTCTGACCGCCATCGGAAAAATCGACCGTAACGCACTGCGGCAGGCAGCAATTTGATCCGGACCAGCAGGAGACGGATCGAACGGGTCGGTTGATCGATCCTGACCGGCAGCCGAGATTTTGCATTGGTTCAGTTGCCAAATCGCGTTAGCGAGTTCGGTTATAGAAGTTCCCCTCCGCATCAGCCCTGAACGGCGACAATTTGCTCCACCAATTCCCCTCCAATTCCGCACGCCGCGCGCTGGACGTTCTGGGCGATCGCTGGACGCTGATGATCCTGTATCTTGCCTTTGGCGGGGTGAAGCGGTTCGAAGGGTTTCAGGGGCGCATCGGGATCGCCCGAAGCCTGCTCACCAATCGGCTGGGACGGCTGGTCGATGCGGGCGTGTTCCGGCGAGCCCAGTATCAGGAGCGGCCGCTGCGATTCGAGTATCGGTTGACCCCGATGGGCGTCGACCTGTTCGGGGCGTCGCTGATGATCATTCGTTGGGAAAAGCGCTGGTTTCCCGATCCCGAGGCGCCGATCCACTCGCTTCGCCATGAGTGCGGGCACGTCTTCACTCCCGAACTGCGCTGCGCGTCCTGCGATGGCGAGGTGGTTCCGCGCGATGTGTTCGCAACCGAGGGGCCGGGGGCAGGGCTGGAACCGCCCCAGGCGCCGCGTGCACAGCGGCGTTCCTCGGTCGAGCGCGGCAAGCTGGATCCGCATGAAAAGATGCTGGAGCGGGCGCTGGAAGTGCTCGGCGATCGCTGGATCGCGCAGACCATCGCCTCGGCGTTCAGTGGCACGCGCCGGTTTGGCGAATTCGAGGAGCAATTGGGCGTGGCGCCCAACATCCTTTCGGAACGGCTGGCACGCCTGGTGGCGCTGCGAATCCTGGAGCGGGTCCGCTATCAGGAAAAGCCCGAGCGGTTCGAGTACCGCCTGACTGCCGAGGGGCGCGATCTGTTTCCGTTGATCGTCGAGTTGATCCGCTGGGGCGACCGCTGGCTCGCGGGAGACAAGGGGCCGCCGCAAATTCTCACGCACCGGCCCTGCGGTCAGGTCCTGCGGCCGCGCATCACCTGCGACCAGTGCCATGCCGAGGTGACGGTGACCTCGACGATCCTGCCATAGGGCAGGGGGCAGTTCAGCTGGTCAACGCGCGGACATGGTCGGGTGCGTCTTCGCCTGCGCGCAGCTTTTCCATCCGGCGCGTGTCGAGATAATCGCGCCACGCCGCGATCCGGTCGCCCTCGAACTCGACCACCGCGGCATAGGGCATCGCGATCTCGACTCCGTTGGTGCGGCGATAGGCATCGACGCCCTCCACGAACAGCAGATCGCCATCCTCGGCGTGGCGCAGGATGCGCCAGCGTGTCTCAGCCATGTCGGATCGCAACTGAATGAGGAAGACGCGGACCGCGGCTTTGCCTTCTAATGGGGCGAAAGCGCCCGCAGCGACGTGCCAGCGCACATCGTCGGTCATCACTGCGAGCACGCCGTCGATGTCGCCCGCATTCCATGCCGTCACCAGCCGCGCGAACATGGCATGGCGGGTCAAGCAGGTCGGTCCAGGATCAGGGCGCGCAGTTCGCGGCGCGGCACCTTGTTCATCGCATTGCGCGGCAGCGCGTCGAGCAGCACGAGCTGCTCGGGCAATTTGAAGCGCGCGAGGCCGCGTTGCTCCAGCCAGTCCGTGATCGCCGCGAGATCCGGCTGTTCACCATCGACCGGAACGACCGCCGCGCACATGCGCTCGCCCATCCGATCGTCGGGCAGTCCGACCACGGCGGCTTCCTTGATTGCGGGATGGCCGGCGAGCAGGTCGTCGATCTCCGCCGGCGAGATGTTGGCCCCTCCGCGGACGATGATCTCCTTGCAGCGACCGACGAAGCGATAGAAGCGCGGCGCCGGCCCGTCCCCGGCAATCTCGAACAGGTCGCCGGTGCGGTAGAACCCGTGTGCGTCGAAGGCGTTCGCAGTGGTCTCGCGATCATCCCAATAGCCCCCGAAGGTCGCCGCCCCCTGGAAGCGCAGCTCGCCGGGTTTTCCGGGTTCGGTAATCTCGGTTTCGGTCTCGAGATCGACGAGCCGTGTCTGGATCATCGCGTGGCTGACGCTGCCCGGCCAGTCGATCCCCGCCACCCCCATGCGCGGGAAATAGCGGGCACGCTCGCTATGATCGGGCATGGAGCGCGCGTCGCTGAACAGCGAGGCGCCTTCGTTCGACCCGTAGATGTTGCACACCTCGATCCCATAGCGCTCCGCAAATCCCTGGATCATGAAAGGTGAAAGCGGGGCCGAGCCGGATCCGATCGCGCGCAGCGAGGACAGGTCCATGCTGTCGAGCAGTCCCGGCGCCTTGAGCAGCGCCGTGAGGATGGCAGGGGCGGCGATGGTGTAATTGACCCGCTCCTCGACGATCTGGCGTAGGAACAGCTGGAGATCGAACGGATGATGGAGGACCAACGTGCCCTGTTTCATCAGCCACGGCGTGACCAGTCCGAACGAGCCGATATTGATCAGCGGGAACGGGTTCAGTAGCACTTCCGCATCGCGGATGTCGGCCGCCTCCGCGACCATCTGGCCGTTGACGATCCATTGGTTCTGGTCGCGCGGCACGCCTTTGGGACGCGCTTCGGTGCCGGACGTCCAGAAGATCGTGAAGACTTCCGCCGGGCGCATCGGCTGCGCGTCATGATAGGCAGCGGCGCGCGCAGGATCGGCGGCGGCGATATGGGCGTCGAGGTCGATCGTCCCCTCGACTGCATGCCCGCCGGTGACCAGTACTTGGCAGTCGCGATCCCGCGCGACGTCGAGCGCCATCGCCGAATGGTCGAAGCCCGCGAAGGTCGCCAGCGTGACGATCGCGCGCGGTCGAACCGTGTCGGCGACATGGGTCAGCTCGTGCCGGCGATAGGGCATCGCCACCGGCGAGATGATTACCCCGATGCGCGAGGCCGCGAGCGCGAGGCTCACGGTGTCGGCAATATTGGGCAGCTGGTAGGTGAGTATATCGTCCTTGCCCAACCCGCAGTCGAGCAGCGCCGCACCGACGCGGTCGACCTCCTCGCCCAGTTCGCCCCAGGTCAGGCGGCGGGGCGGCCGCCCGTCGAGATCGGCGCGGTTTGCCGGATCGACCAGTGCCAATCGGTCGGGAACCTCGCGCCGGTTGCGCTGTAGCCAGTCGTCGAGCGTCAGGTCGCCCCACCAGCCCCGGGCGGTATAGTCGTCGACCTTGTCCTGCGGCGTCAATTGCATCTCGGCTCTCCGTTCAGGCAGCGCGCTTGGGCGGCCAGGGGACGAAGCCCGAGGTGCTCGCAATATAGTCGGCATAGTCGGGCTTGGTCTTGCGCATGCGGAACTCCAGCGTCGGTGCGCCGGACCATTTCATCAGCGTCCAGGTGAGCAGCAGCGGCCCCGGGAGCGCCCACCAGCCGATCGCCGTTTCCGCTCCGATCAGGAACAGGCCCCACCACACACAGGCGTCACCGAAATAATTGGGATGGCGGGTGTAGCGCCACAGTCCCGTCGACAGCACCTTGCCCTGGTTCGCCGGGTTCTTGCGAAAGCTGGTCAGCTGCCAGTCCCCCAGGCTTTCGAAGGCGATGCCGAAGATCGCAAGCGCCGCGCCGACATAGGCCATCGTCCCGAGCGCGGCCGGTTCGGCCTGGATCATCCCCAGCATCACCGGCAGGGCGACGATGAACTGGAGCGGCGCCTGTGTCGCGAACACCAGCCAGAACGACGCCTTGCCATAGGTCCAGCCGCGCTTCTCCTGCGCCTTTTCCATCATCCGGACATAGCGACGGTCAGGACCGTGATCGCGCCAGCGCCAGAAGAGATAGCCGCCCAGCCGGACGGCCCAGACGAGGCAGAGCGAGAGCAGCAGGACGCGCCGGTCGGTTCCGCCGCCAAGCTGAACGAAGGTCGCCAGTGCGAGCAAGGCCATGCCCAGCGCCCACCAGGCATCGACCATCGTGACGTCGCGGATCGAGGCGCAGATCGCCCAGAGCAGGGTGAAGGCGATCACGACCGTCAGCGCGTTGATCGCCAGGATTTGCACGATTGCCATTGCCGTTTCGCTCCCCCTTTCGATCGCCGGATCAGCGCCCGGTCGAAATGCTGTCCATGTCGAGCATCCGCGCCAGCGCGCGTTCCTGCGCCTTGGGGTCGCGGGCCATCGCGGCGCGGACCTCCATCGCCATGCGGTCGGTGTCGATCTCGTCGGCACCGCGCCGGATCGCGGACAGGCCAATGCGCGCGATATCCTCGGGCCGCTCCTTCGCGCCCTCGACATGCGCGGCCATGCGCGTGTCGACCGATCCGACGATCAGCGCGGTGACCGAGGTCCTTTGCTTTGCCAGTTCGGCGCGGATCGAGGTGCTGGCCGCACGCGCGGCGAATTTGGATGGGCTGTAACCGCCCATCGCCGGCACCGCGACCAGTCCACCGGACGACAGGACATTGACGATCGCGCCGCCGCCATTGCGTTTCAGGATCGGGGCGAAGGCGCGGCACATGCCGAGCAGGCCGAAATAATTGACCTCCATCTCCGCCCGTGCGGCGTCGATCGTCTCGGCACCGATCAGCCGCTGGTTCAGAAAGGCGCCGGCATTGTTGACCAGGATCGAGACATCGCCGGCATCGCGCGCGGCCGCCAGGATCTGCTCCGGATCGGCCAGGTCGAGCGTCAGGATCTCGACCCGCTCCCCGCCTTCCGCCGCCAGATGGCTTGCATTGGCCGGATCCCGCGTGCCGACATAGACCTTCGCCGCGCCCCCATTCAGCAATGCACGAACGAACGCTTCGCCGATCCCGCGATTTCCGCCCGTGACGAGTGCGGTCGCGCCTTCGATCTGCGTGGCCATCAGGCGGCATCCCGCTTGTAGAGACTGTCGTTCGGCTTCTTCGCGCTCATCACCAGATTGGTGCCGGGCGGAAACATCAGTCCGCGGCCCCAGCTTTCCGCATGGGGCATCTCGTGGTTCCATTCCCATACCAGCCGGCGATGGGCGATCTTCCACAGGCCGTCGCGACGCTCGAACCGGTCGAGCGCGCGGGCGAGCGTCAGCGTGTCGAACGTCTCGCCATCCTTTTTCATCCGCGCGAAGGCGAGGATGTAATGTTCGGCATGGGCGACCTCGCCATCGAGTTCGATCACCAGATTGGTGGCGAGATGGTTCATGATCCCGGCACGGGGCAGCATCTTGGCCATCAGCGCGACATAGTCGGACGCCGGGCCCTTGAAGACGCCGCCATGGTCCTCGATTGCGTCCGGGTGATAGGCGGCGGCGATCAGATCGATATCGGCGCGATCGGCACCGCGCAGATAGAGGTTGATGACGTCGGTGATGGCCTGCCGGTCGAGCAGCGCCTGGAGGGCGGGGTCGGTCATTGGGCGTCTCCCAGATCGATGATGTCGGCGTCGGGCGTGTCGGCGTAGAGGCGCGCGACCTGATCGGCGCGGCGATCGATCACCGCGCGGCGGTTGACGGTTCCCTTGTCCGACATCTCGTGCGCATTGGCGCTGGGCGGTTCGTCCAGCAGAAGCGCGCGGCGGATGCGCGACGCGCTGCCCTGCTGACCGGTGTTGAATGCTGCGAGGGCCGCCGCAATGTCTGTGCGAGATGCGGATGGCGCCGGCCAGGCGAGCAGCGTGAGATAGGGACGGTCGGCATCGCACAGCACCAGCTCGCGGACCATCGGTGCCAGCGCCTTTAGCAACTGGTCGCGCAGCGCGCCGCCATAGACCCATGCGCCGCTCGACAGCTTGAATTCCTCGGCCGCTCGCCCGGCAAAGGCGAGCCCGGCCTCCGGGCGATCGGAATCGTTGAACACCGCCATGTCGCCGGTCCGGTAGAAGCCCTCCTCATCGAAGGCGGCGGCGGTCTTGTCCGGCTCGTCGAGATAGCCCCGCGTAACCATCCGTCCCTTGACGCGCACCTCGAAGCGATCGCCCTGCGGTACGAGCTTCACCGTGGCGCCGGGGGCGGGGAGTCCGATGCCGACGCGGTCCGTCTCGAAATAGATCGCCATGAACGCCGAGACCGTCTCGGTCGCGCCATAGCCGGAGGTCAGCATGATGCGATGGCCGGTCTCTGCGATCGCGGCGGCCTGAAGCCGGTCGTAGACCGGCTGGCTCAGCCCGGCACCGCCATAGAGCATCACTCGAAGTTTCGAGAAGAAGGTGCGGCGGAGCACCGGATCGCGCTCGAGCGCCTCGACCAGCATGCCATAGCCCATCGGGACGTTGTTGTAGAAGCCGACCCCGATTTCCCGCAGGTTGCGGATCGATTCCTCGAATAGGCCCTGCACCGGCTTGCCGTCGTCGATATAGAGCGTGCCGCCCTCGGTAAGCGTGTTCCGCAGCACCGATGCGCCAGCGGCATGATGCCAAGGCAGCCAGTCCAGCATCGCATCGTGCCACCCCGCGGCCTCGCCGACCATCTGGCGGCACTGGATCGTATTGGCGCCGAGATTGTCGAAGCTGAGTTCGACCAGCTTGGGCAGGCCGGTCGAGCCCGAGGTCAGCATATAGACGGCGATATCGTCCGGCTGGATCGCGTCGATCGCTGCCGCGACCGCGTCGGTAGGTGCGGTCGCGTAAAGTGCGTCGAGTCCGATTGCCCGCGCGCTCATCGCCGAGGGGACGTCGGTCACGATCAGCGCGTCCCCGGTGTCGAGCTTTTGGATCGCGTCGGCCATGCGGGCCGCATTGCCCGCCACGATCACGCCCGGGCGCGTCTTCCGAACGACATGCGCCAGCCGGCCATAATCGCCGCCCAGCGCGGCATAGGCGCTGCTGACCGGCACCACCGGCAGACCAGCCGCCCAGCCGGCAAAGCTCATCACCGCAAAGGCAAGTCCGTTATCGGCGATGAGGAGCAGCGGCCGGCCCGCCGGCGCATGATCTAGCAGCCACTGCGTCGCCGCGTCGATGCGCTGCTTGAGATCGGCATAGGTGATGGTCCGCCAGCCATCACGGCCGGCCTCGCGCCATGCCAGGGCGGGCTTGTCCGGCTGTACCTGTGCGGCACGCATAAACGCTGCCGGCAGATTGGAATCGAACTCCGCCAGCCCGATCTTCGTCGCCAGCAGGATCGTGCCATCGTCGCGGCGGTCGAGCGAGAGATCGACCGGCATCAGCCGCGCTTCGCGGAAGGGCGGCGGGGCGGCGGCGGCCATCGTCAGACCGCCGGCCGCGTAAGCATCGCCTCGACATGTTCGCTGACGCCTTGCCCGGCGAGCTGGTTCTCCTGCAACCGGCCGTCGAAATATTCGCGCCAGTTGCGGATCAGGCCGTCTTCGTAGTTCAGGATGCCGCAATAGGGGATGGCGACCCGGATACCGTCGGCAGTGTCGAATTCGTCGACCCCCTCCATCCAGACGGTGTCGCCGACCTGTGCCACGTCGAACAGCCGCCAGCGATTGTTTGTGATGCGGCCCTTCATCGCCTCCAGCGCCTTGCGCATCGCGTCGCGCCCCTGAAGCGGCGCCCGGATGCCGCCGGAATTGTTCCAGACCACGTCCGGATGGAGGCAGGCGAGCACGCCGTCGATGTCGGCGCGGTGCCAGCTTTCGATCACGCGACGCAGGGTCGCAACATGGTCGGTCATCTCTCTCTCCTTCGCGAATGCCGGGAGGGGTTCGACCCACAACAGGGCCGCGCTCCCGATCATCAGGGTTCGTCGGTGGATCACTCGCGCGTGACGATCAGGCTGACCGTTGTCGTGGTCGATCCTCCGATGTTCAGTGTCTGGACGGCGTTTGCGCCTTCGACCTGATAGTCGCCCGCGGTACCGATCACCTGCTTGTGCCCGTCGAGTGCCATGCGGATGCCGGTCGCGCCGACCGGGTGCCCGCCGCCGATCAGTCCGCCCGAGGGATTGACCGGATGCGCGCCGCCGATCTCGATCGCGCCGGACTCGATCGCCTTCCATGCCTCGCCGGGCGCGGTCAGGCCGAGATGGTCGATCGCCATATATTCGGTGGTGGTGAAACAGTCATGGACCTCGAACGCGTCGATCGCCTCGATCGGCAAGCCGGCGCGCGAGCGAGCCTCCTCGGCCACCCGCTTCACCTGCGGAAAGACGTGGGTAGCTCCATCGGAGTCTGCGATCTTGCGCGCATAGGAAATCGGCGCGGATCGATGGCCCCAGCCCGAAATGCGCGACAAGCGATCGATCGCGATCCCGCGTCGCGTGGCATATTCTTCGGCGCGACGCGGAGAGGCGAGGAAAATGACGCTGGCGCCATCGGTCACCTGTCCGCAGTCGGTCTTTCGAATGCGCCCCTCGACCACCGGATTGGCGTCGTCGTCGGCCGTGAAGCTCTCCGGCGTGAATTGCCATCCGCGCGTCTGCGCATTGGGGTTGCGGCGCGCATTGGCGAAATTGACCTCCGCGATGCGACCCAGATGCCGCGGATCGATGCCATAGCGGCGATCATATTCCTGCGTGAGATCGGAAAAGGCACGCGGCCATACATAGGTCGCGTCGCCGAATTCATGCCCGTTCCAGGCTGCGGCGCCGAGATGCTGTGCGGCGGTGAGCCCCGGGACATTGCGCATCTGTTCGAGCCCGATGACGCAGGCAAGGTCGTAGCGACCGGATTCGAGGTCTGCCATCGCCGCCATGATCGCGACCGAGCCCGATGCGCATGCCGCCTCGTGCCGCGCAGTCGGAAGTCCGTCCAACGCCGGATCGGCCTCGCCGAAAAAGCCGCCCAGCAGACCCTGGCCCGCGAACAGCTCGCCGACGAAATTGCCGACATGTCCCACCTCGATCTCGCCGGCATCGAGTTGTGCTGCGGCAAGGCCGGCGTGCAGCGTTTCGGCGAAAATGTCCGCCATATCCTTACCCTCGCGCGCCCAATTGGCTGCGAAGTCGGTCTGCCACCCGCCGAGAATATAGGTCATATCTGCTGCTCCTGCGGATGTCGGGTGGTCGCGGCCATTGCCGCGATTGCGCGCCGGAACGGTCCGACGGAGGACAGGACGAGCAGTCCGGCCACCGGCCCGAGCGCGCCCGCCGCGACTGCGATCGCCGGCCCGAGCGCCTGCGGATCGCGAAACACATATTCGGTGATCAGCGCGACGCTGACCGGCCCGATGGTGAGGCCGACGATGCCGAGCGTGAAGAAATAGAGCGCGGCAACGCGACCGCGCAGCGTGCCCGGCGCCGCCTCGCACAGGGCGGCAACCGCGATCCCGCCCGACGCGGTAAAGAAGATCAGACCCGGCACCAGAATGGCCAGCGCGATCCAGCCGGAGGGGGCAAGACAGGCGGCGACCATGAAGGGCGTCACCAGCAGGATCGACCAGCCGGTGACCTTGTGACTTGCTGCCTCGACTCTGCGCTGCGCGAGATGGGAGGCGAGCCAGCCCGCCCCCGACAGGCCGAAGCCTCCGAAGACCAGAACGACGAAGCCGTAGCGCAGGCCAACCTCCGCCGGGCTCCAGCCGAAGCTGCGCATGAAATAGGCGGGCATCCAGGACAGGACGCCGTAGATCAATATGCAATAGAGCGACATGCCGCCCAGATGGCGCAGGTGAAAGCCGGGATATCGGCGGATATGGGCGAGCAGGCCGGTGCCGGCCTGTGCGGGCGCCGGCAAATCGCGGCGTACCGGCTCGGTCACGAAGGCGAGCAGCATGACGACGACCAGGCCCGCCAGTCCGACGATGATGAAGGTCGCCTGCCAAGGCGCCACGGCGCCGATGACCGGCAGGACCACTTCCGGACTGGCTGCGATCGCGCCGATCACCGCACCGCCCACCATCAGCGCCAGTCCCGCGCCGATCGAGCTGGCCATCGAATACACGCTGATCGGAAAGGCGCGCTTCTCGGGCGGGAAGGTGTCGCCGATCATCGAGATCGCGGCCGGAGAGAGCGTCGCCTCGCCAGCACCCACGCCCATCCGCGCGACAAACAGGTGCCAGAAATTGCCTGCCAGTCCGCAGGCGGCGGTCGAGAGGCACCAGAAGGTGACACCCACGCCGATCACCCGCTTGCGCGAGATCCGGTCGACCAGCCATCCGATCGGCAGTCCCATCGCGGTATAGAACAGCCCGAATGCCAGCCCCTGCAGCAGCGCGATCTGGGTGTCGTTCAGCCCGAGATCGGCCTTGATCGGGTCGATCATCAGGCTGAGGATCGTGCGGTCGACGAACGAGACGACATAGCCAAGCGTGAGCACCGCGACCGCGAACCAGCTGCGCGTCGGCGACGGCCAGTTGCCAGCCGCCACCTGCAGTGTGGCAGAGACAGGGGGCGGGGCGGCGGTGGCCATGTGCGGCGCCCCCTACCGGGTGCTCGAATCGAAATCCTGCGCCATGCCCATCTCGCTCAGCAGATGGTGGCGGTCATAATATTCGCGCCAGACCTTGATCCTGTCGCCCTCGAATTCCAGTGCGCCGCAAACGGGCGTCGCCCCGGGCTTGCCCTTGCACACAAATCGATCGACGCGTTCCATGTACAGCGTGCCGTTGATCACGCCGATATTGCGCACTTCAAGCGCGATGCTGTCGGCGAGTGCGCCGAGCCCGGAGATGCGCTTGTGGATCGCATCCCGTCCGACAATCGGATCGATCATCATCGAGTGAAGCACCGCATCCTCGGTCATCAACGACGCGGCGCGGTCCCAGTCCATGTCGTTCCATGCGTCGATCATCTCGTGACCAACGGCAATCATCCGCTCATCCGATACGGACATGCGCCTCTCCCATAGTCTGTTTATGCAAGTAGCCTGACGGCCCGATGCGCGCATGTCAACAAGTAAGTCTTGACAAGCAAGCGACCCCATATGAACCTACTTGCATAAAACGACTGATAAGCGTCGCGGCACAAGCCGCGCGATTTATGAGGGAGAGCATGATGATTGGCGACCTGCGCAAAGGCGTGATTCGTTCGATGTTGACCTCGACCGGCCTCGCGGCCGGCCTTGCTGCCATACTGATGGGCGCGCCCGCCCTGGCGCAGGAAGCTGCGCCCGAGGAGGAGCGTCCGCACGCCGACGGTCCGCAGGTCAGCGATATCGTCGTCACCGCTCGCAAGCGCGAGGAGAGCTTGCAGAACGTGCCGATCGCGATCACCGCCTATGACGGGGACACGATTCGCGACGCTCAGATCGTCAACCTATCCGAATTTGCCGGGCGGACCCCCAGCTTCACGTTCCAGTCGCAAAGCTCGCTCGAGCAGGAAGCCTTTATCCGCGGCGTCGGCACAGTCCGGCTGAACAGCGCGACCGCCGACCCTTCGATCGGCCTGTTCCTCAACGAGGTCTATATCGGCCGCCGCGGGTCGGCGACGCCGCCGATCTTCGACCTGGAGCGGGTCGAGGTGTTGCGCGGACCGCAGGGCACCATCTTCGGAAAGAATGTGGTGGGCGGCGCGGTCAGCCTCGTCACCGCCGCGCCCAAGTTCAGCTCTGCGGCCGGGGTGTCCATCTCCGTCGGGAACTATAACAGCATCCAGACGGAGAGCTACGCCACCGGAGCCCTAAGCGAGACGATCGCGGCGCGCGTCGCGCTCTACACCAACCGGCATGACGGCTTCAGCCGCAACATCGTCAACGGGCAGGAGCTGGAAAATCTCGACAGTTATGGTGCGCGCTTGTCGTTTCTTGCGCGGCCGGCGAGCAACCTGACGATCAACCTGATCGGGGATTTCAGCAGCGACAATGGCGGCGGTCAGGCCCGTCATGCCGTCGACGATCCGACGCGGCCGGGGATCGGGCCGATCACGACTGGCCAGCGTTCAAAGGACCCGCGCACGACCGAAACGCCTTATGACCAGTTCAACCGGCGCAAGACCTACGGCGTCACCGGCCGCGTCGATTATGACGCGGACTTCGCGACCTTTACCTATCTCGCCGCATTGCGCGGCGGCGATTCCGGGCAGCGCTACAGCCAGGCGGGTGCCGGGTCGCCGCCATCCTTCACCGACTCGGTGCTGACCCAGTTCGAGAAGTACCAGGGCATCACCCAGGAATTGCGCATCGCGTCGAACGGCACGGGGGCGCTGCGCTGGCTGGCCGGCCTCTATTATCTGCGTGAGGAGACCGATCGCAGCTCGCGCAACACTGCGAAAAGCTTCCTGCCGGGCGGACCGGGCAGCACGCGCGACAGCCTCGACGGCGAGAATATCTTCGACCAGGTCGGGGTCGCGCAGAACTATGCGGCCTTCGGCGAAGTGTCGTGGTCGATCACCCCGCAACTGACCGTCACTGCCGGCGCGCGCTATACCGTCGACAAGAAGCGGATGGACGGCGAGGCGCGCATCCTGAGTCTCGGCCAGCCGGGCGACATCCTGTCGCCGGCGCCGCTTCGCGAACCCTATGCCGTCGAGGTCGATAAGACCTGGCGCGAGGTGACGCCGCGTTTCGCCGTCGAGTTCAAGGCGACCCCGGACATCCTGCTCTATGCCTCGGCTGCCCGCGGCTTCAAGGGCGGCGGCTGGCAATCGGCGACCCCGGATCGGGCCACGGCGCTACGTCCGTTCGATCCGGAGACTGCCTGGAACTATGAAATCGGCATCAAGAGCGATTTTTTCGACCGCCGGGTTCGCCTGAACCTCGCCGCGTTCCAGCTCGACTTCAAGGATCTGCAGGTCGAGCAGCTCGACGACGTGCTGCTGACCACCGTCGTCGCCAACGCCGCCGACGCGCGGATCCGCGGCGTCGAAGGCGAACTGACCGTCGCGGTGACAGAAACCCTGACGCTGTCGGGATCGGGGTCGATCATCGACGCCAAATATCTCGACTATATCGATCAGGGTCGCAACCTGGACTTCACGGGCAACAAGCTGCCGCGGACCTCCGATTTCCAATATTCGGTAGCCGCCGATCATACGCTGCCGCTCGGCACCAACCTCGCGCTGCGGACGCATGTCGATTATGTCTATCAGGACGCGTTCTTCTACGGTCCCGACAACACCAATGCCGAGCCGGGCTATGGGCTGCTCAACGCCCGGATCGGGATTGGCGCAGCGGATAATGGCTGGGCGCTCTCGCTCTGGGCCAAGAACCTGACCAACCGGCTCTACCGCGTCAGCGTGATCCCGTTCCTGGGGGACGAATCGTCATTATATGGTGCGCCGCGCACCTATGGCCTGCGGCTGTCGACCCGGTTCTGATGCCGCTCGCCACGATCAAGGCCGCGAGCCACGCTTGCTCCCAGACGGCGACCACAAAAGGAAATCGTCCATGAAACTGTTTCGCCATCCGCCGATCGTCACCAGTCTGAAGCCGAGCAACCATCCCTATCTGACCGGCGCCTGGACCCCGCTGCATGAGGAGGTGGACGCGGAGGATCTGGAAGTGATCGAGGGTGCGGTGCCGACCGATATCGCGGGCATGTACATCCGCAATACCGAGAACCAGGTGCATCAGCCCTTGGGCCGGCATCATCCGTTCGACGGGGACGCGATGCTGCACCGCATCGAATTCTCAAATGGTCGCGTGCGCTATGGCAATCGCTTCGTGCGGACGCGGTGCTTCGCGGCCGAGCAGGAGGCGGGCGAGTCGCTATGGGGCGGGCTGGCGGATCCGGTAAGCACCGCCAAGCGCCCTGGCTTCGGCGCGCATGGTGCGATCAAGGACAGCGCCTCGACCGACGTGGTCGTCCATGCTGGGAAGATCCTGGCGACCTTCTACCAGTGCGGCGAGGCGTATCAGATCGATCCCGATACGCTGGAGGATCTGGGCGTCGCACCCTGGGCACCGATCGACGGCGTCTCGGCGCATTGCAAGGTCGACGAAACGACGGGCGAGCTGCTGTTCTTCAACTATTCCAAGCACCCGCCCTATATGCATTATGGCGTCGTCGGTGCGGACGGGCGGCTCAAATCCTATGTGCCCGTCGCGTTGCCGGGGCCACGCCTGCCGCACGACATGGCGTTTACCGAGCATTATTCGATCCTCAACGACCTGCCGACCTTCTGGGATGAGAGGCTTCTGGAGCGGGACATCCATGCGGTCCGCTTCCACGATTCGTTGCCGTCGCGTTTCGCGGTGATCCCGCGGCATGGCGGGGCCGAGGATATCCGCTGGTTCGAGGCGGCGCCCTGTTATGCGCTCCACTTCGTCAACGCCTATGAGGATGGCGACGAGATCGTGGTCGACGGCTATTTCCAGGAGGAGCCGACCCCGGCGCCGCTGACCGAGGGCGCAGTCGAGGGGCATGAGCACCTCATGGCCTATCTCGACATGCACAGCTTCAAGAGCCGACTTCACCGCTGGCGCTTCAACCTCAAGACGGGAGAAACCGTCGAGCAGCGGCTGTCCGACCGGATCGTCGAGTTCGGAATGATGAACGCCCGTCACGCCGGCAAACCCTATCGCTATGTCTATTCGGTCACCGCGAAGCCGGGCTGGTTCCTGTTCAACGGCTTCGTCAAGCATGACCTGCAGACCGGCGAGACGACCGAACTGATGCTGGAGGAGGGACGCTACGCCAGCGAAGCACCGTTTGCGCCGCGCATCGGCGCGGTCGATGAGGATGACGGCTATCTGGTCAGCTTCGTGATCGATGAAAATCGCGGCACGTCGGAATGCATCCTGATCGACGCGAAGGACCTTGCGGCCGGCCCGGTGTGCCGCATCGCGCTGCCGCACAAGATCAGCAGCGGGACGCATTCGGTATGGGCGGACCGCAGCTTCATCGAAACAGGGCGCGCGGTCTGACCTCGTGGTATATCGCGTGGTGCAGTGGGCGACCGGGTCGATGGGCAGAACGGCATTGCGGCGGGTGATCGACCATCCCGACCTCGAACTCGTCGGATGTCATGTCTATTCGGCCGATAAGGCAGGGCAGGATGCGGGCACGCTGGCGGGGCGCGACCCGGTGGGGGTCACCGCGACCAGCGATATTGCGGCCATCCTGGCGCTCGACGCCGATGTGGTGCTTCACATGCCGCGCATCACCTTGCCCTATGCGGCGATGAACGGCGATGTCGAACGACTGCTGGCGTCGGGCAAGAACGTGATCTCGATCGCCGGCTTCCACGCGCCCTGGGCACATGCGCCCGACTATGCCGATCCGCTGCGCGCCGCTTGCCTGACGGGCGGCAGCACGCTTGCCGGTTTGGGCGTCAATCCGGGCGTGATCGTCGAGCGCATCGCGCTGGCGGCAACGGGGTTGTGCAGCCGGCTGGATGCCGTGCGCGTTCACGAAACGGTCGATGCCTCGGCCATGGCGTCGCCCGGTTTCGTGTTCGGGCTGATGGGTTTCGGCAGCGATCCCGATACGGCCGACATCACCCAGGGGCCGCTTGCTCAGCTCTATACCCAGCTCTTCTCCGAAGTGCTGCACCTCGCGGCTCAGGGGCTGGGGCAGGGGATTGCGAGGATCGATCCGGCGCACGAACTCACCCGGGCGCCGCGCGATATTCCCGTCGCCGCGGGGACGATCGCGGCCGGGCGGGTGGCGGCAACGCGCTGGCGCTGGGTTGCGATACTTGACAGCGGGGCGAAAATCGAACTGGCGATCCTGTGGACAGCCGACCCGTCGCTCCACCCTGAAGCAGGTGCGGCGCACTGGACCATCGCGATCGAGGGGCGGCCGAACGTCCGCATGACGCTGTCGATCGACGAGGGCGATCCTGCCATGCCGCGCGCCCGCGCCCTGACCGACGCAACGGTTGCTGTCGCGCTGGCCGCCATTCCCCATGTCGTCGGCGCACCCCCCGGCTTTTTCGCCTATCCGCATCCGGCGGCATGGCGCGCGCCGCTTTCGGGAGACAGTATATGACCGTCTATATCCGCGAGGCATTGCGCACCCCGCGCGGCAAGGCGAAGGCGGACGGCGGCCTGGCGGGGGAGACACCGCACGGGCTGGTCGCTGCCCTGGTCGAGGCGCTCGATACGCGTGGCGCGGAGCCGCGACGTGCCGATGCACTGATGCTGGGATGCGTCGGTCAGGTCGGCGCGCAGGGCGGCAATATCGCCGAGGTATCGAAACTGGCGGCGGGTCTGCCCGACCCGGTCGCGGCTCAGACGCTCAACAGCTACTGCACCTCCGGTCTGGTCGCGATCGGCCAGGCGGCGGCACTGATCGAGACCGGCGTCATCGATCGGGCGCTGGCCGGCGGTGTCGAGATGATGTCGCAGGTGCCGTTCATGGCGGACCAGGCGCGCTATTACGAAGACGACGGCTTTGATCCGCCCGCGCGCTACATTCCGGTCGCCTTGTCGGCCGATCGCCTCGCGACCCGCCTGGGCATCGATCGCGCGGCGATGGACGCAGTGGCGGTCGCATCCCAGCGAGCGGCCGCAGCCGCCGAAGCCGAGCCCGGGCTGATCGCCTCGCGCATTCGCGTCAGCGGGCTGGAACGGGACGAATGCATCCGGGGACGCATGACCGCCGAGATGGCGGGCGCGATGGAGCCGGCATTTGCCGATCTTCGCGATGCCTATGCCGCTGCGCTCGGCGATGCGGCGTACGAGCCGCGCCTGACCCTCGCTCATGCCCCGCCCATGTGCGACGGGGCGGCGCTAGCGATGCTGTCGGGGAAGGCCGAAGGCGCCAGGGCGCGGATCGTCGCCTATGCGCAATGCGGCGGATCGGTGGACGATTCGCTGCTCGCCGGCTTCGACGCGATGACGCGTGTGCTCGACCGCGCGGGGCTCACGCTTGCCGATATGGACGCGATCGAGTTCATGGAGGCATTCGCGGTCGTGATCGCCAAATTCCTGCGCGATCATGAGGTCGATCCTGCGCGGGTCAATGTCGGCGGCGGCCATCTGGCCAAGGGCCATCCCATGGGCGCGACCGGCGCGATCCTGCTGTCGAGCCTGCTCGACGTGCTTGACGTCCACGACGGTCGGTACGGGCTGGTGGTCGTGACCGGTGCGGCGGGGATCGGGGCGGCGATGATCGTGGAACGGATTTCGGGATGAACATTGCCAAGGGTCTGAGGCTGCCGGTGCTGGTCGCGCCGATGTTCCTGGTGTCGGGCGTCGAGATGGTGGTGGCCGCGGCCCAGGCCGGCGTGCTCGGCGCATTTCCGACGCCCAATTGCCGAACGACGGCGGAACTCGATCGTTGGATGGCGGAGATCGCCGCGCGGGTCGATGGCCGGCCATGGGCAGTGAACGTCATCACCCATTCCAGCAATCCGCGCCTCGCCGACGATCTCGCGCTGATCGCCAAATATCGCCCCCCGGTGCTGATCACCGCGCTGGGCAGCCCGGCGGCGGCGGTCGCAACGGCGCGCAGCTATGGTGGAATGGTGATGGCCGACGTGCCGAACGTGGCGCTCGCCCGCAAGGCACTCGCCGCCGGTGCCGACGGACTTGCCTGCCTAGCCGCAGGAGCCGGTGGCCATACCGGACACCTTTCACCCTTCGCCTTCATTTCGGCGGTGCGGCAATTCCACCGCGGCCCGCTTTCGATCGGTGGCGGGATCGGCGATGGCGCGGGCGTCGCGGCGGCACGGGCGGCAGGTGCGGACCTCGCATGCATGGGCACGCGCTTCATCGCCTGCGACGAAAGCCTTGCCGGCTCGGACTATAAGCGGGCAGTGGTGGCCGCCAGTATCGAGGACATCGTGCTGAGCGACCGGGTGACGGGAACCATGGCCTCATGGCTACGCGACAGCCTGGCGGCTGCGGGCTATCTGGCAGGCGGGGGGGGCAGCCCTGATCGAAACTACGAGGCCGGGGCGGCAGTCGGACGCTGGCGGGATATCTGGTCGGCCGGGCAGGGCGTCGACGCCGTCCGGCAGCGCACACCGCTCGTGAGGATCATCGACGAGCTGGAGACCGAATATCGCGACGCGGTCACGCGACTGTCTTAGGCTCGCGCCTTTGAATCTCGCCCTCGGCTGCACGGCACCTAGAGGGAGCAATCCCATTTGGGGTTTCGACCGCGTCTATCGGCAATTCCGTGTTCCGGCGAAGGCCGGAACCCAGTTGGGAGAGCATTTCGGCTCTCGAAAGCCATCGTGCTCCCCGCAGCTAGGCTCCGGCCTGCGCCGGAGCACGGGGCCGCTTCAAACCAAATGCAATTGCCCCGCCTCATGGGGGCAATCGCAGCGTTCGGTCGGCCATGCACTAGTAGCTCGGCTATGCGCTGTGGCGCCAAAATAGCATCGTAATACGACCTGATAGCGTGAATATGTTGGGTTCGTCCACATCGGTGTTGCTTTCTTAGCATTGTGGTAACTAGGCTTGTGACCATGAATGGAGGTCGCATGTCCGTTACCCATCCGAGCCGGCGGGGCGTTCTCGCGATGGCGGCGATCGCCCCAGGGGCAGCCATCGCACATGAGCTGAAGCCTCAAGCGCGTGCTGACGGCTTCGCCCGTTTTTCGCAGGATACGCGCGAACCCGACGGCCTCATTCCGCTATGGCCCGAAGGGCGCATGCCCGGCGGCTCCGTACCCGATATCGTCGAGGCGATCGACGACCAGACCGACACGGCCGGACTCCGCTACCGCGTGGCCGAACATGTGACTCGTCCGGTTCTTGCCCATTTCACCTCTCCGAAGCCCAGCGGCGCCGCGGTGCTGATCCTGCCGGGCGGCGGCTATTCCAGGGTCGGGATCGATCGGGAAGGCTATGAGGTTGCCCGCTGGTTCAATTCGATCGGCGTCACCGCATTCGTCCTGCGCTATCGGCTGCCGGCGGATCGCTGGGGCGGTGGGCCGCTCGTCGCCCTGCAAGATGCCCAACGGGCAATGCGGCTGATCCGAGCCGGCGGGGCGGGGCGATGGACGGTTGATCCCAGGCGGGTGAGCGTGCTTGGCGGATCGGCGGGCGGCCACCTCGCGATCAGCCTGTGCACCAAGGTTTATGAGCGCACCTATCCGGTGATCGATGGCGCCGATCGCCTGCTCACGCGGCCCGACGGCGCGATCCTGCTCTATCCCGTCGTGTCGATGGGAGCCGGCGCGCATACCGGATCGAAGCTTGCCTTGCTCGGGCAGGACCCTAGCGACGCGTCCGCCGCCGCCTGGTCATTCGATCAGCGCCTGCCCGGCATCACTCCGCCGATCTTCCTGGCGCATGCGGTGCACGACCGCGTGGTGCCGGTCGACCACGCGCTGGGTCTGTTCGGGGCGGTCCGCGGGTCGGGCGGCATGATCGACATGCATCTTTTCGAAGATGGCGCGCATGGCCTCGGGCTGCGCGGAAATCCCGCCTGGCCGATGTCCGATTGGCCGAACCTCGCCCGCGCCTGGCAGATCCGCAACGCTCTGGACTAGCCGGCGGAGCGCAACTCCGAACTCGGCTGGCTGCGGACTGCGAGCCACGCGACCAGCACGGCCAGCGGGTGGAGCACGCCCATCAGCAGGAAGATCAAGCCATAATCATGCGACTGAGCAAGCATCCCGACCAATTGCGTCGAGAAGATCCCGCCCAGTCCGCTTCCTGCTGCCACGATGCCGAAGATCGTGGCGACCACGCGCGTCGGGTATAGATCGACGACCAGCGTGCTGATGTTGGTCTGGAACATCAGGTGCGCGAACGCGACGGTTGCGGCGATCGCGTAGGTCATGGGAATCGAGGGATCCGTGGCGATCAGCATGCCGAGCGGGGCCAGCGCCGCCGCACAGGCCATTCCGGCCAGACGCGACCGGGAAGGCGTCATGCCGCGGCGGATCAGCCGCCCCGAAAACAGTCCTCCGCCGACGCTGCCGAAATCGGCTGCGAGATAGACGATCCAGGCCGTCATCGCGATGGCAGAGAGATCGAGCCCGCGCTCTCCGGCAAGATATTTGGGAAACCAGAACAGGTAGAAGTACCAGACGGGGTCGGCGAGCATGCGCGACAGCGCCAGCCCCCAGAGCGGCCGTTCGCGAATGATCGCCTTCCAAGGCGTTGGCTGTTTCGCCACCGCATGATCGCGCTTGTCGCGCGGATAGACGGCGAGCCAGCCGATCAGCCAGACGAAACCCAATGCTCCGGTGACGGCAAACGCCTCGCGCCAGCCATAGGTAAGGGCGAGCCAGCCGATCAGCGGCGGCGCGATCGTCGCGCCGACCATCGCTCCGGCCGTATAGAGGCCAAGGGCGAAGCCGCGTTCGCGTGGCGGGAAATGCTCGGACACGGCCTTGGGCGCCGCGGTGTAGTTGCCGGCTTCGCCCAGGCCCAGCATCGCGCGCGCCGCGCCCAGCTGCGTCGCATTGCGGACGAACCCGGTCGCGATATTCGCCAGCGACCACCAGCCGACGAACAGCGCCAGCGCCATCCGGGTCCCGAGCCTGTCGGTCAGCCAGCCCGATACGAGATAGGCAAAGGTATAGGCAATCAGGAACAGCTGGACGATATGCGCATAGCCGATATCGTCGATGGCGAGCTCGCGCTGGACCAAAGGCGCCAGGATCGACAGCGTCTGGCGGTCGACATAGTTGAGTACGGTCGATCCGAACAACAGTGCCAGTATCGCCCAGCGAAGTCGGTTGGGCGGCCCGGCCGTGCCCGTCGGAACTACCGTGTCAGTCATCTATCCCCCGATTTCAGGTGCCGCTTCGCGCAGGGCGACGACCAGCGGCTCGGTGGCCGATTCCGGGATCCATCCCGAGAGCGCGATGCCGGCATGCGCCGGATCGCCGGTCGATACCGCGACGACGTGATGATCGCGCTCGTCCGCGACATGGACGCGCGCATAGCCAAGCCGCCGAACCTCGGCGAGCTTGGCGAGCAGCTGGTCGATCCCTCCCGGAAACATCGGGATCTCTCGGTCCTTGTAGAGCTCCCGGACATCCTCATCGTCGAGTTCGGAGAGCAGGACGATGCCGATGCCGCTGGTCGTTGCCGGCAGCAGGCCGATGCGGCCAAGGCCGCGCGACGCCTCGATCCCCGGCGGCGCGTGGAACAGATAGCTGACATTGTCCCCCCACAGCACGCCGAGCGCGACGGTGTGGCCGAAGCGGCGAAGCCCCTCGAGCACGGGCAGGGCCCGCCGGATCAGGCCTGAGGCGAACAGGCTCTGCGCCGCCAGCACATGCATGCCCGGGCCGGCAGTATATTTGCGGTTCGCCGTCTGCCGGGCGATGCCGAGATAGGCGAGGGTCTTGAGCAGCCGGTTGATCTTTGTCGGATCGATGTCGAGCTGACGGGCAAGCTCGCGCGAGCCGACCGGCTCCGGCGAGGTGGCGAGGGCCTGAAGCGTGGCGATGCCGTCGATCAGGCTCTGATTGGGCTGGGCATTGAGTTTAGCGCGCATGGCCGCACTCTATGCACGATCGCGCATTCCTGCACAGGCGGTCGTGGATCATGTGACGCGCTCCGCCGCCGCCCAGAAGGCGTCGCCCGGTTCGACCGCCAGGCCCGGCCCGGTCGGGAGGCGATAGCCGGCGGGACCATGACCCATGTCGGTGTCGAGCAGCGCCAGATTGCGCTCGAACACGGAATGCTGCCACTCATGTTTCCAGAGTCCGGCAATCGTCGCCGACGCATGCAGGCTTGCCGCAAGGAAGATGCCCGTGCCGATCGTCGCGTGCGGCGCGATCGCGATATCGTGCGACGCGGCGATCTCGGCGATGCGCAGAAACTGGGTGATGCCGGTATGGCCCATTTCGGGCTGGAGATAGGCGACGGGTCCGAAGGCGAGGCGGTTGGCCGCCTCATAGCCGGTATACCATTCCTCGCCCGCCGCCACCGGAATGGGGCTTTCCTTCGCCAGCACGGCGAGACCTGCCATGTCCTCGGGCTTGAGCGGTGCCTCGACGAACCCGGGTGCGAAGGGGACGAGCTGCCTGATGAGGTCGCGCGCCTGCGCCGCATCATATTTCCAGTGGAGATCGATCAGCAGGTCTGCCTCGGGCCCCAGCGCGTCGCGCAGCGCCGCCATTTCCGCCACGACGCCCTCATGGCTGACCACGGCTGCGAACTTGAACGCGGTCATGCCGCGGTCCTGCCATTGCCGCGCCAGCGCAACGCGCTCGGCCAGGGTGGCCGCCGGCAGGCCCGACAGGTAGCTGGGGATCGCGTCATGCAGGCGCGTGCCGATCAGTTCGTGCACCGGCTGGCCGGCACGCCGGGCCGACAGGTCCCATAGCGCGATGTCGAGTGCTGCAAGTGCATCGATATGGAATCCCGTCGAGCAGTTGCGCACGCGCATCAGCCCGTACAGCAGGTCCCAGGTCGATGCGGGATCCCTGACGTCGCTACCGATCAGGACCGGTGCGAGCAGGTCGTTGATGATCTCGCACGTCGCGCGCGGCGCACAGATCCCGTAGGTTTCGCCCCAGCCGACCCATCCTTCGGTATCGGTGATCCGGACGACGATCGAGCGATCGACGGTCGGGTAGATCGTGCCATTGCCCTGTCGGACGATATAGCCGCGCGAATTGATGCGCTCCCCCGCGGCCAGCGGCCCGAGATAGGGCGTGTCCCGCGGAACCGTGACGATGAAGCAGTCGACCGCCGCGATCCGCATGGTCAGGCCGCCATGCCGGGTGCCTGGATCGACAGGAGGTCGCCCATCCGTGCCAGCAGGGTATTGAGTTCGGCTTGATCGTAGCGGTCGAGCGCCGGGCCGGGGGCGCGGGTATAGGTGCTGTCGATCAGCCCGCGGCGCTGCAGCACGGCCTTGGTCAGTCGCCAGCGGAACACCGCCTGCATGCTCAGCAGCGGCAGGCTGCGCTCGAACAGGTCGCGCGCGGTTTCGACCCGCCCCGCGGCGAAGGCATCCAGCATCGCGACATGAACCTCCGTGATCTCGCAGGCGGGCATCGTGCCGCGCGCGCCGCGCACCAGCTCGTCGATGACATAGCGCGCGCCCGCGCCGCCGAACACCGCCGCGAGCGAGTCTCCGGCAAGCTCGCTCAGCTCGGTGATCCGCTGGCCAGACGGCGCCGCTTCCTCCTTGACGTACAGGATGCCCGGCACGGCGCGCGCGAGCGCGGCGACGTCGTCCAGCTTCATGCCGATCCCCATCGGCGCGGGTGCGTTCTGGACCATGATCGCGATGCCGGATCCGGCGTGCGCCGCCTCGAAGAAGCGCTGCATGCCCGCCGCGTCGCCGGCAAAGACTTTCGGCGTGAGGATCATTGCCGCGGCTGCACCGGTGCGCGCGCCGGCCTCGGCATAGGCGATGACCTCTTCACTGTCCTCGGTGCTTGCGCCGACGACGAAGGGGATGCGACCGTCGAGCCACTCGCCGATCCGCGCGGTCAGGTGCAGCCGCTCCTCGCGTGAGAGCATGTCATATTCGCTCGCCAGACCTGGGAAGACCACGCCCTGTGCGCCCGAATCGATGATGTAGTCGAGAACCCGGCGCATCCCGTTTTCGTCGACTGCGCCTGCATCGGTGAAGATCGTCGGCAGGATCGGAAGGACCCCCTTCAATTCACTCAACGCATCCTCCCCTGATCTAATGTTGCTATATGTGTCATATGATCTTCGAAAAATTCGCTGTCAACGCGCTAAATCAGTATTGCACCGGCATATGTGGTGCTTTAATAGCGATATATAGAACGAACGGCATTCACGGGTCGCTGCCCGAAGAAGCCATGAAACTGTGGAGGGGACGGCCATGAAGACTCGACTGATTCGCAGCCTGCTTGCCTCGAGCATGCTGATTTCCGCCGCTTTCGCCGGCGCGCCTGCGCTTGCGCAGGAAGCCAGCCCCGCGGCCTCCGAGCCTGCCGAGGAGCCGGTCGAGGAGATCGTCGTAACCGGCATCATCCAGAGCCTTGGCGCAGCGCGCGACATCAAGCGCGACTCGGTCCAGTTCGTCGACGCCATCGTCGCCGACGACATCGGCAAGCTTCCCGATCGCAACGTCGCGGAATCGCTGGCCCGCGTGTCCGGCATTCAGGTCGACCGGGGCATCGCCGAGGGAACCAATATCTCTGTCCGCGGCCTCCGCCAGAACGTCTATCTGTTCAACGGGCGCGAGATCATGGACGCGACCGGCCGCGGTGGTGTCGGCCTCGATCAGCTCGGCAGTTCCACCTATGGCATCCTCTCGCTGGTTCCATCGGAACTGATTTCCCGCCTCGAGGTGACCAAGCTGGCGGGCGCGGACGATGTTGCCGGCGCACTGGGCGGCATCATCGATATCGAGACGCGCAAGCCGCTCGACGGGCCGGGCCAGGTCGCCGTGCGCGGCGGTGCGAGCTACGACACGTTGACCGAGAAGCCGAGCTTCGAGCTGTTCGGGCTGGCCTCGACCAAGTTCGCTGGCGACACGCTGGGCGTGCTGGTTTCGGCCTCCTATTCCCGCCGTCGTCTGTCGCAGCAAGGGCTGGACACTTTCTCGGGCTACACCCGCTTCACCTCGGGCGGGACGAGCCATTTCGGCCATTCGGACGTTCGTCCCGAGGAGATCGACGAGACTCGCAGCAAGTTCGGCTTGGACGGCGTCATCCAGTGGAAACCCTCGCCCGGCGTCGAGATCACGCTCGACAGCTTCTACTCCAAGCTGGTTTCCGATCGCGAGCGCTATTGGCTGTCCTTCAACCCGCAGACCGGGCTGACCAACGCGACCTATTCGCAGAACAACGTCTTGATCTCGGGCACGTCGACGGCCCCGGTCCTGACCAACAGCGAGTTCGCCGACACCAAGGCGGACGTCTGGTCATCGGCGCTAAAGGGCCAGTTCGATGTGACCGAGAGCATCGAGGCAAGCGCCGAGCTGTCGTACAACCGGTCGACCTCGAGTTATGACCAGGATTATCTGCGCCTCCAGCCGCTGACGACGATCACCCCGACGACGACCTTCGACTTCTCCAAGGGTCAACTGGGCGCCTACACGATCAGCGGCATCGATGTGCGCGATCCCGCGCAGATGCGCGCCACCATCCTGTTCGACAATCTCTACCGGGCGAAGACAAGCGCGCTGGCCGCGCGGACCGACTGGGCGGTCAAACTGGGGGAGGGCTTCCTCGACCGCTTCCGGGTCGGCGTGCGCTATCAGAATCTCGACACCCAGGTGGACCCGCTGCTCGCCGATATCCGTCCGACCGGCGGCATTCCGGCGACCCAGTTGTCGCAGTTCCTGACACTGCGTTCCAACCCGGACTTCGCCAAGGGGGACTTTGACGGGCTCACCCGCTCCTACCTGGTCGGCAACGGCCTGCTCGCAGACGGTTGCGGCGCATGGACGGGCTTCCCTGCCTTCTCGCAGGCGCCCGCCTGTCTCAACCCCGCCGCGACGACCACAGCCCTCGCCGGGACCTATCAGATCAAGGAGAAGTTCTACGAAGGCTATGCCAAGCTGGAGTTCGGCTTCGAAGGCGGGATCAACCTGACCGGCAATATCGGCGTGCGCTACCTGCACCGCGACCTGGCCTCGATCGGCAACCTGATCGGTGCGACCGGATCGGTCACGCCGACCACCTTCCTGCGCAAGGATGACGAGTTCCTGCCCTCGGCGACGATCCGCGCCGGCCTGACGGAGAATCTGATCCTGCGCTTGGGCGCGGCCAAGGTCGTTGCCTTTCCGAACACCGCCGATCTGAACAACGGCATCACGCTCAACAACACCGCGGTGTTCGTGGGCGGCGTTCAGGTGTCGCCCGGCGGCGGCAGTGGCGGTGCGCCCAATCTCGACCCGTTCAAGGCCAACCAGTTCGACGCGTCGCTGGAATATTATTTCGGCAAGCAGGCGCTGGTCTCGGTCGGCCTGTTCTACAAGGACGTCTCGACCTTCATCGTCTCGCAGCAGAGCCCGGAGGTCTATGCCAACGTCAACTATCTGATCAATCGCCGCATCAACGGCGACGGGGCGAAGGTTAAGGGGATCGAGGCGCTGGTCCAGCTGCCCTTTTATTTCCTGCCCGACCCGTTCGACGGCTTCGGCATCGTCGCGACCTATTCCTATATCGACTCGTCCACGCCGATCCGCGACGCGGTCGGCCGCGTGCTGTCCTTCCCAGGCCTGTCGAAGAACAACGCCAACCTGATCGGCTATTACGAGAAGGGACCGGTCTCGCTGCGCGTCGCCTATAACTGGCGCGACGACTATCTGGTTGGCCTCTCGGGTGCGGCGACCGGCATCTACAATGACAGCTATACCGATCTGTCGGCAACCTTCCGCTACGACATCACGCCGAGCGTGTCGCTCAACCTCGAGGCGAACAATCTCCTCAACGAACATCAGCGCACCTATGACGGTTCGCCGGAGGCGCTTCGTACCAACCTGTTCTTCGGTCGGATGTACAAGGCGAGCGTGAGCCTCAAATTCTGAGCGACAGCCGGGGGAGCGTGACGGTGAACGATAGAGAACTGGGCGGAAGGGTCGCCCTGGTGACCGGTGCCGCAAGCGGGATCGGTGCGGCCATCGCCGCCCGGTTCCGCGCGGCCGGGGCGCGCGTCGCGGGCCTGGACCTGACCGAAGCCGCGGGCGTCGATCTCTCGATTGCCGCGGATCTTCGGTCCGATGACGCCGTGGCGCGCGCGATGGCACAGCTGGAGCGGGTCGACATCCTGGTCCATGCCGCCGCCGTCTCGTCGCCCGGCGGCGTGCTGGACACGGCGCCGGCAACCTATGCCGACATTTACGACGTCAATGTCGTCGGGGCCGTTCGCCTGATGCGTCATGTCGTGCCCGGCATGCGCGAGCGCGGGGGCGGCTCGATCCTGCTTCTGTCCTCGATCAATGCCCGCTTCGCGACGCCCAGCCTGGCCGCCTATGCCGCAAGCAAGGCGGCACTGGAGAGTGTGATGCGAACCGCCGCGCTGGAGTTCGCCCCCGATCGTATCCGGGTGAATGCGATCGCTCCCGCATCGATCGACACGCCGTTGCTGCGCGGCTCGTTCGATCTTCAGGACGATCCCGACCAGGCGCGTCAGGCCAACGTAGGACGCCACCCGCTCGGGCGGCTCGGCTTACCCGAAGAGGTCGCCGAGCTGGCGCTGTTCCTGTCCTCGGATCGCGCCGGCTGGATCACCGGCGCCGTCCATTCGATCGATGGAGGGGCAAGTGTCACGCGGCGCTGAAGAGATTGTCGGCGTCAACTGGGGAAGCTCCAACTTCCGCGCCTATCGCATCGCCGGCGACGGCGCGGTCACGGACGAACATTCCGAGCCGCGCGGTGTCGCCTCGCTTGATCGCGCCGGCATGGCGGAGATGATGGACGCGCTCGCAGCACGCTGGCCGGGGCATGGTGCGGTCTACGCCTCCGGCATGATCGGTTCCAATATCGGCTGGGCCGAAGCACCCTATGCGGAGGCTCCCGCAGGCGGCGACGCGGTTGCCAGCGCCACCATTGCAACCACGATCGGATCGGTGCCGGTGACGATCGTACCTGGCATTGCCTGCAGCCGGCGCTTCGACGGCGCGCCCGACATCATGCGCGGCGAGGAAGTCGAATTGCTCGGCCTGGCGGCTGCCATGCCGGTCGACGGCATCGCCGCCTTGCCCGGGACCCATACCAAATGGGTGCGAATGGAGGGTGGCCGGATCCTCGATTTCTTCACCGCCATGTCAGGTGAGATCTATGATCGGCTGACAGGGCAGGGACTACTCGCCTCGATCGTCGAGGGCGAGGCCGCCATTGGCGCCGCTTTTCTCGAAGGGGTCGAGGCGGGTCGAGCGCGAAATCTGGGGCTTGGGACATTGCTCTTCGGAGCGCGTGCCCGCGTGATCCGGGGCGCCCTGGCCCGCGGCGACAGCGCATCCTATCTGCGCGGCCTTCTGATCGGATCGGAGATTGCGGACGCGACTGCCTTGTGCCCGGACGTGGCCGACCAGGTCGTCCCGCTGATTGGCAACGGCCCGCTGTCGCGGCTCTATGCTGCAGCGCTGGGGGCGGCCGGCATCGAGACCCGGTTCATGGATTCCCGGGAAGCCTGCGTGCTCGGCTTTCGCCAACTGCACCTGGCCGCGGCCAAATGAGCGACAACGCCGGCGGCCGTCTGGACGCCGCGCTCGCCGACCTGCCCATCGTCGCAATCCTGCGGGGGCTGCGAACCGCCGAAGCCGTTGACCTGGTCGAGGCCCTGTACGCCGCCGGCGTACGCGTCGCTGAGGTTCCTCTCAACTCGCCCGATCCGTTCGCGACGATCGCGCTGCTGGTGAGGCATTTCGGCGACCGGATGGTCATCGGGGCAGGCACCGTCACCGAAGTCGAACAGGTGGCGCGGCTGGCGGGGACCGGGGCGACGCTCTGCGTGTCCCCGAACACCAACGCCGCAGTCATCGCCGCGGCGGTCGGGCACGATCTGGTCCCGCTACCCGGATGCGCGACGCCGACCGAAGCATTTGCCGCGCTTGCCGCGGGCGCCCGGTATCTCAAATATTTCCCCGCTGCTGGTCGGTATGACGAACTCGCCGCCTTGCGCACCGTGTTGCCCGCCGGAACGACCTTGGTCGCCGTAGGCGGCGTCGGCCCGGACACGATCGCGGCGTTCAGGCGTGCCAGGATCGCCGCATTCGGCATCGGATCGGACCTGTACCGGCCCGGCAGTTCGGCCGAAGCGGTCGGCGAGCGCGCGAGGGAGCTCGCCCAAGCGATCGGCCGCGCGGATCCGGTCCGGCTCCTCGCCAACCCGCTTGCCGTCATCGGCGAATCGCCCTGCGTGCTTGCCGATGGCAGCGTCCACTGGACCGATCCGGTTACACGGCGCCTGTTCGCCTATGGCGAGGGCGGGCTCAGCGAACGGTCAACCGACGAGGCGGTGTATGGGCTCGCCGTCTCGCCGAGCGGCGGGCTTGTCGGCACGCTCGAGACTGGCCTCTGTTCGTTCACCGCGGAGACGCTGACTTCCGGTCCCGCAGCGCCACTCGATGCGGGATGCCGGTTCAACGACCTCGCGACCGATCCTGCTGGCGGGCTGTGGGCGGGTGCGATGCACAAGGCGATATTGAGCGGGCGGGGCGCGATCTTCCACGCGGCCGGGCCAGGCGACGTCCCGCGACGGGTCGCAGACGGCCTGGGGGTTCCCAATGGGATGGCGTTTCCGCCCGACGGCCGCACGCTGTTCGTCATCGACACGCTGCATCGCACGCTGATCGCCTATCCTGCCGACGTGGCCCAAGGGTCGCTGGGCGAGCCGGTGATCGTCAGCGACTTCATGGGTGTTCCGGGCAAGCCGGACGGGATGGTCCTGGGCCCCGACGGCCATTTCTGGGTTGCGATGTGGGGCGGCTCCTGTGTCGCGGAACTCGCGCCCGACGGTGCCGTGCTGCGCACGATTGCCGTCCCGGCTCCGAATGTCAGCAGCGTCGCGCTGAGCCCGGCCGGTCTGCTCGTGTCCACGTCGCGGATGCGGCTGAGCCCGGACGTGCTTCCCAGGCATCCGCACGCCGGCGGGCTCTTTGCCATCAGCCTCGACTGAAGGCGGCAAGCGCGGGGGCGCCCACGAAGTCCAAGGAGACGCGTACCGAGTACCCAAAACAAACAGATAGGAGAGATGTCATGCGCTTGCGTTGGATCCTACGCACTGCGTTGCTGCACCCGCTTGCCCTGCTCGCCAGCCAGCCCGCCGCGGCGCAGGTCGGTGTGGAGATGGTTCCGGCCGAAACCGATTCCTCCAATCAGGCCGCATGGTGGCGTCCGATGGTGGTCAAGGGCAACACCACCTATGTCGCGTTCAACTCGCCCGGCGACACTGCGGGCACGCACCGGATCAAGATCGGCGTCAAGGTGGGCACCGGCAACTGGACGATCGGCTTTCTCAAGGACGAGAACGGCAATGTCTGGAGCCACGAGGACGATGTCGGCCACGACCAGCCGACGATCGCGGTCGATGGCGACGGTTACATCCATGTCTGGGCCGATCATCATGTCGACGACTGGCGCTATTTCCGCTCCAGCGCACCCAACGATCCCACGGGCATGCTGCGACGGATCGGCAGCATGCCCGGCGCTGTCGGCGCTACCTATCCCATCGCCGAGCATGCACCCAATGGTGATCTGTACCTGATCATCCGCAATCACTTCGGCGGGGCGGGGCAGGGCGAGCTCTATCGCTGGACCAACGCGACCGATAGCTGGTCCAGGGTCGGAATCTTCGCGCGTGAAAATACCAATTTCGTCTATCCCGATGACCTCAAGATCGACGATGCCGGCAATGTTCATATCGCCTTCGAATGGGCCTATGGCACCCCGCGCGCGCTCCGGCACTACGGGTCCTATCTGAAATATGATGTGGGAGCGGGCGTGTTCCGGACCGCCAACGGAACCGCGCTCAGCGCACCCGCGACACGCGCAACGCCGAACCTGCTGTTCCAGGGGCTGGGGACGGGCGAAGTCTGGAACAACTCGAACGACGGGGTCGGTATCCAGGCTGCCGGGCTGACGGTCGATCAATATGCCAGGCCGAGCATCGCCTATCGCTATCGCACCGCCGGAGGCTCCAACGCACTCAACTACGACGTCTATCGCATCCGCTGGAACGGGTCCGCTTGGAGCGACAAGGTGAAGATCTACACCGCGTCGAACAACGTGCCGGCGGCGGTGGAGACCACGCACAACGGGACCCGTGCCCGCGTCTATTTCACCGTGTCGGGGGTCGGCCTGATGGCGGCGGAGAGCCCAGGCTGGGCGGTGCGACCCGTGGCGACGGGCCAGCCCGGCGTCTCGCGCATCTCCGGCATCCTGACCGGCACCACCCAGGATGTCATCTACGCCGCAGCACCGACCCAGATCGATGCGAACCGCGGCCGCGTCTACATCATGACGATCGGCGACGTTCTGCCTTGAGATCGCTGCGCTCCGGCGGGGAACCGCCGGAGCGCCCCTTGGAGACCATCATGACCCGGACCCACCCGCTCCGCTGGCTGAGCGTCGGCATCCTGATCTGCCTGTCGCTATTGTCCGCGCTGCTCCTGTTACCGAGGGACACGCCGTCCCAAGGCGGCAGTGTCGTCGTCACGGCCCCCAGCCCGGTGCCGTTGGCGTCGCCTACGCACGTCGCCGTTGAAGCCGAGCCAGCCCTGATCGGCGTCCTGCTCCACGGCCGAGCATCGACGGCTCAACTAAGGCTTGCGGACGGGTCGATCCTGTCGGTCGCGCTCGATCAGCAGCTCAGGGCCGGCTGGACGCTCGTCGCGGTTGATTCCGCCTCCGCAACCTTCGCGACACCGGCCGGCCGCAAGCAACTGAAGCTCGAAGAAGGGATTGCTGACGAGCGATCGGCATCAACGACCGATCGGGAGTCGCCAACCATTGTCATCCCCGAGGCTGCAGCGCGATCGGCCGACGGGGAAACCATCGAACGCTGCCTCGATCCCGAATGCTGAGGTGGGGCGGGGTCGTCCCGACCGCGGATGATGGGCGGTCGAGGCGATAATATCATATCCGTGAACATTGGCCGGCGATATCGATTGGCGGCCTTCCGCCCGCTTTCGAGTGCGGCCGGGCATGTTCCTTCCGTCCGACACTTTCGCGTCCGACTCTACACAAGATCGGTCACATGTCGGGGGAGCGCGTCAGGGGAAAGTCGCGATTCGAAGCGTGCGACTTTGACGGCTGCGACAGGGCCAGTCAGACGATAGCCGGCGTGCGAATGCCGTGGGACATTGTGCGAGACGGCATCGCAAATCGCTCATCCAAACCTTTGAAAAAATCAAAGGTGGTGACCCCTACGGGAATCGAACCCGTGTTTCAGCCGTGAAAGGGCCGCGTCCTAACCGCTAGACGAAGGGGCCATGCCGGAGCGTGGAGCCGCCGGTTACGGAAAGCTCCGGCACTCGTCAAGTCAATCTGCCCATGCCGCGTCATCAATATGCAATTCGGCAGCCGGGCGGCTGCCCCAGTCGTCGATTTTCGCCCTTCCGGCGAGCCACAACTTGCGATGACGCGGTGCGGACAGCAGCGCCTGGCCCAGTTCGGTCTCGGCCTGGCGGAAGGCGACCGCCTTCAGGCTGCGACCGTCCTGACCCGAGACGACCAGCCGGACATGGCCGCCGCTGCCCACGACATCCGCCTTGATGATCCCCACCGGGCCCGCCACCACGCGCGGCGCGGGCCAGCCCATGCCGTACGGGCCGCCGGCCTCCATCGCTGTCACGAGTTCCGGATTGACGCCACCGGGTGCGAGCACCGCATCGAGCAGCAGCGCGCGGTCGCCCATCGCTTGCGCGATTCGCTCCGACAGCCGTTCCTCGAGAAATTCCGACAGCGCATCGACCTGCGATTCGGCGACGGTCACGCCCGCGGCCATCGCATGGCCGCCGCCCGCGATCAGCAATCCGGCATCCTTCGCCGCCAGGATCGCAGCGCCCAGGTCGACGCCGGGAATCGACCGTCCCGATCCCTTGCCGATCCCGTCGTCCAGCGCGATGACGAGGGCAGGGCGGCCCAGCCTCTCCTTCAGCCGGCCCGCGACGATACCGATCACGCCGGCGTGCCAGCCGGTGCCCGCGACAACCGCGACCGCGCGATTCGCCTGGCGTTCGACCAACTCGTCCGCGGCGCGCTGAACCTCCGCCTCGATCGCTCGGCGATCCTCGTTCAGCAGGTTCAGCTCCTCGGCGATCGCGCGCGCCTCGTCCGGATCGCGCGTCGTCAACAGGCGAACGCCCAGATCGGACCGGCCGACCCGCCCGCCCGCATTGATTCGCGGCCCCAGCGCGAAACCCAGGTCGGAACAGGTCGGCGCGCGGGTCAGTCGCGATGCCTGGATCAGTGCGGTCAGCCCCAAGTTGCGGCGCTGCGCCATCACCTTCAGCCCCTGCGCGACGAATGCCCGATTAAGCCCGCGCAGCGATGCGACATCGGCAACGGTGCCCAGCGCGACGATGTCGAGCAGGTCGAGGATCCGCGGCTCGGGCCGCGCCTTGAAATAGCCGCGTGTGCGCAGCGTGCGGACCAGTGCCGCACCCAGCAGCCACGCCATGCCCACCGCCGCCAGATGGCCATGTTCGGCACCCTCGACCTCGTCCAGCCGGTTGGGATTGACCAGCGAATGCGCGACCGGAAGCTCGGCGGCGCATTTGTGATGATCGCACACGATCACATCGACGCCGGCATCGCGTGCCATCTGCAGCGCCTCGAACGCCTGGGCGCCGCAATCGACCGTGACGATCAGGCTGGCGCCTTCGCCGCGCAGCCGCACCAGCGCCTCGCCCGACGGGCCATAGCCTTCCATCAGCCGGTCGGGGATATAGGGCTTCGCCTCCAGCCCCAGGTCGCGCAGCAACAGGATCAGCAGCGCGGCCGAGGTCGCACCGTCGACGTCATAGTCGCCGAAGATGGCGACCTGTTCCTTGCCTTCCACCGCATCCGCCAGCCGGTCTGCGGCCTGGTCCATGTCGCGGAAGATCGAGGGGTCGGGCATGAACGCTCGGATGCTGGGCGAGCGGTGGGCCTCGAGTTCCTCGCGCGGGCAACCCCGCGTGAGCAGCAACTGCGTTACCAGATCGTCGGGGGCAAATCCGGCATCGCGGGCATCCGCCGCCAGCCCGCGCCAGCGCCAGGCCTGGCCGGAAATCGAGCGCTGGACGTTGAGAACGAGCGTCATCGGCGGCTCAATAGGTCGGAAAGCTGGTGCGGACCCAGTCGCGTTCGCGAAACCATTTGGTGATGATGTACTTGGTCCCCTCGATCACCCGCATGCCTTCATGCAGCGTGTCGAAATTGCCCGTCCCGTCGGGCTTCATATTGTTCCAGATGACCAGCAGGCCCTTCTTAGGCGCGACGCGGAAGCCGGCGCGCGGAAACCAGGTGGCGCCGCCTTCCTCGACATCGTTGAGATAGGCCATCGCCGTCCAGGTCCGCTGCCCACCGGCATTGACCATGTCCGCCCAATAACCTTGCTGCTCGTGAAAATAGTCGCAATGCGCCTTGAACTGCTGGCCGGGGGCATAGCGCTGACCCTGCATCGTCTCCCCCTGTGCATGGGGAATGCCGAGCAGATCGGCCAGGCCGTTGTCGAGCGGCTCGATCTCGGGCGACCAGCGATCGAGATCGCAGCTTTCGGAGGTGCGGAATTCCGGGTCGTCATGCGTCGCGAGCAGGGTCGAGGGCCGCCGGTTGGCGTCGATCAGCCTGATCAGCGTCTCGCACTGCGCATCACTGAAATAGTTGGGATAGAGATAGAGTTGCGCCGCCTCGACCGGGGCGCGGCGGATCGCGGGGTTGGACTCCAGCCGCTCGGTGACCTTGCGCGCTGCCTTGGCGCGCAGCGCCGCGTCATTGGGTTTGCGGGAAAACAGACTCATCGCGTCCCAGATTGCGCCGCGCGACCGGATTGGCAAGGGGCCGCCCGATTTCCTCGGCCGCCATGCGAAAAAGCCCGGCCCGCTTGCGCGGACCGGGCTTTTCAGTCGACGTCGCCGACGATGAGCGGCGCTTACCAGAAGATGTCATACTCGACATCGACCACCGTCCCGGTCCGCATATCGACCAGCAGCGCGTCGTTATAGTAACGCACCCAGCGATAGGCGCCATAGGCGGGCGGAAGGCGGTAGTAGAACGGATCGTTGATCCAGTAATCTGGCGCAAACAGCAGCGATCCCAACGTCACGCCGATCGAGAAGCGCGAATATCCGTAATTATAGCCACGCGGCGCGTAATAGCGGGGTAGGCGGTAGATATTGCGGTTCGAATTGCGATAGTTCCGCCAGTTGTAGCGATTGTCGCGCCGCCAACTATTCGACCAGCGCCGACTGTCGTTCCACGATCCACGGTTGCGGTCATTGTCGCGCCAGTCGCCATAGCGGCGGCTGAACTGCGATCCGCGGTTATTGTCCCAGCGTCCCCGATCATCGCGGTTGCGCCAGTCGCGCCCGTTCTGGCCGCGATTGCCCCAGTTGCGGTCGCGACCGTCTCGGCCATCGCGGTTGCGCCAGTCCTGGTTCGGCGGACGCTGCGGTCCGACCACGCCCGAGGCGCCGCCCGGACCACGATCGCCGCGGTTCCACCCGTTCGGCTGACCGGGACGGTCGGGACGCTGCCAATTGCCGCGATCCCCATTCCACTGCGGGCGCGGTGCGGGCTGACCCGGCTGCGCCTGCGGGCGATCGGGGCGCTGCCAGTTGCCGCGATTGCCGTTCCACTGCGGGCGCTGCGCCGGCTGGCCGGGCTGTGCCTGGGGCCGGTCCGGTCGCTGCCAGTTGCCGCGGGGCGGCTGCTGTTGCGGCTGGGCAGGGCGGGTCCAGCCCTGCTGACCGCGATCGCCGCGGTTCCAGTTGCGCTGCTGCGGCGCCTGCTGGCGCTGGCCGCCATTGTCGGACCGCTGGCGCCATTCGCCGCCGCCGCGGTCGCCCCGGCCCCGATCTTGCGCAAGCGCAGGCGGCACCAGGGCCGTTGCGGCGATCAGTGCCGCGATGATGGGCTTGAACATTGTCTCGTCTCCGCTCGTCCGGCGGGGTGCCGGTGCTCTCGTACAGTTGGCGTCTAGATGAACCGGTATGTCATCAGGCTGAACTGTACTGACAGCAGATTGAAAGCTTTAACTTTTTTCAAAACCAGGAACGTTCTCCTCACCGCGTGAGATCCGCGCTGCGTGCTCGATTGCGGAAATCAGCCTCGGATAGATGCCGCAGCGGCAGATATTGGTCAGCGCTTCCTTGATGTCGGCCTCGCTAGGCGACCGGTTGTTTCGCAGCAGGATCGATGCCGCCATCACGACTCCGGGGATGCAGTAGCCGCATTGTGGAACATTGGCGGCGATAAAGGCTTGCTGCACCGGATGGCTGCGATCTTCGGACAAGCCCTCGATCGTCGTCACGAACGTGCCTTCCAGCGCTCCGATCGGTTCCTGGCACGCCAGCCGCACGGTGCCGTCGATATCGACCGTGCATGCGCCGCATGTCCCCGTGCCGCAGCCATATTTGGTGCCGGTCAGGTTCGAGGCATCGCGCAGCGCCCATAGCAGCGGAGTGCGCGGGTCCAGCTTATATTCGACCGGCTTGTTGTTCACGGTGAAGCGCGTCATCGCATCGGTCCTAGCTTCAAAGTCGCCGATCCGAAACGGGTCGTTTCCGGATCGAAGATTGAACGAACCGGCGTCCATCTCGACATTCAAGTGCATGACCCAACCCACGCTCTTCATCCCGCACGGCGGCGGCCCATGTTTCTTCATGGACCCGGACGGCGGACCACCCGACCCCATGTGGCGCCCGATGCAGGCCTATCTGGCCGGACTGATCGCCAGCCTGCCCGAGCGCCCCAGGGCGATCCTGCTGGTCTCCGGCCATTGGGAGGAGAAGGACGTCACCGTTCATCTGGGCGACGGTCAGCCCCTGCTCTTCGACTATTACGGCTTTCCCGAACACACCTATCGCCTCGACTGGCAGGCGCCCGGCGCGCCCGATATCGGGCTGCGGGCGAAAGCGCTGATCGAGGCTGCCGGCTTTCCGGTCGGCATCGAACGCGAGCGGGGCTGGGACCACGGCGTCTTCATTCCCATGATGGTCGCGGTCCCGGGTGCCGATATTCCGCTGGTCCAGCTGTCGCTGCGCCGGGATCTCGACCCCGCGGCGCACATCGCGATCGGCCGGGCACTCGCCCCGCTGCGCGATGAGGGCGTGCTGATCGTCGGATCGGGCATGAGCTTCCACAATCTGCGTGCCCGCGGACCGCAGGTTACAGCGACTGCCGGCGAATGGGACGATGCGCTTACCGCAGCCGTAACGGACGCTGATCCCGCGCGCCGGGCAGAGCGTGTCGCGGCCTGGGCCGACCTTCCCCATGCGCAATTCGCCCATCCGCGCGAGGAGCATCTCCTGCCGCTGATGGTCGCGCTGGGAGCGGGCGGCGCCGACCCCGCGGTCCGCGACTATCGCGACGTGGTGATGGGCTGGGTCGTTTCGGGCTACCGGTTCGGCTGAGCCTCGCTCAGTCGCGCCAGCTCTTGTCGGTGCGGTCGACCAGGCGGACCATCGCCGCGAAGTCGGCCGCTCCGGGCCCACCCGGAACCTGTGCCATGTGCAGGTCGCGCTGATGGACCGCGACGACCTCGTCCGAGACCGGCAGTGGCCGGCCCATCGACAGTGTCGCGACCTGGATCTCGCAGGCGCGCTGCAGCGACCAATGCTTGATGAACGCCTCGGGCAGGGTGCGGCCCATGACCAGGATGCCGTGGTTGCGCAGCAGCATCATGCGCTTGTCGCCCAGATTGGCGAGCAGTCGCTCGCCTTCCTCGTCCCGCACCGTCACGCCTTCGAAATCATGATAGGCGAGCTGGCCGATGAAATTGCACGCATAGAAATTGACCGGCTGAAGCCCGCCCTCGAGGCTCGACACTGCCATGCCCGCGGTGGTGTGGGTGTGCATGATGCAATGCGCATCGGGCAGATGGCGGTGGAACAGCGCGTGCTGGACGAAACCGGCGCGGTTCACGGGGTAGGGGCTGTCGTCCAGCTTGTTGCCGTCGATGTCGATCTTGACCAGGTTCGATGCCTTCACCTCGCTGAAGTGCAGCCCGAACGGGTTGATCAGGAACGCGCCTTCCTCGCCCGGCACCTTCAGCGTGATGTGGTTGTAGATCATCTCGGACCAGCCGAGCATGTCGAACACCCGGTAGCAGGCGGCGAGCTGCTGGCGCGCTTCCCACTCTGCCTCGGTGACCTGCGGACGCGACTGGAGCGCGGTTGCCATGATCCTCTCCTCGATCTTTCGTAATCGCGGTATGCCACGGACGCAGCCCCGGCGGCAACTGTTCGCCTTCAGCCCGCGCCCGGCTGACTGCGCCGCCGCTCGAGCTCGGCGACGATCGCGGCATGGGCGTGGCGGGTGAGGGGATTGAACCACATCACCGCCGCCGACAGCGCGAAGAAGCCGATCGGCAACAGGATGACCGACCAGCGGATGCCTTCCAGCGTGGCTGCGCTCTGCGGCACATTGGCGACATAGCCGACCGAGGCGAGCGCGGTGCCGAACAGCCCGGTCGCCGCGCCGATCGCGATGCGCTGAAGCAGCGCCGCCAGGCCGAACACCGTGCCCTCGACGCGCAGCCCGGTTGTCCGTTCGCCATATTCGATCGTGTTGGGCAGCATCGCCCAGAAGATGATGTTGAGCCCGGTCATCGCCATTTGCAGCCCCATCATGAACGAATGGGTGGAGAGGGTCCGCAGCGGATGGGCGATCGCGAAGCCGATCAGGATCGCGATCCCGGCCGCGGTCGCGAGGAACCAGGTGCCGCGATTGCCCAGCCACCGCCGCGCCAGGATCCAGACTGGCACCGCGGCGACGCCGGCCAGGCCCATCATGCCCAGCGCGTCGCGCCCCGCCGCCTCGTCGCCGAGCAGATATTTATAGTAATAGAGCACCGACTTGTTCAGCACGGTCGACGCCGCGACCATCGCCATCATCGCACCGCTGAGCGTCAGGAAGGCCCGGTTGCTCGCCAGGCTCGCGACGCACTGCGCCAGTGAGGGTGCTGGTCCGCGATCGCCGACCGGCAGTTCTCGCACGGTGCAGCCGACCAGGACGAGCAGCGCGGTGCCGATCAGGCCGAAGGCGATCGCGGCGGCGAAATAGACATGGGCGATGTCGCCGGCGGCGAACCAGCCGCCGATCCGCATGAGGCCCTGCGTGACCACGAACAGCGCGGCGGTGCCGAACAGCACCCGCAGCCCGGCCACAAGCGCGCGGTCGCCGCTATCTTGGCTGATCCGCGCCGACATGGCGAGATAGGGTACGTTCACGAACGCATAGGCGGTGCGGAACAGGATATGGCCGAGCAGGACCAGACCTGCCGCCCACCAGACATCCGGCGGCGGCAGATACATGATGGCAAAGGACAGCCCCAGCGGCGCAGCGCCCAGCACCAGCCAGCGAGAATGGCCCCGCCGCGCGCCGCCGGCATCGACCACCATTCCGGCCACCAGGTTGACGATCCCGTCCCAGATCGACGCGATCAGATAGGTGAGCGCAGCCGTCTCGACCGGCAGCCGGATCGCGTCGGTGTAATAGAAGAGCAGGAACAGCGCGACGCTCTGCCAATAGAGATTGAAGGCGAAGTCGCCCGACGCGAACAGCAGCAGCCGCAGGCGCGTGGGTCGTCCGGAATCGGGCGGAACATTCGAAGTCACCGGGCGCAGTCGATAATCGGACCTGCGCCGGAGTCCAGCAGTCGCGTCGGCCACAGGTGCTTGCCGCCAGGGCTTTATCTGGGTCGACCGGCAATTCATGCGTCTCAACTCAAGTCGCTTGCCGGGGACGGGATTTCGGCTAGGCTTTGTGAACCGAGGGCGACGGGGAATGAGCCGGCACACGTTCGTGTCCGGCCCATTGGGTTGCGCATGTCCTTTTTGCGTAATGACTAGGGAGAGTTGCGAAGATGGCGATCAGTCTTTCCAAGGGCCAGAAGATCTCGCTCAGCAAGGCCGGCGGCGACGGCCTCAGCGTCGTCGCGTTCGGCGTGGGCTGGGACGTCCGCAAGTCGGGCGGATTCCTCAAGGGCCTGTTGGGAGGCGGCAATGACAGCATCGATCTCGATGCGTCCTGCCTCGTCTATGCCGGCCGCGACATGGTCGATGCGGTCTGGTTCCGCCAGCTGCGCAGCCAGGACGGCAGCATCCAGCATTCGGGAGACAACCGTACCGGCGAGGGCGATGGCGACGACGAGACGATCGTCGTCCGGCTGAACGACCTGCCGCCGAATGTCGATACGCTGGTCCTGACGGTCAACAGCTTCACGGGCGATGCGTTCGACCGCGTCGATAATGCCTATTGCCGCGCCTATGACCATAATAGCGGCACCGAACTCGGCCGCATCTCGCTGTCCGAGGCGGGGTCGCACACCGGACTGGTGCTCGGCGCGGTGCGCAAGACGGGATCGACCTGGGAATTCAAGGCGATTGGCGAGCGCGCCGCCGGCCGGACCTTCCACGACATGGCCGGTCAGCTCGACCGGATCGTCGCGTCCTACTGAACGACCCGAGGGCGATATCATGCAGCTTGGCAAGGGCGAGAAGCGCCCGCTGGCCGATCTCGGCGCGGGAGCGTCGGTCCAGGTGCGCGTCGATTTCGGCCGCGCCGGGACCGACATCGCCGCCTTCGGGCTGAAGGCGGGGCGCCAGATCGGGGACGATCGCTATGTCGTCCTCTTCAGCAACCCGTCCTCGCCGCGCGGCGAGATCCGGCTGGCGTCGGACGCCGCGTCGGCGCGGTTCGACATCGATACCGCGGCCTTGCCGGCGGAAATCGAGCGTGTCGTAATCACGGCGACGCATGACGATGTCCCGGTCGCGCAATGCGGACCGATCATCGTGACTGCCGGCAACGCCACTTTCGACGCGGGCGCGGTCCTGTCGGCCGAGAAGGCGGTGATGCTGGTCGAACTCTATCGCCATAATGGCGCATGGCGGTTCGGCACGATCGCGCAGGGCTTCAACGGCGGGCTGGCCGAACTGATCGGTCATTTCGGTGGCGAGGTGGACGCGCCTGCAGCGCCAGCGCCCGTGCCGGCACCGGCGCCCGCCGCGGCGCCGCGCCCGGCTCCGGTCCCACCGCCGCCGCCGCCGGCCGCTGCGCCGATCAGCCTCCAGAAGATCACGCTCGAAAAGAGCAAGTCGATCAGCCTGGCGAAGAAGGGCGCGTCGTTCGGCGAGATCGAGCTCAACCTCAACTGGAACCAGGGCAAGCGCGGCTTCTTCGGCGGCGGCTCGGTGGATCTCGACCTGGGCTGCATGTTCGAATTCCACGACGGCTTCAAGGGATGCATCCAGGCGCTTGGACGCCAGTTCGGCAATTACGACCAGGAACCGTTCATCCAGCTTTCGGGGGACGATCGCACCGGATCGGTCACCGGCGGGGAAACGATCCGCGTCAATGGCCGTTACTTCGACAAGATCAAGCGGCTCGGCGTGTTCGCGCTCATCTATGAGGGCGTACCCGACTGGCAGAAGACCGATGCCGTCGCGACGCTGCGCATCCCGGACAATCCCGAGGTGATCGTCCAGATGAGCGAGCATGGCAGCCGGCTGCCGCTGTGCGGGCTCGCGCTGATCGACAATGACAATGGTCAGCTCAAGCTGACCAACTGGATGCGGATGTACCGCGACCAGAGAGAATATGCCGACGATATCGGCATCTTCCTGCGTTGGGCCGCAGGACGGAAATAGGTTTGGGGGAAACATGAAGGGCTTGATGAAGAATTTCGGGGGGTCGCTGGTCTTCACCATCGTCTGCCTCGCGCTGGCAGGATGGATCGGCTGGAGCCAGGGCGGGCTTCAGATGGCGTTGCAGCTCGTCTTCATTGCGGGCGTGCTGGGCGTGATGGAAACCTCGCTCAGCCTCGACAATGCCGTGGTGAACGCGACGGTCCTGAAGGACATGGACCCGGTGTGGCAGCGGCGCTTCCTCACCTGGGGCATCGCGATCGCGGTGTTCGGCATGCGCATCGTGTTCCCGCTGGCGATCGTCAGCATCGCCGGCTGGATCTCGCCCTGGGCGGCGCTCGACATCGCGCTGACCGACCGCGAGCGCTACGAGGCGGTCGTCACCGGCGCGCATATCGGCATTTCGGGCTTTGGCGGCGCCTTCCTGCTGCTGGTCGGTCTCAACTTCTTCCTGTCGGGCGAGAAGGAGCATCACTGGATCCCGTTCCTCGAAAAGCCGGCAGCGGCGCTGTCGAGCATTCCGTTCGGGCCCTATGTCGCCGCGCTGGTCATCACCGGAGTCGTCTCGTTCCTGTGCCCGCCGGACGAGCAGGTCTCGTTCCTGATTGCCGCCGTCTCGGGTATCGCCGTCTATTTCGGTGTCCAGTTGCTGGGCGACATGATGAGCAGCAAGGACGAGGCGGGGCAGGTCGTTCGGTCGGGTGCGGCCGGGTTCGTCTATCTCGAATTCCTCGACGCCTCCTTCTCGTTCGACGGCGTGATCGGCGCGTTCGCGATCACCAACGACATCCTGATCATCGCCCTGGGCCTTGGCATCGGCGCGATGTTCGTCCGCTCGATGACGATCGCGCTGGTTCGCGGCGGCCATCTCGCCGAATATCGCTATCTGGAACATGGTGCGTTCTGGGCGATCATCGCGCTTGCCGCGATCATGCTGCTCAGCGTGCGCTTCCACATTCCCGAGGTCGTCACCGGCCTGATCGGCGCGCTGCTGATCGCCGCTGCCTGGCGCAGCTCGGTCGCGCATCGCCGCCGCCATCCGGAAGAATATCTCGATGACGAGGATGGTGAGGGTGTCCTCCCCAACGGGAAGATCGTGACACCGAACTGAAACCTTGTCCGAAGATAACCGGTCGCATTCCGGCAGCGACCAGCGACCTCGTGTCGCGATCGCCGGAAACGAAATGAAACGAAACTAGAGGAAGGACGATTATGGCCATCTCACTCGCCAAGGGCCAGCGCATCAGCCTGGACAAGACCGCCCCCGGCCTGACGGTCGCGCAGATCGGCCTGGGCTGGGACGTGCGCCAGACCGACGGCGCCGAGTTCGATCTCGACGCATCGGTCATCCTGTGCGGCGCCGACGGCAAGGCCAAGGGCATCGAGCATTTCTGCTTCTACAACAACAAGTCGCTGTTCGGCGGCGCGGTCGAGCATCTCGGCGACAACCGCACGGGTGAAGGCGATGGCGACGACGAGACGATCAAGGTCGATCTCGCCCGCCTCCCGGCCGACATCTCCAAGGCAGTCGTGATCGTGACGATCGACCAGGCCGACCAGCGCCGCCAGTCGTTCGGCCAGGTCGAGTCCGCCTATGTCCGCGTCGTCGATGCGGCGAACGGCCAGGAGGCGCTGCGCTTCGACCTGACCGAGGACGCCTCGACCGAGACCGCGATGATCTTCGCCGAACTCTATCGCAAGGATGGCGGCTGGTCGTTCAACGCGATGGGCCAGGGCAAGGCCGGCGGCCTGGCCGCGGTCGCGGGCATCTACGGCCTCGACGCCGCCTGACGTCAACCGGAACTCGGGACGGGGAGTGGGGCTCGCGCACCGCTCCCCGTCTTCATGCAGGGAACACGACGAAGTGCGATTGTGGATCAATCGGGGATTCTCCATTCGCGAGCTGGCACCGATGATGCTGGCCGCCGACCCCGATCTCGAATTGTTCATGAACGAGCGGCAGCTGCCGGCCTCGTCCGGCCGCGTCACAGGCTTGCCCGAGCCGGAAACGGCGATCGAAGCAGCGCAGATGGTGGCCGATTACCGGATCGACATCGTCTGGCCGCAGCGCCGCCACGCGCTGTTCGCTGACGCGCTCGCACCGGACAGGATCGAGCTGCCGGCGGGCACCGACGCGCTCGCGACCATCGCCAGCAAGGCGGACTTCGCGACCACGCTGGCCAACTGGGCCGATGACGCCGCGCTGCCGACCGAGCGCTTCGCGACCCTCGCTGAGTTCGATGATGCGGTCGCACGCCTCGCGCCATTCGGCTCCCTTTGCGCCAAGCCGGAGGTGGGCGTGTTCGGCCATGGCTTCTGGCGCCTGGTGCCCGGCACCGCCCTGTCGCAACTGGCCGAGCCCGATCGTCGTGAGATCGATCTTGCCGCGTTCCGCTGGCTGGTGGCCGAGGCGGAGCGCAGCGACACGCTGATCCCGCATGTGCTGATGCCCTGGCTGCCGGGGCCCGAGGTCAGCATGGACCTGCTGATGTGGCGCGGCGAACTGCTTCACGGCGTCGCCCGGACCAAGACCGATATCGGCGTCCAGCACATCGCCAACGACCATGTCATGCTGCCCCATGCGGCGATGCTCGCCGGCCGCTTCGGACTGAACGGGCTGGCCAGCATCCAGTATCGCAAGGCAGTGGACGACAGCTGGCGCGTGCTGGAGATCAATCCCCGCGCCGCCGGCGGCATCGTCAACAGCGAGCTGGCCGGCGCCCGGCTCGTCGAAAGCTGGACGCGCCTGCTGACCGGGCGCCTCAAGCCCGCCGACGTGCCGCGCCCCGCGGTGGACGCGATCGTCCAGGTCGGCGAGCGGCGCGAACTGGCGATGCCGGTGCAGGCGAGGGCGGCATGAACCTGATGACCCCGCTGCCGCACCGGCACGACTTCGTGCTCGATGCGGGCACGATGCACGTTGCGATCGACCCGGACAGCGTCATGACCGATCCGGCCGGGGTCTTCGACCTCGCCAGCCGGCTGAACCGGAAGCGCGGTTTCCTCATCGTTTCCAAGCTGATCGGGCGCCATCTTCCGACGCGACCTGAAGTCATGCGCGACACGATGGCGGCGCTCGCCGGCCAATTGCCAGACCTGGGCGACGGCCCGGTGCTGTTCATCGGCATGGCGGAGACGGCGATCGGGCTGGGGCAGGGCGTTCATGCCGCCTGGTCTTGCAGGCACGATGCTCCGGCGCTGTTCCTGTCGACCACCCGCCAGACCGCGCCCGACCTCCAGGTGCTGCTGCGCTTCGAAGAGGCGCATAGCCACGCCAGCACGCATATCGTCCACGCCCCGATTGACGAGGCCGATCGGAAATTGATCGATCGTACAACAACGCTGGTGCTGATCGACGACGAGGCCTCCACCGGGCTGACGATGGACGCGCTCGAAGCCGCACTTCGCGAGCGGTTGCCGCAGCTGAAGTGCGCCTATCAGCTGGTCATTGCCGACTGGACCGAGGCTCGCGCCGGCCGCCTGTCGCTGATGCGGGGCGCGATCGACTGGGAAGCCGATAACGCTGCCGGTTTCGATGCACCGGCGCCCGAGGCCCGGCTCAACCGGCCGGGAGAGACGGTGGCAGGCGCCTCGGCGGCTCGGACCGGCTATCGGGACCTCGTTCGGGCGATCCCGCCGCTGCCACAGCTTGCGCCGAAATCGCGGGTCGTAGTGCTGGCCGATGGCGAGAATGGCTATGACGCGCTGCTGGTCGCCGAGCGGCTGGAGGCCGAAGGGCATCGCTGCGTGCTTCAGTCGATCACGCGCTCGCCCGCGGCGCTCGGTGGAGCGATGACCAGCCGGCACGCGTTCAGCGACTCGCACGGATCGGGTGCGCCCTGTTTCGCCTATAATCTTTTCCTGTCCGATCCGGATGCGATCGTCTGCGTGGTCGAGCGCATTGCATGCCAGCGTGCGGAGCTGGAGGAGGCGGCGCGCGATGCCGCCCGACCCGTGTCGATCCATATCGTCGAGGTATCGAAGTGAAGCCGTTCATCCTGACCGATCTCGACGATTGCCTGTTCGGCACCCGGCGCAAGGTGCCCGAGGACCAGAGCGAAGGGCTGACCTTGGCTAGCCGCCTGATCGACGGATCGCCCTCGGGCTATTTCACCCGGCGCCAGCAGCATATGCTCGCCAGCCTGTTCGATCTGGGCACCGTCATCCCGGTGACGGCACGGTCGCTCGACGCCTTTCGCCGCGTCGATATCGACTGGCGGGCCGAGGCGGTCTGTGCGCATGGCGGGCTGATCGTCGGCCCCGACGGGCAGGTCGATCGCGACTGGCTGGCCCAGGTTCGCGCGGTTCAGGCGGACAGCGCGCTGGACGTGGCATCGGCCTATGCGCTGCTGGAGGCGGAGATCGGCGATGCCGGCGGTTATCGCCACTGGATCGTGGACGAGCCGATCGAGGGGGAAGCGCCGCTGACCCTGTATATCGTGGTGAAGCACGAGGCGCGCGAGGAAGCGGCGCTGGCGCCGCTGGGCCTTGCGATGCGCGCTCGGCTTGGCGAGGGCTGGGCGATCCATCTCAACGGCAACAATCTGGCGATCATGCCGCGCTGGCTGGGCAAGCGAGCGGCGGTGCGCTTCCTGCTCGACCGCATCCGCGCCGAGCATCCGCACGCGCCGGTCATCGGGATGGGCGACAGCCATTCCGATATCGGTTTCCTCAGCGAGTGCGATTACATGATGACCCCGTCGCGCGGGCAGATTGCGGAAAGCATCCGGCAGGTCGAGCTCGATGCAGCCGCGTAAGGCCGAGCGGGCGGCCCCGCGCTTCTCAGGCAGCTATTCGCCGGACGATGTCCAGTTCCTCATCAAGCCTGCGCGGATCGCCCTGACTTCGGTCGAGGCTAAGGAAGATGCGATCCAGTCGGGCCGGCGCCATTATTCGGAGATGCTCTCGCCGGAGCAGGTGCCCGACGCGCGCTATCTCGAACTGTACGAGGCGGCGCTGGCCCGCAACGCCGGCAGGCTGCGTGCCGATATCTCGGTGCTGGCCGATCGCATCGTCGCGCGCGTGGGCGGCAATGCCACGCTGGTCAGCCTGGCGCGGGCAGGGACGCCGATCGGGGTGCTGCTCCTTCGTGAGCTTCGCCGCCGCGGCCATGACGCTGCCCATTACTCGATCTCGATCATCCGCGATCGCGGGATCGACGACGTGGCGCTGGCCACCATCCGCGCGGAACGCAACCCGGCCAGCGTGGTGTTCGTCGATGGCTGGACCGGCAAGGGGGCGATCCGCGGCGAGCTCGACGCGTCGCTGGCGCATGTCCCTGATTTCGTGCCTTTGCTTGCCGTCGTGGCGGACCCGGCCGGGGTGGCGGACATTGCCGCGACGCATGAGGATTATCTGATCCCGTCGGGTATCCTGAACGGGATCGTGTCCGGGCTTATCAGCCGCACCGTGCTGTCGAGCCGCTATGTCGCGCCCGGCGACTATCATGCCTGCCTGTATCTGGCGGAGCATGAAGCCGCCGATCGAAGCGCCGAGTTCATCGACGCGATCGAGGCCGCGGTCCCGATGCCGGGTACCGGCACGATCGAGGATCCGGCAACGGTTGCGGCCCGGGGCCGCGCGACGGTCGACCGGATCATGGTCGATCACGGCATCACCGACCGCAACCGGGTGAAGCCCGGCATCGCCGAGTCCACCCGCGCGATCCTGCGGCGGATGCCCGACCGCCTCTTCCTTGCCGCCGGGGACGATCCCGATCTCGCCCACCTCCGGCACCTTGCCGCCGAGCGCGGCTTGCGGATCGATCCGATGCCAGACAACTCGCCCTATCGGTCCATCACCATTATCCGGAAAGTCAGCGAATGATGCTTGGCGCGACCCTTTACGCTCCCGCCACGCGGCGGTCTGCGGTCATGGCCCTGGTCAAGGGCGAGGTGCCGGGGCTCGCCGCCGGCGTGATCTGCCTCGAGGATGCGGTGCGGGACGATGAGGTCGAGGCTGCGGCCGCGGCGCTCCCGATCCTGCTGGCCGCCGCCACCGACCAGGCGCCGCCGCTCTATGTTCGTTTCCGCGAACCCGGCCTGCTGCGCCGTCTTGCAAGCCTCGGCGCGTTGAGCGGGGTGCGCGGTATCGTCGTTCCCAAGGCCGATCCGGCGTCGCTTCCCGACTGGCTGGAGGCCGCGGCCCATGCCGGGCTGAGCGTCATGCCGACGGTCGAGACCAGGATCGCGTTCGATGCGTCGCAGCTTGGCGAGGTTCGCGCAATGCTGCTCGAAAGCCCGGCGACGATCGATATGGTGCGGATCGGCGGCAACGACCTGCTGGCCTTGCTGAACGCCCGCCGCTCGCCGCGCTACACCGCCTATGAAGGCCCCCTTGGCGGGGTGATCGGATCGATCGTGACCAGCTTCATCCCGGCCGGATTTGCGGTCAGCGCGCCAGTGTTCGAGCATTTCCTGTCGGACTCGCTGCTGGCGGACGAGTTCGACCGCGACATCGATCACGGCATGTTCAACAAGACGATCATCCATCCGCGCCAGGCGGCGGTCATCAATCGCGGGCTGATGGTCAGCGAGTTCGAGCTGGCCGAGGCACATGCGCTGCTGCGGCCCGATGCGGATGGCGTCTTCTCGGTCAATGGCAGCATGTGCGAGCCCAAGACGCATTCGCCCTGGGCGGAGACGATCCTGCGTCGCGCGGAGCGGTTCGGTGTCAGGGGCACCGATGACAGCGCTCCCGTGCCGGGAACGGATGTGCGGTTGACTGCCTGAGGAGGGGAGCAGAATGAGCGAGCTGAAGGCGGGCGAGCGGATCCGCTATGACGGCGACGAGATCCGGTTCAGGCTGAACCTGCGGCCTCAGGTCCGGCTGGCGCTGGTGACGCGCGACGGCCGCTTCGTCGATCCCGAGCCGGAGGGCGAATGGCAGGTCTTCCGCAACCTGTCGCGGCACGGCGACGATGCCGAGATCCTCGTGTTTCTCGAGGATACCGCGGTCGGCCATGCCAATGATGTCTATCCCGCGCGCATGCGGATCGGGAGCGACGAATGGTCGATGCCCGAGCCGATCGGCAGCCTGCGCTCGATCATCCTGTGCCAGCTCTATCGCAAGGATGGCGTCACCCGGCTGAAGGCATCGAACGAGGGTCACGCCTTCGGCATCGATGCCTATGCCCGGGCGCGCAATATCGAGCCGCCGCGGCGCGAGCGCAGCGCCCCGACCGATGTCCCTGGCCATCGCGACCTGCCGCCCTCACGCGGCGGACGCGGCAGCGGCAGCGGCATCCTGGTCACGCCGACGCTGATCGTGACCAACGAGCATGTATTGGAGGACGCGACCGGCTTTCGCGTACCGGTCGCGCGCGACGCATGCCGCGTGGTCGGCGTCGACCCGATGCATGACCTGGCGTTGATCGAGGGCGAATTCAGCGGCGATCCGATCCCGGTGCGGATCGCCGATCCCGTCTGGCTGGGCGAGGATATCATGGCGGCCGGCTATCCGCTCAGCGACCTGCTGGGTGCCGACCTCAAGGTCACGGGCGGTCATGTGTCCGGGCTGAAGGGCTTGGGCGGCGACCTGTCCCGCTTCCAGTTCAGCGCGCCGATCGGGTCGGGTTCATCCGGCGGCGCGGTGGTCGACAAGCAGGGGCGGCTGGTCGGCGTGACCGCCGCGTCGCTCGCGCACCAGAATGTGCGCGATCACGGCGCCAATTCGGAAAATGTGAACTTCGCTATCAAGGCGTGCCTGGTCCAGGAACTGCTGTCGGCACATGGCTTCGAATTACCGACGAACCTCAGCAGCGACGGGATGAGCCCGCGCGAACTGACCAACAGGTTGCGGCGCGGGGTGGTTCAGATCGAGGTGGCGTTCTGACGAGCGCCCTGCGCGCTCAGGAAAACGGGCTGTCGCCGTAGCGATATTCGATGAAGCCGAGATTCTGGGTGAAGGTGTCGATGTCGTCGGATGCGATCGACTTGCCCATCTCGTCGAGCCGCTTGATCATCCGGTCGAGCGCTTCGTTTAGGACGAAGCTGGCCGATTTGCCCGTGCGGCGAAAGATCTCCGCGCGGTGCTGCGCCGGGATGTCTATATAGCTGGTGACCAGCTTGGGCAGATGCTGGTCGCGCATCTGGCGGACCTCGCCGACATATTGCGCGAACTTGGCATGGCGCTGCGCCAGCGTCTCGGTTTCCTCGATCATGCCGATGATCTGGAACAGCTTGGGCCGACAGACATCGGGAATGCGCTCGTCGCGCGGATCGATCGTCGGTGACGGATCGGCTGCGGGCGGAGCGGGCGGGGTGGCCGTCGGAGCCGGCGCCGGACCCAGCGCTTTCATCAACCGATCCCAGAAGGACGACGCCATCGCTAACCAAATTCCCGAAGGGGCCAAACATGTGCGCCCGCTATAGGTGCTCGATCCCGATCGGGAAAGGCGCGGACGCGTTCTTCCATGCGATATAGGGCGCACGCCACGGCCGCCAAACCCCGGGGGACGAAGGGGCCCGCGCTGGCGGGCCCCCGGGTCGATCAGGCGCGCTTGCCGCGCAGCGTGTTGAGCACCGCGATCGCGGCCACGCCCAGCAGGGCGGCGCTCGTCCAGGGACGCGCCTTGGCAAAGCCCTTGGCCTTTTCGGTCAGCGGCGCATCGCCCGAGAAATGGGTGCGGAAGTCGTCGGTCAGCGCGGTCTTGCCGTTCGAGGTCGGAGCGGCGGTCTCTTCGGTCATGATGATCTCCAGATTGCGCGAATGCGCGGTCCGCATCCGACAACGCATGGCGGGCAAAGACGTTCTCCGCTTTCGAGCCCTCGCGAAAATTTTGGCGCCGATGCCTGTCTTGGCGACGCGTTGAACCGACATTGCCGTTTCTCGTTAAGCTGCCATGGCCCGTATCGCACATCTTTCCGACATTCATTTCGGTGCAAATGACCCCGCAATCGTCGCGGGTGTCGATGCCTGGCTGGCCGAGGCGCAGCCCGACCTCGTCATCGTCTCCGGCGACCTGACCCAGCGCGCACGGGTGGCCCAGTTCCGAGCGGCGTCCGACTGGCTGGCACGGCTGCGAGAGGCGGGCCACCGGCTGCTGGTCGTGCCGGGCAATCACGACATTCCGCTCTACGACGTGGCGCGGCGCTTCCTGGCCCCGCTCAACCGCTATCGCCGCTATATCGACGACCAGCTCTGTCCCTGGTTCGAGGATGACGATGTCGCGGTGTTGGGCCTCAACACCGCACGGTCGCTCACCTTCAAGGACGGCAGGCTGAATTCGGAGCAGATCGCGATGCTGCGCGACCGGTTCGCGCAGGTCCCGGCCCACAAGACGCGGATTCTGGTCACGCATCACCCGCTGTTCTCGATGCCGATCGGCAAGGGCAATGAGTTGAGCGAGGCAGTGGGAAGCCATGGAGCAGCGGTCGATGCGGTGTGCGAGGCCGGCGTGCGGATCGCGCTGGCCGGTCACTTCCACCGCACCTATGCCGAATCCGCGCGAAAGATGGTCGAGAAGCCGGGCGGCGCATTGGTCATCCAGGCCGGGACGACGACCTCGACCCGGCTGCGCAATGACGAGCCCCAGAGCTTCAACTGGATTCACACCACCGGCCGCGACGATATCGAGCTTCAGGTCGTGGTGTGGAACGGTACCGCGTTCGAGCGCGGCAACCATGTCCGCTACTGCTTCACCGATGGCGACTGGGTCCGGCACGAGCTGAACCAGGTCCCCAAGCCGCGCGCGGTCGCATGACCGCAAGGAGCAGCGAGCGAAAAAAGGCGCCGCGCGAGAAACCGCGCGGCGCGGGAAGGGGTCAGGCCGACTTGGGACGGCCGCGCTTCGCCGGCGGATTGCCCGTATCGGATGCCTGTGCCCGGGCAGCACGGCCACGGGCGCCGAGACCGATCTTCTTCGCCATCTCGCGACGCTGCTCCGAATAGGTCTCGGAGACCATCGGATAATCGGGCTTCAGATTATAGCGCTCGCGATACTGTTCCGGGGTGAGCCCATGCGTCGACAGGTGACGGCGCAGCGTCTTGTACGGCTTTCCGTCGATCATCGAGATGATATGGTCCTTCGACGAGAGCGACCGGCGCACCGACACGGCCGGCGTGTAGCTCTCGCCTGCCGCAACATCACCTGCGTCGGTCTCCGACGATCCGGCGGTACCGCTGGAAAGCTCGGCGATCGTGGCATGCATCGCGCGAAGAAATGCAGGAACATCATCGGCCTGAACCCGATTATTCTGATTTCCCAGCCACGCGATCGTCAGCTCGGTGGCGAGCTCCACGGCGTTCAAGGTAGTTTCATCCGACATCGGGTTATCCTTATACTTTACGGGCGCCCTAGATTCCGTAGCCCAACACTATTCCCCACCTCCGCCGTTCATGTCGCTTGTTGCGCGTCAATGCAACAGTCGGCGGGATGGAAATCGATTGGTTTACGTATTTATCCGGGATCATCTGCGAAAATATGAATTCGCCAATGTTCGGACATCTTTTGTCGAGCTGATCTGGATCAGGGTTAGTGTCCACTCGCTGGTGGTTGTGGCTGCAGCGTGATCTGATCGCCGCAAACCACCTGACTGCTGCGAGATCATGTTCTCATCGGGTCGATCGGTGAGAAGCCCTATTGTCGCCGTGACGCGCAGGCCCGTCTTGCCCTTCGGTTCGCCGAGCGCCTGCTGCGGCTCGGCGCAGGGCGCAACCTTTTGGCGGCCGGTCCGTTGGCCCCAGGATCGGAGCATCGAAGAGCATGACTCATGCTGCCACTTTCGTAGACGCTCGCCCCATCCGCAGCCGCCTCGAGACGCTCGCCGCGCTCGATCCGGACGACCTGTCGCTGATCGACTCTGCCATCTCCGGTGCACGTCCGGTCGTGGCGCGATCGGAACTGGTTCGTGAAGGCGATCTGCTGCCAAGCCCGATGCTGCTCGTTTTCGGATGGGCGGCGCATGTCCGGCAATTGAAGGACGGGCGCCGTCAAATCCTCAGCCTGATTCTTCCCGGCGAACTGGTCGCGGTCTGTCCGCTGCGCAACTCCCATGCCGCTTCGACGGTGATCGCACTGACCGATCTGTCGATGGCGCGCCTGCCCAGGCGCAGCGACGTGTCATCCGACAGCGGGCTGCTTACCGTATACGACGCGACCATCGCGCTGGAGGAGCATCAGCTCCTGGCACAGATTACCCGGCTGGGGCGGTTGAACGCCTATGAGCGTATCGCGGATCTGTTGATCGAACTGCAGGCGCGGCTCGAGGTTAGCGGGCTGACACGAGACGGCCATTTCCGGATGCCGCTGACCCAGGACTTCCTTGCCGACCTGCTCGGGCTGACCAGCGTCCATGTGAAGCGCACGCTCCAGACGATGCGTCGCGAGGATGTGCTGACCCTGCGGAGCAGCAACGTCGAACTTCATGACCGCGAGGGACTGGCCCGGCTGGTCGACTATCGGCCTTCCCGCCTGCTGAACTGACCGACTGCGCGAGACGACCCACGCGGCGGCCGGTCTCGCGCGTGAGGCTCATGGCTCGCTTCCCGCGTCGCGGGCCCGGTCGGCCTTGCCCTGTTCCTTGTAGAGCCGCCGGGTCGCCTCTTCGGTTTCCTGCTTCTGCCGCCTGGAGGTGCGGTTGTTGAGGATCGCCCAGGCGAGCACTGCCAGCAACAGTACCGGCCCCACGATCGTCATCAGGCCATAGAGTCCCTCGATCATCGTTCGTCTCCCGTCTTGCTGTTCGAAGTGTCCGGTCTATCGGCAGGATCGTTGCCCGCGTCGCGCTCGCTCTCGGCAAAGGTTGCGACGCTTTCGCTGAAAACGCCCTGATCGACTTCGGCGAGCGGATCTTCCTCGCCGGTCATCGGGATGCCGTCGGCGTCTTCGGGTTTATGGTCGGGTCTGCCTGTCGTCATGTCCTTCTCCATTCTTCAGCCAAAGGTCGTGTCGAGGAACATCATCGCCGCGAGACCGGTCATGAGACCGGCCGTCACCCTGCCGCCGCCGCCGATCCGCGCATGCGCATCGGGCAGGATGTCCGAGACGACGACATAGATCATCGCGCCGCCGGCCAGTCCCAGGCCCCAGGGCAGGAAGGCCTGCGCCACCGTGACGATGCTGACGCCGATGAAGCCGGCGACCGGCTCGATCAGGCCCGATGCCGCAGCGGTGAGGGCGGCGGCGCGCTTGCTGTAGCCGATCGTCGTAAGCGCGACGGCGACCGCCAGTCCCTCCGGGATATTCTGCAGGCCGATGCCGAAGGCGGTGATGCGCCCTGCGGCAAAGTCGCCCGTGCCGAAGCTGACGCCGACCGCCATGCCTTCGGGGAAATTGTGCAGCATGATCGCCGCCACGAACAGCCAGACGCGCCGGAACGAGGCACGCGCGGCGATGCCCGGCGGGCCGAGTCCCAATTGCTCGAACGGCGGCAGCCAGTGATTGAGACGCGCGATGATCCACGCGCCCAGCAGGACCGCCGCCGCAGCCTGCGCCGCGGCGCCCGCCTGGCTCGATCCGCCCTCCCGTGCCGCTTCTATCGCCGGCAGGATGAGCGAAAAGAAGCTCGCCGCCATCATTACGCCGGCGGCGAAGCCGAGCAGCAGGTTCTGCCGCTCGGCACTGGGAGGCTTCATCAGCAGGACGGGGATGGCGCCCAGGGCGGTCGCCATCCCGGCACATAGACTGGCCAGCGTGCCTGCCGCGACGATCGAGCTCATCCGGCCTCAGTGGCTCGCCGTCTCGCCGGTCGCGCGCAGCGACACGAACTTGCGTACGATCGTCGGCAGCACCTTGGCCACCAGCGCCTGCATCTGCTGCTCCTCGCGCAGCGTTTCTTCCAGGATCGGAATCGCGTCGGGAACGCCGGCTTCCTCCGCCAGCGTGATGAGCGACATATAGGTCGCCACCTCGAAGCTCTCGAACGCATAATTGGCGAGGCTGTTCTTGATGATCTCGTCCGGGGCGAAACTGTGGCCCAGCGCGGCCAGATTGCCGCTGAGGCTCAGTGCCATGTCCTTCACCGCGGAAGGGCTCGCGTCCTGCGCCTCGAGCAGCCGTTCCAGCCGCTCGATCTGACGCTCGGTCTCGCCGCGGTGTGAGCGAAGCGCCTGCTCGACATCGGCATAGTTCATCAGATGCTCGATCTGCCGGTCCATCAGCGCGAGTGCCTGATGCTCGAGCGCATGCGCGTTCTTCAGCCCGGTGACGTACAGGTCCCGCGCGGTTTCGATTGCCTGGCTTGCCATGCGCTTACTCCTCCACCACGCCGGCGGGGGTCTGGACGCGGCCGGCACCAGGGCCTGCCCCCAGTTCGGCACCAGTCATCGGCTCGGCCGACGGATCGGACTGGGTGCGCAGCATCATCTGCTTCAGCGCAGCCTGATCGTCGGCGTCCAGCGTCACCGACGCATCGCCTTCACGTCCGTCGATCGGCATGGTCTGTTCCAGATCGTCGATCCGCTCCCATTGCTCGCCCGAGTTCCACGAGCCCTGCATGTCGCCTTCGCCCTGCGACGCGTTCACATAGACATTCGCGAACTGCTCCATCCCCGGCAGCTTGCCCGGCGGGAAGTTGTTCTCGATCGAATAGAGCGCCTTCTCGAACGACTTCTGGTGCGCGATCTCGCGAGTCATCAGGAAGCCGAGCGCGTCCTTGATGCCGGGATCGTCGGTGATGTTGATCAGCCGTTCATAGACGATCTTCGCCCGGCTCTCGGCGGCGATGTTCGACCTCAGATCGACGGTCGGCTCGGACCGGCTGTCGACATAGGCCGCGGTCCAGGGGACGCCCGCGGAGTCGATCAGCGCGGGGCCGCCGCCGAACAGCAGCGACTCCTTCGCGCTGGTGCCGGTCTGGCCGACCATCGCGAACAGCTCGGCTTCCTCCTGCTGCGCTTCGGACAATTGCGCGCGGGCACCCTTGTTCAGCATCGCGATGATCGACCCGATCACTTCCAGATGGCTGAGTTCCTCGGTCGCGATGTCCAGCAGCATGTCGCGCCGGCCGGGATCCTCGTCGCCAAGCCCCTGGGTGAAATAGCGCATCGCGGCGGCAAGCTCGCCATCGGCGCCGCCAAACTGCTCGAGCAGCATGCAGGCCAGCCGGGGGTTGGGTTCGGAAACGCGAACGGTGTATTGAAGTCGCTTGTTGTGCATGAACATGAAGAAACTCCTGTCGCGCCAACCAACCGGATGGACCGGGCAGAGTTTCTGGTCATGATTCTAAAAGAATAATTTCAATCTCAATGACATGTTATTGTCCTGTACCTCCCCGAGGTCGGTGCGTTGGTCTGCCACACATATATTTGGCAAAACTTATAACATGGGGCAGGAAGGTCATCGGCCCGGTCGATCAATCCAGTGCCTCGACCCCCCTGAAGACGCGCGTCTCTGCCGATCTGGCGCTTGCGCGATTTTGTTGATCCGGTGGAACGTTGCCGCAGCCGTGCGGATTTAAGGCGATCAACCTTGTGCTGAAGGTTTCACCATGGCCAGCCTGCCGCCGGGCGCACCGCGCCGTCCCGTCTCGCCCCTGATCGTCGGCATCATCGTCGCGCTGATCGGGATCGTCCTCACCGGCGGAGGCGCCTGGCTCGCCGCGCTCGGAGGATCGCTCTATTATCTGATCACCGGATTGGCGATGATCGCATCGGGCGTTCTGCTCGCGCGACGGCGGCTGCTGGGCGGATGGATCTACCTGGTCGTCTTCGCGGCCACCGTGATCTGGGCCTTTTTCGAGGTCGGGACCGATGGCTGGGCGCTGGTCCCGCGGGTGATCGCGCCGCTGGTCCTGCTGATCGCCGTGCTGCTCGTCATGCCGACGCTCACTACCGCGCCGCGACGCTGGCAGCTGGGGCTGGGGGCAAGCGCCGCGGCGGTGCTGGCGACGGCCGTCCTTGGCGTCATCTTCGCGCGCCTCAACGATCCCGCCCCCTCGGGCCCCTTGCCGGCGCCGGCGCTGGCGATGGCGGATCCGGCACCGATGCAGGCGGGGGACGACTGGCCGGCCTATGGCGGCAGCTACAGCGCGCGGCGCTACTCGCCGCTGGCGCAGATCACCCCCGCCAATGTCGGATCGCTGAAGCGTGCCTGGACGATCCACACCGGCGATCTTCCCTCGGAGGCGGCAGGCAATACCTATGGCGCCGAGAATACGCCGCTGAAGATCGGCGACAGCCTGTTCGTCTGCACGCCCAAGAACATCGTCCTCTCGCTCGATCCGGCGACGGGGCGCCAGCGCTGGCGCTTCGATCCGCGCGTCTCCGACGACGCCATTCCCTATACCGCCGCCTGTCGCGGGGTGAGCTATTATCAGGTGCCCGGTGCGGACGGGGCCTGTGCGCAGCGCATCATCCTGCCCACGCTCGACGCCCGGTTGTTCGCGCTGGATGCCCGCACCGGGCAGCGCTGCACCGATTTCGGCACGAATGGCGAGGTCGATACCAGGATCGGCATGGGCGACACCCCGCCGGGCTATGTCTCGATCAACTCGCCACCGACGATCGTTCGAGGCGTGATCGTCACCGGGCACCAGGTGCTGGACGGCCAGGATCGCTGGGCGCCGTCGGGCGTGATCCGCGGGTTCGACGCGGTGACGGGCAAGCTGCGCTGGGCCTGGGACATGATGCACCCGGGCTGGAACGGCTATCCGCCGACCGGCCAGATCTGGGCGCGCGGCACCCCGAACATGTGGACCATCGCCAGCGGCGACGAGGCGCTGGGGCTCGTCTATCTGCCGATGGGCAACGCCGCGGCCGATTATTATTCCAGCCTGCGACGGCCGCAGGAGCGCCAGTTCGCCACCTCGCTGGTCGCGCTCGACGTGACCACCGGCAAGCCCCGCTGGCGGTTCCAGGCGGTGCGCAACGATGTGTGGGACTATGATTTCGGGGCGCAGGCGACGCTGGTCGACTGGCGCGGGACGCCGGCGCTGGTGCTGCCGTCGAAACAGGGCGACATCTATGTGCTCGACCGGGCGACGGGCCGGCCGCTGACCCCGATCGGCGAGATGAAGGTGCCCGGCGGCGGAGTGGAGCCGTCGGAGCGCGCGGCAACGCAGCCGGTGTCGCTGTGGCACACGCTGCGCAAGCCCGACCTGACCGAGCGCGACATGTGGGGCATGTCGCCGATCGACCAGATGATCTGCCGCATCCAGTTCCGCCGCGCCGCCTATCGCGGCTTCTACACCCCGCCCGAGGCCGATCGGCGATCGATCGAGTATCCCGGCTATAACGGCGGTACGGACTGGGGCGGGGTCGCGGTCGATCCGCGCCGTGGCGTGATCGTCGCGAACTACAACGACATGCCGAACTATGTCCGGCTGGTCCCGCGTGCCGAGGCGAACCGGCGGGGCTGGGCGCCGCGCGACCAGAGCCGCGGCCGGATCGGCGGGGCCGAGGGCGCCGGCGATCCGCAGGCGAACACGCCCTATGCGATCGACGTCAATGCCGGCTGGCGGCTGCCCTTCACCGGCATGCTGTGCAAGCGGCCGCCCTATGGCGGGATTCGCGCGATCGACATGGCGACCGGCAAGACGATCTGGGACCGTCCGTTCGGCACCGCGCGGACCAACGGGCCGTTCGGCATCCCGTCAATGCTGCCGTTCGACATCGGGACCCCGAACAATGGCGGCGCGGTGGTCACTGCCGGCGGCGTCATCTTCATCGCCGCGGCGACCGACAATCTGATCCGCGCGATCGACCTCCAGACCGGCAAGACGCTCTGGACCGACGTCCTGCCGGGCGGCGGCCAGTCGACGCCGATGACCTATTCGGTCAACGGCAAGCAATATCTGGTGATCTATCCCGGGGGACATCATTTCATGGAAACCCCGATCAGCGACGAGGTAGTTGCCTATGCGCTGCCGTAAGGGCGGCCGGGCCCGGGATGCGAGCGCATGAGCGTCATCGACATCGCATCCCGGGTTCATGCCCATAACTGGCGGCTCGACCCGATCATCCGCAGCCTGCTCGACACCGATTTCTACAAGCTGCTGATGCTCCAGATGATCTGGCGCAATCACCGCGACGTCGCGGTGACCTTCGCGCTGATCAACCGCTCGCGCAGCATCCGCATCGCCGACGAGGTCGACGAGGGCGAGCTTCGCGCGCAGCTCGACCATGCCCGGACGCTGCGCCTTACCGAGCGCGAGCTGATCTGGCTGGCGGGCAACAGCTTCTATGGGGTCGAGCGGATCTTCGCTCCCGACTTTCTCGACTGGCTGTCGCGCTTTCGCCTGCCCGATTACGATCTCGCGCGTGAGGACGGCCAATATGCGCTGCGCTTCTCGGGCCCGTGGTGCGATGTCACGATGTGGGAAGTTCCCGCGCTCGCGATCGTTAACGAACTCCGCTCCCGCGCGCTGATGCGCCACCATGGGCGCTTCGCGCTCGACATATTATACGCTCGTGCAAAAGCGCGCGTCTGGGAGAAAGTCGAGCGGCTCAGGACGCTGCCGGACCTCAGCCTGTCCGACTTCGGCACGCGCCGGCGGCACGGTTTCCTGTGGCAGAACTGGTGCGTCGAGGCGCTGAAGGAAGGGCTGGGGGATCGGCTCACGGGCACGTCCAACGTCCTGCTGGCGATGGAGCATGATCTCGAGGCGATCGGCACCAATGCGCATGAGCTGCCGATGGTATTCGCGGCACTGGCGCCCGATGATGAGGCGCTGGCCGCGTCGCCCTATCAGGTGCTGCGTGAATGGTCCGAGCTCTATTCGGGCAATCTGCTGATCGCGCTGCCCGACACGTTCGGCACGACGCGGTTCCTGAGCGACGCGCCCGAATGGGTCGCGGACTGGACCGGCTTCCGCCCCGACAGCGCGCCGCCGATCGAGGGCGGCGAGGAGATCATCGCCTGGTGGCAGAGGCACGGGCGCGACCCGCGCGAGAAACTGCTGATCTTCTCGGACTCGATGAGCGCGGAGTCGATCGAGCGCACGCTGCTGCACTTTCGCGGCCGGGTGCGAACCGCCTTTGGCTGGGGCACCGGGCTGACCAACGACTTTGCCGGATGCGATCCGACCGGCAGCACCGCGCTCGCCGCGCCGTCGCTGGTGTGCAAGGTGATCGAGGCCGAGGGGCGGCCGGCGGTGAAGCTTTCGGACAATCCCGAGAAGGCGACCGGTCGCGCCGACGCGGTCGAGCGCTATCGTCGCGTGTTCGCCCCAGACAGCGTCTAGCGCGCCGCCAGCGCCTCAAACTCTACCGGATCATGCGCGCAGAAGATCGCGACGTCACGGCCGTGGCGTTGGTGCAGGCTGCGCAACCGGTTCTGGTTGGTCAGTCGTGCCGTGCGATCCACCTCCATCATCCGCTGATAGCCGCGCATCCCGACGGGGCATTTGCGGCGCACCAGGTGGATCTCGTCACGGTGGAAATAGGCGTCCCCCGCGTGAAGCAGCCAGCCCGTGCCAGTGGAGATCGCGACCCCGGCATGGCCCCAGCTATGCCCGGCCAGCGGAACGAGGAGGATCTCGGGCGGAAGCCCATGCAGCTGTCGCACCGCGTCGAAGCCGAGCCAGGGCTCGCCGCCGCCCATCGGGTAGAGCCGCCAGTCGGCGACATCGTTCCACTGGCGCGTGCGATAGCGGCGGGTGCCGACGAACAGCCCGCCATCGCACGCATCGGCCACCGATTTCTCACGCGCGGTGACGTGTACCGCGGCGTTGGGAAAATCCTCCAGTCCGCCAGCATGATCGAAATCGAGATGGGTGACGACAATGTGCCGCACGTCGCGGGGATCGAAGCCCAGCTGACGGACCTGATGCAGTGCGGTCTCATCGGGGCGCAGCTGGATATTGTTGAGATTGCGGAAGAAGCGCGCGAGCCTGCCTGGATGGGCGATATCGCGCGTGCCGAAGCCGGTGTCGACCAGCACCAGCCCGGTATCGGTCTCGATCAACAGGCAGTGACAAACAATGTGTCCACGAACCAGGCCGTGGCTCGACCCGTCGAAGAGCTGCCCACCCCAGGGGCAGGAGGTCCCTCAATTGAGGTGATGGATGTTGAGCGTCATCCTCGGCCGGCCGCCGGCCTGGGAAGGCGCCCATTCGATCCATGCTCCACTGCGCCAGCGACATGAATATCGCCAGCGCTGCCCGGCATCCGGGCCGGCTCGATGCCGTCCGCGCCGCCGAGCCGCTGTGGCGTCCTGCTTCGGACCCACAGCGCGGCGAGTGCGACACCGCCCATGGCGGCAACGAGCGCGACGAGGCCGGCTTGGCGACCCGCATGCGGTCCCTGCCGGGCGGGGGCGATCGATGGGTAAGGGGAAAGGGGCGTCACCTCAGACAATGGGCTGTCCCCCCGTCACGGCGACGGTCGCGCCCGAGACATAGCTGGCCTCGTCGCTGGCCAGCATGACATAGACGGGCGCCAGTTCGCGCGGCTGGGCCGGGCGGCCGATCGGATAGCTTTTCCCGAAATTCCGCACCTGGTCGGGCGGCATGGTCGAGGGGATCAGCGGTGTCCAGACCGGACCGGGCGCGACGCAGTTCACGCGGATGCCCTTGTCCGCAAGCAACTGGGCCAGACCGGCGCTGAAATTCTGGATCGCACCCTTGGTCGCGGCATAGGCGAGCAATGTCGGCTTGGGCATGTCGGCATTGACCGAACTGGTGTTGATGATCGATCCGCCCGCCTCCATGTGCGCGATTGCCGCCTTCGACAGATAGAACATCGCATGGATGTTGATGCGGAAAGTGGCTTCCCATTCCTCGTCGGGAATGTCCTCGATCGCGTCATAGGTCATCTGATGCGCGGCGTTGTTCACCAGGATGTCGATCCGGCCGAATTCCTCGGCCGCCTGGCGCACGATGTCGCGGCAGTGATCGGCCGACTGGATGTCACCGGGCACCAATATCGCGGTCCGCCCTGCCTCGCGGATCAGGCGGGCGGTATCCTCCGCGTCTTCCTGTTCGTTCAGATAGGCGATGAGGACATCCGCCCCTTCGCGGGCAAAGGCGATCGCGACCGCCCGTCCGATGCCGCTGTCCCCGCCAGTGATGATCGCCCTTTTGCCCTCGAGCCGGCCGGACCCGCGATAGCTGTCCTCGCCATGATCGGGCGGCGGATCCATAGCGGCGGTCGTGCCCGGCACGGGCTGCTGCTGGTCGGGAAGCGGTGGCGTCGGGTCGTCGGTCATTCTGGATCTCCGTGGCTGAAGCGCCGCCCGGCGGGCTGGGTCGGGCGGCGCCCGCGCGCGGTCAGCGCGTCGGCATGTTGCGCAGCATCTCGATATGGCGCTGGACAATGGGCACCGCGGCGCGCGCCGTATCCCGAAGCGCCGGTACGTCGCCATTTTCGGCATAGCCGCTGTGGAGCGCGAGCGCCTGATCATGGGCAAGCCGCTGCTGCCGCAGATATTCGGCATCGAATGCCTCGCCCGACAGGCCGCGCAGTTGGGTGATCATCGCCTCCTGATGCGGTTCCAGCCGCGGCGGGGGCGGGGTCAGCTCTGCACGGCGGGCAGCTGCCATCAACTGGCGCGTGGTGCCCTGGTGATGATCGACCATCATTGCGGCGAAGCGCCGGACGCCGTCGCTCGACGCCTTTTCTCTGGCAAGCTGCGACGACTGGATCTCGTACAGGTCGCTTGCACCTGCCTTGACCGCATAGCCTGCGGCATCGCGCGGCATCGCCTGATCGGGCGCTGAAGGCGCCGTTTGCTGACCGCCTGCCGGGGCCATCTGCTGGGCTGCGGCCGGTGTCGCGAGCAGCATCAGTCCGGCGCCGATCGCGGAATATCTCGGGAATGTCATGTCCACCTCCATCCTGGTCGGCGCTCAACACCTCCGAGGATGAAGAGTTTCAAATAAATCAATGTTCTAGTGGACCATTAACCCATGTTGTGTGACCGGTTCTCCTGAACGAGTGCCGGTCAAGTTGCGGACTTGCATTCGTCCACATTGAATTAACACTGGTGAATTAGGGATCCGCGTGAGTTCGATATTGACCCGCTGCATGAATTCACCGGCTTTCGTTCAGATCGATAATAGCTTCTCGCAGCGGATCATGACGTTCGCGCCGCTGAGTCGGGCGCAGCAGCGCCTGCTCGAGGGTCTGGCTGCGCCAGTCGCGCGGTGGACCGACGCGCGGCACGATCTGGTCCGCGAAGGGGAAGACGCGGGCGGTGCGACCGTGATCCTGGAAGGTTGGGCGGCACGCGGCAGGACGCTGCCCGACGGTCGGCGCCAGATTCTCGGCTTTCTGTTGCCCGGCGATCTGACCGGCCTCTATCCGCCGGCCAGCGGGCGCGCGGATCACACCATCCTCGCGCTGACCCGGGTTCGCCATGCCGAAATTGCCAGAGCGGATCTGATGACTGCGATCGAAGCGCATCCGCGGCTCGCCCGGGGCCTGATCACGCAAATGCTTGTGGACGCCGCGATCCAGCGCGAACAGATTGTGAGCCTTGGTCAGCGCAGCGCGATCGAACGCATCGCCCATCTGCTGTGCGAACTCCGGCATCGGTTGCACGCGATCGGCCTGGCGGGGCCGGACCGCCTGCCCATGCCGATTACCCAGGCGGATCTCGCCGAAGCGAGCGGCCTGACCCCGGTTCACGTCAACCGCGTTCTGAAGACCCTGCGCGAGCGCAATCTGATCGTCGTCGCCGGGCGGCAGATCTGCCTGCCTGACCCGGCAGCGCTCCAGCGGATCGCGATGTTCGACCCGACCTATCTCTCGGCGCCGGCACCGTCATGAACGATCCGAGCAGCAGAATTGAGCCGATGCTGGCGAGCCTGCTGGCCGGCGAGCCTCGACGGCATGACGAACAGGTCCGCGACCTGCGTAATTCGCTCGCCGCGGCACTGGCGCTGGTTCGCCGTTTGGCGAGGCAGGACGAAGATCCCGGCCTGATCACTGCACGGGCCGAAGCCTTCGCGCTGGCCAGGCTGCGCGCGACCGAGCATCCCCGCGGCGCGGAGCTGGAACCGCTGATCCGGAGCCTGCTGGCCCGGCACTGCGGCGACGCATCGAGCCGCATCAGCCTGATCGGACCGTCGGTGCGGCTTCTGCCGGCCGCAGCTGGCCTGGTCGCTCTCGCGATGCACGACCTGGCCACCGACGGCTCGGGCGATACGACGATGCTCTGGTGCCTTGCCTATAGCGGTTCCGCGATGGAACTTAGTTGGCAGCAGGTCGGCATGGCCGGGGAGCCGACTCAATCCCCGGAATGGCTGGAGCCTGCCTTCACCTATGATCTGCGTGGATCGCTGACGGTCGACCGTGGCGATGGGTGGCGCAACTGCACGATCATCCTGCCGGGAAGCTGCTTCTCGATCGGATCCTGACCCTGATCCGATCGCCATCAAGCGTCGGGTAACCTGGGTGAATCGGTTCGTCGCGTTCGCGGAACCGGCGTCGCGCGGGCACGTAAAGCCGCCGCGAAATGGCAGGCGCCTGCAGATCGAGAGGTCACATGAAGCACGATCCTTCTCCCAGCCCGGCTTCGGGCCACGGCCGTGGCCACTCCCGTCAGCGCGGAGGTGCTGCATGACCCGGGTGCAGGAGCGCGAAGCGGACATCACGCTGAGCCCGCAGATTTTGGCGCTGGCCGAAGAACTGCGCGCGGGTTCGATGTCGGCGATCGGCACATTCCGCCTCGGCGATCTTTCGGTCGAGGTCGCGGCCGGGCAGGACTCGCTGTGGACCATCGTTCGGCGTGACGGGAAGGGCGGACTGGCATTGCGCGCTGCCTATCTGCCCGTTCCGGGCTTTAGCTGTCGAAAGGCGTCGCCAGGCGCGGACGAGACCTTTGCCGTCGAGATCGAAAGCGCGCTCGGCCGGCACCGCGTGGCCTTCCAGACAAGCAGCGCGGAGCTGCACCGCCTTCGTGTCTCGACCGATTTCGAACCGGGCACGACGCTGCATCTGCCGTTTGCGCCGCGCGATCTCTATGTCCTGGATGATCGGGGCCTGCCGCTGAAGGCCAAGGGCAATGTCGAGGCGGCGCAGCGGGGGATCAATGCGGGCATCGTCTATTTCCGGCTCGATGAGCCGCGTTTCGGAAGCGTGCTTTATTTCCAGAATCTGACGGCGCTCAATCCCTATTTCCGGGCGACCGGCACCGTGCCGGACGGGGTGGTCGGCGGAGAATGGCCGGAACTGGGCTATCTCCCGCCAGCGCATGATCCGGAGGGTGCTGCAGCCGCGGCGCTCGCCAGGGGCGAACGGATCGCCCTGTCCGACACCATCCTCGTGTTCCGCGACTGGGCCGGGGACAATGAGCGCGAGATGGCGCAGCAGTTCCTGCAGATGATGGGAACGGCGTACAAGGCGCTCGACCTTCCGCCGATCGAGTATCGCGACTGGATGTGGCGTGCCGAGCGGACATTGCGCGACCTTGAGGACGCGCCGGTCGCGACCGTCCGCCACTATGGCGCGCGATATGTGATGCCCTATGTCGAGGGCGAGGTGCCCGATGTCATGGTGCAGCTGTCGCTCGTGTCGGCGCTACACGATTTCGGCAAATGGCGCGGCGAGCCTGTTCCGCTCGAGGCGGAACTGCATAAGGGCGTCGCGAAATTCTACGATCCGAAGGTCGGCACGCTGCGCCGTTTCCTGCCCAATGTCGGCGACGAGAAGAACCCCGACACGGTCGATTCCTGGTATCTCTATCACCCGATGATCAATCTGGGGCGGCTGGCGCTGGACGACGACAAGGATGCTGCGAGGCTCCTGCTCAAGTCGGTCGAATATGGCATCCGCTCGGCGCATCACTTCAACTATCGTTGGCCGATCGAATATGACATCAACGACTTCTCGGTCATCACGGAAAAGCGCGGCGATCAGCGGTTCGGCCAGACCGACGTCAACGGCATCTATGCCTATCTGATGCTCCAGCTGTACCAGCTGACCGGCGAGGAACGCTATGTCGGCGAGGCGCGCGCGTCGCTCGATGCCGCGCGCGGGCTGCGCTTCGACCTGATGTATCAGGCCAATCTGACCGTCTGGGGGGCGGTTGCCTGCGTCCGGCTATGGCGCATCCTCGACGATCGCGACTATCTCGACCAGGCCTATGTCTGGATTGCCGGCCTGTTCCACAATTGCGAGATCTGGAAGTCAGAGATCGGCAACGCCGTTCATTACAACAACTTCCTGGGCGCGACCTGTCTCCACGAAGCGCCCTATATGGCGATGTACGAGTGTTTCGAGTGTTTTGCCGGCTTCGACGAGTTCCTCGCCTATAGCGGGCCCGACCTCGACCCCGCGGTACGGATGCTGATCAGCGAATATTGCAAATATGCGCTGCACCGCGCCTGGCACTATTTCCCCGATACGCTGCCGCGCGAGATCCTGCACGACGGCGAGCACCAGAGCGGCAAGCTCGACCCCAATCTCTCCTTTCCGCTGGAGGATCTCTATGGCGACGGCCAGTCGCCGGGCCAGATCGGTCAGGAAATCTACGGCGCTGGCGGCGCGTTCATTTTCGCCACGCGCTCCTTCCATCAGATCGAAGGTGCGCCGTTCAACCTGTTCTGCAACCACTTCATTCGGGCGATCGAGCGGACCGGCCACCGGGCGCTGTCGATCGAGCTCGACGGCGGGGAGACCTGTATCGCGCTGCTCAGCCTGGTCCGGCGCAAGCGGCACAAGCTGGGCAAGGTCAGCGTGATGGCGGCCGGCGGCGACCAGATCCGATCACGCGACAGCAGCGACGACCGCATCGATTTCCATATTCCCGCCAACGGCCGGGTCGTGCTGACCTGGGAGTAATGACTTAGGGTTGAACGACCTCGATTTGCGGAGTTCATCCGCTTCTTGCGGTTCGACTGACGACGTCATGCGAACGACATGAAAATCGTCCAGACATGGCGGAATTGCCGGCACGGGATGGAACATCGCGGAGTCGGCTTCGGTTGGGACCCATTAGCAATCGAGATCCATCATGAGTGACGATCCCAAGCCCGCCAACTCCGCCGGCGCACGCCCGACGAGCTTGGCGCAGGAACAGGCAAACCAGCAGGCGCAGCGGCCAAGCCGCGAACGCTTGTCTCAGACGGCGCCAGCGATGCCGATATTCCGGAACTGACGGGCGAACCTTCGGGAGCCCGTCATCCCGTCGATCGACCAAGCGCCCTGGGAACAAGCGGCCAGCCGGCCGGGCATCCGCATCGCCGCGATGGTACGGCGAGACCGGTTGTCGAAATTGAGGTGATTTCGCGCGGCGCAAACCTGCGCGGTCAATAATCCATCGCACCGCCGCAGCGGTTTCGTTTCCATTTCAAAGCAATCCCTTAGCATATGTAATGAAGGGAACACTGGGCAAGTCAGGACGTTGAGCCGGTCCAGATCCAGGAGCTTCCCCTTGTCCAGTCTTAATCACCGCATCGAAATGGTCAGGTCGCAGTTCTTCACGGACTCGTTCCAGCGGGAACTCGCTTATTGGAATCGCGAGCGTCTCGCGCCCGGTCTTCCGACCGCCGACTGGCTCGACCGCATGGGTCAGGATGCCCGTACCGCGCGCCGTGAGGGCGCATTCATCGAGACGCTTCGTGCGCAGGTGGCCGAGGAAGCCGCCGCCGCCCCGACCGATGTCGAGGGCTTTATCCAATGGTTCGAGGCGCTGAAGGAGAACGGCCCGGGGCAGGGCGATCCGCTGTTCCCGTGGCTGGCAACCGAGGCCGATCGCGACCAGTTGCGCTGGTTCTTCGAGCAGGAGGCCGCAGGTGAGGCCGGGTTCGACGATCTGGTCGCGATGACCCAGGTCAAGCTGCCGACGCTGCCAAAGCTGGAGCTGGCCCGCAACTATTGGGACGAGATGGGCCATGGCACCGCCAAGGGGATGCACGGCCCGATGCTCGACGCGCTGGTCGAGACGCTGCAGGTCGAGCCGGTGATCGAGAACACCGTGTGGGAAAGCCTGTCGCTGGCCAATGCGATGACCGCGATGGCGGTCAACCGGCGCTATGCATGGCATTCGGTCGGCGCGCTCGGCGTCATCGAACTGACCGCCCCCAGGCGTGCGGCGCTCGTCGCCGAGGGGCTCAAGCGCGTTGGGCTCACGCCGAAAGAAGCGCGCTACTTCACGCTCCACGCAGTGCTCGACGTCAAGCACAGCGAGGACTGGAACCGCGAGGCCATTCGTCCGGCCGTGGCGGAGGACCCGCGCCGCGCCACCGCCATGGCGGAAGGTGCGCTGATCCGGCTGCGCTGCGGCGCGCGCTGTTTCGAGCGCTACCGGACCGAATTGTGGGACAAGGGCGCCGGGTCGGTACAGGCGCCGGTGCCCGAGCTCGTTGCAGCCTGAGGCGTCGCCGATCGCGGCGCTTTCCGGGTCGCCGGCGGCTCTACAAGGTCTCCCATCTTTCCCGTCCGGGAACGGCGGCGCGCCAACGCCGTTAACGCCGGCCTTGCGTTCGTCACAGGTGGCATGATGACTTCTGCGGTCGACTCCCCGGTTGCGTCGAAAGACGCCGACAAGCCTGCCGAACCGCTCGCGCGGGCTTATGGCTGGCTCAGCATTGCGGTGGGCCTTGCGGAACTCGCCGCGCCCGGTGCGCTGGGACGCTCACTGGGGCTGGAAGAAAGGCGCGCACCGGTCCGTGCGAGTGGCCTGCGCGAGATCCTCGACGAGAGCAGCCTGGTCCAGGCGGGCCGGCAGATGGCGCTGGGCGGGCGGGTCGCGTCCGACTTGCTCGACATGGCCGAGGTGGCTCCGGTGCTGCTGACGCGAAACGGCCCGCGCCGCGATGCCGCTATCGCGCTGGTGGCACTTGGCGGGATCGCGCTGCTCGATGCGATCGCCTATCTCGACGGGCTGTCCGAATAGTCTTCAGGCGGGAAATCGCCCTTGCTTGCGGTAGGCCCGGAGCCATTCGCGCGGCGATGCATTGTGCCGGGGATGCGGGCGAGCGATGTGACGAACGAGAGCGGCAAGAACGCGCCCTGGTGGGAACCGGGCGTGATCTATCAGATCTATCCGCGATCCTTTCAGGACAGCGACGGCGACGGGGTGGGCGATCTTCGCGGGATCGAGCAGCGTCTCGATCATGTCGCGTCGCTGGGCGTCGATGCGATCTGGCTCTCGCCGGTCTTTCCCTCACCCATGGCCGATTTCGGCTATGACGTGGCCGATTATTGCGGGGTCGAGCCGCTGTTCGGCACGCTTGCCGATTTCGACCGCCTGCTGGCGGCGATCCACGCACGCGGATTGAAGCTGCTGCTCGACTTCGTCCCGAACCACAGTTCGACCGAGCACCCCTGGTTCATCGAAAGCCGATCGTCTCGCGACAATCCGAAGCGCGACTGGTATATCTGGCGCGATCCTGCACCCGATGGCGGCCCGCCGAACAACTGGATCAGCGACATGGGCGGGTCGGCCTGGGAATATGATGCCCATACCGGCCAATATTATCTTCACGCATTCCTGCGCGAACAGGCGGACCTGAACTGGCGCAACCCGGACGTCCGCGCCGCGATGAGCGACGTGCTGCGTTTCTGGTTCGACCGCGGCGTCGACGGCTTCCGCATCGATGTCCTCTGGCACATGGTGAAGGCCGAGGGGCTGCCCGACAATCCGCCCAATCCCGACTATCGCCCCGAACTGGGCGAGAAACTGAAGGTGCTGCAGCTGCATTCGGCCAACCAGCCCGAGGTGCACGACATCGCCGCCGCCTTCCGCACGCTCGCCGACAGCTATGGCGATCGCCTGCTGGTCGGCGAGATCTGCCTGCCGCTCGACACGCTGATGCACTATTACGGGCGCGAGGCGCCCGGGGTGCACCTGCCGTTCAATTTCCAGCTGCTCGATACGCCCTGGGACGCGGCCGCGCTGTCGGCGATGATCGCTGCCTATGAAGACGCGCTGCCGCCGGGCGGCTGGCCGAACTGGGTCATGGGCAGTCATGATGCGCCGCGGATCGCCGCCCGTCTGGGCGAGGCGCAGGCGCGGGTGGCGGCAATGCTGCTGCTGACGTTGCGCGGCACCCCCACGCTCTATCAGGGCGACGAGATTGGCATCGGTCCGGTGGCGATCCCGCCCGACCGCATCCGCGACCCGCAGGACATCAGGCAGCCGGGAATGGGGCTGGGGCGCGACCGCTCACGTACTCCGATGCAGTGGGATGCGACGGCCCATGCCGGGTTCAGCACAGCCGAGCCCTGGCTGCCACTCGGCGCTGACTGGCGCACCCGCAATGTCGCGGCGCAGCATGGTGAGCCGGGCTCGATGCTCGAACTCTATCGCCGCCTGCTCGCATTGCGGCGTGAAAAACCGGCGCTGGCGGTCGGCGACTTCGCGCTCATGGCATCGGACACGGACGTGCTCTGTTACGAGCGGCGCCATGGCGACCAGCGGCTGCTGATCGCGCTCAACCTCACCGACCAGCCCAGGCGGCTGTTGTTGCCCGATGATGCCGGCGTGCCGCGCCTGCTACTCTCCACCCTCGACGCGCGAGTGCTCGACGGCACCCTGAATGGAAACGAAGCGATGATCCTCGACCTGGTGGCCGCCTGATGCGGGTTGCGATGATTGCGCCGATCGCCTGGCGCACGCCGCCGCGGCATTACGGGCCGTGGGAATTGGTGACGAGCCTGCTGACCGAGGCGCTGGTCGCGCGCGGCATCGACGTCACCTTATTCGCCACGCAGGACAGCGTGACCGAGGCGGCCCTCGATGGCATCGTCCCGGCGCCCTATAACGATGATCCCGCGGTCGACGCGAAGGTTTGGGAGTTCCGTCACCTCTCGCACGTCTTCGCCCAGGCAAATCGGTTCGACATCATCCACAATCAGGCGGACTTTCCCGCGCACGCCTTCTCCGAACTGGTCGACACGCCGATGGTGACGACGATCCACGGCTTTTCGTCGGATCGCATCCTGCCGATGTACGAGCCGTTCCAGCATCGCATCCATTATGTCGCGATCAGCGACGCTGACCGCCACCCGCGCCTGAACTATGCCGCGACGATCCATCACGGCATTCCGCTCGACCAGTTCACCTTCAACGCGGAGGGGAGCGACGGCCTGTTGTTCTTCGGCCGGATCCACCCGGACAAGGGCGCGCGCGAAGCGATCGAGGCTGCGCGGCGCAGCGGGCGGACGCTCGACATGTACGGTATCATTCAGGACAGCGAGTATCACCGCGACCATGTCGAACCCGCGCTCGGCACCGACGCGATCCGCTATCACGGCGCGGTCGGGGGACAGGCGCGGATTGATGCGCTGGGCGGTTCGGCGGCACTTCTGCACCTGATCAATTTCGACGAGCCGTTCGGCCTGTCGGTGATCGAGGCGATGGCGTGCGGCACGCCCGTGATCGCCACGCGCCGCGGATCGATGCCCGAACTGATCGAGCACGGCGTCACCGGCTTTCTGGTCGACTCGCTGGAGGAAGCGGAGGCGGCAATCGAGCGCGTCGGTGAGATCGACCGTGCTGCCTGTCGCCGCGCGGTAGAGGAGCGTTTCAGCATCGACCATATGGCCGACGCCTATATCGCCCTGTATCGAGAGATCCTCGGCGGTTCAGCGGTCTGACCGCCAGCGCGATCAGGCGCGGTCTTCACCCTCGATCTCATCCACCGTTGCGTCCATCGTGGCGATGATCGTCGCCAGGCTTGCCCGCTGCTCCGCATCCAGGCTGCCGAAGACCGTGTCGACCAAGTCGACCCGCAGCGGTTCCGTCGCGGCGATCGCCTGTTTGCCCCTGTCGGTTATGGTGATCTGCTTTACCCGGCGATCGTTCGCGTCGGGGCTGCGCAGCAGCAAGCCGTCCCGCTCCAGCTTGTCCAGCGCCTCGGTCACCGACCGGGGCGCCATGCCAAGATACTCGGCGATGTCCGCGGCACGCATCGGCCCCTGCTTCTCCAGGCACATCAGCAACTTGGTCCGGGCAAGCGACGCGCCGCTCGCAGCCATGCGCCGGTCCAGCAGCCGGTGCAGTCGCAGGAACAGCATCCCGTAGGATTTGGCGAGAAAGTCGAGGTCGCTCATGATTTAGTGAGGACCCTCAATAAATGGTATTGCCATTAACTGCAACAGGCGTAAGGGGCGCGCTGTCCTTGGGTCGCATTTGGATGAGTCGATGTCCGACGAGAACGCGCAGACGGCGGAAAGTTCACCGCCGCAGCGAACCTCCCCGTTAAAAAATCCCCGCGTCCGGCTGATCCTGCTGGCGGTTCTCGTCGCGGTGATCTTCGGTGGCGGGCTATGGTACTGGCGCAACCAGACCTATGGGAAATATCAGCAGTCGACCAATGACGCCTATGTCCAGAGCGACGCGGTCATCGTCTCGTCCAAGCTGAGCGGTCGCGTCGAGCGGGTATTGGTCACGGACAATCAGTGGGTGCGCAAGGGCGACCCGCTGGTCGAGATCGACGGTCGCGAATATCAGGCGCAGGTCAGTCAGGCCGAGGCGCAGATCGGCGTGGCCGACGCCAATGCCGAGGGCGTACGCGCCCAGATCCGCGAACAACAGGCCGCGATCGACAGCGCCGAGGCGCAGCTCGCCGCCGCCACCAGCAGCCACGCCTTCGCGCGCAACGAGGTCGCCCGCTATGCGCCGCTGGCCGCCAGCGGTGCCGAGACCGGCGAACGGCTGGCCCAGCTCCGCGATCAGGAACGCCAGGCCGCGGCGCAGGTCGCATCCACCCGCGCGCAGCTCGTCGCCGCGCGCCGCCGCGTCGGCACGCTGTCGGCCCAGATCGGCCAGGCCCAGTCGCAGCGCCGCGCGGCCGAGGCGCAGTTGAGCGCGGCCGGGGTCAACCAGGGCGCAACCGTGATCCGCGCGAGCGTCGATGGCCGCGTCGGCAGCAAGACCGTGCAGCCCGGCCAGTTCGTCCAGCCCGGCGTGCGGCTGATGTCGATCGTCCCGGTCCAGCAAATCTATGTCACCGCGAACTTCAAGGAGACGCAGCTCGGTCTGATGCGGATCGGCCAGCCGGTCAGCGTCTCGGTCGATGCGCTGGAGGGCGTTCGCATCCACGGGCGTGTCGAGAGCTTCTCGCCCGGCACCGGCGCGCAATTCTCGCTGCTGCCGCCGCAGAACGCGACCGGCAACTTCACCAAGATCGTCCAGCGCGTGCCGGTGCGCATCGCGATCGATGTCGGGCCGGAGACGCGCAAGCTGCTGATCCCCGGGATGTCGGTCGAGGTCAGCGTCGACACCCGATCGGCCAAGGGCGCGCGCGAGGCGATCGAGCGCGAGCAGGAGCAGCGGACGAAAGGCCGCCAGTGAGCGCCGCCGCCGCCCCGGCTCCGGCGTCCATGGCCTCGGCACCTGCGGAGAAAGCGGATCTCAGCGCGTGGCTGGCGGTCGCCGCCGGCAGTCTCGGCGCGCTGATGGCGACGCTCGACATCTCGATCGTCAACTCGGCACTGCCGACGATCCAGGGCGAGATCGGTGCCAGCGGCACCGAAGGCACCTGGATCGCGACCTCCTATCTGGTCGCCGAGATCGTCATCATTCCGCTCAGCGCCTGGCTCGAGCGGCTGTTCGGCCTGCGCACCTTCCTGCTGCTCGCCTGCGCGCTGTTCACCGTCTTCTCGGTCGTGTGCGGCCTGTCGACCAGCCTGACGATGATGATCATCGGCCGGGCAGGACAGGGGCTGACGGGCGGCGCGCTGATCCCCACCGCGATGACGATCATCGCCACCCGCCTGCCGCCGCGCCAGCAGCCGATCGGCACGGCGATGTTCGGCGTGACCGCGATCATTGGGCCCGTCATCGGTCCGCTGGTGGGCGGCTGGCTGACCGAGTCGGTCAGCTGGCATTACGCGTTCTTTCTCAACGTGCCGGTGTGCGCCATCCTGGTCACGCTGCTCCTGATCGGTCTTCCCTATCAAAAGCCCGACTGGTCGGAACTGCGACAGGCCGACTGGCTGGGCATCGCCGGCATGGCGCTCGGCCTGGGTGGGCTGACCGTGGTACTGGAAGAGGGGCAGCGCGAACAATGGTTCGAGTCCGCGTTCATCTGGCAGCTTTCATTCGTAGCGGCATTCGGCTTCGCACTGCTCGCGGCGGGCCAGATGTTCGCGCGAAAGCCGGTGATCCGGCTCCAGTTGCTGCTCGATCGCCAGTTCGGCAGCGTCGCGACGATGGCGGTGGTGCTGGGCGTCGTGCTGTACGGCACCTCCTATGTCATCCCGCAATTCGTCTCGATAATCGCCGGCTATAACGCGCTTCAGGCGGGGCAAGTGCTGCTGCTGATGGGCATACCCAGCCTGATCCTGATGCCGTTCACGCCGTTGATGATGCGCTATATCGACATCCGCATTGCAGTGAGCTTCGGCATGGCGGTGATGGCGCTCAGCTGTTTCCTCGACGTCGGGCTGACCGCGGAGTCGACGGGCAGCGCCTTCACCGAGTCCCAGCTGCTCCGCGGGGTCGGCACGATCTTCGTCATGCTGTTCCTCAATCAGGCTGCCATCCGCTCGGTGCCCACGCGCTATGCCGGCGATGCCGCCGGGCTGTTCAACGCCGCGCGCAACCTGGGCGGATCGATCGGCCTGGCGATGCTCGCCACCATCCAGGACCAGCGCAGCTATTTCCATGCCCGCCGGATCGAGGAGTCGCTTCAGGCGAATGCACCAGGCGTTCAGGACTATGTCTCCGGTCTCTCACAATCGCTGGGAAGTGCCGAGGCGGCGATGCTGAGCCTGGGCGGCACCATTCAGCGCGAGGCGCTGGTGATGACCTATAATGACATCTTCTGGCTGCTGACGCTTGGCATCCTGATGATCACCCCGCTCGTCCTGTTCCTGCGCCCGCTCCCGAAGGACGGGCCGATCGCCATGCATTGAGGACATGCTCATGCGCCGCCTATCTCCGCTCGTCTTGATTGCGCTCGTCTCGGGCTGCACCTTGGGTCCAGATTACAAGGGACCGCCCGCCAGCCCGGGATCGACTCCGGCGACCGGCTTCGTCCGCGCCGAGCCCGATTTCGTCACCGCCGAACCGCGCGTGGCCGAGTGGTGGACCGCGTTCAACGACGCGACGCTCAACGACATCGAGCGCCGCGCCTTGTCGTCCAGCCCCAGTGTCGCGGTCGCCCAGGCCAGGCTCCGCCAGGCGCGCGCCACGCTGCGCCTCGACCGTGCGAACCGGACGCCGGCGCTGGGCGCGCAGGGCATGTATGTCCATGCCGAACTGCCCAATCTCGATCTTGGCTCTTTGGGCGGCGAGGGGTCGGGCGGCGGCAATTCCGGCGGCGGCGCAAATGCCGGCGCGCCCGATCTCGGCTCGCTCGATTTCTTCAACCTCGGCTTCGACGCCAGCTGGGAAATCGACCTGTTCGGCGGCAGCCGGCGTACGGTCGAGGCATCGCGCGCCTCGGTCGAGGCGGCACAGGCCAATGTCGCCGATGCCCAGGTCCAGCTGACCGCCGACATCGCCCAGGCCTATGTCAATCTGCGCGACCGCCAGGCGCAGCTTGCGCTGTCGCAGCGGACCGCCGCGCTTCAGCAACAGATGCTCGGCCTGGTCCAGCAGCGTCGCAGCCGCGGGGCGTCGTCCGATCTCGATGTCGAGCGGCTGCAGACGCAGTTGCGCGCAACCCAGGCGCAGGCGGTGCCGATCGAGGCCGAGATCGTCGCGCTGAAGAATGCGCTCGCGGTGCTGGCGGGCGACCGGCCGGGTGCGCTCGACGCGATGCTCGACCCGTCGAGCCCGGTCCCACTTCCTCCGGCGCAGATCGCGATCGGCGATCCCGAACAGATGCTGAAGCGCCGGCCCGACATCCGCGCGGCCGAGCGCAATCTCGCGGCAAGCACCGCCCAGATCGGCGTGGCCGAGGCGTCACGCTTTCCCCGGATCAGTCTGATGGGGATGATCGGGCTGGGCGGAACTTCGCCTTCGGACCTGGTCGATCTCGACAATCTGACCGCGCTGGCGATGCCGCGGCTGCAATGGCAGTTCCTCGATTTCGGCCGCGGCAAGGCGCGCGTCGGCCAGGCCGAGGGGCGCCGCGACGAGGCCGAGGCGCAATATCGTCAGGCGGTGCTCGGTGCGCTGCGCGATGCCGAGGATGCATTGGCCCGGTTCGGCAGCCGTCGCCGCGCGATCGCTTCGCTCGAACAGGTTCGTGCCTCGGCGCAGCGCGCGTCGGAGCTGATGCAGCAGCGCCAGCGCGCCGGCACCGCAACGCTGATCGACGCACTGGATGCCGAGCGGCAGCGGGTCGTCGCCGAACAGAATGTCGCGACGGCCGTCGCCGCGCTGACCAATGATTTCGTCGCGCTGCAGAAGGCGCTGGGGCTCGGCTGGTCCGACGCCAGCTGATCGTTAGCGGAGCGCCTCGACCATCGAGACCGTCAGCGCGTCGGGCGGGAATCCTCTGCCCGAGCCTAGCTGTCGAACTCGAGGTGGAGATGCTGGGCGAACGGCGTGCCGTCGGTATCGATCTGGCCCCGTGCACCCGCCGCGCGTCGCAGGTTCGGGCGCGCCAGCAGCGGCTTCAGCATGGCGGGCAACACCGCGCGATTGATGTGCGCGCCGAAGCAGGTGTGCATGCCATAGCCCCACAGCATATAGGTCTCCCAGGGCCGGTCGGTCCGGAACCGCGCAGGACTGGGGACGGCCAGCGGATCGAACATCGCCGACAGGTTCGACGCCATCACGATGCTGTCCTTGCGGATGCGCCGTCGCCTCAGCCAGCCGCTGGCGATCGTCGTGTCGCGCATCGCCCGGCGATAGACGACCGGGTTCAGCGGGCGGAAGCGCAATGCCTCGAAGATGTGCGCCGCAAGTAGATCGTCGTCGCCCGCGCGCGCGGCGGCACAGGCATCGGCAAACGGGTGCGGACGGTTCAGCAGCTCGTCGAGCGCCAGATTGGCGGTCGCCGACAGGGTCGGCAGCTCGCCGATCAGCAGCCCGATCAGGTTGTTGCGGATATCGAGGTCGGTCATCCCCGGCATGTCGGCGCTGCCCATTGCCAGGCACCGGCCGAGAACATCGTCCCGTATTTCCCCCGATGCGCGCCGCGCGGCGATATGCCGGTCCAGCCACGCGCGGAACTCCGCAGCCGCGCTCTGGGCCCGCGCATCCAGCTCGGGATCGGCCTTCAGGTCGATGAACAGATACCAGAAGAGCAGCGTGGTCCATTCGGCGATCGCTGCCTCGGACGGTCCGGGCGTGCCGAAGTACCGGTCGAGCAACCCCGCCGCGACCGGCTGGGTCAGTGCCTGCGGCACATCGATCACGCCGGGCAGCATCGCGACGATGTCGGCCGACCTGGCCTCGACATAGGGCGTTACGATCACCGGCACGTCCTCGCGCCGCATCGTCAGACGCATGTTGGAGACGTCGCGGGTGTATCGCGGCGTATCCTGCATCCCCAGGAAGAAGTTCTCGCCGCCGGTGATCATCTTCATCCGCGGGGCATACACGACGCCTAAATCCTCATCGCGCGACAGAATGTCGGTGACGTCGGACCGGCGCGTCGCGAGTGCGGTGATGCCGTTATTCTCGTACGAGCTGATCGTCCGCCGGTTCAGCACCAGATTGGGCTGCACCAGCCGCAATAGCGCGAACACCCGGCGCTGTCCGGTAGGCCCGGTCAGTGCAACGCCGATGCGGCTGCCGGCAGTGCCGCCCTTGCCGAACAGCGCCGAGATCCCGCTCCCGATCAGCGCCGCGAGCGCACCCAGTCCCTGGACGATCAGCAGCAGCCGGCGCCACAGGACGATCGGCAGGTTGAGCAGCCATTGCATCGGCGCCTCCTCTTCGAACGGGCCTCAAATCAGGTCGGGTCGATGATCCCCATTCCGATCATCCGCAGCGCGGTCATGCTCGGCAGGAAGAAATAATCGCCGCCGCGCGGCTCGACCAATTGCGGCAGCCGGTCGCAGATGAAGGGCAGGCGACCGGCATCGGGATCGACCGGGATCACCAGCTTGGGCTCATCGGTCACTGCGTGATTGCCGATCACCGGGCAGGTATCGCTGCCCGCATTGAAGTCGAGCCCATATTGCATCCATTGCTGCTGGACGAACTCGAACTGGCGGAACAGGCTGGTGCACAGCGCCATGAAGATGATGCCATGGTCGCCGCCGACATCGGGCGCGCTCCGGTCGAACGCGCCATAGGGCAGGCCGCGGCGCAGGATGCGGCGGCGGTTGATGATCGCCGATCCGTCGAGCGAGCGGCCCGTCTTATCGAAGGTGGGGCCCAGCGTATCGCGCGGATTTGCGCGGCGCAGATGCGACGTCAGCGGGCATTTCGAACCTACCGGATCGGCGGCATAGGTGAAGTTGGTGAAGCGCAGCGCGATCTCCGCAAGCTTGGGCTTGTCGCCGGCGGCCCGGGCCTGATCGAGCTCGGCGACGAAGCGGCGCCACGCGGCATAGGTCGGCGCAACCATGAGCGGGACGCCGTCTTCCCAGCGCCCGACCATCTTCGCCTTGATCGTCAGCACGGCCTCGTCATGCGGCACCTGGAACATGCGGGCATAGCGACCGGCCTGATCGTCGACATAGTCGTGGAAGGTGCCGACCGCCTCGTGCAGCTTGCGATAGGCCATGAAGGTGCCGTTGCGGCTGAACGAGATCGGCATGGCCGCGCCGGGGATTTCCTGCGCCTCGTCGGGATAGCCGAGCAGGAACTCGCCGGTGGCCAGTGGCTGCCAGCTGCCGTCGGCCATCAGCTTGCCGCCGCCCGCCACGCGCAGCCGCTCCGCCTCGCCCGAGAACTGGCCCGAGAAGACCGGATCGCCGAACCCGTCGGACAAGCCGAAATGCTCCTTGTTGGTCGGCCAGCAACGATCGCCATCCTGCCGCATGACCGCCGACAGGTCCTGCCATCTGCCCTTGTCGGGGCCGACGCCGTCGAGCAGCACGACTCCGCCGCGCAGGCGGTCGCACAGCGCGACGATGGCGTCGCTCTCGTGTTGCAATTCGTCGCATGCCGTCCCGTCGGGGTTCATCTGAGCATAGAGCGTCAGGACGATATGGACGCGCTTGTTGCCCTTCGAGTCCTGCCACACCGCGTCGCGCTGCTTCAGGAAAGGATCGTCGCCCAGGATGGCGGCGCGGGTTTCCATGCCGTCGATGAACTCGTCGGGCATGCCGCGCAGCGTGCGCGTCGGGACGCCCAGCGCGAGCAGCCCCATGAAGGTGAAGCCGATGTTGAGCGTGACCTTCGGCTTCCACAATTGCACCCGCCCGGGATAGTCGGGCAGACCCTCGGCACGGGCGATGTCCTTGACCCGCGGATTGCGGGTGCGCAGCAGCGGTTCCTCGCGATTGGGATCCTTCCAGCGGGCGGCGGTGGTGATCTTCGGGCGCAGCGCCTCGACAAAGGCGCGGCCCTTCCTCGCGTCGCGCACCGTCAGGTAGAAATTGCGGCCCTTGGGGAAGCCGTCGCCATAGGTGCGCAGGATCCCGCCCTGGATGTCGGCAAGGTCGAGGAGCGTCGCGGCGGGTGCCGCATTGGCCGCGTTGGTCATGCCGCATCCTCCGACAAGGTGCTGCGGATCACGCCCGCGGGCTGGGTCGGTCCGTCGAGATCGGCGGGGCGGTGGAGCTCGAGGAACTGGCGGAAGGCGGCGCCCCACTCGGCGGGATCGCGATTCTGCTGCGCGATGGCGAAGCGGGTGAACGCCTGTTGCAGGTACAGGCCCTTGAGCACGTGGCGCAGATCGGCGCCGGGCGCGGCGGGATAGGGGCGGGCGCCCCATCTGAGGACGCGGTAATAGCCGATCGCCACCCCGATCACGACCAGCGCGAGGCCGGCCCAGGGCGCCCATGTCCAACCGCTCCAGGTCGCGAAGCCGGTCGCCCAGGCCCAGCCCGTCAGGCGCAGCAGCCATGCGATCAGCGTCCCCGCAAGCAGCACCAGGCCGATGACCGGGATCGCGGCGAGGCCCGCGAAGGAAATGGATTTCAGCTTGGGCGGAACATACCAGTAATCGTGGAACGGCATGGTCGTCTCGACCTGGCACCGCATCATGTAGCGCGCGAAGCTGGCCGCGTCGGTCACCGTGTCGAACGCATAGCAATATTGGAAGATCGACCGCAGCTCGCGTTCCATCTGCCGCCAGAGTTCCTCCAGATAGCGCGCCGGCTCGCCTTCGCCGGCGGGCTCGAGCAGGTCGAAATCGATCGTCCACAGAATATAGGGGCAGGGGATCTGATCGACCGGCTGCGGGTCGAGCAGGTTCGTCCCCATCGCGGCGTTGACCAGTGCGTTGCTGTGATCCCGGCCGTTGAAATAGGGCTGGTCGAGCACGATGAAGCGGGTGAAATGCGTCCTCAGATTGCGCGAGAACGGACTGTTGATGCCGATCTCCTGCGTCGCATGCGATTGCAGCGCGGTCGGCAGCGTTTCCAGCACCTGGCGCACGACATGGATGGGTGAACTCTTCATCCCGTCATGCTCGACGATGCCTTCGTTGCACACCGGGATCGCAGCGGTGAAGAAATAGCTGCAGACATCGATATTAGCCATTGGTCGCCTCCCCGGAAGCGGCCGGCGGCGGCGGGGCAGGATCGTCCGGGTCCTTGGCCTTGGGCGGATCGCCGGGCCTGCGCGATCCAAGCACCGCATCGGCCACCGCCTTGACCGCTGCCTGCTGCGCGTCGTCGTCGCCGGCGGCGGAGGCCAGGACTGCCTGCATCGGGATCGGCTCGAGATCGCGTTCGGCCTCGATCGGACCTGTGCCGCGAGCGCCCCACAGCCCCAGTTCCGCGTCGGCGCGGTTGCGATCTGCTGCCGCCGTGTCGCAGCTCGCGATCGGCGCATAGCCCGGTGCGCCGAGCCCGCCCTGATTGGCGATCAGCAGCCGCTCGAACGCCGAGGCAAGTTCGCTGTCGCGCAGCACGCCGGCTTGGTCGGCGATCCGGGCAAGTTCATGCCCCAGTTTCAGCGCGAGCTTGACGTCGCGCTGCCCGCTGCCTGGCGTCGCGTTGTAATAATAGGCGGTATCGACCTGATTGGCCCGGATATAGTTCTTGAACGGCGTGATCGGGATCGAGTTGGGATATTTGGTGCTCGAATACCAGAACAGGTCGAGCCCGCCGGGAATGCCGTCGGCGAAGGCGTCGATATACTGATCCCAGGTGCCGTTGAAGTTGCTGCAGAACAGCATGTAATCATTGGCGAGATCGGCCGGCGGCTGGCCGAGCTGCGGCCATTGGTCGCGGCGGATGATGACCCAGCGCGCGAAGTGAATGAAGCCGAGGCCGAGAAGCCCCGACAGCGTCTTGGGCAAGGCGCGCGACGCCATGAAAAGCAGGTTGTTGATCCACGTCCGACGCGGCCGCATCGGCGTGATGACGTTCATGCCATAGGCTTTTCCGGCCAGATTGCTCATGTCGCGATCCCCCCGTGGATCAACGCGGCAACTATTCGTGGGCGCAATATTATGCGCGGCTCACGAAAGACTGTTCCGCGATTGATCGATAACCTAAATTGCCGTCTGGTCCGGAGACAAGACGTTCACGCAGATTTGGACTCGATTGGCGCGACCGTCGAGCGAACATGCATTTCGCCTGTAACGCCGGGTGCAGACGTGACGGTCAGTCGGACGGCAGGGTTTCGGGGGGATAGGTGCCGTATCCCCGACCGATGCGGTCGCCCTCGAAGATCAGCACTTCGTCGACGACGACGCCGCGCTGGTTGCGATATTCGATCACGACCGCATCGACGCCGACGCAGTAACGGATCACTTCGAAGTGCAGGTCGGGGACAATCGCGAGCGCGGTCGTCCAGTAGCGGCGGATTTCCGCCTTGCCGCGAAAGACGCCGTCGCTGCCCTCGAAGACCCGCTTGCCGAACGGGGACGCAAATACGGCGTCGTCGTGAAAATGGGCGAGCACCGCCTCGACGTCATGCGCATTCCACGCCGCGCACCAGCTCGCGACGAAGCGTTCGAGATCGACATGGCTCATGGCTTGCTCATCGGCTGCAAGACGGAATGGCCGCGTCGGCGGGACGTCCTCGATCCCGCCGACGCCGCGTCGATCACTTGGGCTTGTTGCCCGCCAGGATCGCGTCGAACTTGGACTTGGGCATGTTGATCAGCAGCCCCTTGTGATTGACCGCGAGTGAGGCGAATTCCACCTCGATCCTGCCCCCGGGGCTGGCGAGCACTGCAAAGCCGTTCCCCACCTTCTCCACCGATGCGATCACGACACCCTTGGAATCGCGGACGTCGCTGCCCTGAATGACGTCTTCCGGCCGCGCGGGAACCGGGCGCGACGAATTTGTCTTGCCGGGCGTGCGACGGTTCACGTCGTCGTTCATCCGGTTGAGATCCAGCACCCGTTCGTCGGGTCCGCGGAACTCGGGCGGACCGCCACCGCCCACGCCGCCCGCGGGGCTCGCGGCCGGCGGCGGTGTGCCCTGCGCATAAGCACTTCCGGCATAGCAAAGCGCCGCGAGCGCGACGACCCCGTAAAGTAGACGCATCGTTCCTCTCCCGATTTTGCAGAGGTGATATCGCTAACAATTGGAGTCCGCAATTGCCGGACACTGGTGTCTTCAAATAAAAATCCAGGGCCGCCCAAGATAGACGGGCTGCACTCAGGTGAACGTTCACTTGGCGATCATGACTATCGTCTTTGGCGCGGCCGGACGGAGGCGCAATATGTTCAGCGGATCTCGATGGTGAAGGCCGCGGGGGCGGCGGCAATGTCTGCCTCTGCCAGCATGGCGCGCTTGGGCGACCCGTCGGGTGCGACACGCCCGGCCGATGCCAGGCCGCGCCGGGTATGGACCTCCACCGTCACGCCGCCATGGTCCTGAGGCAGGATGAAGTCCGACGAAACGGTGAGATGGTTCTGGCAATTCGCGCAGCCCTCGACATGCCAGCGGCTCAGGACCGGATCGAGGCCGATCAACTGGCGTTCGCCATTCACCTCGGCATAGGCCGCGACCAGGAACGACCCGCGGATTCGCGTGCGGTCGATCCCGGCGACGTGCACGGTGCGGTCCTGCGTCGCGCGTTCGGGCACCGCGGCCGCCAGCAACTGCTGCGTGGCATAGGTGTCGAGCGATCCGGGTCCGTAGCGATAGCCGAGTTGGGTCTCGATATTGATGCAGTCGGCGGTGGTGAAGGGGGTGCCGTCCGGCTTTTTGAACGGGTCCAGCGGTGTCGTCATGTCCATGCCGGCATCGGGATCGGCACCGTTGGGCGGCTGGTTATTGCCAGCGCTATAGACCGCGCCGGGGTCGCCGGCGTCGATCGTGAAACTGTCGGTCGCGCCGTGGCGCTGCTGCCAGATCCAGAAAGCGTAATCGATGAAGCAGTGGTGGAAGTAGAAGATCGGATCGAGCGCCGCCGTGTCGTTTTCTCCCATGTCGCCATTGGCGCCGCGGATCAGCGAGGCATTGCCCTGTCCGGGCACATCGAACCCGCCGACGGCCAGGTGCATGTAGTTGTGCGGATTCTCCAGCGCGCACACCAGCTTGTCGGGATTGAGATTGTTCCAGTTCGTCATCGACGTGGTATTGGAAAACAGCGTGTAGGTCGGCGCGTCCATACATTGCTGAAAGCGATAGGCGATCTGCCCGCGCGTCTTTCCGTCGAGCCTGAACTTGGTGTTGAGCCAGGTCACGATATTGGCGTTGAGCAGGGCGACATTGGTGGCATGGTCGGGGAATTGCGCATTGTGCGCGGCCGTCGCCGCGCGGTCCGCCGGGGTTCCGACCAGCCCCGACAGCGGGAAGCGGACCGTCTCGTATCCCGCCGCCTTGCTGTACAGCGCATTGTCGCCCTCGACCTGATCGACGATGTCGACGGGCAGGATGAACGATCGCAGCGGATTGGGAATTCGTTCGCCGTCCAGCGTGAAGAATTCATCGGTCAACGCCCGGGGAATGCCGTTCGTCCGGGCGTCCTCGCTGCACTCGTCCCAAAAGGGCAGGGTGACGTCCGCGCATCCGGGGATGGTCCGCAACGCTTCCTCGATGCGGTAGAGATAGGCCCGATGCCAGCTGGGGAACAGGACGGTGCCATGCTGGCAATAGCCACCCCACCAGCTTGGATTGGTTGCGCCCGGCCCGCCGAACGGCTCGCCGTGATAGCCGCCGATCGTGAAGAAGGAATTGGGGTCCTCGGGCGGCAGCGCCTTGATCGCCCGCCAGGCGCGCATCAGCGTATCGAGTTCCGTGGTCTTGCCGGCGTCATAGTCGGCCTGGATGTCGGTCAGCGAGCGGCGGATGCGCGGCGTAGCGGTCGTGGCCATGATGGTTCCCCTCCGAATGGCGACTGTATTCGCTTCGGAAAACGAGTCGTCCAGCGCAATCGAGTCGCATAATCGAGTAAAAATCCTGCCGGTTCGGCGACAATTCATGCCAGTATGGCAATGAGCAGGTCCGATAGCACTCTGGATAACGACTGGAGATTGTCTTGTGAAACTCCATGGTTGTCGTCAGCTTACTTGAGAGAGGGGGCAGGTCGATGATCGCGGGCAAATGGACCTATCGCAGCTACCGCAACGACACCGCACTGGTCGGCGATGACGCCCAGGCCGCGCTCGGTCTGATCTTCGGCGAAGGGATATTCGACCTTCGACAGACGAGCGAGGGCCGGATCACGGGGGCGCTCGGCATGGGCACCGGCTATGCGCTGACGCTGGACGGCGAGGAGGATCGGGACGGTGCCGGCTTCGCGCTGATCGGGCTTGGGATCGCCGGGACGGCGACGCAAGGGTGGCGCTATCACTATCGCGGGGTCGCCGCATTCGACTGGCCCGAGGGCATCGACCAGAAACGCTGCCTCGTCGGCACCGTCATTCGGGTGAACGCCCATGGCCCGCACTCGCCGGCGGGTGTAACGGCGTCGTTCGTTGCGGTCGGCCATTCGGACGCGCCGCCGGCGCGAACACTCCGATCGAACATCCTGTCGGCATGATGCCCGCGATCCGATCCCTCGGCCACGCGGGGGCGGCGGGGCTGGCATGGTTCGCCGCGTCGGTGCTGGTCGCGACGCCCGCAGCCGCGGCGCTGCCGAGACTGGCATGGGTGTCGCTATGCTCCGGGGGCGAACGGCACTGGCTCGCAATTCCGCTGGGACCGCCGGACCCCGCCCGGCCGGATCGTCAGCCGGACAGCGGCTGCGCGCACCTCAGCTGCCCGCGCAAGTCGAAACTGGTCCCTGGCGCCGATCCCGATCCCGCCTGACCCTACGCCTCAGACCCCCAGCTCGTCGGCAAGGGCATTTGCGCCATAGACCTTGCGCAAGGCCTCGCTGACGGACGCGGCAGAGACCGATACCGCCCGGTTGGTGGCGGCGTCATAGCCATAATCGCCGCCCAGGCTGTGGATGTTGCCGTCGAACACCGCCCCGATCACCTCGCCTTTCGCGTTGATCAACGGCGATCCCGAATTGCCGCCGATGATGTCGTTGGTCGTGCTGATGTTGAAGACGGTCCCGGGGTTCAGCCGATCCTTCGCCGCGATCCAGCGCGGATCGAGCTTGAACGGATCCTGGCCTGTTGCACGATCGTACAATCCGGCAAAATAGGTGAAGGGCGGGACCGGCTTGCCGTGCTCGTCCCATCCGGCGATGCGGCCATAGGACAGGCGCAGGGTGAAGGTCGCGTCGGGATACAGGCTGTCGCCGAACACCTTGAACCGGGCTTGCGCGATCTGCTCGCTCGCGGCGACCGTCGGACCCGCCACTGCGTCGTTCCAGGCCGCCTGGAGCCGGCGCGCTTCGGGATCGATGCGGCGGGCGAAGACGATCATCGGGTCGTCCGACGCCGCAATGGCTGCCGCGCCGCCCTCCCACAACTGCCTGCGATAGGCCGGATCGCCGAGCCGTGACCTGGAAAGCGCGGCCCCCAACGTCTCCGGACTGTCCTTGCCGAGCAGCAACTTCGTCCCGCTGCCGTCGGCGCCGAGATATTCGCGCGCCTTGGACAGCCAGAAAGTGAGCACCAGCTGCTCCAGCTCGGGCGACACCGGCGTCGGGTCGAGCAATTCCTTTTCGAGCAGGGCGAGTTGCGAGTCCGTGAACCCCGAGGCGCGCTTGCCGGACGGCTTGGCGCGCTCGGCGCCGGCCCGCACCAGCGCGCGGGCATATTCGAACAGCGACGACCCCATCGGCCCGCCCGCGATATAGCTATAGTCGAGGTTCAGCGTATCCGCCTTCGCCTGCGCATCGGCGATCTGCTGCCAGGGATCGTCGCTGAGCCCGGCCCGGCTGCGAAGCGCCGCCTCCGACCCGCGCTTGCCGGCCATGAAGCCGGCATCGTTCAGCGCCAGCAGCCGCCCATAATAGACCTTGTAGCTGTTCTCGATCCCGAACAGCAGGTCCTGCGCCAGCCGGCGATGCTCGTCGGACTCGCTGCCGAACTGGATCAGGCGACCGCGAAGCTCGGCGAGGCGGACCAGCGCGAGGGGCACGGTTCGGTCGCGTTGCCGCTCGAGCTGGGCGACGGTCAGCTGCCTGTCGGTGCCGCCCGGATTGCCCGCGACGAAGACCGGCTCTCCAGCGGTGGGCGGCGCGGGGTTCCAGCGCAGATGCTGCGGCGTCGCGGCCGGCTTGCCGCCGTCGTAGAGCCGCAGGAACGCAGCATCGAGCGCGTAGCGCGGGAAGTTGAAATTGTCGGGGTCGCCGCCGAAAAAGGCGGTCGGCACGCCGGGCGAGAAAACCAGCCGCACATCGTCATATTTGCGGTAGCGGTACAGCTTGTACTGGCCGCCATGATAGAGGTCGACCACCTGACAGCGAAGGGTTGCGGGCGACTGGGCACATCCTTTCTGCTCGATCGCGCCGATCGCGGCGGTGCGCGCCTCGATCAGAGCGGCCCCGGTGCGGCCGCTTCCGGCACTGCGGACCTGGGCGGTGACGTCGGTGATCCCTTCCAGGATTTCGCCCTGCATACCCGGGCATTTGCGCTCCTCCTCGATGCGCGCGGTCACCAGCCCGTGCGTGTACAGGTCATCTCCCTTGGACGAGAGGTCCTGCGCGCATTCGGCGACGCAGTGATTGTTGGTCAGCACCAGGCCGCGCGCGCCCACGACCGAAGCCGAGCAGCCGCCCGAGAGCCTGACCGCGGCGCCGCGGACCTTGTCGAGCCATGCCTGATCGATCGTGACGCCATATTCCGCCTTCACCTTGGCCGCCGGGAAGTTGTCGAACGTCCACATGCCTTCATCGGCAAGGGCGGGGGTCGTGAGGCAGGAAGCCGCAAGCAGGGCGATCAGGGGAGACACTCGCATGACGGTGTAGTTCCGATTGATAGTTCGACTGCTCCAATCGCTAACAGATTGCGAGATGATGTATCATTAAATCTTGGTGATGTTCCGGTCATGTTTTTGCCAGTCGTCGAGGTAGCGCAGCGAGGGCGTCGTTCGTCGCTGGTGCGCGCTCCAAGTCCCCGAGTTGCGGAACTGCACTGTCCGATCCTCGTTTCTGCGCCATGGTCGAAGCTTCGCCGGACGAGATGAAGAGGCGGGCTGCTGCCGCCGCGGTCGAAGAAGTGCGCCCCGGGATGATGATCGGAGTGGGGACAGGATCGACCGCAGCCTTCGTCATCGAACTGCTGGGCCGCCGCGTCGCCGAAGGGCTTGCCGTGACCGCGGTAGCAACGTCTCGCCAGACCGAAGCCGCCGCTCGGACGGCAGGCATTCCGATCGTGCCGCTCGCCGGACTGAGCGAAGTCGATCTGTGCATCGACGGGGTCGACGAGATCGACCCGGCGCTTCGCGCGATCAAGGGCGGGGGCGGGGCGATGCTGATCGAGAAGATCGTCGCGTCGATGGCACGCCGGAACATCGCTGTTGCCGATGCCGGCAAGCGGGTGCAGCGCCTCGGCCGCCGCCCGGTTCCGCTGGAGGTGCTGCCCGCGGCACAGGCGTTCGTGGCTGCGCGAATCGCCGATCTCGGTGCCACCGCGGTCCCTCGCCGCGGGGCGGAGGCCGGGTTCATCACCGATTCCGGGAATGCGATCCTCGATTGCCAATTCGACGCGATCGCCGATCCCGCGGCGCTCGCCGCTGCGCTGTCGGCGATCCCAGGCGTGTTCGGTCACGGCCTGTTCGTGACCGAGATCGACGCCCTGTACCTGGCCGACCTGTCCGGCGAAATTGCATTCGAAACCCGATCCGATCCCCGCGACCGCGAGGCATAGCCGCGCACCGCGACCCAGGAGTTCCCGACCCATGACCGATAGCGCAGACACATTTCACGAGGATGGATCGCCCGAGCGGCTGGCGATCGACACGATCCGCACACTGTCGATGGACGCGGTGCAAAAGGCCAATAGCGGCCATCCGGGCACGCCGATGGCACTGGCGCCGGTCGCACACACGCTGTGGACCCGCTTCCTGCGCTACGATCCTGCCACGCCTGACTGGCCCAACCGCGACCGGTTCGTGCTGTCGGTCGGTCACGCCTCGATGCTGCTCTACGCCGTGCTGCACCTGGCCGGGGTGCGCGAGATCGATGCCGATGGTCGCCCCACGGGCGAGCCGGCAGTCAGCCTCGACGATATCCGCCAGTTCCGGCAGCTGTCCTCGAAGACGCCGGGCCATCCCGAATATCGCATGACCACCGGGGTCGAGACGACCACCGGGCCGCTGGGCCAGGGCTGCGGCAATTCGGTCGGCATGGCGATCGCCGAACGCGCTCTGGCCGCACGGTACAATCGCGACGGCTTCGACCTGTTCGACCATGACGTCTATGTCCTGTGCGGCGACGGCGACATGATGGAGGGCGTCTCCGGCGAGGCGGCCTCGGTCGCCGGTCATCTCAAGCTGTCGAACCTGTGCTGGATATACGACAGCAACCGCATCTCGATCGAGGGCAGCACCGACCTGGCCTTTGACGAGGATGTCGCCAAGCGTTTCGAGGCCTATGGCTGGCAGGTCCTCCATGTCGACGATGCCAACGACACCGCGGCGCTGGCGGAGGCGATCAAGACGTTCAAGGCGACCGACGACCGTCCGACCTTCATCGTCGTACGATCGGTCATCGGCTGGGGCTCGCCGCGTGCGGGCTCGGAAAAGGCGCATGGAGAGGCGCTGGGCGAGGACAATGTCCGCGCGACCAAACGCGCCTATGGCTGGCCCGAGGATGCGCAGTTCCTGGTGCCGGAAGGCGTGGCCCAGGCGTTCGGCGGCGCGGTCTCGGATCGCGGGCGCCCGGCTCGCGAGGCCTGGGAAACGCTGTTCGAACGCTACCGCCAGACCTTCCCGCAGGAAGCCGCCGAGATCGACGACCTGCGCCGGGGCAAGGTCAAGCCGGGCTGGCAGGACGCCATCCCCAGCTTCGATGCGGACGCCAAGGGACTGGCCTCGCGCGACAGCGGCGGCAAGGTGCTGAACGCAGTCGCGCCGCACATTCCCGCCTTGCTCGGCGGGGCGGCGGACCTGTCGCCCTCGACCAAGACCGACATCAAGGGGGCGTCGTCGTTCGAGCCAGGCGACTATGCCGGCAAGAACCTGCACTTCGGCGTGCGCGAGCATGCGATGGGCTCGATCGCCAACGGCATGGCACTCAGCTATCTGCGGCCCTACACGGGCACCTTCCTGGTCTTCGCCGACTATATGCGCGCGCCGATCCGGCTGGCGGCGATCATGGAATTGCCGGTGGTCTTCGTCTTCACCCATGACTCGATCGGCGTGGGCGAGGATGGGCCGACGCATCAGCCGATCGAGCATCTCGCGACGCTGCGCGCCATTCCGGGGCTCGACACGATCCGCCCTGGCGATGCGAACGAGGTCGCGGTCGCGTGGAGGGTCGCGCTGGAACATACGCATGAGCCAACCGCGCTGATCTTCTCGCGCCAGGCGATCCCGACGCTAGACCGCAGCCGCTACGCCTCGGCCGACGGGCTGGAGCAGGGCGGCTATATCCTTGGCGATGCCGAGGGTGGCGATCCCGAGATCATCCTGATCGGAACCGGGTCCGAGCTGCCGATGGTGGTCGAGGCGCATGAGCGGCTGACCGGCGAGGGCGTGCGCTCGCGCGTTGTGTCGCTGCCGAGCTGGTATCTGTTCGAGAAGCAGGACCGGGCCTATCGCGAAACCGTGCTGCCGCCATCGGTCACCGCCAGGCTGGCCGTCGAGCAGGCCGGATCGATGGGGTGGGACCGCTATGTCACCAGCGACGGCGCGACCATCACCATGTCGACCTTCGGCGCATCGGCACCGCTCGCCAAGCTGCAGGAGAAATATGGTTTCTCCGTCGACCATATCGTCGAACAGGCCCGCACGCTGCTAGACCGGGCAAAATGACCTCGGGAGGGCGGCGGCGGTCGCCCTGCCAAATCTGTGATCGAGTGAAAGGAAGAACACATGCGTCTTGCCATGATCGGCCTCGGCCGGATGGGCGCCGGGATTGCGCGACGGTTGATGGAGCATGGCCACGAGATCGTCGGCTTCGACCATAATGCCAAGGCGGTGGAGAAGCTGGCCGGTGATGGCGCGACGGCCGCGACCTCGCTGGAGGATGTCGCCGCCAAGCTGGAGACGCCGCGCATCTTCTGGGTGATGCTGCCCGCCGGCGAGCCGACCGAGACCACCATCGAACAGCTGATGGGCATCGCGGAGCAGGGTGACATCATCATCGATGGCGGCAACAGCTTCTACAAGGACGATATCCGGCGTGCGAAGGTCGCGGGCGAACGCGGCCTCCATTATGTCGATGTCGGCACTTCGGGCGGCGTCTGGGGGCTCAGCCGGGGCTTCTGCATGATGATCGGCGGCGACAAGGCGACGGTCGATCGTCTCGATCCGGTCTTCGAGGCGCTGGCCCCCGGCGTCGGAACCATCCCCCAGACGCCGAACCGGATGAACCGCGAAGGCTGCGATCCGCGTGCCGAGAAAGGCTATATCCATACCGGCGAGGCTGGGTCGGGCCATTTCGTGAAGATGGTCCACAACGGCATCGAATATGGCCTGATGCAGGCCTATGCCGAGGGCTTCGACGTGCTGAAGGGCAAGTCGTCGGACCGGCTGCCCGAGGACGAGCGCTTCGATCTCAACCTGACCGACATTGCCGAAGTGTGGCGGCGCGGTTCGGTCATCTCCTCTTGGCTGCTCGACCTTTCGGCGGATGCGCTGGCCAAGGATCAGGCGCTCGATAGCTATAGCGGCAAGGTCGCGGATTCGGGCGAGGGCCGCTGGACGATCGATGCGGCGATGGAAGAGGCGGTTCCCGCCTATGTCCTCTCGGCCGCGCTGTTCGCCCGCTATCGCAGCCGGGTCGAAGGCACGTTCGGCGACAAATTGCTCTCGGCGATGCGCTTCGGGTTCGGCGGGCATGTCGAGATGCCGCAGTGATCGACAGGCGAGGGACGCGGGGGTTTCCCGCCCGATGACCCCGCGGCTGTTCATCTCCGACATCGACGGGACGCTGGTGCGGCCGGACAAGAGCCTGAGCCCGGCCGTGATCGACGCCGTGCGGCGGCTGATCGCCGCCGGCGTGCCGGTGTCGCTGATCAGCGCCCGACCGCCCAGCGGCATCCTGTGGATCGCCGAGCAACTGGCACTGACGGCGCCGATCGGCGCGTTCAACGGCGGAACCATCCTGCGCCCGGACGGGACGATCCTGTCGGCCGAGCATCTGGCGCCAGAGGTGGTGACCCGCACGCTCGACCTGATCGACCGGCCGGGCGTCATCCGCTGGCTGTTCGCGCGCGGGCAATGGTTCACCGACCGGCTCGATGACGACTATACCCCGCGCGAGCGCGTGTCCTCCAACCAGGAACCGGTGCTGTGCACCGATCTCTCGGACCTTGCCGAGGACAGCGACAAGATCGTCGCGGTGTCGTCGGACCATGCGATGCTGGCCGGGCTGGAGGCGGACGTGGCCGAAGCGCTCGGCGCCGACGCCAATGTCGCCCGGTCGCAGCCTTATTATCTCGACATCACTGCCCCGGCCGCGAACAAGGGTGACGGCGTCGCCGCGCTGGCCGAGGCGATGGCGGTCCCGCTCGACCGCGTCGCGGTGATCGGCGACCAGCGCAACGACCTGCCGATGTTCGCCCGCGCCGGCCTGTCGATCGCGATGGGCCAGGCGCCCGAGGAAGTGCGCGCGGCGGCGATGCAGGTGACCGGGAGCAACGAGGAGGACGGTGTCGCCCGGGCGATCGACCGCATCCTGCTGCCGCTGCTCGCCGGATGAGCGGGGTGCCGGTGGTAGCGGCGGATCGCTGCGATCTCGCCGAAATCAGGTGCGCGGTGATATGAAGCAGCTGATCGCTTTCGATCTCGACGGGACGCTGGCCGAGAGCAAGCAGCCGCTGCAGCCCGACATGGCCGCACTGCTCGGGCGCATGCTCGACATCGCGATGGTCGCGGTGATCTCGGGCGGCGACTGGCCGCAGTTCGAGACGCAGCTGGTCGAGCGCTTGCCCGCCGGCGCGCGGCTCGATCGGCTGTTCGTCATGCCGACGACCGGGGCGAAGCTTTATCGCTTCGTCGATCGCCGCTGGACGCAAATCTATGCCGAAACCTTCTCGACCGATCAGCGCGACCGGATCCTCGCGGCGCTGAACCAGACGGTAGCCGACGCCGGACTGATCCCGCAGCGCATCTGGGGCGAGCAGATCGAGGATCGCGGCAGCCAGATCACCTTCTCCGCGCTGGGACAGCAGGCCCCGCTCGCCGAGAAACAGGCCTGGGACCCCGACCTCGCCAAGCGCAAGGCGCTGCAGCAGCGGCTGGTGACGGCATTGCCCGATGTCTCGATCCGGATCGGCGGCGCCACCTCGATCGACATCACCGGCAAGGGCGTCGACAAGGCCTATGCGATCGAGCGGCTGGTCGAGCAGAGCGGCGTGGCGCGCGACGCGATCCTGTTCCTGGGCGACGCCATCTATCCGGGCGGAAACGACGACCCGGTCCGGGCAGCAGGCATCGATACCGTGGCCGTGCGAGATCCGGTCGAAACCGCAAACGTGCTGCGCGCGCTGACGTCATGGCTGCAGGACGCTGCGCACTAGCAGCGACCTCCCGATCGCCACGATGTCGTCGGGATTCGACCCGTTCGCGTTTCTCGCTATGGTTCGATGATGACCGCGACCCGTCCGAGCAGCTTTGCCGCGCTTCCGCCGCACCTCGTCATCGACGGTGCGTTCGGGCGGGGTCTGGCCGATCGGCTGCTTGCCTTCGCGCAGGAGCATGAGGACCAGTTCGCCGGTTCGACCTTCGGCAATCGTGAGCGCAGGACCGATATCGCCGTCCGCAGCTCGCGGACGATGCGCGACCTCGGCGACCTGGCAGGGGAGGTGGACGCGTGCTTCCGCACCATGCTGCCGCGCGCGATCGAGACGCTTGGCCTTGCGCCCTTCGCGCTTGCCGGCCTGTCGATGGAGATGGCGGCGCATGGTGATGGCGACTTTTATCGCCGGCATATCGATACCTTCACCGGCGGCGATCGGGCGGGGCGGGATCGCGCGCTGACCGGCGTCTATTATTTCCACGCGACGCCCAAGGGCTTTTCGGGCGGCGACCTGCGCCTGCATTCGATCCGCCCGGCAGAACAGGGCGGCACCTTCGCCGATATCGAGCCGGTGCACGATCGGCTGCTGCTCTTCCCCGCCTGGGCACCGCACGAGGTGCGGCCGGTATCCCTGCCGGACGGAGAGTTTGCGCAGTCACGCTTCGCGATCAACTGCTGGTATAATCGTGAAGCCGCCGCAGCGCCGAGGGACAGCTGAAGTCGAGCCTCAGGCCTGCGCGTCGCCTGTCGTCTCCAGCGCGCCTTCGCGCTCCATCTTGTCGAGAAAGGCGCCGACCTCGGCGCGGATCGTCGCGTCGCTGGCGTCATAGGCTTCGGCAAGGCTCGCCACGATCTGGTCCACCGTCTTCGGCGTCTCGAGCAGCTGCCAGATCTGTGCGCCCATCGCGTTCAGATTATAATATTGGCCGGCATCGACGCTCATCATCACGATCTCGTCATCGACCGAGGCGCTCAACAGCCCGTCGCTGCGCCGAAAAGTCCGTTCCGCCATCTGACCGTCACTATCCTTGATTGCCGTTCCGCCTTCGAGACCTGATCCCGACGCAGCACGCGCTGTAATAACCACTCGTTTTCGCCATGAAACTCTGTTTTCGCACATGCATTGTTCTTTCCAGATGTGCTAGAGCGCTACGACATGGAGCGATGCGGCGCCGCTCGGCGCCACAGCGAGCATTGGGCTATGTCCGTACGATCGGCTGAAAAAGGGACAGTAAGATGACCGACATCACGCGTACCACGTCCGAGGAAACCGGTGCGGCGAAGCTGCCGTGGCAGACCCCCGAGGTCGAGATCCTGCCGGCCGCGCAGACGCAGAATAACGGCCTGATCGCTCCGGGCGACGGCACCTTCTCGCCTTCGCCCACCGGGAGCTGATCTTCTCCGCGAATGTCGTTCTTCGCTGGTCTGGCCGGCGCGCGCTCGGCCGATCCGCGGGACGCCGAGCGGCTTGGCAGCATTGCCGCAACCTATGGCGGCGGGGGCAGGGCCTCCCTGTGGCGCGGCGATGACGCCGCGCTGGTCCATGTCCCGCGCGCCTTCACCCCTGAGGATCGACTGGATCGGTTGCCAGCCGCCTTTGCCGGCGGCACGGCGCGCTTCGTCTTCGATGGGCGGCTGGACAATCGCGAGTCGCTGATCGAGGCGCTCGGGCTGGAAGCGGCGCAGGCCGCCCGTCTCGGCGATGGCGGTATGGCGATGGCCGCGCTCGAACGCTGGGGCGTCGATGCCTGTGCGCGCTTTGTCGGGGCCTTTGCCCTAGCCTGGTGGGACGAAGTCGAGCGCCGCCTGGTGCTGGCGGTCGATTCCACCGGCGGACGCGCGATCTTCGCACATGACGATGGCAAAAGACTGTGCTTCGCAACCCGGCCGATCGCCGTGCTTGCCTTTCCAGGGATGGAGCGCCGCATCGACGAGACGGCGATGGCGCATCTGCTGCTGGCGCGGGCGATGCCGGCCGGCCTGACGCCGTTTCAGGGCGTCTTCCGCCTGCCGCCGGCGAGCCATCTGATCTGGCGCGATGGGAAATACACGATCCGTCGCTATTGGCAGCCCGATCCTGGCCGTCGCATCCGCCACCGCGATCCGCGAGACTATGTCGCGGCGGCGCATGAGGTCCTTGACGAGGTGGTCGGCGCCAGCCTGCGGGCGTCGGATCCGGTCGCCTGTCAGCTCTCGGGCGGGCTCGATTCGTCGGCCATCGCCGCAACTGCGGCTCGGCTGCTCGATCCCGGCACGCTTCACACGCTCACCGCCTTCCCAGATCCCGCCACGCCGCTTCCCCGCGAGCGTCCTCGCGGCTTCTTCAACGAGGTGCCGCTGGCGAAGGCCACGGCCGCGCTCTACCCGAATATCGACGCGCATGCCGTCGCATCGGGCGACCTGACGTCGGGCGAGGAAGATGCGACCCGGCTGTTCTGGGAATTCGGCATCCCGCTGCGCAACTTCACCAATTTCGGCGCGTGGCAGCCGCTCTATGCCCGCACCAAGGATTTGGGCGCGTCCGTCGTGCTGACCGGCGGGGCAGGGAACCTCACCCTGTCCTGGACCAGCGAGGCGCTACTTGCCGACCTCGCGATGTCGGGGCGCTTCGTCGAACTGGCGCGACAGCTGCGAGGGTTGCGGCGCAGCGGCAATCGCCTCTGGCCGCTGATCCAGCAGAAGCTGATTGCCTATGCGGTTTCCCCGCGCATCCGGCAAAGTGTGCGGGGTCTGCGCGGCACGCACGGGGCGTGGCGGCTCCGATCGTCGGCGACCGATACGCTGGCTGCGTCGGTCGATGCGGATGCGATCACCGAACGGGTGCTGTTTTCGGGCAGCGGCGGTGATCGCGACCGGCGCTTTCGCCTGGCCTATCTCGAAAAACACTGGTCGCAGAGCCAATGGCTGGCCGGCCATCCCTATGTGAGCGGATGCGACCTGCGCGATCCTCTGGGCGATCGCCGGCTCGTCGAATTCTGCCTCGCGCTGCCCACCGAGATCTGGCAGCGGGGCGGTCAGCCGCGATCCTTTGCGCGCGAAGTCCTCGCCGACCGCCTGCCACCGCAGGTCGTGAACAACCATAAGCGCGGCTATCAGAATGGCGACTGGTTCCACCGCCTCACGAAGCTGCGCCCCACGTTCATGGCGGAACTCGATCGGCTGGAGGCGTCGCCGGCGGCGCGCGCCATGGTCGACCTGCCACGCCTGCGCGCGGTCGCGGAGGACTGGCCCGAGGACGCAGATGCGGCGATGGCGCGGGCGTCGGACATGCTCGACCTGTTCGGGCGGGGCATTCATTATGGGCGCTTCATCCGCTGGGTCGAAGGCTCGAACGGATAGACGAGGGGCTCAGAGATAGCCCAGGCGCGCCATGACCTCGCCATGATCGCGCTCGATCCGCGCGGCTTGTGCGGAACTGAGCGTGTCGCGCCAGCCTCCGGCGATGCCGCGGCGGAAGAACAGGCGCCCGCCGCGCAGACCTTCGGGAAAGGCGCCGGCGCGTTCCTGATCGCGCAGGCGGTCGAATTGCGTCGACGAGACGGTCGCCTCGATTTCGGCATCGTCGCATTGCCAGCCAAGCGCTTCCGCCACGCGCTTCAGACTGGCTGCGAAGTCCGCCACCATGTCCTCGTAACGGATCACGAGCGGATCGAGACCAGACTGGTCGATCCAGCTGGTCACGTGCCGGCTCCAGCTCGAATAGCGCTGGGGCAGATGGAAATGCGAGGCGTCGGTGCGGGCGGCGACGCGATAGTCGGGATCGCCCATGACCGCGATCGCCCGGTCGACGTCCATCTCGAAATGATGCGCGAAGGATGCGGCGACATCGCGCGGATCGCGGACCAGATAGATTGCGCGTGCCGTGGCCTCCACCGGAAACATCGCTTCGCCATCCGCGGTGCGTTCCCAGCAATCATGGATCTTCCAGATCGTCGTCTTGCGCGCCTGGGTGTCGATCAGCCCGTAGATCTTGGGCCGGAGCAGCTGCGCCTCCTCCGGCGAGAGATCGGAGGAGTCGATGTCGAGCGCCATGTCGAGCCGGTGGCGCATCGCCAGGAAGACGCCGATCGAATTGATCATGCCGCCAAGGTCGATCGCCTTGCCCCCGCCACGCAGCGTGATCAGCGCGATCCGCATCCAGGTGTTGCCCGACTTGGGATAGGACGCCAGCCAGACATTGTCCTTGGTCGGCGCCGGGGTCATCGCGCCTCTGCCAGGAGCTGCCCCAGATCCGGTCCCATGCGCGACACGGCCTCGATCCCGTCGGGCAGGACCAGCGCCTGGAGCGGCAATGCCCGGGCGAGCAGCGTGCAATCCTGAAAGATGCGGTCCGAATGGCCGAGCAGCGCGCCGGCGGTACGGCGATAGATATTCTCGTACAGCATCCGGACCGCGGGCAGTCCGTCCAGCGGGGCGAGGCGCGGCGCGCCTTCACGCATGCGCGGATGCATCTGGTAGATGCCGTCCAGACGTTGTGGCGTGGCGGTGAAGGACGCGGTTACAGGTCGGTCGAATTTCTCGAGATCGACCGTGCTGCGCAAATAGCGTCCCGGCGTGATGCCGAACGCATCGAGCGTGTCTCGCCACAGTTTCTGCCGCGGGAAGCTGGGCAACATCACCGGCCCACCCTCGGCATGGACGTCGATCACCGTGACGTCGTCCGACAGCAATTGCCCGCCCTGGGCGAGGAACAGCGCCGCCATGGTCGACTTGCCTGACCCGGATTGCCCGGCGAACGCGACGACCCTGCCGTCGATCGACACGCAGCTTGCGTGAAGCGGCAGCAGCCCGCGCTGGTGGCACAGGAAGCCGAGGACCGATCCCAGCAGGAACAGCGCCACGTCGGGCGTTCCAGCGGGATGCGGCGTGTCGATGATGACCTCGTTGCCGTCGCGAACCAGATAGTCGGCGACGTTGCGAACGGTGTAGCGCAGCCAGTTCCGGTCGTTCACCTGGACCAGCGGGTTCTTCCGCACTTGGCCGGGAAGCTCCGCCGGCACCGTGCCGAGCCGAATGGTGATATCCGCCGGCCGATCGTCACCCGCCCAGGGGAGGAGTTCCGGAAGCGGCCACTCGCTGCGCACGCGCCAGCCGCAAAGATGATGGTCGCCCGCCATTCCCGTCACAGATCCGTCACTCACCTTTCGCTCGCGGGCACCCCGGAGATGTGGCTGTACAGGCTGGATCCGGCGCTTTGCAAATGCGCCTGGCCCGATGTCCGAGCGCCAGCGCCTCCAGATTTCGCCTGGGTCCGCTTATCCCTTTCGCGGTGCATGCAGCGGAGCGCGACCCGGTCAGTCGGTGCCTCAATAACGGTCGCTGGCCGTAATCATGGTCAGGGCTGCCGTCACGGCATATAAGGCGTCGTACCACTCTCTTCCCCCCGCAATGATCGCTCGCTCATGTCCCATCCGCAAATGCCGTTGAACGGGATGCTTCCCGTCGCTTTGTCAGGGCCATCGACAGTCAGGGCGACCTAGCTTGCCGCCCGAACAGGAATGGCGGAGACGCGCCAGCACAGTGCTGCGTCGGCATGGCCCGGGTGCGCTGGTCTGGCGGCGGCGGATCGCGATTCTTGGCGGGGCGATCGCGATCGGGCTCATTGCCCTGGTTTTCGCGAAGGCCGCCGATTGGGCAGGGGAGCAGTTCAGCGCGTTCGCCAGGCGCTGGTGGTGGGCGCCGCTGATCGCGACGCCCGCCGGTTTCGCCATTCTGGCCTGGCTCACCCGCAAATTCGCCCCGACCGCCAGCGGGTCAGGGATTCCCCAGGTGATGGCAGCCTCGCGCAATCCCGATCAGGGCATGGCCGAACTCGTCTCGGCGCGCACCGTCGCGTCGAAGATGCTGCTGACCATCGGCGCCCTTCTGCTCGGGGCTTCGGTGGGCCGTGAGGGACCGACGGTTCAGGTTTCCGCCTCGATCATGGGCTACGCGCACCGGTTGATGGCGATCCCACTTCGCGCCTCGGTATTCATCGCCGGCGGTGCGGCGGGCGTCGCGGCGGCGTTCAACACCCCGCTGGCCGGGGTCGCCTTTGCCATCGAGGAGCTGGCGGCCGCCTATGAACAGCGCATGACCCTGCTCGTGATGACGGCGGTCCTGATCGCCGGCATGGTCAGCCTTGGGATCGCCGGCGACTATGTCTATTTCGGCGGCATGCGCCAGACGCTCACTGTCGGTCAGGCGATGGTCGCAGCACCGGTGGCGGGGGTCGTGGGTGGACTGGCGGGCGGCCTGTTCTCGCGCCTGATGCTCGCCGCCGGCAGTGCCCAGATCGCGCCGATGCGCTGGCTTCGCGCGCACCCGGTCCGCTTTGCGCTGCTTTGCGGAACGGTCGTCGCCGTGCTGGGCGTGACCAGCTCGATGACATGGGGAACAGGCTATCAGGCGGCGAATGCGTTGATCGCCGGGGGCGATGTTCCCATCTGGTTCGGCGCCGCGAAGTTCGTGACGACGCTGGCGACGGCCGTGTCGGGGCTGCCTGGAGGCATTTTCGCGCCGTCGCTGTCCGTGGGCGCCGGGATCGGCGACATGGTGCGCCTCCTGCTGCCAGACTATCCCCCGGGCGCGATCGTGCTGCTCGGCATGGTTGCCTATTTCACCGGGGTCGTTCGCGCGCCCCTGACCGCGGTGATCATCATTTCCGAAACGACGGCGAGCCGCGGCCTGATGCTGCCGCTGGTCGCCGCAGCATTGATGGCCGAATTTTCCGCCCAGCTGGTTTGCAAGCAGCGCCTGTATCACGACCTGGCGCAACGCTACGCACTTTCGGAGAGCGCACCGGCAGCCGATCGCGATATCGTGTCGAAAGGTTGAAACGGCAGCTTCGCTGGTCGAGCTGCGCGCCGGGCGACGATCACGTCGACTGGGTCCTGCGCTGCCGGCTCGGTAACGACCAACATCCTGCTATCGTTCAAGTTAATGATCGTGCGGTGTCTGGTTATGGTCCGGCTTGCGGAGCATTCGATCCTCGAGCAGCCACGCGACATACATCAGCAAGGCGGCGCGCCAGTCGAAATAAATGGCCGTTCCTATGATCGCCAGGCATGACAATGCCACTGCGAGGTCCTTACCGCTTCTGACCATCATTGACTGAACCGCCGACGTTGAACGCGTTTGACACGGGCCGCCACTAAACGCTCCGCATGTCCGTCGGCAAGTCGGTCGAACGGAAACCCTGCTTTGCCTCGTCTGACGGAACTGATCCGGTCCTGGAGACCATTGTTCATCCGCGTGACGCCGCACCATGGTACCGGACGAAAATCGAACGGCTGCGATTGTATAGATCGGCTCAGGCCGCTTCCGAATTCCCATGAGAGACGACGCCGGATCTAGAGTGGCGCTCCTTGTTGGAGCGCGCTTCAGGCAAAACGCACCGCCGACGGGAATCGGAGCGTCGCGGAGTCAGCGAATGGCCCGCCGGCCGGCGGATGCGGCGGGCCCGACAGACGTCAAGCGGCTGCGAGCTGCTTTGCTTCCGCGCCCCGGCCGTCCGAGCGATCCTCGATCCGGCGGGCATTGTCGCCGCTGGCGCCGATTGCGATCTTGCGGGGCTTCATCGCCTCCGGGATTTCGCGCACCAGCTCGATCGACAGCATGCCGTCGACAAGGTGGGCATGCTTCACCTGCACATAGTCAGCAAGTCCGAAGCGGCGCTCGAAATCGCGAGCAGCGATTCCGCGATGGATATACCGACTGTCATCGCCGTGCGCTTTTCGCCCGGTCACGACCAGCATGTTCTGCTGGGCCGTCACATCGATCTCGTCCGGACGGAAGCCGGCCACCGCCATCGTGATCCGATAGCGGTCGTCGCCGTCGCGAACGAGGTCGAACGGCGGATAGCTGTCGGCGATCTGGGTGGTGAACCCGCTTTCGAGCAGGTCGAACAGCCTGTCGAAGCCGACAGTGGAGCGCCGGAACGGCGCAAAGTCGTAATTGGTCCTCATATCCAAGTCCTCCAATGAGCAACGAGGTCTATGAAGATGCGTCCGAGAGAGCGGACGCTCTCCATACCGGATCCGGTTTGGCATCCGCCGGCGGCAATGTGGTTCGGGCCAAACGGCTTTCAAGAACCCCTTCGAGGCGTCTGCAAGGATTTTTTAGTCGATCGATGGGACCCGGCATTGAGAGCGTCGAGCACGCGATCGAGCATCGCGGCGTTACTGGCCGCCTTTGGCAGCTCCCGTCGTGCGAAGTGCTGCAATAGGGAGATGTCCCGCTGCGGGATGGCGAGTTCGATCGGGAACGTTGGTAGCGCGTCGCGTGACACGCCCTGCGCCGCCTTGCCCGAGGCAAGGAAATGATCCAGCAACCGCTTCCGGTCGGCGAACGTCCAGCCGAGCGCCTCCAACTCGCCGGGGCTCACGGAAAGTAGGGCGAGCGCGAAGTCCATAATGTCCTCGAACGGCAGCGTCAGGCGCACGACGCGCCCGCCCCGTTCGCGCCAGCGGCGAAGCGGTCCGCGGGTCATTGCACCGATATGACGCCACCGACGGCGCGCCACTCGGCTGGCCGGATCAGCCGCTCATGCTCGATCCGGATCGAGTGCAACGCGCCGTCGATCTCGCGTCGCCAGTGGTCCAGGAATTCGAGCAGCACCGGAAAGTCCGGCGCGAGATCATATTCCTGCCAGGCGAACAGCTGCAGCAGCGACGGTGCGTCGGGGCGGAAATAATGGATCTCCGCAAATGTCAGTCCATAGCCGTCGAGCTGGGCGAGGAAAGCGCGATCGGTCATTGCGACGCGCGGCCCGCTCCGGCCTGGCCATCGAGCGAACGCAGGGCGGCGAAGATATCGTCGACCGGAATCGATCGCCTCGTGCCGGGCGGCTTGCGCAATGCCGGCTTGCCGGCAACGGCGGACCGGTCTGATGCCCATCGGGCCAGAATGGCGCGCTTCACTTCCGGCTCGAGGCTGGGATGACGCGCGACGTCGAAGGGGTGAAGAAAACGGGAAACGGGCTGCGACATGGCTGTCCTCCTTTCCTTGCTGTCGCTCCTTTCCATGGGCCGGCTGGTGCCGCCGACGCTGATTTTGGTCCACCGCACACGACGGTCAAGACCCTTGATCCAGTTTCAATGCGCACTTTTGGCACCCTGTGCCAACGAGTGCTAAAAAATCTCGTTCCGGCTCTTGAACGGAAAAATCTGTTTTCCTAATTCACCGCCGCTCGGTGCCGGATGGCGCCGGCACATCACATCCATGTTTTGCAATAGGAGGTTATGCATGCATTTCCGCCCCTTGCACGACCGTGTGGTCGTCCGCCGCATCGAAGCCGAGGAGAAGACCTCGGGCGGCATCATCATCCCCGATACCGCCAGAGAGAAGCCCCAGGAGGGCGAAGTTGTTTCGGTCGGCCCGGGCACTCGCGACGATAGCGGGACGCTGATCGAGCTCACCGTTCGGCCTGGCGACCGAATCCTGTTCGGCAAATGGTCCGGCACCGAGGTCAAGATCGACGGCGAGGAGCTGCTGATCATGAAAGAGAGCGATATCCTGGGTGTCGTCGAGCCGGTCGCCGAGCTCAAGCAGGCGGCATAGTCATTCCAATCCTCAACCTTCAGGAAGGACAAGAGAAAGGAGTTAGCCAAGATGGCTGCCAAGGAAGTGAAATTTGCGTCGGACGCGCGTGATCGCATGCTGCGCGGCGTGGATACGCTTGCGAATGCAGTGAAGGTGACGCTGGGTCCGAAGGGCCGCAACGTCGTGATCGAGAAGAGCTTCGGCGCGCCGCGCATCACCAAGGACGGCGTTACCGTCGCCAAGGAAATCGAGCTGGCCGACAAGTTCGAGAATATGGGCGCGCAGATGCTGCGCGAGGTCGCCAGCAAGCAGAACGACAAGGCCGGCGACGGCACCACCACCGCCACCGTTCTGGCCCAGGCAATCGTTCGCGAAGGGTCGAAGGCGGTCGCCGCGGGCATGAACCCGATGGATGTCAAGCGCGGCATCGATCTTGCGGTCCGCGCAGTGGTCAAGGATCTCGAATCCCACGCCAGGAAGGTCAGCGCCAATAGCGAGATCGCGCAAGTCGCGACCATCTCTGCAAATGGCGACGCCGAAGTCGGCCGCATCCTTGCCGAAGCAATGGAAAAGGTCGGTAACGAAGGCGTGATCACCGTCGAGGAAGCCAAGAGTCTCGAGACCGAGCTCGAGACCGTGGACGGCATGCAGTTCGACCGCGGCTATCTCTCGCCCTATTTCATCACCAACACCGAGAAGCTGCGCGTCGAGCTCGACGACCCCTATGTCCTGATCCACGAGAAGAAGCTCTCGAATCTCCAGGCGCTGGTCCCCCTGCTCGAGAAGGTGGTACAGTCGGGCCGTCCGCTGCTGATCATCGCCGAGGATGTCGAGGGCGAGGCGCTCGCCACCCTGGTCGTCAACCGGCTGCGCGGCGGGCTGAAGGTCGCTGCGGTCAAGGCACCGGGCTTCGGGGACCGTCGCAAGGCGATGCTGGAGGATATCGCGATCCTGACCGGCGGCAATGTCGTGAGCGAGGAGCTTGGCACCAAGCTCGAGAATGTCACCGTGTCGATGCTCGGCCGCGCGAAGAAGGTCGTGATCGACAAGGACAACACGACCATCATCGATGGCGTCGGCTCCAAAGCGGACATCGATGGCCGCGTCGCGCAGATCCGCCGGCAGATCGAGACCACCACGTCCGACTATGATCGCGAAAAGCTGCAGGAGCGGCTGGCCAAGCTGGCCGGCGGCGTCGCGGTCATCCGGGTCGGCGGCGCGACCGAGGTCGAGGTCAAGGAGAAGAAGGATCGCGTCGACGACGCGCTGCACGCCACGCGCGCTGCCGTCGAGGAAGGCATTCTGCCGGGCGGCGGCATCGCGCTGCTGCGCGGCCTGAAGGCGCTCGATGGCCTGAAGGCAAGCAACGACGATCAGCAGTCGGGCATCGACATCGTTCGTCGTGCGCTTCGGGCGCCGGCGCGTCAGATCGCCGAGAATGCCGGCGAGGACGGCGCCTGGATCGTCGGCAAGCTGCTGGAGAGCGCAGAATATAACTGGGGCTTCAACGCAGCGACCGGCGACTATGAAGACCTGGTCAAGGCGGGCGTGATCGACCCTGCGAAGGTCGTGCGCACTGCCCTGCAGGATGCAGCCTCGGTCGCCTCGTTGCTGATCACCACCGAGGCGCTTGTCGCGGAACTGCCCAAGGAGGAGAAGTCCGCGCCAATGCCGACGATGGACTATTGAGCGAAAGCGATGGGTCCGGCGCCGCCGGGCCCATCGATTTCCCCGTGTCGAGCCGATCCGCGCACGCGGTGAACGCCGTGGGGAGCATCGACGAGTTCCTGTTGCCCGCCCAGAGTTCGCCTTCGACCATCTGCCAATCGCATCTTGACCCGTCTCCGGCCGCGGTTATGTTCGATGCCGCGGACCGGGCCCCTCTGGTGCGTCGCTGGCGGCGGCGCACGATGTCGGACCGCATCGGGTGACACCGGTGCATGTTCGTTGCTGCTTCACCGCGCTGTCATCCGATCGAGTGCAACGCACACAGGAGGACGGCAGACATGAAATCTTTCACGTTCACGGTCATGCTCGCGGCGCAGCGGATCGATGAGATGCTGCAGCTCGAGCGGGCACGCATCCAACCCGACCCGTGGCGGCTGATGCTGCTGTGGAAGCGCAAGCACCGGCTGCGCTCGCGGCTTGGTCATTCCCTCATTCCGGCCGGAAGGTGAGCCATGGAACTGCTCTCGCTTCTCTGGCTGGGCAAACCGGTCTGGATGTGGCTCGGCTTTGTCGCGATCGTCGGCGCGCTGCTGGCACTCGACCTGGGTGTTCTGCACCGAAAGGAACGTGACATCGGCGTGGGCGAAAGCCTCGCAATGTCGGCCTTCTACATCGCGCTCGGGCTCGGCTTCGGCGCATGGGTCTGGTGGTATATGGGCGCCACCGCCGGGATGAACTACGTCACCGGGTTCGTGATAGAGAAAAGCCTGGCGATGGACAATGTCTTCGTCATCGCCATGATCTTCGCCTATTTCGGCATTCCGCGTCGCTATCAGCACCGGGTGCTGTTCTGGGGCATATTGGGGGTGATCGTGCTGCGGGCGATCATGATCGGCTTCGGGGCCGCGGCAGTTCAGACGTGGAGCTGGGTACTCTATCTCTTCGCTGCCTTCCTCGTCCTGACCGGCATCAAGATGTGGTTGAACGCCGACAAGCAATATGACGTCGGCGCATCGCCGCTGCTGCGCTGGGTGCGTCGTCGCTTTCGCGTCACCGATACGCTGCATGAACAGCATTTCTGGGTAAGGCAGCGGGACGCCAAAACCGGTCGCGACGCAAGGTTCATGACGCCGCTGCTCCTCGCGCTCGTGATGATCGAGTTTGTCGATGTGGTGTTCGCGGTCGATTCGGTTCCCGCGATCTTTGCGATCACCACCGATCCGTTCATCGTCTACACGTCGAACATCTTCGCGATCCTCGGCCTGCGGGCGCTCTATTTCGCGCTTGCCGCAATGGTGGAGCGTTTCCACTATCTCAAATATGCGCTGAGCCTGTTGCTGGTGTTCATCGGCTCGAAGATTTTCGTGGCAGACGCACTGGGGCTCGCCAAGATCCCGCCCCCGGTCTCCCTCGGCATCACCTTCGCGATCCTGGCGGGTGGCATCGCCTGGTCGCTGTGGAAGACGCGCGGACGAACGGTCGCGATCGACCCTGCATGAGTGTGCCGGCTGGCGGTTTGGACCGCCAGCCGATGCGCTTCGCGACATGGAGGCGGCCGCAGGTCGGATCACGCGCTTGCGCGACGACCGCGACCATCGCGGTGCACCGAGAACGGACCGCGGCTCTCGGGGCCGCGGGCGCGCAGAACGCTGCCTGCGCTTCCGCAGTGAACTGGAAATTGTCGCTGATGACGCGCTGCCAGGCGCCTGAACCGTTGGTGACCCCTACGAGAATCGAACTCGTGTTTTCGCCGTGAGAGGGCGACGTCCTGACCGCTAGACGAAGGGGCCAACGCGGTGGAAGCGGGCCTCTATCCGGGGTGGGGAGGGGCGTCAAGCGGGATGTTGCCTCAATCGGCGCGCTTTGCCCGAAAATCGATCGCATCGTGTAACAATAGGGTCGCAATCCGGGCCTAGGCGACCCGCGCGGGGCGGATGCCGGGCCAATTCGAAATGATGAGGAACCATGTGCCGATCGGAAGGGGATCGGTGCGATGGACCGGCATGTGCCCCTGACACGCGGCGAAGGCCGCATTCAGTGAGGAACACCTGTGAATAGCATTCCCCCGATCAAGTCGCTGCTGCTGCTTGGCGCTGCCATCGGCAGCCTGACGGTCGCCGCCGCGCCCGCATCTGCGCAGGACGCGCCCAGCGAGCCCCAGGCCGACGACACCGGCCTGACCGAGATCGTCGTGACCGCCGAGCGCCGCTCCGAAAATCTTCAGCGCGTGCCGCTGTCGGTCGCGGTCATCGACAGCAACCTGGCGCGCGATACGCAGGCGGGCGGCGACGACACGTTGCTGTCGCTGGCGGGCCGCGTCCCCGGCCTCTATGCCGAGACGACGACCGGCCGCATCTTCCCGCGCTTCTATATTCGCGGCCTTGGCAATATCGACTTCTATCTCGGCGCGTCGCAGCCGGTGTCGATCATCCAGGATGACGTGATCCTCGAGCATGTCGTGCTGAAGTCGAACCCGGCCTATGACGTGCGCCAGGTCGAAGTGCTGCGTGGTCCGCAGGGCTCGCTATTCGGCCGCAACACCACCGCCGGCATCATCAAGATCGACACGATCCGCCCGAACACCGAGTCGTTCGACGGCCGCGTGACCGCCTCCTATGGCAGCTATAACAGCATCGCGATCGACGCCGGCGTCGGCGGTCCGCTGGTCGAGGGCAAGGTCGGCTTCCGCCTGTCGGGCCTGTACCAGCATCGCGACGACTGGGTCGACAACACCTATGTCGGCCCCAGCGCCGACGGCACCCTGAGCCCGCGCAAGAAGGCGATGGGCGGCTTCGACGAGCGCGACCTGCGCGCGCAGCTGCTGTTCACGCCGACCGAGCAGCTGTCGATCCTCGCCTCGGGCCATGTCCGCGATTATGACGGCACCTCGACCCTGTTCCTGCGCGGCGCGCTGAAGAAGGGCTCGAACGACGTCAGCAATGTCGCGCGCGACAAGGTCGCGTTCGACGAGGCCGCGAACAACCCGCAGGGCTATACCACCTATGGCGGCTCGCTGAACGCGGCGTACGAGTTCGGCGGCGTCACGCTGACCTCGATCACCGGCTACGAGACCACCGCCGGCTATAGCCGCGGCGACACCGATGGCGGCGCGGCCGCAAACTTCGGAGGAGTCGGCTTCGGCCAGTCGATGGGCAAGGTCGAGGGTCTCGATCAGTGGACGCAGGAACTGCGCCTCGCCAGCGACGGCACCGGTCCGTTCAAGTGGCAGGTCGGCGGCTTCTATTTCGACTCGCGCGACACCACCGACTTCTACCAGCGCGCCTGGTTTCTCACGACCAACCGCAACCCGAACAATTGGGTGCGCCTGCACAACGTCAACACCAGCTGGGCGCTGTTCGGCCAGGCAAGCTATGCCGTGACGCCCGAGTTCACGATCACCGCGGGCGGCCGCGTGACCGAGGACACCAAGGAAACCCGCCTGCTCAAGACCGCCGACACCGCGGCGGGCGTCGTGACCTATACCGGTCGCCGCTATGTTCGCCTGTCCGACACCAAGCCCAGCTGGGACCTGTCGGCGCTGTATCAGGTGAACCCGGACTTCAGCCTCTATGCGCGCGTCGCCTCGGGCTTCCGCGGGCCGACCATCCAGGGGCGTTCGGCCGTGTTCAACTCGGACTTCACCACTGCGGATTCGGAAACGATCCTGTCGTGGGAAGCCGGCTTCAAGAGCAACCTGCTGGGCAACACGCTGCGGCTGAACGGCAGCGCCTTCTACTATACGGTCGACGACATCCAGCTGAACGGCAATGACTCGAACGGCAACGGCGTCCTGTTCAATGCCGACAAGGCCAAGGCCTATGGCGTGGAACTGGAGGCCGACTGGCGCCCGATCCAGAACCTGACCTTCTCGGCCGGCCTCAGCCTGCTGCACACCGAGATCCAGGACAAGCGCGTCTATGCTCAGGTCTGCGCGCTGAGCGGGCAGGTGGTCTGCACCGTCAAGGATCCGACGATCACCCGCACCATCTTCGGCGCGCCGGCGGTCTTCGCCCAGATCGACGGCAATCCGCTGCCCAACGCGCCGGAATACAATATCAACTTCTCGGCGCGCTACGACCTGCCGGTCAGCGATGACGGCAAGTTCTTCATCGCCACCGACTGGACGGTGCAGGGCAAGCAGAATTTCGTGCTTTATGACAGCGACGAGTTCACCGCGAACGGCAACTTCGAAGGTGGCCTGAAGGTCGGTTATGCCGGCGGCGACGGTGCCTGGGAGATCGCGGCGTTCGCGCGCAACATCACCAACGAGAAGAACCTGAAGGGCGTGATCGAGAATTACATGGCGGCCGTGCTGAACGAGCCGCGCATCATCGGCATCTCGTTCAACGGCCGCTTCCGCTAAGCCTCGCGCCGGCGGACAGCGAATATGAAGAAGGGCCGGCGGATCGCTCCGCCGGCCCTTTCTTTTTGCCGTGGGGCCGGATCAGGCTGCAGCCTTGCGCCGCTCCGCCATTTCCGCATTGAGCATCTCGGCCAGCAGGAAGGCGAGTTCCAGCGACTGGCCGGCATTCAGGCGCGGATCGCAGTGTGTGTGATAGCGATCGGCCAGACCCTGTTCGGTGATCTCGACCGCGCCGCCGGTGCATTCGGTGACGTTCTGGCCGGTCATCTCGGCATGGATGCCGCCGGCGAACGTGCCCTCGGCGCGGTGCACCGCGAAGAAGCCGCGCACCTCGGCCAGGATCCGGTCGAACGGGCGCGTCTTGTAGCCATTGGCGGCCTTGACGACATTGCCGTGCATCGGGTCGCAGCTCCACACCACCGAATGACCCTCGCGCTTCACCGCGCGGACCAGCGTGGGCAGGGCGGCCTCGATCTTGTCATGGCCATAGCGGGTGATCAGCGTCATCCGCCCGGGAATGCGATGCGGGTTCAACGTGTCGAGCAGCCTCAGCAGTGCGTCCGGCTCCAGGCTGGGGCCGCACTTCATCCCGATCGGATTGCCGATGCCGCGCAGGAACTCGACATGCGCCGATCCCTCGAACCGGGTGCGATCGCCGATCCACAGCATGTGCGCGCTGGTATCGTACCAGTCGCCGGTCAGGCTGTCCTGCCGCGTCATCGCCTGCTCATAGGGGAGCAGCAGCGCCTCGTGGCTGGTGTAGAAGTCGGTGGCCTTCAGTTGCGGCACGCTGTCGGCATCGATGCCGCATGCCTGCATGAAGTCCAGCGCCTCACCGATCCGCGCCGCCATCTCGGCATAGCGCTTCGCCCAGGGGGTGTTGCCCATGAAGTCATGGGTCCATTTATGGACCTGGTGCAGGTTCGCATAACCGCCGCTGGCGAAGGCGCGAAGCAGGTTCAGCGTCGCCGCCGACTGCGAATAGCCCTGGATCATCCGCTGGGGATCGGGAATGCGCGACGCCGCGGTGAAGGCGATGTCGTTGACATTGTCGCCGCGGTAGCTGGGCAGCTCGACGCCATCGATAGTCTCGGTATCCGCCGACCGCGGCTTGGCGAACTGGCCGGCCATGCGACCGACCTTCACCGTCGGCAGCTTCGACGCATAGGTCAGGACCACCGCCATCTGCAGGATGACGCGGAACGTGTCGCGGATGTTGTTCGGGTGGAACTCGGCAAAGCTCTCGGCACAGTCGCCGCCCTGCAGCAGGAAGGCCTTGCCCTCCGCCACCCGTGCGAGATCGGCGGTCAGGCTGCGCGCCTCGCCGGCGAACACCAGCGGCGGGAAGCTGGCGATCTGGGTCGTCGCCGCGTCCAGCGCCTTGGCGTCCGGATAGACGGGAAGCTGGCGCGCCTCGGCCGACTGCCAGCTGGACGGCGACCATTTGGCGCCGATGTCGTTGGCGGCGGCGTTCACCTGGACATACCAGTCCTGATGATGCGCGATGCCATTGGCCGCGATCTGGTTGACGACGACCGCGTTCGCACGCTTGCCATCATCTTCCCATCCCTGGACGGTGCTGCCCGGCGCATCATACCAAGCGCCGAACGCGGCGCGTGAAAGGGAGCGTTCCTCGCGGAAACGGCGGATCTTGGTGCCTGCCAATGTCGTAGTCATGCGCCCCCTTACCCTTGAGGGGTAAACGAAGGCAAGAGGCTTTATTCCCGATCACCCAAATCGGGTGATTGGCATGTTCTAAGCCGGGTGAGTAGAATGACTGCATGAGCGAGAACGACGTTCGCACCCTGGTCGCTGATATGCCGCCATTGATACGGGCACTGCTCGTGGAGCGCTTTGCCGACAGCGCGCTTGCCTATCATAATCTCGATCACGTCCGGCATCTGCTGGACGGGTTGGACGCCGCATTCGCCCACAAGCTGTCCGAGCGGGACCATCGCATCCTGCGCTATTCGATCTGGCTCCACGACCTGTTCTACGATCCGCTCGCCCGGGACAATGAGCGCCGCAGCGCCGATATCGGCCTCGCGCTGCTGCAATGGCCCGAAGACGAGATGCGCGACTTCGAGACGTGTGTCATGGCGACCAAGGGCCATGCGACCGATCACGCGTTGGCCCGGATCATGGTCGATCTCGACCTGTCGATCCTCGCCGCGGATCGGGTTGCCTATCGCCGCTACGCGCTGGCGATCCGCGACGAATATGCGATGCATCCCGAACCTGCCTATCGGGCCGGTCGCGTCGCGGTGCTCGACCAGTTGTGCGGTGTGCCGCTGCTCCATCGCCTGTCGGTCGCGCAAGGGCTGGACCCCGACGCGCTCGAGCATCGCGCCCGCGCCAATATGCGCTGGGAACAGGACCGGCTTCGCGAAGACGGGAGCATTGCCGAGCTGCTCGCACGCGACTGAGCGCCGGGTTTGACACCGGCCGTCGTTACCCCCATGTTCCGGCCCATGTACGCTTTCGCGACATTCCTGCGGTTTCGCATGCATTCCGGTCAGCTCGCCGCGCGCGGCTAGCCCGGGCCTCGCCTGCGGGCTGTGTCCCATGAGGTCCGGGTTCTCTCACATCTGAACGACAGCGCGAGGCCGCCTTCGGCCGCGCTGCGCCCACCCGACCGAATGGAATCATCATGGCCACTGCACCGCTCGTGGGGGACGACGCACGTCCGCCCATCCACCTGATCGACCGCGAATGCGACGCGCTCTACGCGCTCGCGCTCGAACCTTCGGCGCGCCAGTCGCCCCAGGCCGCGCTGTTGCTGGCCGAACTCGACCGCGCCGAAGTCCATAGCGCAGATGCGCTGCCGCCTGACATCGTCACGATGCACAGCCGCGTCGAATTCGTCGACGAGGACAGCGGTGCCGCCCGCACCGTCACGCTCGTCTATCCCGGAGAGGCGGACATCGCCGCCGGCAAGGTATCGGTCTTCACGCCAGTCGGTGCCGGCCTGATCGGCATGCGCGCCGGGCGCACCATCCTGTGGCCCGACCGGGACGGCGCGGCGCACCGGCTGCGGGTGGTGCGGGTCGAGCGGGGCTGATCCGCTGCCGCGTCAATAGCCCGCGGCCAGATCGACCTCGTTCTTCAGCGGGCGCCCGGCGACATAGGCGTGGAGATTCTCGACGAACAGCGCCGCCGCCCGCAGGAACATCCGCGTCTGGCTGCGCCCCGACAGGTGCATCGAATGGATCGCGTTCGGCGCGCGCCACAGCGGATGGTCGGACGGCAGCGGCTCGGGCGTGACGGTGTCGAGAAAGGCGCCGCCGATCCGCCGCTTCGTCAGCGCCTCGATCAACGCGTCCTGGTCGATCAGGTCGCCGCGACCGACATTCACGATCCAGGCGCTCGGCTTCATCGCCGCAAGCTCTGCCGCGCCGATCATGTGCCGGCTGCCGTCGGTCGACGGCGCCGAGAGGAAGATCCAGTCGAAGCTGCCGAGCTTTGCCTGCCACTGGTCCGGGGTCAGCGTGCCGTCCGCCCCCGACCGCGTCACCGCAGTCACCCGCGTCCCGAACGCGGTCAGCCGTTCGCCGATCAGCCGGCCGATCGTGCCATAGCCGATGACCAGCGCGTCGCTGTCAAAGAGTTCCTGCTTGCCCGGCGCATCGCTCGGCCATTCATGGCGATCGGCGGCGCGGACCACCTCGTCGAACCGCTTGGCGGCGACCAGCGCGCCCATCACCGCATATTCGGCGACGGTATGCGCATTGACCCCGCTGCCGTTGGTCACCCGCGTGCCGCGCCCGCGCAACAGATCGGTGTCGAGCGCGTCGAGCCCGGCATAGATGGTCGAGAGCCATTTGAGCTGTCCCGCCGCCTCGACGTTGCGCGCCCATTCGTTGGGCCGGTTATTGTCGAGCCAGCCGATCTCGGCATCGGCGACCATCGCGCGCGCCTCGTCGGTGGTGGCGAACCAGTGCGCCTCGACGCCGGCAGGCAGGCGAGGCTCGATCAGCGGGCGGGCAAGGGCGGGAAGCACGGCTTTCATCGGCCGCAAGCTACCCGACCGGCGCGTGACTGCAATCCCGCGGTGTCGCGATCAGTCGGTAGTCTCGGGGTCCGACAGCAGGGGTTTCCAGTCCCAGCCCAGCGGATCGCCGTCCATGACATCGATCCCCGCAGCGCCGAGTTCGTCGCGAATTGCGTCCGACCGCGCGAAATCCTTGTCGACGCGCGCCTGACGACGCTCGGCCAGCCGCGCCTCGACCTCCTCGGCGCTCAGCGTCGCCGTCGCCGGGCGAACCCGCAACGCGGCACGGTCCAGCGCGATCAGGTCAAGCCCGAGCACGCGGTCGAACTCGGCAAGCGTGGCCAGCCGGTCCTCGGCCGACAACCTCTTGTCGTCGATCAGCTCGTCGAGCACGGGGAGCGCGCGCGGCGTGTTCAGGTCGTCGGAAACCGCCTCGTCGAGCCGGGTCAGATAGGGCTGGGCAGGGGTGCCATCGCCCTTCGCCTTGTCCTTCAGCTTGCCGACCGCCATCACCAGCCGCTTCAGCCGGGTCAGCGCCGCGCCGAGATTGTCGGTGCTGAACTCCAGCTCGCTTCGATAATGGGCGCTGATGCACATCAGGCGATAGGCGATCGGGTGCACGCCGCGGCCGACCAGCGCCTCCAGCGTGGCGATGCCGCCCTTGGACTTGGACATCTTGCCGCCGCGGTCGACCAGGAAGTTGTTGTGCATCCAGAAGCGCGCGCCGCTGTCGCCGCAGCCGCAATGCGCCTGGTTCTGGGCGATCTCGTTGACATGGTGGATCTCGCGGTGGTCAATCCCGCCGGTGTGGATGTCGAACGGCAGGCCCAGCAATTCGCTGCTCATGACCGAGCATTCGAGGTGCCAGCCCGGCGCGCCGCGGCCCCAGGGCGAGTCCCACTCCATCTGGCGCGTCTCGTCCGCCGGCGTCTTGCGCCAGATGGCGAAGTCCTGCGGATGGCGCTTGCCCGCGACCGGATCGATCCGCGCCTCGCCCTGATCGTCCTGCGATCCCGCCAGTCGCCCGTAATCGGGCACCGTGCTGCTGTCGAAGTACAGGCCAGAATCGAGTTCGTAGCAATGCTTCGCCGCGATCGCTTCGGCAAAGGCGATCATCTTCGGCACATAGTCGGTCGCCAGCGGCATGTGCGTCGGCGTGCGGATGTTCAGATCGGCCAGGTTGCGGCGGAACATATCGGCATAATGGCGGGCGATGTCCCAGGCGCTCTGGCCGCGCTTCTTCGCTGCCGCCTCCATCTTGTCGTCGCCGGCATCGGCGTCCGAGGTCAGATGGCCGACATCGGTGATGTTGATGACATGGGTGAGCGGATAGCCTTTCCAGCTCAGCACCCGGCTCAGCGTGTCTGTGAACACATAGGCGCGCAGATTGCCCAGATGCGGATCGGAATAGACCGTCGGTCCGCATGAATAGACGCGCACGCCCTTTTCGGGGTCGAGCGGTTCGAACCGCTCCAGGCTGCGGGTGATCGAATTGTAAAGCGTGAGTTCGGCGCCGTGCATGGCGCGTGTCTTACCGGCGTGCGCGCCGCGCGCAATGGCGTATCCGACGCTCGGGGACCAGCCGTCGCGTCGATGCCGGCGTTCAGGCGGCGGCGGACTCGAAGGGGCGGGGGGCGATGATGCCGATGCCGGGGCGCTGGCTGGCGATCAGCGGCAGGGCGGTGGCGCAATAGGCGCATTCGACGGTCTGGCGGCCGACCAGCCAGTGATTTTGTCCGCAATCGGGGCAGCTGGTCGCCTGGTCCTGCCGATAGCCGATCCGGGTGCCCGTTTCTGTCTGTCGGATACCGAAAGCGTACATTGGCAGCCCTCCGTGATGATCTCTGCCGAAACGGAAGGAATCGGCTTTTGTTCCGCATCGCCGGGGGCAGGGCGGTGGGATGCGTCGACGAGGCGCGATGCGGGGCCGGGCAAGGTGAACGTCACATAACGGACGCATTCAGCGAAGCGGCATGAGCGAGTCGCTAGAACCGCCAATAACGGGAGCGATCATCGCACCCCGGGGAGTTTGACCATGAAGAAGATGCTGTATTCCGCGGCGATCGCAGGCACTGCCCTGATGGGCGCGCTGGCCGCTACTCCGGCTTCGGCCCAGGCCTATGGTTATTACGACGCGCCGTCGTCCTATTACGATCAGGGCTATCGCGGCGACTATTATGACCGCGGTTATGATCGCCGGGCATATCGCGAGGACTATCGCGATTATCGCCGCGATCGCCGTTACTATCGCGGTGACCGCTGCCGCTCGGGAACGACCGGCACGATCGTCGGCGGCGTGGTCGGCGCACTGCTGGGTGGCGAGATCGGTCGCGGCTCGAGCCGCTGGAGCCGCCGCAGCACCACCGGCACGATCATCGGCGCAGGTGCCGGCGCGCTGCTGGGTAACGAGGTCGAGAAGAGCAGCTGCCGCGACAGCTACTATCGCCGCTGAGTCGTCACGCGCGGCGCACAGGGAAAAGGCGTCCGGGGATACCCGGACGCCTTTTTCGTTCGCCTCGCGAAGATGGAGGCCCGACCGGGAATCGAACCCGGGTGCAAGGATTTGCAGTCCTCTGCGTCACCACTCCGCCATCGGGCCTCGAAGCGAGCGGGCGGAATGCGCAGGACCATTGCGTCCTGTCAACCACAGTTGCGATAAAATCGGAGCGGACATCGCTTGGCGTCGGCGAAGTCGCGTTATACATAGCCCCGAACCCAACAAGTGTATTGCATGGCTAACACGGCTGTGCCAGACAGGCGGAGTGAATATGACCCCGACGACCGATGCCGCGCACGCGATGCGCCACGCCATGGTAGCCAGCCAGCTGCGCACCAATTCGGTCAACGACGCGCGCGTCTTGGAGGCGATGTCGACCGAACCGCGCGAGCGTTTCCTGCCCGAGCAACATCGCGAGATTGCCTATCGCGACACGCTGCTGCCGCTGAACGGCGGCCGGCGCCACAATTCGCCGCTGGTGATCGGCCGGCTGCTGACCGAGGCGCAGGTTGCCCCGAACGATGCGGTGCTCGTGATCGGCGCGGCCGGCGGATATTCGGCCGCGATCCTGGCCGACCTGGCCGGCAGCGTGACCGCGCTCGAATCCGATCCCGAACTCGCGGCGCTGGCGCGCGAGGCGCTGGCCGGCAAGGCTGGCGTCACCGTGGTCGAGGGACCGCTCAACCAGGGCTGGGCGGCGAATGCCCCCTATGATCTGATCGTCGTCGACGGCGCGGTCGAGGAAATGCCCGAAGGCGTGATGGCGCAGCTCAAGGATGGCGGCCGCGTGGCGACCGGCATCGTCGATCGCGGCGTCACCCGGCTGGCGACCGGCCGCAAGTCCGGCAGCCATTTCGGCCTGGTGCCGTTCGCAGACATCGAGGTGGCGGTGCTCCCGGGGTTCGAGAAGGTGAAGACGTTCCAATTCTGACCAGTTTCCGAGCGGTGCAAAGATGAGGCTCATGCGACTAAATACCCTGTATCTGGGCGTGAGCCTGGCGGCGATCGCGGTTCCCGCGGCGGCGCAGACCAGCACTTCGCGGACGACGGCGCCGGCGCGGGTACAGGCGGAAACGCCCGCGCCCGCGCCGCAGCCGACCATGACGCTGCGCGACGCGCTGATCCTCGCCTATCGCGGCAATCCCGATCTTCAGGGCGAGCGCGCGAACCTTCGTGCGACGGATGAAGGCGTTCCGATCGCCCGGTCGGCGGGCCTGCCCGGCGTGAACTCGTCCGGCGGCTTTACCGAGACGCTGCACAACACCAATCAGGGCCTCGGCCCCGCCCGCACCGCCCAGGCGGGCATCGACCTGTCCCTGCCCGTCTATGCCGGCGGCGCGGTTCGCAACTCGGTCCGTGCGGCCGAAACCAGGGTCGAGGCGGGCCGGTCGCAGCTTCGGGCGACCGAAGCCGACATCTTCACCCAGGTCGTGACCGCCTATGTCGACGTCATCCGCGACGAGGCGATCGTCCGGCTGAACCAGCAGAATGTCCGCGCGCTCGAAGTCAACCTCCAGGCCAGCCGCGACCGGTTCGAGGTCGGCGATCTGACCCGCACCGACGTCGCCCAGTCGGAGGCGCGACTCGCCCTGGCGCAGGGCCAGCTGCGCACCGCGGAGGCTCGGCTGATCGGCAGCCGCGAGACCTTCATCCGCGTCGTCGGCACCCCGCCGGGCGTGCTGGCGCCGCCGCCGCCGCTCCCCGGCCTGCCGAGCGGGGTCGAGGCGGCGGTCGATATCGCCGTCGCCAACAATCCTAATCTCGAGGCGGCGCAGAAGCTGCGCGATGCCAGCGGCTATGACGTCCGGGTCGCGCGGGCAGGGCGCCTGCCGCGGGTCAGCCTCGTGACGGGCGGAAGCTATTTCAACAATCTCGGGTCGCTGACCGACCAGGCCGTGCGCGCCGGCGTTGCCGGGGACGGTTGGTCGACGACCGCCGGCGTCAACCTGTCGATGCCGCTGTTCCAGGGTGGCCGCCCCGCCGCCGAGGTGCGCCAGGCCCAGGCGCGCCAGGAAATCTCGATGGAGCAGGTCACCTTCGTCGAGCGCGGCGTGATCGCCCAGACGCGGTCGGCCTATGCCGGTTATCAATCCTCGCTGCGCGTCATCGATTCGTCACGAGTCGCGGTCGATGCCAACCGGCTGAGCCTTGAGGGCGTCCGTGCCGAGAATAGCGTCGGCACCCGTACCATTCTCGACATCCTGAACGCCGAGCAGGAGTTGCTCAACTCGCAGGTCACCTATGTGACTGCCGAGCGCGACGCCTATGTCGCAGGCTTCACACTGTTGTCGTCGATGGGCAAGGCCGAGGCGCAGGACCTGGGGCTCGACGGCGGGCCGCTCTACGATCCGCTGTCCAATTATCGCGAAGTTCGCGGCAATATCTCCGACTGGGCCGACGGGCCGGCGCCCAAGGCGCGCGGTACCCGGACCAATCAGACCCCGCCGCAGGACCCGGCGGTGACGCCCGTGTCGGACCCATTGTTGACCAGGCCGGTTGACAGTCGCGGTAACAATCCCTGATCAGGGGACACCGCGACCTGTCGCTCACGAAAAGCTGGTGACCATGGGGGATGTCAGTTCCGAACCGTCGATGGAGGAGATCCTCTCGTCGATCAAACGCATCATCGCCGAGGAAGGCGATGCGGCGACCGGAGCACGTTCGCGCCGCCCGGCGGCCCCCGGCATCGCACCCCGCACGGAGGCACCGCGCGATCCCAGTTCGTCGATCCTGGACGAGGTGCTGGAGCTCAACCAGCTGGTCGAGGACCGGCTGAAACCCGCACCTTTGCCGATCGGATCGGCGGCGTCTGCCGGCGAGGCATCGCGCCGCAGCGGGCCCGACCCGATCCTGTCCGATCGCGTCGCCGAGGCCAGCCGCGTTCCGCTCGAGGCGCTGTCGCGGATCGCGGTGAAGCCCGACTCGGCCGGTGCGATGACGCTGGAGGAGACCGTGCGCGAGATGCTGAAGCCGATGCTGCGCGACTGGCTCGATCAGAATCTGCCGCAGATCGTCGAATCGATGGTCGCCCGCGAAATCTCGCGCATCACCGGGCGCTGACCCCGGCCCGGACGACCGGGCCGTCTTGTATCAATCGTCACCATCTGCTTGAACCGCAGGTCATGAAGCACTTCCTGCTCGCGGGCGTCGCGCTCGCTTTCGCTGCCGCCCCCGCCGCGGCCCGTGACCTGACCATCGAGGATGTCGCCCAGCTGTCGCGCGTCGGCGCGCCGGTGGTCTCGCCCGACGGCCGCTGGCTCGTCTGGCAACAGCGCGAGACCGACCTTCCGAACAATCGCGGCCGGTTCGACCTGTGGAAGCTGGACCTGAACACCAAGGGCGCAGCCCCCGAAAAGCTGGTGGCGGAACCCGACGTCAACGAGACCGGTCCGCAATTCGGTCCCGACGGCCGCGTCTATTTCCAGTCGGACAAGGGCGGCACCGACATGATCGCGTCGGTCGCCATCACCGGCGGCCCGCAGACGGTGCTGGTCACGCCGCCCGGCGGTTTCAGCGGCTTCAAGCTGTCGCCCGACGGCACCCGCGCGCTGGTCTGGGCCGATCGCAAGCCGGGCGCGCCGACGATCGAGCCGGCAATGGTCAAGAAAGACGCCAATGCCGGGTCGGCGCGCGTCTATGACAAGATGTTCGTGCGTCACTGGGACACCTGGTCGAACGGCGACCGGTCGCAGCTGTTCGTCGTTCCGCTGAACGGACAGGGCAATGCGGTACCGCTCAGCGGATCGCTGGATGGCGACACCCCGTCCAAGCCGTTTGGCGGCGGCGAGGAGCTTGCCTGGTCGCCCGATGGCAAGACCGTCTATTTTGCGCTTCGCGAGGCGGGGCGGATCGAGCCGCTGTCGACCAATCTCGACATCTTCTCGGTGCCGGCGGACGGATCGGCCGCGCCGGTCAATCTGACCGCCGACAACGATGCGACCGACACGCTGCCGGCGGTATCGCCCGACGGCAAATGGCTCGCCTGGGCGGCGATGAAGCGTCCGGGCTATGAAGCCGATCGCCAGGTGCTGATGCTGCGCGAGATCGCCACGGGCAAGGTGCGCGCGCTGACCGAGGGCTGGGACCGTTCGGTCGCCTCGATCGCCTGGTCGCCCGACAGCCGCAAACTCTATGTGACCGCGCAGGATACGCAGGAAGAGCCGATCTTCTCGGTCGATGCGAAGAGCGGCAAGGTCAGCCGGCTCACGCAGGAAGGCGTGGTCTCGGCGGTCGTCCCGACCAAGAAGGGCGTCCTCTATTCGATGAACAGCCTGCTGGCGCCCGACGATTTCTACAGCCTGTCGGGCAAGGCGCCGGTTCGGCTGACCCGGGTCAATGCCGCGCGGCTACAGGGGATCGACCTGCCGACCGTAAGCCGGTTCAGCTTCCCCGGTGCCAATGGCGACACGGTGTGGGGCTATGCGGTGAAGCCGGCGTCGCTGAAGGAAGGGGCGAAGGCGCCGATCGCCTTCATCGTCCATGGCGGACCGCAGGGATCGAGCAACAACAGCTGGTCCTATCGCTGGAACCCGGCGGTGTTCGCCGGTGCGGGCTATGCCGTCGTCTCGGTCGATTTCCACGGCTCGACCGGTTACGGCCAGGCCTTCACCGACGCGATCAACAAGAATTGGGGCGGCTGGCCTCTCGAGGACCTGCAAAAGGGCCTTCAGGCCGCGACCGACAAATATGGCTGGCTCCAGGCGGACAATGCCTGCGCGCTCGGCGCCTCCTATGGAGGCTATATGATGAACTGGATCGAGGGCCAGTGGCCCGACCGGTTCAAGTGCATCGTCCAGCATGACGGCGTGTTCGACGCGCGCGCGATGGCGTACGAGACCGAGGAGCTCTGGTTCGACGAGTGGGAACATGGGGGCAAGCCCTATTACGAGGCGGCCGAGGAATATGAGAAGTGGAACCCGGTCCACCATGTCGCCAAGTGGAAGACGCCGCAGCTGGTGATCACCGGCGAGAAGGACTTCCGCATTCCATACACGCAGGGGCTGGCTGCCTTCACCGCACTCCAGCGCCGCGGCATCGAGTCGCGGCTGGTCGTGTTCCCCGACGAGAACCACTGGGTGCTCAAGCCGAAGAACTCGATGCAATGGTACAGCGAAGTGCTTGGCTGGCTCGACAAGTACACCGGCACCGCCAAGTGACCTGAGGCCGGGCCCGGCGGAGCATGGCTCGGCCGGGCTCGCGGCAGTCACCCTTTGCGCAACCCTGTTCTCCGGCGAAGGCCGGAACCCAGTCGGGAGAGAAATCGAACGGCTACTGCGCTGGCCGATGAGTGCGGCTCATATTACCACCACCTTTGGCCGTTCATTCGATCGGTCGCGCCGGAAGCGCCCTTCCATGGATGAAGGAAGCTTCCTCCAGCGGATGACCGAAGGTGGTGGAAAGCGGACGTCCCGTTCGCGTGCGGCGATCTCGTCAGCCACCTTTGCCGACGTGAGATAGATTCGCGGGCGCGGGTTGGTCTCCAGGCAAATGCTGGCAGTGGGCCGCTGAGAGAGCTCTCTCCCAGCTCTCGTACTGTTCGGAATTCTCCGGTGGAGAGGAGCGGCAGATCTCTGGCTCTCGCCTGTGGCAGCCTGAGGCCAAAATTAGCGCCACCCCTATGAACGCAGCGGATAACCTTTTCATCCCAGCAGTGTCACATGCGGCCCGGTGCAGCGGCAAGTGGGTGGAAAGCGGAAGGGTAGCTCTATACCCCTATCGCCGCGAGCACCGCCGCTGCCGATGCGTGGAAGCGCAGGTCTTTGCCAAGTTTTTCGCAGATAGCAGCAGCGACTTCTTTCGTTCGCGCGGATGTATCGCGTAGCTGGCAGCTCAATTCAGCAGTATATTTTTCTGAGTTAAGAACGCGAATGACGAGAGTTTGAGCCCACCAAGGACAGGTTTTAGAGAGTGAAGGTAGGGCCGCCAATAAACCTGTTACATACGGCGATATATCGAACGACTCAGCAGTGTGAAGTATTGACCACATGCCATCTTGATCGCCACTCTCGTTAAGAAGCGTCAGGATTGGTGAGATTATGCATGGGTCCGAATGTGTGAGCAGGGGCAGGAGCGCTTCATCGATCTCCAACGCAGTCCCGCCATCAGCTATCACCCGCCGCAGATTGCTGAGTTCGTTCTGGAGCATGAGCCCAATTTGCCCCGAAACATGAATGACCGCAACTGGGGCGGGAACGGACATGCCGTTTTCCTCCGACGGCCTTGGTTGGACGCTTAAGGATGTCCGAAAGAGCAGCGAAATCGAACGGCCACTGCGCTGGCCGGTGAGCGCGGCTCAGCCTTCCGCCTCGATGCTGTCGAGGATCTTTGCGCCTGCCATGAAGACGGCGATCGGGCAGACGAGGAACAGCAGCCAGCCGCCATAGCCGGGATAGCGGTCGAGATAGTGCATGCCGCGCTCGACCGCGCCCGTGCCCAGGCCGTAGATGACCAGATAGGCCTCGAACTTGGTCTTGATGGTGAACAGGCGGCCGATCTTGTTAAGCATGATCACTGCCTAGCAAGCCGCGGGCCAGTTACGGTTTTCCGCCGAATCCGGCCGCCCGAAGATGGTTACCTGTCAATTAACTCGACAGTTCCGAGCGTTTCCAGCAGCGCGCAGCGCGCCGCCTCGATCCGGCCGATCAGTGCCGGATCGCCGATCTCGTCCTGGCGGATCGCCTCGGGCCAGTGCGCCTCGACCACCGAAGCGATCGTATCCAGCCTGGCGGCATCGACGAGGAAGCGGGGATCGACGGTGGCCGGGTCCGCGACGACGCGCAGCCTGAGACAGGCGGGGCCGCCGCCATTGGCCATCGACTGGCGGACATCCACGACCTCGACCCGGCGGATCGGGCCGTTGCCGGCGACATGGTCCTGCAGCCAGGACCATACGCTTTCGGTCTCGCGCGCCTCGCTCGGCACGATCAGCGCGGTTTCGCCTGAGGGCAGGGTCACCAGCTGGGCATTGAACAGATAGGATCGGATCGCGTCGGCCAGGCTGACCTTCGCGGCGGGCACCTCGACGATCTCGGCCTCGGCAAAGGCGGCGCGCAGGTCGCGGTAGAAGCCGTCGCGGTCCTCGAATGCCTGCTCATGCGCGAACAGCACGCGGCCATTGGCTACCGCAACCACGTCATTGTGGAACGCGCCCGCCGCGATCGCCGCGTCGGACTGCTGCACCAGCAGCGTGCGCGCCGGGTCCAGGCCGTGGCGGCGGACGATCGTCGCGCTGGCGTCGAAATGCTGGCGCGCGGGAAAGGCGCCGCCGGCGAGGCCATAGACGAAGATCTCGACGCCGGGCGCATCGTGGCTCGTCGCCAGGCGCATGTGATTGGCCGCCCCCTCGTCGCCGAACGGGGCGGGGACGGGGCCGTGCACGACGAAGGCCGGGTCGGCAAAGGCGATCCGGAGCTGCGCCAGCGTCTCGGGCCATTCATGGCTGCGATGCGGCATGGTGATCAGGTTGGCGACGCTCAGATGGCAGCGGCCATCGGCGGTGTCGGCTGCGGGCGACACGGTGGCGGCGTTGGCCGCCCACATGGCCGAGGCGGACAGCGCCTGCGCCCGGGTGTGCGGCGCTGCCTGGTCGTAGCGGGTGGCGAGGCTGGCGAGCCAGCGATGATCGGGTCGCGCGTGCGGCAGCAGGATGCCCTGGGTCAGCCCGAGCGCCAGATTGGCGCGCATCTTGGCGATCCCCTGCAACGCCGCCGCCCGCGGCTGCGAGACGCCGCCGCGGTTCTTGGTGGCGGCTAGGTTGCCGGGGCTGAGGCCCGCGTAATTATGGCTCGGGCCGATGATGCCGTCGAAATTGATCTCGGTGATCATGCGGCGATCCCCGTCCCACGGACGCAACGCGCTCCCCTCCCTGGAAGGGAGGGGTTGGGGGTGGGTAGGCCCGCGAGGTTCGAAATACCGGCCACCAATCCGAAGTCCGACAGTAACCCACCCCTGGCCCCTCCCTTCCAGGGAGGGGTGGAGCGCTGACAGCCGGTCTCACCGCGCGACATGCGTCACCTCGCTGCCCGGCTCGACCCCCAGCGCCTGCGCGCTTGCCGCATCGATGGTCACCCCGTCGTCGCCGACACTCACGGTGCCCTGCGCCACGCGGAAGTCCGCCAGCCGTCCGACCGACACCAGAGCCGCGCTGCCGCCCTCGCCGATCTCGACCACCTTGGCCGTCTGCGCCTCGCGGATCGTCTTCACCTGGTTGGTGCGGGCGGTCATGGTCGGGCCGCCGTCGAAGATGTCGATATAATTCTCGAAGTGAAAGCCTTCGCCCTCCAGCATCCGCATCGCGGCGCGGCCGCTGGGGTGGGGGAGGCCGATGACCGCGCGCGAGGTCTCGGGTAGCATCGCGGTATAGACCGGGTGCTTGGGCATCAGGTCGGCGATGAACTGGTTTCCATGGATCGCATTGAACTGATCGGCTTCCTGGAAATTCATCCCGAAGAAGCGGCCGGCGACGCCGTCCCAGAAGGGCGAGCCGCCACCCTCGTCGATCACGCCGCGCAGCTCGGCCAGGATGCGGTCGGCAAAGCGCTCGCGGTGATTGCGGATGAACAGATAGCGGCTGCGTGCGAGCAGCAGCCCCAGGCCGCCGGCACGCTCGCCCGGGTGGAGGAACAGGCCGCCCACCTCGCTGCACCCGCCCAGATCGTTGGTCAGGTTCAGCAGTTCGGACCGGAAGGTGCGGTTCAGCTCCTGGCTGTACTTGGTGTCGATGCCGATGCGGTAGCTGTAGAAAGGCCAATGCTGGCCGACGCGGGTGAAGATCTGGCAGGTGCCGCGGACCTCGCCCGTCTGGCTGTTCTCCAGCATCAGCACGAACAGCTCGTCGGTCACGCTCTCGTCATCGCGCGCGAACGAGGCGGCGCTGCGCTCCAGTTTCGCGCTCAGCGACTTGCGGTCGGGCGGCAGGTTGGTGAAGCCGCCGCCGGTCAGCTTGGCCATCTCGTACAGATGCTGAAGATCGTCTTCGCGCGCGGCGCGGATGATGAAGGTCATTAAAGGCCCCGTTCGGCTAGTCGCAGGATGGTGAGTGCCGACAGCGCGGCGCGCTCCGGCAGGCTCTCCGGGATCAGATATTCGTCGGGCGAATGGATCGCGCCCCCGCGCGCGCCCATCGTGTCGACCACCGGTACGCCGCACGCGGCGATATTGTTGCCGTCGCACACGCCGCCCGAATCCCGGGTGGCGATGTCGAGGCCCAGGTCGGCGCCGACCCGCTTGACCAGCGCGAACAGCTTTTCCGCGCCCGGGTCGATCGGCTTGGGCGGGCGGTTGAAGCTGCCATGCACCTCGATCCGGACGTCGTGCTTGGTCGCGACGATCGCCACGGCGGTGTCGATCGCGATGCGCGCGCGGGTGATGGCGGCGGCATCGCGCGGCCGGAAATTGACGCGCAGGATGGCGAGATCGGGCACGACATTGTTCGGCCCGCCCCCCTCGATCCTCGCCGGGTTGACCGCGAGGCCGGGCGAGCGCGCCTCGGCCAGTCGCAGCGCCAGATCGGCCGCGGCGACCAGTGCATTGCGCCCCTCCTCGGGATTGCGGCCGGCATGGGCGCTGCGCCCGCGCACGATCAGCGAGAAATTGCCGGTGCCGCCGCGTGCGCCCGCCAGCGTGCCGTCGGGCAGGGCGGCGGGTTCGTAGGTCAGCGCGGCATGCTTGCCCCGCGCACGATCGGCGATCAGTGCGGCGGACGAAAAGGATCCGGTTTCCTCGTCCGAATTGATCAGCACCTCATAGCCGATGCGTTCCGCCAGCGGGCTCGCCTCGATTGCTTCCAGCGCGGCGAGCATCAGCGCCAGCCCGCCCTTCATGTCGGCGCATCCCGGCGCGTTCCAGCTGCCGTCCTCGCGCCAGCTGCCGCTCTGGAACGGGTGATCGGCGCCATAGACGGTGTCCATATGGCCGGTGAGCAACAGCTGGAGCGGAGCGTAGGGGCGAACCGCCAGGTGCAGGTGCCGGCCATGATCCAGCGCCTGGACGTTGCCGTCGGACAGGACGCTTTCGACCGGCGCGGGATCGACCAGGGCCAGCGTACCGGGCAGGACCGAGAAACTGTCCGCCAGCATCGTCGCCAGCGTCGCCAGGCCGTCCAGGTTTCGCGTGCCGCTGTTCACGGCGACCCAGGCCTGTGTCCTCTCCATGATGGGCGCCGCGCCGACATGGTCGATCGCGGCGGATTCGATCGCGCTTATCGCATTCATGACGCGTCCTAACGCGCCCTGCGTCAGAAATCCACGACGAGCGCGGCGCGGCTGGTGGTGTCGGTGGACACGCGCCCGAACGGCGGCGCGCTTTCATATTGCATCGTATAGGACAGCTGCGCCGAGAGCGGGCCGATCAGCTTGGCCAGCAGCGCGGACTTGCTGGTGACGGTGCTGTTGGCCTTTTGCAGATAGGCGGAGGCGTTCTGGCGCACCGTCAGGCCGGGCGACAGCTTCCAGTCGACATCGACGCTGCCGCGCGCCGCGGGGTAGCTTTCGATCACCCCGTCGGTGAATCGCGTGTGCCGGAATGCCGGGCCCAGTTCGAGATCCAGCTTCAGCCCCTGTTTCTTGATCGCGCTGTAACCGGCCCCGGTCGATACCGAGAAACGGTCGTAAAAGCCCAGGAACCGGTCGCTTTCATATTGGGCGGACCCATAGAGATAGGCGCGCTCGTCGAACTTCCAGTTCGGCTCATAGGCCGCCAGATAGCGCTCGCGGTTCACGATCCCCAAGCTCTCCTGGTAATCGGCCTGCAGCTTCACCTTGTGGCGCCATTCCAGCCCCTCGCGGCGCAGGTCGATCACCGCGGTCACGCCGACATTATTGGCATTGCCGGTGGTGACATAGGCGCCCAGCTCGGCACGGCCCTTGACCAGATCGAACACGCCCGCGTTACGGATCCGCTGCATGCTCTTCTCGCGCCGGTCGTTGCGCCAGTCGGTGGCGATGCGCGCGATCGCGTCGCCATGTTCGGGCACGGCGTTGCGGGCATATTTGACGATGGTGTTGACCTCGGCCTCGTTGCCCGACGCCATGGCGGCATCCAGCATCGCCTTGATCGGCTCCGGGATCGGCTCGGGATCGCCCTCGGCATTGGCGAGGAGGAGCGGGAGGGCCAGGAGCAGGGCGCGCATGGGTTCTCCGTTAACGCGACATCGGGGCACGAAAAGGGCGCGATCAGCGCGCTTCGGCGGCAAGTGCCTCAGCAAAGACGGACAGAAGCTCGGTATAGAGCTGACGCTTGAACGGAACGATCAGTTCGGGAAGTTCCCGAGGATCGACCCAGCGCCATGCCCGGAATTCGGGATGCTCGGTCGCAATGTTGACGGCGTCATCATCGCCCAGGAAGCGGAACAGGAACCAGCGTTGCCGCTGCCCGCGCCATCTGCCTTTCCACACCTTGCCGATCAGATCGTCGGGCAGGTCGTATCGAAGCTCCTCGGGCGCCTCCGCAACCAGTTCGACCAGTTCGGCCGCGACCCCGGTCTCCTCCCACAGCTCGCGGACCGCGGCGTCATGCGCAGTCTCGCCCGGGTCGATCCCGCCCTGCGGCATCTGCCAGGCCTCGATCGTCGAATCCATCCGCTGGCCAACGAATACCTGTCCGTCGCGGTTCATCAGCATCACGCCCGCGCAGGGGCGATAGGGAAGCGAGGCGGGGTCGGTCATGGCGGTCGCCTTACCCTTTCGGGATCGCAAACGAAAGAGTCCGGCGCAGGTGGCGGGCCATTTCTCAACGGCTTACCAGCGACACTGAGTGCGCCTACATTGGCCGGGTGATCCCGATCGTTCACCATCCGGCCTATGTCGCCCCGGCGCCGTCGCGCAGTCCCTATCAGTGGAACAAGAACGGACTGGTGCGCGACCTGCTGCGCGCCCGGGGCGATGTCTTCGAATGGCATGAGCCCGAGGCGATGCCGCGGCACTGGCTGGAGGCGACGCACGATCCCGACTATGTCGCCGAGGTGATCGAGGCACGGGTGCCGCCGCAAAAGGCGCGCCGCATCGGCTTTCCCGTCACGCCGGAGGTGGCGCTGCGCGCGCAGATGGTGCCGGGCGGGACCTGGCTGGCGGCGCTGCTGGCGCTCGAGCGCGGCTATGCCGCCAACAGCGCTGGCGGCAGCCACCATGCGCTGGCCGATACCGGCGCCGGCTTCTGCGTATTCAACGATCTGGCGCTGACCGCCGTCCGGCTGGTCGAGCAGGCGGTGGTCGACCGCGTGCTGATCGTCGATTGCGACGTGCACCAGGGCGACGGCACCGCCGCGCTGACCGCGGGCCGCACCGACATCGCCACCTATTCGATCCATGCCGAGAAGAATTTCCCGGTGCGCAAGGCGGTGTCGACGCTCGACATCGGTCTCGCCGACGGCACCGGCGACGACGCCTATCTGACGACGCTGGCCGACACGCTGCCGCCACTGGTCGCGTCGTTCGAGCCGGACCTGATCCTCTATCAGGCGGGGGTCGACCCCTATGCCGACGACCGGCTCGGCCGGCTGGCGCTCAGTCGGGAGGGGCTGGTCGCGCGCGATCGCTGGATCGGCAGCTTCTTCGCCCGGCGCGGACTGCCGATCGCGAGCGCGCTGGGCGGCGGTTATGGCCAGGACGCGATGGAGGTCGCCGAGCGGCATGTCGCCTCGATCCTGGCGCTCGCGGACGGCATTGCCGAGGGGCGCGCGGCCGTCGCCGGGCAAGCTTTGCAAGTGTGAAGGAATTTTCCTACGGTGCGACCAACGCGCCGCAGGGTTTGAAGAGCGCGAGCACGCACGCAGGGGAGGAGCCAATGGCCACCGCCACGCATATGCTGACGCCCGACGAAGCTTCCGCGGATCCGCCGCCCGAAGCGATGGTGGTCCGCTTCGCCGGGGACTCGGGTGACGGCATGCAGCTGACCGGCGGCCAGTTCACCCTCTCCACCGCGCTGGCCGGCAACGACCTGGCGACCTTCCCCGACTTTCCTGCCGAGATCCGCGCGCCGCAGGGCACCTTGTTCGGGGTTTCGGCCTTCCAGATCAACTTCGGATCGACGCAGATCGATACCGCCGGCGATGCGCCCGACGTGCTGATCGCGATGAACCCCGCCGCGCTGAAGACCAATATCGGCGTGCTGAAGCCCGGCGGCCTGATCATCGCCGACGAAGGCGAGTTCGGCCAGCGCAACCTCGACAAGGCGCGCTACGCCGCCAATCCGCTCGAGGACGGGTCGCTGGCGCAGTGGCAGCTGATGCGGCTCGACATCTCGCAGCTGACGCTGGAAGCGGTGAAGCCGTTCGGCCTGGGCAACAAGGAGGCGCTGCGCTGCAAGAACATGTGGACGCTGGGGCTGGCGCTGTGGATGTTCGACCGCGACCGGCAGCCGATCGTCGAGTGGCTAAAGGCCAAGTTCGCCAAGGCGCCGCAGCTGGCCGAAGCCAATATCGCCGCGTTGAACGCCGGCCATGCCTATGGCGAGACGGCCGAGCTGGCCGGGCCGATGCGCCGCCATCATGTGCCCGCCGCTCCCGCCGAGCCCGGCCTATACCGGACCGTGACCGGCGCGGAGTCGCTCTCACTGGGTCTGATTGCCGGCGCGCAACTCGCTGATCTCAAGCTGTTCTTCGGTGGATACCCGATCACGCCGGCCTCGGCGATCCTCCACACGCTGTCGCGCTACAAGGAATATGACGTCACCACCTTCCAGGCGGAGGACGAGATCGCCGCGGTCGCCTCTGCCCTGGGCGCTGCCTATGCCGGGACGCTCGGCGTCACCTGTTCCTCGGGGCCGGGCATCGCGCTGAAGGGCGAAGCGATCGGGCTGGCGATCATGACCGAATTGCCACTGGTGATCGTCAACGCCCAGCGCGGCGGCCCGTCGACCGGCCTGCCGACCAAGACCGAGCAATCCGACCTGTATCAGGCGGTCTATGGCCGCAACGGCGATGCGCCATTGCCGGTGCTGGCAGCGCGGTCCGCCGCCGACTGTTTCGACGTCGCGATCGAGGCGGTGCGGATCGCCACCCGGTACATGACGCCGGTCATGCTGCTGACCGACGGCTATATCCAGAATGCGGCCGAGCCGTGGAAGGTGCCGGACATGAGCAGCTACCCGCCCTTCCCGGTGCATCATCGCACCGAGGCGCCGATGGAGGGCGAGCGGTTCCAGCCCTATGCCCGCGACGATCGACTGGCACGTCCCTGGGTCAAGCCCGGCACGCCCGGCCTGCTCCACCGCATCGGCGGGATCGAGAAGGCGCAGGGGTCGGGCAATATCGATTACTCCCCCGCCAACCATCAGGCGATGACCGACCTGCGCGCCGCCAAGATCGCCGGGATCGACGTGCCCGACCAGCAGGTTGAACTCGGCGAAGCGAGTGGACGGCTCGTCGTTATCGGCTGGGGCTCGACCTATGGCCCGATCCATCAGGCGGTCCGGCGCGCCCGGCGGCGCGGGGTGGACGTGGCGCATGTCCATATCCGGCATATCTGGCCGCTGCCGAAAAATCTTGGCCCGTTGTTAGCGGGTTATGAGCGGGTGCTTGTTCCCGAAATGAACAAGGGGCAGCTGAAGACTCTGCTCCGCGACCAGTTTCTGATTGCTGCACGACCGTATAACAAGGTGTCGGGCCAGCCCTTCACCATCGCCGAGATCGAGGCGGCGATCGAGGAGGCACTGGCATGAACGAGATTACGCCCGTCCGCGCCAGCAGCCCCAAGGACTGGGAGACCGACCAGGAGGTGCGCTGGTGTCCCGGCTGCGGCGATTATGCCGTGCTCAAGGCGGTCCAGCGGACGATGCCGGAAATCGGCGCGACGCCGGAGAACACGGTGTTCGTCAGCGGCATCGGCTGCTCGTCGCGCTTTCCCTATTATATGGAAACCTATGGCCTCCACACGATCCACGGCCGCGCGCCGGCGGTCGCGACGGGGGTCAAGCTGGCCAATCCCGAGCTCGACGTATGGATCATCAGCGGCGACGGCGACGCGCTGTCGATCGGCGGCAATCACACGATGCATTTGTTGAGACGGAATCTGAAATGTCAGTTCCTTCTCTTTAACAACGAGATCTATGGCCTGACCAAGGGGCAATATTCGCCGACGAGCCGCGAGGGCACGCGATCGCCCTCGACGCCGTTCGGATCGGTCGATCGCCCGGCAAAACCCTGCGCCTTCGCGCTGGGCGCCGGTGCCCGTTTCGTTGCGCGCGGGATCGACGTGCACAAGGGACTACCAGCAATCCTGAAGGCGGCGCATGCGCATCCGGGCACCGGATTTGTCGAGATATTCCAGAATTGTATCGTCTATAATGATGATGTGTTCGAATCTTTCACGGCAAAGCCGAATGCTGCGCTGAACCAGCTCTGGGTTGCACATGGCGAACCTCTGTTGTTCGCCGGTGGGGCGAAGGGCCTGGCGCTCGACCCCGGCACATTGTCGCTGCGCGTGGTCGATGTCGTCGATGGCGCGTGGCAGGCGGCGGGGGTGCTGGTCCATGACCGCACCAACCGCATGATCGCGCATCTGCTGGTCGAGATGGAATTCGGGCCGTTTCCGATGGCGCTGGGCGTGCTGTACGACGATCCGGCACCGACCTTCGAAAGTGCGGTGGTCGCCCAGAACCGCGCGGCGAGCGAGGGCAAGGTCGCCGACCTGCAGAAGCTGGTGTCGAAGGGGCAGACCTGGATGGTCGAGAAGGAACCTCGGGCGGAGTGATCGGGATTAGAAAAAGGTGATGCTCGCACAAAGACGCAAAGGCACAAAGAGGGGCTGTGGAAACGGAGATCGAACAGCTTGCACGCGTGGCGGTGGATTGCGGGTTCAAGCTTCATGAGGCCTTAGGGCCTGGCTTGCTGGAATCGGTTTATGAGGTCTGCATGTTTCACAGCCTTGTCGAGCGCGGTCTCAGCGTCGAGCGGCAGAAACCAGTGCCCATTCGCTTTCGTGGCCTGTTGATCGAGGAGGGCTTCCGCGCCGACCTTCTGGTGGAAGGCAGGTTGCTGATCGAGTTGAAGTCAACTGAGGCACACGCTCCCGTTCACGCCAAGCAGGTGCTGACCTATCTCCGCCTGCTCGATCTCCCGCTGGGGCTCCTCATGAATTTCGGTGCTCCGACCTTCAAGGACGGCGTCCGACGTCTCGGGAACAACTATTTCGCGCCCCAAGGGTGAACTTCTTCGTGTCTTTGTGTCTTTGTGCGAGATTAACATAGCACGAGCGAACCCCTCCCGAATGACCCCCTCCATCCTCTGGCTGCGCCAGGACCTTCGTCTGCAGGATCAGCCGGCACTGGTGGCCGCCGCCGAGGCGGGGGCGGTGATTCCCGTCTATGTGCTGGACGACGAGGCGCCCGGGAAATGGCGGATGGGTGGGGCGTCGCGCTGGTGGTTGCACCATTCGCTCGCTGTGCTTGCCAAGGCGCTGGAGGCCAGGGGATCGCGGCTGATCCTGCGGCGCGGGCGTGCGGCGGAGGCGCTGGCCACGCTGGCCGAGGAGACGGGTGCCACCACGATCCATACCAATCGCCATTACGAACCCTGGTGGGTCGAGGCGGAGGCGGCGCTCGGCGACCGGCTCTGCCGTCATGACGGCAACCATCTGGCGCCGCTGCGCGAGATCGTCACCGGATCGGGCGGCCAGTACCGCGTCTATTCCGCCTTCTGGCGCGCGCTGAGCCAGCGCATGCCGCCGGGCGACCCGCTGCCCGCGCCGAAGCAGATCCCGGCGCCCGCGCACTGGCCGAAGAGCGATCGGCTGGCGGACTGGGACCTGCTCCCGACCAGGCCCGACTGGGCAAAGGGGTTCGCCGACTGGGATCCGGGCGAAGCAACGGCCCTGCGCCGCGCCGACGAGTTTGCCGACGAGGTCGTCGACTACGAGGCGCGCCGCGACCTGCCCGATGTCGAGGGCACATCGCGCCTGTCGCCGCATCTCCATTTCGGCGAGATCAGCCCGCGCACGCTGTGGCACCGGCTGGACGGCGCGCGCAATGCCGAGAAATTTCGCAAGGAAATGGCGTGGCGCGATTTCGCCGCCAGCCTGCTGCTCGCGCTGCCCGATTATGGCGACGTCAACGGCCGCCCCGCCTTCGATGCGATAAAATGGCGGCGCAGCCCGTCCGACCTGAAGGCCTGGCAACAGGGGCGGACCGGCTATCCGATCGTCGATGCCGGCATGCGCCAGCTCTGGACGACCGGGTGGATGCACAATCGGGTGCGGATGATCACCGCCAGCTTCCTGATCAAGCATCTGCTGATCGACTGGCGCGAGGGCGAACGCTGGTTCTGGGACACGCTGGTCGATGCCGACTACGGCAACAACAGCGTCAACTGGCAATGGGTCGCCGGCACCGGCGTGGATTCGAACATGTGGGGGCGGATCATGGCGCCGCTGGTCCAGTCGGAGAAGTTCGACGCCGCCGGCTATATCCGCGAATGGGTGCCCGAACTGCGCGACCTGAGCGACGCCGACATTCATGATCCGGTGTTCCGTCCCAGGGATTATCCCGACAAGATCATCGGCCACCGCGAGGCGCGCGAGCGGGCGCTGGCGGCGGGCCGCGCGCTGCGCTGAGGCCGCTCAACTTTCCTGTTTCGCCGGTCGCCGGACCGGTGCATGGATCTCCCATGAATGCGCCGATGGGCAACAGGGACCACCACCGCGTGGGGCGGGGAATGCTCGACTGGTTCGGGCCGATATTCGTCAGGCTGATCGACCGGATCGACCACGGCATCGACGCCGGCAGCATCGACGTGACCTTGCCCGGCGGCGAGCGCCGCATCCTGGGCGGACGCGCCGAGGGGCCGCTGGCGGTGGTCGAGATCCGCAGCTGGCGGGCGATCCTGCGGCTGGTCACGTCGGGGTCGTCGGGCTGGTACGAAGGCTGGGCGAAAGGCGAATGGGCCAGCCCCGACCCGGTCCAGGTTTTCGCGATCTTCAGCCTGAACCGTGCCGGCCTGGCGTCCGGATCGCGCGCCTGGGGCCTGACCCGGCTGGCGAAGCGCGCCGGCCACTGGCTGCGGCGCAACAGCCGATCGGGGTCGCGGCGCAACATCCATTTCCATTACGACCTGGGCAACGACTTCTACCGCGAATGGCTCGATCCCTCGATGACCTATTCGAGCGCGATCTTCGCCGCGGGCGATAGTCTGGAGCGGGCGCAGCAGCGCAAGCTGGACGCGATCCTCGAACGGACCGGGACGGCGGCTGGCGATCATATCCTCGAGATCGGCTGCGGCTGGGGCTCGTTCGCCGAGACGGCGGGCAAGGCGGGGCGGCGTGTGCACGGCATCACCCTGTCGACCGAGCAAAAGGCCTGGGGCGAGGCGCGGATCGCGGCCGCCGGGATCGACGGCGTCGATTTCTCGCTGACCGACTATCGCGACGTCACCGGTCGCTATGACGCGGTCGCCAGCATCGAGATGGTCGAGGCGGTCGGGCGCGAATATTGGTCCAGCTATCTGGCGACGATTGCGCGCGTGCTGAAGCCCGGCGGGCGGGCGGCGATCCAGTATATCAGCTTCGACGATGCGATGTTCGACGGCTATGCCGACAATGTCGACTTCATCCAGCGCTATATCTTCCCCGGCGGCCTGCTGATCCGCGAGAGCGAGTTTCGCGCGATCGCGGCGCGTCACGGTCTTGCCTGGTCGGATCATCACAGCTTCGGGCTCGACTATGCCGAGACGCTGAAGCAGTGGCGCGAGAATTTCGATGCGGCGGTGTCGACCGGGCGGCTTCCGTCCCAGTTTGACAGCCGATTCAATGCCTTGTGGCGCTATTATCTGATGTATTGCGAAGGCGGTTTCCGCGGCGGCGGGATCGACGTCGCGCAGGTCACGCTGATCCGGGAATAGCCCGGCAGCAGAGCAGGGAGAGAATGATGCGGGCAGTCTGGCTGTTGGCAGGGGCGCTTGCGCTCGCCGGGTGCGCGCAGGATCGCGGGGCAGGTGCCGGCTCCGTCGCGATCCGCTCGACGCTCGTCCCGATCGACGCGACCGACACGGCGGGCCTGCGCAAGGTCGGGGCGGAGATCCTGTTCTGGTCCCAAGCGCAGCGCGACGCGAACTTCCCGCATATGGAGCGGATCTTTCCGGGCAACATCGTCCAGCACGGCACCAGGGTCCGCGCGCTTCCCAAGGGAACGCCGCTGCCGATCGCCGACAGCGAGGTCGATGCCTTCATCGCGCAGCAGAATGTCGCGGGGCTGATCGTGGTTCAGGACGGCAAGGTCCGGCTGGAACGCTATGCCCGCGGCTATGGGCCAGAGGGCCGCTACACCAGCTTCTCGGTCGCCAAGTCGTTCACCTCCGCGCTGGTCGGCGCCGCGATCCGCGACGGCCATATCCGCAGCGTCGACGAGGCGGTGACCAGGTACATCCCCGAACTGGCGGGCAGCGGCTATGACGGCGTCACCATCGCCCAGTTGCTGACGATGACGTCGGGCGTGAAGTGGAACGAGGACTATACCGACCCCAAGTCCGACGTGGCGCGCATGTTTCTCGAGCCGGTGCCGGCGGGTCAGGACCCGACCATCTTCTACATGCGCAAGCTGCCGCGCGAGTTCGAGCCGGGCAGCAAATGGGTCTACAAGACCGGTGAGACGAACCTGATCGGCGTGCTGGTGCGCCGCGCAACGGGCAAACCGCTGGCGACCTATCTCAGCGACAAGGTCTGGAAGCCGTTCGGCATGGAGCAGGACGCCTTCTGGATGGTCGATCCGTCGGGCAACGAGGTCAGCGGCTGCTGCCTGTCGGTCAGCCTGCGCGATTATGCGCGGATGGGGCAGTTCGCACTGGAGGGCGGCAAGGGGGTGGTCCCGGCGGGCTGGTTCGCGGAGTCGACCCGGGCGCATGCGCAGACCGGCACCCCGGGCTATGGCTATGGTTATCAATGGTGGACCTACCCGCAGGGCAGGTTCGGCGCACAGGGCATTTTCGGCCAGACGATCCGCGTCGACCCCAGGTCGCGCGTGGTGATCGCGGTGTCGGCGGCGGCACCCAAGGCGAGCGACCCCGCCTATGGCCAGGCCCGGACGGCGTTTCTCGATCGATTGTTCGAGGCGGCTGCGCAGCGATAGCTGGCGACATTGCAGCTGGGCTCAGGCCTTCGCCGGAGAACAGGGCGGGGCTGGCGCCAGCCCCGCCTGTCAGGTCACTCGACCCGCTCGAAATGCCCTGCGTCGAAGCCCGAGACTGCCAGCGCGACGATTCGGTCGGCGACGACTTCGGGGCCCTTCAGCGTCGCCGGGTCTTCGCCAGGGAAGGCGCGGGCGCGCATCTGGGTGCGGGTGGCGCCAGGGTCGATCAGCGCGGTGCGGATGGCGCCGAGGTTGCGGACTTCCTCGCCATAGCTGAGCACCAGATTTTCGAACGCCGCCTTGGACGCGCCGTACATGCCCCAATAGGCGCGCGCGGTGCGGCCGACGCTGGAGGTCAGGCCGATGACCTTTCCCGCCTCGGCGCGGCGCAGCATCGGGTCGAACGCGGCGATCAGCGCAGCCTGGGCGCTGACGTTGAGCGTCAGGACGCGGGCGAAATCCTTGCCGTCGATCGCCGGGACCGAGCTGAGATTGCCGAGCGTCGCCGCGTTCAGCACCAGCAAGTCGAGCGCGGGCCAGCGGCCCTCGATCGCCTGGGCCAGCTTGGCGATGCTGTCATTCTCCGTCAGGTCGAGCGGGGCGATGGTCGACGAGCCGCCCGCCGCATGGATCGCGTCCTCGACTTCCTCGAGCCCGCCGACGGTGCGCGCGGTCAGGATGACATGTGCGCCGGCAGCACCGAGCGCGATGGCGGTCGCGGCACCGATGCCGCGGCTCGCGCCGGTGACGAGCGCGAGGCGATTGGAAAGGGGCTTGTCGGTCATGGCGTCCTGATCCGGAGGGTGAGGCTCAGCTCACGCGTTCTTCGAGCAGCGCGAACTGATCGACCGGCGGCGCCAGTTCGTCCTGATCGGTCAGCGTCGTCGGATAGTCGCCGGTGAAGCAGGCGTCGCAATAGCCCGGCTTCTGGCCCGAACGGCCCTGTTCGCCCAGCGCCGTGTACAGGCCATCGATCGAGATGAACGCCAGGCTGTCGCAATGGATGAAGCCGGTCATGCCCTCGACGTCCAGCTTGGCGGCCAGCAGCTTCTCGCGCTCGGGCGTGTCGACGCCGTAGAAGCAGCTGTGACGGGTCGGCGGCGACGCGATGCGCAGATGTACCTCGCTGGCGCCCGCGTCGCGCATCATCTGGACGATCTTCAGGCTGGTGGTGCCGCGCACGATCGAATCGTCGATGAGGACGACGCGCTTGCCGGCAATCAGGTCCTTGTTGGCATTATGCTTCAGCTTGACGCCCAGATGGCGGACCTCGGCGCTCGGCTGGATGAAGGTGCGGCCGACATAGTGCGAGCGGATGATGCCCAGCTCGAACGGGATGCCCGACTGCTGGGCATAGCCGATCGCGGCGGGCACGCCGGAATCGGGCACCGGCACGATCAGGTCGGCCTCGACCGGGGCCTCGATCGCCAGCTGTGCGCCGATCGCCTTGCGCACCGAATAGACCGACCGGTTCTGCGAGATCGAATCGGGGCGCGAGAAATAGACATATTCGAAGATGCACGGACGCGCCGCCTGGGGCGCGAACGGGCTGTGCGACTGGATGTCCTTGCCCTTGACGATCACCAGCTCGCCCGGCTCGACATCGCGGACATAGTCGGCACCGACGACGTCGAGCGCGACGCTTTCCGAGGCGAAGATGATCGCATCGCCCAGCTTGCCCATCACCAGCGGACGGATGCCGAGCGGATCGCGGCAGGCGATCATGCCCTCCGGCGTCATGCAGATCAGCGAATAGGCGCCCTCGACCTGCTTCAGCGCGTCGATGAAGCGGTCGATCAGCGTGCGATAGGAGGAGGTGGCTACCAGGTGGATGATCACCTCGGTATCCGAGGTCGACTGGAAGATCGCGCCGCGGCGCACCAGGTCGCGGCGCAGGCGCATCGCGTTGGAGATATTGCCGTTATGCGCGATCGCGAAGCCGCCGGTCGCCAGTTCGGCATAGAGCGGCTGGACGTTGCGCAGCGACGTCTCGCCGGTGGTCGAATAGCGGACATGGCCGCAGGCGGTGGTGCCGTGGAGCGGCCGGATCGTCTCGTCGCGGTCGAAATTGCCGGCGACATGACCCATGGCGCGATGCGTATGGAACATGCGGCCGTCGAAGCTGGTGATGCCCGCGGCTTCCTGGCCGCGATGTTGCAGGGCGTGCAGGCCGAGGGCGACCATGGCGGCGGCGCCTTCTGCGCCGGACACACCGAAGATGCCGCACTCCTCGCGGAGTTTGTCGTCGTCGAACGGATTGGTGGTAAGCATCGTACCTATGGGTTCGGTTACGGTTGCCGCCCTATATAGGGTGGGTTCCGGTTTGTCGCCCGTCCGTCACAAATTTGTTGTTCGCCCCGGAAACCGGGGTTCGCTAGGGGGTGGGACATGGCCGACAAACGCGAAACCGGGCTGGTGCTCGATCCGAAATATGATGCCTCCGGACTGGTGACCGCGGTCGCCACCCATGCCGATTCGGGCGAGGTGCTGATGGTCGCGCACATGAATGCCGATGCGCTGGCCGCCACGCTGGAGACCGGCGAGGCGACCTTCTGGTCGCGCAGCCGGACCCGGCTGTGGAAGAAGGGCGAGACGTCGGGCCATGTGCTGAAGGTGCGCGAGCTGCGCGTCGATTGCGATCAGGATGCGATCTGGATGCGGGTCGATCCGATGGGCCCGGCCTGCCACACCGGCGAGCCGAGCTGCTTCTATCGCGTGGTGCGCGACGGGCGGCTCGAGCGCCTATGAAGGCGGTGGCGCTGATCGCGGCGCTTCTGCTGGCCGCCTGTTCGGGCGGCGGCACTGACGGGCAGGGCGGCGCGAAGGCCGGGCAGCCGCGGGATCTGGAGGCCGTGGCGGTCGAGCGCGGGCTGGTGCGCGATCCGGGCGACCGCGACCTCGCCGGCGTCTATGCGCGCGACACCGACCGGCTGTGCATCGTCGCCGATGGCGACGCCTACCGGATCGGCGCATTCGTCGATTATGGCGATCGCAACGGATGCAGCGGGCAGGGGACGGCGACGCCCACCGGCGGCGCACTGAAGGTCGAGTTGCGTGCGCCGGGCGGGCGCGATTGTGCGTTCGAGGCGAAGCTGGACGGGGAGCGGATCGACTTTCCCGCTGCGCTTCCCGATGGCTGCGCGGCGCTGTGCAGTGGGCGGGCGTCCTTCTCGGCGCTGGAGGCCGAGCGGATCAGCGGTTCCACCTCCGAGGCGCGAGCGCTGCGCGATCCGAGCGGCAAGGCGGTTTGCGGAGGGTAGGCACGCGCGCCGTGCTCCCCTCCCTTACCACGGAGGGGAGCAGGTTGTGGAGAGGCGCAGCTATCCCCCTCCCGCTTGCGGGAGGGGTTAGGGGAGGGCGTGTTCTCCCGCGCAAGCTCCCGCGACAGGCCCTCCCCCGACCCCTCCCGCAAGCGGGAGGGGAGAAGTGACGCCATTGACGTTCACGTAAAGGGAAACTAGCTTCCTTGTCATGGGAGCAGCCATCCATATCGAGGCGCTTGCGCCGATCGAGCCGCGGACCGACCGCGACAATTTCAGCATCTCGGACCTGTGCACCGAGTTCGGGGTCACAGCCCGGGCGTTGCGCTTCTACGAGGACGAGGGGCTGATCGGGCCGGAGCGGCGGGGCACTGCGCGCATCTATTCGCATCGCGACCGGGCGCGGCTTGCCTGGATCCTGCGCGGGAAGCGCGTCGGGTTCAGCCTGGCCGAGATCCGCGAGATGATCGACCTGTATGATGTGGGTGACGGCCGCAAGGTCCAGCGTCAGGTGACGCTGGAGCGCTGCCTCGATCGCATCGCGCTGCTCGAGGCGCAGAAGCGCGATATCGACGCCCATATCGAGGAACTGAGCCAATTCGTCGACCTGCTCAAAAGCAGCGACTCCGCACATTGAGGATGAGGACCGCCTGAAATGCCGAACTACACGCCGCCCGTGCGCGATACGCGCTTCATTCTCGACTCGGTCATCGGGCTCGATCGCTATGCGAACCTGCCCGGGTTCGAGAATGCGACCCCCGACGTGGTCACCGCCGTGCTGGAGGAGGGCGGGCGCTTCGTGTCCGAGGTGCTGTTCCCGCTCAACCAGTCGGGCGATCAGGAAGGCTGCACCCGCCATGACGATGGCAGCGTCACCACGCCCAAGGGGTTCAAGGAGGCGTATCAGGCGTTCGTCGAAAGCGGCTGGGGCACGCTGAGCGCCCCGGAGCAGTTTGGCGGGCAGGGCATGCCGCATGTCGTGTCGACCGCGTTCCAGGAATATATGATCTCGTCGAACATGGCCTTCGCCATGTATCCGGGGCTGACGCATGGCGCGATCGCCGCTTTGCTGGTGAAGGGATCGCCCGAGCAGCAGGAAAAATATGTGCCGAAGATGGTGTCCGGCGAATGGGGCGGCACCATGAACCTGACCGAGCCGCAGTGCGGCACCGACCTGGGCCTGATCCGCACCCGCGCCGAGCCGCAGGCGGACGGTTCCTACCGCATCACCGGCACCAAGATCTTCATCTCGTCGGGCGAGCATGACCTGACCAGCAACATCATCCATCTGGTGCTGGCGAAGACGCCGGGCGCGCCGGAGAGCAGCAAGGGCATCTCGCTGTTCGTGGTGCCCAAGTTCCTGGTCAATGACGACGGGTCGATCGGCGAGCGCAACGCGGTGTCGTGCGGGTCGATCGAGCACAAGATGGGCATCCACGCCAATTCGACCTGCGTCATGAACTATGACGGCGCCACGGGCTGGCTGGTCGGCGAGGAGATGAAGGGGCTGGCGGCGATGTTCATCATGATGAACGCCGCGCGCCTGGGCGTCGGGCTGCAGGGTCTGGGCGTCGCCGAGACTGCCTATCAGAATGCCGTCCAATATGCCGGCGACCGCCGTCAGGGCCGCGCGCTGACCGGGCCGAGCGAGCCGCAGGAAAAGGCCGATCCGCTGTTCGTCCATCCCGACGTCCGCCGCATGCTGATGGAGGCCAAGGCGCAGACCGAGGGCCTGCGCGCGCTATGCCTGTGGGCGGCGCTGCAGGTCGATCTGGAACATGCCGCGGGAACCGAGGAGGAGCGTCAGCTTGCCGCCGATCTGGTCGGGCTGCTGACGCCGGTGATCAAGGGCGTCGGCACCGATATCGGCTATGCCGTCGCGACGAATGCGCAGCAGGTCTATGGCGGCCATGGCTACATCGCCGAATGGGGCATGGAGCAATATGTCCGCGATGCCCGGATCGCGATGATCTACGAAGGCACCAACGGCGTGCAGGCGATGGATCTGGTCGGGCGCAAGCTGGCCCAGAATGGCGGCCGCGCGGTCCAGGCGCTGTTCCGCGTTGTCGGCGAGGAAACCGCCGCGGCGAAGGGCGACGAGAAGCTGGCGGCCTTTGCCGAAGCGCTTGAAAAGGCCAATGGCCAGCTTCAGGCGGCGACGATGTGGCTGGCGCAGAACGGCTTCACCAATCCGAACCAGGTCGGTGCCGGCGCCTATCCCTATATGCAGCTGACCGGGATCGTCGCGCTGGGCCTGATGTGGCTGCGCATGGCCAAGGCTGCGAGCGAGGCGCTGGCGGCCGGCGGCGGCGAGGATGCCAAATTCTATGAGGCGAAGCTGGTCACGGCGCGCTTCTTTGCCGAGCGGATCATGCCCGATGCCGGCGCGCTGCGTCGCAAGATCGAGGCAGGGTCGGAAGCGGTGATGGCGCTGGATCCGGAGATGTTCCAGGCCGCCTGAGCCATAAGGTTAGGCCAGGCGCCGCTTCGGGATCGAGGCGGCGCCTGCGCTTTTCTGCAAGCGGCTTGAGAAAGCTGCGCGCGCGGGCATAAGCGGGCGCATGGCTATCGACATCGTTCCTCTCAACCCGCTCGAGCGCGGGCAGCTTCAGGTCATGCGGCTGCGCGCGCTGATTACCTCCGGCGTGCTGCTCGCCCCCGCGATCGCGCTGCCGCTCTTCGTGTTCGATGACATCTTTGCCGAAGCCGGACTGCCGCTCTGGCTGCCGGCGCTGGTCGCGGCGCTGCTCGCCGGTTGGATGATCCTGAGTGCCGGGCGGCGGTGGCGGCGATGGGGCTATGCCTTTACCGGCCGCGAACTGCACGTCGCGCATGGCTGGCTCATCCATGTCCACACCATCGTTCCCGTCTCGCGCGTCCAGCATATCGATGTCAGCCAGGGTGCGTTCGAGCGGATCTTCGGCGTGTCGACGCTGAGCCTGCACACCGCGGGGACCGAGGCGAGCGTGGTCGTTCTGCCCGGCGTCACCCGCGACACCGCCGAGGAAATCCGCGATGCGATCCGCATCCAGATCGGCAGCATCGACGCGTGAACGACGACCTGAACGAGGCCGACGCCCGCCGCCGGCTCCATCCCGTCACGATCTTTCTCGGCTGGATTCGGCGGCTGCCCTCCTGGATTGTCGCGATCCCGGCGCTGGCGGTCGCACGCGAGGGCTGGGTGGTGCTGGCGGTCGGCGGCGGCATCGTTCTCTTCTCGATCCTGGGCGCCTGGATCGCGTGGCGGACCTTCACCTACCGGATCGACGAGGACGCGCTGGTGATCGAGCGCGGGCTGATCAGCCGCAGCCGCCGCGCCATCCCGCTGGAGCGCATCCAGGACGTGTCGATCGAACAGAAGCTGCTCCAGCGGCTGTTCGGCGTCGTCTCGGTCCGGATCGAGACGGGCGGCAGCGATTCCGACGAGGGCACGCTGGACAGCGTCAGCACCGCCGAGGCGCAGCGACTGCGCGAGACGCTGAAAGGGAGCGTGCGCGCTGCTGCCAGGCCGGTTGAGGCGGGTGCGGACGGCGAGCCGGCGATCGTCACGCCGGATCTACCGCTCTTTGCCATGTCGCCCGGCCGGATCCTGTTGTTCGGCGCCTTCAGCTTCTCATTGGTGTGGATGGCGGCGCTGTTCGGCATCTTCCAGTTTGTCGACGATCTGCTGCCCATCGACCGTGACGATATCGAGCGCTGGGTCGACAGCGCCGGGGCGCAGGCATCGGCTGGGATCGGGGTGATGGTCGTGCTGGCGATAGCGCTGCTGCTGCTCCTGCTCGGCTTTCTGAGCGGACTGGTCGCGACCTTCGTCCGCGAATTCGGATTTCGCCTGACCCTGGGGGAGGGCAGGTTCCGCCGGGTGCGCGGGCTGCTGACGCGCAGCGAGGTGGTGATCGCGATCCGCCGCATCCAGCTGGCGGTTGTCGAACGGCCGCTGGTCTCCGGCCTGTTCGGCTATGCCGGGCTGCAGTTCCAGTCGCTGGGCGGCAGCAACGACACGGGCGGGCGGCAGGAGATGGCGCCGTTCGCGACCGATGACGAGATCGGGCGCATCGTCGATGCGGCGGGTATGCCGCGGTTCGAGGTCCCGGGGCTGAAGCCGGTCGCCTTCGCCCATGTCATCCGGTCGTTCGTGTCCAAGGCGGTGCCGTTCATCATCGCGATCGTCGCGGTCGGCAGCTTCGTCACGCGCTGGGCGCTGCTTGGGCTTGTGGCCGTTCCGGTGATCGTCGGCGTGTCGTTGCTGCTGCGCCGCTTCCACCGCTATGCGCTGCGCGAGACGAGCCTGCAGGTGATGCGCGGCGTGCTGAAGCGGCGTGACTGGGTCGTCCCCTATGGCAGCGTCCAGGTGGTGACGGTGCGCCGCGGCCCGCTCCAGCGGCTGCTGGGCGTCGCGTCGGTCCAGGTCGACACCGCGGGCGCGCAGCGGCACCGCCCGCATGTCGAGGACGCGCACGCGGCGGACGCTGTCGCGCTGGCGAATGCACTGATCGAGCGAGCGTGAGGCGCGAAACTGCCCCGGCACATCGGCCGGGGCATGATCGTTCAGGCTTGCTGGAAACTGCCGGTCGTCGGCGCGCCGGCATGGGTGGCGCCGAGGAAGGTCAGCAGGTCGTCGATCATCCGGTCGCGCTCGGGCACGAACAGGCCGTGCGGCGCGCCGTCATATTCGATCAGCTGGGCACCCTGGATATTGGCGGCGGCATTGCGGGCGATCTCGACCGGTACGATCGCGTCGCCGGTGCCGTGGATGACCAGCGTCGGGACGGTGAAGGACGACAGGTCACCGCGGAAATCGGTCTCGCCGAACGCGTCGACACAGGCGACCGCGGGCTTCAGCCCCGACTGGTTGGCGATGCCCCAGGCCCAGTCGAGCACTTCCTGGCTGACCGGGCTGGACAGCATGCCGACGCCGAAGAACTGCTTGAAGAAATTGGCGAAGAAGGCCGGCTTGTCCTGCATAATGCCGTCGATCATCTCGTCGAACTGCTCGCGCGGCAGGCCGTGGGGATTGTCGCCGGTCTTCAGCATATAGGGCACGATCGAGCCGATCAGCGCGGTCGAGACCACGCCCTTGCCCTGGTGACGCGACATGTAGCGCGCGACTTCGCCGCCGCCCATCGAGAAGCCGACCAGGCTGGCATCCTCGTCCGCCTCCATCGCGTCCATCACGTCGGCGAGATCGTCCGAGAGCGTGTCATAATCATAGCCGTCAAAGGGCTGATCCGAGCGGCCGAACCCGCGCCGATCGTACGAGATGGCGCGAAAGCCGCTTTCCGCCAGCGCCAGCGCGACGGGGTCCCAGCTGTCGGCAGACAGCGGCCAGCCATGGATCAGGATCACGGGGCGGCCGTCGCCCCATTCCTTGACGTACAGCTCGGTGCCATCGCGGGTTTCGATATAGGGCATCGGGAAACTCTCCGGTTCGGTGAGGTCCTGAAACGGCGCCGCCGGGCGGGGCGTTCCACTCGTCGCTTCGCCGCTGGCGCGCCCCATCGCACGGTGCCAGCATGCCGTCGCACTTTGGGAGAGTTTCATGCGAGTCGGGTTATTGGCGGGGGCCGCGCTGCTGGCGCTGGCAGGCTGCACGACGGGCGGCGGCAACAGCAGCGACAATAGCGCCGCGGCGCAGCAGGCACCGGCTGCGACCGACTGGGCGAAGTTCCGCGATGATGCGATCGAGAAATGGTTCGCGATCGACCCGTCCTTCGCGGTCTATCAGGGGCGCCATGATTTCGACGGCAAGCTGGCCGACTGGAGCGCGGCGGGACTGAAGGCGCGCGGCGATTTCCTGCGCGCAACGATCCAGGGCGCGCGCGGCTTCACCGGGCTGACCGGAGACGAGGCGTTCGAGCGCGATTATGTGATCCAGGTCGCCGAAGGGCAGCTGTTCTGGCTGGAGGATGCCGACCAGCCGCATCGCAATCCGGCCTGGTATGTCGGTGGCGGGCTGGACCCCAACACCTATGTCTCACGCGAATATGCCGCGCCCGAGGTGCGGATCAAGGCGATGACCGCCTTCCTGCAGAATGTGCCCGCGGCGGCGAAGAACATCCGCGCCAATCTGAAGGCGCCGATGCCGGCCAGCTTCATCGCCTATGGCCGGTCGGCGTTCGCGGGATTTGCCGATTATTATGGCGGCGACGCGATCCGCGCCTTTGCCGCGGTCAAGGATCCGGCGCTGCAACAGGCGCTGAAATCGGCCGGGGCCGAGGCGAGCAAGGCAATGCGCGAGCTCGATGCCTGGCTGGCGACGCTGGAGGGCAGCGCGACGCAGGACTATGCGATGGGCGGCGATCGTTTCTCGCGCATGCTGAAGGCGACCGAGGCGGTCGACATCCCGCTCCATCAGCTCGAAGCGATCGGCAAGGCGGACCTGAAGCGCAATCGCGACGCGCTGATCGCCGAATGCGCCAAATATGCGCCGGGCGCCGACATCCCGGCCTGTGTCGCAAAGATGAATGCCGAAAAGCCTCAGGGCGGTCCGGTCGCTGCGGCGACGCGCCAGATCCCGGAGTTGCGCGACTTTGTCGTGAAGCACGACCTGGTAACCATTCCTGGAACCGAACAGGCGCTGGTGCGCGAGAGCCCGCCCTATAACCGGCAGAACTCGGCCTATATCGATCCGCCGGGACCGTTCGAGAAGGGCATCCCGTCGATCTATTATATCTCGCCGCCCGACCCGAAATGGAGCGCGGCCGAACAGGCCGCCTATATCCCCGGCGAGGACGACCTGTTGTTCACCACGGTGCACGAGGTGATGCCGGGCCACTTCCTGCAGTTCCTCCACGCCAACCGGTCCAAGTCGCTCTTCGGCCGGCTGTTCGTCGGCTATGCCTTTGCCGAGGGATGGGCGCATTACAGCGAGGAGATGATGTGGGAAGCCGGGCTGGGCGAGGGTGACCCGGCGGTCCATATCGGCCAGCTGTCCAACGCGCTGCTGCGCAACTGTCGCTTCCTCTCGGCGATCGGGCTGCATGCGCAGGGCATGACCCAGGCGCAGTCGGAAACGATGTTCCGCGAGCAATGCTATCAGGATGCCGGCAATGCCCGGCAGCAGGCGGCGCGCGGGACCTATGACCCGGCCTATCTCAACTATACGCTGGGCAAGCTGATGATCCGCCGGCTGCGCCAGGACTGGACCGCGAAACATGGCGGGCGTCAGGCGTGGAAGGGGTTCCACGACCAGTTCCTCAGCTATGGCGGGCCGCCGATCCCGCTGGTTCGCCGTGTCATGATGGGCGAGGAGACGGCGCGCGCGGTTTTCTAAAGGCTTGTCCGGCGGAGCCGTCCATGCTCCGCCGGGAACCGCTGCCCGGAGATCCTATTAACCGCCTGATCACTGCAGGGTCTTGCTGCAATGCAACATAATGACTATTAGGGTTTGATGGATAGCAATCAGGACAACGCTGACAGCACCCCCGCCAACCCTGCCATGGCCCTGTTCGAGGCCGTGGTGCGGCAGCGCTGCGTCTCGGTGACGTACAACCGCAAGCGCATGATCCTGGCGCCGCACATCGTCTATACCCGCAACGCCGGCATGTATATCGATGCGATCACCGTGTCGCTGGAAGGCATGCTGCCGCGCGAAGTGAAGCTCGGCACGTTCAAGGTCGACGGCCTGAGCGAGATCAAGCTGATCGAGCGTCCGTTCGACATTCACCCGCTGTTCGAGCCGGAAGCGATGAAGTACGAGAACGCGACGCTGATGAAGGTCGAGCCGAACAGCGAGTCCGCCGCCGCCTGAGCTGGCGGACCGTCTTCAGGACCCGTCCGGCAGGCCCTGATAGGTATCGATCAACTCGAATATGCGGGTCAGCGCGACCTGTTCCTCGGGCGTGATCTCCGGTCGCCAGACCTCGAACAGCAGCACCACGCGGGTCGCATCACCGCGGTTCCACGCCTCGTGCTCGAAACTGTCATCGAAGATCAGCGTCTCGCCCTCGCGCCATTCGCGCGTCTCGGCACCGACACGGATGCCGCAGCCGTGCGGGACGATCAGCGGCAGGTGACAGATCAGGCGCGTGTTGAGCACGCCGTGATGCGGCCGGATATGCGTGCCCGGACGCAGGACCGAGAACAGCCCCATGGGCGACCAGTTGGCGATCATGGGGCGCGGCGTGGCAGCGAGCGCCGCCATGGTCACCGGACAGCGCGCCGCATTGGCCGCGACGGGTTCGCCATTCTTCCACAGGAAGAACGCGCTCCAGCTGGGGTCGTCGAGCAACGCATTGGCGGGGGCGGGGCGTCCTTGCGATCGCTCGACATAGGGCTGGAATCCGTCCTCGCCCGCCAGCACTGCCTCCAGCTCCGCGCGGATCGCTGGCGCCTCGGCCTCAAGCTGCGGCAGCCAGTCGAATTCCTCGCGTTCGTAGAAGGGACGCTGCGGCAGGCCGGGAAAGTAGAACATGGACGGCTGTTGCAGATAGAGCTGGGTCCGGCCGAGCAGCAGGTCGACGGCCTGCGCCATGCGCTGTCCGCCCTGTCCGCCGTCGATGCCGGCGAGCAGATGGGCCTCGAACCTTTGTCCGGCATCGGCGAGAAATCGCCGCGCACCGTCGATCATCGGTGCCATGCCCGGTGCGGGCTGGCCCGTGCCCGCCAGGGCGATCGCTGCGCGGAAGAAATGGGTCGCGGCGCGGTCGTCGCCGTCGATCCGCTTGCGATCCCCCATCATCAGCAGCGCGCCAAGCGCGCGGGGATCTTCGGCGAGCGCGGCTTCGAGTGCTGCGGTTTCCGCCACCGGGTCGCCGTCCTGACGGCAGGCCTGGGCAAGCATCGCCCAAGGGCGACGCGCGCCCGGCGGGGGTGTGATCGCAACCGCCTGTTCGAACAAGGATCGCGCTTCCGCCGCGCGGCCGGCACGGAATGCCTGGATGCCCGCGCCGGTCAGCGCTTCGAACTGGGAACGGGGATCGCCGGTCATGCGGGGTCATGCTGCCCGGCGGCCGATGGATCGTCAATCGACCGGCGCGTGCGGACGGGGCGCTCGCTCAGTCGGCGGTGGAGCCCAGGCTGACGAAGCTGTCCATTACCCGCTTGCGCCCGGCCTGCTCGAAGTCGATCTCGAGCTTGTTACCCTCGATCTCGGCGATCGTGCCATAGCCGAACTTCTGGTGGAACACGCGCATGCCCAGCGACAGGTCGCCGCGCGGCTTCGCACCGAAGCTGACGGCGCTGGCGCGGCTCTCGACGATGCGCGGCTGTTCGCGGGTGAAGGTCCGCGAGGTGAAGCTGCCGCCCGGATTCTTCGCATCGACCCCTGCGGCGCGCTGCCAGCCCGGGCCGCGACCCGTGCCGCGACCGACATCGGCGAATGGATCACTGCGGTCGGACCAGTTGGCCTGCCACAGGCTGGCGCCCCCGGTCATGGTCGATTCCGCATCGATATGCGCATCGGGCAACTCGGCGATGAAGCGGCTGGGCAGCGAGCTGGTCCATTGACCGTAGATGCGGCGATTGGCGGCGTGGAGGATGATCGCCTGACGCCGCGCACGGGTGATCGCGACATAGGCAAGGCGACGCTCCTCCTCCAGCGAGGCGAGCCCGCCTTCGTCGAGCGCGCGCTGCGACGGGAATAGTCCTTCCTCCCATCCGGCGAGGAACACCGTGTCGAATTCCAGGCCCTTTGCCGCGTGGATGGTCATGATCGTAACCTTGGGCTCCTCCGCCTGAGCCTCATTGTCCATCACCAGGCTGACATGCTCGAGGAACGCGGTCAGCGACTCATATTCCTCCATCGCCCGGACGAGTTCGTTGAGGTTTTCGAGCCGGCCCGCGGCCTCGGCCGAGCGATCGGCCTGCCACATGGCGGTATAGCCGCTCTCGTCGAGGATGATCCGCGCCAGTTCGGGATGGGGCAGGGTGTCGCCCATCACGCGCCAGCGGGCCATGTCGCCGACCAGATTGCCGAGGCTGCGGCGCGCCTGCGGGGTCAGCTCGTCGGTATCGAGGATGCGTGCGGCGGCGACCGTCAGCGGCAGCTGTCCCGCGCGGGCGAGCTGGTGGACCTTGGCCAGCGCCTTGTCGCCCAGGCCGCGCTTCGGCACATTGACGATGCGTTCGAATGCCAGATCGTCCGAGGGCTGCGCGACCACGCGCAGATAGGCGAGCGCGTCGCGGATTTCGGCGCGTTCGTAGAAGCGAAAGCCGCCGACGATGCGATAGGGCATGCCGATCGCGATGAAGCGGTCTTCGAACTCGCGCGTCTGGTGCTGGGCACGGACCAGGATGGCGGTGTTGTCGAGGCTGAGGCCGCCGCGCTGAAGCCCCTCGATCTCTTCGCCAACCCGGCGCGCTTCCTCCGGGCCGTCCCAGATGCCGAGCACCTTGACCTTCTCGCCCTCCTGATGCTCGGTCCACAGCGTCTTGCCGAGCCGGCCGGAATTGTTGGCGATGACGCCCGATGCGGCGGCCAGGATGTGTGGCGTCGACCGGTAATTCTGTTCGAGGCGAATGACCTTGGCACCGGGAAAATCCTTTTCGAACTTCAGGATATTCTCGACCCGGGCGCCGCGCCACGAATAGATCGACTGATCGTCGTCGCCGACGCAGCAGATATTCTTGCGCTCCTGCGCCAGCAGGCGGAGCCAGAGATACTGGACGCTGTTGGTGTCCTGATATTCGTCGACCATCACGTAGCGAAAGCGCTGCTGATACTGTTCCAGCACGTCGCGATGCGTCTTCAGGATCGTCAGCATGTGGAGCAGCAGGTCGCCGAAGTCGCACGCATTTACCGCGCGCAGCCGGTCCTGATACTGGGCATAGAGCGACTGGCCGCGGCCGTTCGCGTACAGTTCGGACTCGCCGGCATCGAGGTCGGACGGCACCAGCCCCTTGTTCTTCCACCCGTCGATCAGCCCGGCAAGCTGGCGCGCGGGCCAGCGCTTTTCGTCGAGGTCGTTGGCGACGATCAGCTGTTTCAGCAGGCGCAGCTGGTCGTCGGTGTCGAGAATGGTGAAATTGCTCTGCAGCCCGACCAGCTCGGCATGGCGGCGCAGCATCTTGGCCCCGATCGCGTGGAAGGTGCCGAGCCACGGCATCCCTTCCACCGCATCGCCGACCAGCCGACCGACGCGCTCGCGCATCTCGCGCGCCGCCTTGTTGGTGAAGGTGACCGACAGGATCTCGCTGGGATAGGCCTTGCGCGTCCACAGGAGGTGCGCGAGCCGTGCGGTCAGCGCGGCGGTCTTGCCCGTGCCGGCACCGGCCAGAACCAGCACCGGCCCCTCGGTCGTGAGCACGGCGTCGCGCTGCGGCGCGTTCAGGCCCTTGAGATAGGGCGGATCCTGGGTTTCGGCGGGAAGACTCATCGGCGAACAGTTAGGGAACGCGGCCCCCGAGGGCAAGTTGCCAGTCAGCCGCGCTTGACGCACCAGATCGGGTACATGCCGTTGAAGGCCCGGGGGTTGCGCATTTCCCAGGCGTGAAGCGCCGGCAGGTCCCGGACGTGCGGATCATGCGGGTGATCGGCGCGCCAGGCATCGCGCGCCGCCCGGCTGGGCAGGTCGATCTGGAGCAGGCCGAGCCCCAGCGCCTCGATCGCCCGCCCGATGCGCGGCACATCGAACGCATCCTCATGCGCGTGGAGCAGCAGGTCGTGGACGCCGCCCATCGAATGGAAGTCGACCGACCGCACGATCGAATGGTCGGGCTCGTCGATGAAGCGGGCGCGGACCTGCCGCACCAGCGCCGGCGATACGGGCTGGCCGATCAGGTCGGCGATCCGGGCGCGGGCCGCACGCACCTGCATCCGCGCGAACCGGCTGTAGAGCATCACCCGCATGGTGCCGCCGGGTTTCAGCGCCGCGACCAGTGCAGCCCAGCCGGCCTCCGGGTCTGCTAGGTGATGGAGCACGCCGCTGCTCGCGATATGGTCGAAGGGGCCGATCTCGACGGCGCGGTGCAGGTCGAGTTCGCGGAGGTCGAGATTGGGTGCGTCGCACCGCTGCCGGGCATAGGCCAGCGAGGTCGGGCTGAGGTCGATGCCGGTGACATGCGCGCCGGGCGCGTCGGTTGCCAGCCGCTGAGCCTCTCGCCCCGTGCCGCAGCCTGCGACGAGCAGGCGGGCGCCGGGTGCGAGCGGAGTGATGCCGTGATCGGCACGGAGCCGATCCAGCCCGCCGGGCGGATCGTGCATCGCCCGCTGCCATACCGGATAGGGCCAGCCGGCATATTGCGCCGCCACGGCGCGGGTGACCGGATCGGCATAATCGGGTGCGGGCAGGCCGGGCAGGGGCGGCAACCATGCCGCGGCGAAGTCGGGCGCGTGCGCCAGCGCAACCTCTTCCTCGGCATCGAACAGCCATACTCCGCCATTATGCGCCGCCTGCGCGATCAGCGCCGCCCTGGTGCGCGGGAAACCCGCATGGCGATCCTCCAGTAACAGCCACCGGCGCAGTCGGGTCAGCGGACGTTCGATCTCGACCAGCGTCAACTGGGTCTGGTAAAGCAGGTCGCGAGCAAAGGCGTCATCCTCCAGCCACCGCGCCCAGGCCTCGCACGGCGCCTGCGCGTCCGGCACTCGCCCGGCGTCGCGCAGTGACTGCCAACCTGCACGCTCGACCCAGCGTGGATCGACATCGGGGTCGCGCAGCAGCTCATGCAGAACCGTTTCGTTGGCCGCGACGGCGCGATCGGCCCGGTGTCGGAAGGTGCGGACGAGCGCGCTCTTTTCGGCTGAGGTCACGAAAGCCTGGCTAGTCGATCCTCCCACTCCGGCCAAGACTATCGATCGGTCAGACAGGAGATGCCGAGCTGTCATCGATCCGTCATGACATTGTCACACCTCGCCCGCACAGGCGCGCTCATCATGGCGACCCTTGCACTGGACCAGGCTCCGCAGAACGAAACGTCGACCGCGCGACGATTCGATCACGATACGCACCCGATCGCCAAGTTCCTGTTCGCCGGCCTGTTGGTCGGCGGACTGGTCTTTGCGGGATGGAGCGTGCTGACCGACACCGCCGGTGTCGGCGAGCATCTGGCGATGGGCGTCTTCGCCTTTCTGGCGGTCGCCTTGCTGATCGCGCTGGGCTTCGAGTTCGTGAACGGGTTTCACGACACCGCCAACGCCGTGGCTACGGTGATCTACACCAATTCGATGCCAGCGCATGTCGCCGTGGTCTGGTCGGGCATCTTCAACTTCCTGGGCGTGATGTTCGCCAGCGGCGCCGTTGCCTATTCGATCATCACGCTGTTGCCGGTGGACCTGATCCTCAATGTCGGATCGGCCGCGGGCTTTGCGATGATCTTCGCCCTGCTGATCGCCGCGGTGCTGTGGAACCTGGCGACCTGGTATGTCGGGCTGCCCAACAGTTCGAGCCATACGCTGATCGGCTCGGTGCTGGGCGTTGGCTTCGCCAACCAGCTGATCCAGGCGGGATCGCGCGGCGGCACCGCCGGTGTCGACTGGAGCCAGGCGCAGAAGGTGCTGACCGGTTTGTGGATGGCGCCGCTGATCGGCTTTTTCGCGGCGCTGCTGTTGTTCTTCGTGCTGCGGATGCTGGTGCGCAATCCCAAGCTCTACAAGGCGCCCGAGGGCAATGCGCCGCCGGCGCGCGGCATCCGCGCGCTGCTGATCTTTACCTGCACCGCCGTGTCGTTCAGCCACGGATCCAATGACGGTCAGAAGGGCATGGGCCTGATCATGCTGATCCTGATCGGCTGCGCGCCGACTGCCTATGCGCTGAACCGCACCCTGTCCGACGCCGACACGCCTGCCTTCGTCCAGACGGCGAACGCGGCCACGACGATCTTCGATGCCCGGGCCGGTGCGATCACGCTGCCGATCGACCAGGCCCGCGCGGAACTGACCGGCGCCCTTCAGAACCGCAAGGTCCATGGCCCGCAGACCTGGGCCGCGCTGGAGACATTGTCGCGCGACCTGACCCAGCGGGTGCAGAGCTACGGCTCGTTGAGCAAGGTGCCGGCCGAGGCGACCAGCAATGTCCGCACCGACATGTATCTGGTGCTCGACAGCACCAAGCTGATCACCAAGAAGCCGCCGGCGGATGTCAGCGCGGCCGACACCGCGGCGCTGACCGCCTATCAAGGCAAGCTGGAGGCGGGCACGCGCTATATCCCGCTCTGGGTGAAGATCGTCGTCGCGATCGCGCTTGGGCTCGGCACGATGATCGGGTGGAAGCGGATCGTGATCACCGTGGGCGAGAAGATCGGCAAGACCCACATGACCTATGGCATGGGCGCATCGGCGGAGATGGTCGCGGCGTGCACCATCCTGGCGGCGGACCGGCTCGGCCTGCCGGTATCGACCACGCATATCCTGTCGTCCGGCGTTGCCGGCGCGTCGGTCGCGAATGGTGCGGGCCTGCAGACGCGCACGCTGTTGCAGCTTGCCGCGGCATGGCTGCTGACGCTGCCGGTCGCGATGATGCTGTCCGGCGGGCTCTACTGGCTGTTGCTGACGATCGTCCGGGCCAACGGCATCGGCTAACGCCGGGATCAAGAACGGCCTGCAAGCGAGCCTAGCGGCGGTCGACCTGGTCGATCAGGTGCGAGCCATATTCGATGCTCAGCACGAACCGCTTCGCATCGGTGCGGAGATCGGCCTTCAGCAGCTTTACCGGGTTGGCGATATAGACGAGGAAACCCGCCAGCAGCGCCAGCGCCAGAGCGGAAAGAAGCCGTTTACCCGTGGATTGCTCGCGCATGTCCGCCTCCATTGGTGCCGCCTGTCCGGCAAGCTAGGCAGCGAAGCCTGACGGCAGGATGAACAAGCCTTGACCCCGCCTCCGGTCGGCGCGACGAGGCGTGTCACGGGAGAGTTGAATGTCCGCAGCCGCCATAGCCTCCGCGAGCCCTGCCTCGCACCGCCGCATCCTGTTCGCCAGCCTGGTCGGCACCGCGGTCGAATTCTACGACTTCTATATCTACGCGACCGCGGCGGCGCTGGTCTTCCCGACGCTGTTCTTTCCCTCGGCAAATCCCGAGCTTCAGGTGCTCGCCTCCTACGCCACGTTCAGCGTCGCCTTTTTCGCGCGGCCGGTGGGCGGGATCCTGTTCGGCCATTTCGGCGACCGGATGGGGCGCAAGTCGACGCTGGTCGCGTCGCTGATGCTGATGGGCATCTCGACCGTGCTGATCGCCTTCCTGCCGACCTATGCGATGGTCGGCTGGGTCGCGCCGGTGCTGCTGTGCCTGCTGCGCTTCGGGCAGGGACTTGGGCTTGGCGGCGAATGGGGCGGGGCGAGCCTGCTCGCGGTAGAGAATGCGCCCAAGGGCTGGTTCTACCGCTATGGCGGGTTTCCGCCGATGGGCGCGCCGGTGGGCTTCATCGCCGCCAACGGCTTCTTCCTGATCCTGGGCATGATCCTGAGCGACGAGCAGTTTCGCGACTGGGGCTGGCGCCTGCCGTTCCTGGCCAGCGCGGCGCTGGTCGGGCTTGGCCTTTGGGTCCGGCTGAAGATCACCGAGACGCCCGATTATCTGAAGGCTGCCGAGAAGGCGCCGCCCCCCAAGGTGCCGATCGGCGAGTTGCTGCGCGACCATCTGCGCCCGACCATTGCCGGAACGGTCGGCGCGGTCGCCTGCTTCGCACTGTTCTACATCTCGACCGTGTTCATCATCGGCTACGGTACCAAGACGATGGGGTTCGATCGCGAGACGTTCCTGGCTGTCGAGCTGGTGGCGATCCTGTTCATGGCGGCGGGCATCGTCGTTGCCTGCACGCTGGCCGACAAATGGAAGGCGGGCGGCGGCGGAGTGCTGTTCCTCGGCTTCGGCGCGACGATGCTGGCGGGGCTGGCGATGTGGCTGCTGATCGGCAGCACGCTGGGCAGCGTATTCGCCTGGCTGGTGTGCGGGCTGTTCGTGATGGGACTGGTCTATGGTCCGCTCGGCGGATGGCTGCCCAGCCTGTTCCCGGCGCGGGTGCGCTATACCGGGGTGTCGGTGACCTTCAACCTCGCCGGCATCATCGGCGGCGGCCTGACCCCGCTGATCGCCGAGACGCTGGTGAAGCAGGGCGGGATCGGCCTGGTCGGAGCCTATCTGGCGGGCGCCGGCCTGCTGAGCATGGTCGGGCTCGCGCTGATCGGGAAGGCTAGCCTGCGGCAGGCGTAGGGCGCAGCAGCGTCAGCCTGGCCTTGCCGTGGACGCGGCTGACGTCGATGTCGAAGCCCGTAGGGGCGACTTCCTCGTCGCGCTGGGTCTCGATGCTGATCCAGGTCGACGGGCCGGTCCAGCCGAGGCGGCTGAGCTTGTCGAGCGCGACCAGGCCGGCGCCGGTGCCGTAGGGGGGGTCCATCAGGATCAGGTCGACCGGCTTCGGCGCGGGGCCGAGCGCCAGGACCGATCCGGCGCGCACATCGGCGCCCTTCGCCTCCAGCTTCGCGATATTGGCGCGCAGCGCGTCGAGCGCGGCCTTGTCCTGCTCGACGAACAGGCATGAGGCGGCGCCGCGCGACAGCGCCTCGATGCCCAGCGCGCCCGATCCGGCGAACAGGTCGGCGACAGCAAGCTCCTCGAAACTGCCGATGCGGCTGGCCAGCATCGAGAACAGCGCCTCGCGCGTGCGATCGGCGGTGGGGCGCGTGGTGTCGCCTTTGGGCGCGACAAGCGGGCGACCGCGCCAGGATCCGGAGATGACGCGCATTATTTGCGGGTCCTCGGCGGACGCTTGTCCGGTGAGGGCTTGCCGCGGCCGCCGGCGGGGCCGCGCGAGGGACGGGGCGGGCGCGGGGTGCGGGGACGATCGACGAAATCGCCGTCGCGCGGGCTCAGCGTGTCGCGATGTGCCTTCGCCCGGGCGGCGCGGGCCGGCTTGTCGACGGTGCGCGCCTCCTCTCGCGACGGGCGATCGGAGCGACCAGGCGTCACGCGCGGGGTGAACTTGCCGGTGCGCGCTTCCCCCGGCGACTGGCGCCGCTCGCGGTCCGGACGCTCGCTGGTCCTGGGTTCTCCGTGGGCGGGAGCACCGCGCCGGGAAGCGAAGCCGCCAGGGCGGCCTTCGCCTGCGCCAGACCGCCGCTCGCGATCGGGCCGTTCGCCGGTGCGCGGCTCACCGCGGGCAGGGGCCTTGCCACGGGGCGTGAAGGCCGCGCGCGCCTTGCCTTCAGGCGCGCGGTCGGCGCGTCCGAAGCGCTGGTCGGGACGCGACTCGCCGCGCGGCGAGAAGCTGTCGGCACGCGTGGTCGCGGCGCGTGGGCGATCGTCGCGCGGGGGCCGGGCGAGGGGCCGGTTGGTCGGACGTTCGGGCTCGCGCGCCGGACGGCTGCGCCCTTGGTAAAGTTCAGGTCGCGGCTTGCGCACGAGATCCACCGGCTCGGGCCGGGGTGCGGGGGCCTCGACCCGCTGGCGAACCGCAAACTGGAGGTTCGACGCCGCCTTGCCGCCGCCGGGCTTGCCCAGCACCGTGCGGAAGGTGATCAGGTCGGCCTGGCGGATTTCGTCGACATCGCCGACGGGCAGGTCGCCCAGCCAGAAGGGGCCATAGCGGGTGCGGATCAGACGGCTGACCTGAAGCCCGAGATGCTCGAGCACGCGGCGGACCTCGCGGTTCTTGCCCTCGGTCAGTGTCATCTCGATCCATAGATTGGCACCGGTGCGCCGTTCGAGATTGGCGTTGATCGATCCGTAGCGCACGCCCTCGATCTCGATGCCGAGCATCAGATCCTCGAGCTGGGCCTGGCTGACATCGCCATAAGCGCGCGCGCGGTAGCTGCGTTCGACACCGCTCGACGGCAGTTCGAGTTCGCGCTTCAGCTCGCCGTCGGTCGTGAGAAGCAACAGCCCCTCGGTGTTCAGATCGAGCCGGCCGACCGGCATGACCCGGGGCAAGCCCTGAGGCAACCGATCGTAGATGGTCAGGCGGCCCGCTGGGTCACGTTCCGCGGTCAGCAACCCGGCGGGCTTGTGATAGCGGAACAGGCGCGCGGGCGCGGCTTCCTTTACCGGATGACCGTCCACGGTCACGCCGTGGAGCGAGGTGAGGAGGGTCGCGGGCGTATCGAGGCGGACGCCGTTGAGCGCGACGCGCCCTTCGGCGATCATGCGCTCGATCTCTCGACGCGACGCGATTCCGGCACGGGCGAGCAGCTTCGCAATGCGCTGCTGATTTCTATCACTGGTGGAAGACACTGCCGGCCTATAGCGATTTATCGTCCGCAGACAAAATTTTTGCGGCACCGGAAATCGGCGTAAACGTTACACTGTCGTTCCAGCGTATCGGGTGAGTGCGGTCCAGATGTTGTTCGGAAAGAAGAAGCGGCGGATCGAACAGGTTCTGGTGGTCGAAGACGAGCCTCTGGTCGCCTTCGATACCGAGCATTTCCTGCGCGAATGCGGCTTCGGCATCGTCGGGACGCTGGACAAGGTGGCCGACGCGCTGCGGATGATCGACGAGGCACCGGAGATCGACCTGGTGCTGCTCGACGTGCAACTGGCCGACGGCAGCGGCGTCAGCGTCGCGCAGGCCGCGTTCGACAAGGGCATCAAGGTCCTGTTCGTGACCGGTCAATGTCCGGGCGACGCCCGGGCGCTTGCCGCCGGTTGCCTGGCCAAGCCCTATCCGCAGCGTGACCTGCTGGGCGCGATCAATGCGATCGAGGCGGTGGCCGACGGCAAGAAGCCGCGCAAGATTCCGGTGAGCTTCAGCCTGTTTCTCCAGGCCGCCTGACCGTCTGCGTCAGGCCAGTGCTGCCGCGACCGCGTCGTGGAAGTGGCGAACGCCGCGTTCCAGCGTGCCCAGCGTCAGCCGGTCGATGCTCCCTGATGCGATTCCCTGCTGGCCCAGTTCGGCCGCGCGGAAATCCTCCGACGCGAACACGCCGCCGTCGAGCAGCGCCCAGCTCCGCTCCCAATGCGCCAGCGCCTTTTCACTCTGCGGCGGCTCGGGGATCAGCATGAAATCCTCGACCAGCACGCAATCCACCGCCTGGGGCATCAGCACCATCAGGTTGATATAGTCGGGGCTGACCACCAGCACGGTGCCAGGGAACATCTGATAGGTATAGGTGATCGCGCCGCGCAACACCGCCCAGTCGCTCGACGACAGCGCCTCGCTGGCCGAGTCGCGGCCAACCGCCGAGCGCTGGTGCCACCCGATCGTGTCGGCGGTCGTGAGCCCGTCCTTGAAATACGGCCCGATCGTCGCGGCATGCAGCCTTGTGACGTGATAGGATTCGAGGAAGGCGTCCATGATCAGCTTCCAGTTCGCCTTCACCCTATGGGTCCGGCGGCGGAAGAGATGCTGTCCGGCCAGGTCGAACGCCTCGAAATCGCGGGCGAGCAATTCGGGCTCGGCAAAGTCCGCATTCTCGTCGAAGGCGAACCAGATCAACCCGCCCGCCTCGCGCGTCGGCAGGCGCCGGAGGCCGTAGTCAGCCTTGTCGAGCCCGGGAAAGCTGTCGGGCCGTGGCAGACCGATCAGGCGGCCGTCCAGCGCATAGGTCCAGGCATGATAGGGACAGACCAGCCGGGGCGCCGTCACCGCCTCGCACCCCTCGACCAGCCGCGTGCCGCGGTGGCGGCACACGTTCAGGAAGACATGCGCCTGTCCGTCCTTGTCGCGCGTGACCAGCAAGGGCTTGCCGAAGCCGTCATGCGGGATCGCCATGCCGGGCTCGGGCAGCAAAGCGGAGGGCGCGATCACCAGCGGCAGTCGGCCGAACATCCGCGCCTGTTCGGCGTCATAGTGCGCCTGGCTGAGATAGGCGGCGGCATCGACATGGCTGATGCCGGTCGCATCCCGCGAACCGCCCGTCGCAAGCGATGCGGCCAGCGCAAGCTGGCCCGGTGTGGGGGTGCGCGCGTTCATGCTCCTCTCCCTCTGGCATTCGCCGGGTTTGTCGCTAGTTTCACGACGTTTTCCGGGAGGGGCAAGGCCGAATGAACGACGTGGTGGCGCGAGAGGGCGGAAGCTGGTGGGACGGCATCCGACCCTATTTCGAGAAGGCGCCGCTCGCCGCCCTGGCGTTGGGGCTGTCCTCGGGCTTTCCCTACGCCATGATCGGCGCGACGCTGACCACGCGGCTGGCACAGGACGGGATCGACAAGAAGACCGTCACCGCATTCAGCCTCGCATTCCTCGTATACAATCTGAAGTTCCTGTGGGCATGGATCGTCGACGGCGTGCCGATCCCGATCCTCGGCCGGCTGGGTCAGCGCGTATCGTGGCTGATCGTCGCGGGACTGATGGTCATCGCGGCCGTCGCCAATCTCGCATTCATCGATCCTCAGGCCGATATCTATGCCACCGCGGTCGCCGCCATCCTGGTCGGTGTGGCGGGGTCGACATTCGATATCGTCATCGACGGCTATCGCATCGAGATCCTGGAGCCGCGCCAGCTGGGCGTCGGATCGGGCATGTCGCAATATGGCTGGCGGATCGGATCGGCCGGCGCTGGCGCGCTCGCGCTATGGGCATCGGCGCGCTGGGGATGGGAGGTCGGCTATCTGGCCTGTGCCGCCTTCGCACTGCCCGCGATGCTGGCGGGGCTGATCGTCGGCGAACCGACGCGCCACCGCGAGGCGGCCGAGCGCAAGGGTTTCGTGACCGTGTTCAAGGCGGTCTGGGGTCCCTTCGTCCAGTTCTTTTCGCGCGAGGGCGCGCTGATCGTCCTGCTTTTCATCCTGGTCCACAAGGTTGGCGATACGCTGGCGAACCTGACCTTCCGCCTCCTGTTCAATGATCTCGGGTTCACCAATGACGAGATCGCCTTCTACGACGTCGCGATCGGCTTCTGGGCCTATCTGATCGGCGTGTTCATCGGCGGCTTCCTGTTTGCGCGGATGGGCATGAAGCGCTCGGTGATGCTCAGCCTGATCCTCATGGCGGTCTCGAACCTGAGCTTTGCCGGGCTGGCCGCGGCCGGCCATTCCAACTGGGGCATGGCGGGCGCGATCGGGTTCGAGAATATCGCCAGCGGCATCGGCGGCGTCGTGGTGATCGCCTATTTCTCGGCCCTGACCGACCTGCGCTTCACCGCCGCGCAATATGCGCTGATCTCGGCCGCGGCGAGCATCGTCGGGCGGTTCGTCACCGGCACCACTGCAGGCGGGTTGATCGAGGCGATGGGCTATGTGAACTTCTACCTGCTCACCACTGTGGTCGCGCTTCCCGGCGTTTTCCTGTTCTGGTGGATGATGCGCACCGGGCTGGTCGATCGCTCGATCGGCAGCGCCGGCACCGTCACCGAGGAGGCCACCGCAGCGACCGATGCCAAGGCGGCAGGCTGAGCCATGCCCTATCTCGCCGTCATCGCGCTGCAGGTGGCCTGCATCGTCCATCTGTTCCGCACCGGGCGCAACACGCTGTGGCTGACCGCGCTGATCTTCCTTCCGGTCGCCAGCGCGATCGCCTATATCATCATCGAGGTGCTGCCCGGCATGCAGGGCAATCGCCATGTGCGCAGCGCCAAGGCCAATGTAGTCCATGCGCTGGATCCCGAGCGCGAGGTGCGGGCCGCGCGGCAGGCGCTGGACCTGGCCGACACCGCGGCGAACCGGCTGCGGCTGGCCGAGGCGCTTGCCGATCTCGGCCGGCATGACGAGGCGATCCCGCTGTTCCAGGAGGGGATCCGGCGCAGCGCCGGCGATCCCGATCCGCGTAATCAGGCGCGGCTGGCCCAGTCGCTGTTCGAGGCGGGGCAGGCGAGCGAGGCTCTGGCGCTGCTCGACGCGATCGGCGAGCGCGGATCGCAGAGCGAGCGCGACCGCAACCTGTTGCTGCGCGCCCGGATACTCGATCATCTGGGCCGGAAGGACGAGGCGCTCGGCATCTATGAGGATATCGTCACCCGCCTGCCGGGCGAGGAGGCGCGCTGCCGCTATGCCGCGTTGCTGATCGAGCGGGGATGGGATGCGAAGGCGCGGCGGATACTGGAGGAAGTCGAGCAGCGGATGCGCCATCTCGACCGGCACCAGCGCGCGGCGGAGGCGGGCATGTATCGCTGGGCGACCGACCAGCTCAAGACGCTGCGGGGGCAGGCATGACGCTGCGCCGCTGGATCGTCGCGGGCGTGGCCACGCTCGTCGTCCTCGTCGCGGGCTGGTATTTCGGCTCGCCCTGGCTGACCCTGCATCAGATCCGCAATGCCGCCCAGGCGCGCGATGCCGCCGCGCTGTCGAGCCATCTCGATTATGAGGCGCTGCGCGAGGATATCCGGCGTCAGCTCCGCGAGAAGCTTCGTGCCGAGGGCGTGACCCGTGGGCGGCTGGGCGAAAGCCTGGTGATCGGCGCGATTACCGACGGCGTGGCGGATGCGGTGGTCCGGCCCGAAGGGCTGGAGGCGATCTTCGCCGCCGAGGCTGCGGCGCCCGAAACGCCGTTCCGCATGCGCGCCAGCGAGATGGCGATGCGCCGCGACGGGCTCGACCAGTTTCGCCTGGTGAAGCCCGACGGGCAGGGCGGCGAACTGGTCTTCCGCCGCCACGGCCTGGGGTGGAAATTGTCGGCGGTGAAGCTTCCGTCCGATTTCAGGCCTCTGTCCAACTGATCCCGCCGGGCTGCGCCGGGATCGGCAGGCCCATATCGGCAAAGGCGTTGGACAGCGCATGTGCGGTCGTCAGCAGGCTCGCCGCGTCGCGCAGCCCGGTCAGGTCGGCCAGCAACAACCCTGCGGCCTCCGGATTGGTTCGCACCCTGCCGATTACGGTCAGGATACCGGCTTCGGCGGCGGTCATCCGGGCACAGCACCAGGGGGCGATCTGGATCGGCCGGGCCGATGCCGCCGACATCTCCGACATCAGCGCGCGCAGCAGCAGCAGCGGCCGCTGAAACCCCTTGCCGAACGCGGTGACGAAGGAATGCGCAGCGCAGGCATCGTTCAGCCCGTGCGCGCCCATCTGGCGAATGCCGAACAACAGCAGGCGCGCGCCCGGATCGTCGGATTGCAGCGCGGGCAGGGCAGTGGTGAGCGTCGACGTTGCGGCCATTCGAGAGACTCCGTCAGGTACGAAGCCAGTCTCCCTAATGCGCTATTGATAGTCAATCGCAATAAATGGCAATGCGATGACCGGGGCAATCGCGCCGTCAGTCTGCTGCGGGATCAGTCCGGCAGCTCACCATTCGCCTCCAGCACCGTGCCGGCGAGATAGAGCGATCCGAGGATCAGGACGACACTCGGCTCGCCGGTACGCGGCAGCATCGCCAGCGCCGACGGCACGTCCTCCGCCATCTCCGTGACCGGGATGTTCATCTCGCGCCCCAACTCGGCGAGGTGGCCGGTATAGTGATGCTCATGACCCGGCACCGGCACCGCGGTGAGCGACGCGGCGATGTTGGAGAAACGCCACACCAGATCCTCCGCATCCTTGTTCAGGAGCACGCCCAGGATCAAATGGATCGGACGCCCGGCGGCGATCGCCCAGATGGCATCGCGAATGACTTCGGCGGCGGCGGGGTTGTGCGCCCCGTCAAGCCAGACCTCGGCCCTCTCCGGCGCCTGCGCCGTGAGCGGTCCGGCGCCGAGCCGCTGCATCCGCGCCGGCCAGCGGGCATTGGGGCCGGCGGCGATCATCGCGTCGGGCGACAGGCGTAGCGGATCCTGGAACCGCATCATCGCGATCGCCAGCGCCAGGTTTGCCGGCTGGTGCGGCCCGGCGAGTGCGGGCAGCGGTGCTATCAGCGGTCCGCGCGCGTCCGAATAGCGCAGTTCGTTTCCGACGACCGAGTAACGCCACGCGCTGCCCTCGGCGAGCACGGTCGCTCCGGCGGCGTTGGCGACGCTGGCCACCCGCGCGGCGACCGATTGAGGATAGCGCATCGTCACCAGCCGCGTGCTGCGCTTGGCGATGCCGGCCTTTTCCCCCGCAATCGTCTCGGCATCGTTGCCGAGGAATGCCTGGTGATCGATGCCAAGCTGGGCGATGCCGGCGACCGCAGGGGGCGGAAGCACGTTGGTGGCGTCGAGCCGACCGCCCAGGCCGACCTCGATCACACAGGCATCGGCGGGGATGCGGGAAAAGGCAAGGAACGCGGCCGCCGTCGTGACCTCGAAGAAGCTGGCGCCGATATCGCCGCCGGTATCGAGTACTTCCTCGAGCAACGGCGCGAGCGCTTCGTCCTCGATCAGGGTGCCGGCCAGCCGAATGCGCTCGTTGAAGCGGACCAGATGCGGGCTGGAATAGACATGAACGCGCTTGCCCGCCGCCTCCAGGCCGGCGCGCAGAAAGGCGCAGGTCGATCCCTTGCCGTTGGTCCCGGCGACGTGGAACACCGGCGGCAGGGAGCGGTGCGGGTTGCCCAGCCGGTCGAGCAGCGTGGTGACCCGGTCCAGCCCGAGGACATCGGCACCCGGGCCGAGCGCCCAGAGGCGATCGAGCTGGCGCTGGACGGCGGGATCGGTGGATCGGGCATGATCGGGCATGTCAGGGGCTTCTCATGTGTCGACCCTTGGGGTCGGCCTGCTTGGTTAGCGCAACCTCGCCTCAACCCGCTCGTCACCCCGGCCGAAGTGCCGGGGTCCACCGGTCGGCAGTTCCCGGAGCTGCGGGGAGGGCAGGCAGGTCGCCTTGATGATTTCGGCACGCCCGGTCCGAGCGCGTCGGATGGAGGATGGGTGGACCCCGGCACTTCGGCCGGGGTGACGGGGAAATCGGGGTGATCGCGCCGCATTTCCAACAATGCGGAGGTCATCGACCACCAACTTGCCTATGCCGCCTTGCGCCCTTCGCACAGCAGGCCGATCAACTGGCCGAGCGTCTCGCGCAGCTGGTGACGATGGGTGACCATGTCGACCAGGCCGTGCTCGCGATAATATTCCGAGGTCTGGAAATCGTCGGGCAGCTTTTCGCGGATCGTGTTCTCGATCACCCGGCGGCCGGTAAAGGCGAGCGTCGCGCGCGGCTCGGCGATCTGGACGTCGCCGAGCATCGCATAGGCCGCCATCACCCCGCCCGAGGTCGGGTCGGTCAGCACGACGATATAGGGCAGGCCGGCATCGTGCAGCATCTCGATCGCGACGGTGGTGCGCGGCATCTGCATCAGGCTGAGAATGCCTTCCTGCATGCGCGCGCCGCCCGATGCGGTGAACACGATATAGGGCGCCCGCGCGCCGATCGCCGACTCGACGCCGGCGATGAACGCCTCGCCCACGGCCTGGCCCATCGATCCGCCCATGAAGGCGAAGTCCTGGACACCGATCACGGCATGGCGACCCTGGATCGTGCCGCTGGCGTTCAGGAAGGCGTCAGGCTCGCCGGTGTCTGTCCGCGCGGTCTTGAGCCGGTCGACATAGCGTTTGGAGTCGCGGAACTTCAGCGGATCCTCGGCGACCTTGGGCGCCGGCAGGACGGTGAAGCTGCCTTCGTCGAACAGCGCGGCGAAGCGCTCGGCCGGGCCAATCCGCTCATGGAAGTCGCAATGCGGGCAGACGCTCTGATTGTCCTGCAATTCCTTCAGGAACACCATCGTCCCGCAACCCTTGCACTTGTGCCAGAGATTGTCGGGGGTCTCACGCTTGGTGACATAGGCGAGCGCGTTACGAACGCGGCTGATCCAGGTCATGCTGTTTCCTTGGTCGCGGCGTCGATCGCCGCCTTCAACGAGTGGATATAGGTCCGGACCGCCTGAGGCGCATCCTGCCCGTGATTGGCCACCAGCTCGACGATCGCGGAGCCGACGACGACGCCGTCGGCAACGCGCGCGATCGCTGCGGCCTGGTCGGGGGTGCGGACGCCGAAGCCGACCGCGACCGGCAGATCGGTCGCCGCCTTCAGCCGCGTGACGGCATCCTCGATCGAGGTCTGCGCCGCCTGTTGCAACCCGGTGATGCCGGCGACGGACACATAATAGAGGAAACCGCTGGCACCCTGGAGAACCGCAGGCAGCCGCGCGGTGTCGGTGGTCGGCGTGGCGAGACGGATATTGGCGACGCCGGCGGCGCGGAGCGCCTCGCCGAGGCTGTCATCCTCCTCCGCCGGGATATCGACGCAGATCACGCCGTCGATGCCGACATCCGCGGCGGCGTTCGCGAACCAGTCGGGCCCGCGCCGCGTCATCGGATTGGCATAGCCCATCAGCACCAGCGGCACATCAGGATGGCGCTCGCGAAAGGCGCGGGCGATGCCAAGCACGTCGGCGGTGGTGGTGCCGGCACCCAGGCTGCGCAGATTGGCCGCCTGGATCGCGGGGCCGTCTGCCATCGGATCGGTGAACGGCATGCCCAGCTCGATCACGTCCGCGCCGCCAGAGACCAGCGCATCGAGATTGGCAGCGGTGTCACCATCACCCGCGGTGATGAAGCAGACCAGCGCCGGCCCCTTGGCGAATGCAGAGGCGAGGCGGCTCACAGCGTCACCCGCCGCGTTTCGCGACGAAGGACGATAGCGTCGATCGCAATCCGCAACACGGCGCCGGATACGATGCCCACCAGCGAGGCAGGGGCTTGATCGGCCAGCGGGTTGCCGGCGGTCACCCATGAAAGACCAGAAATGGCAGTCGCCATCATGATGGCGTCGCGCACTGTCCGTCCAATGGACGCGCCGATCGACGGGGGCGCCTCATAAGAGGTGAACGCATACAGCAGGATCGGGATCACGATCAGCGCGACGAGTGGTGCGAGGAAAAAGACCGTGTCGCTCATAGGTCGAACCCCAGCGCCTCGGCGACGGTGAAGATGTCCTTGTCGCCGCGACCCGACACATTGACGACGATGATCTGATCGTCACGCATTTCCAGTGCCTTGGTCTCCAGCGCTGCCAGCGCGTGGGAGCTTTCGAGCGCCGGGATGATGCCCTCCAGCTTGCAGCACAGCTGGAACGCGTCGAGTGCCTGGGTGTCGGTAATCGGCAGATAGGCAACGCGGCCGCTTTCGTGCAGCCAGCTATGCTCAGGGCCGATGCCGGGATAGTCGAGGCCGGCGGAGATCGAGTGCGCCTCGGCGATCTGGCCGTCCTCGTCCTGGAGCAGATAGGTGCGGTTGCCGTGCAGGATGCCGGGGAAGCCGCCGGTCAGGCTGGCGGCATGCTGGCCGGTCTCGACGCCGTGCCCAGCCGCCTCGATCCCCAGCATCGCGACGTCGCTGTCGTCGAGGAAAGGGTGGAACATGCCGATTGCGTTCGATCCGCCGCCGACCGCGGCGATCAGCAAATCGGGCAGGCGGCCCTCGGCCTTCAGCATCTGCTCGCGCGTCTCGGTTCCGATCACGCTCTGGAAGTCGCGGACCAGCTCCGGATAGGGATGGGGCCCGGCCGCGGTCCCGATGATGTAGAAGGTGTTGTCGACGGTCGCGACCCAGTCGCGCAGCGCCTCGTTCATTGCATCCTTCAGCGTCTGTGCGCCCGAGGTCACCGGCTGAACCTCGGCACCCAGCAGCTTCATGCGGAAGACGTTGGGCTTCTGCCGCTCGACATCCTTGGCGCCCATGAAGATGGTGCAGGGCAGGCCGAAGCGCGCCGCGACGGTGGCGGTCGCAACGCCGTGCTGGCCGGCACCGGTCTCCGCGATGATCCGCGTCTTGCCCATGCGGATCGCCAGCAGGATCTGGCCGATGCAGTTGTTGATCTTGTGCGCGCCGGTGTGGTTCAGCTCCTCGCGCTTGAAATAGATCTTGGCGCCCATGCCCGGCGCGGCGCGCCCGCGATAATGATCGGTCAGGCGCTCGGCATAATAAAGCGGGCTGGGCCGCCCGACGAAATGCTCGAGCAGGTCGTCGAACTCGGCCTTGAATGCCGGATCGGCCCTGGCAGCGCGATATTCGCGCTCGAGGTCGAGGATGAGCGGCATCAGCGTCTCGGCGACGAAGCGTCCGCCAAACTGGCCGAAATGCCCGCGATCGTCGGGCTGGGCGCGGTAGGAGTTCGGTGCGGTCATGATCAGCTCAGTGCCTTAAGGAATGCGGCGATCTTGTCCATATCCTTCACGCCCGGAGCGTTCTCCACGCCAGACGAAACGTCGACCAGGGTCGCGCCGGTTGCCGCCACAGCCTCGCGCACATTGGCGGGATCGAGCCCGCCGGACAATGCCCAGGGCAGGGGATGGGCGAACCCGCGCAGCAACTCCCAGTCGAAACGCAGCCCCATGCCGCCGGGCAAGGCAGCACCCTCCGGCGTCTTGGCATCATACAGGATGCGGTCGGCGGCGCCGCGAAGCGCTCCGGCGGCGGCAAGATCCTCGCGGCGCTTGACCGCAACCGCCGCCCAGATCTCGCGACCGGTCCGCGCGCGGATCGCGGCGACGCGCTCGGGCGCGGTCTTGTGAAGCTGCAGCAGGTCGATCGCCAGAAGCGCAGCCTCGATTGTCGCGTCGTCGGGATCGACGAACACGCCCACCTTGCGTACCCGCCCAGGCACACGCGCGGCAAGCCCGCGCGCGGCGTCGAACGCCAGATGGCGCGGGCTGGGCGGGAAGAAGACGAAGCCGACATGGCTCGCGCCCCCGGCGATCGCCGCATCGAGCGTGGCGGCGGTGCTCAGGCCGCAGATCTTGGCTGTCACAGGCATGGCGCGGCCATAGGCCTCAGCCGAGCGGCTTGACCAGTACCGTCATGAACAATGGCGGATCCATCGGCACGGGAAAGTCACGCCGCTCGCCCGATGCGGCGTAGCCCCGCCGCTCATACCAGGCGACCAGCTCGGTCCGCTGTTCGATGACGGTCATCTCCATCCGCACTGCGCCAAAGCCGTTGCGCGCCGTGCGCTCGGCGGCCGCGACCAGGTGTCGACCGACGCCGCCTGCCTGAAGCGTCGGGTCGACGCACAGCAGGCCGAGATACGCGGTCCCGCCGCCGCGATCCTGGACATTGACGCAGCCGATGATCCGGTCGCCGTCGAGCGCCACGAGCAGCCGGCTGGCGGGATCGCTGACCAGCCCGGCCAGCGTCGCGGGATCGGTCCGGTCGCCTTCGGGGATCAGATCGGCCTCATGTGTCCAGCCGGCGCGCGCGCTGTCGCCTCGATAGGCGCGCTCGATCACCCGGTGGAGCTCGGCCAGGTCGGCGAGATGGGCGGGACGGATGTCCGGGGTCATGGGACGATCGACGCTTGGGCCGCGGGCGAGGCGCTACAGCGTCGCTTCGATGGCGCGGGCAGCCTGGTCGGGATCCTCGGCCTGGGTGATCGGTCGGCCGACCACCAGGATCGAGGCGCCGGCGTCCAGCGCCCCGCGCGGCGTCACCACCCGCTTCTGATCGCCATGATGCCCGTCGGCAGGACGCACCCCGGGGACGACGAAAAAGCCCTGCGGCCAGACCGCCTTGGCGGCCGCCACCTCGGCGCCCGAGCACACGATGCCGTCGACGCCGGATTCGCGCGCCAGTTCGGTCAGCCGCAGCACCTGTTCGTGCGGATCTGGCTTCAGGCCGATCGAGCTGAGATCGCTGGGGTCGAGGCTGGTCAGCATCGTGACCGCGACGACCTTTGTCCCGGTCGGTGCGGCGGCCTTGGCGTCCTCCAGCATCGCCCGGCCTCCGGCTGCATGGACCGTCAGGATCGCGGGATCGAGCGGGCGCAGCGCCTGAATCGCCTTCGCGACCGTATTGGGGATGTCGTGGAATTTCAGGTCCAGGAAGATCGGCAATCCGATCTCGGCCATCTCGTGAACGCCGTGCCGGCCGTTCGCCATGAAGAATTCGAGGCCCAGCTTGATCCCGCCGACATGGTTGCGGACGCGCGTCGCGATCGCTTTCGCCTTCTCGAGCTCGGGCGTGTCGAGCGCGACATAGATCCGGCCGCTCACGCTGCAGTCTCCGGAAACAGCGATGCGGGCGGCGGGGGCGGGGCGGGGGGTGTCGACGCCGACGCAGCGGGCGCGGCGGGCGGCGAAATCCGCACCGGCTCCGCGGCGGCGATCGAGGGGGCGGGGGCAGGCGCGGCAGGCACCGCGCGCAGATCGGCGATCGCGCGTTCCAGCCCGGCAATCCGCTGACGGCTGCGCCAGCGCAGGCCGTGATAGAGACCCAGCATCGGCAGGAAGCCCAGCAGGAAGACGAGCACGATCAGCAAAGGAAGGCTGATATCGGCAATCAGGCCGCCCCACAGATGCAGGCTGACGCGTTCCTCACCATTGTAGATCACGAATGCCGCGGCGAGGCCGCCCAGCAGGAGCCAGAACAGGACCTTCAGAAACCGCATTCCGCTCCCTTCCATCTGTCGCGTGCCGCCGTCTTAGGCCTCCATGTCCGATTTTTCCAGTGCAGGGTCGGACCCGGCTCGAGCCATCGGAACGACTCGGCGGCTGGCCTCGCTGACGTCCGAAGTTCTGTGAACGTTCCATTTGCAACGCGATAATCGCGTCAAGCAATCGTCCGGGCTCTCCCAATCGGAATTAAGTTTTTTTACCTCAGATACTTGCACGCAGCGCCGGGCGGATCCGATTGATAAGACGATTGCGAGTTGATGCAGCTGACAAATCAGATTAATCCTTTGGTAGCGGTATCACTGCACGCCGCCGCAGGGACAAATCGCGCCTCGAAGCGCGTATCGGAGGGGAAGATGACCATGATCGAGATCGCGTCGGCGAAGCCATCCTTGGAGACGCTGCGCCTCCTGTTGCGCAGCGGAGGTTCCTGCCTCGCGGTCGCCGCCATGGCCGTCGCATCACCCGGCCACGCACAGGCAGCGGACCCGGTCCAGGACAGCGCCCAGGCGGCCCCGATCGCCGACGACCAATCGAGCGACCCCGAGAACGACATCGTTGTCACCGGACGCCGCGCCGCACTTCAGGCTGCCGACGAGCGCAAACGGCTGAGCGAGACGATCGTCGACTCGGTGGTTGCCGACGATGCGGGCAAGCTGCCCGACAATTCGATCACCGAAGTGCTGCAGCGCGTGTCGGGCGTCTCGATCGTCCGCTTCGCGGCCCTCGGCGACCCCGATCACTTCTCGGTCCAGGGCTCGGGCGTACAGGTTCGCGGCCTGACCGGCGTCGCCTCGCGGCTGAACGGGCGGGAGATCTTCAGCGCGAACAATGGCCGCGCGATCCTGTGGAGCGACGTCACGCCCGAATTGATGTCGGCCGTGGACGTGTACAAGGCATCGACCGCGGACCTGATCGAGGGCGGCACCGGCGGACAGATCGACCTGCGGACCAAGATGCCGTTCGACTATGATGGCGGCTTCCATATCGCCGGCACCGCCGAGCTGAGCATGGGCGACATGGCGCAGGAGGCCGACCCGATGGGGTCGGTGCTTTTGACCGATACTTTTGACACCGGTATCGGCCGGATCGGCATTCTGGCCGACTTCGCCTATAGCCAGTTCAGCTCGCTGTCGCAGTTCATCCGGACCGAGCCCTATTTCCGCACCCGGATCAACAATTCGGACTATTACATCCCCGGCGGCTTCACCTATGGCGACGAGGCATTCCAGTATCGCCGCTACGGCATTTACGGCGCGGTCCAGTGGGCGCCGTCCGAGGACCTGACCATCTCCGCGACCTTCTTCCAGTCGCGGTACAAGAGCAAGTCGAGCGATTACGGCGCTCAGGTTTCGTCGCAGACGCTGGCGGTCGATCCGGCGACCAGCACGTTCGATGCCAACGGACTGCTGCTGAAGACCGACTCACTGTTCAATCGCGACACCGCGACGTTCCTGCCAAGCACGGGGCAGGTCACCAGCAGCGGCAACAAGGGCTATGTCGCGAGCAATACGGTGACGCGCGACTATTCGCTGTCCTTCGCCTGGGCGCCCAGCGACGGGCCGCTGTCGGTTCGCGGCTCGCTCCAGCGGGTGGATTCCAAGCAGGTCTATGACCGGCTCGACATCTTCCGCGATCTCGGCTTCGGCCAGGGCTTCGGCATGGACCTGACCGGCGACTTGCCGCGGATCACCGTGTTGCCGGCGACCCAGGCCTCGTTCGCGAACCCGGCCAACTATTTCTGGTCGGCATCGATGCCGCATAACGAGAACAATACCGGGCGGCTCGACGCCGGGCAGCTCGATGCCGAGTACAGCTTCGACGAGGGCTTCCTCCGGTCGATCAAGGTCGGCGGTCGCTATGCCAAGCGGACCGAGCGCGACTATGCCAATGGCTATAACTGGTCGGCGCTCGGTCGCGGCTGGAATGGCGATCCGCAGCTGACCTATGCCAATGCCGCACCGGGCGACGTGGCGCTGCACGTGTTCGACGATTTCTTCCGCGGCAACACCACGTTGCCGGGCAATCTCTATTTCGCGACCGAAGAACTGGCGTCGCGGCTCGACCGCATCCAGCTGACCACGCCGCCCCCGGCCGGCTTCTGCCCTCCCGGCACCGAATTTGATTGCTCGGCATCCGGGCCGCTGCCGGTCACCGGCTATGGCGGCCAGTCGGGGATCCGGCCGGTCGGCTTTGTTCTGCCCGACGACCGGGTCGATAACCGTACGGAGAATCTCGCGGGCTACGCGCTGGTCCGGTTCGGCGGGCGCGACGGCGGGTCACCCATCTCGGGCAATGTCGGCCTGCGCGTGGTCAACATCAAGAATGCGGGCGAAGGCTATATCCGCCAGAACGGCAACACCTTTATCCGGAATGGCCAGATCGTCACGCTCAGCAGCGACGCCGTGCCGCGTAGCGGCAAGGCCGAGTTCACCCGGTTCCTGCCGTCGATCAACCTCGACTATTCGCCTTCGGACCGGATCAAGATCCGCGCCGGCTATAATGTGACGCTCGACCTGCCGAGCTTCTATGCCCTGCGCGCATCGGGCTCGGTCGGCGTGGCGACCACGAGCAACCCGGTCCAGGGTCAGCCCGGCATCTTCACCAACTTTACCGCGGAAACTGGCAACCCGCTGCTGAAACCGACCCTGTCGAACAATTTCGATCTTTCATTCGAATATTATGGCCGCGCGGGGACTGCCTTCCACATCGCCCCCTTCTACAAGCGGATCACCAACCTGCCGGTCTTCTCGCTCACCCAGCGTGATGTCTCGGTTGTCTTCGCCGACGGTACCCGGGAGACCGTCGCGGCGGCCGCGTCCGACTATTCCAACTCGACCGAGGCGGCGACCGTGAAGGGAATCGAGGTTGGCGGGCGCTTCTTCCTCGACATGCTGCCCGGTGCCTGGGCCGGGTTCGGGTTCGAGGGCAATTATACCTTCATCGACAGCAAGAGCCCGGGCGACGTGTACCGCGACATCAATGGCGCGCTGCGTAACGACGCGCCGCTGGTCGGCCTGTCGCGGCATAATTTCAATGCGGCGCTGCTTTACGAACGCAATCCCTTCTCGGTCCGGATCGCCTATTCGTGGCGGTCGAAATATCTCCAGTCGACCAACAGCAACGGCACCAACCCCGCCTATAATTACTTCAGCGCGCCGGGGGTCATCACCGATCTCGATGGCGGCACGCCCGGGACGACCCAGATTGCGCTGCCCGTCTATGGCGGCGCCTATGGCACGCTCGACGCCGGCATCCGCTTCAAGGTGACCGACCAGTTCTCGTTCGGGATCCAGGGTACCAATTTGACCGCATCGACCCAGCGGACGCTGATGGGTGGCTATCCCGGCGGGGACCTGGTCGGGCGAAGCTGGTTCCAGAGCGACCGGCGGATCAGCATGGGGATCAACCTGGCGTTCTGACCCGGGCAATGGCATCCGGGTGCGGCCTGCGCCCGGATGCCACGCCAATCACGCCTCAACGAAATGCGAGATCCCGACCTTTGACCATGACCCATCGCGCCGTCCGCCGTGCCGTTATGCGGATTGCCATCGCCGCTGCGCCACTCCTTCCGGCTTCGGCGCTGGCGCAGACGTCGCAGCCGGCAGCGACGCGAACGATCGAGGTCGATGTCCGCAGCGCCGGCGCACCGCTCGACCGGTCGTTCGACCTGTCGGTCGGCGCCGATTATCCGGGCACGCTGATCCGCAAGGACAGTCTGGACCAGCTGCGCATCGCCAGGGACGAGTTGGGCTTTCGCTACCTGCGCTTCCACGGGATCTTCCACGACGTGCTCGGCACGGTGAAGATCCGCGACGGCCGGATCCATTATGACTGGACCCGCATCGACGAACTCTATGACGCGATGCTGGCACGCGGGATCAAGCCGTTTGTCGAGCTCGGGTTCAGCCCGGAGGCGATGGCGACATCGAGCCAGACGATCTTCTATTGGAAGGGAAATACCTCGCACCCCCGCCTCGACGCCTGGGTGCCGCTGGTCGACGCGTTCGTCCGCCACCTGCGCAAACGCTATGGCGAGAAGGAAGTCCGCAGCTGGTATTTCGAGGTGTGGAACGAGCCGAACCTGGCCGGCTTCTGGGAGAACGGCGACCAGCAGGCCTATTTCGAGCTCTATGCGGCGACCGCCCGCGCGATCAAGGCGATCGACCCGACCCTGCGTGTCGGCGGCCCGGCGACCGCGGGCGCGGCCTGGGTGCCCGAGTTCCTGAAATTTGCGGCGGACCGCAAGCTGCCCGTCGATTTCGTCGCGACCCACACCTACGGCGTCGATGGCGGCTTCCTCGACGAGAAGGGGGAGGACGACAACCGCCTGTCGACCCGACCGGACGCGATCGTCAGCGATGTGCGCAAGGTCCGCGCCGAGATCCAGGCCTCGGCCTTTCCGAACCTGCCGCTGTTCTTCACCGAATGGAGCGTCAGCTACAATCCGCGCGATCCCGTCCATGACAGCTATATCAGCGCGCCCTATATCCTGACCAAGCTGCGCGACACCCGCGGGCTGGCCCAGGGCATGAGCTACTGGACCTATAGCGACCTGTTCGAGGAAGCCGGACCGCCGCCGACGCCGTTTCATGGCGGCTTCGGGCTGATGAACCGCGAGGGAATCCGCAAGCCCGCCTGGTTCGCCTATAAATATCTTCACGAGCTTCGAGGCCGCGAGATCCCGGTCCGCGACGGTCAGGTGCTTGCCGCGACCGAAGCCGGGCGCACCGGCGTGCTGCTGTGGAACTGGACGCTGCCGAACCAGGACGTCAGCAACCGGCCCTTCTTCACCCGGCTGCTGCCGTCGCAAAAGCTGCCCGATGCGCAGTTGATCTTCGCCGGTCTCAAGCCCGGATCCTATCGCCTGACCCTGCGCCGGACCGGCTTCAAGGCGAACGACGCGCAGAGCCGCTATCTCGAAATGGGATCGCCCAAGACGTTGAGCGCCGCGCAACTTGCCGAGCTGCAGCAGTTGACCCGCGACGTGCCGGAAAAGGACCAGATGATCCGCATCGGCGCCGACGGGCGCTATCGCATCGCCGTGCCGATGCGGACCAATGACGTGGTGTTCGCGACACTGACTCCGGTAAAGCGCTGATCCGGGTCAGCCGATCTCGGCGCGCAATTCCTCGAACAGCCCGGGGACCGACTTCAGCCGCGGCTCTTCCTCGTCGAGGATCGCGTGGAAGGCGGCGCGCTTGATCTCGGCGATGCGGGTCTGGGGCAGGCAGTTGGACGGGGGCAGGGTGGACAGGATGATGTCGACCAGCCGGTCTGCCCCGTGCAGCCGGCCCCAGAGATAGTCATTCTCGCGGTAGGCGCGGCTGAAGAAGGCACCGAAGCTGTTGAACTGGATGCCCTTCAACGATTTTTCCGCCCCGCCGCTGCGGATCGCGCAGGCATCGTCGGGGGCGATGCGATCGACGCGGATCGGGTCGAACTCGTCGACCCCTTCGCCCTGCAGGATCGGCAGCGTGGCGATGTCGAAGAACGGGAAGCCGAGATGCGCCAAGAGCAGCGGGCGGCGCAGCTCGCGTGACAGTTGCGAAAAGCCGTCCGACAGGCGGGCATCGGCCTCCGCGTCCAGCTCGCGCAGCCTCATCCGCCTGGCAAGCTCGTCCAGCACCGGGCCGGCATCGTTGGTCATCGCGCGCACCATCGGCTTCAGGTCGGCAAACGTATCGGTCCGCTTGCAATCGAGATAGGCGGCGAGCGAGTCGTAGATCGCCTCGCGCATCGGCAGCAATTCCTGGTGCGAGCCGGGCAGGTCGATATCGGTCAGCCGCCGCGCGAGCAGCCGCAACCGGCGGATGCGGAATGCCAGGTCATGCTCGCGCAGGAAGTCGAGCGTCGCCGGGCTCGCTCCGCTCGACAAGGTCGCGCCGAACCGGTCCTGCTCGCGCGCGTGGATGGTGCGGGTGACCGCCTCGCGCAGTTCGCGCAGCCGCTCGGGGCCCTTCTGCTCGCCGATCGCATAGAGCAGCCGCGCGGTCCGGTCGGCGGCGCCGTTGACCTTCAACAGGCCATAGGCGGTGTGGCCATAGCCCGCCTTGGCTGCGGCGGCGACCTGGGCGCGGCGGCGCCATGCGGCGAGGCGCTTGGGCGTCGGATAGTCGAGGAACAGCGTGTAGCCGAACAACGCCTCGACCTGCGTCTCGACCTCGGCGCGGATCTCGGTCAGGATCGCCAGCATCTGCTCGATACGGTCCGATCGGGTCGCGATCTCCTCCAGATTGTCCCGGATCGGCTGTTCGCGCGGCAGTTCGGACAGGGCGCCGATGATCGTCTGGAAAAAGCCCGGCTTGTCGTCGCTGCGCTCGCCATAGAGTTCGAGCCGGCCGTCGGGAAAGGGATCGACGAAGACGAAGCGGCGATCGACCTGGCGACGCGCCGGGCGTTCTCGAAGCGCCTCGATCGCCGGGCGGAAGGGCGCGTTGGCCAGCACCGACCCGTCGATCAGCACTGCCTTTTCCGCGCGATTGTCCGCCCATTGATGGGGCAGGGCGCGTTCGAGAAAGGCGTCGCGACCTGCCCAGCGGATGTCGCGCTCGGCCATCGCCTCGTCCATCTCGGCAACGGTGAAGGGCGGGAAGGCGCCGGGGAAGCTCGACGTGGCGCGGGCAGCGAAGGCGAGTTCACAGCGATGGGCGAAATCGCCCTCCGCCTCCTGTCCGTGATCGGTGAAGGCGAACACCAGCCGGTGCTCGGTCTCGGTCACCTGGGGCGGGCTGTTGAGCCGCAGCCGCTCCGAATGGCCGCGGAAATCGGTGACGGTGACGAACAGGTCGAGCGGCTGGCCGGCGGGCAGCAAGCGCTTGCCCGAAGGCGCGTCGCGCATCGCGTCGAACGCGTTCAGCAGCATGTGGAGCAATTGCTTGCCGCCAAAGGGTGGTTCGAACCAGCGCGAGCGGACGAACTTCTCCAGTTTCGCGCGCACTTCCTCGCGCGCCGCAACCTCCACGGTCGCATCGATCGTCTTGCTGCGGTTGGAGATCAGCCAGGCGAGCGGCGTCGCCCAGATCTTGGCCAGCCGGTGCGACGGCGCCTGGCTGGGCGCCAGCAGCGCCTCGACATCGGCGACCTCGAGCCACAGCTGGGTCAGCGGGTCGAGCGACTGGCCGGTGGCGATCGCCTGGGCCAGGAATACCGAGTTGATCCCGCCCGCGCTGGCGCCGGCGATGATGTCGACCATCACCCTCAGCCGGATGCCGGTCGTCTCCTGGATCTCGGCCAGCATCGCGTGATAGACTGCCTCGCTGCCGCCGCCCGGATCGCCGTCACCATCGCGCCAGGCGCGGCTGGCGCGTGCCAGATGCCAGATCTCCTTGGTGATGCCGTGCATATAGACGGCGAGGCTGATGCCCCCATAGCAGACCAGCGCCAGGCGCAGCTCGCGTTCGTGGATCGTATCGCTCACGCCTTCTCCAGCGTCGCCCAGACCGGCAGATGATCCGACGCCGTCCGCGACGCCGGGCTGTCATGCACCCCGGCGTCGGTGAAGCTCAGCTCGGGCGAGGCCATGATCCGGTCGAGCCGCGCGACCGGGCGGCGCGCATGAAAGCTGCGGCCGGTCGCGGCAAAGGCGAAATGCTGGGCAAAATCCTTCAGGCAGCCGGAATTGGCGGTCCAGTCGTTGAGGTCGCCCATCAGGACCGTCGGATACTGGTTGGTGCTGGCCTGGAGGTGGGTGATGATCGCATGTGCCTGTCGCCGGCGCCACAGACCTGACAGGTCGAGATGCATGCCGACGATGCGGACGATGGTGCCGTTCAAGCGGACGTCCGCCATCACCGCGCCGCGCGGCTCGAGCGCGGGCAGGTGGATCTGTTCGGAATCGAGCACCTGTGCGTCCTTGCGCACCAGAATCGAATTGCCGTGCCAGCCAATGCTCGCCGCGCGCGCGCCGAACGGGATCGCCTTGTAATCGCTATGCTCGGCCAACAGGTGTCCGGACATCACCGCCGCGCGAGCGCCGAAGCGGCGATCGGCCTCCTGCAGCGCGACGATGTCGGCATCGATCTCGCACAGAACCTGAAGCGTCCGCTCGGGCTTGCGGCGTCGGTCGGTTCCGATCGACTTGCGCATATTATAGCTGGCGACCTTCATCATCGCGGACAGCTATGCGGGTTCGGGCGGCGTCTGCGCAAGAGGATCAGGCGCCTGGCTCCTGCTGGCGCGCCTGCGCCGCGGCGGCGATCAGATTGTGGCCGGTCTGCTCGGCCGCATCGGGGGTCATGGCAGTGGCGACACCCGCGGGTCCGTCGAGCAACACCTGTCCCTGCTCGGCGGTGGCGACGCCGGGTTCGCTGCTGGTGGTGATGTGCATGTTCGCCTCGTCCGTTTCCTTTGCGCGACCCGGTCCCGATGCCGGCATTCGCGAAGAAACACGCGCGAGGCGCGAAATATCCCGGTTTTTTCAGCGCCCGCCCGCTTCGAGTAGACGCCGCGGCGCCACCAGCTCCCAGCTATGGGCGATGCGGTCGCCGACATGGATCCAGTCGGTATCCTTGGCAGCCAGGTCGATCGCCACCCAGCCGGCGCGGAAATAGGCCGGGCGGCTGTAGCGATCGGGGATGTTCTCGATCAGCGTGGCGGCTTCGTCGGCATCGCCGGTCTTGACGATCACCACGGTGCGCCCGTCGCCATGATGGTCGTGGCGGAACTGGGCGAACATCTTGCCCGCCGCGAAGAAGGTCGGCTGGGCATGGCTCGGCCGCTCCTCGGTCTCGGGGAGCTCCAGCGCGATGTCGCGCACTTTGGCCAGGGCGGCGTCGGGATCTTGGCTCAGCGGCATAGGAACTCGGCCAGAACCCGCGGGTACAGCCGATGTTCCTCCTTCAGCACGCGTTCGGCCAGCGTCTCGGGGGTATCGCGCGCCTCGATCCGCACCTCGGCCTGGCCAAGCACCTCGCCGCCGTCCAGTTCCTCGGTCACGACATGGACCGAACAGCCCGCGACCATGTCGCCCGCGACCAGCGCGCGGCGATGCGTGTCGAGACCCTTGTACTTGGGCAGCAGCGAGGGGTGGATGTTGAGGATGCGCCCGCGCCAGCGCGCGACGAAATCGTCCGACAGCAGCCGCATATAGCCGGCCAGCGCGATCACCTCGACCCCGGCCTCGCGCAGCGCACCGTCGATCGCAGTCTCATATTCGGCCTTGGGAATGCCCTTGGGCGAATGCGAGAAGGTGGCGATGCCCTGCACGCGCGCCCATTCGAGGCCCGCCGCATCGGGCTTGTCGCTCGCGACCAGCGCGACCTCATAGGGTGCATCCGGCGCACGCGATGCCTCGACCAGCGACATCATGTTCGATCCGCGACCGGAAATGAGGATGCCGACCTTTTTCACTGCTCCCCTCCCGCTTGCGGGAGGGGCAGGCCGTGCTCACGCATGGTGCGTCGCGCTCCAGTCGGCCCGGGCGCCCCAGACTTCCTGGCTGCCGCGAACGGTGCAGCCGCGCTGCCCCTCGGTCACGGTGCCGATGCGGTGGACCGTCTCGCCCGCAGCCTGGAGCGCCTCGGTCACCGCGGCGACATCCGCCTCGGCGACGATCGCGACCATGCCGATGCCGCAGTTGAAGGTGCGCGCCATCTCTTCGGGCTCGATATTGCCCTGGGCCTGGAGGAACGCCATCAGCCGCGGCTGGTCCCAGGCATCGGCGTCGACCACCGCATGGCAGGTCGCCGGCAGGACGCGCGGGATATTCTCGAGCAGGCCGCCGCCGGTGATGTGCGCCAGGCCATGGATGGTGCCCGCCTGGACCAGCGGCAACAGGCTCTTCACATAGATGCGGGTCGGTGCCATCAGCGCGTCGATCAGGATCACCTCCTGGTCGAACAGGGCAGGGCGATCGAGCTTCCAGCCCTTGTCCGCGGCCAGGCGGCGGACCAGCGAGAAGCCGTTGGAGTGAACCCCGGTCGAGGCGAGGCCGAGGATAACGTCGCCAGCGGCGACCTTCGACCCGTCGAGCAACCGGTCGCGCTCGACCGCGCCGACGCAGAAGCCGGCCAGATCGTAATCGCCATCGGCATACATGCCCGGCATCTCGGCCGTCTCGCCGCCGATCAGCGCGCAGCCCGCCTGGCGACACCCTTCCGCGATCGAGGCGATCACCGTCTCGGCGACCTGCGCCTCCAGCTTGCCGCTGGCATAATAGTCGAGGAAGAACAGAGGCTCGGCGCCCTGGACGATCAGGTCGTTGGCGCACATCGCGACCAGGTCGATGCCCACGCCCTCGTGCCGGCCGCTGTCGATCGCCAGCTTCAGCTTGGTGCCGACGCCGTCATTGGCGGCGACCAGCAGCGGATCGGCATAGCCGGTCGCCTTCAGGTCGAACACGCCGCCGAACCCGCCCAGATCGGCATCGGCGCCGGGCCGGCGCGTCGAACGGGCGAGGGGGGCGATGGCGCGGACCAGCGCATTGCCGGCTTCGATCGATACGCCCGCCTGGGCGTAGGTGTAGCTTTCGGGATCGCTCATGTCGGGAGCGCCTAGAACAACTGCCGTGCGAATCAAGTCGTCCGTTGCCCGGCTCGTCCGATGTCCGGCGCTCGCATTGGACAAATGGGCTTGGTTTTCGCCCCCCGCTTCGCCAAAAGGGCGCGGAATGATCCGTCGGCGCTCCCCCATTCTGTACGGCCTTGCCTCCGCGCTGCTCATCGCAGGTGCGGCGGGCGGCGTGATGGCGCAGCGCAGCCGGCCCGACCCGTCTGCCAGCGAGCCGCCGAGCCTGGAAGTGTCGGGGGTCGATGTCGATGTCCGCGGCGCCACCGCCGAAGCGGCACGGGTCGGCGGCTGGCGCGTCGCCCAGCGCAAGGGTTGGGAGATGCTGTCGAAGCGCCTGACGGGCAAGGCGTCGACCCTGCCCGATTCGACGCTGGACGGCATGGTCACCGGCATCGTCGTCGAACATGAGCAGATCGGCCCGAAACGCTATATCGCGAAGCTGGGCGTGCTGTTCGACCGCAACAAGGCGGGCGCGCTGCTGGGCGTCGCGACCCAGGTGTCGCGATCGACCCCGATGCTGCTGATCCCGGTCCAATGGTCGGGCGGAACCGGCCGCGTGTTCGAGCGCGAGACCGCCTGGAACGCCGCCTGGACCCGCTTCCGCAGCTCCAACAGCACGGTCGACTATGTCCGTCCGCGGGCGACGGGTCCGGATTCGCTGCTGATCAACGCCGGTCAGATCACCCGGCGCGGTCGCGGCTGGTGGCGCGCGATCGTCGATCAATATGGCGCGGCCGACGTTCTGATCGCCGAGGTCCAGTTGCGCAGCGACTATCCCGGCGGGCCGATGACCGCGGTGTTCACCGCCAGCCACGGGCCCGACCGCGTGCTGGTCACCCAGTTCGCGCTGCGCGTCGACACGAGCGACGGGCTCGACTCGATGCTGGACCAGGGCATCCAGCGGATCGACCAGGCCTATCAGGCAGCGCTCGCCGGCGGCCAGCTGCGGCTAGACCCGATGCTTGCCGTCCGCCCGGTCGAGGCGAAGCCGGTCGAGGAAGAGACCGAGGACGAGCTCACCGAAACGCCGACCCCGACGCCCAGCGCGGCAGACACCGGCTCCAGCTATACCGTCCAGATCGAGACCCCGACCGCATCCTCGGTCAATGCGGCCGAATCGGGCGTGCGGGGCATTCCCGGCGTCCGCGCGGCCAGCACCACCAGCCTGGCGCTGGGCGGCATCTCGGTCATGAGCGTCCGGTACGACGGATCGATCGGCAGCCTGAGGTCCGCGCTGGAAAGCCGCGGCTGGCAGGTCCAGGAGGGCCCCGGCGTGCTGCGCATCCGACGTCCGGGCGGCGGCGGCGCGGCGCCCGCTGCAACGCCATCGGCTACCCCGAAGGGCGAATGACCCAGCTCGCGCTGCCGCTCGTCATACCGGAGGCGAGCGAAACCGAATTCATCGTGAGCGAGTCGAACGCGCGCGCGGTGCAGATGCTCGAGCGTTGGGCGACCTGGCCGGTGATGGCCGGACTGCTGGTCGGTCCGCGCAAATCGGGCAAGAGCCTGTTGGCGCGCATCTTTGCGGCGAAGACCGGCGGATCGCTGATCGACGATGCCGATCTGGCCAGCGAGACCGCGATCTTCCATGCCTGGAACCAGGCGCAGGCCGATCACAAGCCGCTGCTGATCGTCGCCGAGGAGCTCTGGCAGGTGAAGCTGCCCGACCTGAGGTCGCGCATGGCGGCGACCCCGCTGATGCAGCTGGGACCGCCCGACGACCCGCTGGTGCCCTTGCTGCTGGTCAAGTTCTTCGACCGGCGGATGCTGCTCTACAAGCCCGACCTGATCCAGTGGCTCGCCAAGCGGGTCGAGCGGAGCCATGTCGCCCTGATCCGCGTTGCCGATGCGTTGGAGAACGACGCCTATGAGCGGCGCAGCCCGCGCTTGTCGATCGCTCATGCGCGCGTAACATTGGTGCGGCACGGCTTGCTGTCCGACCATGGGAGCGAGACAGAATGACGACGACGACTGCCGCCATCGAGGACCCCAGCGAGGGGGTGGCGGCCGATCCCCTGGAGGGAAAACGCTATTTCAACCGCGAGCTGAGCTGGCTGGCGTTCAACCGCCGGGTGATGGAGGAGGCGTGCAACCGCGCCCACCCGCTGCTCGAGCGGCTGCGCTTCCTGTCGATCTCGGGCAGCAATTTCGACGAATTCTTCATGGTCCGCGTCGCCGGGTTGAAGGCGCAGGAGCTGCAGAAGGTCGAGGCCTGGTCGGCCGACGGCCTGACCCCGACCCAGCAGCTCGACGCAATCGTCGAGGAAGCGGCGGCGCTGGTCGACAATCAGCAGGCGGTGTGGAACGACATCCGCCGCGACCTGGCCGAGACAGGGATCGAGGTGCTCGACGCCGCCGCGATCACCGGCGAGACCGAGGCGTGGCTGGAACGCCATTTCCAGGAACAGGTCTTCCCGATCCTGACGCCCCAGGCGCTCGACCCGGCGCACCCGTTCCCGTTCATCCCCAACCAGGGGTCGAGCGTGATCTTCGACCTGATCCGCCAGTCGGACCATGAGCCGGTGCGCGAGCTGGTCCTGCTGCCGACTACGATGCCGCGCTTCGTCCGGTTGCCGGGCAAGAAGGTCGCGCGCTACGTGACGATCGAGACGCTGCTCAAGCGTTTCTCCCACCTGCTCTTCCCCGGATATGACGTGTTCGGGTCGGCCGCGTTCCGCGTGCTGCGCGACAGCGATATCGAGATCGAGGAGGAGGCCGAGGATCTGGTCCTGACCTTCCGCAGCGCGATCAAGCGCCGCCGCCGCGGCCGCGTGATCCGTCTGGAAATGGAAGAGGGGATCGACGGCGCGCTCGAGGATGTGCTGCTCGAGGAACTGGGCGGCAGCGAGGCGCTGCTGACCGAGACCGGCGGCTTTTTGGGCGTCGGCGACCTGGCGATGCTGGTCGACGAGGATCGGCCCGACCTGAAGTTCCAGCCCTATACGCCGCGCTTCCCCGAGCGGATCCGCGAATATGGCGGCGATTGCTTCGCCGCGATCCGGGCGAAGGACATCGTCGTCCATCACCCCTATGAAAGCTTCGACGTGGTGCTGGCCTTTCTCGGCCAGGCAGCGGCCGACCCGGACGTCGTCGCGATCAAGCAGACGCTGTACCGCGCGGGCAAGCAGTCGGCGGTGATCAATGCGCTGATCGCCGCGGCGGAGGCGGGCAAGTCGGTGACCGCGGTGGTCGAGCTGAAGGCGCGCTTCGACGAGGAGCAGAATTTGCTCTGGGCGACCGCGCTGGAGCGGGCAGGGGTCCAGGTCGTCTATGGCTTCATCGATTGGAAGACCCACGCCAAGATCTCGATGGTCGTGCGGCGCGAGGAGAAGGGCTTTCGCACCTATTGCCACTTTGGCACCGGCAATTATCACCCGATCACCGCGCGCATCTATACCGATCTCAGCTTCTTCACCGCCGATCCGCGGGTGGGGCGCGATGCGGCCAAGGTGTTCAACTATGTCACCGGCTATGTCGAACCGGTCGGGCTGGAGCTGCTCGACATCTCGCCGCACGGGCTGCGCGCGCGGCTGGTCGAGCTGATCGACGAGGAGATTGCCCAGGTCCGCGCCGGCCATCCCGGCACGATCTGGGCGAAGATGAACTCGCTGGTTGATCCGACGGTGATCGAGAAGCTGTACGAGGCGAGCAGCGCCGGGGTCGAGATCGACCTGGTCGTGCGCGGCGTTTGTTGCCTGCGGCCCGGCGTGCCGGGCATGTCGGACAATATCCGGGTCAAGTCGATCGTCGGCCGCTTCCTGGAGCATAGCCGCATCTGGGCGTTCGGGAACGGCAAGACCCTGCCGAATGACGGCGCGAAGCTGTTCATCTCGTCGGCCGACTGGATGCCGCGCAATTTCGATCGCCGTGTCGAGTACATGCTGCCGATCCGCAACCGGACGGTGCACGACCAGGTGCTCGACCAGGTGATGGTCGCCAACATCAACGACAATGAACAGAGCTGGGAATTGCTGGCCGATGGGCGCTACCGCCGGATTGAGGCGGGCGACACGCCGTTCAACCTGCACCGCTACTTCATGACCAATCCGTCGCTGTCCGGACGCGGCGCCGCGCTGGAAAAGACGCGCTCGGTACCCAAACTGACCGTCAAGCGTTCGCGCAAGAAGAAGAAATGAACACGGTCCCGTTCCGCAAGCCCCGTCAGGCGGCAGCCACGATCGCGAACCGCGTCGGCATCATCGATATCGGCTCGAACTCGATCCGGCTGGTCGTCTATCAGGGCGCGGCGCGGCTGCCGGTGATCCTGTTCAACGAAAAGGTGCTGGCCGGGCTCGGCCGATCGCTGAACGAGACCGGCGCGATCGATGCCGCCGCAATGGCGATGGCGCGCGGTGCGCTCGCGCGCTTCGCCGCATTGTCGCGCGAAATGCAGGTCGGGGAACTGCGCGTGGTCGCGACCGCCGCGGTGCGCGAGGCGAGCAATGGGCAGGAGATCATCGACACTGCCGAGCGCCTCGGCCTCGACGTCGAGCTGCTGAGCGGCGAAGAGGAAGCCATGGCGTCGGGCATGGGGGTGCTGTCCGGCATCCCCGATGCCGATGGCATCGTCGGCGACCTGGGCGGCGGCTCGCTGGAGCTGGTGCGCGTGGTCGCCGGTGCCGTGACCGATCGCGTCTCGTTCCCGCTCGGCGTGCTGCGGCTTGCGGCGATCCGCGCAAAGGGGCAGGGGGCGCTCGACCGGCGTGTTGGCAAGATGATCGAGCAAGCCGGATGGAAGGGGCGGGGCAAGGACCTGCCATTCTATTTGGTCGGCGGGTCGTGGCGCGCACTCGCGCAGCTCGATATGTCGATCACCGGCTATCCGCTGCCGATCGTCCATCAATATCCGATCTCGGCCGAGCAGGTCACCCGCCTCGGCCGCACGATCAGCCATGTGACCAAGGCGCGGCTCAAGCAGGTCCCGAACCTGTCGACCGGGCGGATCGCGACGCTGGGTGACGCCACCGCATTGCTGGCGAGCGTGCTCAAGCATCTCGGGTCGACGCGGACGATCGTGTCGGCCTATGGCCTGCGCGAGGGCCTGTTATTCTCCCGCCTGACCCCGGAGCAGCGGCGCGAGGATCCGCTGATCGTCGCCGCGCGCGAGGAGGGCAAGGTGCTCGGGCGGTTTCCCGAGCATGGCGACCTGCTGAACGACTGGATCGACCCGTTGTTCGAGCAGGAGCCGGCCGATCTCGCCCGGCTGCGCCACACCGCCTGTCTGCTGGCCGATGTGGGCTGGCGCGCCAATCCCGAATATCGCGCCGAACGCGGCGTCGAGGTGGCGCTGCACGGCAATTGGGTCGGCATCGACGGGACGGGGCGTGCCGTCCTTGCCCAGGCGCTGCACACCGCGCTGGGCGGGCGGACCGACACGCCGGATCCGATCGGCAACATGGCGCCGGAGGAGATGCTCGATCAGGCGCGGCTCTGGGGCCTGGCGATCCGGCTGGGCCAGCGCCTCAGCGGCGGCGTCGCGGCACCGCTGCGCCGGTCACGGCTCGCGCTGGACGACCAGTCGCTATGGCTGGTCCTGGAGCCCAACGACCGCCCGCTTTACGGCGAGGCGGTCGAAAAGCGTCACAAGGCGCTGGCAGCGGCGCTGGGCCGCACCCATGAAGTGGATGCCTGACCCGGCCCGGTCAGCTGCAACGCACCGCCGTGATCATCCCGTCGCTGTCGACGTCGACGTTCAGCCGGTCCTCGCGATAATCCATCGTCACTGCCATGCCGGGGGTGATCCAGCGGATCGCCTTGGCGCCGGACAGGCGGGCAACCTCGCGCTCGATCGCCGGGCTGCGCTTCTGGCCGACATATTGGGTGACCTTTTCGGCGCCGCACGGCGTCTTCGCGGCGGGCGGAACGGCGGGGCCGGGCACCGTCGTCGTCGCGGTCGGAGTGCATCCCATCAGGGCGACGGCGGCCAGCGGCAGGGCGATGCGAATCATAAAGGCTCCTCGGTTCGGGTCATCTTGAGCTTTCCGCCCTTGACCGTGAACCCAAGCTGACCCTCGACCAGCGCCAGCGCGTCGCGCCCGAACTGCTCGAACCGCCATCCGTCGAGGATCGGCAGCCCCTCGCGCTGTCCGGCCGCCAGCGACTCCAGGTCCTCGGAGCGGGCGAGCAGGCGCGCCGCCACGTTGATCTCCTTGGCGCGGATCTTCAGCAGCAGCTTCAGCAGGTCGGCGACCAGCGCCCCGTCCTTGCCCAGCGCAGGCTTGCGATCGTCGCGCAGCGGCATCTCGGCCGCGGTCATCGGCTTCGCCGCCTCCAGCGCCGCCATCAGCCGTCCGCCAATGTCATTGCCCGACCATGCGGGCGACAGGCCCCGCACCTTGCCCAGGTCCGACTGCTTGCGCGGCGGATTGCCCGCCAGGTCGGCCAGCGTCTCGTCCTTGATGATCCGGCCGCGCGGCAGGTCCTTGCCCTGCGCTTCCTGCTCGCGCCAGCGGGCCAGCGCCTTCAACCGGCCGAGCACCTCGGGCTTGCGGCTGGAGATGCGGACGCGGTGCCACGCCTGTTCGGGATCGTTGCGGTAATTCTCGGGATCGGCGAGCCGCTCCATCTCCTGGTCGAGCCAGACGCCGCGCCCCGTCTTGCGCAGCTTGTCGAGCATCCGCGGAAAGATTTTCGACAGGTGCGTCACGTCGGCGATCGCATAGTCGATCTGGCGCGTGTCCAGCGGACGGCGGCTCCAGTCGGTGAAGCGCGCACCCTTGTCGACCTGGATGCCCAGATAGGTGTCGACCAGGTTCGAATAGCCGATCTGCTCGCCCTGGCCGAGCGCCATCGCCGCGACCTGGGTGTCGAACAACGGGTGCGGCGTCTTGCCGGTCAGGTTGTAGACGATCTCGATATCCTGGCCGCCGGCATGGAAGACCTTCAGCACCTCTTCATTCTCGGTCAGCAGGTCGAGCAGGGGGCCAAGGTCGATGTTCGGGGCCAGCGGATCGATCGCCGCCGCCTCCTCGTCGTCGGCGATCTGGATGAGGCAAAGCTCGGGCCAGTAGGTATTCTCGCGCATGAACTCGGTATCGACCACCACATAGGGTTTGGTGGAGAGCCGGGCACAGAGATTGGCGAGGGTCGCGCTGTCTTCGATCAGACCATGAATATGCATCATGGCGCCATAGACATGTCTTCGGGTTGACAAAAGAGCCCTTGGCGCTGATGCGCCCGCCTTTCCGTACGCCATTCGAGACGAGAGCCATGCACGCCTATCGCACGCACACCTGCGCCGACCTTCGCGCCGAACATGTCGGCCAGGAAGTCCGCCTTTCCGGCTGGGTGAACCGCACGCGCGAGCATGCCAATGTGCTGTTCGTCGACTTGCGCGATCATTACGGCATCACCCAGATCGTGGTCGAGACGGGCTCCGAACTCTACCCGATCGTCGATGGCTGTGGCGCCGAGTCGGTGCTGACCTTCACCGGCAAGGTCGCGGCCCGCTCGCCCGAGACGCTGAACCCGAAGCTCGCGACCGGCGAGATCGAAATCTATCCCACCACCGTCACCGTCCAGTCGGCCGCGGCGCAGCTGCCGCTGCCGGTGTTCGGCGATGCCGAATATCCCGAGGAAATCCGCCTCAAGAACCGTTTCCTCGACCTGCGTCGCGAGCGGCTGCACAAGAATATCGTGCTGCGTTCGAACGTGATCGCGTCGCTGCGCCGGCGGATGATCGACCAGGGCTTCACCGAGTTCCAGACGCCGATCCTGACCGCGTCCAGCCCCGAGGGCGCGCGCGACTATCTGGTGCCCAGCCGCGTCCATCCCGGCAAATTCTACGCGCTGCCGCAGGCGCCGCAGATGTTCAAGCAGCTGCTGATGGTCGCCGGCTTCGACAAATATTTCCAGATCGCGCCGTGCTTCCGCGACGAGGATGCGCGCGCCGATCGCAGCCCGGGCGAATTCTATCAGCTCGATTTCGAGATGAGCTTCGTGACCCAGGACGACGTATTCGCCGCGATCGAGCCAGTGCTGCACGGCGTGTTCGAGGAATTCGCCGATTTCGATGGCAAGGGCCGCACCGTGTCGCCGCTGCCGTTCAAGCGGATTCCGTACCGCGAATCGATGCTGAAATATGGCAGCGACAAGCCCGACCTGCGCAACCCGCTGCTGGTCCATGACGTCGGCCATTTCTTCAAGGGATCGGGCTTCGGCCGCTTCGCCTCGATGGTGGAGGAAGGCAATGTCGTCCGCGCGGTCGCCGCGCCGAACACGCACGAGAAGAGCCGCAAGTTCTTCGACGAGATGAACAGCTGGGCCCAGTCCGAGGGCTTCCCGGGTCTGGGCTATGCGACGCAGAAGGACGGCGTATTCGGCGGTCCGATCGCCAATAATCACGGTCAGGATGGCATGAAGGCGATCGCCGAGGCGATGGGCCTGGGCCCGAACGACGGCATCTTCTTCTCCGCCGGTCCCGAGCTGAAGGCAGCCAAGCTGGCCGGCCTGGCGCGTACCCGCGTCGCCGATCAGCTCGACCTGATCGACAAGAGCCGTTTCGAATTCTGCTGGATCGTCGATTTCCCGATGTTCGAATATGACGAGGACGCGAAGAAGGTCGACTTCAGCCACAACCCCTTCTCGATGCCGCAGGGCGAGATGGAAGCGCTGGAGACGAAGGACCCGCTCGACATCCTCGCCTATCAGTATGACATCGTGTGCAACGGCGTGGAGCTGTCCTCGGGCGCGATCCGGAACCACCGTCCGGAGATCATGTACAAGGCGTTCGAGATCGCCGGCTACACCCAGGAGCAGGTCGACACCAACTTCGCGGGCATGATCAATGCGTTCAAGTTCGGCGCCCCGCCGCACGGCGGATCGGCCCCGGGCGTCGACCGCATCGTCATGCTGCTGGCGGACGAGCCGAACATCCGCGAGGTGATCGTCTTCCCGATGACGCAGAAGGCCGAGGACCTGATGATGCAGGCCCCCGCCGAGGTCTCGCCGAAGCAGCTGAAGGAACTCCACATCAAGCTGGCCAATGACGGCCCCAAGGCCGGTTAAGGCCTGAGCGCTGACCTGTCCGCTCCCCTCCCGCTTGCGGGAGGGGCTGGGGGAGGGCATGTCTGTGCCCATGACCATCGATCTCAGCGATTACGAAGCCGGCGACAAATATGACGGCGACTATGACGAGGCGCTGGCGAAGCTGCAGAAGCGGCTGAGCCATATCCAGACCGCGCATATCGTCCACAAGCGGCGCGCGATCATCCTGTTCGAGGGATGGGATGCCGCGGGCAAGGGCGGGATCATCAAGCGGCTGACCGCCGAATGGGACCCGCGCTATTTCGAGGTCTGGCCGATCAGCGCGCCGACGCCCGAGGAATTGTCGCACCATTTCCTGTGGCGCTTCTGGCAGCGGCTGCCCGCCCAGCACAATATCGCCGTATTCGATCGCAGCTGGTACGGCCGCGTGCTGGTCGAGCGGGTCGAAGGCTTTGCCAGCGAGAGCGACTGGAAGCGCGGCTATGACGAGATCACCGCATTCGAGGCGCAGCAGGCGGAAACCGGCGCGACGCTGGTCAAGGTCTTCGTCCATGTGACGCAGAAGGAACAGGACAAGCGGCTGCGCGCCCGGCTGGAGCATCCGTGGAAGCGGTGGAAGACCGGCCTGGACGATTATCGCAACCGGGCGAAGCGCGACGCCTATCTGGAGGCGATGCGCGAGATGTTCGAACGCACCTCGACCAGGGAAGCGCCCTGGATCGTCATCGACGGCAACAACAAGAAGGCGGGCCGCATCGCCGCGCTGACCGCGATCGCCGAGCGGCTGGAAAAGAGCGTGCCGATGGACCCGCCCGAGCTGGATCCCGAAGTCGAGAAGGTCGCGCGCAAGGCGCTCAAGCTCTAGGCGCGCTCATTCGGGCGAGCGCGTTCCATAGCGATTCGGGCCCGGCGTCCCGTCGGCGATCAGCAGCAGCAGCATGACCAGCAGGCTGGAGAGATAGACCAGGTTGTTGAGCAGCAGCAGGCCGAACAGGAACAGCGACGGCTCTTCGCCCTTCAGGCCGCCGTTTACCAACAGCGGCGTTCCTGCCAGGCCGATGGCCAGCGTCACCAGCGTGGGCAGGAGCCACCAGCCGCTTCGATTGCTGTCATGGAGCCGCCGGATCATCGCCGGTCCGGTCAGCAGCAGGAACAGAAGCAGGATCACACCAGCGACGATGGCGAAATTCTGGATGCCGGGCATCAGTTCCGGGTGGTATCCATCGATCTCGACCGAGTAGCTGTCCGGCCCCTGGACGACTGTCGCCTGATCCGGATTTGCCGCGGCGAAGCGCTGGATGTTCGCGAAGGTCTCGTTCACCACCCATGACACCGGCACCATCGTGGCGAGGATCTGCAGCAGGATCATCACGATCATATAGGGCCAGAACTGCGCCGGCGAGGATCGCCCGCCCAGCTGGAACAGTCTTGCCAGATTGTGCCGAAACGATCCGATCATGCCTGTTCCCCCCCGCCTGAATCCGGAGAGTGACAGGGCAGGGGGCGGGTGGCAACCGCCCCTTGCCTCTATCCGGCCACCGTCAGGCCGGCGCGAACGCGCCCGACTCATCCATCAGGTGCAGCACGCCCTCGGCAACGGTGAAATAGGCGCCGTGCAGCGTCAGCGTGCCGGCGGCCTCGCGCTCCGGGATGCAGGGGAAGGTGCGCAGATTGGCGAGCGAGACGCGGACGGTCTCCAGCTCCATCGCCCGGATCGCCTCGGGACCTTCGCCATATTGGGCGATGATCCGCTCGCGCGCTTCGTCGAGCATGTCGACCCAGTGAGCGATGAAGCCGCCGCGCCCCGCCGGTGCGCCCTTGAACTGCTGCGACAGTGCCGCATGCACGCCGCCGCAGCTGCCATGGCCCAGGATCACGATGTCCGACACTTCCAGTTGCGTCACCGCGAATTCCAGCGCGGCGCTGACGCCGTGGCGGCCGCCGCCCAGCTCGAACGGCGGGACCAGATTTGCGATGTTGCGCACGACGAAGATCTCGCCGGGCGAGGTGTCGAAGACGGTCGCGGGATCGACTCGGCTGTCCGAACAGGCGATCACCATCACGCGCGGGCTCTGCCCCTCGCGCAATTGCGCCCAGCGCTCGCGCTGCTCCTGCCATTCGCCGCCACGGAATCGGCGATAGCCGTCGATCAGTTCTTTGATGTCGCCCATGCGCTTTCCTGTAGCGTGTGTTGTATCCCCTTCAACCCATCGCTAGATGCGCAGGCATGAACGACCTGTCCCAGACCCCGCGTCCCGAACGTCAGCGCAAGCCCGACTGGATCCGTGTGAAGGCGCCGACCTCGGCCGGATTCGCCGCGACGCGCGAGCTGATGCGGTCGAAAAGCCTGACCACGGTGTGCGAGGAAGCGGCCTGTCCGAACATCGGCGAGTGCTGGAGCAAGAAGCACGCGACGGTCATGATCCTGGGTGACACCTGCACCCGCGCCTGTGCCTTCTGCAACGTCAAGACCGGCATGCCGCGCGCGGTCGATCCGATGGAGCCGCAGAATGTCGCCGATGCCGCGGCGCAGATGGGGCTGGAGCATATCGTCATCACCTCGGTCGACCGTGACGACCTGAAGGATGGTGGCGCGTCGCAGTTCGTGAAGGTGATCGAGGCGATCCGCCGCTCGAACCCGACCACGACAATCGAGATCCTGACCCCGGATTTCCGCAACAAGCACGAGGCCGCGGTCGAGGCGATCGTCGCCGCCCGTCCCGACGTGTACAACCACAATCTCGAGACAGTGCCCCGGCTCTATCCGACGATCCGCCCCGGCGCGCGCTATTATGCGTCGCTGCGCCTGCTCGAGTCGGTCAAGAAGCTGGACCCGACGATCTTCACCAAGTCGGGCATCATGCTCGGCCTGGGCGAGGAGCGGCTGGAAGTGCACCAGGTGATGGACGACATGCGCTCGGCCGACATCGATTTCCTGACCATGGGCCAGTATCTCCAGCCGACGCCCAAGCATGCCAAGGTCGCCGAGTTCGTCACGCCCCAGGCGTTCCAGGCGTTCGGCGCGATCGGTCGCGCCAAGGGCTTCATGCTGGTGGCGTCGACCCCGCTGACCCGCTCCAGCTATCATGCCGGCGACGATTTCGCGAAGATGAAGGCAGCCCGCGATGCCAAGCTGGGCAAGGTCGCGGCAGGGGCCTGATGCCCAAGCATCAAGAGACGCGGGCGCTTCCCTATACGCCCGAGCAGATGTTCGAGCTGGTGGCCGATGTTGCCCGCTATCCCGAATTCCTGCCCTGGGTGACCGCGGTGCGCGTCCGTTCGCAGAGCGAGACCGAGATGGTTGCGGACCTGATCGTCGGCTTCAAGGGGCTGCGCGAGAGCTTCACCTCGCGCGTGGGAAAGGACCGGCCCGGTCATATCCGCGTCGACTATGTCGACGGGCCGCTGAAATATCTCAACAATGACTGGACCTTCCGCTCCGACGGCAATGGCGGATCGCTGGTCGAGTTCTGCGTCGATTTCGCGTTCAAGAACCGCGTGTTCGAGATGCTGGCCGGTCAGGTATTCGACCGGGCGGTGCGCAAGATGGTCAACGCGTTCGAGGAGCGCGCCGCGCGGCTTTACGGCGCTTCGGTCGGGGCGACCGGCTCCGGCATCAGCAATTCGAGCGCGACCAGCGCCGCCTGAAGGCGGACGCCGCCGCGGCCATTATTGTCGAACTTGCGCGAGTTCGCGACGATCTTCTCCGGATCGGCGCCCTTCTCGGCGCGCGCGAACACAACCGTGCCGACCGGCTTCTTTTCGCTGCCGCCATCGGGGCCGGCAATGCCGGTGATCGCCACCGACACGTCGGCGCCGGTCTTGTTCAGCGCATTCTGGGCCATGGTCCAGGCGACCGCGATCGACACCGCGCCAAAGGTTTCCAGCACATCGCTGCTGACGCGCAGCAATTCGGTCTTCGCGCCATAGGAATAGGTGACGAAGCCGCCCTCGAACACGTCGGACGATCCGGGGATCTCGGTCAGTGCTGCAGAGACGAGGCCGCCGGTGCAGCTCTCGGCAACGGCCACGCGGCGGCCGGCTGCGCGATTGGCGTCGATCACCTTGCGCGCGGCGGCGACCAGTTCGGCGGGAAGCAGGGTATCCATGATGGTCTCAACGTGCCTTTCGCGGGCATATGGTGATCGGCAGCGGCTTTTGCTGCTCTTTCGAGCCCAATTCGGCAACCAGCGTCAGGACGCTGGCCAGATTGCGCGGGGGAAGCGGGTCGAGCGCGCGGAACAGACCGTCGATCGCATAGCAGCGCACGGTATCGACCCGTTCCAGATTGCCGAGCACCATCATCTGCGCCAGCGATGCGAAGCCGGCAGACGATCCCGGCACCGCGGCGGCGGCGGGCGGCAGGCCCAGCAGCTTGGCGATGCCGCTGCCCGCCGCACCCTCGGCACCGCGCGCGGCCTGTTCATAGCGGCCCAGCATCGCCCGCCCGCCCGCGCCGGGCAGGAAGGCGCTGGAGACGAAATAGCGCGAACAGGCCTGGGTCACGCCGCGGATCGCGCCGGGCGCGATCAGCAGCATGACGGCCTCGGCCTCCGGTGCATCGAGGCACGGAGTCGCGCGGCCGCCCAACGTCTGGGCATGGGCGACGGTCGCGGTCATCGCCGCCCAGCTCGCGGCGACGGCGATGAAACCCTTGCGAATCATGCTCTTGCTCCAGAGATCGACATGCCGCGAACGCCGATACCGGTCAGCGGGACGGCTTACAAATGGCGAAGGGCGCGTCCTTGTCTCTCCCCTTGTCGCTCGACAGGCCGAGATCGATGAGCATCGCGATCAGTTCGGACAGATTTTCCGCCGGCAACGGATCGATGAGTTGAAGCGCGCGATTGATCTTGCCGCATCCGGCGGCGTCAAGCTTCTTGCCCGCGCTTGCCAGCATGAGCTCGCCCATCGGAGCCAGCGCGGAGGCGCCGCCGGCGATCACCTCATCGTCGCCCGCTCCCGACATGCGCGCGATCGCGCGATCGGCCAACGGCTTCGATTTCTCGGCCGCCGCTTCGAACCGCGCCGCCAGCGCCTTGCCGCTGGTCAGCAGATAGGCGTCCTTCGGCAGCATCTTGGTGCACATGCGGGTGACGCCACGCACCATGCCGGGCAGCATCAGGACGACGAAAGCGCCGGCCTCCTGCTCGGTGACGCAGGGCTTCTCCGTCGCATTCTTGACTGACGTCTGTGCATGCGCGCCCGTGGCGGCAATCGCTGCCCAAGCCGCGACGGCGGCCAGCATATTCTTCCTGATCATGCCCCATGTCCCCCTGTGTCAGTCCGGATCGGCGACCCGGATCGTTGCAACCGCTTGTGCCGCCATGCCCTCGCTGCGGCCGGTAAATCCCAGATTCTCGGTCGTCGTCGCCTTCACGCTCACCCGGCGCGCCGGCAGCTTGAGGATCGACGCGATGCTCTCGCGAATCGCCTCGCGGTGCGGGCCGATCTTCGGCGCCTCGCAGATCAGCGTCAGGTCGATAAAGTCGATGATCCCGCCCGCCGCGGCGACCAGCTCGGCGGCATGCTCCAGGAACCGGGCCGAGGCCGCCCCGCGCCAGCGTGCGTCGCTTGGCGGGAAGTGCATGCCGATATCGCCCGCGCCGATCGTGCCGAGCAGCGCGTCGGTGATCGCGTGGAGCGCGACATCGGCGTCGCTATGGCCCGACAGGCCGCGGCTGTGCGGGATGCGGATGCCGCCGAGCCAGAGTTCCTCGCCCTCGGCAAAGCGGTGGACGTCATAGCCTTGGGCGCTGCGCACCCTCAGCGTCGCGGCATGGCGCGCCTCGGCCGCGGCGAAATCTTCGGGGTGGGTGATCTTCTCCAGCATCGCATCTCCGGGAACCAGCGCGACCTCGCGCCCGATATGGCGCAGCATCTGTGCGTCATCCGTCGCCTCGCGATCCGCCGGCCAGGCGCGGTGCGCCGCCAGAATCGCGTCCATCCGGAACGCCTGCGGCGTCTGGATGCGGACCAGACCGTCGCGCGGCACCGTGTCGCCCAGGCCGTCGCGGTCATCGCTGCGCGCAAGCGTATCTGCAACCGGCAGGGCAGGGACCGCGCCGGCATTCGTGTCCAGCGCGGCCAGCAGGTTGTCGATCACCACGGCGGGCAGGAACGGGCGCGCGGCGTCGTGGATCAGCACGCGGTCGGCCTCGATCGCCTCCAGCCCGCGCCGCACGGAGTCGCGCCGCATCGCGCCGCCGATGACATGAGCCACATCGCCCAGCGCCGCGGTCAGCGCGTCCTGCTGCCCGTCGCCGATCACGACCAGCACCGCGTCGATCCCCGGATGCGCCGCGAGCGCGGCATGGCTGTGCGCCAGCAGCGGCCGTCCGAGAAGTGGGGCGAACTGCTTGGGCACGCTGCCGCCCGCGCGTGTGCCCTGGCCAGCGGCAACGATGATCGCGACGGTCTTCGGCTTCCCCATGGCGGCGCCGTAGCGCAAGGCGGTTGCGCCCGCCAGAGCGTCGATCGCCGCGGCCGGTCCGCAATGATCCCGAACTTGCCAATCCACGCAGGGGCGCGTAGATGCCTCTGCCTAATTTTCAGGCAGATCATGACGACGCTCGCTCCCATCCAGATCGGTCCCGTGCGGATCGACGTGCCGGTGATCCTCGCCCCGATGACGGGCGTGACCGACCTGCCGTTCCGGCGGGTCGTGCGGCGCTATGGCTCCGGCCTGAACGTGACTGAGATGATCGCGAGCCAGGCCGCGATCCGCGAGACGCGCCAGTCGATCCAGAAGGCGGCATGGGACCCGATCGAGGAACCCGTCTCGATGCAGCTGGTCGGCTGCACGCCGAAGGAGATGGGCGAGGCGGCGAAGCTGAGCGAGGATCGCGGTGCGGCGATCGTCGACATCAACATGGGCTGCCCGGTGCGCAAGGTCACCAATGGCGATGCCGGATCGGCGCTGATGCGCGACCTGCCGCTGGCGGCCAAGCTGGTCGAGGCGGTGGTCAAGGCGGTCAAGGTGCCGGTCACGCTGAAAATGCGGATGGGCTGGGACCATTCCAGCCTGAATGCGCCCGAGCTTGCCCATATCGCCGAGGATCTGGGCTGTCGGATGGTGACCGTTCATGGCCGCACCCGCAACCAGATGTACCGCGACACCGCCGACTGGGCGTTCATCCGCAAGGTCAAGGACGCGGTGTCGATCCCGGTGATCGCCAATGGCGACATCTGCTCGGTCGAGGACGCTCGCACCGCGCTGGAACAGTCGGGCGCGGACGGCGTCATGATCGGCCGCGGCGCCTATGGCCGGCCCTGGATCCTGCGCCAGGTGATGGATGCGCTGTCGGGCGAGGGCGAGCGTGCCGACCCGTCGCTAGACGAACAATATGACATCATTCGATCGCATTACATCGACTCGCTGAGTCTTTATGGCAACGAAGTCGGCGTCAACATGATGCGCAAGCATATCGGCTGGTACACCAAGGGCCTGCATGGCTCGGCCGAGTTCCGCAATGCCGTGAACAAGGTTGCCGATCCCGTCACCGTCCTGGGCATGCTCGACGAATTCTACGCGCCATGGCGTTCGCGCGCGGCCGCCTGATCCGCAAGAAACCGGCGCCGGTGCCGGGCCCCGGCTTTGGCGACCTGTTCGCCGCGCTGCCGGTGGCCGTGCTGGTCATCGATCCCGATGGCCGCATCGCCCATGCCAATGCCGCGTGCGAATTGCTGCTCAATCACAGCGAGACGGCGATGGCCGGCCAGCCCTATGACACGGTGCTGCTGCCGCCCGACGATTATGCCGATCGCCGCGACGGCCACGGCTTCGCCGCCTATGATGTCGAGGTCGAGACGATCCGGGGACAGCGCATCCGCGTCGATTTCGTCGAGACGCCGGTGGCCGATCATCCCGGCTGGCGGATCGTCACGCTGCACCACGCCCCGCGCCGGACCGGCCACGGCGCCGATCGCGCCGCCGGTGCCCGCGCCGCGGTGGGCGCGGCGGCGATGCTGGCGCACGAGATCAAGAATCCGCTGTCGGGCATTCGCGGTGCCGCCCAGCTGCTCGGCATGGGCGGGGGCGACAATCCCGAGCTGACCGGACTGATCACGACCGAGGTCGACCGCATCGTCGCGCTGATCGACCGGATGCAGGATTTCACCGACACCCGCCCGCTCAAGCTGGCGCCGACCAATGTCTATCCGCTGCTCGACCATGCCCGGCGCGTGGCGCTGACCGGTTTCGCCCGCGGCATGGTGGTCGAGGAACGGTTCGATCCCTCGCTGCCCGGCGTGCTGATCGATCCCGACGCCTTTCTCCAGGTGCTGCTCAACCTGCTGAAGAACGCGGCCGAGGCGCTGAGTGGACTCGCCCAGCCGCGCATCATCCTGGGCACCGCCTATCGCCACGGCATGTCGGCCAGCACGGGGCAGGGACGGCCGCGCCAGCCGCTACCGATCGAGATATCGGTCACCGACAACGGCCCCGGCGCGCCGCCCGACATTGCCGAGCATCTGTTCGAGCCGTTCGTCTCGGGCAAGCCCGAGGGCAAGGGACTCGGCCTGCCGCTGGTCGAGAAGCTGGTCAGCGACATGGGCGGCATCATCCAGTACGCTCGCGAACGCACCGGGCACAGCGAATCCACCGTCTTCCGCATCCTGCTTCCGAGGGCCCCCAAGTGACCACGCCCGGCTCCATCCTGGTCGTCGACGACGACAGCGCCATTCGCACCGTCGTCGCCGCCGCGCTGAAGCGCGAGGGGCACCGCGTCACCACCGCCGCCAGCGTCGCCGAGTTCCGCCGCGAGTTCCGCCTGGCCCGGCCGGACGTGCTGGTGACCGACGTCGTGCTGCCCGACGGCAACGGGCTCGACCTCGTCTCGACGCTGCTGGGCGAGCATCCCGACCTGCCGGTCATCGTCTTCTCGGCGCAGAACACGCTGGCGACCGCGGTGCGCGCGACCGAGGTCGGCGCCTTCGACTATCTGCCCAAGCCGTTCGACCTCGATGCGCTGGCCCAGGCCGTGCGCGGCGCGATCGCCCGCGGCCGCCGCGGCCCAGCCGATGCCAGCGAGGCCGAACTGATCGGCGGCCCCTCGCTGATCGGGCGGTCGCCCGCGATGCAGGAAGTCTATCGCGTCATCGCCCGGGTCGTGTCGAACGACCTGACCGTGCTGGTGATGGGCGAATCGGGCACCGGCAAGGAACTGGTCGCGCAGGCGATCCACGATCTGGGACCGCGCAAGCGCGCCCCCTTCGTCGCGCTGAACATGGCGGCGATCCCGCGCGAGCTGATCGAGGCCGAGCTGTTCGGCCATGAGCGCGGTGCCTTTACCGGTGCCGCCGCTCGGGTCGCGGGCAAGTTCGAGCAGGCGGCGGGCGGCACCTTGTTCCTCGACGAGATTGGCGACATGCCGATGGACGCGCAGACGCGCCTGCTGCGCGTGCTCCAGTCGGGCGAGTTCACCACCGTCGGCGGTGCGCGGCCGATCCGCGCCGACGTCCGCATCGTTGCGGCGACCAACAAGGAATTGCCGAGCCTGGTCGCCGCGGGCCAGTTCCGCGAGGACCTGTTCTACCGGCTGAACGTCGTGCCCATCGCACTGCCGGCGCTGCGCGAGCGTCGCCAGGACATCGCACTGCTGGCGCGCCATTTCCTCGACCGCGCCGCCGAGAACGGCCTGCCGCGCAAGCAGCTCGATGCCGACGCGGTCGCGGTGCTCGAACGCTATGACTGGCCGGGCAATGTCCGCCAGCTCGAGAATCTGATGCGCCGGCTCGCCGCCCTCAGTCGCGACGAATGGGTCGATGCCGCCGGCATCCGCCGCGCGCTGGGCGAAGCGAGCGTCCATAGCGGCGAGCAGCTCGACGCGCGCGATCCGGGCATCGAGGCCGCGGTCCGCGCCCGGCTCGACCGGATCGCGATCGAGGATCCGGACGCGCTGGACGATGGCTCGCTGTACGATCGGATCATCGGCGAGGTGGAGCGCCCGCTGATCGAGGCGATGCTGGCGCGGCACGGCCACAACCAGCTCCGCGCCGCCCGGGCGCTCGGCATCAATCGCAACACGCTGCGCAAGCGGCTCGACACGCTGGGCATCGCCGTCGCCAATGGCGTTGGCGGCCGACCGGATGGTGCCGAATAGCGACAGGTTGACGCCGATTATGTGTTTTTTCGGCCACAATCCTGTTGTAGCCATGTCACGATGGATGCCGCGACGACGCCAGTAATCGAGGAACCGACGCTAAGGAAGCGCTGGTTCGCGGTTACCCCCGCGATCGAACTTGCCGTTCTGGCGCTGGCGATCGCGGTCGCCGGCGGCACCTGGGCTGTCCTGTCGGGTCAGGATCAGACCGATCAGTTGCTCACTCCGCCGCTCGTCGCGTTGCTGCTGATCGCCAATCTGGCGACTTTCGGATCGTTGATCGTGCTGATCGGCCGGCGCGTGGCGAAGCGTCGTACGTCCGAAACGCTGGGCGGCGGCGCGCTCCACGTCCGTCTGGTCGCGATCTTCTCGCTGCTGGCAGCGGTGCCGACCGTGCTGCTGGCGGTGATCGCCTCGCTGCTGTTCCAGTACGGCGCCGAATTCTGGTTCTCCGGTCGCACCCAGGGGATGCTCGAGAACACGCAGAAACTGGCGCAGGAATCCTATGCGCAGCTGTTGAGCTATGTCGAGAACGAGAATGTCGCGATGGCGAGCGACGTTTACCGAATGCTCAACGAGGAAGGCTGGGCAACCGACAGCGAGGAATTCAAGTCGACCTTCGGACTGCAGGTCTTCCAGCGCAGCCTGGCGAACTCGATCCTGTTCACGATCAGCCCCAAGGGGGAGATCATTACTCAGGCAGTAGTGAAGAATTCGGATCGCAGCCCAGCGCTAGACATCCAGCGAGCCGATATTCAGGCCGTGCTTGGCGGCAAGCAGAGCGTGACGGGGACCAATCCGCAGCGCATCTATTCGCTGACACGAGTGCTCGGCACCGACTATTTTCTCTTCTCTACGCGCGAAGTCGGCGCCGCGCAGATGGCAGGGCGGCTCGAGCGGGTGCGTGCGGTCTATACCGATTATGAGGGGCTGCTGACGCGTACCCGCGCGCTGCAGCTTCAGTTCAACATCGCGCTGCTGATCATCTCGCTGATCGTCATCTGCATCGTCGTCGTGATCGCGCTGCGCGTCGCCGACCGGCTGGTGCGGCCGATCACCGAACTGGTCGGCGCCGCCCGCGATGTCGCGGAGGGGAATCTGGGCGTGCGCGTGCCCGAGCCCAAGACCCAGGACGAGGTCGGCGTGCTGGCCAATGCGTTCAACCGCATGACCGAGCGGCTGCAGGGACAGACCAATGCGCTGGTCGCGGCCAATGCCGAGTCCGAAAGCCGCCGCGCGCTGATCGAGGCGGTGATGACCGGCGTCACCGCCGGCGTGATCTCGATCGCGGGCGACCGGCGCATCCAGCTGATCAACACCTCGGCCATGGCGATGCTGCGCCAGGATGCGGGCGCGGTCGGCAAGCCGCTGGTCGCGGTAGCGCCCGAACTCGACGCCTTGCTGGACGGGGCGGAGCGCGAGGCGGTGGTTCAGGTGTCCTCGGGGGTCGATCCGCGCACGCTGGCGGTGAAGATCACCCGCGACGACGAGGGGCAGGTGCTGACCTTCGACGACATCACCCAGCAACTACTCGACCAGCGCCGCGCCGCCTGGTCCGACGTCGCCCGGCGCATCGCGCACGAGATCAAGAACCCGCTCACCCCGATCCAGCTGGCGGCGGAGCGGCTGCAGCGACGTTACGGCAAGAAGATCGAGGCCGAGGACACCACCTTCACCCGGCTGACCGAGACGATCGTCCGGCAGGTGGGGGATCTTCGCCGCATCGTCGACGAATTCTCGTCCTTCGCGCGCATGCCCAAGCCGATCTTCCGGCCGGAGTCGCTGATCGACATCGCCCGCCAGGCGATGTTCCTGCACGAGGTCGCGCATCCCGCGATCCGGTTCGAGACGGACATGCCCGACGGCCTGCCCAATCTCGTCTCCGACCGGCGCCAGATCGGCCAGGCGCTGACCAACATCGTCAAGAACGCGGTCGAGGCGATCGAGGGGCGCGGGGAGGGGGCTGCCCTGCCGCAGGGCGAGATCAAGCTCAGCATCCGCGACGATGACGGGCGCCGGCTGATCCTGACCGTGACCGACAATGGCATCGGCCTTCCGGTCGAGCGCGACCGCATCTTCGAACCCTATATGACGACGCGCAGCCGCGGCACCGGGCTGGGCCTGGCGATCGTCAAGAAGATTATCGAGGAGCATTTCGGCACCATCGCCTTCACCGACCGCGAGGGCGGCGGGACGGTGGTCACCATCTGCTTCGACACCGAACTGCTCGCCACCATGGCGGGCAGCGACACCGAACCCGCCGACGGGGCCGATATACGGCCCGCGGCGCTTACCCGTGGGAACGCGAAGTCATGAGCCTGGATATCCTCGTCGTCGACGATGAACGCGACATCCGCGAACTGGTGGCAGGGGTGCTGGAGGACGAGGGCTATGAGTCCCGCGGCGCCGCCGACAGCGACCAGGCGCTGGAGGCGATCGCCGAGCGCCGGCCCAGCCTGGTCCTGCTCGACGTCTGGCTCCAGGGGTCGCGGCTCGACGGGCTGGAACTGCTCGACGAGATCAAGCGGCGCGATCCCTCGATCCCGGTGCTGGTCATTTCGGGTCACGGCAATCTCGACACGGCGGTCGCCGCGATCCGCCGCGGTGCTGCCGACTTCATCGAAAAGCCGTTCGAGGCCGACCGGCTGCTGCTGATGGTCGAACGCGCGACCGAGACCGAGCGGCTGCGGCGCGAGGTCGCCTCGCTGCGCGCTTCGGCCGGACGCGACACCGACCTGACCGGCGTGTCGGGCGCGATCAACTCGGTCCGCGCCACGCTGAAGCGCGTCGCGCCGATGGGCAGCCGCGTGCTGATCACCGGCGGCGCCGGCGTCGGCAAGGAAGTGGCGGCGCGCCTGCTCCATGGCTGGAGCCAGCGGGCCAACGCCCCCTTCATCATCGTCAGCGCGGCACGGATGACGCCCGAGCGGGTCGAGGAGGAGCTGTTCGGCGTCGAAGAGAATGGCGACCTGGTCCGCCCCGGCCTGCTCGAACAGGCGCATGGCGGCACCTTGTTCCTCGACGAGATTGCCGACATGCCGATCGCGACCCAGGCGCGGATCCTGCGCGTGCTGACCGACCAGAGCTTCAGCCGCGTCGGCGGCACCCGCATCGTCAAGGTCGATGTCCGCGTCGTCTCCGCCACCTCGCGCGACCTGACGACCGAGATTGCCGAGGGACGCTTCCGTGAAGACCTCTACTACCGGCTCAACGTCGTGCCGGTGGCGCTGCCCCAGCTGACCGACCGGCGCGAGGACATCCCCGTGCTCGTCGAATATTTCGTCGCGCATTATGCCAATGAGCGCCGCGTGCCGACGCCGGAGATCGCACCCGATGCGATGGTTGCGCTACAAAGCTATGAATGGCCGGGAAATGTCCGCCAACTGCGCAACGTTGTCGAGCGTACCGTGATCCTCGCCCCGGGTGACCGGATCGGCCGGATCGACCTCGACCTGCTCCCGCCCGAGGTGCTCGGCAAGCCGGAGATGGACAATGGCATGGGCACCAATGCGATCATGGGCGCCCCGCTGAAGGAAGCGCGCGAGTCGTTCGAGCGCGAATATCTGCGCATCCAGATCCGCCGCTTCTCGGGCAACATCTCGCGCACCGCCAGCTTCATCGGGATGGAGCGCTCGGCACTGCACCGCAAGCTCAAGCTGCTCGGCATTACCGAGACGCGCGAGGACTGAGTCTCCGCCCTGTCATACGGTCGTATAACAGGGCGGAATCCGGGCATTCAGGGTGTCGCGGATTTCATCATCGCGATGCCGGCGACGATCAGCAGCGCCGCGGCGATGCGCATCGCGCTGGCGCTCTCGCCCAGCAGGACGACGCCGACGATGAACGCGCCGACCGCGCCGATGCCGGTCCACACCATATAGGAGGTGCCCAGCGGCAGCTGGCGCATCGCCCAGCCGAGCAGGCCGAAGCTGACGAACATGAAGGCGAAGGTGGCGATGGTGGGGAGCGGGCGGCTGAACCCGTCCGACATCTTCATGAAATAGGCCCACACCACTTCGAACAGACCGGCGACGAGCAATGCAATCCAGGCCATCGAGCCCTCCTCTTGAAAGGGCCGGGCCGTCCCGGACTTCTGCCCGCAGGATCGCGGGGGAGGGCGTGGCCTCGCAACGCCCCCATCTAGGCAAGGCGGCGCGCCGGTTCAAGCAAGCAGAGGTGGACGCCGGGTGCGGGACATCCTAGATTATGGACGCGCGCCAGCGGTGGCGCGACTCCGACGCCGGGAAACGGCGCCCAGCGGGACAGATCCCGCCAAGAACATTGGAGCCCATCGATGGCCGAAAAACAGACTTCGCTGCAGGACCTTTTCCTGAACTCGCTGCGCCGGTCCAAGACCCCCGTCACCATGTTCCTGGTCAAGGGCGTCAAGCTCCAGGGCATCGTTACCTGGTTCGACAATTTCTCGGTCCTGCTGCGCCGCGACGGCCAGTCCCAGCTGATCTACAAGCATGCCATCTCGACGATCATGCCCTCGGGCGCGGTCGATCTCGAGGCGCTGCTCGACCAGCTTGGCGAGCATCAGGCCAAGAACCCGGTCCTCCAGGAAATCTTCCTGAACGCGGTCCGCAAGCAGCAGGAAAACGTCACCATGTTCCTGGTGAACGGCGTGATGCTCCAGGGCCAGATCGCCGCCTTCGACCTGTTCTGCATGCTGCTCCAGCGCGAGGGCATGGCCCAGCTGGTCTACAAGCATGCGGTCTCGACCATCCAGCCGGCACACCCGCTGAACCTGGCCGAGGAACAGAATGGCGAGGACTGAGTAGGTCCCCGATGAGCACCGGTTTCGAACGCGACGCCAGCGAGTTCACGCGCGGCGCAAGGGCAGTCGTCATCTATCCCGAGATCGGGGTCAGTTCGCGCGACGCCGAAGCGCGGCTGGAGGAGACGGCCGGCCTGGCACTGGCGATCGGCGTGGAGGTGGTCGAGAAGGCCGCCTTCCGCCTGCGCCAGCCCAAGGCGGGAACGCTGATAGGGTCGGGCCAGGTCGAGGCGCTGGCCGAGACGGTGCGCGACCGCGAGCTTCAGCTGGCAGTATTCGACGCGGCGCTGACGCCGATCCAGCAGCGCAACCTGGAAACCGCGCTCGGCTGCAAGGTGATCGACCGCACCGGCCTGATCCTCGAAATCTTCGGCGAGCGCGCGCGCACCGCCGAGGGCCGGTTGCAGGTCGAGCTCGCCCATCTCGACTATCAGGCGGGCCGGCTGGTGCGCAGCTGGACCCACCTCGAGCGGCAGCGCGGCGGCTTCGGCTTTCTCGGCGGTCCCGGAGAGACGCAGATCGAGGCCGACCGTCGGCTGATCCGCGACCGGATGGCGCGGCTCAAGAAGGAACTGGAGCAGGTCAGCCGCACCCGCACGCTGCACCGCGACCGGCGCCAGCGCGCGCCCTGGCCGGTGATCGCGCTGGTCGGCTATACCAATGCCGGCAAGTCGACGCTGTTCAACCGGATGACCGGCGCCGACGTCATGGCGGAGAATCTGCTGTTCGCCACGCTGGATCCGACGCTGCGCCAGATCCAGCTGCCCGGCATCGACAAGGCGATCCTGTCCGACACGGTGGGCTTCGTCTCCGAACTGCCGACGCAGCTGGTCGCCGCATTCAAGGCGACGCTGGAGGAAGTGGTGTCGGCCGACCTGCTGATCCATGTCCGCGACATCGCCCATCCCGACAGCGAGGCGCAGCGTGCCGATGTCGAGAAGGTGCTGCAGGAAATCGGCGTCGAAGAGACGACCCCGCGGTTCGAGGCGTGGAACAAGATCGACCTGCTGGAAGGCGAGGCGCTGGAGGACGCGCTGGTCGAGGCGCGCCGCCGCGAGGATGTCGTGGCGATCTCCGCCTGGACCGGGCAGGGGGTCGACGACCTGATCACCGCCGTCGCCGCCAAGCTGACCCACGGCCATCGCCGCTTCCGCTTCGAACTCGACCCTGCAGACGGCGCCGCCGCCGCCTGGCTGCACCAGCATGGCGAAGTGCTCGACCAGTCGATCGAGGGCGACAAGGCGATCTACGACGTCCGCATGGCCCCGCGCGACCACGAACGGTTCCTGCAGCGCGGCTAAACTCCCCTCCCGCATGGGGGAGGGCATGTCCTCCCCATTCAGGTCGGTAATGGGTAACAAGACCTCCCCCGACCCCTCCCGCGAGCGGGAGGGGAGAAGCCTCACTCTTTCGACTTCACCCGCTGCCACAAGGCTTCCTGCGCATCGAGGTCGAGCGTCGGGAACGCCTCGCCCGCTATCGCTTCCATTGCCCGGAAGCGGCGCTCGAACTTGGCATTTGCCGCCCGTAGCGCCGCTTCGGGATCATAGCCCAGCTTGCGCGACCAGTTGACCACCGCGAGCAGCAGGTCGCCAATCTCCTCCTCGCGCGTGTCGTCGCCGGCGGCTTCGACCTCGGCCAGTTCCTCCTCGACCTTGGCGCGGGCGCCGCTCGGGTCGGGCCAGTCGAAGCCGGTGCGCGCGGCGCGCTTCTGGAGCTTTTCGGCGCGCAGCAGCGCGGGCAGGCCCAGCGCGACGCCGTCCATCGCGCTGCTGGCGCCCTTGCGATCGCGTTCCTCCGCCTTGATCTGCTCCCACAGATGGTGGCCGCCCGCCTCGGCGCCCTGGAAGATGTGCGGGTGGCGGCGCTCCATCTTGGCGCTGATCGCGTCGACCACATCCTGCAGCGTGAAGTGGCCGGCCTCCTCCGCCATGCGGCTGTGGAACACGACCTGGAGCAGCAGGTCGCCCAGCTCGTCCTTCAGCTCGGCCATGTCGCCCCGCTCGATCGCGTCGGCCACCTCATAGGCTTCCTCGATCGTATAGGGCGCGATGGTCGCGAAGGTCTGGACCGTATCCCATTCGCATCCCGTCTGCGGATCGCGCAGCCGCGCCATGATCTCGACGAGGCGCTGGATGGAGACGGTCGTCATGCGGCGGGCCTTTCGAAACGGGTGTCGACGCGCTGGTATCAGGCACGGCCGCGCGGCGCCATGGCGTGCCGGCCGCGCGGCGGGGAAGGGGGAGGGCACTTGTCCCGCCTCGATCGCTCTGCCACCCCGGCGACATGCAATCGGTCACCTTCACACCAACCGTAGAGGATCTGATCCAGGTCTATCGGCTCAACCTGATCACGACCTGGAAGTCGGCGCGGGTGATCCGCGCCTATGCGATCGGCGGCGCGCTCATCGGCGGGGCGGCGGCGCTGATCGCATGGCTGCTGCACCTGGCGCCGCCGCTGCTCGCGGCCCTTGCAGGCGGCGCCTATTGGCTGGCGCTGCTGACCGGCATCTTCATCTCCGCCTATCTGCGCATGCCGAAGCGGGTGCGGCGGATCTACGCGCAGCAAAAGTCGCTGCATGACGCCACCGTCGCCGAATGGTCCGACGCCGGGATCGCGCTCACCTCTGCCCGCGGCAGTGCCCGGTTCGAATGGCGCGACTTCACGGTTATCATATTCGGGCGCTACGCGATCATCTTCCGCCAGAGCGAGGTGATCTCCAACTTCGTCCCGACGCGCGTGCTGAGCCCAGAGCAGATCGCGTCGATCCGCGACTATAGCAATGCCGCGGGCCAGCGGATCATCGATGGCTGAGACGGTCAGGTGGCGGCGCCCGAGATCAACCGCAGCGCGCGGCTCGGATCGTCGATCCGGTCAGTTCGCTCGATGATAGACGAGCCTGTACGTGATCGGCGCAGAGAGCAGGGGGGTGACGATGCTCGTCTCCTCCACCAGGTCCCGGCCAACGCTATGATACACGACGGTGCGCTCGCCGTCCGAGCCAAGGAAGGTCAGCGAAATCGCGTCGCCATCCGCTTTCGCCGACACGTCGTAGACGAACCATTCGGCAAGCTTCCAGCTGACCGGCTCCCCGCCGAGCCAAAGAACGATAGGGGCCTTGGCGTCATACACGATCGAGACCCGGTTGCCTGTACTCGAGAGTCTGATCCTGTACGCGGCAACCGACTTGAGCAGCCTTGAGCGGAGGAAAGGGCGCTTGGCGTCGGGAAGACCGGCAACCGCGCGCTCGATCGCGTCAAAGGCACCGCCTTCCCGTTGCATGTCGCGAACATAGATGCCTGAAGCCACAGCGGGCCCGGGGCTCGCCGAGCCTGAGCTGGAGGTCATGATGGCCGCTGTGACCGCCGCCGACGAAGCCCAATGGCGCATCACGCCCTCCTCGAATTCCGCTGCTCGCCGGGACGGGTATAGGTACGTTCTGGCTTGGCGCATAGGTGAGGGTAGGGAGCCAATCGCGCGACACGCGCCCGTTTGCAGACGCATGTGCTGGCGGAGGGTTGGCTGTATCTTGGGGTCGAGCCTCACGGCCGCAGCTGCCGTTAATCCCAGACGAGCGAAGCGGCGGCTAGCGACCAACTCAGGCCGCTGCGGTGCAGCCACTGAAACAACCTGTGAAGCTGAAACTGCCCTTCGCCGATTGAACGGCTGCCGATCGACTACGTGCCCAAGTTGGCCGTTTGGTGGTGCAAATGAATATCTCAGTGTCGGACAATCTCTACTCATTAATCCAACCTCAGGCACTCGCTAATCATCTCAAAGTACCTGTTATTAATAAAGTATCTCACCTTGTCTTTTAAGTGATTTTTCGCAAACTTCAAATATCGGCCGCCAACGGTCAAACCATTCTTTAAGGTCTGAATCGGACGCCTTGCTTTTAAACCAGTTAAAATATTGCTCTTTGCTATTGTCTTTTACTTTAAAGGGAAGGATTGCGCCGGCTGCGTCTTCTGCGTACCCCTCTAACCATCCCGGATGAGCGGTACTTACCTCTTTGATCCACTCATCTGGCAATAAACCTTCAATAGCAAAGCGGTCTCTAATGATTATGAAGTCTGCATTTGGCTGAAACGGGATGTCTTTCCGGCCAAAAAATTGTTGCAAATCTTTTCGTGCCTTATCTCCTGCATCGTCCCCATCGAGCAAAGAGATTGAAGCTCGCTCAGCTCTGATAAACTCGAACGTTGCGCGCAAAAAGCCTTCGATACCTTTCACGCCGCCGTAATCGTGGACGCTCAGGCCATTCGATAGGAGTGTAGGGAAATTTTTCGCCTCAGCTTCATTTGCTCTCACCGCCTCTATAACTAGATTTAGATACTTCCGATCGGTTTGGCCTTCAACTAGAATATTAAACTTTGAAAAATTATAGTAATCGGAAAATTTCACGCCGAGCGAGTTTCGGATTTGCTTTGTAGCCTCGTGATAAGTTTTGAACTGACTTGCTTTCGTCCAGCCTGACTCTGAACTCACGCCTAAGACTTTTTCCGGGTCTTGAGGAACAAAGCCAAGCGAATGGGTGGTTACAATTACTTGGGAGTGAGCAGATAGGGTTTTTAAAAGGCTCAGGCACTGATTAGCCAATTGCGGATGCAGATAAGATTCTGGCTCCTCAAGGAGCCATAAAGGAAGTTTGCCATATGACCTTTCCTGTCGGGAAATCCAGCAAAAGCTGCTCAACAAAACCGCAGACTGAATTCCCATGCCTTTCTGAAAGACGCTAGTCGTATTTACATCCTTCAAGTTAAACTCAACATTTCGAAAAAAATCGCTTGGAGTTTTAGGAAGTTCGAAAGATGTTTTGAAAGAGCCAAGTCCGCCGTTTTCTAATACTTCATTAATTTCATCGGAAGCTTTGTTCAGCGCGGAATCAAGAGATGATAAATTCGGAGCCAACTCAGCGTGCATCCGCTGAAACAAGTATGGCATAACGAGACCTTCGTAAAGGTCACTAATACTTTTTTCAGAAGGAATGTAGTGTATTGAGAACTTTGATAGAATGCTTTCAAAAAGTTTCTTTTCTAACCTAGAATAAGCTACACCTTCACTTCCTTTTGGCCGCTTCGCGTTCGGAAAAACACGATAAACAGGTTTAGAATTTTCCGAAAAAGTAAGATACAAAATTATCTCTGATTCTGAACCAGTGGAAATGTCTAGCGTTGATCTAATTTGTTTAATTAAATCAGTAGTGTCACTATCTGCGCCCGTTTCAAAATCGCTGATTGTCATTTGTATGTTAGTTCGAAGCGATTTTTCGCCTTTGCATATATCTTTATCAAAAGAATAGTTCAATTTATTTTCATATCCAGTGAAAAACAGCTGAATAGCTTTTAGTGTATTTGTTTTTCCTGCATTGTTGGGGCCTACTAATGTAATTGCGTCATCCAATGGAACGCTAAGCTCATCTTTGATGGTGCGATACCCTCGAACACTGATATTTTTAATCTGCAAATCAGCCCCCCACAAGCGAATGTACCGTCGTCATTGCTATGCCGCCGGCTCAAATTTGGCAAATGCGAATCGCTTGGCCGGGGAGTATCATTCGGTACGCACCACCTTATTCGAACGGCAGCATTTTACCTTCGTTTCTCCGAACCCGGCAATCTCCTACCTGCCAGTCGCGCGCAGTCTTGAAACGACTATCGCGGCTTCGGGAATGGCTGGTGTTGGATGGGGACCTGTCATTCCCGGTCCGGCTCACGAACGGCAGCTAAGTCCCAGTCTCAGGCGTTCCGCGTCCTATTAACGAGCGACCGCTTTCGGGAAGTCGCGGACTGCAGAGGAACGCCCGGCATCGGCGTGATCGAACCGGCCGCCGTCAGTGGAAAGCGTGCGCTTCCTCGATGGAGGTGTCCCGCCGAGGCGTGAGCGGGGGAGAGGCGGTCTTCCCGGCCGCCTTTGGGCGCGCTGCCCACGCGCCCTTTATCCGGAGCAGCGCGCCACTTGGCGAAACGCCTACCGACGGCGAGAGCGGCGAACTGGTGCGTCGGTGTTCCGATGCCGGTGCGGGTGGGCGCTCTGCAAGGCCTGCGCCATGGCGCAGGCCGCGCGGGGCCGTTTGTTGTCCACGATCTCGGTCTGGTTCTCGCGCTGCATCGTGTTGCGAACCCGCCAGCGCAGGATCAGGCCGCAGTGGCGTACCTTGGTGCGGCCGTCGGGGAATCCGCAGACCTGAACACGCTTGCGGGCCAAGGTTCGGACCAGTGACGTGGGCTCAAGATGACCTGACAAATCAATCCTGGTGGAGCGAGGACAGTCGCGGTTGCGCTCACTCTCATCATAGAACCTCAGAACGATAATATACATTATGTTAAATTAGCGATGGCACGAGCGAGGGCTACACCGTCCCGTCGCCCTCGGCCTGCCGTTGTCGGCTCGTTCCGCGCCGGCGTTCGTTGTCGCCGGCCTTTGCCGGCTCCAGCACCAGCGTCTTGCCTTCGACGCGCCAGGATTTGAGCCGCGACAGGAAGTTCATGCCCAGCACGTCGAACTCGCCGAAGTTCGACGCAATCACCACGTCGAGGTTGCGCGTCGTCAGCGGGCCGATCTCGACGCGTTCGGCGCGACCGCTGCGGGCCTGGATCGATCCGTTGGCGGTTTCCAGCACCACCGGCATCCGGCCCGGCTCGACGCCCGATTCCTCGGCCGTGCGCACCGAGATCGCCGTCAGCGTCGCGCCGCTGTCGATCAGCATGCGGCGCTCGACGCCGTTGATCTTCACCTTTGCCCAGAAATGGCCGTCGCGGCTCATCGGGATGCGGACCGTGTCGCCCTGGACGACCTGCTGCTCGACGCCGATCCCGTCGGACATGCGCGACAGGAACGCCGCGATCTCGCGCTGATGCGTGAAGGCGATGAAGCCGATCAGCCCGATCGCCGCCCAGGTCAGCAGGCCATGGACCAGCCCGCGCAGGCTGAACCCGCCCGACACGAGCCGCGCTGCGAACAGCAGCACCAGCACTGCGGCGACCAGGACAAGTAACTGATTATCCATGGCAATGCCCTACCCCGTCGAGGCTGAACAAATGCCGAACGGCGGGGTCAGGCCCTGCCCGCGCCATCCGCATTGCCAAGAAGGACGATGTCGGACCGGGGGCGGTCGTCACCGGAATCCGGCCGATCCTCCGCCGGCACGCTTTCCGCCGGCAGGATGCCGATCGCCCGACCGATCGCATGACGATTGTCGGCGATCAGATAGGCGATCAGGAAGATGCCGGCCCACATCAGCCCCAGGCGCAGCATGGTGCCAAGCTGAAACCGCTGACCCCAGAAGGCGCTGCTGACCAGCACCAGTGCTGCGAGCAGATAGACCAGCCGCATCGTGTCGAATTCCGTCACAGCGCAATCTCCAGCCCGTCATGGCCAGGCTCGACGCCCGGCGGCAGTTCGGCGGCCAGCGTCGCATAGTCGAGCGAATTGTCCATATGGACCAGAACGGCGCGGCGCGGCGCAAGTTCATCGATCCAGCCCAGGGTCGCGCCGACATGCGGATGCGTCGGGTGCGGCGCATGGCGCAGCGCGTCGACCACCCACAGGTCGAGATCGCGGTAGATTCCGCGCATCCCGTTCGTCATGATATTGAAATCGGTCGCATAACCGATTGATACACCGCCGCTTTCGAAGCGAAGGCCGGCCGAGGTGATGCCGCCATGCGGCTGGTCCGCGACCTGGATCGAGATGTCGCCGATCGTCAGTCGGTCGGGCAGCTCGGCGCCGTTCACGGTCGCCTCATAACCGCCGCGGCCGAAGAACGCATAGGCGAAGCGGGTGCGGAGCTGGTCGAGCGTGAACGGCCGGGCAAAGCCGGGGATCGCCCTGCCCGTGTGATGCGCGACCTGGCGCAAATCGTCGATGCCGTGGCAATGATCGGCATGGTCGTGGGTCCAGATCACCGCGTCGAGATCGATCACATCGGCGGCCAGCAACTGCTCGCGCATGTCCGGGCTGGTGTCGACCAGGATACGGGTGGTCTCGGTCGAGACGAGGATCGAGGCGCGGCTGCGGCGGTTGCGCGGGTCGGCGGGGTCGCAGGTGCCCCAGTCGTTGCCGATGCGCGGGACGCCGGATGAGGTGCCGGAGCCGAGGATGCGGAGTTTCATCATTTCTCCCCTCCCGCTTGCGGGAGGGAGTGTCCAAGCAGCGCAACCTTAGAGAGGACAGGCCCTCCCCTAGCCCCTCCCGCGAGCGGGAGGGGGACGCGTTGCGCTTGCTTCACCCGTGGGTCTTGTTGAAGAGCGTGTGGAAGTTCTGGCGGGTAACCTCCGCCAGATCCTCGGCTTTTTCGCCGCGCAGCGCGGCCAGGAAGCGGCAGGTGTCGGCGACGAAGGCCGGCTCGCCGGTCTTGCCGCGATGCGGGACCGGCGCGAGGAACGGGGCGTCGGTCTCGATCAGCAGCTTGTCCAGCGGCAGCCGCGCTGCGGTGTCCTGCAGGTCCTTCGCACTCTTGAACGTCACGATGCCCGAGATCGAGATGTAGAGCCCGAGATCGAGCGAGATATCGGCGAAGGCGGCGCTGGCGGTGAAACAATGGATGACGCCGGGAAAGGCCCCCTTCCCCATCTCCTCGCGCAGGATCGCGGCGGTATCCTCCTCGGCATCGCGGGTGTGGATGACGATCGGCAGCTGCAGCGCACGCGAGGCGGCGATGTGCGAGCGGAAGCTGGCGCGCTGGCGGTCGCGGTCCGAATGGTCGTAATAATAATCGAGGCCGGTCTCGCCGATGCCTACGACGCGCGGATGGCGCGCGCGCTCGACCAGCTTGGCGGTGTCGACATCTGGATGCTGGTCGGCCTCATGCGGATGGATGCCGACCGTCGCCCAGACATCCGCCTCGCGCTCCGCCACCGCCAGCACATCGTCCCACTCGCTCTCGCGCGTGGCAATGTTCAGCATCGCCTCGACCCCGCTCGCCCGCGCCCGCGCCAGAACCTCGGGCTGCGTCTCGGCCAGCCCCTTGTAGTTCAGGTGGCAGTGACTGTCCGCGAGCCTCACTTTTCCTCCGCCGTGCCAAGTTCCAGTCGGGGGAAGATGGGGGTCGGCGCGGTGATGTTGAAGGTGCCGGTCGCCGGATCATGGCCCAGCTGCGCGATCAGCTTCGCCGCCGATCCCGGAATGACCGGCTGGATCGTCACGGCGAGCCGGTGGATCGCCTTCAGCAGCGTCGACAGCACGGCGTGCATCCGCTCGGCATCGGTCTTGCGCAGCGCCCAGGGTGCCTGCACGTCGATATACTGGTTGCAGGCGAATACGCCGGTCATCCAGCTTTCGATGCCCTGGCTGAGCGACAGATCCTCGAACGCCCTGGCGAAGCCGGCACAGGCGGCATCGACCTCGACCAGCAGCGCATCGTCGGCGGGATCGGCGCGGCCGGCCTCGACCTTGCCGTCCAGATTCTTGGCGATGAAGGCACAGACGCGCTGGCCGAGATTGCCGAAGCTGTTCGACAGATCGGCATTGGCGCGGGTGACGATCGCCTCGTCACTGAACGTGCCGTCATTGCCGAAGCTGACGTCGCGCAGCAGGAAATAGCGCAGCGCATCGACGCCGTAGAGGCGCGCCAGTTCCATCGGATCGACGACATTGCCGACCGACTTCGACATCTTCTCCCCGCGATTGAGCAGGAAACCGTGGCCGAACACCTGTTTCGGCAGCGCGAGCTTCGCCGACATCAGGAAGGCGGGCCAATAGACCGCATGGAAGCGGACAATGTCCTTGCCGATCAGGTGCAGTTCCGCCGGCCACCATTTCTCCAGCGCGGCGGCATCGTTCGGATAGCCTGCGCCGGTCAGGTAATTGGTCAGCGCATCGACCCAGACATACATGACATGGCCCGGCGATCCCGGCACCGGCACGCCCCAGTCGAAGCTGGTGCGGCTGACCGACAGGTCGACCAGCCCGCCTTCGACGAAGCGCATGATCTCGTTGCGACGCGACTCCGGGCGGATGAAGTCGGGCTGCGCCGCATAGAGGTCGAGCAAAGGCTGCTGATATTTCGACAGGCGGAAGAACCAGGTCTCCTCGGCGGTCCATTCGACCGGCGTGCCCTGAGGCGAGAGCTTCTGCCCGCCCTCGCCCTCGACCAGTTCCTTTTCCTCGTAAAAGGCTTCGTCGCGGACCGAATACCAGCCTTCATAGCGGTCGAGATACAGGTCGCCGGCATCGGCCATCGCCTGCCAGATCGCCTGGCTGGCCGCGTGGTGATCAGCCTCCGACGTGCGGATGAACCGGTCATAGCTGATGTCCAGAGCGTCGGCCATCTCGTGGAAATAGCCGGACATTTCATCGGCCAGCGCGCGCGCGGTCATGTCGCGGTCGCGCGCCGTCTTGACCATTTTCAGCCCATGTTCGTCGGTGCCGGTCTGGAACCGGACCTCGCGCCCCTGGGCGCGCTGGAACCGGGCGATCGCGTCGGCGGCGATCATCTCATATGCATGGCCGATATGCGGCCGGCCATTGGGATAGTGGATCGCCGTGGTGAGATAATAGGGTCGGGACATGCGCGCGCTCTAGGAGAAATCGGGGCGGTAAGTCACCCCTCTCGACACGCGAAATCAGGGTTTGGCAAGCCGGGCGATCAGCCCGCCCATCTCGAACACCGTCCCGCTGGCGTCGAGCGACAGGCCCTGCGCCGCGCCGGCCAGGTTGCGCGCGGCGCCGTACGCCTCGATCGCCACGCGCAGCGGCTCGCCCGACAGCGTCCGCGCGCGTTCGGCGATGAAGCTTGGCGACCGCTCGAGGAACGCCTCGTAGCGCGGCTGCGCCGCCTTCAGCGCCAGCAGCTTGGCCAGCCGCGCGCGCACCGCGTTGGACGGATCGCCGGTGGTGGCGATCAGCGTCATGTCCGCCTCCAGCGCGGCGAGGTCGAGCCCGGCAAAGCCCAGCGCGCGGCCGGGCGACCCTTCCCCTGCCCGCACCAGCGCGTCGATCTCGCTGGCGGTCGCATCGGGCAGTTCGGCGCGCAGGATCGCCGCCACCTCGCCCGTCGCCAGCGGATCGAAGCGCAGCAGCCGGCAGCGCGACCGGATCGTCGGCAGCAGGCGGCCCGGCGAATGACTGACCAGCAGGAAGATCGTGCCCTGGGGCGGCTCCTCCAGCACCTTGAGCAGCGCGTTGGCGGCGCCGGGGCGCTCGACCTCGTCGATCGAATCGATCACCACCACGCGGCGCTCCGAAAAGCTCGGCTTGGTCGCGAAGCTGGCGATCAGCTGGCGCACCTGGGCGATCGGGATCGACCGCGCCAGCCCCTGGTCGGGCTTGTCGGGATCCTTGGGCAGGCGGCGCATCTCGCGGTAATCGGGATGCGCGCCGGCCGCCAGCAGCTGCGCGGTCTGACTGGTCTCGGGAATGTCCCAGCCGGGCGAGAGCCGGCCCGGCTCGGCAGCCTCGGCCAGCAGCCGCGCCGCCGCGATCCGCGCGAAGCTTGCTTTGCCGACGCCCTCGGGGCCGGCGATCAGCCAGGCATGGTGCAGCGCGCCCGACGCCATTGCGGCGGCAAGCGCGGCACGCGCCGCTTCGTTGCCGATCAGATCGGTCATCGCCCCCTCTTCGTCGCGGGCCCGGCCGCTATCGCGGCGTCAGGCCCGGCGCACCGCCTCAAAGCCCGAACATGCCCCAGAAGCCCAGCCAGGCGCGGCGGAAGAAGCCCGCCTCGGCCACGTCGGTCTCGGCGACCAGCGGCAGCGTCTGCGGGCCGCCATCGGCGGTGGCGATCACCAGGTCGGCAATATGGTCGCCGGCCTTGATCGGCGCCTTGATCGGGCCGGTATAGACGATCTTGCCCTGCATCGACGGGGTGGTGCCGCTGGGCACGCTGACCGCCAGATCCTTGGGCGCGACCAGGCCGACCAGCGCCGAACCGCCGCCCTGAACCTCGGCATCGCCGACCTTGCGGCCCTTGGCGACGACCTTGTGCGGCGACCAGGCGCGGAAGCCCCAGTTCATGAACTTCACCGATTCCGCCGCGCGGCCATTATAGGTGTCGAGCCCGGCGACGACCATCACCAGCCGGCGGCCATTCTGCTCGGCCGAACCGGTGAAGCCATAGCCCGCCTCTTCGGTATGGCCGGTCTTCAGCCCGTCGGCGCCCGCGACCACGCCCAGCAGCGGATCGCGATTGTCCTGCTTGATCACCTGCCCGGTGCTGAGCGTGCGGGTGTAGTTATGCTGGCTGTAGAACTGCTTGTAGAGCTGCGGATGATCCTGGATCGTCGCCTGGGCCAGCTTGGCCAGGTCACGCGCGGTCACATAGGTGCGGCCCTCGTCCGGCCAGCCGTTCGACGTGCCGAAATGGCTGTTGGTCAGGCCCAGCTTCTTCGCCTGCTGGTTCATCAGGTTGGTGAAGGCCTCTTCGGTGCCCGACACGCCCTCGGCCAGCACGACGCAGGCGTCGTTCCCCGACAGCGTCACGATGCCGTACAGCAGGTCCTGCACGCTCACCTGCTCGCCGGTTTCCAGGAACATGGTCGATCCCGCCTGCGGCCCGTGCCACTTGCGCCACGTCTCGGGCGCGACGGTGAATTTCTGGTCGAGCTTCAGCTTGCCCTGCTTGATCAGGTCGAAGGCGACATAGACCGTCATCATCTTCGCCATCGACGCCGGCGGGATGCGGCGATCGGCATCCTTGGAGAACAGCACCGCGCCGGTCGTCAGGTCGACCATATAGGCGATGGGCGCCGGCGTATCGAACACCGGTGCCGCCGCCTGGAGCGGCATGGCCAGCGAAACGGCGAACAGGGACGCAGCGGCGATAAACTTCTTCATGGAGATCTCGAATCCAACGCAAACGGGGGTATCGGACCTTCCTAGGCGGGTATCACCGCCGGGTGAAGACCCGTGCGGCGCCGGGACGATCCCGGCACCACGAAGCGGGGTGCGCGGCGGCGCTAGCGCTCGACCTCGTCGGCCAGCAGGCCGACCGACAGGGCATAGAAGTTCGAGCAATTGTAATCGAGGATGACGCGGTAATTGCCGGTCAACAGATAGGCGGTCTTGCCCGGGCCGTCGGGCTCGAGCAGCGTCGCCTGGATCCGCTCGTCGGGCCAGGACCGGCCGATCGGCACGATCCCCATCGCCCGCCATTCGGCCAGCGACTTCCACTGGCTGTGCCGCTCATGCACCCGCGGGCACCGGGGCGAGGTGACCTTGCCCGCGATCGCCGCGCGGTTCAGCCCCGCCGGCACGCTGACCGCAAAGCCCCAGGGCTGGTTCGGCCGCCATCCGGCATCGACGAAATAATTGGCGATCGAGGCAAGCGTGTCGGGCTCGCTGGTCCAGATATCGGCCATGCCGTCGCCGTCGCCGTCGCGCGCCAGCCGCAGATAGACCGAGGGCAGGAATTGCGGCCCGCCGAACGCCCCGGCCCAGCTGCCGACCAGCTTCTCGCGCGGCACGCCGCGGTCGATCATCTTTAGCGTGGCGATGAACTCGCCCGCGAACAGGCTGCGCCTTCGCCCTTCATAGGCCAGGCTGGCCAGCGCGCGGGGCAGGTCGAAATTGCCCATCACCCGCCCGTAATTCGTCTCATGCCCCCAGATCGCGACCATGATCGATTCGGGCACGCCGGTCTCGCGCTCGATGCTGGCCAGGCGCGGGCGCTGACGCTGATAGGCGGCGCGGCCTCGGGTGATGCGCGACGCGTCGACATGGCGCAGGCGATAGGGCTCGAACGCCGGGATCCGGGCATTGGGGCTGGTCTCGGGCTGTTGCCGGTCCAGCTCGACCACCCGGGCATTATAGGTCAGCGTCGGGATGACCATGTCGATCGCGCGCTTGCTGACCCCAGCCGCCGCCGCCTCGCGCGCCAGCTGCGGCAGATAGGCCTGGAACCCCGCCTCGCTCAGCGGCGCGCTCTGCTGCGCCTGGACGCAGGACGGCAGCGCCACCGTCGTCATTACCGCCAGGGTGACGGCCCCCAATCCACGCAACGCAACACCGAATTTGAGCATGTCGGGCATAGTGACACAGCGATTCCCGCGGATGAAGCCCCCGGCCCAACGTTTCATCAACAATTCTGCCCGCTTGCGCTCACCCCCTCCCCCGCGCTAGCGCACGCGCCAACGGAAGAGTGGCCGAGTGGTTTAAGGCAGCGGTCTTGAAAACCGCCGTGGGTGCAAGCTCACCGTGGGTTCGAATCCCACCTCTTCCGCCAGCCGAGGGTTAAATGGCGAAACGACCTGATTTGCCAAAGCGTTTGGCTGCCCGCATTCGTGCAGCTCAAGAGCGCGTACGACAGAAGCGGCTTGGCATAGTGTATGCCGAAAAGAACTATGAGCAGAGCCGTGCGCGAGTTGACGACTACGAGCGTGACCCTGATGCGTTCGCGGCTCGGTATTATCGTAATCACGAATGGAACAGCTACCCAGTTCAAACAAATCTCGCAACGAACCGCAAACGAAATGAGTATCACGAGCGCAGACGAGATGAGCGAATCAGCGAACTAGCCGCGTTAGAATCCGAATTGCTTCGGATTGAAGAGCAGGTACTCGCTGAGGTAACGCGGATGCGTCCCACTCCCGGCCGCGTACCTTGGCCGCGCCGGTTGCCCGCCTTCGCCAAATTCCGTGAGAAACTCGACGCAGAGATGCGGCGGGAGGACGAGCGATGGCGGGCAGAGCGCGCCCGTGATGACGCTGAATTCGAGCGCATGGTAGCGGAGGAGGAGGCCGGTATTGCGGATGAGCGCCGCCTAGGCGATGAGGAGTTGAAGCGCGACTTGGCCGCTATGTCGCCTGCGGAATATGCCAACTATCGTGCGTGGGCAGATTACTTCGTTGAGGGGTTGCGCTCCGGTTCGCTGACCATAGCGGACATAATCGTTCAGCTGCGCGCGTCCAAGACGTGAGCGAACAGCACCCCACGCCTCAGGGCGCAGGGTGCTGGCAGCGATAGACAGGCTGCACCGAGGTAGATAGTCAGGCCGAATGACGGGCGATCACTTCCGCGTCGTATATGATGGTCCTGCTGTGGAAGACGGCGAGATGGACGTGACGCAACTTGCGTCCTCGCTTCTCGCACTGGGCAAGCTGATCGAAAATGCCGATGCAATCCGCACTGGCGAACCTGGCAGGGTCAAGGTCCGAGTGAAGTCGGACGTGAAGCGCGGCAGCTTCGACGTGGGGATTGCGGTCCATTGGTTGGACGGCATCAAAGATGCGACCATTGCTTGGGCAATGACGCCGCAAGGCTCAGTAACGATTTCGCTGCTCGGGCTGCTCGGCATAACCGTCAAAGACGCCGCGAAGCTTGGCGGCAAAGGTTTGATTCAGACCGTGCGTTGGCTTCGTGGAAGGCGTGTGGCCAAGCAGATTGTATTGGAGGACGGTAACACAACCCTCATTGCCGAGGATGGCGATGAGATAATTGTCCATCCAACGGTTGCTAGATTGGTGGATGAACCATCCGTTCGCCAGCCACTCGAGAAGTTTACGGAGCCGCTGCGGGACGGAGGCGTTCAAGAAATACGCTTCGAAGAGAAGCAAGGCCAAGTCGATGAACGGATCGAAGCCGCAGAAGCGCCGTCCTTTGTAGCGGCTGCCGGTAGTGAACCAAGTTCGTCGGACCAGTTCAGAGCCACTTACCAGATCAAACGCTTGTTCTTTGATCGGGGGCGCAAGTGGCGGCTGTCTAATGGCGCGCAGACCATACAGGCAGAGATTGAAGACGAAGCGTTCTGGGCGCGGGTGGATGCGTCAGAGGAGTCGTTCTCCAAAGAGGATTACTTGGTCGTTATCGTGCGTATGGATCAATGGCTGACCACAAGTGGGCTGCGCACCGAATACGTCATCGTGAAGGTAGAGCAGCACATCCCGGCGCCGAAGCAGACCCCGCTCCCCGGCGTGTGAAAATGACCACGCCTCTCAGGCAACGCACCAAAGCCCTTTTTCAGCCTGGCCACAAACCGACCAACCAGGCTCTGTTTCGGTGCGTTTCCCTAGAGGGACTGCCGCCGCAACACGGCTGCGTAGCACCCCGGCCCTTGGGGCATTACGCGCACCAAGGCACCAAGGCACCAACGCCCGCTGGTGTGGTTAGATCGGGTCGAAAGGGCGAAGGGTCTTGCCCCGGCGTTGTGTCGTCGAGAGAACCTTCGGCTGGAAGACGATGGCACCGGCTCGTCTGCGACGCCTCACCTGCTCTTCGGCACCCCCAGCAGCATCTCGTCCAGCATCCGCTCATGCCGCGCCTGTGCCTCGGCAATCCCTGCGTATCGTGCCTTCCACGCCAGTCGCCGACCCGGCGTATCGGGCTCGACGCGCATGCGCAGGACCTGGCGATAGGCCGGCGCCTGATGGTGGCGCGGCAGCGGGACGATGCGGCCGGCGCCGTCGTCGGTGATGCGGTCGGCGGGCAGCCGCTCGAGCAGGCGGACGCCGGCCTCGGTCATCGCGTGCACCGCGGCGCGAGCGTCAGGGCTGTCGCTGTCAGGGTCGGCGCCGAAGGGCAGGATCGGCTCGGCATCGAGCGACTGGCCGTCGAACAGCCAGCCTTCCTCCCGCACCGCGCCGATCCGCGTCAGCAGCGTGATCCGTGCCCAGAAGCTGCGCCAGGGCTCCTCGGCCTCGGCTTCGCAGTGCGGGTCGGTCCAGCTCCCCCCGGCGAGGCGGAAGATGCCCGACCGGATGGTCCACAGGTGCCAGCTTCCGACCGCGCCGGCGAGCGCGCTGTCCTGCTCTCCAGCCGGGACCAGTCCGCCGCGATAGGCATGGATCGGCACGCCATGCGTCGCGTCGGTCGCCACCAGCCCGTACCGGTCGATCAGCATCCGGAGCGCCAGCGGGTCGCCGGTCTCGCGCACCCGGCGCAGCACCGGCGTCTCCCCCGCCAGCCCGGTGACGAGCGCGACCGGCAGGAAGATCGGATCGGCATCGCGGTCGAGCCCGGGCAGGTCATAGACCGGGCGCAGCTTCGTCCAGCTTGCGCTGCGCGTCACCAGCCCGGCGGCGATCAGCTCGTCGATCGCCTTTCGCGCGCGCGGCTTGCCGATGCCGAGATGCGTCTCGCACGCCTTGGCCGACCAGCGGGTGCGGGCATGGCCGCTGCCGGTGCCCGCCAGCAGCACCAGCCATACCAGCGCGAGCGTCATGCGGTTGCCCGTCTCCGCCTGCCACACCCGCTCCCACAGATCGCGGCCGAGGACGAAGAAACAGCCGCCCCTCGCCTTCCCCGCACCCGACGCATCCTCCATCGCACCACCTCGCAGTCGCCCGGACCCGGCCACTCGACCCCATCAAGGCGGTCAAGGTCCTCAAGGCGACCAAGGGGATAGAAGAGGAATCCAGTTTCCGTTGCGGAGCGCACAGTCGTGCGGGGAATGACGGGGGGTGAGATTGAGTTGGGCGGTGGGTCGCGGTGGGCGTTTACGGCCCTGGTTTGAAAACTGCTCCCCCCAACACGACCGTCACCCCGGCCGGAGTGCCGGGGTCCACCCAGCCTCCATCCCGGCCGCCGGGGAATGCGCCACCGTCCGCCCCGCCCGCCAGACGATTGCGACCGCACCTGCCGCATCTCCGGGACGCGCTGCCCGGTGGACCCCGGCATTGCAGCCGGGGTGACGGGTGGGTGGGGCAGCCGGTCGGAAGCATCGCGAGCAAGGGAGCATTGGCAAAGACACGCCGCGCCGGGGACGGGACAGGGACGGGACAGTCCCGGGACAGCGACGGGACATCGGCAGTCGAACGCCCGCCGACCGCGCCCTGTGCATCCCACTTGAACCCGCAAGATGATCCGCTACGGGGAAGCCGTGCTTCGCTCGCTCCCACCCCTGCCCAGCTGGTCCGCCGCGCTGATCGCCGCGGTGATCGGGTTTGGCGGGACGGTGGCGCTGGTGGTGCAGGCGATCCGGACGCTGGGCGGCGACGTCACCCAGACCGCGTCGGCGGTCACGTCGCTGTGCCTGGGGATCGCGCTGGCGGGAGGGTTCTTGTCGTGGCGGTTGCGGATGCCGGTGGTGCTTGCCTGGTCGACGCCGGGCGCGGCGCTGCTGGCGGCGAGCGCGCCGGGGATGGCGTGGCCGGTCGCGGTCGGGGCGTTTGCGGTGGCGGGCGCGCTGACGGTCGTGCTGGGGCTGCTGCCCGCGCTGGGGCGGCTGGCCGAGCGGATCCCCGCATCGGTCGCATCGGCGATGCTGGCCGGGGTGCTGTTGCCCTTCTGCCTCGGGCTGTTCCGGGCAGCGGGGGTCGATCCGCTGCTGGTCGCGGCGATCGTTGCGGTGTTCCTGATCGCGCGGCTCAGGGCACCGCTCTATGCGCTGCTGCTCGTGCTGGTCACCGGCATCGTCCTGACATTGGTGCGCGGCGACCTGACCGCGCTGCCGCCGGGGCCGCTGTTCGGCACGCTGGCGCCCGTCCTGCCCGCGCTGGATGTGCGCGCCCTCGTCAGCCTCGCGCTGCCGCTGTTCCTGGTGACGCTGGTGTCGCAGAACCTGCCCGGGCTCGTCGTCCTGCGCAGTGCCGGATATGCGCCGCGACCGGCACCGCTGCTGATCGGAACCGGCATCGCCAGCGTCGCGGTGGCGCCCTTTGGCGGGCATGCGGTCAATCTGGCGGCGATCACCGCGGCGATCTGTACCAGCCAGGACGCGCATCCCGATGCCCGGCGGCGCTGGACGGTCGGGCTGATCTATGCCGGCTTCTACCTGGTGCTGGCGGCCTTCGCGCCCGCGCTGGTGCGGCTGTTCCTCGCGCTGCCGCCCGCGGCGATCGCGGCGCTGACCGGCGCGGCGCTGATCCCGGCGCTGATCGGGTCGATCGAGACGATGCTGGGCGTGGCCGACGAGCGCGATGCGGCGATCGTCACCTTCCTGGCGGCGGGGTCGGGCCTGGCGCTGTGGGGGCTGGGCTCGGCCTTCTGGGGCCTGGTCGCGGGCTTCTTCGCGCTGGGGGCCAAGGCGGTGCTGCGCCGGCGCTGACCCGTCAGTGGACCGCGGCTTCGATCGCGTCGAGCAGGCAGTCGGGATCGATCGGCTTCGTCAGGAACGCCAGCGCGCCGCCCGCCATCGCCTGATCGCGCGCGGCGTCGGTCGGGAAGGCGGTCATCAGAATCAGCGGGTGCAGCCAACCGCGGCGCAATATCTCGGCCTGGAGCTCCAGCCCGTTCATCCCCGGCATGTGCAGGTCGGTGACGATACAGGCGAGCTCGGCCTGATCGTCGCACGCCAGCAGATCCTCGGCGCTGCAAAAGGCGCGCGTGGTCATGCCGACCGATCGCATCAGGCTGTCCAGGCTGCCCCGCACGCCGGCGTCATCGTCGACGATCGCGATGACTGATGATGTGGACACTGGGGATACTCCTGGATGGCGGCCGCACCTGCCGCAGAAAATGCCGGATCAGGCGGGGGTGGCGAACCGGTGGATGCTGGCGTCGCGCACGCCCAGCGCCTCTGCCATGCGCACCAGATCGGCGAGCGACTGCGCCTCCATCTTGCGCATCACATTGCCGCGGTGGATCTTCACGGTGATCTCCGACAGGTCGAGCCGCGCCGCGACCTGCTTGTTCATCAGTCCGGTCACGACCAGGCTCATCACCTCGCGCTCGCGCGGGGTCAGCCGGGCGTGATGCTCGCGCAGCTTCGCCACGCCCTCCCCCTCGGCACGGCGCGCGCGGTCGGCCGCGATCGCGCGATCGACCGCCTCGAGCATCTGGTCGTCGCTGAACGGCTTGGGCAGGAAATCGAGCGCGCCGGCGCGCATGCCGCGTACGGTCATCGGGATGTCGCCATGCCCGGTCATCAGCACGACCGGGATCGCCATGCCCAGCTCGGCAAGCCGGTCCTGGAAATCGAGGCCATTCTCTCCCGGCAGGCGCACGTCGAGCACCAGGCAGGCTGGGCCCGCGGGCACGCCGGCGGCGACGAAGGCGTCGGTACTGTCGAACAGGGCAACCTGCATCCCGGTCGAACGGAACAGGCTGCTCAGCGATCCGCGCATATCGGCATCGTCGTCGACGATGCACACGGTCGCGGCGGGTGGCGATACGGGCGCGGTCATGCGGCTTCTCCCCGGGGCTGGGCGATCGGGACGGGCAGCCGGACGCGGAAGGTCGCCCCGCCCGCGTCATGATTGGCCGCGGTCAGGCTGCCGCCATGCTGTTCGACGATCGCGCGGCAGATCGACAGGCCCATGCCCATCCCCTCGTCCTTGGTGGTGAAGAAAGGGCGGAACAGATGCTCGGGCTCGCCGGCGATGCCGGGCCCGCGGTCGCGCACCTCGATCGCGAGCAGCGGCCCCTCGACGCGGGCGGAGACGCACAGCGCGCGGCGATCGGGGTCGATCCCCGCCATCGCCTGGACCGCGTTGAGCATCAGGTTCATCAGCACCTGCTGCACCTGCACCCGGTCGCCCGCGACCGGCGGCAGCGCGTCGGGAAGATCGACCGACAGCGCGACCCGGTTCGCGTCGAGCTCGCGGTGGAGCAGCGCGGCGGTCTCCTCGACGATCGCGGCAAGATCGACCTCGCCGTGCCGCGGATCGGCCTTGCGCGCCAGGCGGCGGACGCGGTCGATCACCTCGGCGGCGCGCACGCCGTTCGAGGCGATATGGTCGAGACAGTCGGCAACCTCCCCCGCCCCCGGCGCCTCCTGCTTCAGCCAGCGCTTGCCCGACTTGGCATAGGTGATGATCGCCGACAGCGGCTGGTTGACTTCATGCGCGATCGACGCGGCCAGCTGGCCGAGCGTGGTCATCCGCGCGACATGGGTCAGCTCGGCCTGCGCCTCGACCAGCCGCGCCTGGGTCCGGTTGCGCTCGGTCACGTCGATCGCCATCACCAGCACCCGGCGCCACGCATCCTCGCCATGGGGCAGCGTGACGCGCAGCACGACGTCGATCGGCTCGCCATTGGCGCGCAGGAAGCGAGTCTCGCGCTCGACGATCGTCTCGCCTGCCAGCAGCGCGGCCAGGATCTGGACGAGCGTCTCGACCCCGTGCTGGGTATGGTGCGCGACCGTGAGTGCGCCAACCAGCTGCTCGCGATCCGACAGGCCGAACATCTGCGCCGCCGCGCGATTGGCGTCGCCGACGCGCGACTGGTCCGCAACGATGCGGGCAAAGCCTTCGTCGACCGGCGCGCCCGATGCCGCCATGTCGGCCGCGATCTGCCAGTCGACCTCCATGATCGCGAAGCCGGCGGCGTCGAAGATCGAACGATAGCGCAGGTCGGCGCGCCGCCGCGCCTCGGCCGCGCGGCGCTGTTCGGTCAGGTCGGCGCTGGTCTCGATCACCCCGATCGCGCGGCCGCGGCTGTCGTTGCGGGCCAGCCAGCGGCTGGCGAGCACGATCCGCTCGCCATCCTTGCGCACCCGGCTGATCTCGCCCGACCAACTGCCGCCATCGGCCATCGTTCGATCCGGGCCCTCGCCCCGCCCGTCCAGACGGGTCTGCAGCACGTCGGCGGCACGGCGGCCCATCACCTCGTCGCGCCGCCAGCCATAGAGATGCTCGGCGCCCTCGTTCCAATAGAGGATGCGATCGGCGGCATCGCGGATGATGACGGTGTCATGGGTGAGTTCGAGCGTGCGCGCCTGTTCGGCCAGCGTGTCGCGCGCCGAACGGTCGCGCACCGACAGGATGGTGGTGATGGCGATCGCGAACAGGCTGACGGTCAGGCGCATCGCCGCGCCGTCCAGCGGCTCGTCGCCATGGCTGACGGCATAGCCGAGCGCCGCCAGCAGCACGCACACCACCCCGGCGACCACCACCGGATCGCGGCGGTTGAGCCGGGCGACCAGCAGCACGACGGTGATGTACAGCACCGCGATCGCGCCCTGGAGCGGGCTGAGCACGTCGAGGGTGAAGATGGCGATCGCCGCCAGTCCTGCCGCGGCGACTTCCCATCGCACCGGCCACCCGTTCCGCGTCATGTCAGCCCCTCGCCATGGTCCGGCCCAGCGCGTCCAGACGGGTTCGACGCTGAACGATCCGGCCCGATTGCGCAACCGCGCGGGCGTCGCATCGCTCATGGGCGGCCGGACATCAGGACGAAGCGGGTGCCCGGCCGGGCGTCCTGCCAGCAATGCGCCGCGCGCAGCCGGGCGGCCATCAATTCGATCAGCCGCGATCCCATGCCGCTGCCCCGCGCCGCGCCGTCACCCCGGCCGGCGCCGCGATCCTCGACCTGGAGGCGATAGCCGCCGAACGGCATCGCGGTCAGCGTGATGCGGATGTCGCCGGGCGCATCGGCGGCATAGGCATATTTGCAGGCATTGGCGACGAGTTCGGACACCAGCACGCCGATCGAACTTGCCGTATCGGGCGGCACCACCACCGCATCGGCATCGACCATGACCTGCCGCCCGACCGCGCCCTGTCCGCATCCCTGCTCCAGATCCCCGGCCAGTTCCTCCAGATAGTCGCCGAGCGCGACATGGGTGGCGGCATGGCTGCGGTACAGATGGCGGTGGACATTGGCGATCGCGCCGATCCGCTGGCCGGTCATCTGCAGCACCGCGCGGGCATGCGGGTCCAGCACCGCCCGCGCCTCGACCGAGACCATCGCCATCACCAGTTGCAGGCTGTTGGCGATGCGGTGGTTCATCTCGTCCGCGGCGGTCGGATCGCCGATCGGCGGGAGGACCGCGACCGCTCCGGTCGCCGATGGGGTGAAGCCGTTCGTCATGCGCATCGCCTGGCCCTTCTGCCTGCCGCCGGGACGGTGGGAATGCGCCCTTATCCGCCGATGCCGGGCGAGCGACTATCATACTCAGGTTTGGCGCGACCCGGCGTTCGGTCAGACCTTGATATGATAGTCATGGGCGATCGGAGCGGTTTGGATAGGGCATGTACTGCTTCAGGAGGATGCGATGACCGGGTGCCGACACAGCATGACCATCACCGATGTCACCCCCAGCGCGAAAGGATGCGAGGAATGCCTGAAGATCGGCAGTCCCTGGGTCCACCTGCGCCTGTGCCGCAGCTGCGGCCATGTCGGCTGTTGCGACCAGTCGCCGCACCGCCACGCGCGCGCCCATTTCAACGCCACCCGTCATCCGATCATCGAGGGCTATGACCCGCCCCAGGGCTGGGGCTGGTGCTATATCGACGAGGTCGAGGTCGACCTGCCCGACCAGACCCCGCAATGGGGGCCGATCCCGCGTTTTGTCGACGGCTGACCGGCCGGCACTGGCGGTCGCGCCGCCCTGCCCCCATCTCGGGCGGCAAAGGGGACCGATCGCCAGATGCCACGCGCCAATCCTTATTATCAGGGCCCGGTCACCGATCATTTCGATGGGCTGCGCTTCTTCAATCCGGGCCATCCCGATACCGACCGCTCGCTGCACCAGGTGATGCAGTGGAAGCTGCGCGAGAAGGCCGCGGCCTGGCCCAAGTCGGTGGCGGTGACCGAGGCGATCCCGGATGCGCGCGTCGACGGGCTGCGGATCACGATGGTCGGCCATGCCACGCTGCTGATCCAGGCGGCGGGGCTGAACCTGCTGACCGATCCGGTCTGGTCGGACCGCGCCAGTCCGGTGCGCTTCGCCGGGCCGCGGCGGGTGACCGCGCCGGGCGTGGCGTTCGACCAGCTACCGCCGATCGACGCGGTGCTGCTGTCGCACAACCACTATGATCATCTCGACGCGGACACGCTGCGCCGGCTGCACGCCGCGCACCGGCCGCTGATCGTCACCCCGCTGGGCAATGACGCCATCGTCCGGCGGATCGTGCCGGAGGCGCGCGTGGTCGCCGGGGACTGGTGGGACCGGATCGATCTGCCCGGGGGCGCCCATGCCGATATCGTGCCTGCGCACCACTGGTCCGCCCGCCGCCCGGGCGACCGCCGCATGGCATTGTGGGGCGGCTTCATCCTCCACAGCTCCGCCGGGCGGCTCTATTTCGCCGGCGACACCGGCTATGGCGACGGCGCGATCTTCCGCGACATGCGCCAGCGATGCGGCGCAGCCGATGTCGCGCTGCTGCCGATCGGCGCCTATGCCCCGCGCTGGTTCATGGCGGACCAGCACACCGACCCCGAGGAAGCGGTGCGGATGATGACCGACCTGGAGGCGCGCAGCGCGATCGGCATCCATTGGGGCAGCCTGCAGCTGACCGACGAGGCGCGCGAGGAGCCCGCGACGCTCCTCGCCCGGACGCTGGCCGATCGCGGCATCGCGCCCGATCGCTTCCCCGCCGCCCTGCCGGGCCAGAGCTTCGACCTGAGCGGCGATGGCGGCAACCGGCGACTCTTCCTGCGCGACCGCTAAGCCTTGCGTACAGCCCGCCCCAAACCTTGGTTTGGATTGGCGCGGCCGGAACGGTCCGTATCTCTTGTCCTGTCGGCAGGACATCGACCCTGCCCCGGATGAGGAGAAAGACGATGTCGAACACGGTGTCACTCGCGGAGCGTTTCCTGGGCACGCCGACCGATCTGGGCGCGGACGCGACCCGCGACATTTCTGCAGGCCTTGGCGGGCTTTTGGCAGATGTCTTCGCACTATATCTGAAGACCAAGAATTTCCACTGGCACATGAGCGGCCCGAATTTCCGCGACTGGCACCTGCTGCTCGACGAGCAGGGCGACCAGATCTTCGCGATGACCGACGTGATCGCCGAGCGCGCGCGCAAGATCGGCGGGACCACGATCCGATCGATCTCCGACATCGCGGGGCGCCAGCGCATCCTCGACAATAACGAGGCCTATGTCGATCCGCAGGACATGCTCGCCGAACTTCATGGCGACAACAAGCAGTTGGTCGCAGAGATGCGCCGGGTGCACGAGCTGTGCGACACCTATCATGACGTCGCCACCGCCAGCCTGATCGAGGTGTGGATCGACGAGACCGAGCGCCGCGCCTGGTTCCTCTACGAAAGCTGCCGGTCCGCGGTCATCCGCTGACCGGCCAGCGGCGGCGCGGTCCCTCCCCCCGGCCCCTCCCCGGGACCGCGCCGCCAAGCGGTTGACGACACTGAAAAATCCTCTCCCGGAGGGAGAGGGGGACCGCGAAGCGGTGGAGAGGGAGTTTCCGCACCACGCAGGTCTTGCTTGGGGGAACCCCCTCTCCACCAGCCTGCGGCTGGTCCCCCTCTCCCTCCGGGGAGAGGATTTTGGGCGCCTGCACCGAATCTGCACCGACATCTCACCGCGCCGACGATCGGCTCTCGATCCGCCCCGGCGATTGCCGTCTCCGGATGAAGGAGATGGTCGGGATGCGATTGGCAGGTGCGGCGCGAGGGAGTTTCGCGATCAAGCAAGTGGCCGCCGGGCTGCTGATGATCCTGGGCAGCTGGTTGTTCTACAATCAGTGGATCGGGGCCACCCTCGGCGGGTTCGCGCTTGCATGGGCGGCTGCGCTGGTGGTGGCGGTTCGCCCGGTGCGGCGCAGCCGTCAGGCGATGATCGCGGTGCTGGTCGCGCTGTTCTTCGCCGTCACGCTGGTCGATGCTCCCGGGCTTGCCAAATGGACTTTGTTCTGGACGGCGATCGGCAGCGCGGCTTTGCTGTCGCGCCGGCGGTTCGACGATGCCTGGCGCTGGTGCAACCGGCTGGTCTTCGCGACCGGCTATGGCCTGGCGCGTCCGATCCTCGATGCGAAGCGGCTGGCGAAGATGCGGACGCGTCGGCGCAAGACGCGCATCGCCCAGGTGGCGGCGGTGCTGGCGCTGCCGGTGATCGGCGGGGCGGTGTTCGTCGCGCTGTTCGCGGGGGCCAATCCGCTGATCGGCGCGATGCTCCAGCAGGTCGAGCTTGCCTCGCCGCTCGGGCTGATCCCCCAGGCCTTTGTTGCCGGCCTGATCGGCCTGGCCGTCTGGCCGACGCTGCGTCCCCATCCCTTCGCCACCCGGGTCCAGCTGCGCGAACTCAGCCTGGGCGATGGCTGGCTGAAGGTGCCGCCGGTGTCGATCACCCTGTCGCTGCTGACCTTCAACGCGATCTTCGCGCTCCAGAACCTGTCGGACATCGTCTTCCTGTGGAGCGCCGCGCCGCTTCCTGGGCAGGTCACGCTGGCCGATTATGCGCATCGCGGCGCCTATTCGCTGATCGCGACCGCGCTGCTGGCCGGTTTGTTCGTGCTGACCGTGCTGCGTCCCGGCAGCGAGAGCGCGCAGCGTCCGGCGATCCGCGCGCTGGTAGCGCTGTGGGTGGCGCAGAATCTGTTGCTGGTGGCGTCGTCGATGTTGCGCACCTGGGACTATGTCCGCGCCTTCTCGCTGACCGAGCTGCGCATCGCCGCGCTGGCGTGGATGGCGCTGGTCGCGGTCGGACTCGTGCTGATCTGCTGGCGACTGCTGGCCGGCAAGTCGTCGTCCTGGCTGATCAACCGCAATGCGCTTGCCGCCGGGCTGGTGCTGGCGGCAGGATGCGCGACCGATCTCGGCGCGATCGCGGCGCACTGGAACGTCCGGCATGCGCGAGAGGTCGGCGGCGCCGGACAGCATCTCGACCTGTGCTACCTGCGCCAGCAGGGGCCGTCGGCACTGACTGCGCTTGCCGAGTTGGAGACGCGCGCCACCGCGCCGGCCCTGCGCGACCGCATCCGCGCCGTGCGCAGCGATATCCTGAACAGCGTGGAGTACAGCCAGTCGGACTGGCACAGCTGGACCTGGCGCAACGCCCGCAGGCTGGCGGCGGTCGATGCCGTGTTGGGACCGAAGCCTCCGTCACCGGCCGAGGCACGATGGGGCCGCGGCTGTGACGGCACGCCCAATCCCGCACCGCCGCCGGTGCCGCCGGAGCCGGAGGCATCGCCTGAGCCCGCCGCATCGCCCGAGGCTGCCACCCCTGCGCCCGCGGCCGAGGCGCCACCCGCACCCTCCCCCACACCCTCGCCGTTGACGGGAGCCGCGCGATGATGATGATCCCGCCGGCAATGTCCCGCACCATCCTCGTCGTCGATGACGATCCCCATATCCGACAACTCCTCGTCTTCGCGCTGGCCAAGGCCGGGCTGGAGTCGATCGAGGCGCCCGATGGCGAGCAGGCGCTGGCGATGGCGCACAGCCATGCGCCCGACCTGGTCGTGCTCGACATCAACATGCCGCGGATGGACGGGCTGGAAGTCTGCCGGCGGCTGCGTGCCGAGGGCGACGTGCCGATCCTGTTCCTGTCGTCGCGCGACGACGAGATCGACCGGGTGCTGGGGATCGAGCTGGGCGCGGACGATTATGTCGTGAAGCCGTTCAGCCCGCGCGAGGTGGTGGCGCGGGTGATGGCGATCCTGCGCCGCACGGGCGGGCAGCGCGAGGCGGTCGAGGCGGCGGAACCGGCGATGCGCCACGGCCGGCTGTCGCTCGATCTCGACGGGTGGCGCGCCGACTGGGCGGGCAGCGAAGTGGCACTGACCGTCACCGAATTCTCGATCCTCAAGCTGCTGGCGGGCACGCCGACCAAGGTGTTCAGCCGCGATGCGATCATCGACCGGCTGCACGGCCCCAGTTTCGCGGTGACCGACCGCACGATCGACAGCCATATCCGCAACCTGCGCGGCAAGTTCGGCGCGGTGGGCGGCAGCGACGTGATCGAGACGCGCGCCGGCATCGGCTATCGGCTTGGCCCCTGTACCGGCGGCGGCGGGTGATCGGCCGGCTGAAGGAGGCGATCAAGCGGCGCTGGCCCCCGCTGCGACTGCGCACGATCCTGTTCGCGACCTTGTTCTTCGTGGCAGCCCTGCCCGGGATCAGCGCGGTGTTCCTGCGCGTCTATGAGAATACGCTGGTGCGCCAGACCGAAGCGGAGCTGATCGCGCAGGGATCCGCGCTTGTCGCGACCGCGCGCGCCGTCTGGCCGGGCGCGCCGCCGCTCGCCGCTCCCGACGAGCAGGATTATCACCCCGAACTTCCCCGGATCGATTTGAACGCCACGCCGATCCTGGGCGTCCGGCCGCAGGGCGTGGCGGATGGCGGAACCGTGCGGGCCGACGCCAGTGGCGCCGCCGCGCGGCTGGTGCCGGTGTTTGCCGTTACCGGACAGACGACCGCTGCCTCGCTGACGCTGATCGACGCCAATGGCCGGGTGGTCAACGGCGCCGAGGCAGGCCGCAGCTATGCCGCGCTCCCCGAAATCCGCGCCGCGCTTGCGGGCAAATCGGATACCGTATTGCGGCGACGCGGCAATTATCGCCCGGTCTATGAGCTGGAATGGCTGTCGCGCGCGGCGGCGATCCGCATCGACCACACCCGCCCGATCATCGTCGAGGGCCGCGTGGTCGGCGTGCTGCTCCTGTCGCGATCGGCGCGCACGCTGTTCAAGGGCATGTATGACGATCGCGGCAAGATCGCGCTGGGCGTCCTGCTGATCCTGATCACGCTGATCGTGCTGAGCGGACTGATCTCGCGCGGTATCGCCCGCCCGATCGAGGCGCTGAGCGCGGCGACGCGCGATCTGGCGAAAGGGCGCGGAAGCGTGCCGGAAGCCTCGCCGACCGCGGCGATCGAGATCCAGGGCCTGTACCGCGACTTTGCCGCGATGGCCGAGGCCATCGACCGCCGCTCGCGCTATCTGCGCGATTTCGCCCACGCGATGAGCCACGAGTTCAAGACGCCGCTGGCCGGCATTCGCGGCGCGATCGAGCTGCTCGAGGATCATGACGAGACCATGTCGCCGGAGGAGCGCCGCCGCTTCCTGGCGAACGCCGACGCCGGGGCGGAGCGGCTGTCGGCGCTGGTGACGCGGCTGCTCGAACTGGCGCGGGCGGACATGACGCGGCACGACATGGCGGCGGCGACGCCGCTGTCGGCGGTGCTGGCGCGGGTGGCTGATGCGATGGGCAGCGACGCCTTCCGCATCACCGTCGCGCTGCCCGAGCCGCTGGACGTCGCGATGCCCGAGGATACGATCGAGGCGATCGTCACCACGCTTGCCGAGAATAGCCGCCAGGCCGGCGCGCACCTGCTTCGGATCACCGGCGAGCGGCAGGGCGACCGGGTCGTCCTCACCCTGTGCGACGACGGATCGGGCATCGCCCCGGCGGACCGCGAGCGGATCTTCGAGCCGTTCTTCACCACCCGCCGGCCCGAGGGCGGCACCGGCCTTGGCCTGTCGATCGTCGCCTCGCTGGTCGAGGCATCGGGCGGGTCGATCCGGCTGGGCGAGGCGGAGGCGGGTGGCGCCTGCTTCGTGCTGGAGCTCAGCGTCGCGGCGACGCCAGCGCCTCCTCGGTCGGGGTGAAGGCCGATCGGCCAGGCCGGTCGGTCGGCACATCGGTTGCGAAATAGGCGACGCCGGTGCCCGACACGGGATCGACCCACAGCCCGGACTTCAGCCCATAGGCGTCGCCCGAATGGCCGAAGCGCCGCACCCCGTCGCCGAACGGATCGTCATGGCAGCCCGCGACTGGCGTCGCGAGGACATGCACCGCCAGGCCATAGCTGCAGGTGAAGCCACCGGTCGGCGCATCGACTGAGGAGTCAGCGCCGATATCGCCATTGGCGCCCTCGCCCCCCGCGCCATTATAGGTCCATGATGGCGTCGACATCAGCACTACGCTGCGCGGCGACAGGATGCGCACGCCGTCGACGGTGCCGCGGCCGAGCAGCAGCCGTCCGATCTTCGCCAGATCGCGCGCCGAGATGCGCAGCCCGCCCTGGGGCGAGAAGATCGCGCCGTTCGCCCCGGCGCGCCAGCGCGCCAGGTCACAGCTGCCATCGGCGGCGGGCGTGACCGAACAGACGGGCTTCGCGCCGCGATTGTCGTCGCGGACCGGCTTGCCCTCGCGGTACAGCACCACCGCCCGGGCAGCGACCGGCGCGGCGCAGCTCTCCCAATTATAGCAGGCCTGCAGCTTCAGCGGCCGCAGCACCAGCCGGTCCATCAGCCGGTCGAACCGCTCGCCCGTGGCGCGCTCCATCACCGCCGCGATCACCGGGAAGTTGAGATTGGTATAGCGGAACCAGCGCCCCGGCGGATGCGACGCGTCCCATGCCTTTGGGTCGGCCAGCGCGGTGCGCATGTCTGCGTCGAGCGGCAGGACATAGTCGATCCCGTCGACCAGGCTCGATCGGTGCGACAGCAGCAACCGCAAGGTGATCGGCACGTCGGGAAACACTGGATTGCGCAGGCGCCAACCAAGCAGCCGCGACACATCGGCATCGAGATCGAGCCGCCCCTGCTCGACCAGCCGCATCACGGCGATGCTCACCACCAGCTTCGAGATCGAGGCGACCCGCACCGGATCGTCCGCGGTGACCGGCCGGCCCGCGGCGACATCGGCGAAGCCGCGGGTGAGGATTGCGATCTCGCCCTTGCGGTCGAAGGTCACGCGCACCATCGCCGCGGGGCGCGGGGGATCGGGGTCGGCGACGGGACCTGCATGCGCGCCGGCGATCAATGCGAGGGGAAGAAGCAATACGGGCTCCCACTTTCACAAAGGCGGGCGAAGGGTTGCCCCCCCCCGCCCGCCTATCATGTTCAAAGGACGTGGGCCGGATCCATCGGCCTTAGCCCGACCTCGTCAGAACTTCGCTTCGAGCGCGAGCGTGAACGAGCGGCCCCGGGGATCCGCGACGCGCGGTTCCCAGCTGCCGCCGGCGCCCGTACTGCCGTCATAGGTGATGGCGAAGGGTGGATCGGTGTCGAAGACGTTGCGGACGCCTGCCGTGATCTTGAACGGCTTGAAGCCGGTGTAGCTTACCGCCGCGTTGTAGATGATATAATCTTCGACGAACTCGTTATAGTCGGGGCGCGTGATCGTACCGGCCGCGATACCCGGCAGCGCCCCGTTCTTGTATCCAGAACGGAATATCTGCGTGAACGTCAGGTTCAGCGGGCCGGTCGCATAGTTCAGGAATGCCGTGTGCTTCCAGCGATTGCCCAGGTCCCCGGCGAAAGTGAACACGCCGATCAGGCTCGGTCCATATTCTGCGGCTGCGGTCAGCTTTTCGCGCTTCTTGAGCAACAGCGTACCATCGCCGCCAAACGAGAAACGCCCGCCCAAGCCGTCGATCGCACCGCGGGCCGAGAATTCGAGTCCCTGCGTCCGACGTGAACCCGCGTTGATCCAGCGTTGATCGATCGCCTGGATCGAGTTGTCGACCGGATCGCGCAGGAACCGATCCGGGAACAGGTCGGCATTCTCGATCAGCTGACGCAGCGTCAGCAACTGGATCGTGTTGTCGACCGCAATCGACCAGAAATCAGCCGAGAAGCTGAAATCGCGACCCGGCTGGAGGACGATGCCGGCGCTGAACTGCTTTGAAGTCTCAGGTCCAAGCTGAAGGTTTCCGCCGGTGTAGATGTCCGGACGAATGAACGCGCAGGCGGGGTTGGTGACGTTCGGCACGCCGCCCGGGCAGGCGATCGGATCGGCGAGATCGCTTCCCGCATAAGGCGACTCGGTAACGCCGTTGAAGATCTGATTGAAGGTCGGCACCCGGAAGCCGGTGTTGAAAGATCCGCGGAACATCACCTGCTCGATCGGCCGGAACTTGACCGAGACCTTCGGATTCGTCGTGCTGCCGAAACCCGTATAATCATCGATACGGACGGCACCGGTGACCTCTAGTTCCGGGAGGATCGGGAACAGGACCTCGGCATATGCCGCCTTGACGGTACGGCTTTTTGGGGTGAGCTCGTTCACATTGTCGAACGCCGCCAGGAAGATGACCGGCGCGGTTGCCGCCGCGGCTTCGGATCCGTTGAAGCTGTAGGTTTCCCGGCGAATGTCGATGCCGGCGGCAAGCTGAACGTCACCACCCCAGATTCCGAACAGCGGGCCTGCCACCGAGCCGTCGAACTGCGCGACCTCATATCGGCCGCCGTACAGCGTCTCACCTCGGGCGGAAACCGATTCGAGCGCTGCCAGCCCCGCGGAGGATTGCTGCTGCCCGGGTGCAAGGAACGGGTTGAGCTGACCGCTCATCAATACGCCGAAAAGACCTCGATAGGTGGCACCCTCGGCGCGCGGTGCGTTCGGGTCGTTGGCCCCGGTGGCCGTGGTGCCGCGGTAATAATAGCCACTGCCGAGCAGCGACGAACTCTCCGACTTCGCGTAAGATGCCCCGGTATGATAATCCCAGCGACCACCGATCGGTCCTTCCAGGCCGACGACGGTCCGGAAGGTCTTGGTGCTGGTTACATATTCGCGCGGGCCGCAAACATCGCAGCGCCAGCGATAGGCAATGGGCTTGCCATAGTTCTCCTGCAGCTTACCCAGCCCCGGAGAGCCTTGGAACGCCGTTACCAGCTGACCATATAGCGCGTCATAGGTGGCCGCGGTCAGCGCATTGCGGTTGAACACGACTGGCAGGTTGGTCGTGTTCGTCGACACCTGGGCGTTAGAAAAGCTCTTCGCAGAATCCGCGCTGGAACCGGCGATCTCCACCGAGAGCTGATGGCCGCCGCCGACGTTCAGGACGCCGCGCCCATAATAGGTCAGCGTCTCGATCGGCTGCTGAATGACAGCGGCCCGCCCGGTGTCCCAGGCGCATGCCCAGCGGGCGCCGGGAGCATTCCACAGCTGCTCGTCATAGGCCATGCCGCCGTCCATCGTCTCGCACCCGGCACCCCCCGGAGCATCGAGCGGATTGATGCCGCCATTTGCCAGCTGCGTCGTGCCGGGGAAGTACAGGTTGGGAATGTAGGTGCCATTCTTTGCGTCCGTCGCGCCGAGCAGCGTGCCGCCGGGGAAATAGCCGGTGTTCGGATTGAGCGGGAACATCGTCGCCGTCGGCGTGCCGCGGGTGTCGATCGACAGGCCGCGATTGGGCTGGTTGCCGTTCACGAAATCGCGCTGCGACCCGCGCAGGATCTTGTTCCAGCTGTAAGAGACGCCGGCCATCACGTTGAAGCCGTCTTCTTCCAGCTTGCCATAGCCGACCAGTCCGGAGACGCGATAGATGTCGCCGCCCCCCGCCTCGGTCTTATCGGCGAAGCCCGAGAGGCTGACACCGGTGAAGTTCTTCTTGGTGATGAAGTTGATCACGCCGCCGACGGCGTCAGTGCCGTAGATCGCCGATGCGCCGTCCTTGAGTACTTCAACGCGCTCGATCGCAGCGAAGGGAATCTGGTTCACGTCGACTGCCGAGCCGGACAAACCGTGCGCCGCAACGCGTCGTCCGTTCAGCAGCACGAGCGTTCCGGCCGAGCCCTGACCGCGCAGATTGGCGGCTGACAGGCCGTTGGTGCCGCGCTGCGCGCCGGTCGTCACATCCGAATTCGAAGCGAGATTGTCCGCGCCAGAGCCGTTGGTGCTCAGGAACATGATCAGCTGCTCGGGGCTGCTGATCCCGTTTCGCTCGATCTCTTCGGTGGTGATGACCTGCAGCGGCAAGGCGCTGTTGTTCGGATTCTGTCGAATGCGCGACCCGGTGACAAGGATCTGGTTACCCTGCGCCTCGTCGCCGCTATCGGCATCCGTCTGCGGCGTGGCCGCGCCGGTCGGTGTCACCGCCGGTGGCGTATCCTCTTCCTGTGCGAACGCTGCAGGCGATGCGGCAAGGGCAATCAGCGCCGTTCCCGTAACCAGCGCCAGTCGAAGCGACGTCGATCGTACCATGTGCTAAACCCCCTTGTACCCCCGCATTCCCCGATGCGTACCCCGATATTAAGTAACAAGAATGTTGCGGCGCGCCATAGTTTCTGTTCCGCCCGCCATAACCTGTCGGCATCCGCTGCCCCCGCGCCCCTTGAAAGCGTGATGTCGCGGCAACAGTCGCGGGATAAAGCGCATTGACTGTCCCGCCGCGTCGCTGGAACCTGTGCGAAACCGGGTGCGGGAACCTTGAGATGCACGTGAATTTGTCCGACGATTTCAGGCGTTACGCGTGATTGACGCCAAAATGAGTGGAATCGCGGCGACCGCGCCGGTGGTGCAGTCGCGCGGCGCGCGCATGGCGCTGTATGTCCTGCTCGGCTTCTCGGCCGGCCTGCCCTTCTACATGTTCTCGACGATCCTGTCGGCGCGGCTGACCGAACATGGCGTGGCGCTGGCGGTCATCGGCTTCTTCGCCTGGGTGCAGTTGCTGCCGACCTTCAAGTTCCTGTGGGCGCCGCTGCTCGACCGCTATGACATTCCCGGCTTTGGCCGCTTCTGGGGCAAGCGACGCGGCTGGATCATGCTGTCGCAGCTCGGCATCTTCACCTCGATGCTGGCGATGGCGTTCACCTCGTCCGATGCCAGCCTGCCACTGACCGCGCTGTTCGCGATCCTGCTCGCCTTCTGGACCACCACGCTGGAGGTCGCGGCGGACGCGTGGCGCATCGAGCTGGCGCCGACCCAGGAGGAACAGGGTCCGGTCGCCGCCGCCAATCTATGGGGCTATCGCACCGCGATGGTCGCGGCGGGCAGCGGCGCGCTGCTGCTGGCCGACCAGGCCGGTCGCTTCTCCGCCACGCTCGGGTCGGTCGGCATCCTGCCGGGCTGGACATCCTCCTATCTGCTGATCGCGGTCGCCGCGTTCATCCCCTTCCCGATCCTTGCGGCGATGCGGCGCGATCCGGCGCATGGCGGCGGCCGGGTGGTCGCGCTGCTGACCGGCATCGTCGCGAGCATCCTGATCCTCGGCCTGGTCGCGCTGGGCACCGCCGCGATCGGCTGGGTCGTGCTTGAGGCCGCCGGCGGCATGGGGTTCAGCAGCAAGACCAACGTGACCCCCTGGGTGCTGGGCATCTGCATGCTGCCCTTCGTCCTGATGGCGATCGCCCTGCCGCGCATCCGCAAGGCGGGGCCGGACTCGACGATCCGCAACTCCGCCGCGATCGGCCCCTATATCGATTTCTTCTGGCGCTACGGCTTCACCGCGATCGCGCTGATGGCGTTCGTGTCGGTCTATCGCATGGGCGATGTGCTGGCGCTGAACCTGTCCAAGCCGATGATCCTGAGCCTGGGCTATACCAAGACCGAGATCGGGCTGGCCGACGGGTTGGTCGCGCTGATCGCCAGCATCGTCGGGGTCGGCATCGGCGGGTTCATGACCACCAAGCTGCGCTTCGCCGTGACGCTCAGCATCGGCGCCTTCTTCGCCGCGCTCGGCAATTTCGGCTTCGTCTGGCTGGCGCATGTGCCCAAGAGCGACCTGGCGCTCTACATCGCCACCGCGCTCGACCAGTTCGGCAACGGCATGGCCGGGGCGGTGTTCGTCGTCTACCTCTCGATGCTGGTCAATCCGCGCTATCCGGGGGCGCAATATGCGTTCCTGTCGGGCTTCGCCTTCCTGCTCTCGCGCCTCCTGTCGGGCGCGGGCGGCGCGGTGATCGAGCGGCTGGACGCGGCGGGCTATAACGGGTTCGACATGTTCTTCCTCGCATCGGGCGTGATCAGCCTGGCCGCCCTGCTCTTCCTGCCGATCGTCGCCCGCGCGACGCCGCGCCCGGACGACCGGGCATGAGCGCGATCGACAGCGCCTTCGCGCCCGCCGAGCGCTATCTTGCCGAGGGGCGCATTCCCGGTGCGACTTTGGGCGTGGTGACCGCCGACGGGCAACGCTGGACGCGGACCGCGGGCATGGCCGCACTGGTGCCCGAGGCCGAGCCGCTGACCGAGCATCACTGGTTCGACCTCGCCTCTGTCTCGAAGGTCGTCGCGACCACCACGATGATCCTGACGCTGGCGGACCGGGGGCTGATCGATCTCGACCGGCCGCTGACCGACGCGATCCCCGACCTGCGCCAGTATGACGTCGCCAATGCGGCCGAGCGCAAGCTGAGCTTTCGCGACTGCCTCGCGCATCGCAGCTTCTTTCCCGCGGTCGAGCCGATCTACACCTATGGCGACGATCCCGCCCGGCTGCGCGCCTTCGTGCTGCAGCGTGAATGGCGGCACGGGCCGCCGGTCTATTCGGACATCAATTTCATCCTGCTGGGCATCGCGGTCGAGCGGATCACCGGACGACCGCTGGGCGACTGGCCGCTGGGCGACGGGCTGAGCTTCGGCCCGCCCCCCGGCCCCGCGGTCGCGACCGAGCGGTGCATGTGGCGCGGCCGCGTGCTGAAGGGCGAGGTGCATGACGAGAATTGCGCGGCGATGGGCGGCCAGACGGGCCATGCCGGCCTGTTCGGCACCGTCGCCGGCGTGCTCGACTTCGCCCGGGGCCTGCTCGACGGCAGCGGCGCCAGCCCGGCGATGATCGAGGCGATCCGCACGCCCTTCTACGACCACCGGACCTGCGGTTGGGAACGCAAGTTCGCCGGCTGGTCGGGCGGCCAGGGCTGTTCGAACGAGACGATCGGCCATACCGGCTTCACCGGCACCGGGCTGTGGGTCGATTTCGAACGCGGGATCGCCTGGACGCTGCTGACCAACCGGGTCCATCCGACCCGCCATTTCGACAGCGGCATCTTCGAGCTTCGGCCCGAGACGGGCGACGCGGTCGCCGCTGCCTTTGCGTGATCAGGAAAAGGGGAAAGACGATGATTGCCAGGACGCTGCTCGCTTTGCCTTTGCTGTTCGCGCTCACCGGCGCCGCCGATGACGAGGTCAGCGCCGAGGATAGGCTGATCCACGAACAGATGCTGGTGCTCGACACCCACCTCGATACGCCCGAATTCTTCGAACATCCCGGCTGGCGGTTCGATCGCTGGCATGACTGGCGCTTCGACAAGAGCCAGGTCGACCTGCCGCGGATGGAGGCCGGCGGGCTCGATGGCGGCTTCTTCGTGATCTACACCGCGCAGGGCGAGCTGACCCCGGCGGGCTATGCCAAGGCACGCGACGGCGCGCTGACCCGCGCGATGTGGATCCAGCGGGTGGTCGCCGCCAATCCCGACAAGCTCGCCTTCGCCACCACCGCGGCCGATGCCGATCGGCTGCACAAGGCTGGCAAGCGCATCGTCTATCAGAGTATCGAGAACAGCTATCCGCTGGGCGAGGATCTGGGCCTGCTCCAGACCTTCTTCAACATGGGCGTGCGGATGGCCAGCCCGGTCCATTTCCGCAACAACCAGTTCGCCGACAGCGCCACCGACCAGCCGCGCTGGAACGGCCTGAGCCCGCTCGGCAGGCAATGGGTGGCGGAGATGAACCGGCTGGGCATGGTGCTCGACGCCAGCCATGCCTCGGACGCGGTGTTCGACCAGATGCTGGCGCTGTCGAAGACGCCGATCATCCTGTCGCATTCGGGGCCGCGCGCCATTTACGACCATCCGCGCAACCTCGACGACGACCGGATGCGCAAGCTGGCGAAGTCGGGCGGCGTGCTCCAGATCAACAGCGTCTATCTGGTCGCCGGCGACCGCAACGAGGCGCGCAATGCCGTTTCCGACCGGCAGGACGGGTGGTGGGCGCTCAGCAATGCCGACCAGCGCAAGCTGATCGCCGACCGCACCGCGGCGCTGGCCAGGGATCCCTATGCCGGCGCCGACTTCGAACTGTTCATGAAGAGCCTGCTCCATGCCATTGCAGTGATGGGCGTCGATCATGTCGGCATCGGCGCCGATTGGGACGGCGGCGGCGGGGTGCGCGGGATGGAGGACATCACCGCCCTGCCCCGCATCACCGCCCGGCTGCGCCGCGAAGGCTATAGCGAGGCGGACATCGCCAAGATCTGGAGCGGCAACGCACTGCGCCTGCTGCGCCAGGCGGAGGCCTATGCTGCCAGGCGCTGATCCCGCCAGATGAAAAGAATTGCGGTCATCGGCTTGATTATCGCGGTGATGCTCTCGCCATTTCTTGCCAATTCCGCGGCATGCTCGGCCGATAGGAATTCGATCGTGTCGATCATGAAGTTCCTCGGCAACGAGCACCGGTCGACCGTCATCGATTTCATCCTGTCCGATCAGGAAGGCCTGTTCAGGAAGCCCTGCCATAAGGCCGGGATCCTCGAATATATCTACGACGAGGACGCCGCCGGGCACGAAATCGCTTTCGACAAGCGCAACCTGAAATTCTACGTCGGGCTGCACATGGAACGGAAGTTCACGGACCTGGACTATCAGGAACGGGTCAGGCCCTATGCGATCAGATTGGCAACTCTGACCTATGACGATCGTCTCATGAAAGATGCCGAGAACTGGTATGAAGACGATGCTGAATCCCTCAGATTCCTGAGGATGGTTCGTTACAAATAGAGCGCACCCGGTCGAAGCTCGTCGACCGGCGGCACCAGGCAAAGCCGGCCCTGACGCAGCGCGGCCCAGCGCCGGTCAGTTCGCCTCGGCGATCGCGACAAGCGCGGCGTCCATCGCCTGGGTGGCGTTGACGCCGTCGGGCACGTCATTGGCATAGGCCGAGAAGGTCAGCGTGCGGCCGCTCTTCGCCACCATCCAGCCCGACAGCGCGTTGCTTGCGTTGATCGTGCCGGTCTTGGCGAACACCCGCCCCTCCAGCGAGGTGCCGCGGAAGCGGCGGCTGAGCGTCCCGTCCCTGCCGCCGATCGGCAGCGTGGCGCGATAGGCCGCGCCCCAGGGCTGCGCCGCGATCCAGCCGAGGAAGCGCGCCATGCCGCGCGGCGCGACCCGGTTATAGGTCGACATGCCCGACCCGTCGGAGAAGTCATAGGCAGTGCGCGGCACCCCCGCGGTCGCCAGCATCGTCCGCACCTCGGCCAGGCCGTCCTGCGTCGATCCGGTGCCGCGCACCAAAGCGACCCGGCGCAGCAATAGTTCGGCGTGGAGGTTCTGGCTGGCCTTGTTGGTCAGTGTCAGATCCTCGGCCAGCGGCGGTGGGGTCAGTGCGGCGAGCGGCTGGGTCCTGGGCGGCCGGACCACCGGCGCGCCCTTGCGGATCGCGGGATCGTCGCTGGCCTCGGGCGTGCGATGGCGCGACATCACCAGGCCGGTGACCCGCACGCCGCGCGCCTCGAGCAGCGCCTTCAGCCGCCAGGCGGCATAATGGGCCGGATCGTCGATCCCGACGCGCAGCGTGTCCGCCGGAGCACCCGCCTTGATCGTGCCGGTGATGCGCAGCATCATGCTATTAGGGTAGCGATCATAGCCGAGGTCCGTGGCGCCATCGGCCACCGTCACCGCGCGATTGTCGATCGTGTAATAGCCCAGGCTCTCGATCTTCGGCGGCTGGCCGACACTGCCCGGCGTCACCGTCAGCGCGATCTCGTTATCGTCCAGCGTCAACGCCGAAATGCCGGTCCCGTAGCGCGACGGGATGTTGTTCCAGCTCATCCCCAGGCTCCAGCGCTGGTCGGGGAACAGGGTGTCGTCGCCCACCACGTCCTCGACCCGCTTGGTGCGCGCCGCGACTGCGTCGGCGAGCTGGGCGAGGCAATCGGTGACGCAGTCGGCCGCGCTCGACAATCGCGCGTCGCCGCGCCCTTCCAGCACCACGTCGCGCCCCTCGATCCGCACGGCCGCGCCGCCGGCAGCGTCGGGCTGGTCGATCGCCGGGATCAGGTGGAATGCGGCCGCGGTCGTGAACATCTTGGTGTTCGATGCGGGAATGAAGCGCTGGTCGGGATTGACCGCGACGATCTCGCGCCCCGCCTCATCGGTGACGATCAGGCCGTAGCGGACTCCGGGGCCGGCGGTCGCGAGCACGGTTTCCACCCGCTGCTGCAGCGCCGGCGCGGTCTGCGCCAGGGCCGGGTGAGTGAGCGAAGCGGAGGCGAGAAGCGCGAGCGCCAGAACCGGTTTGTTCATGGGGCGCGACCCTAGAGCCAAAACCTGCCGACGCAATTCATTCAGAGCCTTGGCGCGGCCATAACCGCCGGGAATGGTTGCGGGTTTGATGGCTTGCCCGGATCGTGCCGCCGCCTAGTCTGCCGCCATGGGTCTGCACAACTGGCTTCGCGGCGCGATCGGCGCATTGGGATTGATCGCGGCAGCGCCACTGGCGGCCCAGCCCGCCGCCACGCCGGCGTCCACGCCCCGAGCATCCGATCCGCTCGCCGAGGCGCTGGCGCTTCCCTTCGCCAACGGCCTGACCGGGGCCAAGGATCGCGAACGCTTCGCCTGGGTGGTCAATCAGGCCGGCGTGCGCAACCTGTGGGTCGCCGATGCGGGCAAGCCGGCGGAGCCGGTCACCCGATACCGCAGCGATGACGGCCAGCCGCTCTATCATGTCGCGATCAGCGACGATGGCCAGCGCCTCGCCTGGGTCAAGGGCGGCGATGACGAGTTCCCCGACGGCGCCCCGCTGAACGCCGCGGCCGAGGCGGTCGTGCCGAAGCAGCAGCTCTGGCTTCAATCCAGTCCCGGCGCCGATCCGGTCGCGATCGGCGAAGGCCATTCGCCGACCTTCTCGCCCGACGGCGCGCGGATCGCCTTCGTCCGCCGCGGCGAGATCTGGTTGCACGACGCCGGCGGCGCCCGGCGGGTGTCGGTGATCGGTGGCACCGCCAGCGATCTCCACTGGTCGCCCGACGGCGCGACGCTGCTGTTCGTCGACAATCAGGGCGACCACGCGTTCGTCACGCTGCTCGACCCCGCCTCGGGCGCGCTGAAGCGGTTCGGCCCGGCGCTCGGCTATTCGGTCGAGCCGGTCTTCTCGCCTGACGGCCGGCAGGTCGCGTTCATCCAGTATCTCGATCCGCCCGGCGGCCCCGGGGCCGAGGGTGGCCCCTATTGGTCGCTGCGCATCGCCGACGTCGCGAGCGGTACGACCCGCACCTTGTGGCGTGCGCCGGCCGGGATGGGCCGCCGCTATGCCGGCACGCGGATGCGCAACCTCTATTGGACGCGCGACGACCGGCTGATCTTCCCCTGGGAGCGCAGCGGCTGGCTCCATGCCTATGCGATCGACGCCGGCAAGGGCGGCGAGCCGCGCGAGCTGACGCCGGGGGCGTTCGAGGTCGAGACCTTCATCCTCGCCCCCGACGGGCGCAGCCTGGTGTTCGCCGCCAATCGCGACGAGGCCGATCGCCGCCATCTGTGGCAGCTGGGCCCGGACGGGAAGCTCGTCCGGCTGACCGGCGGCACCGGCAGCGAGTCCCTGCCGGTCTTTGCGGGCGGAACGCTGGCGGCCATCGCGACCAGCGCCTCGCAGCCGGCGCATCCGGTGCGAATCTCCGGCGGGCGGCTGACCGCGCTCGGCCAGGCGCCTGCGCTGCGCCGCTTCGTCGAGCCGCAGCCGGTGACCTACACTGCCGAGGACGGCGTCACCGTCCACGCCCAGCTGTTCCGCGCCTCGGGCAGCGGCCGGCATCCGGCGGTGATCTTCGTCCATGGCGGGCCGCGCCGACAGATGCTGCTCGGCTTCCACCCCTATGTCTATTATTCCAACGCCTATATCCTGAACCAGCATCTGGCGGCGCAGGGCTATGACGTGCTGTCGATCAACTATCGCAGCGGCACCGGCTATGGCCGCGATTTCCGCGATGCGCCGGAGACGGGCCGCGACGGGGCTTCCGAATATCGCGATGTGGTCGCGGGCGGACGCTGGCTGGCGGCGCAGGGCCATGTCGATCCCAGGCGGATCGGCATCTGGGGCGGAAGCTGGGGCGGCTACCTGACCGCGCTGGCACTGGCGCGCGACAGCGACCTGTTCGCCGCGGGTGTCGATTTTCACGGCGTCCATTCGCTGCTGCGCAGCCCGTCGAACAGCCAGTCGCCCGAGGCGCAGGACAAGGCGCGGCGGCTTCAGTGGGAAGCGTCGCCGATCGCCGCGATCGACCGCTGGCGCTCGCCGGTGCTGCTGATCCACGGCGACGACGACAAGAATGTCGATTTTGCCCAATCCACCCTGCTCGCCCGCGAACTCGCCGCGCGCGGCATTCGCTATGAGGATCTGGCCTTTCCCGGCGATCGGCACGACTTCATCGTCTGGGGCAATTGGCTGACCAGCTACCGCGCGACGGTCGATTTCCTGAACCGCAACCTGAAGGACAAGCGGCCATGAAGTGCCTTTTCCTCGCCCTGGCCGCTGCCCTCAGCTGTGTCGGCGCCGCGCCCGCCGAACGCGCCACGCTGATCCACGGCGCGCGCGTCTTCGACGGCAGTGGTCGGCCGGCCCAGGTCCGCGACGTGCTGATCCGCGGCGACCGGATCGTCCAGGTCGGATCTCACCTGAAGGCCGGCGACGCCGAGGTGATCGAGGGTCGGGGCATGACGCTGATCCCGGGCCTGCATGACCTGCACATCCATACCCCGGGCGAGTATTTCGGGTCGGCCGACGCGATCGCCACCGGCTACGGCCCCTATCTCGCCGCCGGCGTCACCTCGGTGAACGAGTTTTCGGTCGGGCAGGAGACGCTGGCGCAGATCCGCGGCCTCTCCGCCCCGCTGCCGCATCTGTCGCTCGCGCTGCGGCTGGGCGTGCCGCATGGTCATGGCACCGAGTCCGACTTCACCAACAGCATCACTGCCCAGGTCACCACTGCCGAGGCGGCGCGCGCCGAGATGGCCCGGCTGCTGCCGTACAGGCCCGACGTCATCAAGGTGTTCACCGATGGCTGGCGCTATGGCCGCGATGAGGACCGGCCGAGCATGGACCTGCCCACGCTGACCGCGATCGTCGAGGCGGCGCATGCGCAGGGCGTGCCGGTGGTGACGCATACGGTGACGCTGGCCGGCGCCAAGATCGCCGCGCGCGCCGGGGTCGATGCGCTGGCGCATGGCATCGGCGATCTGCCCGCGGACGCCGAGCTGATCGCGCTGATGAAGCGCCACCGCACCGCCTACATCCCGACCATGGCGGTCTATGAGCCGCAACAGGACCGCAAGTTCCTGAACGTCGAATGGGTCCGGCTGCGCCCGCAGGATCGCGCGCGTGAGGAAGCACGACTGGCCCGGCCGATCGAGCCGGTGCCCGATTTTGCGGCGAAGCGCTGGGCGATGCTCCAGCAGAATTTGCGCATCCTGCACAAGGCGGGCATCCCGATCGCCACCGGCACCGATACCGGCATCGGCGGCGTCTATCCCGGCATCTCGCTGATCCGCGAGATCCGCCTGTTCGTGTCGCTGGGCTTCACGCCGGCCGAGGCGCTGCGCGCGTCGACCGCGACGAGCGCGGCGATCATGCGCAAAGCCCCAACCCAAGGCCGCATCCTGCCCGGCCAGCGCGCCGACCTGGTGCTGATCGGTGGCATGCCCGACCAGCGGATCGAGGATATCTATCAGGTGCGGCGAGTCTGGGTATCGGGCAAGGAGATCGCCCTCCCCGCACGCTAGGCGTCAGGGGTTCTGGTAGCCGACCGCGCGCAACTCGATCGGCCCGTTCGCCGGATCCGCCTTGACGAACAACCCGCCGGTGGCGGTGCCCTTGGCCGGTACATAATCGATCGTGACGGTGCTGGTGCTGCCTCCGGCTTCGCGGCCCTCGATGACGACCGCTGCGGCCGGCGCGGTCGATCGGTTGCGCGCCTCGAATTCCAGCACGAAGCCGGTGCTGACCGGCGTCACCTTGCGCGCCACCACCTCGATCACTGGCGGTGCCTCGGACTCGCCGGAGAGCGCTTCCTTGGCGAGCAGACCGAACATGCCGATCGCCAGAATCAGGCCGATGCCGGCCGCGATCCATTCGAGTAAGGGCGTCCGGCCGCCTGCGTCCCCCTCGCGATCGTCCATCGCCATCTCCTAGACCACCAGCCGGGCGATCGCCGCGCCGATCGACGCGGGAAAACCGAGCACGACCAGCGCACCCGCAACCGCCTCCGGACCCAGCCCGTCCAGGCTGCCGAACGTCCACAAAACATAAGAGCTGGCGATCAGCGCGATGGCATAGCCGGGCAAGGTGAAGGCGAGGAACAGACGCCACGCGCCATAGCCCTCCGGCGCTTCCTCCTGCCCGGTAAAGCCGATCGCGAAGACCAGTGCGTGCAGCAGCACCAGCGAAAAGGCCAGCAGCGCGATGCCGTGCCACGCGCTCATCTTGTAGCCGATCAGCAGGATTTCCTCGGTCGGCGCCACGTTGAACGCCAGAAACAGCGCGCCGGCCAGCATCAGGAACAGCTGCCCGGCATAGCCCGCCGAGCGTGCGTCCCGATCCTCATCGCCTTCCTCTTCCTCGTCGCCGCTCAACTGCTTGCGCGCAATCATCGCCCCGAAACTGGCGGGGACGCTCTGGACCGCGATCATGCGGATCGCCTGTGACGGCGACAGCTCGGGCCCGATCAGCCCGAACAGCGTCAGGATCAGCGCCGCCGCGAAGATGCCGACGGCATAGGCGGCAAGCGCGTCGAGCACATCCTCGACCAGCGTGGAGGTGCGTTCGAACCCGCCGAAGCGCGACAATACCACCAGCACCGCGAAATTGGCGATCAGGAACGCCAGCAGCCGCCCGGGCTGCGCGCTATAGCCGATGGTCCACATCTCCATCGTCATCAGCAGCGGCAGGCCGAACAGGATCGCGCCGGCAAAGGCGCGCGCCAGGCCCAAAGCATAGTCGCGATTGGGGGTGGCGGCTCGGTCGATCATTCCGCCCTTGAAACCATCGGGCAGGACCCGCGGTTCCGTCAGGCGTCGGCGGTCGATCGGTACACGGTTTCGTCGAGCTCGCCTTCCCAGCGCGCGACCGTCGTCGCGACGGTAAGGTTGGCGCTGGCGCTGGGCACGGTGCGGGTCATGTCGAGCAGCCGGTCGAACGGCAGGACGAAGCCGACCACCAACGCCGTCTGCTCGGGCGACACGCCGACCGCGGACAGCACCGCCGCCAGCATGAACAGCGAGGCCGAGGGCACCGGCGCCGTGCCGAAGGCGGCAAGCGCCCCGGTCAATAGCACCAGACCATAGACGGTCGGCGTCAGCGCTACGCCGAACGCCTGCAACGCGAACATGCTGAGCAGACCGACATACATCGCCGTCCCGTCCTTGCCGATGCTGGCGCCCAGCGGCAGCACGGTCGAATAGACCGGCCGGGCGATGCCGAGATTCTGCTCGGCGACGCGCATCGCCACCGGCAACGTCGCGCCGCTCGACGCCGTCGAAAAGGCGACGACCAGCGCATCGACGATGCCGCGATAATAGGGCAGCAGCGGCAGGCGCGCGAAGAATTTCAGGATCAGGCTGTGGACCAGCAGGATCTGGATCAGCGAACCGACGACGACGGCGAGCGCCAGCCAGCCGACATTGACGAACACCTCGACGCCCTTGGACGCGACGGCGTTGGCGACCAGCGCGAAGACGCCGAACGGGGTCGCCTCCATCACGATCGTGACGATCTTGAGCAGCACGGCGGAGGTCGACTGGAGCAAGGCGGCGAACGGCCTGCCCGCCTCGCCCGCCACCACCGTGCCGCACCCGACCAGGATCGCGACGAAGATCAGCGCGAGCATGTCGCCCTTGGCCAGCGCGTCGACGATGTTGAGCGGAATGATGCCGATCAGCTGCTGATAGGGCGTGACCGGCTCGCCCAGCGCGTGCGCGGTCGCGGTGCCGAGCGGCGCGCCCACCCCCGGCTGGATCAGCGTCGCCACCAGCATGCCGATCGAGACGGCGACCGCGGTGGTCAGCGCGAACAGCCCGATCGTCCTGCCGCCCAGCCCGCCCAGCCGCTTGGGATCGGCCAGCGCGGTGATCCCGGCAGCGATCGTGACCAGCACGATCGGCGCGACCAGCATGCGGATCGCGCGGACGAACAGGTCGCCCATGAAGGCGACATAGGGGGTGCCTGCCGGCCAGACGATCGCGAAGACGAGGCCGAGCGCAAGCGCGCCGAGCACGCGCTTCCACAGCGGCACCGCGAACCACCAGCTCATGGGCAGCTGCCGGGCTTCGGCCTGTGCGGCAGTGCGCGGCCCGCGGCCTTGCCGGTCAGCGCGCCATTGTCGACCGCGAGGACGCCGTTGACGACGACGGTGCGGACGCCCGAGGCAAGCCGGGTCGGCTGTTCATAGGTCGCCTGCGAGGCGTAGCTTTTCGGATCGAACACGACGATGTCGGCGAAATTCCCGGCGCGCAACCGTCCGCGCCCCTCAAGGCCGAACCAGTCGGCGGTCAGCGTAGCGCTGCGCTCGACAAACTCCTTCAGGCTGATGACATGCTCCGCCTTGACATACTTGTCATATTTCCGCGCGAAGCTGCCATAGACGCGCGGATGGCCGCCCGATGCGTCGGATCCCGTCATCACCCAAGCCCGCTTCATGAAGGCGGTGATGTCCGCCTCGCTCTGGTTGAACGAGACGACGCCGGAATCGGCGATGCGGATCACCGCGATTGCGGCCGTCACCGGGTCCTCGCCCCGCTCCTTCGCGACATCGGCCAGCGTGCGGTTGAGATACTTGCCCTCGACGATCAGCAGCTTGTCCGCCCCGCCGCGCTTGCGCAGATTCTCGGTGATGCCGGCGCGCAGCTTTTCCGTCAGCGCTGCATCGTCGAACCGCTTCAGCAGCGCCGGGCGCCCGCCATCCTGCGCCCAGATCGGCATCAGCGAAGCGACCAGGCTCGTGCCCGATGCCGACCAGGGATATTGGTCCGCGGTGATGTTCAGCCCCGCAGCGCGCGCGGCCTCCACCTTGGCGATGATCTGCGGTGCCTCGCCCTGCACGTCGACGCCCAGCGCCTTGATATGCGCGATATGCGCGGGGATCGACGCCTCGCGCGCGATCGTCAGCACCTCCTCGATCGCACCGACCAGCCCGACCGTATAGCTGGATTCGTCGCGCATATGGCTGTCATAGACGCCGCCATGCGCCGCTGCGACGCGCGACAGTTCGACAACTTCGCCTGTCTTCGCAAAGCTTTGCGGCGCATAGAACAGACCGGTTGAGAGGCCCAGCGCCCCCTGGCACATCGCCGAGCCGACCAGCCCCTTCATCGCCGTCATCTCTGCATCGGTCGGGGCGCGATCGTCGGCGCCGATCACCTGCGACCGGACCGCGCCGAAGCCGACATAGGAGGCGTAGTTGATCCCGACCGGCTTCGTCGCCGCGCTTTCCAGCAGCTTGCCGACCTCGGGCGTCCCGCCGCCGTCATTGCCGATGAACGCGGTCGTCACGCCCTGCATCAGGAAGGCCGGGATCAGTCGCTTGGCCGGATCGTCCGAGGCCAGATCGTCGCCCATATGGGTGTGCGGATCGATAAAGCCCGGTGCGACGATCATGCCGCGCGCGTCGATCGTCCGCTTCGCGGCGATCTTCAGCGCCTTGCCAACGCCGACGATCCGGTCGCCGCGGACCGCGACGTCGCCAACGAAGGGTTCGCCCGACCCGCTATAGACCGTACCTCCGCGGATCAGCAAGTCCGCCTCGACCTTCGGCGCGTCGGCCGCGCCCAGCGTCAGTACCGCGAATCCACACAGGAGCGCCGTGCGCCATGCCGTCATGCCATTCCCCAGAAACCCGGTTCGGGCGGAACCAGATAGCCGTCCCGGTCGCGAACCCCGCCCGGCCGATCCTCCCCGAGCCAGATCGGCCCGTCAAGATCGACGAAATCGGACATGCGCGCGATATGCAGCGCCGGCGCGATCGACAGCGAGCTGCTGATCATGCATCCGGTCATCAGGCCCAGGCCGCGGGAGCGTGCGGCCTGGGCCAGGAGCAGCGCCGCGGTGAGGCCGCCGGTCTTGTCCAGCTTGACGTTCACCACCTGATAGCGCCGCGCCAGGTGATCGATATCGCCTGCGACATGCGCGGATTCGTCCGCGCAGATCGGGATATCGGGCGTGAAGCCCTCCAGCCAGCCATCATCCTCGGCCGCCACCGGCTGTTCGAGCAGGTCGACCCTGAGTTCGACCAGCAGCGGCTGGATCGCGCGCACCAGCGCCTCGTCCCAGCTTTCATTGGGATCGACGATCAGCCGCGCATCGGGCGCCGCCGCACGAACCGCGGCAAGCTGTGTGTCGGGTGCGTCGGTGTTGACCTTCACCTTGATCAGCGGGGCGCCGGCGATCTCGCGCGCCGCGGCCCCCATCGCGCCGGGCTGGTCGATGCCGATGGTCAGCGCGCTTGCCAGCATTTCGGGCTGGGGATTGCCGATCATCGCCGCGACACTGCGGCCCGACAGTCGCGACTCCAGGTCCCACAGTGCGCAATCAACGGCGTTGCGGGCCGCGCCCGGCCGCATCGTCGTCAGCAGATCGTCGCGGGTCGCCCCTGCCTCGATCGCGGCGCGCGCCGTCTCGATCTCGGCCAGCGCGCTCTCGATGCTCTCGCCATAGCGCGGATAGGGAACGCCCTCGCCGCGCCCGGCGACATCGCCCTGCGCGATCGTCACCGTCACCACATCCGCCGCGGTCTTGACCCCGCGCGAGATGCGGAACGGGCGGCTCAGCGCGAAGCGGTCGTGCTGCGCGCGGAGGGAGCGAGGCATAGCAGCTCGTCGAGGATGATGTCGGTGCCGAAGGCGATCGGATCGGTCGTCGGCAGGCCGAGCTCATCGGCGGTCCGCGCGCACAGGTCACGCGCCTCGGCCGGGTCCATCTGCGACGTGTTGAGGCAGATTCCGACCGCACGGACATTCGGGCTGGTCAGCCGCGCGACCTGAAGGTTCGCTTCCAGGCATTCCTTCAGCCCCGGCAGCTTGCGGCCGGGGATGCCGCGCATATGCTCGCGCAGCGGATCGTGGCACATCACGATCGCTTCGGGCTGGGCGCCGTGAAGCAGCCCCGTCGAGACGCCGGCGAAGCTGGGGTGGAACAGTGACCCCTGCCCCTCGATCAGGTCCCAGCCGTCATCGCTGCGGGCCGGGGTGATCATCTCGATCCCGCCCGAGATGAAGTCGGCGACCACCGCATCGATCGGTACGCCCGATCCCGCGATCAGGATGCCGGTCTGGCCGGTCGCGCGGAAATCGGCGGTGATGCCGCGGGCACGGAGCCCCTCGGTCAGCGCCAGCGTCGTGTACATCTTGCCGACCGAGCAATCGGTGCCGACGGTCAGCAGCCGGTGGCCGGCGCGCGGATTGCCGTTGCCCACCACCATGTTCGCCGGCGCGTCGCGCACGTCGAACAGCTGCAGCCCCTTCGCCTTCGCCAGTTCGGCCAGGCGCGGCACGTCGCGCAGCCGCTGGTGCAGCCCGGCGGCGACGTTCATCCCCGCCTCCAGCGCTGCGGCGGCATCCTCGACCAGGTCGCCGCCCAGCGTCCCGCCGGAATTGGCGATGCCGAGCACCAGCGTCTTCGCGCCCTTCGCAGCGCCCTCGGCGATGGTCAGACGCGGCAGGCCGAGGGTCAGCGGACAATCGTCGTGGCGGAATTCGCCGACGCAGTCATCGGGGCGGAAGGCGGCCAGACCGCGCGAGGTCTTGATGCCCGCAAAGTCGGTGCTGTGGCCGAGATAGAGGAGATAGGGTGCTGGTATCATGTTGATCCGACCGTAACTTGCCCGGTCGCCGGACCATCATAGTCTCTGCCACGGCGGATATGCTTTTCCGTTATGGCAGGTTGATGACCTGGGCGAGCGTCTTGAGGAAATCGGTCGCCAGCGCCGTGGGCGGGCGGTTGAGCAGGAACATCGCCTGCACGTCGAAGGTGATCTGCGGCCGCAGCGGGCGCATCGACAGGCCGGGCGTCAGCGACGCCTGCGCCGTGAAGCTGTCGACGATCGTCATCCCCACCCCCTGCCTCACCAGCGCGGTTGCGATGTAGAAGGTGCGTGCCGACACGATCTCGTCCAGCTCAAGGTCGATCCGCACCAGTTCCTGGTTGAAGATCTGGCCGATCGGCCCGCTATTGCCGACGCTGATGAACCGCTTTCCGCGCAGCGCCTCCAGCTCGATGCGCGGCGGCGCGTCGGGCATGTCCTCCTCGCGGTAGAGCAGCACCAACTCGCCCTCGCCCAGCCAGCGATTGCCGAGCGGCGTCGCCGGCGGCACCTCATAGGCAATCGCGATGTCTGTTTCACGCTCGTATAATTTGCGCAGCAGATCGTCGTGATGGACCGTCTGGAGGTCGAACTTCACGTCCTGATGGGTGCGCATGAACCAGGAGACCGCAGTCGGCAGCGCCGACAGCGCCAGCGACGGCAGCGCCGAGACGCGCAGCGTGCCGCCCGACCCGCGGCGCAGGTTGCGGGCACCTTCGCGCAGCGCATGGACCCGGTCCTGGATCTCGCTGACCTCGGTGAACAGCGCGTGCGCATCCTCGGTCGGGACCAGCCGGCCATTGGTGCGCTGGAACAGCTGGAAACCGAGCAGGCTCTCGGCATGGCGCAGCATTTTCGAGACCGAAGGCTGCGAGACGTTCAGCGCGCGCGCGGCGGCGCTCACCGATCCGTTGACATAGACCGCGTGGAAAATCTCGATGTGTCGAAGGTTCATCGGGTCAGCCTAGACCCAAGCGCCGCGCGGGAAAAGCGGCGTGGCCGCTCACAGCGAATGGCTGTCCGCAGACAGCCGGACACGTGACCGCGACCCGCCCGCGCATGGCGCCGGACGGCCGCAGCCACGCGAAACTCCGTCTTACTTCTTGCCGCCGAGCGACAGACCGCCGAAGCGCTTGTTGAAGCGAGCCACCTGACCGCCTGCGTCGAGCATCTGGCCACGGCCGCCGGTCCATGCCGGGTGCGCCAGCGGATCGATTTCGAGCTGCATCGTGTCGCCTTCCTTGCCCCAGGTGGAGCGGGTCTCGTACACGGTGCCGTCGGTCATCTGCACCTTGATCGTGTGGTAATCGGGGTGGATGTTCTTCTTCACGTCGAATTCCTTGAAAAGCCGCTGGTTCCGACCAGCAGCGGAGGCGCGCGCGTAGCAGCACGCGCGCCGAAGCGCAACCTTGGCGGTATCCGCCGGGCCTCAGGCCTTGGGCGGATCCGCGATCATGGCGGTGAACTCGCATTCCGCGGCGATCTCGTCACCCAGCTTCGCCTTGCCGACGAACTTGCAGACGCGCGACCGCTTCTGGACGAATTCGACCTCGAGGCGGAGCAGCACGCCGGGTTCGACCGGCTTGCGGAACTTCACCCCGTCGATGCTCATGAAATAGACGAGCTTGCCCGACCCGGCCAGGCCGAGCGACTCGACCGCGAGCACGCCGGCGGCCTGCGCCAGCGCCTCGACGATCAGCACGCCCGGCATGATCGGACGACCGGGGAAATGCCCGAGGAAGAACTGCTCGTTGATCGTCACCGCCTTGATCGCGGCGATGCGCTGGTCGAGGATCAGTTCCTCGACCCGATCGACGAGCAGCAGCGGGTAGCGATGCGGCAGTGCCGCCATCACCCGCCCGATGTCGAGCGGGCCGATATCGGTACCCGCAGCCGCTGCCGCCTCGCTCACCGGCCCGGGGGCGGCGTCTGGGTTGCGGGACGGGCCGGAGCCGGTGCCGGCGTTGCCGGGCGCGTGCCGGCGGGAGCTGCACCCGCTGCCGGCTGGGCCTGCTGCTGGCGAGCCGCCTGGACCTGGGCGATGCGGTTCTCGAGCTCCTGGACCTGCTGATACACGTTCGCCACGGTCTGCGACGGGTTCCAGTCGGCCGGCGGGGTCGTTGCGACGGTCGGGACCACCTTGTCGAGCTCGGCGACGATCAGCTGGGTCACGTCGGTTCCCTGCGGGCCGTACTGCACCGCCGACGGCGCCAGGATGACGCTGATCTTGCGCGCGTTGACGACATTGGTCTGCGCCGTGCCGTACTTCTCGAGGATCTTCTCGATCGCGAACATCTGCGCGCGGATCAGCGGCACGCTGAGACGGTTGATGTCGGCCTCGGCCTTCTGCTCGGCGGTCTGGATCGTGTTCAGCACCGGGTTGCGGGCGGTCTGCGCGGCCTGCAGCTCCTGCTGCGACACCTGGCCGTCCTTGTTGGTGTCCATCTGCAGGTACAGCGGACGCACTTCGGTCTGCAGCGCGGTCTGGCGGGCATTGATCTGGTCGATCGCCGGCTTCTGCGCGGTGCTGATCTGCTGCATCGCCGCCTGATAGGCCTTCGACTGAAGGATCGCGAGTGCCGGGGTCGCGGTGGCGATCCCCTGGCTCTGGGCGGCGGCCGGCGCGGCGGCCAGGATGGCGGGGGCTGCGAGAACGCCCGCGAGAATGAACTTGCTGGTCATCAGAACTGGGTCCCTACGTTGAATGTAAATAGCTTGGGGTCGTCGCCCGGCTGGGTCAGCAGGGCCTTGGAAATGTCGATGCGCAGCGGGCCGAATGGCGAGTTCCAGTTCACGCCGGCACCGATCGAGAGACGCGGCCGGGCCGAATTGCCCAGGAACTGCTCGTAGAAGGGTTGAATCGGAATGTTGTAGATCGCGTTGATCGACGTACCGACGCACGGACCGCCCGAGGTCGCCGAATAGCCGACCTGGCACGTCGTCTGCGAGCCTCCGTTGACCGGGTCGCTGAGGCTGACCGTATAAAGCTGTCGACCGAACGAATCCTTGATCGGATTGTCCTTCGGCAGCAACGTGGGCGAACCGTCGGCATTGAACAGCGGCGTGGTGCCGTTCGGACCGCCCTTCGCCTGGTCGAAGACGATGGTCTTGGCCGGTTGGCGAACGCCCCAAAGCGCCCCGGTCTGGATGAAGATCGACGGACGCAGGCCCATCTCTGCCGCACCGGCGCCCAGCGGAATTTCGAGCTCGGCCTTGCCCAGATAATAGGCCCGGCCGCCCAGCGCGTCGTCCTGGAACTGTTCGCGGTCGGTGATCAGCGCCTGGGTACCCAGCTTCGGATCGCCAGTGTAGTAGACGCGCAGCACGCGCGGGCCGACGCCGCGAATGTCGAAGCCGCGGAACTGCGGTTCACCCAGATAGAAACGGTCGGTGATGCGGACGCTGTCGATGCCGTTGCCGCGATCCCCCTCGAACGAGTGGATATAGCCGCCTTCCGCCGCCAGCGAGAAGATGAACCCGCTGCCCAGGCCCCAATATTTGTTGGCGTTGAACCGGCCGCGGGCATAGCGGACATCGCCGCCGAGACCGGCAAAGTCGGCACCGAGCACGACGCGCTGGCCGCGCGTCGGACGCAGGCGGCTATTGAGGCTGTCATAGATCAGCGACAGGCCGACCAGCGAGGTGGTACGCGTACCGATAGCGTCACAGTAATAGATGCCGGCCTTACGCGGGTCGCACTGGCCATTGGTGTAGAAGTTCGCCTCGTTGAGCGTGACGTCATCCTGCGCCAGATAATAGCGGCCCGAGAAGGTCCAATATTCGGTCAGCGGCACGCCGGCCACCACCTGGGCACCGGTTGAGATCTGGCTGTAGGTCGTGTTGCGGTCCGAGCCGATATAGTTGAACGCGTTGAAGTCGCGGCGGAAGACCGTGACGCCCAGCGCGACATTCTTGTCGAACAGATAGGGCTCGGTAAAGCCCAGCTCGACCGACTTCGAATAACTCGAATAATCGACCGACGCCGACAGCGTCTGACCCTTGCCGCGGAAGTTGCGCTGGCGGATCGACGCCTGGAGGATGAATCGCTCGAGGCTCGAGAAACCGGCCGACAGCGTCAGTTCGCCGGTGGCGCGTTCCTCGACATTGGCCGCGAGCACGATCCGGTCGGGTGCCGAGCCTTCCTTGCGCTCGATCTCGAACTTGTCCTGGAAGAAGCCGAGCGAGTTGATGCGATCCTGCGACCGCTTGACCAGGAAGGTGTTGAAGGCGTCGCCCTCGGCCACGCGCATCTCGCGGCGGATCACCTTGTCCTGGGTCTGGGTGTTGCCGGTGATCTCGATCCGCTCGATATAGGTGCGGTTCGCCTCGGCAATGTGGAAGTTCAGCGACATGGTGAGCGATTCACGGTCGCGCTGGAACTCGGGGCGGACGTCGGCAAAGGCGTAGCCGAACAGGCCGGCGGTCTCGCTCAGCCCCTCGACCGTGTCCTCGACCGCCTTGGCATTGTACCAGTCGCCCTTCTTGATCGAAAGGCTGGCGGCCATGCGCTTGTCGTCGAAGTCGCGGATCGCGCTGTCGACGGTAATATCGCCGAACTTGTAGCGCGGACCTTCTTCCACCACGTAGGTGATGATGAAGTCCTTCTTGTCCGGCGTCAGCTCGGCGACGGCCGACACGACGCGGAAATCGGCATAGCCCTCGGTCAGATAGAACTGACGCATCTTCTGCTGGTCATAGGCCATGCGATCCTGGTCGTAGCTCGTGTTCGAGCTCAGGATGTGCATCAGGCTGGCGGTCTTGGTCGCCATCTCGCCGCGCAGCTTGCCGTCCGAGAACACCTCGTTGCCGATGATGTTGATCTGACGAACCTTCGACTTCGGCCCCTCGCGGATCTCGAAGATGACATCGACGCGGTTCTGGTCGAGCATCACCATCTTCGGCTCGATCTGAGCGGCGAAGCGGCCCTGCCGGCGATACAGCTCGACGATGCGCGCCACGTCGGCGCGAACCGCGGTGCGGGTGAAGATCTGGCGCGGCGCCAGCTTCACTTCCTTGGTGATCTTGTCGCTCTTCAGGCGCTTGTTGCCCTCGAAGATCACGCGGTTGATGATCGGATTCTCGCGAACGCGGACGATGATGTCGCCCGTCTCGACGCCCTGGATCTCGACATCGGCCAGCAGGTCCGACGCGATCAGGTCCTTGATCGCCTGGTCGATCGTCTCGTTGGTGTAGGACGATCCGACGCGCAGCTGCGTGTAGGACAGGATCGTCTCGGGCTCGAGGCGCTGAGCACCCTCGACCCGCAGCGAGCGGATCGTGCGCTGCACCTGGGGCGCAACCGCCGGCACCGTCTGCGGTGGGGCCGCGGGGGCAGCCGACGGAGCGGCCGCCGGAGGCGCAGCCGGGGCGGTCTGCGCGCCGGCAGGCATCACCGCCACGCCGGCCGACAAAATCGTGCCCGCGAGGAGCGTCTTGGCGCTCACGCCCATAATCATCGCCTTTTTAGCAGTCACCAAACCCACCCTAGTCGGAAATCAATCATCCAGCCGGTCCGCACGGCGGTGCACCGCCCTGCCCCAAGCGCGTCAGCCGATCAAGCCGGCCAAGTTCCTCCACACGCCGAAGGCACCCAGATCGTTGAATGTCACCAGAAGCATCAATGCAAGAATCGCGACCAGCCCCCCGCGAAAGGCCCATTCCATCACCTGCGGCTCGACCGGGCGCCGTCGCACCGCCTCGATGGCATAGAACAACAGGTGTCCGCCATCCAGCATCGGTACTGGCAACAGGTTGATGAAGCCCAGATTAATCGAAATGAGGGCAACGAACACCACGAAGGATTCGAAGCCGAGCGACAGGCTTTCGCCGGACATCTTGGCGATGCGCATCGGCCCGCCCAGTTCGCTGACCGGAACGCGGCCCGCGATCAGCTGTCCCAGCCCGTCGACCATCAGGCCGACCAGCGAGAAGGTGCGCCGGACGCCAACGACCGGAGCTTCCCAGATCGGAACGGTCGAGCGGACGATCTCCGACGGCGCGCCGATGCCCAGGATGCCGCGGCGCATCTCGTTGCCGAACCGGTCGGTCGACACGTCCTGGCCGATCACCGTCTCGGTCCGCGCCTGCTGGCCATTGCGGACATAGTCGATCTCGACCCGCATGCCCGCGCGCATCGAGGTATAGGCGGCCATATCGTTGAAATTGTCGAATTTACGCCCGCCGATCGACAGGATCCGGTCGCCTTCCCGAAGCCCCGCGACAGCGGCGGGCGTACCCGGCTTCACCGGCCCGGCGACCGGCGGGATCGTGATCGTGCCATAGGCAGCGGCAAAGGCGCCGAGGATGACGATCGCGATCAGGAAATTGGCGATCGGGCCGGCCGCGACGATGATCGCGCGCTGCCACAGCGGCTTCGCCTGGAAGGTCTTCGCCCGCTCGGCCGGCGGAAGCTCGAGCCATTTGGGATCGGGCTGGCTGCCCGGGTTCATGTCGCCGGCGAAGCGGACATAGCCGCCCAGCGGCAGCGCACCGAACTTCCACCGCGTGCCGCGACGATCGGTAAAGCCGCCAATCTCGCGCCCGAAGCCGACCGAGAACACCTCGGCCTTCACGCCGAACCAGCGTCCGGCGAGATAATGGCCAAGCTCGTGCAAAAAGACGAGCGGGCCCAGCGCCAGGACGAAGGCGATGACCATCATCAGGATGCCGGGGGATTGGCTCAAGCGACGCAGTCCTTCACTCGCTCGATCGCCACCCGCCTGGCTTCCGCATCGACCGCCAGCACGGCGTCGAGCGTCTCCGGTGCGGGCGGATCGTAGCGGCCCAGCGTATCGGCAACGATTGCGGCAATTTCAAGAAAACCGACCTTGCCCGCCAGGAACGCCGCGACGGCGATCTCATTCGCCGCATTGAGGATTGCCGGACGAGCGCCCCCCGCCTTCAGCGCTTCACGGGCCAGCGCCAGACAGGGGAACCGCTCATAATCGGGCGCCTCGAAATCGAGCCGGGCAATTCGGGCGAGATTCAGGCGCTCGCACGGAGTTTTCATCCGGTCGGGCCAGGCCAGCGCATGCGCGATCGGGATTCGCATGTCCGGCGCGCCGAGCTGCGCGAGCACCGATCCGTCGACATATTCGACCATCGAGTGGATCACCGACTGCGGATGGACGATCACGTCGAGCTGGTCGGCGCTCACCGGGAACAGGTGGAATGCCTCGATCAGCTCGAGCCCCTTGTTCATCATCGACGCGGAATCGACCGAGATCTTCGCCCCCATCGACCAGTTGGGATGCTTGACCGCCTGCGCCGGGGTGATCGCCTTCATCTCGTCCAGCGAGAAGGTGCGGAACGGCCCACCGCTCGCCGTCAGGATGATCTTCGCGATCCGATCCGGCGACCCATCCTCCAGCGACTGGAACACCGCATTATGCTCGGAATCGACCGGCAGCAGCGTGGTGCCGCGGGCACGCGACGCGGCCATCACGACGTCACCTGCCGACACGAGCGATTCCTTGTTGGCCAGCGCAACCGTGCCCCCGGCCTGGAGCGCCGCCATCACCGGCTTCAGCCCGGCCGTTCCGACGATCGCCGCCATCGTCCAGTCGGCGCCCATCCGCGCCGCATCGCAGACCGCATCGACACCCGCGCGTGCCTCGATCCCGGTGCCGGCCAGACGCTCGCGCAATCCGTCCAGGCAGGTTTCGTCGGCCACCACCGCCATCTTCGCGCGGGTGCGGACCGCCGCAGCGGCGAGCTTCTCGACATCGCAATTTGCGGTCAGCGCCACGACCTCGAACCGTTCGGGCTCGCGTTCGACCAGGTCGAGCGTCGAGCTTCCGACCGATCCGGTCGCCCCCAGGATCGTCACCGTCTTCATCGCAGCAGAAGCACCACCAGCAGCGCGGCCACCGGCGCGACCGCGACCAGGCCGTCCAGCCGATCGAGCAGTCCGCCATGACCGGGCAGCAGCGTACCCGAATCCTTGACACCGGCCACCCGCTTCAGATGGCTTTCATACAGGTCGCCCGCCTGCGACAGCATCGCCAGGAACGGCGTCGCGACGGCAAGGGCGACCGGAAGATGGAACCAGGCGGCCAGCACCGCCCCGAACAGTGCGGCCGCGGCCACGCCGCCGAAGAACCCCGCCCAGGTCTTGTTCGGGCTGATCGACGGCGCCAGCTTCGGCCCGCCGATCGCGCGACCGGCGAAATAGGCGCCGCTGTCGCTGGCCCAGACCAGCGCCATCGCCCACAGCGTCAGCAGGAAGCCCGACGGCGTCACCGCATCGGGCTGATCGCGCAGCGTGACCAGGGCCAGCACTGGAATACCGACATAGAGCATGCCCCAGGCAAGCCGCGAATGCCGAGTCACCGCCCCGACGAAGAACATCGCGCCGATGATGAAGCCCAGCGCCAGGAAACCGGGGCCCGCCGCCGCGGGCGACATCAAGGCGATCGGAACCGTCAGCGCATATTGGGCAAGCCTGCGCTGGCCGTCATTGGCCCCGACCAGATTGGCCCATTCATAGACCATCAGGATGCCGCCGACCGCGACCAGGACGAAGAAGATCCAGCCGCCCCACCACAGCGCGCTGAACGCGACCGCGATCATCACGATCGCAGCCGATAATCGCCTGGGAAGATCGGGACTGGGGCTCACAACCCGCCGAACCGGCGCTGCCGGCGGCTGAACTGGTCGATCGCGTCGGCCAGCGTGTCGGCGTTGAAATCGGGCCACAGCGCATCGACGAACAACAGCTCGGCATAGGCCGCCTGCCACAGCAGGAAGTTCGACAGGCGCTGCTCGCCCGAGGTGCGGATCATCAGGTCGAGCGGCGGCAGGTCATGCGTCGCCAGCTCGCTCTCGAACATCGCCTCGTCGATGCGGTCGGCGGTCAGTTCCCCTGCCGCGACACGCTCCGCCAGCCGCCGGGTCGCGGCGACGATCTCGGCCTGCGAGCCATAGTTGAGCGCGATCACTAGCATCGGGCCAGTGTTCGACGCGGTGCGCACCATCACCTGCTCGATCATCTCGACCAGATCCGCCGGCAGCGCCTGCCATCCGCCGATCACCTTCAGCCGGACATTCTCGGAGATCAGTTCCTCGACCTCGCGCTTCAGGAACAGGCGCAGCAGACCCATCAGGTCGCTGACCTCCTCCGCCGGGCGCCGCCAATTCTCCGAGGAAAAGGCGTAGAGCGTCAGGACCTCGATCCCCATCGCGCGGGCTGCGCGGCTGACGCGGCGGACAGCCTCGACCCCCTGCTTGTGCCCGGCGATGCGCGGCAACAGGCGCTTCTTCGCCCAACGACCATTGCCATCCATGATGATGGCAACGTGCCGCGGGACGGCGCCCGTCTTGGGTGAAGGAACGGCGCTGGTGGCCATAGGCCGACCTAGATCCGCTTGAAGTCAGAATGAGAAAGGCCGGACAAGTTGCTCACTTGCCCAGGATTTCCTTTTCCTTCGCAGCGGCCGCAGCATCCAGCTCGGCGATCGTCGCGTCGGTCAGCTTCTGCACCTCGGTCTCGTGGCGCTTGCGCTCGTCCTCGCTGAACACGCCCTTCTTCTCATCGACCTTCAGGCTGTCCATGCCGTCGCGGCGCACGTTGCGCACGGCGACGCGGGCCTTTTCGGCATATTGGCCAGCCAGCTTCGCCAGTTCCTTGCGACGCTCCTCGGTCAGGTCGGGGATCGGCAGGCGCAGCGTCTGCCCGTCGACGATCGGGTTGAGGCCGAGCCCGGCGGAGCGGATCGCCTTGTCGGTCGGCCCGACATTGGACTTGTCCCAGACCTGGACCGACAGGAGGCGCGGCTCGGGTGCCGAGACGGTGGCGACCTGGTTCAGCGGCATGTGCGCGCCGTACACTTCGACCGTCACCGGATCGAGCAATGCGGTGCTGGCGCGACCGGTACGAAGACCCGCCAGGTCATGCTTCAGGGCTTCGACCGCACCGTTCATGCGGCGTTCGAGGTCGGACTTGTCGTAGGCGGCCATTGCGGGCTCTCCTTATGCGTTCGATTCGGGTTCGTTGCGGACGATCGTCGAGGTGCCCCGCCCATCCAGAACCTCGGCGAGATTGCCGGATTCGCGGATGTTGAACACGACGATCGGAATGTCGTTGTCGCGGCACAGCGCAACGGCGGTGCCGTCCATGACCTTCAGATTGTCCTGAAGGACGCGGTCGAAGCTGAGCGATTCATAGCGCGTCGCGCCGGCGACCTTCTTGGGATCGGCATCATAGACGCCGTCGACCGAAGTCCCCTTGAACAGCGCCTCGCAGTTCATCTCCGCCGCGCGCAGCGCCGCAGTCGTGTCGGTGGTGAAGAAGGGCAGCCCGGTGCCCGCGGCGAACAGGACCACCCGGCCCTTTTCCATGTGCCGCTCGGCGCGGCGGCGGATATAGGGCTCGCACACCGAGGCCATGGGGATCGCCGACTGGACGCGGGTATCGACCCCGACCTTTTCCAGCGCATTCTGCATCGCCAGCGCGTTCATCACGGTGGCCAGCATGCCCATATAATCGGCCGAGGCGCGGTCGAAGCCCTGCGCCGCACCGGCCAGGCCGCGGAAGATATTGCCCCCGCCCACGACCATGCAGATTTCCAGGCCGCTTTCCTTGGCCGCCTTCACTTCCAGCGCGACGCGCTCGCAGGTCGCCGGGTCGATGCCGAACTGACCCTGGCCCATCAGGACCTCGCCCGAGAGTTTGAGCAGGATGCGTTTGAAGCGGGGAAGCGTCATGAGTTCCGTAATGCTGTTGGGGAGCGGCGCGGACCTTAGATGCGACCGCCCGGGATGCCAAGCGAAGATGGGATGCAGATCGCGCGGATTTTCAACCGAGCCGGATCGAGATCGGCGTCAGAACCAGGGAAATTCACGCAGGAAGGTCTGGCTGTTCTGCGATGCCTGGTTGCACATCGGATCCTCCAGGCTGGTCTCGCCGCCCAGGACCAGCGCGCCGTCGCGGTCATAGGCGAACTGGGTGCGGCGGACGCGGCCGCGCTCCTCGACCGTAGTGGCGCTGGCATGGCGCACCTCGACCAGATGGTCGCCGCTGCCGAAGCGCCGCGTGCCGAACGCGGGGTTGGCCCCGCCGCCCCATTGTCGCGTCAGTGCCTCGACCGCAGTGCGTGCCTCGCTTCCGTGGTCGGGGATATAGCGGATCTGGAACAATTGGGGACAGCGTTCATGGACCGGGTTGGCCGGGTCGCTCTCGTAATAGACTTCGAACCCCTCAGGCCCGACGGCACAGGCGACCAGCGTCAGCCGTCCCACCGACGACGGAAATGCCCGCCTGCTGCGCTTGTCACGATAGTTGCGCCTGCCATCGGGCAGCGCGGTGATGTCGAAGAGCGCCGGCGTGCAACTGGCATCGCGGCTGCGGGCATGCGCCTCCGGATCGGGCGGCATCGCCGGTGACGCGGCGAGGAGAAGAAGCACGGGCGCGAGGATCATGCCGCTGCCTAGCGCCCGCCCCCTGCCCCGCCAAGCCGGCGGGACATGAAAACGGGCGCGGCCACCGCATGGCGGCCGCGCCCGTCGATCCTTCAGCCGACGCTCAGAGGCCGGCGGCTGCCGCGACTTCGGCTGCGAAGTCGCTTTCTTCCTTCTCGATGCCTTCGCCGAGCTGGAAGCGGACATAGTCCTTCAGCACGATGGTCGTGCCGGCGTCCTTGCCCGCCTTCGCGACGACGTCGGCGACCGGGGTCTTGCCGTCCATGACGAACAGCTGGCTGAGCAGCGCGTTTTCCTTGGCGAACTTCTTCACCGAACCCTCGACCATCTTGGCGATGATCTCGGCCGGCTTGCCGCTCTCCGACGCCTTCTCGGTCGCGATCGCGCGCTCGCGCTCGATCACGTCCTGGTCCAGGCCGGTCTCGTCCAGCGCCAGCGGGAAGGCAGCGGCGATGTGCATCGCGATCTGCTTGCCCAGCGGCTCGAGCACGTCAGCGCCCGCGTCCGATTCCAGCGCGACCAGCACGCCGATCTTGCCGAGGCCAGGGGCTGCAGCATTGTGGACATAGGGAACGACGGCGCCCTTGGCGACTTCGACCGCCTTGAGGCGGCGGATCACCTGGTTCTCGCCGATGGTCGAGATGTTGTTGGTCAGCACCTCTTCGACGGTGCCGCCCTGCGGCATCGCCTCGCCCTTCAGCGCGGCCAGATCGTCACCCTTTTCGAGCGCGATCGCGGTCACGTCGCGGACGAAGTTCTGGAAGATCTCGTTCTTCGCGACGAAGTCGGTCTGCGAGTTGACCTCGATCGCGACGCCCTTCGGACCCGCGACGGCAACGCCGATCAGGCCCTCGGCCGCGGTGCGGCTCGACTTCTTCGCGGCAGCGGCCAGGCCCTTGGTGCGCAGCCAGTCGACTGCCGCTTCCATGTCGCCATTATTCTCGGCCAGCGCCTTCTTGCAGTCCATCATGCCGGCGCCGCTCTTTTCGCGGAGCTCTTTCACGGCAGCAGCGGTGATCTCGGCCATGTCTCTATCCTCGATATGGTCGCGCCCATGCGCGACGCTGTTCAGAAAATTCCGTTCGCCCCGAGCGTGTCGAGGGGCGCATCTTCGCCGGCGCGCGACTGGCGCGATCCCGGCGAAGGAACCGCCCCGCGACTGGCCCGGGGCGAAACGGGAAGGGTGCGACGCCGCTACCCTTCCCGCATGACAGTTCCGCGACGCGGATCAGGCGTCGAGCTGACGCTCGCCTTCGGCGGCCGCAGCCGGCTCGGTCGAAGCGGCAGGCGCTTCCGGCTCGCTCAGGGCCGGCTCGACCGGAGCCTCTTCCTGCGCGCCCAGGTCGACGCCGTAGCGTGCCTGGCGGTCCTGGTTGCCGCGGCTGGCGGCGACGGCAACGGCCTCGCAGTACAGGCGGATCGCGCGGCTGGCGTCGTCATTCGCCGGAACCGGGAAGGCGATGCCATCGGGCGAGACGTTCGAATCGAGGATCGCGACGACCGGGATGCCCAGCGTGTTGGCTTCCTTGATCGCCAGCTCTTCCTTGTTCGCGTCGATCACGAACATGATGTCGGGAACGCCGCCCATGTCGCGAATGCCGCCCAGCGACAGCTCGAGCTTGTCGCGCTCGCGGGTCAGGTTCAGCACTTCCTTCTTGGTGAGGCCGTGCGTGTCGCCCGAGAGCTGCTCTTCGAGCGCCTTGAGGCGCTTGATCGAGTTCGAGATGGTCTTCCAGTTGGTGAGCATGCCGCCCAGCCAGCGATGGTTGACATAGTGCTGACCGGCGCGCTTCGCCGCATCGGCGATCGCTTCCTGGGCCTGGCGCTTGGTGCCGACGAACAGCACCTTGCCGCCGCCGGCGACGGTCGACGAGACGAACTCGAGCGCGCGCGCGAACAGCGGCACGGTCTGCGAGAGGTCGATGATGTGGACGCCGTTGCGATCGCCGAAGATGTAGGGCTTCATCTTCGGGTTCCAGCGGTGCGTCTGGTGGCCGAAGTGCGCGCCCGATTCGAGCAATTGCTGCATGGAGACGACAGGTGCCGCCATAGGGATATATCCTTCCGGTTGTTCCTCTGGGAAGCGTGCACCAGGCAATGCCTGGCACCGGGTTATGATGCTTCCCATGCGGGGTTGAGGGCGCGCCGTTAGCGCCAAGCCGAACGGAATGCAAGCATTTGCGCGGAATGGCCGTTCACGGTGGCGCCGTGAGCGTTGGTACATCGGGATCGGTGGGGATGTTTGCAAGCGCTGCGAGCGCCTGCTCGGCCGCCGCGAGCGCAGGAAATGTTCCTCCGTCACGTCATCATGGTCGTGAAGCCTCGGATCGACTCATGCGCGCGTCATTTCGGCGCAGCGGAAATTCCCGTTGTGGAACAAGATACTAGCCAGTGCATTGCGAGCTCGATGCTCATGCGGAACGCCGCGAACATCATGAGAACAAATACATTGACAATGGAAACATTGAGGGAACATAAAGGGCTCGACACCGGCCAGGTCGGTGACTGCAAAGGAACGTACGATGGTGACGCTTCTCGGGACGATGTTCTTCCTCGCGGTGACGGCCGCTTCGCTCTGGGCGATCGTCGAGACGGTCCGGCCGCGCATGGGCCGGATCCTGTTCATGCTTCGCTATGGTCCGGTGATCGCGCCGACGCTGCCTCAGCAGCCGCGCGTCACGGTTCGCGGACGCTCGGTTCCGCTGCGGATGCAGGTGCCTGCCCGGCTGCGCGCAACCGCCTGACCCGGCGATAGGACCGCACGCTGAACGGGATCGACCCGAGATAGATCAGCGCGATCGCGGTCAGCGACTGCCAGGGCGCCGAGACGATGGCGGCGGCCAGCACGACCAGCACGGCGATCGCCTCGAACCGGATGCGCTGGCGCAGCTTGAGCGCCGAGCCAGACCAGGTGGCGATGCTCGACACCATCAGGACCGCCACCAGGAACAGCCAGGGCGCGACCAGCATCGGCTCGCGGAACAGCGGCAGGTCGGTGACCAGCCAGAGATAGATCGGCACCATCGCCAGCATCGCCCCCGCCGGCGCGGGAACCCCGGTCAGGAAGCCGGCCGATTTGTGCGGCTGCTCGGTCTGATCGATCTGGGCATTGAACCGCGCCAGGCGCAGCGCACAGAACAGCGCATAGACCAGGGCGACCAGCCAGCCGATCCGCGGCACATCGTGCAGCGACCAGAGGAAGATGATCAGCGCCGGCGTGACGCCGAACGAGATGGCGTCGGACAGGCTGTCCAGCTCGGCCCCGAACCGGCTCTCGGCGCGGACCAGGCGCGCGATGCGGCCGTCGATCCCGTCCAGCACGGCGGCGATCAGCACCATGACGACCGCCGTGTCCCACATCCCGCCGATCGCGAAGCGGATTCCCGACAGGCCGAAGCACAGCGCCAGTGCGGTCACCGCATTGGGCAGGATCGCGCGAAGCGGGATGCCCCGCTGGGCCCGCGGTGCGCGCTTGCGCCGCGCCGGACGGGGCAAGGGATCGCTCACTGGGCGACGCCGCTCGCATTGGCGATGCCGCGCGCGGCGAGCACCGTCTCGCCCGCGACGGCGCGCTGACCGAGTGCGACGTTGATGCCATAGCCTTCGGGCACGAACACGTCGACGCGGCTGCCGAAACGGATCAGGCCGATGCGCTGGCCGGCGACGACCATGTCGCCCGACTTGGTGAAGGCAAGGATGCGGCGAGCGATCAGGCCGGCGATCTGGGTAAAGCCGACGCGCACGCCGTTGCGGTCCTCGACCACGAAATATTGCCGCTCATTCTCCTCGCTCGCCTTGTCGAGGTCGGCGTTGAGGAACTTGCCCGACACATAGATGACCTGGCGGACGGTGCCGGTGATCGGCGTGCGGTTGATGTGCACGTCGAACACCGACATGAACACCGACACGCGCACCATCGGCTGGTCGCCCAGCGCGTTCGGCCCGGCCAGCTCGCGCGGCAGCGGCACGCGCTCGATCATCGTGATCAGCCCGTCGGCCGGCGAGACGATCAACCCGTCGCCCTGCGGCGTGACGCGCACGGGATCGCGGAAGAAGGCGGCGATGAACAGGGTGATGCCCAGCATCGGCCAGATCAGCAGATCGGTGAACCAGAACACGATCAGCGTGATGACCAGCGCGATCGCCACGAACTTGCGGCCTTCGGGATGAACGCTGGGGAACCGCCACTTCACGGTGGTGGTGCCGACGGGGGGCTTGTCTAGGGATGCCATCCGCTGCGTCTAGCCGCCTCTCTTGCGCTTGCCTAGTTTGTGAAAGCGCGATGTGCGGCGCCCGGTTCCCGCGACGAAACGCGCCAGGGCGCTTGATCCCCTGCCCGCTTTGCTCCTAGGGACCACGCCAAACCTCCCATAGACAGGAAAGCGAGCATATGGCGAAGATCAAGGTGGCAACGCCGGTCGTGGAGATCGACGGCGACGAGATGACCCGGATCATCTGGCAGTGGATTCGCGAGCGGCTGATCCTGCCCTATCTCGATATCGACCTGAAATATTACGACCTCTCGATCGAGAATCGCGACGCCACCGAGGATCAGGTCACGATCGATTCCGCCAAGGCGATCCAGCAGTATGGCGTCGGCGTGAAGTGCGCGACGATCACCCCGGACGAGGCACGCGTCGAGGAATTCGGCCTCAAGAAGATGTGGAAGTCGCCCAACGGCACGATCCGCAACATCCTGGGCGGCGTCGTCTTCCGCGAGCCGATCGTGATCCAGAACGTACCGCGCCTGGTCCCGGGCTGGACCGACCCGATCGTCGTCGGCCGTCACGCATTCGGCGACCAATATCGCGCGACCGATTTCAAGGTGCCCGGCGCCGGCAAGCTGACCATGAAGTGGGTCGGCACCGACGGCCAGGAACTGGAATATGAGGTGTTCGACTTCCCGGCGGCCGGCGTCGCCATGGGCATGTACAATCTCGACGAATCGATCCGCGACTTCGCCAAGGCCAGCCTGAACTACGGCCTGTCGCGCCAGTGGCCGGTCTATCTGTCGACCAAGAACACGATTCTGAAGGCCTATGACGGCCGCTTCAAGGATCTGTTCCAGGAAGTGTTCGACGCCGAATTCGCCGACAAGTTCAAGGAAGCCGGCATCGTTTACGAGCACCGCCTGATCGACGACATGGTCGCATCGGCGCTGAAGTGGAACGGCAAGTTCGTCTGGGCCTGCAAGAACTATGACGGCGACGTTCAGTCGGACACCGTCGCGCAGGGCTTCGGCTCGCTGGGCCTGATGACCTCGGTGCTGATGTCGCCGGATGGCCGCACAGTAGAGGCAGAGGCGGCGCACGGCACCGTCACCCGCCACTATCGCATGCATCAGCAGGGCAAGGCGACCTCGACCAACCCGATCGCGTCGATCTTCGCCTGGACCCAGGGCCTGTCGTTCCGCGGCAAGTTCGACAACACTCCCGACGTCACCCGCTTCGCCGAGACGCTGGAGAAGGTCTGCGTGTCGACCGTCGAGAGCGGCAAGATGACCAAGGATCTCGCGATCCTGATCGGTCCGGATCAGCCCTGGATGACCACCGAGCAGTTCTTCGAGGCGATCCGCGAGAATCTCGAGACCGAGATGGCTAGCTGGAACTGAGCCCCCGGCTCCGACCGATGGAAAAGGCCGCGATACCCCGGGTGTCGCGGCCTTTTTCTTATCGAGCACGCGCCACACCGCGACTTTTTCTGCCGGCTCGCCAATGGACATCATGACAAGCGCGGAACGAGACGCTTTAATGCCGTCATGCTCAGCCTGGAGAATAGCAGTTTCAGCGACGCGCTGGTGATCCTCGGCGCGGCCGGGATCGTCATCCCCGCCTTTGCCAGGTTCCGGATCAGCCCGGTCATCGGCTTCATCCTGATCGGGCTGCTGGTGGGTCCAGCCGGCCTCGGCAAGCTGGTCGACTATGCGCCCTGGCTCTATTATTTCACCATCTCCGACCCGCACTCGATCGAGCCGTTCGCCGAGTTCGGCATCATCCTGCTTCTGTTCTCGATCGGCCTGGAGCTGTCGTTCCGCAGATTATGGGCGATGCGCGGGCTGGTGTTCGGGGTCGGCGCGGCGGAGCTGTTCGGCGCGGGGCTGATCCTCGCTGCGGCCCTGTACCTCACCGGGCTCAGCGCGGGTGGTGCGGTCGGGCTTGGCCTTGCGCTGGCGCTGTCCTCGACCGCGCTGGTGGTGCCGCTCGCGGGAACGACCAGCGCCGTGGGCCGCGCCGCCTTCGCGATGCTGTTGTTCGAGGATCTGGCGCTGGTCCCGATCATCTTCCTGCTCGGCGCGATGGCGCCTGCCGCCAGCGCCGCCGGCTGGGCGCCGCTGCTGATGATCCTGGCCAAGGGCGCGGTGACCGTGGCAATACTCTTTGTCGGCGGGCGCTTCCTGCTGCCTCGCATGTTCGGCCAGGCAGCGCGGACCAAGAGCCCGGAGCTGTTCCTCGCCGCCAGCCTGCTGGTGGTGATCGCCGCCAGCCTCGCTACCGCCGCCGCCGGCCTGTCGCCGATCGTCGGCGCGCTGATCGCAGGCCTGCTGATTGCGGAGACCGAATATCATACCGAGGTCGAGGCGATCACCGCGCCGTTCAAGGGGCTCGCGCTCGGCGTCTTCCTGATCACCGTGGGCATGCGGCTCGACCTGGAATTCGTGATCGATCACTGGGCGACATTGCTCGGCGCCAGCCTGCTGGTGATGGTGGTGAAGACCTGCGTGACGATGGGCCTGCTGAAATTGTCCGGCGCGCGCACCGGCACGGCGGCGGAGACCGGCGTGCTGATGGCCAGCCCGTCCGAGACGACGCTGATCGTTCTGGGCGTCGCCGGCGCGGCCGGGCTGCTCAGCCCGAACAGCATGGCCTTCTGGACCACGGTCACCGCGATCGGCCTGACGATGACGCCGGTGCTGGCCAAGGTCGGGCGGATCCTGGCCGAGCGGATCGAGCGGCGAGAGGTCGATACCGCCGCGTCGCGGGTCGAGATCGACGCCAGCCAGGTCGGGACGGTCGTCATCGGCTTCGGCCGGGTCGGTCGGACGATCGCCGACATGCTCGAGCGGCATGACCTGCCTTATATCGGGGTCGATGCCGATGTTGACAACGTCAACATGGCCCGGAAGGAGGGCTACACCGTCATGTTCGGCGACGTGACGCGCGCCGAGCTGGTCGACCGGCTGAACCTGGGCCATGCCAAGGCGCTGATCCTGACGATGGACGATCCGGTACTGACGGTGCGGCTGACGCGGCGCGTCCGCGGATGGGTGCCCAATCTGCCGATCATCGCCCGCGCCCGCGACGCCAAGCACGCCGCCGAACTCTACAAGGCAGGCGCCACCGATGCCGTGCCCGAGACGCTGGAAAGCTCACTGCAATTGTCGGAGGCGCTGCTGGTCGATCTCGGCATTGCCGTCGGCCCAGTGATCGCATCGATCCACGAGGAACGCGACCGGATGCGCAAGGCGATCAAGGAAGCCGCCGGGCTGGAACGCGAACCCCGCATCCGCCGCGTTCGCCGGGGCGGCGAAGTCGAGGCTGGCGCGTGACGCCGAACCGGTGCAGTTCAGGCGGGTGACATCCGCCGGCGGCTATGGGCCCAAGTCCCGCCGCCAACCGAGCGAAGGAAAGACCATGATCGAAGCCGCGTTGCTGATCGCCGCCCTTCTCGGGGGCCAGGCCGATGCCGATCCGCTGGCGCCCGCGCGCGCGGGCAAGCTGCGCTGCGTCCAGCCCGATGTCGCGGCAAGGACCTGCGCGACGATCGTGCGCTATACGGTGCGCGACGATGGCGGGTTCGATGCAGCCATTTCGGGCGTGGTCAATCTCGCGCCCTTGGTGGTGATCGACTACAAGACCAGCGGCACGATCGAGGATGGTGCGGTCTGTTCGGTCGTCCGCCCCGCCGACTTCAACGCCGGGCGGCTGACCAAGGACAGCGCCCCCGTGACCGCCGCGGTCGAGGCGACGGTGCGGCCGCGGATCATGGCCGCGCTCCAGCCGCTGGCGGGCAAGAAGCGCTGCTACCGCGACAAGGCGGAAGGTAATGTCCTGATCTCCGACGTCACCGTCAACGGCGTCTACACCGCCGATCTGCGCCAGCGCGCCATCTGGGTGTCGCCCGAGGACGGCTACCGCACCGGCATGTAAGCGAACCGGGCCGGTCGCGATGAGCGCCCGGCCCGTTCCCGGCGATCAGGCCGCGGCGCGCACCTGGGCGAGGACAGCCTTCACCGCCTCGATCGCCTCGGCGCCCTTGTCGCCATCGGGTCCGCCGCCCTGGGCCATGTCGGGACGGCCGCCGCCGCCCTGCCCGCCCAGCGCAGCGACCGCTGCCTTGACCAGATCGACCGCGCTCAGGCTGCCGACCAGATCGTCGGTCACGCCGACCGCAACCGACGCGCGGCCGTCATTGACCGCGACCAGCGCGGCCACGCCCGAACCGATCCGCGTCTTGGCCTCGTCGACCGCACCGCGCAGCGCCTTGGGCTCCAGGCCGTCGAGCACCTGGCCCGAGAAGTTGATGCCGTTGATCTGCTCCGGACCCGCCGCCGGTGCCGAACCGGCTCCGCCGCCCAGCGCCAGTGCCTTCTTCGCCTCGGCCAGCTCGCGCTCCAGCCGGCGGCGCTCGTCGAGCAGCGCAGCGACACGCGCCGGGACCTCGTCCGGGGTCGACTTCAGCACTGAAGCGGCCTCACGGAGCCGCTCGTCACGCTGGGTCAGCCACATGCGCGCAGCGTCACCGGTCAGCGCCTCGATCCGGCGGATGCCCGAGGACACCGCGCTTTCGGAGATGATCTTGAAGATCGCGATATCGCCCAGCGCGTTGACATGGGTGCCGCCGCACAGCTCCACCGAATAGGACGTATCCTCGCCCAGCCCCATCGAGAGCACGCGAACCTCGTCGCCATATTTCTCACCGAACAGGGCCATCGCGCCCGCGGCGACCGCGTCGTCGGGCGTCATCAGCCGGGTCGAGACTTCCTGGTTCGCACGGATATGGGCGTTTACCTCAGCCTCGATCGCGGCGATATCGTCCGCGCTCAGCGCCGAATTGTGCGAGAAATCGAAGCGAAGCCGATCGGGCGCCACCAGGCTGCCCTTCTGCGTGACATGCGCGCCCAGCCGGTGGCGCAGCGCGGCGTGCAGCAGGTGCGTGGCCGAGTGGTTCGACCGCAACTGATCCCGGCGCGCCACGTCGATCGCCAGATGAACGCTGTCCCCGACCGCGATCTCGCCCGATTCGATCGTGGCGTGATGCGCATGAAGGCGGCCCAGCGGTTTCGACGTATCCTCAACGGTCGCGCGCAAACCCTTGTCGCCGCTGATGATTCCGGCGTCACCCATCTGGCCGCCCGATTCGCCGTAGAAGGGCGTCTGGTTGGTCAGGATGACGACCGAATCGCCCGCGGCGGCGCGGTCGACCCGCGCGCCGTCCTTGACCAGCGCGACGACCTGCCCCTCGCCCTCGCTCGAGCTGTACCCGGTGAACTCGGTCCCGCCGAGTTCGTCGGCAATGTCGAACCAGACTTCCTCGCTCGCCTTCGCGCCCGACCCCTTCCAGGCGGCCCGGGCATTGGCCTTCTGCTCGGCCATCGCCGCGTCGAAACCGGCGCGGTCGACCTGAAGGCCCTGGCCGCGCAGCGCGTCCTCGGTCAGGTCATAGGGGAAGCCATAGGTGTCGTAGAGCTTGAACGCAGTCGCGCCGGGCAGCGTATCGCCCTCACCCATGCCCTGGGTCGCCTCGTCGAGCAGGCGCAGGCCGTTGGACAGCGTCTGGCGGAAGCGGGTCTCCTCCTGAAGCAGCGTCGCCTCGATCAGCGGCTGCGCGCGGACCAGTTCGGGATAGGCCGCGCCCATTTCGGCGACCAGGCTGGGCACCATGCGGTGCATCAGCGGATCCTTGGCACCCAGCAGATGCGCATGGCGCATCGCGCGGCGCATGATGCGGCGAAGCACATAGCCGCGGCCTTCATTGGCCGGCAGCACGCCGTCGGCGACCAGGAACCCGGCCGAACGCAGGTGATCGGCGATCACGCGGTGGCTCGCCTGATTGTCGCCGGTCGTCACCGTGCCGGTCAGCGCGCCGCTCTCGGCGATCAGCGCCTTGAACGTGTCGGTGTCGTAATTGTCGTGCACGCCCTGCAGCACGGCGGCGACGCGCTCCAGCCCCATGCCGGTGTCGATGCTGGGCCGCGGCAGGTCGCCGATGATCTCGTCATTCTCCTGCAGGAACTGCATGAAGACGAGGTTCCAGATCTCGACGAAGCGGTCGCCATCCTCCTCGCGCGATCCCGGCGGGCCGCCCCAGATGTGATCGCCATGGTCGTAGAAGATCTCGGAACAGGGACCGCACGGGCCGTCCGAACCCATCGCCCAGAAATTGTCCTTGGTCGGGATGCGGATGATCCGCTCCTCGGGCAGGCCGGCAATCTTCTTCCACAGGTCGAACGCGTGATCGTCGGTGTGATAGACGGTCGCGGTCAGCTTCGCCGCGGGGATGCCCCACTCCTTCGTCAGCAGCGTCCAGGCGTGGGTGATCGCCTGTTCCTTGAAATAGTCGCCGAACGAGAAATTGCCGAGCATCTCGAAGAAGGTATGATGCCGGGCGGTGTAGCCGACATTGTCCAGGTCGTTATGCTTGCCGCCGGCGCGCACGCACTTCTGGCTGCTGGTCGCGCGGTTGTACGGGCGCGTCTCGAGCCCGGTGAAGACGTTCTTGAACGGCACCATGCCCGCATTGACGAACATCAGCGTGGGGTCGTTGTGCGGGACGAGCGGCGCCGACGCCACCCGGGCATGGCCCTGGCCTTCGAAATAGTCGAGAAACGAGCGGCGGATATCGTTGGTGGACGTCATGCGTGCGACTTAGGGCCGAGCGCGGCTTCGCTCAAGTGAAACACTTCGATGAGCGCGATCGGATCGCATGGCTGTTGCCCGGATGCGTCAGCCGAGCGGCCGGTCGATCGACGAGGGCGGTTCGCTGAACCATTTCGGGCCCGCCGGGGTCATGTGGAAACAATCCTCGATCCGGATACCGAAGCTGCCGGGGATGTAGATGCCCGGTTCGGTCGAGAAGCACATGCCCGCCGCCAGCCGGGTCGTCTCGCCGCGGACCAGATTGACCGGCTCATGCCCGTCCATGCCGATGCCGTGGCCCGTGCGGTGCGACAGGCCGGGCAGCTTGTAATCGGGACCATAGCCAAGCGTCGCATAATAGGCGCGGACCGCGTCATCGACGCTGCCGGCGGTCGCGCCGATGCGCGCGGCATCGAAGGCGATCTGCTGGCCGCGGCGCATCTGGTCCCAGACCTTGCGCTGTTCCGCGATCGCCTCGCCGAAGGCGAAGCTGCGCGAGACATCGGCCTGATAGCCCTGGACGGTGCAGCCGCAGTCCATCAGCACGATCTCGCCACGGCGAACTTCCTGAGGCTTGCCCGATCCGTGCGGATAGGCGGCCGCCTCGCCCAGCAGGACCAGCGCGAATTCGGGCCGTCCGCCCAGTTTCGCCGTCGCCGCATTCATCAGCGCGCCGATCTGTGCCGGGGTCATGCCCGCCTCGATCCTGGGCATTGTGAAGCGATAGGCGGCGATCGTCACGTCGGTCGCCAGCTGCATCAGCGCGATCTCGGCCGGAGTCTTGATCATCCGGCAGCCGCGCACGACCGGATTGGCCGGGACCAGCCTGGCGGTGGGCAGCGCGCGCTGCAGCCCCGCGACCGCGAAATAGCGCACCGTTTCCTCGATTCCGACCGGGCGGGTCGCCAAGCGCCGGTCCGTCAGGAAGCCGGCCACGACCGCCAGCGGATCCTCATGCTCCTGCCAGACGCGCACCTCGGCCGGAATGCCGAGCGATTCGCGCACCGAGGGCTCCTCGAAGAATGGGGTGACGATGCAGGGCTCGCCCTCGACCGGCAGGATCGCGGCGGTCAGCCGCTCGCTGCGGCTCCAGCGCACCCCGGTGAAGTAGATCAGCGAGGACCCCGGCTCGATCAGCACCGCGCCGATCCCGTTCGCCTTCATCAGCGCCTGGGCCCGGGCGACGCGCCGCGCGCGCTCGTCGGGACCGATCGGCACCGCACCGCGAGTGAGGTCCTGCAGCGCGTCGAGATCCGGCTCCGCTGCGCGCAGCAGCGACGGGACGCCGAGCAAGGGCAAGGTGGCGGCAGCGGCGATCAGCGAGCGTCGGGTCAGGGTCATCGGGTTCCTCCTGGTGCCGCGATACGGTCCTTGACCCGGCGACAACAATCCCCTTCCTTGCGCGCACGTGTGTAAAGGGGATCCCGAGTGGGCAAGCGACTAACCTGGTTCATTCTCGCCGGCCTGATTTTCGGCGGGCTGATCGGCTGGGTTCTGAACATCAGCCTGGACGACAATGGCGGCGCAGGCTCCAGCCAACTGGCCGACATCGCCTATTATCTCGACATCCCGACCCAGATGTTCCTGCATCTGATCAAGATGATCATTGCGCCGCTGGTGGTCTCGACGCTGGTCGTCGGCATCGCCCATATGGGCGGCGGCGGCGCGATCGGCCGGGTCGGGCTGAAGGCGTTCCTGTGGTTCGTGACCGCCAGCCTGGTCTCGCTGACGCTGGGCCTGTTGCTGGTCAATCTGCTCGAGCCGGGCGTCGGGGTGAACCTGGCTTTGCCCGCGCGCGATGCCGCCAGCGGGGTCGACCGCTCCGGCTTCGATGCCGCGAAATTCTTCATCCACCTGATCCCCACCTCCGCCATCGACGCGATGGCGAAGAACGACATTCTCCAGATCGTCATCTTCTCGCTGTTCTTCGGCGTCGGCCTGGCCGCGGTGGGGGAAAAGGGCGCGCCGATCGTGCGCGGGATGGAGGCTCTGGTGTCGGTCATGCTGACCGTGACCGGCTATGTCATGCTGTTCGCGCCGATCGCGGTGTTCTGCGCCGTCGCGCGCACGCTGGCGACAAAGGGGTTCGGCGTGGTCGGCCAGCTCGCCTATTTCATGGGCAGCTTCTATATCGGCCTGGTCGTGCTGTGGGCGGTGCTGCTGGGCGCCTGCTACCTCGTCATCGGCCGGCGCACGGGCACGCTGTTCCGCTACCTGCGCGATCCGATCCTGCTCGGCTTCTCGACCGCATCGTCCGAGGCCGCCTATCCGCGCACGCTCGACGCGCTCGACCGGTTCGGCGTCCCGCCCAAGATTGCCAGCTTCGTCCTGCCGCTGGGCTATTCGTTCAATCTCGACGGCTCGATGATGTACATGACCTTCGCGTCGATCTTCATCGCCCAGGCCTATGGCATCCAGCTCGACTGGGGCACGATGATCACCATGCTGCTGATGCTGATGATCACCAGCAAGGGCATCGCCGGCGTGCCGCGCGCCAGCCTGGTCGTCATCACCGGCACGCTGTCGCACTTCGACATTCCGGAGGCGGGCATCCTGCTGATCCTGGCGGTCGACCATTTCCTCGACATGGGCCGCACCGCGACCAACGTCGTCGGCAATGCCGTGGCCGCCGCGGTCGTCGCCCGCTGGGAAGGCCAGCTCGACACGCCGCAGCCGCCCGACATGGATATCGTCCCCGCGACCGGTACGCCGGTGACGCCGGAGGTCGACAAGTTCGAGGATTATGGCGAGACGCCGCGGGGGTGATTTGCGGCGGGACCGCTTCTCGGGACTTCGAGGCTGAACGATATCGGATAGTTTGGGGAAGTGGCCCCGCGCGCAGCCAGTTCGATATCGCTGACGCGTCGATCCAAAGCGACAATCCTCTGCCCGAGGGAGAGGGGGACCGCGAAGCGGTGGAGAGGGATTTCCCACCAACGCAGGTCCCGTTTGAGGCAACTCCCTCTCCACCATGCTGCGCATGGTCCCCCTCTCCCTCCGGGAGAGGATTTGGGGGCCTTAATCGTTTGGGCCTCTCAAGGCCTAATCGGCGAGCTTTTGGTGACGTCGGAGTCCGCTACCCCGCTATGTGGCTGCCCGGTTCTCGACCTGAACCTAAGGCATAGGCGTAAGGCCCGCCCTTCTCCAGCGCTGCCTGATAGGCCGGGCGGGCGTGGATGCGGTCGAGCCAGGCCTTGATCGCCGGGCGGCCTTCGGTCGCGCCCGATCGCGTCACCGCTGCCTCGAGCGGGAAGCTCATCATCACATCGGCCGCGGTGAATTCGTCGCCGGCGAACCATTGGCGGGTCGCCAGTTCCGACTCGATCCAGTCGAGATGGACGTCGACCATCGGCCGGAATTTCTTGAGCGCGACCTTGCCCAGCAGCGGGACCTTGCCGAGCACCAGCGTGACGAACAGCACCGGCATCAGCGAGCCTTCGGCATAATGGAGGAAGTGGCGGTAGCGTAGCGCATCGACGCGACCGCCCGGCGCGCCTAGCCGGCCATCGGCCTTCTCGACCAGATACTCGATGACCGAACCGGTCTCGGCGATCGTCTGTCCGTCATCGGTGATCACCGGTGACTTGCCCAGAGCATGGACCTGGCGAAGCTGAGGCGGCGCCAGCATCGTCGCCTTGTCCCGCTCATAGCGCATGACCGTGTAGGGCAGCCCCAGTTCCTCGAGCAGCCACAGCACCCGCTGAGAGCGCGAATTTTCCAGATGATGCACGGTGATCGTCATGTTGCGACTCCTTGGCCTTTGCAGGCAGCCTAGCGAAGCCGTAACCATTGTCGACGTGTCCGAGGCCCGCGTGCCGCACGTCCTAAACACCGCCTCCCGCCAACACCGAGAGCCCGGCGCGGGCGGGCGCCGGGCTTCCCGATGGGACGGGTCCCGTGACCACCGCCGGCACGAGCATGCCGGCGCGGCCGAAACTGTCGGGAGAAGGCGGGACGGCGCTCGGCCGCCCCTGCCCTACTCAGAGATCGTCGTCGTCGCCGTCATCCGCGTCGGGGCCGGTCATCATCTCTTCGGCCACCTGGGCGGTGCGGTTGCGGATCGCGGCTTCCAGCCGGGCGCAAAGCTCGGTATTTTCCTTCAGGAAGTTCTTCGCATTCTCGCGGCCCTGGCCGATGCGGACGCTGTCATAGCTGAACCAGGCGCCCGACTTCTCGACCAGACCGGCCTTCACGCCGAGGTCGAGGATCTCGCCGATCTTCGAAATACCCTCGCCATACATGATGTCGAATTCGACCTGCTTGAACGGCGGGGCGACCTTGTTCTTCACCACCTTCACGCGGGTCGCGTTGCCGATGATGTCGTCGCGGTCCTTGATCTGGCCGGTACGGCGGATGTCGAGGCGGACCGAAGCGTAGAATTTCAGCGCGTTGCCGCCGGTCGTGGTTTCCGGATTGCCGTACATCACACCGATCTTCATGCGCAGCTGGTTGATGAAGATCACCATGCAGCGCGAGCGGCTGATCGAGCCGGTCAGCTTGCGCAGCGACTGCGACATCAGCCGGGCCTGGAGGCCGACATGGCTGTCGCCCATCTCGCCCTCGATCTCGGCACGGGGCACCAGCGCGGCGACCGAGTCGACCACCAGCACGTCGATCGCGTTCGAGCGGACCAGCGTGTCGGTGATCTCCAGCGCTTGCTCGCCGGTATCCGGCTGCGACACGATCAGCTCGTCGATGTTGACGCCCAGCTTCTTGGCATAGACGGGATCGAGCGCATGCTCGGCGTCGACAAAGGCAGCGGTGCCGCCATTCTTCTGCGCCTCGGCGATGACGTGGAGCGCCAGCGTCGTCTTGCCCGAGCTTTCCGGTCCATAGACCTCGATCACGCGGCCGCGCGGCAGGCCGCCGACGCCGAGCGCGATGTCGAGCCCCAGCGATCCAGTCGAGATCGCCTCGACCTGCATCGTCTCCTTCGAGCCCAGCTTCATCGCCGAACCCTTGCCGAACGCGCGGTCGATCTGTGCCAGCGCGGCGTCCAGCGCCTTTTGACGGTCGTTCGAAGTCGCCATCTTGTTGTCGATCACCTTGAGTGAAGCAGCCATTCGAGGTCCCCGTCGCTAGTCGGTTTGGGTCGTGGGTACAACCGTGTTGGAAACCACGTATTCCATTTGTTCCGCCGGAACAAGAGTGGAACCGAGATTTTGGAACAAAAAGTGTCCGGAATGGACCGGCGGGGTGTGCGATCAGAACAGATGGCGCAGCGGGTTGGCCGGGTCCGCCAGCAATTTGATCGTGAGCGCCACCGACATCACGACCAGTAGCGGCCGCACGCCGCGCCCGCCGAAGCGGATCGCCAGCCGCGCGCCAAGCTGATTGCCGACGATATTGGCCGCTGCCATCGACAGGCCGATCACCCAGATCACCTTGCCGCCCGCCGTCATCGCCAGCAGCCCGGCGACGTTGGTCGACAGGTTGAGCAGCTTCGCATTGGCGATCGCCCGCACCAGCCCCAGCCCGCCCAGCACCACCATCGCCGTGATCAGGAAGGATCCCGCACCGGGACCGAAGAAACCATCATAGAATCCGACGCCGGCAACGGCGAGCGACAGCCCCAGCGGCCCGAACCGCGCGCGGCGATCGACATCGCTCATCGGCGGTGCGAGCAGGAAATAGAGCCCCATCAGGATCAGCAACACCGGCACCAGCCCCGCCAGAATCGACGGATCGACATGCTGGACCGTGACGGCGCCCGCAACCGAGCCGGCAAAGGCCGCGGCGGCGGGAATCGCGAAGCGACGCAGATCGACATGACCCGCCCGCCAGAAAGCAAGGAAGGACGAGGCGGTGCCGATGCTGCTCTGCAGCTTGTTGGTCGCCAGCGCCGAGACCGGCGGGACGCCCACCGCCATCAGCGCGGGGATGGTCAGCAACCCGCCGCCGCCCGCCATCGCGTCGATCGTTCCCGACACCAGGGCCACCATCATCAACAGGGCGAGCAGCTCGTACGACAGATCCATCGCGGCGCGGATAGTCGGCAGGCACCGCCACGGCCAGCCCCGATCGGGACCGCGGCCGAACCGCGTCAATGCAGCGCCGCGCTCTCCAGATGCTTCAGCTTGTCCGGATTGCGCTGGACATAGATGCCCGCGATCCGGCCGTCGCGAATGTCGAAGGCGGTCGTCTGGATCAGCCCGTCCGCCTCGCGCGTCACGAAGCCGGGAAGGCCGTTGATCAGCGCATAGCGCACCAATTGCGACGGCTGCTTGCGAAGCAGCACCGCAAGCCCCTTGTGCAGCTTCACCACCAGATCGGCGCCCTCGATCACCGCCGGTGCCGCCGGCCGCACCCCGCCGCCGTCCGAATGCATGGCAACGTCGTGCGCCAGCAACGCGCTGAGTCCCTTCATGTCACCGCTGCGCGAGGCTGCGAAGAAGGCGCGCGCAATGTCCATCCCGTGCGGCTCGCTCACCTCGAACCGCGGCCGGTCGGCGCGGACATGGGCGCGGGCGCGGGTCGCCAGCTGGCGGCAGGCCGCGGGCTCGCGACCGATGGTCGAGGCGATCTCGTCGAAGCCGACGCCGAAGACGTCGTGCAGCAGGAAGGCGGCGCGCTCCAGCGGCGACAGCCGCTCAAGCGCCAGGAGCAGCGGCAGGGTCACGTCCTCGACCTCGCCGTCATCCTCCTCGATCACCGGTTCGGGCAGCCAAGGCCCGACATAGGTTTCGCGCCGGACCCGCGCCGATTTCAGCTGGTCGAGGCACAGGCGAGTGACGACACGGCGCAGCCAGGCTTCGGGCTCGACGATGGTCGAGCGATCGGTGCCATGCCATTTGAGATAGGCTTCCTGCACCACATCCTCGGCATCGGCGACCGAGCCGAGCATGCGATAGGCGACCCGGGCGAGCCGGGGACGCAGCGGATCGAAGCTGACCGCCGCGTCACTCGCGCCGCGATCCCCTGCCCTGCCCGACATCAGGCAGCCGCCCGTGCCGGCGCGCTGCCCGGATGGCTCAGCCGGAAGCCGGCACCGATCCGGTTGAACGCGTTGATCGCGCCGATCATCAGCGTCAGGCTGATCCGTTCGGCTTCGCTGAACTCGGCCTCGACCATCGCATAATCCTCGTCCGTCACGCCATGCGGCGTCAAGCGGGTCAGCGCCTCGGTCGAGGCCAGTGCCGCACGTTCCCGCGCGCTATAGAACGGCGATTCGCGCCATGCGTCCAGCATGACGATGCGCATCTCGCTCTCCCCGGCCTTGCGCGCGTCGCGGGCATGCATGTGGAGGCAGATGGCGCAGTGATTGAGCTGCGACGCGCGGATCTTCACCAGCTCCTGCAGTGATGGCTCGATCCCGCTCTGTTTTGCGGCGGTCATCGCGAAGTCGATCAGCGGCTGGGTCAGCTGCGGCTGGGCGAGATAGGGGTTCATGCGTTCGGTCATCGTCACGATCCTGTGTCGGGGGCATTCCCGCTGCCATGACGAGACGGCAGTGGGGAATCGTGACATGGCGCCCGACGATTTCTCACAACCACCTGACAAACCGACGATAATTTCCCGGTGCGAGACCGGCGGAGGACCATCTTTCCATACGCAACCGGGAAAGACGCGCGGTAACGAAATCGCGCGTTGCGGTCCGCGCCGAAAGGCCTAGAGGCGCATCATGGCTCAGCATCCGCTCCGATTTGCCAATTTCCGCTATTATCTGGTCGCCCGCTTCGCTTCGACCCTGGCACAGATGGCGATGGTCATCGTCATCGGCTGGCAGGTCTATGACATTGCCCGCCGGACCATGGGGATCAAGGAAGCGGCATTTCAGCTCGGGCTGATCGGCGTGGCGCAGTTCATCCCGTTACTGCTGCTCTCGCTGTTCGCCGGCTGGGTCGCGGACCGGATCGACCGGCGCTGGATCGCGCGCGCGGCGGTCGCCCTGGAGGCGTTCTGCGCGCTCAGCCTCGCCTGGCTGACCTGGACCGAAACGGTCAGCCTGCCCGCATTGTTCGGTATCGCCTCGCTGCTGGGCGTGGCGCGCGCCTTTGCCGGACCGTCGCTGAGTGCACTGGCGCCCAATCTGGTCCCGCGCGAGATCCTGCCGACCGCGATCGCGCTGAGTTCGAGCGCGTGGCAGGGCGCGGCAGTGCTGGGGCCGGCAATGGGCGGCTATCTCTATGCCGCCACCGACTGGCTGCCCTATGCAGTCTCCGGCGCGCTGTTCCTGCTGTCCTTCACGATGTTGATGCTGATCGGCCCGGTGCCGCGGACGAAGGTCGTCAGCACGACCAGCCCGTGGCGGCAGATGGTCGATGGCCTGTTCTATGTGCGGCGCAACCGGCTGGTGCTTGGCGCGATCTCGCTCGACCTGTTCGCGGTGCTGCTGGGCGGCGCGACCGCGATGCTGCCGGTCTATGCCCGCGACATCTTGATGGTCGGCGCCGACGGGCTCGGCCATCTGCGCGCCGCGCCTGCGCTGGGCGCGGTCAGCACGGCGCTGATCTTCTCCTGGCGTCCGCTCAAGACCGAGGTCGGCAGGAAGATGCTGATCGCGGTCGGCGTCTTCGGCCTCGCGACCATCGTGTTCGGGCTGTCGGCGCCGTTGCTTGTCCCGGCGCTCGGCCCCTCTGCAGTGGGAAGCGATTTCGCGCCTGCCGTGCTGCTGGCGCTTGCCGCGCTGTTCGTGCTGGGCGCGGCCGACATGGTCTCGGTCTATGTCCGCCAGTCGCTGATCCAGATCTATACGCCCGACGAGATGCGCGGGCGGGTCGGTGCGGTATCGACCCTGTTCATTTCCGGATCGAACGAGCTGGGCGAAGCCGAGTCCGGTTTCCTTGCCGCGCTGGTCGGGCCGGTCGCCGCAGTCGTCGGCGGCGGGATCGGTGCGATCCTTGTCACGATCGCCTGGGGCAGGCTATTTCCGGAACTTCGGCGGGCACGCACCTTTGATCCCCCTGAAACTCTGGAATTGCCCCCCAAGGAGATGACCACATGAAGGCGAACACGATCCTCGAGACGATCGGAAACACGCCCCATATTCGTGTCCAGCGCCTGTTCCCCGGCTCGGAAGTCTGGATCAAGTCGGAACGGTCGAATCCCGGCGGATCGATCAAGGACCGCATCGCGCTGGCGATGGTCGAGGCGGCGGAAAAGGACGGCAGCCTGAAGCCCGGCGGCACGATCGTCGAGCCGACCAGCGGCAATACCGGCGTCGGCCTGGCGATGGTCGCCGCGGTCAAGGGCTACAAGCTGATCCTGGTCATGCCGGAAAGCATGAGCCTGGAGCGCCGCCGCCTGATGCTTGCCTATGGCGCAACCTTCGACCTGACCCCACGCGAGAAGGGCATGAAGGGCGCGATCGAGCGGGCGATGGAGATCGTCGAATCGACCCCCGGCGCCTGGATGCCGCAGCAGTTCGAAAATGGTGCGAACATCGACATCCATATCCGCACGACTGCCCAGGAAATCCTCAACGACTTCGCCGACAGCCCGATCGACGTGGTGATCACCGGCGTCGGCACCGGCGGCCACATCACCGGCGTTGCCGAGACGCTGAAAAAGGCGTGGCCGGGCGTGAAGGTCTATGCGGTCGAACCCGAACTCTCGCCGGTCATCTCCGGCGGCCAGCCTGGTCCGCACCCGATCCAGGGCATCGGCGCCGGTTTCGTTCCGCGCAACCTGCACACCGACGCGATCGACGGGGTGATCAAGGTCGATGCCGGCGTGGCCAAGGATATGGCACGTCGTGCCGCAAGCGAGGAAGGCATGCTGGTCGGCATCTCGTCGGGCGCGACGCTCGCCGCGATCCTCCAGAAGCTGCCGGACCTGCCCGAGGGCAGCCGCGTGCTCGGCTTCAACTATGACACCGGCGAACGCTATCTGAGCGTGCCCGATTTCCTTCCGGAAGCCTGATTGCCTGACCGTCCGGGCGGGGTCGATCCACTTGCCGATCCCGCCCGGCGTCTTGGTTATTTCGGCATGGTTCCAACTTGCGCATCCGTGCGTTAAGGCGCGCGGCCCGACGCCCCATGGAGCATGATCTTGACCGACCGTCCGACTTCCCCTCACCTGCCCGTCGCACGCTGAGAGCCGGACTGCGCGCATGAAGATCGCCGCCATTCGATCGGGCACGCCCCTGCCCCTGCTCGTCATCCTGCTGCTGATCGGCCTGACTGCGATCATCGCGCCGATCGTGATCGTCAGCACCACGCCGCGCGTCGTCGTGACCAACAAGCCCAAGGTGGTGATCTCGACCCGGGTCGTCCCCCGGACCGAGCTGCCGCCGGTCGAGCCGGTCGAGCTGCAGGCGGTCGATCCCGACGATGCGCGGTCGATCAATGCCGCCATCCCCTTCTCGACCAAGCCCAATCCGGCGGCGCGGCCGTTCCGCATCACCGGCAGCGCCGACAGCCAGGCACGCGCGGTCGATTGCCTGGCCGCCGCGGTCTATTACGAGGCGGGCAACGACGTCGTCGGGCAGCGCGCGGTCGCACAGGTCATCCTCAACCGCATGCGTCATCCGGCCTTTCCCAAGAGCGTGTGCGGCGTGGTGTTCCAGGGATGGGAACGCAGTACCGGGTGCCAATTCACCTTCACCTGCGACGGCGCGATGTTCCGCTACAAGCCGGCCGCCGCGTCATGGAACCGCGCGCGCGACGTGGCGCGCATGGCGCTGAACGGGTCGGTCTATGCGCCCGTCGGCCACGCCACCCATTATCACACCGACTGGGTCGTCCCCTATTGGTCGTCCAGCCTCGAGAAGATCACCGAGGTCCACACCCATCTCTTCTTCCGCTGGGCCGGCTGGTGGGGCACGCCGCCGGCGTTCAACCGCGGCTATGCGGGGTCGGAGCCCAATATCGCGCGCATGTCGCTGCTGTCGGCATCCTTCTCCGGCGATCCCGGCGCCCCTCCGGGCACGACGGCGGAGCCCGAAGCGTCGCTGGACCCGCTTGCCTCGGTCGACCCGGACTCGATCAAGGCGGCCGATGTGCCCGAGGCGATGGCCGCGGATTCGGACAGTTTCCTCGTCACGCTGCCCAAGGGGATGAGCGCCGACAATTTCGCCAGCCTGGCGATCCGCACCTGCGGCGAGCGCAAGAAGTGCAAGTTCATGGCCTGGACCGATGCCGCGCAGACGCCGCGCGCGCTCCCGCTCGACAGCAATCAGGTGTCGGCGATGGCATTCAGCTATCTGCGCGATCTCGACACCGGCTATGCCAAGGCGCTGTGGAACTGCCGGATCCATCGCCGGCCGAGCCCCGTCCAGTGCATGCGCGACCAGCCGCTGGGCCGTCCCGCGACGCCCGCCGTCGAGGCTGCGCCGGTCGATGCCGAGGGCAAGCCGACCAGCCCTGCAGGCCTGAGCGGCGTACGGCGCAAGGAGCCGGCGGCGGCACCGACGCCGGCGCCGATACCGACACCCCCGGCTGCCGCGCCGGTCATCGAACCGACCCGGTCCGGACGGGCGCAGCGCAGGTTCAGCATGCAGGCCGCCGGCCCCGCACCCACCCCGACGCCCGCGTCACGCTGACGGGATCGTCTAGCTGTTGGCAGGTCGCTCCAGGCTGAGCAGTTCGCTCATGGTCACGGTGCGATAGCCGCGGTCCTTCAGGCCAGTGAGGATCAGCGGCAGCGCCCGGCGCGCGGTATCGCGGCGGCGGTACATGGCGTGGATCAGGATGATCGAGCCGGGGCGGACCTGCTCCAGCACCCGATCGGCGAACGCCTTCGGATCGCTCGTCTCCGGATCCTCGATGTACCACATGATCGTGCGGTGCCCGGTGCGGGCAAGCGCGATCGGCAGACCGGTCAGTTTCTTGCCATAGGGCGGCCGGAACAGCAGTGCCGCGTCACCGCCCTCCTGGCGCAGGAGCGCGTCGGTGCGGCGGATGTCGCCTTCATAGGCATCGGGGAACAGGCCCCACAGGCGCTCGTGACGATAGCTGTGATTGGCGATCTGGTGACCCGCCGCGACCAGGCGACGCGCCTGACCTGGATTGGCGGCGAGGTCGGCACCGGTCAGGAAGAAGGTCGCCTTCGTGCCCGCGGGCGTCAGCGTCTGAAGGAAATAGTCGACACCCTCAGCGGTCGGACCGTCATCGAAGGTCAGCGCGACGATCTTCTCGCTGGTCTCCACCCGGCAGACCGAAGTGCCGACCCATTGCCAGCAGCGTGCACGGCTCGTCAGGAACGCGACCAGCACCAGCGCAGCCGCGAGGATCAGCAAGATGCCGGGGATCCACCACCGCCGGCGGATCCGCATCATCTCAGTTGAGCGCCTCGAGTGCCTTTTCGACCGCGTTCATCGTGAACGGCTTGCCGAGGACCGGCCGGCCCTTGTGCGCGTCCACCACCGTCTCACCGCTGCCGCCGGTCGCCAGGATGAACGGGATGCCGTCCGCCGCCAACCGGTCGGCGATCGGCCAGCTCTGTTCACCGCCGCGCAGGTTGACGTCCATGATCGCTGCATCGATGCCACCTTGGTCGATGAGGTCGAGCGCGCCCGAGACGCTGTCGGCAGTGCCGGCAACCTGACGGTCGAGCATCTCGAGGAAATCCTCGAGCATCATGGAAATAAGCGGTTCGTCTTCGACGATCAGGATGCGGTTGAGCACTGACATAGATGCCCGCCTTCGCAGATTGCCACGCCGAGGCCAAGCTATTTCGGTGCGAGAACGTCCCGCGCCGCTTCCGCAAGTTGCTGCACCGAAAAGGGTTTCGGCAGGAAGGCGACATTGTCCAGATCGATCGACCGGCGCAACTGTTCCTCGGCATAGCCCGACATGAACAGGATCGGCAGGTCGGGGTAGCGCTCGCGGACATGCCGGGCCATGGTCGGGCCGTCCATCGACGGCATCACCACGTCGGAGATCAGCAATTCGGGGCGCTCGACCTGATCGAGCAATTCCAGCGCGGCCTCGCCATTCTCCGCGGTCACGACGGTATAGCCCTGGCGGGTCAGGGCCCGCTCCGCGATTGCGCGGACCATGTCGTTATCCTCGACGAGCAGGATCGTTCCGCTGCCCCAGGTGTCGAGCGACCGCTCCTTTGCCGGCATCTGGGGCTTGGCCGATACCTTCTCGGTTGCGGTGTGGACTGGCAGGTAGATGACGAACTCGGCGCCGCCCGACGGCTGATTGCCGGCGAAGATGAACCCGCCGGACTGTTTGATGATGCCATAGACTGTCGACAGGCCGAGGCCCGTTCCCTTGCCCTTCTCCTTGGTGGTGAAGAACGGCTCGAAGATTTTGCCGATGATGTCTGGCGGGATGCCCGCCCCGGTGTCAGCGACGCGCAGCGACGTATAGTCGGCGACGGGCAGGAAATCCTCGTCCATCTGGCGCACTTGCGACGCCGCCACCGCCGCAGTCTCGATCGTCACGGTTCCGCCGCCGCGCTCATTCTGCGCCAGCATCGCGTCCCGTGCGTTCACCGCCAGATTGACGACCACCTGCTCCAGCTGGCCCGGGTCGGCCCGCACGGGCCCGAGATTGCGGCCGTGGCGGACCTCCAGATGGACGGTCTCGCCCAGCAGCCGCTTCAGCAGGTTCGATACTTCGGAAATCACGTCGGGCAGCTGCAGCACCTGAGGCCGCAATGTCTGCTGGCGTGAAAAGGCGAGCAACTGGCGCGTCAGGCTGGCGGCACGATTCGAATTGGCACGGATCTGCTGGATATCGTCATAGTCGCTGTCGCCCGGCGAATGGCGAGACATCATCAGGTCGCAGTGCCCGATGATCGCGGTCAGGATATTGTTGAAGTCGTGCGCGACGCCGCCGGCAAGCTGTCCCACAGCCTGCATCTTGCTCGCCTGCGCCACCTGACGCTTCAGTTTCCCTTCCTCGCCTGAATCCTTCAGGCTGATCAGCACCGCCGCGTCGCCCAGCCCTCGCGCGGCCGCAATCGTCAGCGCGACCGGCTCCTCGGGCGCATCGGTCAGGCGCACGGTCATCTCTGCCGACTGGGCGGCGCCGCCCGCGAAGCGACGCACCGCATCGGCCAGCGCCGACTTGTCCTCGCGCACGACCAGATCGCCGGGATAGAGCGGCGGATTGGAAGTGCTGATCCGCGTGGCGCGGACGAACGCCTCGTTCATATGCACGAAGCGCCCATCCCGGTCGATCAACGCCATGCCCGCAGGCAGGAGCGCGATCAGCGACCGGACGTGCGTTGCCGCATTTCCGCTGATCGCCGGCGCCGGAAGATTCTGAGGCTCCTCGTCCAGGATCGAGACGAGGATCGGCGCCTCCTCGCCGTCCAGAAAGGGAATCTGCAGGATTCGGATCGGCAATCCGGCGACGCCGTCGCGCTCGAAATGCACGCGACCGGTCGTGTCGGTCACGAGCAGTTTGGCGAAATCGCGTCCGACGACATTGGACTCCGCATTGCCGGTCGCGCGTGCGCGAAACACACGATTGGCGGCGCGGACCCGCCCATCCGGAGTGATCATCGCAAGCATGATCCCGCCGGCCCCCATCCGGTCGCCGGTCGGGCCCGACAGCAAGGTCTCCACCTGAGCCGCCAGGTCCAGTGCCTGGACCCCGATGAAGCGCCAGACCAATGTGTCCTCGCCCACCCGGGCGATCTGCGCCGTCACCGGCGCGCCGAACACCCGGATTCCAGCCATCCGCGCCTCGCCGTCGCGCCATGCGGCATGGCCCGCCTCGGTCAGCCGGGCATTGGCAATCTCGCCGATCGGCAAGTCGGGAGGCGTCGGAAATCCGGCGAAAAGGACTTCGTAGCGGTTGTTTGCGCAAACCAGGCGTCCGGCTCGGTCCGTCACCGCAAGCGCATCGTCAGACGCGGCGGCCAGCGCGTGGGCGACGGACCAGTCGATGATCGTCTCGGGTGTCTCGACGGTCTGGAACAGACGACGCGACGCGACCAGCACCCCCGCGGCAAGGATGCCCGCGGCGACGAAGCCGATCGCCACCGGCCGTTCGCCCAGGCTCAGCAGGATCACCGCCCCCGCGACGAACCCGGCCATCACCGCTGCCAGCAGGGGCAGCAGCGATCGCGACGGAGGGGGCGGAGTTGCGGGAAGGGTCGCCATGTCCCGGTGTTGAGACGGCGGGGCTTGGCGGTCAAGAGAGCGACGAAAATCTCGTTCGCTCGGGCGGTTCGGCCCTGCTCTCACCATGATCCCGCCCCCTTTCGACCGACGAAAGGGGGCGGCTATGGCTTACCAGATCCGGACGCGCTTGTCGGGCGTTAGGAACAGCTTCTGGCCGGCCTGGGGCTGGAACGCGCCGTACCAGGGATCCAGGTTGCGCACGACCGCAGCGCGCTGTTCCGACGGCGAATGCGGGTCGGTCAGCAGCCGCTGGCGCAGGTTCGGCTCGCGGTAATTGCGGCGCCAGACCTGGGCCCAGCCGAGATAGAAACGCTGGTCGGCGGTGAAGCCGTCGATCACCGGCGCCTCGGCCCCGTTGAGCGAAGCCTTGTATGCGTCATAGGCCACGGTCAGACCGGCCAGATCGGCGACATTCTCGCCCAGCGTCAGCGCACCCTGCACATGGAGGCCTGGCAGCGGCTCATAGGCGTCATATTGCGCCACCAACTGATCGGTCCGCTTCTTGAACGCGGCGACATCGGCCGGCGTCCACCAGTCGGTCAGGCGACCTTCGGCGTTATATTTGGCGCCCTGATCGTCGAAATGATGGCTCAGCTCGTGGCCGATCACCGCGCCGATCCCGCCATAATTGACCGCATCGTCGGCATTCGGATCGAAGAAGGGCGGCTGCAGGATCGCGGCGGGGAAGACGATCTCGACCATGCCGAAATTGGCATAGGCGTTCACTTCCATCGGGGTCATGCCCCATTCGGCGCGGTCCAGCGGCTTGCCCAGCTTGCCGACATTATAGTCGTGCGCCCAGTTGTTCGCCCGGACATTGTTGCCGAACGCGTCGCCCGGTACGATCCGCAGGCTCGAATAGTCGCGCCAGCGATCCGGATAGCCGATCTTCGGCGTGAAGGCCGCCAGCTTGGCATGTGCCTTCACCTTGGTCTCGGGCGCCATCCAGTCGAGCGCGTCGATCCGGCGGCCCATGGCGGCGATGACATTCTTCACCAGCTTGTCGGCCGCCGCCTTGGTTTCGGGCGGGAAATATTTCGCGACATAGACCTTGGAGACCTCGTCCTCGAGCGCATTCGAGGTGAAGTCGACGGCCCGCTTCCAGCGGACCTGCTGCTCGGGCGTGCCCGACAGGGTGGTACCGTAGAACGCGAACTGCTCCTTGTCGAACGCCGCGGGCAGCACGTCGGCAAAGCCGTCGATGCTGCGCACCAGCAACTGATCCTTCAGCACCGACAGCGGCGCCGAGCGGACCTGGGCCGCAATGCCCTTCACCGCGCTCGGCTGCGCCACGATCACCGTGTCGACCGGCGCCCCGATGCCCGCGAAATAGGCCTTGAAGTCGAAGCCCGGCGCGGTGCGGGTCAGGTCGGCCACGGTCATCTTGTTATAGGTCTTCGTCGCGTCGCGGCTGTCGACGCGCGTCCAGTGCGCCCGCGCGATCTTCGTCTCGTGATCGAGGATCGCCTTGGCCCGGGCGGCGGCATTCGGCTCGCCGGCCAGCGTCAGCACATTGGTCAGATGCTTGAGATAGGCGGCGCGCGTCTCGACCATCTTGGCGTCGGTCGACAGATAATAGTCGCGATCGGGCATGCCGAGGCCCGACTGATACAGGCTGAGCGCATAGACCTCCGGCTGCTTGTCGTCCTGACCGACATAGCTGCCGAACGGGGTCGGCACGCTGTTACGATCGGCCTGCGCCAGCAGCGCGGCATAGCCGGCCTTCGACGAGAGCCCCTTGATCTGGTTCAGCCAGGGCGCGATCGGCGTCAGCCCCTTGGCCTCGATCGTGGCGGTGTCGAGGAAGGCGGCATAGGCGGCGCCGATGTTCGAATTGGGATCGCCCTTCACCGCCTCGAGGATCTCGTGCGTGCGCGACTGGGACAGGTCGGCGAGCACGTTGAACGCGCCATAGTTGGACTTGTCCGCCGGGATCGGGGTGGTCTTCGCCCAGGTGCCGTTGGCGAAGTCATAGAAATTGTCGCCCGGTGCCGTGCTGCGGTTCATGCCCGCCTCGTCGAAGCCGAACGAACCGATCTGCGGCTTGGGGCGCATCGGCTCGGGCGCCGGGGGCGGGGTCACGACGTCGACCACCGGACCGGCAGTCTGTGCGGCCTGGTCGGTCGCGCACGAAGCGAGCATCAGCGAGCCCGCCAGAATGGAAGTGGAAAGCAGCGAAAGGCGCATTTGGGCATATCCCGTCAGAAATCTGGATGCGCCGTCTTACGCCACCATGACGGTTCGTCAATCGAGCGGGCCGGCGCTGCGTCCAGCCCTAAGCCGCAATGTTTCTAGGCTTTTTCCGCGCGGGCAAGCGCGCGCTTTTTCCACTTGCTGGCGATCCACCAGCGCCATGCCAACCGTGTGACGAAATAGCCGAGCACGGTCAGGACCGCGGTGACCGTCACCAGGCCTAGCAGCAGCGCGGGACCGGCATCGTTGAACAGCCAATCGAACCAGCCCTGCCCTTCGACCGGCGGCTTGCCCGATCCGCCGGCGCGCTGGCCCAGCATCAGGCTGCCGACCCAATAGGCGAACAGCCAGAGCGGCGGGGTGGTCAGCGGATTGGTGAAGAAGGTCGTCGCAGCCGCGGCAGGGATATTGGCGCGCAGCGGCAGCGCCAGCAGAGCCGATGCCGGAATCTGTCCCATCGGCACCAGGATGCCGGTGACCATGCCGAGCGCGACGCCCCGCGGCACCGACCTTCGGTTGAACCGCCACAGCGACGAATGGAGCAGCCGGTGCGCGAGCGGGCGCAGCCAGCGATTCTGTTCGATCGAGTCGCGGGTCGGTACGTTATTGTCGACCCAGCGCCGCAGACGGGATCGTGGATCGATCTCGTCAGCCACGATCGCGAAGGATCCGCTGCTGGTCACGCTTCCAGTCGCGTTCCTTGATCGTCTCGCGCTTGTCGTGGGTCTTCTTGCCCTTGGCCAGCGCGAGTTCCACCTTCGCCCGACCGCGACCATTGAAGTAGATCGACAGCGGGACGAGCGTCATGCCCTCACGCGCGACCGCGCCGTGCAGCTTGTTGATCTCGCGCTCGTGCAGCAGCAGCTTTCGCGGGCGCTTCGCCTCGTGATTGAAACGATTGCCGTGCGAAAATTCGGGGACGTTGGCGTTGATCAGCCACACGCCGCTGTCGTTGACCTCGGCATAGGCCTCCGCGATCGAGCCCTCGCCGAAGCGCAGCGACTTCACCTCGGTCCCGGTCAGCGCGATGCCGGCCTCATAGGTCTGCTCGATGAAATAGTCGAAACGCGCGCGCCGGTTCTCGGCGACGGTCTTTACCTTGTCGAATGTTGCGGGACGAGGACGGGCCATGGGAGGTGCGATGTAGGGAGGCGAAACGAAAAGGGAAAGCGCCGTCTTTATTTCGTCCGACAAGCCGGTCGATCGCAGGGGCTTGTCGCCCGTGCTCGGGCGACTCGTCGCTGCCCGGTCAGATCAGTCCGGCATGCGCCAGCGCCGCATCGACCGCGGCCCGGCTCGCCTCGCTCGCCGGCGTCATCGGCAGGCGCAATTCCTCCGGAAACCCGGGGCGGACCCGGCCCATCGCATATTTGACCGGCCCCGGCGACGCGTCGCTGAACATCGCGCCATGCAAGGGAAACAGCCGGTCCTGATAGCTCAGCGCCTTGGCATAGTCGCCCGCCGTCATCGCCGCCTGAAACTCGGCGCACAGTCGCGGCGCGACATTGGCGGTCACCGACACGCAGCCCACCCCGCCCATCGCGTTGAACGCCAGCGCGGTATCGTCATTGCCCGACAGCTGGACGAAGTCCGGCCCGCAGGCGGCGCGCTGTTCACTGACGCGGGCCAGATTGCCGGTCGCATCCTTCACCGCCGGAAACCTGCCCGGAAAGGCAGCGACGATCCGGCCCATGGTCGCGGGCTGGATATCGGTCACGGTCCGGCCGGGAACATTATAGAGCATGATCGGCAGATCGCTTGCCGCGGCGACCGCCTCGAAATGGCGGAAGATGCCTTCCTGGCTCGGACGGTTGTAATAGGGTGGCACCATGAGCACCGCGTCGGCGCCCGCTTCCCGCGCGGCGCGGACATTGGCGATCGCCACCTGGGTGTCGTTCGACCCCGCCCCCGCGATGACCGGCACCCGGCCCTTCGCCTGATCGACACAGACGCGGACCACCTCGAAATGCTCGTCCTTGGGCATGGTCGCGCTCTCGCCGGTCGTCCCGCACGGGATCAGCGCCGAGGATCCCTCGACAATCTGCCATTCAACCAGATCGCGATACGCCGACTCGTCGAAGCTGCCGTTACGGAACGGCGTGACGAGCGCAGGAATGGAGCCCGAGAACATGATCGCGAAAATGTCCCTTTTTCGAGAATTCAGGGGTGGCCAATAGGGCGGGATTCCGTATCATGTCCAGCATGCTTGCTCCCGTACTCAAGAGCGCAGCCCTGTTTGTAGGCGTATCCGCTCTCGCCGTCTCGTCGCAGATGATGTCAGGGCAACTTGCCTGGTATGAAGCCGCGCTCGCCGGAGAGCTGCCGAGCGCGCCATCCTATGTTCAGGCCGACCAGATCGCGCCAGCGCTCGATCAATGGCGCCGGCTTCAGCAATCGGACAATTGGCCCTTCGCCGAATATGCCAATTTCCTGCTCGCCCATCCCGGCTGGCCGGGCGAGACCAGCCGCCGTGCCGCGGCCGAGACGGTCCTTACCAGCGGCAGCGATTCACCGGGCCTTGCGGTTCGCTTCTTCCAGCGCTTTCCGCCGCTGACCGCCGCGGGCCGCGTCCGCTATGCCGAGGCACTTGCCGCCTCAGGCCGCCGCGCGGAAGCCGAGGAGCAGGCACGTCGCGCCTGGCGCGCCGGCACAATGCGCGCGGCCGACGAGGCCCGATTGCTCGGCGCCTTCTCCGGCGCGCTGTCGCCCCAGGATTACGACGCCCGCGCCGACATGCTGATCTGGCAGGGCCAGGCGGTCGCGGCGCAGCGGCTGCTCGGCATGGCATCACCCGGTCGGCGCCCGCTGCTCGAGGCGCGCATCGCCTATCGCACCAACGCCGCCGACGCGGCCGCCAAGGGTGCGGCAGTCGAGGCGGTCGGCCGCAGCGACCCCGGCTATATCGCCGATCGCGCGACCTGGTTGCGCGCCAATAATCAGGGCGTGGCCGCGCGATCCTATCTTGCCCAGCCGCGCCGCTTGTCCTCGCTGCCCGGCCATGTCGAGAAATGGTACGAAGTGTTGCTGACCGCCGCGCGGGGTGCGCAGGCCGACGGCCAGTATGACGTCGCCTATCGGATCGCCAGCCAGGTCGACGACGCCTATGCCCCCGGAACCGACGTCAGTGACAAGTCGCTGGGCGAGCGCGACGATTATACCAGCCTGACCTGGCTGGCCGGCACGGTCGCGTTGTACGATCTGCGCCGCCCGCAGGACGCGATCGGGATGTTCGATCGCTATGGCCGCGGTTCGAAGACGCCGCAGACCCGGTCGAAGGGCCTGTACTGGGCGGCCCGCGCCGCGGAAGCCGCCGGGCAGCAGGCAGCCGCCACCGGCTTCTACGAACGCGCCTCGGGCTTTCCCGACCTTTATTATGGCCAGCTCGCGCTCGAACGGCTCGGCCGGCCGCTCCGCGCGCCGGCGGTGCTGACCAATCGCGTCACCGACGCGGCAGTTCGCGATGCCTTCTACCGGCGCGAGACGGTGCGCGCCGCGCAATTTCTAGGCACGCTCAACCGCTATGACGAGCAGGGCCTGTTCATCCGTCAGATCGCCCGCGACGCGACCACCGATAACGACCATGTCCTGGCAGCCGAGCTCAGCCGCGCGATCGGCCGGCCCGACCTGGGCGTGATGGTCGGGCGCAGCGCGCTGGAGAATGGTCTGTCCGACTATACCGCCGCCGGCTACCCCTCGGTGAAAGTCCCCGCGACGCAGCAGGATTACTGGTCGATCATCCACGCGATCGCGCGCCAGGAAAGCCAGTTCGATCGCGCCGCGGTCAGCCATGCCGGCGCGCGCGGGCTGATGCAGCTGATGCCGGGCACCGCGCGCGAGACCGCGGGCAAGCTGGGCCTGGGCTATAATCGCGACGCGCTGACCGTCGATACCGATTACAATATCCAGCTTGGCTCCAGCTATTTCCAGCGCATGTTGTCGCTCTATGGCAGCTATCCGCTGGCGGTCGCGGCCTACAATGCCGGGCCCGGCAATGTGAACAAATGGCTGCGCGCCAATGGCGATCCGCGACAGTCGGGCGTCGATGTCGTCCGCTGGGTCGAGCAGATTCCGATCTTCGAGACCAAGAACTATGTCCAGCGCGTGCTCGAGAACGCGGTCGTCTATGACCTGATGAATCCGCAGCATGCGCGGAGCAAGGCGCCCGCCAATCTCAGCTGGTATCTCGGCAAGCGGCCGGGCTGATCGCCGGGCTTGAGCCCGCCGGTCGCCAGTCGCATAGCGGCGCGATGGATCGCCCCAATTACATCACGCCGGCCGGCTATGCCGCGCTGAAGAGTGAATATGATCAGCTGTTCGGCGACGAAAGGCCCAAGCTGGTCGACACGATCGCCTGGGCAGCAGGCAATGGCGACCGGTCGGAAAATGGCGACTATATCTATGGCCGCAAGCGGTTGCGCGAGATCGACCGCCGGCTCGGCTGGCTGTCACGGCGGATGAAGGCGGCGAAGGTCGTCGATCCGACGCGGCAGGAGGATCGCAGCCGCGTCTTCTTCGGCGCGACGGTCACGATCGCGGACGAGGACGACAATCACCGCACCCTGACCCTGGTCGGCGATGACGAGGCGGATGCCGGCGCCGGCCGGATCGGATGGAACTCGCCGCTGGCGCGCGCGCTGCGTGGCGCGTCGGTAGGCGACCTGCGCCGCGTTCAGCTACCCGCGGGCGAACGCGAATATGAGGTGATCGAGATCGCCTATTCCTGAAAAGCGGCGGGAAATGGCGCACTTGCGGCGAAACGACCAGATGCCGTGCTGCGCATTGCGAAGGTCATGCTAAGGGTCGCGCCGGGCCGGGGAGAGACCGGCTCGTGTGAGCGAGGGGACTATGGCGACACAGCGTATTTTCGTGTCGGGACGCGTACAGGGCGTGACCTATCGGGACTGGACCGTGCGGACGGCGAAGAAATTTGGCCTCACCGGCTGGGTCCGAAATCTGAGTGACGGACGGGTGGAGATCCTGGCCGATGGCGAGGAAGAGGCGATCGGTCAGCTGGTCGAAGCCTGCCGGGAGGGGCCAACCATGGCGCGCGTCGACAATGTGTCGGCGCTGCCCGACACCGACAAGCCGGTAAAGGGCTTCACCAAGCGGTTCACCGCTTCGGTCTGAGCCGTGCAATCGGGATCGCCTCCGTGCCGAATGCGCAGAGGCGATCCCGACAGGCTTGCACCTTGATCGCGATCATTGCGTCAACTTTCCGTTTCCCGGGCGTCGATTGACGATCGCCCGGCGTCATGAGACGTTCCGCTCCTGTCACGAACGGGAGTTCCCGCAATGCCCATTCCTGCTTCCTGGTCGCCGCTGCTGCTCAGCGTGCTGCGCATCGTCGCCGGCCTCGCCTTTCTTCAGCATGGCCTGTCGAAATTCTTCGGCATCCCGCCCTTCCCCATGCCGCTCAACCCGCTGCTCTACACAGCGGGAGCGATCGAACTGGTCGGCGGCGCGCTGCTGGTGCTCGGCCTGTTCACGCGGCCGGTGGCGTTTATCGCCTCGGGTATGTGCGCGGTCGGCTATTTCCTGGCCCATGCCGGCGGCGGCTTCTTTCCCGCGGCCAATGGCGGCGAGGCGATCCTGCTGTTCTGTTTCATCTTCCTCTATCTGGCAGCAGCCGGCGGCGGTTCGCTTTCGGTCGACGCTGCCCGCAAGCGCCCCTGAACCAGCGCCTCGCCATTTGACCCGGTGCGCCGCCCCGCGCTAGCGGTGGCGGCACATCGACGCGCAAGTGGCAGAGGAAACAGCGAAAACATGAATACCCACTCCTGGTCGGCATCGCTGGCGCGTCTGCTTCCCCTGCCCGTCATCGCGGCCCTGCTCGTGTCCGCCGGTCCGGCGACCAAGACCGACCCTGCGGCGCTGTCCGAGATGGTGCGCACCCTCGCCTCGCCGGAATTCGAGGGGCGCGGCCCCGGCACGGCGGGCGAGGAAAAGACCGTCGCCTGGCTGGTCGAGCGGTTCAAGGCACTGGGGCTCGAACCCGGCGGCGAGGATGGCGGCTTCACCCAGCGGGTGCCGATGGTCCACACCCGCATCGCGGGCGGCGCAACGGCCTTCGGCGGCGAAGCGGCCGAGCAATTCAAGTCGGTCAGCGTCACCACCGTCCGGCCCGCGCCGAAGGTCGCGATCGATGCGCCGATGGTGTTCGTCGGCTATGGCGTTCATGCGCCCGAGGCCGGCTGGGACGACTTCAAGGGCGTCGACCTGAAGGGCAAGGTTGCAGTCTTCCTGATCAACGATCCCGATTTCGAGGCGCAGCCGGGCGACGACGCCGCCGGCAAGTTCGGCGGTCGCCGCATGACCTATTATGGTCGCTGGACCTACAAGTTCGAGGAAGCGGCCCGGCGGGGCGCCGTCGCCGCGCTGATCGTCCATGACAGCGCCGGGGTCGGCTATGGCTGGTCGACGGTCACCGCCAATAACGGCGAATATTACGACATCGTCCGCGGCCCCGAGGATCGCAACCTGGCGCTTCAGGGCTGGATCGAACATGACGTCGCCGATGGTCTGTTCGCCCGCGCCGGGCTCGATCTTTCTCAGCTGCGCGCCAAGGCCCGCCAGGCCGATTTCCGCCCGGTCGAGCTGAAGAACATTCCCTTCCGCGCCGACCTGTCGGTCAAGGTCGACCGGATCGAGAGCCGGAATGTGATCGCCAAGCTGACCGGGTCGAAATATCCTCAGGAAACGGTGATGTTCGGCGCCCATTGGGATGCCTATGGCAAGGCCGCCGACGGCACGGTCCGTCCCGGTGCCAATGACGACGCGCTGGGCAGCGCCGGAGTCATCGACCTTGCGCGCCAGTTCAAGGCGGGCAAGCGGCCCGAGCGCACCCTGGTCTTCGCGCTGTGGACTGGCGAGGAGCGCGGCCTGCTCGGCTCCGAATATTATGGCGCGCACCCGCTCTATCCGCTGGAGACGACCGCCGCGAACCTGACGCTCGATATTCTCAACACCGGCGGGCTGTCGAAGAATGTCGTGCTCGTCGGCAACGGCAACTCCTCGCTCGATGCGATGCTGGCCGACGCCGCGCGGACGCAGGGGCGCGTCGTGACCCCCGAGACCTTCTCCGAGAAAGGCCTGTTCTTCCGCGCCGATCATTTCTCGGTCGCACGGCGCGGCGTCCCGTCGCTGCTGATCATGCAACTGGGCGGCGCACCCGATCTGGTCGAGGGAGGGCTGCCGGCCGGTCAGCGCTGGCTCGATGGCTATATGAAATGCTATCATCAGGCGTGCGATGCCTGGGCTGCGGGGTGGAACTTCGCGGCTGCCGCCCAGGACATCGACCTGTTCCACGCCATGGGTAGCCGGATCGCCAATTCGCGCGACTGGCCGACCTGGCGGCAGGGATTCGAGTTCGAGAAGATCCGGGAGGAAAGCGCGGCGCGCCGCCGCTGAGCGACAGGACGGCGGCACCTCGACACTTCCGGCCATGAGAGGATGGAGGGCGATCTGTGACCGAATCCCTGAAACCGGCGGAGATGCTGGCGGAAGCGCGCGTACCGACCTTCGCCAACGAGAGCGAGGCCTATGCGCGCGCGCGCCAGGCATTGCTGGCCGAGGAGATCGAACTGCGTCGCCACATGACGCGCGTCGTCGAGCAGCGCCGTGGGCTTCCCGACGGTCCGGTGATCGAGAAGCCCTATCGCTTCATCGACGCCAATGGCGACGAGCGCAGCCTGCTCGACCTGTTCGGCACGCATGACACACTGATCACCTATTTCTGGATGTACGGGCCGCAGCGCGAGCGGCCGTGCCCGATGTGCACCAACTGGCTGGGCGCGGTGAACGGCAATGCGGCGGACATCAAGCAGCGCGCGGCACTGAAGATCCTCGGCCGCTCGCCGGTCGCCCGCCAGATCGCCTTCGCGCAGGAACGCGGCTGGCGCGACCTCGACTTCCTCCAGACCGTCGGAGACGAGTATCCGGACGATCTGGGCGTCCTTCCCGGCGACGGCAGCGAATATCCCGCCCTCACCGTCTATCGCCGCGACGGCGACATTGTGCGCCTGTTCTGGGCGAGCGAGATGCGGATGGAGATGGCCGACCCCGGCCAGGATCCGCGCGACGCGCCCGATATCGCCAGCCTCTGGTCGATCCTCGACCTGACCCCAGAGGGCCGCGGGACCGACTGGTATCCCAAACTTCGCTACGACTAACGCCTGCTCAGCGCCAGCGACGGATGACCTGTTCCAGTCCAGTCACGACGCGCGCCAGTCGATCAGTATCGACCTTGTCCGGCATATCCTCGACGCTGTGATAATAGGGATAGCGGAACGGCGCGGTGTCGGTGATCATCAGTGCGGGAAAGCCGTTACGCTCGAATGCCCAGTGATCCGACCAGTCGATACACTGCACAAAGCCGGGCGCGGTCCCGCCGACGCTGGGAAAGCGCGCCACCTGCCGAAACGATCCGACCGCGCGCCGCACCAGCGGACGCGACGAGGTGGTACCCACGAACGCGATGAAATTGCCGGTGGCGGGATAGAGCAGGCTCAGCGGAAACGGGTAACGCTGGCTGCCGGGCCGATCGCTGTAGAAGCCCATTGTTTCCAGCGAGAACATGCCGGACACCGCCTCGCCGGAAGCCTTGAGTGCCCTGGCATAGACCAGGCTGCCCATTTCCTCGGTCTTGAAGAAGGGCGGCTCCTCATTCACGAACAGGACGAGCCTGATGCGAACGGGCGCCTTGCCCTTCAGGTCCGCCAGGCTGCGCGCCAGTTCGACGACGGCGGCGGTGCCGCTGCCATTGTCGTTCGCGCCGGGCGCTCCAGAGGCACTGTCGTAATGGGCGCCGACCACCAGGGTCGCGGCGTCGGCCCGAGCCGGCGCGATCACGACCTCCAGATTGCGCGCCCGACCGTTCAGGAAGGTCTGGCGCCGGACCTGATGCCCCATGCCGGAGAGGGTCGACTCCAAGTAGACCGCCGCACGCTCGAGCGCGTCCGGATGCGCCAGATTGTGCGGCTCGCGCCCGATCGCCTCGACGTGGCGCCGCAACCTTGTCGAAAGCTGGGCCTCCGACGGGCTCAGCCTGGCAAATGCGCCTCGATAGGAGGTGCCCGGAAACGACGTCATCCATAGCAGCGCCAGGATCGGAGCCGCGAACAGCCCGCACAGGATCGCCAGTGCAACAAGTCGCGTCCGCCAGCTGATCATCGCCGCCCCCACCCAGTGTCAGGAACAGGCTAGGCGATCCATAAGCCGTAGTCACCGGCATCTATCGGAGAAGCCCGATCCCGAGGGACAGGGCTTCTCCAATCGGTATCAGCGCGTGAGCTTCTTGTAGGACAATGCGGTCGGACGATCCGCGGCGTCGCCCAGGCGGCGGCGCTTGTCCTCTTCATAGGCTTCGAAATTGCCCTCGAACCATTCGACATGGCTATTGCCTTCGAAGGCGAGGATGTGGGTGGCGAGACGATCGAGGAAGAAGCGATCGTGGCTGATGACCACGGCGCAGCCCGCGAAATTCTCGATCGCCTCTTCCAGCGCGGCCAGCGTCTCGACGTCGAGATCGTTGGTCGGTTCGTCGAGCAGCAGCACGTTGCCGCCGCGCTTCAGCATCTTGGCGATGTGAACGCGGTTGCGCTCGCCGCCCGACAGCTTGCCGACGTTCTTCTGCTGGTCCTGACCCTTGAAGTTGAACGCGCCGACATAGGCGCGGGTCGACATGTCGTGGCCGTTGACCTTCACATAATCGAGCCCGTCCGAGATTTCCTCCCAGACATTCTTCGACTGGTCGAGATGGTCGCGGCTCTGGTCGACATAGCCAAGGCGGACGGTCGTGCCGATGTCGATCTCGCCCGCATCCGGCGTTTCCTGACCGGTCAGCAGCTTGAACAGCGTCGACTTGCCGGCGCCGTTCGGGCCGATGACGCCGACGATGCCGCCCGGCGGCAGCGAGAAGGACAGGTCCTCGAACAGCAGCTTCTCGCCATAGGCCTTGGTCAGGTTCTTGGCCTCGATCACCTTGCCGCCCAGGCGCTCGGGCACCTGGATGACGATCTGAGCCTTGCCCGGGGACCGGTTCTCCTGCGCTGCGACCAGCTGCTCGAACTTGGCGATACGCGCCTTCGACTTGGTCTGGCGGCCCTTTGGCCCCTGGCGGATCCACTCGAGTTCGTCGTTGATCGCCTTCTGGCGGCCGGACGCTTCGCGGTCCTCCTGCTGCAGGCGCTTCGACTTCTTTTCCAGATAGGTCGAGTAATTGCCCTCGTACGGGAAATACTTGCCGCGATCGATCTCGAGGATCCAGCCGACGACATTGTCGAGGAAATAACGGTCGTGGGTGATCATCAGCACCGCGCCGGCATATTCCTTCAGGTGGTTTTCCAGCCAGTTGACGCTTTCGGCGTCAAGATGGTTGGTCGGCTCGTCGAGCAGCAGGATCGACGGCTTCTGGATCAGAAGGCGGGTCAGCGCGATGCGGCGCTTTTCACCACCCGACAGATTGTCGACCGGCCAGTCCGACGGCGGACAGCGCAGCGCTTCCATCGCCACCTCGAGCTGGTTGTCGAGCGTCCAGCCATCGACTGCGTCGATCTTGGCCTGGAGATCGCCCATCTCCTCCATCAGCGCGTCGAAATCGGTGTCGTCCTTGGGATCGCCCATCTCGGCCGAGATCGCGTTGAAGCGGTCGAGCATGTCCGCGGTCTCGCGCGCGCCATCCTTGACGTTCTCCAGAACGGTCTTGGCCGGATCGAGCTGCGGCTCCTGCGGCAGATAGCCGACGGTGATGTTCTCACCCGGCCATGCCTCGCCGGTAAAATCCTTGTCGATGCCCGCCATTATCTTCATCAGGGTCGACTTGCCGGCGCCATTGGGGCCGACGATGCCGATCTTGGCACCCTGGTAGAATTGCAGGTTGATGTTGCTCAGCACCGGCTTCGGCGCGCCGGGGAAGGTTTTGGTCATGTCCTTCATGACGAAGGCGTATTGCGCTGCCACGGGCTAGCTCCGTTTTTCGGGAAAATTGTCTGCGGGAAAATCCGGCTGCGATGTAGCGACGAGCGAGCCGATTGGCAACGCGGCCGGGATGTCGTCCATCGTGCCGGGACCGGGCTCCGGCTCAGTTGCGCGGGTCAGGCGCGGTAGAGCTCGGTGTTGCGGCAATCATGCGTGCCGCGGACGCGGACCGGCTCGCCGGCTGCCGTTTCGACCGGCTCGGGAAAGGCGGTCACCATCGCCGACCAGGACGAGACCGATCTGGGACCCGGACGATTCTCGTAGATGCCCCCCTGCCCGTCCATGTCGAGCCGAAGCCACTGGATCACACCCGTCACCCGCCCGCCCAGCGACGGCAGGTTCATCACGCGCTCCGACGCCTCGTATCGCCGGCCGGAAAAGTCGAAGTCGAACAGGTCGATCGCCTCACTGCGCAGCGTGATCCCTGCTGCATTCGGCCGCGCCGTGCGCACGACGGGCGCCAGGCGGTTATAGGGCGACAGGTCGAAGCCCGCGACCTCGCCGAGCGGCTGGGACTGTTCGCGCTGATCGTCGACCAGCGCGATGCGCACCGCCCCCCGCGCCGGAATCACCGGCGCGCCGGGCTTCACCAGCCGACGCACCGCATCCTCATGCGCCGGAAGGACATGCTCGCTCAGCAGATTGTTGCTGATGATCTCCGACATCAGCAGGTCGGCGCGCTGGCCGCCCAGGTCGCGATCCAGGTCCAGCGCGTCCGACTGGACGTTCACCACACGGATCCGGTCGGCAAAGCCGTTGCGCGCAATGACCTCGCGCGCCGCGGCAGCGATCGACGGATTGCGCTCGCAGGTGATGACCTCCGCCGCGCCCGCACGCGCCGCCATCATCGCCAGGATCCCCGATCCGGTACCGATCTCGAGCACCCGCATGCCGGGCCTGACAAGTGTGCGCAGCGCCGCATCATAGGCTGCGCTGCGCGGCGAATCGCGCAGGATCACGAGATGCCAGTCGGGGACGCCGACACTCAGGAAGCGGCGGATCTCGGTCGCCAGCCCGGGATCGAGATCGCCCTGCGCAAGCAGGTCGCAGCACAGGTCGGTCGCGCGGACATCGTCGCCATGCGTGCGGAGGAGCGCGGCCACCCGGAAGATCGCCCGCGCATTGCCCTGCGCCTGGCGCAGAAAGGCATCGATCGTCTCGGGGCCCGGCTTCATGGTCGGGCTGTGCCATCGGCGGCGTGGGCGAACAAGCCGTTTGGCGGATTGGCAAAACCAGCGCGCAGCGATAGCCATGCGCGATGCGCACCTTCCTGCTCGCGGCGGTCGCCGCCCTCGCCCTGCCTCTCCCGGCCCTGGCCCAGACCTCGCCCGCCGAGCTGCGCGATGCAGCGCTCAAGGACGACATCGCCTGGGACATTACCGAAGGGCTTACTACCGAGATCGGACCGCGGCTCGCCGGCACGCCAGACGAGGCGCGTGCTCGCACCTGGGCGGTCGAAAAGCTGAAGGCGCTCGGTTTCCAGAATGTCCGGATCGAGCCCTTTCGTATGGCCGTGTGGGTGCGCGGCGAGGAAAAGGCCGAGATCCTGAGCCCCTTCCCCCAGCGGCTCGTGCTGACCGCACTCGGCAATTCCGGTTCGACAGGCACGCGCCCGCTCGAAGCGGAAATCGTCTATTTCCCGACCTTCGCTGACCTCCAGGCGGCGCCCGACGGCAGCCTGAAGGGCAAGATCGCCTTCGTCAGCCACGCGATGCACCGCACCCAGGACGGCTCTTCCTATGGTCCTTACGGCCAAGTTCGTCGCGCCGGACCGGCGGTCGCGGCGCGCAAGGGCGCTGCCGCGATCCTGATCCGCTCGATCGGGACCGACTATCACCGCAATCCCCATGCCGGCGGCACCAGCTGGTCCGAAGGGGTCAAGCCGATTCCCGCGGCGGCACTGTCGCTGCCCGATTCGGAACAGCTCGAACGCGTGCTGAAGCGCGGAAAACCGGTGACGATCCGCCTGACGCTGACCCCTAAGTTCGTCGGAGAACGCGACTCGGGCAATGTCATCGCTGAGGTACCGGGCAGCGATCCCAATGCCGGGATCGTGCTGATCGGCGGTCACCTAGACAGCTGGGACCTGGGCACGGGGGCAATCGACGACGCCTCGGGCGTCGCCATCACAACCGCCGCCGCCAAGCGCATCATGGACGCCGGTCAGCCGCGCCGCACGATTCGCGTCGTCTGGTTCGGTGCCGAGGAGGTCGGCGTCTTCGGCGGCCGCGCCTATGCCGAGGCGCACAAGGGCGAACGCCATGTCGCGGCGGCCGAGTCGGATTTCGGGGCCGACCGAATCTGGAAGTTCGACGTGAACCTGCCGGCGTCCGCTGCAGCGGTCGGCGATCGGCTCGCCACCGCGCTGTTCCCGCTGGGAATCACGCGCGGTCGCGACATTGCCGGCGACGGGGCCGATGTCGGTCCGATGATGCAGCGTGGTGTCGCGGCGATCGACCTGTCGCAGGACGGAAGCCGCTATTTCGACCTCCATCACACCCCTGACGATACGCTGGACAAGATCGATCCCGAGCAGCTCCGCCAGAACGTCGCCGCCTGGACTGCGATGCTGTCGATCGTCGCCAACGCGTCCGAGGAAATCGGGCCGGTGACGCCGCGCCCTTGACCTCGGCCTGACGTTACGGAACCTCAACGTCGACGAAGCGTTCGTGGCGGGTTGGCGGCTCAAATCGGGCAGAAATTTGTCCACAGCCTTGCGCTTGGATGAATTTGACATTGACCCCGTTGCGCGCTGCGGTATTCAATCCCCCGTCGCGCCGTAGGGTTACCGGGGGCGTGCACAGAATTTTGCATTGGGAGCAATCGAATGAAGAAGGTCCTTATCGTCGCCGCGGCGGCCGGTCTCGTCTCGCTCGCCGCCTGCAACGGCGGTTCGACCAACACTGCGGTCGATAACGCAATCGCGAACCAGGAAGCCAACGCGGAAATGTATGACGCGATGGGCGACAACGCGACCACGCCGGCTGCCGAGAATGCGTTCGAGAACGCCGAGGCCGCTGCCGAGAACGCTGCCGAAGCTCTCGAGAACAAGCAGTAAGTCTCTCTTCATCCCATGAAGGGATGGAGGTTTTGCATGGGGCGCCTTTCGGGGCGCCCCGTTTTGCAGTGCGGTATGAACTACCGGCGCATCCAATCCGAAACGGCCGCATTCCGGCCATCGAATTGCAATTGACGCAGGCGTAACGACCGTTATTGCACGAATTTCGCGACCGGCATTCGGGCCGCCGCGAAACTTTAAACGTTTCCATTGGGAGCAACCGAAATGAAGAAGGTCCTCATTGTTGCTGCTGCCGCCGGCCTGACCGCTCTCGCCGCCTGCACGCCGTCGAACACCAACAACACCACCGTCATCAACGACACCGATGTCGTCATCAACGACGTCCAGGTCGATGCCAACACCACCATGATGGCTGACAACGTGGTCGCCCCCGTCGAGGCGAATGTCGTCGAGATGAACTCGTCGAACGCGATGTAATTCGCACCCGGCGCGGGTCCGTGCCGGGATCGACAGCGAAAAGGGCGTCCCTCGCGGGGCGCCCTTTTTCTTTGCGGTCTATCGGCCACCGTGACCGACCGGGCACAGGGTGTCGCCCGGAACCGTCAGGGCAAGGCAGGCGCCCCATGCGGTTCCGGGCGACCGAGCCGGTGGCGGGGGACTGCACCTCCACCGGATCGTTGGCGATCGTCTATTCGTAGCGCAGCGCGTTGATCGGATTGGCCCGCGCGACGCGGATGGCATGTCCGGCGATGGTGCCGCCGGCAATGACCAGGGCCAGACCGCCGGCAAGGATGAAGGGCGCCGGCGTGAGGCTGATCCGGCCGTCGAACGTGTTCAACCAGTCACGCATCACCCACCAGGCGACCGGCCACGCGATCAGGTTGGCGATCACCACCGGCTTGGAGAATTGCCAGACCAGCAGCCGGACGATGTCGATCGTTCGGGCCCCCAGCACCTTGCGCATCCCGATCTCCTTGGTCCGACGCTCGGCGGTGAATGCGGCCAGTCCGAACAGGCCGAGACAGGCAACGACGACCGCAAGCAATGCAAACCCGGCAAAGGTCTTCGCCCGTGCATCCTCGGCCGCATAGAGCCGGCCGATCACATCCTCGCTATACTCCGCCTGGAACGGAACGTCGGGCGCGATGCTGAGCCAGGCCTGCTCGACCGCGCGGCGCACCGCCGGCGCATCGCCGTCGAAGCGTACCAGCATGTGCGACTCCCGCTCGCTGGCCGCGTAGAAGAGCATCGGATCCAGCGGGGTGCGCACCGATCGGAAGCGCGCATCCTTCACGACGCCGATGATCCGCACGGGCATCATCCCGACACGGTCGTCGAGCAGCCCGACCTGGAGCGGCTTGCCCACGGCATCTTCGGGCTTGGCGAAGCCCAGCCGCCGTGCCGCCATCTCGTTGATCACGACCACGCCGCCGCGCGCCTGCGCCTTTCTTTCCGCGTCCAGATCGCCGGGGGGATAGGGCAGATCGATCAGATCGGCCTCGCGATCCTGCGCGAACCAGCGACCCGTGACCATCGACAGGCCCATCGCGTCCTTCAGTCCGGCGCTGACCGGATAATAGTTGATCGTCGCCGGCTGGGGGTTGCCCGGGACGAGAACATTGGTGTTGCTGTTGTTCGGGGTGGAGATGCCGATGCCGGTGCGACCGACGGCGGTGACGCCCGGAATCCGCCGCACGCGGTCCTCGATCGCCTTGCCGCGGGTCAGCATCGAATAGCGGTCGAGCCCGGACACCTGCAGCAAATGGTCCCGCTTAAACCCGGGGTCCACCGAGCGCGCATAGACCGTCTGACTGTAGATGACGGCAGTGCACACGATCAGGCCGATCGACACCGCAAACTGGCCGACGACCAATATGGTGCGCAGCCGCCCTGCCCCCGCGGTTTCGGCCGCCGACTTGTTGGCGCGCAGCACCTGCGCCGGCTGATAGCGCGACAGGAAGAAGGCCGGATACAGCCCGCTCAACACCCCGACGACCAGCATCAGAGCCAGGACCGGGAGGATGATACCATCCGCACCGAAATAGGACACCCGCATGTCGGCGTTCAGGAAATTGGCGAGCGCCGGCATCGTCAGTTCGACCAGGGCGAGTGCGATCAGCATCGCCAGTGCCGAAATCAGGATCGATTCGGCGATGAACTGCAGGACCAACTGGCCCCTAGTCGCGCCCAGAACCTTTCTAAGCGCGACCTCACGCGCACGCTGGCTGGCCCGCGCCGTGGCCAGATTGGTGAAGTTGACGATCGCCATGCCCAGGATCAGCAACGCGATCACGGCAAAAGTCAGGATCGTGCCGCGATCGTTGCCGGGCGTCATCGCCCCGCCCTGCGCCGTGCCGAGATGGATGTCGCGCGCATTCACCAGCACGAAGTCCTGATCGTCGCCGGGATTGTAGCGCATCGTGCCCGATGTCTGATCGGGGATGTTGCGCTTTTCCCACGCCGCCATTTGCGACTGCATTGCCGCGACATCGGCACCGGGCTTCAGCTTCATCCAGATATAGCCGCCCTGGCATCCCCAGCATTGCATCATGCTCTGATCGTCGCCGAGATAGCTGGGCAGATCGAGCCGGGTGATCGCGTTCAGGCCGAGATGGGAGTATTTGGGCAGGTCGCGGAACACGCCGGTGATGCGCAGATCCCGCTTTTGGCCCCGAGCGACGATCGTCAGCGTCCGGCCGACAACGTCTTCGGTTCCGAAGCGACGCGTCGCTTCGGCCTGGCTCAGGATCACGGCATTGGGCTGGTTAAGCGCCCGCCGATCGCCGCGAACCAGCGGCAGATCGAGCACCTTCAACAGGTCGTCATTCGCGATCATGAACCGTTCCGACCGGCTCGGAACGCCGTCCTTCAGCACGACCGGATTGGCGATCATGCCATAGACCCACGCCTCGACCTCGGGGAAATCCTTCTTCATCGCGGGCCCCGCGGCATAGGGGGCCATCTGCAATTCGGGGTCGCCCCCGGTGCCAAGATTCTTGTACCAGCTCTGGATCTGGTAGACATTCTCGCCGCCATTCAGCCACTTGTCGTAGCTGAACTCGTATCGCACGAAGAGCAGGATCATCAGGCAGGCGGCCATGCCGATCGCCAGACCCAGGATATTGATCAACGCATAGGTACGATGCTTCAGCAGCGCCCGCACGCCGACCGTCAGATAGTTGCGCCACATAAAGCGTCTCCTCCCTCAATCCGAACGACGCGTGCCTCAGGCGGCGCGTCGGCGCTCCTGCAGGATCCGGCCGTCCAGCATGTTGACGACGCGCGTCGCGTAATCGGCATGCGCCGGCGAGTGGGTGACCATCACGATCGTCGACCCCTCGGCATTCAGCTGCTGGATCATCCGCATGACCTCCTCGCCATGCTGGGTGTCGAGATTGCCGGTCGGCTCGTCGGCCAGGATCAGCCTGGGGCTGGCGACCAGCGCCCGGGCGACCGCGACGCGCTGCTGCTGTCCGCCCGACAGCTGGCTCGGCCGGTGCCGGGCGCGGTGCGCGATGCCGACGCGGTCCATCACTTCCTCGGCCCGCCGGCGGCGCTCCGCCGCCGAGACCGCGTGGTAGAGCAGCGCCAGCTCGACATTCTCCTGGACCGACAGCTCGTCGACCAAATTGAAGCTCTGGAAGATGAAGCCGATATTCGCCTTGCGCGTCTCGGCCAGCCTGGCCTCGCCCAGCCCGGCCACTTCCTGCCCGTTGAACAGATAGGAGCCGCTGCTTGGGCTATCGAGCATGCCGATCAGGTTGAGCAGCGTCGACTTGCCGCAGCCCGACGGGCCCATGATCGCCACGAATTCGCCCTGGGCGATGTCGAGGTCGATCCCATCGAGCGCCGTCGTCTCGACCATGTCCGTGCGGTAGACCCGCGCGAGCTTTCGCATCTGAAGCATCATTGATCCTTTCATTGGGCCTGCAGGTCGAGCCGATCCTTGTCGGCGAAACCGGTATAGGGGCTGGTGATGACGCGTTCGCCGGGATCGAGCCCTTCGAGCACCTCGATAAAGTCACTGTTGCGCCGGCCGAGACGGACCTGCCGCTTCACCGCGCTGCGCCCGTCGGCGGCGACGACGAACACCCAGGCGCCACCCGTCTCGCTGTAGAAGGCGCCATTGGGGATCAGCCGCGCCCGGGCGGAGTCGCCGAGCGTGAGCCTGGCCTGAAGCGACTGACCGCGCTGGATGTCCTTCGGCTCCTCGCCGACGAACTGCAGATCGACCTCGAACTGGCCGTTCTGCACCTGCGGATAGATTTTCGTCACGCGCGCGTCGTAGCGATGGCTGCCCATCTCGATGGTCGCCTTCTGCTGCAGCCGCACGCGCCCGAGATAGAATTCGTCGACCCCGGCAATAAGCTTGTTGCGGCCCGGGCTGTCGATCTGACCGACCCGCTCACCCCGGCGCAGCGACTGGCCGACCTGGACGGAGAAGCCCGACAACTGGCCTGCCACCGGCGCGCGCAGCTGCAGTGCATCCAGATTGGCGCGGGCGATCGCCAGCCCCGACTGCATCGACCTGGCCGCCTGCTGCTGTTGCGACAATTGCCCCGCCTGCAGCCGCTCGTCGGTCGACTGGCTCCGGCGCAGCACCGCCAGCCGGCGCGTCTGGTAGCGATATTCGTCCTCGGTATCGGCAAACTGGCGGCCGGAGACGAAGCCACGCTCGGCCAGCGGCTTCTCGCGTTCATATTGCCGGCGCGACCGCTGCAGCGCGAGTTCGGCCTCTAGCACCGCGCGCTCGTTCCCCAGCCGGGTCTGCGACAATGCCAGTTCCTGGCTGCGCATATTGTTGATCTGCTGCTCGACCTCGGTCTGGCGTGCCAGCGTCGACAGCTGGAGTTCGGCGTTGGAGAGCAAGGCGATCGGCTGTCCCTCGCTCACCGTCGCCCCGTCCTCGACCAGCATCTTCTCGACCCGGCCGCCCTCGACCGCGTCGATATAGACAGTCAGCAGCGGCGTGACGCGCGCGCGCAGCGGCAGATAATCGTCGAACGTGCCGTTGCGCACTTCGGAAATTGTCAGCCGGCTCGCATCGATCGTCTGACTTCCGCCGCGCGGCGCGAACCAGATGAACGCCGCAACCACCAGCATCAGGGCGGCAATGCCAGCCGCGATCTTGTAGCGTTTCGGGATCGTCCGCCGCGCAACCACCCGGTCCATGCCGCTGCCGCTCACTGCCGCGCTCGCCTCGGCTTCCTTCGCGCGATTGAGCTTGAGCACGCTCATGCCGCGGCCTTTGTGTCCGCTTCCGGACAGTCGCGTCCGATATCGAACGCCAGCGTGACGAACGCCGCGCGAAGCTCCACCGACATCCCGCCCGGCTGCATGGCCAGCGTCAGCCCGCTCTCCTGGGCACCGAACGAGACCGCGGCGGTCAGCGCGGCGGCGAGCACCAGCACCGTCCTTCCCCAGTTCGTCATCGTCGGCTTGTCGCGCATCGTCATCCTCCAGCCTTTGCTGTCGAGAGGTGTTTTGCAGGACCCGTGCCAATTGCGATCGGCGCCGTCGCCCCCAGCATCGGACTGATCTGGCATGCAAATTGATTGTCCGGCTCCGCACACCAGTTGTACGGAGGGTTCATGGGGAGCAGTGCCGAATTCGATCTTTGCGTGATCGTCGATGACGACGAGGATATCCTGCTGGCGGCACGGTTGCTGCTTAAGCGGATTTTCGCGAAGGTCCTCACCGCACGCTCGCCCGAGGAGGCGATCGTGGCGATGGCTGGCCGCGAGCCCGACGTGCTGTTGCTCGACGCCAATTTCGCGCGCGGCGCGACCGATGCGAAGGAAGGGCTGGCCTGGCTCGACCGTCTGCTCGCCGCCGATCCGGACATGGTGGTGGTGATGATCACCGCCCATGCCGGGATCCAGCTCGCGGTCGAGGCGATGAAGCATGGCGCGACCGATTTCGTGGCCAAGCCCTGGTCGAACGAGCGCCTCCTGGCGACGGTGCGCACCGCCGCTACACTGCGCCGGTCGCGCGGGGCGGTCCGGACCGAGCGGGCCAAGCTGGCGGTGGCCAGCGCAGCGCCGGGCGATCCCTTTCCGCTACTCGGCGAATCCCCGGCAATGGCGCGCGTGCATTCGCTGATCCAGCGCGCCGGGCCGACCGATGCCAATGTGCTGGTGCTGGGCGAGAATGGCACCGGCAAGGAGCTGGTCGCGCGCGCGCTCCACCGCCATTCGCGCCGCGCAGAGCGGGCGATGCTGACCGTCGACCTGGGCGCCGTGTCGCAGGACCTGATCGATTCCGAACTGTTCGGCCATGTGAAGGGCGCCTTCACCGACGCGCGGACCGATCGCATCGGCCGGGTCCAGGCGGCCGATGGCGGCACCCTGTTCCTCGACGAGGTCGGCAACCTGCCGCTCCACCTTCAGCCCAAGCTGCTGACCGTTCTGGAGCAACGGCAGGTGACCCCGGTCGGCGCGAACAAGTCGGTGCCGGTCGATATCCGCGTCATCGCCGCAACCAATTTGTCGCACGCGCGCCTGACCGACGAGAGCGTGTTCCGCCAGGATCTGCTCTTTCGCCTGAACACAGTGGAGATCCTGCTCCCGTCGCTGCGCGAACGGCGCGAGGATGTGCCGATGCTCGTCGCCCATTTTCTCGATCTCTATGCGCGCCGATATGGGCGCGACGTTCCGCGCGTCGCCGACAGCGCGATGCGCGCCCTGGTCGCGCATGACTGGCCCGGCAATGTCCGGGCGCTGCGTCACGCGGTCGAACGCGCCGTCATCCTCGGGCGCGGCGGGCAACTCGACGCCGACGATTTCTCGCTGTCACCGCCCGCCCAGGCCGCGCCTCGCCTGTCGCGCGAGGCGGTGGTGTCGGCGCCGACCGAGGATCTCAATCTCGATCGCGTCGAGCGTCGGCTGGTGGAAAGCGCGTTGCTGAAGCACGGCTACAACATCTCGCTCGCAGCCTCGGAACTCGGCCTCTCGCGCGCCGCGCTGTATCGCCGCATGGAAAAACATGGGCTCTAACTTCACGGTCCAGCTCGTGTTGCGGCTGCTGCTGGTCCAGCTGCTGCTCGCTGCGCTGGCCTGGGCCGTGCTGACGCCCGGGCTGGCGGCAGTGCGGATCGTCCTCGCACTGCTGATCGCCGGTGCCTGCTGGCTGCTATGGCATCATGTCCAACGCACCAACCAGCAGGTTGCCCGCTTCGTCGAGGCGCTACGCCATGGTGACGGATCGGCGCATTTCGGGGGGCGCTCGGGTTCCGGCTTCGACGCGATGGGCCGCGCCTTCGACGAGACGATGCGCGCGCTGCGTGACGAGCGGCGCGCCGCGGTGGATGAACTGGGCTTTCTCCAGGCGCTGGTCGACGACACGCCGGTCCCGCTGCTCACGGTCGAGGCCGGCGGGCGGATCACCCTGGCGAACAAGGCCGCCCGGCGGCTGTTCACCGAACATGAGGGGCTGACCCAGGACGCGTTCCGCCGCTATGGCGCGACCTTCGCCAATCGGCTCGACACCGCGGCACTGCTGCGCGAGGAAGTGCTGATCCTCACCTTGGGCGGCCGTGCCCGCCGCGCAATCGTCCGCTCGGCCGCTCTCGCCCGACTGGGCAACAGCGTTCATGTCGTGATCGTCCAGCCGATCCAGGAAACGCTCAACGCGGTCGAGATGGCGGCGCAGACCGATCTCGTCCGCGTCCTCACCCACGAGATCCTCAACTCGCTGACCCCGGTGACCTCGCTCGCCGCGACCGCCTCCACCCTGATCGCGCAGGTCGACGACCCGCGGCTCGAGGATGCGCGGCTGGCAGTCGCGACGCTTGAGCGTCGGGCCGAGGGGCTGGCCCGCTTTATCAACAGCTATCGCCAGGTTGCGAGCGAGCCGGTCGTCGACCGCCGCCCGTTCCAGGCCGCACCCTTCGCAGCCGAACTCGCCCGGCTGTTCCGCGCCGAGCGTCCCGACGTCACGCTCGATGTCAGCGTGGACCCGGACGATTTTGCGATCGACGCCGATCCCGACCTGATCGCCCAGGCGCTGATCAACCTGCTGCGCAACGCAGGCGAGGCGGCGGTCGGGCACGCCGCTGCGCCGCGCGTTTTGCTCGACCTGCACCGGTCGAGCGTCGGGGACGTCGCCATCGCCGTCGCAGATAACGGCCCCGGCGTCCCGGCCGAACTGCGTCGCGACATCTTCCTGCCCTTCTTCACCACCCGCGCCACCGGCACCGGCGTCGGTCTCAATCTGGTGCGCCAGATCGTCTTCGCCCATGGCGGCACGATCGATCTCAAGGACGATGCGCTGGGCGGCGCCCGGTTCGAAATCCTGCTCTGAGGCGCGGCGTTCGCCGGCCATGGCTCCGATCGGCTGGGATGTGCGTTCATGCGCCGGCCCCAAGGAGAAACCATGCCCAGGAAAAGCCCCGCCAGGCTCAGTGTCCGCAACGCCGTCCCCGCCGATATTCCCGGCATCCTGTCCCTGATCGCCCGTGCCTATCCCGATGCGGAGAATTACAGCTCGGGTCAGATTCGCGGCCAGATCAACAACTTCCCCGAAGGACAATTCGTCGCGATCTTCGAGGATCAGGTGGTCGGCTATTGCGCCTCCTCGCGGATCGACGAAGCCGTCGCGCTCGCCCCGCATGACTGGGCCACGATCAGCGGCGACGGGTTCGGCAGCCGCCATGATGCGACCGGGGACTGGCTCTACGGGATCGAGATGGCGGTCGACGAGCGGATGCGCGGCCTGCGCATCGGCAAACGTCTGTACGAGGCGCGCCGCGCACTGGCCGAACGGCTGGAGTTGCGCGGCATCGTCTTCGCCGGACGCATGCCGGGCTATGCCCGCGTCCGTCGCAAGGTCGATGGGCCCGAAGACTATCTCGCTCGCGTCCAGGCCGGCGAGTTCCGCGATCCCGTCATCGGCTTCCAGATCGCCAACGGCTTCGCCCCGATCGGCGTGCTCCCCCGCTACCTGCCGTCGGACAAGCAATCGGCCGGCTATGCCGCGCACATGGTCTGGCGCAATCCCTATGTCGATCCGGGCGAGCCCGCCGCCTTCCGTGTGCCGCGCGACGTGGAGAGCGTGCGTCTGGCGACCGTCCAGCTTCAGGCCCGAGCGGTGAAGGACTTCGCGGAATTCGTCCAGAACATCGAATATTTCGTTGATATCGCTGCCGATTACCGCTCCGATTTCGTTGTCTTTCCCGAACTGTTCACGCTATCTTTGCTGTCGTTCGAGCCTGCAGGCCTGTCACCGATGGAGGCGATCGACCGGATGACCGAGCATCGCGCGCCGATCGTCGCCGAACTGTCGCGCATGGCGCTGCGCTACAATATCAACATCGTCGGCGGATCGCACCCGACGCGGACCGATGACGGCAGCATCCAGAATGTCGCCTATGTCTGCCTGCGCGACGGATCGGTCCACGCCCAGGAAAAGATTCACCCGACCCCCAACGAAGCCTATTGGTGGAAGGTGAAGGGCGGCAGCTCGGTCGAGGTGATCCAGACCGATGTCGGCCCGATCGGGGTCCTGATCTGCTATGACAGCGAGTTCCCCGAACTCGCCCGCCGGCTGGTCGACGAAGGCGCGCGGATCATCTTCGTCCCCTTCTGCACCGACAACCGCCAGGGCTATATGCGGGTGCGCTACTGCGCACAGGCGCGCGCGATCGAGAATCAGTGTTTCGTGGTGCTGTCGGGCAATGTCGGCAACCTGCCCGGGGTCGACAATATGGACGTGCAATATGCCCAGTCCTGCATCCTCACCCCGTGCGACTTCCCCTTCGCCCGCGACGGCATCGCCGCCGAGGCGAGCGAGAATATCGAGACGCTGACCATCGCCGACGTCAACCTGGCCGACCTGACCTGGGCCCGCGCCGAAGGCACCGTCCGCAACCTGTCGGACCGCCGCTTCGACCTCTACCGCATCGACTGGAAGAAACCCCCGCGCAGCGTGACCCGGCGCGAACCCAAAAAGCCGCGCGGGACGAAGGCGCCGGGCGGCGGGTGAGGAAGAGCCGGGGAGTTGGTCGGCGTGAGCAAATCACTACGTCCCGATCCTCGCGCCTGCGCGTCTGAATATTCGCCGGACACTCGCGCCGTTGGCCAGAAGACGAAGCCGAAATCTGCAGCCTATCGCGACAGTTCAGTCCGAAAAGTGACGTCACAAACCCATTAATCTACAAAAAATGTGACATGGCATTGATGTGAAATTGAATACGATCCAGTAGGAGTCCTTGAACGGGGTAGTTGCTTGGGGGAAACATGAAAAATTCAGCGCTGATTGCACTCTCGGTGTGCATGCTCGCAGGCGCGTGCAGTGGCGGCGGAAGTTCAGGAGGGGGCGGGAACTCTGGCGGCGGAACGGTTATCGTCGCACCGACGCCGACTCCCACCCCAACGCCGACTCCCGCTCCGACGCCAACACCAACACCATCGCCAACGCCCACAGCGCTGGCCACGCCGATCCCAATTGCGGCAGACGCAAACTGGTCGGCGTTGCAGCGCGATCCCGCCCATACGGGCTATGTCCCAACAAGCTTCGTGTCCGCGAACTTCGCAGATGCTTGGACGATCACCACGGACGGGGCGCCCAGCGAAGTAACTGCGCGAGCGGGCAGCGTTTTCTTCAACGACCTGCACGCTGACAATCACACCTACACGCACAGCGTAGCGACTTCGAACGGTTCAGTGCTCTGGACCTTCGATATCGGCCAGGGGAATTATGCCGTGGGCCGGCGCCCATACGGGCCCGCCTATTCGAACGGCCGCGTCGCGTCGATCACCTATAATTCTACGTCGAGCGCCGCACCGATGCAGGTGATCAATGCCGCGACTGGCGGCTATATCAGCACGCCCACCTATGACGCCCAATTCAGTGACGGCAGTATGCCGACGATGGTCGGCGACGAAATCTTCTTTACCTCAGGCTATTACGGCAACGCCATCTTCAATGCTAATGCCGCGACTGGCGACCGGATATGGAGCACGACCAACCCGACGCAATATGGCGGTTATGTCATGCAAGGCGAGAGCGTCGCCGTCGACCAGCAATATGTCTATTTCTTTCAGGCTGGCTCGATCGTGGTGCTGAAGCGGGACGGTACTCTTGCCAAGATCATTCAGAACCCCTTCTTCACTCGCAATTTCATCAGCTATTTCGGTGAATATGTCGGCGCACCGATGCTCGACGCGGCGGGCCGCATTTACGTCTTTACCGACAATCGCCAGCGCGGTGACGCGCTCCCGATTGCAGCATTTTCGCTGTTTGCGGAAAAGCCGTTGTGGCGCACTGGATACAGCTATGTCGGAGACCCGGCCGTGCGGGCCGACCGGGTGTACGCTGCCCGTTCGTCGAGCACGATCGTCGACGTGATCGATGCCTCGACCGGTCTGGTCTCCGCCTCCATCAACGTGGGCGGAAGCAGCAATCTCACCAGCAACGTGATTGTCTCCGACAGCCACCTGTTCGTTTCGAGCCCCACCACCACGTTCGCTGTTGACCTGACAAAGACCAATTTCCCAGTGGCCTGGAAAACCGCTTTCGGTGGTCCGCTGGCAATTACCCCAGAGGGCTATCTGATCATCTCGACCGCTACCGGACTACATGCCGCAAAACTGAAATGAGATGGGCCGGCCATAGGGCCGGCCGACGGCCAAGCTAGCGACCGCTGCCAGGCAGTTGGTCGGGGAGACAGGATTCGAACCTGCGACCCTCTGGTCCCAAACCAGATGCGCTACCAGGCTGCGCCACTCCCCGACGCGACGGCGCTTAGACGAGAAATTTCGCCGCGCCTAGTCGTCTCGCGCCATCTTGCGGACTGCATCGCGCTTCCGCTATCGCCGGCCAGCGCTGGCGGGGCCTGTAGCTCAATTGGTTAGAGCTGGCCGCTCATAACGGCTAGGTTGCGGGTTCAAGTCCTGCCGGGCCCACCAGCGTCTTCGTCAGACCTTCGTGCCGCAGGCAGCGACAGGGTCACGCGATCCGCATCGAGCGACAGGCTCCCGCCCAGTTCGCGCGCCAGATCATGGCCCAGCCGCAGTGCGAAGCCGGTGCCGAGCTGCGCCGTGTCGCCGGTCTCCTCGTCGAGCTTCGGCCGCCCGTTGCCGCGGCGATGGGCCAACGCGGCCGGACGGTCGATCGTCACCACCACCTGTCGGTCTGTGGCAGCACCGATCCGTACACCGATCTGCTCGCCCCGCCCGCTCGCCGATACGAGCGTCGCCATCAGCCGGGCGACCAGCCGTTCGATCGCGCGGCGGTCGCCGCTGACCGCGGCGTCCTCCCCCTGCACCCGGATCGCCGAGCCGCGCAGCAGGAGGAGCGGCGCCAGATCCTCGACCGCCGCCTTTAACAAGGGGCGCAGGCGCACCGGCGCAGCCACCAGCGAAAGCGCACCGCCGTCGATCCGCGCGGCCAGATCCAGATCGTCGATCGCACCGATCAGGTCGCGTGCCTCCGACCGAATGACAGCGGCGCGTCGGCGATAGGGATCGGCGACCGCCCCAAGCATCTGGGTCTCGATCATCTCGGCAAAGCCCGCGATCGCGTTGGCAGGGGTGCGCAGCTCGTGGACCAGCTGACGCAGCGAATCCATCTGCGTCGCAGACGGATCGGGCATCGTCGCGGCGGATGCAGCGCTTCGCGGCCGTCGCGCGGCACCGCGATAGCCGGTGAACCGCCCGGTCGCCGCATCGAAGGCCGGCAGCGCGGAGATCAGCCAGGGGCCAGCGGCGTCGCTGTCGCCGCCGACAGTGATTCGGACATCGTGCAACGGTGCCGCGACCGGCAGCATGTCCTGCCGGAGCGCAAGACCGATCAGCGGCCCGCGAGTCGCACCCTCGACCCAGCGGATCATGCCGCTGCTGTCGGTTTCGAAGCGGAACCGCTGCGCCCGAACCGGCGGCTCCTGGCGCGCTTCGCCGCCGGATCGCTCATGCTCACGGCGGAATGCATCGATCCGCGCGACTATATCGGCAATCCGGAAGGGGCCTTCGCCATCCGCGGCCTGGACGGGATCAGCAGAAGCGGCGTTATCCTGCGATCCGGCATCGATTGCAGCCGATGTCGGCGATCGCGCCGCGCGGCGGTCGGTCGGCCGGTCGAACGGTGCCTCGGTGGCGCCCTGCCCGATCGGATGTACCGTGCGATCGCGTGCCTGCGCATCCTCGGCGGCCATCAACGCCTCGATCCGCTTCAGCAGCGCAGCGAGCGATTCCGCTGCGTCCGCTGCACGTGCGGGTAGAGGGACGTCGATGATGCCCAAGTCGCCTGATTCCTATCGGTCGGTTCTGCTGTGGCTGCGGCGCAGCTCACCGGGCCGCTTCGTTCCGCGCGCGCAACTTGGCAACCCGAAGCCGTATCTTCGCAAGAGCGTAATTGCTCAAATTGGCGAATATCCGGGAACTGGAGGACTGGCTTGCGTCACTGCTTCGGGCTGGCGCGGCTGACTTTCGCTTCGTGCGATACGACCCTGACGGCGGGCGCGATGCGGGACAAATTCGTTGCGTTGTAATAATATTATGCGTAACGCGATGACAACAGCACGAATGCAATCCATCAACGCTGCAGTTACAAGGGAGTGAACGCGCGACATGCGTTTCGATGACATCGACATGCGGATTCTCGCGTTGCTTCAGGAAAATGGCCGGATGACGAATGTCGAGCTGGCCGAACGCGTCGGGCTGACCGCCCCGCCCTGCCTGCGCCGGGTCCGCGCGCTGGAGGAAGCCGGCGCGATCCGCGGCTATCATGCGGCACTCGAACCCGCCCAGCTTGGCTATAATCTGATCGTCTTCGCACTGGTCAGCCTGAAGAGCCAGGCCGAGACCGATCTTCAGGCGTTCGAGAAGCTGGTCGCCGAAATTCCTGAAGTACGCGAATGCCATATGCTGAACGGCGAGATAGACTTCATCCTGAAGATCGTTGCGACCGACCTGCCGACCTTCCAGAACATGCTGACCTCACACCTGACCACCGCGCCCAACGTCGCGCATGTGAAGACCAGCTTCACGATCCGCACGTCGAAGTCGCTGCCGGGCGTTCCCGTCCCCGCCTGAGGCTTCGCGCCGGCCGCGACCGGCGGCATCGCGCTGAGCCCAATGACCCAATGAAAAAAGGGGCGACCGAATGGCCGCCCCTTTTCTTGTTCCGGATCGACGCCGCTTACTTGAGCGGCGGCAGGTCCATCCACATCGTCCAGTATTTGGCGATGTCGTTCAGCGGTGCGGCCTGGACCTTGGCGAGTGCCGCCTTGGCCTCGTCCTTGCGGCCGGCCTTGGCCAGCGCGACGCCCAGGTGCAGGTTGGTCTGGTCGGCGGCAGCGCCGTTGCCCAGCGCCGTCTGGTACAGCTCGATCGCGCGCGGATAATTGCCGGTCGCGGCGAAGATGTCGCCGACGCTTGCCTGCTCCTTGCCGGTCTTGGCTGCCTTGGCCAGCGCGTCGGGCGTACCGTCCTTGGCCGCCGAATCCTTCGACAGGCGATCGATCTGCGCGGCGGTCGGCTCGTTCGCCGGGATCTTGCCCGCCTTGCGGCCTTCGTCGATCACGGCGATCGCTTCCTGCGGCTGACCGGCCGACTGGGCAAGCGAGGCATAGTCGAGATAGTCGTTCAGATCGGCCATCGCGCCGGTGCCGCGAAGCAGGCGATAGACATCCAGCTTGGCGTTGCGGTCAAGCTGGGCGCCGCCGGCGACCGAATTGCGATACTGGACGATGATCTGGCGCCAGTTGGCCAGCGTCGGGAAGTCACGGATCTGGCGCAGCTGCCAATCGGCGAGCGCAGCACGGTCGCCCGAAGCCGCGACACGCGACACTGCCCAGCGATACCAGCTCTCCTGAACCGGCTGGCCCGAAGCCTTCACCGCCTCGATCACCTTGCCCATCTCGACCACGCCCTGCGGACGACGATTGGTCGAATCATAGATCTGGGCCAGCATCAGCGACACGTCGGGGCTGTTCATGCCCAGCTCGCGCGCCTTGACCAGGAACGGCTCGGCCTGGGCGTACTGCTTCATTTCGAACGACGCCTGGCCGCGATAGAAGTTGTACGCACGCAGATTGGCCTGCGGTGCTGCCGGATTGGCAAGCATCGCATCGGCGGCCGCGATCAGGCGCTGGTTGTTGCGGGGGTTGCGGTTGACCTCGACCTCGAAGCGCAGGATCTGCGCGTAATTCTTCTCGTCGTCGTTCTTCGCGACGGCTTCTGCGGCGGTCAGCTGCGTGTCGGCGGTCGCCCAGTCCTTTGCCCCGATCGCGACGCGCGCGGCCTCTGCGGGCTTGCGGAACTCCTCGCTGACCTTGATCGCGGGGGCCTTGTCGTCTTTCTTCTGGGCCAGGGCCGGCGTCGCCGAGACGCCGAGGCTGAGGGCCATGGCAATCGCCAGCTTCGAAACCATCTTCATGATCTAAAACTCTCCTGCACGGGTCGCCGCTTGGTAGGGGGATCTGCGCACGCTCTAGAGGCCCAGCCGTCCCCGTACAAGCGCGTGCATTGCTCCCTGGAAATGACAATCGTCGGGTGAACAAGCGTTGAACGATCGATTCCTATCCGTTCCGATGACGAACCGGTGCCTTCACAGGACGAATCGAAAATCATGCATGGATTCAGGGTTCTGCGCACTCCCGTTCGGCCGCCGGACCATGTTCTCTCGCGCACATGCGCGCGCACGCGTGGGCGCGAGGCTTGGCAGTCACGCCTCGGCCCGCTAGAGCCGCCATGAAACTGCAACACCAACCTACCGGAAACCCGATCCCTTGACCGACGAGACTACCCTCGCCGACCCGTCCGATATCACGCCGATCTCGATCGTCGACGAGATGAAGACCTCGTACCTCGATTACGCGATGAGCGTCATCGTGGCGCGCGCGCTCCCCGATGTCCGCGACGGTCTGAAGCCGGTCCACCGCCGCATCCTCCACGCGGCGCAGGAAGGCGGCTATGTCGCCGGCCGGCCCTATCGCAAGTCCGCCCGCCTGGTCGGTGACGTGATGGGTAAATATCACCCGCACGGCGACAGCTCGATCTACGACGCCTTGGCCCGCATGGCCCAGGACTGGTCGATGCGCGTCCCGCTGATCGACGGCCAGGGCAATTTCGGATCGATGGATCCCGATCCGCCCGCCGCCATGCGCTACACCGAGGCTCGCCTGGCCAAGGTTGCGTCGGCGCTGATCGACGATATCGACAAGGATACGGTCGACTTCCAGGACAATTATGACGGCTCCGAAAGCGAGCCGACGGTCCTGCCCGCGCGCTTTCCGAACCTGCTGGTCAATGGCGCCGGCGGCATCGCGGTCGGCATGGCGACCAATATTCCGCCGCACAACCTCGGCGAAGTCGTCAATGCCTGCCTCGCCTATATCGACAATGGCGCGATCACCATCGAGGAACTGATGGAGATCGTCCCCGGTCCGGACTTCCCGACCGGTGCCCAGATCCTCGGTCGTTCCGGCTGCCGCTCTGCCTATCAGACCGGCCGCGGCTCGATCATGGTGCGCAGCCGCTACATCACCGAACAGCGTGGTGAACGTCGTTCGATCGTGCTGACCGAGATCCCGTTCCAGCAGGGCAAGAACGCGCTGGTCGAGAAGATCGCCGAGGCCGCGAAGGACAAGCGGATCGAAGGGATCAGCGACATTCGCGACGAATCCTCGCGCGAGGGCGTCCGCATCGTCATCGACCTGAAGCGCGACGCGACGCCCGAGGTGGTGCTGAACCAGCTGTGGCGGCACACCCCCGCCCAGTCGAGCTTCCCGGCCAACATGCTGGCGATCCGCGGCGGCCGCCCCGAATTGCTGAACCTGCGCGACATCGTCGAGGCGTTCGTCAAGTTCCGCGAGGAAGTGATCACCCGCCGCTCGAAGTTCGAGCTGGCCAAGGCACGCGACCGCGCGCACATCTTGCTCGGCCTAGTCATCGCGGTCACCAATCTCGACGAGGTCGTCCGCATCATCCGCGGCTCGTCCAGCCCCGCCGTCGCGCGTGAGGCTTTGCTGTCGCGCGACTGGCCGGTCGCCGAGATCGCGCCGTACATCAAGCTGGTCGAGGCGGTCGAGGTCGAGGCGACGGGCGAGACCTATCGGCTGTCCGACGTCCAGGTCCGCGCGATCCTCGACCTGCGCCTGCACCGCCTGACTGCGCTTGGCCGCGACGAGATCGGCGACGAGCTGCGCGAACTGGCGCACACGATCGGCGAGCTGCTTGAGATCCTGGGCAACCGCGCGCGCCTGTACGAGGTGATGGTCGAGGAGCTGACACTCGTCCGCGATCAGTACGCGACCCCGCGCCGGACCGAGATCGCCGCCGCTGCCGACGGGATCGAGGACGAGGACCTGATCGAGCGCGAGGATATGGTGGTCACCGTGACCATGGAAGGCTATATCAAGCGCACGCCGCTCGAGACCTTCCGCGCGCAGCGCCGCGGCGGCAAGGGCCGCGCGGGCATGGCGACCAAGGACGAGGACGTCGTCACCAACCTGTTCGTCACCTCGACGCACACGCCGGTGCTGTTCTTCTCCACCGCCGGCAAGGTCTATCGCATGAAGGTGTGGCGCCTGCCCGAGGGCGGGCCGGCCACGCGCGGAAGGCCGATGATCAACCTGCTGCCGCTGGCGGCGGGGGAGACGATCTCAACCGTGCTGCCGCTGCCCGAGGACGAGAATGAGTGGGGCGCGCTCCACGTCATGTTCGCGACGGCCAAGGGGTCGGTGCGCCGCAACTCGATGGATGCGTTCACCAACGTGCCGTCGAACGGCAAGATCGCGATGAAGTTCGAGGGTGACGATACCGATGACCGCCTGATCGGCGTCGCGCTGCTCGACGAACAGAATGACGTGCTGCTCGCCACCCGCGGCGGTCGGGCGATCCGCTTCGCCTCGACCGATGTGCGTGAGTTCCAGAGCCGCAACTCGACCGGCGTGCGCGGTATCACCCTGCTGGGCGATGACGAAGTGATCTCGCTGTCGGTGCTGCGCGGGTTCGTGTCGACCACCGAGGAGCGCGAAGCCTATCTGAAGGCTGCGCCGTGGAAGGAAGGCGAGCGCGAGCGGACCCTGTCGCCCGAGCGGATGGCCGAGTTCGAGGCGATCGAGGAATTCATCCTCACCGTCTGCGCAAACGGCTATGGCAAACGGTCCTCGGCGTTCGAATATCGCCGTACCGGTCGCGGTGGCCAGGGCATCACCAATATCGACAATCTCAAGCGCAACGGCCCGGTCGTCGCCAGCTTCCCGGCGCATAATGGCGAACAGCTGATGCTGGTCACCGACCAGGCCAAGCTGATCCGCATGTCGGTCGGCGATACGCGCGTCACGGGCCGTGGCTCGGCCGGCGTCCGCCTGTTCGACGTCGCGACCAACGAGCATGTCGTTTCGGCGGCGCGGATCGAGGAAAGCGAAGAGGAGGCCGAGGCCAATCTCGGCGACGGTCCGGTCGCAGGCGAACCCACGCCGGACGCGATCATCGGCGAGGATGCTGCCGAGGGCGAGGCCTGAGCGCAGCACGATCACTGAACAAGATGGAAGGCCGGGGAGCGATCCCCGGCCTTTCGCTTGTCCCACGGAAACCATCACCCGAACCGGCGAGTTGAAGACCGATGAGCACGCCCACCGAGACCACCGCCTACAAGATCCTGAGCGACCAGGAGATGGAACAGCTGGAGCAGGACGGTGAATTCGCCGGCGCGCCGGTCGATCTCGCCGACGGCTACATCCATCTCTCGACCGCCGCCCAGCTGCAGGGGACGCTCGACAAGCATTTCGCCGGCCGTGCCGACCTGTGGATCGCCGCGGTCGATCTGGAGGCGCTGGGCGACGAGGTGAAATGGGAAGTCTCGCGCGGCGGCGAGCTGTTCCCGCATATCTATGCGAAGCTTCCGCTGTCGGTCGTGACCGCCTATTCGCCGCTTCACCGCGAGGCGGACGGCAGCGTCGCCCTGCCCGTTACCGGCTGACCTTATTCGGGGCGGTGCGACACCGCCTCGACATTCATCCCGTCGGGATCGAGCACGAACGCCCCGTAATAATTGGGATGATAATGGGCGCGGATGCCCGGCGGGCCATTGTCGCGGCCGCCTGCCGCGATCGCCGCCGCGTAGAAGGCGTCGACCTCGGCTCGGCTGGCCGCGGCCAGCGCGATATGCGTGCCCTTGCTGACCTGTCCACCGGCATCGCCGATCCAGAAGTCGGGCTTGTCACTCTGGCCGTAGCCGAGATGGCTGCTGCCATCGCCGGTCATCTCGGGCGTGACCGTCATCTGGATCGACAGGCCGAGCGGCGCCAGCGCGGCGTCATAGAATGCCTTGGATGCGGCGATGTCCGACACGGTGTAACCGACATGATCGAGCATGATGGGACCTTTGCTTCAGGGAACCAGATCGACGACGTCCATGTCGCCACCCTCAGCCTGCAGCAGCAGCGTGCGGTGGCAATGACAGGGATCACGTTCGTAGCACAGCAGCGCCGACGGCTTCTCGCGGGCAAGCTCGCGCATCCGTGCCACCTCCACCTGCGCCTCGGGCAGGCCGAGCTGGATGTCATAGACCGCGCGCAGCGTCTTCACATCGCCCTTCTTGGCGGCGTCGCGCCCCGCCTTGGGCGTACCCAGCGCGCGCAGATGGACATAGCCGATCCCGGCATCCTTCAGGCTGGCCGCCAGGATGCTCTTGGAAAAGCCAGGCCGGCGCGACAGCGGCAGCGCGCGGACGTCGATCACCTGTTCGACCCCGGCCGCCTTCAGCGCCGCCAGGAAATCGGCCATCGTCGTCTGTTCATAGCCGATGGTGAAGATGCGCGTCATGCCTTCTCCCGCTCCAGCGTCGTGACGACGCCGTGCGCGATCAACGCCTGACCGATGAAATAGGTCGGCCAGATCAGCAACTCGGGGATCGTCGTGCCGAACGCCCCGCCCCGACCGAAGATCAGCAGGTCGGACAGCACGAACAGCATCGCGCCGAGTGCAACCTTGTAGCGAGGGAAGCGGCTGGTGCGGGCGGTGCCTGCCATCAACCCCAGCGCTACGGCATAGACCGCCACCCCTGTCGCCGCCTCGCGTTCGACCGGCAACAGCCAGGATACTACCACGACCGCCGCCGCGATGATCAGCCCGTGCCACAGCGGCACCGCCTGGTTGCGCAGGTAAAGGCCGATCGCAACCAGATGCGCGGCCAGAAATGCGATCGCGCCGACCGCTAAGCCATGCGTCTCCAGCAGGACATCGCCGAGACCGCATAGCGCCAGCGCCGTGGTGATCATCCATCCATCGAGGCTTCTCGCATGGAGGGCAGCCCACAGCGCCAGCAGCGCGACCCCCGCCCCCTTCCACACCACCAGCAGATCGGGCGGCACCATCAGCCACCGGCTCAGATAAAAGCTGGCGCCGGCCGCCAGCGCGAAGGTGAAGACCGTGCTGCGCATTGCGTTACCATGCCCGGCGGCTGGCCCTCTGCCAAGCAGGCCGCTATCTGGCGGGCAATGACTCACGATATCCATATCATCGGCGGCGGCCTCGCCGGTTCGGAAGCCGCCTGGCAGCTTGCCCAGGCAGGGTTCAAGGTCCGTCTTTCGGAGATGCGCGGATCGGGCAGCATGACCCCGGCACACCAGAGCGACCGGCTGGCCGAGCTGGTCTGCTCGAACAGCTTCCGCTCGGACGATGCCGAGCGCAATGCGGTCGGTTTGCTCCATCAGGAAATGCGCGACCTCGACTCGCTGATCATGGCGCAGGGCGACATGCACAAGGTCCCCGCGGGCTCGGCACTGGCGGTGGATCGCGACGGCTTTGCCGAGGGTGTCACCCTAGCGCTAGAAGGCCACCCCAACATCACCATCGTGCGCGAGCGGGTCGATGCGCTGCCCGAAAGCGGCCTGACCATCGTCGCCACCGGACCGCTGACCGCCGAAAGCCTGGCGGGGAGCATCGGCAGCGCGACCGGCAAGGATCAGCTCGCCTTTTTCGATGCGATCGCGCCGATCGTCCATTTCGATTCGATCGACATGGAGACTGCCTGGTTCCAGTCGCGCTGGAACAAGGTTGGCCCGGGCGGCACGGGCAAGGATTATATCAACTGCCCGATGACCAAGGACCAGTATCTCGCCTTTCACGCCGGGCTGATGGCCGGCGAGAAGACCGAGTTCCGCGAATGGGAGGACGTCCCCTATTTCGAAGGCTGCATGCCGATCGAGGTGATGGCGGAGCGCGGCGTCGATACGCTGCGCTACGGGCCGATGAAGGGCGTCGGACTCGACGACCCGAAGACCGGGCGCTGGCCTTATGCCGTCGTCCAGCTGCGGCAGGACAATGCCAACGGCACGCTGTGGAACATGGTCGGATTCCAGACGAAGCTCAAATATGCCGAGCAAGTCGCTCTGTTCCGGACGATTCCTGGTCTGGAAAATGCCGAGTTCGCTCGGCTGGGCGGCCTGCACCGCAATACCTTCATCAAGTCGCCCGAGCTGCTCGACCCGACGCTGCGACTGAAATCGGCGCCGCATATCCGCTTCGCCGGGCAGATCACCGGGTGCGAGGGCTATGTCGAAAGCTCGGCGATCGGCCTGCTCGCAGGCCGCTTTGCTGCCGCGGAACTCCAGGGTGTCGAGCTGACCCCGCCCCCGGCGCAGACCGCGCTCGGCGCGCTGCTGCGCCACATCACCGGCGATGCCGAGGTCGAGACCTATCAGCCGATGAACGTCAATTTCGGGCTGTTCCCGCCAATCCCAGGCAAGAGCAAGAAGGCAGACCGGAAATTGATGTACACGTCGCGGGCTCGCGACGCGTTCAAGGACTGGGTCGCGGCCTGAAATTGGGCGACCTGCCCGTCAGCATCTCCTGTCAGCCGTCGTCATTCCCGTCGTCGGCGGCGGGGCTTGCGGCCGGTTTCGGACAGGCGCAGCGCGGCTGAGCGGCACGACGCTTCGGCGCGGTGGTCGCGAACTCGGCGCGGGTCAGCGATCCCGATCGATCCTTGTCTGCCTGGGCGAAGCGGGTGGTCGTCTTGACCGCCCACTCGTCGAAGCTCAGTTGCCCGTCGCCATTGGTGTCGAGCTTGGCAAAGGCCTTTCGCCGGGTCGCGAGATACTCCTCGCGCGTGATGGTGTCGTTGCGATCCTTGTCGACCCGGTCGAAGCGCTTCTGCTCGCGCGTCTTGTCGGCGGCGCGCGGCGCCTCCGCCGGCAGCGGGCCTTCCTCGGCATTCGCAGCAGCCGCAGCAGGAGCGGGCGGCGGTGCGGTCCTGGCCTCGGTCGCTGCGACCCCGCGGAACATGAACATCCCCGCCAGCGCCAGCACCAGCGCGCCCGCGGCTCCGACAAGATATCGCCACATCGTCCGACTCCCCTTGGCCCGGGACCAGACTAGCGCGTCGGACGCTCAGCGCCCGCTCAATCGGAACCAAATCAGACGCATTAGCCGTCCTGGTGCCCCGACCGGCGCCGGCGTGCCTGCAGGCAGGTCGAGATCGCGCAGTGCCAGATGCGCCATTGCCCCCAATGCGCGGCCCGCGCCGCTCCAGCGACGCCCTATCGCTGCCTGGAGGCGCGGTCGGGCCAGTTCGCGCGCAATCTCCGATTCGCCGGCATTGCCCAGGTGGCGCGCCAGGTCGGCGAGCGCCCAGCCCTGCCCTGCCTCTGCAAGCGGATCGTCGCCGGCACCCATCGCCTGCGCCGCGGCAACGAACAGATGCCCGCGCCCCTCGCCGAAGCGTTGCAAGGCATCGGCGTCGAGGTCCTCTTCGAGCAGGACTTCCCAGCCATCGACGATCGGCGCCAGCGAAGCGCCCGATACGCCCCGTGGCACGACATGATCGGCAATACCGCGAAGCACCGGCTCGGCCGGCGGCGGCTTGACGTCGAGGTCGGCCAGCCGCTCACGCCACCACGCCAAGCGGATCTGGCCCAGCGCCGGCTCGCGCGTGGTCTGAAGGAGCTGCGCCAGCGCATCGTCCAGCGCGAGGAGCGCGGCAAGCGCCCCACGACCGTCCGCCGGTGCATAGGTCAGGATCAAGTCTCGCTCGGGATGCAGCGCGGTCATGCGGCACATCCGTCCGGCGCAGATCGATAACGCCCGCTTAACCCCATCGGGTTACCCGCGATTAACGCCAGCCGGCGCATGTCCGGGCCTGATCGGGGAAGAGCATTCAGCATGTCGGCATCACAGGACAGCAATCGATCCGGAGCTCCCGCGTTCCTCACGCGCCTGGCCCGCGACAAGCGCGGCAACACGCTGGCGATGCTGGCGATCGCGCTGATCCCGCTGCTGGGGCTGGTCGGTTCGGCGGTGGACACGGCCCGGCTCTACGTCGTCAAGGTACGTTTGCAACAGGCTTGTGACGCCGGGGTCCTCGCCGGCCGCAAGTTCATGTCGAGCAGCGCATCGACGACGCTGGATCAGAACGCCACGGACCAGGCAAATGCCTTCTTCAACAACAACTTCAAGGCCGGCACCTTCGCGTCGAGCTCGGTGTCGTTCACGCCCAGCAAGACCGCCGACAATCAGGTCGCCGGCAGCGCCAGCGTGACGGTGCCGATGACGCTCACCCAGATGATGGGGTTCGGCCCGACCCGTATTTCGGTGACCTGCGAAGCACGCTTCGACGTTGCCGATCTCGACATCATGTTCGTGCTCGATACCACCGGGTCGATGGCCTATGAGGCATCGAATACCAGTTCGAGCGGCCAGTCGGTCCAGACCTACACCCGCGCCGACGGCACAACCGGCTATTACACGGTCGAGAAAAGCAACGCGCGGATCAAGGCGCTGCGATCGTCGGTGCTGAACTTCTACGACACGATGGTGAGCGCGGCCGACGCGTCGACGAAGATTCGTTACGGTATCGTCCCCTACTCCTCGTCCGTGAATGTGGGGAAGATCATCCCGTCCAGCTTCCTGATGTCCGGGACCTACCAGTATCAGACACGCGAGCCGAGCGCCGATCAACGGTCGGGAAGTGCCAGCAGCAACACCTATAGCGGGATTTCGCAGACCAGCTGCGACGCCTATGCCAGCCGGACGCCGTCGAGCGGGTATAATTCGTCAGGACAATATGTGACGAAGACCGTCGCCTGGACGGCGACCCGCAATGGCAACGGGAACTGCGTCGTCACGACGCAGACCTGGCAGCAATATTATCGCTTCGGGCAGCTCCCGGTCGACATCTCGCAATATGTCCGCGGCGACTGGGTTCGTGACCCGAGCAAGACGAGTGGCATGAGCAAATGGCAGGGGTGCATCGAGGAGCGCCACACGGACCCGTGGGCATCCTTCAGCCAGTCGGCGCTGCCCTATGACCTCGACCCCACACGCGCCGCAACCAATGATGATACTCGCTGGCGTCCGATGTGGCCGGACATCATCTACGAGCGAAACAACCAGGTCGGCCCGATCGAAATCACCAGCACCGCCGCCGCCGGCAACGCCTATGAGAATCTGGGCGCCAAGGGCAGCACGAACATCTATACCTGCGGCAAGGAAGCGCGCCGCCTGCGCGAGATGAGCCGCAGCGAGCTCTCATCTTTCCTCAACGACCCCGATTTCCGGCCGATGGGCTATACCTACCATGATGTCGGCATGATCTGGGGCACCCGCTTCCTCGACCCCAATGGCCCTTTCGCGTCGGACACCGCAGCCTGGCCGGGCCGCAAGACGCCGATTCGCCATATCGTGTTCATGACCGACGGCATCATGCAGCCGCAATATGACCTGTACGGCACCTATGGCTTCGAACGCCACGACAAGCGGGTGACCGACGGCAATTCCTCGATCCTCGCCACCAGGCACAATGCGCGGTTCGTTGCCGAGTGCGAAGCGGCGAAGAACCGCAACATCACCGTCTGGGTGATCGCCTTCGGTCAGGCGCTGACCCCCGAGATGAGGCAGTGCGCGTCGAGCACGGCCCATGCCTTCTTCGCCAGCAGCGACGCCGAGCTGAACTCCGCCTTCCAGTCGATCGCGTCACGTGTCGCGATGCTGCGGCTCTCCAAATGACGGCCGCTCTGGTCCGATCGCTGCGCCGGTTCGCCCGCGACCGGCGCGGCATCGCAGTGACCGAGTTCGGGATCCTGGCGCCGGTGTTCGTCGTGCTGCTGCTCGGGCTGATGGACCTGACCTACCAGGCCTATACCCGCGCCGTGCTGGAAGGCGCGATCCAGAAGGCCGGGCGCGATTCGGGTATCGAGGCCGCGCAGTCGTCGGTGATCGATGCCAAGGTGACCGCCGCGGTGAAGCAGGTCGCGAAGAGCGCGGTGCTGACCTTCGACCGCAAGAGCTATTCGACGTTCAGCAACATGAAGCCTGAACGCTTCACCGATACCAACGGAAACGGACGGCGCGATCCGACCGAATGCTATGACGACATCAATGGCAACCAGCGGTGGGACGCCGATCCGGGCAAGACCGGTCAGGGCGGCGCGAGCGACGTCACGCTATACACCGTGACCGCGACCTATGACCGGCTGTTCCCGCTCGGCAAGCTGCTGGGCTGGCCAGACAAGGAAACGGTTTCCGCGAGCACCTTGCTCAAGAACCAGCCCTATGCGTCCCAGGCAGTGCCGACGGTGGTGAACCGATGCAACTGATCCCTTTCCTTCGCCGGTTCCGCGAGGATCGCTCGGGCGTGACCCTGCTCGAATTCGCCTTCGGCCTGCCCATGTTCCTGACCGCCGGCATGTGGGGCGTCGAACTGACCAACCTGGCCATCACCCATCAAAGGCTCAGCCAGCTGGCACTCGAGCTTGCCGACAACGCCTCGCGCGTCGGCCTGTACAGCAACCAGGCGACGGTCCAGTTGCGCGAGGTCGACCTGAATGACGTGCTGCAGGCCACCCGCACCCATGGCCAGAACATCGACCTGACCGCCAATGGCCGGGTGATCCTGTCCAGCCTGGAGAATGTGGGCGGCACCCAGCGCATCCATTGGCAGCGCTGCATCGGCGCCAGGAGCGGGGCGGGCTATGATTCGAGCTACGGCACGACCATCACGACCGCCGGCACCACCACGAACGCCAGCGACGCAGGAACGCCTGCCCCGACCGGCATGGGGGAAGCGGGCGCCAAGGTGAACGCGCCAACCAACTCGGCAGTGATGTTCGTCGAGGTCAATTACCTCTACACGCCGCTGATCGGAAACGGCTGGTTCGCCTCCCCGCGGCGGCTGCAATATGTCGCCTCGTTCATCGTCCGCGACAATCGCGACCTGACCCAGCTCTACAACCCCTCGCCCGCCGCAACGCGTTCGACCTGCAATCTGTACAGCGCCTAGGCGCACACGGGCGATCGCCAGCTGCAGCGCGCTCAATGCCTGGGGGGTTCGGGATGGTTGTCCCGCCGTCCGTATCTCCTGCGACCGCCCTCATGCAGAAAGAGCGCCGCCCGGCATCCCGGACAGCGCTCTTTCGAACTACAGGTCGGTCTGAGCCGGGACGGAACCCGCCCGGCCCCAGATCCAATTAGCGATAGGTAACCTTCTTGACCGCCGCGACGACGCGCGCCGCGTCGACCAGGGCCAGCTTCTCGAGGTTTGCCGCATAGGGGAGCGGCACGTCCTCGTTGGTGACGCGCAGGACCGGAGCGTCGAGGTCGTCGAAGCCCTGTTCCATCGCCACGGTGACGATCTCCGATGCGATCGAGCAGACCGGCCAGCCTTCCTCGACCACGACCATGCGGTTGGTCTTCTTCAGGCTTTCCAGCACCGTCGCGGTGTCGAGCGGACGCAGCGTGCGCAGGTCGATGACCTCGGCCTCGATCCCCTCGCCCGCCAGCGTCTCGGCCGCGTCGAGCGCGACGCCGACACCGATCGAGTAGCTGACGATCGTGACGTCCTTGCCCTCGCGGACGATGCGCGCCTTGCCGATCGGCAGGACCCAGTCATCGACCTTGGGCACGTCGAAGCTGCGGCCATAGAGCAGCTCGTTCTCGAGGAAGACCACCGGATCCTCGCTGCGGATCGCCGCCTTCATCAGGCCCTTGGCATCGGCCGCGTCATAGGGCGCGATCACGATCAGGCCAGGGACGCTGGCGTACCAGGGACCATAGTTCTGCGAGTGCTGCGCGCCGACGCGGCTGGCCGCGCCGTTGGGACCGCGGAACACGATCGGGCAGCGCATCTGGCCACCCGACATATAGTTGGTCTTGGCGGCCGAGTTCACGATGTGGTCGATCGCCTGCATCGCGAAGTTGAACGTCATGAACTCGACGATCGGCTTCAGCCCGCCCATCGCCGCACCGGTGCCGACGCCGGCAAAGCCGTACTCGGTGATCGGCGTGTCGATCACGCGCTTCGGGCCGAACTCGTCGAGCAGGCCCTGGGTGACCTTGTAGGCGCCCTGATACTCGGCGACTTCCTCGCCCATCACGAAGACGCGCGGATCGGTCCGCATTTCCTCAGCCATCGCGTCGCGCAGCGCCTCGCGGACGGTCTGCTTCATCAGCTCGGTGCCCTCGGGCAGGTCGGGGTCGCGCACGGTGGCCGACTTGTCGCTGGCCAGCTTCGACGTGCCGCTCTCCGCCTTCTTGGGCGTTTCCGCGGTCTCGGACTCGGCGGCCTTCTGCTCGGTGGCAGGCGCCTCGGCCTTGTCGGCCACCGGAGCCGGTGCCGGCGAGGCTTCCTCATCGTCACCGTTCAGCGTCGCGATGACGGTGCCGACCTTCACATTGTCGGTGCCCTCGGCGATCAGGATTTCGGCAATCGTGCCTTCGTCCACCGCCTCGAATTCCATCGTCGCCTTGTCGGTCTCGATCTCGGCCAGGATGTCGCCCGACTTCACCGTGTCGCCGGCCTTCACCAGCCACTTGGCGAGCGTGCCTTCTTCCATCGTGGGCGACAGCGCCGGCATCTTCAGTTCGATCGCCATCTCAGTAGGACTCCACCAGCACGTCGGTATACAATTCTGCCGGATCCGGCTCCGGCGTGGATTCCGCAAAGTCCGCGGAGGCGTTGACGACCTTGCGGATTTCCGCCTCGATCGGCTTCAGCTCGTCTTCCTTGACGCCCATCGCCTCGAGCTCGCGCTTGACCGCCTCGATCGGGTCCGACTTGTCGCGGACCGACTGGACTTCCTCGCGGCTGCGATATTTGGCCGGGTCGGACATCGAGTGACCGCGGTAGCGATAGGTCTTCATCTCGAGGATGATCGGGCCCTTGCCGGCGCGAACCCAGGCAAGCGCCTCTTCGGCGGCACCGCGGCACGCCAGCACGTCCATGCCATCGACCTGGATGCCGGGGATGCGGAAGCTCTCGCCGCGCTTGTACAGCTGATCCTCGGACGACGAGCGGTTGACGCTGGTGCCCATGGCGTACTGGTTGTTCTCGATCACATAGATGATCGGGAGCTTCCACAGCTCGGCCATGTTGAAGCTCTCATACACCTGGCCCTGGTTCGACGCACCGTCGCCGAAATAGGCCATGGCGACGCCGCCATCCTCGTTATATTTGTGCGCGAACGCCAGACCCGTGCCGAGCGACACCTGAGCGCCGACGATCCCGTGGCCGCCATAGAACTTCTTCTCGGTCGAGAACATGTGCATCGAGCCGCCCTTGCCGCGCGAAATGCCCGCGGCGCGACCGGTCAGCTCGGCCATGATCACCTTGGGATCGATGCCGTAAGCGAGCATGTGGCCATGGTCGCGGTAGCCGGTGATGACCGAGTCCTTCTCGCCGTCCAGCGCCGACTGCAGGCCGACCGCAACCGCTTCCTGGCCGATATAGAGGTGGCAGAAACCGCCGATGAAGCCGAGGCCGTAAAGCTGGCCCGCCTTTTCCTCGAAACGGCGGATCAGGAGCATTTCCTTGTAGAACTGGAGCAGCTCTTCCTTGGAAGCCTTGTACCGATCCGGTTCGCTGGGCCGTTCGCGATTGGATACGGCAGGCTGGGGGGTTGGCGTCTTCGCCGGCGCTTTTGCCACGATCAGATGATCCTCATTCCCGGGGAGGGGGTGTCAGGGGGGTGCCTATAAGCGGGTTCATGGCCCGGACGCAACGTCAACGCGCATGGGTTGAGTGCAAGGGTAACGTAGCGGATACCGGTTACCGGGGAATTGGTTCGCGGGAGAGGCGGGTTGGTGCGGCTGGCCGGTGCGATTGTTTCATTTTGTGAACGGGCGGCCATGGATTGGTACAACTCGCAGACCGCGCCTTTCGCATGTCGGATCAGGGGCTGGTAGAGGCTCGCGTCCGCACCTCACCGCCGTCATACCAGCCGAAGTGCCGGCATCTACTGGGCGGCAAATTCCGGAGGCGCGATGTGGCGCGATGTCCGCATCCAGCGCTGCTGGACACCAGTTGCGGCAACCGATGAGCCGGGATGGAGGATCGGTGGACCCCGGCACTCCGGCCGGGGTGACGCGGTTTCTTGGGTAAGCGCCTCCCTACCGACACCGTCGCGGGAAAGCGTACCTGAGCGCCCTGGCCTATTTCAGCTTGACGACGACCTCGTCGGAGCGGGCGGCGCCGAGTTGCTTGCGCAGCAGTTCCTCGACCAGGTCGGGATCGGCGCCCTTCTGGGGGTCGAGCAGGTTGACGCGGTTGCGCAGTTCGGCGCGCTTCTTGTCAAGCTGCTGATATTCGGCGGTGCGCGTGCCGACTTCCTGCGACACGTCCTTCATGGCGATGATGCCGTTCGGGCCGAGCACGGCATTGTAGCCGAAGAAGCCCATGATGACGATCGCCACCGCGGGCAGGCCCGCGCTGCGGAGGATGTTACGGAAACGGCCGGTTTGACGCCCCATGGCTTGATTCTTCGCTCAATTGAGAAGGTTAATCAAGCCATGAGGCGCTGCCCAAATCACTTCAGGATCGATTTTCCGGCATAGACCGCCGCATCGCCCAGTTCTTCCTCGATACGGATGAGCTGGTTGTACTTGGCAAGCCGGTCCGAGCGGGCCAGCGAGCCGGTCTTGATCTGACCGCAGTTGGTGGCAACCGCCAGGTCGGCGATGGTCGCATCCTCGGTCTCGCCCGAACGGTGCGACATGACCGCGGTATAGGACGAGCGCTGCGCCAGGCTGACCGCCTCGAGCGTCTCGGTCAGCGATCCGATCTGGTTGACCTTGACCAGCAGCGAGTTGGCCAGGCCGCGACCGATGCCGTCGGCCAGGCGCTTCGGGTTGGTCACGAACAGGTCGTCGCCGACCAGCTGGACCTTGCCGCCGATACGGTCGGTCAGGATCTTCCAGCCTTCGAAATCATCCTCGCTCATGCCGTCCTCGATCGAGAAGATCGGGTAGCGGGCGCACAGATCGGCGAGGAATTCGGCATTCTCCGCCGGGGTGAAGGTCCTGCCCTCGCCGGTCATGCGATAGGCGCCGTCCTTGAAATATTCGGTCGCGGCGCAATCGAGCGCGAGCATGACGTCGTCGCCGGGCTTGTAGCCGGCGGCCTCGATCGAGCTCATGATGAAGTCGAGCGCATCCGTGGTCGAGGCGAGCGCCGGGGCGAAGCCGCCCTCATCGCCGACCGACGTGGCCAACCCTTTTTCCGACAGCTTCTTCTTGAGCGTGTGGAAGATCTCCGAGCCGCAGCGGACCGCCTCTGCAATGCTCGCGGCGCCGACGGGGACGACCATGAACTCCTGGATGTCGATCGGATTGTCGGCATGCTCGCCACCGTTGATGATGTTCATCATCGGCACCGGCAGGACATGCGCGTTGACGCCGCCGACATAGCGATAGAGCGGCAGGCCGCGGGCATCGGCGGCCGCCTTGGCCACCGCCAGGCTGACGCCCAGGATCGCGTTCGCGCCCAGTCGGCCCTTGTTGGCGGTGCCGTCGAGCTCGATCATCGTGCGGTCGACATCGGCCTGGTCCTCGGCATCGAGGCCGAGCACCGCGTCGGCGATCTCGTCATTGACCGCCTCGACCGCCTTGGTGACGCCCTTGCCCATCCAGCGCGACGTGTCGCCGTCGCGCTTTTCGACCGCTTCGTGCGCGCCGGTCGAGGCACCCGAGGGGACTGCGGCGCGGCCGAAACTGCCATCCTCGAGCATCACGTCGACCTCGACGGTGGGGTTGCCGCGGCTGTCGAGAATCTGGCGGGCGTGGATGTCGATGATTGCGGTCACGTAATGGTCTCCCTAGGTAAGGGCTGATGCCTTGCGGGCGTGCCTCTAGCCACTTGCAAGGGAACTCGCAAACGCTGGCGCGGTTGTTCGGCATGAAACAAGGAAGGGCTTCGGCATGGCTGACCAGAACACGATCAACCCGGGCGATGTGAGCTTCGACGCGGATCCCGCTCTCGAGACCCGGACCACCGGCGGTACCGATGCGGGCGTGGCATTCGATGCGGACGAGTCAATCGGCGAGACCAAGCGTACCGCGACGCAGACGATCAAGGACGAAGCGAGCAAGCTGGGCGCCAAGGCGGCCGACAAGGCGCGCAGCTTCGCCAGCGAGAACAAGGACAAGGCGACCGGCGCCCTCGACGAGGTCGCCAAGCTGGTCCAGCAGGCGGCGAACGACGTCGACGAGCGGCTGGGCGAACAATATGGCCGCTATGCCCGCTCGGCAGCGGACGGGATCACCCGCTTCTCCGACGGCATCCGCGGCAAGGAAGTCGACGACCTGATCGCCGACGCGTCGGACTTCGTGAAGAAGAGCCCGGTCATCGCGGTCAGCGCGGCCGCGGCCGTCGGCTTCGTGCTGGCGCGCCTGGTCAAGTCGGGCATCGACGCGGCATCCGACCTGGCCGATCCCGAGCCTAAGGACGGGACGACCACCAAGGTGCCGGAGCCGACCACGGGCGACGAACTGGGCGGAGCCAGCGGCGCCGGCGTACAGGCATAAGGGCGGCATAGGCATGCCCGAACTGAAGCCGACGCCCCCGGGCGAGGAAGGCCTGGGCGAGCTGTTCGGTCGGCTGGTCGAGGATGCCAAGGCAGTCGGGACTGCCGAGATCGCCTATTACCGGGCGCTCGCCCAGTCGCGGCTGGACGATGTCCGGGCCAGCCTGTGGATGGGTGCGGCGGCGGCCACGCTGATGATGGCCGCCTTCGTCGCGCTGTCGGTCGGGCTGGTGCTCACGCTGATCCCGCTGGTCGGGCCGGGCTTCGCCACGTTGATCGTGGTCGGCGTCTGCGGCGGTGCGGCCTATCTGATGGGCAGGCTGGCGTGGCGCCACGTCAAGCGGGTGATGGGGCTGTTCCGATGACCAATGTCGAACTGGCGGAGGCACGCGCCAAGGCCGCGCGCGAGCGGCTGACGAAGACGATCAACCAGCTCCAGTATCGGCTGAAACCGTCGACCCTGGCGCAGGGCGCGATCGACAATGCCACCGAAAGCGCCAAGTCGGTCGCACTGAAGGGCGCGGCCGAGGTTCGCGCGCGTCCGGTTGCCGCTGCAGCGGTTGCGGGTGCGGTCGGCCTGTTCCTGTCGCGCGGCTGGATCAGCCGCGCACTCACGAAGCGAAAGAAAGCCGCGGACACGCGTGAAACCGATGCCTCGCAGGCGGGTTGACGCTGAAACGGCGCATTCGAAAGGACGAAGACGATGACGAACGAGACCGGTCGAAAGAACAGGAGCGTGAGCGACCTGGCGGCGCAGAACCCGCTGGCGCTGGTCGCGGGCGGCGCCGCACTGGGCGTGATCGCCGGCGCGCTGCTGCCGCGCACCGAAAAAGAGCGCGAGGTGCTTGCCCCCGTCGGACAGCGGATCGCGCAGCGCACCAGCGACACGATCACCGCAGCCAAGGAAGCGGGCCGCGCCGAGATCGAGGCGCTGATCCCCAATCGCGAATCGACCAAGGAGAAGGTCAGCCAGCTGATCGGCAACGTGATCGACGCATCGAAGCACAAGGGCGACGCGCGCCAGGTCTGACCCGGCCGGGCCGAACGGCCCCCGATCCGTATCAAAGGGAAAAGGCGCGGCGCGATCCGCGCCTTTTTCATGTCCGGCGCTCATAACCGCGAAGGCAATGCGCCTGGGGACTTGAGCCCCCTGCCCCAGCCGTTAAGGGAGGGGCGAAATTTCCATCCCCGGAAGGCATTCCATGAGCAAGCTCCACCTCGTTTTCGGCGGTCGCGTGAAGGACCCCCAGGCGCTCGATTTCCAGGATCCGTCGAAGCTCGATATCGTCGGCATCTTCCCCGACTATGCCGAGGCCGAAAAGGCTTGGCGCGGCGCGGCGCAGCGCACCGTCGACGATGCCGAGATGCGCTATGTCGTCGTGCACCTGCATCGCCTGCTCGAGCCCGAGGCCTGAAGTCGCCTGCGCTGCAGGCGCAGAGTAATATTTGCGCGCAGAGACGCGGAGACGCAGAGAGCTAGTCCGGAGACCCGCCGGAGCCGGCCTGCTCAGGCAGACAAAACGGCTGCCGCAGGCACATCCTCTCCGCGCCTCTGCGTCTCTGCGCGAATTAAGATTCCCGCAGGCCGAGCGAATGACGACCGGCTGCCCGCAAACGAAAACGGAGCGCAGGCAGGTGCCGGCGCTCCGTTTGCGAACGGGTCGAGATCAGATGAACTCGATCTTCGACACCAGATAATAGCGGTCGCCGGCCGGGACCGAAACCTCGACATCCTCGTCGACCTTGCGGCCGATCAGCGCACGGCCGAGCGGGGAGTTGTACGAGATGCGGCCCTTGCTGGCATCCGCTTCGGTCTCACTCACGATCTGGTAGCGAATCGGCTTGTCGTCCTCGTCGAGCAGCGTGACGGTCGCGCCGAACACGATGCGGTCGCCCGACAGCTCGCGCGGATCGATGATCTGCGCGCGGCTCAGCTTGCCTTCGATATCGGCGAGTGACGCCTCGATCTGGCCCTGGCGCTCCTTGGCAGCGTGATATTCGGCATTTTCCGAAAGATCGCCGTGCGCGCGCGCTTCCTCGATCGCGTCCACGATCAACGGCCGTTCGGCTTTCAGGCGTTTCAGCTCCTCGCTGAGCTTTTCATAGCCTTCCGCCAGCATCGGCAGCTTATCGACCGTGGCCATTACACATCGTCCTTCGTCAATACGTCTCTCCCAAGCGTCCCATGAAACGAGACGCCCGCACACCAAGATAAGTTGGGGGGAGCCAAATTGTGCGTTTGCGAATGATAAGCCTGCGAAACGGGCTTCGCAAGGGTCGCGCACACAAGTCCCGGGCGCCCCGCCCGGCTAACCGGACGGAGCGACTGGAGAATTTGCCATGCCGCGTGCCCGGCAGCCCGGACAGCGGGGTTACCGGTCCGCGTAATAGGATTGGAGCGGACGCACGCCCAGGCTTTCGCGGCCCAGCGCCTCGATCGCCTGCGCCGCGGCGATACTTGCCTGCGCGGTGGTGAAATAGGGGATCTTCAGGTTCAGCGCCGAGCGTCGGATGTCGGACGAATCCTTCAGCGACTGCCAGCCTTCGGTGGTGTTGAAGATGATCGCCACCTCGCCATCGACGATCCGGTCGACGATGTGCGGCCGGCCCTGCGCCACCTTGTTGACCTCGGCGACCTCCAGCCCGTGCTCGCGCAGATAGGCCGCGGTGCCGCTGGTCGCGATGATCGAGAAGCCCATCGACGCCATCAGCTGGACGCCGGGCAGGATCACGGTCTTGTCGGTGTCCTTGACGCTGACGAACAGCGTGCCTGACGACGGCAGCACGGTCCCTGCCCCCAGCTGCGCCTTGGCGAAGCTGGTCGCGAAATCGCGATCGATTCCCATGACTTCGCCAGTCGACTTCATTTCCGGGCTGAGCACCGGATCGACGCCGGGGAAGCGATTGAACGGGAATACCGCCTCCTTGACCGCGATATAATCGATGTCTCGATCGATCCTGGGCAGGTCCTTCAGCTTCTCGCCAGCCATCACCCGGCTGGCGATCTTGGCGATGGGTACGCCAATCGCCTTGGCGACGAACGGGACCGTCCGGCTGGCGCGCGGATTGACCTCGATCAGATAGACCAGGCCGTCCTTCACCGCGAACTGGATGTTCATCAGCCCCTTGACGCTCAGCGCGTGGGCCAGCGCCTCGGTCTGGCGCTCGATCTCGGCGATGATCTCGGCCGGCAGGCTGTAGGGCGGGATCGAGCAGGCGCTGTCGCCCGAATGGACGCCGGCTTCCTCGATATGCTGCAGCACGCCCGCGACCACGACGTCATCGCCGTCGCAGATCGCGTCGACATCGACCTCGACCGCATCGCGCAGATACTGATCGATCAGCACCGGCGAGTCGCCCGACACCTGGACTGCGGTCTGGATATAGTCGTCGAGCTGCTGGACGCCGTCGACGATCTCCATCGCGCGGCCGCCCAGAACGTAGCTGGGCCGCATGAGCACGGGATAGCCGATGCGCTCGGCCACCGCGACCGCCTCGTCGCGGCTGCGGGCGATGCCGTTGGCCGGCTGGCGCAGGCCGAGCTTGGCGATGAGCGCGGCGAAACGCTCGCGATCCTCGGCCAGGTCGATCGCATCGGGGCTGGTGCCCAGGATCGGGATTCCCGCCTCTTCCAGCGCACGCGCGAGGTTCAGCGGGGTCTGGCCGCCAAACTGGACGATCACGCCGGCAAGCTCGCCGCGCGACTGTTCGACATGCAGGATTTCCAGCACGTCCTCAGCGGTCAGCGGCTCGAAATAGAGGCGGTCCGAGGTGTCATAGTCGGTGCTCACCGTCTCCGGATTGCAGTTGACCATGATCGTCTCATAGCCGGCATCCGCCAGCGAGAAGCAGGCATGGCAGCAGCAATAGTCGAACTCGATCCCCTGACCGATGCGGTTGGGACCGCCGCCCAGGATCACCACCTTGCGGCGGTCCGACGGCATCGCCTCGTTCTCGGGCTCGCCGAAGAAGGGCGCCTCGTAGGTCGAGTACATGTACGGCGTGCGCGCGTCGAACTCGGCGGCGCAGGTGTCGATCCGCTTGAACACCGGACGCACGCCCAGCTTGTGGCGATGCGCGCGGACATCGGCCTCGGTCGCGGCGCCGGTCATCGCGCGGACGACCTCGCCGATCAGGCCCGAGCTGCGCGCCATCGCCTCGCTGCCGCTGCGCATGTTGGCGGACTGGAGCGCCAGCCAGGCCAGACGCTTGTCGCTGAAGCCCATCGCCTTCAGGCGGCGCATGCCGGCTGCGTCCTGCGGCAGGCCGTCCTTGCAGACCTGCTGCTCGGCGGCGACGATCTCACCGATGCGTGCCAGGAACCAGGGGTCGTAGCTGGTGAACTGGTGGACCTCCGCCTCGGTGAAGCCCTCGCGCAATGCCTGCGCGGCGATCAGCAGGCGATCGGGCGAGCGGACCGACAGCGCCGCCTCGATCTCGGCGCGCGGCGCACCGGCGAGGCGATCGACATTGTTGAAGCCGACGAGCCCGGTTTCCAGCCCGCGCAGCGCCTTCTGCATGGACTCGTGGATGTTGCGACCGATCGCCATGACCTCGCCGACCGACTTCATCGCGGTGCCGAGCGTCGCCTCGGCGCCCTTGAACTTCTCGAAGGCGAAGCGCGGGATCTTGGTCACGACGTAATCGATCGTCGGCTCGAAACTGGCCGGGGTCGCGCCGGTAATGTCGTTGGTGATCTCGTCCAGCGTATAGCCGACCGCCAGCTTGGCCGCGACCTTGGCGATCGGGAAGCCGGTCGCCTTGGATGCCAGCGCCGAAGAGCGGCTGACGCGCGGGTTCATCTCGATGACAACCAGGCGCCCATCCTTCGGATTGACTGCGAACTGAACGTTCGAACCGCCTGTTTCCACGCCGATTTCGCGCAGCACCGCAATGCTGGCGTTGCGCATGATCTGATATTCCTTGTCGGTCAGCGTCAGCGCGGGCGCGACCGTGATCGAGTCGCCGGTGTGGGTGCCCATGGCGTCCACATTCTCGATCGAGCAGATGATGATGGCATTGTCCGCACGGTCGCGGACCACCTCCATCTCATATTCCTTCCAGCCGAGCAGCGATTCCTCGATCAGCACCTCGGTGGTCGGCGACAAGTCGAGACCGTTGCGGACGATCCCGATGAATTCCTCGCGATTATAGGCAATGCCGCCGCCCGACCCGCCCATTGTGAAGCTGGGGCGGATGATCGCCGGCAGTCCGACCGTCTCCAGCGCCGCCAGCGCCTCGGCCTCGGTATGAGCGATGGCGGACCGGGCGCTTTCCAGCCCGATCTTGGTCATCGCTTCCTTGAACTTCTGGCGGTCCTCGGCCTTGTCGATCGCCTCGGCATCGGCGCCGATCATGACGCAGCCGAACTTCTCCAGCGTGCCGTCATTCGCCAGCGCCAGCGCGGTGTTCAGCGCGGTCTGCCCCCCCATCGTCGGCAGCACCGCATCGGGGCGCTCCTTCTCGATGATCTTCGCCACGATCGCCGGGGTGATCGGCTCGACATAGGTCGCATCGGCCAGCTCGGGATCGGTCATGATCGTCGCCGGGTTCGAATTGACCAGGACGATGCGATAGCCCTCTTCCTTCAGCGCCTTGATCGCCTGCGTGCCCGAATAGTCGAACTCGCATGCCTGGCCGATGACGATGGGCCCCGCGCCGATGACGAGGATGGAGGAGATGTCGGTGCGTTTTGGCATCAGTTGGCGCTCTCGCGATACAGGCGGACATGAAGCGGCGTACTGAACGACGCCTGGCAAATGTCTGAATTCAAATACGAAATGGTTACGGCATCGGTGCCCAGGCCCATCGGGTCGAGCAGCGTGATCCTCACCGCATCATCCCGACGAAGCGCTCGAACAGGTAGAAGCTGTCCTGCGGGCCGGGGCTCGCCTCCGGATGGTACTGGACGCTGAACGCCGGGCGGTCGGTCAGCTCGAAGCCGCAATTGGAGCCGTCGAACAGCGAGACATGCGTCTCGCGGGCATTGGCCGGCAGCGTCGCGGTCTCGACCGCGAAGCCGTGATTCATGCTGGTGATCTCGACCGTGCCGTCGGACAGGCGCTTGACCGGATGGTTGGCGCCGCGGTGCCCCTGGAACATCTTGGTCGTGCGGGCGCCGACCGCGAGGCCGAGCAGCTGATGACCAAGACAGATCCCGAACAGCGGCTTGCCGGTGTCGAGGAGCTCGCGGATGACCGGAACGGCATAGTCGCCGGTCGCGGCGGGATCGCCCGGACCGTTGGACAGGAAGATGCCGTCCGGATCGAACGAGAGGACCTGCTCGGCGGTCGCGGTTGCCGGCAGCACGGTCACCTTGGCGCCGGCCTGGACGAGGTTGCGGAAGATATTGCGCTTCGAGCCGTAATCGATCGCGACGACATGCGGGCGGTCGTCCTGCGCGGCGCCGCCATCATAGCCGAAGCCCAGCCGCCACACGCCGCCTTCCCAGCCGAAATGCGTCTTGCAGCTGACGGTGATCGCCAGGTCCATGCCCTCCAGCCCCGGCCAGTCGCGCGCCATCTGCAGCAGCAGCGGAATGTCGAACTCGCCGGTCGGCGAATGGGCGATGACGCCGTTGGGCGCGCCGTCCATGCGGATGCGGCGGGTCAGCGCGCGGGTGTCGATCCCGGCCAGCCCGATCCGGTCGTGCTTCTTCATCCATGCATCCAGCCGCTCGGTGCTGCGGAAGTTGGACGGGTCGGTCACGTCCTCGCGGACGATCATGCCCAGCGCATGGGGATCGTCGGCCTCGATATCCTCGGGGTTCGCGCCGACATTGCCGATATGCGGAAAGGTGAAGTTGATGATCTGACCGGCGAAGCTGGGATCGGTCATGATCTCCTGATAGCCGGTCATCGCGGTGTGGAAGCAGACCTCGCCGACGGCCTGGCCTTCGGCCCCGAACCCTCGTCCGAACACCACGTCTCCACTCGCAAGCACCAGGATTCCGGTCGCTCCAGCGGGCACGGACATGGGTTTGGCTTCGGCCATTGAGGGGTGGCGCTCCAGTTAGAATTGCGGCGATGTCGCTAAGGCCCGCCCGCTAGACCCCCTGCCCCCGCCCGTCAACCGGTTCACGCACCGCCGCGCTTCGTCTATCGTGCTTCGCTTTCCGACTATCGACAGAGAGACGCATGATTCGCGACGACATCAAGGCCGCGCTGGTGACCGCCATGAAGGCAGGCGAGAAGCAGGACGTGGCCGCCATCCGCCTGATCCAGAGCGCGATCAAGAATCGCGATATCGAGGCGCGCACCGGCAAGGCGCCCGACGACGACGACGCCCTGGTGGTCGAGGTTCTGCAGAAGATGGTGAAGCAGCGCCGCGAATCGATCGACATGTACGAAAAGGGCGGCCGCGCCGAACTGGCCGCGGCCGAGGCTGCCGAAGTCGCGGTGATCGAACGCTTCCTGCCGCAGCAGATGAGCGAGGACGAGACCCGCGCCGCGATCGAGGCGATCAAGGCGGAACTGGGCGCGGGCGGCATGAAGGACATGGGCCGGGTAATGGCCGAACTGAAGGCGCGCCACGCGACGACGCTGGACATGAGCAAGGCGAGCAGCCTGGTGAAGGCGGCGTTGGGGTGAGCCATGGATGACGCCGATCCTCTCCCCCTCCCGCATGCGGGAGGGGGTCGGGGGGTGGGCCCCCGCTATCGGCTTGGCCGGCCGACCGAGCGGGCGCGCGAGCTTCGCAACAATCCGACTGCGGCCGAGGAGTTGCTGTGGTCGCGACTGCGAAAGTCGCAACTGGGTGGACTGAAATTCAGCCGCCAGATGCCGATTGCCGGGCATTTCGCCGACTTCGCATGCCGGAGCGTGAAGCTGGTCGTCGAACTCGATGGCAGCCAGCATGGCGACATGTCCGATGGGGATGCCGAACGGACGCGGCGCATCGAGGCTCTAGGCTACAAGGTGATTCGGTTCTGGAATAATGATTTGACGACGAATATGGCCGGGGTGCTTGAGGCGATCCTGGCGGCCGCGCGGGTTGATGATCGCGGCGTTGCGTTTGAGGGCGATCGGGTGCCCACCCCCCAGCCCCCTCCCGCAAGCGGGAGGGGGAGTCGGTGAGCCTCACTCCCCAATTCCTCGACGAGCTTCGCTCGCGCACCCTGCTCTCCAGCCTCATCGGCAAGTCGGTGAAGCTGCAGAAGGCGGGGCGGGAGTTTCGTGCCTGTTGTCCGTTCCACAACGAGAAGACGCCCAGCTTCTACGTCAACGACGACAAGGGCTTTTACCACTGCTTCGGGTGCAGCGCGCATGGCGATGCGATCCGATGGCTGACCGATCAGCGCGGCCTGCCCTTCATCGATGCGGTGAAGGAGCTGGTGCAGGCGGCGGGCATGGAGATGCCCGAGCAGGACCGGCATTCGGCGGAGAAGGCGGAGCGGGCCAAGGGACTGCACGAGGCGATGGCGGATGCTGCCGCCTGGTTCACCGAGAAGCTGAACGGGATCGAGGGCAGCGAGGCGCGCGCGGTGCTGGAGCGCCGCGGGATCCGTGCCGAGACCGCGCGCGACTTCGGCATGGGCTTCGCACCCGATTCGCGCGGCAAGCTGAAGGATGCGCTGAAGGCCTATGGCGATCCGGTGCTCGTCGAGGCGGGGCTGCTGATCTCGGTCGAGAACAAGGAGCCGTACGACCGGTTCCGCGGCCGGTTGATGATCCCGATCCGCGACGCCCGCGGGCGGACGATCGCGTTCGGCGGACGCGTGATCGGCGAGGGCGAGCCAAAATATCTCAACTCGCCCGACACCCCGCTCTTCGACAAGGGGCGCACGCTCTACAATCTCGATCGGGCCCAGGCAGCGGCGCGCAAGGCCGGCCGGGTGATTGCGGTCGAGGGCTATATGGACGTCATCGCCCTGGCCCAGGCGGGGTTCGCCGAGGCGGTCGCGCCGCTGGGGACCGCGCTGACCGAACATCAGCTCGAACGGCTGTGGCGAATGGCCGACATTCCGCTGCTGTGCTTCGACGGCGACAGCGCCGGGCAGAAGGCGGCGATCCGCGCGGCGCACCGGGCGCTGCCGATGCTGCAGGCTGGCCAGAGCCTGGCCTTCGTCACTCTGCCCGACGGGATGGATCCCGACGATCTGGTGCGCAGCCGCGGCCGTCAGGCGTTCGAGGCGCTGCTGGGCGAACCCCAGGGGCTGGCAGATCGGATCTGGGCGCACGAGCTGGCCGCCGAGCCGGTCGATACGCCCGAGCGGCGTGCGGGCTTGAAGAAGCGGCTGATGGCGCTCGCCAAGTCGATCGGCGACCCGGACGTGCGCGACGAATATATTGCCGAGTTCCGCAACCGCGCCGATGCGCTGTTCGCGCCGCCGCAGCGCGAGTTCCGCCCGCGCCAGGGCGGCGGCGGGACTTCGGGCGGCACCCGCGGCAGCTTCCGTGCCGGCAAGTGGCAACCGCCCGAGCCGCCACCCTCCGACCGCGCGCGCAGCGTCCATGCCGGCGGGCTCGACCCGATCCTGGCCCGCGCGGTGCTGGCCGGTCTGATCCGCCACCCCGCCGAAATCGCCCGGCATATGGAGGTGTTGGGCAGCCTTCGGTCCGCCTCTGGCGCGCTGGGCAAATTGTTCGAAGCGGTGATCAACGTGGCGCTGGAGGACCGGCAACTTGATAGCGCGCGCATCCTCACCATATTGGCGCGGTCCGGATTCGATCAGGTGGCTGTCGATCTGTTGAGGGCCGATACGCTGCCCTTCTCGTTCACGAGGCCGCAGGTGGCGGATGAAGTCCGGGCGCGCGAGGATCTGAAGGAAGCGATCGAGGTGATGGTGACGCAACCCATGGTGGATGCGGCCCTGGCGCAGGCAACCTCAGTGGTTGCCGAGCATTTCACCGAGGATGCGTTCGCCCGCCAGGTGTCCCTGTTGCAGCAGCGACAGGAGCTCCAGGCGCGGCTTGCAAATCTGATGCTTGCGGATGAAGAGGAATTTGACGATTAGGCGGCAGTTAAAATAGCCGCCATCCGATTTTCGAGGATTTTAGATGGCGAAGGCGAACATGGCGGACGCGGATACCGGTGAGACGGGCGACGCGCCGCTGATCGATCTGAACGAAGGCTCGATCAAGAAGCTGGTCGCACGCGCGAAGAAGCGCGGCTATATTACGGTCGACCAGCTCAACGAGATGCTCCCGCAGGACCAGATGACCTCGGAGCAGATCGAGGACGTCATGTCGGCGCTCAACGACATGGGCGTCAACGTCGTCGAGAATGAGGAAGCTGGCGAAGACGGCGAGCAGGAGGAAGATTCGGCGGACGAAGCCGAGTCGACCGATTCGAACGACGATTCGGCCCCCGCCTTCGAGACTGCGAAGAAGAAGGAAACGGTCGACCGCACCGATGACCCGGTGCGCATGTACCTGCGCGAGATGGGCGCGGTCGAGCTGCTGTCGCGCGAGGGCGAGATCGCCATCGCCAAGCGGATCGAGGCCGGTCGCGACACGATGATCCTGGGCCTGTGCGAGAGCCCGATCACCTTCAACGCGATCATCGCCTGGTCGACCGCCCTCAACGAAGGCACGATGCAGCTGCGCGAGATCCTGGATCTCGACGCCATGCTGTCGAAGGATCCCGCCCCGGAAGCGCTGTCGGAAGACGGCGAGGACGATGACGGCGAGATCAGCGAGAAGAATGCCGGCCCCTCGTTCAAGGAAGAGGACGAGCCCGAGGAGGAATCCGCCGACGGCGACGAGGATTCGATGACCGAACGGCGCACCCCGCGCCCGTCGGACGACGAGGAGGAGGACAATACCCTCAGCCTCGCGCAGATGGAGGAGACGCTCAAGCCGCAGGCGCTGGAGAAGTTCGCCAACATCACGTCGGTCTACAAGAAATTCTCGAAGATCCAGCAGCAGCGGCTCGATTCGATGGCCGCCGGCGGCGAACTGCCCTCGGCCGAGGAGCGCAAGTACCACAAGCTGCGCGAGGAGCTGACCGCCGAAGTCGAGTCGGTCCAGTTCCATCAGGCGAAGATCGAGTATCTCGTCGACCAGCTGTACAGCTTCAACCGCCGCCTGACTGCGCTGGCGGGGCAGATGCTGCGCCTGGCCGAGCGCCACAAGGTGAGCCGCAAGGACTTTCTCGACCGCTATATCAACCATGAGCTGGACGAGAGCTTCCTGACCACGGTCGCCGGCATCGACAAGAAGTGGCGCGCATTCGTCGAGAACGAGTCCGAAGCGGTCGATCGCATCCGCGCCGAGATTTCGGAGATCAGCCAGCAGACCGGCATGGCGCTGATCGAGTTCCGCCGCATCGTGAACATGGTGCAGAAGGGCGAGCGCGAGGCGCGCATCGCGAAGAAGGAGATGGTCGAGGCAAATCTGCGCCTCGTGATCTCGATCGCGAAGAAGTATACGAACCGCGGGCTGCAGTTCCTGGATCTCATCCAGGAGGGCAATATCGGCCTGATGAAGGCGGTCGACAAGTTCGAGTATCGCCGCGGCTACAAGTTCTCGACCTATGCGACCTGGTGGATTCGCCAGGCGATCACCCGCTCGATCGCCGACCAGGCGCGCACGATCCGCATCCCGGTCCACATGATCGAGACGATCAACAAGCTGGTGCGCACCAGCCGCCAGTTCCTCCACGAGCAGGGTCGCGAGCCCACGCCGGAGGAAATGGCCGAGCGGCTGAGCATGCCGCTCGAGAAGGTGCGCAAGGTGATGAAGATCGCCAAGGAGCCGATCAGCCTCGAGACGCCGATCGGCGACGAGGAGGATTCGCACCTGGGCGATTTCATCGAGGACAAGAATGCGGTCATCCCGGTGGATGCGGCGATCCAGGCGAACCTGAAGGAAACGGTTACCCGCGTCCTGGCCAGCCTGACCCCACGCGAGGAACGCGTGCTGCGCATGCGCTTCGGCATCGGCATGAACACCGACCACACGCTGGAGGAAGTCGGCCAGCAATTCTCGGTCACGCGCGAGCGTATCCGCCAGATCGAGGCAAAGGCGCTGCGCAAGCTCAAGCACCCGAGCCGCAGCCGCAAGATGCGCTCGTTCCTCGACCAGTAAGGAACAGGTTCGGTTCAGCGAAACGCCGGTCTGAGCAAGGCTCCGGCCGGCGTTTTCGTATGTGGCAAGCGTCGGCGCAAATCCGCGACACCCGCCCCCTGCCCCTCCCTTCCGGGCACGGGCTATCGCATCTCGATGTTCCGCGCGGATCTATCGGCACATCCGTGTTCCGGCGAAGGCCGGAACCCAGTTGGGAAACCCTTCCGGGTCTCACGAAACCTCGTGGTCAGCGCGACTGGGCTCCGGCCTACGCCGGAGCACATGGCCAGTCTGAGCCAAATGCGATTGCCCTGCTTCCAAGGAGGTGAGCCTGACCCACCCGGAACAAGCCGGATTCCCTCCGAGGAAGGGGGATGGGGTGGGTCGGCCGACGGCCGGACGAGTCAGCGACAACCGAGCGCGCCGCGGTCAGCACCCATACGGCCGCCCCGACGATTGCGATCAGGGCCATGATCCTCTTTAGCATCTGCCCCGCCGGACATGGTCAACGGCCCGCTAACCATGTCCTTAGGGGGTTCGGTATCACCCCGTGGCGCATGGTTGCGTCGCGCCCGCAGCGGCGCAACGCCGAGCTGATACCCGAGGACCTATGCCGCTTGCTTCCTTCCAGATCGCCAAGCCTGGCGGCGCCATGGAGTCGCTGGATACGCTGACCATTTCGGACGGTGTCGCGGGCCATCGCTGGTACCTGGCTCTGCTCGCCAATCCCGAGCCCGGCCGCGACCTTGCCGATGCGGCGCATTATCTCTGTCAGCTTCACGGCGCCTATCCCGGCGTGATCGATCATGCGGTCCGTCAGGCGCGCGACGACATCGAGCGCAGCTGGCTGGAAAGCGCCGCGCGCGCCTTTGCCGAGGAACGCGAGCTGCTGGTGCGACTGGCCGCCGCGGCCGGATCTGCGCCCAGCACCCCGGGCCAGGCAGCGTGCGAGGCCGCGGCCCATCAGCAACGCTATGCCATCGCGACGCTTGCCCAGTCGGCGCGAGCCGGATGTGCGACCGGCGCGGCGCTCGCACTCGCGCTGGACTGGCGCGCGATCCGCGATCTGTTCGAGGTCGGCGTCGCCAGACTTGGCCTGGCGGCGTCGCCATGCGCTCTGCCTCCGCCGGAGGAGACGGCGACGGTGGTCGCCACATTGATCGCGCACCCGGGGATCGAGCGTGCGATGCTGTTCGGGGCGCAGCAGCTGTTCGCCCAGCATCGCGGCCTGTTCGACCTTCTCGAGGCTCGCGCGGGCGCTCGCGCCGCGCTCTGACCCCGTCGGGCGCGCTCGCCGCCCCTTGCCACCCCCCACTCCTTCCCTTTACGCATCGCAACAGGTTTCAAAGGACCACCGATGCGCTTCGAAGGCACTCAGAGTTACGTCGCGACCGATGACCTGAAGGTTGCGGTCAATGCAGCGGTCACGTTGCGCCGCCCGTTGCTGGTCAAGGGCGAGCCCGGCACTGGCAAGACCGTCCTCGCCTATGAGATCGCCAAGGCGGTCGGCGCGCCGCTGATCGAATGGAACGTCAAGTCGACGACCAAGGCGCAGCAGGGCCTGTACGAATATGATGCGGTCGCCCGGCTGCGCGACGGCCAGCTGGGCGAGGCCCGGGTCCACGACATCGCCAACTATATCCGCAAGGGCAAATTGTGGGAGGCGTTCGAGGCGCCCGAGCTGCCCGTGCTGCTGATCGACGAGATCGACAAGGCCGACATCGAATTCCCCAACGACCTGTTGCAGGAACTCGATCGCATGGAATTCCATGTCTACGAGACCGGCCAGACCGTGCGCGCGAAGGAGCGGCCGATCGTCGTCATTACCTCGAACAACGAGAAGGAACTGCCCGACGCGTTCCTGCGCCGCTGCTTCTTCCACTATATCAAATTCCCCGATCGCGAGACGATGCAGGCGATCATCGATGTCCATTTCCCCGGTATCCAGAAGCTGCTGGTCAGCCGGGCGATGGATATCTTCTACGACCTGCGCGAGGTGCCGGGGCTGAAGAAAAAGCCGTCGACCAGCGAGCTGCTCGACTGGCTGAAGCTGCTGCTGCACGAGGACATGCCGCTCGACGTCCTCCAAAATCGCGACCCGACCAAGGCGATCCCGCCGCTCCACGGCGCGCTGCTGAAGAACGAGCAGGACGTGATGCTGTTCGAACGCCTCGCCTTCATGGCCCGGCGCCAGCAGAACAAGGGCTGAGCATGTCGCGCGGCCACGCCCCGGAACGCTGGTGCTGAACGCATGTTCTTTTCCTTTCTCGACGAGCTACGCGCCGCTGGCATCCAAGCCAGTCTGAAGGAGCATCTGATGCTGCTCGAGGCGCTGGACCGCGACGTGATCGAGCATACGCCCGAGGCATTCTACTTCCTGGCCCGCGCCACCTTCGTGAAGGACGAGGGGCTGCTCGACAGGTTCGATCAGGTCTTCGCCAAGGTCTTCAAGGGCGTCGCCTCGACCTATGGGGTCGCACCGGCGGAGATTCCGGAGGAGTGGCTGAAGGCGATCGCCGAGAAATATCTCAGCCCCGAGGAGATGGCGAAGATCGAGTCGCTGGGCAGCTGGGACGAGATCATGGAGACGCTGAAGAAGCGGCTCGAGGAACAGCAGGGCCGGCATCAGGGGGGCAACAAGTGGATCGGGACGGGCGGCACCTCCCCCTATGGCAATGGCGGCTATAATCCCGAGGGCGTGCGGATCGGCGGCGAGAGCCGGCACAAGCGCGCGCTGAAGGTCTGGGAGGGGCGCGAGTTCCGCAACCTCGACAACACGCGCGAACTCGGCACGCGCAACATCAAGGTCGCGCTGCGCCGCCTGCGCCGCTTCGCGCGCGAAGGCGCGGCCGACGAGCTCGACCTGGACGCCACGATCGAGGGAACCGCGCGCCAGGGCTGGCTCGACATCCGCATGCGGCCCGAGCGGCACAATGCGGTCAAGCTGCTGCTGTTCCTCGATGTCGGCGGATCGATGGATCCGTTCATCAAGCTGTGCGAGGAACTGTTCTCGGCAGCCACGACCGAGTTCAAGAATCTCGAATTTTTCTACTTCCACAACTGCCTGTACGAAGGCGTGTGGAAGGACAATGTGCGCCGCTTCACCGATCGCACCCCGACCTGGGACGTGCTCCACAAATATGGCCATGACTATAAGGTGATCTTCGTCGGCGACGCGGCGATGAGCCCCTATGAGATCAGCCATCCGGGCGGATCGGTCGAGCATTTCAACGAGGAGGCAGGCGGCGTGTGGATGCAGCGGGTGGTGAACACCTATCCGGCCTGTGTCTGGCTCAACCCCATCCCCGAGACCCAATGGGGCTATTCGCAGTCGACGCGGATCCTGCGTGAACTGATGCACGACCGCATGTACCCGTTGACGCTGGACGGGCTGGACGACGCGATGCGCGAGTTGAGCCGCAAGCGCTGATGCCCGAACGCGACAGCGACCGGCGCCGCACGCGATGATCCTGTCGCGTCGTCACGGCTTCATCCTCGTGCGCGGGCGCAAGGTAGCCGGGACCAGCGTCGAAACGGCATTGTCCACGCTGTGCGGTCCCGACGACATTGCCAGCCCGATGGTGCCCGCCGACGAGCTTCGGCGTCAGGCGATGGGCGGCTTTTGCGGCAATTATTCCGACGATCCGGCGTTCGAACAGGCCTATCTCCAGCTGGTCCGCCAGGGGCGTGCCGGCCTGTCGCGCCCGCCCGCCCGGTACAAGGCGCATATGCCGCTGGCGGCGATCGAGGCCGAGTTCGGTCCGGTCGACGGGTTTCGCGTGATCGGGATCGAGCGCGATCCCTATGCCCGTGTCATCTCGGCGCTGGGCGGGGTCGAAAACCTGGCGGGCCGGCTCGATGCAGCCGCGGACGATTTCCTGCCGCAGCTGCGCAGCGTCTGGCGCTATCGCAATCGCGCCGGAGAGCTGGTCGCGACCGCGCTGCGCTACGAGCGGCTGCAGGCCGATCTCGATGCGTTTCTGGGCGAGCTTGGCCTGGCACCGATCCTCCTGCCCCATGCCAAGCCCGGCATCATGTCCAATCGCATCGATCCGACGCAAGTCTTCCGCCGCGACCAGATCGACCGGATCAACCGGATCCTTGCGGAGGAGTTCGAATTCGGCGGCTATCCGATGCGATGAAGCGATGGTGTGCGGTCCTCGCACAGGACGATTAACGCTTTTTCGCCGTCCGCCGGGAGTTGGACCGGCTGCGAAATATGGTAAACCGGCCTCATGACAGGGGCCAATCGCATCCATCCCATCGCGTCCACCGTTCAGGTCGCCGAAACTCCGCAGCGTCACGAGGCGGCGGCGACCGCCAGCGCGCCCCAAGAGGAACCGACTTACTTGCAGGAAGCCTGGGAAGAAGAGGACGTCGAACGCTCGTTCGGCTGGGTCGCCCCGACGATCGCCATCCTGACGACGATCGCCTGGTTCGCGGGCATGGCCTGGTTGCTGCGCGACAGCCTGGGCGCCGCGCTGACGGCGCCGCAGATCGTCCAGCTGATCGCCGCGCTGTGCGTGCCGCCCGCCTTGATCGGCATCCTTTACCTGCTCGCGATGCGCAGCAGCACCGCCGAGGCGCGCCGCTTCGGCAACAGCGCGCGAGCGATGCGCGCCGAGGCGGCGAGCCTCGAACGCGTCGTCGGGACGCTGTCGCGCCGGATCGAAGAGAACCGCGCTGAGCTGGCGCGCCAGACGACCGCGCTGATGGCGATGGGCGAGGCCGCGACCGACCGGATGGGCAGCCTGGCCAACGACATGAGCCAGCAGTCGCGGATCGTCGATGCCGCGACCCGATCGCTGCACGACACGGTGGCCGAAGCCGAGAAGAGCGTCGGCATCGTGCTCGCCTCGCTGCCCAAGGCCAATTCCGAAATGCAGGGCATGGCGTCCCGGGTCGAGGCCGCGGGTCTTATGGCCAGCGAGCGTGCCGCAGCACTGGATACCCAGCTGACCGCCCTGTCCGAGCGCGGTCGCGAGGCCGATGCCGTGGCGGGCGGCGCGGCCGACCGTCTGGCCGCACATATCGCGCGGATGGAAGCGAGCACCCACACCGCCGGCCTCCGGCTGGAACAGGTTACCGACACCATGTCGGCGGCGGTCGACATGATGCTCGACCGCGCCGCCCATGCGGTCGACGAGGCGCGCCGCGGGATCGCCGCGCAAGGAGAAGCGATGCTGGCGATGCTCGAGGCCAATCAGGCGTCGCTTGACCGGGTCAGCAAGGACAGCGCCGAGGCGCTTGCCCAGCGCATCCGGATCATCGACGCGGCGATCGACCGCATCTCCACCCGGCTGGGCGAGGAGCGCGGCCGGGGCGAAGCGCTGTTCGACACGCTGTCGCACGGCACGCAACGCGCGGACCGCGAACTCGACATGCTCCACGAGCTGGGCATGGAGCGTACCCGTGCGCTCGCCGATCAGGTCGAGACGCTGGGCACCGCGTTCGAGACGACCAGCGCGTCCATCCGCGGCGGCGACGCGGTCGCCCGTGAGGTCATCGCAACCTCCGAGACGCTGCTGACCGCGCTCGATGCCGCCGCGCGCGAGATCGACGAGACGCTGCCGGCGGCGCTCGAGCGCCTCGACAATCGCATTCAGGTCAGCCGCGGCGTGATCGCGGAGAGCAAGCCCGAATTGCTGGCCTTGGTCTCGGCGGCGGAGCATACGCAGGACGCGATCGAGGCGATTGCCGAGGTCGTCCGGCAGCAGCGCGACACGCTGGCCAAGACCCAGGTCCAGCTGCTGGAAACACTGTCCGACGGGCGTGAACGGGCGGATGCGCTGGAATCGATCGTCGACGATACCGTCTCTACCGCGCGGCGCTTTGCCGCCGAGGCAGCGCCGCAGCTGATCGAGACGCTGCTGCGCGTGCGCGAGACGTCGGCCCAGGCGGCCGAACACGCCCGCGCCACGCTCGCCAGCATCGTGCCCGAGGCCGAAGCGGCGCTGGAGCAGGCCGGCGAGGCCGCGCTGCACCGCGCCGTGGGCGGCCCGATCCGGCATCAGCTCACGGAACTGGCCGAGACCACCGAGGCGGCGGTCACCGCAACCACTCGCGCCTCCGAGCGCCTTACCCAGCAGATGCTGGCGCTGGCCGAGACCACGGCCCAGATCGATCGCCAGATCGAGCGGGCGCGCAGCGAGCATGAGAAGCAGGATGGCGACAATTTCGCCCGCCGCGTCACGCTGCTGATCGAGGCGCTGAACTCGGCCTCGATCGACATCACCAAGCGCTTCTCGACCGAAGTGAGCGACAGCGCCTGGTCGGCCTATCTGAAGGGCGATCGCGGCGTGTTCACCCGTCGCGCCGTTCGGATCCTGGACGGCGGCGAAACGCGCGAGGTCGCGAAGCTTTACGGCGAGGATCCGGAGTTCCGGGACAACGTCAACCGCTACATCCACGATTTCGAGGCGATGCTGCGCCAGATCCTGGCGCTGCGCGACGGGTCGTCGATGGGCGTGACTTTGCTGTCGTCGGACATGGGCAAGCTCTACGTCGCGCTCGCTCAGGCGATCGAGCGGCTGCGCGGCTGATCGATCGAATGGGCGGCCGGCACCTTCGGTCCCATCACGCAACGTGTTCCGGCGAAGAAGGCCGGAACCCAGTGGATAAAGACCCTCGCGCTCACCGTAACTGGGCTCCGGCCTTCGCCGGAGAACAGTGACTATGCCCTAAAGCAGGGGACGCGCGTCACTGGCCGTGATTGACCCAGTCGAGCATCTCGGGCGTAACCCAGCCATAGACATAGTTGAGATAGAACAGCCCGAACAGGATCGCCGAGACGATCGTGGTGCGGATCAGCACCCGCTTCAGGCTGAAGTTGACCGGCGCGCTTTCCGCCTGGCCCGGCACCAGATCGGCCTGGGCCTCATGCGCGGTACGGACGCCGAACGGCAGCACCAGGAACACCGTCAGCGTCCAGAACAGCATGTAGATCGCCAGGGCCGACTGGAACTGCATGGCGTCAGACCCGGACGATCAGCACGTCGACGACCGGCTTCTTGCCGGTGAAGCGCGTCGCGCAGCGTCGTACGCCGAGGCGGAGCGCCTCGCGCAGCCGTTCCTCGCTCTTGCCGCGCTCTTCGCGCACCGCCTCGGCGGCCGCCTGCGCCGCCTGCTCGATGAAGCGGTCGCGATCCTCCTCGACCGGCACGCCCTGGACGCGCACCTCCGGCGCGCCCTTCAGCTTGCCCGAGCTGTCGATGGCGACCGCCACCGAGATCTGGCCATAGAGCGACAGGCGGCGGCGCTCGGCGATGGTCGTGCCGTCGGCCGGCAGGATGACGTCGCCGTCGAGCACCAGCCGCCCGGCTGCGATCTCGGTCAGCTTCTTCGGCTTGCCCGGGGCCAGACGGATCAGGTCGCCATTCTTCTGGACGACCGCCTGGGGCACGCCCTGTTCCTGCGCGAAGCGCGCCTGCTCGTGGATGTGGCGGGCCTCGCCATGCACCGGCAGGATGATCTCGGGCCGGATCCACTTGTACATCGCCGCCAGCTCGGGACGGCCGGGATGGCCGGAGACATGGACGAAGGCCTGACGGTCGGTGATCATCTCGACCCCGGCATCGGCGAGGACGTTCATGATCCGCCCGATCGCGATCTCGTTGCCCGGGATCTGGCGTGACGAGAAGACGACGCGGTCGCCCTGGCTGAGCTTCAGCGCATGCGTGCCGTCGGCGATGCGCGCCAGCGCAGCGCGCGGCTCGCCCTGGCCGCCGGTCGCGACGATCAGCACGCGACTGGGCGGCAGGGTCATCGCCGTGTCGAAATCGATCGTGTCGGGAAAGTCGCGCAGATAGCCGGTCTGCTTGGCGACGCGCAGAATCCGGTCGAGCGAGCGCCCCGCGACGCAGAGCTGGCGCCCCGTATCGATCGCCGCCTGGCCCAGCGTCTGCAGCCGCGCTGCGTTGGAGGCGAAGGTGGTGACGAGCACCCGGCCCTTGGCCGATCGGATGACCTCGTCGATGCCCTCGCGCACCTCGGCCTCCGACCCCGATGCCTCGGGATTGAAGACGTTGGTCGAATCGCACACCAGCGCGAGGATACCGTCATCGCCGATCGCGCTCAGTTCCTCGGCGGTCGAGGAGCCGCCGAGCGCCGGAGCATCGTCCAGCTTCCAGTCGCCGGTGTGGAAGATCCGCCCATAGGGCGTCTCGATCAGCACCGCATTGCCCTCGGGAATCGAGTGGGCCAGCGGAACGTAGCGCAGCCCGAACGGGCCGATCTGGAACGGCTGTTCGTCATCGACGATGTTCAGCTCGACCCGGTCCTCGATCCCCTCCTCTTCCAGCTTGCCGCGGATCAGGCCCGCGGTGAACGGCGTGGCATAGAGCGGGACGCCCAGGTCGCCGGCGAGATAGGGTAAGGCACCGATATGATCCTCATGCCCATGGGTCAGCACGATGCCGAGCAGGTCGTCGAGACGCTCCTCGATGAATTGCAGGTCGGGCAGGATCACGTCGACGCCGGGATATTCCGGCGTGCCGAAGGTGATGCCGCAATCGACCATCAGCCATTTGCCCTGGGTGCCGTAGAGATTGACGTTCATGCCGATCTCGCCGGAGCCGCCGAGCGCGAGAAAGAGAAGTTCGTTACCGGGAGTCACTGTTTTCCTGTCTATTCTTTCGCCAGCCGACGCTCATCCGGCGCCATGGCTGCGTTCCCAGAGCATTGCGAGGCCCTGGATGGTAAGGTCATGTTCGACCATGTCGAACACATCGGTGTGTTTTTCGAAAAGGACGGCGAGGCCGCCGGTGGCGATCACCTTGGCCGGGCGTCCGATCTCGGCCTTGGTCCGCGCCAGCAGCCCCTCGATCATCGCTACATAACCCCAGAAGATGCCAATATGCATCTGGTCGACCGTGTTGCGGCCGATCACGCTGGCGTCGCGCGGCGCCTCGATCGCGATGCGCGGCAGCTTCGCCGCGGCGCTGACCAGCGCGTCGAGCGACAGGTTGATGCCGGGAGCGATCACCCCGCCCTTATAGGCGCCGCGGAAATCGACCACGTCGAACGTCGTGGCGGTGCCGAAATCGATGATGATCAGGTCGCCCGGATGATTGGCATGCGCCGCGATGACGTTCAGCGCACGATCGGCGCCGAGATTGTTCGGCTCCTCGACGTCCAGTGGGAAGCCCCATTGCGCCGCGCCCTTGCCCGCGATCACCGCTTCGGTGCGGAAATATTTGCTCGCAAGCACTTCCAGATTGTGGAGCGCGCGCGGCACGACCGTACCGACGATCACCGCGGTGACGTCGCTGCGCTCATAGCCTTCGAGCGCCAGCAACTGGCTGAGCCAGACGGCATATTCGTCTGCGGTGCGGCGCGGGTCGGTGGCAATCCGCCAGCGGGCGCGGATTTCCCGGCCAGCCTCGACATCGACCAGCGCGAAAACGATATTGGTATTGCCGGCATCGATCGCAAGCAGCATGGATCCGGCCCTTCTCAGATCAGGAACACGTCGGCAGCGTGAATGACATGACTGGTGCCGTCGGCCAAGCGAAGGATGAGCGCGCCATCGCGGTCCAGTCCGCCGAACAGCCCGTCCATTGCGCTACCGTCCGCGAGGCGTGCGGTCAGCGCCGTCCCCGCCCGATGCGCTCGCGCCAGCCAGTGATCGCGCACGGGCGCCAGCCCCTCGCCGCGCCAGCGCGCGACCCAGCGTTCCAGGCTCTCGGCCAGCGTTTCGGCAAAAAGCTGCGGATCGGGCGGTTCGATCCCCTGCCCCGCCAGGCTGGTGACGGGCCGCTCGAGCCCGTCCGGGTGATGCGCCAGGTTCACGCCGAAGCCGATGATTACTGCGTCGCCCACGCGCTCCAGCAATATCCCTGACAGCTTCGCCCCGCCGATCAGCAGGTCGTTGGGCCATTTGAGCATCGCCCCGCTGGGCAGGAATACGCGAACCGCCTCTTCCAGCGCGACCGCGGCGACCAGCGCCAGCGTCGCCGGCGTCGGATCGGTCGAACGCAGCCGGATCAGCGTGCTGGCGAACAGATTGCCGGGGGGAGACTCCCACGCCCGCCCCTGTCGCCCCTTGCCGGCGGTCTGGCGATCCGCCCGCAGCCACACGCCCTCGGGCGCGCCGGTGCGGGCGAGATCGGCCAGATCGGCGTTGGTCGATCCCGTCTCGGCGACGGTACGGACGCGCTCGCTCAGAACAGCGACCGTGCCGCCAGCATGGTGAAGGCGGACAGCGACGACAGGCCGATCAGGCCGATCGGCGAGATCGCCGCTGCGGTCAGGACGATCAGGCCGCCCTCGACCGGGCCCGGCGTGCCCTCGAACTTCGGCGCGGCGGCATCGAAATACATCCGCTTGACGATGCTGAGATAATAATAGGCGCCCGGAACCGAGCCGATGATGCTGATCACCGCGAGCCAGAACAGGTTCGCCTCGACCGCGGCGTTGAACACCGCCAGCTTCGAGAAGAAGCCGAGCAGCGGCGGGATGCCCGCCAGCGCGAACATGAAGATCGCCAGCGCCAGCGCCAGACCGGGACGGGTGGTCGACATGCCCGACAGGCTGTCGATCGTCTCGACCTGCTGCCCGTGGGAATCGCGCATCTGCAGCACGATCAGGAAGCAGCCCAGCGTCATCACGACATATACCGCCATGTAGAACAGCACGCCGGCGACGCCCGCCTGCGATCCGGCCGCCAGGCCGATCAGCGCGAAGCCGACATTGTTGATCGAGGAATAGGCGAGCAGCCGCTTGATGTTCTTTTGGCCGATGGCGCCGAACGCACCCCAGATGATCGAGACCAACGCCGCGAACACGACGATCTGACGCCAGTCCGCGATTGCCGGGCCCATCGCGTCGATCGCGACGCGGACTGCCATCGCCATCGCCGCCATCTTCGGCGCGCTTGCAAAGAACGCCGTTACCGGGGTCGGAGCGCCTTCATAGACGTCCGGCGTCCACATGTGCATCGGCGCGGCCGAGATCTTGAACGCCAGGCCGGCGAACACGAACACCAGACCCACGAGCAGACCGATCGAGCGACCGCCCTCACCCGCTGCCGCGGCATAGGCCTCGGCAATGCCGGAGAAGATCGTGGTGCCGCTGAAGCCATAGACCAGGCTGATGCCGTACAGCAGCATCCCCGAGGCGAGCGCGCCGAGGACGAAATATTTCAGGCCGGCTTCGGCCGAACGACCATCACGGCGCATGAAGCTGGCCAGCACATAGGCGGCAAGGCTCTGCAGTTCGAGACCGACATAGAGGGTGAGCAGGTCGGACGCCGACACCATCATGCCCATGCCGGCGGTCGAGAGCAGCATCAGCACCGGATATTCGGGACGCAGGTCGTCGCCCGAGGTGCGCTGGAAGAAGCCCGGCGCGATCAGGATGCAGACTGCGGCGGCGATGTAGATCACGCCCTTCGAGAAGGCGGCGAACATGTCCGCGCGGTAAAGCCCGTCAAAGGCGGTGCCGCCGGCCGAGGCCGGACCGAACAGCGCGATGAACGCGCCGACCAGGATGGCGACCGCGGCATAGCTGACCGACCGGGACGAGCCCTGCCCGCCCCATGCGGCGACGAGCATCAGCAGGATCGCGCCCAGACCGAGAATGATCTCGGGCAGGGTCATTGCGAGCTGGAGCGAATAGGACATCAATGCGTCTCGGTCTTTGCGGCGGGTTCGCCGTGAGCGGCTGCAGGAGCCGCGCCATGATGGTCGCCATGAGCGGCCTTGGCGGCTGCGGGGTTGCCCGGGGTCGGCTGCGAGTCACCCGCGGGGCGGGCACGCTCGATCCGTTCGACCAGGCGCGCGACGTCGGGGCGCATCGGCTTCATGAAGCTTTCCGGATAGACGCCCATCCACAGCACCACGGCGGCGATCGGCGCCAGCGTCAGCAGCTCGCGACGGTTCAGGTCGGGCATTGCCCGGACATCGTCCTTCGTCAGGTCGCCGAACGCGACCCGGCGATAGAGCAGCAGCATGTATGCGGCGCCCAGGATGATGCCCGTCGTGCCGATCAGCGTAATCGTCGTCGACACCTGATAGGTGCCGGCCAGCGCCAGGAACTCGCCGACGAAGTTGCTGGTGCCCGGCAGGCCGACCGCGGCCATGGTGAACAGCAGGAACAGCACGGCATATTTCGGCATGTTGATCGCAAGGCCGCCGTAGCGGTCGATCTCGCGGGTGTGCAGCCGGTCATAGATGACGCCGACGCACAGGAACAGCGCGCCCGACACCAGCCCGTGGCCCAGCATCACCATCATCGCGCCCTCAATACCCTGCGCATTGAAGGCGAACAGGCCCATGGTCACGATCGCCATGTGCGCGACCGACGAATAGGCGATCAGCTTCTTCATGTCGCTCTGAACGAGCGCGACGAGGCTGGTATAGACCACCGCGACCGCAGACAGGGCGAAGATCAGCCAGGTGAATTGTGCCGAGGCTTCGGGGAACATCGGCAGCGAGAAGCGCAGGAAGCCATAGCCGCCCAGCTTCAGCAGCACGCCGGCCAGGATGACCGAACCTGCCGTCGGCGCCTGAACGTGCGCGTCGGGGAGCCAGGTATGGACCGGCCACATCGGCATCTTCACCGCGAACGAGGCGAAGAAGGCGAGCCATAGCCAGGTCTGGACCTCTGGCGGGAAGTCATAGGCCATCAGCGTCGGAATGTCCGACGTGCCCGCGACGTTGATCATGTACAGCATCGCGATCAGCATCACGAGCGAGCCGAGCAGCGTGTACAGGAAGAACTTGTACGAGGCGTAGATGCGGTTCACCCCGCCCCAGATGCCGATGATCAGGTACATCGGGATCAGGCCGGCTTCGAAGAAGATGTAGAACAGTAGCATGTCCTGCGCGGCGAAGGTGCCGATCATCAGCACTTCGGTCAGCAGGAAGGCGGCCATATATTCCGGCACGCGCTTCTCGATCGACTGCCAGCTGGCCAGGATGCAGATCGGCATCAGGAACACGCTGAGCATGATCAGCATCAGCGCGAAGCCGTCGATGCCCAGCGCCCAGGCGAAGCTGCCGAACACCGGATAATTCTCGACGAACTGCCACTGCGCGGCATGCAGGCCCTGGTCGAAGCTGGCCCAGAGCAAAGCGCCCAGCACCAGATCGATCAGCGTGGCCGCCAATGCGATCCAGCGTGCCCGCTCGGCATCGACGAAGATGCAGGCCACCGCCGCCAGGGCGGGAATGGCGAGCATCACGGAGAGGATGGGGAAACCGTCAAACATCGGGTCAGCCCACCATGAACCAGGTGATGGCCGCAGTGAGGCCGATCAGCATGACGAACGCATAGCTATAGACATATCCAGATTGCAGGCGGACCGCGCCGACGCTGCCCAGCTGGACCAGCCTGGCGAGCCCGTTGGGCCCGAACCGGTCGATGGTACCCTCGTCGCCGCGCTTCCACAGGAAGCGGCCGATCGCCTGGGCAGGCTTCACGAACACCACATTGTAGAGTTCGTCGAAATACCATTTGTTCAGCAGGAACAGGTACAGCGGACGGAAGGCGTCGGCGAACTTCGCGGGGAAGTCCGGGTTCTTCACATAGGCCAGCCAGGCGATCAGCAGGCCGCTGACCATGGCGATGGTGGCGGACAGCTTCACCAGCGTCGGCACCTCGTGCATCGCGTGCATCAGGTGCGTGTCGAACGCCAGCGCACCGCGCCAGAACTCGGCACCGGTCTCCGCCTCGATGAAGAAGCCGTGGAACACGAAGCCGGCGGCGATCGCACCGATCGTCAGGACCAGCAGCGGGATCAGCATGACCAGCGGGCTTTCGTGCGGGTGATAGCCCGCCGTGCCGGTGACCGGGCCATGATGATGGCTATGGTCGTGGTCGTGCGCATGACCGTGCGCATCCTCGTGCGGCGCGTGGCCGGCATCTTCCTGTGACGGATCGTCATGGTGATGGCCATGATCGTGGACCGCGTGCTGGATATGCTCCGAGCCGGCCCAGCGCGGCGCGCCGAAGAAGGTCAGGAACACCAGCCGCCAGCTGTAGAAGCTGGTGAGCAGTGCGACGCCGACGCCGACCCAGAAGGCGCTGGGATAGCCGGCAGCCCAGGCCGCCTCGATGATCGCGTCCTTCGAGTGGAAGCCCGCAAAACCGATGGCGAGATGGTTGCCGAACACCGCCGGGATGCCCAGGCCGGTGATCGCGAGCGTGCCCGCGGTCATCGTCCAGAAGGTGATCGGGATGTGCTTACGCAGCCCGCCATAATAGCGCATGTCCTGCTCGTGGTGCATCGCATGGATCACCGAGCCGGCACCCAGGAACAGCAGCGCCTTGAAGAAGGCGTGGGTGAACAGGTGGAACATCGCCGCACCGTACGCGCCGACGCCGGCGGCGAAGAACATGTAGCCCAGCTGCGAACAGGTCGAATAGGCGATCACGCGCTTGATATCGGTCTGCGTCGTGCCGACCGTCGCGGCGAACAGGCAGGTCGCGGCGCCGACAAAGGTCACCACGCCCTGCGCCACGATGCTCGTCTCGAACATCGGCGACAGGCGGCAGACCATGAACACGCCCGCGGTCACCATGGTGGCCGCGTGGATCAGCGCCGACACCGGGGTCGGGCCTTCCATCGCGTCGGGCAGCCAGGTGTGCAGGCCAAGCTGCGCCGACTTGCCCATCGCGCCGACGAACAGCAGCAGGCACAGCACCGTGATCGTGTCGAAGCGCATGCCCAGGAAGCCGATCGTCGACCCCGCCATGCCCGGCGCTGCGGCCAGGATCTCGGGGATCGAGATCGTGCCGAACACCAGGAAGGTGCCGAAGATGCCGAGCATGAAGCCGAGATCGCCGACGCGGTTGACGACGAACGCCTTCATCGCCGCGGCGTTCGCGCTGGGCTTCTTGAACCAGAAACCGATCAGCAGATAGCTGGCGAGACCGACGCCTTCCCAGCCGAAGAACATCTGGACCAGATTGTTCGCGGTCACGAGCATCAGCATCGCGAAGGTGAACAGCGACAGATAGGCGAAGAAGCGCGGCTGGTCCGGATCCTCGCTCATATAGCCCCAGCTATAGAGGTGGACGAGCGCCGAGACGCTGGTGATCACCACCAGCATCACCGCGGTCAGCGCGTCGACCCGCAGCGCCCACTGGACGTTCATCTCGCCCGAGATGATCCAGGTGAAGGCGGGCGCCACATCCGCATCGGCACCGCCGAGGAAGCGGATGAAGATTACCCAGGACAGGGCGCAGGCGACGAACAGCGCGCCGGTGGTCACGAGCTTCGGGAAGGTGATCCCGAACGCCTTGTTCGACAGGCCCCCGATCGCCGCTGCGAGCAGCGGGAGGAGGACGATGAAATGAATCGCCGACATCAGCCCTTCATCCGATTGACGTCGTCGACCGCGATCGTGCCGCGGCCGCGGAAATAGATGACGAGGATGGCGAGGCCGATCGCGGCCTCACCTGCGGCAACGGTGAGCACGAACATCGCGAACACCTGGCCCACCAGATCCTGAAGCTGTGCCGAAAAGGCGACGAAGTTCAGGTTCACGGCCAGCAGGATGAGCTCGATCGCCATCAGGATGATGATCAAATTCTTCCGGTTCATGAAGATGCCGAGCACGCCCAGCGTGAAGAGAATGGCCGAGACGACCAGATAATGGGTGATGCCGATCACAGCTCGACCCCCTGCCCCACGGGCTGATTGACCTTGCGCACGGCGTCCTTCGAACGGCGGTTGATCTGACGGTTGATGTTCTGCTTGTGCACGTCGCCGCGCTGGCGGTGCGTCAGCACGATCGCCCCGATCATCGCGACGAGCAGGACCAGGCCCGCACCCTCGAAGATGAACAGGTAGCGGGTGTAGAGCAGGCGCCCGACCGCCTCGATGTTCGGCACGGCGCCCTCGATCGGCGCGATGCGGCGACCCAGTTCGAGACCGCCCGCCGAATAGGCGCCGATCGCGATGACGATCTCGGCCGCCAGCGCGACGGCCAGCGCCAGGCCGACCGCGGCATAGCGCATCACGCCGGCACGCAACTCGGCGAAGTCGATGTCGAGCATCATGACGACGAACAGGAAGAGGACCGCGACCGCGCCGACATACACGATGACCAGCAGCATCGCGATGAACTCGGCACCGGCCAGCACCATCAGCCCCGCGGCGTTGAAGAACGCCATGATGAGCCAAAGCACCGAATGGACCGGGTTGCGCGACAGGATCGTCAGCGCCGCGGATGCGACGACGACGATGGCGAACAGGTAGAAGGCTAGAACCTGGATCACGGAATCGAACGGCCCCTGAGAATTGGCGTGCGCTTAACGGTACGGTGCATCGGCGGCAAGGTTCGCGGCGATTGCGCGCTCCCAGCGGTCGCCGTTCGCGAGCAGCTTGTCCTTCTGATAGATCAGCTCCTCACGGGTTTCGGTCGCGAATTCGAAATTCGGTCCCTCGACGATCGCATCCACCGGGCATGCCTCCTGGCACAGGCCGCAATAGATGCACTTGGTCATGTCGATGTCGTAGCGCGTCGTGCGGCGGCTGCCGTCGTCGCGCGGCTCGGCCTCGATCGTGATCGCCAGCGCCGGACACACCGCCTCGCACAGCTTGCACGCGATGCAGCGCTCTTCGCCATTGGGATAGCGGCGCAGCGCATGCTCGCCGCGGAAGCGGGGCGAGATCGGGTTCTTCTCGTACGGATAGTTGATCGTCGCCTTGGGCTTGAAGAAATACTTCAGCGTAAGGGCATGCGCCTTGACGAACTCCCACAGCGTGAACGACCGGATGGTCTGGGCGATACTCATGCGGCAAATCCAACCCGGGTGGCCATGAGGTACCCGGAAACGAGGAACACGAAGAACAGCGACAGAGGGAGGAAGATCTTCCAGCCCAGCCGCATCAGCTGGTCATAGCGGTAGCGCGGGACGGTGGCCTTCACCCAGCTGAAGCAGAAGAAGAAGAACAGGATCTTTGCGAACAGCCAGAGGATGCCCGGCACGTAATAGAGCGGCGCCCAGTCGAACGGCGGCAGGTAGCCACCCCAGAACAGCGTCGCGTTCAGCGTGCACATCAGGATGACGTTTGCATATTCGCCCAGCCAGTAGAGCGCGAACGACATCGACGAATATTCGGTCTGATAGCCGGCGACGAGCTCGGACTCGGCCTCGGTCAGGTCGAACGGGGCGCGCTGCGTCTCGGCCAGCGACGAGATGAAGAACACCACCGCCATCGGGAACAGCAGCGGGTTGAACCCGAAACCGTTGAGGAAGCCGAGCACATGGCCCTGCTGCTGACCGACGATGACCGACAGGTTGAAACTGCCCGACCACAGCACGATCGCGATCAGGACGAAGCCGATCGAGACTTCATAGCTGACCATCTGCGCCGCGGCGCGGATCGCCGAGTAGAAGGGATATTTCGAGTTCGACGCCCAGCCGGCCAGGATGATGCCGTACACGCCGAGCGACGAGGCCGCGAGCACGTAGAGCAGGCCGACATTGATGTTCGACAACATCACGCCCGCCTGGAACGGCACCACCGCCCAGACGATCAGCGCGACCGTGAAGGTGATGATCGGAGCCAGGATGAACAGCCCGCGATTGGCGCCCGACGGGATGATCGTTTCCTGCAGGAACACCTTCAGGCCGTCGGCGAAGGACTGGAGCAGGCCGAGCGGACCGACCACGTTCGGGCCGCGGCGCAGCGCCATCGCCGCCCAGATCTTGCGATCGGCATAGATGATCATCGCCACCGCCAGCATCAGCGGCAGTGCGATCAGCAGGATGCCCGCGATCGTCGCGATCAGCCAGGCCGCCTCGAACGGAAGTCCGAGCCATTCAAAAAACGCGGTCACTCCGCCGCCTCCGCAAAGTCTTCGCCGTGGATCAGTTCAGCCGAGCAGCGCTGCATCGTCGGGCTCGCACGGCAGATGGCGTTGGTGAGATAGAAGTCCTTGACCGGATAGGCGACCTCGCCGCTGGCCGAGCTCGCCAGGCTGGGCGGCGCCCAGTCGTAACGGACAAGACCCTCCTGCCCCAGTTCGGGAACGTCGGACGCCATCGCCGCGCGCAGCTCGACCAGGCTGTCGAACGGCAGCGTCCGGCCGATCTTGTCGGACAGCGCGCGCAGGATCGTCCAGTCCTCGCGGGCATCGCCCGGGGCATAGACGGCGCGATCGGCGCGCTGCACCCGGCCTTCCAGGTTCACATAGGTGCCCGGCTTCTCGGCATAGGTCGCACCCGGCAGGATGACGTCGGCATGGTGTGCGCCGGCATCGCCGTGATGGCCGATATAGACCTTGAAGCTGCCGGCGAAGGCGCTGAAATCGACTTCGTCGGCGCCCAGGAAGAAGGCGAGCTTCGGCGACGCTGCAACGATGTCGGCAATGCCGCCCTTCTGCGCATAGCCGAGCATCAGCCCGCCCATCCGCGCCGCGGCCAGGTGAACGACATTATAGCCGTTCCACGCCGCCTCGGTCTCGGCCGCGTCGCGCATGAAGCCCTCGGCCATCGCCAGCGTCGGGCCGTGGCCGTCCTTCAGCGCGCCCGGGCCGACGATCAGCACCGGCTTCTTCGCCGCGTCGATCGCCTCGGCCGCACGGTCGGGCAGCTTGCCCAGCAGGCCGAGATCGTTGCCCAGCCATTCGACCTTGTAGGTCAGGTCGGTCTCGGGCCCGATCGCGAAGACGCGCGCGCCCTTCTTGATCGCCTTGCGCACGCGGGTGTTCACCAGCGGCGCTTCCCAGCGCAGGTTGCTGCCCACCAGCAGGATCGCATCGGCATCCTCGATGCCTGCGATCGTCGTGTTGAACGCGACCGCGCCCAGATTGCTGGTGTCATAGGCCATGCCGGTCTGGCGGCCTTCGAGCAGGGTCGAGCCCATCGACGCCACCAGCGCCTTGGCGGCGTACATCGTCTCGCAATCGACCAGGTCACCGGCGATCGCCGCGACGCTCGCGCCGACGGTCTTCGCCACCGCCGCGATCGCTTCGAACGCCTCGTCCCAGCTTGCCTCGACCAGCTTGCCGTCCTTGCGGACATAGGGCTTGTCCAGGCGGCGGCGCGACAGGCCGTCGACATGGTGGCGCGTCTTGTCGTGCGCCCATTCCTCGTTGACGTCCTCGTTGATGCGCGGCAGCGCGCGCAGCACGGCGCGGCCGCGGCTGTCGAGGCGGATATTGGTGCCGACCGCGTCGCTGACGTCGATCGACAGCGTCTTCTTCAGCTCCCACGGACGCGCCTCAAACGCATAGGGCTTCGAGGTGAGCGCACCGACCGGGCACAGGTCGACGACATTGCCCGAAAGCTCACTGGTCACCGCCTTTTCGAGATAGGAGGTGATCTGCATGTCCTCGCCGCGATAGATCGCACCGATCTCTTCCACGCCGGCGACTTCCTCGGCGAAGCGCACGCAGCGGGTGCACTGGATGCACCGGGTCATGACCGTCTTCACGATCGGACCCATATACTTCTCGGTCACCGCACGCTTGTTTTCGGTGTAGCGCGAATGGCCGCGGCCATAGGCGACCGACTGGTCCTGCAGGTCGCACTCGCCGCCCTGGTCGCAGATCGGGCAGTCAAGCGGGTGATTGATCAGCAGGAATTCCATCACGCCTTCGCGCGCGGCCTTGACCATCGCGCTGTCGGTGCGGACTTCCTGATTGTCAGCGGCGGGCAGCGCGCAGCTTGCCTGCGGTTTGGGCGGTCCGGGCTTCACCTCGACCAGGCACATGCGGCAATTGCCGGCGATCGACAGCCGCTCGTGATAGCAGAAGCGCGGAATTTCCTTGCCCGCGGCCTCGCAGGCCTGGAGCACGGTGGCGCCGGCGGGGACCTCGACTTCGATACCGTCGACTTTAAGCTTTGGCATTACTCTGCCGCCTCTTGGAATGCGGTGTCGCCGCCGCCGTTGCGCTCGACGATGCGGCGCTCCAGTTCGGGACGGAAATGACGGATCAGGCCCTGGATCGGCCATGCGGCCGCGTCGCCCAGCGCGCAGATGGTGTGGCCCTCGACCTGCTTGGTCACCTGGAACAGCGTGTCGATCTCGCTGATGTCGGCGTCGCCGGTGCGCAGCCGCTCCATCACGCGCCACATCCAGCCGGTGCCCTCGCGGCACGGCGTGCACTGGCCGCAGCTCTCATGCTTGTAGAAATAGCTGATCCGGCTGATCGCCTTCACGATGTCGGTGGACTTGTCCATGACGATGATCGCCGCGGTGCCCAGGCCCGACCCGACGCCGCGCAGGCCGTCGAAGTCCATCGGACAGTCCATGATCTGCTCGGCCGGCACCAGCGGCACCGACGATCCGCCGGGGATCACCGCCAGCAGATTGTCCCAGCCGCCGCGGATGCCGCCGCAATGCTTCTCGATCAGCTCGCGGAACGGGATCGACATGGCCTCCTCGACCACGCACGGCTTCTCGACATGGCCCGAGATCTGGAAGAGCTTGGTGCCCTTGTTGTTCTCCGCGCCGAAGCTGGCGAACCATTCGGGCGAACGGCGCAGGATCGTCGGCACGACCGCGATCGATTCGACATTGTTGACCGTCGTCGGGCAGCCATACAGGCCCGCACCCGCCGGGAATGGCGGCTTCAGTCGCGGCTGGCCCTTCTTGCCCTCGAGGCTTTCCAGCATCGCGGTCTCTTCGCCGCAGATATAGGCGCCGGCGCCGCGGTGGACGAACACGTCGAAGTCATAGCCCGACTTGCAGGCGTTCTTGCCGATCAGGCCGGCGTCATAGGCTTCCTTGACCGCCGCGAACAGCGTCTCGGCCTCGCGGATATATTCGCCGCGGATATAGATATAGGCGGCGCGCGCGCGCATCGCGAAGCCGGCGACCAGCGCGCCCTCGATCAGCTTGTGCGGATCGTGACGGATGATCTCGCGGTCCTTGCACGAACCCGGCTCGGACTCGTCGGCATTGATCACCAGGAAGTTCGGACGATCGGGACGCGGCTCCTTCGGCATGAAGCTCCACTTCATGCCCGTCGGGAAGCCGGCGCCGCCGCGGCCGCGCAGGCCCGACGCCTTGATCCGGTCGATGATCGTGTCGTTGCCGATCTCCAGCAGCGCCTTGGTCTGATCCCAGTCGCCACGCCCCATCGCGGCCTTCAGCCCCCAGGGCTGATAGCCGTACAGATTGGTGAAGATGCGGTCCTTGTCCGCCAGCATTAGTTCTTGCCCTTCCTGGCAGTGATCCCGGCGAAGATCGCGACAAGGGATCCGATGAAGACGACCGCCAGTGCGATCCAGACCGGGTTCATCGACCAGGCCCCTTCTTCACGAACAGCAGATAGATGCCGACCGCGACCGCAATCAGCAGCAGCGGGCCGATCAGCGCGAACGTCACCCGCAGCACCCAGCCCAGCACTACCAGGCCACCGATGATGGCCAGGACCGTGACGATCAGGTTCTTGTTCTCGGCGTTCATCCTACCACTCCGTCCGATAGTCGTGGTTCGCGTCGACCATCGCGGTCAGCGTGGTGGGACCGCCCACCGGCTCGACCGTATGGCGACCCGGCTCCTGCGTGCCGGCCTTGGGCGTCTCGCCCTTCGCCAGCGCGTCGAGGATCGCGAGCGTGCGATCGTAGGTCAGATCCTCGTAATTGTCGTCGTTGATCTGGACCATCGGTGCCGACGAGCAATTGCCCATGCACTCGACCTCGGTCAGCGTGAACAGCCCGTCCTCGGTCGTGTGGCCCTTCTTCAGCCCACGCGCCTTGCACGCCTCGAACACATCGTCCGACCCGCGCAGCCAGCACGGCGTCGTGCCGCACACCTGGACATGGAAGCGACCGACCGGGTGCAGGTTGAACATCGTGTAGAAGCTCGCGACTTCCAGCACGCGGATATAGGGCATGCCCAGTTCCGCGGCGACGAACTCCATCACCGGAATCGGCAGCCAGCCCTGGGTCTGCGTCTCCGCACCCACCTGGCGCTGCGCCAGGTCGAGGAACGGGATCGAGCAGGACTGCTGCCGGCCTGCCGGATAGCGTGCCAGGATTTCCTGAGCCTTGGCCGCATTCTCCGCGGTCCAGGCGAACGCACCCCAGCGCTCGCGAAGCTCCGGCGTATCGAGAAGAGGGGGTTTCTCAGCCATCAGCGAATGAACTCCACCCGATCGACCTTGTCGTCGGTGAAAGAATAGATCGACATCACCTCGAACGGCTCGGCATCGGCCGAGCGCGACACACGCTCGTGCAGGACCACCGTCTCGCCCAGGGCATAGGAGCCGAGGATCTCGGCCCGGTTCTCCGGAAACTGGGCGAACATGTCGGCCAGGCCAGAGCGGACGCCTTCACGCCCCTCGCGCAGCACCGCGCCGCGATAGGTCGCCTCGCACGCGCCATCGGTCATCAGCGCGACATAGCCATCGGGATCCTGCGCATTGTAGCGCTCGATCATGGCCGTCGCCGTCGCGATGCGCGCCTCGCTCACCGGTCGCACTCCCCGAACACGATGTCGAGCGCACCCAGGATGGCAGTGGTGTCGGCAAGCATGTGGCCGCGCGACATGAAGTCCATCGCCTGGAGGTGGCTGAACGCCGTCGGACGGATCTTGCAGCGATACGGCTTGTTGGTGCCGTCGCTGACCAGATACACGCCGAACTCGCCCTTCGGGCTCTCGGTCGCGACATATACCTCGCCCGCGGGGACGTGATAGCCTTCCGAATAGAGCTTGAAGTGATGGATCAGCGCTTCCATCGACTGTTTCATCTCGCCGCGCTTGGGCGGGCCGACCTTGCGGTCGAGCGTCATGACCGGGCCTTCGGGCATCTGCGCCAGGCACTGCTTCATGATCCGCGCGGACTGATAGACTTCCTCGACGCGCACCATGAACCGGTCATAGCAATCGCCGCGGGTGCCGACGGGAACGTCGAACTCCATCCGGTCGTACACGTCATAGGGCTGCGACTTGCGGATATCCCAGGGGATGCCCGCGCCGCGGATCATCGGGCCCGAAAAGCCCCATTTGATCGAATCCTCGCGGCTGACGACCGCGATGTCGACGTTGCGCTGCTTGAAGATGCGGTTCTCGGCCACCAGGCTGATGGCGTCGCCGAACAGCTGCGGCAGGCGGGTGTCCAGCCATTCGCCGATATCGGTCAGCAGCTTCAGCGGCACGTCCTGATGGACGCCGCCGACGCGGAAATAATTCGCGTGCATGCGGGCGCCCGAGGCGCGCTCGAAGAAGTTGAGGCAGTCCTCGCGGATCTCGAACATCCACAGGTTCGGCGTCATCGCGCCGACGTCCATCACATGCGAACCGAGGTTCAGCATGTGATTGCAGATGCGGGTCAGCTCGGCGAAGAACACGCGCAGATACTGGGCGCGCAGCGGCACTTCCAGGTCGAGCAGCTTCTCGACCGCCAGCACATAGCTGTGCTCCATCGCCAGCGGCGAGCAATAGTCGAGCCGGTCGAAATAGGGCAGCGCCTGCTGATAGGTCTTGTACTCGATCAGCTTCTCGGTGCCGCGATGCAGCAGGCCGACATGCGGATCGAGCCGCTCGACGATCTCGCCGTCCAGCTCCATCACCAGACGCAGCACGCCGTGCGCCGCGGGATGCTGCGGGCCGAAGTTGATCGTGTAGTTCTGGATCTCGACGTCGGTGGGCGGATTCTCCGGTCCACCACGTTCCATCATGCCCTGAACGGTATCGGTCATTGGTTCTGGCCCTTGCCCTTGGTCGGAACCACGTCGGGATCCTTGGGCTTCCTGCTGCGCTTCGGCTTCGGCTCAGCCTTGCCCTCGCCGGTATCGGCCGGACTGTCGTCGGTCTTGGCCGTCTTCGCGCTCGGTTCGACATCCTTGGTTGCGGCTTCATCGGCCTTGACCACATCGTCGGCGGTCACCGGCGTCGGCGCACCCTTTTCCTGGGGAACGGGCGGCGGCGGCGGTGCGGCGGGGGTCGGCGCAGGCGCAGGCTTGCCCTGCGGCGTATCGCCCGGCCCCGTCCCGGCAGCCTTCTCGTCGCCCGGCAGGATATAGGCGGCGCCTTCCCACGGGCTCATGAAGTCGAAATTGCGGAAGTCCTGCGCCAGCTTGACCGGCTCATAGACCACGCGCTTCGCTTCTTCCGAATAGCGCAGCTCGACGAACCCGGTCAGCGGGAAGTCCTTGCGCTGCGGATGCCCCTGGAACCCGTAGTCGGTCAGGATGCGGCGCAGGTCGGTATTGCCCGAGAAGAGCACGCCGTACATGTCGTACACTTCGCGCTCGAGCCAGCCGGCGACCGGCCAGATTCCCGTTACCGACGGAACCGGCTTCACGTCATCGGTAATGACGCGGACGCGGATGCGGTGGTTGCGGGTGAGGCTGAGCAGCATGTAGCACACGTCGAACCGCTCTTCGCGGTCGAGATAATCGACCCCGGCGATTTCCATGCACTGCTGATATTCCAGGCCCGGCGTGTCGCGCAGCGCGATCATCGCCTCCACCAGCCGGGGCCGGTCGACCGTGAGCGTCACTTCGCCGACCGCATCGAGCGTGTCGACCAGCATGTCGCCGAGCGCAGCCTTCGCCGCGTCGATCACGCCGTCATTGGCGGCGTATCTGGGTGCGGGTGCCTTCACCGTTCGATCGTCCCCGAGCGGCGGATCTTCCGCTGCAGCTGCATGATGCCGTACAGCAGCGCCTCGGCAGTCGGCGGACAGCCGGGGACATAGATGTCCACCGGAACGATCCGGTCGCAACCGCGAACGACGCTGTAGCTATAATGATAATAGCCGCCGCCATTGGCGCACGACCCCATCGAGACGACATATTTCGGCTCGGACATCTGGTCGTACACGCGGCGCAGCGCCGGTGCCATCTTGTTGCACAGCGTGCCGGCGACGATCATCACGTCCGACTGGCGCGGCGACGCGCGCGGTGCGGCACCGAAGCGCTCCATGTCGTAGCGCGGCATGTTGACGTGGATCATCTCGACCGCGCAGCAGGCGAGGCCGAACGTCATCCACCACAAAGAGCCGGTACGCGCCCACTGGAACAGCTCCTCGGTCGAGGTGACCAGGAAGCCCTTGTCATTGAGCTCGGCGTTGATGTCGTTGAGGAAGCCGACATCCGGAAGCGTGCCCGGAGGCGGTGCCTGCGTCAGATCTACTCCCAATCTAGGGCTCCCACTTTCCAGGCGTAAACGAGGCCGAGCGTCAGCTCGGCGATGAAGACCATCATCGAGATCCAGGCGACCCAGCCCAGATCGAACACCGACACCGCCCACGGAAACAGGAAGGCAGCTTCGAGGTCGAAGATGATGAAGAGGATCGCGACGAGGTAGAAGCGCACGTCGAACTGACTGCGCGAATCCTCGAACGCGGGGAAGCCGCACTCATATTCGGTGAGCTTCTCCGGGGTCGGCTTGTGCGAGCCGGTGAGCCGGCTGACCACCATCGGCAGGAACACGAACGCGCTGGAAAGCACGAGCGCAATGCCGAGGAACAGCAGGATCGGCAGATATTGCGAAAGGTCGATCAATGTCTCTTCTCGCGAGTGCGGAATCTGAGGCGGCTTTAGGACTCTGAACCCCGGGACGCAACGCCTGCAGCCATGAGAATGACTCGCAACTATGGACAGGTTAGGATCCAGCTGGTCGGTGCCTCGGGCAAACACAGTCCATCGGTGTCTCCGGCAAGCGTCCCCGGCGCACCATGCCGCGTTCCGGCGGAGGCCGGAGCCCAGCCGCGAAAGCCCTTTGGGCTCTCGCGAGACGTCGCGCCCCGCGTCGCTGGGCTCCATCCCGATAGCCCCGCCCTGCCATGACCACGAAAAACCCGGCGCTGGCCGAGCCAGCGCCGGGTGTTCATGCAGCGGCCCTGAAGCGCACCGACAGTAGGCAGCCCCCCGCCGCCGCCTCAGCGCAGCGCGTTGGCGACCAGCTTGTGCAGCTTGGAATGGAGGGCGTCGTTCGCCGCCAGGAACTGGTTGCGCTGCATCGCCATGTCCTGGCCGCGGAAATCGGTGACGAAGCCGCCGGCTTCCTTGATCAGCAGCATGCCGGCCGCGACGTCCCACGGCTTCAGATCGGCTTCCCAGAAGCCGTCGAACCGCCCCGCTGCGACCCAGGCCAAGTCGAGCGCGGCCGAGCCCAGCCGGCGGATGCCCGCGACTTCCGGCGCGACCGCACCGAAAATGCGGCTCCACTGGGCGAAATTGCCATGGCCCAGGAACGGGATGCCGGTCGCGATCAGCGCCTCGTCGAGATGGCGGCGCGACGACACGCGCAGCCGCTGGTCCTGCAGCCAGGCGCCGCGGCCCTTTTCGGCCCAGAAGCTCTCGTCGGTCAGCGGCTGATAGATATAGCCGTGAGTGATCTCGGGCTTGCCCTGCGCCCCGTGCGGATCCTCGACCGCGACCGAGATCGCGAAATGCGGGATGCCGTGAAGGAAGTTGCTGGTGCCGTCGAGCGGATCGATGATCCAGCGCGGCTTGTCGGGATCGCCGGCGATCTCGCCGCGCTCCTCGACCAGGAAGCCCCAGTCGGGACGCGCCTTCTGGAGTTCCTCGATCATCGTGTCTTCGGCGCGCTTGTCGGCGATCGACACGAAGTCGGCGGGACCCTTGCGGCTCACCTGGAGGTGCTGGACCTCGTTGAAGTCACGCCGCAGCCGCGGGCCGGCCTTGCGGCAGGCGCGTTCGATGACGGTGATGATGCCGGAATGCGAAACCAAGGATAGTCTCCCGCTTCCCCTGGGAAGCGCTGGGGTGGCCGCCCGCTCGGCGCGGACGAAACGCCGCAGGGGCGAGCACCATGGCCCGCCCCGACGGTCAATCAGTCCGCGCGGCGGACGTAGGTCTGTTCGTAGACGTCGACGACGATACGGGTACCGCTGGCGATATGCGGCGGCACCATCACGCGCACGCCATTCTCGAGCAGCGCGGGCTTGTAGCTGGACGAAGCGGTCTGGCCCTTCACCACGGCATCGGCCTCGACGATCGTCGCTTCGATCGTGTCGGGCAGCTGCACGTTGATCGGATCCTCGTCATACAGCTCCATCACCACGTCCATGCCGTCCTGCAGGAACGCCGCAGCATCACCGAGCAGGTCGCGCGGCAGCGTGATCTGGTCGTAGGTTTCCTTGTCCATGAAGGTCAGGACATCGCCGTCGGCGAACAGGAATTGGAAGTCCTTGGTGTCGAGGCGCACGCGCTCGACCGTTTCGGCGGAGCGGAAGCGGACATTGTTCTTGCGGCCGTCGCGCAGGTTCTTCAGCTCGACCTGCATATAGGCGCCGCCCTTGCCGGGCTGGGTGTGCTGGATCTTGACCGCACGCCAGATGCCGCCTTCATATTCGATGATATTGCCGGGACGGATGTCCACGCCGCTGATCTTCATGGGATCGTGCCTGTAGCTTGAGAAAGAGCGAGGCGGCCCTTTAGCTTCCCGCGCCGCCCGGGGCAAGCATCAGCATCGGACAGGGGTTGACCGGCTCGCCCTGCGACCAGCGTTGCTCGGGGGTCATCCGCGAAACGCCGAAGTGCAGATGGAAATTGCCGGCGCCGGCATTGCCGGTATCGCCGACATAGCCGACCACATCGCCGGCACGCACCCATTTCCCTTCCTGAAGTCCGGGTGCGTAGCCCTGGAGATGGGCGTAATAATAGCTCCACAGGCGATCGGGCGAGCGGACGTACAGGCTGATCCCGCCGCCGCCTTCGGAAAAGAACAGCTTCTCGACCTGCCCGTCGGCCGCCGCGACGACGGGCGTGCCGCCGGGTGCCATCACGTCGCACCCTTCATGCGCCCGCGTCCCGTCGCCGCGCGGGTCGCCATAATTGTCGGTGATCTGCGACCGCTCCACCCCCGACACCGGAACGGTGAGCGAGGCCGCGCCCGCAGGCTGCGCGCCCGATCGCGCGGGCGCCGCGCTCGCGGAAGCCGTCGCCGGCGAGGGATGCGGCGTCGGCTGTGCCGCGGGCGTTTCGGCGGGCACGATCCGGATCATCGAGGCTGCCATGATGACCAGCCCGCCTGCACCAATCGCGGTGATCAGCGTGCTCGCCTTCACGGGCGGATCCGGGTGGAACAGCGCGGGTGAGACATCGGCACAGGCTCCGGCAGGGATCGGTTCACCTGCACAACGACCTTGCGACCGATTCTATCCGGCGCGGATCATCCCAGCAACTCGGCGAACGCCCTGACCGCCTTTTCCTCGTCGCCGCCCCAGACGGAATTCGCGACCGCAAGGAAGTCGGCCCCCGCCGCGATCAGCGGCACGGCATTGTCCGGGGTGATGCCGCCGATCGCGACGCAGGGGATTTCGAACAAGGTGGTCCACCACGACAGGATCGCCGGCTCGGGGCGATGCTGCACGTCCTTGGTCGTTGTCGGGTAGAAGGCGCCGAACGCGACATAATCGGCGCCCGCCTCACCCGCTTCCATCGCCAGGTGGCGGCTGTCGTGACAGGTCACGCCGATCTGCGCCTCCGGCCCCAGCATCGCCCGCGCCTCACGCGGATCGCCATCGCCCTGCCCCAGATGAACGCCATCAGCGCCCAGACGCTTGGCCAGTGACATGCTGTCATTGACGATGAACGCGACCTGATGGTCGGCGCAGATCCGCCGCAGCGGCTCGGCCAGGCGTGCCGCCTCATGCTGGTCAACGCCCTTCACCCGGAACTGGAACGCAGCCACCGGCCCCGCCCCAAGCGCACGCTTCAGTCGCTCATCGAACCCGCCGGTCACGTCCTGCGGAGAGATCAGATAGAGCTGGCACGGCGGCCGGCGATCGTCGCGCTTGAAAGTGGCGGCGAACTCGGCCGCGATCTCTGGGGTGAATTCGGGAGCATCGTCATCGTCGATCATCCCGCCCCAATCGCCCGCATCGCAAATCGACGCAAGGGGCCGATCCTTCCTGCCCCGACTGCGTTGAGCCCCGACCTTGGTTCGCACCGTCGGAGATCGGATGAAACCGCCCCTTCCCGCTCCCGTCCGCATCGGCTGTTCCGGCTGGAATTATCGCCACTGGCGCGGCAGCTTCTATCCCGAGACGCTGCCGATGAAGCGCTGGTTCGACTATTATGCCGAGCAGTTCGACACGGTCGAGATCAACAACAGCTTCTACCGCCTGCCCAAGGCGGAGACGCTCGATGCCTGGCGCGAGCAGGCACCGGAGGGGTTCTGCTATGCGGTGAAGGCCAACCGGTTCCTGACCCTGGCGAAGAAGCTGAAGGATTGCGAGGAACCGCTGGCGCGGATGATGGCGCCGGTTCGTCACCTCGGTGACGCGCTGGGACCGTTGCTGTTCCAGCTGCCGCCGCGGTTTCGGGTCAATCTGGAGCGGCTCGAAGCGTTTCTCGGCCTGCTGCCCCAGGACGTGCGAGCGGTCTTCGAGTTTCGCGACGCCAGCTGGTATTGCGACGCCGTCTTCGAGCTGCTCGACCGCTATTCGGCGGGGTTCTGCGTGCATGACATGCCGGGGCTGGAAAGTCCGCGGCTGGCCACCGGGCCGCTGGCCTATCTGCGCTTCCATGGCGGCGGCGGGAAATATCAAGGCCGCTACCGCGACGCGGTGCTGCGGGACTGGGCCGACTGGATCGCCGGCGAAGCCCGAAGCGGCCGACCGGTCTGGGTCTATTTCAACAACGACATCGACACCGCCGCGATTCCCGACGCGCAGACGCTCCGCGCGATGGTGCGTCAGACGCTCGGCTAGGCAGTTATACGATCGTACAACAGGATCAGCCTACGATCGGACGGGTCTCGATCTGGCTCTCGAAGCCGGCGATCATCGGCCGCCCTTCGGCGATCGCCGCCTGGACTTCGGGCAGCTTCAGCGAGTCCGCGTGATGCTGCTTCGTTTCCCACACTTCGGTGATCCAGATGCCGTCGGCATCCTTCACATCCTCGGCGATGAGATAGGCCTGGCAGCCGGGCATCGAGCGGGTACCCTTGCTGAGGATCGCGATCAGCTCGGCACGCTTGCCCGGCTGGGCCTTCATCTTGCCGATCAGGCCATAGCGTTCGGTGTCATCCATCCCCGCGATCTCCCCGGCCCAGGATGGGCCGCCCAGCACCGTCAGCGCAAGGCCGGCGAGCACCGGGCGGCGCGATACCATTATTCCTCGCCCTTGTAGATGCGGACGAGCTTGTCGAGCATCGCCATTGCCTCGCCGCGCTCGCGCTGGAAGGTGTTGCGGCCGATGATCGAACCGTTGCCGCCGCCGTCGCGGATGTCGATCGCGTCCTGATAGACCGCGTCGGTGCCCTTGGCAGCGCCGCCGGAGAAGACGACGATGCGGCGCCCGGCGAAGCAGGACTGGACGACGTGGCGCACGCGGTCCGATTGCTTCGACCAGTCGGTGCCCTCATAGGACTTCTGCGCGTCCTTCTGCTCGATATGGTCGCTGGGCAGCTTCACCTTGATGATGTGCGCACCGAGCAGCGCCGCCATGTGCGCGGCATAGGCGCCGACGTCGAGCGCAAGCTCGCCCGACTTGGGCAGGATGCCGCCGCGCGGATAGGACCAGATGACGGTGGCGATACCAACCGACTTGGCCTGGGCCGACAGTTCGCGGATCTCCTCCATCATGTCGAAGACGTCGTCGCTGCCCGGATAGATGGTGAAGCCGATCGCCGAGCAGCCGAGGCGCAGCGCGTCATCGACCCCGCCGGTCACCGCCTGGTTGGCGCCGCTGGCCCAGCTGTTCGAGCTGTTGACCTTGAGGATGGTCGGGATCTGGCCGGCAAAGGTCCCTGCCCCGGCTTCGAGCATGCCGAGCGGCGCGGCATAGGCGCTGAGCCCTGCGTCAATCGCGAGCTGGAAATGATAATGCGGGTCATAGGCCGGCGGGTTGACCGCGAAGCTGCGCGCCGGGCCATGTTCGAAGCCCTGGTCGACCGGCAGGATAATCAGCTTGCCGGTGCCGCCCAGCCGCCCCTGCATCAGGATGCGGGCGAGGTTCGCCTTCACGCCCGGGTTGTCGGACTCGTAATTGTCGAGAATGGCCTTGACGACGGGCGTGATGCTCATTGGGATCCCCTGATTCGGTCGGATGGACCGGTCCCTATCCTCCCGTTTCGCAGGCGAAAAGGCTGACAACGGTGACGTTCGCACCTGCAGCGAAATAAGGTCTAGATCTCGCTCGACCCGGGGGCTCAGCCGGCGCCTTGACCGCCGGGAAAAGGGTGAAGATTAATCGCGATCGAGATGCGTTCGCCCGGACCACCGTGCGGCATCACGCCGTGATTGAGCCATCCGGGAAACAGGATCACGCGTCCGCTTTTCGGCCGCAGCCCGAGCTGAGGTTCGTGCGGCGCACCATCGGGTCGCCGGAACCGGAGATTGGGCATCGTCATAAGGATCATTGGCATGCGCGGATCCTCGATGGTCAGTTCGCCGCCCTTGGCCGGTCCGCTCCCGTCCGAGCCATCGTCTACATAATAGACCGCGGACCAGAATGCTCCGGGATGGGTATGCATCTGGTTCGAGGCATGCGGCGGGGAGACATTGGCCCAGATGTCCGTACCCCAGCGGTGCCGGGGCGCCGCCGGGGACACGATGTCAACGCAGTGAGCATCAGCGAGCGCGATTACATGGCGCACGACCGCGTCCAGCGCATCGCCGCCCCATTGCACCATGTCATGTTCGGACTGCCACCCGCCGATATTCGAGATGGTCACCCCGCGCGACGCAGCCCGGCGATCGAGGATCGTGGGCTTGAGCACCGCATTGAGCGCTTCGGCGTTCGGCACCTCATCGATGACCACCGGGGTCTCGAACAGGCCGACCACCTGCGCGCTCATCGTGTCAGCGCCGCGACGCCCGGCAGCTCCTTGCCTTCCATCCATTCCAGAAAGGCGCCGCCCGCGGTCGAGATGAAGGTCATGTCGCCGGAAACGCCGGCCTGATTGAGGGCAGCGACGGTGTCGCCGCCGCCAGCGACCGACACGAGCGAACCTTCACGCGTCAGCGCTGCTGCCGTGCGGGCAAGCGACATGGTCGCGGTGTCGAACGGCGGCGTCTCGAACGCGCCGAGCGGCCCATTCCACACCAGCGTCCGGCAGGTCTTGAGCACATCGGCCAGCGCCTCGGTCGCCGCCGGGCCGATGTCGAGGATCATCTCGTCCGCCGCGACTTCATGGACGTTGACGGTGCGCGTCTCCGGGTTCGCCTTGAACTCCTTCGCCACGACCACGTCATAGGGAAGATGGACGGTGCAGTTGGCCGCATCGGCCGCGTCGAGGATCGCCTCGGCCGTGCCGGTCAGGTCGTGCTCGCACAGGCTCTTGCCGACATCGACGCCGCGCGCGGCGAGGAAGGTGTTGGCCATGCCGCCGCCGATGATCAGGTGATCGACCTGCGCCACCAGATGCTTGAGCACGTCGAGCTTGGTCGAGACCTTGGCACCGCCGACGACTGCGGCGACCGGATGTTCGGGATTGCCCAGCGCCTTGTCGAGCGCATCGAGTTCGGCCTCCATCTGACGGCCGGCAAAGGCGGGCAGCTTGTGTGCCAGGCCCTCGGTCGAGGCATGGGCGCGGTGCGCCGCCGAAAAGGCGTCGTTGACATAGAGGTCGCCGAGCGCCGCGAGACGTTCAACGGTCTCGGGCGCATTCTTCTCCTCGCCCGGATCGAAGCGGGTATTTTCGAGGATGCCGACCTCGCCATCGGCCATCTTGGCGATGCTGTCTGCGGCGTCCTGATCGTCGATGAAGCGGACCGGGCGGCCGAGCACTTGCTCGAACGGCTTGGTCACCAGCGCCAGGCTCATCTCGGGATTGCGCTGGCCCTTGGGCCGGCCGAAATGCGCGAGCACCACGACCTTCGCACCGCGATCGGCGAGTTCGGCGACCGTCTGTACCGCGGCGCGCAGCCTTGTGTCGTCGGTGACTTGCCCGTCCGCCATCGGCACGTTCAGATCCTCGCGGACCAGCACGCGCTGTCCCGCAATCTCACCCATGTCGTCCAGCGTCTTGAAATTACGGCTCATAATTCGATCCTGACCTTGTCACCGATCCTGATGTCGCCGCCCGTGACGACACGCGCACAGGCGCCGCCGCGCCAATCGGGCCGAAGCGCAGCCTGCAGCCCGTCATGAAGTTCGTCCATCCGGACACACGGATCGCATTCGACGGTGACGCGAAGCACCACGTCATCGCCGATCAGGATCCGTGCCCCGTCCGTCTGGGGCAGGTCGACGCCCTCGACCAGCAGGTTCGCCCGCCGCTGCCACCAGGGCAGGTCGGCGCCCGCTTCGGCCAGGGCCGCCGCCCAGTCTTCCGCTTCCATCACGGTGACTTGGCGGCGGTTCCTGCCACCGGGTTTCAAGGGCCCGCGATAGCAGCCCTCGATCCCCTGCTCGACCGTCACCCTGACCGATTCGATCGTCTCGATCGGTCCCCGCTTCCGTTGATGGCGGGCGATGCCGGCGAGCGTGCCGGTCACCCCAGCTTGGCCATCGCAGATGCGGTATCGACCATGCGGTTCGAGAAGCCCCATTCATTGTCGTACCAGCTGACGACGCGGACCAGCTTGCCGTCGATCACCGCCGTCTCCAGGCTGTCGACGGTCGACGATGCCGGGGTGTGGACGATGTCGATCGAGACCAAAGGCTCGTCCGAATAGACCAGCACGCCCTTCAGCGGGCCGCTCTCGGACGCAGCCTTCAGGATCGAGTTGATCTCTTCCTTGGTCGTGTCGCGCTTCGGCGTGAAGGTCAGATCGACAAGGCTGCCGTCCGGCACGGGCACGCGGATCGCCGAGCCGTCCAGCTTGCCCTTCAGCTCGGGTAGAACCTCGCCCACGGCGCGGGCGGCGCCGGTGGTGGTCGGGATGATGTTCATCGCCGCGGCGCGGGCACGACGCAGGTCCGGGTGGATCTGGTCGAGGATCTTCTGATCGTTGGTATAGGCGTGGACCGTGGTCATCAGGCCGCGCTCGATGCCGACGCTGTCGTTCAGCACCTTGGCGACCGGCGCCAGGCAGTTGGTAGTGCAGCTGGCGTTCGACACGATCGTGTGGCCGGCCTCCAGCTTGTCGTGATTGACGCCGTACACGACGGTCAGGTCGACATTCTTGCCCGGTGCCGAGATCAGCACCTTCTTGGCGCCGGCATCGATATGCTTCTGGGCGCTGGCGCGGTCGGTGAAGAAGCCGGTGCATTCCAGCACCAGGTCGACGCCGTTCTCCGCGTGCGGCAGGTTGGCCGGATCGCGCTCGGCAGTCACCTTGATGCGCTTGCCGTCGATGACCAGGTCGTTGCCGTCCGCCTCGACCGTGCCCGGATATTTGCCGTGGACGCTGTCGCGCGAGAAGAGCCAGGCGTTCGACTTGGCGTCGGCCAGGTCGTTGATCGTCACCAGTTCCAGACCGCTGTCGGCACGCTCGAGAATGGCGCGCGCCACCAGACGGCCGATACGTCCGAACCCGTTGATCGCAACCTTCGTCATGTCCCAGCTTCTCCTGCTTAGTTCAGTTTCTCTGTGATCTGCGGCACGATCGCCGCGGCGGTCAGGCCGAACAGCTCGTACAGCCGGGGCGCCGGGCCCGAGGCGCCGAACCGGTCGATGCCGAAGCTGAGGCCGTCAGTCCCGACATAGCGCTCCCAGCCAAAGGTCGTGCCGGCCTCGATCGAGACCTTCAGCGCGTCCGCCGGGATCAGGTCGGCGCGATAGGCGGCGTCCTGCGCATCGAACCGCTCCCAGCATGGCATGGACACCACATCGGCACCGATGCCCTGCGCTTCAAGGGCGTCGCGCACCTCGACCGCAATCTCGACTTCCGATCCGGTCGCGAGCAGCACGACCTTGCGATCGGCCTGCGCGGCGCGGAGGCGATAGGCGCCCCTGGCCGACAGGTTGCCAGCCTGCTCGCGCAGCTGCGGCAGGTTCTGCCGGGTCAGCGCCAGCAGCGACGGCGTCGCCTTGGTCGCGAGCGCTTCGGCCCAGGCCTCGGCAGTCTCGATGACGTCGCACGGGCGCCACACTTCGAGGTTCGGCATCGCGCGCAGGCTCATGACATGCTCGATCGGCTGGTGCGTCGGGCCGTCCTCGCCCAGGCCGATCGAATCATGCGTCATGACATAGACGACGCGGGTCTGCTGAAGCGCCGACAGGCGGATCGCCGGACGGGCATAGTCGGAGAAGACAAGGAAGGTGCCGCCATAGGGAATGACGCCGCCGTGCAGCGCCATGCCGTTCATCGCCGCGGCCATGCCGAACTCGCGAATGCCGTAATAGACGTAGCGGCCCGAATAATCCTCCGCGGTCAGCGGGCCGGTCTGCTTGGTCTTGGTGTTGTTCGATCCGGTCAGGTCGGCCGAGCCGCCGACGGTCTCGGGGATCTGCGCGTTGATCGCGTCAAGCACCATCTCGCTCGCCTTGCGGGTCGCGACCTTTTGCGGCGCCGCGAGCAGGCCGGCGATATAATCGTCGAGCGAGAAGTCGGCCGGCAGGTCGCCCGCCATGCGACGCTCGAACTCAGCGCGGTCGGCATGGCCGGCCAGCCGTGCCGACCAGTCGGCATGGCCCTGAACATTGCGCTTGCCTGCATCCAGCCACGCCTGGCGGATGTCCTCGGGAATCTCGAACGGGGCATGGTCCCAGCCCAATGTCTCGCGAGCGGCCGCGATCTCGCCGGCGCCCAGCGGCGAGCCATGGGTCTTCGACGTGCCCTGAAGGTTCGGAGCACCCTTGCCGATGATCGTGCGGCAGCGGACCAGCGTCGGCCGATCGTCGGCGATCGCGGCGTCGAAGGCGGCGCGGATGCTGTCGGCGTCATGACCGTCGCATTCGACGACCTGCCAGCCGGTGGCGGTGTAGCGCGCCGGAATGTCCTCGCTCGACGAGAGCGAGACCGATCCGTCGATCGTGATCTTGTTGTCGTCCCACAACACGATCAGGCGGCCGAGCTTCAGGTGACCGGCAAGGCCGATCGCCTCATGGTTGATTCCCTCCATCAGGCAGCCGTCGCCGGCGATCACCCAGGTACGGTGGTCGACGACGTCATCGCCGAAGCCTGCGTTCAGGTGACGCTCGGCCACTGCCATGCCGACCGCCATCGCCAGGCCCTGACCGAGCGGGCCGGTGGTGCATTCGATGCCGGGCAGCTCGAAATTCTCGGGGTGGCCGGCGCAGGGGCTGCCGACCTGGCGGAAGGTGCGGATATCCTCCAGCGTCGGGCGAGCATAGCCGGTCAGGTGGAGCAGCGAGTAGATCAGCATCGAGCCGTGACCGGCCGACAGCACGAAACGGTCGCGATCCGCCCAGTGCGGATCGGTCGGATCGAACTTCAGATATTCTTGGAACAGGACGGTCGCGACATCGGCCATGCCCATCGGCATGCCGGGATGTCCCGAGTTCGCCGCCTCCACGGCGTCCATCGAAAGCGCTCGGATCGCATTCGCGCAATCGGTGAAAGATGCGGTCACTGGAACTCCCCCGGATAGCTGGCGCGCACGCCTTTGGGACGCATGGGCGCGCGCGTCAACCGCTCCGCCGAATAGCGTCACCGCCCGCAACGATAGCGGGTTGCCGCGCCCCCGGGGGGATCGTAAGCGAAATGTCATGGCGGACATTGTATCGAACCGCATCGAAAAGGCGTTGGAACGGATCGAGGCGGCAGCCGCGTCGCGTGCCTTTGCTCATGCACGACTCGCCCGGCGTCATGCCCGGCTTCGCGATCGGATCGAGGACGCGGTCCAGTCGCTCGACATCCTGATCGCCCGCGAAAAAGGGGATGGCGAGTAATGGCCGAGATCACGCTGAGCGTGGCGGGCCGCAGCTATACCATCGCCGCCCGCGACGGCGACGAACCGCATCTGCGGCATCTCGAATCGCTGCTGGAGAAGCATGCAGCGACCGCATTGCGTGCCTCGGGCGGGCTGAGTGCGGAGAAGACCCTGGTCTATCTCGCGCTGATCCTGGCCGACCTGCTCGACGAGGCGCAGCGCCATCCATCGACTGGCGTCTCGCCGGTTCTTCTCGACCGGATCGCCGATCGACTGGAAGCGGTCGCCGCGGCCCTTGAGGAAGACGATGAGGACGCCTAGATAGGTCGGCGGCGGGTACTGCCCGGTACGAGCCTTGGCATTATCCCTGAGGCTATTCATCATCCATGGGGGCTGTCCCTGTGCAGATCCTGGTCTGCGGCACATGGTCCCCACCTGACGTAACGGGCGTCAGAGGATATTCTGGCAAACGGCCAGGGCGGTCCCGCCACCGCACTGTCTCACCCTCGAACCGACGGGAGACCGCATGATTCCCGACAAGCTGGCACTCCGGGCGCGCCTTCGCGCCGAACGCGACCGTTTCGCGAGCGAATCGGAAAGCGGGATAATGGCGCCACCCGACTTTCTCGAACGCCTGCGTCCCGGACTTGTCGTCACCAGCTATATTGCGGTCGGCAGCGAGGCAGATCCGACCCTGCTCGCCGCCGCAGCGGCGGAGCGCGGCTGTCGCATCGCCCTCCCCCATGTCACGACCCGCGCCACCCCGATGCGGTTCCTGCTGTGGGACATGACCGAACCGCTGGCGCCCGGACCGATGGGCCTGAAGCAGCCGCGTGCAGATGCCGAGGAAGTCGTCCCCGACATCATCGTGACGCCGCTGGTCGGGTTCGATTCGCGTCTGGGGCGGCTCGGCCAGGGCGCGGGCTATTATGACCGCGCCTTTGCCCGCTTTCCCGATGCATGGCGCGTCGGCTGCGCGTGGAGCGTCCAGGAGGTGCCGGCGATCCCGACCGATATCTGGGACGTGCCGCTTCATGCGGTCATTACCGAGCGCGGCATGCTATGGCATCCGGAGACATGAGTACCGGACCCGAACCCACCTGGCGCAAGCCCGCCGGCATGATGGCCATCCTGACGCTGATCCTGGTGTGGATCGTGCTGGTGGCGACCTTTTCCGCGGAGATCGGGTCGCTGCCCGTCCTCGTCCAGCTGATCATCTATCTGGTGCTGGGAATCGTGTGGATCCTGCCACTGAAGCCGCTGCTGCGCTGGATGGAGCTCGGCCGCTGGCGGTGAACGACCCTCAGGGCCCCGTTCCAGGGTCGCAGGGCGGCCGCTGGGAGGCGATCGTCGTCGCCGCGACCTTCGGCTTTGGCGGCGGCCTGGTGTCGCTGGCGCTGGTCGGGCTTGCCTGGCTGACCATGGGGCCGTCGTTCAGCTGGCCGCTCGTCTCATCCTTCGTGACCCTGTGCCTGGTCGCGGTGGCGATCGGCGCCCCGATTCTCGTGATCGACAGGATTCGTACCCGCACCGACCGATAAGGGAGAGATCGATGGCCGAGTGGAGGACGCTGGTGGCGCAACCGCGCTGGGCAACGCGCGGCGACATCGTCCTTCTTGTCACCCGGCTGGTGATCGGCGGCTTCCTGATCTGGGGCGTGTGGGACAATATCGTCAGCGCGGCGCGCATGGCCGAATTCGTCGACTTCGTGCGGCGCCATCATTTTCCGAGTCCCGAAATCGCCGCGCGACTATCGGTCTGGGCCCAATTTTTCTGCGGGGTCGGATTCGTGACCGGCTTCGCGATTCGCTGGGCCGGACTGGTCTGCGCGATCAATTTCGCGGTGGCGGTTGCGATGGTGGATTCGAACCTGGGCGTGCGCGGCGCATTGCCATCGACCTGCCTGATCCTGTTCGGTCTGATCTTCGCTACAATCGGCGGCGGCCGCTTTGGGGCCGACGCCATCGCACTTGGAAAAGACTAAGCCTTTCAAGGCGATGGCGCGAGTGACGGGGCTCGAACCCGCGACCTCCGGCGTGACAGGCCGGCGCTCTAACCAACTGAGCTACACCCGCTTGAACCAGCGAGGAGGCGGCCACTACCCGGCCCTCAAATGGGTGTCAACCGGATTGATCGCGATTTGTGCGACGAAATCTGCTTGCGGCCCGATCCCCCACCAAAGTTCCATGCTCGAACAGGAATCCGGCGATGTCCGGCTTGCCCGCAGCGTTCATCACCGTCTGCACGATGATGAGAATCGGAACCGCCATCAGCGCGCCCGGCGTACCCCACACCCAGCCCCAGAAGCTCAGCGAGATGAGAATCAGGATCGGGCTGATCGTCAGGCGGTGGCCCACGATCAGCGGGGTCACGACATTCGCCTCGATCAGGTGCGCGCCGATCATGATCGCCGCCGGCGCCAGCGCCCACCAGATGTCGGGAAAGGTCATCAGCCCGCCCAGCGCCATCAGGAACGCCGCCAGGATCGGCCCGAAATAGGGAATATAGTTGAGCAGCGCGACCATGCCGCCCCACATCAGCGGGCTGGGCATGCCAACCGCCCACAGCGCTCCGGCAACGATCAGGCCCAAAGTCAGGTTGATCAGCGTGATCGTGCCCAGATAGGCCGAGGTGTCATCGACCACGTCCTGGATCACCCGCGCCGTCGCCATCGCGCCGCCAAAGCTGGCGCGGCTGGTGATCGCCCCGCGCCGCAGCCGGGTCCAGCCCGAGAGGAAGAAATAGATGACGAGAATCGCGAAGAAGCTCTCGATGATCGCCGAGGGCGCCGAGGTGGCGAACAGGTCGAGCAGCGAGCGCGGTGGCGTCGCCGCCATCACCGCAGGCTGCTTCATCGGCTCGGCCGCAAAATTGGTGAGCGTGCGATTCACGAACTGGTCGAGATTCGCATAGAGCTCGATCAGCGGCGCGAGATTCTTCTGGATCTGGGGAATGCGCGCCGGCAGGTCGCGAATCCACTGGATCGCCGGCATCACGATCGACGCCAGCGCGACATTCGCCGCCAGCAGGAACAGCAACACGCAGGTGAACGCCGCCAGCGCCGACGGCATGCGGTGTCGCTCCAGCCATTCCAGCAGCGGCACCAGCGCGATCGCGATGACGATCGCCGCGGTCAGCGGGAGGAAGAACTCGCTGCCCGCCTTCAGCGCGAAGGGAAGCGCCAGCACCAGCCCGATGCCGGCGATCAGCGTCAGCGACGCGATCAGCCGGTCGCGCTGCGCGTCGCTGCCGGTCGGTTCGGGCAACAGCGGACTGGGCGGTACCGGCTCCGGCGCAGGCACCGTCGATGCCGCCGCACCGTGGGACAGTCCGACACCCTGATCTGCCGCATCGTTCATGATCTCAACCTCATGCCGCAATGTACATCGCGCCGGTCGCCAGCAACAAGCGAGCAATCATGTCGCCCGCCACATGACTTCCGCCTGCCCTGCCCTTGCGCTAGCGTCGCAGGATGGGAGAGATATTGCTGGTCATCGACGAGGGGACGACATCGACCCGCGCGATGCTGTTCGCACCGGATGGAACCGTCCTCGGATCGCATTCCGCCGAGCTGGAACAGCATTATCCGGGGCCCGGCCTGGTCGAGCATGACGCCGCCGAAATCTGGGAAAAGACGCTCGGCTGCGCGCGCAGGATGGTCGAGCAGGCCGGCGGCCCCGATCGAATCGCGGCGATCGGGATCACGAATCAGCGCGAAACGCTGGTCTTCTGGGACAAGGTCAGCGGCGAGCCGCTGGCCCCGGCGATCGTCTGGCAGGACCGGCGCAGCGCGGCGCTCTGCCGCGAGTTGAAGGAAGCGGGTGAGGAACCCGGCGTCCAGGCGCGCACCGGCTTGCTGCTCGATCCCTATTTCAGCGGGACCAAGATTGCCTGGGCGATGGCGAACTGGCCACAGCTGCGCGAGGCGGGCGACCGGTTGGCGCTGGGAACGGTCGAAAGCTGGCTGGTGTGGAAGCTGACCGGCGGTCTCCACGTGACCGATGCGACCAACGCCTCGCGCACCCTGTTGATGGGCCTGGGCAGCGGCGGTTGGAGCGACGGGCTGGTCGACATGTTCGGCGCCCCGCGCGACGCGCTGCCCGAGATCGTCGATTGCGCCGGTACGTTCGGGACGACGACCTTGTTCGGCGGCGAGATCCCGATCTGCGGCCTGGCCGGCGACCAGCAGGCGGCGACGATCGGCCAGGCCTGTCTGAAGAAGGGCGAGACCAAATCGACCTATGGCACCGGCGCGTTCATCCTGACCAATGCGGGCACGACCCAGCCGACGTCGAAGCACCGGTTGCTCGCCACCTGCCTGTGGCAGCTGGGCGGGCGGCGGACCTATGCGCTGGAGGGGTCGGTGTTCGTCGCCGGCAGCCTGATCCAGTGGCTGCGCGATTCGGTGAAGCTGGTCGAGACCGCGCAGGAGACCGAGGCGATCGCGCGATCCGTCCAGGACAATGGCGGTGTCTATCTCGTCCCTGCCCTGTCCGGACTCGGCGCGCCCTGGTGGCAGCCCGAGGCACGCGCGGCGATTACCGGGCTCAGCTTCTCGACCGGCCGCGCGCATATCGTCCGCGCCGCGCTGGAGGCGATGGCGCATCAGAGCCATGACCTGAAACAGGCCTTTGCCGCCGACGGCGCGGACTGGGCGATGTTGCGCGTCGATGGCGGCATGGTGACCAACGACTGGATCGCGCAGGATCTGGCCGACATGCTTGACCTGCCGGTCGAACGGCCCGACTTCGCCGAGACGACGGCGCTGGGCGCGGCGATGCTCGCCGGCGTCGGTTGCGGCTGGTTTGCGGGATTGGAGGAAGCGGCGACGATGCGAGGGGCAATTCGGACTTTCGAGCCGCGGGTCGACCGAGCGGTGCGCGACGCGCGACTGAGCGGATGGAAATCCGCAATCGAACGCACCCTGCCCTGAGCCGATCGATGCAGTTTCATCGCGGCTATGCCGTCCTCGCCCTTGCCGTCTTCGCGATCGAGGTCGTCATCGCGCTCTATGTCCGCGACCGGTTCGTGCGGCCCTATCTGGGTGACGTGCTTGCGGTCATCCTGGTCTATCTCGGCCTGCGCACGCTGACGCGGCTGCGGGTGACCGCCGCGGCGATCTGCGCGCTGGCGATCGCCTTCCTGGTCGAGTTCGGCCAGCTCTTCGGCGTCGTCGACCGGATCGGCCTGGGCCACAACCGGGTCGCGCGGATCGTCTTCGGTACCGGCTTCGACCTCCATGACCTGCTCGCCTATGCCGCCGGCGCGCTGATCGTCGTGGCGATCGAGCGCAGCTGGCCGGGCCGCAGGCGATAGGCGGAGCCGATTCGTTCGCCATGCGTCTGGTCGGGCGACAGGGTGCGAATCGCGAAGGGGCAGTCGGGCAATGATCGAGCAGGCGAGAGCGAGCAATTCGTGCGGCGGCTTCAGCGCGGCCGAGCTGGATCAGCTCGAATCGATCGCCCGTGCGCATATCGCCGCCGACACGCTGTTCATGAAGCTCGCCAATCGCGCGGGAAAGGTGACGGGCAGCGTGCTGTCGCGCCTGCCCGAAGGCTGGCAGGACATGGTGCAGAAGGCGTCGGCGACGGCGCTGAAGGCGGCCTGGGCGGCGGCGGGCACCACCCAGCCCCAGCGCCATCGCGGCCGGGTCGGCCGGCTATTGTCGAACACCACTGGCGAGCACTTTCATAGGGCAGCCACCGCGCTCAGCGGTGCCGTGGGCGGCGCCGGCGGCGCTATGACGACCGTGCTGGTCGATCTGCCCGCAACGACGACGCTGATCCTGCGATCGATCCAGCAGATCGCGCTGGACTATGGCGAGGATCTGGATGCGCCCGATGTGCGCGCAGACTGTATCGCGGTCTTCGCGATGGGCGGGCCGTCGCCGGCCGATGACGATCGGGAGATGAGCCTCTATGCCGCACGCACCGCGCTGACGGGCAAGGCGATCGGCGACATCATCCTCAGCGTGGCGCCGCGCTTCGGCGTGGTCGTGTCGCAAAAGGCGGTGGCCCAGGCCGCACCGCTGCTGGGCGCAGTGGCGGGCGCGGCGATCAACCCGATCTTCACCCGCTATTACCAGAAGATGGCGCATGTCCGCTTCCGCCTGCGCCGGCTGGAACGCGACCATGATCCGGCTCAGGTCCAGGCCTGTTTCGAGCGGATGGTCCAATCGATCCGCAAGCCCGGATCCGAGCCGGAGACCGCAACGTAACTCCGGTCAGGCGACCGCGTCGGAAACGAACAGCGCCTTCAGATCCTTTTTGAGGATCTTGCCATTGGCGTTACGCGGCAAAGTCTCGGGCGCGAACAGGACCTTCACCGGCACCTTGAAGCCCGCCAGGCGCTGGCGGACCCAGTCCTGTAGCTCGGGTTCGCTGGCGCTGGCACCGGGCGCCAGATGGACGACCGCGGCCGGCTCCTCGCCCAGCGTCTTGTGGGGCACGCCGACCAGCGCGCAGTCCATGACGCCGGGAAAGGCGTAGAGCACGTCCTCGACCTCGGACGAATAGATGTTCTCGCCGCCGCGGATGATGATGTCCTTGGCCCGATCGACGATGTACAGGAACCCCTCCTCGTCGATCCGTGCGAGGTCTCCGGTGCGGACCCAGCCGTCGACGAAGGTCTCGGCGGTCGCCTCGGGCTTGTTCCAATAGCCCTTCACGATCATCGGCCCGCGCGCCCACAGCTCGCCCACCTCGCCGATCGGCAGCTCCTCGCGGCCGTCCAGGTCCATGACCTTGATGTCCGCGGCGGCAACCGGAATGCCGGCGCTGCTCGGCCGCGCCAGATAATCCTCGCCGGTATGCTGGGTGACGGTCGCGGTCGTCTCGGTCATGCCCCAGCCATTGCCGGGCAGCGCGCCGAACTCCTCATAGATGCGCTTGACCAGCTCGGGCGCGGACGGCGCGCCGCCATAGGAGATATTCTCCAGGCTGGAGAGGTCATAACTGGCGCGGTTGGGATGCTCGATCAGCTGCCAGGCGATCGTCGGCACGCCGCCGGTCGCATTGACCTTCTCGCGCTGGATGATCTCCATCGCCTGTTCCGGGTCCCAGCGGCGCATGAAGATCATCGTGCCGCCCGCCGCGACCAGCGTCATCATCGCCGCGCTGCACGCGGTAACGTGGAACAGCGGGATGACCAGCAGCATCGTCTTGTGCTCGGGCGCCTCGGGCGGGATCTCGCCCCGGCGCAGCATCGCGCGCGCGGCGGTATAGCCGCTCGACATGATGTTGGTGACGAAGTTGCGGTGCGTGCCGAGCGCGCCCTTGGGGCTGCCGGTGGTGCCGCTGGTATAGAAGATGGTCGCGTCGTCGTCGGGCAGGACATCCGCCTCGGGCAGGCCGATATCGTCGAGTGCCGCCCAGGAACCGGGCGTGCCGATCAGGTCGTCGAGCGGCGTCGCGCCGTCCAGCTCGCCGCGCGCCCGGCTGACGATCGCCCGCTCCAGCGCCGGGATCTTGTCGTAGCAGCTCTTCAGCCGCTCATGCCGTTCGCCATCGACGAACAGCAGCTTCGAACCCGAATCGTTGAGCGCATATTCGAGCTCGCCGCCGGTCCACCAGGCATTGAGGGGCACGATGATCGCGCCGATGCTGACGCACGCGAAATAGATGACCGGCCATTCGGGCAGGTTGCGCATTGCCAGCGCCACGCGGTCGCCCTTCTCGACCCCCATCTCGCGCAGCTTGTGCGCCAGATGGCTCACCGCGCGGTAATTGGCCTCATAGGTGACGCGCTCGTCGTCATAGATGGTGAACTCTCGCGCACCATAGGCGCGTACCAGCTGGGTCAGGATGCGCAGCGTCGGCGGCGCGTTCTTCCACACCTTGGTAGGCACGCCGCCGATATCGACCGTGTCGAGTTCGAACTTCGCGCCGGGAGCGGTCAGCAGCGCGCGGATTTCCGCTAGGGAAGCCTTGGGCCAGTTCGGGTCCAGCGGCACGATCGGATCGGTCGACACGACGGCATCTCTCCAATTGTTGAATGTCGGGTTTGTCCCGCGATCTGTGATTCCTGATTGACCTAGTGTTGATTCAAGCGGCACTCAAGGCAATAGGGGATGCGCAACGAGCGGAAACGCTTGAGACAAGATTCGAAACAAGGGTATGGAGTACGCATGAAGATCGCACGGCCGGAATCGCATGGCTTCGACCCCAGCCGGCTCGCGCGGATCGATGCGTTCGTGAAGGACCGCTATCTCGATTCGGGCAAGCTGCCGCATGCCCAGCTGCTGATCGCGCGCGATGGCGAGATCGTCCATTTCAGCCATCAGGGCGCGGCGCGTGACGGAGGCAAGACGGTCGACGAGGCCACGCTGTTCCGCATCGCGTCGATGACCAAGCCGATCACCAGCGTTGCGTTCATGATGCTGGTCGAGGAATGCAAGGTCGCGCTCGACACGCCGGTGCATCATGTGATCCCCGAGTTGAAGGACGTGGCGGTCTATGACGGCGGCGGCGCGGGCGTGCCGTTCGTGACCAGGCCGGCGCTCACACCAATGCGGATGGTCGACCTGCTGCGCCATACCTCTGGCCTCACCTATGGCTTCCAGAACCGCAGCAATATCGACGCGGCGCACCGCGAGGGCCGGATCGAGAATTGGTGGGGCAATCTCACGCTCGACGAGTTCGCCGCGGCGCTGGGCAAGCTGCCGCTCGAATTCTCGCCGGGCGAGGCGTGGAATTATTCGGTGTCGACCGATGTGCTGGGCCTGATCGTCCAGCGCCTGTCGGGCATGCCGCTAGACCGCTTCTTTGCCGAGCGGATCTTCCAGCCGCTGGGCATGCATGACAGCTTCTTCCAGGTGCCCGCGGACAAGCTGGACCGGCTGGCCGATTGCTGGACGCTGGGGCCGAACCGCGAGCGGGTGATCTATGATCGCGGCGCCGAAAGCTATTGGGCGACCCCGCCGCGACTATTGTCGGGCGGCGGCGGGCTGGTCTCGACCGCGCTCGACTATCACCGGTTCAACACGATGCTGCTGAACAAGGGCCAGCTCGACGGGGTGCGGATCATCGGCCGCAAGACGATCGATCTGATGACGATGAACCACCTGCCCGGCGGATCGGACCTGGCGAGCATGTCGCGGTCGCTGTTCAGCGAGGCGACCAATGCCGGCGTCGGCTTCGGGCTGGGTTTCGCCGTCACCACCGATCCGGCGCGCACATTGGTGCCAGGATCGGTCGGCGAATATTATTGGGGCGGCATGTTCTCGACCGCCTTCTTCGTCGACCCGGTCGAGCATATCACCATGGTGTTCATGACCCAGTTTTCGCCGTCGAGCTTGTACCCGATCCGCCGCGAGCTGAAGACGCAGATCTATGCCGCGCTGACCTGAGCCGGCGCCCCCTCACCCCTTTTCCCGGCGCCTGTCGGACCTGATCCAGAAACGGAGAGAAACATGACCTCCCCCATCACCACCAGCCGCCAGGGCGACGTCCTGATCATCACTTCGGACAACCCGCCGGTCAATGCGCTGGGCGCCGCCGTGCGCCAGGGCCTCCAGGCGGGCATCGAGGAAGCGAAGAGCGACGACAGCATCAAGGCAGTCGTCATCACCTGTGCCGGCAAGACCTTCTTCGCAGGCGCCGACATCACCGAATTCGGCAAGCCGATGCAGGAGCCGTCGCTGCCGGTGCTGGTCGATGCGATCGAGGCGCTGGACAAGCCGGTCGTGGCCGCGGTCCACGGCACCGCATTGGGCGGCGGGTGCGAAGTCGCGCTGGGCTGTCACTACCGCATCGCTGTGCCGAGCGCGAAGTTCGGCCTGCCCGAAGTGAAGCTGGGCCTGTTGCCGGGCGCCGGCGGCACCCAGCGCCTGCCGCGCGTCGCCGGCGTCGAGCTGGCGCTCGAGATGGCGGCGAAAGGCGACCCGATCCCCGCGTCCAAGGCCGAGGATGCCGGGCTGGTCGATCGCCTGGCGGGCGAGGACAGCCTGCTGGCGGATGCGGTCGCGTTTGCGCGTGAGATGGCAGCGGCCGGCGGACCGCTGCCGCGCGCCAGCCAGAAGCAGGCAAGCGCCTCGCCCGAGCTGTTCGAGACGTTCCGCAAGACCAACGCCAAGCGCTTCCGCGGCTATGAGGCGCCGGCCGACATCATCGCGCTGATCGAGAAGACCACCGGCATGGACTTTGCCGAGGGCGTCCAGCTCGAGCGCCAGGGCTTTATGAAGCTGATCATGGGCACTCAGTCGGCCGCGCTGCGCCACATCTTCTTCGCCGAGCGCAAGGCCGCCAAGATCGACGGCATTGCCGATGACATCAAGCTGCGCGACATCAAGCGGGTCGGCGTGATCGGCGCCGGCACGATGGGCGGCGGCATCAGCATGAACTTCCTGTCGGCCGGCATCCCCGTGACCATCGTCGAGATGGCGCAGGAGGCGCTCGACCGCGGCACCGGCGTGATGCGCAAGAATTACGAAGCGACCGCCGCCAAGGGCCGGATGACCGCGGAGCAGGTCGAAGGCGCGATGGGTCTGCTGAAGCCGACGCTGAACTTCGACGATCTGTCCGAATGCGACCTGATCATCGAGGCGGTCTATGAGAGCATGGACGTCAAGAAGGAGGTGTTCGGCCGGCTCGACAAGATCGCCAAGCCGGGCGCGATCCTGGCGTCGAACACCAGCTATCTCAATGTCGACGAGATCGCCGCCAGCACCTCGCGGCCGCAGGACGTGCTCGGGCTGCACTTCTTCTCGCCGGCCAATGTCATGAAGCTGCTCGAGATCGTGCGCGGCGCGAAGACCGCTGACGACGTGCTGGCGACCGCAATGGCGCTGGCCAAGAAGATCAGGAAAGTCGCCGTCGTCGCGGGCGTCTGCTATGGCTTTATCGGCAATCGCATGCTGATGCCGCGCCAGGTCGAGGCGATGAAGCTGCTGATGGAAGGCGCCACGCCCGAGCAGATCGACCGCGTCCATGTCGCCTTCGGCATGCCGATGGGCCCGTTCCAGATGAGCGACCTCGCCGGCGTCGACATCGGATGGCACCGCGACCCGACCAGGATCGAGAATATCCGCGATGCGCTGGCCGCCGAGGACCGCTGGGGCCAGAAGAAGGGCAAGGGCTGGTATGATTATGACGAGAAGCGCAACCCCAGCCCCTCGCCCCGCGTCGCCGAGATCATCGAGGAATTCCGCGCCAAGAGCGGTGCTGCCCAGCATGAGGTGACCGACGAGGAGATCGTCGAGCGCACGCTCTATACCATGGTCAACGAAGGCGCGCTGATCCTGGCCGAGGGCATGGCGCAGCGCGCCAGCGACATCGATGTGGTGTGGATCTATGGCTATGGCTGGCCGGTCTATCGCGGCGGCCCGATGTTCTGGGCCGACACCGAAGGGCTGAAGAAGATCGTCGCGGGGCTGGAGAAGCACGGCTTCGACGTCGCCCCGCTGCTGCGCGAAAAGGCCGAAAAGGGCGAGCGCTTCAACAAGTAACGAACAGGCATCGCGTCGCCGTCGGCACCCGCCGGCGGCGGCGACGATGCGGGAGAGGATGATGAGCGAGGATCTCGAGGCCTTCCGCGCCGAGACGCGGGCCTGGCTGGAGGCGAACTGTCCGCCAACGATGCGCACCCCGCCGCGCAGCGAGAAGGAAACCACCTGGGGCGGGCGCAACCCGGTCTATGCCCATCCCGACCAGAAGGTCTGGCTCGACCGGATGGGCGCGCGCGGCTGGACCGTGCCCGACTGGCCCAGCGCCTATGGCGGCGGCGGGCTGAGCGCGGCCGAGACCAAGATCCTGCGCGAGGAGATGGCGCGGCTGAAATGCCGCAACCCGCTCAACAGCTTCGGCATCTCGATGCTCGGGCCGGCGCTGCTCAAATATGGCACCGAGGCGCAGAAGCTGGAGCATCTGCCCAAGATCGCCCGCGGCGAGATCCGCTGGTGCCAGGGCTATTCCGAACCCAATGCCGGATCGGACCTTGCCGGGCTCCAGACCTCGGCCGAGGACAAGGGCGACCATTTCCTGGTCAACGGCCAGAAGGTGTGGACCAGCTATGCCGACGAGGCCGACTGGATCTTCTGCCTCGTCCGCACCGACAAGAGCGTGAAGCAGGGCGGCATCAGCTTCCTGCTGTTCGACATGGCCAGCGAAGGCGTGTCGACCAGGCCGATCCTGCTGATCTCGGGCTATTCCCCCTTCTGCGAGACCTTTTTCGACAATGTGAAGGTGCCGAAGGAAAATCTGGTCCACGAGCTCAACAAGGGCTGGGACGTCGCCAAATATCTGCTGGGCCATGAGCGCGAGATGATCTCGGGCTTCGGCCTGGCGGGCGGCGGCAAGGATGCGCTGGTCGAGGCGGCGGGCAACGGCACCGACCCGATCCTGCGCGCGCAGATCGCGCTGTTCCAGGTCCGGGCCAAGGCCTTCGCCGCCATGTCGGAAAAGTTCATCGACGAACTCAAGGCGGGCAAGGCGCACCCTGCCCAGCCATCGATGATGAAATATTACGGCACCGAGCTGAACAAGACCCGCCACGAGCTGCTGATGGCAGCGGGCGGCAGCGACGCGCTGGAATGGGAAAGCGACGCATCGAACCATGGCAGCGCCGCCCGTGCCTGGCTGCGCACCAAGGCGAATTCGATCGAGGGCGGGACCAGCGAGATCCAGCTCAACATCATCGCCAAGCGCATCCTCGACCTGCCCGGCGCCTGACACGAAAGTCCCCGACATGCCCCTCTATCTCGACGACGATCAGACGCTGCTTCGCGACACCGCGCGCGATTTCGTGGCGGAACATGCCCCGGTGGGTCACATGCGCGCGCTGCGCGACGCCAACGATCCGACCGGCTTTTCGCGCGACCTGTGGAAGCAGTTTGCCGAGCTCGGCTTCACCGGCATCCTCGTTCCCGAAACCGATGGCGGCCTCGGCCTCGGCCATGTCGAGGCCGGTCTGGTGCTGGAGGAGATCGGGCGCAACCTGTCCCCCTCCCCGTTCCTCTCGACCGCGGTTGCGGCGGTCGAGGCGCTGAAGGGAAGTGCCGCGCGCGAGCGCTGGTATCCCGGGATCGTCGCGGGCGAGATGGTCGCCGCACTCGCGCTCGACGAAGGGCGCAAGTTCGGCGATGCGGTGGCGGCGAAGGCCGAGCGCGCCGGCAATGGCTTCCGCCTGTCGGGGGTGAAGCAGTTCGTCACCCATGGTCACGTCGCCGATCTGCTGCTGGTCTCGGCACGCACCGCCGGCACTGCGGACGATGTTGACGGTGTCACCATCTTCGCGGTCGATCCCAAGACCGCCGGTCTGGACATCACGCCCGAGCGGCTGGCCGATGCCAGCATCGCCGCGCGGATCACGCTTGCCGATGTCGAGGTCGACGCCGATGCGGTGATCGGCGAAGTCGATCAGGGGCGCACCGTGCTGAACCGCCTGCTCGCCGCCGGGCGCACCGGCGCATCGGCCGAGATGGTCGGCGTCGGCGCCGGTGCCGCCGACCTGACCTATGGCTATCTCAAGCAGCGCAAGCAGTTCGGTGTCGCGATCGGCAGCTTCCAGGCGCTGCAGCATCGCGCCGCGCATCTCTACAGCGAGATGGAAGTCGCCCGCGCCGCGGTGCTGAAGGCACAGCAGCAGCTCGATGCCGGGCTCGATGCGACCGAGGCTGTCGCGGTGGCGAAGGCGATGACGGGACTTGCCACCACACTGGCGGTGCAGGAAGGGGTGCAGATGCATGGCGGCATCGGCATGACCGACGAATATGATATCGGCTTCTACATGAAGCGCGCCCGCGTCCTGGCCGAGATGTTCGGCGACACCAATTATCACGCGAACCAGATCGCGCTGGCAGCCGGATACTGATGGCAGACGACACGCCCCTGACCCCGCAGCAACTGGTCGAACAGCTGACCGCGCTACTCGACGTCGAGCAGATCGATACCGACCTGTATCGCGGCCCGCGTCAGCCGGGCGGGGTCGGCCGGGTGTTCGGCGGACAGGTGATCGGCCAGGCGTTGCAGGCGGCGCAGCGGTCGGTCGAGGATGGCAAGGCGGCGCACTCGCTTCACGCCTATTTCATGCGGCCGGGCGACGAGAACCACCCGATCATCTACCGCGTGGTGCGCGATTTCGAGGGGCGTAGCTTCGCGACGCGCCGGGTGATCGCGATGCAGAAGGGCCAGCCGATCTTGAACATGGCGGCGTCGTTCCAGCTGCCGGCCGAGGGGCTGCACCATCAGGACCCGATGCCCGATGTGCCCGACCCCGACATGCTGCGCTCCGAGCGCGAGCTGCGCGAGGAAATTCGCGACCAGGTGCCGGAGAAATATCGCCGTTTCTTCCTGCGCTCCCGCCCGGTCGAAATCCGCCCGGTCGCGCCGCGCAACTGGTTCCGGCCCGATCCCACCGAACCGGTCCAGCACAGCTGGTTCCGCGTCGTCGCGCCCCTGCCTGACGACCCCGCGCTGCACCGCGCGATGCTCGCCTATGCCAGCGACATGACCCTGCTCGGCACCTGCATGCTGCCGCACGGGGTCAGCTGGATGACCGGCAATGTCCAGACCGCCAGCCTCGACCACGCCATCTGGTTCCACGAACCGATGCGCTTCGACGAATGGCTGCTCTACACCACCGACAGCCCCTGGTCGGGCCATTCCCGCGGCTTCAACCGCGGCCGCATCTTCACCCGCGACGGCCGGCTGATCGCCAGCGTGGCACAGGAAGGTCTGATCCGCGTTCGCGACTGAGCGGGAAGCGGCTACTTCCGCGTGACGGTGTAGCTCGACGGCAGATAGAGATAGACCTCGGTCAGGCCGGCGCGCGACCATTCGACCGGGCGGTCCAGGCCGGTGACATCGACCCCATAGGTCGGGCCGAACTTCGCGGCCTGGCTCGCCGCATCCGCGGCGATCAGGTCGATGATCGCGCTGCGATACTGATCCGGGTTCACGATGCTGAGCGTCGGTTCGCCCCACAATTTTATCGTCGAACGCCCGACTGTGTTGACCGATTTCGCGAAACGCGCGGCGCGGTCCTTCGCCGCGGCGATATCCATGCCCGGTTCCAGCCGGACCTTGACGAGGATGGAGGTCTGCGACGTGTCCGGGCGCCCGTCGGAGCCATAGGACAGGTTGCGATAATTGGCCGAGGTCAGCGGTTCGACGACATAGTTGCCGACCGCAAGCTCGACCCCGCCCTTCGGAGCAGCGGCGATCGCATTGCGTAATGTGGCGTTGATTTCCTCCGCCCGGGCAGCAGCATCGCGCGTGTCCCCGGCAATGCGGACTTCCTGGACAACATAATCCGCAGGCCGTTTCAGCACGATGATCGGACGCTGCGCGGGGATGATGAGTCCGACATAGCCGGTATCCGCGCTGCGCCTGTTGGCAGTGACGATCACTTCCTGCGCGACAGCAGGAGCCGCGACGCCGATGGCGGCGGCGGCAATCATGAAGCGGAACATCATGGTCATGTCTTACCCCCTGAGCCCGGTCAGTTGCGCGGCCGGACAATACTGCTCGACGGCAGGAACAAATGGATCTCGGTCAGGCTCGCCCGCTTCCACTGGATCGGCCGGTCCAGCCCGCTGACCTCCACCCCATAGCCCTGACCGAAGCGCGCACTGGTGGCGGCAGTATCCTTGGCGATCAGGTCGATGATCGCGGTCCGATATTGCTCCGGGTTCACGACCGACAACGTCAGCTCACTATAGGGCTTGATCTGGGCCCGACCCACCGCTGGTACCGCCTTGAGGAACTTTTCGATCCGGGAAAGTGCGGTGCGGGCGTCGATGCCGGGCGCCAGCGGTACCTTCACCAGGAACTTGACTGCCTGCCCGTCCTCTTCATCATCTTCGTCATCACCGATATCGAGATTGGTGTAGTTGGCCGGGGTCAGCGCCTCGACGACCACCTCTCCGCTGGCCAGCTGGACGCCCGAGCTAGCGGCAAGGCCGATCGCCCCGCGCGTCATCGCATAGACTTCCTTGCGCGCTTCTTCGTCATCGATCGTGTCGGAGATGACGATGACCTGCTGGACGGCGAAGTCGGCGGTGCGCCGAAGCATCTGCACCGCGGCCGGGACCGGGACAGGCTTTTCCCGAACGTCGTCTTCGCCATCGCGGTCGATCCGCCGGATGCCCGTGACAACGATCTCTTCACTGCCGTCCTGCGCCCATGCGGGCGCCGCTCCCATCAGCAGGCTCGCCGCGACGATTCCGAGAACAAGTCCACGCATGCCCCACGCCCCCTCGTTGGCGGAAGACTGCGCGTGGCAGATAAGCGTGTCAATCGAGGCGATGGCACCAATCCGGATCATTTCCGGGACCCGTATCGTTCTGCGCTGCGACACTGGCGTAGCCATTGAACGAGCGGGAGGCGAGATGCGGAAATCGATGAGGTCGACGGTCGGGCACGCCATATTGATCGCCCTGACCGGCTGTCCCGCATCCGCGCTCGCGCAGTCTTTCGAACCGATCCAGTCCTATGACAGCTACCAGCGCTGGTTCGTCGCATGCGACAACATGCTGAGCTGCGTCGCGAAGGGCTTCGATGAGGACCGCATCGGATCGGAGATGCGGATCGAGCGCGACGCCGGTCCGTCGGGCTCGCTCCTGGTCACGATCAGCAGCAAGGATCGCTTCGTGCCGGGCGACATCCGGATCGACGGCGCGCCGGCGGGACTGACCGGATCGGCCTGGAGCCATTCGATCGGGGAGGAGGGCAGTTCGGTCACCAGTTCCGACATGACCGCGATCCGTGCGCTGATCGGCAAGTTGCGCAATGCGAAAACGATCACGCTGGGCGGCGACGCATCGATCCCGCTCGACGGGTTCAGCGCGGCGATGCTCCGCCTCGACGATCGCCAAGGCAGGATCGGCGGCGTCACCGCGCTGATCCGACCGGGCGCGCAGCCCGCGTCGCGGGTTCCGGCAGCGCCGCCGCTTCCCCGCATCCCCGCGCATCCGGTCCAGGCTCGCCTCGAACCCGGTGAGGACAGCCGACTGGTCCAGCGCGTCCGGACCGACTGGAAGGCGCTGTTCGAGAAGGAAGAATGCGGCGAGACGGTGCAGCCGCCCGAAGCCCATGCGCTCGACGACAATCGCGCCCTTGTCCTGATCCCCTGTCTCGTGGGCGCCTATCAGGGATCGGCCCTGGCCTTCATCGCGCCGCGCGGCGGCGGCAAGGCGGAACGGCTGATCCCGCCCTTGCCCTATCGCGGTGACGCCAGCGATCCCGCCGAGACTGCGTATCTCACCGAAGGCGGGTTCGATCCCAAGACCGGCACGTTGAGCATGGGCGCACGCGGACGGGCGATGGCGGATTGCGGCATGTCGGCCAGCTGGATCTGGAATGGCCGCGCCTTCCAGCTCTCGGCGATGACGATGCAGAATTCCTGCGGCGGCCTCGGCGATCCGGGCGACTGGCCGACGCTGTTCCAGTCGCGGCAGTGATCGAATCGGCGCGGCCCGCCTTCAAGCCGCCGTCTTGCCGAACTCCTGGCGCGTCACCGGATGGCTGGACGACAGTCCGCCATCGACGACCCAGGCCTGGCCGTTGACATAGCTTGCCTCGTCGGATGCGAGAAACAGCGCGACCCGGCCGATCTCCTCGGGCACGCCGGCGCGGCGGAGCGGGTTGAGCCGGCCGATCTTTTCCTCGACGCCCTTTTCCCGGGCATAGTCGAAGGCGCGCTGGGTCATGCCGGTCTCGATCAGCCCGGGGCAGATCGCATTGACCCGGACGTTCGATCCCGACAGCTGCTGCGCGCTGGTCTGGACGAGGTTGATCACGCCCGCCTTCGACGCCGAATAGGCGGGTCCCCCTGCCCCCGACCGAAGGCCGGCGACACTGGCGGTGCAAATGATGCTGCCGCCCCCGCGATCGACCATCTTCGGGGCGGCATGCTTGATCGCCAGGAACGGGCCGATCAGGTTGACGCGCAGCACCTCGGTCCACAGTGCAACGTCGGACTCGAACAGCCCGGTGATCCCGCCCGAAATGCCGGCATTGGCGTAAAAGATGTCGAGACCGCCAAACTCGCTGCACGCCAGCGCGACCAGATCCTCGACGTCGCGTTCGATCCCGGCGTCCATCTGCACCGCGATCGCAGTGCCGCCCGTGTCCTTGATCGCGGCGACGGTCGCGTCGACGGCGTCGATCTTGTCCGCCGCCACCACCTGCCCGCCCTCGGCCGCGAACAAGGTCGCGGTGGCGCGGCCGATGCCCGATCCGGCGCCGGTGACGATGATCGACTTGCCCTGAAACCTGCCCATATGTCTCTCCGTCAGATCGTGACGCCGCCGTCGATCACCATCGCCTGACCCGTCATGAAGGCTCCCGCGCGGCTGGCGAGGAACACCACCGCCCCGGCAATGTCGTCGGGCTCGCCAAAGCGGCGCAGCGGCACGCTCGAGTTGGTCGCCTTGATCCGTTCAGGATCCTCCCACAGCGCGCGGGCGAAATCGGTCTTCACCAGCCCAGGCGCGATGCAGTTCACCCGGACATTGTCCGGACCGAACTCGACCGCCAGGTTGCGCGTCAGCTGCATGTCGGCCGCCTTGGAGATGCCATAGGCGCCGATCACCGGCGTGCCGCGCAGCCCCGCGATCGACGAGATAATGATGATCGATCCCTCACGCCGCGCGCGCATCTCCGGCGCGACCATCTGCACCAGCCAGTGATTGGCGAGGATATTGTTGTCGAGGATCTTGCGGAACTGGTCGTCCGAAATCCCGTCCATCGGCCCGTAATAGGGATTGGACGCGGCGTTGCAGACCAGCACGTCGATCCGGCCGAACGCGTCGCGGGTACCGTCGACCAGCCGCTGCAGCGCCGCCTTGTCGGACAGGCTGGCGGCGATGGCGATCGCGCGTCCTTCACCGAACCGGGCATTGATCTCGGCCGCGACCGCATCGCAGGAATCCTGGTTGCGGCTGGAGATCGCGACCCTGGCGCCCTGCGAGACCAGCGCCTCGGCCGATGCCCTGCCGATGCCCTTGGTCGACCCGGTGACGATCGCGACCCTGTCGCTCAGATCGAACAAGCTCATTGCCCTGTCCCTCCGTTATGCCGGCGCCCCGGCCCGTCGCGCAAACTCCCAGGACGCGGCGACCAGGCCCGGCATGCGCGCGACGGTGGCGGCGGCATTGTCGCTCGACGCATTGCCGTCGATCATCCGTTTCTTGATGCCCTGGACGATGCCCGCCAGGCGGAACAAATTATAGGAGAAATACCAGTCGAGATCGGGAACGCCGTCGCGGCCGGTGGCCGCGCAATAGCGGTCGACGACCTGCTCGAGCGTAGGGATGCCGCTCTCGGGCCCGGTCAGCCCCATCACCCCCGATCGGCTCTCGGGCTCGGTGACCCAGCTCATCAGGAAATAGGAGAAGTCGGCCAGCGGGTCGCCCAGCGTCGACAATTCCCAGTCGAGCACCGCCAGCACGCGCGGCTGGGCCGGCGCGAAGATCATGTTGTCGATGCGGAAGTCGCCATGGACGATGCTGGTCCGGGTCTGCTCGGGCACGGTGCGCGGCAGGAACTCGATCAGCTTCTCCATCTCGGGCAGGTCGTCGGTCTGGCTGGCCTTGTACTGTTTGGACCAGCGACCGACCTGCCGCTCGAAATAATTGCCGGGCTTACCGTAATCGCCAAGGCCGACCGCGTCCGGGTCGATCCGGTGAAGCGCGGCCAGCGTGTCGGTGATCGCGTCGTAGGTGGCGGTCCGCTCGGCAGGCGCCATGCCGGGCAGCGACCCGTCCCACAATGTGCGCCCCTCGACCATCTCCATGATGTAGAATGACGATCCGATGACCCCGTCATCCTCGCACAGCCCATAGGGCCGGGCGACGGGAAAGCCGGTCGGGTGCAGCGCCTCGATCAGGCGATGCTCGCGATCAACGGCATGCGCCGAGGGCAGGATCGGCCCGAACGGCTTGCGGCGCAGGACATATGCACTGCTGTTCGCATCGATCCGGTAGGTCGGATTGCTCTGCCCGCCCGCGAATTTGGTGACGGTGATCGGCCCGGCAAATCCGGCGACATTCGCCGCCAGCCACGACTCCAGCTTCGCTTCGTCGAGATCGCTCATGGGAAGACGATCACCGACCGCGCGCTGTCGCCCTTGCGAAGCTTTTCCAGCGCGTCGTTGACGTCCGACAGGCCGATCCGCTCGGCAACCATGGTGTCGAGATCGAGCACGCCGTCGAGATACATCTGGACCAGCCGCGGCATGTCGATCGGCGAGCGGGTCGATCCCAGCGACGATCCCTGAAGCTTCTTGCCGCTGAGGAAGGTCGGCCCGGGGATGTTCACCATATTGCCCGGCGCGATCATGCCCAGGATCGTCGCGGTGCCGCCGCGGCGCAGGACGTTCCAGGCCAGCTCGGCCGTATTGCCGCGCCCGACCGCCTCGATCGCATAATGGACGCCGCCGTCGCTCAGCTTCATCACCTGCTTGACGACATCGGCATCGCCGGCGTCGATCGCATGCGTCGCACCCATGCGCAGTGCAAGGTCGCGCTTCTCGGGCACCGGGTCGATCGCGATGACCCGACTGGCGCCCGCGATCTTCGCCGCATTGATCGCCGCCAGCCCGATGCCGCCGGCACCGACGACCGCGACCGTCTCGCCGGGCCGCACCTGGCTGTCGTTGAAGATCGCGCCGGCACCGGTCACCACCGCGCATCCGAGCAGGGCCGCACGGTCGAGGGGCATGTCCTTGCTGATCGCGACGCAGGCGTTTTCGTGCACCAGCATCAGCTCGGCAAATGCCGACAGGTTGATGAACTGATTGACCGGCGTCCCGTCGGCCAGTTTCAGCCGGGGTTCGGCATCGGCCGATCGCCGGGTCGAGGGATCGACGCACAGCGAGGGCCGCCCACTGACGCAGAATTCGCACTGACCGCAAAAGACAGTGAAGAAGGTCACGACATGGTCGCCGACCTTCACATGGCCGACATCGCTGCCGACCGCCTCGACCACGCCGGCCGCCTCGTGGCCCAGCACGGTCGGCATCGGATAGGGCCATGCGCCATCGGCAAAGTGGAGGTCGGACCGGCACACGCCCGCCGCGGCGGTGCGGATCAGCACCTCGCGCGGACCGGGCTTCGAGACCTGGACCTCCTCGATCTGCAACGGCGTCTTCGCCTCTCGCAGGACTGCAGCCTTCATGCGCTCTCCATTCCGCTTCGATTGGGCGACAGCCGGGGGTTCAGCGGCTGACGCCGACATCCCCCGACGACGCGCGATCCGCCTTGAACTCGGCATATTTGCCGAACTCGTTGCGCGCGATCGCGCGGTTGTGGACCTCGTCCGGGCCGTCGGCGAAGCGCAAGGTCCGCAGGCTCGCCCAGTTGTGCGCCAGCTCGAAATCGTCCGACACGCCGCCGCCGCCATGCGCCTGGATCGCGTCGTCGAGGATCTGCAACGCCATTGTCGGCGCCTGGACCTTGATCATCGCAATCTCGAGCTGCGCCGCCTTGTTGCCCGCCTTGTCCATCATGTCGGCGGCCTTGAGGCACAGCAGGCGGGTCATCTCGATATCGATGCGAGCACGCGCGATCCGCTGTTCCCAGATCGAATGGTCGGCGATCCGCTTGCCGAAGGCGACGCGGCTGAGCAGTCGCTTGGCCATCGCCTCGATCCCTTCCTCCGCAACGCCGATGGTGCGCATGCAATGGTGGATCCGGCCCGGCCCGAGACGCCCCTGCGCAATCTCGAAACCACGCCCCTCGCCCAGCAGGATATGGTCGGCCGGGACCCGGACATTGTCGAGCAGCACCTCGCCATGCCCGTGCGGGGCGTGATCATACCCGTAAACCGAAAGCATCCGCTCGATCTTCACGCCGGGCGCGTCCATCGGCACCAGGATCATGCTTTGCTGCGCGTGGCGCGACGCATCTGGATTGGTCTTGCCCATCACGATCGCGACCGCACAGCGCGGGTCGCCCACGCCCGACGACCACCATTTGCGGCCATTGATCACATAGTCATCGCCGTCGCGGACCATCTGGGTCTGGATATTGGTCGCGTCGGACGATGCCACCGCCGGCTCGGTCATCAGGAAGGCGGAGCGGATCTCGCCCTCCATCAGCGGCTTGAGCCAGCGATCCTTCTGCGCGCGGCTGCCGTAGCGGTGGAACACCTCCATATTGCCCGTGTCGGGCGCGGAGCAGTTGAACACCTCCGACGCCCAGCCGATCCGGCCCATTTCCTCGGCGCACAGCGCATATTCGAGGTTGGTGAGCTGGGTGCCCTGAAACTCGAAACTGTCGTCGACATGCGCCTGGCCCGAATGCGGCGGCATGAAGAAATTCCACAGCCCCTCCGCCTTCGCCTCGGCCTTCACCTCCTCGAGTACGCGGTTCACCTTCCAGCGTTCGCCGGACTTCGCCTCGGCATGATAATCGGCATCGCGCGGACGGATCCGCGTGTCGATGAACGCCTTCACGCGATCGCGGAAATAGGTCTCGCGCTCGGTCAGCGTGAAGTCCATGGCATCGCTCTCCTGATTGCTCTCGGACTCGGGGCTTAGAGCGTACCCGATATTCGGTAAAGCGATTTGATCCCTGAAATTACGTCGCTCGTCGCGCATCGCACAATTCCAAAAAGCCTCTTTTGGATTATGACAAATTGGCTAGAGTGGTGCGATGAACGCGCCCGACAAAGCGAGCGCGGCGGAGGGGGGAACCAAGCGCTTCCTGGCGAAGCGCGACGCCATCCTTGCAGCCGCCGCCGATGCGATCAACGAACAAAGCGCGAAGGGCATGACCTTCGCCGACGTCGCTCGGCGCGTCGGGCTCAACACGACCAGCGTCACCTATTATTTCAAGCGCAAGGAAGACCTGGCCGCTGCGGCGTTCGAGCAGACGCTCGAAAAGCTGAAGGAGATGCTGCACGAGGCGCTGCGCGAGCCGACGCCGGAACGGCGGGTGGCGCGGTATCTCTCGATCAACTTCGAGCGGTTGGCGGCGATCGCGCGCGGCGAGGCCAAGGCGCTGGCGATCCTGTCGGACCTGCGCGCGATGGACGGGGACGTGAAGCGCGACCTGCTCGCCGGGTGGCGCGAGGTGTTCCGCCTGACGCGTAGCCTGTGGGGCAGCGAGGGCAGTCGTGCGGAGACCGATTTGCGCGGCGCGCGCGCGCATGTCCTGCTGGAGAATACCTTCTGGCTGACCGCGTGGCTGACCCGATACGAAATCGACGAATATCCCCGCGTCGAGGCGCGGTTGATGGAAGTCTTCACCCATGGCTTCGCCGCGCCCGGCGCGCGCTGGCAACCGCACCTGCTCGACCTTGTCCATGACGAGGCCGAGCCCGGCCGCGAGGCATTCCTGCTCGCGGCGACCCGGCTGATCAACGAGCTCGGCTATCGCGGCGCATCGGTCCAGAAGATCGCGAGCGAGCTGAACGTCACCAAGGGCAGCTTCTACCACCATCTCGATGCCAAGGACGAGCTGGTCATCGCCTGCTACAAGCGCAGCTTCGACATCATCGCCGATGCTCAGCGCCTCGCCGAGGAACGGGGCGGGACCTATTGGGACCGGCTCGAGAATATCATGGCGACATTGCTCGACGTGCAATTCTCCGAGCGGGGGCCGCTGCTGCGCACCACCGCCCTGTCCGGCCTGCCCCCGCGCGAGCGCGAGGTCATGATCGATCGGTCGAACCGGATCGCGCGCCGCTATGCCGGCATGCTGGCGGATGGCATTGCGGAGGGATCGATCCGGGCGATCGACCCGCTCGTCGCCAGCCAGGCGATGATGGCGATGCAGAATGCCGCGTTCGACATGCGCAAATGGGCAAGCACCATGCCGCGCGACCGGGCGGTGGCCTTCTATGCCTCCACCCTCGCTTATGGCCTGTTCGACGACCGCGTGCTGAGCGGCTGATCCGGGCGATCAGCGCATCGGGCGCGAGGCGGTAAAGCTCTGCCCTGTGCGCGCCTCGATCGTGATCGGTCCGCGCGGGTCGCGCGGCAGGCTGGACTTCACGCGCTGGAACAGCCGGCGCGTATCCGACGACCGCCGGGTCATCGCGCACAAGGTCACCTCGCCCTCGCGGCCCCAGCGGTGGCTGGTGACGTTTCGCACCAGCCGTTCGCGCTTCAGCAGCCGCTGGGTCCGCTGCAGCGCCGGCTGGTCGATCCCCATCGCGTAGCTGCCGAACGAGACGGTCAGGCTGCAGGTGTCAGGCACGCCGCGTTGTGGGGCGGCGGCCGCCGGCATGGCCGGGAGCGACAGGAGTGCGGCAATCGTCACGAGCATCTTCACGTCGGCGTCTCCCGGATCAGTTCGATCAGTGTCGCGATATCCGGGTGAACGCCGGCTGAGCAGGTCAGCGTTCGCGCAGCAGCACGCCGGCGCGCCAGTAATGCCAGATCGCCCAAGGCGTGACCGCGGCAAACAGCACCATCGACCAGCGCAGCGAATCCTCGCCCAGCGGGCCGCGCAGCGCATGGCTGATCGTCCCGACCAAGGTCGGCCCGAGCCCGAGCCCGACCAGATTGATCACCAGCAGCGTGATCGCAGCCCACAAGGCGCGCTGCCGCACCGGCGCGAGTCCCTGGATCAGCGCGAAGCTGGGGCCGAGATAGGAATTGGCGAGCAGCAGGTTGATGAAATAGGCGGCGATCGCCAGGCCGGGGTGGTCGATCAGCAGGAAGCCCAGCGTGAAGGGCAGCGCGAGGGTCTTGAGCACCGCGACCATCGTGCTTTGCATGTGCAGGCCATGCGTCCGCGCGAACCGGTCGGCCAGCTTCCCGCCCAGCACGGCCGAGAGCGTCGCGCAGAGGCCGCCGGGCAGCGCGATGTAGAGCGCGATCTCGGCCTTGGTGAAGTCGAGCGAGCGCTGCATGTAGCTGGGGCCGAAGGCGGTCAGGCCATAGCCGATCATCGAGGTGATGGTGACCGCCATCACCAGATGGAGCGCGGCGGGGTTGCGCAGGATCGCGGCAAAGCCGTCGCGCAGCGGCGGGATCGGCGCGGCCGCCGCCGCGGCCTGGTTCGGATCGGACAGGCCGCGGCGCGGCTCGACCACGAACAGCCACACGATCACCGCCAGCGCGATGCCCGGCAGGCCGATGACATACATCGCCGCGCGCCAGCCATAATGATGCGCCACCAGCCCGCCGATGAACGTGCCGAACGCCGAGCCCAGCACCACGCCGAGCGAATAGATGCCCATCGCCCCTGCGCGCTTTTCGGGCGGATAGAGATCGGCGATCATCGAATGGCTGGGCGGCGAGGACCCCGCCTCGCCGATGCCGACGCCGATGCGCGCGGCGAGCAACTGGCCGAAATTCTGGGCAAGGCCGCCGAAAGCGGTCATCGCGCTCCAGATCGCCAGGCTGATCGCGACGATGTTCTTGCGGTTGGCGCGGTCCGCCAGCCAGGCGACGGGGATTCCCAAGGTCGCGTAGAAGATCGCGAAGGCGAGGCCAGCGAGCAGGCCCAGTTGCCAGTCGGCCAGCAGCAGCTCGCGCTTGATGTCCTCCTGGAGGATCGCGAGGATCTGCCGATCCATATAGCTGAAGAAATAGGTGATGGTGAGCAATGCCAGCGTCAGCCCGCGGCGGCGCAGCGCCCGCTGATCCTGGGCGAGCGTATCGATGGCTGGCATGCGGTTACTCCATACAAGGGAGGAGGGGCGCGAACCTGCCGGTCCGCGCCCCTCCCGTCCGGTCGCCTCAGAAGCGGAAGCGTCCGGTGATGCCGTAGGTCCGCGGCTCGGCGAGATAGGCCGAGAAGATCTGCGTCCCGCCCGGATAGCGCGCGTTGTTGTAGAGCGAATTCAGCGCGGCGCCGGCGGTCGGCCCCTGCTGGAACGGCGAGTTGAACGCGACCTGGGTATAGCCTTCGTTGAATATGTTCTGCGCCCAGAATTCCAGCGCCCATTTCTGCTGCGGACCGCGGATACCGACACGGCCATTGGCCAGCACGAAGCCGTCCTGCTCCTTTTGCGGGAACAGGTCGGAACCGGTGTTGAAGTCGCCGGTCATGCGCGCATCGACATAGAATAGCGCGCTGAGCCCCGAATTGCCGATCTCCGGCGTCCAGGCGAAGCTGCTGGTGGTGACGATTTCCGGCGCGTTCGACATATTGTCGCCGGGCAGCAGGCGCAGCGCCGGGTCGAGCGGCGTGCCGCGCTGGTTGCCGATCAGATTGTCGCGATATTTGGTGTCCGAATAGGTGAAGCCCAGGCTGACGCGGATGTCGCGATGCGGCACCAGCGATGCCTCGACCTCGACGCCCTGCGACCGCACGCCCGGCTTGACGTCGCCCGCCGCGCAGCCGCCGGTCGTCGCCGCCGGATTGCTGTTGGTCGCGGTCGGCGCGACATAGTTCGGCAGGCCCGGGTTGATGCTTTGGTCGCGGTCCGCGCCGTTCAGGTCGGTGCCGCACGAATTGATGTTCTGGACCAGGAAGACCGAGCCGTTGAACGTGTTCAGCTGGAAATTCTTGAAGTCCTGGCGGAACGCCGCGACGTTCAGCGAGAACGGGCCGGTCGAATATTTCAGGCCGATTTCATAGGCGTTGTTGATTTCCTGGTCGAATTCCAGGTTGCCGACCAGCGCCTGTGCGCCGCCCAGGCTGGCGAAGCTGGGGATCGGTCCCTTCAGCGCCGAGCGGTCGAGGTTGAAGCCGCCCGCCTTGTAGCCCCGCGCATAGCTGGCATAGACCATCAGGTCCTCGGTCGGCTTGTAAGACAGGATCGCCGTGCCGGTCCATTCGTCCTCGCTGCGCTCGCGGTTGATGCTGACGCCATTCAGTTCGCTGCTCGAATTGCCCTGGCAGGTCAGGTTGATCAGGCCGCCCGCGACCGCAGCCAGGCCGGCATTGGCCAGCAGCGGGCTGAGCGCAGCCTGCTGCGCCGCGCAGGCGGTATTGTCGTTGCCGAAGGTCGCGTCGAACTTCTTGCGCTCGTTGGTGTAGCGCAGGCCGACCGTCAGGTTCAGGCCCTGGGTGATCTCGAAGATATTGTGCGTGAAGAATGCGTAGTTCGAGCTGTTCTGGCGATAGGTCGACAGCGTGTCGCCGACATTGCGCACCCCGTCGAGGCGGTCGAACCCGGCCAGCACCAGCGGCCCGGCCGCGCCGAACGCGCCCGACACGGTGGGACGAAGCGCGGGGTTGATGCAGCCCGTGGCGTTGGGCGCATAGGCGAAGGCGAGCGCGCCGCTGGTGATGATGCGGCACGCCGCGAACCGGCCATATTGGCTGCCGAAGCGCAGATTGTCGGTGACCGTCAGGTCTTCATTGGCGTAATAGGCGCCGACCATCCAGTCGAGCTTGCCGCCGAACGCCTCGCCCTGAAGCCGCAGTTCCTGCGAGAAGGTACCGAATTCGCGTGCCGAATTGCCGTCCGCCGCGCGGTACAGGATATCGACATAGCTATAGTCGGTGTCCGACCCCTGATCGCTGTGATAGCCGCGATAGGCGGTGATCGAGGTCAGCTTGGCGCCGCCCAGATCATAGTCGATCTGGCCCGACACGCCCCAGTCGCGCGTCTCGCCGGCATAGCTGCGGCCCGGCGAGGTATAGATGTTGCGGTCATAGGCGTTGGTGAACGCCGCCAGCGGCTGACCCAGGTCGCGCAGCACGCGCACGATGGGGTTGGTCGCCGGGTTGAGCAGGCCGAGATTGGCCGGTGCGACCGTCTCGTCGATGAACGCGGCGGCGCAGCAGCTCTCGTTGCGCTTGGTATAGTCGCCGATGATCCGTACCGACAGCGCGCTCGACGGTTCGAACAGCAACTGGCCGCGCACGAAATAGCGGTCGCGATCGTTGACGTCGGTGTTGTTGGTGACGTCGCGATAATAGCCGTCGCGCTTCACATAGATGCCGTCGACGCGGCTCGACAGCGTGTCGCCCAGCGGCACGTTGATATAGCCGCCGACGCGCCACAGATTGTAATTGCCATAGGTCGCCTCGGCACCCGCGCCGAAGGTCGAGGCCGGCGCCTTGCTGACGATGTTGATCAGGCCCGCCGATGCGTTGCGGCCGAACAGCGTGCCCTGCGGACCGCGCAGCACCTCGACGCGCTCGATATCGCCCAGTTCGTTCAGGCCGATGCCCGAACGCGAGCGATAGACGCCATCGATGAAGGTCGCGACGGAGCTTTCCAGGCCCGGGTTGTCGCCGACGGTGCCGATGCCGCGGATGCGGGCCGAGCCATTGGCCTCCGAACCGGTCGACGAGACCAGCAGCGACGGCGCGATCTGGTTGAGCTGGCGGATGTCGGTCGCTCCGGTCAGCTCCAGGTTCTCGGCCGCGATCGCGGTGACCGCCACCGGAACGTCGGACAGCACCTGCGCGCGGCCCTGCGCGGTGACGACGATCTCGTTGTTGGCGTCATCCTGCGACTGCGCCTGCGTTTGCGTGTCGGCATCCTGCGCATAGGCAGGAGCCGAAAGTGCCATCACGAACGCAGGAACCGCACACGCCGACAAAAGGCGAATCCGCATCATCATCTCTCTCCCACCATGGCCGGAGCACTTTTCGGCTCCATACCCTAAACTCGAATAAGCCGGTTTACGCGAAGGACGTCAAGCGCAACACGCGTTGCAAAGCAGGACTGTTCTGAGGTGTTGCAGGAATGTCATAGGAAAGCGCGGGCAATCGGTCCGAACTGAACCGATCTTCGAAACGGGTAATGCGCCGCAACAAGAAAGGGGTGCCGACGGCACCCCTTGCGAAAGCTCAATAGCCGCTCAGTCGAGCGAAGCGCTCGCGATGCCAGGATGCGCTTCCCCACATCGCCTCCAGCACGCGCGACCGCTTGAGATAGAAGCCGGCATCATGCTCGTCGGTCATGCCGATGCCGCCGTGCAGCTGGACCATCTCGCGGCTGACCAGGTTGAGCGTGTCGTTCATCACCGCCTTGGCAAGGCTGACCGCAATGCTGACATCGGGCCGCCCGGCATCGATCGCCTCGAATGCGCCCTCGACCGCGGATCGTGCAAGCTCCAGCTCCGTGAACATCTTCGCCATGCGGTGCTGCAGCGCCTGGAAGCTGGCCAGCACCTGGCCGAACTGCACGCGCGTCTTGAGATAGTCGTTGGTCTGGGCGAACGCTGCCTCCGCCATGCCGAGCATCTCGGCGCACAGCGCGGCGGCGGCGCGGTCGGTCACCGCGGTCAGCAGGTCGCCACCCCCCTCCAGCCGCTCCGCCCGCGCGCCGTCGAAGCGGATCTCGGCATGGCTGCGGAAATCGACGAGGTGCCGGCGCGACCGGGTCACGCTTTCGTCGCCACTCACCAGATACAGGCCATCACGCGCCGCGACCACGAAAAGCCCGGCGCTGTCGCCCTCGGCGACGAACGCCTTGGTGCCGGTCAGTCGCCCGCCCTCGACCTGCGTCTCGATGCGGTCGGGCGCGAAGCGCGGACCTTCGTCGATCGCCAGCGTCGCGACCAGTTCGCCATTGGCGATCCTGGGCAGCCACTGCGCCTTCTGCGCGTCGGACCCGCCCAGCAGGATCGCGCTCGATGCCGCCGCCGTGCTCGACAACGGGGTCGCGACCAGGTTGCGGCCGAGTTGCTCCAGAACCTGCGCGAGCGACAGGAAGCCCATGCCGACGCCGCCATGCTCCTCCGGGATCAGCACCCCGGCCCAGCCCATCTCGGCCTGCTCCTTCCACGCGGCCTCGTCATAGCCGGCGGCGGGCGCCGCATTGCGGACCTTGCGGAAGGCGGTCACCGGCGCTTCATTGTCGACCCATTCGCGCGCCATGTCGCGCAGCATCGTCTGTTCTTCGGTCAGTACGGCCATTGTCTCTATCCTCACATCCCGGCGCGCCGCGCGGCGCTGCGCAGGCAAAGTGTCACTGGTGGTCGAGCATCCCGAGGATGCGCTTGGCGATCACGTTGTTCTGGATTTCGGTCGATCCGCCATAGATCGACACCGCCTTGCCGAAGAGCCACATGCGCACCTGCGCCAGTTCGTCCTCGCTGAAACCCTCGCCTTCCCAGCCCAGCCCGGCCAGGCCGCGGATCTCGATCAGCAGCTCGGACCGTTCCTGCATGATCCGCGCGCCGACATTCTTCATGATCGAGGTCGCGGCCGACGGCCCCTGGTTCGACTTGGCCTCCATCTGCGCCCGGCGCAGCGTCAGCATGAAGGCGCGCGCCTCCATGTCGTGGCGGATGATCCGGGTGCGGAGCTCGGGATCGGCGATCCGCCCCTCGCCATCGACCCCGACCGCCTGCTTGGCGATTTCGGACAAGGGCGGGCCGGCGAACATCCGCCCCGCGGTCGATCCACCACCCGACAGGCTGTTGCGTTCGTGCTGCAGCAGCCGCTTGCCGATCGTCCAGCCCTGCCCCTCTTCGCCGACGCGGTTCGCCTTGGGCACGCGGACATTGGTGAAGAAGGTCTCGCAAAAGGGCGACGCGCCCGAGATCAGCCGGATCGGCCGTGTCTCGACTCCCGGCGTGTCCATGTCGCACAGCAGGAAGGTGATGCCCTCATGCTTTTTCGACCGGTCCGTCCGGACGATCATGAAGCATTTGTCGGCCCATTGCCCGCCCGAGGTCCAGGTCTTCTGGCCGTTGACGATATAATGGTCACCGGCGTCCTCGGCGAAGGTCTGGAGGCTGGCGAGGTCCGAACCCGCGCCCGGCTCCGAATAACCCTGGCACCAGCGGACCGTGCCCATGGCGATCGCCGGGATATGCTCGCGCTTCTGCTCCTCCGAACCATATTCCAGCAGCGTGGGGCCGAACATCATCACGCCCATCGTGCCGGCGACGGGATTGGTCGCGCCGGCGCGGGCCAGTTCCTCCTGGACCACGCGCGCCTCCGCCCGGCCCAGGCCGCCGCCGCCATAGTCCTTGGGCCAGGTCGGCACTGTCCAGCCCTTGCTGCCCAGCGCCTCGCGCCACCGTGTCTCGTCGGGCGTCTCCTCGACCGGGCCCTCGACCGCGGACAATCCGCGATCCTTGCCCTTCAGCGATTGCGGGAAGTTCGCCGCGATCCAGTCGCGGACTTCGGTGCGGAACGCGTCCAGCGAAGTCGCCGGCGCGTCGATTGTTGCTGCGGAGGCCAAGACATTCTCTCCCGATGGCCGTTACTTTGGTTTCGAATTTGCGGTACGGTTCCGTCCGCGTCAAGCGTGCTGCGTGAAGACAGCTTCACTTGCGCGAATGTTCCTTTCATGTTCCAGTGCCGCCGGGCGGTCGGCGAAACACGAGTCGCTGGTCCCCGGGGGAGACTGGGATGCGTTTTCACCACCGCGCCGTACCGATCGTGCTGATGGCCGTGCTGATCGATTCGATCGGCTTCGGCATCGTGATGCCGGTGCTGCCCAGCCTGATCGTCCAGCTCAGCGGGATGACGCTGGCCGGCGCGACCGAGATCGGCGTGTGGATGCTGGCGGCCTATGCCGCAGCGCAGTTCCTGGCCGGCCCGGTCATGGGCAGCCTGGGCGATTCGATCGGCCGGCGCCCGGTCATCCTCGTGTCGATGCTCGCCTTCGCCGCCGACTATGCACTGATGGCGGCGGCGCCCACCATCGCATGGCTGTTCCTCGGCCGAGTGGTCGCGGGACTGGCGGGTGCGGTCTATGGACCCGCCAATGCCGTGCTGGCAGACGTCACCCCGCCCGAGCGCCGCGGGCAGGCATTCAGCCTGATGGGCGCAGCGTTCGGCATCGGCTTCATCCTCGGTCCGGCGCTGGGCGGTTTGCTGGCGGAGTTCGGCAATCGCGCACCCTTCATCGCCGCCGCGGTGCTGGCGGGGATCAACGCGATCTGGATCCTGTTCGCGCTGCCCGAGACGATGACCGCCGACCGGCGCCGCCCCTTTGTCTGGCGCCAGGCGCATATCGTCGGCGCCTTCCGCCCGCTGATGGGTTCGGGAGCCGCCAAATGGCTGCTGCTCGCCGCCTTTTGCTGGCAATTCGCGCACATGGTCTATCCCGCGACCTGGGCCTTCTGGGCGGAAATCGCGCTCGACTGGAGCCCGCGCGAGATAGGCTGGTCGCTGGCGGCATCGGGGCTGTCGATGGCGCTGATCCAGGGCTTCGTCACCGGCCGGGCGATAACCCGCTTCGGTGAGGAAAAGACGGTGGTGATCGGCATGACCGTCGCCGGGCTGGTCTTCCTCAGCTATGTCTTCATCCGTCAGGGCTGGCTGGTCTATCTCGTCATCCTGCCCGCCGCGCTTCAGGGGTTCGTCTTCCCCTCGATCAACGCGCTGCTGTCGCGCGCCACCGATGCCTCGCATCAGGGTGCGGTTCAGGGCGGTATGCAGGGCCTGTCGGCGATCGCCGCGATCCTGTCGCCGCTGATCCTGGGCTATGCGCTGTCGATCGGCGCGCGCAACGGTTTCCCCTCGGGCAATTTCGTTATGGCGTCGCTGCTCGCCTTCACCGCGCTGGCGATCGTCCTGTCGAAGGTCGTCGGGAAAATCTTGCCAAAGCCGGTTGCGTAACGAAACGCGGACCCCATTTGCGGGCTCCATCCCTGGGAGCCTGATGCGATGATCGATCTCTTCTACTGGCCCACGCCGAACGGCCACAAGATCACCCTGTTTCTCGAGGAAGCGGGGGTCGATTACACGCTGCACGGCGTGAACATCGGCGCCGGCGACCAGTTCAAGCCCGACTTTCTGAAGATCGCGCCGAACAACCGTATGCCGGCGATCATCGACACGGCGCCTGCCGATGGCGGCGAGCCGGTCAGCGTGTTCGAAAGCGGCGCGATCCTGATCTACCTCGCGCTCAAGCATGGCCAATTCTATGGCGAGACGCTGCGCGAGCGGACCGACATCCTGCAATGGCTGATGTGGCAGATGGGCGGGCTGGGCCCGATGGCCGGGCAGAATGGCCATTTCAACATCTACGCGCCCGAGAAGGTGCCCTATGCCATTACCCGCTACACGAACGAGACCAACCGGCTGTACGGCGTGCTCGACCGCCGGCTGGAAGGCCGCGAGTTCGTCGCGGGCAGCGGCTATTCGATCGCCGACATGGCGATCTACCCCTGGATCGTGCCGCACGAGGCGCACAAGCAGGACCTCAACGACTTCCCCAATGTGAAGCGCTGGTTCGATGCGATCGCCGCCCGCCCGGCAACGCAGCGCGCCTATGAGAAGGGCAAGACGATCCAGGCCGAGGCCAAGCCGCTGACCGACGAGCAGAAGGCGGTCCTGTTCGGCCAGACCGCAGCAAACACGCCGAAGCCCTGATCACGCAGTCCGGTCACGGTCCCTGCCATCGCCACGGCCGGGGACCGCGATCAGGGCGTTTCCCCGGCGAGCACCGCCCGCGCCCGCGGCGTCAGCGGAACGCCGGGCGGGAACAGCGCCAGCGCCGCCCTGGCCTGCTCCAGCGTTCCGACATTACCGACCATGGTCAGCAACGCGCCGCGAAAAGCGATGTCGATGTTCACCGTCTGCCAGAAGGTCCGCACGTCGACCCGCTCGATTTCGGAAAATGCGCGCTCCCGCTTGCGGATCACCCGGTAGCGCAGGCCCGACGGGAGTATCTCGAGCAACGGGCGGGCATTGTTGGTCGCGACCGCGAACCACCATGGGAGCCCGCGAACGCCGGCAAAGCTGGCCATCAGCGGGAAGGTCGTGCCGCCGTCTGGACCGGCGGAAAGACTGCCTCGCGCGACTGCCGAGGATCGCTTCTTCCACGCACGATAGATGGCCATGCAGACCACGCAGGCGATGGCGACCTGCGCCACCAGCACCACGACACCCGCAATCACGCCTGCTCCGTCCATGCCGCCCCCGTTTTCCGTCCGCTCCGCAAACGCGCGATGACGCGGGACGATCCTGGGATGACGAACCCCGCCGCTCCGAGGCAGGCATGGCCCTATCCTTCGCGTCCCGGCCGGCGAGACTGACCGACATCCAGATGCGCGCCAGCATCGACCCGTACGATCTCCCCGGCGAGCGCCCGGCTGGCCGGATCCAGCAGATGGACGACATGGACCGCGATATCATCGGCCATCGGCGCCATCGCCATCGGCACGCCGGCGGCGATCCGCTGGTTGAGCGCAGCGAACCCTTCGGCGCCCAGCCTTTTCTCGAACCAGCCGGTGCCGACATAGCCGGGCGCAACCGCGTTGATCCGGATCGCGGGCGCCAGAACGCGCGCCAGGCTCTGCGTCATCGTCGTCAGCGCGCCCTTGGACGCGGCATAGGCGACCGACGATCCATGACCCGAGATCCCCGCAACCGACGCGATATTGACCACCGCGCTCGCCGGCCCCTTGCGCATCGCATCGGCGCAGGCGCGGATCATCTGGAACGGTCCGATCGTGTTCAGCCGGTACAGGTCGATGAAGTCCTCGGCGCTCAGCGCGTCCAGATCCTCGTGATTGGCGAACTTGGTCCGGCCGGCATTGTTCACCAGCAGGTCGATCCGGCCGAACGCATCAAGCGCGGCCGCGGCAAGCGCGCGGCACTGGGCATCCTCGGCGACGTCCGCCTGAACCGCGATCGCGCCCACCTCCCCCGCCAGCGCTTCGGCCTCGTCGCGGCTGCTGGCGTAATTGACGACGCAGCGCACGCCCCGCGCCGACAGTCTCCGAACCGTGGCCGCGCCGATCCCGGTGCCGCCCCCGGTCACGATCGCCGCCATGCCCTGCATCGCATCCGCCATGTCACGCTCCATCCACTTTTTCGAAGATCGCGTATGGCATTTGCCGCCCCGCTCGCCTAGCGCTGGTCGCAACGAGCGAGGGTGAATGAACGCAGACGCGATGCTGGCCAGCGATTTCGCAACGCTGTCCGACCTGATCCGGGCGAACGCGATCGAACGCGGCGACAGGCCCGCGTTGATCAGCGAGGCCGGGGTCCTGGGCTATGCAGGTCTGGACGCGATGATGGACCGCGTCGCGGCGGCGCTGCAGCGTGAGGGATTGGGCAAGGGGGACGCGGTCGCGATCCTGGCTGCCGCGTCGATCCGCTATGGCGGCATCTTCCTCGGCGCACTGCGCGCGGGCTGCGTGCCCGCACCGCTGGCGCCGTCGGCGACCCCCGACCAGCTGGCGGCGATGATTGACGATTGCGGTGCCAGGCTGCTGTTTCTCGACAGCGATGGCGCCGAGCGGATCGCAGGCACGCCGATCGCGGCGAAGCGCGTCTCCCTCAACGAAATGGCCGAGGGGGCCGATTGGGACGCGTTCCTCGCCCCCGATGGCACCATTCCCGATCCGGTCCCGATCGCACCGTCCGACCCCTTCAACATCATCTACTCGTCGGGCACCACCGGGACGCCCAAGGGGATCGTCCAGCCGCACAGCATGCGCTGGCAGCATATCGGGCGGTCGCCGGCCAGTTTCCGCGATGCGGTGACGATGATCGCGACGCCGCTCTATTCGAACACCACGCTCGTCAGCTTCCTGCCGACGCTGGCGCGGGGCGGCGCAGCGGTGCTGATGCCGCGCTTTGACGCGCGCACCTATCTCGAACTTGCGGAGCGGCATCGCGCGACCCATTCGATGCTGGTCCCGATCCAGTATCAGCGGATCATGGCGCTGCCCGATTTCGACGACTTCGACCTGTCCAGCTATCAGTTCAAGAGTTGCACCAGCGCCCCGTTCAGCGCCGAGCTGAAGGCAGACATTGTGGCGCGCTGGCCCGGACTGCTGATCGAATATTATGGCCTGACCGAGGGCGGCGGCACCTGCATCCTGATCTGCAATGCCTTTCCTGACAAGCTGCACACCGTCGGCCGCCCGCTGGAGGGCCATGACATCCGCCTGATCGACGAGGACGGCAACGAGGTTGCGCACGGCGAGACCGGTGAGGTCGTGGGGCGCTCGGCGGCGATGATGAGCGGCTATCACGGCCGTGCCGATGCGACCGCCGCGAGCATCTGGCACGATGCCGACGGCAATGCCTATCTGCGCCACGGCGATCTGGGCCGGTTCGACGAGGACGGGTTCCTGGTCCTGATGGACCGGAAGAAGGACCTGATCATCTCCGGCGGCTTCAACATCTATCCGTCAGACCTGGAGTCGGTGCTGATCCAGCATCCGCAGGTGCGCGACTGCGCCGTGATCGGAATCCCCTCGGCGGAGTGGGGCGAGAGCCCGGTCGGCTATTATGTCGGCGACGGCGATCCCGCGGCGATCCTCGACTGGTTCAATGCCCGCGTCCGCAAGACCCAGCGGCTGGTCGCGCTCGAGGCGATCGACACCCTCCCCCGCAGCGCGATCGGCAAGGTGCTGAAGCGCGAACTGCGCGACCGGTATCTCACGACATGACCCCGATTTCCGATCTCCTCGCCGCCGCCAGCCCGCGCGACGCCGGCTTCGTCACCTCGATCCCCGCCGACTGGCTCCAGGGGCGGACCGCCTATGGCGGCCTGTCCTCGGCACTGGCGCTGCATGCCGCGATGCAGGTCGAGCCCGACCTGCCGCCGCTCCGCTCTGCGCAGGTCGCGTTCATCGGACCGCTGTCGGGCGAGGTGACCGTCACCGCGACGAAGCTGCGCCGCGGACGCAACGCAGCCTATATCCAGGCTGATATCGTTTCCGAAGCCGGCCTCGGCTACCGTGCGATCTTCATCTTCATGGCGCAGATGCCGTCGCGCATCGTCCATGACGTCGCCGCCCGCGCTCCGCTCGGCCCGCCAGCTGCCGATGCCGAACTCCATACGGGGCCGGAGACCTTCTTCACCGGCAACTTCAATTTCTTCGATCCCAAGGCGGCCCAGGGCCAGGCCGAGTGGCTGCGCTGGGCGCGCCTTCGTGCGCGGGACGCCCTGCACCCGATGATCGAAATGATGGCGATCGGCGATGCGCTTCCGCCGGCGGCGTTCAAGCTGATCGAGGGGCAGCAGGCACCCGTCAGCTCGCTCAACTGGCAGATCAACCTGCTCACCCCGACCCCCGCGACCGAGGATGGCTGGTGGCTGCTCCACGCCATTTCCGACCAGGCACGCGATGGCGGCGCCAGCCAGCGGATGACGATATGGAACGCAGCCGGTGAGCCGATTGCGGAGGCGATGCAGGCGGTGGCGGTGTTTGCGTGAGGGGTGATGGCTAGGGCTCGCAAGGACCGAAGCCGACCCACCCCAAGCCCCTCCCGGCCTGCGACATCTTGCGACATTTTGCTGAACCCCTGACAAACGCCTGCGACAGCCATGCTTCAGAAAACGGGCCACGGTCGACATCGCGACCGCCCTTTTCTCGGGAGTTCGGCAATGAAGAAGCCCCTGATCATCGCCGCCGTCATCACGCTCGCCGCGGACGGAACGGCCTATGCACTCAATCCGCCCGCCACCGACCAGATGGCCGCAGCGCCGCAGGATGCGCCTCCCGGGCGCGGACCCGGCGGCATGCTGATGCGGGCCGACACCAATGGCGATGGCGTCATCACGCGCCAGGAGTTCATGGCCGCATCCGATGCGCGCTTCGCCCGGATGGACGCCAACAAGGATGGCAAGCTGACCGCCGACGAACGCCAGGGCCGTCGCGGCGGGCGGATGGGCGCCACGGCCGATGCCAATGGCGACGGCGTGGTCACGCTGGATGAACAGCGCGCCCAGGCTGCGCGCACCTTCGACCGGCTGGATCGCAACAAGGACGGCAAGATCGACGCGTCCGAGATCGCGGCGCTGCGCGATGCCGCAGGCAAGATGGGCGGTCGCCGCGGCGCACATACCTCCCCGGCGGGACCTTCGGGCGACGCGCAAGGCGCCTGACCTGCCGGAACGCCGGGGCGGGGACCTGCCTCCTCCCCCGCCCCGGCACTTTCCTCCCCCCGACGAGTTGCTATCACCCTGCCATGTCCGAGATTCCCCACATCCTTCTCGTCGACGACGAGCGCTCGATCCGCGAACCGCTGGCTCAGTATCTGACCAAGCAGGGCTTTCGCATCACCCAGGCCGGCGACGCGGAGGGCGCGCGTGCGCGAATGTCCGCCTATGCCATCGATCTGGTGATCCTCGACATCATGATGCCGGGCGAGGACGGGCTCAGCCTGTGCCGTCACATCCGCGAGACCAGCGACACGCCGGTGATCCTGCTGACCGCGCGCAGCGAGGAAACCGACCGGATCGTCGGGCTCGAAATGGGCGCCGACGATTATGTCGTGAAGCCCTTTTCGCCGCGCGAGCTGGCGGCACGGATCAAGGTCGTGCTGCGTCGCCTCCAGGCGGGCGGCACCCGCCAGAATGCGCCCGAGGCGGGCAGCTATGCCTTTGCCGGATGGGTGCTCAAGACGGGCGAGCGTGCGCTGGTCGACCGGGACGGCGTGTCGCTCCCGCTGTCGACCGGCGAATATAACCTGCTGCTGGCGCTGGTGACGCGTCCGCGTGCGGTGCTCACCCGCGACCAGCTGCTCGACCTGACCCAGGGGCGCGAGGCCGCCGCCTTCGATCGGGCGATCGACAATCAGGTCAGCCGCCTTCGCAAGAAGATCGAGGCCGATCCGAAGAATCCCACGCTGATCAAAACCGTCTGGGGCGGCGGCTATACGCTGGCGTCCGAGGTCACCCGGCTTTGAAGCGCTTCCTGCCGAAAAGCCTGACCGGCCAGATCGGCCTGATTGTCGCGGCCGCGCTGTTCCTGGCGCAAGCGATCAATTTCGGCCTGTTGCTGAACGAGCGGCGCAACGTTCTCTTCAGCCAGATCATCGTGCCCGCCGCCACCCGATTGGCCGGGGCGGCCGACCGCGCGGTCAATGCGCCCGCGGAGTTCCAGCCGCGCCAGGCGGACAATGGTCGCCGCCGACTCCCGCCCGGCTACGACCCGCGGACCCGCGTCCAGCTTCTCCCCTCGCCGCCCCAGATCCCGACTGAGAACCGCCGATCGGACATCGAGGACGTGATCCTCAAGGAGCTGAGGGAGGTCGGCGTCGATGTCGACCAGGTCGTCGCGGTCGTCCGCCCGATCGACGAGCGGCGGCCGCTGATCCGGCGGCTCAATCCAGAACGGCTCGAGCGGATGCGCCGGTTCGGTGCCGAACTTCATGTCATGGCCCATCTCAAGAGCGGCCAGTGGCTGGCGGCATCGAGCCCCTGGCCGCGCAGCGATTCGGTGCTGGCATGGCAGCTCGCGGCGCAGACGCTGATCCTCTATATCTGCGTGCTGATCCCGGTGCTGCTCGCCGCGCGGCGCATCGCCCGTCCTTTGCGCACGCTTGCTGCCGCGGCGCGCGACTTCCGTCCCGGCGGCGATACCGAACCGGTCGAGGAGCGCGGCCCGCGCGACGTGCGGTCAGTGATCGCCGCCTATAACGGCATGGGCAGCCGCGTGACCGCGATGCTGGAGGAGAAGGACCGGATGCTCGGTGCGATCGGCCATGACCTGCGCACCCCGCTGGCGGCGCTTCGCGTGCGGATCGAATCGGTCGAGGACGACGAGGATCGCCAGCGCATGGCCGACACGATCGACGAGATGAACCGGACGCTCGACGATATCCTGTCGCTGGCGCGGCTGGGCCGACCGAGCGAGCCGCCAATCGATGTCGACCTGTCGTCGCTGATCGACGCGGTGGTCGACGATTTCCGCGACCTGGGAAAGCCGGTAACCTTCGAGGAGGCGCCGAAGCTGCGCATGCACCTGCGGCCCGCGCTGATGCGGCGCGCGGTGCGCAACCTGATCGAGAATGCGGTCAAATATGGCGGCGGTGCCGAGGTAGTGCTCGATCCGTCGGCCGAGCGCGTGGCGATCCGGGTGTGCGACCGGGGACCGGGAATTCCCGAGGCCAAGCTGGGCCATGTCTTCACGCCGTTCATCAGGCTGGAGGAATCGCGCAACCGGGAGACGGGCGGCATCGGGCTGGGCCTCGCCTTGGCGCAGGCGATCGTGCGCGATGCAGGCGGCGAGATCAGCCTGGCCAATCGCGATGGCGGCGGGCTGGTCGCGACGATCGCCCTGCCCCGCCGCTGACCCGGCGGGTCAGCGCGCGGCGGTGATGCTCGCCGCGACCGCCTCGGCCGCCTTGATCCCGTCGATGGCGGCCGACAGGATGCCACCGGCATAGCCCGCGCCTTCTCCGGCGGGGAACAGCCGCGCGACATTCAGGCTGTGCATGTCCTTGCCGCGCGTGATCCGCACCGGCGACGAGGTGCGCGTCTCGACTCCGGTCATGATCGCATCCGGATGATCGTAGCGCGGGATCTGGCGGCCGAAGACCGGCAGCGCCTCGCGAAACGCCTCGATCACGAACGGCGGCAGGCAGTGCGCGAGGTCGGTCATCGTCACGCCCGGCTTGTAGGACGGCGTCACCTCACCCAGCGCGCTCGAGGCGCGCCCGGCCAGCAGGTCGCCGACCGTCTGGCCCGGCGCGTGATAGCTGGATCCGCCGGCGACGAACGCCAGATCCTCCCAGTGACGCTGGAAATCGATGCCGGCCAGCGGGCCACCCGGATAGTCGCGCTCGGGGTCGATCGCCACGACCAGTCCGGAATTGGCGTTGAACTCGGCGCGTGAATATTGGCTCATGCCGTTGGTGACGACGCGGCCCTCTTCCGAGGTCGCCGCGACGACGCGGCCGCCAGGGCACATGCAGAAGCTGTAGACGGTGCGGCCATTCTCGCAGTGATGCGCCAGGCTATAGGCCGCCGCACCCAGGTCGGGATGGTTGGCGCAATTGCCGAAGCGCGCCTGGTCGATCCAAGCCTGGGGATGCTCGATTCGCACCCCGATCGAGAAGGGTTTGGCCTCCAGATGGACGCCGCGACGGTGCAGCATCTCGAAGGTCGGGCGCGCGCTGTGACCGATTGCCATCACGACATGGTCGGCCTCCAGGAAGCTGCCGTCGTGCAGGTGCAGCCCGCGCACGCCCTGACGACCATCGGGGAGCCGTTCCAGCTCGATATCGTCGACGCGCGTCTGCCAGCGATATTCGCCGCCCAGTTCCTCGATCGTTCGCCGCATGCTTTCGACCATCGAGACCAGGCGGAAGGTGCCGATATGCGGATGCGCCTCCCACAAAATATCGTCGGGCGCGCCGGCCCGCACGAATTCCTCCAGAACCTTGCGGCCCAGAAAGCGCGGATCCTTCACCCGGCAATAGAGCTTGCCATCGGAAAAGGTCCCCGCCCCGCCCTCGCCGAACTGGACGTTGGAATCGGGATCGAGCTTCGCCTGGCGCCACAGGCCCCAAGTGTCCTTGGTCCGCTGACGCACCACCTTGCCGCGGTCGAGGATGATCGGGCGGAACCCCATCTGCGCCAGGATCAGCCCCGCGAACAATCCGCAGGGCCCCGCGCCGATGACGACCGGGGGCAGCCCGCCCCAGCCCCCGGGCGCCCGGACCGGCGGGCGATAGGTCATGTCGGGGGTCGGCCGGACATCCTTGTCGCCGGCGAAGCGCGCCAGCACCTCCGCCTCGTCCGCCAGCTCGACGTCGACCGTATAGACCAGCTGGATCGCGCTGCGCCGGCGCGCATCATTGCCGCGGCGATAGATCGAGAAACCGTGCAGCGCCTCGGCCTCGATGCCCAGCCGGCGACAGATTGCCTGGGGCAGCGCCTCGGGCGGATGGTCGAGCGGGACGGAAAGGCCGGACAGGCGCAGCATCGGAAATTCCTAGACCGGGGCGCTGGCGGCCCCCAAATGAAAAAGGCCGAGGCGCCGCCCCGGCCTTTTCCGAAAAGCTTCGAGAGAAGCCGGGTTCAGCCGACAATCTCTTCGGGCTTGAAGAAATAGGCGATCTCGATCGCGGCATTTTCTTCCGAGTCCGAACCATGGACCGAGTTGGCCTCGATCGATTCGGCCAGTTCCTTGCGGATCGTGCCCGGCTCGGCATTCTCCGGATTGGTCGCGCCCATGATGTCGCGGTTGCGCTGCACGGCGTTCTCGCCTTCCAGCACCTGGACCACGACCGGACCCGAGGTCATGAAGCTGACCAGGTCGTTGAAGAAGGGGCGCTCCTTGTGGACCGCGTAGAAGCCCTCGGCCTGCTCCTTGGTGAGCAGGAGGCGCTTGGAAGCGACGACGCGCAGGCCGGCTTCCTCGAGCATCTTGGTGACCGCACCGGTCAGGTTGCGGCGGGTGGCATCGGGCTTGATGATCGAAAAGGTCCGGGTCGCGGCCATGGCCGTGCGGCTCCATATGCTAGATTGTGGAAAAGTCGCGGCTCTCTAGTCGCGGGCGGCCTCTGATGCAACCCGCGGGAGATGCCATAATGATGCAGTCGCGTCAGGCCGCCTGTTCCCAGCGGCCGGTGTCGTTCTGCTTCCAGTAGCGCCGCTCGATCCCGTCGCGCTCGGCCAGCCCCTTCCACGCCGCCCGCGCCTCGCGGATCCGCTCCTCGTCGAAGAAGTGAAAGGCGCGGTCGAAATCGAGCGCCTCGTCGCGCCAGATGCCGTCGATCAGCGCGATGTGCCGTGCGCCATTGGTCGGGTCAGGCGACCCGGCAATCAGCACCGGCTGGCGCGAATCATCCTCGCCGCCCGCCTGGCCATGCGGGAGGAAGCTTTCCGGCGAATAGGTCCAGAGCAGCTGGTCGATCTGTCCGCGGCGCGCCTCGTCATCGGCCACGATCAGCAATCTTCCGCCGCTTTCCAGTATCTTCTGGGCGATCTGTGGCAAGGCACGCTCGAGCGGAAGCTGTGTCAGATGGTAGAAATCGACCTGCATGGCCCCTGTTTGCCCGCTCGTGCGTTGGAGAGCAACGCGACGTTGCGACGCACGAACCGGTGCGATAGGGCAGCAGATCAGGCGTCGCGCGGGAGTGAGTAAAAAGGTGGGATTGAACGTGACGCGCACTGCGCTGTTGCTTTCGGGTGCGCTGCCGCTGGCATTGTGCATGACGGCGCAGGCGCATGCCCAGACCATGCCGCCAGCTGCCGACCCTGTACCGGCACCCTCTACCCCGACATCAGAGCCTGACGCGCAACAGGTCGCGCCGCAGGACCAGGACGTCCCCGCCGCCAATCTTCAGGACCGCCCGGTCGAGCCTGCGCCGCCCTCCCCCACGGGGACGCCCGACGATCCCAACCAGGTCCAGTTCTCCGCCGACCTCCTCGAATATGACGAAGGGGTCGACACCGTCACCGCCAGCGGCGACGTGCGCATGTACCGGCGCAGCGACCGGCTCCGCGCCGACAAGGTCGTGTGGAACCGCAAGACCGGCCAGGTCGTGGCCGAGGGCAATATCGTCATCGTCAACCCGGAGGGGGACGAGGCCTATGGCGACCGGATCGAGCTGACCGACTCGCTGAAGGACGGCGTGGTCGACAACATGCTGGTGGTGCTCGAGGCGGGCGGTCGCATCGCCGCCGAGAAGGGCGAGCGCAAGGGCGACATCATCACCGTCCGCAACGCGGCTTATACTCCCTGCTCGGTCACCAATTCGGAAGGCTGTCCCAAGGAGCCGAGCTGGAAGATCACCGCCGAGAAGGTGGTGTATGACCCCAATCGCGGGCGGTTGCGCTATACCGGGGCGCGCGTCTCGATCTTCAATCTGCTGACCATCCCGCTGCCCGTCTTCTCGCACCCCGCGGGCGGGCGCAGCGATTCGGGTTTCCTGATGCCCGATGTCCGCATCACCCGGGTGAACGGGCTGCAGATCGCGGCCCCCTATTTCTTCGCGCTGGCGCCCAATCGCGACCTGACAGTCACGCCGCACATCTATACCGGCGTGCTGCCGATGATGCAGGCCGAATATCGCGAGCTCAACTCGCTCGGCGCGTTCCGCATCGCCGGTTACGCGACCTATAGCCGCCGCTCCGACGACCTGACCGTCCCGGTCTCCGAACTCACGACGAAGAATGCGTTCCGCGGCTATATCGACGGAAATGGCCGCTATCAGCTCGATCCCTATTGGAGCGTCAGCGGCTCGATCCGCGTCGCCAGCGACCGCACCTTCATGCGCCGCTACGACATCAGCCGCGACGACCGGCTGCGCAACAATATCCGTGTCGAGCGGATCACCGACGACAGCTATTTCGCGATCAATGGCTGGGCGGTGCAGACGCTGCGCGTCGGAGAGCGCCAGGCGCTGCAGCCCTTCGTCCTGCCCGAGATCGACTATCGCAAGCGGTTCGACGAGGGCCTGATCGGCGGCCGGGTCGAGATGCAGCTCAATACGCTGGCGATTGCCCGCGACGTGGGCCAGGATTCGCAGCGCGCCTTCGCCTCGCTGCGCTGGGACCTGCGCCGGCTGACCGCCTGGGGTCAGGAAATCACCCTCACCGCCTATGGCCGCGGCGATGTCTACAACACCCGCGATTCGCTGCTGACCACGGTCGAGAGCTATCGCGGCGACGAGGGGTTCCAGTTCCGCGCGGTCGGCGCGGTCGCACTCGACATGAAATGGCCGCTGGTCGGCGAGTTCCTGGGCGGGACCCAGCGGATCACCCCGCGCGTGCAGGTAGTCGGCGCGCCCAAGGTGTCGAACCTGAACGTCCCCAACGAGGACGCGCGCGCGGTCGACCTGGAGGATTCCAACCTCTTCGCGCTCAACCGCTTTCCCGGCTATGACCGGTTCGAGGGATCGAGCCGTGTGACCTGGGGCGTGGACTATGCGCTGTACCTGCCGGGCTTCAGCATCGATGCCAATATCGGCCAGAGCTATCGCTTCGCCTCGGGCCAGCTGTCGATCTTCCCCCAGGGTACGGGGCTGAGCGACCAGGTGTCCGACTTCGTCGGCCGCACCGTGGTGCGCTTCCGCGACTTCGTGACCTTCACCCACCGCTACCGGCTGGACAAGGACAATTTCGCGGTCCGCCGCAACGAGATCGACCTGACGCTCGGTTCGCGTGCCAGCTATGTCCAGCTCGGCTATCTGCGCCTCAACCGCAATATTGGCCCCGAGCTCGAGGACCTTCAGGATCGCGAGGAAGCGCGGGTCGGCGCCCGTGTGCAGGTCGCGCGCTTCTGGTCGCTGTCGGGATCGATGCTGATCGACTTGACCGATCGCAACGAGGACATATTGTCCGACGCCGACGGCTTCCAGCCGGTGCGTCACCGGCTTGGCGTGACCTATGAGGATGACTGCCTCAGGCTGGGCCTGACGTGGCGGCGCGACTATCAGACGACCGGCGACGCACGACGCGGCAATGGCTATCTCCTGTCGCTGTCGTTCAAGAATCTGGGCCGGTAGCGCTTCGCTAAGCCTTGGTTCAGGCACAATTGGCGATTAATCGCCGCATTCTCCGGATGGGATGAGGGTAAATATCCACGTGAAGACTGGTGCTGCAAACGCAATCCGCATGGCCCGCAAGACCGTGCTGATGCTTGGCCTGGCGGCGATCGCGCTGCCCGCCGCCGCTCAGACGGTGAATGACGACCAGACTGCGCCGCCGCCGTCCGGACTGGACATGCCTGCGAACCTCCAGCTGTTCGGCAAGGCCGATCCCAACATCCGCAAGCCCACTGCGCTGGTGAACGGCTATGTCATCACCGGCACCGATGTCGAGCAGCGCCTGGCCTGGCTGGTCGCGCTCAACGACTGGAAGCTGACGCCGCAGGATCGCGACCAGCTCCGCCTTCAGGTGCTGCGCCTGCTGATCGACGAGACGCTCCAGATCCAGGCGGCCGCCGCCGACAAGATCACGATCGACAAGGCCGATATCGACCGCAGCTTCAACGGCCTGGGTCGCCGCATGAACCGCAGCCCCGACCAGATGCGCAACTGGCTGCGCCAGGTCGGATCGTCCGAACGCTCGGTCCGCCGCCAGATCGAGGGCGAGGTTGCCTGGAGCCGCGTGCTGCGCCGCCGCGTGGACGTGTCGGTCGGGGATGCGGAGATCAATGCGATGCTCGAGCGTCTGCGCGCTGCGCGCGGCACCGAGGAATATCATTTCTTCGAAATCTACATGAACGCCACGCCCGACCGGGCCAACGAGGTGTTCGCGGCGCAGCAGCGCGTGATCGAGCAGCTGCGAAAGGGCGATCGCTTCGATTATCTGGCGCGCGTCAATTCCCAGTCCTCGACCGCCGCAGTCGGTGGCGACCTGGGATGGATCCGCCTCGCGACGCTGCCCGATCAGCTGGCCGCCGCCGGCCGCGAGATGCAGCCCGGCCAGGTCGCCGGTCCGATCGAGGTGCCGGGCGGCTATTCGGTCCTCTACCTGGCCGAGAAGCGCAAGATCGCCGTTGCCGACCCGCTCGATGCCAAGCTGAGCCTCAAGCAGCTGACCATCGCCTTCCCAGCCGGGATCAGCGAGGCACAGGCGCAGAGCCGCGCCGCGCAGTTCGCCGAGGGCACGCGCGGGATCAAGGGCTGCGGCGATGTCGATCGGGTCGCCAAGGATCTGGGCGCCGAGGTGGTCAACAACGATTCGATGAAGATCCGCGACCTGCCGCCCGCGCTTCAGCAGATCATCCTCAACCTCCAGGTCGGCCAGACCACCCAGCCCTTCGGCTCGCTCGAACAGGGCGTGCGCGTGCTGGTGCTGTGCGGCCGCGACGATCCGACCGAATATGTGGAGCCGTCGGTCGACCAGGTCCGCGAGCAGCTGGAAGACCAGCGCACCAACCTGCGCGCCTCTCGCATGATGCGCGACCTGCGGCGTGACGCGCTGATCGAATATCGGTGATGCGGGGGGCGGCGGGCATGACCGGTCTTGCCCCGCTGGCCATCGCAATGGGAGACCCGGCCGGGATCGGCCCCGAGATCACTGCCAAGGCCTGGGCGGCGCGCGAGGCACAGAGCCTCGCGCCGTTCTTCGCCATTGGGGATGTCCGCGCGGTGCAGGCAGTCTGGCAGGGTCCGGTCGCGCGCATCGACGATCCGCGCGAAGCCCTGGGCGTATTCGACACTGCCCTGCCGGTGCTGTCGGTCTCCGACAGCGGCGACATCGCTCCCGGCCTGCCCGATACCGAGGGGGCCCGCTGCGCGCTCCAGTCGCTGGAGCTGGCGGTCGGCCTGACCCGATCCGACGCCGCCGGCGCGCTGGTGACCGGCCCCGTGTCCAAGGGTCAGCTCTACGGCATCGGCTTCACCCATCCCGGCCAGACTGAATTCGTCGCCGAACGCTGTGGCGTGTCGGTCGACAACGCAGTCATGATGCTCGCCGGGCCGACGCTTCGGGTCGTCCCGATTACGGTCCATGTCCCGCTGGCCCAGGTCCCGGCGATGCTCTCGGTCGAGCTGATCGTGGCGAAGGCCCGCGTCACCGCGCGCGGCCTGTACCGCAATTTCGGGATCGAGAAGCCGCGGCTCGCCTTTGCCGGATTGAACCCCCATGCCGGCGAAGGCGGCGCGCTGGGGCGCGAGGAAATCGAGTTTCTCGAACCCGCGATCGAGCAGCTTCGCGCCGAGGGGATCGACGCCGTCGGACCGTTCGCGGCCGACACGATGTTCCATGCCCGCGCCCGCGCCGGCTATGACGTTGCGCTGTGCACCTATCATGATCAGGGGCTAGTCCCGCTCAAGACGCTGCATTTCGATGACGGCGTCAACATGACGCTGGGCCTGCCGATCGTCCGCACCTCGCCCGATCACGGCACGGCGTTCGGCATCGCCGGCAAGGATGAGGCAAATCCCGGCGCGATGATCGCCGCGATCCACATGGCGCATTCGGCGGCCTTGCGCCGCGCCGAACTCGCTGCCAGCGCAGGCCAGTGACCGACTCGCTCCCCGATCTTCCTCCGCTTCGCGACGTCATCCAGCGCCACGGCCTCTCGGCCAGCAAGGCGCTGGGGCAGAATTTCCTGTTCGACGGCCAGTTGCTCGGCCGCATCGCGCGCGTGCCGGGCGACCTTGCCGGACAGGACGTGTTCGAGGTCGGCCCCGGCCCCGGCGGCCTGACCCGCGCGTTGCTTCAGGCCGGCGGCAATGTCATCGCGGTCGAGCGCGACCGGCGCTGCATCCCGGCGCTTGCCGAACTGGCCGATGCCTTTCCGGGCAAGCTGCGCGTGATCGAGGGCGATGCGCTGGAGGTCGACGCGCCTGCCCTGTTCGCGGGCAAGCCGCACATCGTTGCCAACCTGCCCTATAATGTCGGCACCGCGCTGCTGGTCGGCTGGCTGTCGGCGGAATGGAAACCCTGGTGGGCCAGCCTGACGCTGATGTTCCAGAAGGAAGTTGCCGAACGGATCGCGGCCACGCCCGACAGCGACGCCTATGGCAGGCTCGCGGTCCTGTCGCAGTGGCGCTCGACCGCGCGGATCGCGATGACCGTCCATCGCTCGGCCTTCACCCCGCCGCCCAAGGTCATGTCGGCGGTCGTCCATATCGTGCCGACCGACGCACCCGAGGGCGTGCGTTTCAAGACGCTCGAATCCCTCACCGCTGCCGCCTTCGGCCAGCGCCGGAAGATGCTGCGCCAGAGCCTGAAGTCCGTGCCCGGTGCGCTGGCGGCGATGGAGCAACTGGGCATCGACTCCAGCCGCCGTGCCGAAACGGTGTCGGTCGACGAATTCGTCGCACTGGCCCGTGTCCTTTCGAGCGAGCGCACGTCCTAGAACGGAAAGAAGATCGTGATCGCCGCGACCGCCACCGCGAAGGTGATGATGTTCAGCGGCAGTCCGACCCGCACGAAGTCCATGTAGCGATAGCCCGCCATCTGATAGACGATGACGTTGGTCTGATAGCCGAACGGCGTGGCAAAGGCGGCGCTGCCCGCCATCATCACCGCGACCAGGAACGGGCGCGAGCTGACCCCCAGGCTCTCGGCCAGCGCGACCGCGATCGGCGTCATCAGCACCGCGACGGTCGCATTTGACAGAAGCTCGGTCAGCACCATCGTCGCGAGATAGAGTACGATCAGCGCGGTCAGCGGCCCGAATTCGTGCATCGATCCGACCAGCGCGCGGGTGGCGATCTCCGCCAGCCCACTCTCGTCCATCGCGATGCCGATCACGACCATGCCCGCGATCAGGATCAGGATGTCGGGCTTCAGTCCGCCATAGGCCTGGTCGGCCGAGATGACCTTGAGCAGGATCAGCAACACCGCCCCGGCAAAGGCAGTGGCCGCGATCGGCGCGATGCCGAAGGCCGCGATGGCTATCGCGCCGACGAACACCGCCCCGGCGATCGCCGCCTTGCCCGGCTGGAACGGGCGCGGCTCGGCAAACAGCTCCGCATGGCCGACCTGGGCGCCGCCGATCGTCAGGTCGGGATCATAGTCGGTCGTCACCGTCTCGGCATCGTCCGGGCCGATGCTCCGGCGCATCAGCCGGGCGCTGAACAGGAACAGGTACAGCCCGCCGGCAAGCGCCATCGGCAATCCCACCGGCGTAATCTCGAAAATCCCGAAGCGCGGCTGGCCGGCATTGCTCGCCATGTCGTCGACCAGCAGGTTGGTCGAGGTACCGATCAGCGTGCAGCAGCCCGTCAGCACGGTGATGTAGGACAGGGGCATCAGATAGAGTTTGGGCGATTTCTTCATCGCCACGGCGACGTCGCGGATCACGGGCGCCCCCAGCACCACGATCGGGGTACTGTTGAGGAAGCAGGACACGCATCCGATCGCCGTCAGCAGCATCCAGATGCCGGCCGACCCGGCTCGCTTGCACAGCCTGACCCCCGCCGCGATCGCGCGGTCGAGCAGGCCGGACAGTTCGAGGGCATAGGCAATGACGAACAACGAGGCCAGCGCGAGGATCGCGGGGCTGGCAAAGGCGCTCTGCACCTCGACCGGCCGGACCACGCCCGTCATCAGCAGCACCGCAGCGCCGCTCAGCGCGACCACGTCCGAGCGGACCCGGTCCCAGATCAGCGCTGCCACCACGGCCGCCAGCACCAGCAACGTCAGGATCTGGTCGATGTTCATCGCGAGTCCAAACGCCTGACGGTGATGTTGTGACGCGTGATCGTGCCTCTCCTCGACGCCGCCGGAAAATGTCGACCGATTAGGGTCTGGAGGCTGCGCCAGGTTTCGCTATCAAGAGTTCATGCAGGAGCCAAGCTCACGGACCAGCCGCCTTGCCATTGCCGGCGCCCTCGCCGCGGCAATTCTGCTCGCCGGCGGCGGCTTCCTGCTGGGCCGCAACACCAGCGAGCGGACCGCAACCGCGCCGGTACCGGTGGCGACGCCCACGCCGCTCGCCGCACCCTCACCGGTGCCGCCGCCGGTGGTTCGCACCATGATCGGCCGTGCCGAGCTTCTCGACCTCGCTCGCCTCGCCGCCGACCCGCAGGGGGACGGCATCGACGATCGCCTGACGGATGCGGTCGGCAAGCGGTTCGAGCTGCGCCTGCCGTTCGGATGCGACGGTCCGGCCGACCAGACCAGCACCGCCCCGATGCGCTGGCGCTACGATGCCGAGCGCCGCACCCTGCGCGTCCAGGCGACGCCGACCGACTGGGCTACCGCAGATTGGTGGCGCCAGAGCGCGCCTGAGGGGATCGCCACGATCGAGGGGTTCTGGATCCCCCGGCCCTGGACTGCCAGCGAAGCCTGTCCGCAGACACCACAGGCAGAAGGTGGGCCCGCAACCCCGGCGGAGGAAACGCTGGCGATCGGCCAGGTCTTCCTGACCGACGGCCCGCGTCAGGCGCGTCGCGACGGCCAGCCCTATCAGATCACAAAACGCATCGCGGACGACCGGCTCGACACGTCGCGCGGCTTTCATCTGCGCCTGTCCGGCCGGATCGCCGGCATGCCGGGCGGCACGGGGCCGGTGCGCTGTCACCAGCCGGGCGGCCGCGACCGGCGGCCCGTCTGCCTGCTCGGCGTCGTCTTCGATCAGGTCGCGATCGAAAGTGCCGCGTCCGGCGAGGTAATCGCTACCTGGGACGTGGCAAGCGGCGACACACCGTCGACCGAGCGTCGCAGCGCGCGCTGATCCAACGCAATCGACTTATCGGGCAGTTCCGCCCCCAACCGAGGATGAGGTTCCACCATGCGTTTCCTGATGCTTGCCAGTCTCGTCGTTCTTGCCGGCTGCAACTCGTCCGAGGAGTCGACGACGGTCGCCGGCACCACCTACAGCAGCGACGAGAAGGCCGGCACCGCCACGATCAAGACGAGCGAGGGCGAGATGCGCACCGTCGACGGCGCCGCCGCCGACAAGGCCGAACTGCCTGCCTATGCGCCCCGCTATCCCGGCGCGACGATCAAGACTGTGATCGAGAGCAAGACGAATAGCGGCACCTCCACCGTGGCCAGTCTCGAGACTAGGGACGCGCCTGCTGCGGTCACCAAATTCTACCGCGACGCCTTCACGAAGAACGGAATGAAGCTGACCTCCGACGTGCCGTCCGACCAGGTGACGATGCTGTCGGCCGAAGGCAATGGCACCAAGGTGTCGGCTATGGCCTCGCAGCAGGACGGCACGACGATGGTGACGCTGACCTATTCGAAGCCGAAGTAGAACGGCTCGGTCTCTCCACCCGACGATCAGCCGTCCAGCGCCCAGCGAAAGCGGCCCGTCAGCTGGTGATCCGACAGCGCGCGCTCCTCGCGCGCGCCGCGGCCGATATTGTGGATCACCCAGCCCGGGCCCCGATCGGACACGATGCCGGTATGCGGCAGCCGGCGGCCGATCAGGCTGGTGAAGATATCGCCCGGCCGCCAGCCCTGCTCGTTGGCGGGGATCGGAAGTCGCGCCCGCTTGCGGGACAGGAACACCGCCAGATTCGGCACGCGGCGATGGTCGATATTGCGATCGGGCGCCTTCAACCCCCAGCGCTTGGGATAGGCCGAAAAGGCGCTGCGCATATCGGCATTGACCAGCGCCTGGAGATCGAGCCCGAAGGCGTCGCGATAGGCGCGGATCAGCACGTCGGTGCACACCCCCTTGGCACGCGGCACGTCGCCACCGGGAAAGGCCAGGCGGCTATAGGCAGGATCATAGGCGACCGTAACACCGACCTGCCGCCGCGCCGCCGCGATCAGCGTCGCTGCGGAGCGCGCGGGCGCGGCCTCGGCCGGCAGGCCCCAGGGGGCAGCGATCAACCCGGCAACCACCATCCGCCGCGACAGGCGCACGCCATGATCGATCGGGTCCGCGGATGTTTCCGCCATCAGCTTCGCTCGCTCATCGTCATCGTCCAGCACCATCGCCGAAAGGGCGCGCCGCGCGCCGGTAAGGAACCTACCTCAAGCGCCGCGGCTGGACAACGACTACAAATGTAGTCATCGATAGTGCGTCTCGGATTGGCCATGGAGCGATCATGATCTTTGCTGCGCTGTTCTTCTCTGTCGTCACGCCCATCCCGACCGCCGCCCCGGCGCGGTGCGACGCGCTGGCCGCCGCGATTCCCTCGACGCAGCGCTGTCTCGCGACGCCGGGTGGCATCATCATCGCCGGCTCGGCCGACCGCGCGGCGCAACTCTCCCGGCTCGCGGCTCTCGGCGAGGCCCGGTTCGAACAGCGCTTCGGGCGAAAGGTGCCGGCCTATGCCGTGGTCGAAACCGGCGACGGTACGCGAAACGCCGCGCTCGATGCGGTGCTGGACAAGCAGGGTTATGTGTCACGTCTGCCCTGGCTCTCTCCCGAAGAGATGGCGAACGCCTATCGCGCCTCGATCAGCCGCGCGGTGACCGCCCAGGCGGCGGCGCGCAACCTGACCGCCGAACAGACCCGGGCACTGATCGACTCGGCGCTGTCGCAGCAGTCGGCGAAATGGAATCCGGCCAAACTCGCCGATACCGAAACCGGGACCTTCCCGCACGAGCTCGGGCATGGCTGGTTCATCAAGGCATTCTGGCCAGCCGCCACCGCGACGGGCGGCGATCATTATGGCGGCCCCGCACCCGATTGGATGGACGAGACCGCGGCCGTGCTGATGGAAAGCGATGCGCTGGCCGAGCGCCGCCGCAGCCAGTTCGCGGCGATCTACCGCGGCAGCGATGCCGAAGCGAAGTCGCGGCTGCTGGACCTCGGCACCTTCCTGTCGGGCGGTCACCCCGCTTTGCCCAGGCTCGACCTTCCCAAGACCTCGGGCACCGCGGTCAACGTGCTGACCGGCGAAGAGGCGGCACGCGTCGCGCGGGTCGCCGGCAGCTTCTACCTCCAGGCGCGGTTGTTCGCCGACTATGTGCTCGATCGCAGCGGTGACCCCGCGGCCTTCCGCACCGCCGCCGATGCCTTTGCAGCGGGCAAGGACAGCGCCGGCTGGCTGAGGACAAGCGGCGCACGGCTTCACCTGCCGGACACCGTTGCCGGGCTGAAAAAGGACTGGGAAGGATGGCTGGCGCAGCGCCTTGGCGGCAGCGCCAGCTGAGGCCGATTACTGCTTCGCCGACTCCGGCTTGTCCGGGGTCGCCGCCGCCGGCTCGGCCGCCGCAGTGGTCGTCACCGGTGGGCCCTTGGCGATCGCCGCCGCCAGGATGGTGCCGTCGGCGCACGCCTTGGATCCGCAGATCGTCTTGATCTTGGCGAGATTCTGGTTGGCGCGTTCGACCGCGCCCTTCTGGACCATCGCCACGCCCTGCCCGCGCAGCGCCTGGACGTCGTTCGGCTCGAGGCGCAGCGCCTCGCCATACATGCGGATTGCCTTGCCAGGCAGGCCGCGGGCAGTGGCGACTTCGGCCAGCGCGGTGAAGGCCTCGCGGTTGCGCGGATCGATCGCCAGCGCGCTTTCATAGGCGTCGGTGGCGCGATCGAAATTACCTGCAGCCTGGGCGGCCCGGCCCTCGCTGACCAGGGCGATCGAGCGCGGATCGATCTGATCGTCGGGCCGCTGCGCGACCAGGGCCGAGGAAACCGACAGCAGCATCAACGCAAGCGCCGCCGAAATCGCAGTGAACCGCATCACCATCTCCGAAACTCTAGTCGTTTTCGCTACCATTGCCGCACCAGTTTCGCGACAAAAAAGCCATCGGTCGAGTGGGTCAGCGGGGTGAGGCGCACGCCCGCGCCGCGAGCCGTGCCGCCCTCGAACTCGGGCGCCGCGACCTGCCAGCCCGGATGCGCCGCCAGAAAGGCGTCGACCTGCCCCGCCCCCTCGGCATCGAGCAGCGAACAGACGATATAGACCAGCGATCCGCCGGGCCGGACGAGGTCGGCCGCCACGTCGAGCACATTGCGCTGCATCGCGACGTAGCGATCGAGCCGATCGGGGGTGAGCCGCCAGCGTGCCTCGGGATTGCGGCGCCAGGTGCCGGTGCCCGAACAGGGCGCATCGACCAGTACAAGGTCCGCGCGGCCGGTCTGGTCGGCCAACTGCTGCGTTTCCTTGCCCGGATCGAGTAGCCGGGTCTCGATGATCGACACGCCAGCCCGCTCCGCGCGCGGCGGCAGGCGCTGGAGGCGCGCGCGATCGATGTCGCAGGCCAGGATGCTGCCATGACCGCCCATCGCCGCGGCGAGCGCGAGCGTCTTGCCGCCGCCGCCCGCGCATAGATCGATGACATGCTGACCCCGCTCGGGTCGTGCAGCGAGCGCGACCAGCTGGCTGCCCGCATCCTGCACCTCGATCTCGCCCCGCTCGAACGCGGGCAAGGTCTCGACGCGAGTGTCGGAGGGGAGGCGCAGCGCATCGGGCGCAAAGTCGAGCGGCTCGGCGCCTGGCAGCTGCGCCGCCACGCCCAGCGGATCCGCCTTGAGCCGGTTGACGCGGATATCGAGCGGCGCACGGGTCAGCAGCGCCGCCTGCTCCTCGGCGTCCAGCCCCGACGCCTCGAGCGCGGCGATCAGCCAGCGCGGCGCCACGCCTGGCTCAGCCACCGGCTCGGCCGGGTCGATCGTCGCGGGGCCGTAAGGCGACCCGTCGAAGGCGAACTTGAGCTCGGGCGAGCCCTCGGCCAGCGCCAGCAATGCCGCACGCCCGTTGACCGGCGGCTCGCCGACCAGACGGATCGCATCATAGACCAGCTCGCGGATCGCCCGCCGGTCCTTCGACCCGGCATAGCGCCGCCCCGCAAACCAGCGCGCAATGATCGTATCCGCCGCCGCCCCTTGCCCACGCGCAGCGGCGACGATCAGATCGAGCAGGTCGATGGCGGCCTGGGCACGTGCGGAGGGGGTCATGCCGCCCTCCAGACAGGAAAAGCCCTGCGACGGGAAGCCCGCATGACGCGGGGATCAGCGCGTCGGATAGTTCGGCGCCTCGCGCGTGATCGTCACGTCGTGGACATGGCTCTCGCGCAGGCCCGCATTGGTGATGCGGACGAAGCGGGCGCGCTCCTGCAGTTCGGCGATCGTGTGCGAACCGGTATAGCCCATCGCCGCCTTGATGCCGCCGACCAGCTGGTGGATCACGTCCTTGGCCGGGCCCTTGAACGCGACCTGGCCCTCGATGCCCTCGGGCACCAGCTTGAGCTGGTCCTTGATGTCCTGCTGGAAATAGCGGTCGGCCGATCCGCGCGCCATTGCGCCGACCGAACCCATGCCGCGATACGCCTTGTAGGCGCGGCCCTGGTACAGGAAGGTCTCCCCCGGTGCCTCGGCGGTGCCGGCCAGCAGCGAACCGATCATCGCGCTCGACGCGCCGGCGGCCAGCGCCTTGGCGATGTCGCCCGAGGTGCGGATGCCGCCATCGGCGATCACCGGCACGCCGGCCTTCTGCGCGACCTTGGCCGCTTCCATCACCGCGGTCAGCTGCGGCACACCGACGCCGGCGACGATGCGCGTGGTGCAGATCGAGCCGGGGCCGATGCCGACCTTCAGACCGTCCGCGCCCGCGTCGATCAGCGCCTGCGCGGCATCGCCGGTGGCGATATTGCCGGCGATCACCTGGACCCGGTTGGACAGTTTCTTCACCCGCTCGACCGCGCGCGCGACGTCGCGGTTATGGCCATGCGCGGTGTCGATGACGATCAGGTCCACCTCGGCATCGACCAGCGCCTCGGTGCGGTCGAACCCCTTGTCGCCGACCGTGGTCGCGGCGGCGACGCACAGGCGGCCTGCGGCATCCTTGGTGGCGTGCGGGTAGGTGACCGCCTTCTCGATGTCCTTGACAGTGATCAGGCCGACGCAGCGATAGGCGTCGTCGACGACCAGCAGCTTCTCGATCCGGCGCTGGTGGAGCAGCTTGCGCGCTTCCTCCTGCGACACGCCGACCGACACGGTCGCCAGATTCTCGTGCGTCATCAGCTCGGAAACCGGCTGGTCCGGGTTTCCGGCGAAGCGGACGTCGCGGTTGGTCAGGATGCCGACCAGCTTGCCGCTGTCCTCGACGATCGGGATGCCGCTGATGCGGTGGCGCTCCATCAGCGCCTGCGCCTCGGCCAGCGTTCCGCTGGGAGTCATGGTGATCGGGTTGACGACCATGCCGCTCTCGAACCGCTTGACCTGGCGGACCGCCTCGACCTGCTGGTCGACGTCGAGATTGCGGTGAAGCACGCCGATGCCGCCCAGCTGGGCCATGACGATCGCCATGTCCATCTCGGTGACGGTATCCATCGCCGACGACAGGATCGGGATGTTGAGCGCCAGTTCCTTCGTCACGAAGGTGCGGGTGTCGGCCTGGCTGGGCAGGACTTCGGATTCCGCCGGGAGCAGCAGAACATCGTCGAAGGTTAGGCCGAGAGGGATTTCCATGTGGGTGCCAAGGTCCTGAGTCGGAGGTTGGCGAGCCATGTAAACGCGCCCTCCCGGAAACGCTAGGGGGTCAGGCCAGCTTATGCGGCGTCGGATCGCCGCGCTCGGCAATCAGCTGGCGCCTCGCTTCGTCTCGGGCGGCGGCGAAGGCGGCGCGGATATCGGGATGGGCGGCCTCCAGATCGGCGAGGATCGCCTCGTCCTCCTGCACCGCGATCTGTCCGACCATGGCGTCGGGGGCCTGCCCGATCATGGTCGCCAGCAGCCGCATCGTCCGGGCACGCAGGCGGAATTCGAAGTCCATCAGCCGCGCGGACTCGATTTCCTCCTTCTTCAGCAATGCGCCGCGAAGATCGAACACCATGACATCATCCTAGGATCGATCGGCGCGGGCCAGCAAGGCGCGTGCCTGGTCGACATGCATCGCCTCGATCATGCGGTCGCGGAACCGCTCGGCCCCGCCGGTCGCCGCATCGATCAGCGCACGGGCATCGGCGAGTTCAGCATCGGTCGGCCCGAAGGCCTGCGCAGAGATCGCGATCTGGTTCGGGTGGATCAGCGACTTGCCGTCGAAGCCCAGCGCGCGGCCGTGACGCGCCTCGGCGGCCAGACCCTCGCTATCGTCCAGACCGTTGAACACGCCGTCGAACGCCCAGATGTCGGCTGCGCGCGCGGCAAGCACGATCGACTGGAGCGCATGTGACAGGCTCTCGCGGCCGGCCGAGGGGGGCACGCGCAGCTCGGCCCTCAGGTCGTTGGTGCCGGCGAGCAGCCCGATCACGCCCGGCACCGCGGCGATCGCGGCCGCATCGAGCACGCCGCGCGGCGTCTCGATCATCGCCATCACCCGCGCACCGCCCAGCGCGGCGATGACCGTGGCGACCTGTTCCGCAGACTCGGCCTTGGGCAGCACCGCCAGCCGGCAGGCGCTGTCGCGCACCGCCGCGACATCGGCGTCATGCCAGGCGCTGCCACCGCCGTTGACGCGGATGGCGAAGATGCGGCTGCCCCAATCCTCGCTGGCGGCGGCCACCGCCATCACACGCGCCTCGTCCTTCTGCTCGGGCTTCACCGCATCCTCCAGGTCGAGGATCACCATCTCGACATCTAGGCCGCGCGCCTTCTCGATCGCGCGGGCATTGGAGGCGGGCAGGAACAGGGCGGTGCGGGGCGCAAGGGCTGTGGTCATGGCCAATGCCTATGCTAGCAAGGGACCGGTTTTGCGAGAGGTGAGAATCGACAATGGACCCGCTGTTTATCCTGGCCATGCTCGCGCTGGCCGTCGTGATCCTCTACCTCTTCTCCAGTCTCAAGATCGTCACCCAGGGCTATCAATACACGATCGAGCATTTCGGCCGCTTCACCGCGGTCGCCTCGCCGGGCCTGAATTTCTACCCCGCCTTCTTCTACCGTGTCGGCCGCAAGGTGAACATGATGGAGCAGGTGATCGACATCCCCGGCCAGGAGATCATCACCAAGGACAATGCGATGATCTCCACCGACGGCGTGGTGTTCTTCCAGGTCCTCGACGCCGCCAAGGCCGCCTATGAGGTCTCCGACCTCTATGTCGCGCTGCTCCAGCTGACGACGACCAATTTGCGCACCGTCATGGGCTCGATGGACCTGGACGAGACGCTGTCGAAGCGCGACGAGATCAACGCGCGGCTGCTGTCGGTGGTCGACCATGCCACGACGCCGTGGGGCGTGAAGATCACCCGCGTCGAGATCAAGGACATCCGCCCGCCCGCCGACATCGTCAACGCGATGGGCCGCCAGATGAAGGCCGAGCGCGAAAAGCGCGCCAACATCCTCGAGGCCGAAGGCACCCGCGCCTCCGAGATCCTGCGCGCCGAGGGTCAGAAGCAGTCGAAGATCCTCGAGGCAGAGGGTCGCAAGGAAGCTGCCTTCCGCGACGCCGAAGCGCGCGAGCGCGCCGCCGAGGCCGAGGCCAAGGCGACCGAGCTGGTATCGGACGCGATCGCCAAGGGGTCGGCCAGCGCGATCAACTATTTCGTCGCGCAGAAATATGTCGATGCGGTCGCCAAGTTCGCGACCTCGCCCAATGCCAAGACGATCCTGTTCCCGGTCGAGGCGACGCAGCTGATCGGCACGCTGGGCGGCATCGGCGAGCTGGCGAAGGAAGCGCTGGGCAATGGTCCCACGCCCCCCGCCCCGCCCACGCCGCCGCGGCGTGAGCGGCCGCAGCCGTTCCTGACGCCGGAGCCCAATCAATGAACGAGCTGCAGGCCATCCTGGCGCAGCCGGGCATCGCCTGGCTGGCGCTGGCGGCGGTTCTGGCGATCGTCGAGCTGATCGTTCCCGGCATCTTCCTGGTCTTCATCGCCGCAGGCGCGGCGGCGACCGGGCTGATCGCGCTGGTCCTGCCGCTGCCGGTCTTCGTCGAGATCGGCATCTTCGCGGTCGCATCCTCGGTCGCGGTTGCGATCGGTCGCCGCTGGTATGTCGATCGCCCGGTGCCCAGCGCCGACCCCTTGTTGAACGATCGTATAGCAAGGCTGATCGGCCAGACGGTCACGGTGTCGCATGCGATCGTCGCCGGTGAGGGCCGGGTGCGGGTCGGTGACGGCGAATGGCCGGCGCGCGGGCTCGATGCACCCGCCGGCGCGCGCGTGCGGATCGTCGGCCAGCGCGACGGGTCGCTGGACGTCGAGCCCGTGATATCCTGACGAATTCGGAGAGTTTGATGCGTACCGACCGCCGTTCCCTGTTGATCGGGGCTGGCGCCACTGCGGCGCTGTCCACCCTGCCCGCTCGCGCTCTGGCCGTGGGTGCCGTAGATGCGCGCGCCGATGCGATGCTGACCGGCATCGCCGAGCAATTGCTGGCCGACACGCCCGAGGCCGCGACCCAGCTGGGGATCGACACCGGCAAGCGCGCGAAGCTGAAGCAGCGGCTCGAGGATCGCACGATCAAGGGCAAGCAGGCGGTCGCCGACCATCTGCGCAGGGGCATCGCCGACCTGTCGACGCTGAATGCCGACAGCCTGGATCACACAATGCAGGTCAATGTCGACGTGGTGAAGACCGCCTTCCAGTCCGGGCTGGACGGAATGAAGTTCGGCTATGGCGATGTCGCGGTCGGCGGGTGGCGCAACTCGCCCTATGTCGTCGCGCAGAATGTCGGCGCGTTTCTCGACACGCCGCGCATGCTGGAGAATGAGCATCGGATCGACACGCCGGCCGATGCCGAGGCCTATCTCGACCGGCTGGCTGCCTATGCCGGTCAGCTGGATGGCGAGACCGAGCGGCTGAAGATTGCCGAGGGCAAGGGCGTGGTCGCGCCCGACTTCCTGCTCGACAAGTGCCTGAAGCAGATCAAGCTGGCGCGCAGCGGCCATGTCGCCGGCTGGGGCGTGGTGACGTCGCTGGCCAATCGCACCGCCGGGATGAAGGGCGATTTCGGCCAGCGCGCCTTCGACATCTGCACCTCCGCCGTGGTGCCGGCGCTCGACCGGCAGATCGCCGAGCTGGAGCGTCACCGCGCCAAGGCGACCAGCGACGCCGGGGTGTGGAAATTCCCCGATGGCGACGCCTATTATGCCTGGGCGCTGCGCGCGGGCACGACAACCGACCGCAGTCCCGACGAGGTCCACAAGCAGGGCCTGGCGGAGCTTGCCGAGCTTCAGGCGAAGATGGACGTCATCCTGAAGCAGCAGGGCTATTCGCAGGGCAGCGTTGGCGCGCGGATGACCGCGCTCGGCAAGGATCCGCGCTTCACCTATCCGGATACGGACGAGGGTCGCGCGGCGATCATCAAGCTGCTGACCGATCGCATCCACGACATGCGCGGCCGCATGCCGCAGGCGTTCAACACGCTGGTTCCGGGCAATGTCGAGGTGAAGCGCCTGCCGCTGGCCGAGGAGCCCGGCGCGCCCGGCGCCTATGGCGGTCCCGGCTCGATCGACGGCAAGACGCCCGGGCGGCTGTGGATCAACCTGCGCACCACCGACATCTGGACCCGCTACAGCCTGCCCGACCTCGCCTATCACGAGTCGATACCGGGCCATGCCTGGCAGGGCGAATATACGTTCAAGCTGCCGCTGGTCCGCTCGCTGCTCCAGTTCAACGCCTATAGCGAAGGCTGGGCGCTCTATGCCGAGCAGATCGCCGACGAGCTGGGCGTGTACGACGCCAATCCGGTCGAGCGGCTGGGCTATCTCCAGAGCCTGGCGTTTCGCGCCTGCCGCCTGGTGGTCGACACCGGGCTCCACGCCAAGCGCTGGACGCGGCAGCAGGCAATCGAGTGGTTCGCCACCACCAACGGCTCGTCGGTCGACGAGGTCCAGGGCGAGGTCGACCGCTATTGCTCCTGGCCGGGCCAGGCCTGCGGCTACAAGGTTGGGCATAGCGAGATCAACCGGCTGCGCGACCGGGTGAAGGGCGAGCTGGGCGCCCGCTACGACTTCAAGGCGTTCAACGATGCGATGGTGCTGGGCGGCAACGTGCCGATGACCGTGCTGGGCCGGGTGATCGACCGGCATATCGCGGAGCGCAAGGCATGATCCTGCGCCGCTGGACCAGCCGCATCCGCACTGCCGAGCGCGATGCCTATGCCGCCTATATCGAGGAGACGGGCGGCGCCGATTACGGCTCCACGCCGGGCAATCTGGGTTTCCAGATGCTGTTCCGCGACCTGGACGACGGCACCAGCGAGGTGACGACGCTCAGCTGGTGGCGCAGCCTTGACGATATTCGCGGCTTTGCCGGCGAGGATATCATGGTCGCGCGCTATTATCCCGAGGACGACCGCTATCTGCTCGACCGCCCGGAGCGGGTCGAGCATCACGAGGTGGTCAGCACCAGCCTGCCGCTCTGAGCGGGGACGGCCGGGCTGGGAGGCCCGGCCGCCGGATCGCCTCAGGCGGGTTCGGACGTCCGCGGCGCCGCCTGCCGCACGCCCTCGTCGACATGGTCCGCGAACTGCGCGAAATTCGCGACGAATTCGTCGACCAGCCGCGCCGCCGTCACGTCATATTCGCCCTTGTCGGCCCAGGCTGCGCGCGGGTCGAGCATATTGGGATCGACACCCTCGACCGCGACCGGCACCATGAAGCCGAAATTCGGGTCCTTGCGGAACTCGGCCGCGTTCAGGCTGCCGTCGAGCGCGGCATTGAGCAGCGCGCGGGTCACGCGGATCGGCATCCGCTTGATCCCCGGCATCGTCGCCTTGCCGCCCGACCAGCCGGTATTGACCAGCCAGCATTTCACCCCGCCCTTCGCGATCCGCTCCTTCAGCAGATTGCCATAGACCGAAGGGTGGCGCGGCATGAACGGTGCGCCGAAGCAGGTCGAGAAGGTCGCGGTCGGCTCGGTCACTCCGATCTCGGTCCCGGCGACGCGCGCGGTATAGCCCGACAGGAAATGGTACATCGCCTGTTCCGGCGTCAGCTGCGCGATCGGCGGCAGCACGCCATAGGCGTCGGCGGTGAGGAAGATGATGTTCTTCGGCACCGGCCCCAGGTTGCGCGCGCTGGTGTTCGGAATGAAATCGAGCGGATAGGAGCCGCGGCTGTTCTCGGCCAGGCTGTTGTCGAACAGGTCGAGTTCGCGCGTGTCGGGATCCATCACGACATTTTCCAGCACGGTGCCGAAGCGCTTCGTCGTCGCGAAGATTTCCGGCTCGGCCTCGGCCGACAGGTTGATCATCTTGGCATAGCAGCCGCCTTCGAAATTGAAGACCGCTTCGTCCGACCAGCCATGCTCATCGTCGCCGATCAGCGTGCGGCTGGCATCGGCGGACAAGGTCGTCTTGCCGGTGCCCGACAGGCCGAAGAACACCGCGGTGTCGCCATCCGGGCCGATATTCGCCGAGCAATGCATCGGCATGATGCCATCGACCGGCAGCAGATAGTTGAGCAGGCCGAACACCGACTTCTTCATCTCGCCGGCATAGGCGGTCCCGCCGATCAGGATCAGCTTCTCGGTGAAGTTGACCGCGATCACCGTTTCGCTGCGCGTGCCGTGGCGTTCGGGATCGGCACGGAAGCTCGGCAGGTCGATGATCGTATATTCGGGCACGAAGTCCGCCAGTTCATCCTCCGACGGCCGCACCAGCAGCGTACGGATGAACAGATTATGCCAGGCAAGCTCGTTGATCACGCGCACCCGGACGCGGTGCTCGGCCTGCGACCCGCCATAGAGGTCCTGGACGAACAGCGTGTCGCGCGCCGCCACCTCCGCCAGGAAGTCGGTCTTCAGCGCGGCGAAATGCTCGGGCGTCATGCCGCGATTGGTGTCGCCCCACCAGACATTGCCCTCGGTCTCGGCATCGCGAACGATGAACTTGTCCTTGGCGGACCGGCCGGTGTGCTTGCCGGTGGTGACGACCAGCGGTCCGTCCTTGGCCAGCCGGCCTTCGCCGCGGCGGACGGCATGCTCGATCAACGGGGCGGTAATCAGGTTCCAGTGGATCGTGGCATCGGTGCCGATGCCCTGTGCGTCGAGCGCATGGCCCGGCGTGCGCGTGTTCATGCTGGTCTCCCGGTTGCGCCGCATTTTCTGGCGCTTGACTGACGTTGGCCGGCGGTAAGCACCCGCCGAAACCGGGGTCAATCCGTGTAAACGTTGTCAGATTCCGGGTAACCGATGTCATCGGATTGAGCCGCGCGAAACTTTGGTCTAACGGTTGCGCAATGGCTCGCAGCAACGCCCCGTACGCCGGATGACGGCGACGATCGCGCTGGTCGATGACGACCGCAACATCCTCACCTCTGTCTCGATCGCGCTTCAGACCGAAGGCTTTCTCACCCGGGTCTATTCCGACGGCGAAAGCGCACTGAAGGCGCTGATCGAGAACCCGCCCGACCTGGCGGTGCTCGACATCAAGATGCCGAAGATGGACGGGCTGGAGCTGCTCCGCCGCCTGCGCGAGAAGCGGCCGATCCCGGTCATCTTCCTGACCAGCAAGGATGACGAACTGGACGAGGCGCTGGGCCTCGCCATGGGCGCCGACGACTATATCTCGAAGCCGTTCAGCCAGCGGCTGCTGATCGCGCGCATCCGCGCCATCCTGCGCCGCACCGAAGCCAGCCTCCCCTCGATCGAGGGACAGCCGCAGGAGGCGGCGCAACCGCTGGTGCGCGGCCGGCTGGCGATGGACCCGGCGCGCCACCGGGTCACCTGGGACGGCACCAACGTCACGCTGACGGTCACCGAATTCCTGATCCTCGAGACCCTGGCCCAGCGCCCGGGGATCGTGAAGACCCGCAACCAGCTGATGGATGCGGCGTATCAGGACGATATCTATGTCGATGACCGGACCATCGACAGCCATATCAAGCGCGTCCGGCGGAAGTTCCGCCAGGTCGATTCCGACTTCGATGCCATCGAGACGCTCTATGGGGCCGGATATCGCTTCTCGGACGAGTGACGAGCGCGGCCTCGCGCTCAAATTGTCCAACAGGATCTCGCTGACTCCGCGAATCCTGGCGGTCAACATCTTCGCCCTCGCGCTGCTGGCCGGCGGCTTCTTCTACCTCGATTCCTATCGCAGCAGGATCGTCGAGAGCCGGATGGCGCAGGCAAGCCGCGAGGCGCGGCTGATCGCCCAGTCGCTCGCTTCGGCGACGAAGGAGCGGCGCGACCTGCTGGTGCTCAGCCTGGCGCGCGACATGGGCGTGCGCGTCCGGCTATACGACCAGAAAGGCGTCCTGCTGTCGGACAGCCGCGATCTGGGCCTGCGCAACGTCGTGCTGCGCGACCCCGACAAGGATCCGTGGAACCAGTCGATCGCGCGCTTCCTCGACGCGGTGATCGACACCGTCGCCGGCGCCGACCGCGCGCCGCAATATCGCGAGCGCGATCCGCATCAGGGGTTCGACTGGCCGGACGTCCAGACCGCCGCGACCACGCACGGCGCGCCTGCGACGGTGTGGCGCGCGCCCGACCGCACGCCGATCATCACCGCGGCGGCGCCGATCACCGGGCTGGGCGTGGTCATGACCACGGTGAACGCCCGCGACATCACCCAGACGGTTCGGATCGAGCGTTATCGGCTGGGCGTGGTGCTGCTGATCGTCTCGCTCGCCTCGATCTTCCTGTCGCTTTTCCTGGCGCGCACGATCGTCAGGCCGCTGCGCCACCTCGCGCGCGCCGCAATCCGCGTCAGGCTGGGCCGCGCGCGCGAGGTGGTGGTGCCCCGCCTGCCCTCCCGCTCCGACGAGATCGGGCTGCTGGCGCGCGCGCTCTCCGACATGACTCAGGCGCTGCGCGCGCGGATCGACGCGACCGAGGCCTTCGCCGCCGATGTGACGCACGAGCTGAAGAACCCGCTCGCCTCGCTGCGCTCCGCGGTCGACAGTCTGGCGACGGTCAAGAAGCAGGAGCATCGCGACCAGCTGCTGGAGATCGTGCGCGACGACGTGTTGCGGCTCGACCGGCTGATCACCGATATTTCCGAGGCATCGCGCCTCGATGCGCAGCTGAGCCGCGCGACATTCGAGCCGATCGACATCGCGCAGATGATCCAGGCGCTGATCGACCAGCGCGATGCGCGCGGCCTGCCCCGCGGTATCCGCCTGGTCTTCGACCGGACCAGCGACGCCCCGCTGATCGTGCTGGGCGAAGGCGCACGGCTGGAGCGCGTGTTCGACAATCTGATCGAGAATGCGATCTCCTTCTCGCCCGAGGGCGGGCTGATCGCGATCTCGGCGACCAGCGACGATCGCATGCTGACGGTGCGGGTCGAGGATGACGGCCCCGGCGTGCCGGAAGAGGCGCGCGACGCGATTTTCCGCCGTTTCCACACCGTTCGTCCCGCCAGCGAGGCTTTTGGCCAGCATTCGGGCTTGGGGCTTGCCATCGCGCGTACGATTGTCGAGGGGCATCAGGGAAGCATCGTGGTGGAAAGCCGCGAAGATCGGGTGAGCGGGGCGCGATTCGTGGTCCGCCTGCCACTGGCCGAGGGCGAATGATGGTCGAAATGCGGGTGTCTCAACTGTCGTCCGAAACAATCCACGCGAGCTGCGTCGCGATCGGGGGGCGGGCGGTCCTGATCGAGGGCGGATCCGGCGAGGGCAAGTCGGATCTGGCGCTGCGCCTGATCGATCGCGGCGCCGCGCTCGTCTCGGACGACCAGACCATCTGCCACCGTCCCGACCGCGGCGGCACCTCGCTGATCGCCTCGCCGCCCGCCACCATTGCCGGCAAGATCGAGGTGCGCGGCATCGGTATCGTCGAGATGGCGCATGTCGAGAAGGTGCCGGTGGCGCTCATCATCGAGATTCTCGATTCGCCGCCGCGCTTCCCCGAGGATCGTCGCACGCGGCGCGTCGCCGGGGTCGAGGTCCCGGTCCTTCCCCTGCCCGCGCTGGAACCGTCGGCGCCGATCAAGGTCGAGCTGGCGCTCAAACGGATCGGCGCGTGAGCAAGCCGCGCCCGAAACAGATTTTGCTGGTGACTGGAATGTCCGGCGCCGGCAAGTCGACCGTGCTGCGCACCCTGGAGGATCTGGGGTGGGAAACGGTCGACAATCTTCCGCTGCTGCTGCTCAACCGGTTGCTGGACACCGCACCGCGCGAGGATGGCGACGACGACCGTCCGCTGGCCGTCGGCATCGGCGTGGCGACGCGCGGCTTCGACGCCGAGAGCATCGTGCGCCGGATCAAGAAGCTGCGCGAGGAGCATGGCCATGACATCGGCACGCTGTACCTCGACTGCGCCGGCGCCGAGCTGGAGCGACGGTATAACGAAACCCGCCGCCGTCATCCGCTGGCGCAAGACCGGCCGGCGAGCGACGGCATCGCCCATGAGCGTGAGCTGCTCATGCCGCTGCGGCGCTGGTCGAACCGGCTGATCGACACGACCAGCCTGGCCTCGAACGAACTGGCGCATCAGATCCGCGCGACCTTTGCCGGCGACCGCGAACCGACCCTGTCGGTCATGTCGTTCGGCTTTGCCCGCGGACTGCCGAGCAATGCCGACCTGGTGCTCGACATGCGCTTCCTGCGCAATCCGCACTGGGTCGACGGGCTGCGGCCCGGCACCGGCAAGGACAAGGACGTCTCCGCCTATATTGCCGGCGATCCGGCCTATGATCAGGCGATGGTGGAGATCGAGTCGCTGCTGCTGTTGCTGCTCCCGCGCTACGAGGCCGAGGGAAAATCCTATGTTACGATAGCGTTCGGATGCACCGGGGGCCGTCATCGTTCGGTGCACGTCGCAGAACGGGTGGCAGCGCGGTTGCGCGAGGAAGGTTTTTCGCCCACGGTGACCCATCGCGATCTGCAGACTGCGCCGCAGGATTCGCTTGAAGGGGCGCCGGCGGCGGCATCAGGGGGCGGAGTTCAGGTGAAATGATTGGTCTCGTACTCGTGACGCACGGGCGGCTCGCCGAAGAGTTCGTCGTCGCGATGGAGCATGTCGTGGGTCAGCAGGAGCGCATCGCGCCGATCTGCATCGGCCCCGAAGACGATATGGAAGAACGCCGTGCCGACATTGCCAAGGCGATTGCCGAGGTCGATGCGGGACGCGGCGTGATCGTGCTGACCGACCTGTTCGGCGGCACCCCGTCCAACCTTGCCATCTCGCTGATGCAGGCGGGCAAGGTCGAGGTGATCGCGGGCATCAACCTGCCGATGCTGATCCGGCTGGGCGGCGCCCGCAAGACGATGAAGGTGACCGAAGCGGTCGCCGCCGCGCGCGACGCAGGCAAGAAATATATCACCGTCGCGTCCGAAGTCCTGGGAGAGGCTGCTGCATGAGCGGAACGAGCCGCACCGTTCTCATCTCCAACCGGCGCGGCCTTCACGCGCGCGCCAGTGCCAAGCTGGTCACGCTGGCGTCCAGCCAGGCGGTGCCGGTCATGGTCGAAAAGAACGGATCGGCCGTCACCGCGACATCGATCATGGGGCTGATGATGCTCGGCGCGGCGATGGGCGACTCGATCACCATCAGCGCCGAGGGCGACGGCGCCGAGGATGCGGTCGCGGCGCTGGCCAAGCTGGTCGAGGATCGGTTCGGCGAGGATTGAGTTTCCTGCGGCCGGCACCATGTGTATGATCGGCATCGGGAATACACATCATGCGCACCAATATCGTCATCGATGACCGGCTGATCGCGGACGCGATGGAGGCGACGGGCCTTCGCACCAAGCGGGAGGCGGTCGAGTTGGGCCTCAAGACCTTGCTCCGCCTGCATCGGCAGGAACAGATTCGCGCGTTTCGGGGCAAGCTGACCTGGACCGGCGATCTCGAGGTGATGCGGAACGACGGATGATCCTGGTCGATTCCAGCGTCTGGATCGATTTCTTCCGCGGTGTCTCCACCCCTCAGACCGACCGGCTGGATGCGGCCCTCGGTACCGAGCTGGTCGCGATCGGCGACCTGAATGTGACCGAGGTGCTTCAGGGCTTCGCCTCGGATCGCGACCATGCGCAGGCCGAGACGCTGCTGGCGACACTCGTCCTGGTCGAGATTGGCGGGTGGGACGTCGCCCGACGCGCCGCGCAGCATTTTCGGACCTTGCGGGCCAAAGGCGTGACCGTGCGAAAGACGATCGATACGCTGATCGCGACCCGCTGCATCGTCGACCGGATCCCGCTGCTCTATTCTGATCGTGACTTCGATCCGTTTGTGGAGCATCTGGGGCTCCAATCATGCCTCGTGAAATCACCGCCTTTTCCAACCCGCTGATCAAGCGCGTCCGCAACCTTCGCGACAAGAAGCATCGCCGCGAGGAAGGGCTGTTCCTGGCCGAAGGGCTGCGCATCCTGACCGAGGCGCTTGAGGCCGGGCGCGTGCCCGACTATCTGTTCTACGCGCGCGACATGGCGAATCATTCGCTGGTCCATGCGCTGGTCGACGCCACCGAAGACGCCGGCGGCGAGGCGATCGAGACCAATGTCGACATCCTTTCCAAATTGTCGGGCAAGGACAATCCGGGTGCCGTCGTCGGCGTCTATCCCGAATTCACCGTCGCGTTGTCCGATCTCGACCGCAGCGCCGCTCCGATCTGGCTGGTCGCGGAGCGGCTGCGCGATCCGGGCAATCTCGGCACGATCCTGCGCACGGCGGACGCGATCGGCGCGGGCGGACTGATCCTGGTCGACGACTGCGTCGATCCTTTCTCCGTGGAAGCGGTGCGGGCGTCGATGGGCGCGTTGTTCACCGTGCCGGTCGCCAAGGCGAACTGGGCCGAGTTCGCCACCTGGCTGCGATCCGGCCCGGGGCAGCTGGTCGGGCTGAGCCTCGACACCGAGATCGACTATCAGGCCGCGCGCTATGAAGCCCCGACCTTCCTGCTGACCGGCAACGAGGCACAGGGCATGCCCGATTTCATGGCCGCAGCCTGCGACGTCACGGTGAAAATCCCGATGCTGGGCAAGGCGGACAGCCTGAACGCGGCGATCGCAACTGCCGTCATGGCCTATGAGGTGCTGAACCAGCGTCGCCGCGGCTGAACGGCCGCGAAACAAATCGGCCATCGCGCGTTCAGTCCTCCGGATCCAGGGATGGATCGGAGGAGACGATCATGAAGACGCTGATGACCGCCGCGACTGCGCTGTGCGCGCTTGCCGTGCCCGCCCTTGCCCAGCCCGCCGCGCCGTACAAGGCGCTGGGCACCGAGCCCTTCTGGTCGCTGTCGATCGACAAGAGGTCGATACGGTTCGAGGCACCGGGACGGCCGACGGTCACGGTGCCGACCCCGCGGCCGATCAACGGCTTTGCCGGCGAGATCTATCGCACGCGCCGCGTCGATGTGAACATCGTCCACAAGAGCTGCAGCGACGGGATGAGCGACCGCAGCTTCCCGGATACAGTCACGGTCCGCGTCGATGGTCGCAGCTTCAATGGATGCGGCGGCACGCCGGTCGGCGGCGAGCAGCGGTCGGTCGTCGATGGCGACTGGGCGGTGGAGAGCATCAACGGAGCCGTCGTGCCGCGCGGTGCCGATGTCCGCGTCAGCTTCCGCGAGGGCCGGCTGAGCGGCAATAGCGGGTGCAACAGCATGAACGGCTCGTTCCGGCTGGAGCGCGGCTTCCTGACCACGGGCCCGATCGCGACCACGCGCCGCGCCTGTATCGGCCGGGCAGCGCAGCTTCAGGAGCGCAACCTGCTCGCGGCGTTCGGCGAACGGCTGAGCGTCAGCCGCAATCGCGGCGGTAAGCTCATCCTGACCGGACGCGGTGGCAAAAAGCTGGTGCTTGCGCCGATGCAGGGCGGGCCGCGTCGGCGTTAGCCGTCCTCGATCTTTCGATCCCAGCTAACGGTGAAGGCCTAGCCATCATCCCGCGGAAAAGCGTTCAAATCGGATGATCCTGAAATCACGCTATTGAACGTTCTGGCTTAGCCACGCATCGTCCTCCTCAACGCTAGGGGTCGACGATGCTTTCCGCCGCTATTCTCCTGCTTCATCCCACACTTGCCCAAGACGGCGATAGTGCGACTGCAGCAAAGGCCCCCGTGCTCCAGCGCGGCGCGACGATCGTGACCAACCAGGATTACCCGGAGGATGCTCTTCGACGAGGAAAGGCCGGCATTGTCTCGCTTCGGCTATTGGTTTCCGCCGAGGGTAAGGTCACAGACTGTCAGGTGACCGAAAGCACGACCTATCGCCCGCTCGATACTCGAAGCTGCTGGCTGGTCAAACGACGTGCGGTGTTCGACCCTTCGCGAAATGCTCGGGGCGAAGCGGTCGCGGGAATCTATCGTCTGTCGATCGCGTGGGGCGTCGGCGGGACTATGCCCACGAATTTGGCCGATGCTGAACTTAAGGGGAAGTCGATCCCGTCCGACTATCGCAATCCGGCGCAGGTCGTCCTTATCTTCGATGATAAGGGCCGCGTAACCGAATGCGACATAAAGACGCCAAGCGGCAATGCGGAATTCGACAAAGCCGCATGCACTTATGGCCGCCGCGTCGCGATCAAGGCACCCAATGCGGCAGGCCGCGACATTCCCGTCGTCGCGGTCCGGTACCTCACGGTCAAACTGGTTCAGTCGAGCGACGCGAGCTGAAGCGTCGCTTGCCCGGCCCCGGCTTCAGAACCTACTAAGACAGCGGACGTCAATGCTGGCCATGCGCCCGACCTCGACCGGCCTAATCAGCCAACATATCGCCAACGATGCCATGGGGATCGAGTGCGAACTGGCGGATCATCCGGAAGTGATCGGTGTCCTCGAGTTCGACCGGTTCGAGGCCATATCTGCCCATTCGCATCAGCCGAGCGTCGGGCAGCGCCATCAGGATCGGGGAATGGGTAACCACGATCACCTGGCTCTGCTCGCCGCGCTGCATCATCCGCATCAGCCTGAGGAAATCGAACTGGCGGGTAGGCGACAGGGCGGATTCGGGTTCATCGAACAGGAAGATGCCCGGACGCGTGCAGCGCTCCTCAAAGAAGCGCAGGAACCCCTCGCCATGCGAGTGCGACAGGAAATCCGCGGCGGGCGACTGAACCTCGTCAAGATAGCGCGCGACCGAGAAGAAGCTTTCCGCGCGGAAGAACCAGCCCTGACCGATCTTCGGCAGCCAACTTGCCTTCAGCGCGCCAGCCAGCGCACCCCCGCCCCGCTCGATCGCGCGTGAACTGTCGACTGCACGGTAACCCGGGCCGCCGCCCGACTCGTCGAAGCCGGCCAGCACCGCAATGGCTTCGAGCAGCGTCGACTTGCCGACGCCATTCTCGCCGGCGATGATCGTCACTGGCCGGTCGAAGGCCAGTTCGAACTGCCCGCTGCGGAAGAGCGGCAGGCAATGGGGATAGGCATCGCGGTCGGCCTCGATATCGGAGTCCAGCCAGACGCGCTTGAGATAGGGCGGCGGCAGGCGGGTATGCCGGGGCCTGGCCATTTTTGCTATTCCGCGCCGGCGATCAGCTTGGTCAGCGGCCGCGGCGCGGATTCGATGACGGGCAGCGGCTCGATCTCCTTGGTGCCGTTCGATACCTCCAGCGCCTCGAACCGCTTCGCCTGGGTCATCACCTGGCTCTCCAGGCTGCCGACCATCGCGTTATAGGCGCTGGTGGCGGATTCGAGGTTGCGGCCCATCCGCGCGACATGGCCGCCCATCGTCGCCAGGCGCGAATGCAGCTCCTTGCCCAGCCGGGCGATCTCGGCAGCTTCCTCGGCCAGCTTTTCCTGACGCCAGACGCTGGCGACGGTCCGGGCGATCGCGACGAGATTGGTCGGCGTCGCCAGCAGCACGCGGCGTTCGAACGCCCATTCCCAGAGGTGATCGTCCTGTTCCAGCGCCGCGGTCAGGAAATGCTCGCCGGGGATGTACAGGATCACATAATCGGCTGCGTCGCCGAATTGCTGCCAATAGGCCTTGGACCCCAATTGCTCGGCATGGCGGCGGATCGCGGCGGCGTGCGCCTTCAGATGCGCGGTGCGGCGCGCCTCATCGACTTCCTCGCTCGCATCGAGAAAGGCGTTGAGCGAGCATTTGGCGTCGACGATCAGCTTGCGTCCGCCCGGCATGCGGACCACCACGTCGGGGCGCAGCCGTCCGTCATCGGTCGTCACCGACACCTCGGTCGCGAAATCGGCGAACTGGGACAGTCCCGCCTGTTCGAGGACATTCTTCAGGCTCTGCTCACCCCAACGGCCGCGTGCCTTGGGGCTGGCGCGCAGCGCATTGACCAGCTTGGCGGTCTCGTCGCGCACCTGGGTATGGCCGGCATGGAGAAGGCCGACCGCCTCGCGCAGCGCCTGATAGCTGCCGACGCGCTCCTTCTCGACCTGGCTCAACCCTTCCTCATAGCGTTTCAGCGTCGCCTCGACCGGCTGGAGCAGCGACTTGAGATTCTGACCCGCGGCTTCCTCGGACTGGCGAAACCGCTCGTCGGCGCGCTTGAGGAAGGCGTCCTGCGCCTGGCCCAGCACCCGGCCGGCGAGCTCGGCGAAGCGCGTCTCGAGCCCGCTGGTCTCGGCCCGGAGCGTCGCCAGCTCGACCTGGGCGCGACCCAAATCGGACAGCGCCGCACGAAGCTCGGCATCACGGGCATCGCGCTCGCCGCGCATCTGCGCCCCGCTGCGCCCGCCGAGCAGCCAGCCGACGGCCAGCCCCGCGAGCAGGGCGATGACGACCAATATCAGGGCAAGCGCGTCCAAACCGACCTCCATGGAACGAAAAGCGAACTTACCGGCGATGCGCGCCCTCGGCAAGGCCGCGTCTTGCGCCCCGCGCCGGCCTGACTATGGCTGCCGCGCGATGCTGTCCGATATCGAAATCTCCCGCGCGGCGACGCTTCGTCCGATCCGCGACATTGCCGCCCGTCTCGACATTCCCGACGAGGCGCTGGAGCCCTATGGCCGTGACAAGGCCAAGGTGTCGCTCCCCTGGCTGCAGCAGCGCCAGGCGGAGAGCGGCGCGGGCGGCAAGCTGATCCTGGTCACCGCAATCAACCCGACCCCGGCGGGCGAAGGCAAGACGACGACTTCGGTCGGGCTCGCCGACGCACTGTCGCGATTGGGCAAGCGCGTCGCCCTGTGCCTGCGCGAGCCATCGCTCGGGCCGTGCTTCGGGACCAAGGGCGGCGCTGCCGGCGGCGGCTATGCCCAGGTCGTGCCGATGGAGGACATCAACCTCCACTTCACCGGCGATTTCCACGCGATCACCAGTGCGCACAATCTGCTTGCGGCGATGATCGACAATCATATCCACTGGGGCAATGCGCTCGACATCGATGTGCGGCGCGTGACCTGGCGCCGCGTGCTCGACATGAACGACCGCGCGCTGCGCGACATCGCCCAGTCGCTGGGCGGGCCGGCAAACGGCTATCCGCGCGAGAGCGGGTTCGACATCACCGTCGCGTCCGAAGTGATGGCGATCCTGTGCCTCGCCAGCGATCTGGAGGATCTGGAGGCGCGGCTGGGTCGGATCGTGATCGGCCAGACGCGCGACAAGTGGCCGGTGACAGCACGCGACCTGAAGGCGGACGGCGCGATGGCGGTGCTGCTGAAGAATGCGATCCAGCCGAACCTGGTCCAGACGCTGGAGGGCACCCCCGCCTTCATCCATGGCGGGCCGTTCGCCAACATCGCGCATGGCTGCAACTCGGTGATCGCGACCCGCGCCGGGCTGGCGCTGGCCGATTATGCGGTGACCGAGGCGGGGTTCGGCGCCGATCTGGGCGCGGAGAAATTCTTCGACATCAAATGCCGCCAGGCCGGTCTGAAGCCGGATGCGGCGGTGATCGTCGCAACGGTTCGGGCGCTGAAGATGAATGGCGGCGTCGCCAAGACGGACCTGGCTGCGCCAAACGTGGACGCAGTGCGACTGGGCAGCGTCAACCTGATCCGTCACCTGGAGAATATCCGCCAGTTCGGCGTCCCCGCGGTCGTGGCGATCAACCGGTTCCATACCGATACGGACGAGGAACTGGCCGAGCTGCTCGCCATCACCGCAACGCATGGTGCCGAGGCGGTGATCTGCACCCATTGGGCCGATGGCGGCGCGGGCGCAGAGGCACTGGCGCAGAAGGTCGTGGCGCTGACCGATCGCGGCGGCGCGCAGTTCGCGCCGCTCTATGACGATGGTCTGTCGCTGTTCGAGAAGATCAACAGCGTCGCGACGCGCATCTACCGCGCCGAGGCGGCGGTGGCCGATCCCGCGGTGCACGCCAAGCTGGCGGCATGGGAACAGGCGGGGTTCGGCCATCTGCCGGTGTGCATGGCGAAGACGCAGTACAGCTTCTCGACCGATCCCTCCCGGCTGGGCGCGCCGACCGGACATATCGTGCCGGTGCGCGACGTCCGACTGGCCGCCGGGGCCGGCTTCGTCGTGGCGATCTGCGGAGAGATCATGACGATGCCCGGCCTGCCGCGGCAGCCTGCGGCTGAGGCGATCCGGATCGATGAGCAGGGACAGGCCGTCGGGTTGTTCTGACGGACGAACCGAAGATCGCCAGACCCGAACTTCCCGGCGATCAATGACTTAGGCCGCGGCCTTGCGAGCCTTGTTGAGCTTCTTCATGATCATGTCGCGCTTCAGGCGCGAGAGATGGTCGATGAAGACGATGCCTTCGAGATGGTCCATCTCGTGCTGGATGCAGGTCGCCCAGAGCCCCTCGAACACCTCGTCATGCGCCTCGCCCTTCTCGTCGAGCCAGGTCACGCGGCAGCGCGCGGGGCGTTCGACATCGGCGAACTGGTCGGGCACCGACAGGCAGCCCTCGGTATAGAGCGACTGGTCCTCGGACGGATCGTGGATCACCGGGTTGATGAAGACGCGCGGATCGCGGATCGGCTTGCCGTCCTCGCCCTCCTGCTCCTGCAGGTCCATGACGATGACGCGCTTCGGCACGCCGACCTGGATCGCGGCCAGGCCGATGCCCGGGGCATCATACATGGTGTCGAACATGTCGGCGATCAGGTCGCGCAATTCGTCGTCCACCTGGTCCACCGGGGACGAGACAATACGCAGCCGGGGATCCGGCACTTCGATGATCGGAAGCAAAGCCATGGTGCGAATTTAGGCTCTGCGGCCGATTCTCGCAAGATCAGGACGTGGCTAGGCAACCGGGCGCCGGGCGCGCAGCGCCTGGGCAAGCGTGCCCTCGTCGAGATAGTCGAGTTCGCCCCCCACGGGCAGGCCGTGCGCCAGCTGGGTGACGCGCACCGGATAGGTCTCGATCCGCTCGGCGACATAATGGGCGGTGGTCTGCCCCTCCAGCGTCGCGTTCATCGCCAGCACCACCTCGTCGATGCCCCCGTCGGCGACGCGGCGCACCAGGCTGTCGATCGCCAGATCCTCGGGCCGCACCCCCTCCAGCGCCGACAGCCGGCCGCCCAGCACATGGAATCGGCCGGGAAACAGCCGCGAGCGATCGAGCGCCCACAGGTCGGCGACCTCCTCGACCACGCACAAGGACCGCGCATCGCGGCGCGGATCCGCACAGATCGAGCAGGGATCGGTCGTGTCGACATTGCCGCAGATCGAGCAGGTACTCAGCCGCTCGCTGACCCGCGTCAGCGCCAGCAGCAGCGGGTCCAGCGCCGTCTCGCGCTTCTTCAGCAGGTGCAGCACCGCGCGCCGTGCCGATCGCGGCCCCAGGCCGGGGAGCCGCGACAGGGCCTGGGTCAGCGCTTCGATTTCGGGGGATGCCATGGTTCGGCAGACATAGGGGGTTGCGCCCGCCTCTGCCAAGCGGTTGAGGGGAGCAATGCGGATCATCTTCATGGGAACCCCCGAATTCGCCGTGCCGGTGCTCGATGCGCTGGTCGAGGCGGGCCACGATATCGTCGCTGCGTACAGCCAGCCACCGCGCGCCGGCGGCCGTCGCGGCAAGGCGCTGACCCCCTCCCCGGTCCATGCCCGCGCCGAGGCGCTGGGGATCGAGGTGCGGACGCCATTGTCGTTCCGCAAGGAGCCGGATGCGGTCGAGGCGTTCGCGGCGATGGATGCCGATGTCGCGGTGGTCGCCGCCTATGGCCTGATCCTGCCGGTATCGGTGCTGGAGGCGCCGCGTCATGGCTGCCTCAATGTCCATGGCTCGCTGCTGCCCCGCTGGCGCGGCGCCGCGCCGATTCAGCGCGCGATCCTGGCCGGCGATACCGAGACCGGGGTCGGGATCATGCAGATGGAAGCCGGGCTCGACACCGGCCCGGTCCGGCTGGAGGATCGGACGCCGATCGATCGCAAGACCGCGGGCGACCTCACGGACGAGCTGAGCGCGATGGGCGCGCGGTTGATGGTGACGGTGCTTGCCGATCTCGATGGCCATCCCGCCGTTGCCCAGCCCGAGGAAGGCGTGACCTATGCGCCGAAGATCGACAAGGCGGAGGCGCGGCTGGCGTTCGACCAGCCGGCCGAGGCCGTCGAGCGGCAGGTCCGCGCCTTCAATCCTGCGCCCGGCGCCTTCTTCGAAGTCGCGGGCGAGCGCTTCCGGGTGCACGCCGCGGACATCGTCGAGGCCTCGGGTGCGCCCGGCGCGGTGATCGACGAGCAGTTGACCATCGCCTGTGCGCGGGGCGCGATCCGGCCGACGCGGATCCAGCGGGCGGGACGCGGCGTCATGACGTCTCGGGAGCTGCTGCGCGGTTTCGCACTGCCGGTGGGTACGCAGCTGTGACCCGCTTTGCGCTCACGGTCGAATATGACGGCCGGCCGTTCATGGGGTGGCAGCATCAGGATCACGGGCCGAGCGTGCAGCAGGCGATCGAGGATGCGCTGCACGCGATCACCGGCGAGGATGCGCTGGTCCATGCCGCCGGGCGCACCGATGCCGGCGTCCACGCGCTGGAGATGCGTGCGCATTGCGACGTCGCCAAGGACATCGCCCCGTTCCGCCTGATGGAGGCGCTCAACGCCCGGCTGCGGCCGAACCCCGTGGCGATCCTGGGATGCGAAATCGTGCCCGACGACTGGCATGCGCGCTTCTCGTGCCTGGCGCGCCACTATGAATATCGCATCGTCCAGCGCCGCGCGCCGCTGACCTTCGAGAAGGGGCTGGCCTGGCGCGTCCCCAACCCGCTCGACGCCGATGCGATGCAGGAAGGCGCTCAGCAACTGGTCGGCCGACACGACTTCACCACCTTCCGCTCGGCCCATTGCCAGGCCGACAGTCCGCTGCGCACGCTCGACCGGCTCGATGTCGTCCGCGAGGGCGACCGGATCAGCGTCTTCGCCTCGGCCCGGTCCTTCCTTCATCATCAGGTCCGCTCGATGGTCGGTTGCCTGGCGCTGGTCGGCCAGGGCAAGTGGACGCCCCATGACATGGGCATAGCGCTGGCGGCACGCGACCGCGCCGCGCTCGGCTTCAACGCGCCGTCCGACGGCCTCTATTTCCTGCGCGCCGACTATCCCTGACGGGTGAACTGCGCGGCCAACTCGACATGGGTCGACCAGCGGAACTGGCCGACCGGCTGGATCCAGTCGAGCGCATAGCCACCCTTGCACAGAATCTCCGCATCGCGCGCGAAGGTGCTGGGATTGCAGGAAACAAAGGCTACCTTGGGGACGATCGAGGCGGCGATCTCGGCGCTCTGCTCCTTCGCGCCGGCGCGCGGCGGATCGATCACCACTGCCTGGAAATTGTTGAGCTCCCGCGTCGTCAGCGGACGGCGGAACAGGTCGCGATGGTCGGCGAAGATCTGCCGCCCCGCGCGTCCGGCGGCAGCCTTCAGCGACAGGACCGCATCGCGCGCAGCCTCGCCCGCATAGACTTTCGATGAGGGGAAGGCGAAGGCGAAGGTTCCCAGCCCGGCGAACAGGTCGGCGATCGCCGCGGCGCCCCCGGCGACCTCGCGGACCGCCGACACCAGCGCCGCCTCGCCCTCCGGCGTCGCCTGGAGGAAGCTGCCATGCGGGAACGGCACCGGCACGCCGCCCAGCGTGATCGTCACCGGGTCGGGCTCCCAGCGCGTGGTCGGCCCCAGCCCCTCGTCCATCGCCAGTCGCGCGAGCTGGTGACGCTGCGAGAAGGCGGTGAGCGCTTCCGCCGCGGCGAGCCCCTCCGCCTCGACCCCGTCGATCAGCACGTCGGGGCCCTGGTCGGTCAGGGTCAGCTGGACATTGATCCGCCGGCTGGCGGGCAGCACGGTCGCGAGCAGGCCCCGCAGCGGCCCCAGCAGCGCGAACAGCCGCGGATCGAGGATATGGCACTCGTCCAGGTCGATCAGGCGGTGGCTGCCCTGTTCGGTGAAGCCCAGATGCACCTGCCGTCCGCGCCGTTCGGCATGGAGCGTCGCGCGGCGACGGGTGCGCGGCGCCGACAGCGACGGCGCGCGAATCTCGGTCTCCAGCCCGTGCTGCGCCAGCGCGACGCGGATCCGCTCGACGATGAACCCACTCCAGCTGGCATCGTCGAGATGCTGGAGCTGGCAGCCACCGCACTCGGGAAAATGCCCGCAGGGCGGAATCTGATGGTGCGGCCCGGGCGTCAGCGTGCCATCGGCAGCGACGCGGTCGCCCGGCGCCGCCAGCGGCACATGGCGGCCATCGGCGGTCACGCCGTCGCCGCGCGCCGCGACGCGAATGACTTCTTCCTCGATCACAGACACTCCGACATCGCCTGGGGGATATGGCCGACCAGCGCATCGGCGACGAAGGCCGGACCGGCATGACGCGCGGCCGCCGCGTGGAGCCAGACCGCTGTCTCCGCCGCTACCAGCGCATCATCGCCGCACGCGACGCGCGCCGCGAGCAGCCCGGCGAGCACGTCGCCGGTCCCCGCCGTCGACAGCCAGGGCGAGGTATGCGCCGCCACCCGAACCGCACCGCGCGGATCGGCGATCACCGTGTCGCCGCCCTTGTGGACGATCGTCGCCTGCGCCTCTGCGGCGGCGGCCAGCGTCCGGTCGATCTTGCTCCCGCCCTCCTCGCCGAACAGCCGGTCGAACTCGCCGCCATGCGGGGTCAGCCAGGAAGGCGCGGTTCGTGCCTGAAGCCAGCGCGCGGCATTGCGGCCGAGCAGGCTGAGCGCATCGCCGTCGAGCACCAACGGATGGCTGGTCGCAAGCACCGCCTTCAACATGCCCTCCGCACGCCGGTCGCGGCCCAGGCCAGGTCCGGCGACCACCACGCCGATCCGCGGATCGCCTAGCGCATCGGCCAGATCCTCGGCACCCGCCACCGCCTTGCGCACGATCGCATCGACCCGGCTCGCGGGATCGGTGCCGATCAGCATGACATAGCCCGCCCCGGCCGATGCAGCCGCGCCAGCCGCCAGCCGGGTGGCCCCGGGCATCGCATTCTCGATCACCGCGACCATGCCGCGGCTATATTTATGGTCGAAGGCACCGGGCGTCTCGATCCGGGGACGCGCCAGGCTGTGCCACGCGGACTCGACCGGGATGCCGATATCCGCCAGCAGGACATGACCGCATTTCTCCAGCCCCGCCGCCAGCACATGCGCCGGCTTCAGCGCGGCGAGCGCGACCGTGGCCGAGACGCGAGGCGCGCCAAAATCGGCGCCGCTATCGGTCTCCAGGCCCGAGGGCAGATCGATTGCCAGACTGAACTCGGCGCCCTTGGCCAGATCGGCAAGCAAGGCGCGGGGGCCGCGATCGAGCGCACGGCTCATTCCCGTGCCAAACAGGCCGTCGATCAGCACCGGCCTCGGCCGCGCCTTGTAGAGCGAGGTGGTCGCCCCTTCCCAGCGTTCGAACATGGTGCGGGCGGCCGGGGTCTGGGGTTCGCCCATCGCTGCCACCGCAACGTCCTGCCCGCCGGCCCGCAAAAGTCGTGCGGCGACAAAGGCATCGCCGCCATTATTGCCGGGACCTGCGAGAACAAGGATCGGACGGCCCATCGCAAATCGCACCGCCTCCCGGGCGATCGCCGCCCCCGCCTGCTCCATCACGTCAAGCTGCGGCACGCTGCGAAAATGCGCATCCTCCGCCGCCCGCATCGCTTCGGCGGTCACGACAGGGACCCCAGCCGGAATCATGACATCGACCCTGCAAACATTCCGATAACCGTCTGATTATCCTGAAATAGAATCATTTACCGAGTACCTCGCCCAGATGCTCAGCCAGTTCCCCGATTATCCCGGTCCAGCGACCAACGCTCGCGGCGTCACGGATCAGATCGTTGCGGATTTCCACGGCAAATGAGGGGATGTCGTTAGCCTCGGCATGCCGGTTCAGCGTCGCGTTCAGTGCCTTGCCCGAATAGGGCTCGTTATCGCCCACAATCAGCCCGCGACCACGCAGCCATTCGATCGCCGGGCGGGCGATCCTCGCATCCTCATTGTACAGGATGCCGATCTCCCACGGGCGATCGATCCCGCCCTGTTCCAGCTTTGGGGTGAAGCTGTGGATCGACAGGATGTACTGGGGCCGCCGCGCCGCGATCCATTGCTCGATCGTCGCGTGATAGGGAATATGGAAGCGCCTCAGCCGATCCTGAGAATCGATCTGAGCATTGCCCGGTATCTCATGGCCATCGCTGGCCTGAGGAATCAATCCAGGATGATCGGGCTCGCGGTGCAGATCGATCACCAGTCGCGATATCGTGCCGAGGATCGCAGGCGCGTCCAGCCGTGCGGCGAGCGCGCGGGTGACGTCGGCCGCACCGATATCGATCGCGATATGCAGGTCGAGCAGCGCCGGATCGATCCCCAGGTCGATATCGTCCGGCACATGGGCAGAGGCATGGTCGCACAGCAGCAACAGTCGATGCGCCGCGCCGTCGATGATCTCTGCCGGAGCGACGCTCATTGGAACACCGGCCGGCGACGCTCGCGGAACGCCGCCCGCCCCTCGGCAAATTCTTCGCTGTCGAAACACGCATCGAACGCATCGTCCAGCGCGGCATCGCTGGGGTCGGTCAGCGCACGCTTCAACAGGCGCATCGCCCCCGGCGCGTTTGCGGCGATCCGGTCGGCAAAGGTCCGCGCCAGCGGCCCGGCATCTTCCCAATGCAGTTCGACCAGTCCCATCGCATGGGCGTCGACTGCCTCGACGATCTCGCCGCTGAACAGCATCCGCGACGCATTGCCGCGGCCGATCTGCGCCGACAGCCGGGCGACGTCCTCGCGCGGATAGCCGATACCCAGCTTGGCCGGGGTCGCCGCGAACTGGGCGCCCTGCCCCGCCACCCGCAGGTCGCACGCCAGGATCAGCGCCACCGCCGCGCCATAGCATCCGCCGTCGACCGCAGCGATCACCGGCATCGGCAGCGCGGCGACCGCCTCGATCGCGCCGCGCATCGCCAGTCGGAAACGCGTCGCATCGCCGGCCTCGAAGCGGGAGAATTCGGCGATATCGGCACCGGCGGAGAAGATCAGCGGTACGTGCGACTGCAGGATCACCACTCGCGCGTCGCTGTCCGCCAGGCTGGCGGCGGCCTCGCTCAGCGCCTGCCAGCCGGCGATCGGCAACGCGTTGCGCGCCTCGGGCCGGTTGAGGGTCAGGGTGGCGATCGCGCCGTCGCGCTCGAGCTGGATCATCGCGCCGCTCTGCCCGATCGCGGCGCGGCTGTCATCCCGCGGCTCAGACCAGAGCCGTCTCGGCCAGCCACCAGCCCGGCCGCGCGACCGCCAGCGCCGCGTTGTGCCGCGCCTCGACGCTGTCGAACAGGGCGAAGCAGGTCGCGCCCGATCCGGACATGCGGGCCAGGATCACGCCCGGCTGCTCGCCCAGTGCCGCCAGCACCGCATTGATTGCCGGCGCGATCGCTCGCGCCGGGGGCTCCAGGTCGTTGCGCCCGGATCTCGCGCGGTCCAGGAGGCCGCCGGCACCGATCGGCCCGCGATCGACGCCGTCCCAGCGTTGGAACACCTCGGCGGTCGATACGCCGACACCCGGATTGACCATCAGCACGGGCTGGCCCGCCAGCCCTTCGATCGGATCGAGCCGCTCGCCGCGCCCGGTGCCGATCGCGGTGGTGCCGAACAGACAGGCGGGCACGTCCGATCCCAGCGCATCGGCGATCGGATAGAGGTCGTCGATCGCCACGCCCTGCAACCGCGCCAGCGCGCGCAGCGTCGCGGCGGCATCGGCCGATCCGCCGCCGATCCCCGAGGCCACCGGCAGGTGCTTTTCGAGCTCGATCGCCCAGGGGCCGCCGCCGAACCGCTCGGCAAAGCGGGCAGCGGCGCGCGTGACCAGATTGTCGCCCTCGCCCTGCAGCGCGCCAGCGAAGGGTCCGGTTATTGTAAACCCATTGCCCGGCCGAACGCGCACGACATCGCCCAGTTCGACGAAGGCGAACAGCGTCTCCAGCTCATGATAGCCGTCGGGCCGTCGCGCGCGGACGTGCAGCGCCAGGTTGAGCTTGGCACGGGCGGGTTCGGCAATCGGGTCGAAGCTCGAATCAGTTGAGGGCACGCGGTCCATTCTCGATCTTGGCGGCGATGCGGCCGGCCGTCTTGCCATCGGCATAGATCGACGCGGCATTCCACGCATAGCGCGCATCGACCCGGCGCCCCAATTGCCAGTAAACATCGCCCAGATGCTCGTTGACCAGGCTGCCGCCCGGATCGGCACGCGCCGCCTTTTCGAGCAGCGGCAGCGCGCGCGTGATGTCACCATCACTGAAATAAGCCCAACCCAGCGAATCGATGATGGTCGCATCGTCGGGCTTCAGCCGGTTGGCGCGCTCGAGGATCGACTGCGCCTCGGCCAAATCCCCTCCGCGGCGCACCATCACCGTCCCAAGCATGCTGAGCGGCTGAGCCTCGCGCGGGCCAAGCTCGATCGCCTTGCGCAGCGCGGCCTCAGCGCCCGGCCAGTCGCCCGCCGCGTCCAGCGCGACGCCGCGGCGATAGTGAAGGCTCCAGCTCTCGGCGCCCCCGCGATCGACCGCGGCGCCATAGGCAGTCGCGGCGGCGGCATGCTGCCCCTCATCCGCGAGCAGATCGCCATAGGTGGCGGCATCCTGCCAGCCGGCATCGCGCCGCTCAGCCTGGATCTTCGCCAGCCCGAGCGCCTCGCCCTCGCGTCCCGCACGATCCAGGACCGAGATGCGACTGACGATCGCGCCCTGGGCAAAGGGGCTGTCGCGGCGAACCTCGCCCAGCACGCTCAGCGCGAGATCGGTCATGCCGAGCTTGGACAGCGCCTCGGCCAGGTAGAGCCGCAGACGGTCGTCGCCCGGTTCGAGCAGCAGGCCCGAGCGGGTCAGCAGCACCGACACTTCGGGGGGCGCCTGTTCGCCCGCCAGATCGGCGGCAATGCTCAGGAACAGCCAGGCCGAGCCGAGTCCAGCCCCCGGCTTGGTCGTGCCCCGGCCCAGCCGGTCGCGCAGCGCCCTGGCCTGCGCCCCGTCGCCGACGAGCAGGTCGCGCGCATCGCCGCGCTTGCCGGACAGCCCGAGCAGGAAGGCGGCATCGATCCGCAGGTCGTCGCTGCGCGGCGCTGCGATCAGCGGACGCAGCACGGCCAGCCCCTCTTCGACCTGGCCGCGATACAGCAGCAACAGCCCGCGATGCTCGGTGGCATAGCGCTTGCCCAGCACCCCCGATGCGGTGTCGAGAATGGCGAAAGGATCGCCGCCGCGATCCTGCGCGACCCAGGCGCGCAGCACCGGGGCCATGAAATTGAGCGGACCGCCCGCCAGCCGGTCCAGCGCGGCGTCGACCCCGGCGCGGTCGCCCGCCTTCAGCGCGAGCGAATAGCGCAGGATCGACGAATCGAGAGGCGCGGCATTGGCGCGGGCCATTGCCGCCTGGGCACGCTCCGCCAGCGAATAGTCGCCCGCGGCCAGCGCCTGGCGATAGGCGAGCAGCGCGATGTCCGCATCATTGGGCGAGGCGGTCAGCGCCGCCGCGAATCCGCGCGCGGCGGTCACCGCATCGCCGCGCTCGGCGGCGGCGCGTGCGCGGACATAGACGGCGGGATCGACGCTCTGGGCAAGCGCCGGCGCGGCGGCCAGCAGTGCCGCGATCCCGATGCCCATACGCTTACATGTTCGGATAATTTGGGCCTCCGCCGCCTTCCGGAACCACCCAGTTGATGTTCTGGCTGGGATCCTTGATGTCGCACGTCTTGCAGTGCACGCAGTTCTGCGCGTTGATCTGGAACCGGGCCTCATCGCCCTCGCCGATCACTTCATACACGCCTGCCGGACAGTAACGCTGAGCGGGCTCGGCATACAATGGCAGATTGACCCGGATCGGAACGTCCGGGTCCTTCAGCGTCAGGTGGACCGGCTGGTCCTCCTCGTGATTGGTGCCCGACAGGAACACCGACGACAGCCGGTCGAAGGTCAGCACACCATCTGGCTTGGGATAGGCGATCGGCTTCGAATTGGCGGCCAGATGCATATATTTGTAATCGGGCTTGTGCTTCATCGTGAACGGCCAGCGCAGGCCGAGCAACTCGCTCCACATCGACACACCGGCAAACACCGTACCCCAGGTCGCACCGAACTTCTTCACCAGCGGCACGACGTTGCGGACGCCGCGCAGCTCCGAATACATCCAGCTGCTCTCATAGCCGCGCGTATAGGCGTCGAGCTCGTCGGCGCTGCGCCCCTCCTGCACCGCGGCAAAGGCAGCCTCCGCGGCCAGCATGCCACTCTTGATCGCCATATGCGTGCCCTTGATCCGCGGCACGTTGAGGAAGCCCGCCGAATCGCCGAGCAGTGCGCCGCCGGGGAAGACCAGCTTCGGAACCGCCTGCCAGCCGCCGTCGCTGATCGCGCGGGCGCCATAGGAGACGCGCTTGGCCCCCTTCAGCACCGCGGCGATCTCGGGATGCGTCTTCCAGCGCTGCATTTCCTGGAACGGCGAGAGATAGGGATTGGCGTAATCGAGCCACACGACGAAGCCGAGCGCGACCTGACCATCCGCCTGATGATAGAGGAAGCCGCCGCCCTGGGTGTCGTCGTCGAGCGGCCAGCCCTGGGTGTGGATCACCCGGCCGGGCACGTGATTGGCCGGATCGATGTCCCACAATTCCTTGATGCCGATGCCATACACCTGCGGCTGGGAATCGCGCGCCAGCTCGAACTGACGGATCAGCTGCTTGCTCAGATGGCCGCGCACGCCCTCGCCGAAGAAGGTATATTTGGCATGGAGTTCCAGACCCGGCTGATAGTCGGGCTTGTGCGTGCCGTCCTTGGCGACGCCCATGTCGCCGGTGGCGACGCCCTTTACCGATCCGTCCTCGTTGAACAAGATCTCGGCCGCGGCGAAGCCGGGGAAGATCTCGACGCCCAGTTCCTCGGCCTTGCCCGCCAGCCAGCGGCACAGATTGCCGAGGCTGCCGGTATAAGTGCCCTTGTTATGGAGATAGGGCGGGGTCAGGAATTCGGGCATCGCCGACTTGCCGGTCGCGCTCAGCGTCCAGTGATGGTTCTCGGTCACCGGCGTGCTCGCCAGCGGGCAGCCATCCTCGCGCCAGTCGGGCAGAAGCTCGTCCAGCGCGCGCGGATCGATCACCGCACCCGACAGGATATGCGCACCGACTTCGGATCCCTTTTCCAGGATGCAGACCGACAACTCGCTGCCCGCCTCGACCGCCATCTGCTTCAGCCGGATCGCCGCCGAAAGCCCGGCGGGCCCGGCACCGACGATCACCACGTCATAGGGCATCGACTCGCGTTCGGTCATCACAATCTCCTCAACCCATCGGCGCGTCCTGCGCCGCGCCGCCTGTCGTCGCGCAGGCGCCACGTCTTGTCCTCTTGCCGATGAAGCCTAATTGACCGTGCCGTCAAGGCAGGAGCCTATGCGGATTCTATGGGGGTGGAACTGACTCACGATTGGCGCGGCAGCATCGCAAGCGCATTGGACTGGTGGTCCGACGCCGGCGTCGACATGCTGGCGGACGACGACGCGCGCGACTGGCTGGCGCTGCCGCCGGCGCCGCCGGTCCCGGAATCGCGTGCCGCCGTAGCGGAACCGGTCGTCGAGACGCTGCCCGATACGCTCGAGGACTTCGTCGCCTGGCGGATGGGCGACACCGCGCCCGAGGCGGGATGGATGACCCCGCGCATCGCGCCGGTCGCCCCCGAGACAATCTCGCTGATGATTTTGACCGACCTGCCCGAACCCGAGGATCAGGATAGCCTGATGGGCGGCCCGCCGGGCCGGTTGCTCGACCGGATGCTGGCCGCGATCGGCGAATCGCGCGAGTCGGTCTATCTCGCCTCGCTCGCCTGGGCCCGTCCGCTCAGCGGGCGCATCCGCCCGGATCATGAGGCCCGGCTGATCGAGCTTGCCCGGCACCACGTCTCGCTCGCGCAACCTAAACGCCTGTTATTGCTCGGCCAATCGCCAGGGCGTGTACTGGACGGGACGAATGGCGATGAGACGACGGAACCTAAAGGGGACGTTCAACGTCTTCCGGCGAGTATAGCGGCGGTGGCAAGCTTTCATCCTCGCTTCCTGCTGGAACGGCCTGCGGCCAAGGCGGAAGCGTGGAGGCACTTACTGCTGTTAAGTCGGGGGACTGGCCAGTGAACCTTCGTATCGTCATGGCGGCAACGCTGGCCGTTGCACCGGTGCATGCCCATGCCGAGGATCTCGGCATTCCCGCTATCCTCGCATCGGAAGATGCGGCGGCGGTTGCGGTTCCCGATGCGGCACCTGCGCACGGCGCAGCGAGCGCCGCCTCCGCCGAGGCCGATCTGCGCGACGGCATTCCCGATCAGCTCGATTCCGAACAGCGCCGCCAGTATCGCGCGATCTTCGCCGCGATCCGTGCCGAGCGCTGGGCCGATGCGATGGCGCAGCTCGACGCGATGCCAGCCGGCCCGCTTCACGCCATCGCCCGCGCGAAGATCTTCACCGCCAAGACATCACCCAAGGCAGAATTGTCGCCGCTGATGGCGCTGCTGTCCGCCGCACCCGACCTGCCCCAGGCTGCGCAGATCAGCCGCATGGCGAGCACGCGCGGCGCGACTGCCCTCCCCCAGCTTCCCGCAGTCCAGCGGCTGATCTGGTTCGACGCGGCGCCGGTGCGCAAGCGCACCCGCTCGGTCCGGTCCGACAGCGCCGCCACCGAAGTCGCGCTGGCGATGCAGCCCTTCATCAAGGCCGATGACGGCGTGTCGGCCGAGGCGCTGGTCGAGCGGTTCAGCCCGGACCTGACGGACGAGTCGCGCACCGAATGGCTGCAGAAGACTGCCTGGATCTATTATGTCGCCGGTGACGACGCCAATGCGCGCCGCGTCGCCGAAAAGGCCGAGCGCGGATCGGGCGCCTGGGCCGCCCCGGCCAGCTGGATCAGCGGGTTGGCGGCATGGCGTCAAAAGGATTGCGCAGGCGCGGGCCGCGCATTCGAGACGGTGGCGCAGCGCGCCGACGATGTCGAACTGCGCTCGGCGGGGCTTTATTGGGCGTCGCGTGCCGACATGGCGTGCGGCCGGCCCGACCGGGTCGCGGGGCATCTGAACGGTGCCGCGCAATATGGCGAGACCTTCTACGGGTTGCTCGCGCGCCAGTCGCTGGGGATCGATGACAAGCCTTTCTCCGGCAACCGCGCGATCGCGGCCGACTGGCGCCGGCTGGAAGGCCGTCCGAATGTGCGCACGGCGGCGGCGCTGATCGAGATCGGCGAGACCGACATGGCCGACGAGGTGCTGCGCCATCAGGCGAAGCTGGGCGATGCCCAGGATCACGCCGCGCTCACTCGGCTGGCGGGTCGCATGAACCTGCCCCAGACCCAGCTGTGGCTGTCGCATAACGGCCCGGCCGGTGCCCGGCCGCTGATCGAGGCGCGCTATCCCGCGCCCAACTGGGCGCCCGCGGGCGGCTGGCGGGTCGATCGCAACCTGGTCTACGCCCATACGCTTCAGGAATCGCGGTTCAACGCCAGCGTTCGCAGCGCCGCGGGGGCGATGGGCCTGATGCAGGTCCGAACCGGCGCCGCGATCGATGTCGGCCGCCGCCGCGGCGTCACCTATGCCGCGTCCGACCTGACCAAGCCGTCGGTGAACATGGAGATCGGCCAATCCTATCTCGAGCAGCTGCGCGATTCGTCGATGACCGGCGGCCTGCTGCCCAAGGTCATTGCCGCCTATAATGCCGGGCCGAACCCGGTTCAGGCCTGGAATGCGGGCATGCGCGATAATGGCGACCCGCTGCTCTATATCGAGAGCATCCCCTATTGGGAGACGCGCGGCTACGTCATGATCGTGTTGCGCAACTACTGGATGTACGAGTTGCAGGAAGGCCGCGGCTCGACGAGCCGCGGCGCACTGGTCGAGGGCATGTGGCCGCGCTTCCCCGGCCTGCCCGGCGCACCCGCCATCCGCATGCCGGGACGGCAGCAGGCGTCACGCATCGCCACGGGTCCCAATGCCAATTGACGAGACGCGGGTCTTTCAGCCGGTTCGCATAGCTGTCCTGACCGTTTCCGACACCCGCACCGCAGCCGACGACCGGTCGGGCGACACGCTGGTCGCGCGGCTGGAATCGGCAGGCCATGTGCTGGCCGATCGCGCGATCGTCGCCGACGACACCGATCTGATCGTCGCCCGCCTCGACGACTGGATCGACGATCCGCAGATCGACTGCATCCTGACGACCGGCGGCACCGGCGTGACCGGCCGCGACGTGACGCCCGAGGCGCTCGCCCGGGTGTGGGACAAGGAGATTCCCGGCTTTGGCGAGCTGTTCCGCTGGCTCAGCTACCAGACGATCGGCACCTCGACGATCCAGTCGCGCGCGACCGCCGGCGTCGCGCGCGGTACCTATATCTTCGCGCTGCCCGGCTCGACCGGCGCGGTGAAAGACGGCTGGGATGGGATTCTCCGCGACCAGCTCGACAGTCGCCACGGCCCCTGCAACTTCGTCGAGCTGATGCCGCGCCTCACCGAGCGTTGAGCGGTGATCGCTTGCCCTGCTATTTGCGCGGCTTGGGCGGCACCGGCGGCGGCGGTACGACCGGCGTCGGCAGCGTTTCCTTGAAATAGGTCGCCAGGTCACCCAGCATCGACTTCCACCAGTCGAGCACATCGGCGAAATTGCGCTGGTTCACACCGCCGATCGTCGCCAGATCATAAGCGGCGACGAAGCGGCCATCCTTGATCGATGCCTGGAGGAAGCGCTTCTTCTTGTTCCAGCCATTGGCCAGTTCGAGGGTGTTGTCATCCTCTTCCTTGAACAACACCTCGAACCGCAGCGAGTCGCAGTTCTTGCCCTTCTCGCACCCGTAGAAATAGACGTCGAAATGATAGGCGGCCTCATCGCTTTCGATCATCGGATCGCCGCTGTCATCCTTGGTCATCTTGGGCTCGAAGCCCGCCTTCTCCATCGCCTGCATGACGGTGGCCGGATTGCTGGCGCAAACCAGCCCGGCACCGCAAGGATCGCGGTCCTGAGCCTGCGCCGCCCCCGCCAGGATAAGGCAGCTGGCACCCAGCAAGAATGCAGTGAAAATGCGCATCGAATTCCCCCCAATGACCCGGTGATCCTATCATTGCGCAGGCGTTCGGCAATCGCTCAATCCGGACGTCACACCCCCGCTATCAGCCGGCCTGTTGCCGGATCAGCGCATAGACCGACCGTACATTATCGATCGCCAGAAATTGCGGCACGGGATCCATCGCCGGCGACCACGCCCCGAACCTGTCCCCCAACATGAAAAATCTGTCCTGGGCGAACCGGATCGACCCACTGCCGTCCGACCGCTCCTTCAATTCCACGGCGGGCAGATGGCGGATATCCAGCGACTGAAGCGATGCGCCACCACGTTTCAGGATGACGATCCGCTGATCAGTCACTAGGTATCGCATCCTGCCGCGCAGCCACGCGTCCACCACGAAGCGCCCCGCGATGACGTAAATTCCGATCACCAGAAATGGCAGCCCGAACGTAAGCGTCCGGTCTCCGACGAGTTGTGCCTTCTGCCCTCTTTGGCGAGGGAGAGCTAATTGGGGTCTCCTTCTGGACTCCATAAGGAGATCAGGAGATGGGCCGCATCGAGGTCATCACCCGCACGGAGCGCCGCCGTAAATATTCTCCCGCCGAGCGGGATGCCATAATGCGGGAGGCTGATGCGCCGGATGTTACGGTGCGCGAGGTGGCGAAGCGGCACGATATAGCCGAGAGCCTGATCTATAGCTGGCGGACAGCACGGCGGCAGGCGGAGAAGATCGCCAGCGAGCCGCTGGCCTTCATTTCATATGGAACCGTTCCAGAGGGTGCCATCACCACTGTTCCTGTTGCACAGCCGCCGGTACGTCCTGATCCTGTTCCGATGATGCCGGTGATGGAAGAGTTGACCCGCCCGCATCCTGGCGCACGCCCCGGCGAGATCGGTATCGACCTGCCCAGCGGTGTGCGCCTGTCGGTGGACAGCTATGTGAACGAGAAGGCGCTGGCCCGCGTGCTGCGGACCTTGCGGGATATTTCATGATCTCATTGGCGCCGGGTACGAAGGTCTATCTTGCGAGCAAGCCGGTCAGCATGCGCCTGGGTTTCGACGGTTTGGCGGCGCTGGTGCGGCCGCTGTTTTCGGTCGAGCCCTATTGCGGTCATGTCTTCCTGTTCCGCAGCAAGAGCGGTGCCTATCTCAAGGCCCTGCACTGGGATGGCTCGGGCATATGCCTGTTCGCCAAGCGCCTGGAACGGCATCGCTTCGTTTGGCCGCCGCTGGTGGAGGGCGGCGTCGTGCTGACACCGGCACAGTTTGCGCTGCTGATCGAGGCGATGGACTGGCGGCGCACCATCGCCCCGGAAGCGCCCCGATTGCCGGTGCAGATGTAGGCATAAAGTGGCGTAAAACCGGGCATTTTCCTTGGTCTGTTCAGGCCATTTTGCTATGGGGAACCGTGTCCGCCGACGAGATTAACCTCCCTGCCGATCCCGATGCATTGCGCGCGCTTTTCGCCGATATGCAGGCGCGTATTGCTGCCTCGGAACAGGCGCTGGAAGCCGAGCGGACGGCCCATGAGGCCACCCGCAACGCCGTCAATCTGACCGCGCTCCAGATCGAGAAGCTCAAGGTCCAGCTATCACGGCTGCGCCGGATGAAGTTCGGTCAGTCGTCCGAGCGGATCACCGAGATGGCGGATCAGCTGGAGTTGACGCTGGAGGATCTCGAAGCCGAACATGCCCATGCAGCATGTGGCTTCGGTGAACCGGCACCAACGGAAGAGCGCGCACCAACAGCTCGCAAGCCCAAGCGCCTGCCATTGCCTGAGCATTTACCGCGAGACGAGACGGTGCACGCTGCGCCCGATGCCGATGGCTGCTCCGCCTGCGGCAGCGCCATGGGCAAGTTGGGCGAGGATGTGACTGAGGTGCTGGAGTATGTGCCGGGCCGTTTCCGCGTCGTGCGCCATGTCCGGCCCAAGCTGGCCTGCGGTCGCTGCGACGCGATCAGCCAAGCCCCGGTTCCATCCTTGCCGATCCCGCGTGGGCGGGCCGGTCCCAACCTGCTGGCTCATGTCGTCGTGTCGAAGTTCGCCGACCATCTGCCGCTCTATCGGCAGTCACGCATCTATGCCCGTGAAGGCGTCGATCTCAGCCGTTCGACGTTGGCAGACTGGATGGGGCAGGTAAGCTGGCTGTTGCAGCCGCTGGTCGATCGCATCGCCGATCATGTCATGGCCAGCCCCAAGCTCCATGCCGACGATACGCCCGTGCCGGTTCTGGCGCCGGGCACCGGCAAGACGACGACGGGGCGATTATGGGTGTATCTGCGCGACAACCGACGATGGCGGCCGAGCGACAGACCGGCGGCGCTGTTTCGCTACAGCCCGGATCGCAAGGGAGAGCGTCCGCGCGAGCATCTCAAGACATTCGCGGGATTCCTGCAAGCCGATGCCTATGCCGGGTTCGAACGGCTCTATGCGCCCGAACGTCAGCCGGGGCTGATAACGCCTGTCGCCTGTTGGGCGCATGCGCGGCGCAAGCTGCACGATGTCTACAAAGCCGACCCGCATTCCGTCGCCGCCGAAGGGCTGAAGCTCATCCGCGAGCTTTACGATGTCGAGCGCGGCATCGCCTGCGACCCTGCCGATGACCGGCGCAAGGCGCGCAAACTGTCGAAGTTGAGGGCGCTGGATTTCTTCGCATGGGCTGACAGCGTGCTGGCAAAGATTTCCGCACGATCACCGCTGGCCGAAGCCCTGCGCTATGCCGTGAAGCTCAAGCCCCAACTGCTCGCCTATACCGAGGACGGGCGGCTTGAGATCGACAACAACCTTGCAGAGAACGCCCTGCGCGGCATCGCCGTGGGCCGGAAGAACTGGCTCTTTGCCGGTGCCGACTGTGGCGGGGAACGCGCCGCCGCCATCTATTCCCTGCTGGAGACAGCCGGGCTCAACGATGTGAACCCGCAGGCTTGGCTGGCCGATGTGCTCGACCGGATCGGTAAAGGCCACCCCATCAACCGGATTGATGAACTGCTCCCGTGGAACTGGTCCGCATCGTCAGACTCCATGTCGGACATAGGCTAGGTGTTGGTTCGCAACCTTGGATCATTCGGGTCAAAATCTTCAACAAAGCCTTGCCAAACGGCATCCGCCCAGAGCGCGTCATTCAACTCCTCTACGGTGGTGTAGAACACCGCGTGTGGATACTCCGCGTCACCGGGGCCTTGCCCCCATGTCAGGTGCACAATCGCAAAACTTCCATCTGCGCAGACAGTTAGAATGTCATCGTTGGTATCAGCTCGGCCAATGACTTTGCAGCCCTTGCCCCACAATGGATGTCGCTCCGACATTTCCTTCGCGAGTTGCCGCGGCAAGCCTTCCAGTTCCGTCGCATATTGAAGCGGGCGCCAGGGAGGAAGATATGTAACATCGGACTGGGTCATTATCGTCACAAAGAAGCGCTCGCCCACCGCGTTGTCAACGACTGCAATCAGGCGTGTCTGAGCAACGGAATGCTGCCGACGGTCCGGGCCGGACGCTTACGCCCGAACAGGACAAAGGGGAGCTTATCGCCAGGAGCAGTCCAGGCCATCCAGTTCCATGCTATCGCGAAGCAGCCCCAGAACAGGCTGAACGGGATCAGGAACAACTCTATCGGCCGCAGCAGCAGGCCCGTCGCCGGTCTGCCCTCCCACAAGACGCGTTCGCCGCGCATCAGATGCCGACGACCGACGGCGAAGGCGGACCGGGCGCGGTTCATGCGATTTCCGAACGCGGATGATATGCAGCACGCATCGAACGCATCCGGCTCCCCCCACTGGATTTCGAAATCCTAGCAGCCGGTTCCGCCTTGGCAATCGCGTTCAGCCCTCCGCCGGATCGCTCAGAAACACCCCCAGTTCGTGCCCGGCCGGGTCGCGGAAATGGAAGCGACGGCCGCCGGGATAGGCGAAGATCGGCGCCGTAACCGTGCCGCCGGCCGCGACCACCTTCTCGAGCGCTCCCTCTAGGTCCGACGTCACCTCGACGATCGGCAGCATCGCCGCCGCGGGATGATCCTCGTCCCCGCTCAGCCCGATGTCGGTGTCGCCGGTCGTCGTGGCAGAATAGCCCGGCCCGAAATCGGTGAAGCCCCAGCCAAAGGCATCGGCATAAAAGTCGCGAACGCTCGCGACATTCTTCACCGACAGTTCGAGATAGCTCAGGCGCGGCATGATCGTTCCCCTTGAATGTTCTTGATACGTTCTAATTGTGCGCCTAGGTTCTGGCAATGGCAAAGACACGTCCAGTCCGCGGTGCCACGCTCAACCAGGAGAGCCGCCGCTTCAACCTGCCCGAGCGGGAGGCGGATGGCGACTGGCTGGACGATCGCGAGACGGTGGACGAAGGCGAGCCGGTGCTGCGCACCACCGTGACGGTCGAGCATCCGCGCACGATCATCACCCGCAACCAGTCGCCCGACATCGGTTTCGATCGCTCGGTCAATCCGTATCGCGGGTGCGAGCATGGCTGCATCTATTGCTTCGCGCGGCCCAGCCATGCCTATCACGACCTCTCCCCCGGGCTGGATTTCGAGACCCGGCTGTTCGCGAAACCCGACGCGCCCGCGCTGCTGCGCTCCGAACTCGGCAAACGCGGCTATGTCTGCCAGCCGATCGCGTTCGGGACCAACACCGATCCCTATCAGCCGATCGAGAAGGACTGGCGGATCACCCGCGGCTGTATCGAGGTGCTGGCCGAGACCGGCCATCCGCTGACGATCACCACCAAGTCGGACCGGGTGACGCGCGACCTCGACCTGCTGGCGCCGATGGCGGCGCGCGGGCTGGCGGCGGTGATGATCTCGGTTACCTCGCTCAATCCCAAGGTGTCGATGACGGTCGAGCCGCGCGCGCCGCATCCCGAGAAGCGGCTGGCCGCGGTCAAGCGGCTGACCGAGGCGGGCATCCCGACCTATGTCTCGCTGTCGCCGGTGATCCCGGCGATCACCGATCACGAGATGGAGCATCTGATGGAGCGCGCCGCCGAGGCAGGTGCGCGGGCCACCTTCTTCCTCCCGGTGCGGCTGCCGCACGAGGTTTCGCCGCTGTTCCGCGGCTGGCTCGACACGCATTTTCCCGATCGCGCGGGCAAGGTCATGTCGATCATCCAGTCGATCCGCGGCGGGCGCGACAACGACCCCAATTTCCACACGCGCTTTCGCGGCCAGGGCGCCTGGGCCGAATTGCTGCGCACCCGTTTCCACATCGCCGCCAAGCGCTTCGGCCTGGACGGCGAACGCATCCGGCTGCGCACCGACCTGTTCCGCCCGCCCGCGGGGCCGCAGGGCGAGCTGTTCTAGCGGCAGAAACCGTCCATTGCCGGCGGCCGATAGGCGGCGGGAACCGGCAGGCCGCGCGCGCGCATCGCCCCTTCCAGCCCCTGGGGCGGGGGCGGCAGCGCCGGGTTCACCTCGGCGGCATAATAGGGATCGCGGCCCGCCTCGGCCAGCGTGCCGAAGCGGAAGCCGTGCTTGCGGAACAGCGTCATCAGCTGCGGCATCATGTGCGCGTCGAACCCGCCCATGTGCATCAGCAGGACATAGGGAATGTCGCGGCCATAGAGCGACTTCGACATCGCGCGGCTGCGCTGGATTGCGGACTCGGCGCCGGCGATCCACGCCTTTTCCATCGTCTCGATCGCTGCCCGATCGCCCTTGGCGACGCAGCGGGCATAGACCTCGTTATATTGCCAGTCGCCGAAATCCATCGTGACCGTCGCGACCTTGTAGCCGTGCCGCGCCAGCATCGCCCGGATCCGCGCGCGCCGGGCGGGATCGTCGACCGCTTCCGACAGGAACGGGTAGCGGAACCAGTGCCAGTCGCCCCTGCCCGACCAGGATTTCAGCACCGGCTCGTTCTTCGTCAGTTCCTGCTCGAACTGGGCATCGCTGATCTGGGCGAGGTTGGCGTGGCTCCAGCCATGATTGCCGAGCGGATATCCCGCCTTGCGCCACACTTCATAGACCGACGCACTCTGCGCATCCTCGCGCCCGCCATTGACGAAGCCATAGGCCTCGCCGACGCCCGCCGCGCGCAGCGCCGAGGTGATGCCGATCGCGGCGTCGAGCTGGGTCTTGCCCGGCGGCATCGCCGAATGGTGCGGCACATCGTCGAAGGTCAGCGCCACCATCGGCGCAGGCCGGGCGGCGGGCCTGATCGTCGCGGCGTGCGGCCCCTTCTTCCAGCGCGCGCGCGGCGTCAGCAGCTCGAGCGGCACCGCCTCGGCCATCGCCTTGTACCCGGCCATCGACGGATGCAGCCCATCGCCAGAATCCAGATCGCCGCGCAGGTGCGTCGGCCGCGCCGGATCGCGCGTCACCGCATCGAAATCGATGACCGCATCGAAATTGCCCGGCGACCGGATCCATGCATTGACCGCCTGACGATCCGCCTCGTTCGCCGCGTCGGGATGATAATAGGCGGAGCCACCATAGGGCATTATCGTCCCGCCGATCGCGACGATGCCGCGCGTGCGTGCCCGCGCGACGATCTGGCGCAGCGCGCCGATCATGTCGCGCACCAGCGCCGCATGCTGCTCGGCGGTCGCGGGCGCCTCCCGCGTCAGCGTGCCGAGGTCGTTGACGCCCTCCAGCACGATCAGGTGCGTCACCCCCGGCGGCGTCAGCACCTCGCGGTCGAATCGCGCCAGCGCATTGGGCCCCAGCCCGTCGTTGAGCAGCCGGTTGCCGCCGATCCCGGCATTGAGCACCGCCATCTGCTCCAGCCCCGTGCGGCCGCGCAGCCGCAGCTGCAGCGCGTCGGTCCAGCGCAGATGGGTGTTCGCCTTCACGCCGTAGCCGTCGGTGATCGAATCGCCGAGCACGACCACCGCCGATGCGCGTTCATTATCGACCTCGATCCCGCCCAGCTGATACCAGCGCTCGACCGGCTTCGCGCCCGCCAGCTCGGCATCGCCGACATGCTCGCCCTTTGCGAGCCACGAGGTCGCCCGGGCGCCCGGATGCCCCGTCTGCCGCGCCGGCGCCTGGGGCAGGTGAAAGCTGATCGCGAGATCGGCGCCCGGCTCGACCCGCAGCGCGACCGGATCCGACCAGTAATCCGCCCCCGCCGGGATCACCACGTCGCGCGCGCCGCCGAAGCTGAGCGGCCTCAGGCTGGCCGGATCGATCCGCGAGGTCGCGATGTCGGCCGAACGCGCCACGCTGGCCGCATCGATCCGCAGCGGCGCGGTGCCATGCGCGTTGGAGAAGCGGATCCGCATCCGCTCGCCGCCGATCTGGACCCGCACCAGCTGGCGCAAAGTCGCGTCGGTCATCTCGTCGGGCGAGAGCGCGTTGTTGCCCTCGGGCACCATCTGGGAGGAAGACCAGGCCGCGGCCCAGCGTTCCTGCGGCGCGGCGGCGGCGACCAGCATCGCCGCCATCAGCGCGAGCATCACCCGCATCCTGCCCATCGCACCTCTCCCCTCGCTCATGATCGCGCGTGATAGCGGTACCATAAGCGAGGGGATGGCGATGACAAGCTCAGAAGCCGAGCCTGCCCGACGCGCCCGGCTTCGCCGCGACCTCGGCGCGCAGCCGCTCGACGATCGCCGCCGCGCACGGCGCCTCGACGAAGCGCAGCTGCCGCCGCACGACCGCGAAATCGCCTGGAGTCAGCCCGGCGATCTCGGACAGCTCGATCGGTGCCGCGACACCGAAGAACCGCTCGAACGCCATTGCCGAGCGCATCGGCCCCAGCGGCTGCAGGTCCAGCTTGAACACGAAGCGCCGCAGCGCCGCGGGATCGAGCCGTCCGGCGAAGTTGCTCGCCGCGACGAACGGCAGCGGGTGTCGGTCGAGCCAGGTCAGCATCTCGTTCACCTGACTCACCTCCCAGCTGCGCGACGCCGTTGAACGATCGTACAACAGCGAATCCGCCTCGTCGAAGAAGAGCACGGCCTCGTCGCGCAACGCCTCCTCGAACGCCGCGGCGATGTTCGCCTCGGTCGCGCCGACCCATTTGGACAGCAGGTCGGAAGCGCGCTTGACGATCAGCGGCCGGTCGAGCGCCACCGCCAGATGCCCGGCAAGCGCGGTCTTACCGGTCCCCGGCGGCCCGGTGAGCAGCAGCGAGACGTCGCACGGCGCACCCGGCGCGGTGATGCGATCGAACAAGGGCGCCAGTGGCAGGTCGCCCTCGAACAGATCGAGATCGACCGTCGACAGCCCCTCCGGCACGCGCGCACCGCCGCGCAGCGCGCGCGACAGCGATCCGGCAAAGGCGGCGGTGTCGCCACCCTCCCCCGCCAGCTTGCCCGCCCGCGCCGCGACGCGCAGCACGGTCGCCGCCTCGGGCGCCGCCGCCACCAGTCCAGCGACCGCGGCGTCGAGCACCACGCCCTCGTCCTGCTCGATGCGCGACAGCATTCGCTGGCCCGCCTTGCGGCTGGGCAGCCCCAGTTCGAAGACATAGCTCATCCGCCGCAGGATCGCCGGATCGACATTGCCGATCGCGTTCGTCGTCCAGATCACCGGGACCGCATTGGTCTCCAGCATCCGGTTGATGAACAGCTTCGACCCCTCGCGTCGGCTGAACCAGTCTCCGCCCGGGACGCGCTGCGTATCGCCGATCAGGTCCTCCATCTCGTCGGACAGCAACACCGTGTCGCCCCGGCCCGCCACCACGCGGTGGGCAAGCTGAAGCGCGGCGACCCGATCCCAGCGGCTGGGCTCCTCGCCATCCTCGTCCGCCTCGCCGACGCTGAACAGCTCCGCACCCGCCGCCTGGCCCAGCGTGCGCGCCAGTTCGGTCTTGCCCGTCCCCGGCGGTCCGTGGATCAGGATGTTGACCCCCGGCGCACGCGACGCCAGCGCCCCGGCCAGCAGCCGGCGCAACAGCCCGATCCGGTCCTCGTGCCCGACAAAGTCCGACGGCTCGAGCCGCGCCTGCTGGCGCAGCCCGACGACGATCTCCATCAGCGCCTCCTCGCTGTCGTCCGGCCGGTCGAGCAACCGGTCGAGCGTCCAGGCGATGTCGATCTCGACCTGGCCGGCGCGGTTGGCGATCAACCGGATCAGCCCCAGCCGGAAGATCGGACTGCGGCGCAGCGCATGCAGCTCGGTGCCGGCCACCTCGGCCAGCAGCGACGGCACGTCGACGCCATTGTCGCGCAGCAGCTGCACCAGCCGCGTCGTCCGCGGACAGCGATCCGCCGCAACGCACAGCGTCAGCAACAGCTCTGCATCCGCCGCCAGCCCCAGGACGCGGGCAAGCGCCGCCGCCTGCCGCAACGGCAATTCGGCGGCGTCGCTCGCCCGGTCATGCTGCTCGACCGCGCGGATCAGCGCACGAAAGCCGGGCTTTTCCCTGCTTCCGGTCAGCCAACCGAAATACGGCTCTGCCCAGGCGAGGATCGCCTTGGCCAGCGCCGACTTGCCCGCGACATCGCGGGTTGCGCGGAGCAGCACGCTCCGCACGATCGTAAATTCGTTCATGATAACCCGATCCCTGCCCGGCCTCGCGACCGGGACATCAGTTCTTCTGTCTGGGAAATGCGCGGGAGGCCCTCAACCACCCGCCGCGCCTGGGTAGTGGCGCGTTATGGGAGGGTGCGGGCGCTTCCCGGGACAAGCCCGAAGATGTAGCGGCAATCCGACACGTCATGTCTCCGATCGTCCCGCGACAATGGGTCCGGGATCGGCGGGCGAAGTAGCGAAATCATTTCAGGTGCGCAAGGGGCGTCGTTCAATTGCCTCGCCGGCTCTTCATCAGCGGCTGAATACGCGTCCCGAATGCCTCCACTCCTTCCAGGAAGTCATCGAAGGTCAGCAACACGCCGCCGGTATTCGGCACCTCGGCCATTTCATCCAGCATCGCCGCAACCTTGGCGTAGCTGCCGACCAGCGTGCCCATATTGATGTTCACTGCACCTTCGGGTGCGGCAAGCTGACGGACATTGGTCGTGGCATTATGCTTGTCTGCCGCGCCCTGGTTGGCCAGCCAGGCGATCGCATCGAGATCAACCCCGTCATTATAGGATTTCCACTTCGCCTCGGCCTCTTCGTCGGTCTCGGCGGCGATGATCATGATCAGCACGAAGACCGATACGTCGCGCCCAGTCTTTGCAGTGGCGAGGGCAAGGCGTTCGTTGTTCGACGCGAAGGCGGTCGGCGTGTTCACGCCCTTGCCCAGGCAGAAGGCGTAGTCCGCCCATTGCGCAGAAAATGCGAGACCTTCGTCCGACGACCCGGCGCAGATGATCTTCATGTCGCCCTGAGGCTGGGGACGGACGAGGCAATCGTCCATCTGGTAATAGTCGCCCTTGAAGTCGCTGCGCCCCGTCTCCCACAGTTCGCGCAGGATGCGGGCATATTCGTCGAGCATCTGGTAGCGGTTGCGGAAATGCTCATCCCCCGGCCACAGCCCCATCTGGCTATATTCGGGACGCTGCCAGCCGGTGATCAGGTTCAGCCCGAACCGGCCATGGCTGATCGAATCGATCGTGTTGCACATCCGCGCGGCAAAGGCCGGCGGGATGACGAGCGTCGGGCAGGTCGCATAGATCTTGATCCGCTCGGTCACCGCGGCCAGCCCGGCCATCAGCGTGAAACTCTCCAGCCCATATTCCCAGAATTCGGTCTTCCCGCCAAAGCCGCGCAGCTTGATCATCGACAGCAGGAAATCGAGCCCATGCTTCTCGGCGCTGAGCGCGATCTCCTTGTTCAGGTCGAAGCTCGGCTTGTACTGCGGCGCATTCGCGCTGATCAGCCAGCCATTATTGTTGATGGGGACGAAGACACCGACCTGCATGCGATGATCCTTTATTCGGCGTCGAGCCAGTCGAGCAGCCATATGTTGAAGTGATCGGGGCGGGTCACGTTGACCGCATGGCCCCCGCTGGTCATCCGCGCGAGCCGCGCACCGGGGATCTGCTCCGCCATCCGCTCCGTACATGAAGCGGGAACCAGCATGTCGTCGCTGGTCGCGATCAGCAGCACCGGGACGGCAATCTCGGGCAGCCTGCGGGCGATGTCGAACCGCCGCGCGGCGGCGATCCGCCGCTGGACCATCTCCGCGCCGGGGAAATGGGCAAGGTGCAGTTCTTCCTCCGCCTGAAGCTGGTCGTGGTGATCGGAGATCCACTGCGCGGGAAACAGGAAGATCGGCTGGCCATGAACAAAGGCGCGCGGACTTTCGCGCAACAGCACCAGCCGCGTGTCGAAACAGCGGGCGGTGTGCGGATCCAGCTTGGCCCAGCCATTGATCACCACCACCCGGCTCAGCCGCCCGGGATGCTTCAGCGCAAGCGCCAGCCCGATCATCCCGCCGATCGCATGCCCGATCAGCGTGGCCTGAGCGATGCCCAGCGCATTCATCAGCCCGACCAGATCCTCGGCCATCGCCTCCAGCGTCAGGTCGCCGGCCACGATCCGATCGGATCGGCCGGTGCCGCGATGGTCATAGACGATGACCCGATGCCCAACCGCCAGTGCCGCAAGATTGGGCGTCCAATAGCCCGCCGATCCGCCCAGCCCCGACGACAGGATCAGCACTTCGCCACCCGCCGGCCCGTGCGCCTCGTAGTAAATGCCCCCCGCGACGGGCATCAGAGGTGGGCGACGCTGGCGATTTCCACCAGGCACTCCGGCTTCACCAGATCGCATCGGATGCAGTAGCGGGCCGGCTTGGCCCCCGGGAAATACTCGGCATAGACCGCGTTGAACGCGGCATAGTCGGCCAGATCCTTCAGGAAGATATGGTTCATCGCGACATCCGCCATCGTCGCGCCAGCCGCCTCCAGCGTCGTCTTGATCACCTCCAGCACGTGCCGGGTCTGGGCTGCGGCATCGCCGACATGCAGCACCACCCCGCCCTCGCCCAGCGCCAGTACGCCCGAGACATAAACGGTGTTGCCTGCCTTCGCTCCGGCGGAATAGGGCGCGATCGGTGTCGGGAATTGCGGCGGGTTGATCGGTTCGAAGGGCATCGTCCTGGTCCTTTCCGTGTCCGCCGCGCCTGGGATCAGTCGGGCAATTGTCCGAAGCTGCCGCAAAACTCGGCAGTGCTGCTTACCCACCCAAAGAATTTCTCGATATTATAGACGCTTGCCGCCTGTATTTCGGGCGGCCCGAGATGATGCGTCGCATCCTCCAGCATCACCCCGAAATATTCGAGGTGGAAGCCATCGCGCAGCGTGCTCTCGACACAGACATTGGTCGCGATGCCGACGAAGACGATCGTGCGGATGCCGCGTGCGCGCAGCACGCTGTCGAGCTGCGAGTTGAAGAAGGCGGAATAGCGCGTCTTGTGCAGCGTGATGTCGCCCGGCTGCGGCGCCAGCGCACCGACCAGCGCATAGTCCCAGCTGCCGCGCGCCAGCAATGTGCCCGCCAGCTCGGGCCGGGCGCGCATCGTCTTCAGCGCGTTCGACTTGTGCCAGTTGGGCGAGCCCGGGCCGCCCGCCTCGACATAGTCGGGGTCCCAGCCATTCTGGAGATAGACGATCTGGATCCCCGCCTTGCGCGCTGTCTCCAGCACCGTCGCGATCCGCCCGATCGTCCCGGCAGCGCCCGAAATGTCGAACCCAGCCTGGTCGACATAGCCGCCGGGCGAGGCATAGGCATTCTGCATGTCGATCACAACGACCGCGGTCTCGGACGGCAGCACCCGCACCGCCTCCGGCCGAGCGCCGAGGATCACGCCCCCGTCGCCCGCCGATCCGATGGTCACTGTCTCCATTCAGGGCAGACTGACCCGCCCGAGGGGAACGGTCAAGCCGCGGCCAGCTGGAAGTCCTTGTACTTCTCGCGGATCGCGGTCTTCATCAGCTTGCCGGTCGCGGTGTGCGGCAGCTCGTCGACGAAATGAACCTCGTCGGGCAGCCACCATTTTGCGACATGCTTGGCCAGATGCGCCTGGATCTCTTCGGGCGTGACCTCGCTGCCCGGCTTGCGCACCACCAGCAGGATCGGCCGCTCGTCCCAGCGAGGGTGAAACACGCCGATCGCCGCCGCCTCGGCCACGCCGGCGCAGCCGACCGCGGCGTTCTCCAGCTCGACAGAGCTGATCCATTCGCCGCCCGACTTGATCACGTCCTTGGCGCGGTCGGTGATCTGCATCACGCCGTCGGGATGGATCACCGCGACGTCGCCGGTGTCGAACCAGTTGTCGGCATCGACACAGGGGCCGTTCTCGTCCCGGAAATACTGCTTGATGATCCAGGGACCGCGCACCTGCAGCCGGCCCGAGCTGACGCCGTCGCGCGGCTGAAGCTCGCCGGCATCATTCACCACGCGCAGCTCGACGCCGAACGGCACCCGGCCCTGGCGGCTGACGACGTCGACCTTCTGGTCGAAGCTCAGATCGTCCCAGTCATAGCTGGGCGCGCCCATCGTCCCGATCGGCGAGGTCTCCGTCATGCCCCAGGCATGGTTCACGCGGATGCCCATCTTCATCAGCCGCTCGATCATCGCGCGCGGCGCGGCCGACCCGCCGATGGTGACGATCTGGAGATGCTCGGGCGCGGCGCCGGTCGCGTCCATATATTGGAACATGCCGAACCAGACCGTCGGCACCCCGGCGGAATGCGTCACCTTCTCGCGGTTCATCAGGTCGCACAGGACCTGCGGCTCGTTCACTGCCGAGAAGACGAACTTGGCGCCCACCGCCGCGGCGGCGAAAGGCAGTCCCCAGCCGACGGCATGGAACATCGGGACGACCGGCAGAATCACCGACTGGGTCGACAGGTCGAACTCGGCCGGCTGCAGCTCGGTGATCGCGTGGATGACGGTCGATCGGTGTGTATAGACCACGCCCTTCGGATTGCCCGTCGTCCCGCTGGTATAGCAGATCATGCAGGGTTCGCGCTCGTCCCCCTCATGCCAGGCATAGTTGCCATCCTCCTGCGCCAGCAGCGCCTCGAAACTGTCGGGGCCGTCGCCGTCGAAGCACAAATAATGCCGGATGGTCGGCCAGTGCGGCTTCATCTTCTCGACCAGCGGGGCAAAGGCGCGGTCGTAGAGCAGCACCCGGTCCTCGGCATGATTGGCGATAAAGGCCAGCTGATCCTCGAACAGCCGCGGGTTGATCGTGTGGATCAGCCCGCCCATGCCGATCGTCCCATACCAGGCGACCAGATGCCGGCCATGGTTCATCGCCAGCGTGGCGACGCGGTCGCCGGGCTTCAGCCCCAGCCGCTCCAGCGCCTGTGCCAGCCTGCGCGCGTCATGCGCCACGCCCGTCCAGCTGCTCCGCGTCTCGCTGCCATCGGCCCAGCGGCTGACGATCTCGCGGCTGCCATGCTCGCGCGCCGCATGGTCCAGCAGGCGCATCACGCGCAGTTCGAAATCCTGCATTCCACCCAGCATCGCATCTCTCCGCTCTTATGGCTTTCGCCGGCAAGCTAACCCGCGAGTTGCGCGCGTGTCGAGAGAGGCGACGACCGCCGGGCGCGCGTCACCGTCAGGCGGTCATGCCGCGACCGCCAGCATCGCGTCGGTGCTGCTGAACCCGGCGCCGACCACGCCGGGGATTGCGCGGATGCGGCTGACGATCTCTTCGTCCAGGCGGAAGTTGCGGCCCAGCACCATCTCGGCCTTGCCCTGCCCGTCGATCGGCGCCCACAGCCGGACGATGCAGCGCCCGCCGCGCGCCCCGCCGATCGTGTCCGCCAGCTGCGGCAATGCCGTCGCCGCGGCAATGGTCACATCCAGCATCATCCGCGCCGATCCGGCAATCGATTCGAACGACTGGACCCGCTTGATCGCGACGCGCGGCGCATCCTCGCCCGGACGCTTGTCGAGCTCGACGGTCAGGATCGCGCATCCGCCGGCGCGGGCGCATTCCTCCATGTCCTTCGCCACCAGCTCGTCGAAGCAACTGACCGGCACCTGCCCGCTGGTGTCCGAAATCGTCGCCATCATGTAGCGGTTGCCGCGCGCCGAGGTGCGCCAGCGCGCATCCTCGATCAGCGCCGCAACGGTCGCCCCGGCGCGCTGGCCCTCGGGGATCTGCACCTCGCTTAGCATCGTGATCGGCCGCGCGCCCTGACTTCGCGCCAGATGCTGGTAGCGGTCGAGCGGATGGGCCGAGAAATAATAGCCAAAGGCATCGCGCTCGGCGGCGATCCGGTCGGCGAGCGACCAATTGGCGCTTCGCGGCAGCGAGATGCCGCCGCCGCCCGGCTCGGACTCGCCGAACAGGCCGCCCTGGCCGCTGGTCCGGTTGGCATGGGTGCGCTGGGCGACTGCCAGGATCGTCTCGGCCGCGGCATGGACCCCGGCGCGATTGGGCTCTATGCTGTCGAACGCACCCGCCCCGGCCAGCGTCTCGACCTGGCGCTTGTTCAGCAGGCGCGGGTCGACGCGGCGGGCGATGTCGTCGAGCGAGACGAAGCGGCCATGGCGCTCGCGCTCCTCGACCAGCTGCTCCATCGCGCCCTCGCCCACGCCCTTCAGCGCGCCCAGCGCGTAGCGCACGACCAGCCGGTCGTCCTTTTCCTGCACCATGAAATCGGCGACCGATTCGTTGATGTCGGGCGGCAGGCACTCGATCCCCAGCCGCTTCATGTCGTCGGCGAAGATCGCGAGCTTGTCGGTCTGATGGATGTCGTAGCACATCGACGCGGCGAAGAACTCGTGCGGATAATGCGCCTTCAGCCACGCCGTATGATAGGCGAGCAGCGCATAGGCGGCGGCGTGCGACTTGTTGAAGCCGTAGCCGGCGAACTTGTCGATCAAGTCGAACAGCTCGTTTGCCTTGGCGGCCTTGATGTCGTTCTTCGCGCAGCCCTCGACGAAGATCGCGCGCTGCGCGTCCATCTCCGCCTTGATCTTCTTGCCCATCGCGCGACGCAGCATGTCTGCGCCGCCCAGGCTGTAGCCGGCCAGGATCTGCGCCGCCTGCATCACCTGTTCCTGATAGACGAAGATCCCGTAGGTCTCGGCCAGTATGCCTTCGAGCAGGGGGTGCGGATAGACGATCTCCTCGCGCCCGTTCTTTCGCGCGCCAAAGGTTGGGATGTTGTCCATCGGGCCCGGGCGATAGAGCGAGACGAGCGCGATGATGTCGCCGAAGTTCGACGGGCGCACCGCCGCCAGCGTTCGCCGCATGCCCTCAGATTCCAGCTGGAACACGCCGACCGTGTCGCCGCGCTGGAGCAGCTCGTACACGCCGGGATCGTCCCAGCCGAGGCTCGCCAGGTCGACCTCGATATGCCGGTCGGACAGCAATTCGACCGCCTTCTGCAGCACCGACAGCGTCTTGAGGCCGAGAAAGTCGAACTTCACCAGGCCGGCGCCCTCGACATATTTCATGTCGAACTGGGTCACCGGCATGTCCGAACGCGGATCGCGGTAGAGCGGAACCAGCTGCGCCAGCGGCCGGTCGCCGATCACCACGCCCGCGGCGTGGGTCGAGCTGTGCCGCGGCAGGCCCTCCAGCCGCATGCACAGGTCGACCAGGCGGCGGACATCGTCCTGGCCATTATATTCGGCGACGAACTCGCTGACGCCGTTCATCGTGCGTTCGAGCGTCCAGGGATCGGTCGGGTGGTTCGGCACCAGCTTGGCCAGCCGGTCGACCTGGCCATAGCTCATCTGGAGCACGCGCCCGACGTCCTTCAGCACCGCGCGCGCCTTCATCGTCCCGAAGGTGATGATCTGCGCCACATGGTCGCGGCCATATTTCTCCTGGACGTAGCGAATGACCTCGCCGCGCCGGGTCTCGCAAAAGTCGATGTCGAAGTCGGGCATCGAGACGCGCTCGGGATTCAGGAAGCGCTCGAACAGCAGGCCCAGCTTCAGCGGATCGAGATCGGTGATCGTCAGCACCCAGGCGACGACCGAGCCGGCGCCCGAACCACGACCCGGCCCCACCGGAATCCCCTGAGCCTTGGCCCATTGGATGAAGTCGGCGACGATCAGGAAATAGCCGGGGAAGCCCATCTGGATGATGACGTCCAGCTCGAACTGAAGCCGCTCGCCATAGGCCTTGCGCTCGGCCTCGTCGGTGACGCCGGCCTTTTCCAGCCGTGCCTCGAGCCCCGCCCAGCTGCGTTCGTGCAGCATCCGCGCCTCGCCCTCGCGGTCGCCGGCAAGGCTGGGCAGGATGGGCTTGCGCTTGGGCGCCATATAGGCGCAGCGCTGTGCCAGGACGAGCGTGTTGGCGATCCCCTCCGGCAGGTCCGCGAACAGCGACTTCATCTCGTTCGCCGGCTTCATCCAGGCATCGGGCGAACTGCGCGGGCGATCGTCGCTGGTCACGTAGCTGGAATTGGCGATGCACAGCATCGCGTCATGTGCCTCGTGGAAGGTCTCCTCCGCGAAACAGCAGGGATTGGTCGCGACCAGCGGCAGGTCGCGCGCATAGGCAAGCTCCAGCAGCTTGCGCTCGGCCTTGCCCTCGACCTCGTCCAGCCGGCGGGTGATCTCGACATAGAGCCGCTTGGGAAACAGCGCCTCCAGCCGGTCGGCATAATGATTGGCGGCGCTGTCCTGTCCCTCGGCGAACATCCGGGCGAGCCCGCCCTCCGCCCCGCCGGTCATCGCGATCAGCCCCTCGGTCCGCCCCTCCAGCGCGGAGAAGGGCACGTGCGCATCCTCCTCGATCGGCCGGTCGAGATGCGCCGCGGACACCAGGTCGCACAGGTTGAGATAGCCGGTCTCGTTCTGCGCGAACAAGGGCAGCCAGTCGATCACCGGCTTCACCCCGTCGGGCATGTCGGGGCGCATCACCGCCAGCAGCGTGCCGATGATCGGCTGGATGCCCGCCTTCGCGCAGGCGTCCGAAAAGGACATGGCGGCATAGAGGCCGTTGCGATCGGCCAGGCCGACCGCAGGGAAGCCGAGCTCCTTGGCCCGCTTGGCGATCGCCTTAGGATCGATCGCGCCTTCCAGCATCGTGTAGGAGGAAAAAACGCGAAGGGGCACGAATCCGGAATGCATGCCCGATCCTAGGGATTCCCCGTCCGATTTGCCACCCCGCCGGGCGCTCGGCGCGTGGGTTTCGGCGCAGGAAGCCGTGCGCGAAAATCGCCCCGGCGGTGGCGGTCAGAGCAGCTTTTCGATGTCCTTCTCGATATCCTCGGGCTTGGTCGTCGGGGCGTAGCGGTCGACCACCTTGCCGTCGCGATCCACCAGGAACTTGGTGAAGTTCCACTTGATGCCCTCGGTCCCCAGCACGCCGGGCGCTTCCTTCTTCAAATGCCTGAAGATCGGCGCGGCATCGGGGCCGTTGACGTCGATCTTGGCAAAGACCGGAAAGGTCACATCATAGGTCAGCGAACAGAAGGTCGCGATCTCCTGTGCATCGCCCGGCTCCTGCGCACCGAACTGGTTGCAGGGAAAGCCCAGCACCTCGAATCCGCGATCGGCGAACTTGCGATGCAGCGCCTCCAGCCCCTCATATTGCGGGGTGAAGCCGCATTTGGAGGCGGTGTTGACGATCAGCAGCACCTTGCCGGCATGGTCCGACAGGTCGGTCTCGCTGCCATCGGCATTGCGCACGAGAATGTCGGTGATTGCGGTCATGACGGCCTACTCCAGATGCCCCTCATGCAGGCGTACCACGCGGTCCATACGGGCCGCCAGCCGCTCGTTATGGGTGGCGATCAGCGCGGCCGATCCCTGCTGGCGGACCAGGGACAGGAATTCGCCGAGCACCTTGTCCGAGGTCGCCTCGTCCAGATTGCCGGTGGGCTCGTCGGCCAGCACCAGCAGCGGGCGATTGGCGAGTGCGCGGGCGACGGCGACGCGCTGCTGTTCGCCGCCGGACAGCTGGCTCGGCCGGTGCGTCAGGCGATGGGCGAGCCCCAGCGCGGTCAGCAGCGACTCGGCCTGGGCATCTGCCTGGGCGCGGGTGGCGCCGCGGATCAGCTGCGGCAGGACGACATTCTCCAGCGCGTTGAAGTCGGGCAGCAAATGGTGGAACTGATAGACGAAGCCCAGCCGGTCGCGCCGCATCGCGGTGCGCGCCGGGCTGTCGAGCTGCGCCGCCTCGGCGCCGTCGATGCGGATCGATCCTTCGAACCCGCCCTCCAGCAGGCCGACCGCCTGGAGCAGAGTCGACTTGCCCGAGCCCGACGGGCCGAGCAGCGCAACGACCTCGCCCCGGTTGACGGTCAGGTCGACGCCGCGCAGCACCTCGATCCGGTGATCGCCTTGGGTAAAGGCGCGGCGCAGGCCGCGCGTCTGGAGGATCGGCTCACTCATAGCGCAGGACCTGTACCGGATCGGTGCTCGCCGCCTTCCAGGCCGGGTAGAGCGTTGCGAGGAAGCAGAAGGCCATCGCCATCAGGCAAATGCCGATCGTCTGGAACGGATCGGTCTTTGCCGGCAGCTCGGTCAGGAACCGCATCGACGGGTCCCAGACGTTCATGCCGGTCGCCAGCCCGATCAGCTTCACGACATATTCGCGGAAGGTGATGAACAGGAAGGCGAGCACGCCCCCCGCCATGACGCCGAAGATGCCGACCGTGGTCCCCACGGTGATGAAGATGCGCATCAGCCCGCCGCGCGTGGCCCCCATGGTCCGCAGCACCGCGATGTCGCGCGTCTTGGCGCGCACCAGCATGATCAGCGACGACACGATGTTGAACGCGGCGACGATCAGGATGATCGACAGCACGATGAACGAGACGACCCGGTCGATCGTCAGCGCCTCGAACAGTTCCGAGTTCATCGTCCGCCAGTCGACGATCTGCGCCTGGGCCTGAACCTTGGGCTGGAGCGGGGCGAGAATGTCCTCGATCTTGTCGGGATTGTTGGTCTCGATCTCGATCGATCCCACCGTGTCGCCCATGAGCAACAACGTCTGGGCGTCCTCGATCGGCATCACCACGAACGCCTTGTCGTAATCATAGACGCCGATCTCGAAGATCGCGCCGACCGTGTAGGACACGATTCGCGGCATCGTCCCGAAGGGCGTCGAGGCGCCGGCGGGATTGAAGATCGAGATCTTGCTGCCGACGGTTGCGCCCAGTTGCTGCGCCAGCCGCGACCCGATCGCCACGGTCTCGCTGCCCGGCTTCAGCGAGTCGAGCGAGCCGACGACCTGATTCTTGGTCAGCGTCGGGTTGTTGCGAATGTCCTGCACCCGCATGCCGCGCACCAGTGCGAACTCGACGCGGCCACCCATCGACGCGACCAGCGGCTGTTCGATCAGCGGGGTCGCCGAGACGATGCCGGGGGTCTTCTCCGCATCCTCGATCACCTGGCGCCAGTCGCGCAGTTGCCCGCCGAATCCCTGGACGATCGCATGGCCGTTCAGGCCGGTGATCTTGTCGAACAGTTCGGCGCGAAAGCCGTTCATCACGCTCATCACGACAATCAGGGCGGCGACGCCCAGCATCACCGCGACGAGGCTGAAGCCGGCAACGACGGCGATGAACGCCTCGCCGCGGCCGGGAAGCAGATATCGCTTCGCGATCATCCGCTCATAGCGAGAAAGCAGCATGTAGGTGGCCAGAGTCCCGAGCCGGAGTAATCCTGCCCCGCTCTATGGCAGGTTCGCGCGCCCTTGCAATTGCGCAAGCCGACGGCGCCCCTGTTGCCGAACGGACACAGGGTCACGCCAATCTGAGTCACATCTTCGCATTCCCGGTGACAAAGCGCTCGGCCCACCGTAGCAAACCAACATCGAAACGCAGGCAACGGCCGTGGTTCGGGGAGGTCCGAAGTCCCGCTCGTAGGCAAGTACGGGCGCGTGGGCTGAGGATCTTACTAAGGGGGCTGACGAGGCATCGTCACGCAGGCGCTCGGGCTGGAAACAGTCCGAGCGTTTGCCGTTTCAGGACCCTCTCTTCTTGTGTTTACTTCCTCTCGACTGAAGGCGGCGTACCCGCAGGCGCCACGCCCTGTCCGCAAAATGCACAGTCGCACACGCAAAAGGAGGGAACTGCGCGGGCGGCAGCTCCCTCCCCTCGACCTTCCCCGGCCATGGCGGAAGGCCAAGCACATTCCATGGCGGCGGGCTCAGAACCCGAGCTTGATCGTGCCGCCCCAGGTTTGCGGATCGCCCAGCTGAGCCGAGATCAATCCCGTGTTGCCCGGCGTGACGGCCAGCGATTCGAAGTAATTCTGGTCGAAGGCATTGCGGACCCAACCGAAGATATCGAACTGGTCGGTGCGGAAACCGATGCGGAAATTGTTGATCGAGTATCCGTCGATGTCCGTGTAGATCGACCGCGAGGCGTTCCACGAGAATTTGGACCGGTAATTCCCGTCATAGCCGAAATAGGCATGACCATCCCGACCCAGGATCTTCGCCGGTAGATTGTACTCCGCACCCCAGGAGAAGGACCATTTGGACACGCCCGGCAGCCACTGACCGGATACGTTGCAATTGGCCGGGCTGTTGGCGCCGGGCGTCGCCGGAGGCCCGACCGGGGTGCCGGTACCGCCACCCGCCAATTCGGGCGGGCAAGGGGCATCGACGAACTTCACGAATTCGTGATCGGTCAACGCCCCGCTGAGATAGGTGCTGAGCCGGTCGCTGGGACGGAGGCTGAAATCGGCCTCGATCCCGCGTACGCGGACCTTCTCGGCATTGGCGAGATAGCCGCGCAGAACGTTGCTGCCGCTGACGTTGCTGATCACGCTGGCCTGGAAATCCTTGATCTCGGTCCAGAAGCCCGCGAGATTCAGCGTCGCGCGCCGGTCCCAGAACTGGGTTTTCAGACCGACCTCGAAATGGTCGACCTTTTCCGGCTTGATCTGCGCGACATCCAGAGCGGGGGTGCCGTCGGCGCGGCTGGGAACACCGTTCAGGTTGATCCCGCCCGTCTTGAACGAGCGCGCATAGGTCGCATAGGCGAGAATGTCGGGCGCAACCTTGTACGACAGGTTGATGTCGTAGGACAGGTTCCAGTCGCTGAAGTCCGGCTCGAAGAACTGCGAGGCCTGAGTACCGCGCTGGGCCGCGGTCCACGGATCATTGTAATAGGGGCTGGCGGGGTTGCTGCTGACGATCTGACGCGTGCCATCGGAGGCAGTGCCGGTCACGACCGAGTTGTAGAGCCCTTCCTTCTTGTCGTAATTGATCCGGATGCCGGGCGAGAGGGTCAGCGCGTCGGTGATCTTCCAGTTGACCTTGGCGAAGCTGGCCAGGCTGAGATTGTCCAGACGGATGTCGTTCTCCGCGATGATGCCGTTCAGCACCGCCGGGTTGCGCGACAAGGCACTGCTCGGCGCAAGCAGCCAGGCGCTGGCCGCCGGGCCGGTCTCCTGCACACCGCTCGTGCGAATCTGCTGATAGAAGCCGAAGGCGCCGACGACGAAGTCGAGCGGGCCCGCGTCGAACGCGTAGCGGACTTCCTGCGTATACTGATCCTGCTTCGTCGGGTTGTTCACCCGGGTGTAGATCGGCAGGCCGGTGAAATCGCGATCGTTCTTCGGGCCCCAGTCCCAATAACGCCAGGCCGTGACCGAGGTCAGCGTGCCGGGACCCAGATCCCATTCGACGCGCAGCGACGCGCCGCCAAGCTCGTTGCGTGCGGCCAGTTCGGCGTCGAGATCGGTCAGGCGGTCGAACGGATTGGTGCTCGGCACCTTGTAACCCGGGAACAGCGCGGTCAGCGCCGCATATTGCCGGTTGGCCGCGCGCTGGGTCGTCCCGACGCGAGCGTAGATCTGGCCGCAGCAGATCGGGTCCTGGACGTTGAAGTCGCCGGAGAGCGTGATGCGCAGATCCTCGGTCGGCTTCCAGAGCAACGCGCCGCGCAGGCCGAGATTGTCCTGCGAATTGATCCAGCTGCCCGAGGTGACATTGTAGATGGTGCCGCGGCGATCTGTACTCGCGAGGCTGATCCGCGCGGCGAGCGTGTCCGTCAGCGGACCGGAAACCGACAGCTTGGCCTGCTTAAAATTATAGTTGCCGAGCGACACTTCCGCCCTGCCCTCGAACTCGAAGCTGGGCGCACGAGTCGTGATGTTGATCGCACCGGCGGTCGTGTTCTTGCCGTATAGCGTGCCCTGAGGCCCGCGGAGCACCTCGATCTGCTCGACATCGACGAAGTCGAGCGTCGCGGATGCGATGCGGTTGTAATAGACCTGATCGACATAGACGCCGACGCCCTGTTCGAACCCGTCATTGGTCAGACCGAACGGCGCGCCGATGCCGCGAATGTTGATGAAGGTGTTGCGCGGGTTGGTCGAAAAGAACTGCAGGGTCGGCTGAAGCTGGGTCAGGCGATTGATGTTGTAGGTTCCCTGAGACTCCAGCGTCTCGCTGCCGATCACGGAGATGGCGACGGGCACGTCCTGCACATTCTCCGACCGGCGGCGCGCGGTGATGACGATCTCGGTGCCATCGCGGTCCTGGACTTCGTCCTCGACCGGCTGCGCAGTCGGATCCGAGGCGGCCGTCGACGCAAGCGGTTCGTCGCGCGGCGGCTGCCCCATCGCCGCCGGTGATGTCGTTGCAAGCAGTGAAAGTGCGAAACCCGCGATGCTCATCCAAACTCCCCTTTGGAAACCTCTCGCGATTAAACTCCACTATTCAGATGGGATTAGTCGATAAAGTAAAACTTTGCGAGGATGAAGTGCGCCACTTCCCTGCATTCGAATCCGTCAAGCAACGGAAAACAGGCGATTAAAAATCCCCTTGAAACCGCGCGACTGCGTTCCGAAATATCGATCGCGGCGCCGAAACGGGCCGCGTTTATCGGCCGGGCGCCTCGTTGAAGGGCTCGGCAGGACGTTCATGTTGCTCATTGGAGGATTTGAAATGCGTCAGTTCGACTTTACCCCGTTCCGCCGCTCGACCATCGGGTTCGACCGGCTGTTCGACATGCTGGAGGCCAGCGCACGTCAGCAGGCTTCCGAAAACTATCCGCCCTTCAACCTCGAGCGCGTCGCGGACGATCGCTATCGGATCACGCTGGCCGTTGCCGGCTTCAAGTCCGACGAGATCGACATCACCGCCCAGCAGAACCTGCTGGTCGTCGCCGGCAAGAAGGCGGAGAACGAGAATAGCCAGGGCTCGTATCTGCATCTCGGCATCGCCAACCGCAGCTTCGAGCGCCGCTTCGAGCTCGCCGACTTCGTCCGCGTCGACAGCGCCGATCTGGCCGATGGTCTGCTGACCATCGAGCTGGTTCGGGAAGTTCCCGAAGCGATGAAGCCGAAGAAGATCTCGGTCGGCAGCGGTTCCACCACCGCCACGCCCGAGGCGATCGAGCACCAGTCTGCCAAGGCAGCCTAACGCTCGCGGCGTCTCCCTCCCTTAGACGCCGCTGAGGGGCGCCCGGACCGATGGGTCCGGGCGCTTTTTCCTTGCGCTAAAGCATGACGCCGCTCGATCGGCGGCGGGAGAGTTAGACCAGGCGCGACTGGCGCACCGCCGCCTCGATGAAGCTGGCGAACAGCGGGTGCGGCTCGAACGGCTTGGACTTCAGTTCCGGGTGGAACTGGACGCCGATGAACCAGGGATGGTCCGGCCGCTCGACGATTTCGGGAAGCATCCCGTCGGGCGACATGCCCGAGAAGACCAGCCCGCCGGCCTCCAGCACGCCGCGATAGCGGGTGTTGACCTCGTAGCGGTGACGATGACGCTCGGAAATGTCGCTCGCCTGATAGATCGAGCTGACGACCGAGTTGCCGGCAAGCTTCGCAGGATAGGCGCCGAGCCGCATCGTGCCGCCCAGGTCGCCGCCCTGTTCGCGGGTCTGCAACCCGTCCTTGCCCATCCATTCGGTGATCAGGCCGACGATCGGAGTCTCGGTCTCGCCGAACTCGGTGGTCGAGGCATGGTCGAGGCCCTGCTCGCGCGCGCCCTCGACACAGGCCATCTGCATGCCGAGGCAAATGCCGAGAAAGGGCACGCCGCGCTCGCGCGCGAAGCGCACGCTGGCGATCTTGCCCTCGCTGCCGCGCTCGCCGAACCCGCCGGGGACCAGGATCGCATGCATCGGCTCGAGCTGCGAGGCGATCTCGGCCTCGTCACCCTCGAACAGCTCGGCGTCGAGCCAGCGGACATGCACCTTCACCTTGTTGGCGATGCCGCCATGGACCAGCGCCTCGTGCAGCGACTTGTACGCATCCGGCAGGCCGACATATTTGCCGACCACGCCGATCGTGACCTCGCCCTCCGGGTTCAGCACCCGCTCGACGATCTCGCTCCAGCGGTCGAGGCGCGGCGGCAAACCGGGCTCGATCCCGAACGCCTTGAGCACTTCCTGGTCGAGACCCTCGGCATGATATTGCAGCGGCACGCCGTAGATGGTGCTGGCGTCGAGCGCCGGGATCACCGCTTCCTTGGGGACGTTGCAGAACAGGGCGATCTTCGCACGCTCGCTGTCCGGCAGCGGCTGCTCGGAGCGGCACACCAGAACGTCGGGGGACACGCCCAGTGCGGCCAGCTCGCGCACCGAATGCTGGGTCGGCTTGGTCTTCAGCTCGCCCGCAGCGGCGATATAGGGGACCAGGGTCAGGTGGACGCTGACCGAATTGCCGCGGCCCAGATCGTTGCGCAGCTGGCGAATGGCCTCGATGAACGGCAGCGACTCGATGTCGCCGACCGTCCCGCCGATCTCGCACAGCACGAAGTCGAGACCCTCGGTATCGGCCTGGGCGAATTCCTTGATCGCGTCGGTGACGTGCGGAATGACCTGTACGGTCGCGCCGAGATAGTCGCCCTTACGCTCGCGGGTGATGATCTGCTGATAGATCCGGCCCGAGGTGACATTGTCCGACTGGCGAGAGGCGACGCCGGTGAAGCGCTCATAATGGCCCAGGTCCAGATCGGTCTCGGCGCCGTCGTCGGTCACATAGACTTCGCCGTGCTGATAGGGGGACATCGTGCCGGGGTCGACGTTCAGATAAGGGTCGAACTTGCGGATGCGGACATTGTAGCCGCGCGCCTGAAGCAGCGCGGCGAGCGATGCCGCCATGAGACCCTTGCCGAGCGAGGAGACCACGCCGCCGGTGATGAAGATATACCGCGCCATGGGGTAAAACGCCTAGCTTGAATGGACGCGCGCCGACAAGCTCTCGAATCGAGCGTCGGCGTTCGTCAGGACAGAAAACTCCCCCGCGTCACCGCGGGGGAACGAGCGATCAGAGGCGGAAAGCGTCCGCAGCGTTGGACGGCGCGGTGCTGTCCGCGGGTGCCGTGCCGGGCGCCGGCGCTGCGCCGGGCGCCGGAGCCGCGCCGGGCGCGGGCTGAGCCGGAAGGTTGCCCGGGAGCGCCGGAGCGGCAGCCGCCGGAGCGCGCTGACGCGAGGCGTCGATCGTGGTCGACTGGCGATTGGCGGCCAGGACCGCCAGGACGATGCACAGCACGATGAAGGCGGTCGCCAGGATCGCGGTCGCCCGGGTCAGGAAATCCGCAGCACCACGTGCCGACATCAGGCCCGACGGGCTGCCGCCCGAGGTCAGGCCGCCACCTTCCGACTTTTGCATGAGGATCACCGTCACCAGAAGCGAGGCGACGATGAACTGAACGACGAGCAGGAAAGTGAACAGCATTTCGAAGCGCGGACCTTTTGCGGAAAGGCGCGACATAGTGGAGGGGGCCGCGACGATCAACCGTCCTCGACGCGCCCGCCCGGTCCGCACCGGTTCGTCGTGCGCGAAACGACCCGTCGTGCAGGGCCAACATTTCGGCTGCGGACTGAAACTTGCTCAGATTATGCGCGTTGTCAGAAAATAGCCCGGCCCGTGCCGGTCCCGTGAAGCCTAGAGTAGAGTAACGCCCGTGAACGCCATGCCGGACCCCTCGCTCGCCTCGTGGAAGAACACGCTGATCGATTATGTTCGATCGGGTGAGCCCGACCTGACCAACCGACAGATGGCGCTGCTGCTGCTCGTCTATCTCGACCCCGGACCGCACACCGTCCGGGGACTTGCACGGGCGCTGAATGTCTCTAAGCCCGTCGTGACGCGCGCCTTGAACAGGCTGGGTGCCCTCGGCTATCTGCGCCGCCAGCGCGATGACACCGACAAGCGTAACATTTTCGTCGCGCGCACGACTGAAGGGGCTGATTTTCTTGCAGAATTCGGGCATTTCCTCGCCGGGGGCAGCATCAGCGAGCCTGTCATCCGTCGGGGCAACGCGTAAGCGTTTCGCACTGACCGGCGTGTCGCCGCGGATCGATCCGCGAGTCGATGCCGTGCGGCCCGATCTGGCGGATATCCGTCTGGCAGACCGTGTTTTTGCACCGCATTACGCGGCCCCCCTGCCCCGCGTCCTGGCCCGCCCCATCGCGCTTCGCGAAGGGCCCAAGGCCGAGTCGCCGGTGATGGTGGAGTTGAACGCGGGCGAATCGTTCGACGTCCTTGAATTCGCCGGCACAAACGCGTGGGGCGTTGCCCCCGGTGCCGGACTGGTCGGCTATATCGACGCGGCAGCGCTGGAATCAGGTTCAGGCAAATGAGCATCCGTGTCTTCATCGACGGCGCCGTCGGCACCACCGGCCTCGAGATTCGCGAACGGCTGGAAGGGCGCAGCGAGATCGAGTTGATCACGCTCGACGAGTCGGCGCGCAAGGACGTGACGATGCGCCACGATGCGCTGAACGCGGCGGACTTCGTCATCCTGTGCCTTCCCGATGACGCCGCGATCGATGCGGTCGCGATGATCGAGAATGGCCGGACGCGCGTGATCGACGCATCGACCGCGCACCGTGTCGCGGACGGCTGGACTTATGGCTTTGCCGAACTGGAGCCGAGCCAGACCGCCGCGATCGCCCAGGCGCCGCGCGTCAGCAATCCCGGCTGCTATCCCACCGGATTTCTGGCGCTCGTCCGGCCGCTGATCCGTGCTGGCCTGATCCCGGTCGATCATCCGCTGAGCGTGAATGCCGTCTCGGGCTATTCGGGCGGCGGCAAGTCGATGATCACGGAATTCGAGGACGTGCAGTCGCCTGGTCACACCGACACGGCGTTTCGCGCCTATGGCCTGGGCCTGGCACACAAGCATGTGCCGGAGATGCAGAAGCATGCCCGGATCGAGCATCCACCGATCTTCATGCCCGCGGTCGTTCGCACCTATCGCGGCATGGTCGTCGAAGTGCCGCTGGCGCTGCATGCGCTGCCGCGCAAGCCGTCGCTGGCGACGATCGAGACGGTGCTGGGCGATGCCTATAAGGACAGCCCGGTGGTAAAGGTGCTGCCTGCCGAGGACATGGCGACCCTGTCGGTCGAAGCGGATGCCGGGACCGACCGGCTGACGCTTCGCGTGTTCGGCAATGCCGATCGCGGCCAGGCACGCCTGGTCGCGACGCTGGACAATCTGGGCAAGGGTGCCGCCGGGGCCGCGGTGCAGAACCTCAACATCATGGCCGGCTTCGACCAGACCGCCGGCCTGGTGCTCTGAGCCGGGCAGGATCGTCCGTCGCCGGATAGCCCGGCTATCCGGCGTACAGGTCGTTTTATCCGCGTGGCGGCTTGATCTTTAGGCCGCGTTCGTGTCGAGCGGAGCCGAAACAACGGAGAGCGTGCATGAGTCAGGCGGTCGGCAAGCTGTTGCTGTTCGGAGCCACGGGCGACCTCGCCCAGCGGATGCTCCTTCCCTCGCTGTACGGCCTGCACGCGGATGGGCTGCTGCCCGCCGGCCTGACGATCACGGGCACTGCGCGTTCCGACCATGACGATGCCGGCTATCGCAAGTTTGCGGCCGAGGCGCTCGGCGAATTCCTGCCCGCCGACCGAAAGGACGACAGCGCTGTCGCATCCTTCCTCGATCGGCTGAGCTACCAGCCGCTCGACGCGTCGAAGATCGACGGTTTCGGCGCGCTGGCCGAGAAGCTGGGCGATATTTCGGGCGGCCTCGCCATCTTCCTGTCGACCGCGCCCTGGCTGTTCGGACCGACCATCAAGGGGCTGGAAGCGACCGGACTGGCGGGCGACAATGTCCGTATCGGTCTGGAAAAGCCGCTGGGCCGCGACCTGGAGTCGAGCCGTGAGATCAACGACATCGTCGCGCTGGGCTTCCCGGAGGAGCGGACCTTCCGCATCGACCATTATCTGGGCAAGGAAACCGTCCAGAACATCCTGGCGCTGCGGTTCGGCAATTCGCTGTTCGAGCCGATCTGGAACTCGCACGGCGTCGACCATGTCCAGATCACCGTGTCGGAAACGGTCGGGCTGGAAGGCCGGGCCGGCTTCTATGACGATACCGGCGCGATGCGGGACATGGTGCAGAACCACATGCTCCAGCTGCTCGCGCTGATCGCGATGGAGCCCCCTGCCCGCTTCGACGGCACCGCGATCCGCGACGAGAAGGTCAAGGTCCTGCGGTCGCTGCGCAAGATGACGCCCGCGGAGGTGCCCCATCTGACCGTCACCGGCCAATATGGCGACGGCGCATCCAAGGGCGAAATCGTCAAGGGCTATACCGAGGAATTGGGCAAGCCGTCGGGCACCGAGACCTTCGTCGCGATCAAGGCCAATGTCGACAATTGGCGCTGGGCCGGCGTGCCCTTCTACCTGCGCACCGGCAAGCGGCTGGCCGAGCGCCGGTCGGAAATCGTGATCCAGTTCAAGCCGGTCCCGCATTCGATCTTCGCCGATCGCGGTGGCCAGCTTCAGGCCAACACCCTGGTTATCCGCCTCCAGCCGGAGGAATATATCCGCCTGCTGGTGATGGCGAAGCAGCCGGGCCTCGACCGCGACGGGATCCGCCTGCGCGAGGTGCCGCTGAACCTGGCGCTCGACCATGAATTCGCCGGCACCCGCCGCCGCATCGCCTATGAACGGCTGTTGCTCGACCTGATCGAGGGCGACCCGACCCTGTTCGTCCGCCGCGACGAGGTCGAGGCGCAGTGGGAGTGGATCGACGGGATCCGCGCCGGCTGGGAAGCGAACGACGTCCACCCCAAGCCCTATGCCTCGGGCAGCTGGGGGCCGAGCGCCGCGATCGCGCTGACCGAGCGCGACGGCGTGACCTGGAACGAGTGACCATGACCGCTGCAGCGGGAAGATTTGCCCGGGGACGAACCCCATGGCCTCTCGTCCGTTGCAGGATGACCCATCCGATTGATTCAAGGAGCTGACATGACGACCGAAATCGAATGGTGGGAGTATGACGACGCCGACGAGATGGCCGATGCCGTCGCCGGCGATGTCGGCTTCATCATCGAAAGCGCGATCGACGCGCGCGGCGCGGCAGTCATCGCGTTGTCGGGCGGCAAGACGCCGCTGCCCATCTACGAGAAGCTGGCCAAGGCCAAGATCGACTGGAAGCGGGTGACGATCGTCCCCGGCGACGACCGCATGGTACCGCTGGGCGATCCGCTGTCGAATGTCACCGCGATCGGCAAGATCTTCCTGCCCAAGGGCGCGCGCGTGATCCCGCTGATCAGCTCGACCGTCGCCGATTACAAGGCGGCCGGCCGCGCCGCCGATGCGCTGCTCCAGGACCTTCACTGGCCGCTCGACCTGTGCTTGCTGGGCGTGGGCGGCGACGGCCATGCCGCATCGATCTTCCCCGGCCCCGATTATGACGAGGCGCTCAACGGTCCGAAGGAGCGCCGCGCGCTGGGAGTCATGCCCGATCCACTGCCGCCCGAGGCGCCGGTCGCGCGCGTCACGCTGACCCGCGAGGCGATCGTCACTGCCCGCGCGCTGATGATCGCGATCACCGGCCAGGCCAAGCGCGACGTGCTCGAGGCCGCGATCGCCGGAGGCGCTTCCTCCCCCTATCCGGTCGGCCGCATCCTGGCCGATGTCGAACTGCCGCTCGACGTGCACTGGGCCCCCTGACATGACGCTCCACCCCGAAATCGCCGCCGTCACCGATCGCATCATCGACCGGTCGCGGGAGAAGCGCGCCGCCTATCTGGCGCTGATCGAGCATGAGCGCGATTCGGGGAATGATCGCCCCAAGCTGGGCTGCGCCAATCTGGCGCATGCCTATGCCGGGACCGACGAACAGCGCGAGCGGCTGACTGCCGGCAAGTCGATGAACATCGGCATCGTCACCTCGTACAACGACCTGCTGTCGGCGCATGCGGTCTATTACCGCTATCCCGAACAGATGAAGCTGTGGGCCATCGAGGCAGGCGCAAGCGCGCAGGTCGCGGGCGGCGTACCGGCGATGTGCGACGGGGTGACGCAGGGCTATCAGGGCATGGAATTGTCGTTGTTCAGCCGCGACACCATCGCGCTGAGCACCGCGATCGCGCTGAGCCATCGCACCTTCGAGGGCGCGGCGCTGCTCGGCATCTGCGACAAGATCGTGCCGGGGCTGCTGATGGGCGCGCTGCGCTTCGGCCATCTGCCGATGCTGCTGGTGCCGGGCGGCCCGATGCGGTCGGGCCTGCCCAACAAGGAAAAGGCGGCGGTCCGTGAACGCTATGCCGAGGGCAAGGCGAGCCGAGAGGAACTGCTCGAAGCGGAAATCTCGGCCTATCACTCCAAGGGCACCTGCACCTTCTACGGCACCGCCAATTCCAACCAGATGATGATGGAGGCGATGGGGCTGCACATCCCCGGCGCCGCCTTCGCCAATCCGGGCACGAAGCTGCGCCAGGAACTGACCCGCGCGGCGGTACATCGCCTGACCGAAATCGGCTGGAACGGCGACGATTACCGCCCGCTGGGCCATGTCGTCGACGAGAAGGCGGTGGTGAACGCCGCGATCGCGCTGCTCGCCACCGGCGGATCGACCAATCACCTGATCCATCTGCCCGCGATTGCCCGGGCGGCGGGCGTCACGATCGACTGGGAGGATTTCGACCGCCTCTCGCGTGTCGTCCCGCTGCTGACCCGCGTCTATCCCAACGGTTCGGCCGATGTGAACGGATTCGAGGATGCCGGTGGTCCGGCCTTCGTCATCCGCGAACTGCTGCGCGGCGGACTGATGCATGGCGACGCGCTGACGATCGCGAAGGACGGCATGGCTGCCTATGGGCGCAAGCCGGTGATCGACGAGAGCAACTCGCTTGCCTGGCCCGAGCTTCCGGCAATCAGTGGCGACACCTCGATCGTCCGCACGATCGACGACCCCTTCTCCGACGAGGGAGGCTTCCGCATCCTGGCGGGCAATCTCGGCCGTGCCTGCATCAAGGTGAGCGCGGTCGAGCGCGACCGCTGGACGATCGAGGCGCCGTGCCGCGTGTTCAACGAGCAGCAGCAAGTCCAGGACGCGTTCAAGGCGGGCGAACTCGACCGCGATGTCGTGGTGGTGATGCGCTTCCAGGGGCCGCGTGCCAATGGCATGCCCGAGCTGCATAAGCTTACCCCGCCGCTGGGCGTGCTCCAGAACAAGGGCTTCCGGGTGGCTCTGGTCACCGATGGCCGCATGTCGGGTGCGTCGGGCAAGGTGCCGGCGGCGATCCATGTCAGCCCCGAGGCGCTGGGCGGCGGTCCACTGGGCAAGCTGCGCGACGGCGACATCGTCAAGCTGTGCGCCGAAGAGGGTATCCTTGAGGCGCGGGTCGATCCGGCCGAATGGGCTGCACGCGACCATGCCGTCCCCCCGCCCCCGGCAACCGGCACCGGCCGCGAACTTTTCGCGATGATGCGGATCGGCGCGTGCGAGGCCGAACTGGGCGGGTCGGCGATGCTTGCCGCAGCGGACCTCTGAAAATTACTGGCCTGACAACGATGACATTCGCGTCCGTTGCCGATAAGGCGTCCCAAACGGTGCGGGGAGAGTGCATGGAAGTCGTTGCGGTCGATATCGGTGGGACCCATGCGCGTTTCGCGATCGCCGAGGTCGCGGATGGCCGCGTCGTCTCGATGAGCGAGACGGTGAAGCAGAAGGTCGCCGAGCATTCGAGCCTTCAGCTGGCATGGCAGGCTTACGGCGAGACGATCGGACGCCCGCTGCCGAAGGCGGCGGCGATCGCAGTGGCCTCGCCGATCAATGGCGAGCTGATCAAGCTGACCAACAATCCGTGGATCATCCGTCCGCAGCTGATCCCGCAGCGGCTTGGCGCCGATATCTGGAAGCTGGTCAACGACTTCGAGGCGATCGGCCATGCCGTCGCCCAGCTGGGTCCGGACTCGTTCCAGCATCTGTGCGGCCCGGACGAGACGCTGCCCGATCGCGGATCGCTGACCGTCTGCGGGCCCGGCACCGGTCTGGGCGTGGCGCAGGTGTTCCGTCACAAGGGCGGATACGAGATCATCGCCACCGAGGGCGGCCATATGGATTTTGCCCCGCTGGACGGCATCGAGGATGCGATCGTCAAGCGGCTGCGCAAGACCTATAACCGCGTCTCGTCCGAGCGGATCGTCGCGGGCCCCGGCATCGTCGCCATTTATGAGACGCTGGCCGAAATCGAGGGCAAGCCGATCGCCTCGCGCGACGACAAGACGATCTGGCAGATGGCGCTGGAGGGTCAGGACAGCCTGGCCGTCGCCGCGCTCGATCGCTTCTGCCTGAGTCTTGGCGCGGTTGCGGGCGACCTGGCGCTGGCGCACGGCCCGACCGGCGTGGTGATCGCGGGCGGTTTGGGCTTGCGGCTGAAGGACCATCTGCTGCAATCGGGCTTTGGCGAACGGTTCGTCGCCAAGGGAAGGTTCCGCAATCTGATGTCTTCCATCCCGGTCAAGCTGATCACCCATCCCGAGCCCGGCCTGTACGGCGCGGCTGCGGCATTCGCACAGGAGCACGCATCATGAGCATCGAGTCCGGCATCGAGGCCATCATGCGGACCGCACCGGTCATCCCGGTGCTGGTGATCCATGACGCGGCCGAGGCGAAGCCGCTGGCCGAAGCGCTGGTGCGCGGCGGTCTGCGCGTCCTGGAAGTCACGATGCGCACCCCGGCCGCGCTCGACGCGATCCGCGAGATGAAGCAGGTCCTCGGCGCGATCGTCGGCGCGGGCACGGTCGTGACCGAGCAGCAGTTCGCGCAGGTGATGGATGCAGGTGCGGAGTTCATCGTCTCCCCCGGCCTGACCGAGAAGCTGGCCGATCCGATCATCGCCAGCGGCGTGCCGTTCCTGCCGGGAACCGCGACCGCCGGCGACATCATGCGCGGGCTCGACCTGGGTCTGGAGCATTTCAAGTTCTTCCCCGCCGAAACGTCGGGCGGACTGAAGGCACTCAAGGCGCTGGCCGCGCCCTTCTATCAGGCGAAATTCTGCCCGACCGGCGGGATCACCCTGGCCAGCGCGCCCGAATGGCTCGCCTTCGACCCCGTGCTGTGCGTCGGCGGCAGCTGGATCGCGACCGGGTCGCTGGAAGAAGTCGAGGCCAAGGCACGCGAGGCGGCCGCCCTGCCGCGCTGAGGCGCGGGCGGCACGATGCAGTGCTGGCACGAAAAGAGCGCCGGCCTGTCCCAGGACAGGCCGGCGCTCTTTTGTTTGGGGATCTCGCTGCGGGGAGAATCCGAACTTTACTGAATCTCGCCCCGCGCGCGGCGGATGTCGCGCCACTTGGCGACATTGGCGTTATGCTGGTCGAGTGTATCAGCAAACACATGGCCACCGGTGCCGTCCGCGACGAAATAGACCGAGTTGGTCCGCTCCGGGTTCAGCGCCGCGTCGATAGATTCCCGGCTGGGATTGGCGATCGGACCCTTTGGCAGGCCGACCATCGAATAGGTGTTATAGTCGTTCACCGCATCGATTTCCGACCGCAGGATGCGGCGACCCAGCGGCTTGCCCCTGGTGATCGGATAGATGATCGTCGGGTCGGCCTGGAGCTTCATGCCGCGCTTCAGCCGGTTCGAATAGACGCCCGCCACCAGGCGGCGCTCGGACGGTTTGCCGGTCTCCTTCTCGATGATCGAGGCGAGGATCACCGCCTGTTCGGGCGTGCTGACCGCGATTCCCGGCGACCGCCGCGCCCAGGCAGCGGCCAGATAGTCGCGCATCGCCTTCTGCATCCGGTCGAGCACGGACTGGCGCGTGTCGCCGCGATTATAGGCGTAACTGTCGGGCAGGAGCGACCCCTCCGCCGGGACAGCAGCGTCGCCGGTCAGGTGATCGGCCTTCATCAGCGCCTCATAGGCGAGGATCGAGGGCATGCCCGGAGTGATCGTCACCATTCGCTGAAGCGTGCGACCGCTCTGCATCAGCCTCAGGATGTTCGACTGGCTCTCGCCCGCCTTGAAGCGATATTCGCCTGCCTTGATCGGTTCACCGCTGCCGAGGATCTTCGAAAACAGCACGAACATCCGCGCCGACCGGACGGTGCCGGCTTTTTCCAGCGCGTCGGCCGCGCGGTTGAGACTGGCACCGACGGGGACGATCACCGTCGTATCCGCCCTTGAAGGGCCGGTCCCGCGCCACAAATGCACTGCCAGCGCCCCACCGGCGATGGCGAGCAGGAGCGTCGCGATCAACAGGACGCACCCGACCCTTCCCCGCTTCCGCGCCGGCGGCGCGGGGGGAACGGCCGGGCTCGCCTGCTGGACCGGATCAGACAGCTTTCATCACCAGGCTGGCATTGGTGCCGCCGAAGCCGAACGAGTTGTTCAGCACGGCCTTCACCTTGCGCTCCTTGGCGACGTGCGGAACGAGATCGACGCCCGCGCAATTCTCGCTCGGATTGTCGAGATTGAGCGTCGGCGGCACGATCTGGTCGCGCAGCGCGAGGATGCAGAAGATGCTCTCCACCGCGCCTGCGCCGCCCAGCAGATGGCCGATCGCCGACTTGGTCGAGGACATCGACAGGCTGCCGATATTGCTGCCGAACAGCCGGCGGACCGCACCCAGTTCGAGCTCGTCGCCGAGCGGCGTCGAGGTGCCGTGCGCGTTGACATAGTCGATGTCCGACAGGTCGAGACCCGACTTGCGCATCGCCATCTGCATCGACCGGAACGCGCCCGAGCCCTCGGGATGCGGCGCGGTGACGTGATAGGCGTCGCCCGACAGGCCATAGCCGACCACCTCGGCATAGATCTTCGCCCCGCGCGCCTTGGCGTGCTCATATTCCTCGAGCACGACGACGCCGGCGCCCTCGCCCATCACGAACCCGTCGCGATCGACGTCATAGGGACGGCTGGCGCGGGTGGGATCGTCGCGGAAGCCCGTCGACAACGCACGCGCCTGGCCGAACCCCGCGATGCCGATCGGGCAGATCGCGCTTTCGGCGCCGCCCGCGAGCATCACGTCGGCATCGTCCATCGCGATCATGCGCGCTGCGTCGCCGATCGAATGGGCGCCGGTCGAGCAGGCGGTGACGACCGCGTGATTCGGACCCATCAGGCCGTATTTGATCGAGACCTGACCCGAGATCAGGTTGATCAGGCGGCCATGAACGAAGTGCGGCGACACCCGCTTGGGGCCCTTTTCCGCCAGCACCAGCGATTCGCTCTCGATGCCCGGCAGGCCGCCAATGCCCGCCCCGATCGAGCAGCCCGCGCGGAAGCGCAGCTCTTCGCTCATGTCGGTCAGACCGGCATCCTCGATCGCCTGGCCGGCGGCGTCGATGCCGTAGACGATGAACGGATCGACCTGGCGCTGGATCTTGTGATCGACGCGCTTGCCCGCGTCGAAGCCATATTCATGGTCGGCGGGCTTCACTTCGCAGGCATAGTTGGTCTGGAAGTCGGTGGCATCGAAGCGGGTGATGGTCGCCGCGCCCGATTTGGAAGCGATGATATTCTTCCAGGCGGTTTCGACATCCGCTCCCAGCGGGGTGACGAGCCCGAGCCCGGTCACGACTACACGGCGCATCCTGTGTCTCCGTCAAACTTTATCAGATTCGAAACGCGCATAGTCGCAAAAGCGCTGCGCATAAACAAAACGGCTCCCCGCCCCTCGTGATGCCACGTCCGAGGCGGGAAGCCGCTTAACTTTCACTGCCGGCCATGAGGCACAGCCGCGTTGGACGCCTCAGGCGCCCTGGTGCTCGCTGATATACTTGATCGCGTCACCCACGGTCGTGATCTTCTCAGCCGCGTCGTCGGGAATCTCGACGCCGAACTCTTCCTCGAAGGCCATCACCAGCTCGACGATGTCGAGGCTGTCGGCGCCCAGATCGTCGATGAAGCTGGCTTCCGGCTTCACTTCGCTGGCTTCGACGCCGAGGTGATCGACCACGATCGTCTTGACGCGTTCCTCGGTGCTCATGGTCCCTGTTTTCCTTCTGTTGGGGCTCTGAATTCGTCAACCGCACGTAGAGCGCTGCCAACGCGGTTGCAAGAGGGCCGCGGCCCTGTGGGCGAACTGTTGCGTCGGAAGTCGATCAGCACCGTTTCAGACGCGACGAGTGCCGGCACACATCCATTATGGGTTCAGATTGAGGCCTGCGATCATACCATCGCCATGCCGCCATTCACGTGAATGGTCTGGCCGGTGACATAGCCCGCATCCTTGCTGGCGAGATAGACGACGGCTGCCGCGATATCCTCGCCCGTGCCCAGGTCGCCCGCCGGGATCCGGCCGAGCAGCGCGGCCTTCTGCGCCTCGGGCAGCACGTCGGTCATCGCTGAGCGGATGAAGCCCGGAGCGACGCAGTTCACGGTGATGTTGCGGCTGGCCAGTTCCTGCGCCAGCGCCTTGGACATGCCGACCAGGCCGGCCTTGGACGCGGCATAATTGGCCTGACCCGGATTGCCGGTCTGGCCGACCACCGAGGTGATCGAGATGACACGGCCGAAGCGCGCCTTCATCATCGGCTTGGCAGCGGCGCGGATCAGGCGGAAGGCAGCCTCGAGATTGACGGTGATGACCTGGTCCCACTCCTCGTCCTTCATCCGCATCGCCAGATTGTCGCGGGTTACGCCGGCATTGTTGACGAGGATGTCGAGCCTGCCAAGCGCCTCGACCGCGCGCGGCACCAGCGCATCGACCTCGGCCGCGTCGGACAGGTTGCACGCCAGCGCGACGTGATCGCCGCCCAGCTCGGCGCGGAACGCCTCCAGCTTCTCGGCATTCGATCCCGAAACCGCCAGCCGCGCCCCCTGCGCCGCCAGCCCGCGCGCGATCGCCGAACCGATCCCGCCCGAGGCGCCGGTGACGAGGGCAGTCATGCCTGTGAGGTCGAACATCTTCGTTTCCTTTGTAAGCAGATAGACAGTCAGTTGTTCGCGCAGAGACGCGGAGGCGCAGAGGGGTCGTGATTGTTGACCAGCCGTCGAATGCCTTCCTTGAGCGTCGCTCCGCCGAAATTGAGAAGCAGCCCGACGGGCTGCCCGGTCAAACGCAGATAGGTGAGAAGCTGCTTCGCGTGGGCGGCATGGAGTTGATCTACCGACTTGACCTCGACCAGCAGTCGCCCATCGATCAGCAGGTCGATCCGGAACGCCGCCTCGAACCGCACATCCTCGAACATGATATCGACAGGCTTCTGCCGCGCGACGGCATAGCCCATCGAGATCAGCTTAGCCGCGAGCACCGTCTCATATACGGATTCGAGGAGCCCCGGGCCGAGCTCGCGATGGATCCTCATCGCCACGTCGATGACGTCTCCGCTGATCCGGTCGATATCCGTCACACGCTCGCTCTCTGCGCCTCGGCGTCTCTGCGCGAAATAAATCTTCCTACATTCAGAGCGCCTTCGCCAGCGCCTCGATGTCGTCCATCGTGACGACGCTGGTGACCGTCGCGTCGGGAGTGATGCGCTTGACCATGCCGCCCAGCACCTTGCCGCCCAGTTCGACGAAGTCGGTGACGTCGGCGGCGAACATAGCGGCGACCGATTCGCGCCAGCGGACCATGCCGGTGACCTGCTCGACCAGCAGCGTGCGGATCGTCGCGGGGTCGCTGACCGGGGCGGCGGTGACATTGGCATAGACCGGGACTAGCGGCGCCTGGATAGCGACGTCTGCCAGGGCCTTTTCCATCGCATCGGCGGCGGGCTGCATCAGCGGGCAGTGGAACGGCGCCGACACCGGCAGCAGCAGCGCGCGCTTGGCGCCGTGATCCTTGGCGATGGCGACCGCGCGGTCGATCGCCGTCTTGGCGCCCGAGATCACGACCTGGGTCGGGTCATTGTCGTTGGCGACGGTGCACACCTCGCCCTCGGCCGCCGCATCGGCGATCGCCTGCGCCTTGGTCAGGTCGGCGCCGAGCAGCGCGGCCATCGCGCCGACACCGACCGGCACAGCGGCCTGCATCGCGTCGCCGCGGATGCGCAGCAGCCGGGCGGTGGTCGACAGGTCGATCGCGCCGGCGGCGCACAGCGCGCTATATTCGCCCAGCGAATGGCCCGCGACGAAGTCGGCCTTCTCGGCCAGGCGGATGCCGCCTTCCTTCTCCAGTACGCGAAGCACCGCAATCGCGTTGGCCATGATCGCCGGCTGGGCATTGGCGGTCAGGACCAGCTGATCCTCGGGGCCCTCGGACATCAGCTTGAAGAGATTCTGGCCCAGCGCCTCGTCGACTTCCTGGAAAACCTCGCGCGCTGCCGCGCTGGCTTCGGCAAGCGCCTTGCCCATGCCGACGGCCTGGCTGCCCTGGCCGGGGAAGATGAATGCGCGCATGGCTGGCTCCGTAAATGGTGAATGGCGCGCGTTAGAAAAGTTGCGCGGCGATGCCAAGCCCAGCACCGGCGACACTTTGCGACCATTTCAGCGGCAACGCGACAAACGCCTGCGACACGCGGTCCCCAGATTGACCTCAACGCCGGATGGCCCGGTGTCTCGATTGAGGAGAAAAATCGTGAAGAAGTTCATGCTGGCAGTCGCCGCCGTTTCGATGGTCGCCACCCCGGTCCTGGCCGCCCCTGCCCAGCAGCGGCACCAGGTCACCAAGACGGTGGTCAAGCACAAGCCCAATGGCCGCACCGTGGTGAAGCAGACCGTCCGCAAGCCCGCCCCCCAGTACCGCACCTCGTGGCGCAAGGGCGAGCGGTTCGACTATCGCCAGGCACGCAATTACCGCCAGGTCGACTATCGCAACTATCACGGCCGGCTGAAGGCCCCGCCGCGCGGCTATCGCTATGTCCAGTCGGGCAATGACGCGGTGCTGGTCGGCATCACCAGCGGCCTGGTTGCCGCAGTGTTCGCCAACATCCTGCGCTGATGACGACGGCGGGGCCCTTCGGGGCTCCGCCGCTCGCCTGTCGGCGCGGATCAGGTGACCGGGGTCGGCAGCGCCCGCCCCGCGACATGCGCGTCGATATTGGCGATGACCAGGTCGAGCATCGCCAACCGCGTCTCGACGGTCGCGCTGCCGCGATGCGGCTGGAGCACGACCTGGTCCATCCCGAGCAGTTCGGCCGGCACGTTGGGTTCGTCGGCGAACACGTCCAGCCCTGCCCCGGCAATCCTCCCGTCGGTCAATGCGGCAACCAGCGCCGGCTGGTCGACCGCGTTGCCGCGCCCGACATTGATCAGCACCCCGTCGGGGCCCAGCGCATCGAGCACCTCTGCCCCGACGAGCCGGTCGGTAGCCGCCCCGCCGGGCAGGACGAGGATCAGCGCTTCGACTGCGCCTGCCAGCGACACCAGGTCGGGATGATAGGGATGGGCGACACCTTCCTGCCGATGGCGACCGCTATAGGCGATGGTGCAGTCCATCGCCTCCAGCCGCCGCGCGATCGCCTTGCCGATCCGGCCCAGGCCGGCGATGCCGACGCGCCGCCCGCTCGCGCGGTGACCAAGGGGAAACGCCTCTCCCGCCGTCCAGCCTCCGCGGCGCACCAGCCGGTCGCCGGTGGCGATACCGCGATAGACCGACACCATCAGCGCGACGGCAAGGTCGGCAACATCGTCGGTGAGGACGTCGGGCGTGTTGGTCACCCGGATACCCCGCGCCGTCGCCGCCGCGACGTCGACGCCGTCATAACCGACGCCGTGCACCGCGATCAGCTCCAGCGCGGGCAAGGCATCCATCGCCGCCCCGTCGACGCGCGATCCGCCGCCCGGAATCAGCGCGATCGCGGCACCAGCATCAGGGCCATCGCCATCGACCAGGGTGTAGCGATGCTCGATCAGCGGCGAGAGGCGGGGCATCAGCGCCGGGTTCACGGCGATCACGGGTCTGGTCATGGCCACGCCTTGCGCCCCTCGCCTGCCGTGACGCAACCCCGTCGCGCGCCGGCCGCGACGGACGGGGTCAGCTTGTCGGCTGGCCCCAGCCGCCGCCCAGCGCGCGGAACAGGTCGATCTGCGCACCCGCGATCGACGCGTCGGCCGCCGCCAGCGCCGCTTCGGCATCGGCGAAAGTCCGCTCGGCATCGAGCAAGGCGAGCGAGTCGATATCGCCCTCGCGCTGCCGGGCACGGGCGATGTCGACCGCCACCTGCGCTTCGTTGCGCGCGGTCTGCAGCGCGGTGCGCTGCTCGATCACGCGGGCATAGGTAGAAAGCGCGGTTTCGGTCTCGCGCAGCGCGCCGAGCACCGTACCGTCGAACTGGGCAAGCGCCACCTGGCTGTCCGCCTCGGCCGCCGCGATCCGGGCGCGCGCCGGCTCGGGATTGATGTTCCAGCGGATCAGGCCACCCAACAGCCAGCGCAGCGGGCCGCCGCCGAAAATGTCGTCGAAACCGATCCCGGTCGACCCGCCCGACGCACCCAGGCTGATCCGTGGATAGAGATCCGCGGTGGCCACGCCGATCCGGGCGGTCGCGGCCGCCAGGCGCCGTTCGGCCGCGCGAATATCGGGGCGACGTGCGAGCAATGCGGCGCCGTCGCCCACCGGAATCGGCTGATCGATATGCAGCAAGGCCGTGCTGCGCTGACGCGCGTCCGCCGGCAGGTCCGCGGGGGCACGGCCGGTGAGCATCGCCAGGCGGAACAGGGCTGCGTCGCGCTGGGCGGCAAGCGCCGGCACATCGGCCTGACGCTGGTTGCGCAGCGCGGCGATACGCGACGTGTCGAGCCGGGTCGCCAGACCGACGGTGCGGCGGCGCTCGGTCAGGTCGATCGAACGGTCGAGCAGCGCGACGATCCGCTCGGCCACTTCGAGCCGCGCCGCAAGCGAGCTGGCATCGGCATAGGCGCGCGCAGTCTCCGCCGCCACCATCACCCGGACGGCAGCGGCATCGAAGGTCGCCGCGGCCAGATCGCCGCGCGCAGCCTCCACCCCGCGGCCGAGACGGCCGAACAGGTCGACCTCGTACGAGACGTCCAGGCCGACATCGACCTGCCAATTCTCCCGGTCCATGCCGGGCAGGCGCTGCTGCGCGGGTGTGCGGCCGTAATTGGCACTGGCGCCGGCATTTGCCTGGGGCAGCCGCGCCGCCCCCGACCCGCGAAGATCGGCGCGGGCGCGCTCGATCCGGGCGACGGCGGCGCGGACATCGGTATTGGCGGCGAGCGCATCGGTGACGAGCCGATCGAGGACCGGATCATCGTAGAGACGCCACCAGTTGCCCTGGACCGGATCGGTCGACACCGCCGAACTGGTGGAAACGAACGGACCGGCTGCGGCGGCGGGGGTCGCCGGCGGGACATGGTCGGGTCCGGTCGCGCAGGCGGCAAGCGCCAGCGCGGACACGGTTACGATCAGCGAACGATACATGAGCATGGCTCCTTATTCGGCCGGCTGGAGCTGGGGCTCTGCGGCCCCTGCCCCGCCCTTCGGCTTGCGGCGGCGGGAGAGACGATCCCCCAGCGCGCGGCAGACGACATAGAAGGTCGGCGTGAAGATCAGGCCGAAGCCCGTGACCCCGAGCATCCCGAAGAACACCGCGGTGCCCAGCGCCTGGCGAAGCTCGGCGCCCGCACCCGTCGCGATCAGCAGCGGCACCGCGCCGAGCACGAAGGCGAAGGAGGTCATCAGGATCGGGCGAAGCCGGTCCTGCGCCGCGCGAACGGCAGCCTCGATCGGGGACAGGCCGTCGATGCTCTCGGCCTGGCGGGCGAACTCGACCACGAGGATCGCGTTCTTGGCCGCCAGTGCGATCAGCACCACCAGACCGATCTGGGTCAGGACGTTGTTGTCCATGCCCCTCAGGTTCACCCCGATCATTGCGGCGAGCAGACACATGGGCACGATCAGGATGATCGACAGCGGCAGCACCACGCTTTCATATTGCGCGGCCAGCACCAGGAAGACGAACACCACCGCCAGCGCGAAGACAAGCGTCGCAGTGTTGCCGGCCAGCTCCTGCTGGAAGGCGATGTCGGTCCATTCGGTGTCGAACCCGGCCGGCAGCGTCTCGGCGGCGAGCTTCTCCATCGTCACCAGCGACTGGCCCGACGAGAAGCCCGGCGCCGTGTTGCCGTCCACCTCGACCGCGGGGAACATGTTGTAGCGAACCACGCGGTACGGGCCGGTCTTGTCCTCGAACGTCGCGACCGAACCGATCGGAACCATCGCCCCGGTGTTCGACCGGGTCTTCAGATTGGCGATGTCCGCCTCGGTTGCACGGAAGGGCGCATCGGCCTGGGCAGTCACCCGGTAGGTGCGGCCCAGCAGGTTGAAGTCGTTGACGAAGGCCGAGCCGAGATAGACGTTCAGCGCCTCGAACACCCGCTCGGGCGGGACGCCCAGCATGTCGGCCTTGCGCCGGTCGATATCGGCGAAGATGCGCGGCGTGGCGGTATCGAAGAACGTATAGGCACCAGCCAGACCGGGGGCCTGGTTCGCCTTGCCGATCAGACCATAGGCCTGCTTGCCCAACTCCTCATAGCCATGGCCACCCTTGTCCTGGACCATCATCCGGAAGCCACCGGCCGCGCCGATGCCCTGGATGACGGGCGGCGGCACGATCATCAGCCGGGCTTCGGTGATGTCCGCGGTCGCCTTGCGCGCCTCGTCCATAATCTGGTCGACATGGATGCCGCGGCGATCCTTGAAGTCCTTCAGCGGGATATAGGCGGCGGCAGCGTTGGGGGCGAGGGTCTGCGACGGGCCGTCGAAGCCGGCCAGCATCACCGCGCCCTTGACGCCTTCCAGCGGCAGGATGCGCTGCGCCACCTTGCGCATGACCGCATCGGTACGCTCGACAGACGAGCCGGGCGGCAACTGGATGACGGTCAGGAAGTAGCCCTGATCCTGCATCGGGATGAAGCCGGTCGGGGTCGACCACAGCAGGCCGATCGTCGCGGCGATCAAGCCGACATAGGTGACCATCACCCGCTTCGGCCGCGTGACGAGCGCACGGGTCAGGCGGCTGTAGCGATCGCTCATCCGCTCGAACCCGCGGTTGAACCAGTCGCCCGCGGCGCGGATGCCGCGCATCACCTGGTTGGACGTCGGTTTGTCCTCGGCATGGCCCTTCAGCAGGACCGCGGCGAGCGCCGGCGACAGGGTGAGCGAGACGATCAGCGAGATGATCGTCGCGGTCGAGATGGTCGCGGCGAACTGCTGATAGAAGGCGCCGGAGATGCCGTTCATGAACAAAGTCGGGATGAACACGGCGCACAGCACCGCGACGATCGCGACCAGCGCCGCCGACACCTCGTCCATAGAGGTGAAGGCCGCCTGGAGTGGGGTCATGCCGCGTGACAGGTTGCGCTCGACATTCTCGACCACGACGATCGCGTCGTCGACGACGATGCCGATCGCGAGCACCAGCCCGAACAGCGACAGATTGTTGAGCGAATAGCCGACCATCAGCAGCACCGCGAAGGTGCCGATCAGCGAGACCGGGATGGCGACGACCGGAATGATCGCGGCGCGCCAGCGCTGGAGGAAGACGATGATGACGAGCACGACGAGCACGATCGCCTCGCCCAGCGTCTTCATTACCTCGTCGATCGACTGGGCGATGAAGTCGGTGGGGTTGTAGATCACCTCATAGGCCAGGCCCTTGGGGAAATGCTTTTCGAGCGTCTTCATTTCGTGCTCGATCGCCTGGGCGGCGGCGAGCGCGTTGGAGCCCGGACGCTGGAACACGCCCAGCAAAACGGTCGGCTCACCCGACAGATACGTGTTGGTCGAATAATCGGCGGCGCCCAGTTCGACGCGCGCGACATCGGCCACGCGGACCTGTCGCCCATCGGCATCGGTCCGGATCACGACGTTGGAGAATTGCTGCGGGTCGACCAGCCGGCCCTGCGTCTCGACATTGAGCTGGAAGGCGTTGCCCTGATTATAGGGCGGCTGGCCCAGCGTGCCGGCGGCGACCTGGACGTTCTGCGCGCGAAGCGCCTGAACGATGTCGCCCGCGGTCAGATTGAGCGCGGCGGCACGGCCCGGATCGATCCAGACGCGCATCGAATAGTCGCGCGCGCCGAACAACTGCACGTCGCCCACGCCCTCAATGCGTGCCAGGCGATCCTTCACCTGGGTCAGCGCATAGTTGGACAGATATTGGGTATCGAGCGAGCGGTCGGGCGAGACCAGATTGACCACCATCAGGAAGTCCGGGGTAGTCTTCTTGGTGACGATGCCCAGCCGCTGCACTTCCTGCGGCAGGCGGGGCACCGCGATCGCCACGCGGTTCTGGACCAGAACCTGCGCGGCATCGAGGTCGGTGCCCTGCTTGAAGGTGACGGTGATCGTCACCCGCCCGTCACCGGTCGACTGGGAAGACTGGTAGAGCATGTTGTCGACGCCGTTGATCTCCTGTTCGATCGGGGCGGCGACGGTCTCGGCGACGGTCTCCGCCGACGCACCCGGATAGGTGGCAGCGACGGTGACCGTGGGGGGAACGATGTTGGGATATTGCGAAACGGGAAGGCCCAGATAGGCGAGCCCGCCCACGATCGTGATCACGATCGCGATGACGGCCGCGAAGATCGGGCGCGTGATGAAGAACCGCGAGAGGCGCATGGCCTGCTCCTCGTGACAAGAGGTCTGAATAGGGTTCCGCCGCCGGGTCGAGGGTTTGAGGGAACCCGGCGGCGGAGGGTCAGCGGGCGAAGGTTGCTTCGCCCGTGACCGGAGCCGAAATGACCGGAGCCTTGGCGGCGGGGCCGCTTGGCTGGATCCTGCCCTGACGGACATTCACCTTGCTTCCGGGCATCGCCATCTGGGTGCCGCTGATCACCACCCGGTCGCTGGGCGCCAGGCCCGATCGGACGATGCGCAGGCCGCCGAGCACGGGGCCGAGCTGAACGGTCTTGGGTGCCACCACCCCGTCCTGCCCGACGACCAGCACGATCTTGCGCGCCTGATCTGTCGTGATCGCCGCGTCGGGGACCATGAGCGCCTGACCGGTGCCGCCGCTCGACAGCCGCATATTGCCGAACATGCCGGGCGTCAGGAACAGGTCGGGATTGGACAGGACGGCACGGCCGCGGATCGTTCCCGATTTGGGATCGAGCCCGTTATCGGTGAAGTCGAGCTTGCCCTTCCAGCGGAACTCGCCTTCGTCCTGAAGGCGGATCTCGACGGCCGAGGCCTCGGCACCCTTTTCCTGCGCACGCTTGGTCTTGAGGAACAGCGCCTCCGACCCGTCGAAGGTGAAGTAGATCGGGTCGAGCGCGTTGATCGTGGTCAGCAAGGTGCTGCCCGCTCCCTCGCCTGCGGCCACCAGATTGCCCGGATCAACGCGGCGATCCGAAATGCGGCCGGTGATCGGAGCGCGAACCTGGGTGAAGCCGACGTCCAGCGCGCGCTGGCGCACCCGGGCCTGGGCACCGGCCAGCGCGGCCTGGGCCGACTGGACCGAGGCGCGCAGGCGATCGATGTCGCTCTTCGCCACCGCTTCCACCGCGACCAGACGCTCGGCACGCTCCAGATTGGCGCGGGCCAGCGTCAGTTCCGCCGAGGCGCTGGCGACGCCGGCACGCGCTTCGGCCAGTGCGGCCTGATAGGGGCGCGGGTCGATCGTGTAGAGCAGTTGGCCCTTGCGGACGACCGCGCCGTCCTGGAAGTGCACCGCGACCACCTCGCCGGCAATGCGCGGACGCACCTCAACGCTGCGGCTCGGCTCGAACCGGCCGACATAATCGTCCCATTCGTTGATCTCGCGCACCAGCGGGGTCGAGGCCGTTACGGTCGGCGGAGGCGGCGCATCGACTGCGGCCGCTTCCTTGCCGCCCAGGCTCAGCAGCGCGACGGCGATGACGAACGGCGACGCGACGATGCCGCCCCGCTGCCACAAGGGCAGCGAGCGAAACCGGTCGAGCAGGCGCGGCTCGTCGCCCGCCGGCACCGAACCGGCGGTTTCAATTTTCGTTTCCATGTTCATGGTTCAGTTCCTGCGGTTCCGCGCGGTCCGGCCGCGGCTGATGCTTTCCAGCAAGGTTTCATATTGGGCAGGCGAAAAGCCGGCAGCGTGGAACGCCTCCAGCTCGGACGCCGCGACCGAGTAGCCGCGATGCCAGGACAGCACGGCCATCCGGCGCAGTGCTTCCAGCCGGGCATCGGCCAGCTTGGGGTTGGGCCGTTCGCCGCCGAAGACGACGCCCAGCGCCACCGACATCCGGCTGGGCCGGCCGAGCGTCGACAGCCTGTCATTCTGCGCCAGCGCGATGACCGACCATTCGAGCCCGGTGAACCCGCTCGCGTCGACAACATCGGCGGGCGCCGCGATCGGGCTGCCCTGCAGTTCGGAAAAATTCAGAAACGCCATTGCCGCTTCTCCCTCGTTCGCGGCGGGCAAACGTCTCCCTCGCTCGAAAACGGCCTTTTCGGCCGCGAGCCCGCCAGCATGACCTCGATGCATGAAGGGTCGGCCCGCGAACCTGCGTTCGCGACCCCGTCCGACCTCATGATGGAAGCTTCAATCGTGCCCGGTGGCGACGATTCATTCCATACCAACTGGTATAGAAATCGCGCTGCACTGCGTCAAGGGCTTTCTATATCGACCGGTACGCTTTGTCGACAGCTTTGGTTTCGACGCGTGCAGTTTCTCTATTTGCGTCCTATTTTCCCGGCCACATCGCCAGGCTGGTGCGAATCAGATTCTGCAGTTCCTCCCGCGACACCCCTGCCCCGGCCTGCACCGCCATGCCCTGCATGATGGCCATCAGATGCCGGGTCAGCCCTTCGGCGCTGATGTTCTCGGGAAGGTCGCCTTCGTGCTTCGCGCGCTCGAAGCGCTCGACAAAGGCGGCGTGCGCGGCGACGCCGCGGGCGACCACCTCGGCGCGGATGCTCTGGGCTTCGGCACCGCATGCCACCGCGCTGATCACACCAAGGCAGCCCTTGGGTTCGCAATCGCTGGTCTGCATCTCCAGGCCACCCTGCAGCATGCGCTCGGCGACTTCGCGCGCGGTCGGCGCTTCGAGCGCGCGACCGACATAGCAGAGCTTCTCGGCCTCATAGAGGTCGAGCGCCTTGCGGAAGAGCGCTTCCTTGTTGCCGAACGCGGCGTAGAGGCTGGGGCGCGTGATCCCCATCGCCTCGGTCAGATCGGTGAGCGACGCACCTTCATAGCCCTTGCTCCAGAAGACGCGGAGCGCGGCGGCCAGGGCAGTATCGACATCGAACTCGCGGGGACGACCCTTCACCGCGGTGCAGGTTTCTGTTTCCATAATGATCGGTATATAATGGTTTTGGCAGCAAAATCCACTACACAGAGTCCGGGCTGGGGAAACCCCTTATTCGAGCCCCCCACCCCGTGACCTTTGCGAGCAGCCGCGGTCAGCGCGCGACCGCCATCACCTCGGCATTCACTGACTCGCGTGTGAATATCTTTGTCATTGAATGGGCCGAACGCGTTCCTAGCTGTGGAGGTCCGCCCGCACCGCCTTCACCTGGAGCCTTCATGCACGCCCTGATCATCGTCTCGCACCCGCTTGCCACATCCCTGACCCATGCGACGGCGAGGGCGATTGTGGATGCGATCGGCGAGCATGGCGGCTCGAGCGAGATCGCCGATATCAGTGCAGAGGGGTTCGATCCGCGCTGGTCCCCGTCAGACGTGGCCGCCTTTCTGAAGGAGGCGCCGCAGACGCCCGAGATCCTGGCGGAACAGGCGCGCATCGATCGGGCCGATGCGCTGGTGCTGGTCTATCCGATCTACTGGTGGTCCTTCCCCGCCCTGCTGAAGGGCTGGATCGACCGGGTGTTCGCCAATGGCTGGGCCTATGACGAGCGCGACGACGGAAGCATCGAACGCAAGCTCGGCCATCTGCCGGTCCATCTCGCCGCGCTGGGCGGCGCGGACCTGCGGACCTATGCCCGCCACGGCTATTTCGGAGCGATGCGCACCCAGATCGACCATGGCATCTTCGATTATTGCGGCGCGCCGGTCATCCAGACCGAATTGCTGGTAGATAGCGACCCCGAGGTGACGCTGGAGACGGCGCGCAAGATCGGTGGGCGCGTGGTTCTGGGCAAGTGACCCGCGCCGACGATGTTCCGGAGCGTACCGTGGCTCAATAGACCGCCAGCGCCCGCTGCGTCGCCGGGCGGGCGAGCCCGCGCTCCAGCCAGGCGGCCACGTTGGCGAAGCGGTCGAACTCGACCAGATCGCGTGCCTCATAGAAGGTGATCAGGTTGCGGACCCAGCCGAGCATCGACATGTCGGCGATGCTGTATTCGTCGCCCACGAACCAGTCGCGGCCGTCAAGCGCCGCGTCCATCACCCCGAGCAGCCGCTTGCTCTCGGTCACGTAGCGCTGCAGCGGTCGCTTGTCCTCGTAGGATTTGCCGTCGAACTTGTTGAAGAAGCCGAGCTGGCCGAACATTGGTCCCACGCCCCCCATCTGGAACATCACCCACTGGATGCAGTGCCAGCGCGCCTCCGGCGTCTGCGGGATGAAGCGGCCGGCCTTGTCGGCGAGGTAGATCAGCATCGCGCCCGATTCGAACAGCGCGAAGGGACGCCCTTCCGGACCATTCGGATCGAGCAGCGCGGGGATCTTGCCATTGGGATTGAGCGACAGGAACTCGGGCGTCTTCTGATCCTGCTGGCCAAAGTCGATCTTGTGCGTCTCATAGGGAAGCCCCGCCTCCTCCAGCAGGAACAGCGGCTTGACCCCGTTGGGCGTGCCGAGCGAATAGAGCTGGATCCGATCGGGATGCTGCGGAGGCCAGCGATGCGTCACCGGGAAATCGGCCAAATCGGTCATGTCTCGTCTCCTGATCGGGTCTCGCGACAGCAATGCGCGAACCACCCGTCCGGTGCCAAGCCCCCTCCCCGCCGGTCGCGATCGGCGCTAGACTGCGTCGCATGACTATCGCGCCGCGCCCGACCGATCTCGGCCCGCTGAACGCCGCTGCGCTGGCGGCGGCGCTGCGGCGCTGGCGCGTCATCAATCGGGTCAAGCAGGCGGCCGCTGCCGAGCGGCTGGGCGTGGCGCAGTCGACCGTGTCGCGCTGGGAGGCCGGACGCCAGCCGATCGAGTTGAGCGAGGCGCGACGCGTGCTGGCGCTGGTCGCCGCCCGGCCCGATTCCGCTGCTGATGCCGCACTGGCGATGCTGGTCCGCGAGAGCCGCCGCGCGGTGCATCTGGTTTGCGACACGAGCCACCGGCTGCTCGCCTTCTCGCCCGCACGCGCGGCGTCGTTCGGCGTCGATGCGGCGGCGCTGATCGGGCGGTCGCTGTGGCGTTTCTCACCGCCCGAACTGATCGCCGTCGAAGCAGCGTTGCCCGATACCGGCTGGTACGACGCCCCCTGCCCGGCGCCGATCGAGTTCGAGACCGGATGCAACAAGTCGCGGGTCGTGCCGATCCGGCCGAGCCGGTGCCGGTGGACTAGGATGACGCTGTCCGACGGATCGGCGGTGCGGCTGGTGGAGACGCTGTAGCCAACTTCTCCCCTCACGCTTGCGGGAGGGAGTTGCGGGTCGGTCAAGCCCCCGGCTTGACCTGAACAGCCTGGGGGGCTGTTCACCCGCAACTGGGAGGGCCTGTACCGGGGCGGTGCTGTCTAAGGACAGGCCCTCCCCTAGCCCCTCCCGCTAGCGGGAGGGGGACCTAGGCGATCTCGTCAATTAGATCGGGCAGTTGCGAGAATTTTGACAGGCGGTGGTAGCGCGGGTGGCTGGCCGGTTCTTCGGCGCGCTCGTGGCTCCAGGCCAGGTCGTGGGGCACGAAGGCGGCCCAGGCGCCCGCCTCCAGCGCCGGGACGATGTCCGATCGCAGCGAGTCGCCGGCCATGATCGCGCACGCCGGATCGACACCGCGGCGCTGGAACAGCGTACGAAAGGTCTCGGGTCGCTTGTCGCTGACGATCTCGACCGAGGCGAAATGCTCGCCAAGCCCAGAGGCCGCCAGCTTGGCTTCCTGATGCAGCAGGTCGCCCTTGGTCACCAGTACCAGGTCGGCGCGTTCGGCAAGCGCGCGGATCGTGTCCTCGACGCCGTCGAGCAGCTCTACCGGATGCGAGAGCAGTTCACGCCCGGCCGCGAGGATCTTGCGGAACGCATCGACGGGAAGCGCATCGCCGCCCAGCTCGATCGCGGTCTCGATCATCGAAAGCGTAAAGCTCTTCGCCCCATAGCCATAATGCGCCAGGTTGCGGATCTCGGTCGTCTCGAGCGTCGCGCGGGCGATCCCGGCCTCGGCGAAGGGCACGATCATGTCGAGAAAGGCGTGCTCGGCGACCGCGAAGTGGCGCATGTTATGCCAGAGCGTGTCGTCGGCATCGAGGCAGATGAGCTGGATGGACATGGCCGCCGGATACGCCCGGCGCGCGCGGCTCGCCATGGATAATTTATCCGTTCGGCACGCGCCATCGACCGCGTAGACGCTCAGTGATGACTCGTAGTCGTGCCTCGACCCATGCCGCGTTCCTGCTGGTCGCGGCCGGCACCGCGATCGGGATCGCCGGTACCGATCTGGTGTTGCCGGCCATCCCGTCGCTGCCCGCCGTACTGGGCGGAACCGCGGAGCGGGCCCAGCTGGTGCTGGCCGCCTTTACTGCGGGCGCGGCGATCGGGCTGCTGTTCTTCGGCGAGATCGGCGCGCGGATCGACCATCGCCGGCTGATGATCGGATCGCTCGTCACCTATGGGCTGGTCTCGTTTCTCTGCACCTTCGCCCCCGGCCTCGACGCGCTGATCGCGCTGCGGTTTGTCCAGGGCGCCTCGGGTGCGGCGGCGGCGGTCTTCGCGCCGGGGATGATCCGCGCGCTGTATGGCGACGATCGCGCCGTCCGCGCGCTGGGGGCGCTGGGAAGCATCGAGGCCTTGGCCCCCGCCGCCGCACCGATCCTGGGTGCGTGGCTGCTGTCGATCTGGGGATGGCGCGCGTCGTTCGACACCATCGCCGCGCTCGCGCTGATGCTGGCGGCCATCATCCTGTGGCGACGCGACCTGCTGCCCGTGGTGGTACGCCCGGCGGGTACGGGAAGCTATGTTCGGCTGCTGCAGAACCGGCCGTTCATCGGACATGCGCTGGGCTATGCGTTCACCCTGGGCGCGCTGCTGGTGTTCGTGTTCGGCGCGCCGACGGTGTTCACCAACAGCCTGGGGCTCGGCCTGGGCGCGTTCGTGCTGATGCAGGTCTGTGGCATCGCCCTGTTCGCGATTGCCGCAAACAGCACCGGTCATTTGGTACAGCGGTTCGGCGAGATGCCGGTCATCGTCGCAGGGACGATGTTCGCCGTCATCGGCGCGGCCGCCATGCTGATCTACGCGCTTGCCGGTGGGGCTCGACTGGCGGTCGTCATCCCGATCTTCACGCTCATCAATCTGGGGCTCGGCATTCGCGGAGCGCCGGGGTTTCACGCCGCGATCCTGGCAGCGAAGGGAGACGACGCCCGCGCCTCCGCACTGGTGATCCTGGCCATCCTGATGACCGCCGCGATCGGCACGGCGGCGGTTGCTCCGTTCATCGGCGCCGGCCTCGTCGCGCTGGCGACAGGATCGACGATCCTGGCAATCGGCGCGCTGATGATGGTCGGGCTCACCCGCTAGACGCACGTCGAAGCGATCCCGAAACGAATTCCCATCCCGTCGATGGGCATTGAAAGATTTTCTTGTTCGCACGCCGACCGGTCCCGCCCTTACCTCTTGGCCGTGGGAAGCCGCGCTCGGGCTTCGCGGTGCGGTGTCGCAGCTTTCCACACCCTGACCCTGGAGCGGGCGGATCCTCTCCCCGCCCGCTCCTCCAGAGTGAAAGCGTATGGCAAGCCGCGTCGATCCCGCCCCGTCCCGAGCCGCGTCAGGCGGACCGACTCACCAGCGCCGCTGGCCGAGCTTCGGGGTGCAGGTGCTGATCGGCATGATCCTGGGCCTGGCGCTCGGTCTTGCCGCGCGCCTGATGGCGCCCGACGCGCCGGTCTTTGCCGCGGCGCTGGGCGAAGCGCTTCACACGCTGGGCCAGATCTTCGTCCAGCTGCTCAAGGCGCTGGTGCCGCCGCTGGTCTTCACCGCGATCGTCGCATCGATCGCCGCGCTGCGCGATCTGGAGAATGCGGCGAAGCTGGTCGTGCAGACATTGGTCTGGTTCGCGATCACCGCGCTGATCGCAGTGACGATCGGCATCACGCTTGGCCTCGTGATCCAGCCGGGGCTTCATGCCGGGGTGGACGCGGCCAGCGCCGCTGCGCCCGGCACCACCGGGTCGTGGCTCGACTTCCTGAAGGGTCTGGTGCCCGCCAATTTCCTAGGCATCACCGCCTCGACCAGCCTGGCCGATGGCGCGGCGCGCACCACGATCGGCTTCAACGTGCTGCAGATCATCGTCGCGGCCATTGCGGTCGGGGCCGCCGCGGTCCGGATCGGGCCGGCGGGCGAGGCCTTCCTGTCGTTCAATGCCTCCGCACTGATGGTGATGCGCCGGCTGCTGCGCTGGGTGATCGCGCTGACCCCGATCGGCACCGCCGGTCTGATCGGCGACGCGGTGATCCGCTATGGCTGGGATGCGCTGTCGGCACTCGGCAGCTTCGCCGGCGCAATCTATCTCGGCCTCGCGCTGGTGCTGTTCCTGGTGTACCCGACGCTGCTCGCGCTGCACGGCCTGTCGCCGACGCGGTTCTTCGCCTCCGCGTGGCCGGCGATCCAGCTCGGGTTCGTGTCGCGATCGTCGGTCGGCACGCTGCCGGTGACCGAGGAAGTGACCGAGCGCGCGCTGGGCGTACCCGCCGCCTATGCCGCCTTCGCCGTGCCGCTGGGCGCCACGACCAAGATGGACGGGTGCGCCGCCATCTATCCGGCGATCTCCGCGATCTTCGTCGCGCAGTTCTTCGGCGTGCCGCTGCACCTGTCCGACTATGTGCTGATCGCGTTCGTATCGGTAATCGGCTCCGCGGCGACCGCCGGGCTGACCGGCGCGACGGTGATGCTGACGCTTACCTTGTCCACCCTGGGCCTGCCGTTGCAGGGCGTCGGCCTGTTGCTGGCGATCGACCCGATCCTCGACATGGGCCGCACCGCGGTGAACGTCGCGGGACAGGCGCTGGTCCCCACAATCGTCGCCCGCCGCGCGGGCATCCTCGATCTGGACCGCTTCCGCCAGGGGGCGGACGGCGTTCCCGTACCGGCCTGAAACCCCTCCCACCGGAGATCCCCCATGTCGCTCAGGCTTTTCGATACCGTCCCGGACTTCACCCAGGAATCGACCGAGGGACCGCTCAACTTCTATCAATGGGCCGGTCGCAACTGGGTCGTGCTGTTCTCTCACCCACGCGATTTCACGCCGGTGTGCACCACCGAGCTCGGCACGGTCGCCCGGCTGAAGCCCGAGTTCGACCGGCGCGGCGTCAAGGTGATCGGCTTGTCGGTCGATCCGGTCGATCGCCACCTGCAATGGGCGGCGGATATCGAGCGGACCCAGGGATCGGCGCTCAACTATCCGCTGATCGCCGATGTCGACCGCCGCATTTCCGGACTGCTCGGGCTGATCCACCCCAACGCCTCCGACACGGCGACGGTGCGTAGCGTCTTCGTCATCGATCCCGCCAGGCGCGTCCGCCTGATCCTGACCTACCCGGCATCGACCGGGCGGAATTTCGACGAGATCCTGCGCGCGATCGACAGCCTTCAGCTGACCGACGCGCACAAGGTCGCGACCCCCGCCGACTGGAAGCAGGGCGACGACGTCATCATCCTGCCGAGCGTCGACGCCGAGCAGGCCAAGGCGCTGTTCCCCGAAGGCTGGACCGAGCATACCCCCTATCTGCGCACGGTGCGCCAGCCCGAGGCGGCGCACCCGTGAGCGTTTCGCTGACCGAGTCGCGCTTTGCCGACGAGATCGCCGAGGCGGTGAGCGCGCTGAACGGCGCGCGCACCGCCTGGCGGCAGCGCCAGTCGGGGCTGCACGGGGTGTCACGCTTCCCGGTTCCGGCCGAACTTGCCAGGGCGGTCGAGCATCTGTCCGCCGCCCTGTTTCCCGTGCGGCTGGGTGGTTTTCGCGGCGGTGCGGCGCGCGAGGATGATTTCGTCGCCGAGCAGATCGGCGCCGCGCTGACGATCCTGCGCGAGCAGATCGCAAGCGAGCTCGATTACTGGCAGGCGGAATCGCGTCAGGCCTTCGATCCCGATCAGGCCGACATGATCGTGCGCCATTTCGCCGCCGCGCTGGCGGAGGTCCGCACGCTGGTCGACAGCGACGTCGAGGCGGCGTTCATCGGCGATCCTGCGGCGCGCAGCGTCGACGAGATCCTGATCAGCTATCCCGGCGCGCTGGCGGTGCTCCACCACCGGCTGGCGCATCCGCTCCACGCGCTGGGCGCGGTGATCGTCGCGCGGGTCATCTCCGAACTCGCCAATGCGCGCACCGGGATCGACATTCATCCGGGAGCCACGATCGGCCCGTCCTTCTTCATCGATCACGGCACCGGCGTGGTGATCGGCGAGACCGCGATCATCGGCCGCAATGTGCGCCTGTACCAGCATGTCACGCTGGGCGCGCGCAGCCCGCTGGGGCTGAGCACCCTCACCCCGCGCGAGCGCTTCGCGCGGCATCCTGTGGTCGAGGACGATGTCGTCATCTACGCCGGTGCGACGATCCTCGGCCGGGTGCGGATCGGCCGCGGGGCGACGATCGGCGGCAATGTCTGGCTGCTCGAGGATGTGCCAGCCGGCACGGTTGTGGTCCAGCCCGGCGCGATCCGCCTGCAGGAGGATGCCGCCGAGGGCCTGACCCGGCAACTGGCAGGCCAGACGGTATGAGCGCGCCCTTCTTCGTATCGCGGCTGACCAACGCCGCCACCGGCCCGCGTCCGCCGCGCAAACCGATGATCGGGGTGCTGTGCTGCAACGAGGTGCATGAGCGGCCGATCCAGGCAGTCGCGAGCCGGTTCATCGAGCCCCTGTCGCGCGTATCGGGCGCCAGCGTGCTGCTGGTCCCGGCGCTGGCCGACGCGCTGGACGCAGTCGCACTTGCAGACCGGCTCGATGGCCTGTTGCTGACCGGCTCGCGATCGAACGTCGCCGCCGCGCGCTATGGCGGCGCGCCCGAGGCGTGCGAGAGCGCGCTCGATCGCCAGCGGGATGCGGTGGCGCTGGCGCTGGCGGCGCACATGATCGAGGCGGGCCGGCCGGTATTCGGCATCTGCCGCGGACTGCAGGAGCTGAACGTCCTGTTCGGCGGCACGCTCACCGCCGAGCTTCCTGCGGGCAGCCATCATCTGGGCGAGCGCGACGGGGTGCCGTTCGAGGCGCTGTTCGACCACGACCACGACGTCGCGCTAGTCCACGGCGGATTGCTCCACGCCTCGATCGGCAGCAGCGACATTCGCGTCAATTCGGTCCACCATCAGGGCATCGACCGCCTGGGACCCGGCCTGTCGACCGAAGCGATCTCGCCCGACGATTCGCTGGTCGAAGCCTTCTCCGCCCGCCCGTGCGGCGCCCCGGTGCTGGCGGTTCAGTGGCATCCCGAATGGAATTATGCGCAGCGTCCCGAGGGACAGGCTTTCTTCGGCCTGGTCGGCGATGCGCTGCGTGAATGCGCCGAAGCCTGACCGCCGCCGACTTGCGCCACGGCGCGACTGCGGCTATTGGCGCGCCTCCCGATCGACACCCGACAGGAAAGGAGTGCATCATGCGAACTGCTCGCTCGACCATCGATAGCATTTCATTCCAAGAATTTCGGGACCATGTTGCATGGGCACTTCCTGCACGGGCGATCGTCATCGCCTGACCTTTCGCCGCGCGCCTGACGCCGCGGCTTTTCATATCGAAACGACGAACGACCTTCCTCCGATCGGGGAGGCGCAGCCATGAGCGCGGACATTCGCATCATCGCGTCGCCGGACAGCTGGATAGAGCAGTCGGCGATCGACCAGCTGCACCACAGCGCCGCGCTGGAGGGGATCGAGCGGGTCGTCGGCCTGCCCGATCTTCATGCCGGGCGGGGCATCGCGGTCGGTGCTGCCTTCTGGTCGCCGAGCCATGTCCATCCGCCGCTGGTGGGCAGCGATATCGGGTGCGGCATGGCGCTGTGGCAGGGCGAGCTGCCGCTGCGCAAGTTCCGCGCGGATGCGGTCGAGCGGAAACTGCACGGGCTGGAGGGGCGCTGGCCGGGAGACGCGGCGGCGGCATTGGGCGAGGCCGGGCTGCCGGTCGACCTGATGGGCGATGCGCTCGGCACGATCGGTGGCGGCAATCATTTTGCCGAACTGCTTCGGATCGAGGCGGTGCTGGACGAAGCGGCGTTCGACGCTTCGGGCCTCGCCACCGACCGGGTGCTGCTGATGGTGCATAGCGGCTCGCGCGGCCTGGGCCAGGCGATCCTCGACCGGCACGCACGCATGGCTGGCGGGTCGTCGGCACTGCTGGCGGACAGCGCCGAGGGTGCCGCCTATCTGGCGGAGCATGACCAGGCGATGGCCTGGGCAGTGCTCAACCGGCAGGTCATCGCGCACCGCTTCCTCGACCGGATCGGCATGGATGGCGCGCGTCTGCTCGACATCTGCCACAACAGCGTCACGCCGCACCGCGGTGGCTGGCTGCATCGTAAGGGCGCGGCACCGGCGGACAAGGGGCTGGTCGTGGTTCCCGGATCGCGCGGCGACCTGACCTATGTCGTCCGGCCGCGCGACGAGGCAGGCGATGCCGCCCTCACCTCGCTCGCCCACGGGGCCGGGCGCAAGTGGAGCCGCAGCGAGGCCCGGGGCAAGCTGGGCCGCCGGATCACGGCGGCGGAACTGGAGCGCACCCCGCTGGGCGGGCGCGTGATCTGCGAGGATCGCGACCTGATCTTCGAGGAGGCACCCCAGGCGTACAAGGACATCCACCGCGTCGTATGCGATCTGGTGGAGGCCGGACTGGTCGATCCGGTGGCGACGCTGCGTCCGCTCCTGACCTACAAGGTGCGCCGGTCATGAGCGACGATGCGATGGCAGAAGTCATCCTCCATGTCGGCGCCGGCCAGGGCCCGCGCGAGTGCGAGTGGGTGGTCGAGCAACTGGCGCTCGCGTTCGGGCGCGAGGCCGAGACGGCGGGACTGACCTGTATGCCGGTCGAGCCGGTCCACGGGCCGGTCCCGTCGCTGCTGCTGCGCGTCTCGGGCAGCGATGCCGAGGCGTTTGCCGAGGCGCGGTGCGGGTCGATCCGCTGGATCGGGACCAGCCCGTTCCGGCCGCTGCACAAGAGGCGCAACTGGTTCGTCGGCGTCTCGCGCATCCCGCCGCCCGATGCGGTGCCGGACCTGCGCGAGGCTCACATCCGCTATCAGGCAATGCGCGCGTCGGGGCCGGGCGGCCAGCATGTCAACAAGACCGACAGCGCGGTGCGCGCCACGCACCTGCCGACCGGGCTGACAACCACCTCGCAGGACCAGCGGTCGCAGCATGCCAATCGCCGGATCGCCCGGCTGAAGCTCCAACTGATGTTCGTCGAGCGGAACGAGCGCGGCGCGGCGGTCGGCAAACGCAGCCTGTGGGAGCGCAATCACGAGCTGGAGCGCGGCAATGCGGTGCGCAGCTATGAGGGCCAGCGGTTCAGGCTGGTGCGTTAGGCTGCCAGCCCGGAATTGCCGCCGCCTGGCGGATCCAGTCGGCCAGCTGCGGCTGGTCGACCGGGTCGCCTTGTTCAAGGTGGAAATAGCGGGCGTTCGGGTCTTTCGAGCCAACCGGCGGCTTGGGATCGAGCGCCGAGCCGCGGAAGAACGAGATCTTGATGTAGCGGGTGAAGCAGTGGACCCCGAGGAAGAAACCCTGCCCTTCCACCCCATAGAGCGGCGAGTTCCACTTCACCGCCTTGCGCACATCGGGCACGATCCGCTCGACCAGCGCATCGAGCTGGCGCCCGGCCTCGCTTTTCCACCCCGGCATCGCGGCGATATACGCCTGGACGGGGGCGTCGCCATCGCCCTTGGGGATCTGCGGGTTGCCGCCGGAGAGCAGTTTGGGCTCGGTGGCGGAGTCCGTGTTGATGCTGGTGCGGGCCAATATCTATCTCCACGTTCTCAATGGCATGCGATCATCGCCCAGATGCATCGCCCGTCCAAGATCAAATCGGGATTACGGCTGACACTGGATATCGAAAGCGATATGATTGCGGTCCCTGAGATATATGGCCGTACTGCCGGTCTTCCATTGTGCCTATTTCATGCTTTACCAATAACACGTCAAAATGCGTCCTGCTTGTGATCGAACCAAGCGGGGATACCTACGAACTCCCGGTCTTGGCAGATGCAGGCGTTCGATATGTCTTGAGCGATCCTGCCGAAAGCCGGACAAGCACCACATTCACTTCAGATACCATCGAATTTTGGTGCGACGTGCCGGACGCCGATGTGGATATCGTGATACCTTCCGCTTTCGAATATCTCATGTGGGACGTGTGCGCCGTCGGCGGCTACTGCGGCGGCGTGGTCGACGGAGAAGACCGGTGGGCTTATGATTTCTTCCCAAAAACCGGGCTGATCGACGCGGAGATTTTCGCGACTTGTGTGCTGCGCGCGGAAGGCGAGTTCGGTTCCAGCGATAGCGAATTCCGAGCGAGGCGCTGGCTGGAAGCCGAGTTCAAGCGCCGCCTAGGGGATGCTCCAGTCCCGGTATCGGTCATGCAGCCGTCGCGCCGCCCCTTTGATTAGGCTGCTACTCCAGCCCCAACAGCCAGCGGTCGAGCCTGACCGCGCAGACGGTGGCATGGGGCAGCGCGCGGTTGAGCTCGACGCGGTGGCGCATGATCCAGGACAGGCAGCTGAGCCTCGTCGCGAAGGCGGAGATTTCGTCGCGCTGGGCGCGTAGCGTGTGGCGGTCGACCAGGAAGCGGTCGCCGGGATGGCATCCGGGCGCTGCGGCCCAGTCGTTGCAGGGCGCGATCACGATCGGCACCCAATAGGTCCGGTTGCAGTCGAGCAGATCAACATCGGCACGATGCATGGGCTCCTCTCCCTTGTTCGCGCCGTGGGCAGCCGCGGCGGCATCGCCACGGCTGCCCTGTTTATCTTCTACGGCGCGCCGCCGCGCCTGACTCAGGCCAAGTCGAAGCGGTCCGCGTTCATCACCTTGGTCCAGGCCGCGACGAAGTCGCGGACGAACTTTTCGCCGGCATCGGCCGAGGCATAGACTTCGGACAGCGCCCGCAGCTGCGAGTTCGAACCGAAGACCAGGTCGGTCCGGGTCGCGGTCCATTTCTGTTCGTTCGACTTGCGGCAGGTGCCGATGAACTGCTCGTCCGCAGTCTCGTCGACTTCCTTCCACGCCGTGCCCATGTCGAGCAGGTTGACGAAAAAGTCGTTGGTCAGCTGGCCCGGACGATCGGTAAGCACGCCGTCCTTGATATCGTCATGGTTGACACCCAGCACACGCAAACCGCCGACCAGCACCGTCATCTCCGGAGCGCTCAGCCCGAGCAGCTGCGCCCGGTCGATCAGCAGCTCCTCGGTCGGCACGCTGTAGCGGACCTGGAGATAGTTGCGGAAACCGTCGGCCTTGGGTTCGAGCACGTCGAAGCTTGCCGCATCGGTTTGCTCGGCCGAGGCATCGGTGCGGCCCGGAGTGAACGGCACCTCGATCGCCTGACCCGCATCGCGCGCCGCCTTTTCGACACCTACGGTCCCGCCCAGCACGATCAGATCGGCGATGCTGACCTTCTTCCCGCCGGAAGCCGAGCCGTCGAAGTCGCGCTTGATGCCCTCATAGAACTCGAGCACCTTTGCCAGCTTGGCAGGCTCGTTGACCTCCCAGTCCTTCTGCGGCGCCAGGCGAATGCGCGCGCCATTGGCACCGCCGCGATGGTCCGACTGACGATAGGTCGAGGCCGAAGCCCATGCCGTGCGCACCAGATCGGCCATGCTGAGACCGGATTCGGCGATCTTCCCCTTCAATGCAGCGACATCGTCCGCATCGATCGCGGCATAGTCGGCCTTGGGGATCGGATCCTGCCAGATCAGATCCTCCTGCGGCACTTCGGGGCCGAGATAGCGGGCCTTCGGACCCATGTCGCGGTGGCACAGCTTGAACCAGGCGCGGGCGAAGGCGTCGGCAAACTGGTCGGGATTGTTGCGGAACCGTTCCGAAATCTCGCGATATTTCGGGTCGACCTTCATCGCCATGTCGGCGGTGGTCATCATCGTCGGCAGGCGGCGGTCGGGGCTGTGCGCGCCCGGTGCCATGTCCTCCTGCTTCTGCCCGACCGGCTGCCATTGCTTGGCCCCAGCGGGGCTGCGGACCAGTTCATACTCATAGTCCAGCAGCATGTGGAAATAGCTCATGTCCCACTTGGTCGGGGTCGGGGTCCAAGCGCCCTCGATACCGCTGGTGATGGTGTGATCGGCAAAGCCGGACTCATGCCCGCTCTGCCAGCCCAGGCCCTGCTGCGCGATGTCCGCCCCTTCCGGCTCGGCACCGACTTTATTGGCATCGCCGGCGCCATGCGCCTTGCCGAAGGTATGGCCACCGGCCGTCAGCGCGACCGTCTCCTCGTCGTTCATCCCCATGCGGGCAAAGGTCTCGCGGATGTCGCGCGCCGACTGCGCCGCGTCGGGGTTGCCACCCGGCCCTTCGGGATTGACGTAGATAAGGCCCATCTGGATCGCCGCCAGCGGGTTCTCAAGCGCCCGGCCGGCCTCGTCATCGATGCGCGTCTGGCCAAGCCATTCCTCTTCGGTGCCCCAATAGATGTCCTTTTCGGGCTCGAACACGTCCGCGCGGCCGCCGCCGAAACCGAAAACCGGCCCGCCCATCGACTCGATCGCGACATTGCCGGTCAGGATCATCAGGTCGGCCCAGGAAAGCTTCGACCCGTATTTCTGCTTGATCGGCCAGAGCAGCCGGCGTGCCTTGTCGAGATTGGCATTGTCGGGCCAGGAATTGAGCGGGGCAAAGCGCTGCGATCCCGACGATGCGCCGCCGCGACCGTCACCGGTGCGATAGGTGCCGGCGCTGTGCCACGCCATGCGGATGAAGAAGGGCCCATAATGCCCGTAATCGGCCGGCCACCAGGGCTGGCTGTCGGTCATCAGCGCATGGAGGTCGCGCTTCACCGCGTCATAATCGAGCGACTTGAACGCCTCTGCATAGTCGAACTCGTCGCCCATCGGGTTGCCCGACAGCCCGTTCTGCTGAAGGATCTCGAGCGACATCTGGTTGGGCCACCAGTCCCGGTTGGTCCTCCCCAGCAGCTTCCGCAGCGCGGCGGGCTCCTTGACCGGGCAGCGCAACGGGTCTCCGCTGGTCTTCGCGTCCATGGCGATATCCTCTCTCTGGTGCGTATTGCGACGAAGACTAACCCGAGCTTCGAACGTGCAGAAATCACTAAACTCGCTCAGACCGAGCAGGAAAATCGATCAGAGCGCGGCTGAAGGCCATGAGGGGAACGGCTCGGCCCTCCCACGGTTGTCGGCATCATGACGATACGCGATTTCGATTGCCTGGTGGTGGGCGGTGGCCCGGCGGGACTCACGGCAGCCATCTATCTCGCCCGCTTCCACCTCGACGTGCTGGTAATCGACGAGGGCAACAGCCGCGCCGCGATGATCCCGCGGACGCACAATCATGCCGGCTATCCGGGCGGTATCGCCGGAACCGACCTGATCGCCCGGATGCGCGAGCAGGCGCTGCAGCATAACGCGATGATCGAGACGGGCGTGGTCGAGACGCTTCGCGCAGAGGGTGACGGCTTCCTTGCCGATACCGCCGATGCGACGGTCCGCGCCCGCAGCGTGCTGCTCGCGACCGGCGTGATCAACATCCGGCCGACGATGCCCGACGACCTGCATGACGAGGCGCTGGCGCGCGGGCTACTACGCTATTGCCCGATCTGCGACGGATATGAGGTCACCGACCAGCCGGTCGGGATCATCGGCACCGGCGAGCGCGGTCTGCGCGAGGCACGGTTCCTGCGCAGCTACACCGCCAATCTGACGCTGATCGCGCCCGAGGGTCCACATGATCTGGACGATGCGCAGCGTGCCGACCTGACCGATGCCGGTATTGCGATCGCCGATGGCCCGCCGCGTCTGTCGATCTCGGGCGATCTCATGCGGGTCGACACGCCCGAACACGCCTTCGAATTTGCCAGCGTCTATCCGGCGCTGGGGTCGACGATGCGGTCGGAACTGGCCCAGCAACTGGGCGCCGCCTCGACCGAGGACGGTTGCCTGCGCGTCGACTCGCATCAGCGCACCAGTGTTCCCGGGCTCTATGCCGCCGGCGACGTCGTTCTGGGCCTCGACCAGATCAGCCACGCGATGGGCGAAGGCGGCGTCGCCGCGACGACCATGCGCAACGACCTTGCCGCGATCAGGCCGCTGCGTCGCTGATCGCTGGGCTGGCGAGCGTGTCGCGCAGATTCTGGACCGCGTGATTGAGCGCCGCCAGCTGGTCCACGCCCATCCCGCTGCGCGACATCAGTGCCTCGCCCAGGCAGCCCGAGCGCTCACGCATGTCGCGCCCCGCCCCCGTCAGGCGAACCTCCACCTTCCGCTCGTCCTGCGGGTCGCGCGCGCGGGTCAGCAATCCGGCCGCTTCGAGCCGCTTCACCAGCGGCGTGATCGTGCTCGATTCAAGCGCCAGCCGCTCGGCGATCTGGCCGATGGTGCGGCCATCCCGCTCCCACAGCGCGTGCAGCACCAGATATTGGGGATAGGTGATGCCCAGTTCGTCGAGCATCGGTTTGTACGCCCGCGTGATCGCCATCGACGCCGAATAAAGCGAAAAGCAGAGCTGGTCGTTCAAAGGCAGGGCGGCCGTCATTGCGATCTCCATAGCCTGTGTTCTCTCAGGCCGTTCCAACATATAATCGTTATCGCGATAAATTTTAGGCTGGATAAGCTCGCACCGCACACATACATATTAGTTATCGCGATAACGAATATCGCGAGCAAGATATGGAAGGATCGTTCAATGTCCGTCGACGTCAAATATCGCACCACTGCAACTGCCACCGGCGGCCGCGATGGCCAGGCGCGTACCGAGGACGGCTCTTTCGAGGTGAAGCTGAGCACCCCGCGCGAATTCGGCGGTGCGGGCGGCGATGGCGCCAACCCCGAGCAGCTGTTCGCCGCGGGCTATTCGGCCTGTTTCCTCGGTGCGCTCAAGGCGGTCGGCGCCCAGAAGAAGGTGAAGATTCCGGCCGAGACCACCGTCACCGCGACGGTCGGCATCGGTCCGCGCGACGCCGGCGGCTTTGGCCTGACGGTGGATCTGCGTGTCGACCTGCCCGGCCTGGATCGCGAAGAGGCGCAGCAGCTGGTCGATACCGCGCACCAGGTTTGCCCCTATTCGAACGCCACGCGCGGCAATATCGATGTGGGCCTGACCCTCGCCTGAGGCGTTGAGGTCAGCCACCCACTCAGGAGCACGCGTCATGTCCCGCCCATCCGGCACCGAAGGTTTCGTTCTCAACCAGACGATGCTGCGCGTTCGCGATCCGATCGCTTCGCTCGCCTTCTACCGGGACGTGCTGGGCATGACGCTGCTTCAGCAGCTCGACTTCGCGGAGATGCGCTTCTCGCTCTACTTCCTGGCCTATTTGGCCGAGGGCGAGAATATTCCGCAGGAGCCGGCCGAACGCGCGCGCTTCATCTTCTCGCGCGAGACGACGCTGGAGCTGACGCATAATTGGGGAACCGAGAGCGATCCCGACTTTGCGGGGTATCATAGCGGCAATGACGAGCCTCGCGGCTTCGGTCATCTGGGCATCAGCGTCCCCGATGTCGACGCGGCATGTGCCCGGTTCGAGACGCTGGGCGTGCCGTTCAGGAAACGCCCGCAGGACGGCAAGATGAAGGGCATCGCCTTCATCACCGATCCCGACGGTTACTGGATCGAGATCCTGTCGCCGACCGGCATGACCGGCGCGGTTACTGCCGCCGGCTAATCGCAACCGGCGGCCGACTTGCCGCCCGGCGTCCCTGGGACGTCGGGCGGTTCGTCATGTCGAATAGGGAAAGTCAGGCGGCGTTGCGGCCGCGCGACAGGATGATGCCGCCGACCAGTGCAACGGCGCCGATCAGCACGATCGAGGTCGACAGAAAGGCGTTCTGCACGCCGATCATCGAGCCGAGATCGAGATATTGAGTCAGGAACGCGCAAAGCCAGGCAAAAACGACCAGCACAAGCACCAGGGTCAGGTTCGACCGCGTCATGCATCCTCCCATGTTCATTCTTTATTGTGCGAAGGTATGACGAGATTCGCGACGAACACAACTCCCCATGATAATAGAGACGGAACGTTCGGTTCTGCGGTCGATTATTGCCGGCGGTAACCGCAATGGGGGTGGACGCACCCACTCCCGTGCCCCATGGTCGACCTACTCATTCATGCGACGCCCCGACCGATCAATCCGCATGCGCCAGGCGCACCTTGTGACACCGAGCATCGGCCATAGGCCGGCTGGCCGGGGGCGCTGATCGATGGAAGAGATTGTCGCGCGCGCGACCGCCTTTCTGAGCGTCCATGGCATGTGGGCCGGGCCCATCGTCGGACTGCTGTCCTTCGGTGAATCGCTGGCCATCATCGGCATTTTCATTCCGGCCACCGCGGTCATGCTCGCGATCGGCGGCCTCGTCGGCACCGGCACGCTGGATCCCCTGCCGATCATCCTGTGGGCGATCGGCGGCGCGATCCTGGGCGACTGGATCTCCTATTGGATCGGGCGCCGTATCGGTCCGTCGGTCTATCATCGCTGGCCGCTGAACAAGCATCGCCCGATGGTGGCACGGACCCGGCTGTTCTTCCGCAAATATGGCTTCCTCGCGGTGTTCCTCGGACGCTTCCTGGGGCCGATCCGTGCGACCGTCCCGCTGGTTGCGGGCGTCGTGGAAATGTCGAAGCGACCGTTCCAGATCGCCAATATCCTGTCGGCAATCCTGTGGGTGCCGGTGATGTTCCTGCCCGGCGTCCTCGCGGCCAAGAGCATCGGCCCGGCCGCCCATATTACCGAGTGGCACCTGATCGGCCTGGGCGTCGGCATCGTGCTGCTGACGTTCATCGCAATGACCATCACGTCGCGCGTGCTGGGCAGCGACGGCCATCGCAAGCGTCGCAAGTCGCGCAGGCGATAATCTCGCTTACGCGGTCGCCGAGGCGGCCTGAGCCAGTCCACTTTGGCGGGGTCAGCCGGCGAACAGCGCCGGCAGGCCCTGCCACAGCACCGCGAGTGCGCTCATCATCAGGCCGCCGCACGCGATCGCGCGCCGCCACCGGTCGAACGGGTCGGGCGTCGACATGCGCATTGCGACACGCAGCAGGACGAGGTTCACGGCGATCGCGATCAGCGTGATGACGATCACCGCGGCGCGGTGGCCCGGCTCCTCCCCGCCGAATTCTCCGATCGCGTAGACGAGGAAAAAATGCGCGGTCCAGATCGCCAGTCCGGCCAGCAGCACTGCCCAAGTCCGCATCACCCGGCTCCGAACAGGCGCGACATCATGCTGCCGACCAGTCCCTGTCCCGCCGAATAGGCGAGGAAAAGTGCGACCAGATCGACGGTGTTGTTCGCGGGCACGCTGACCAGCCCGCGCAGGGCCCGCGCGCACGCATAGCCCGCCATCAGCGCCGCGATCCCGACGATCATTACCTGAAGGGACTGGAGCGCGAAGACGATCGCCCCCTGCCCGCTCGCATCGGGCAGCAGACCGGTGCCCCGCCATTGCCCATAATCGAGCAGGACGGCGCCGATCAGGACCAGCGCAGCCAGCGCCTGCGCGATCACCGCCCAGCTCGCACCCCGCCTCAGCAACGGACGAGATCCGACTGCGAGAACGAGTGCGACAAGTTCGAGCGCGAAGATCGGCCAGCCCGCGGCCAAGGCGGGCGGCGGGGACCAGAAGTCCGGCTGGTTCGTAAACAGGAACGCCAGGCCGAACAGCGCCATGGTGAAGATCATCCCCATGACGACCATCAGCGTCACCATCGCCCACCAGCCATGCGATGCCGGCCCGGTGACATAGGTCGGAACGCGGATGTCGGCGCCGATATCGACACCCTCGATATCCACGCGGCGATCGGTGTCCCACATCCAGCGCAGCACCGAAGCAACCGCGAACACCGCGCTGGCCGCACTGAATGCGTAGGCCTGGACCGTCAGCGCCAGGAAGAATCCCGCGGTGAAGATCGCGGCTGCCAGCGGCCAGGGAGATGGGCCGGGCATCAGCTGGAGATATTGCGGCTCAGCATTGATCGGGCTGGTGACCAGCGTCTCGCGCAGGCCGGTGGCCGAGCGCGGCAGGAAATAGCGGCCCTGCTCGACATCCTCGGCCAGCTTGGGATCGTCCCAGATCGGCTGTCCGCTCTTCACCAGCGGGATCGACCGGGTCGAATAAAGCTCGGTCGGCAGCCATTCGAGCGTGCCGCCACCATAGACATTGCCGATGTTGCCGCCCGCGGGTGACAAACGGAAATTGCGCGCCAGATCGACAAGGAACAGCAGCACGCCGGCCGCCATCATGAACGCGCCGATGGTCGAGATCAGGTTGGCGAGGTCGAGCCCCTGCCCCGGCAGATAGGTGTACACGCGGCGCGGCATCCCCATCAGCCCGGCCAGGTGCATCGGCATGAAGGCGATGTTCATGCCAAGGAACATCAGCGCGAACACCCATTTCGCCAGTCGCTCGCTCATCGCGTGGCGGCTGACCATCGGGATCCAGTAGTAGAAGGCGGCGAACAGCGGGAACACCATCCCACCGATCAGCACATAATGGAGATGGGCGACGATGAAGTAGCTGTCGTGCACCTGCCAGTCGAACGGCACCATCGCGACCATCACCCCAGTCAGGCCGCCGGTGACGAAGATCACGACGCTGCCCATGGCGAAGAGCCCGGGCGCGTTGAACTTCGGCTTGCCCACCGCCAGCGTCGCGATCCAGGCGAAGACCTGGATGCCCGCCGGCACGCTGACCGCCATCGACGCGGCGGAGAAGAAGCCGGTCGTCATCGCCGGCATCCCGATGGTGAACATGTGGTGCGCCCACACGCCGAAACTGATGAAGCCGGTCGCCAGCATCGCCAGGACCACCAGCCGATATCCGACCAGTTCGGCGCGGGCGATCGTCGGGATGATCATGCTCATCATCCCCGCCGCGGGCAGGAAGATGATGTAGACCTCCGGATGGCCGAAGAACCAGAACAGATGCTGCCACAGCACCGGATCGCCGCCGCGCGTCGCATCGAAGAACGGCCAGTTGAACGCGCGCTCGATTTCGAGCAGCAGCGTCGCAAGGATCACGCTCGGGAAGGCGATGACGATCATCACCGCGAAAACGAGCATCGCCCAGGCGAAGATCGGCATGCGGTCGAGCCGCATGCCCGGCGCGCGGGTGCGCAGTACGCCGACGATGATCTCGATCGCGCCGGCGATCGCGCTGATCTCGATAAAGCCGATGCCCAGCAGCCAGAAATCGGTATTGATGCCGGGCGAGAAGGCCTTGGACGTCAGCGGCGGATACATGAACCAGCCCCCGTCCGGCGCCAGCCCGACGAACAGCGAGGCGAAGAAGCACAGCCCGCCAACCGCATAGGCCCAGAAGGCATAGGCCGACAGGCGCGGGAACGGGAGGTCGCGCGCCGACAGCATCTGGGGCAGAAGCAGCACCCCCGCCGCCTCTACTGCGGGCACCGCGAACAGGAACATCATCACGGTGCCGTGCATCGTGAAGACCTGATTATAGGTCCCCTGCGGCAGCACATCGAGCAGCGGCGCGGCAAGCTGGACCCGCATCAGCAGCGCCAGCACGCCCGCCATCAGGAAGAACAGGAAGGCCGTGCCGAGATAATAGATGCCGACATAGTTGTTGTTGACGACCGTCAGATATTCCCAGCCGCGCGGGGCGCACCAGATGCGACGCAGTTCGCGCTCCTCGTCGGCGGAGCGGTTTCCCTGGGTCGGAAAGCGATCATAGAGCGCGGGGTCGAACCCGGTCTCCGACGTCACTTCCGCTGCTCGAGATAGAGGCTGAGCGCCTGGAGATCGTCACCGCTGAGCTGGCGATAGGTGGGCATGCGGTTGCCGGGCTTGATCGCCTGGCTGTCGCCGATCCAGCCGGCCATCGTGCCGCGATTATTGGGCAGGATGCCCGCGCCCAGCGTGGCGCGCGATCCGACATGGGTCAGGTCGGGGCCCGCGACGCCGTTGGCCTCGGTCCCGCGGATCGAGTGGCAGGCGGCACAGCCGCTGGTCCGGAACAGCGCCTGTCCGCGTTGCGCGACGGCATCCGCGGGCGGCGTCGCCGGCTGGCGACCGGCCGCCCAGCGGGCATAATCCTCGGGCGTGTGCGCGATGACGACAAATCCCATCAGCGCATGCGGACCGCCGCAATATTCGGCGCACTGTCCACGATAGATGCCCGGAGCATCCGCCTGGATGCGGAGCCGGTTGGTCCGGCCGGGGATCATGTCCATCTTGCCGGCCAGTCGCGGGACCCAGAAGCTGTGGATCACATCGGCGGCCTCCAGGTCGAGCAGCACCGGCTTGCCCACCGGAATGTGCAGTTCATTGGCGTCGCGCATCGTCTCGCGTCCCTGCCCGTCGAGATAATGAACGCGCCACCACCACATCTCGCCGATCACGCGGACGCGAAGCTCGTCGCCGGTGACCCGGCCGGCAGACAAATGGCTGGTCAGCCATAGCCCCCAGACCAGCAGGCCGGTCAGCACGACCACCGGAAAGCCGATCCCGCCGATCCAGATCGCCTTCTCGCCACCCAGCCGATCCTTCAGCCGGCGCGAACCGAGCACAGCGATCCCCAGTGCGACGATCACGATCGCGAGGACCAGGCCGCCGCCGATGAACAGGGTCCAGGCCAATTGCGAGACCGGCTGGGCATAGGGGCCCGCGGGGTCGAGGACGGGCGGCGGCCAGCCGCTGCCGCCGGACAGGGCCGACCTAGCGCTCATGAAGGCTCTGCAGCCAGGCGGAGAGATCCTGCGCGTCGCGGTCGCTCATTGGAATGGCGGGCATCGCGGTGCCGGGCACCAGCGACGGCGCGTTGCGGACGAAGCGTTGCAGCGTCTCGGGCTGGTTCGGCAGGCGTCCCGCAATCATGGTCCGGTCACCAAAACCGGCCAGCGAGGGGCCGACCTGGCCCCTGGGCCAGTCGATCCCCGGCATTGTGTGACAAGCGCCGCAGCCGAGCCGTTCGGCGGCCTGTTTTCCTCGCTCGATCGAGGCGGCGTCGGCGGCATTGGGCGCCATCTCGACACGGTCGCACCCGGCAAGAAGAATGAGTGTCGACAGGATCAGTCCCCCCAAGCGCAGCACCGCCTCCAAACATCGTTACGATAGGGGAACCGATCCGGGGGCGGATCGGTTCCATTGGTTGTGCGACTCCTAATCCTTTGCGGCGCCGCCGTTTTTCTGTCGGCGTGCCAGGCCCAGTCCGTCCCCGACCGGTTCCGTGCCACGGGCGAGGTGATCGCCTTCAGCGGCGGCAAGGGCGGCGCGGCCAATGCGTGCGTCACCTGCCATGGTCTGAAAGGCGAAGGCGATGGGCGCGAGGCACCTCGCCTCGCGGGGCTCGATGCCGGCTATCTCCATCGCCAGCTCGACGATTATGCGAGCGACCGGCGCGACCACAAGATGATGCGCGAAGTCTCGCTGCGGCTGGACGGCCAGGATCGCGCGAAGGTTTCGTCCTATTACGCATCGCTGCCGGCACCCCCTGCCCCCGCAGCAGCAGCGGCCGTCTCGAAGGTTGGCGACGACCTGTATTTTCGCGGCGACCCTGCCCGCGGACTGCAGCCCTGCGCCGTGTGCCACGGGGCGAGCGGCGAAGGCATCGGTCCCGGCAATCCGCCACTGGCCGGGCAGCCTGCCGACTATCTGGAGCGCCAGCTGGTCGCGTGGCGCGACAGCGACCGGCGCGGAGACGGGATGAACGAGATGCTGGCGATCAGCCGCCGGCTGGCGCCGGACGAGGTTCGTCCGGTTGCAGTCCGGGCCGCGGCACTTCCCGGCCTTCATCCTCCGGAAGCTCCGGCAGCATCCCCCGAAGCACGTCGTGCCGATCCCAGAAATGGTGCTTCAGCGCCGCCCCGACATGCATCGGCACCATGAGCAGCAGCAGGATTACCAGCAGCCAGTGAATCCGCTCTGCCCAATCCAGGATGACGAACTGGATATCGGGATCGATGGTGTGGAACGGCATCTGCGGCATCGGGATCACCCCGGCGATCGACAGCGGCGGAGAAACGCCCAGCACCGACCACATCGCCCACCCGGTCAGCGGCAGGCCGAAGAAGCAGACATAGAACAGGATATGGATCGCACGCGCGGCGATCGTCTGCCATCCCAGATCGTCTGCGTCGTTGACCGGGCCCGGAACGATGAGTCGCCATAGAAAGCGCAGACACGCCAGCGAAAGCATCAGAAAACCAAGCTCGGCATGAAGCTCATAGGCGCGCAACTTGTCCGCCCCGACCGGCACCCGGCCCATATGCCAGCCCCAACCGAGCTGAAACACCACCAGCCCCGCCATGACCCAGTGAAACGCCTGCCCCACGGGCGAATAGCGCCCTTCGGCTGAATAGCGCGCCGCCCAGGCGCGGATCGCCTCGATCACGCAGGCACCTGCCGGGGCTGCCCGAGCGCACGCCAGCCCAACACCATCGCCGCGCCGAGATACAGCGCCGAAGCCGGCGCCCACATCAGGATTCCGGCGAGCTGCTGATCCTCGATCGGGCTGAATCCCCATGCCACGGTCGTCAGATAATGCGGCGCATAGAGCGGGCTGCCGGCAAAGGTGATCAGCGCGCCGAGCAGACCCATCTGGACCATGAAGCCGAGCAGCAGACCGATCGCGAGGGGTGCGGGGCTCTGGCGCAGACTGGCCCAGAAACAGAGGGCGCTTCCCAACAGGCTGAACTGCATCAGCCAATAGGCGGCATCACTGGATAGAGCGAACGCATAGGGCTGCGGCGCATGCCAGAGCCAGAACAATGCGGCGTGCGCCAGCGTCCAGAGCGACGCGCTGCCCGGTACCCGAAGCCGGGGAAAGGCAGCCACGGCGAGCGGTGGGATCAAGCCGGTGAGCAGGATGTGATGCGTGACCCGAACCGAGAACAGCGCCGAGCTCAAGGCGCAGAGCGGAGATACGAACAGCAGGACCGCGATCGCCAGAGCAGCACCGAGCCGTCCCTTGAATGCCGCGCGCTGCCACAAGACCAGCGCGATCAGCGCCAGTCCGCCAATCAGCACCGGATCGAGATTCCAGCGCGCCAGCCACTCCGCCGGAACGGGTGCGGCGCCGCAATAGGGAGTCCAGCTGTCGATCATCCATCCCCTTCGCCGGGATGAACCACGCCGCGCCGCGGGGGTTCCGCCCGATCAGTCCGTGACCTCCCCGATCGCGGCCGGTTCATGGATCGGGCAGCCGTTGAACTTCGCGCGATAGCCTGAGGAAAAGGCATAGGCGTCCTTGCGCGCCCGGTTGATGCCGCCGAGCGGGCGATGCGCGGCCAGTGCGTGCCACGGGCTGAACGACAGCCGGTCTTCGGTACGCACGCTCTTCTCGCCCGCCCAGGCAGTTTGCGGTTCGACCGTCAGCGTCGCCACGGTGCGGAACGGGCTCTTCTCCTCATCCCAGATCACGGTCGGGTCCTCGACCGGCATCTCGTCCAGGTCGGTGCAAAGCTGGACGCGCAACTCCCACACCCCGCGCCTGTGCTGCATCTCGTGGTTCATCGCTTCGCGGATCGCATCTGGATGCCCCTTCGCATCGATCACCTCATCGGACAGGTCGTTGATGCCGTGCACGGGGACCAGCTGAAACTTGGCAATATGGTCGCCGAAGCGATAGGCGGTCTGGCTGAAATAGGTGGCGCCCAGCGGGTGCACCGGCTTCGCCCCGCCAAGCGCGGTGAGTGTCGTCGAACGGGTGCCGACCGCCTCGAGCCCTGCTTCGAACGCGCGCAACACCGAGGAGAGCAGCTTCTTTGCGCCTTCCGCCTTCTCGGTCGTCGCCGCGAGCAGCTTGAGCGTCCCGAGGAACTTCTTCGGCGTCGGCGCGGCGAAGGCCGGACCGTTGACCATGATGAAATCCTGCGTCCGGTCGTCCGTGTCACCGGGCAGGCGCTCGCCGTCCACGCCGATGACCTTCAGCGCAATGCCGCGCGGGAGGCGGATCGCATCGTCGAGGATATCGCCGGCATTGGTCGAGAAGCGCAGGATCGCATCATAGGATCCGGGCGACGAGAACAGCCCCTGCGCCAGCTCGGGCGGCAGGTCGTCGGCAACGCGGAAAATGCCCCTGACGAGACCATGGCCCTTGGCGTGGACGGACCGGACGGCATGTCCATAAGCCCTTGAGGTGATGTCCAGGATCTTGCTGAACTGCTCTTTCAGCGCCTGAATTGTCTCCGCTTCGTCAGGCTCGGGCTGTTCGACATCGGGCGCGTAGCGGACGGGCGGGTTCATGCGGGATTGTCCTTGCTGGTGGCGTCTCGCTGAACCAATCGCTTGCGGAGCCGTTCCGTTGGGGCGAGGATCGACCCGCTTGCCCGGGATCAGCAGAGGCGAAGACAGATGACGAAACAGCGTTCCGACGATCCGCAGATCGAACCGTTCAAGGGACCGGCGGGCGGCTGGGGGTCGGTCCGATCGCTGGCCGAGATCCTGCCGCGCGAACGCGTTTCGCCCGATGCGCTGCGCCAGCTAGCGCGCCAGAACAAGCCCGAGGGTTTCGCCTGCGTCAGCTGTGCCTGGCCCAAGCCCGCCGATCACCATCCGGCCGAGTTCTGCGAGGAAGGCGCCAAGGCAACGGCGTGGGAATTGACCACGCTGCGCACCACACCCGAATTCTTTCAGGAGCATACGCTCACCCAGCTTCGCAGCTGGAGCGACTATCAGCTGGAACAGCATGGCCGGCTGACGCATCCGCTGCGCTATGATGCGGGCACCGACCGCTATGTCGCCTGTTCATGGGAAGAGGCGTTCGACGCGATCGGCACCGCCGTCCGGCCGCTGGATCCCAGATCGGTGGTCTTCTATTCGTCCGGCCGCACCAGCCTGGAAGCGTCGTACATGTACGGGCTGATGGCCCGGATGTTCGGCAACCAGAACCTGCCCGACAGTTCGAACATGTGTCACGAATCCACCTCGGTCGGCCTGAAGGCGTCGATCGGCGTTCCCGTCGGCACCACCCGGCTGGAGGATTTCGAGAAGTGCGACGCGATCTTCTTCTTCGGCCAGAATGTCGGGTCGAACGCGCCGCGGATGCTCCATGACCTGCGATCGGCGCGCAAGCGCGGCGTCGAGATCATCACCTTCAACCCGCTGAGGGAACGCGGGCTCGAACGGTTCACCGACCCGCAGAATCCGATCGAGATGATGACCGGCGGCGAGACGGCGATCTCGACGCAATATCACCAGGTGAAGGCCGGCGGCGACATCGCCGCCATGTCGGGCATCGCCAAGTTCCTGATCGAATGGGACGATGCGGCGCGAGCGGTCGGCGATCCCGCCGTGCTGGATCATGACTTCATTGCCCAGCACACGCATGACTTCACTGCCTTTTCCGACGCCATCAGGGCAATGGAGTGGGCGGATATCGAGCGTGAAAGCGGCCTTGAGCGGACCGCGCTGGAAAAGGCGGCGCGGGTCTATGCCCGGTCCAAGGCGGTGCTCGCCATTTACGGCATGGGCCTGACGCAGCACGTCAAGGGCGTCGAGAATGTCCGGATGATCGTCAATTTGCTGCTGCTGCGCGGCAATATCGGCAAGCCGGGCGCCGGCCCGACGCCGGTGCGCGGGCACTCCAATGTCCAGGGCCAGCGCACCGTCGGCATCACCGAGAAGACCGAACTGGCGCCGGTCGCGAAGCTCAAGGAGCTCTACGGCTTCGATCCGCCGACCGAGAAGGGGCTCGACACGGTCGAAACGTGCCGGGGCGTGATCGACCGGTCGGTAAAGGCGGTGATCGCCTTGGGCGGCAATTTCCTGCGTGCGGTGCCCGAGACCGCGGCGATGGAGGCAGCCTGGCCCAATCTGGAGGTCTCGGTCCAGATCGCTACCAAGCTCAACCGCAACCACCTGTTCCCCGGGGGGATCACCTACCTCCTGCCCTGTCTCGGCCGGATCGAGGAGGATGTGCAGGCAAGCGGGCCGCAGGCCGTGTCGGTCGAGGATTCGACCAGTTGCATCCATGGATCGCGCGGCAAGGCGACGCCCGCCAGCCCGCACCTTCTGTCCGAACCGCGCATCGTCGCCGAGCTTGCCAAGCGCATCCTGCCGCCCAATTCGCGCGTCGACTGGGATGGCTGGGTCGCCGATTACAGCCGCATCCGCGATGCGATCGAGGCGACCTATCCGGCGATCTTCAAGGACTTCAACCAGCGGCTGTTCACACCGGGCGGCTTCTGGAAGGGCAACAAGGCATCCGAGCGGATCTGGCAGACGCCGAGCGGCAAAGCGGAATTCCTGGCCCCGGCTGGCCTGAACGCGACCGGCTTCACCGATGCGGAAGGTCGCTTCCGGTTGATGACGTTGCGGTCGAACGACCAGTTCAACACCACCGTCTATGGCTATCATGACCGTTTCCGCGGCGTGAAAGGAACGCGCGACGTGCTGTTCATCAACCGCGCGGACATGACCGAGGCGGGCCTGTCGGAGGGTCAGATCGTTGCTCTGGAGAGCGATGCGGAGGATGGTATCACGCGGCGGCGCGACGGGCTGATCGTCACGCCCTATGACATCCCGCGGGGCTGCCTGGGCGCCTATTATCCCGAAGCCAATGTGCTGATGCCGGTCGAGCATTATGCCGAGGAAAGCCATGTGCCGGCAGCGAAGTCGGTTCCGGTACGGATCGCCGCCTGACCACCGCGCTGCCCCAGGGTTTCGACCGCGTTTCGCGTGACCTGAGCATCCAGCCGGTCGAGCGGGCGATCGCGTGCGAGATGCCGGTGGCGATCGAGTGCAATGGCCTCGGCTATGCCGTGCTGATGGCGACGCCCGACGATCTGCTCGACCTGGCCTATGGCTTCGCGCTGACCGAGCGGCTGATCGACGGCGACGCGGATGTCGTCGACGCCGAAGTCCATGCGGTATCGGGCGGATCGCTCGTCCGCCTCACGCTCGATCGCCGCGTGTCGGATCGCATTGCCGACCGGGTCCGGCACCGCACCACCGATTCCTCCTGCGGCCTGTGCGGGATCGAGAGCATCGAGCAGGCCCTGCGGCCCCTGCCCATGCTGGGCCAACGGTGGAGTGGAGTGGACGACGCCGTCTTCCGCGCGCTCGATGCACTGGGCGAGCGGCAGCCGCTCAATATCGCGACGCGCGCGGTCCACGCCGCTGCCGCCTGTTCGATCGAGGGGGACATCAGGCTGGTGCGCGAGGATGTCGGGCGGCACAATGCGTTCGACAAGCTCATCGGGGCGATGCTGCGTGACGGCCTGCACTGGGACGGCGGCTTTGCCTTGCTGTCGTCGCGCTGCTCGTTCGAACTCGTGGAGAAGGCGATTCTGTCGGGCTGTCCGATGCTCGCGACGATTTCGGCACCGACGCATCTCGCGCTCGAGCGGGCCCGATCGGCCGGGCTGGCGCTTCGCACGCTGGCCCGATCGGACGCGTTGCTGAGGCCGGCGGAATGAAGGTGCTGGGCGCAGTCCTTGCAGGTGGGCGCTCGCGCCGGTTCGGCAGCGACAAGGCGCTGGCGCTGCTGGAAGGTCGCGCGCTGATCGATCACTCGATCGCTGCGCTCGAACCGCAGGTCGATGCCTGGGTCGTTTGCGGCCGCGAGCATCCCGATGCGGTCTGCCTGCCCGACCGACCGGCGCCTGATCTCGGACCGCTTGGCGGCCTGTGCGCCGCGCTGCGCCATGGCGCCGATGCCGGCTTCGACGCGGTGCTGAGCGTCCCGTGCGACACGCCGGCGCTTCCGGACGACCTGCTCGATCAGCTCCTGTGCGCGGGGTCTGCTGCCTATGTCCCGGAACTGCCGGTCATCGGCCTCTGGCCCACCCGGCTGGCGGACGCACTGTCCGATCACCTCGCTACCAGCGACGACCGCTCGATGCGCCGCTTCGCCCGAATCGCCAATGCCGTGGCGACATCGCTGCGCCAGCCGCTCGCCAACATCAACCGGCCGGACGACCTGCCGCGTCAACCCGGATAGGGCTCGCGCTGCAGAAGTCCGGCGAGGTGAGCGGCGTTGGCCGCCACCATCTTTGCGGTCTGAGCGACCTTTTCGGGGGTCTCGTCCAGATCCTTGAAGTCGACCGACCCCATGGCCTCACCGACCCAGTAACAGGCGGCGACCGCGGGAATGGTGTAGCCGACATCGTTCAGCGCCTGGAACAGCTGGGCGGAGATGAAATGCGCGCCGTCCTCGTTGCCGACGATCGCCGCCACCGCGACTTTCGAATAGCTCGGCATCCGCCCGGCATCGTCGGTCTCGCTGATGAAAGCATCCATCCGCTCGAGCACGCGCTTGGCGATGCTCGATGCCTGCCCCATCCACACCGGCGTACCGAAGATCAGGATGTCGGCAGCCAGGATCTGCTCGCGCAGCGCGGGCCAGGCGTCCCCCTCGCCTTCGTCCGACGTCACGCCGGGCAGCACGTTGTGATCGGCGATCCGGATCGTCGGTGCGATCTCCACGCCCTGCTCGCGCAGTTCGGCGGCGATCAGGGCGATCATCTGGTCGGTCGAACTGCTTTCGCCAGTGCTGCGCTTGAGGGTGCAGTTGATCGGCTGTGCCTTGAGTGCCACGGATATCGTCCTTTCCGGGGAGCGTCAGCGTGCCGCCGGCGCGACGCGCCAGACGGTGTTTGACAGATCGTCGGCGATCAGCAGTGCGCGGGTGCGCGCATCATAGGTCACACCGACCGGCCGCCCCCGCGCCCGTCCATTGCCGTCGATGAACCCGGTAACGAAATCGACCGGCTTTCCGGCAGGCTTGCCGCCGGCGAAAGGTACCCAGATCACCTTGTACCCCGCCAGATCCTGGCGGTTCCAGCTGCCATGCTCGCCGACGAACGCGCCCTGGGCAAAGGACGAGCCGAACCCGCCGCCCGTCACGAAGCTGATGCCAAGCGGCGCAACATGGGAATCGAGAGCATAATCCGGCCGGACCGCTGTCCTGACCAGGTCGGGCCGCTGCGGCCGCACGCGCGGATCGATGTTTCCGCCCCAATAGCTGTAGGGCCAGCCATAAAAGGCGCCGCGGCGTACTTCGGTGATATAGTCGGGCACCAGGTGGGCACCGAGTTCGTCACGCTCGTTCACCGCGGCCCAGAGCGCATTGGTCTCCGGATTGATCGCCAGCGCGGTCGGATTGCGGATGCCGCTCACATAGGTGCGATGCGCCCCGCTCAGACGATCGACCTCCCAGATGACGGCGCGATCCTCTTCCACTTCCAGCCCGCGCTCACCGACATTGCTGTTCGATCCGATGCCGACGTACAGCTTCGTGCCGTCGGCACTGGCAGTCAGCGACTTGGTCCAGTGGTGATTGATCCGCGAGGGCAGCTTGGTCACCTCGACGCCCGGCGTGGTGATCCGGACCTGCCCGTCGCGATAGGGGAATTGCAGCAACGCGTCCTGCGTCGCGACGTACAGATTGCCCTCGACATAGGCGAGCCCATAGGGCGCATTCAGCTTGTCGATGAAGATGGTGCGCAGGTCCGGTTTCCCATCGCCATTGGCATCGCGCAACAGGGTGATGCGGTCGCCGCCCTTCACCCCGCTCTTGCCCAGGCTCTTGATATAGCCGGCGATCACGTCCTTCGGACGCAGCTTCGGCGCGTTGCCGCCCGATCCTTCGGCCACCAGGATATCGCCATTGGGTAGCACGAGGATCTGACGCGGGATCTTCAGGTCGGTGGCGATCGGGGCAATGGTGAAGCCCTGCGGCACCGTCGGCAGCGCACCCTCCCATCCCGCCGGCCGGGCGATCTTCATTGGCGGGATCAGCGTCTCGTCGCGCGCGGGCAGCTTGGGATCGGGCCCATATTGGTCGATCGCCTCCCCGCCGCCGCACGCGGCGAGTGCCAGGGGAAGCGTCAGGGCAAGCAGGCTGCGGCCGATCATCGTACCGCCTCCGCGCGTCCGGCAAGGCTGAATGCGATCCAGGCGGCGGCCAGCGCCAGCAGAGTGGAAATCACCGACAGCACCAGGCCGAACGTCCCGACCGAACTCCAACCATCACGGCTGTGCTGGAATGCGTTCACCAGCCCGGCGATCCACAT